>NZ_CM174421.1:417500-4345000 GCF_057835245.1 Stenotrophomonas sp. GL_111
GTCTGCGGGGAAGATTTAACGGGGCTAAGCAGTGAACCGAAGCTTGGGGTGTGCATATTTATATGTACGCGGTAGAGGAGCGTTCCGTAAGCCGTTGAAGGTGGATTGAGAAGTCTGCTGGAGGTATCGGAAGTGCGAATGCTGACATGAGTAACGATAATGCGGGTGAAAAACCCGCACGCCGAAAGCCCAAGGTTTCCTTGCGCAACGTTAATCGGCGCAGGGTGAGTCGGCCCCTAAGGCGAGGACGAAAGTCGTAGTCGATGGGAAGCAGGTTAATATTCCTGCACCTCGCGTAAGTGCGATGGAGGGACGGAGAAGGTTAGGTGTACCCGGCGTTGGTTGTCCGGGGGAAAGGAGGTAGGTTTGAATCTTTGGCAAATCCGGGATTCTTTAAGACCGAGCACCGAGACGAGCCTTTAAGGCGAAGTCACTGATACCACGCTTCCAGGAAAAGCTCCTAAGCTTCAGCTTACGCAGACCGTACCGTAAACCGACACAGGTGGGTAGGATGAGAATTCTCAGGCGCTTGAGAGAACTCGGGTGAAGGAACTAGGCAACATGGCACCGTAACTTCGGGAGAAGGTGCGCCCTTTTTGGTGGCTCATGCGAGCTATAGCTGAAGAGGGCCGCAGAAACCAGGCCGCTGCGACTGTTTATCAAAAACACAGCACTCTGCAAACACGAAAGTGGACGTATAGGGTGTGACGCCTGCCCGGTGCTGGAAGGTTAATTGATGGGGTCAGCCGCAAGGCGAAGCTCTTGATCGAAGCCCCAGTAAACGGCGGCCGTAACTATAACGGTCCTAAGGTAGCGAAATTCCTTGTCGGGTAAGTTCCGACCTGCACGAATGGCGTAACGACAGCGGCGCTGTCTCCACCCGAGACTCAGTGAAATTGAAATCGCTGTGAAGATGCAGCGTTCCCGTGGCAAGACGGAAAGACCCCGTGAACCTTTACTATAGCTTTACACTGAACGTTGAGTTCGTCTGTGTAGGATAGGTGGGAGGCTATGAAACTGTGGCGCTAGCTGCAGTGGAGCCAACCTTGAAATACCACCCTGTCGTGCTTGACGTTCTAACCTGGGTCCATAATCTGGATCGGGGACCGTGTATGGTGGGTAGTTTGACTGGGGCGGTCTCCTCCTAAAGAGTAACGGAGGAGCTCGAAGGTACGCTCAGCGCGGTCGGACATCGCGCACTGTGTGCAAAGGCATAAGCGTGCTTGACTGCAAGATCGACGGATCAAGCAGGTAGGAAACTAGGACTTAGTGATCCGGTGGTTCTGTATGGAAGGGCCATCGCTCAACGGATAAAAGGTACTCCGGGGATAACAGGCTGATACCGCCCAAGAGTTCATATCGACGGCGGTGTTTGGCACCTCGATGTCGGCTCATCACATCCTGGGGCTGTAGTCGGTCCCAAGGGTATGGCTGTTCGCCATTTAAAGTGGTACGCGAGCTGGGTTCAGAACGTCGTGAGACAGTTCGGTCCCTATCTGCCATGGGCGTTGGAGATTTGAGAGGGGCTGCTCCTAGTACGAGAGGACCGGAGTGGACGAACCTCTGGTGTTCCGGTTGTCACGCCAGTGGCATTGCCGGGTAGCTATGTTCGGAAGCGATAACCGCTGAAAGCATCTAAGCGGGAAGCGCGCCTCAAGATGAGATCTCCCGGGGCACAAGCCCCCTGAAGGAACCATATAGACTATGTGGTTGATAGGTCAGGTGTGTAAGTACAGCAATGTATTGAGCTAACTGATACTAATGATCCGTGTGGCTTGACCATATAACCTCAAGTTGCCTTGGCCGACATGACATGTCGATAGATCCAAGTGCACGCTACGTCACAAGACCAAACGAGAGGCAGGCGCTTAAGCGCGTCTCTTTGTAAAGCAGGCATACCCTTGCCTGCTCCCTGCAAAGAGCCGTAGCCCAAAGCGACACTCCAACTGTCTCCCTGGTGAAATTAGCGCTGTGGAACCACCCGATCCCATCCCGAACTCGGAAGTGAAACGCAGCTGCGCCGATGGTAGTGTGGCCTAAGCCATGCGAGAGTAGGTCATCGCCAGGGTTTATACCCAAAAACCCCGCTGCTCATGCAGCGGGGTTTTTCTTTAATTGTAGGCACCCGGTTTTTGAAGGTGCCCACTTCTCGGAAGAGACCTCTGCTGAGCTGGCGCATTGATGCGCTGCTCCAACCGTCTCCCTGGTGAAATTAGCGCTGTGGCACCACCCGATCCCATCCCGAACTCGGAAGTGAAACGCAGCTGCGCCGATGGTAGTGTGGCCTAAGCCATGCGAGAGTAGGTCATCGCCAGGGTTTATACCCAAAACCCCGCTGCTCACGCAGCGGGGTTTTTCTTTGTGCGCGTGGAAATCACATCCGGTTGTCGGTAGGCCGGCGGGTGTGCGCTGGCGACCGCCGACTGTTCGGCGGCGCCAGGCTGTTTGCCCCGAAGCCTCGGTAGCGCCCGACCGTTGGTCGGGCGACGGCTCACCGCGCCGGGGTGTTCGCACAGAGCCAAGGCAGTGCCGACCAACGGTCGGCACCCACCGCATCCTCGAGGTCCACCGCATCCTCCAGGCCCACCGCAACGTCCATGCCCACCGTATTTTTGTCACCCACCGCGGTCCTGGCGCCGTATCACCGCGCGCAAAAAAAACGGCGCCCCGTGGGGCGCCGTTCTGAACCAGACGATCGAACGTTGCTTACTTTGCCGTGGCCGGCGTTGCAGCTGCCGCGGGCTTCATCATCGCGTCGCGGGCTGCCTTGAACGGGTTGCCGTCGTACCAGTTCGGCCAGCGGTCGCCGCCCGACAGTTCCTTGCCCACGCCGTACAACACCTGCAGGTCCTCGACGGTGCCATCGAGCTTCCAGCTGGCCGCGTCGTACTCGTCCTTCGGGCCGTGATAACGGTCGCGACCGTAGGCCTCGGCCGCCTTGCGGCCGGCTTCGACGCCGCCGTCGCGCAGGTCTTCACCGCCGTCGGCATACAGCGCCGGAACGCCCGCCTTGGCGAAGTTGAAGTGATCCGAACGGAAGTAGAAGCCACTCTGCACCGAGGTTTCACCGTGCAGGGTGCGGCCCTGGTTGGCGGCCAGCGGCTTGAGGATGTCTTCCAGCTCGGAGCTGCCAAAACCAGTCACGGTCATGTCCTTGGCGCGGCCGGCCACCGACATCGCATCGATGTTGATCACGCCGGCGATCTTGTCCAGCGGGAAGGTCGGGTGGCTGACGTAGTACTTGGAACCGAGCAGGCCGGATTCTTCCAGGGTTACCGCCAGGAACACCACCGAGCGCTCCGGTGCCGGCTGCTGATGCACCATCGCATCGGCGATCTCCAGGATGCCTGCCACGCCGGTCGCGTTGTCGATCGCGCCGTTGTAGATGTTGTCGCCCTGCTCACCCTCGTGCTTGCCCAGGTGATCCCAGTGCGCCATGTACAGCACGGCCTCGTCGGCACGCTTGCTGCCCGGCAGGACGCCGACCACGTTGCGCGACTGCTTCTCGGCGATGGTGCTCTTCAGGTCGAAGGAAACCTTGGCCTTCAGCGACACCGGCTTGAAGCCGTGCTGGCTGGCGTCCTTGTAGGCCTTGTCCAGGTTCAGGCCGGCATCGGCGAACAACTGACGTGCCGCTTCGGCGCTCAGCCAGCCCTGTGCGGGCAGGCGTGCTTCCGGATCATCCTTGGCGGGCAGGTCGTACTGGGGGCCGGCCCAGGAGTTCTTGACCACGTCCCAGCCGTAGGAGGCACCGGCCGTGTCGTGCACGATCAGCGCCGCGGCCGCACCCTTGCGCGCGGCTTCCTCGAACTTGTAGGTCCAGCGCCCGTAATAGGTCATGCGCTTGCCGTCGAACAGCTTGGCGTCTTCGGTGTGGAAGCCGGGGTCGTTGACGAACATCACCACCGTCTTGCCCTTCCAGTCCTGGCCGGCATAGTCGTTCCACTTCTGCTCCGGCGCGTCCACACCGTAGCCGACGAACACCAGCTCACTGGCGTCCACCTTCACTTCCTTCTGGCCACTGCGGGTGCCGATCACCATGTCGGTGCCGAACTTCAGCGCACGGCTTTTGCCGGCCTGGTCCAGGGTGAGCACGGTCGACTCATCGGCCGTGGTCTCGGTCATCGCCACATCCTGGAACCAGCTGTCACCATTGCCCGGCTGCAGGCCGATGCGCTGCATCTGGTCGCGGATGTAGTTGACGGTCAGCTCCTCGCCCTTGCTGCCCGGGGCACGGCCTTCAAACGCATCGGAGGCCAGGGTCTTGGTCAGCTCGGCGAAGTCGCCGGCGTTGATCTCCGAGGAGAAGGCGTGGCCGGCGGCGGCCGGGGCGGTGTCGGCCGCAGGGGCCGCGGTCGGTGCAGTGGCTTCGCCCTTGCACGCGCTCAGCGCGGCGGTGGCAGCGAGGCACAACAGAAGTTTGCGGGACATCATCGATTCCTGGAAGCAAAGGGCCGGTGCCGGGAGGCACCGGGAAGAGGGTATCAATCCTGCGGCGCAGCGTCGGTATCGAACGGCAGCGCCTGCGCACCACTGATGGCGCCGGTGTGCGCGCTGCGGTGCACGTACAGGGTCACCTCGCGATCGAACTGCAGGCTGCCGTTGACGGTGGCATTCGGGCCGATGATCACCCGCGGCTTGCGGCCCGGGGTAAGCGACAGGCTGAAGCTGGGCTTCTTGATCCGGATCCCGCCTTCCACCTGCGTACCCACGCCTACGGTGATGTCGCCATTGACCGTCTCGATACCACCGGACAGGCGCGCTTCCACCAGGCCGATGCTGCCGTTCACGGTTTCCAGGTCGCCGTCGATCTGCGTACCGCGGTCGGCAAAGATGCTGCCGTTCACGGTTTCCACATTGCCGGTGGCCATGACCTCGCGGCCGATGCGGACACTGCCGTTGACGGTGGAAATGCTGCCGGTGTGCGCGCGGTCGGCGACACGGATGCCGCCGTTGACGGTTTCGATGTCGCCAGCGACGGCGCCCTCGTCCAGGGTGATACCGCCGTTGACGGTTTCCAGATCGCCATAGGTCTGGCCGGTTTCGGCGCGGATGCTGCCGTTGACCTTGCTGATGCTCTCGTTGGCGAAGGCGGGTGCGCACGGCAGCACCAGGGCCAACAGCAGCGCAAGCGGAATACGTTTCATGGGAACCTCGTTGTGCAGGATGCGGCTGGCAGGCCGCCTACTGGGATGTCACCATGCATCGGTACAATCCGCATCTGCCTGAAGTCACTGGAAAGCCCTTGCGCCACAACGCCTTATCCTCACGCCGGAATAACAATCCGACCGCCGGACACCGCGGGTCGGTACTGCGGACCGCGTGGCGTGCGCTGTTGCTGGCGGTGGCCGTGTTCGCACTGGCCCCGGCCGTGGCGCAGAACCCCAAGGATGCCGAGCGCAAGCTGCAGAAGCTGCGCACCGAATTGAAGGGTGTGGCGCAGGAACGGCGTGCCCTGGAAGGGCAGCGCGGGCAGGCGTCGCGACAGCTGCGCGAGGCCGATGAGAAGGTCGCCCGCACCGGCCGCGTGCTGGCCCAGACCGAAACCGCCCTGCAGCGCGAAACCCGCGCGATGGACGAGCTGCAACGTAAGCGCACGGAACTGCAGACCGGGCTGGCCAAGCAACACGATGAGCTGGCCTCGCTGCTGCGCGCCGCCTACCGCGTGGGCAACAACGCACCGCTGAAACTGCTGCTGTCCCAGGACCGGGTAGCTGATGCCAACCGCACGCTGGCCTATCACCGCTATCTGCAGCGCGAACGTGCGCGGCGGATCCAGGCGCTGACCCAGGACCTGGCCGCGTTGCAGTCGGTGGAGGCGCAGATCGTCGAACGGCGCCAGGCGCTGGAGGGCACCCGTCAGCAGCAGAAGCAGCAGGTGGTGGCGCTGGCGACCGACCGCAAGGATCGGGCCGAAACCGTGGCCAGCCTGGACGAGCGCTACAAGGACCGCAGCGAACGCGAGAAGGCGCTGGGCCAGGACGCCAAGGCACTGGAAACCCTGCTGGCCAATCTGCGTGCGGCCGCGGCCCGCGCCGAGGCCGAGCGCCGCGCGGCCGCACGCCGTGCCGCCGCTGAAAAGGCCGCGGCCGAGAAGGCCGAACGTGCTGCGGCCGCCAGCGGCACGCGGCCGCCGCCGCGCGCTACCAAGACACCGCCTGCGGTGGCCACCGCACCGCCGCCGAAGGTGGGCGGGCTGGGCTGGCCGTTGTCGGGCAACCTGCTGGCCCGCTATGGCGGCAAGCTGCCCGATGGGCGCACCAGCAGCGGCGTACTGATCGGTGCCGCGGCGGGCAGCACGGTCACCGCGGTCGCCGACGGCACCGTGGTGTTCTCCGATTGGATGACCGGCTACGGCATGATCCTGATCGTCGACCACGGCAACGGCTACATGAGCCTGTACGCACACAACGACACCTTGCTGCGTGATGCCGGCGCGACGGTGAAGAAGGGCGATGCGGTGGCCAAGGTCGGCAACTCCGGCGGCCAGGGCGTCACCGCGCTGTACTTCGAACTGCGCCGCAATGGCCAACCGGTCGATCCGGGCAGCTGGCTGCAACGCCGCTGAGGGCGGCCGTGGCACAACCCCGGCCCAACGCCGGGGCGCCACGAGAGGCGGTATTCAACGGGAATTTATCGTGGCTTCGCGCATAATCGGGCCACGCACCCTGGTGCGCCCGTTTCCGCTCACACTGGAGTGCTTCATGCGCGTAGCCCGTTCCGCCACCTTGCTGCTGGCCCTGCTGCCTGCGGTGTCCTGGGCGCAGCAGACCGCCGAAGCGCCGGCACGCGGCGCCGATGCAGCCACCACGGAAGAGGCGGTGACATCGCGGGTACCGCTCGAAGAAATCCGCCGCTACGTGGCCGTGTACAACGCGGTGCGCGCGGCCTATGTCGATCCGGTCGATGACAAGAAGCTGATGCAGTCCGCCATCCGCGGCCTGCTGCTGGATCTGGATCCGCACAGCACCTACTTCGACAAGGAAGACGCTGAAGCCTTCGACGAACAGGCCACCGGTGCCTACGACGGCATCGGCGTGGAGCTGCAGCAGCAGCCCGACAACAGCAGCCTGAAGGTGATCTCGCCGATCGACGACACCCCGGCCACGCGCGCGGGCATCCTGGCCGGTGATCTGATCATCGCCATCGACGGCAAGCCGATCAGCGCCATCGAGGCGACCGAACCGCTGCGTGGCGCGGCCGGCACCAAGGTGGTGCTGACCCTGGTGCGCACCGGCAAGGCCAAGCCCTTCGATGTCACCGTGACCCGGCAGACCATCCGCGTCACCAGCGTGCGCAGCCGGATGCTCGAACCCGGCTACGGCTACATCCGCCTGAGCACGTTCCAGGCCGATACCGGTGCGGATTTCCAGAAGCACGTGGCCCAGTTGCAGCAGCAGGCTGGCGGCAAGCTCAAGGGCCTGGTGCTGGACCTGCGCAGCAATCCCGGTGGCCTGCTGACCGCCGCGGTACAGGTGGCCGACGACCTGCTGGAGAAGGGCAACATCGTCAGCACGCGTGGCCGCATCGCGATCAGCGACGCGCGCTTCGATGCCACCCCGGGCGACCTGCTCAAGGGCGCACCGGTGGTGGTGCTGGCCGATGCCGGTTCGGCCAGTGCCTCGGAAGTGCTGGCCGGTGCGCTGCGTGACAACGGTCGCGCACGTGTGGTCGGCAGCCGCACCTTCGGCAAGGGCTCGGTGCAGACCGTGCTGCCTTTGGACAATGGCGATTCGGTCAAGCTCACCACCGCGCGTTACTTCACCCCCAGCGGCAAGTCGATCCAGGCCACCGGCATCGTGCCCGATGTGCAGCTGCAGCCGGACAAGCAGCCGGGCGATGACGAACTGCCCGCCAGCCTGGCCGACTACAGCGAAGCCACCCTGCCCGGCCACCTGCGCGGCGACGAGGAAGGCGGCGATGGCTACAAGGCCGGTGCCGTGCTGTCCGGCGATGGCCCGATCAACGACGCCCTGGCCGAGTTGAAGCAGCCCGGTTCGGTCACCGCGCGACAGAAGGCTGAAGCCGCCAAGGCCGCGGCGCAGAAGAAGCCGGAAGAGAAGAAGCCGGAAGAGAAGAAGCCGGAAGAGAAGAAGCCGGAAGAGAAGAAGCCGGAAGAGAAGAAGCCGGAAGAGAAGAAGCCGGAAGAGAAGAAGCCGGAAGAGAAGAAGCCGGAAGAGAAGAAGCCGGAAGAGAAGAAGCCCGCCGAACCGGCTGCCAAACCCTGATTCTCCGGGGGTAGAGCCACGCCATGCGTGGCTGCTCTTCTCGGCGGCAGTGCAATTGCTGCCGTCTGCGGACACGTTCCAGCCACGCATGGCGTGGCTCTACCCGCTATGGGTCAGAACCCGTGCCGCTTGCGCAGGCGCCGTGCGATCGCGGCGCGCACGTACACGCCGTAGGCCAGGCCGAACGCGAAACCGGCGATGTGTGCCCACCACGCCACCATGCCGAAGGTCGGGCCGATGTAGGCGAACACCACCTGCAGCGCCGCCCACACGCCGATCAACAGATAGGCCGGGGCGCGCACGAATTCCAGGAACAGACCGAGCGGGATCACCACGCCCAGCCGCGCGCCGGGGAACAGTGCCAGGTAGGCCCCGATCATCGCCGACACCGCGCCGCTGGCACCGATGATGATCTGGTCGGGGCTGCCCATGGTGTAGATCGCGGTCAAGTTGGACACCGCGCCCCCCACCAGGAACAGCAGCATCAGCCGCCACGGCCCCAGCACGCGTTCGGCCGGCAGCCCGAAAATCAGCAGGAACACCAGGTTGCCGAGCAGATGCGACCAGTCCGCGTGCAGGAACAGCGCGGTGAACAGGCGCAGCACGCTGCCGTCCTGCAGGGTGGCCCACCAGTCCAGCGGGTGGGTGAGCCCGGTGGACAGCGCGCCCCAGTCCATCCACAGGCTGCGTCGGGCATCGCCCGGGCGCGAGATCGACCACAGGAAGGCCAGCCACAGCGTCGCGAACAGCAGCGGGGTGGCCCAGCGGAAGGCGGACTTCTTGCGGGAAGGGATCGACACGAACATGGGTGGCGCTAGCCTAGCGCGCTGGCCCTCCCGGCGGGGGATTGACGGGTTCAGCCTGAATAGCCACAAGGGCGAAGGCCGTTATTGTTTCATTAACCGGTCTGGGTATACTCGCATACGGCGTCGTATGTCGGGAGGGGAATCCGGCGCGTTGTCTCCACCCTGAGAGGGGCAGGGATGACGCAGGCGCGCGTTGCCCAACATCACCGCTTTCCGGAGAGAACCAACCATGCATACCGCTTCCACGCTCGCCCGTGTCACCGCCCTGGCCGTCGGCATCGCCGGTGTCCTGGCCGTCGGCCACGTCAACGCCGCCGCCTTCCAGCTGAAGGAAAACAGCGCCAAGGGCCTCGGCCGCGCATTCGCCGGTTCCGGCAGCGCCCAGGGCGACGCCTCGATCATCGCGGTCAACCCGGCCGGCATGCGCCAGCTGGAAGGCATGCAGATCCAGGGTGACCTGAGCGCCATCAGCTTCTCGGCCGAGTTCAAGGGTTCCGGCCGCAAGCCGACCGGCGCCCCGCAGACCGGCGGTGACGGCGGCGACGCCGGCACCATCGCACCGGTCCCGGCCGCGTACTTCCACATGCCGATCGGCGAAAAGGCCCACTTCGGTGTGTCGCTGACCGCCCCGTTCGGCTTCAAGACCGAATACGACAATGGTTGGGTCGGCCGTTACAGCGGCCTGAAGACCGACATGAAGGTCATCGACCTGGGCTTCGCCGCCTCCTACGACGTCAACCCGTACGTGTCCTTCGGCGCGTCGGTGTTCGTTGAACACATGACCATCGAGCTGAGCAACAACATCGACTTCGGCACCGCGCTTGCGCAGTCCCGCGTGCCGGGCTTCGCCCCGGGCAGCGCCGATGGCAAGCTGACCGTGGAAGGCGACAACAATGCCGTGGGTTGGACCGTCGGCGGCTTGTTCAGCCCCGATGAGAACACCCACATCGGTATCAGCTACCGCTCCAAGGTCGAGCACAAGATCACCGGCGGCGATGCCACCTTCGACGTGCCGGCCAACGCCGCTGCCGTGCTGGCTTCGGCCCAGCCGGGCCGCTTCGTGACCACCTCGGGCAAGGCCACCCTGACCCTGCCGGCCTCGGCCACCCTGAGCGTGACCCACAACGTCAACGACCGTTGGACCGTGATGGGCGACGTCACCCGTACCGCGTGGTCGACCTCGTTCGATCAGGTCACCATCGACTACGCCTCGGCGCAGCCGGACTCGGTGCTCGACTTCGCCTACCGCGATACGACCTTCGTCTCGCTGGGTACCGACTTCAAGCTCAATGACACCGTCACCCTGCGTGCCGGTGTGGCCCTGGATCAGACCCCGACCACCAGCGCCCACCGCGACGTGCGCGTGCCGGACACCAGCCGCAAGTGGCTGTCGCTGGGCGTGGGCTGGACCCCGTCGGCGAACATGGAATACAACTTCGGTTACACCCACCTGTTCACCAGCGATCCGGACGTGAAGATCGGCGCTACCGCCAACAACCAGGGCAACTCGCTGACCGGCAAGTACAAGGTCCGCGGCGACGTGCTGGCTGCGTCGTTCAACTACAAGTTCTGATCCACCGATCAGCACCGGTTGTTTGACCTGCAGAAGGCCCCGCGCAAGCGGGGCCTTTTGTTTTTTCGGCTTGCCGCCAGATTCAGCGCAGTTGGCGCGGGGTGGCGTTCAAGCGCCGGCGCAGCAAGCGGCGCAGCGCTGTCGGGTCGCGATAGCCGACCAGTTCGGCCACGCGTTCCACCGTGTAGCGGCTGTTCTCCAGCAGCGCACGCGCGCGATTCAACTGCACGCTGCGGATCAACTGCAGCGGCCCATGGCCGAGCGCGCGGTTGACCTGCCGCGACAACGTACGCGGTGACATGCAGGCCTGCGCGGCCAGATCGGCGACGCTGACCGCAGACGGCAGGCAGGCCTCGATATGCGCGGTGAGTGCGGCGATCAAGGCGTTGCCCTGTGCCATCAGCACCGGCACCATGTACGGCGATTGCAGTTGGCGACGGTCCAGCAGCAGCGCACGGGCGACCGCGTCGGCCAACGCTGGTCCGAAGCGTTGCCGCAGCAGATACAGCATCAGATCGCCATGGCCGAGCGCGGCACCGGCACTGATCACCGGACCATCGTCGATCACCATGTGATCCGGCTCGACCCGACAGCGAGGTTCCAGCCGCTGCAGGGCAGGCGCCAGCCACCAGCTGGTGGTCACCCGCCGTTGCGCGAGCAGACCGGCAGCCTGCAGCACGAACAGCGAGGCGCACGATGCCGCGATCCGGCCACCCGCTGCGGCATGCATCTGCAGGGCGCGCAGCAGCGGTGGGATATCGGGCGCGGCCAACCGCTGCGTGATCGCCTGCGCATCGTCCATGCCCAGCCCCGGCAGGATCCAGCACGCGCTGCCGTCGCTGTGCCGCGGCAGCGGTTGCACCCGCAGCTGCAGGTGCGCGCCCAGCGGTACCGGCCCGCGCGTCGGCCCGCAGATCGACCAGCGCGGTGCTGGCAGGCCCAACCGCGGCGCCAGCGTGGCCGCCGTGCCGAGCAGGTCCAGGCTCAACGCGACACTGGAGGCGAAGGCACCGGGCAGCACGATGACGGTGAAATCCTGCATTGGCCGATTGTGCACGAAAGCTGTCGAATCGGCCGCTGGTGGCCGAGGGGGAACAGGGCTTCAATGGCACCCCATCCTGCTTGCGGAGCCTGCTGATGACCCTTCATACCGGTGCATGTCACTGCGGGGCGGTCCGCTTCGAATTCGACGCACCGCCGGCGCCGGCGTTCGAGTGCACCTGCTCGATCTGCCACGCGCGCGGTGCGATCTGGCTGGGTTGCGAAGCTGCGCAGTTCCGCCTGCTGCAGGGCGAGGCGGCGCTCGGCGTATACCGCTTCGGCACCCGCACCGCGCAGCACTTCTTCTGCCTGCAGTGCGGGGTGGCGCCGTTCAGTCATCCGCGCCTGGCCCCTGGCCAGTGGGTGATCAACCTGCGCTGCGTGGCGGGTATCGATCTGGCCGCGTTGAAGATCCATCGCTTCGATGGGCAGCATTGGGAGCAGGCGGCTGAGGAATTCATGCGGGCGCGCGGCGTGACAGCACCCTAGCGGCGACCGGAGCACCGGCGGTGCCCATCGGCCCATTGCCCCCATCAGGCTGCACTCCCCAAGCTCGGCCGGGCAAGGATCGACCCGGTGGGCGGACGACTGACCGACCACGCTCACGTATGGGCATGGGCATGGGCCAATGGTCAGCAGCGCCGACTGCGCATTGATCCGACGACGTACAATCCCGCCCCGGCCTGCGCCACTGCAGGCTGTTGGTCAACTGACAAGGATCTGTACATGTCGTCTGTTCTGCTTCGTTCCACGCTGGCCATCGGGCTTGCCGCGCTGTCCTGCCCGGCCTTCGCCGCGGCTGATTTCGCCACTTGTTTCACCCTCACCCCGGGCGTGTCCTGGTCCAATGCCGATGAGACGATCACGATTGCTGCGACGACCTTCGCCGGCCAGGATGCGATCACGGTGACCAACGCCGGTGGCGGTGTCAGCAGTGCCACCGTGCACGACCGCAGTGGTCGCCAGCAGCTCGGAACGCTCCGCTACGGCATTTCGGCCTGGGGCGGCGATGCCAGCGCGCCGGTGATGACCGATACCTACAAGCCGGCCCCCACCTTCCCGCAGAGCGCGAAGCCGGGCGAGCGCTTCGTGTACACCGGTCAGGGCGAGCGTACCAACCACGCTGAAGGCAGTACCGCGCCGCTCGCCTTCGACGGCTTCTCCGACTACACCTTCGTGGGCTTCGAGAATCTGGAGGTCGAGATCGACTATCAGCCGCGGACCTTCGCCAATACCTGTCACCTGACGGCCACCGGCGATGGCAATCGCATCGAGGTCTGGTACGCGCCGGGTTTCGGCCGCATCAAGTTCCAGCGCTACAGCGGCGACAGCCTGCTGATCGGTGATGAGATCGAGTCGATCCAGGCCGAGTGACGTGGTGCGACCTGGGGCGCATTCCAGGTTGCTGGCCAACGAATCAGGTTCTTCTCCTCTATGCGGGAAAAGTCTGCGGCGCATTTTTGCCGTGTAAGGCCCCGCGGTGAAGAAGATGGCTGGGGCGCGGGCCCCAACGCTCGCCTCACACCCAGAACGAAGCCAGAGCAGTTGCCCCTGGAAGAACCCAAAAAAAAGCCCCGCTTTCGCGGGGCTTTTCATTGCCGCATGGCGTGGACGATCAGTCGCCCAGGGTCAGCAGCGACGCGTTGCCGCCGGCCGCCGTGGTGTTCACGGTGACGGTCTTCTCGGTGGCGAAACGCAGCAGGTAGTGCGGGCCGCCAGCCTTCGGGCCGGTACCCGACAGGCCCTGGCCGCCGAACGGCTGCACCCCGACCACCGCACCGATCTGGTTGCGGTTGACGTACACATTGCCCACGTTGATCCGCGAGGAAATCCGGTCCACGGTTTCATCGATGCGCGAGTGCACGCCCAGCGTCAGGCCGTAACCGGTCGCGTTGATCTGATCGATCACCGCATCCAGCTGATCGCCCTTCCAGCGGATCACGTGCAGCACCGGCCCGAAGATTTCCTTGTGCAGCTGGTCGAGGTTCTTCAGCTCGTACGCACGTGGCGCGAAGAACGTGCCGTGTGCGGCGGCTTCGCTGAGCTCGGCGGCGGCAATCAGGCGCGCTTCTTTCTCCATGCGCACGGCATGGTCCTGCAGGATCTGCAGCGCATCGGCATCAATCACCGGGCCGACGTCGGTGGACAGCAGGCCCGGGTCGCCGACCTTCAGTTCGGCCATCGCACCGGCCAGCATCGTCATCACCTTGTCGGCGATATCGTCCTGCACGAACAGCACGCGCGCGGCCGAGCAACGCTGGCCGGCCGAGGTGAAGGCCGAGCCAATCGCGTCCTTGACCAGCTGCTCCGGCAGCGCCGAGGAGTCAGCAATGAAGGCGTTCTGGCCGCCTGTTTCGGCGATCAGCACACCAATGGCGGCATCGCGTGCAGCCATCGCGCGGTTGATCGCACGCGCGGTGTCGGTCGAGCCGGTGAAGGCGACGCCGGCCACGCGCGGATCGGCGGTGAGTGCGGCGCCGACCGTGGCACCGTCGCCCGGCAGGAACTGCAGCACGCCTTCCGGCACGCCCGCGTCGAGCAGCAGCTTCACCGCGTAGTAGCCGATCAGGTTGGTCTGTTCGGCCGGCTTGGCGATCACGCTGTTGCCGGCGGCCAGTGCGGCGCTGACCTGGCCCAGGAAGATCGCCAGCGGGAAGTTCCACGGGCTGATGCACACGAACACGCCGCGGCCATGCAGCTGCAGTTCGTTGGACTCACCGGTGGGGCTGGGCAGCTTTTCGGCGTGGCCGAACTGCTCGCGCGCCTGCTTGGCGTAATAGCGCAGGAAATCCACGGCCTCGCGCACTTCGGCAATGCCATCGGGCAGGCTCTTGCCGGCTTCCTTGACGCACAGTGCCATGAACTCCGGCATGCGTGCTTCGAGCTGGTCGGCGGCGTGTTCGAGGATCGCCGCGCGGCTGGCGGCCGGGGTGCGGTTCCACTGCGGCTGCGCGGCCACGGCATTGGCCAGCGCCTTCTCCACAGTGGCGCTGTCGGCCGGCTGCCACTGGCCGATCACCTGGCGGCTGTCGGACGGGTTGGTCACATTCAACAGCGCGCCGGTCGGGTTCGCACCCGGCACCAGCGGTGCGGCGTGCCAGGGCTTCACGGCTGCGTTGAGCTGCTCGGCCAGGGCGCGCAGATCGTTGTCGTTGGCGAGATTGACGCCCATGGAGTTCTTCCTGTCATGGTTCTGGCTGCGCAGCAGATCGACCGGCAGCGGGATTTTCGGGTGCGGAACGGAATCGAACGAGGACACCGCTTCGACCGGATCGCGGATCAGGTCGTCGATGGCCACGCTGTCATCGGTGATGCGGTTGACGAAGCTGGAGTTGGCACCGTTCTCAAGCAGGCGGCGCACCAGGTACGGCAGCAGGTCTTCGTGCGAACCGACCGGGGCGTACACGCGGCACGGCACGTTCAGGCGATCGGCCGGCACCACTTCGGCGTAAAGGTCATCGCCCATGCCGTGCAGTTTCTGGTGCTCGTACTGGCCGCCCTTGGCGATCGCCTTCACCGCCGCGATGGTGTGCGCGTTGTGGGTGGCGAACATCGGGTACAGCGCATCGGCGTGGGTGAACAAGCGCTTGGTGCATGCCAGGTAGGACACGTCGGTGTTCTGCTTGCGGGTGAACACCGGGTAGGCGGGCAGGCCGTCGATCTGCGCGCGTTTGATTTCCGCATCCCAGTACGCGCCCTTGACCAGGCGCACCTGCAGGCGGCGACCGATGCGACGGGCCAGGTCGGCCAGGTAATCGATCGTGTACGGGGTGCGCTTCTGGTACGCCTGCACCACCACGCCAAAGCCTTCCCAGTTGGCCAGCGAGGTATCGCTGACGACGGCTTCGATGATGTCCAGCGACAGTTCCAGACGGTCGGTTTCCTCGGCATCCACCGTGCAGCCGATGCCGTAGGACTTGGCCAGCTGCGCCAGTTCGAGCACGCCCGGAACCAGGTCGGCCATCACCCGTGCACGCTTGGCGTGCTCGTAGCGCGGATACAGCGCCGACAGCTTGATCGAGATGCCCGGCGCGGCATTGACGTCGCCATCAACGCGCCCGCCGCGTGCCTTGTGATCGCCACCGATGGAGTGGATCGCACGGCGGTAGTCTTCCAGGTAACGCTTGGCATCTTTCATGGTCAGCGCGCCTTCGCCGAGCATGTCGAACGAATAGCGGTAGCTGGCGTTGTCGCCCTTGTGCGAGCGCGACAGCGCCTCGTCGATGGTGCGACCCATGACGAACTGGTGGCCCATGATCTTCATCGCCTGGCGCACGGCCAGGCGGATCACCGGCTCACCGACGCGGCCGATCAGGCGCTTGAAGGCACCGGGCACATCGGCGCGGGTGACATCGTTGATCTGCACCAGGCGGCCGGTCAGCATCAGGCCCCAGGTGGAGGCGTTGACCAGCACCGAGTCGCTGCCGCCCATGTGCTTCTTCCAGTCGGCATCGCCAAGCTTGTCGCGGATCAGCTTGTCGGCGGTGTCCTGGTCGGGGATGCGCAGCAGCGCCTCGGCCACGCACATCAGCAACACGCCTTCTTCGCTGCCCAGGTCGTACTGGCGCATGAAGGCTTCGATCGCGCCCTGGTCCTTGGCGCGCACGCGCACGCGGGCCACCAGGTCGGCGGCGGTGGCCTGCACCTGCGCCTGCTCGGCGGCGGGCAGGCGGGCCTGCTCCAGCAGCTCGCGCACGTGGCTGGCCTCATCCTTCATCCAGGCATCGGTGATGGCCTGGCGGAAGGCGGGGGGAACGCCCGGCAGCTCGGGGGACAGCAGCGGCGGGCGGAGGGCGCCGGACGAGGCCGGGGCGGGGGGAAGCGCGGAAGGTGCGGTCATGCCGGTCGGCTCGTGGAAAACTTGACCATTTTAATCGTTTTTTGGGCGTTTCGAGTGATTTCGATGCGCCTTTTGATTGCGCCCATAGCCTTTCATATAGCGGGATTCGGGCGGATCGCAGGGCTTGGCCAATAGTGTGCTGAATTCGGCAAATCGGCCGCTGATGTTGATGCTGTGTTGCAACATTTCGCAAAATGTGAATGGACCCTTGCTACGCGCTGGAGAGCAGGGCTACCATCGAGACGTTTCCCGCGGCAGGAAAAAACGCGGTTGCGACATGATCGAGGTGCTGTCAGCTCCGGACGGATCAGGAACGCAACTGCGGCTGCGTCCCCCACGGGCGCTCGATGCCCGGCAGTTCGTCCTGTTGTTTGCGGTGTTGGCGGGGGCGATGTGGTTGGTGGCCAGCCTGGGCTGGTTTGCCGGCAACGTGTTGGCCCCCTTGTTCGCGCTGCTGTACAGCCTGTTGCTGGCAGTGGCACTGCGTAGTGTGTGGCGTAGTGGTGAACGGCAGGAAGAAATCCGGGTAGTGCCGGCGTGCGTGGAGGTCATCCCCGTACCCGGGCAGGCGCCGGTGTTCAGTGCCCACCCGTACTGGGTGCGTCTGATCGCTGACGAAGAGAGTGTCCGGCTGGTGTCCAGCGGTCGGCAGGTGCAGGTAGGAGCTTTCCTCGCACCGGTCGAACGCCAGGCACTGGCCCTGAAACTAGAAGGCTTGCTAGCGGCCAGCGATGGCTGCAACCGACGACGCTAAGGGTCTAGGCAATGAAGCAATGCAGAAAGTGGGGCAGTTCGTTCGGAAAGACAGTGATGTGCGGGGCGGCGCTGCTGGCGCCGGCAATGGCGTGGGCCCAGGCGGCCGACCCCAAACCCTGGCAGCTGAACATGGGCAAGGGGGTGACCCAGAGCTCGCGGTTGGCGTGGGAATCCAACCTGTTCTCGCTGTGGGTCTGCACGGTCATCGGCATTCTTGTGTTTGGCGCGATGTTCTACGCCATGTTCAAGTTCCGCAAATCCAAGGGCGCGGTCGCTGCCACCTTCAGCCACAACACCAAGGCTGAAGTCATCTGGACCGTGATCCCGGTGATCATCCTGGTGGTGATGGCCTGGCCGGCCACCGCCAACCTCATCAAGTTCTACGACACCCGGGACTCGGAAATGACCGTCAAGGTCACCGGCTACCAGTGGATGTGGAAATACGAGTATCTCGGCGAGGATGTCACCTTCACCAGCCGCCTGGACCGTGAATCGGACCGGGTGCGGCAGAGCGGCAAGGTGCCCACCCGCGAGAGCAACCCGCACTACCTGCTGGATGTCGACAACCGTCTGGTACTGCCGGTCGATACCAAGGTGCGCTTCGTGATCACCTCCGATGACGTCATCCACGCCTGGTGGGTACCGGCGCTGGGCTGGAAGCAGGACGCCATCCCGGGCTTCATCAACGAGGCCTGGACCAACATCGAAACCCCCGGCGTGTACCGCGGCCAGTGTGCCGAGCTGTGTGGCAAGGACCACGGGTTCATGCCGATCGTGGTCGAGGCGGTGTCCAAGCAGGAGTTCCAGAAGTGGCTGGCCGAGCGCAAGCCCAAGCCCGCTGCCGAACCTGCACCGGCGCCGGCCACACCGGCAGCCACCCCGGAGGCCGCGCCTGCACCGGCGGCCCCGGACGCTGCACCGGCCCCGGCCGGCAACGCCTGACATCGAGCCGCCTGCGCCGGCTGGCGCAGGCGGGTACCAGCGTAATCAAAGAGGTGTAGTTGCGATGGCGCATTCCGCAGTTGACCACGACGGGCACCACGGGCATCAGCAGGGTTTCTTCGAGCGTTGGTTGTTCTCGACCAACCACAAGGACATCGGCACGCTCTACCTGCTTTTCAGCTTCATCATGTTCATCATCGGTGCGGCGATGAGCGTGATCATCCGTGCCGAGCTGGCGCAACCGGGCCTGCAGTTCGTCAAGCCCGAGTTCTTCAACCAGATGACCACCGTGCACGCGCTGGTGATGATCTTCGGCGGTGTGATGCCAGCCTTCGTCGGGTTGGCCAACTGGATGATTCCGCTGCAGATCGGCGCGCCGGACATGGCCCTGCCGCGCATGAACAACTGGTCGTTCTGGTTGCTGCCGGTGGCCTTCTCGCTGCTGCTGGTCACCCTGTTCCTGCCCGGTGGCGCGCCGGCCGGTGGCTGGACGCTGTACCCGCCGCTGTCGTTGCAGGGCGGCTACAACGTGGCCTTCAGCGTGTTCGCCATCCACGTGGCCGGCATCAGCTCGATCATGGGCGCGATCAACATCATCGCCACTGTGCTCAACATGCGTGCACCGGGCATCGACCTGTTGAAGATGCCGATCTTCTGCTGGGCCTGGCTGATCACCGCCTTCCTGCTGATCGCGGTGATGCCGGTGCTGGCCGGTGCGGTGACCATGCTGCTCACCGACAAGTTCTTCGGCACCAGCTTCTTCAACGCCGCCGGTGGCGGTGACCCGGTGATGTTCCAGCACATCTTCTGGTTCTTCGGGCACCCCGAGGTGTACATCATGATCCTGCCGGCGTTCGGCGTGGTCAGTGAAATCATCCCCACCTTCAGCCGCAAGCCGCTGTTCGGCTACCAGGCGATGGTCTACGCGGTGGCGGCGATCGCCTTCCTGTCGTTCATCGTCTGGGCCCACCACATGTTCACCGTGGGCATGCCGCTGGGCGGCGAAATCTACTTCATGTTCGCCACCATGCTGATCTCCATCCCGACCGGGGTGAAGGTGTTCAACTGGGTCAGCACGATGTGGCGCGGCTCGCTCACCTTCGAAGCGCCGATGCTGTGGGCCGTGGCCTTCGTGATCCTGTTCACCATCGGCGGTTTCTCCGGGCTGATGCTGGCGATTGTGGTCGCCGACTTCCAGTATCACGACACCTACTTCGTGGTGGCGCACTTCCACTACGTGCTGGTGACCGGCGCGGTGTTCGCGCTGATCGCCGCGGTGTACTACTGGTGGCCGAAGTGGACCGGGCGCATGTACAGCGAGAAGTGGGCCAAGTTCCACTTCTGGTGGTCGATCGTGTTCGTCAACCTGCTGTTCTTCCCGCAGCACTTCCTCGGCCTGGCCGGGATGCCGCGGCGTATTCCCGATTACAGCGTGGCCTTCGCCGACTGGAACCTGATCAGCTCGATCGGTGCATTCGGCATGTTCGCCACGCCCTTCATGATGGCCGCGATCCTGATTGCCTCGCTGCGCAATGGTGAGAAGGCTGCCGACCGTGCCTGGGAAGGCGCGCGAGGGCTGGAGTGGACGATTCCCTCGCCGGCTCCGGCGCACACCTTCACCGTGCCGCCGACCATCCGCCCGGGTGACCTGGCCCACGATGACGTGACCCACTGAGGCCGACATGCCCACCCACAGCACAATCGCCTCTTCACTCCCTTCCGGTAGCGCCGAGCCAAGCTCGGCGCAAAACAATGCGCCCCACACGGCAGCGCAGACACCGGAACACGAACAGGTCAGCACGGCGCGGCTCTACCAGCAGCAGCGCCAACGTGCCCAACGCACCGCCTGGAAGGTGGGCGTCGTGGCGGTGCTGGTCTACGTCGGCTTCATCCTGACCGGGGTGATCGGGCGATGAGCGAAACCCACACGGCCGCTCCCGCACGCACGGCGGGCCTGCCCCGGTTGATCGGGGTGGCGGTGGCCGTGTTCGTGCTGACGTTCTCGCTGGTGCCGCTGTATCGGATCGCCTGCGAGAAGGTGTTCGGCGTGCGCCTGGAACGCGGCCCCGGTGCGGCCGGTGCCAGTGCGGCGGCGGCCACCGGCAAACGCACCGTGCGGATCGAATTCGACGGCGGCGTGAACTCCAAGCTGCCCTGGGCGTTCCATCCCGAGCAGCTGACCATGGACGTGGTCCCCGGCGAGCTCAACGAAGCGCTGTACTACGCGCGCAATGACAGCGATCGCGCGCTGGTCGGCAGTGCGGTGCCGTCGGTGGCACCGGCCAAGGCGTCAGGTTATTTCAGCAAGACAGAGTGCTTCTGCTTCACCGCGCAGACCCTGCAGGCCGGTGAGAAACGCGACATGCCGGTGCGTTTCATCGTTGACCCGGATCTGCCGGCCAACGTGAAGACGATCACGCTGTCCTACACCTTCTACAAGAACGACGCGCTGTCCGCGCAGCTGGTTCCGGCTGCCGTGCCGGCCGGCGTGCGCGCAGCTCCCTGATCCGGACCGGACCCAAGACCATGGCCCAGCAAATCCCCGATGCCAACGTGTACTTCGTGCCCACGCACAGCAAGTGGCCCTTCATCGGTTCGATCGCGATGATGGTGACCATGGTCGGCGTGGCCAGCTGGCTCAACGATTCCAGTTGGGGCAAGTGGACCTTCTACGCCGGCATCGTGATGCTGGTGTTGACCCTGTTCTGGTGGTTCAGCGATGTGGTGCGCGAGTCGCAGGCCGGCAGCTACAACCGCCAGGTGGATGGCTCGTTCCGGATGGGCATGGTCTGGTTCATCTTTTCAGAGGTGATGTTCTTCGGCGCGTTCTTCGGCGCGTTGTTCTACACCCGCAACCTGGGCCTGCCGTGGCTGGCCGGTGAGGGCGACCGGGTGATGACCAACGAGCTGCTGTGGAGCGGTTATTCGTCGGCGTGGCCGACCAACGGCCCGGGCGCGATCGGTGGCCACTTCCAGACCATCCCGGCCTGGGGCCTGCCGCTGATCAACACATTGATCCTGCTCACCTCCGGCGTCACCCTCACGATCGCCCACCACGCGCTCAAGGCCGGTCACCGTCGCCAGCTGCTGGTGTGGCTGGGTATCACCGTGGCGCTCGGCGTGTTCTTCCTGACCCTGCAGGCCGAGGAGTACATCCACGCCTACAAGGAGTTGAACCTCACCCTGGGTTCGGGCATCTACGGGTCCACCTTCTTCATGCTTACCGGTTTCCACGGTGCGCATGTGCTGCTGGGCACCATCATGCTGAGCGTGATGTGGCTGCGCTCGGCGAAAGGGCACTTCACCCGCGACAACCATTTCGGCTTCGAAGCCGCCGCGTGGTACTGGCACTTCGTCGACGTGGTGTGGCTGATGCTGTTCCTGTTCGTCTACGTGCTGTAGCGTCGGTGCGACCGGAGCGCCGCACCGTTGCAGGTGCCGCGCTCAGCCGTTGATGCCGTGGGGCTTGATCCAGCCGCCGTAAATGCCGATAACCACCAGCACGATCAGCGCCACCGACACCGCGATGCGGCGGGTGAGCGCATTGACGGTGCGTTTGGTCTGGCCGCGATCAACCAACAGGTAATACAGCCCGGCGCCCAGATTCCAGACGATGACGATCAGAAACGCGATTACCAGCAGGGTCTTCAACGAATCATTCATGCGCGGCTCGATGGCAGGGCGGGTACGCCTATCTCACCGCGTTTTGCCAGCGTTGTCATGATGCGCAAGCACACACGCCTGATCGGCTGGGTTGCGGCAGTGGTGGTGATCATCGGGTTCGGCCTGCTCGGACGTTGGCAGCTGCAGCGCATGCACGACAAACAGGCATTGCTGGACCAGCAGGTGCCTGCACATGCCCAGGCCATGACGCTGGCCCACGCACTGGCCGCGCCGCCACGCCTGCGCTGGATCGAAGACCACGGACGCTATCTGCCCGGCACGCTGCTGCTGGACAACCAGACCCGCGACGGACGTGCCGGTTTCAAGCTGTACCAGCCCTTCGTAAGTGACGCCGGCGCGCGGGTGCTGGTCGACCAGGGCTGGCAACCGATGCCGCCGGACCGCGTCCTGCCCAGCATTCATCCGGTGCGGGGTGAGGCCCGCATCGTGGGGCTGTTGGCGCCGCCGCCGGCCACCGGGCTGGCGTTGGGGCCGGCGGTGTCGTCCACCACGCAGGTGCAGGTGTGGCTGGCCAGCCGGATGCCGCCCGACGAAGTGGCACGTGTGCTGTCACTGCCGCCCGGTAGCCTGCCCGATCGTGTGGTGCGCCTGGATCCGGCACTCCCCGGGGGCTACGCCCGCGATCTGGAGCTGTTGCCGAATACGCTGCCGCCCAGTCGCCACCTCGGCTACGCCGTGCAATGGTTCGGGCTGGCCCTGACCGTCCTGATCGTTGCGCTGGTGCTTGAACTGCGCTCGCGCCGTCGTCCCGCCCTCCCTGACCGACGCTGATCGGCCCAACATGAGAAAATGCCCCGCATGAATGCCACCTCCCCGGATCGGCTGCAGGCCCGCAATCGCGGCCGCTGGACCCTGATCGCCCTGTTTGGCGTGTTCTTCGGGGCGATGCTGCTGGCCGGCGTGCTGCGTTTCGCCGGGTGGCAGCCGCATGCGCACCGCAACAGTGGCCAGCTGCTGGAGCCGCCGGTGGATCTGCGCGCGCTGCCGCCGACCCTGGCCGATGGCCAGCCCTACCCATGGAACCCGGATGCGCGCACCTGGCGGATCCTGGTGGCGCCGTCGGCAAAGTGCGCTGCCGAGTGCGTCACTTTGTCGCAGGGATTGGGCAAGGTGTGGCAGCTGTTCGGCCATAACGCCGATAATGTCGAGATCCTGTGGCTGGGTACGCCGCCGGCCGAGGTCCAGGGTCTGCCCGCATTGCGCGTGCTGCGGGCCCAACCGGGCCTGCGTGCCGCCTTGCCCGCCGTGGATGACGCCGCCGGCACGCCTGTGTATGTGATCGACCCCAATGGTTTCGTGATCATGCGGCATGCACCGGGATTCGATATGGCCGGTCTGCGCAAGGACCTGGTCACGCTGTTGAAACTGAAGTGAGTCCTGTTTGATGAGCCCCACCGCGCGCCCGGCGCTGCACCGTAATTTCCATCGACTGGCGTGGTTCGCGCTGATCATGACCGCGAGCACCATCATGTTCGGCTCGTTCGTGCGCCTGTCCGATGCCGGCCTGAGCTGCCCGGACTGGCCGACCTGCTATGGCCGCGTCACCTGGCCGCAGCACGCCGAGGAAGTGATCGGCCACGAAGCGGCCAAGATCCGTCCGCTGGAAACCCACAAGGCATGGCGTGAGCAGGTCCACCGCTTCCTGGCCGGCGCGCTGGGTATCGAGATCCTCACCCTGGCACTGCTGGCCACGCGCCGCCGCCGCTGGGGCAGTACCGCGGTGGTCACCGCCTGCGTGCTGGTGGCCGCGGGCATACCGCTGTACATGATGGGCATGCACGTGTCGGCCAGCATCATCGCGCTGACCGGCGAGGTGATCTTGCTGATTGCCGCTTTGCGCTGGAACAACATCGACCTGGCACGTGCCGCGTTGCTGACCTTGGCCGTGGTGATCTTCCAGGCGCTGCTGGGCATGTGGACGGTGACCTGGCTGCTCAAGCCGATCGTGGTGATGGGCCACCTGCTGGGCGGCATGCTGATGTTCGGGTTGCTGGTGTGGATGGCGTGGCGGGCCACCCATATGCCGATCACCCTGGCCGAAGCGCCGCGCCTGACATGGCTGCTGCGTGCCGGCGTGGCCGTGCTGGTGCTGCAGATCGCGCTGGGCGGCTGGGTGAGCGCCAACTACGCCGCGCTCGCCTGTGGCGGCGGCAGCGCCTCGCTGGACAACTTCCCGCGTTGTGTCAGCCAGTGGTGGCCGCCGCACGACTTCAAGGAAGGCTTCACGCTGTGGCGTGGCATCGGTGTGGATTACGAAGGCGGCGTGCTCGATGGCGCGTCGCGTATCGCGATCCAGATGGCGCACCGCTTGATGGCGATCGTGGTGGCGGTGTACCTGCTGTGGCTGTCGGTGCGTCTGTTCCGGCTGCCGAGCATGCGTGGCTGGGCCAGTGCGCTGGGCGTGCTGGTGCTGCTGCAGATCAGCCTCGGCATCCTCAACGTGAAGCTGGCCGTGCCGCTGGAAGTGGCGGTCGCGCACAGCGGTGGTGCGGTGGCGTTGCTGTTCGTGCTGGTGACCCTGCTGGCGCGCCTGCGCGCGCCGGATGCGGACCCCCGGCCAGTGGCCGACGCTACTGTCGTGCAGGCGGGCTGAGGATATGTTCAGCAACTACCGTCAGTACTGGGACCTGACCAAACCCAAGGTCGTGGCCTTGATCGTATTCACCGCGCTGGTCGGCATGTTCCTGGCCATTCCCGGCGTGCCCACCGCACAGCAGGCGCTTGATGGCGCGCTGGGCTTCCTCGGCATCTGGCTGGCCGCATCGGCCGCTGCAGCGATCAACCAGCTGCTGGATGCGCATATCGACGCACAGATGGCGCGCACCTCCTGGCGTCCATTGGTGGTGGGCAAGGTCAAGCCGTGGCAGGTGCTGGTGTTCGCCAGCATCCTGATCGCGCTGTCGATGACCATCCTGGTGGTGTGGGTCAACGTCATCACCGCGGTGCTGACCTTCGCTTCGTTGATCGGCTATGCGGTGATCTACACCGTGTACCTCAAGCGGGCGACCTCGCAGAACATCGTGATCGGCGGCCTCGCCGGTGCCACCCCGCCGATGCTGGGCTGGGCGGCGATCACCGGCATGCAGGGGCCGTGGGACTGGGCGTATGCCTCGTTGCTGGTACTGATCATTTTCATCTGGACCCCGCCGCACTTCTGGGCGCTGGCGATCTTCCGTCGCGAGGATTACGCCAAGGCCGAGATCCCGATGCTGCCGGTGACCCACGGCGTGGTGTACACCCGCAAGTCGATCATGGCGTACTCGATCGTGCTGGCCATCGTCAGCATCCTGCCGGTGGTGGTGGGCATGAGCGGCCTGTTCTACCTGGGCGGCGCGATCGTGCTCAACGCGGTGTTCCTCTGGTACGCCTGGCGCATGCTGAACCCGCCGGATGAGCTGTTCTCGATGAAGATGTTCGGCTATTCCATCGTCTACCTGATGGCGTTGTTCGCCTTCTTGATGGTGGACCATTGGATGTTGCCCTGGTTGTAACCCTCAGACAGCGCGGCGGGTGGATGACGCCGCACCGACCAACGGTCGGTACCTGACGGGGTCGGCGGACCCTCATACGCTCCGTAGGTCACAGCTGTTGGTGGTGACATGCGCAGGACCTACTGTCCGGCGCGCCCACCCGCATCGCCGTATTGGCCATGACGATCCTGTCACTGCCGTGCGGTGATACCTCTGTGCACCCTTTGGCGAAGGTATTTGATCGGAATATCGTCGGGATATGCCTTGTTCAAGTGTCCGCTACTCATCAATGTTTGGTGAGTTGGAATGCAGTGCCGCTCTTGCGATCAGCCTGCGGCGTACACAGGTGTCGCGAGGTGACTCGCCAACACGTGAGGGAGCGACATTGAAATCAATCAAACGCCTTGGCGCCGGATTGCTGTTGATGGTCGTATTCGGGAACGGGGATGCCATGGCAGAGGCAAAGGCCATAAGTCGAGCGAACTGTCTTGGATTCGTCAATGAGTCGATAACTTACGACAGACCGCAGTTCAGAAGCATTCAAGGCTCCGCAGCCAGCAGACATATCCCGGTGGGGGCCATCCAGGAAAAGCATGTGCTCGGCGCGCCGAACAATGGTGGCTTCTCCTGGCGGTTCAGGGCAGGTGATCAATCAGACCCGGAGCGAATGCTCGTGCGTGGATATCACACCTGGATACTCAACAGGGTTGTACACACGCGAAACACCGCAGCCGTCGACTGCAGCCTGACCGAGTGGTGATGCATATGAAAAAGCTCTCAATCATGCTCACGCTGCTTGCATCGCTACATTCGGCCCATGCCAAGGCAGAATCCGGTGATGCGGTCGGTCAATGGCTCCATGAGCGCGCCATGCGGGCTGCTCTCAGTGACGATCAGCCCGGTTCCAGACAGAGCAGCGAAGCGGGAACCTATCGGATCGTGCCGCTCGCCGATCTGGACGCTCCAGATGCGGTAAAGCAGGCCTTCGGCATCCAGATCGCGCGCAGCCGGGCCGGCGTGGTACGCGTCCCTGCTGGGGTCATTCCATCGCAAGCCGAAATGCTTGCAGCCTTGCCCAAGGCGCAGCGCGCCGATTCGGTTCTCCGCCAGCGGCTACCCAGTCCGCCCAGCAACCTGCAGGGCACGGTGCTTGGTGTTGCTGAGGTGATCGGCATGGAGCCAAGCGGTGCGCTGGATGGGATCAAGTCTTCCGGTCTTACCCGCTTCTATCGATTGAACGATGTGGGCATCGTTGCCTTCAACGAGGAGAACTTCCGCGTTCCAGGTACAACCATCGAGGTCATTGAGGAAGCGCAGAACGCCTCCGTCAACGGATCGCCTGCGCAGCTCGACATGACCGTGGATGGGCAAGGGCATGGACAGGTGGTGCTGGCATGGGCCGCGGGAGACAAAGCGCTGAAGCTGACGGCAACCGGGGACGGCGATGTGGAGCGCAAGGCGCGGGTGCTGCAGGATATCGCTGCAGCCATCATGGACTGAACATCAGCACGGTGCTCGGGTAGAGCCATGCATGGCATGGCGCTACCTTTTGGGGTCGCGCGCGTAGCGCTGGGCGATCATCGCGCAGACGATCAGCTGGATCTGGTGGTAGATCATGATCGGCAGCACGATCGCGCCGAGGCTGCCGCCGGCGAACAGCACTTTGGCCATCGGCACGCCCGTCGCCAGGCTCTTCTTGGAGCCGCAGAACAGGATGGTGATCTCGTCCTCGCGGTTGAAACCCAGCCGGCGGGCGATGAAGCGGATGGTCGGCATGGCGATGCCGAGCAGCACCGCCGCCACGATGGCCACGGTGAACAGCGACAGCAGTGGTGTCTTGCTCCACAGCCCTTCACTGACGGCTTCGCCGAAGGCGGAATAGACCACCAGCAGGATCGTGCCCTGGTCGGTAAAGCGCAGCAGCGCGCGCTGCTTTTCCACCCAGCCGGCAATCCAGGGGCGCAGCAGGTGGCCGGCCACGAACGGCACCAGCAACTGCAGCATGATGCTGATGATGGCGTGCACCGGGTTCTGCATGCCGCCTGCGGTACCGGCCATCAGAGCGAGCAGCAACGGGGTCAGGAATACGCCGAGGATGCTCGACAGCGAGGCGCTGCACACCGCAGCCGGCACATTGCCGCGCGCCATCGAGGTGAAGGCGATGGAGGACTGTACGGTGGAGGGCAGCGCGCACAGGAACAGCACGCCGATGTACAGCTCCGGGGTGAGCAGCCAGCCATCCAGCGGCTTGAACAACAGTCCCAGCAGCGGGAACAGCACGAAGGTGCAGGCCAGGATGGTCAGGTGCAGGCGCCAGTGCAGCAGGCCGGCCACGATCGACTCGCGCGGCAGGCGTGCGCCGTGCAGGAAGAACAGCGCGGCGATGGCCACGTCGGTGACATCGTCCAGCACCATGGCCGCCGCGCCGTGCATCGGCAGGAAGGAGGCCAGCAGCACGGTGCTGAGCAGGGCGAGGGTGAAATTGTCCGGCCGCAGCCGCGACCACCAGGGTTTCATGCGCGGCATGCTCCTGTCATCGGGAATAGGGAAGGTTGAGGCGCGCGCTGGTTCAACGCGCAGGCGCCTGTTCGAGCAGGGCGCGGGTGGGCGCTTCCAGCGAGGTCATGCCGGCATCGCGGCCGAACTGCAGGGCCTGCTCTACCGAGGCGCCATCGCGCGCCTGCAGCAGCGCCAGCAGGGCGCCGGCGCGGTTGCCCGAGGCGCAATGCACCAGCACTGGGCCCTGGCTCTGCGCCAATGCGGCGCGCAGTGCGCGTGCATTGGCGTCGGTGAGGCCGGCAGCGCCAGCCACGGGAATGCGCACGTAACGCAGGCCCAGGCGTTCGGCCGCGGCGGTCTCATCGAAGCCGCGATTCTCGGTGGGTTGGCGCAGGTCGATCACGGTGCTTACCCCGGCATCGGCCGCGCGCTGCAACTGGTCGGGGCTGGGCTGGCCGGCGCTGTAGAGCTGCGGCCGTGGCTGCGCGAAGGGCAGCTCCGTGGCCCCGGCGGGCAGGGCCAGCGCAAGCAGGGCGGCGATAACACCAAGGCGGGAGCGGCGGGCGACCGATGCAGCGGGATTCACGGTGGGAGATGCCACGGCTGCTCCGTTGATTAGAAGCGGATGGTGCTGCGCGCCTTGAGAAGTTCACGCAGTTCGTACTTGTCAGTATCGTCCAGACCCTGCTGGCTCTGCTTTGCCTGAAGCTCTTCCAGACGTTGCATCAACAGCTGTTTTTCCAGCTGGGCCACCGCATCGTGTAGTTCCTGGGTCCACATCGCCTCGTCGCCGGGCTGGCTCTGCGCGGCCAGCTTGTGCAGGGATTCCTGCTCCTCGCGGCCCTCGAAGTGCTCCAGCAGCGCGCCGGTGCTGATGTCCGGGCGTTGTTCGACCAGCTCCAGCAATTCCAGCAGCAGTTCGATGCCGGGCAGGCGCAGGCCGTTGAAGTGATGGCCTTCCAGGGTCATCGCCAGCGACGGCTGCTGCAGCAGGATCGCGATGGCGGCGCGCACCAGGCTGCGCCTCTGCGCCGGTGCCACGCTGCGCAGCGGCGGGCGCGCACCGGGCGTGGCGCTGCCGGGCTTGCTGGCCAGGCCGGTGAGCGTGCCCAACTGCTGCTTCATCAGGTCGCCGAAGGCGCCGTCGGGAATCTGCGCCAGCATCGGCTTGGCCCGCTCGGCCAGCCGTGCCTTGCCATCCAGCGTGCCGAGGTTGATCTCGCGGGTGAGCTCGTCGAAGAAGAACTGCGACAGCGGCGTGGCCTGCTTCAGGCGTTCGTCGAAGGCCTCGCGGCCCTCCTTGCGCACGATGGTGTCCGGGTCTTCGCCATCGGGCAGGAACAGGAAGAACGCCTGGCGGCCATCCTTCATGCGCGGCAGCACCGACTCCAGCGCACGCCAGCCGGCGCGGCGGCCGGCGGCGTCGCCATCGAAGCAGAAGAACACGTCCGGCGCGTTGCGGAACAGCAGCTCGGCGTGCTCGGGCGTGGTGGCCGTGCCCAGCGTGGCCACCGCCTGGGTGACCCCGAACTGGAACAACGAGACCACGTCCATATAGCCTTCAACCACGATCAGCCGTTCGATCTTCTGGTTGGCCTGGCGCACCTGCCACAGGCCATACAGCTCGCGGCCCTTGTGGAACAGCGCGGTCTCGGGCGAGTTCAGGTATTTCGGCCCGTCGTCCTTCTCCATCACCCGGCCGCCATAGGCGATCACCCGGCCACGGCGGTCGAAGATCGGGAACATCACCCGGTCGCGGAACTTGTCGTAGACGTGGCCACGGTCGTTCTTGGAGAACAGCCCGGCACGGTCGAGCAGCTTCATGCGCCGCTCGTCCTTGCCCAGCGCGTCCTTCAACGCGCTGTAGCCGTCGGGCGCATAGCCGATGGCGAAGCGGGTGCGGTTTTCTTCGTCCACGCCGCGCTGGTCCAGGTAGGCGCGGGCCTTGTCGCTGCCCTCCAGCGATTTCTGGAAGAAGCGCGTGGCCGCATCCAGCGCCGAGTACAGATCGCGGCTGTCGTCTTGCTGCTGGGCGGTGCGCGGCTGGGTATCGCGCGGCACTTCCATGCCCACCCGCTTGGCCAGCTCGTCGACGGCGTCGAGGAACTCCAGGCGGTCGTAGTTCATCAGGAAGCTGATCGCGGTACCGTGCGCGCCGCAGCCGAAGCAGTGATAGAACTGCTTGGTGGGTGAGACCGTGAACGACGCCGAGCGCTCGTCATGGAACGGACAGCGTGCCGAGTACTCCTTGCCCTGGCGCTTCAGCGGCACGCGGCTGCCCACCACCTCGACGATGTCGGAGCGGGCCAGCAGGTCGTCGATGAATGCGTCGGGGATTCGGGCCATGGCAGCAGGCGCGCGCGCGAACGGCGGGCGCGTCGGGGATTCTCGGGAACGGTGGAGAGTGTACTAGGGTGTGGCCGCTTCGGTGCCGATCCCGGCCTCGGCAAGGTGGGTCCGGGCCCGTTGCCGCTCGTCGATCACGGCCGTCATCAGCGCGCCGACGAAGAAGGTCACGGTGGCGTAGTAGATCCACACCAGCAGGATCACCAGGGCGCCCATCGAGCCGTAGGCGCTGCCCGGGGCCACCGTGGCGATGTACAGGCCGATGGCGTAGCGGCCGAGCGCGAACAGCACCGAGGTGATCACCCCGCCGATGAAGGCCTGGCGCCAGGCCACGCGGCGGTCGGGCAGGTAGTGGTAAAGGAAGGCGAAGGCCACCGAGTACAGCAGCAGGGTGGTCAGGTAGCCCACCGCCGGCAGCACCGAGGGCAGGTGCGCGAAGGTCACCTGCAGGGCGGTGGTGGCGGTCATCGACAGCAGCAGCACGAAGCCCAGCGCCAGCACCACGCCGAAGGAGAACACGCGCTTGCGCAGCCACGCCACGATGCCGTCCAGGCGCTGGGCGTCGGTGTGGAAGATCCGGTTCAGGGCGTTCTGCAGCTGGGCGAACACCGCGGTGGCGCCGATGAACAGCAGCAGCGTGCTCCAGACCCCGGCCAACGAGCCGATGTCCGGCTGGGTATTGGCATTGCTGAGCACCGTGGTGGCCACGCTGGCGGCACTGCTGCCGGCAACGTCGTTGATCTGGGTCAGCAGGGCCTGCTGCGCGGGCGGATACAGCGACGCAGTCAGCCACAACAACAGCACCAGCAGCGGTGCCATCGACAGCAGGGCATAGAAGGACACCGACGCGGCCTGGGTCAGGACGTCGATTTCGACAAAGCGTTTGGCGACGGCGGCCGGCAGGCTGTGCTGCAGGCGTCGCGCGTATTTGCGCAGCGCGGGCGGAACGCTCTGGAGCGTTTCGTCGGCGGGGGTGGGGATCTGTTCGGCCATGCCACTGGTTTTAGCAGGCGGTGCTCGAAGGCACGGTGAAGCGTGGGCGGTGTGTGCACCGCGGTGACCGGTAACGACCGTGGGTCGTTACCGGTGGCACATCAACCGGCGAGCTGCTGCTTGACCAGCTTGGACACCAGGCCCATGTCGGCCTGGCCGGCAAGGCGCGGCTTCAGTGCACCCATCAGCTTGCCGATGTCGGCCGGGCTGGCCGCGCCGGTTTCGGCGATGGCGGCCTGGATGGCGGCGACGATTTCCGCTTCACCCAGCTTCGCCGGCAGGTACTGGTCGATGATCACGATTTCCTCGCGCTCGATCGAGGCCAGGTCTTCGCGGTTGGCGGCTTCGAACTGGCTGACCGAGTCCTTGCGCTGCTTGACCATCTTTTCCAACACGGCCAGCACGGCGGCGTCGTCCAGCTCGATGCGCTCGTCCACTTCACGCTGCTTGATGGCGGCGTTGATCAGGCGGATCACGCCCAGGCGGTGCTTCTCGCCGGCCTTCATGGCCGTCTTCATGTCTTCGATGAGCTGCTGCTTCAGGCCCATGGGGCACCTCGGTATCGGTGGAAAAGGGAAGGTGGAACGACGCCCTGACGACGCCGGAACGCAAAAAGCCGGCTACGCTCGCGCGTGCCGGCTTCGACTCCGTCGCGACAGGCCAGGCCTGCCGCATCGAAGTTGCGTTCGATCAGTACAGGCGCTGACGCTTGGTGACGTCGCGCGAAGAGCGACGCAGCTGACGCTTCACAGCAGCAGCAGCTTTACGCTTGCGCTCCTGGGTCGGCTTTTCGTAGAACTCGCGCTTGCGGGTTTCGGCCAGCACGCCGGCCTTTTCGCAGGTGCGCTTGAAGCGACGGAGCGCAAACTCGAAGGGCTCGTTCTCGCGGACTTTAACGCTGGGCATGGAATCTCCGGGACACAGTAGAACCGGGTCACGCCCGGTGAGAGCCGCACATTATAGCGGCGACAAAAGAAGTTGCAACCCACCCCGGCAAACTTCTTGGCCACGGGTGGTGTCAGATGGGCTGGCGATAGCGCTGCCGGGGCCTCAAGGGGTCCATAATACGCGATATGCGAGTCCTCGGTATTGAATCTTCCTGCGACGAAACCGGCGTGGCGGTGTACGACACCGACCTGTCCGGCACCGCCGCCCTGCGCGCCCATACGGTCTACAGCCAGATCGCCCTTCACGCTGAATACGGTGGGGTGGTGCCTGAACTGGCCAGCCGCGACCACGTGCGCAAACTGCTGCCGCTGATCCGCCAGACCCTGGCCGAGGCCGGGATGCGCGTGTCCGACATCGACGGGGTGGCCTATACGGCCGGCCCGGGCTTGGTCGGCGCGTTGCTGGTGGGGGCTGGGGTGGCGCGTTCGCTGGCCTGGGCGCTGGAGGTGCCGGCGGTGGGCGTCCACCATATGGAAGGCCATCTGCTGGCCCCGTTGATGGAAGACGACCCGCCGCAGGCGCCGTTCGTGGCCCTGCTGGTGTCCGGCGGGCATACCCAGTTGGTGGCGGTGGACCGGATCGGCCAGTACCGGCTGCTCGGCGAGACCCTGGACGACGCGGCCGGTGAGGCCTTCGACAAGACGGCCAAGTTGATGGGCCTGCCCTACCCGGGCGGCCCCCAGTTGGCGGCACTGGCCGAGCGCGGCACGCCAGGCAAGTACAGGTTCACCCGCCCGATGACCGACCGCCCGGGGCTGGACTTCAGCTTCTCCGGGTTGAAGACCCAGGTGCTGTTGGCCTGGCGCGACAGCGACCAGAGTGAGCAGACCCGCGCCGACATCGCCCGCGGCTTTGAAGATGCGGTGGTCGATACCTTGGCCATCAAGTGTGAGCGCGCGCTGGATGCGGCCGGCACCGATGTGATCGTGGTGGCCGGCGGCGTCGGCGCCAACAAGCGCCTGCGCGCCAAGCTGCAGCAGATGGCTGCCCGCCGCGGTGGCCGCGCCTGCTTCCCGCGCCCGGCGCTGTGCACCGACAACGGCGCGATGATCGCCTTCGCCGGCGCGCTGCGCCTGCAGGCCGGTCAACACAACCCACCGCAGGTGCAGGTCACCCCGCGCTGGGACATGGCGACGCTGCCGGCGGTGTGAGCCCTGGCGGGTCAGCACGGCCGGTCGCGCAGCAATACGCTGACCGGCTCATTGCGCAGCATCCAGCGTGCAAGGTCCGGGCAACGGCGCCCGACGATACGCATGACGGTGTCCATGTCCTCGGCCAGGTCGCGCCCGAGGATCGGCTCGTGATGGGCGATCCGGTTGCGCAGCTGCCGGACCCGGTGCAGATCGACATGCATGCGTGCCCGCATGACGTGCGGCGGTGTCGCCGGATCCATGCCGGGCAGGACCCGGTGCAAGGCGGGGGACCACAATCCCTGGTCGAAGCGCTGAGTGAACATGTGTTGCCAGAAGGCAAAGCGCAGCGCCGCCACCACCGCACTGGTGGTGGTGAACTTCGCTGCGGAATGCCGAAGCTCGTCGCGCGCGTTGTAGCCGGCTGATGCACCGGGCAGGCTGGCCAGCAGGCCCGGTTGCCAGGGCCACTGCGGGCCATGTTGATGGGTGAGGGCCTCATCCACGGCATTGCGCGTCACCACCTCGCACAGATGCAGCAGTGGCAGGAAGGCGCTGCCCACGCGCATGTTCCAGCAGTACAGCTCGAAGGGGTGTGCCGTGCCGTTGGCCATCGCCCGCTCGAAGGTCTGCATCCGGGCAGCTGAAAATACGCGATGGAGGAGCTGGCGGTCGCGCACGTGGCTTCGCACTGGGGAGGACGTTGGAGCTTAGGAAGTCCGCTTGCCGCAGACGATCGGGGAAGTGCGGAATCGCCATCGAAATGACGGATTGAACGGTGAGTACCGATGTGGCTTTTGAATCACGCAAGGTCGCGTTGAGCTGCCGGTCGCAATACGCGCTGACGGCGGTTGACCCAGCAGGACTGGGGGGCTACGGTGCGCTCGTGTGCCGCCGGGACCAGCTGATGGGGAAACCCATTTCCCCCGGGGACAGTGGTGGTAAGCAAAGGGCCCCGTACGGGGCCCTTTGTCTTGGTGCCGCCCTGCGTTCCCGGCACATTCCGGACCGGGCCGTTACCATGGTCGCCATCTTCCACGTGGCATTCCTATGGACAAGGTATTCATCGAAGGGCTCGAAATCGATGCCCTGATCGGGATCTACGACTGGGAACGGCGGATCCGCCAGACCCTGCGTTTCGATCTGGAAATGGGGTTCGACAACCGCCGGCCCGCGGCCAGCGACGACATCGCCGATACCCTCAACTACAAGGCGGTCAGCAAGCGCATCGAGCAGTTCGTGCGTGAGTCCGATTTCGGCCTGGTCGAAACCCTGGCCGAGCGCATCGCCGAGATCGTGCTGCGTGAGTTCAAGGTGGAATGGCTGCGGCTGAAGCTGAGCAAGCCCGGTGCGGTGCGGGGTGCGCGCGCGGTCGGGGTGATCATCGAGCGCAGCGCGACGGCGCCGGCCACGCAGGAGTCCTGACCGATGGTGGATGCGGTAGTGGCAACGCGCTGGCTGGATGATCTCCAGCAGACCCTGCAGCCCTGGCCCTGGGCGTACACCACCGTGGTGCTGTGCGCGTTGGCGCTGGCGGCCTGGCTGGCCAACTTCGTCACCAAGAAGATCCTGCTGCGCGGCCTGCGCCGGCTGGTGGCGCGCCTGCCCGGCAGCAGCGCCGGCACGGAGGGTGGCAACAACCTGCGGGTGATTTCGCGGTTGTCCAACGTGGTGCCCAGCCAGGTGATCGCCGCCGGCATCGTGCTGGTGCCGGACCTGCCCCCGGAGCTGGTGAAGTTCATCATCGGCGCCTGCCAGGCCTGGGCGGTGCTGACCATCGCGCTGGCGGTCTCGCACGCGCTGGATGCGGCCAACGATCTCTACGAACGCCGCCCGGACGCGCGCAACAAGCCGATCAAGGGCTACCTGCAGGTGGCCAAGATCGTCATCTTCGTCATTGCCGGGCTGTCGATCGTGGCGACCCTGGCCGGGGTGGACCTGCGCTACCTGGTCACCGGGCTGGGCGCGGCCACCGCGGTGCTGATGCTGATTTTCCAGGACACCATTCTGTCGCTGGTGGCCAGCGTGCAGATCAGTGGCGATGGCCGCATCCGGATCGGCGACTGGATCGAGATGCCCAGCCAGAATGCCGATGGCGATGTGATCGATATCGCGCTGCATACGGTGACGGTGCAGAACTTCGACAAGACCATCACCACCATCCCGACCAAGAAGCTGGTGACCGAGTCGTTCAAGAACTGGCGCGGCATGCAGGAAGCCGGTGGGCGCCGGATCAAGCGCGCGCTGTACCTGGACCAGCACAGCGTCGGCTTCGTGGATGCGCCGATGCTGGCCCAGCTGGAGCAGTTCGCGGTGCTGGGCGACTACCTGCGCGAGAAGCAGGCCGAGCTGCAGCAGTGGAACGCGCAGCTGCAGGCCAAGGGGGTGGCGGCGGTGAACGCACGCCGGGTGACCAACCTGGGCACCTTCCGCGCGTATGTGGAGCGCTACCTGCAGCAGCACCCGGGAATCCATACGGACATGACGCTGCTGGTACGGCAGCTGCAACCCACCACCCAGGGCCTGCCGCTGGAGGTCTACTGCTTCACCCGCAGCACCGATTGGGGTGCCTACGAGGGGGTGCAGTCGGATGTGTTCGACCACCTGCTGGCGATCCTGCCGGCGTTCGGGCTGCGCGTGTTCCAGGAATCCAGCGATGCGATGTTGATGGCCGGGCAACAGCGCCTGGCCCTCGCAGAGTAAGCTCCTGTGCCCCTGTTGCCGTGCTCGCGGCGGCAGGGTTCTTCCCGCCGGGAAGAAAAATGAACGTCAAAATCATTCACAACGGGCCCGGGAACGCTAGAATCCCGGCCTTGTAAACGTTTTCATAAGGACTGCCGGTGGCCGCCGATCGCATCGAAACCCTCATTGCCCAGATGACCGTCGAAGAAAAAGTCGGCCAGCTGGGTGTGTTCGCCGACATGGTCCGGCCGTTCGCCCCGGATGTGAACCCGGAAGCCAACGTCAGCAATGCCGACCAGGTGCTGCAGCAGATTCGCGAGGGCAAGGTGGGGTCGCTGTTCAACGGCGTGGGCGTGGAGGCCGGCCGGCGCATCCAGCAGGTAGCGCTGGAGGAGAGCCGCTTGGGCATCCCGGTGATCCTGGCCGCCGATGTCATCCACGGCATGCGCACCGTGTTCCCGATCCCGCTGGGCGAGGCGGCCAGCTTCGAGCCGGACCTGGCCGAGCGCACCGCGCGCGCCACCGCCGTGGAAGCCACCGCGGCCGGCCTGCACTGGACCTACGCGCCGGCGGTGGACATCGCCCGCGACCAGCGCTGGGGCCGGGGCGCCGAGGGTGCCGGTGAGGACGTGGTGCTGGGCTGTGCGTTCGCCGCCGCCCGCGTGCGCGGCTTCCAGGGCCCGGACCTGCGCGCGGCCGATGCGCTGCTGGCCACCCCGAAGCACTTCGCCGCCTATGGCGCGGTGATGGCCGGCATGGAATACAACATGGTGGACATCTCGCCGCAGACCCTGCGCGATGTGCACCTGCCACCGTTCAAGGCGGCCTTCGAGGCCGGCGCACTGACCGTGATGTCCTCCTTCAACGACATCAACGGCGTGCCCGCCAGCGCCAACGCCGAACTGCTCACCGACATCCTGCGGGGGGAGTGGCAGTTCCCGGGCGTGGTGATTTCCGATTACACCGCCGACATGGAGCTGGTCGCGCACGGCTATGCCGCCGACGACCGCGATGCCACCGCCAAGGCGTTCACCGCCGGGCTGGACCTGAGCATGCAGAGCGGCTTCTATGCCGAGCACCTGCCGGGCCTGGTCGAAAGTGGTGAAGTGCCGATGGCCACGCTGGACGCATCGGTGCGCCGCATCCTCAAGTTGAAGGAAGCGATCGGCCTGTTCGAGGATCCGTACCGGTCGCTGGACCTGGACCGCGAAGCATCCACCGCACACATCGCCGCGCACGACGCACTCTCGCGCGATGCCGCACGGCGTTCGATCGTGCTGCTCAAGAACGACAACGCAGTACTGCCGCTGAAGAAGACCGGGCAGAAGATCGCGCTGATCGGCCCGTTCGTGCAGGACCGCGACAACATCGAAGGCTGCTGGACGCTGTTTGGCGACAAGTCGCGTTACGTGAGCTTGGAAACCGGCGTGCGCGCGGCGATCGGCGATGCGGCACTGCTGGAAATCGTGCCCGGCTGCGAGCTGGAAGCGGCCATGCAGGACGGCATCGAACAGGCCGTGGCCGCCGCGCTGCGCGCCGATGTGGTGGTGCTGGCGCTGGGCGAACCGCAGCGCTACAGCGGTGAAGCACAGTCGCGCGTGGAGATCACGCTGCCGCCGGCGCAGCAGGCCTTGGCCGAGGCCGTGGCGATGACCGGCAAGCCGCTGGTGGTGCTGCTGCGCAATGGTCGCGCGCTGGCCCTGCAGGGCGCGGTGCGCAATGCACAGGCCGTCGCGGTGACCTGGTACCTGGGCACCCAGACCGGGCATGCCGTGGCCGATGTGCTGTTCGGCGACTACAACCCGTCCGGGCGCCTGCCGGTGAGCTTCCCGCAGGTATCGGGGCAGCAGCCGTTCTTCTACAACCACCCGCGCACCGGTCGCCCGGAGCTGCCGACCATGTCCGAGTTCAAGGCGCGCTGGCGCGAGATCCCGAACGCGGCGCTGTACCCGTTCGGCCATGGCCTGGGTTACACCTCCTTCGGCTACGGCGTGCCGCAGCTGAGCAGCGCGCAGCTGGGCTGGGACGACACCCTGACCATCACCACCACCTTGACCAACACGGGTGCGGTTGCCGGTGAGGAAGTGGTGCAGCTGTACATCCACGACCGCGTGGCCAGCCGCGTGCGGCCGGTGCGCGAGCTCAAGGACTTCCGCAAGATCGCGTTGCAGCCGGGGCAGAGCACCGACGTGCAGTTCAGCCTGGACCGTCATGCGCTGGGCTTCACTGGCCGCGATGGCGTGTTCCGTGCCGAGCCGGGCCAGTTCGAGCTGTGGGTCTGCGCGTCCTCGGCCAGCGGCGAGCCGGTGATCTTCGAGCTGCTTGCCGGCTGAGGTAGCGATTCGGGTGCCGGCCAGTGGCCGGCACCACCGTCATCGGCGGCTGACGCGGCTGCCGTTAGGCTGGCGCCCTTGTGACATCGACGGAGCCGAACATGCGCCTGATCCCCCTGCTGTTGCCCACCCTGCTGCTGGCCGCCTGCGCGCAGCCGGCACCGCCGCCGGCGGCCGATGCGGCCGCTGCTTCAACGGCGGCACCGACCACCACCGCCACGCCCGGTGAAACGGTGCCTGCTGCCGGGCTGTCGCCGGATGCGGTGAATGCCGGCCCGGAGCCGGCGGCCGATGCCACCGCGCCGGCGTCTGCGGGCGCCACGTCCGAGGCGTCCGACGCCATCGACACCGAAGGCGAAGAGGGTGCGGGCAATGCCCGCGACCGCATTGAAAGCCTGCTCGGCGACGCCGATGCCTACGAGACGCTGTTCAACGACCTGCAGCGTGCCGTAGCCGCCAATGACGCTGCGGCCGTGTCGGCATTGATGCGCTACCCGTTGCTGGTGCATGTGGGCGGCAAGAAGCGTCATGTTGACGATGCGGCCACGTTCAAGCGCGAGTACAACCAGATCGTCACCCCGGCGATCGCCAAGGCCATCGCCGCGCAGACCTTCGACGGGCTGTTCGTGAACTGGGAAGGCGCGATGATCGGCAGGGGTCAGGTCTGGATCGGCGGCAAGTGCCTGGATACCGAGTGCACCCGCTCGGAGGTCAAGGTCATCACCGTGCAGGATTGATTGAGGGGGAGTGCCGACCAACGGTCGGCACTCACCGCATGAACCATCGCACCTGTGGGTACCGACCGTTGGTCGGTACGCCCTACGCCTTCGGGCTGAGCTTCAACAGCCGCCCGTTGCTGCCATCTTCCAGTAGCCAGATCGCACCGTCCGGGCCCTGTTCCACCTCGCGGATACGCTCGCCCATGTCGAAGCGCTCGGCCTCGCGTGCGTTGTCGCCATCGAAGGCCACGCGCACCAGCGCCTTGGAGGACAACCCGCCGATGAAGCCGCTGCCCTTCCAGGCCGGGAACTGCGTGCCGGTGTAGATGATGAAGCCGGCCGGTGAAATCACCGGCGTCCAGGTCACCTTGGGCGCGGCGAACTCCGGGCGGGTGCTGTGGTCGGGAATGTCGCGGCCATCGTAGTGATTGCCGTTGGAGACAACCGGGTACCCGTAATTGGCACCGCGCTGGATCAGGTTCAGCTCATCGCCACCGGCCGGGCCCATCTCGTGCACCCACAGTTTGCCGCGTGCATCGAAGGCGATGCCCAGTGCATTGCGATGGCCCAGCGACCACACCTGTGCGGCCACACCGCCCTGCGAGGCGAACGGATTGTCGGCCGGCACGCTGCCGTCGTCGTTGAGGCGGATGATCTTGCCGAGGTTGCCGCCCATGTCCTGGGCGGGATCGAATTTCTGGCGCTCGCTGGAGGTGATCCACAGCTTGCCATCCGGGCCGAACGCCAGCCGGTGACCGTAGTGGCCCTGGCCTTCAACCTTGGGCGTTTGCCGCCAGATCACCGTGAGATCTTCCAGCGTGCCGCTGCCATCGGGCTTCAGTACCAGCCGGCCGCGCGCCACCGCCGCGCCGCGCGTGTCGCCTTCGCCGGCTTCGGCGTAGCTCACATACAGCAGCTGGTTCTTGGCGAATCCCGGATGCGGCAGCACGTCGCCGAAACCGCCCTGGCCGCCATAGGCCACCTTGGGCAGCCCGGTGATGGCGGCACTTTTCCCGCTGCGCACGTCGAGGTGCTTCAGCGCACCGCGTTTCTCGCTGACCAGCAGGCTGCCATCGGGCAGGAAACTCATCGCCCACGGTTCGTTGAAGCTGGCCACGGCAGTGACGGTGAACGGCCATTGGGCCTTGGCCACCACCGGTGCGGCGGCCTTGTCGGCGGCAACGCAGGCCGTGGTGAACAGCGGCAGTGATAGGCCGACGGCGAGCGAGAGCAGGAGTTTGTGGGTCATGGAGGATCTCCGGGTGGGGATGCGATGGCCAGGCATGGTTGTACACCATGCCCATCAACACCGCGTGGACCATACGTCACTGCCCGTAGGCGGCAGCGGCCGGATCGGCTAACGTTGGCCCCGGTCGCCCGTGGGGCGGTCTGTGCGGACCACCGCCATCAAATGGAGTTTGAACAATGAAGCCACAGGTACACAAACCGTCTCCCGCTTTCATCGCCGCCTCGTGGACCGCGCTGCTGCTCGGTGCCGTGGCCTACCTGGTGGGCCTGTTCAACGCCGAGATAGTGCTCAACGAGAAGGGCTACTACCTGACTTTGTTGCTGTTCGGTCTGTTCGCCGCCGTGTCGCTGCAGAAAAGCGTGCGCGACCGCGTCGAGGGCATTCCGGTCAGCGGCCTGTACTACGCGCTGTGCTGGTTCGCGTTGCTGGCGGCGTTGATGCTGTTGCTGGTGGGCCTGTGGAATGCCACCTTGCTGCTCAGCGAGAAGGGCTTCTACGGCATGGCCTTCGCGCTCAGCCTGTTCGGTGCGGTGGCGGTGCAGAAGAACACCCGCGACCTGATGGCCGCAGGTGACAGTGGCCGCGACATCCCGCCGCTGCCCAGCGGCGAGTAAGTCGCCCGGTGTCGCGCGGTGCTCAGCTGCCGCGCGGCACGCCCCGGTCCAGATGGGACTGGCGCAGCGCGGTGGACTCGTCCCAGCCCGGGCGCACCGCATTGCGCGCCTGTGCCCAGGTCAGTTTGCTCTTGCCACGTTCCTGCGCCCAGCGCGTTTCCAGTTCGGCTTCAACCTGTTCGTAGGCACGGATGACGTCATCGGCGCGCGAGTAGTGACCGAGCTGATAGGCCGGTTCGTAGTCGTCGAAGAACTGGCTGTTGTCATAGTACGGCTCGCTGGAAAAGCGCTCGCGCCAGTAGTCCGACACCGCCTGTCGCGGTACGCCGTCTTCCGGCACCCGGCCGGGAATCTGGTAGTTGGTACTCATGCTTGGGCTCCAATGTAGGGGAGCTTTCACCGTAGCAACGGCGCGGTTAACGCAACGGGCCCGGCGGGTGAATGGCGCATCAAACGCCCACCGTGCCGAGCCCGACGACAAATCCGATCACATGTCGCGTGCGCTCAGGGCACGTGGTCCTTGCGCGGCAACTTGTAGATCACCGCACCGACCAGGAAGGCCACGGCCGCCGCGGCAATGTTCTGCCAGCTCGCACTGGCGAACAACGCCAGGCACAGCAGCAGCGCCAGTACCGGAATCACCGGGCCACCGGGCAGCTTCAACGCGCCGGGTCGGTCGCGGAAACGGCGGGCCAGTACCAGTACCGCCGCAGCGGTGCCGATGTAGGCGAACAGGCGCGTGGTCATCGACAGCAATGCCAACTGCACGAACGAACCCGACAACGCCAGCACCAGCGCGATCAGGCCCTGGGTGACGATCGCCGCGGCCGGGGTGCGGAAGCGCGGATGGATACCGGCCAGCAGTTTGGGCCCGTAGCCATCCCGCGCAAGCGCGAACAGGAAGCGCGGGCCCATCATCATGGTGTTGCTGTTGGTGCCGAGGATGGAAATGGTGGCACCCACGGTGAGGATCAGCGCCAGCGCCTCACCGCCGAAGTTCGACGCGGCATCGGCCAGCGGCGTGGCCGAGCTGGCCAGCCCGGCCAACGTACCTTGGGCCACCAGCTGCACCGCGCCGTAGATCACGGTGACGCTGATGATCATGGTGATCAGCGCGAACGGGATATCGCGGCGCGGGTTCTTGTACTCCCCGGCGGCGGCCGGGATGTTCTCGAAACCGGCGTAGGCGTACAGCAGCAGCAACGCCGCTTCGCCCATGCGCTGCAGGTCGTGCGGATCCGGGCGCACCCCGGAGAAGGCCAGGTCCATGTCCATGTAGAACGCGCCGATGGCCACGAACAACAGCAGTGGCAGCAGCTTGCCGATCACCAGGATCACCCCGGTGCGTGCGGCCGAGCGCACACCGGCCACGTTGACCGCGGTGAGGAACCCCAGCGACACCACGATGATCAGCACGCGGCCGAGGTCATGCCCGGCCCACGGCCAGAAGCGCGCGACCGCATCGGCCAGTGCGTTGCTGAGCGCGGCCGCCGAGCTGATCCGGGTGAGCCAGATCATCCAGCCGATCTCGAACCCGGCGAAGCGACCGAACGCCTCGCGCGCATACAGATAGCTGCCGCCGGGCTCGTCGAAATAGCTGGCCGCCTGCGCGTAGCACAGCACCAGCAGCGCCACCAGGATGCCGGCAGCGACGACGCCCCACAGGCTGAACGGCCCGAGCAGGGCGACCGTGGCGGCAGGCAGCAGGTAGATGCCGCTGCCGATCACATCGTTGATGGACAGCCCGACGATCTGCCAGCGGCTGACCGCGCGTTCCAGTTGCGGATCGGGCGGGGTGCTCATCGCTTCGCTCCGGTCAGGGCCGGCAACTCCCATGCCCCCCGCAGGTCGTGGTACTCCTGCTTCGGCATCAGGACGAAGGCCGCGCGCGTATCCGGCTTAAGCCAGGCCAGCAGGGCTTTCATATGCCGGGGTTCCATGGCCGTGCAGCCGGCGGTGGCCTCGCCCGGCTTGCGCCAGAGGTGGGCGAAGATGCAGCTGCCGCCGCCGGGCGTGCGGCTGCTGTTGTGCTCGATCACGAAGCCCTCGCGATAGCGCACATCGCCTTTGTTGTGCAGGTCCAGCCGCATCGGCTCAGTGGAACCTTTCACCGCGGCGGCACCGACGTCTTCCGCATCGACGATGCGGTTGTAGAAGAGCGAATCGGGTACGTCCATGCAGTAGTGTGTGGCCTTCATTGGCCGGTACGGCATCGCGCTGGCGATCTTCGGCGCGTAACCGAACGCCGGGCCGATCTCGAAGATGCCGGCGGGGCTGCGACCGTCGCCCTCCCTTTTCTCTGGCCACTGGTTGTGCAGCGACGCACGGCCCATACCCCATGCACTGCCGTTGCGCCCTACTGCCACGGTGAAGGCGGGGCCGTGCGGGCGCCAGGCGTCGCCGGCACTCTTGCGCTCATAGGCCTGCAGCCGGCCCTGGGTCGCAGACCAACTATCGGTGACCACTACGATGGCCTGCTTGCTGCTTGCCATCGGCGGCAAGGGGGTGAGCGCAGCTGCAGGCAGTGCAGCAGTGAACGCGGTGAACGCGAGGACGGAACGCAGCAACGGCAGCATCGTGGACTCCGGCAATCAGGTGTCGATCAGGTGTTCGATCCGTTCCAGGTTCACCCCGAGCTGGCGGTGGCGGTCCGGGTTGGCGTGGCACAACAGCACGAAGACAAAGTCCAGCAGGGACTGCAATGAAGAACGGTACAGCAGTTGTGCCACGTGCGGCGCCGGGTCGTGCGCGCACAGCACCAGGCTGGCATCGGCATGCGCGCGCAGCGGGTTGGCGCTGTGCCGGGTGATCGAGACCACCTTGCCGCCCATGTCCTGGAACTGGCGCGAGAGCTGGAACAGCTGCGGCAGCTTGCCGAACTCGGAGAACACCAGCATCACGTCATTGGCGCGTGCCGCCGACAGGTTGGCCATCATCAGAATCGGGTCGGCGTGGTGCACGGTGAGCATGCCCAGCAGCGACAGCCGCATGGCGAACTCGCGCGCGTACAGGCCGTCATCGCCCAGGCCGTAGACGAACACCTTCGGCGCGGCGTCGATCAACTGCACGATGGCTTCGACGTCGGCCTGCGGGTTGGCCAGCCGGGTTTCCTCTTCGGCGGCGGCCTTGCTCAGGCGCAGGCGTTCGGCGATCCGGGTGTAGTCCTCGGCACCTTCCGATACAGGCGGCCGTGTCTGTGGGGAGTTCCCGGCACGGGCGACCGCCTCGCCGATGGAGTACTTGAGATCCGGATAGCCCTTGAAGCCCAGCTTCTGGCTGAACTTGACCACGCTGGACTGGCTGATGCCCAGCGCGCTGGCCAGCTGCTGTGACGAGTAATCGCGCAGCAGATGGGCGTTGTCGAGAATGAAATCGGCGATGCGGCGTTCGATCGCCGACATGTGGTCACGCTCGGAGCGGATTTTCACCAGGGGCGGCATGGAGGAGCATCAGGTCCGTTATAGACAGAGAGAATACGCAATGTGCGGGGTAGAGCCACCCCACGGGTGGCTGCACCGTCACCACCGCGGCGGCGTGATCATCTCCAGCCCACGCACCTCGGTGATGCCCAGGCCTGGCGCGTCGCTGATGGTGATCTCCGATTCGTTGAAATTCACCCCGCCCGTGACCGGGTTGAACTGGCCCAGCGATGGACCGTCCAGGTCCACCTTGGTGATCACCTCGCTCTTGGCCACGGCCAGGTGCACGGCGGCCGCCACGCTGATGCTGGATTCGATCATGCAGCCGATCATGCACGGCACGCCGTAGATGGCGGCGATGTCGGCGATGCGGATCGCGTTGGAGAGCCCGCCGGTCTTCATCAGTTTGATGTTGATGATGTCCGCCGCGCGCTGCTGGATCAGGTCGAACACCTGGCCCGGGTTGAACACGCTTTCATCGGCCATCACCGGCGTGTTGACCCGGTCGGTGACGTACTTCAGCCCACTGATATCGGCGGCCTTGACCGGCTGCTCCAGCAGCTCCAGCACCACACCGGCCTCTTCCAGCGTGTGCATCGCATGCACGGCCTGTTTGGCGGTCCAGCCCTGGTTGGCATCCAGGCGCAGCAGCGCGCGGCCCTGCACGGCGGCGTGGATGGCCTTGACCCGCTCGATATCCAGCCCGATGTCCTTGCCGACCTTGATCTTCAACGACTCGAACCCGCGCTCGATCGCCGACAGTGAGTCGGCCACCATCTTGTCGATGTAGTCCACGCTGATGGTGATGTCGGTGGTGATCACCGGGTCGCCACCGCCGAGCATCTGGTACAGCGGTGCCTTGTGCAGCTGTGCCCACAGGTCGTACACGGCGATTTCGACCGCGGCCTTGGCACTCGTGTTGCGCTCCAGCGCCGACTGGATCAACCCGCACAGGTGGTTGAGGTTGGCCACGTCCTGGCCGATCAGCCGCGGCTTGATGAAGGTGGTGATGGCCTCGATGATCGAGCCGTGGGTATCACCGGTGATCACCGCCGTGGCCGGGGCCTCGCCGTAGCCGGTATGGCCGGTGTCGGTGCGGATCAACACCACCACGTCCTCGACGGTGTCCACGGTGCGCAGCGCGGTTTTGAACGGGGTTTTCAGCGGCACGCGCAGCATGCCGAGTTCGATGTCGGTGATCTTCATTCAGGGGGTCTGTGGCCGGATGCGCTGGATGTTGGTGATGCGGTCGATGTAGCTGGTGGTATCGCTGGCCATCATCGGCTCCAGCGGGGTCACCGACACGCCGTTGAGGTGGGCCTGCACGCGCTTGCCATCGGCCCCGAACCAGCTGCCACCGGCGGTGTCGTGGATCATCCAGGTGCGGCCGTCGAGATGACCGATGGCGACCATGACGTGGCCAGGGATGTAGACCAGGTCGCCGACCTGCAGCTGCTTCACCGCCGCCTCGCGCTTGGCCTTGCCGTCGCCGGGCGCGAATGCGATGCGGTCCAGCGCCGGGCTGACTGCCTGCGCGCTGGTATTGCGCGGTACCAGCACGCCGAAGCTGCGGTAGATCTCCGAGACGAAACCGCTGCAGTCGCGGGTGCCGTAATCGTGGCCCCAGCCGTAGCGTTCACCGAGGAACTTGAAGGCCTGGGTGAGCAGGTTGCGCGGGGTCAGCGCCAGGTAGTCGGCGGCGCTGTCCTGCGCGCGTGGCAGCAGCGCCGGCAGCAGCGACAGGCTGCCATCGGCGTTGCGCACCGGCAGTTGCAGCACGTGCGCGGCATGCGCCTGCTGGCCGTTGACGGGCTTGTCCTGCGGCCAGTCGGCGATCACCGGCAGACGCACGCCCATTTCCAGTTGCAGCCGAGATACGCGCGGCTCTTCCGGGGTATGGGCGGTGAACGCGGTGGCGCCGGTGATCACCCGGTATGGCCCGTGCTGGCCGTAGCCGAGCACGGTGGCGGCATCGCCCAGGCCGACGAAGCGCTTCTCGATCCAGGCTGCGTAGCGCTCGCTGGTGATGAACAGCCAGTGGCCGTCCGCGCTTTCATGTAGCACCGCCACCGCATCGCCGGGGAACAGCGCCGATTCCTGCAGGCGGTCGATGTCGGTATCGCCGGCGGTGGTGAATACCCGCAGCGCGGTAGGGAACGCACGCAATGCCGCGCGCTGGGTCACCAGGCCGTACTGCAGCGGGCGCTCGGCCGGAATGGCCTGCAAGCCGAGATTGGCCTTGGTTTCGGCCTGCTGGCTGCTGCTGATGGGCTGGCCGTCCTGGCCAAAGGTGGCCTTCTCCGGCCATTTGGACAGCGCCTGGATGCTGGCCAGTACCTGTGCACGCGGCAGGGTGGCGGGCAGGGCGCGCAGGTCGTGGAGAGAGCGGTCTTCGGCGCGCATCCGCGCGTTCTGCGCGGCGATGCCGGCGCGGTCGAGGATGACCCGGTCCGGGTCGGGCAGGCGATCGGCCCAGAACGATGGCGCCAGGTAGGCCTCGCGCAGCCCGATCACGCCGCCGAAATCGGCTTCGGCCGGGGTACGCGGGGCGTCGGCGCAGACGCTGCCGGCCGCGCCCGCCAACAACGCCAGCAGCAGCGCGCGGGCCAACCATGGGGACCGCGCGGGGCGGTGGTGGGAAGCCAGGATCATCGAGCGGTCACCCTCCTCGGAAGCGTCAGGAATATTTATTCCTTTTTGCTGCGAATGCAAGAATAAATTATTGACGCGCTCTTCACCCCGTGTTACACAGCGATTACCACCCGCGCGTTGGGAAGTGTCGCTGTGGATCTCGCTGCACGCAAACCCCGTTCTTCGCAGACCGTCGCCTGGCGCGCCGTGGCATGCCTGTTGCTGGCGTTGCCGCCGCTGGGCGCATCGGCGCAGACGCCGCTGCCGGTGCTGATCGTGCAGATCGACCGGGGGGAGTTTGCTGCCGCAGATACACAGATCGAGGCCGCCCTGCACGATGCCACGCTGAGTGTCGCGATGCGCCAGGACTACGCGTTCCAGCGCGAACGCATGCGCCGCATGCGGCTGGATTTCAGCCTGGATGCCGATGCCGCCAAGGCGCAGCTGCGTAAACAGATCCCCGATCTGCGCGAGGACGAGTTCGCGCGCTGGGATGCGGCTGGCCTGATCGAACACCTGGACATCGATGGACAGCGCCGCTACTTCAAGCGTGCACCGGCCAACCTGTTCCGGGTCAGTGCCGAGGCCCGTGCCCGGCGCGCGCCCGGCGTTCCACTGCCGGTGGACGGGCCCTACGAAAAACTCGGGCCGCACCATGAAGAGATTGTCGCCGCCGCGCGTCCGCACGGTGCGACCAGCCTGGTGCCGCGCCGCGTGGACGTCACCCAGTCATTGGTGGTCAAGGCCGACGCCGTGCCGGCCGGTGAAACCATCCGCGCCTGGATTCCGTATCCACGTGACATTCCCGGCCAGCAGCAGGACATCCACTGGACGTCCAGCACCCCCGAGGGCGCGCGCATCGCGCCGCCAACCGCGCAGCAGCGCACCGCCTACCTCGAACGCAAGGCCGTGGCCGGTACGCCCACCACGTTCGAGATCCGCTACGCGCTCACCGTGTATGCGCGGCATGTTCCGATCGATCCCGCGCAGGTACAGCCGACCCCGAACGACCCGGCATTGCAACCCTATCTGCGCGAACAGGCGCCGCACGTGGTGTTCACGCCGGCGCTGCGTGCGTTCTCGCAGCGCGTACTGGACGGTGAAACCCGCCCGTACCAGATCGTGCAGAAGCTGTTCGATGCGGTTGACCGGATTCCCTGGGCCGGCGCCCGCGAATACGCGACGATCTCCAACATCAGCGACTACGCCCTGCATGCCGGCCACGCCGACTGCGGCCAGCAGACCCTGCTGCTGATCACCCTGCTGCGCCTCAACGGCATTCCCGCACGCTGGCAGTCGGGCATGGTCTATTCCGACGATGCGGTGGGCTACAACAACCTGCACGACTGGGGTGCGGTGTACCTGGCGCCGTACGGCTGGGTGCCGATGGATGTCACCACCGGGCGGCTGGACAGCCCGCAGCCGGCGCTGCGTGATTTCTACCTGGGCGGGCTGGATGCCTACCGCATCGCCTTCAACGATGACTTCGCCCAGCCGCTGGTACCGGCCAAGCAGCACATGCGTTCGGACACGGTGGATTCCCAGCGCGGTGAGGCCGAATGGTCTGGCGGCAATCTGTACTTCGATCAATGGAACTACGACTTCCAGTCGCACGTGGTGCCACTGGAGGCAAAGCGGTAAACGGCGGTATCCACGATTCCATATCTGCAGGAGAGAGCAGGGAATGAATGCGAACAAGTTGAAGCGGGCCGCGCTGTGCGTGGCTCTGGGGGCCTGCCTGGGGGGCTTGCTGCCGATGGCGGCGTCGGCGCAGAACGTCAGCGGTGCGGTAGCCGGTCGTGCCGCGGCGGGTGATCAGATCACGGTGGTCAATGCGGGCACGGGGCAGACCCGTACCGTCACTGCCGGCGCGGATGGCAGCTACCGCCTGGGCCAGTTGCCGGTGGGCGACTACCAGTTGCAGCTCAGCCGCGAGGGCAGCAAGGTTGGCGAACCGGTGGCAGTCAGCGTCGCGGTGGGCGGTACCACCACGGTCAATCTCGGCAGCGGCGGTGGCGTGGTCAATCTCGACGCACTGCAGGTGGTGGGTACCCGCGTGATCAACCGGGTCGACGTCTTTTCCACCGAGACCTCCTTCAACGTCAACCGACAGGAGCTGGCACGCCTGCCCGTGGCGCAGGACCTGGCGTCGGTGGCACTGCTGGCACCGGGCGTGGTCGGCGGCAATTCGTCCTTCGGTGGCTTGTCCTTCGCCGGCTCGTCGGTGGCCGAGAACGCGGTGTTCATCAATGGCCTGAACGTCACCGACATGTACACCCGTCGTGGCTTCTCCAGCGCACCATTCGGCTTCTTCAGTGACTTCCAGGTCAAGACCGGCGGCTATTCGGTCGAGTTCGGCCGCTCCACCGGTGGTGTGATCAATGCGGTGACCCGCTCAGGCACCAACGAGTTTGAAGGTGGCGTGGAAGTCACTGCCGAGCCCAGCGCCTGGCGCTCCAGCGGGCGTGACCACTTCCATCGCGATGGCACGGCGCATTCCTATGCCAGCCGCGACGACAACTCCTTCTTCAAGACCAATGTCTGGGGCTCAGGTCCGATCATCAAAGACAAGCTGTTCCTGTTTGCGATGTATGAAGACCGCAACGACAAGGGCCACAACACTTCCTCCGATGCGCTGACCTGGTTCGACAACAAGGCGGACAACGGTTTCTGGGGTGCCAAGCTGGACTGGAACATCAACGATGACCACAGCCTGGCCCTGCTGGCGTTCTCCGATGAAGGCGAGATCACCAACGCGTCCTACAACTACGACTGGGATGACGCGGAAATCGGTGCCTATGGTGGCGACTCGGTCACCGAGACCGGCGGCAAGAACTGGTCGGCGACCTACACCGGCCACTTCGGTGAGACCTTCACCGCGCGCGCGATGATCGGCGAGAACAACCAGCGTGCCTTCACCCGTTCCTCGCTGGATGAAGCCTGCAGCCCGGTGTTCACCGACGCCACCTACGCCACTCGCCTGTCCAAGCTCAACGGCCTGCGTCCGGGGTGCCACCCCACCGGCGCGGCCGTAGCCGAGCGCGATGACACCCGCGAAGTGGCACGGCTGGACTTCGAGTGGCAGCTCGGCGAGCACCTGCTGCGCTTCGGCGTGGATCGCGAGCTGATGACCACCAAGCAGTCCACCCGCTACCCCGGTCCCACCCAGCTGAGCTACACCGCCTACGTGGCGCGCCCCGGCGATGAAGTGTGGGATGGCGCGGGCGCCTACGTGCCGGCCGGTGTCACCGAAATGCTGCGGGGGCGCAATCGCGTGTCCGGCGGCACCTTCGAGACCGAAGCAAACGCCTTCTACCTGGAAGACATCTGGAACATTACCCCGGACCTGATGTTGAACCTGGGCGTGCGCTGGGATCGCTTCGAGAACCGCACCGCCGATGGCGATGCCTTCATCAAGATGGACGACCTGATCGCGCCGCGTGTCGGCTTCTCCTGGGACATGAAGGGCGATGGCAGCACCAAGCTGTTCGGCAACGCCGGCCGCTACTACCTGCCGGTGACCAACAACATCAACGTCAACTTCGCCGGTGGCCTCACCGACGAGTACTCCTACTATGTGCTTGAGGGCTGGCAGCAGCAGGCCAATCCGATTACCGGCGCGCCCTACATGGCGCCGATCATCGGCCAGCAGATCGGCCCGACCGACACCCGCATGAACACCGGTGCGGCCGACCTTCGCCAGAGCGTGGACAAGGACCTCAAGGCGGTCTACCAGGACGAGTACATCCTGGGCTTCCAGACCATGATCAACCAGGCCTGGTCGTGGGGCGTCAACGCTACCTACCGGCGCATGACCCGCGCGCTGGATGACATGCGCATCAACTACACCCCGTGCGGCCCAACCCCGAGCACGTTGTGGCCGATCGCCAATCCCGGCGAGAGCCTGACCATCTGGGGCGATTCCAGCATCGGCTGTGCCGAAGAGGGCTGGATCACCATCGATACGGCCAACAGTGGCTATCGCAAGGGGGGCAGCGGCGAGGTGGTGGGGTATTCCAAGCCGCGGCGGACCTACAAGGCACTGGAATTCCAGATCGACCGTGCGTGGGACGAGAAGTGGATGTTCAATGCGTCCTACCTGTGGTCGCGCAGCGATGGCAACTTCGAAGGCCCGGTCAATTCCGATACCAACTACGGCGATACCGGCATGGTCCAGCATTGGGATCATCCGTCCAACAACCAGCGCTACGGGGTGCTGTTCAACGACTTCCGCCACCAGTTCAAGTTCCGCGCGGCGTATGCGCTGAATGAGCAGTGGTCGTTCGGCACCACCTTGCAGGTGCAGTCCGGTGGCCCGATCACCGCCTTTGGCGTGATGTGGCCCAACGACACCGTCGCCGGTGGCAGTACCTCCAGCGAAGGCAGCGGTGGCGGTACCGGCTGGCTGTGCGTGGCCAACTGTTCCGGGCCCTACAACCAGCGTCAGTTCGAGTACTCCCCGCGCGGTGCTTTCGGCCGCCTGCCTTGGACCTGGACCATGGGCGCCAACATCACCTGGCGCCTGCCGGTGGATGGCATTGATCTGAGCGCGCGGCTGTCGGTGTACAACCTGTTCAACAACCAGACTGTCGTCAACGTGCACCAGCGCTATGAAAGCCAGCCCGGCCAGGTGCGTGAGAACACCTTCAACACCGGCACGCGTTGGCAGTCACCGCGGTACACGCAGCTGATGGTGACCTGGAACTTCTGACCGCAACGCCGGCAGGCCCGCACGGGCCTGCCGGAACCCAAGGGCGCAGCATGCTGAACATCGCGCGGACATCGGCACGCCGGCAGGGCCACTGGGCCCTGTTGGTTCTAGCTTTTGTGGTCTGCCCGGCCACCTGGGCCGTCGATGCCACGTCACGTACTGATGCTGACGCCGCCGCGTTCGCGCAGATGCTCGATCAGGTGGTTGAGCACGAACACCTGCCCGGGGCTGCGATGGCCGTGGTACAGGAGGGCCGCAGCGTCTTTGTCGGCACGCGTGGCGAGCGCCGCGCCGGCAGCGGCGAGGCCATCGATGCCGACACGCTGTTCAAGATCGCCTCCAACAGCAAGGCCATGACCGCCGCGCTGCTGGCGCGGCTGGTGCAGCGCGGCGCCCTGCACTGGGATGACCCGGTGCGCCGCCATCTGCCGCAGTTCCGCATGTACGACCCGTGGGTGAGCGAGCACATGCAGGTTCGCGACCTGCTCATCCATAACAGTGGGCTGGGGTTGGGGGCCGGCGATCTGATGCTGTGGCCCGAACCCAATGCCTTCACCCGCCAGGACATCATCGCCGGGCTGGGCCACCTCAAACCGGTCACCAGCTTCCGCAGCGGCTACGCCTACGACAACCTGATGTATGTGGTGGCCGGCGAAGTCGCGGCGGCAGCGGGGGGCAAGCCGTATGACCAGCTGCTGCGCGAGGAAGTGTTCGTCCCGCTCGGCATGCAGCGCTGCCAGGTGGGCGCTTGGTCGGTGGCCCAGGTGGGCAACGTGGCCCAGCCGCACGCCCGCCGCGAGGGACGCAACGTGGTTACGGCTGCCGATGACGAGATCAGCCCTGACCTCACTTCGATGGCCGCCGGTGGCATCCGCTGCAGTCTCAACGACATGACTCGCTGGATGCAGGTGCTGCTGGATCCCGGCCTGGTACCGGACTGGCTCGACGCACAGCAGCGCCGCGCGCTGTGGACCGCGCACATGCCCATGCCGCTGGGCGAGCGCCAGCGCCGTTGGGACAACGCGCACGTTGCCGCCTATGGCTACGGCTGGCGCCTGTCGGACCTGGACGGGCAATGGAAGGTCGCCCACACCGGCACGTTGTCGGGCATGTATTCCTCGGTGGCGCTGCTGCCCGATCGACGGGTGGGCGTGGTGATCCTCATCAACGCCGAGGCCGAGGATGCGCGCACCGCGCTGATGCAGGCCGCGCTCAAGCACTACACCGCACCGCAGGCCAACCCCGGCGTGCTCGACTATGCACGCCAGCTGCAGCGCGAACAGCAACAGCAGGCCAAGGCCGGGCACGTGCGTCCGGATACCCGTGGTCGCCGCCCCGCCAGCGTGCAGGCCACCGCGGTCTGGCAGGGACGCTACCGCGACCCGTGGCTGGGGCTGGCCAGCATCTGCCCGCAACAGGGCACCCTGCGCTTCAGCGTGGACAAGTCCCCACGCCTGCAGGGGCAGGTGATGCAGCTCGGTAGCCGCTGGCTGCTGCAGTGGGATACCCTCGGAGCCGATGCCGAGCCTTGGCTGCAGGTACAGCCGGGGTCCCCGCCTACGCTCACGCTGAGCGCCATCGACCCGGATATCGACTTCAGCTATGACTACCAGGACCTGCATTTCACCCGTATCGGCGATTGTCCGTAGCGCGTTGCTGCTGGCCGTGCTGGCCAGCGGCGTCGCCCACGCGCAGCCGGTGAAGATCGCGTTGGTGCGTACCCCCGAGCAGGCCGGCCTGGTCGAGATCCGCAGCCTGGCACCGGATATCGTGCTGGACATGCGCTACGCCGGCCCCAACAACTTCACCGGCCGCGCGGTGCCGGGCTACGAGGCTGAGAAGTGCTACCTGCTCAAGCCCGTCGCGCGCGCATTGGCCGCGGTGGAAAAGGACCTGCGCGCCTCCGGCTTTGGCCTGCGCCTGTTTGACTGCTATCGCCCGGCGCAGTCGGTGCAGGCCTTCGTCGACTGGGCGCACGACCCGCTGGAACAATCGCGCAAGGCACTGCAGTACCCGGGGCTGGACAAGCCGGCGCTGCTCGGCGGCTACATCGCCGAGTCCTCCGGCCATAGCCGTGGCGCCACCGTGGACCTGACGCTGCAGGACTGCCGCAGTGGCAACTGCAGCGCGCTGGACATGGGCACCGACTTCGACTTCTTCGGCCCGCGCGCGCATACCGACGCTTCCGACATCACCCCCATCCAGTACCGCAACCGCCAGCTGCTGCGCCAGGCGATGGAACGGCAGGGCTTTGCGAACTACCCGCTGGAGTGGTGGCACTACACCCTCAAGCCCGAGCCGGACCCGTACACCGCCTACGACGTGCCGGTGCGCTGAGCGCAGCTGCACCTGGCCGGCCCGCCATGGCGGGCCGCTACACTGTGCATCGCCCTCTCGACCGGACCACGATGAACCTGCCGCTGCACTTTGGATTGCTGGGCACCCTGGAAGCAGGCCTGATCGCGTTCGTGCTCGGTCTGCTGGTGTATGCGCTGTGGCATCGGCTGTGTCGCTGGGCAGACTGGTCGGCCGGCCACGCCATCGGCTGGGCCTGTGTAATCGCCGTGATCGGCGGTGCCGGTGTGGACGCCTGGAACCTGTTCTACATGGGCATGGTGCGGCTGGAGTCGCCGCTGTATGCGCGCCTGTTCCTGGCCACCATCCACGATCCCAACGAACTGGGCTCGCGGGTGGTGCTGGAAGTGGCGGGCGCGCTCGCCGGTGTCGCGTTGGGCTGGGTGATGTTCAGTTCGCGCTCAGGCGAAAAAAACGCCAACGAACCCTGAGGTTTCGTTTGGATCCGGTTAAATCCGGGGCCATTGAATGCGCGTCTTACTACCCGCTCACCTGCACATAACCAAGCGGGTAATCGACGCGCCTGCGCAGCGGGTTAAGACCGTGTGCGGATGCCGATCGCAGCGCAATGTCGATTCACAAACAGGTTGGCAGGGTGGAGGCCGTGCGGAGACAACGACCGTGCGAGACCCCTTCAAGGAGACCACCCCAATGACGATTCGCAACCGCAAGCCCCTGATCGCCCTGATCATCGCCGCTGGCAGTGTGTTGGCCATTCCGGCGATGGCCCAGTCGGCCAAGCAGAGCGCCGCGCAGGCACAGAACCAGGCCGCGCAGGCCCAGCAGGCTGCCGCCCAGGCCGGTGATGCGGCAGATTCGGCCGCAGGCGCTGCCGCCCAGGCTTCGGCGCAGGCCAACGGTGGCGGTGGCCAGACCTGGGCCAGCGTGGATACCGATGGCAACGGCAGCATCAGCAAGCCCGAAGCGCAGGTCAACGCGGGCCTGTCCCAGGTCTTCGACCAGGCCGACACCAACAAGGACGGGGAACTCACCCCGGATGAGTACAAGGCGTATGTGGCCGCCCAGCAGGGCAAGGCCGCCAGTGGCAGTGGTGCCCAGCCGGGCCACTGAGCCGGCACCGGCATGAAACCGTAGCAGGCAAGGGCAGACCACCGCTGGACACCGGTGGAACGCAGTGAGGGGGAAGGGCGGCTTCGGCCGCCCTTCTTTTAGGGATCGGCACGCCACAGTTGCTATCCTTGGCCGATGATGACTTCCATGCCTGCGCCCACCGGCGCCATCGGCCTGGTCGGTTTTGACGGTGACGACACGCTGTGGAAGAGCGAGGACTATTACCGCAAGGCCGAGCAGGATTACCTCGACATCCTGTCGCGCTACATCGACGTGCACGACACCCAGACCGCGCGCCATCTGCTGGAAGTGCAGCAGCGCAATCTCGGTGTGTTCGGCTACGGCGTGAAGGGCATGACCCTGTCGATGGTCGAAGCGGCCATCGAGATCACCCAGCAGATGATCAGCGCACGCGACCTGCAGCAGATCCTGGATATCGGCCATGACACCCTGCGCCACCCGGTCGAGTTGATCGACGGCGTGCGTGAGTCGGTCAGCGACATCGCCCGCGACTATCCGGTGGTACTGATCACCAAGGGCGACCTGTTCCACCAGGAAGCCAAGATCAAAATCGCCAATCTGCGCGACTTGTTCCCACGCATCGAGATCGTGTCCGAAAAGGACCCGGAAACCTACGCGCGCGTGCTGGAAGAATTCGACCTGCCAATCGCGCGCTTCTGCATGGTCGGCAATTCGCTGCGCTCGGATATCGAGCCGGTGATCACCCTGGGCGGCTGGGGCATCCATACCCCCTACGCGGTGACCTGGGCGCACGAGACCCAGCACGGCGTGGCCGACGACGAGCCGCGCATGGTGGAAGCCCCCACCGCTTTCGATTGGCCGCAGGCCCTGCGCGCCATCGAAGCCAAGGCGGCACAGGCCTGACCGGCATGCAGCGCCGCAGCGGAATCGCCCGATGATCCTGCGCGCGCTGCTCGTGCTGATGTTGCTGGCGCTGCCCTTGGTGGCCAGCGCGCAACAGACGGCGGAGAAGTCCGAGGCCTATGTGGTCGATACCGGCGATGCCTGGGTGGACGACCAGCTGCAGGACATCAACCATTACGCCGAGCGCTACCCGGACAGTTTCCTGGACGAGGTGGCGCGCTATGCCGGGGTCTCGCGCGGTTACATCGCCGCGCTGATGTACACCCACGGTTGGCAGGCCGGCGACATCTATTTCGCCTGCTTCTGGGCCAAGGCCATCGCGCGTTCCTGCCGTGACAGCGTGCAGGCCTGGAGCCGCGCGGTGCCCGACGAGGGCGAGCCCAAGCGTTGGGAGCGCGTGGTGGCCGGGTTGCCGGTCACCCCCACCAACGCGCACTGGCGCACCCTGCGCCACGCCATCGTGGCCAGCCATGACCACTGGGACCGCCCGGTGAAGCTCGATGCCACCCTGCAGCGCCAGCTCGGCAACCGCGCCGAGCGCGAACGGAACGCCGCCACCGCCGAATCCAAGCCCAGGTAGCGCCACGCCATGCGTGGCTGCACGCCCTCCCGTTGAACCGTGGCCTTTGCTGCTGTGCAGATCGCCGTCCGCCGCCGCCTCGGCGACAATGCCCAACTGCCGCACCTTCCCCCCGTGATCCGTTGCCGAGTACGTAATGAGCGCCGACCGTTTCGTTTCACCCGACGATATCCGCAGCCTGTTCGCCCAGGCGATGTCCACCATGTACCGCACCGAAGTGCCGCTGTACGGCACCCTGGTCGACCTGGTGGCCGAGATCAACGATGCCGTGCTCACCGCCGATCCGGCGCTGGTGGCACAGCTGGACCGCACTGATGAACGCGCGCGCCTGGACCAGGAACGTCACGGCGCCATCCGCGTCGGCACCGCCGAAGAGCTGGCCACGCTTGGCCGCCTGTTCGCGCTGATGGGCATGTACCCGGTGGGCTACTACGACCTGTCCGTGGCCGGCGTGCCGGTGCATTCCACCGCGTTCCGCCCGCGCACCGCCCAGGCCCTGTCGCGCAATCCGTTCCGCGTGTTCACCTCGCTGCTGCGGCTGGAACTGATCGACAACGTCGCCCTGCGCGAGGAATCCGCGCGTATCCTGGCCCAGCGCTGCATCTTCACCGATACCGCACTGGCGCTGATCGAACAGGCCGAGCGCGACGGTGGATTGAACGAAACCGACGCCCGTCGCTTCGTCATCGAATCGCTGGAGACCTTCCGCTGGCATGGCGATGCCACCGTGTCGCTGGCCACGTATCACGCGCTGCATGATGCGCATCGGCTGATCGCCGACGTGGTCAGCTTCCGTGGCCCGCACATCAACCACCTCACGCCGCGCACGCTGGATATCGATGCGGCGCAGACCGGCATGCTTGCGCGCGGTATCGATGCCAAGGCCGTGGTCGAAGGCCCGCCGCCACGGCGTTGCCCGATCCTGCTGCGCCAGACCAGCTTCAAGGCGCTGCAAGAAACCGTGCACTTCCCCGATGGCGACGCCGGCGATGCCGGTACCCACACCGCGCGCTTCGGCGAGATCGAACAGCGCGGCCTGGCGCTTACCCCCAAAGGCCGCGCGCTGTACGACCAACTGCTCGCCCAGGCGCGCGACAGCGGCGGTGCCGGCAGCACCGGGCAGGACTATCCCACCCGCCTGGCGGCTGCGTTCGTTGCCTTCCCGGATGACCATGCCACCCTGCGTCGCGAAGGCCTGGGTTATTACCGCTATGCGCTCACCGACGCGGGCCGCGCGGACCCTGCGGCCGTGGGCGAGCTGCCGGCCGAAGCGCTGATCGCCGCCGGGCTGGCCAGTGCCGACCCGATCGTCTACGAAGACTTCCTGCCGGTCAGTGCCGCGGGCATCTTCCAGTCCAACCTGGGCGGCGAAGAGCAGCGCGCGTATGCCGCGCATGCCAACCGCGAGGCCTTCGAACAGGCATTGGGCTTGAAGGTTGAAGACGAGTTCGCCATCTACGACCGCCTGCAGGCCGAATCGCTGGCGACCCTGCGGGCCGCCTGACGGCTACGCATCACCGGCCACGCTGCGGAACCGTCTGATCGCCCGTATCACCGACCATGCTGCGGGCCGCCTGATGGTAGTGCCGGCCGCTGGCCGGCTCCACGCATCACCGGCCGCAAGCACGGACTTGCGTTTGGGGGGCATGAAGAGCCGGCCAGCGGCCGGCACTACCGGGATGCGTTTCGCGTCACGCCTTCATCGTGCCCGTATCCAGCCACCGCTGGTGCCACGACAGCGCCTCGGGCAGCAGGTGCGGGGTGTGCTTGCCGTAGCTGTCACGGCTGGCACGCTCGAAGTAATCATTGAGCTGGTCGCGGAAATCCGGGTGCGCGCAGTTGTCGATCACCACCCGCGCGCGCTTGCGCGGCGGCAGCCCGCGCAGATCGGCCAGGCCCTGCTCGGTCACGATCACCGACACATCGTGCTCGGTGTGGTCCACATGGCTGACCATCGGCACGATCGCCGAAATGGTGCCGTTCTTGGCCGTCGAAGGGCTCAGGAACGCGGACAGGAACCCATTGCGCGCGAAGTCGCCGGAACCGCCGATGCCGTTCATGATCCGGCTGCCCATCACGTGGGTGGAATTGACGTTGCCGTACAGGTCGGCCTCGATCATCCCGTTCATGCCGATGCAGCCCAGGCGACGCACCAGTTCAGGGTGGTTGGAGATCTCCTGGGTGCGCATGATGATGCGCTCGCGGTAGAAGTCGATGTTCTCCTTGAACGTCTCGTTCGCCTGCGGGCTCAGCGCAAAACCGGTGCACGAGGCATAGCTCAGCACGCCATCGCGGAGCAGGTCGAGCATGCCGTCCTGGATCACCTCGGTGAACGCGCTCAGGTCGCGGAAACCGCTCTTGGCCAGGCCGGCCAACACCGCATTGGGAATGTTGCCCACGCCGCTCTGCAGCGGCAGCAGGTTGGCCGGCAGGCGGCCCTTGGCCACTTCGTGCTGGAGGAAGTCGATCAGGTAGGCGGCGATCTGCTCGCTGGCGGCATCGATCGGACTGAACGGGCTGTTGCGGTCCGGGCCGTTGGTGCGTACCACCGCCACGATCTTGTCCGGGTCGCAGCGCAGCGCGGTCTCGCCGATGCGGTCGTTGGCATGGATCAGCGGAATCGGCTTGCGGTGCGGCGGCAGCGCGGTGCCGTAATAGATGTCGTGCATGCCGTCCACGCCGGCCGGCTGCCACTCGTTGACCTCCACGATCACCTTTTTGGCCAGGTCCAGCCAGGTCTTGTTGTTGCCCACCGAGGTGGAGGGCACCAGCGAACCGTCCTCGCGGATCGCCGAGACCTCGATCACCGCCGTGTCGATCTCGCCATAGAAGCCGAACCACACATGCTGGGCCACGTGGCTGAGGTGGATGTCGATGTAGTCCAGCAGGCCGGCGTTGATGCGGTTGCGCGCATCCGGGTCGCTCTGGAACGGCATGCGCATGGCGATGCCATCGGCCTTGGCCAGCGCACCGTCCAGCTCCGGCGCGGTGGAGGCGCCGGTCATCAGGCTGATCTGGAACGGCAGGCCCTGGGCGTGCACCGCCTCGATGCGCTGGGCCAGCGCGATCGGCACCGCCTTGGGGTAACCCGAGCCGGTGAAGCCGCTCATGGCGACGGTTTCACCCGGCTGGATCAGGGCGGCGGCAGCTTCGGCGGAGACAACGCGGTCACGCAGACGCGCGTTTGCAATGCGATCGACAGACATGACGACAACGTTTCTGGGGGGATCTGCATTATCGGCGATCCACGCCGGGGCGGGTGTGCGACCAAGGTGGGATGGCGTTTGCACGATCCAGGTCCCTGTTCAGCTGAGCGATGAACTTCTGTACCCGCAAGTTTCGTTTTGCAGTGCAGCGTGCAACTTATCGGCCGACCCTAGAAGATCGACCTGCATCCCGACGTGGGGGAGGGAGCAGAGCCCGCTGGCAGTTCGCTGCAAGCGGGCTTTTTTATGTCTGGCGTCCTGACCCGGGCGCGCCGATGGGCCTGCCGCCGCGGCACGCGCCCGCCCTGCATAATCCCCGCATGCCGATTACTGCCGACGCCGTCCCCGCCTCCCTCGTTCCCCTGGTTGACCGCGCGCTGGCGCGCCTGGCCCTGTCGCTGACCGAGGGGGGGCACTGGCCGCCTGACGCCGACGTGCTCGACCGCGTGCGCCTGCTGGCGATCACCAGCGATTTCGCCATCGACACCCTGTGCCGTCAGCCGGCACTGCTGTCGCATCTGGCCCAGCCGGACTGCCCGCCGTTGCCGCCGCCCGTGCTCGACCCCCAGCAGCCCAGTGAGTGGCCGCAGCGCCTGCGCCGCTACCGCACCGCCGCCTCCACCCGGCTGATCTGGCGCGACCTGGCCGGGCTCGACGACGTCCCGGCCACCCTGGCCGGCGCCACCGCGCTGGCCGAAGACTGCCTGGGCATCGGCCTGGCCGCGCTGGAGCAGGAGTTCGCCGGCCGCCACGGCGTGGTCAGAGCCGCCGACGGCAGCGCGCAGCAGCTGGTGGTGTTCGGCCTGGGCAAGCTCGGTGGGGGCGAGCTGAATTTCAGTTCCGACGTCGATCTGGTCTACGCCTATCCGCAGGGTGGCGAGTCCGATGGCGCCCGCCCGTTGGCGGCCGAGGAGTACTTCGCCCGGCTCGGCCAGCGCCTGGCGCGGCTGCTGGATGAAACCACCGTGGACGGCTTCAGCCACCGCGTCGACCTGCGCCTGCGCCCGTTCGGCAGTGCCGGGCGCGTGGCGCTGTCCTTCGCCGGCATGGACCAGTACTTCCAGCGCGAGGGCCGCGACTGGGAGCGCTACGCCTGGCTCAAGGCGCGTGCGGTGGCCGGTGACATCGCCGCCGGTGAAGCCTGGCTGCAGACCCTGCGCCCGTTCGTCTACCGCCGCTACCTGGACTTCACCGCGCTCGACGGCCTGCGCGAGATGAAGGCGGCGATCACCGCCGAGGTGTCGCGGCGCGAGATGCACGACGACATCAAGCGCGGCCCAGGCGGCATCCGCGAAATCGAATTCCTCTCGCAGGCGCTGCAACTGATCCGCGGTGGCCGCGAAGCCAGCCTGCGCGAGCGCCGCCTGCTGCACGCGCTGCCGGCGCTGGTGGCCTGCGGGCAGATGGCCGCGCAGGATGGCGAGGACCTGCTGCACGCCTACGCCCACCTGCGCCGCCTGGAAAACCGCCTGCAGATGCTGCGCGATGCGCAGACCCACGCCCTGCCCACCGATCCCACCGACCGCCTGCGCATCGCCTGCGGCCTGGGCTACCCGGACTGGGATGCGCTGTTGGCTGCGCTCGACGTGCAACGCGAGCGGGTCAGCACCGAGTTCGCCGCGTTGCTCGCCCCGCGCGCCGGCCAGGCCGCCCCGGACGCGCTGGCCAGCTACTGGCGGGGCCTGCCCGATGGCGGCCATGCCGAGGTGCTGGCCGACGCCGGTTTCCACGACCCGCACAGCGCCGATCAATCGCTGCGTGATTTCGCCCAGTCGCTCGGCGTGCGCGCACTGTCGGACAACGCCCGCGCCCGGCTCGACCGCGTGCTGCCCGCACTGCTGCACGCCGCCACCCGCTCACCGCAGCCTGACGCCGCGCTCAAGCGCGTGCTCGGCCTGTTGCAGGCCATCCTGCGCCGCACCAGCTACCTGGCCCTGCTCGACGAACAGCCCAGTGCGCTGGCGCGGCTGGTCGACGTGCTCGCGCGCAGCGCGCTGCTGGCCGAGCGCCTGGCCGCCTATCCCTTGCTGTTGGACGAACTGCTCGACGTGCGCGTGTCCGGGCCGATGCCGGATGCGGCGGCGATGCAGGCGGAGTGCAATGCCGCGCTTGCCATCGATGACCCGGAAGGCGCACTGCGCCTGCTCAACGAAACCCGTTTGGCGCTCAGTTTCCGCATGGCGCTGGCCGCACTCGATGGCCGCCAGCATGCCGTCGACAGCACCCGGCAGCTGGCCGAGCTGGCCGAGGCCGTCGTCGTCACCGCACTGGCGATGGTGCAGGCGGACATGCAGCGCAGCCATGGCGACATCCCCGGCGGGCGTTTCGCCATCATTGGTTACGGCAGCCTGGGCGGGTTGGAGCTGGGCTTCGGCTCGGACCTGGACCTGGTGTTCCTGCACGACCACCCGGCCGACCAGGAAAGCAGCAACGGCCCGCGCCCGCTCGATCCCAGCCGCTGGTACGCGCGCCTTGCGCAGAAGGTGATGGCCTTGCTGGGTGCGGTCACCGCGGCCGGCCGCCTGTACGACATCGACGTGCGCCTGCGCCCGGATGGCGGCAAGGGCAGCCTGGTGTCCTCGCTGGCCAGCTACACCGACTACCAACGCGAACGCGCCTGGACCTGGGAGCACCAGGCCCTGGTGCGCGCGCGCGGCATTGCCGGCGATGCCAGCCTGTTGGCTGATTTCGAACAGGTGCGCAGCGACACCTTGGCACGCCCGCGCGACGCCACGGTGCTGTACACCGACGTGATCAAGATGCGCGCGCGCATGCGCGCCGAACTGGACCGCAGTGATGCCGGCCGGCTGGATCTCAAACAGGGCACCGGTGGCATCGTCGACCTGGAATTCCTGCTGCAGACCGGCGTGCTCGACAGCGCCGCGCAGCATCCGCAGCTGGTGCAGCCGCGCGACACGCCGCGCCTGATCGACGCGTTGGCCGACATCGCCTGGCTGCCCGGCGGCACCCGTGATGGCTTGCACAGCGCGCATGCCGCGCTGCTGGATGTCGGCCTGTCGTGCACGCTGGACCGGCGCCCGCGCCTGGCCGCCCCCACACCGGCATTGGAAGACGCGCGCGCCATCATCAGCGCCGCCTGCGAAGCGGCAGGCCTCCCCTTCGAGTCCCCACCCGGGGGGTAGAGCCACGCCATGCGTGGCTGCCCTTCGTCCAGCACCGCGAAGCCACCCATGGGGTAGCTCTACCACCAGCACATGGGATGCATTGCGGGTGTCCACATCACCGCGGGGTAGCGCCACGCCATGCGTGGCTGCCCTTGCCTACACCGTGCGCGGCGCCATCCGCCACAGCAACGCGCGGAACGGGGCCAGCAGGAATACGCCAATCGCCAGCTTCACCGCGAGGTCGCCCGCGGCCCAGCTCACCCACGGCAGGCTGGAGCCGGCAAAGGCGATGCTCCAGAAAATCGTCGTATCCAGCGTCGCGCTGCAGGTGGTGGCCACCATCGGCGCACGCCACCAATGGCCACGGCGCAGCCGGTCGAACACGGTGATGTCCAGCAGCTGCGCGGCGATGAAGGCCAGGCACGAGGCCACCGCGATGCGCGGGGTGGCGATCCAGATCGACAGCAGTACCGCCAGCGCGAAACCGGCCCAGGCCACCTTGCGTGCGGCCTGCGGCCCAAACCGACGGTTGATCAGGTTGCTGACCAGGAATGCCACCGGATAGCTGAAGGCGCCCCAGGTCAGCCAATCGTTGATCGGGTACTGCACCAGCACGTTCGAGCCCAGCACCACCGCGCCCATGGCCAGCACCGCCAGCAGCAGCGCGCGCACGGTCAACGGGGCAAAGGCGGGGGAAGGACGCACAGGCATGGCGCACCGGGGAAGGCGGGGAAGCCGCGGATTATCCCGGCTGGGGCGGCGCAGGGCCACCCCGGCCCGGTTCACTTACCAGCGTTCGCTCAGGTTGCTGGCCGCCGCATCGGCGGTGGGCAGGAACGCCAGCGGGGTGCCATTGGCCGCCGCCACCGTCCAGCCGGCCCCAGCGGGGGTCGGCTCGAAGGCCAGCACGTCGCCCACCGTTACCTCGGCGGCCGGGTTGTCCGGGCGCGCCGGCCAGGCCAGCACGGCCAGCTCCCCAGGCGCCTGCGGGTTCTGCAGGGCCACCTGGTAGCCGCCATCGGCCAGGTGCTCAACACGCTCCACGGTCAACGGCGGCAGCGGCCCGGCCTTGGTGCCGGTCGCATTGGCAAAGCGCGCGCGGCGCTCGGAGCCCTTGCGCGCCTTGTTCAGCCCGGCCGAGGTCAGCCAGATCGGCGCGGTCACCACCGCCAGGCTCGCCACCGAGGTGATCAGCACGCTGCTGGCCACCGGGTGCTTGCTGCTGGGGTAGACCTGCGCCTGCGCGCTCGGCGCATGCAGCACCAGGGCCAGCATCGGGGCCAGCGCCAACATCGATATCCGTTTCATCTGCTTTCTCCTGAAAAAGGTGGGAGCCGGGTTACCACTGTTCGCTCAGCTGCCCGCTCGCGGCCTGCGGGGTGGGCAGGAACGCCAGCGTGGCGCCGTCGGCGGCGGTCACCATCCAGCCCGCCGCCTGGGCGGTGGGGGTGAAGGCGAGCATGTCGCCCACCTTGAGCTGTGCGGCGGGGTTGTCGGCGCGGGCCGGCCAGTTCAACAGCGCGTTCTGGTCCGGGGCATCGGGGCGCTGCAGCGCCACGTGGTAGCCGCCATCGGCCTGGGCCTCCACCTTCTGCACGGCCATCGGCGGCAACGGTGCGGCCTTGTCCCTGGCGGGCGTGTCACGCCGCGAGGCATCGCCGACCTTCTTCGCACCCGCGGCCACCAGCAACACCGGCGATGCCGCCACGAACGACACGGCATACACACTCACCACCGCGCTCACCGCCGAGGTGTTTTCGCCGTTGCCAGCCGCAGCGGGCGTCGCGGTGGTCAACTGCAGGCCGAGTACGGCGATGGCCAGCGCAGATACGTTCAACAGTTTCACGGTAGGACTCCTGGGTAGGGAAAGGGCAAGCCGTTCAAGGCTTCGGTGCGGAAATACCGGCGACCGCCACATGCGGTACCGACAGTTCCTGTTGCAGCCCCTTCTGCTGCTGCAGGAAATCGAACACCGATTCCACCGTCACCACCGAATAGTTGCCCGAAATGCGCTCGCTGGCCGGATGGTCAGTCACCGCCGCATTGGGTACGAAGAAGCGTGCGCCCAACCGCTTGGCCACGCCGATATGCAACGTGCTGGGTTGGTAATCGTGCTGCTTCAACCAGCCCTGCACCTGGGTGCGGTTGACGATCAGCGTGCCGTCCTGGTTCTGCGCCAGTGCGGCCGCCAGCACCTCCAGCACCCACTGGTTGGAATTCTGGTACTCGGTGCGGAACGGATACGCCACCACGCTGTAGCGCGCTTCATGCAGCGCACGCGCCTGGATGCCGGGCTTGGTCAGCATCGCCTTGAGCGTGTCGCGCACGGCCGGCGTGGGCACGCCGATGCGCAGATCGGTATGGCTGGAGGTTTCACCAATGAACGTGGCCACGCCTTCGCGGAACAACTGCGATTCGGCCGTCTTGCACGGATTGAGCAGGTGTACGGCACGCCACTGGCCATCGTCTTCGCGCAGCAGGAAGGCCATGTGGCTGTGGCGCAAGCCGTACTTGCTCAAGTCCTGGCCGCCGCGTGCGATCAGCACCACGTCCACGCCGTCCAGCGCATCCAGGCGTTCGCTGGCATCCAGCGCCACATCGAACATCGAAGCCAGCGCCGCCGGTGTGGGGTAGCGCTCGATGCATTGCGGTTCGGCCTGTGCGATCGACACCGTGCCGAGCAGGCCCGCACACAGCAGGAGGCGACGCAGGCGGATCAGCAGAGCGGGGCGGGGCACATCCATGTCACAGGTTCTCCTGCGGCACCGGCCGCCGCCGCATCATACCGACAGCAGACGCTCGCCAACCTGTACGGCAATCCGGGCGGTCTCGCGCAGCGGTTCCATCCGCCCTTCGGTGTGCCAGTCCAGCCAGCGCGTCTGCAAGCGGCCGCGTGCATGCAACGCCTGCTGGAAGCGTGCCAGCCGCCCCTGCGCCTGTGTCGCCAACGCCACCGCCACCGGCATGCGCGTGGCGCAGGCCTCGGACAGCAGGTTCACCGAATCCGGCGACACCACCACGCGGTTGGCCCAGCCCAGCAACCCGGCATACGGGTTCACGCCATCGCCGCCATCGCCCCAGATCACATGCGGCACGTCGGCGAAGGCACTCCGCAGTGCGCCGACCAACGCGGGCGGAGTACGCCGTGACGTGGTGGCCAGCAGGCTGCCGCCCTCGGCGCGCAGCTGCGCGGCCAGTTGCTGAAACACCTGCACCATGTCCGGCTCATGCCAGGGCGCATGCGGGGTGGGGCCGCCCACCAGCAGCGCGGTGCGTGGCCCGGGCAGTTCACTGAAGGTGGCAAAGGCTGCGCGGCCGCAGGCCAGCCAGTCATCGTTGACCGGGTTGAGGCTGCCCAGCAGGGTCAGCACGTTGTCGCCGCGCAGGCGGTCGTGCTCGGGCACCACCAGCAGGTCCCAGTGGCGGGTGCCCAGGCGCGGGTCGAGAATCTGCACCACCTTGCTGCCGCGTCGGCGCAGCTCGCGCAGCGCCCCGGCCGCCTGGCGGCCACAGCCGATCGCCAGCGGTGGCGGCTCGGCCGCCAGCAAGGTGAACGCCTCGCCGTAGCCCTGGGCCGCGCCCGGCAACCAGCGCGGCGCCACCCAGCGCCAAGGTGCGCGCGGGCGCAACACCAGCGGGCGATGTGCACCCAGCTTCAATGCAGAAGCCAGCGCCACCGCCTGCCGGACATTGCCGGCACGGCCGTCGGTGATCGTCCAGGGCGGACTCCATCGTTTCACGTATGGCATTAATTCGTTTCAGTCAGGCTGGGTGTTGCAACTGTCACGACACTCTACACTGCCAGCCTTCGCCCATCGCGAGACCGTTCTGCCCTGGCAGCCGGCACCGCGCAGGTTCCCCCTTTTCTCTGGAGGCTTCATGTCCCACGTACTCGACGATGCTGCGCTTGACCAGTTGTTCCGTACCGCCCGCACCCAGAATGCCTTCCTCGACAAGCCGGTCGAAGACAGCCAGCTGCAGGCCCTGTACGAACTGCTGAAGTGGGGCCCCACCGCGGCCAACTCCAGCCCGGCACGTTTCGTGTTCGTGAAGTCCGCTGAAGCCAAGGCCAAGCTCGCCCCGGCTCTGTCCGAAGGCAATCACGACAAGACCCTGGCCGCCCCGGTCACGGTGATCATCGCCTTCGACGAAGACTTCCACGAGAAGCTGCCCTTCCTGTTCCCGCATGCCGACGCCAAGTCCTGGTTCGACGGCCCGCGCGAAGGCCGCACCGAGTCCGCGTTCCGCAACGGCAGCCTGCAGGGCGCCTACCTGATCCTGGCCGCGCGCGCGCTGGGCCTGGATGCCGGCCCGATGTCCGGTTTCGACCCGGCCAAGGTCGACGAAGCCTTCTTCAAGGGCACCACCGTGAAGGCCAACTTCCTCGTCAATCTGGGTTACGGTGATCCTTCGGGCCTGTTCCCGCGGCTGCCCCGTCTGGCCTTCGACGAAGCGGCCCGCATCGAATAAGCGTTACCGCCGGATCTGGCCCGTCCGTGCGGACGGGCTGTTGCCTCACCTTTCCTTATTCCCTTTGCATTCGAGAGAGACCTGACATGACCGTGACCCGCAAACTGCTGTTGCCGCTCGCCCTGACCCTGGCCATCGCCGCCTGCTCCAAGCCGGCTGAAGAAGCTGCCGCCCCGGCCGCCGATGCGCCGGCCGCTGCTGAAACCGCCCCGGCCGCTGCTGCTGCCGACGCTGCTGCTACCCCGGCCGCCGCCGCCATCCAGATCGCGTCGGGCACCTACAAGCTCGACCCGAGCCACACCGACGTGCTGGCGCAGTGGAGCCACTTCGGCTTCTCGCACCCGACCGCCCACTTCGGCGCGGCCGAAGGCACCCTGGTGTATGACGCCGCCGACGTGACCAAGTCCACCGTGGAAGTGAAGCTGCCGCTGACCGGCCTCAACAGCTTCACCGCCAAGTTCGACGAGCACCTCAAGAGCGCCGACTTCTTCGACGCCGCCAAGTTCCCGGCTGCTTCGTTCAAGAGCACCAAGGTCGAAGCCAACGGCACCAACAAGCTCACCGTCACTGGCGATCTGACCATCAAGGACATCACCAAGCCGGTGACCCTGGATGTCACCATCAACGGCGGTGGCGAGCACCCGATGGCCAAGGTGCCGGCCGCGGGCTTCGATGCCACCACCACCATCAAGCGCAGCGATTTCGGCGTGGGCGCGTACGCCCCGAACGTCAGCGATGAAGTGAACATCCGCATCACCACCGAAGCCACCGGCGAAAAGCCGGCTGCTTGATCGGCGTCACTCACTCGTCGTGAGATGAAGCAGGAAGCCCGCCGCAAGGCGGGCTTTCTTTTACTATCCCTGCTCCGCGCGCAACACCGCGCACTCAGGAGCACCCCCGTGCAAGACGCACACTACTGGCTGATGGAATTCTGGACCGGCCTGAGCCTGCTCGACCTCATCGGCGGCAGCCTGCTCGGCACCGTCATCGGCCTGGCCCTGGGCATCGCCACCTGGCGCGCGCTGCATCGCCGCGGCTGGCTCGCCCGCAACAACCGCTGGCACCATTGGGGCATTGCCACCTATGTGGTCATCCTGCCGCTGCTGTTCACCGCCACCGGCCTGCAGCTCGGCTTCGTCGCGGGTGCGCAGCGCGCCCTGTACAAGCAGATCGATCATTTCCAGCCGCACCTGCAGACCCTGGTCAGCAGCTGGCAGGCCGATTTCGAGCGCTCACTGGACGACCGCAGCCTCGCCGCGCTGATGCGCAGCGACGCCACCGTGCACGACGTCGCCCGCGATGCCGTCGATAGCTACCTCAGCGCACATCCGTTGCCCGGCGCGGCCTACCTGCAGGGCGAGGGCTGGGTGATGCATTGGACCCGCAGCGGCCTGCAGCGCCTGCGCGGCGCGCTGATGTCGCAATGGGTGGAAGACAGCCTCACCCAGGAAGCCGGCCGCAGCGGCGTGGACAAGAAAGTCTTCCGCGAAGCGCTCGGCATGCGCATGAACGAACTGCTGCACACCCAAGGTGTGATCCGGCTGCTCAAGGCGCAGCTGGGCAGCATGATGCCGGGCATCTACTTCGGCCTGCTGCTGCCCCTGATGATCGTGATGGCGCTGGTGCTGCTGGAAATCTGGCTGTCCACCCGTCAAGGCTGGCGCCGCACCGCGCAGCTCACTGCGCCGACAACTGCCCGGCCAGCTTGCCCAACCACAGCGTCGTGAAGTCGGTGGGCGTGCGCCGGGCCGGCGCCGTCATCCCCGAGTCGCGCAGGAACGCGTGCGTGGCCTGGGCGTAGTTCTGCCGGGCAATCAACGCCGCCTGCTTCACCGACGCCTGCTGCTTGCGCAGCTGCACGATCTGCAGGCTCGGCTTACCCGGTACGGCGTACTTCTGGTAACGGCGCAGTTCGTCGGCCACCAGGCGGATATCGGTGTTGGCCTGCAACAGCGCCACCTGCGCCTGCGCCAGCGGCACCAGGGCGGTGCGCAGCGGCACGATGTCCGCGCCTACCGAGGGCACCAGCGTGGTCAACGCCGCATCCAGGGCGGCATCGGCGCGCCCGGCGCGGTCGATCAGGTCGGTCAGGGCCGAAGAAGAAGCTGCTTGCATGGAAAAGGGCACCGGCCAAAACGCGATTGTCGCATCCGCGGCCGGTGCCCGTCGCGGCTCAGTCGCCGTCGTGCTCGTCGGCGTGGGCCTTCCAGTAGCCGGTCGAGCGGATCCAGTCCTTGGGCACGCCCAGGTGGCCCTCGATGTACTTGCGCATCATCCGCGCCCGCCGCGATTCGGTAGCGATCCAATAGAACGTATCGCCGTCGGGCTGCTCGAAATCGGTCAACACGTCCTCCAGCAGCGTGCTGGTGGCCGCATCGAACCCGTTGCGCTCCAGCCAGGACACCCGGATCCGGTCGTCTTCCGGCAGGTCCTGGCGGTCGTCCGCCTCGGGAATCTCGATATACACATCGGCCTGCGCCCCGGCCGGCAGCGTCTCCAGCCAGCGGCTGATCGCCGGCAGCGCGGTTTCATCACCGATCAGCACGTAGGTGTCGTAGTCCGGCGCGGTCATGTGCGAGCCGCGCGGCCCGCCCACTGCGATGGCGTCGCCCGGCTTGGCGTTGGCCGCCCAGCTCGAGGCCACGCCATGGCCGTGCATGACGAAATCCAGCGCCAGCTCCAGGGTTTCCAGGTCCCACCAGCGCGGGGTGTAGTCGCGCGCCGGCGAGGGCGTCTGCCCTTCCGGGTAGCGCGGGCCTTCCGGGGTCATCGTCGGCACCACGAACTGGCCGTCCGCATTGGGGAAGAACAGCTTCACGTGGTCATCCGGCGAGGGTGACACAAAGCCCTCCAGCGCTGGCCCGCCCACGATCACCCGGCGCATGCACGGGCTGATCTCCTCGGTGCGCAGCACCTGCAGCGGGCGGAACTTCACGGTATGACGCAGCAGTTTGTTTTCGTGCAAAGCCATGGGGGGCACCTGTATTCAATGCGCCGCGGCGCGGCGAAGGGGGAAGACCTGGCTGGCGGAGGCGGGCTGGGTCAAAGCAGAAATCATGCGGTACGGCCCTGTGCGCGGACGGTGGCGGCCGCCTCGCGCAGCGCCTGCGCCACCGCGGTGGCGTTGTCCTCGTGCCAGCGGCCATGGCAGTAGGCCAGGGCGTGTTTCAGTTCGCGCAGCGCCTCGCGCACGCTCGGCGGCAGGTTGGCCTTGGTGATCGTGCGCGCGCTGTCGCGCACCCGGCCCAGCGCCGCGTCCACCTCTTCGCGCTGCGCGGCCAGTTCGGCCAGGCCCAGCGCGCTCAGCTGGTAGCGCTTGCGCCCGGCGTCTTCCACCGCGCCCACCCAGCCGGCCGCCTCGAACTGCGCCAGCACCGGGTAGATCGAGCCCGCGCTGGGCGTATACACCCGCACGAACATCTCGCTGATCAGCTGGATCAACTCGTAGCCATGGCGCGGCTGCTCGGCCAGCAGCGAAAGCACCAGCAGGCGCAGGTCGCCGCGGCTGAGCGGGCGTGCGGTCAGCGGGCGGGCAGGGCGGTCGAGGTCACGCGGAGCGGTCATTTCGATATATCGAATGAAGTGACGGAACGATATATCGAAAAGTCGCTGGGGACCAGCAACTGAAGACGCACGGCAGGGATGCGTTCAGGTCAATCCGCCGCGCCCGGCCATGCCCGGCTGGCCGCGCAGCGCACCGCAATTCCCATGGTCGGCCGCCCCTCACCACCGCGACGGTGCGTGCCCCGCATGGAACGCTCCGGCCCCAATCCCCTCGCAGCAGCGGCGTCCCGCGCCCGCAGCCGCCGGGCAGCAGGCCCTCAGCGCCGCCGCCGCACCCTTGTCTCCCCTGTCCCGCTGCCGCATTCCGGTCATCGCGCACCGCGAAGCTGAAACCGCGTATGGAGCTTCAAGGCAGCGCCAACCCCCTGTCGCCCCGTGTCCCTGCGGACAGCCCCTGCGACTTCCATACGCACCCGTAGCGAAGTAAGCAAACCCTATGGTGCGCTACACTTTGCGGCTAGAAATCTAAAACAGTCGCGCGCGTGCGTGCGGTCATGGGAGCGCAAATGAACTGGTTGAACGAGGTGCTGAGCAACGACCCGAATCCTGTGGAAACCCAGGAATGGATCGAGTCGCTGAAGGCCGTTATTGATGTCGAGGGCCCTGAGCGCGCGCATCAACTGTTGGAAGGCATGGTGGAACTGACCCGTCGTTCGGGCGCCTATCTGCCGTTCTCTCCCACCACCGAATACGTGAACACCATCGCGCCGACCCTGGAGGCCAAGAGCCCGGGCAACGCCGAACTGGAATGGCGCATTCGTTCCATCATCCGCTGGAACGCGATGGCCACCGTGGTCCGCGCCAACCGCAAGCCGGGCGACCTGGGCGGCCACATCGCCTCCTTCGCCTCCGGCGCCACGCTGTATGACGTGGGCTTCAACCACTTCTGGCGCGCCCCGAGCGACAACCACCCCGGCGACCTGCTCTTCATCCAGGGCCACAGCGCCCCGGGCATCTATGCGCGTTCCTTCCTGGAAGGCCGCATCGATGAGCAGCAGCTGGACAAGTTCCGCATGGAAGTCGACGGTGGCGGCCTGTCCAGTTACCCGCACCCGTGGCTGATGCCCGATTACTGGCAGACCCCCACCGTGTCAATGGGCCTGGGCCCGCTGGCCGCCATCTACCAGGCGCAGTTCCTGCGTTACCTGGAAAACCGTGGCCTGATCGAGAAGTCCGACCGCAAGGTGTGGTGCTTCATCGGCGACGGCGAGAGCGACGAGCCGGAAACCCTGGGCGCCATCGCGCTGGCCGGCCGTGAAGGCCTCGACAACCTGATCTTCGTGGTGAACTGCAACCTGCAGCGCCTCGACGGCCCGGTGCGCGGCAACGGCAAGATCATCCAGGAACTGGAAGGCGTGTTCCGTGGCGGCGGCTGGAATGTGATCAAGCTGCTGTGGGGCGGTTACTGGGATGCCCTGCTGGCCAAGGACACCAACGGTGTGCTGCGCAAGCTGATGATGGAAACCGTCGACGGCGAGTACCAGAACTGCAAGGCCTTCGGCGGCGCCTACACGCGCGAGCATTTCTTCGGCAAGTACCCGGAAACCGCTGCGATGGTCGCCGGCCTGTCCGACGACGACATCTGGCGCCTCAACCGGGGTGGCCACGACCCGCACAAGGTGTACGCCGCCTACCACGAGGCCGTGAACACCAAGGGCATGCCGACCGTGATCCTGGCCAAGACGGTCAAGGGCTACGGCATGGGCAGCGCGGGTGAAGCGCTCAACCCGACCCACCAGACCAAGAAGCTGGATGATGAAGCCGTCAAGCATTTCCGCGACCGCTTCAACATCCCGGTGACCGACGCGCAGCTGGCCGATGGCCAGGTGCCGTTCTACCACCCGGGCCCGGATTCGCCGGAAGTGCAGTACCTGCAGGAACGCCGTGCCGCCCTGGGTGGTTACCTGCCGCAGCGCCGCCGCAAGGCCACCAAGAGCTTCAACGCACCGAAGCTGGAAACCTACGAGCGCCTGCTCAAGAGCAGCGGCGAGCGCAGCTACTCCACCACCATGGCCTTCGTGCAGAGCCTCAACATCACCCTGCGCGACAAGGAGCTGGGCCCGCACATCGTGCCGATCGTGGCCGACGAAGCCCGTACCTTCGGCATGGAAGGCCTGTTCCGCCAGATCGGCATCTACGCCCCGTTCGGCCAGAAGTACAAGCCGGTCGATGCGGACCAGCTGATGTTCTACCGCGAAGACCAGAGTGGCCAGGTGCTGCAGCAGGGCATCAGCGAGCCGGGTGCGATCAGCTCCTGGATGGCCGCCGGTACCAGCTACTCGGTCAGCAACGTGCCGATGCTGCCGTTCTACATCTACTACTCGATGTTCGGCTTCCAGCGCGTGGGCGACATCGCCTGGCAGGCCGCCGACATGCGAACCCGTGGCTTCCTGCTCGGCGGCACCGCCGGCCGCACCACGCTGAACGGCGAAGGCCTGCAGCACGAAGATGGCCACAGCCATCTGGCCGCCGGTGGCATTCCCAACGTGCGCAGCTATGACCCCACCTTCGGCTTCGAAGTGACGGTGATCCTGCAGCACGGCACCAAGGCCATGATGGAAGACCAGATTGATGAGTACTACTACATCACTCTGATGAACGAAAACTACACCCACCCGGAAATGCCGGAAGGCGCGGCCGAAGGCATCGTCAAGGGCATGTACCTGCTCACCGACGCCGGCAAGCCGAAGAAGGGCGAGCTGCGCGTGCAGCTGCTGGGTTCGGGCACCATCCTGCGCGAAGCCATTGCCGCGGCCGAGCTGCTGGAGAAGGACTTCGGCGTCACCGCCGACATCTGGAGCTGCCCGAGCTTCAACGAACTGCGCCGCGATGGTTTCGACGCCGAACGTTGGAACCGCCTGCACCCGGAAGACACCCAGCGCAAGGCGTTCGTCACCGAACTGCTGGAAGGCCGCCAGGGCCCGGCCATTGCCGCCACCGACTACGTGCGTGCCTATGCGGACCAGATCCGCGCGTTCGTGCCGATGCAGTTCACTGCGCTGGGCACGGATGGGTTCGGCCGTTCGGACACGCGTGCCAACCTGCGTCGCTTCTTCGAGGTTGACCGGTACTACATCGCGCATGCGGCCATTGCGGCGCTTGCGAAGGATGGGAAGATGACCGGGAAGGATGTGGCCCGGGCGATCAAGCAGTACAAGATTGATCCTGAGAAGGCTAATCCTGTCGGGGTTTGATTTTTAGCTAGCTGATTGACGTGAAAAGGGCGGCCATAGGCCGCCCTTTTCTATTGCTAGTTACCTGGGTTTGATAGCGACAAGACCTGGGTGTTGTCGATTTCTCATTGCTCAGCAAGGTACCGACGTTTCTCCCGGCCTGAGTCGAGACAAGGTTGAGAGACTGACACCATGAATCTGACCGGCCAGCTACTCACATGCCGTAGTCCAGGAGTCAACTCGGTAAGCGGTCGCTTGAATCTTCATTCATTCCGCCAGCATGCGAAGCAATAGCATTCTCAGCAAATGACGGTGATCCGGCGTTCCACATTATCTCCAGCAATGTGGCTTCATACTTGTTGTTGAAGGGCCTCGTGCCCTGCGCATGCATGAATTCCTTCAGCGCCGCTGTCATCGCCTTGAACTCTCCATATAACGGCTCGGCGCTCTGTAGGTGCTCAATGAAGTATCCCCATTGCGTGTCATTGATGATCCCTGAGCTACCTCCAGCGTCCCGTATGTACGCAGCAGCATTCTGATAGTTCGTCACTCCTCGCCTATCGATCCCCGCGCACATGACGTACGCCTTCGATATCAGAACTGGGGGGTGTTCCTTGAGCTTTGCCGCCACATAATCAGCGAACGAGGTATCAGCATCTGGCCCGGATCCCGGTGCCTTGAGAAAAGCGAACACTTCGTCCATCTGCTGCGCGGTCAGACCAAAGCCATCATCCTTGCGTGCTGTATCGAACGCTACGCGAGCGAAGTCGTCGAATGTGAACTTCGTCATAGCGCAGGCCACGCTCTCGGCGAGGACTGTACAAATACATCCGCAAGGACGGCAATGCCCAGTGGCGAAACCGGCAGATTCCTTGAAATGGGTATGCCGACTGCTGTCAGTGCAGCGGTCGTTGTGATCACCTTGTAGCGCATATTCTCCTCGCTGTCGGGCTGGCCCGCGTAGGCCAGGGCCATACCCCTAGCAAGCCCTCGCAAGAATGATAGATCGTCACCTTCGTGGCGGATGGCCCGTTTCAAATCCAACACTGAGGCAACAAGCCAATCGTGACCAAGGTCGAAGGTGAAGATCCACTCTCTGTGGCCTGCCGCATCGACCAGTGCGTCGGGTCCCAAGAAGCCCAGCCGCCAGGTCATTCGCTGATTGCGATAGAACGCGAACTGGTACTCCGTGACTCGTACGCCATTGGTCAGCGTATCCATTTGAATTCTTGGGTGGGGGATCACGAGCCCTGACGCGGGGTCGAAGGCCGCGCCCGCGCGGAACTGAAAATCAAGTGCTTCTAGAGCAGCGTCAGCAGCGGGCTGGCCGGCTGTATCTCCGGCGGACGAGACGGGCCCCAGTTCGGAACGCTGGTCCCGTGAGAAGAGACGATTGGAAAAGCGTTTGATCAACATCTACTGAGTCCTATTGTCTGTCCATGACGGCCGCCGGCGCCCTGAGGGTTGCAGCGCTTGCTTCCCGTGAACTAGCGCGAAGTGACCCACATCTTCCTCCTTTAGGCGATGCTGGACTGAGAGCACCATCTCTCTTTCCCTCCTAGCAGGGGCGCCGGCTCTTTCGGAGCGCAGATCTTCAGCATGGCCCTTGAAGGGGTTAGGCGACCAGTCGGCGCCTAACCTCCTTGACGGCTGAAGTCAGTCGCTCGGTAACCTCCGTTGTAGTGTGATGAAGCATGACCAAACCACTCAGCGCGCGGGTCATCGCGACATAAATTAGCTTTGCCTCTTGTCGAAGTTCATCAGCACTGAGGGCATGGCTACTGCCAATCTCGCAGAGACCTGGAAGGAAAACCGTTTCAAATTCGAGCCCCTTGCTGGAGTGCATAGTCATCACTGTGACGGCAGGTGGACCATCAAAGAGTGACCTCTTGTTGCCTTCGGTCATCAGTCGAACAGGAAGTTGACGTTTCATCAGTTCACGCGTGACGAGATCCGCAAGCGCTTTCCGTCGGCAGAGAACGGCGAAGTCATTTGCATCAGCACCATCAGACAGGGCATCACTTACGCGCTGTGCAATGATCTTGGCCTCATGCCAAATGGACGTGGCATCAATGATCTCGGGTACATCTCCACGACGTCCGGCGCTCTCAGGTGCTACAACCGGAACGTGATCCTCATCGGCTTCTTGAGCGGTTAAGAGCTCATTGGCAAATAGCTTGGCTGTCATCAGCACTTCTAGAGTATTTCGATAGTTGAGCCGCAGGATGGTGGTACGGCCCTGCGCCTGAATACCCACGCTTGCGAAAGAAAACTTCCGCCGATTTGCTCCGCCATAAATGGTTTGCGCATCGTCATACAGAAGAAGTACTGCGTTTGTCTCGGGATCTACCATCTGTGTGACCAGCTTCAGCCAGTCTGGCTCAAAGTCATGACCTTCATCGATAAGGACAGCACTATACTGGGCCCTAGGGATAGCATTGCTCTCAACGCCGCCAATTACACTGTCAACTAACTGGCGAAGATACTCGCCCGCGTCCTTCTGTGCAGAGGGCTTCTTGATCGCATAAGCCGTCAGTTGATCCTGGCACCAGCCATGAAAGTGGCGAACAAACACCTTGTCGATAACCCCGTGTGACGCAACCATCTGCTCCAATCGACTTGCGAGGGTCTTGTTGTAGCAAAGAACGAGTACGGGCTTTTCATGCTGCTTTGCGAGCTCAAGACAACGGTAGCCAAGGATCATGGTTTTTCCAGAACCAGCGACGCCGTGGATGACCCTATGGCCATTTCCTAAGGAGCGTGCAAGCTGTTCTTGCTGCAGGTCCATCACCCGTATCAAGTCAGGAATATCCAACTGTTGTGGTGCAGCCTTACCTTCTATGTCAAAGAGGCGGCTCTGTGTTGGTTCCCCGATCCGTAGCTGAGGAAACAGGTGCCAGCGTATGCGCTCAATCTGAGGAAGGCTGAGGTTGCAGTTGAACGACACGGAGAACATGTCCCAGAGGCGGGCTTGAAACGCCTCCCCATCAATACTCTCGGTCATCTCGTCCCGACAGATGACCTGGTTTGGGCGGATGTAGTGGCCGAGCTCAGCTTCATCAAACTGAGCTCGAGTAATGTTCGTGAGCACAACGCCGTGGCCCCAGGGCACGAGGATCTGCCCCGCCCGAGCGGTGTGTTGAGGGTGTCTAAGGATGGGGTCAGTCTGAAGAATGCTGACGACCTCAATGGCATAGTCCCGAGCTTGGCGCAAAGGATTGGCAGTGACCTTCTGGCCTTGCTCAGTTCTAATCACCGCTCTATCTGGATCTAACTCAGCGATTGTGTCCCATCTCCAGTCTTTCACTTCGAGCACTAATACCCCACGAGCAGGATGAAGGACAATGAAGTCAGGCCTTCGCTGACGAGGGCCAACCGGGACATCGAACCAACACACGTAGTCGTCCTCCAGCTTGTCCTCCAGGCGCATTGAGAAGCGTTTTTCGCCCGAGGTCATACGGTTGAGACAGCTGCTGCGCTGCGGAATAAGTGTGGCCATTTCTATCCTTGGTGGCGCCGTCACTTGAACGGTGCTTGGCTTGTTCCCGGGGCGACAGGTTGGCTGCGCCGAGTCTCTCAGCTATATCGGCCGATCCATAGAAATATTCAGGCCCATCTGCCGCTCCATCCCGTTGCTATCAATCTACGTTGAATCCGCCGTTGCACTGCCGCTTCTAGCGGTTCAAATAGTCTGAAAGTGTGCAACGTCGAAGCTCACCACTCCAGGTCATGTTCGTCGCGCCAATAGGCAGGTACTATCGAGAGCCGGCCAGACCATAGGCTATCCGTAGGTGTTGCCCTGGAGGGCGAATGAAGTACTGGTGGGTAAATCAGAACCTGACCTACAAGCATGAGGTCCACGGCAGCTACCTGTGGTCGCCCAAGCGCACAAGCGACAACAGGCGAAATACGTTCTACGACAACATGCAGCTGGTTCAGCCTGGCGACGTCGTGTTCTCTTTCGCGGATACCTACATCAAAGCCGTTGGTGTGGTAGACGGGCCTCATGTATCTGCCCAAAAGCCCGCTGAGTTCGGTAACGCCGGGAACGCGTGGGGCTTGGAAGGTTGGTATGTTCCTACCATTTTTCACAAGTTGCGCCATTCGATCCGGCCAAAGGACTTCATGCCGGACCTTCTGCCCTTCCTGCCCGCCAAGTACTCGCCACTTCAGCAGAACGGAAATGGCAATCAAGGTGTCTACCTCGCGGCAGTCCCCGAGCAGCTTGCGAATGTGTTGATTGGGTTGCTTGGTCTGGAGGCGCAAGAAGTCTTGCAGCGGGCGACCAAAGCAGGTCAGTTGAGCGACAGCACAGCTATCGAGCAGGTACTTGCCGACGGAGAGCTGCCCGTCACGCAGCGGAGTCAGATTATTCAAGCCAGGATTGGCCAGGGTCTTTTCAGGTCACGAGTCGCCGAGATCGAACTCTCATGTCGCGTGACAGGTATTCAAGACGAGCGCTTCTTGATCGCAAGCCACATTAAGCCATGGTCAAAGAGCAGCAACGCTGAGCGCCTTGATGGCAACAACGGTCTGCTGTTGACTCCCCACATCGATCGCTTGTTCGACAAGGGCTATTTGACGTTCGAGAATAATGGGCGGGTACGCTTCAGTCAAAATCTACCGGCGCAAGTGCGTCTGGCATGGGTTCCCATTGTGGAGACGGACCCGAAGCAGTTGAGTGAGAATCAGCGGCCCTACATGGAGTACCACCGGGATGTCGTATTCCAGCAGCCAATAGGTGCGTGATCAGCGCAGGGCATCTTCGGCCAATATATGACTGGTGATTCTCTGGTCATTTCTCAACTGTTGAGCACCAGCCTCGGCGGCGGCCAAAACGTATCCACCCGACAAAGCTCATAGTCCTCCCCAAACGCCAGCGCAGCCTCCCTGGCCGGCAAGTCCGAGTAGCACTCCAAGAGGTACTGATCCATGCCCGCATCCGCATGGTCGATAGCGAAGAAGCCCAACATGGCCTCGTCGAACGCCTCAAGCCAATCCCCGTCAATCCTGGTCATCTGTGGTCCTCCCGATAGGCCAGAGAGGATGCTGCCACCCCGTCCCAAGGCCCGCGACTGAGTCGGGCCAGTTGCGTCGCACGGTAGACGCCGCCAACCAACCCCCGCCAGATCAACAGGAACAAGCGATTTCCCATCCTCCGCACCAACGCGCATGGTGTTCATCGGAGCGTAGAAACTCTTCTAGCAAGACAATGTTGGACGTCCCCATGTCGGGAGGGTGGCTAATACAACACCCCCTGTGGAAATACGCCCGCCGGTTCTTGCTAGACGGTTTCTAACCTCCCGACGCCCTTGCCATCCCGGCAAGAGCAAGCCCTGCAGGAGGTCCAACATGTTGACGCCGTGGGAAGACGAACCCGATGACGCGCGCCCCAAGCGCAAACCCTACGCCCGCCCCGCACGCAGCTACCGCGTAGGCGCGCTGACGTACCCGGACCGCGAAGAGTACGGTCCCACCGAGATTGTTCCCTACCTCAAGCTGCGCGGTCGCTGGCTGGACAAGCTCGGCTTCGACGTAGGCGCCCGCCTGAAGGTGGAGGCCACGCATGGCAGTATCACTCTCACGGTGGTGGAGCGGCCGGTGGTGGTGCCCCCGAAGATCCCCAGGAAGCTGCAGCGCAAGACGGCCTGAGTGGCGCGGCGTGCCTGCACGTCACTGCGCGGCAGGTGCCGTGCAGATGTATATCCAATTTCATAACCCAGCAGTGGGAGCGACTCATGAACGAGCGAGTCTTCATGCAGTTAGAGATGGACCGCGGGCTACGCGCCCGCTTTCAGCAGGCTACGGCGCGCGAACATCGCCCGGCCGCACAAGTGATGCAGCAGTTGATGCGGGAGTATGTGGTTCGGCATTCGGACCCGGGAGCTTGCTTGCCGAGTGAAGATAGGGACCTGGAAGCGTTGGCGCACAGGCAGCAGGGATGGGGATGCTGCCCGTTCGGTACGGAGTGAGCAGGCGGCGGTGAGGGAAGCCCGCTGAAATAGCGGGCTCACCCCATCCGCACGCTGCGCGCCTCCACGTCCCGTTGCTCCTGCTGGCTGCGCTGCTCGTCCTGCATGGCCACGGCGCGCTGCTCCTGCCCCACCGTCTCCAGCCGCTGCAGCGATTGCTCCACCGGCGTCTGCACGGCCTGTACGGTTTCCATCGCGGCGCGGCGGTGTGCCGGGTCGGCGAGGTCGCCCTGCACCACGAAGACATTGCGCCCGGCGGGGCCGTCCGGGGTAGCGTTGCTCATCACTACGTGGTCGGCCCGCTCCAGCTTGTTCTCCACCGCCAGTGCGGTGAGGCTGGCGGTCAGCCGCTCGCTGTTCTCGTCAAAGCTGCGCCCGTAGCGGGTGTCGAGTGCCGACACCTGTGCGCGGATCTGCTGGTAGAGCGGGTAGTGCGCATCGCCCGGGCGAAGACCAGCCAGCCGGGTGTCCTGCTCGTTCGCAGGAAGGTCGTTGAGCACTACTTTGGGCGTTTCGATGCGCTCCCGATAGGGGTCGTCCTGATGGAACTGGGTTGCCTTCTGGTTGCGCTCCAGCCGCACTTCCCGGGTGTCGTTGAGCTGCTCCAGGACGCCCGGATTGCGCTCGCGCAGGGGGATGCCACCCTCGGGGTGGAAGTGCCAGGTGCCGGCCTTCTCGTCGTAGGAGTGGAATGCACTGCGAACGCCAATGACATTCGGGTCCTTGGTGGGCAGGGCCTGGTGGGCCATCGCCAATTCATAGCCGCCCAGCTTGGCGACGTAGGCGGTGGCCTGCCCCCAGGGCATGGCGGCATAGGCATGCCCGGCGGTGTTCCATGCGCGTGCCGTGCCCAGCTTGTCGTTGTTGAGCATCTCCTTCCAGACGTTCTCTGCGGCGTCCTCGCTCAGGTTCTTGCGGGTGGCTTCAAGCAGGATGCGTGGGGTCCAGCAGTTCGGGTCCAGGCCATGCTGGGAGAAGGCCTTGTCATGGGCAATCTGTACATCGCGGCCAGGGAGGTTGAGCGCCAGGTCTGGCTTTCCTGCGCCCATCCAATACACGCGCCGGTCAAGGTCGCGATCGAGCAGGGTTTGCCCAAATTGTTCCCATTGCCGCTCGGTCAGTACAAGGTTCTTAAGCTGGGGATTGCGATCATTCTGGTCACTGGCTTCCAACTGCGCGTAGGCATTGGCTACCTGTCCGGGGAGGTTGTCATTACGCACGACACCCAGTGCCAAGAGCCCATACCCATCAGAGCCTTCCTTTTGGGCCAGGTAGTTCCAATACAACTCCCGGTTTCCTTGGCCAGCATACTTCTGCAGGATCTCGATGTCCTTTTGATTCAAGCCACTCATGTGCTGTTCCTCCTGAACATTGCCCGATTACGGCATTTTGTAGCGAGCCAGCGCAGCGCGGGTGGCATCTTCCATCGCCTTCCAGTCTTTCAGTAGCACGCGTGGATAGAACAGCGTCACGGCAAGATTGTCCTTGCTGTCCACAAAGTAGTGCGTACAGGAAGCAACCACAGGGGCGCTATCTGGAACGAGCGTGTCTCCTTCAATTACCAGCCCTTCGCGGCCGTCCTGGGGCTGGTCACACTTGATGAACGTTGCCAACTGGCCATCGTTTGTACGCGCGATGTACCACTCCACCTCAACGCGTGCGTTGCGGGTCACGGATTCTCCGAACTGCTCCTCGTAGTCTTTGGAGAACAACGCCATGCGGCTCTCGTCAATCACATACGGTGTAAGGCCGAACTGCTGTACGTCGGCCTTTCGCAGGTCCAGCCGGCGGCGAGGGTCCATGCGATTGACCGAGCCTTCTTCAGTTGTCGTCTCCGTGCTGGTCAAGCGCGGCAACAACGCGCTGGCGGAAATGGCATCCAGGTAATCAATCGACGCCGTAATCGCCCGGTGATGCTCATCCATGCTCCGCGACGACCGCGTACCCGGCGGCGCCGCCTGCAGCCCCGGCCACATCAGCGTCAACGCCACACCGCCGCCAATGGACGGACCAATCTGGTCGTCATACAGGTTGGCCGGGAACGCATAGCGATGCGGGCCAAGTTTGGCCACTACCGGCGCGGTGGTGTAGGTGTAGCCGTCAATCGTGCGGCGCTGGCTCGAATCTTCAGACATGGCAGCTTCCTTCTCTCCCTTTTCCGTGGGTGGGGCCTTGGCACAAGCGCTGGCGCTCACAGCGAACGCCACTGCAAGTGCGAGGCAGCGGCCTGATGACATCACGCTCATGGGGCCATTCCATTGCTCGAATTGATGCCAACTATAGGCAAAGTGCCGCCAACGCTCCAATAACGGCGTCACTGTTCCACTCGTCATGGTCGATTCCGACAGCTGCGCACAGGCGGCACGCGCCCGCTCACCACCGCGCAGGCTCAACGTCCAGTTACAAACGGGTCGCCCTGGCAGCGGAAGAACTGGCTGTCATCGCAGGGCCACATCGCGGCCGGCACCTGCTGCTTCACGTCGAAGCGATCATCGGCCCAGACCAGGAAACCGCCGTGGACGAAGTTGCCCTGGTCGAAGGTGCGTGCATCTTCGTGGAGGTGACGGTCCGGGTCGGACTCGGCAATCCAGCGGACCACGGGCACCTTGTCCAGCTGCAGGGTGAGCGCGAACAGCTCGCTGGCCCCTTGGGCGGTGTAGGTGGCCATGGTCTCGGCATTCGGGACGCCGCCGGTGGCCAGGATTTCTGCGGTCACATCCACCGGGGCCGCAGTGCCCTTGGCGATGTACGCGCGCATGCCTGCGGTGGTTGCCGGGCAGCCGTTCAACTGCACGAGGTAGCCGGTGGTGTCGCCGCTGCCGGCGAAGGAGCGGATCCAATACGTGAACCCGGGGCCACTCTTGTCGGTGGCCATGAAATCGGTGCGGCCGCGCGGGCCCGGAATAGTGAACACCTGCGCTGGGGCCGCGCCGTCAACCTTGCACTGCAGGTGCTCCAGCATCTGCTTGGCCGCGGCGGGCAACGCGGCATAGCTGCCACCACGCCGCGCACTGCCGGAGGCCTCGGGCAATGCCGGAAGGCCGTGATCCGCAGCCACCGGCTCAGTCGGTGCGGAAGCGGCGGGTGCGAGAGGCGCGGTCGTAGAAGGCGCAGCCTTCTGCGCGGCCGGTGCACACGCACTGCACGCCAACAGCACGGCCAGGGTTCCAAGCGATTTCAAGGAAGAAATGACCATGGCTCAGCGGCCACCCATTGCCGGGGCTTCGTGCTGCTGCGCCGGCGCGTTCTGCGTGGGCATCGGCGCGGCTTGTTCGCGGCTCTGCTGCTGTAACTGCTGCAGGCTGGTTTCCACCGGGGTCTGCACCACTACGGCGGCATTCACCCCAACGCGCTGTGCGGCAGGATCCGCCGCAGCGCCCTGCACCAGGAACAGGGTTTCGCCGGCCGCGCGGCCACCGGTGGCGTTGCTGGCCACCACCTGATCCACGCGGGTGATGCCGTTGGCTTTGGCCTCGTGCAACAGCACCAGGCTGTAGTCGTCGGCATGCGTGGCGTAGCGCCCGCCCATGGCTTGCAGGCGTGTGCTGATCTGCTGCTGCAGGGCATGGTCGGGGTGGCCGGGCCGGCGCGGGTCTGCGGCCGGATCGACCACGGCGTGCGGGTCCAACGTGCGCGTCTGGCCAGGTGCCACGGCGGTCAGCACGTACTGCCAGCGGTCTTGGCCGGGGGTACCGCGCACGGTGCGCACGAAGTTGTCGTACTCGCCGCCGCCAATGGTCTGGCAGCCGGCGGAATCGGTGTTGCGGCCGCTGCCGCGATGGATCTTGAAGGTGTCGTTGAGGTCCTGCACGCCATGGGTGTCGCGCGCATCGAACCAGCCATCGCCGTTGCTGTCGCGCTCCACGCGGTTGGCACCGGCGGTGACCGCGGCCGTGGTGGGGCGCAGCGAAAACTCATCGGCATGGCCGTGGTACGGATGGGTGGTGGCGCGCATTTCCGTGGTGCCTTCGGCCAGCCGCCCCATGTCCTTCACGCGGTCGCCGTTGACGTCCTCGCCCTCGGTCTTGGTGCGCGCCTGGACGTTGCCGAAGCCCGGGCTTGCCGGCGTGGTCTTGGCGTGGCCGTCGTACTGGGCGGTGGGCTCGGTGGTGGCCTGGTTGAATTCCTGTGCGTGGCGCCCGCCCTGGGCGTCCTTCCACAGCACCACGATGCGGTCGTCGTAGACACCGCGGCCACGCGATTCGGTGGTGCGGTTTTCATCGCGCAGGCCAAGGATCACCCGGTTATGGGTGGACATCGCATCGTTCGCGGCCGTCTCGCCGCGCGTGGCCACGATGCTGCCGTACACGTCGTACTGCTGCGCCTGGGTGAGCGGTGCGGTCTCGGCTTCGGTGGGCATGCGCGGCGGGCGTGAGGCCGCTTCCAGGCGTGTCAGCATGGGGTTCACTGCGGCGGCATCGGCGGCCGCCACAGCGCCGGGTTGGCGCAGGCCGGTCAGCTCGGTGGCTGCGCGCGCCGATACGTAGCGGTCCAGTGACTCCTGCACCACGGCGCTCTGGCCGCTGCGGAGCGCCTCCAACCGGGCGGCGGCCTGGGCCCCTTGCTGTTGCTGCAGAAGGGCGACCACTTCATTGGCCGACGCGTTGATATCCAGCTCGGGCATGGCTCTGTCCTTGAGGTGCGTGAGGGCGTGGTTCGAGCCTACTCCGCCCGGGATGAGGCAGCAATTCACGTCCGCCCCGGGCTATGCCATCATCTGGCGGCAACGCCTGCCGCCCCATGCTGGAGCGGCACTGCAGCGGGGAACTTCGCGGGTTGTGCTTCGTGAAGGGCTGCAGACACGCCTCGATGGGAAGGACCCGCACCATGGCTCAGCGCTACACCGTTTCGATCCATATCGCCGCACCCGGCACGCCGCTCAAGGGCGGTACCGCGTCGCTGGCCGGCTACATGTTCCTGGTGCTGGCTGGCAGCCACGGCGCGCCTGAAAGCTACGGCTTCGCGCCGCGGGCAGATTTCCAGGCCAGTGGGCTGGGCAGGGTGCATGGCGATGACCTGGAGGTGTGCCGCGATCCGTACTACAGCCGCACCCTGGAGATCACGCAGCAGCAGTACGACATGCTGCACGCATTTACCGAAGACCCGCAGCGGCACGGCTTCGATATGCGCGCGCCGATCGTGATCCACAGCAGCGCCGATTTCGTCCGCGCCGCACTCGACCACGCCGGCCTCCACCACAAAGCGGCGCACGATGACCGCGACCCGGAAGGCGAGTTCGAGCTGCTGCTCAATGTGTCGGAAGTGCAGAGCATCAGCGCACCGTTCGCGGGCAGTGAATTGAATACCGAGGAGCACAATCCGGTGCCGACCCATGCCGGTTGGCACCGCACCCGGCCAGGCCGCGCCCAGGACATGGGCGCCCCACGCCCGCCTGTTGCTCCGGTGGCGCAGACTACGGCGCCCACGCCTACAGACCCCGCCCATCCCGACCATCGCCTGCTGTCGCAGCTCAACAGCAAGGTGGCCGAGCTGGACGCGGCCAACGGCCGCACCTTCGACGCCACCAGTGAGCGCATCAGCGCCAACCTGCTGGCGCTGGCCAAGCAGAACAATCTCTCGCGCGTGGACCATGTGCTGCTCAGCGAGCGCACCCGCAACACGCATGCCGCACAGAACATCTTCATCGTGCAGGGCGACCGCGACGATCCCGGTCACCGCCGCGCCAGCATGCCCACCGAAGTGGCAGCCAAGAAGGCCGACGATGAGGGCGGCGGGCGCGGCAAGTAACGCCGGCAGCGCGAAGCGCGATCCGCCCGGGCCTGTTAACATGCCCGGGCCATAGCCAGCCTGCCCCAGCGCCGACAAATGCAGGGCCGGCCGTTGTTCAACGGCCCCGCGAGCCAGGACACCCTCCCGTGCCCATCCAAGGACGCTCGCATGTACTCTCGTTCCCTTCTCCGTTCGGCCACCCTGGCCCTCGCCGTCAGCCTGTGCCTGGGCACCCCGTCCGCGTTCGCCGCTGACAAGGCCGCCCCGGCCGCTGCATCCGCTGCGGTGCAGCGCCAGGCCATCGCCCAGGGCCTGTATGAGCTGGCTTACAGCCCCAAGCAGAACGCCGTGTTCGTGGCTTCCTCGGGCGGCTTCGGCGATGACGCCGGCCCGGCCCAGGTGCTGCGCCTGAACCCGACGACGCTGGCCGTTGAAACCGCCATCCCGCTGGAGCGCAAAGGCTTCGGCGTGGTGCTCGACGATGCCAACAACCGCCTGTACGTCGGCAACACCGTGGACACGTCGGTGACCGTGGTCGACACCGCCAGCAACAAGGCGATCGGCACCGTGCAGCTGATGGAAAAAGTGGTGGGCAAGGACGGCAAGGCCTCCTACACCCACGACCTGCGCGAACTGGTGGTGGATGCTCCGAACCACCGCCTGTACGTCACCGGCCACTCCGGCGATGGCAGCGTGCTGTTCGTGGTGGACACCCAGTCGCTGAAGTTGATCAACACCATCCCGGGCCTGGGCAATGCCAAGGCACCGGGCCTGGCGCTGGATGCCAAGGCCAAGCGCGTGTACACCTCCAACCTGCTGGCCGAAGTGGTGGTGGTGGGTATCGACAGCGGCAAGGTGGATGAGCGCTTCAAGGTGAGCGCCGAGCAGCCGATGAACATCGCGTTGGACCCGTCCGGCAAGCGCCTGTTCGTCACCGACCAGGGCTCGGAGATGATCCGCAAGTACCAGGCCAGCAGCTCGGGCTTCGCCTCCAAGCACCCGGGCCAGCGCGTGCTGGTGCTCGACCGCAGCACCGGCAAGGAACTGGCCAGCATCGCCACCGACGCCGGCCCGCTCGGCATCCTGCTGGACGCACCGCGCACACGCCTGTATGTGACCAACCGCGAAGCCGGTACCGTTACCGCGTACAACAGCGATACCTACAAGCAGGTGGCCACCTACGCGGTGCCGACCCACCCGAACAGCCTGGCGCTGGATGCCAAGAACAACGTGTTGTATGTGTCCGTGAAGAATGGCGACAGTGATGCGAAGGGCAGCGAGGAAAGCGTTGCGCGGATCGCGCTGTAAGGTTTGATTGGCGTGATGTAGGACAGGCGCCTGCGGTTTGGGCGCCTGTTCGCGTTTGGGAAGGCCATTAGCGTGGCGGCGTCACCGAGGTGTTCCAGGCGCCGCCGGATATCTCATGCTCCAGAACATCCAGGATCACCTCGTCTGGCGCGGGTCCGCCTCCGCGTTCACATGTCCAGCCGGCTCCGTCACCGTAGGTGGTGGACTGTCCACTTGAAGGTTGCATTCCACTAATCTCACACAGCGCCAGGTGGTAGAGCTTTGTGACGTTTGATTGAAGCTCGTACGCGTAGATCAATCCACCATCAGCGGAAGGGACCAGGCGTTGCTCGATTTCCACTGTTCCGCCGTTGAAGTCCGGCCATTCGATGGTTTTCAGCACTGTTGTGGCTTCGCCTTGCACCGCGGGATGTGCATGCGCAACGGATTCGGTGGCCGCCGCTCCGGTGATTAATGCAAGCAGCAGTCCAACAATCTTCATGGGACACCTCCTTCCACCTGGCTAGTAGGAGGTGAATCATCGTTGTTCGGTGCGGGAGAAAACGCGCCGGCCATTGCAGTTGGCGTGTTCTCAGATCGTTGTTCCCAATGCAAACGGCAAGGTCGATTGCAGCTGAAGATGCAAGTCTTCATGTTCCCCACTACCTTGAACCGAAGTCTGGCGAGTCAGCGCCAACGAACATCCCGTGCGGCTTCTGGCCGACGATGCCAGCCGAGGTAGGTACGGTGCAGCCGGGGCCAATGCGGGGTGTCGGCAAGACAGGGTGATTCCCGCGTACGTAGAACAGGCCGTAGGGGTAGGGTTTTCCTGATTTAGCAAGAGGATCACGTGAATCAGACTATGCTCGTGACCCAACTGGGTAAGCAATGACGAGGCGATGGAATGTCGATTGTGAGAGTACGCAAGCCATTGTCAGCGTTGACTCCGTTGTTGCTCGGCGTCGTCGTTGCCTTGGCCGCTTGTTCGCCCACCGACCCGCAGACACAGGTAGGCAACAACCTTCTCGAGGAAAATGCGATGGTGCGAGCAGAAGTGCCCCAGACGACGGCGGTCCAGCTCTCCGCTGTTGGGCGGGCGGGCGAACTGGCATTTTCTGTTCCATCTGCAGCGCAGGGCGAAGGACGCGGCTTGACTATCGGTTTGCTGCTATCTGCGGCTAACACGCAAGAGCTGCTCAGTCAGGTTGATGCCTTGACGGTCTCAGCTTTGCAGCTGCAGGCACGTCTTTACCGCGTGGAGGGGCAGTCCAGCACGGATTTACCCCTTTATGCTCAAAGCAAGAGTAGCCAGGCGTTCGTGACGTTGGGCGCGGAAGGCGATGCTCAAACTCTCTCTTTGGTGGATGTGGATGTGTCTGAGCTGGAGGCAATGGGTATGGTTCGTGCGGACGCACCTTACCGTACCCTGGGCATCGCCTGGACCGATCCGCTGCCGCCAGGCAACTACCGATTGACAGTGGACGTCAAGCAAGCTGGAGCTGTACCGACAGGCCTGGATGCCAGGCTGCTCATGGCGCACTCCTATCTTGGAAAATAAGGATGCTTGTATGGACAGGAAGTACACCGTAACGATCTATGTTGCTGCACCAGGAACACCATTGGCCCAGACGCCCGGAAGCACCGAGAAGAAGACCTCCACGGCTGGTCATGTCTACTTCCAAACATCAGATGGCAATAGCGATCAGAGTTTTGGTTTCTCTCCAAAAAAGGAAGGTAGCGTGCGTGGGCCCGGCCATGTGACATACGGTGATGTCGATCATTACCAGTCGCCCTACTACGCCCGTACGATCGAGATCAGCAAAGAGCAGTACGAAAAGTTGAATTCGTACGGCAACGCGCCGGCTGAACACAAGTTCGATATGCACTATAACGGTGCAAGCAACAGCTGCATCGATTTCACCTGGAGCGCACTGAACCATGCCGGCCTGCATCGCAGGAATGTGTTCGGACATGAGAGTCGGGAGTACGAAGGTTCACTCAAGCCGCTCGACAACAAGCGCGATATTGAAGGGATCGCCCCGCCCTTTCCGAACAGCCCGCTCAACAAGGAAACCCACAACAAGATGCCGAGTCGGACGCTCTTGCAGTGGTACCTCTCGGAGAATGGTGAGCCGTTCCCGGACGCATCCAGCAAGGCCGTCGCGGCAGTGCTGCCGGATCTTGGCGAGAAAGACAAGGCAATGCTCGATCAGCTCCGTAGCAAGGTAGGGGATCTCGATGCAGCGAATGGACGTAGCTTCGATGCTACCAGCGAGCGCATCTCGGCCAGCCTGCTTGTTCTGGCCAAGGACATTGGTCTCAGTCGCGTGGACCAAGTGCTGTTGAGTGAAATGACAACGGATGCAACTGCTGCGCAGAGCATATTCATCGTCCAAGGCGAGCGCAGCGATCCTGCTCAAGTCCGTGCTTCGATGCCCACCGTATTGGCCGCACAGACACCCGTTGAACAATCGATAGAACGCGCTGGTGCGATTGATCAGGCGCAACAGCGTGCGTCGACTCAGGACGTCAGCCAGCAGGATCGTTCGCTTGCTGAGCAACACGACAATCCTTCGCGTCGCATGGGCTGAAGAAGTCCATCCCCGCCGATCTCAGCCGAGCTCGTACTTTTCAGCGCTAACCCAGATCCTGCACAGCCCCCACCTGGGCCAGCTCCCCCTGCTGCCACGCCATGCAGTTCGCACAGCGCGCCGTCCCCGCACCCGCACGCAGCGCAGCCCGCAAGGCCGGGTGCGATCCCAGCCCATGCAGCAACAACGCCACGGCCAAGCCGCAGCACTGCCCGTCGTCAGGCGGCGGGGAGGTGCACGTGGGGGCAGGGGTATTTGGCTCGACATGTTCCATTTGTCACAGCCCCCATCATCGGCATCAATGCACGAGGGGAACTATCAAGTCGAGCCGTCTCACAGCGTGAGACGGAGCCCACCGTTCGTCGGGTAACAAGGGCTTGCGAGGACAGCCCCGCGCGCGCGGGGCGTGTCCGAACTATGGCGCCTCAGCGCTTGATCGCCAACACCCCGTCCAGCGCCAGCTCGGCCTTGAACCCGGCCTTCTCCAGGCGCTTGGCCACTTCACGTGGCACATCGCGGCCACTGGTGAGTTTGTTCGGCGCGCCGGTGTAATGGAACATGCGCCCGCCTTTGCGGATCACCCGCGCCAGCTGGTCGTAGAACACCTGCGAGTACAGCTCCCCGGCAATGCCGAAGCGCGGCGGGTCATGCAGGATGGCGTCCATCGAGCTGCTTTCCAGTGCTTCGATGGCCTGGGAAACATCGGCGAGGGTCAGCGACAACCGGCCGCCACTGCTGGCTGCCTCCGGGTCTGGCGACCACGGGTTCACGGTGCGCAGCCACAGCACGTCCGGGTTCTTTTCGAACGACTGGATGCGGGCTACCCCGCCTTCCAGGCAGCAGGCGGCGAAGTAGCCCAGTCCGCCACAGGTATCGAGTACGGTCTTGCCGGCCGGTGCGATCAGCGCGACCTTGCGGCGCGCGTCTTCATACGGCGAGACCTGGGCGCTGGGCAGCATCTTGATGCCGTCGATCTCGAAGGTGGGAGCGTCCCATTCGGTGGGCACCAGCTTGATCAGGGCCGAGCCGAAGCGCGAGACCGCCAGGAATTCCTCGCCATCCCAGTAATACAGGGTGCGGTCCTTGGTCTTGCCCGGGTAGTCGTAAGCCTGGCCCTTCCAGTGCCATTGGCTGGCACCCAGGGTGGCGGTGCCGGTGGTGCGGCCGAGATCGAGCGAGCCGGTCCATTCGGTATGGCCGGCATCGCGGGCACGGGTCAGCGCCTCGGCGAGCGGGCGGGTCAGCAGGGGGCCGGTGTAATGGGGCAAGGGAGTGGGGGCGCCGGTACTGCGGGGCAGTGCGGCGACGGGCAGCCAAGGGGTGGGCATCGTACCTGAGATGGCGCGAAGGCGGCCTCCGATGCCAGCAAGGGGGTCGGGTGCCGGTTGTATAGTGGGGCTTCGGCAGGCCCGCTCCGCCGCTCCTGGAACCTGTGTATGCGCCCCCTCCTGCCTGTTGCTGTCCGCTGTGTTGGCCTGGCCCTGATCACGTGGCTGGCCACGGCGTGCAGCGGGCGTTCGGAGACGGCACACCCGGTGTCGGTGCAGGACGTGCAGTCCATCGAGATCCGCTACCAGTCTCTCGGCGGACATCAGCCCGAGGAGGTGCATCGCCTGGTGCCCGGCTCCGGGCGGCGCAGCTTCGTGCGGCGTTCCTCCTTGCAGACGGCGGCCGGTGAAGCGGTATCAAGCGAGCGTGTCCCGGCGCAGCGGGTCAGTGAGCTGCTGTGGGCGATGTCGGCTCCGGCGTGGTCGCGCGCGCGCGGCGTGGAGCGGGTGGCGCGTCGCTTCCATCCCGCCGGGTTGATCGAGCGGGCCAAGCTGGATCCGCAGGCGGAGGCGCGGGGGTGCACCGCCGAGGCATTCGATCGCCAGCTGCGGACCCGGTTGCGCGGCGGCGCATTGCATTCGCAGTTGGACGCGTACTACCTCGCGCGCACCGAACCCACGGAGGTGGTGCCTTCGATGCTGGTGGTGGTTGAGTATCGCGATGGCACGTCGCGGGTGTTTTCATCGCACTCGCCGCGGTTGCAGATGCTGCCGTGGATGGCGGCCGAGCCGGATGCGCCGAACGCTGCGCCCACGCCCAACTGGTCGGTTGCGGTGAGTCAGGCGGTGCAGCGCGTGCTGCCTCCTGCATCGAAGGCAGCGGCACGTTTGCAGCTACGCGAAGATCCGATGCTGGCCGGCAACATTCTCGCTGCGGCGGAAAAGGCATGCACCGCCGCAGCACGATGAAGGGGCGTTGCCTACAGCACCACCCGTAGTGAGCCGACGCGGTACTGCATGCCTGTCTGATGGCGACGGATGCAGCGGATTCGCACACTGCGGCCATGTCCCAGCAACCGCACCCCTGCCAGCCCGGCACCGCGTACTTCTTCAGCGCACACCTTCGCGATGGCCATAGCCGGCTGCTGGTGGAGCAGGCGCGCGGCCTGCGGTTGGCCTTCCGCGTGGTGCAGCAGGCACGGCCCTTCCGCATCAATGCAATCGTGGTGCTGCCCGATCACCTCCATGGTGTGTGGACCCTGCCCGATGGCGATGACGACGGCCATCGTCGCTGGACCCAGATCCAGGCGATCTTCGACCGGCAGCTGCCGGGCATGCCGCCACGCGCGGTGCTGCGACGCGACCGCAGCATCCTGCGCCCGTTGTGGCACAACGGCTTCCGCGAGCACCGCATCATCGATGCCGAGGACCTGCAGCGGCATGTGGCGTACGTGCACGAGAACCCGGTGAAGCATGGGCATGTACGGGACGCAGCGGCGTGGCCGTTCAGTTCGATCCACCGCAGTGGGGAGGGGGAGCCCGGCCGTTAGCCGCAGTTGACCTTGAACACCGGCCCGGCACCGATCAGGACCAGTGCCATGAAGTCGCTGTCCTTGGCTTTGCCCTTCAGCGTGGCGCCGGGGTTGAAATGGAAGATGCCGAAGCCGCCGCTGGGGCGCACCAGGGCTTTGTCGATCTGGGCCGCATCGTTCTTGAAGTAGCGGGCGATGTCGGCGCGCGAGGACACCTGCAGGGCGGTGGGGTCGCGTTGCCACTGGTCGTCGCGGTTGAAGGAGACGAAATACTGCCCGCGCAGTTGCTCGATCCGGAACTCCGCAGGCTTGCGCGAATGGGTGGCGTAGCAACCGAGCAGGGGATCGGAAGAGAACACGCCCGCGCCCTCGCTTTGGTTGCGGCAGGCACCCAGTAGCAACGGGGACAACAGCAGCAGGCAAGGCAGTGCGCGCATGGCGGGTCCTGGCAGCGGGTACTGCGGCAGTGTGACGCAGGCGGTGGCAGTGTGCTGTGCAGGAGAGGCGATGGTGTACGGTGAAGGCGAAACGGGGAGCTCGCCATGCAGCAGAACACGCCATTGATTCCATCGCCGACGCACACCGACACCGTATCGCCGCCGCGACCGGTCGCCGTGCTGCGCGGGCCTTGGCTGGGGCTGGCCAGCTTCCTCGGGCTGCCCTTGGGCGGGCTGGCCGGCTATCTGATCCGGCTGGCTACCGACAGTTCAACCGTGGGTGTGGGCACTACCGGTGCCACGGCGATTGGCGTGCTGGCGGCGGCGGTGATCGGGCTGATCGCTACGGTTGGTTCACGGGTACGCCAGGAGCGCTGGCCGTGGTTGGGTGTAGTCGGCGCGGTGCTCAGTGCCACGCCGTTGGCGATGTTTATCGGGGCGATGCTGCTGCACCGCTGAGCCGCGCCAGATCGGCGGTCAGCGCTGCCCTCAATCTCGCAGCGACGGCTCTACCCCACGCATTGCCGATGGCGCCGCCAGGCATTCCAGACATGGGTGCTGGCCAGCAGCAGGCTGCCGGCAACGGTCAGGGGCGTTTCGGCGCCGTGGCCGGGCCACCAGCCCAGGGCGCCCATCAGCAGCAGCGTCAGGCCGGCGGCGGCACCGACCAGGGCGGCCGGTGGCAGCGGCTGCTGCCGATGCGCACGCCATAGCGCGAAGCCGGTGAGGGGGGCGGCGATGCCGACGAACACGATGTGGACCCATTCGGCCTGCGCCCAGACCCCGAACAGGGGCAGGGCAGCGGCCAAGAGCGGGAGCGCCAGGCAGTGCAGCAGGCACAAGGTGGACAAGGTGATGGCGCCGGCGTCGAGCAGGCTGGAGGAGGGCTTCATGGGGGAGGGTCTTGATCGGTCAATGTTATATAGTAACATTTCATCCCGCCTCTGATTGCGCATCGCCATGACCGCCATTGCTGCTTCCGAAGACACCCGCCTGCCGGTCACTGTGCTGTCCGGTTTCCTGGGCGCGGGCAAGACCACCCTGCTCAACCAGCTGCTACGCAACCGCGAGGGACGGCGCGTGGCGGTGATCGTCAACGACATGAGCGAGATCAACATCGATGCGCAGCTGGTGCGCGATGGCGGTGCGGCGTTGAGCCGCACCGAGGAGACGCTGGTGGAGTTCAGCAATGGCTGCATCTGCTGCACCCTGCGCGACGACCTGCTGCAGGAGGTGAAGCGGCTGGCCGGCGAAGGCCGCTACGACTATCTGCTGATCGAATCGACCGGGATCGCCGAACCCATGCCGGTGGCCGCGACCTTCTCGGTACGCGATGAGGAGGGGTTCTGCCTCAACGACATCGCACGGCTGGACACCCTGGTGACGGTGGTGGATGGCCAGCAGTTCCTGGCCGATTTCAGCTCGACCGACCGCCTGATCGACCGTGGCCAGCAGGCCGGCGAGGACGATGTGCGCGGCGTGGTGGATCTGTTGGCCGAGCAGGTGGAGTTCGCCAATGTGATCGTGGTGAGCAAGTGCGATCTGGTCGACGATGACGTGCTGCAGTCAACCATGGCGGTACTGCGCGCGATGAATCGCGATGCACACCTGGTGCTGTCGCAGCACGGTGATGTGCCGCTGTATGAAGTGCTGGATACCGGCCTGTTCGACTTCGTGCGCGCGCAACTGTCACCGGGCTGGATGCAGGCGCTGCGTGGCGAGCACACGCCGGAAACCGAGGAGTACGGCATCACCAGCTTTGTGTACCGGGCGCGCCGGCCGTTCCACCCGCAGCGCTTCGCTCAGTTGTTGGCGGATGGGTTGGGGCCGGTGATTCGCAGCAAGGGCTTCTTCTGGCTGGCCAACCGCATGGACTGGGTGGGCGAACTGTCCAGTGTCGGCGCCGCTACCCGCACGCAGGCAGCAGGCTTCTGGTACGCCGCACGTGAGCGCGCCGAGGCGGGGCTCGAAGACACCACGCCGCTGCTTCCGCCGGCGCAGGTACCTTTCACCGATGTCGGTTGGGCTCGTCAGCAGACAGGCTGCTGGACGGCAGCGCTGCCGGAAATACATGAGGTGGGCGATGCCGGGGAGTACCAGGCAATGCGCCGGATGTGGCACCCGTGGTGGGGCGATCGCCGCCAGGAACTGGCGGTGATCGGGGTGGCGATGGATGAGCATGCCGTGCGCGCCGAGTTGGACGCTTGCCTGCTGGACGATGTGGAGATGCGGGCGGGGCCGATGCTGTGGCAGTTGTTGCCGGATGTATTTCCGGCGTGGTCGCGATGAGGCGCAGAGCAGTGATGCATGGCATCGCTCTACCCGGTCATCGCATCGGGTAGAGGACGGCCAGCGCGCATGCGTGTCATCGCGTCGGGTAATGGAACGGCGTCGTGGACGTACGTGATCGCACCAGGCAATGAAGCGCCGACGCGCGCGCACGGCATCGCCCCCCGGTAGTGCCACGCCATGCGTGGCAGCACCGTCACCACCCGCATCACCAAAGCAACGACCAAACATCCGGTGAATCCGCCAACGCCCCCTACACCGGCGTCAACCGCCACCCGCCCTCACCCGCATCCAGCCAATGGGTCAGCTGCACCGCCTCCAACAACGCATCATCATGCGAGACGATGAGCAGGCTGCCATCGTACTGGTTGAGCATCTGCTCCAACGCGGCCAGCGACGGCAGATCGAGGTGGTTGCCGGGCTCGTCGAGCAACAGCAGATGAGGGGCTGTCTGCGCATACAGCAGGCTCGCCAGCGCCGCCTTGAGCCGCTCGCCACCGCTGAGCGTGGCCAGCGGGCGCAGGCTGCGCTCGGCATCCAGCCCGAGCAGGGCCAGCCGGGTACGCAGGTCGGCCACATCGGCAGTGGGATGCGCGCGCTGCAACAGCGCCACGGCCGAATCCTCGGCCGGCAGCGTCGACAGTGATTGATCGAGCAGGGCCACGCCGGCGGCGACGTCGACCTGGCCCGAGACCGCAGCAAGCTGGCCGGCCAGCACCCGCAACAGCGTGGATTTGCCGCTGCCATTGCGCCCGCGCACGCCAATGCGCTGTCCGCGCTGCACGATCAGGTCGATGCGCTGCCACGGTGGCGACACCCACGGCAGCACGGCGTCCGTCAGCGCAGCGACGCGCTGTGGGCCGTGTTGGCGTTGGCCGGGCACCCGCATGACGATGGCCTCCGCCGCCTCCACATGGGAAGCGGCATCACGCACGCGGGCGTCGGCGTCGGCCTGGCGCTCGGTCTGCTGCGCCTGCCAGCGGCCAATGCTGTGTTCGCTGCGGTTCTTCATGCCACCGAGCAGGATCGGTGCCTGGTTGGCGGTGCGGGCATGGTGCTGCGCACGCGCCTGCCGGTGCTCCAGGCGTTCGCGTTGTTCGCGCAGTTCGCTGTGGTGCTGGCGACGCTCGCGCTTGCGCAGGGCCAACAGCTGTTCGGCAGCATCGCGTTCGGCCTGCTTCTGCTGTGCATACAGCGCGTAGTTGCCGCCGTAGCTGCGCAGCCCGGAAGGGGAGAGTTCGACGATGCGCTGCATCTGCTGCAGCAGCGTGCGGTCATGGCTGATCACGATCAGGCCGCCACGCCATCCAGCCAGTGCTTCGAGCAGACGTGCACGGTGGGTAGCATCGAGGTGGTTGCTGGGCTCATCGAGGATCAGGCCATCGGCATCGGACAACAGCGCACCCGCCACCGCGACCTGCATCGCCTGGCCGCCGCTCAAGGTGGCGGCAGGCTGCGCTGGATCCAGCGCAGGCAGGCCGAGCAGGTGCCACTGCGCCTGCAGCTGCTCGCGCAGGTTCCAGCGTTCGCCGATGCAGGTGAAATCATCGGGGTCAACGCTGCCGTTTTCGACCCGGGCCAGTGCGTCCAGCAGCGGGCCGACGCCGGCGAGATCGGCGATACGGCCGGCCGGTACACCGCTGTGCTGGGTGAGCAGGTGGATGCGGCCCTGGCGTTGGATCTGCCCACCCGTGGGGGACAGCGCGCCGGTGAGCAGACGGGCGAGCACGCTTTTGCCGACACCGTTGCGCCCGACCAGGCCGGTCGGGGTGGTGTCGAACTGTGCGGAAATGTCAGGGAACAGCACTCGGCCGTCGGGCAGGGTGTGGGTCACGCGATCGAGCGTGAGCGAAAATGCGGTCATGCGACCTCCAGGGATGCCGTGGATACCTCCGCGCACGTGCGCGGGAAGCAGTCAGGGCCGTCAGCAGACGGCAGGCATCAATGGCGCATGTAGGCATACCTCATTACTCAGGCGACTGGCTGTCGCGTGGTCAGTATAAATCCGTACGCCCGGACGGCACTGAACGCGCGCTGCTCAGCAGCTGACCCCGGTCAGGCGGGCGCTGACGAAATCGATGAACACCCGCAGCTTGGGCAGCACGTGGCGGCCGGACGGCCACAGTAGATAAAACGTGCCGCAGGCGTGGATCTGCTCGGGCAACACGCGCACCAGGCGGCCATCGGCCAGCGCGTCGCGCACCGAGTGCTCGGGGATGTAGCCGATCCCGCGCCCGGCCAGGGCGAAGGCGAGGCGGGCTTCGATGGTGTTGCTGACCATCGACACCGGCAGTTCCATCGGTGCGCTGCCCGGTTCACGCGGCAGCGGCCACGGTTCCAGCTTGCCGGTGCTGGGGAAGCGGTAGTGCAGGCAGTCGTGCTGCAACAGGTCGGCCGGGGTGCGCGGGGTGCCGCAGCTGGCCAGATAGGCCGGCGAAGCGACCAGGTAGCGCGGGAATACACCGAGCCGGCGCGCGCTCAGCCGCGAGTCGCTGGGTTCGCCGACCCGCAGCACCGCGTCGAAGCCTTCTTCGATGACATCGACCAGGCGGTCATCGAAGTCCAGCTCCAGGCGGATGCCGGGGTAGGTGGCCATGAACTCGGACAGGATCGGCAGCGAAAGATCGCCCACCAATGGCAGACCCAGCCGCAGCACGCCACACGGCGCGGCGGCCTGCTGGGCCAGCTCGGTGCGGCCGGCATCGAGTTCTTCGAGGATGCGCCGGCAGCGCAGCAGGAAGCGCTCGCCCTCGGCGGTGAGGGTGACGCTGCGGGTACTGCGATGGAACAGGCGCACGCTCAGGGCCTGTTCCAGCCGGGCCACGCTCTTGCCGGTGGCCGAGGCGGAAATGCCGAGCAGGCGCCCGGTTTCGACGAAGCTGCGGGTGTCGGCGACGTGCACGAAGGTCTGCAGGTTGCCCAGGTTGTCCAGTGCCGACATCGCTGCCTCCAGGGGGAAGCGGCCACTCTAGCCCGATGGTGCGGGCTGGGAATGCCTGCAATGGCACGCTGTGGTGCAGTGCCGGTGCGCATGGGGTGCATCCCTTGCTGGGCCGGGGTCTGCAGGCATTGCGGACCATGCGGTCCTGAATGTGCGGAGCGCCGCCTGGCTTTTTGTCGGTGGGCGAGCGGCCGAGGATGGCGCTCCTTTCCTGCGGACCGCCCCCATGTCTTTCACCGTACCCGCCCTACCGCCCCGACCTTGCCACGGCCCACGTCGACCGACCCACCGCGTGGAGCGGTCCGCATGAGCGGCGCGGTTACCGCCATCGCGCCGGGCACCACGACCCGGCTGCCGCTGGGCGGGCTGCTGGCGCTGGCCTGCGCCGGTTTCATCACCATCCTTACCGAGGCGCTGCCGGCCGGGCTGTTGTCGCCGATGAGCCAGGACCTGGGCGTGAGCCGCGCGCTGATCGGGCAGCTGGTGACCATCTACGCGCTGGGCTCATTGGTGGCGGCGTTGCCGATGACCGCGCTGACCCAGCGCCTGCCGCGGCGGCCGCTGCTGCTGGCCGCGATTGCCGGCTTCGTGGTGGTGAACAGCCTGACCGCGCTGACCCACCACTACACGGTGATGCTGGTGGCGCGCTTCATCGCCGGGATCAGTGCCGGGCTGCTGTGGTCGCTGGTGGCCGGCTATGCCAGCCGCATGGTGGCCCCGCACCTGCAGGGCCGCGCGATCGCCGTGGCGATGGTGGGAACCCCACTGGCGTTGTCGTTGGGGATTCCGGCCGGGACCCTGCTCGGGCAGACGATCGGGTGGCGCTGGGCGTTCGCGTTGATGTCGCTGCTCAGCGTGGGCCTGCTGGTGTGGGCGCGGCTGGTGTTGCCGGCACTGCCCGCACCCGGGCACGGCGCGCGGCAGAAACTCGGTGCGGTGTGGCGGCTGCCGGGCATGCGCGCCGCGCTGTTGACCATGTTCCTGTTCGTGCTGGCGCACAACGTGCTGTACACCTACATCGAACCGTTCGCCGCCTTGGCCGGCGTGGTGACCTGGCTGGATCGCCTGCTGCTGGTGTTCGGGGTATCAGCGTTGCTGGGCATCTGGATCACCGGGGTGTGGGTGGACCGCTGGCTGCATGAGCTGGTGATCGCCAGCACCGCCGGCTTCGTGCTGGCCGCGCTGGCCTTCGCGGTGTGGCCGCATTCCACCGTGGTGCTGGTGCTGGGCACGGTGGTGTGGGGCATCGCCTTCGGCGGTGTGCCAACGCTGTTTCAGACGGCGGTGGCGCGCCGTGCCGGGCCGGCCGGGGATATCGCGCAGTCGTTCGTGGTGACCGGCTGGAACCTGGCGATCGCCATTGGCGGGGTGGTCGGTGGGGTGATGCTGGAAACCGTGGGCGAGCGTTGGCTGCCGGGCGTGTTGCTGGTGCTGCTGGTGCTGACACTCGCCGTCGTGATGGGGCGGCCGCGGGCATGGCAGCCTGCGCTGCAGTGAGGCGTGGGGGTTGCCGCGGACCGTTGGCGGCAAGCCAGCGTTGGGGCCGGCGTTATGCTGTGACCTTGAACAGCGGCGGGAGCCGGGTGTGCGCAATGCGAGGCGGCGGTGGTGGGGGCTGGGTCTGGTGTGCCTGGCCGGGCTGGTGCAGGCGGCACCGGATCGGCGGATCGCGCTGACCATGGACGACCTGCCCTGGCAGCGGCTGGAACAGCGCGAGGAACCCGAGCTGGCCGAGCGCTACGCGCAGCTGCTGGCTGGCCTGCGTGCGGCGCACGTGCCGGTGGTGGGATTCGTCAACGAAGCCAAGCTGGAACAGGATGGACAGCTGCAGCCGGTGCGGGTGCAGATGCTGCGCGACTGGCTGGATGCCGGTTTCGAGCTCGGCAACCACACCCGCGGCCATGTCGATCTGCATGCGGTGGGCATGGCGGCGTATCAGCAGGACATTCTTGATGGAGAACGCACGCTGCGCCCGTTGCTGGCCGAGCGCGGCCAGCAACCGCACTGGTTCCGCCACCCCTACCTGCGCGCCGGGCAGGACCCGCAGCAGCGTGCGGTGCTGGCCCGTTTCCTGGAGGCGCATGGCTACCGCATCGCGCCGGTCACCATCGACAACAGCGACTGGGTCTGGGCATTCGCCTATGACCAGGTACGCACCGTTGAACACGATCCGGTGCGGCGAGAGGCGCTGCTGCGACAACTCCGACGCGGCTACGTGCCCTACATGCTCAACAAGCTGGACTACTTCGAGCAGCAGTCGCAGCAGTTGCTTGGGCGGCTGCCGGCGCAGGTGTGGCTGATCCATGCCAACGCGCTCAACGCGGCCTGCGTGGAAGAGCTGGTCGCCGCGACGCGTCGCCGTGGCTACCGCTTCGTCGGGCTGGCGCAGGCCCTGCAGGATCCGGCCTACGCGCATGCCGACGGCTACAACGGTGCCGGTGGGGTCAGCTGGATCCACCGCTGGGCCATGGCCGAGCACAAGCCCGACAGCTTCTATGCCGGCGAGCCACCGGTCCCGGCATGGGTGAAGGCGTTGGCGGATCGCGAGGGCGAGTGAACGCGATGACGACTCAGTCGGGGATGGCGCTGTTGGGGTTCTGCATGTCTTCGCGGGCCTTGCCGTACTGCTCGCGACGCTGCAGGTGGAAGGCCATGAATTCGGCCGCGGGCAGCGCCTTGGAGAACAGCCAGCCCTGGCCGAACTCGACCTGGCGTGCCTGCAGGTAGGCCAGCTGCGCGGAGGTCTCCACGCCTTCGGCCACGGTGAACAGGCCCAGCGTCTTGGCCATGTCGATGATGTGCGAGGTGACCGGGCTGGTGGCGCTGTCGGTGCCGATTGCATCGATGAAGGATTTGTCGATCTTCAGGGCGTCCAGCGGCAACTGCTGCAGGTACTGAAGGCTGGAGTAGCCGACCCCGAAGTCATCGATGGCCACGCAATGGCCGGCACGACGGGCGATGGCCAGTGCGGTGCGCGCGCGCTGCACATCGATGAAACCGCGCTCGGTGGCTTCCAGCCAGATCTGCTGCGGGTGGATGCCGGTGCCGACCAGCTTGGCCGACAGCACCTTGAGCGCGCGCCCGCTGCTGACATCGCCCGCGGAGAGATTGATGGCGATGTGCGCGCTGCGGTCCTGCACCAGCAGTTCGCGCATGTCGTTGATGACGTTCTCGATCACCTGGTCGGTCAGGGCTTCGATCAGCCCGTTTTCCTCGGCCAGCGGAATGAACAGGTCCGGCCGGACCATGCTGCCGTCGGGCCGGCACCAGCGCACCAGCGACTCTGCCCCCACGCAGATGCCGGTGTCCAGTTCGATGATGGGCTGGTAATGCATGAAGAACTCGCGCCGCCGCACGGCGGTGGCCAGCTCACCACGCAGCGACAGCCGCCGCCGCGACAGCCACACCACCAACGCGACGGCACCGGCCGCACCGAGCACGCCCAGGGGCAACAGTTGCCAGAACTGCTGGTGGAAGCTGGCCAGCAGATGGGTGCGTGGCACGGTGGCGATGGCCAGCCATTCCTGGTCCTGCGCGGTGGCAAACAGGCTGTTGTCGTCCATGCCGCTGTGCGGGTCGCGCAGCAGGCGCAGCAGCAGCTGCTGGTCGGGCAGCTGTTGCTGGGCGATGACCCGGCCGTCGGGGCTGGCCACCGCCAGCCGCACGTTGCGGTCGGTGATGACATCCACGAAACGCTCCGGGTCCATCAGGATGTCGTGGTTGCCCAGCTGCAGGGCCAGCAGCGGGACGGTGCCGTTGCCGGCGGCCGGATGCACATCCAGGGTGATGCCGGCGCCGTCGGCGGTGACGTGTGCCGGCGCGGGCTCGGCGACATACGTTTCCTGCACTCCCCAGGACGTACAGCGCAGGCGGCCTTCGGCGAAGTAGCCGACCTGCTCGGCCGAGTGGGTGCTCAGGGTGAGCGCGCGCATCAGCTGGATGTGTTCGGGCGAACAGGGCGCGGCCTTGCTCTGGTTGAGCAGGCGCAGCGACTGCAGGCCGGCAGTGTAGGCGCGGTGCGCGCGCAGGAGGGTGCGCTCGGCGGTGAGCTGCAGGCGCGCCTGCTCGGCGTCGGTGGCCCGGCTCCAGGTGACATACACCAGGCTGGCGATCGGCAGGAAGGCACCGAGCAAGGCGAACACCACGGCGACAGCGATGATCCTGGTGCGGTTCAAGCAGACCTCGGTGCTGTGGTGGGCCTGTCCTTGGCCGGGTGCGCTATCTGACCATCTGGCGGCCGGGAATGGAACAGGAATTCCACCGAGTCCGCTTCGGAATTGTCCTAATGTCGGGATGGGGACGGGACGGGAAGGTGAAACCGTCAGGGCCGGGGAGACGGGGAGGGCGCGGCGGGCGTTCACCTTCGGTTCGCGGCCGCGGCCGGATGATCGCGCCGCACGACTGACGTGCCCCGAACCGAGCCGATGAAACCGACCCTGCCCGCCGTGCTGGCCCTGTTGTCGTTGCTGTTGCCCGGGGTGGCTTCGGCGCGCACGGTGTACCGCTGCGTGCAGAACAACACGGTCAGCCTGGCCACCGCGCCGGAGCCGGGCTCGAAATGCACCGCGCAGCAGCTCGATGACAACGTGGTACAGACCCCGAACCTGTGGGGCAACATGGGTATCTTCAGTGGCACCCTGTACGAACGCGAGCAGGACGGTGCGCTGGTGTATTCCACGCGCAACCTGCCCGGCTCCCGGGTGTTCCTGAAGTTCACCATGGCCACGCCGCCGGGTGAGCCGGCGCACGAGGGCCTGGGCAAGGTCGGGGTGCCGCAGTTGAACCGGCATGCCAAACAGTTCAAGGCCGCCGCGCGCGCCACCGGGGTGGACGATGCCTGGTTGCGGGCGATCGCGCATGCGGAGAGTGGCTTCGATGCCGGTGCGGTGTCGCCCAAGGGCGCACAGGGCGTGATGCAGCTGATGCCCGATACCGCCACCGAGTACGGGGTGGCCGACCCGTTGTCGGCCGAGCAGTCGATCAATGGCGGTGCGCGTTACATGCAGTCGCTGCTGCGCCGCTACAAGGGCGACCGGACCCTGGCCGCAGCGGCCTACAACGCCGGGATCGGCGCGGTGGCCCGCTACAAGGGCGTGCCCCCGTATGCCGAAACGCTGGCTTATGTGGAAAAGGTCAGCGCGCTGTACCAGCGCTACCGCGAGGCGATGGGGTTCAAGCTGGAGACCCCAGCGAAGTAGCCGCCGGGGCGTGGCTCAGCGCGCGGAATCCTCGCCGAACACCGGATAGCGCTCGCTGCGCCCGACCTGCTTCAAGGCCGCCTGCACATCACGTCGCTGGGTCAGCGCGAGCCAGCGCTGGTCGCGGATGACGTCGCCGGGCAGCGACGGCGGCGCACTGCGCTGCTGCAGCACCAGCAGCGCTTCGCTGCGCGCATAGGGCGACTGCAGGCGTGCGATCAGGCGCTCGGCGGCCAGATCGAGCTGGTTGTCCTCGAGCAGGGCCTCGATCCAGTTCTCCCGCGACACGGCTTCCATCGCCTGCAGCTGGCGGCGCGCGCGATCGGCCTGGGGTGCATCGTCGAGCTGGCGGTAGGCGAGGAAGCGCACCCACTGCCGCACGTTCTCGCCGAACGGGCTCAGCTCGGTGGTGAAATCGACCGTGGCCAGCGCTTTGTCAGGCTGCTGCAGGGCGCGGTACCAGTTGCCCAGGTTGAGCCGCTGGCTGACGTTGTCCATGCCCATTTCGTTGAAGCGTGTGGCCAGTTCCAATGTCGTCAGCGCAGCGTCCATCCGGCCCATCCGGCGCTGGGCGATGGCGCGGATGTTCAGCAGCCAGGCGACGTGCTCGGAGCCTTCAAAGCGGCGCGGGGTATCGGCATCGTTTGCGCGGCTGGCGGCAGCATCGGTCAGCGCGAGTACTTCTTCGTTGTCGCCGACCTCCAGCATCGCGTCGGCGAGCTGGGCCATTGCCTGCAGGGCGTCGGTGGCCAGCAGCGACTGCACTCTGGCAGCGTCGACCTGCCGGCGGGCGGCTTTCACCGGGTCGAAGCGTTCACTGCTGCGGTCGATGTAGGCATCAAAGCGCTTGTCGCTGCGCAGGGCGATCAGTTCCATCGGCGTATCGATGCGCGCCAGCGTTGCCGGAATCAGCGCAGGCTGGCCAACCTCGGCCTGCAACACGGCCAGTTCGCGCCAGCGGTAGGCCGGCTCGATGCCCTCGGGTTTCCATTGCCGATCAAATAAAATCTGCAGCAGCGCCAGCTGTTCGGCGGGATGATCCTCCAGCGCCTGCAGCAGCTGCGCGGCCAGACCCGCACGGACGTCGCCGACGAACTGCTCTGACTGCTGCAGCGACCGGGTGATGTTGCGGGCACCGCTGGCGGCATCGCCACTGTCGGCTTCAAGGACGCCGAGCAGGAAACGCATGCGCGGGTCGTCGGGCGTTTCACGCTTGGCCGCCTCCAGCCAGCGCCGTGCGCTGTCGGCATGATTCACCTTCAAGGCGGTCCAGCTGGCCTGCACATGGGCGTCGGTACGCGCTTCTGGCGGCAAGGCGGAAAAGCCGGGGTCGAGCAGCAGGCGCTCGAACGCGAACAGGGCGCCAAGGGTATCGCCCTGCTGCGCCTGTTCGGCAGCGGTCTGCAACGCGGTGAGCAGGGCCTGCGAAGCAGTCTCCTCGCGGTCGACCTGGGCGGCGGTGTTGGCGTGTGCCGGGACGCTCCCGGCCAGGCCCAACACAAACAACAGCACGGCGGTGTGGCCTCGGCTGCGCAACATGGGGCGATCCTTCCCTGGAATGTGCAGGGATTGGACCCTGCTGCGCGCCACCACGCAAGCCCTGCCGACAACGAAGAGGGTTTGCAGGACCGTGGTGAAGCCGTATCGTCGATCCCCTTCGACAGCAGGAGCAGGCATGGGGCGCAGGACGTGGGCGGCGATGGGCGTAATGGTGGTGACCGCAGGGCTGCTGGCATGGAGTTTTCTGCGCGAGCCGGAAAGCCCGAAGGCACCTCCCGGTCCACAGCCCACCGCGCTGGCCTGGCAGGCGCAGATTGCCGCCGTGGCTGGCGATGGCATCGGCGGTTTTGCCGATGGCGCGCCCGCGAGCGCCCGCTTCGCCGATCCGTATGCCTTGGCCCGCGATGCACAAGGCGTGCTGTACGTCGCCGATGCCGGTGACAACAACCGCATCCGCCGGATACATCCCGACGGGCGCGTGGATACGCTGGCCGGGCAGGGCGAAGGCTGGCGCGATGGACCGGCACTGCAGGCGCAGTTCAACACGCCGTCAGGCATCGCGGTGGACGCAGCCGGCAGCGTGTACGTGGCCGATACCGGCAACCATGTGATCCGCAGGATCGGCCGCGATGGCACGGTCAGCACGCTGGCCGGTGATGGGCTGCGCGGCTTCAACGATGGCCCGGCCGCGCAGGCGCGCTTCGATGCACCGATGGGGGTGGCGGTAGATACCGGTGGCCGGGTATTCGTGGCCGATACCTACAACGACCGCATCCGCGTGATCGAGACCGACGGCCAGGTGCGCACGCTGGCCGGTGGCGAGCGGCCGGGCAACGTGGATGGCTTCGGTGCCGAGGCACGGCTGGATACGCCGGTGGCGCTGGCGCTGGATACCCACGGCAACCTGTTGATTGCCGATCTGTACAACAACGCGATCCGGCGGCTGTCGCCCGACGGCATGCTGCGCACCCAGGTGGGCGACGGTGGCCTGATCAACGGGCCGTTGTCGGTGGCGGTGACCCACGATGATGTGCTGTACGTGGGGGATACCGGCGGGCGGTTGGTGCAGGTGTCCACCCAGGGCCACCAGACCGCCCTGCTCGGTGGCGAATCGCAGCCGCGGATGGCGCGGCCGAGCGGACTGGTGATGGACGCTGACGGCGCCTTGATCGTGACCGATGCCGCGGCCTACCGCGTGCACCGGGTAAGCCCGCTGGCGGTGGGCGACGTGCCCGCCCCGGCGCTGGTGGGCCCGGCCGCGGATGCACCGTTGCCGCGTACCGAAGGACGCTGGCCGCTGGCGCCGCAGCAGGGCTGGCACGAAGTGGTGGGCACGCTGGGCGAAGTGCGCGGTGACTTCAAGGGCGAGAGCCGCCACCACCTGCACGGTGGTTTCGATATCCGCGGTGATGTCGGCCAGACCGTATTGGCGATCGCCGATGCCAAGATCAGCAGCCCGACCGCGACCTGGTCGGTGGGTGGCCAAAGCGAGGGGCTGGCCTTGGACAGGCTTGCCTACATCCATATGAAGGTGGGCCGCGATCCGGCCGACCGTCCCTTCGACCCGCGCTGGCAGGTGCTGCTGGACGAGGAGGGCAAGCTGCAGCGGATGCGCGTGCGGCGCGGCAGCCGCTTCCTGGCCGGCGAACGGCTGGGCAGCATCAACCGCATGGCACATGTGCACCTGAGCGTGGGTGCGAGTGGTTTCGAGCGCAACGCGGTGGCGCTGGGGTTCACCGGCTACGCCGACAGCGTGGTACCGCGGATCACCGACGTCGGGCTGCTGGACGACCGCGACCAGCCGCTCACGGCCGGTACCGACGGACGCATCACGTTGGCGCGGACCGGACCGGGGATCCAGATCGTGGTGGAAGCCTGGGACCAGGTGGACAACAACCTGCCGCGCCGCCGGCTGGGCCTGTACCAGGTGGGCTACCAGATCCTGGATGCGCAGGGCCAGGCGTTGCCGGGCTACGAACAACCGCGCTTCAACATCGTGTTCAATCGCATGCCGCCCCGCAACAGTGCCACCCGGGTGGCCTATGCACCGGACAGCGGCATCACCGTGCACGGCAGTGCGGTCACGCGCTTCCGCTACCTGGTGACCAACACGGTACGCGATGGTCTGGTGGAAACCGGGCGCTGGCGGCCCGATGCATTGCCGGCTGGCGACTACGTGATCCGTGCCAGTGCGCGCGATTTCAGCGGCAATGAGGCGGTGGGGCCGCGTGAGTTGAAGATCACCCTGCGCTGAAGTGCCCGTACACCTGGGCAGACAGCGCGCGTACTTCGATGCTGCCAATGTCGACCCAGGGAAACTCCTGTGCGATGCGCAGTGCTTCGGCGTGGTCGCAGGCATCAATGACGTTGACGCCGACCAGCAGCGTGCCAGTCCGCAAGGCATGATCGCGTGCCAGTGGACCATGGCTGATCCGGGTATGGCCGTCATGGGTGCGCACGGTGGCGGTGTCGGTCACCGGGCCCGGAGGGTGCGAGAGCAGCAGGATGCCGCAGGCCTGCAGGTCATCGGCATGTTGCCGGGAGGCGGACAGCAACCGTTGCTGCGCTTCGTTGGGAAGAGCGCGCAGCCGCCCTTCGTCGACATGTACCGTCAACAGGAATCGCATGGTGGATCTGCTCCTGGGCAAAGAGGGAGTCATGATGACCCGCCTCGCGTCGGAGGTCTGATGCAAAACATCAATCGAATCGCTGTCCGTGCCGTTCGCGCCGCGAAGTGACCGAACCGCAGCGATTCTTCAGCCAGTAGGTTGGATGCGGTTCAAGTTGCCGTGGCGTATCGGTCAGGCGCCGACGCGTTCGCGCTCGGCGTCCATGTCGGCCAGCGGGCGCACTTCGATGCTGCCGAACCGCGACCACGGGAACTGGTGCGCGATGCGCATGGCCTCGTCGAGGTCGCGGGCGTTGATCAGGTTGAAGCCGGCCAGCAGTTCATGGGTTTCCGCGAACGGGCCATCGGTGATCCGGGCCTGGCCCTGCCGCGTGCGCAGGGTGCGCGCGCTGGCCACCGGTTCCAGCTTCTGCGCCAGTACCAGGGTGCCGTCGGCCTGCAGGGCATCGGCATGCTGCAGGCAGTCGTGCATCAGGCGGTCGTATTCTTCTGCGGGCAGGGTCTGCAGCAGGCCCTCGTCGATATAGATGATCAGCAGGAATTGCATGGCCGGGCCGGTCGTGGACAGGGGGGCTCAATGATGCCCCAGGCGTGGCCGCAGCGGTGTTGCAGCGCCGCACGACGGGCCTGTTCAGGCGGATCGCGGTGGCAGGCTGTCGCGATCGGAATTTATTTTTGCGGGCGTGTCGATTTCCGCTTCACTGCCACGTCGTAGGTAGTGAAGGGCCCGGCGTACGGGCTGCCGATGAGGACACCCTGATGAAAGTGATCGTACTGGTAAAGGCCGATGCATCCACCGAGGCCGGCCAGATGCCGACCGAGGCCGAATTCCGCGCCATGGGCGCCTACAACGAACAGCTGGTGCAGGCCGGGATCATGCTGGCCGGCGAGGGCCTGCACCCCACCTCGCGCGGCCGTCGGGTGGCCTTTGGCGATGCCACCCCGCGGGTGATCGATGGCCCGTTCGCGGAAACCCGTGAGCTGGTGGCAGGCTTCTGGCTGTGGCAGGTGCGCTCGCTGGACGAGGCTACCGAATGGCTCAAGCGCGCGCCGTTCGGGCCGGGCGTGGTGGTGGAGCTGCGGCCGATCTTCGGCATCGACGATTTTGGCGAAACCTTCACCCCCGAATTACGCGCGCAGGAACAGCGTCTGCGCGAGCAGATCGGCAGTCCGGACTGAATTCCCCCAACCCGCAGCACCCCCCTGGAGCACGACCCATGAAACTGATCCCGTTCCTCAACTTCAACGGCAAGACCCACGAGGCGATGGCCTTCTACGCGCAGGTCCTCGGTGGCAAGGTTACTTCGGAGCTGAAGTACCGCGACATGCCGCCGATGGAAAACACCGAAGGCTGTGGCGAGATGCCGCCGGAAACCCTGGACCATGTCGCGCACAGCCAGCTGGAAGTGGGCAGCGCGGTGATGATGGCCGCCGACAGCCCGTCCGGCCCGGGTGAGAACAGCACCACGATCAACATCGATGTCGACTCCGTCGAGGAAGCCGAGCGTGTGTTCAAGGCGCTGGCCGAGGGCGGCGACATCAAGATGCCGATCGGCGAAACCTTCTGGGCGCACCGCTGGGGTTTCCTGATCGACCGCTACGGCAAGCCGTGGATGGTCAATTGCATGAAGCAGCCCTGATCCCCAACCAACCAAGGAAGATTCAACCATGACCGCTTCGCCCCAGATGATCTTCGTCAACCTGCCGGTGCGTGACCTGGAGGCCTCCAAGGCCTTCTTCGCCGCACTGGGATACACCTTCAACCCCACCTTCACCGATGAGAATGCCGCGTGCATGATCATCAGCGACAGCATCTTCGTGATGCTGCTGGTGGAGACGTTCTTCACCGGATTCACCACCAAGCCGATCAGCGATGCCCGCACCTCCACCGAGGTGATCACCTGCCTGTCGGCCGACAGCCGCAAGGCGGTGGATGTGCTGGTCGACAAGGCGCTCAAGGCCGGTGCCAGCGAGCCGATGCCGGCCCGCGACTACGGTTTCATGTACCAGCGTGGCTTCCAGGACCTGGACGGCCACCTGTGGGAAATCGCACACATGGACGGCGAACCGGGCTGAACCGGGCAGTGCCGGTGGCCTGAGCGCGGCGCTTGTGCGCCAGGGCCCGGCAATGCTCTGATCGGCGCCATGGACAACGCGCTCTCGCAACGACTGGATACCCTTTGGCGCATGGAAGCGCCGGCCTTGATCGCACGCCTGGCGCGGATGCTGGGCGGTGATGTCGGGCGTGCCGAAGAACTGGCCCAGGACACCTGGCTGGCCGCGCTGGAGCGTTGGCCGGCACAGGGTGTACCCGACAACCCGGGAGCGTGGTTGATGACCACTGCACGCAATCGCGCCATCGACGTGCTGCGCCAGCACCAGCGCGTGGCCGGGCAGCACGCCCTATGGGGCAGTGAACTGGAGCCGCAGCCGTTGCCGTCGCCCGATGACAGCGATGCACTGCAGGACGATATCGGCGATGACCTGCTGCGGCTGATGTTCGTGGCCTGTCACCCGGTGCTGTCGGCCGATGCACGGGTGGCGCTGACCCTGCGCCTGCTCGGCGGGTTGACCACCGACGAGATCGCCCGCGCGTTCCTGCAGCCCGAGCCGACCATCGCCCAGCGCATCGTGCGGGCCAAGCGCACGTTGGCGCAGAAGCAGGTGCCGTTCGAGGTACCGCGGCAGGCCGAGCTGCCCGAGCGCCTGGCCTCGGTGCTGGAAGTGATCTACCTGGTGTTCAACGAAGGCTATACGGCCAGCAGTGGCGATGACTGGATGCGCCCGGCGCTGTGCGAGGAGGCACTGCGGCTGGTGCGCGTGCTGGTGGGCCGGCTGCCCACCTGGCCGCAGGTGCACGGGCTGTTGGCGCTGATGGAACTGCAGGCTTCGCGTGCGGGCGCGCGGGTGGATGCGCAGGGCAACCCGATCCTGCTGCCCGAACAGGATCGCAGCCGTTGGGACTGGCTGCAGATCGGCCGTGGCCAGGCGGCGCTGCAGCAGGCCATCGCCTTGGGCGGTGTGGATGATCCGTATGTACTGCAGGCCGGCATCGCCGACTGCCATGCCCGTGCACGCCGCGCGCAGGACACCGACTGGGCCGGCATGGCCGCGCTGTACATGCGGCTGTCGCAGGTGCAGCCCTCGCCGGTGGTCGAGCTCAACCGCGCGGTGGCGATATCGCGTGCGCAAGGGGCGGCGGCGGCCTGGCCACTGGTGGAGCAGCTGGCCGCCGATGGCCGCCTGCAGGACTACGCACCGCTGGCAGCGGTCCAGGCCGACCTGCTGCTGCAGCTGGGCAGAGCCGATGATGCCCGGCAGGCCTTCACGCGTGCCGCCGGGTTGACCAGCAATGCACGGGAGCGGGCCTGGCTGCTGGCCCGGTCCGAGGCCCTGGCGAAAGGCTGACGCAATCGCATCTTGCTCCGGCTTGGGGGAGGGGCTATCGTTGCGCCCATTCACGAATCCGGCCCGGCACTCCGCCTGGGTGGGGCACACAAGGACCGCAGGACGATGTTTTCAGGGAAGAAGCGAGCTCGCGCGCCGCGCGCGTGGCTGTGGTTGTGCGTTATCGCCTTCGCCACCAGTGCCCATGCCGCCGACAAGTCGCAGCAGGTCTACTGGGCCGGCTTTGCGTTCACCGGTGAGGCTACCGCGCGCAATGAAGTGGCCCCGCACAGTACCCGTGTGATCGAGCAGCGCGGCGCCGAAGCGCTGAACCAGCAGCTCGGCGCAGCCCTGCGCCGGCAGCCGCCGGCCAACCTGCAACTGATCAGCGACCAGCTGGCCAAGCTCGACGGCACCACCAGTGCCACCGTGTTGGCGGCAGCGCTGGACCGTGAGCTGGTCTCGGTGGAGCCGATCGGCGACCAGTACAAAGTGCTGGTGGAAGTGGCGCTGCAGGCGCTGTTCTTCGACTTCCGCGAGCGCCAGGTGATCGCGTCGTACCCGCTCACCCTGCAGCGCATCGACCTGCTGGAATACCGACCGGACGACGACGAGATCAACGCCATCGTCGCCGACCTGCTGTACGGCGGCGCCGACACCGGTCTGCCCAAGGTGCTGGCCAAGACCCTGTCCACCGCGCAGCTGCCGAACGCCTCGGTACGCCGCCTGCAGGTGGGCGCGGTGACGCTGTCCGATGCCGCCCGCGCCAAGTTGCCCAACCCGGCGCTGGAAGGCCCGTTGCGCGCCACGCTGGCGCATGAACTGTCCAAGACGCTGTCGTCCAATACCGGTATCGGCCTGCTGCCGCCGGCCACCGGCGAGGCGATCGGCGGGGCGATGGCCGCGCGCTTTGCCGACGGCAAGGTCTACCAGCTGAAGATTCCCGAGCCCGACTACGTGATCAAGCTGCAGCTGGATGCGATGAAGAGCGGCGTGGTCAACGAAACCGCCGCGATGAAGACGATGCTGTTCGGCGCCTTCTTCCAGGTTTCGGTGATCGAGCCGTTCTCCGGCAAGGTGTTCTTCGACCAGCCGCTGCGCAAGGGTGCCACCAAGGTGGTGCCGGTGACCCAATGGCAGGTCGACCAGTGGTCGGCCGGCTATGAAACCGTGCTGGCCGGGCTTGATGCCTTTGCCGGCGCCGCGGCCAAGCGCGCCGATTCGCGCGCCTGGCTGGACGAACAGAAGCCGGGCGGACGCCCGCTGCAGCAACAGACCCAGGCCCTCCAGGAGTTGATCAAATCATGTCGTTGATTCGTGCCGTTCTGCTGATTCTCATTGCGCTGATGGTGACCGCACCGGTCGCTGCGCAGACCGCCAGTTCGCGTGGCATGGGCTCGGCCAGCTATGGCCTGCGCCTGAGCGCGGACACCCGGGCCCAGGCCTTGAACAAGGCCAAGGTCAACGCGCTGGAGGCCTACATCGCCGAATCCGGCGCGGCCAAGCTGCGCCTGTTCGAAGCACGCCGCGCCGAGTTCATCGGTGAAATCGACCGCTACGTGCTGTCGGCGGTGCCGCTGTCGGAGAACGAAGACAAGAAGGCCAAGACCTACACCGTCAGCGTCCGCGCCGAAATCAACACCACCTTGCTGCAGACCAAGCTGGATGCCGGTTCGGCCGTGGCCGGTGCGCGCAGCAATGAGCGTTCGCTGCTGACCTTCCTGTTCATGGCGCGCTCGCAGGACACCGTGCAGTCGTTCCAGGACAAGGAATACCGTCGCGTCGACGCCAGCCGCAGCTATGACGAGAAGACCCGCGAAGGCGACAGCTTCCGTGGCAATTCGGTGAGCACCAACGGCAGCATCAACCAGAATGCCTCGGTCTCGGTCACCTCCGGTGGCAGCACCACCGCGCGCAGCGACAACATCAGCTGGAAGGTGGCCAACGCCGCCGAAGTCAACACCGCCATGACCGGTGCCTTCAGCAGCGCCGGCTATGAAGTGGTTGAAGCGGAATACGTCGAAGGCGAAAGCCGCGGCCTGCTCAGCATCGAGCGCATCCGCAAGGACTTCAGCACCGGCAACGACCTGTCCGCTGCCACCCTGCGCGATACCGCCAACGGCATCCGTGCGGCCAACATCCCGTACATCGCGGTGGGCACGCTGGACATCGGCATGCGCGACCGTGACCCGGCCTCGGGCAACACCCGCGTCTATGTGACCGTGACCGGCAAGGTACTGGACGTGACCGGGCGCTTCCCGCGCACCGTGTCCTCGGTGGGCCCGGTGCAGTACGCCGGCCTGGGTCCGAATGAAACCGTTGCCCGTACCAACGCACTGCGCGAAGCCGCCGAACAGGCTGCCCAGCAGATGATCAACGAACTCAACGTCAAGGCCGTGCGCTGATCCAGCGCCGGTTCTCCACAGCCTGTCGAGCAACGCTCGACAGCTGCCATCCTCAGATAAAGGACATCCCATGATCCGCAAGACCCTCATCGCACTCGCCATCGCCACCACCTTCGCGCTGCCGGCGCACGCTCAGCTGGGCAAGCTCAAGGGCCTGGTGGGCGGCGGCGACAGCAGCGCCTCCAGCAGCGCCGCTGCCCCGGACGAAGCCGCGCAGGAAGCGCTGGTGCGTCGTTTCGTTTCCTCGCAGTCGCATTCGCTGAAGGCACAGACCTCCTTCGCCAAGGCCTTCGGCCTGGCCGAGCAGGTGCAGCTGCTGGAAGCCGAGCGCCAGGCGCTGTCGTCGGGTTCGGTCAACGTGGACCAGATGAAGAAGTCGGTGTCGGTCAGCGAGAAGGCCCAGGCCGCGATCGACGAGCGCGTTGCCGCGCAGCCGGAACTGAACGCCGAATCCAAGCAGCACTACGCCGATGGCCTGGTGTCGCTGATCGCCTCGGCCGCCGAAGGCCAGAAGCTGAGCGGTGAAGCCAGCAACTTCGCCGGTGGCATGAAGAACCTGGGCGCCACCCAGTTGGCCACCGTGGGCCGCAAGCTGGCCGCCGGTGCCTGGGTTGCCAAGGAATCCCCGGGCTACCTGAAGGGCCTGTACACCTCGTCCAAGTCGGCGATGACCTTCGCCCGCGCCAGCAAGATCAAGGTGCCGGGCAACGCCGACTCGATGCTCGACGGCCTGAACTGAGCCAGGACGGCCACGCATGCAGATCTCCATTCGCCTGTTGAGCCTGGCCCTCACCGCTACCCTGCTCGCCGCCTGCGGCAAGCAGGAGGCTGCGGTGGAGGACGCCCCGGCCAAGGCCGAAACCAAGCTGGCCCAGCCGGCTGAAGACCAACCGCTGCGCGGTGCACCGGATTTCGGTGGCACCACCCAGGTGTCGCGTGAAGCCGACGGCATCGGCAGCACGCCCGAGCTGGCGGTACTGGCCGCGTTGCAATCGGCGGTGGCCCAGGTCAATGGCGTACGCGTGGCCAGCCAGATGCAGAGCCTGCGTGCAGGCCTGCATGTGGACGTGGATGGGGAGCACGTCGGCGATATCCGCGCCGACGCGTTTTCCCAGCAGATGATCGCCGCCTCGCAGGGGGCGGTGCTGGGCTATGAAATCCTCTCGCAGGAAGAAGTGACCCAGCTGGATGAGGAAGTGGTGGCGCGCGTGCGTGCCAGCGATGCCGGCTACACCTATTCCGCCTCGGCGTCGGCCAGCGGGTCGGCGCAGGCTACGGCCGAGGCGACCGGCGCCGGTGGTTCGGCGTCGGCCAGCGTCAAGGAAAGCTACAAGGAACAGGCCAAGGTTGACGCCAAGCGTGGCGCGCAGTCGTTCGAATCCGACGTCAACCGGCGCACGTTGCGCAGCTACTGGAAGGTGCGGATCAAGGCGGATATCGCCAAGTACCGTGCCCCGGACGAGCAGGGCCGGCCGAAGATCGTGGTGGCCGAACCGCACGTGCGCTCCGGCAGCTATGCGGTCGGCGATGGCCGGGTGAGCAGTGATGAAGTGGCACGTGCGATCCGTGCGCGGCTCAACGACACCCTGACCCAGACCAAGCGTTTCATCGTGCTCGACCGCGAGTTCGGTGAGGAGATGCAGGCCGAGATCGACCACATCAACAGCGGCAACGTACGCCTGCAGGACACCGCGCGGCTGGGCCAGCAGTTGGCCACCGACCTGATCCTGATTCCCAGCATCGAACGTTTCGAATACCCGCGCAGCGTGCGCAACCTGCGCATGTCCGATCGCCAGGTGAGCTCGTATTCCGGCGGCGGCCGCATCACCCTGCGGCTGATCAATGCCGCTACCGGTGAAGTGGTGATGTCCGACAGTTTCGATCACCAGCTGGCTTCGACCGGGCCGAGCACGCTGCCGCGTGTGGTGGACGGCAAGGGCATGGCTGCGGCGATGATGGATTCGCTGTCCGGCCAGATCGGCAGCGCGATCATCACCGAGATCTTCCCGGTGTCGGTGGTGTCGATGAGCGGCGACCAGGTGGTGCTGAGCCAGGGCGGCGATTCGCTGCAGGTGGGCCAGCGCTGGCAGGCGGTGATGCTGGGCGAAGCCTTGAAGGACCCGCAGACCGGTCGTTCGCTGGGCCGCAGTGAAACCCCGTGCTGCACCATCCGTGTCGACCGCGTGGCGGCGCAGACTTCCTACGGCACGATTGAAGGCGGTGCGGATCTTGGCGGGGCGAACTTCAAGCCCGGCGCGATCGAGCTGCGCCAGAAGGCGGCGCCGGTGAAGGCCGCAGCGACGGCGGCGAGTGGTGCGGCCAAGCCGGCCGCCAAGCGTGCCGCGGCACCGAAGCCGGCGGCGCCGGCGGAAGATCCGAATTGGTGAACGGAGCAGCCGGGCATGGCCCGGCGCTTCATCGCCTACACTCGGGGTCTACGTGGTCCCGTTGTGGAGAGAGCAATGAAGCGAGTAGTACTGAGCCTGTTGGCGCTGTCGGTGTCGTCGGCCCTGATGGCGGCAACGCCTAAATTCGACGGCGCGCGGATCTCCGCCGACGTCAAGGAGCTGGCCTCCGACGCCTATGAAGGCCGCTCGCCGGCCACCGCCGGCGAGGCGAAGACCATCGCCTACCTGAGCACGCAGTTCGCCGCGGCCGGCCTGCAGCCGGGCGGCGACCTCAAGGACGGCAAACGTCTGTGGACCCAGGCGGTACCGCTGCGCAAAGGCGATATCGTCGGCACCCCGAGCCTGGCGCTGACCAGCCAGGGCAAGCCGCAGGCGCTGAGCCAAGGCAAGGAAATCGCCGTGCGCGCCGCGATGAACGGTGCCACCGAGGTGGACATCAAGAACGCCCCGCTGGTCTTCCTCGGCTACGGCGTCAAGGCCGACGAGCGCCATTGGGACGATTTCAAGGGCGTGGACCTGAAGGGCAAGATCGCCGTCGTGCTGATCAACGACCCGGACTTTGAAAGCGGCCAGGGCGACTTCGACGGCAGGGGCATGACCTACTACGGTCGCTGGACCTACAAGTACGAAGAAGGCGCACGCCAGGGCGCGCTCGGCGTGCTGATCGTGCACGAGACCGCACCGGCCTCCTATGGCTGGGCCACCGTAGCCGGTTCCAATACCAACACCATGTTCGACGTGGTCCGCGACAACCCGGCCGAGGCGCATCCGCTGCTGGAAGGCTGGATCCAGCGTGATCTGGCGGTGGAGCTGTTCAAGCGCTCGGGCCTGGATTTCGAGGCGCTCAAGCGGCAGGCACAGACCCGCGAGTTCAAGCCGGTGGAACTGAAGGGGGAGACCTTCTCGGCCAAGTACGCGGTCAAGACCGAGGTGATCACCTCGCACAACGTGGCCGCCCGCCTGGAGGGCAGCACGCATCCCGATGAAACGGTGATCTACAGCGCGCACTGGGATCACATCGGCGTGGGCAAGCCGGATGCCAACGGCGACACCATCTTCAACGGCGCGCTCGACAACGCCAGCGGTACCGCCTCGCTGATCGAACTCGCCCGTGGCTACGCCAAGGGCAAGCGCCCGCAGCGTTCGGTGCTGTTCCTGGCCGTCACCGCCGAGGAGAAGGGGCTGCTGGGCTCGGAGTACTACGCCAGCCACCCGCTCTACCCGCTGGGCAAGACCGTGGCGGTGATCAACATGGACGGCATGGCGCCGTTCGGTCCCTCGCGCGACTTCGGCATCTACGGCTCGGCCAAGCTGGAACTGCTGGACCAGCTCAAGGACGTGGCCAAGGGCTGGGACATCCGCTACACCCCGGACCCGAAGCCGGAAGCCGGACTGTTCTTCCGTTCCGACCACTTCCCGTTCGCCAAGCGCGGCGTGCCGGCGGTGTCCTACTCGGCCGGGCAGGACTGGGTGAACGGCGGCGTGGCGGCCGGCAAGGCCGCCTCGGATGACTACACCGCCAAGCGCTACCACCAGCAGGGCGACGAGTGGCAGCCGGACTGGACCTTCGCCGGTGCCTCGCGCGATCTGGAAGTGCTGTACACGCTGGGCAACCAGCTGGCCAACTCCCGCGCCTGGCCGAACTGGAGTGAAGACTCCCAGTTCCGTGCCCCGCGCGAAGCCAGCGCCGCCGAGCGGAAATAAGACCGCGTCCGGCCGGTACGCCGGCCGGACGCCCCGAGGTAGAGCCACGCCATGCGTGGCTTCATGGCCCCGGAACGAAGACCAGCCACCCCCGGGGTGGCCCTACGCGGCTTCGTCCCACCAAACCGCGCCTTCGTCGCATGCCGCTTGTCCTTGCCAGCGGCGGGGCTATGCTCGCCCCATCCCATCGTGAAGACGCCGCCGTGTTCGCCAGCCTCGCCCTGATCTTCCGCATCCTGTTGGCCTGGTTCGCCGCCCTCATCGTGGCCGGCTTCGTCTGGAGTGGCATCTTCAGCGGCATGCGCGACGGCCCGGGCTGGGTCTTCGGGCTGCTGGCGATGTTCCTGGTGGTCACCGCGATCGGCAGCTGCATCACCCATATCCGCCGGGTCTGGATGGTTGCCGGGCGCCTGGATGGCACCACCCTGTCCAGCCGCCAGCGCCGCCAGATCGAACTGCCCATGGACGCCGGCCCGGCCTTCGCCCTGCTCGAGGCGGCCATCGCCGAACTGCCGCGGGTGGAGGACATCGAAAGCGCTGCCGGCAGCCTGCAGGTGCGCGCCTACGTGCGCCGCGTGGACCCCTACAACGGCCGCCCACCGTCGCGCTGGAACCTGCCGGCACGCCTGGCGATCCGCCGCAACAGCGTGGTGGCCACGGTGACCCCGGGGCAGGGCACCAGCAGCGTGACGCTGCTGTTCGAGCCCGACGCCGGGGTCTGGGCCGACCTGCTCGCGGTCGATGAGGGCAGCAACTTCGAGAACGCCGAGGCGGTCAGCCGGGTGATCACCCGCCGGGTCTCCGAACAGCGTCGTGACGAGCAGGCCGCGGCCGCGCAGACCGAGACGGAGAAGGAACTGTCGGTGGCCAAGCTCAACCTGCTGCATGCCCAGGTCGAGCCGCACTTCCTCTACAACACGCTGGCCAACGCGCAGGTGCTGACCCGCACCGACCCGCCGCGCGCCGACCAGATGCTGGGGCACCTGATCCAGTACCTGCGCAGTTCGCTGCCCAGCGTGGACGAGTCGATGTCCACCCTGGGCGTGGAGCTGGAGCGCACCCAGGCCTACCTGGAAATCCTCAAGATCCGCATGGGCGCGCGTTTGGCCCTGCAGGTCGATGTACCGCCAGCGCTGATGGGCCTGCCGCTGCCGTCCATGGCGCTGCAGACCCTGGTCGAGAACGCGATCAAGCACGGGCTGGAACCCAAACCCGGCGGCGGCACGGTGTGGATCATCGCGCGTGCCTTCGACGACCACATCACCTTGACCGTCGCCGACGATGGCCTGGGCTTCGGCCAGGGCAGCAGCGGCACCGGAATCGGCCTGAAGAACCTGCGCGAGCGCCTGCGCCTGACCTGCGGCGAACGCGCCGGCGTGGCGATCGTGTCCAATTTCCCCAGCGGCGTGGCGGCAACGATCACCCTGCCGCGCGACGCACGCGAGGCCATCCATGCAGCTTGATGCGCTCATTGCCGAAGACGAAGACCTGCTGCGCCAGTCGCTGGTCGGGCAACTGCAGCGGCTGTGGCCGGAGCTGCGGCTGGTGGCCGAATGCGAAGACGGTGCCAGTGCGCTGGAGAAGCTGGCCGAGCTGAAACCGGACCTGGCCTTCCTGGACATCCGCATGCCCGGCATCAGCGGCATCGAAGTCGCCCGCGCCTTGCCCGAGCTGAGCCCGCGCACCCAGGTGGTATTCGTCACCGCCTACGACCAGTACGCCATCGATGCGTTCGAACAGGGCGCGATGGATTACCTGCTCAAGCCGGTCAGCGACGAGCGCCTGCTGGCGACCCGCGAGCGGATCCTGGCGCGCCTGCAGCAGGGGCGTCCGGACAGCGCCATGCTCGAACAGCTGCTGCAGCGGCTGGGCCAGGCCAACGGCACCCACACCGGCGCACCGCCGCTGGCCTGGATCACCGCCAGCAACGGCCGCGATACCCAGCTGATCATGCTCGAAGACGTGGTCTATTTCCGTGCCGACAGCAAATACACCACGGTGGTCACCGAGCATGGCGAGAGCCTGCTGCGTACCCCGCTGCGCGAGTTGCTGGAGGTGCTGGACCCGCAGCGCTTCCGCCAGATCCACCGCTCCACCATCGTCAACATGAAAGCCGTGGCAGCGGTGAGCCGCGACGATACCGGCCGCGGCCAGCTACGCCTGAAGCAGCGCCCGGAAGTGCTCAATGTCAGCCAGCCGTTCATGAGCCTGTTCCGGGGGATGTAATCCCCCTTGGCCCCTTTCCTCGGAGCGACCATGCGTACCGCCCTCATCCTCACCGTGTGCCTGGTGGCGCTTGCCGCCTGCCAGCAGGCAAGCAATACCTCCGTCACCCGCATCCGTGCCAACGGCGTGGATACGCTGTACAGCAAGACCACCGTGGACAGCGGTGTGGCCAGCTTCGATTGCATCGCCAGCAGCAGCGGCCACTGCTACTACCTGGTGCTGGATCCGCGCTGCACGCCCGACCAGGCCTGTGCGCAACCGCCGCTGCACCGGTTGAGCGTGGCGGCGGGCAAGACCGAACAGATGGCCGGGCTGCCGGCGGGTTTCCGCCAGTGCGTCAGCGAGGTGCGCAAAGAACAATGCCACCGTGGGTGAACACGGTGGCATTGTGGCTCCCCCCGCTTTCCGGGATGGTCAGAAGGCTGGTTGCAGATGCAGGTTGCGGCCGTCGTCCTGCTCACCGACATGGTTGAGCTGACCGACCAGTTCAGAGTGCTGCCGCATGCGCCCGATCTCGCGCATGATGCGGATGTCTTCGTGGCGCAGCTCACGGCGTGAGGTGACCACCTGCTTGTAATCGAGCACTTCGGGATACAGCTGGGCCATGTCCAGCGCCTCGGCCACGCATTCCACGCTGTCGGCGTCGGAGGTGATCCGGGCGCGGCTGTTGAACGCCTTCATCCAGCGCTCGAAACCGGCAGTGTGGTCGAACATGTTGGCCATGAACCAGATCACGAACAGGATCGAGATCCACGAACCGAACACAATCACCACGCGGGTGAAGGTGATATGGAAATCGTCCCGCCACAGGTAATTGCTGATCAGCCCCAGGATCAGCAGCGATGCCGCCTGCCAGCCCACGATCGAGGCCATCAGCCATTGGCCCTTGGCCTTGGCCAGCACCGCGACTTCCTCGCGGATCTGCTGCTCACTCTTGTTCCGCCAATGCGCAACCTGTTTTTCGAACGGGCTGTTGTACAGCTCGTTGTCCTGCAACAGCAAACCCAAACCCTTGAACAAAGCGATCATGACGTGCTCCTTCTGGAACGTGCGGCAGCGCATTGGACGACGATGAGGCGGATTCAGTTCTAGCACTTCCAGCGAAGCGCGCAATGGGGGTCGTGCGAAGCGGCGCGGGCCTGTTTTCTGAATGGGCGTCTCGTGGTGCGGCGCATCATCGCGCCTGCGGCCTGCGACAAGATGTCGCAGGTAAAATCGTGCTGCAGGTGCACATGAAACGCCGGCTGAGCGTGGCGGCTCGCGAGGGCCCCCGTGATCGGCCAGAATCGGTGCCGACCGCGCAGACCGTGGTTCCCTCCCGGCCGATCGGACCTGCCATGCCAACCCTGCTGCACCGCGTTTCCCGCCCCGTCACCGTGCCGATCCGGCGCTGGGTGCTGGGCGCCTTCCCACGCGGCCAGAGTGGCATCGACTACGACCAGCCGCTGGGCGACCCGGGCTGGTTCGGGCCGCACAGCGCCACCTGGCGCGTGCATGCCGAGTTCCCCGGCATGCTGGCCGGCGGTTTGTGTGCCTTGCTCCTGCAGACCCTGCACCCGCTGGCCCTGGCCGGGGTGTACGACCATTCCAACTTCCGCGCGGACCTGGTGGGTCGCCTGCGCCGCACCACCGCCTTCGTGGCTGGCACCAGCTACGCGCCGACCGGCGAAGTGGACGCCCTGGTCGCCAAGGTCAAGCGCATTCATGCGCAGGTACGCGGACAGGCCGCCGATGGCCGCCCCTATTCAGCCGATGACCCGCATCTGTTGACCTGGGTCCATGTGACCGAGGCCTACGCCTTCCTCCAGGGCTGCCGCCGCTACGGCCGCGACGTGCCCGTGGCCATCGCCGACCGGTACTACCGCGAGTACAAACGTGTGGCCGAAGCCTTGGGCGCCACCGACGTGCCGGCCTCGGAAGCGGAGGTGGCCGCGTACTTCGCACAGCAGCAGTCGCAGCTGGTGTTCGACGCGCGCTCGCGCGAAGTGCTGCAGGTGTTGTCCGGTATCCGCCTGCCCGTACCGATGGCCGGGCTCTCGCGCGAACTGTTCCTGGGCGCCGGCGCGGCGCTGTTGCCGCCGTGGGCTGAAGTGATGCTGCAGCGCACGCCGCTGCAACGCGCCCAGGCACGCACCTGCGCACGCATGTTGCAGGGCATGGCCCCGATGTTCCGCCGCGCATTGCACGACGGTGTGGCCACGCGTGCCTGCGCGCGCGTGGGGGTGCCGGTGAGCGTGTTGGAGACGTGGGGGTGAGCCGGTAGGTCGTCGGTTCGGTCATTGCCGTGCTGCGCGCGGCCAGCCGGCCAGCGGCCGGCTCTACCGCTTCTCATTGAGCGGAAGCACTGTGTCGAAGGGCTGGCGTGGGTGGGGTGGCCCCAACGCGCGCAAATGAAGCCCTGCCGTTGATCTGCGCCGTTGATCTGCCTTTGATCCTGATCCAAAAAAACGGGCGCCGAAGCGCCCGTTTTTCCATCACAACGCTGCGATGAAACCGATCACCACACCTTGACCCGCTTGTCCGGTGCCAGGTACAGCTTCTGGCCTTCCTTCACCTCGAACGCCGGATACCACGCGTCCAGATTGCGCACCGTCAGCGCGCGGAACTGGCCCGGCGCGTGCACGTTGGTCAACAGCGAATTGCGCAGCGCCTGCTCGCGCGCCTTGCTCCGCCACGCCTGCGCAAAGCCCAGGAAGAACCGCTGGTCCGCGCTGAAACCTTCCAGCGCCTGCGCCGGCTTGCCCTGCAGCGACAGCTGGTAGGCATCGTAGGCCGTCGCCAGACCGGCCACGTCCGCGATGTTCTCGCCCAGCGTCAGACGACCGTTCACCGCTACCCCCGGGAACGGCTGATAGCTGCTGAACTGTGCCGCCAGTGCATCGCCGGCCGCGTTGAACTTCTTCAGATCGTCGGCCGTCCACCAGTTGTGCAGCTTGCCGGTCTCGTCGAACTGCGCGCCGGCGTTGTCGAAGCCGTGGCTGATCTCGTGCCCGATCACCGCACCGATCGCACCGTAGTTCACCGCATCATCGGCGGCACCATCGAAGAACGGCGGCTGCAGAATCGCGGCCGGGAACACCAGGCGGTTCTCCAACGGCACGTTCATCGCATTGATCGTCTGCGGCAGCATCGCCCACTCGCCGTGGTCGACCGGCTTGCCCAGCTTGGCGATGTTGCGCTGGTACTCGAACTGCGCCGCACGCTCGGCGTTGCCCAGCGCATCGTCGCGCTTGATCTCAAGACCGGTGTAGTCGCGCCATTTTTCCGGATAGCCCATGCCCACCGTCAGCCCGGCAACCTTCGCCTTGGCGTGCGCCTTGGTCTGCGGCGACATCCATTCCAGTGCATCGATGCGCTTGGCGAAGGCGGCGATGATGTTCTTGGCCATCTCATCGGCGCGGGCCTTGGTGGCCGGGTCGAAGTGGCGCTCGACGTACAGCTTGCCGATCGCCTCGCCCACGGCGTGGTTGCTGTCATCCACCGCACGCTTCCAGCGGTCGCTCTGCTGCGGGGTACCGTTGAGCGTGGTGCCGTGGAAGGCGAAGCGCGCATCGGCGAAGGCCTTCGGCAGATACGGCGCGGCGCGGTCCAGCGCGTGGAAGGCCAGGTAGTCCTTCCACACATCCAGTGGCTCGGTGGCAACCAATCGCGAGATGCCAGCCACGGCCTTGGGCTGCCACACGATGAAGTCCTGCTGCGCGTCCAGCTTGGCCCCGGCCAGGAAGGCATTCCAGTCCATGCCCGGCGCCTTGGCGCTCAGGTCGGCCTGCTTCCAGGCGTTGGCACCCTTGGCTACATCGTTGGTTTCTTCCTGGGTGGCATGCGCCTGCGCGATCCGGGTTTCCAGCGCCAGAATGCGCTGCGCCTTGGTGGCCGGGTCGGCAACGCCGGCCAGCTGCAGCATCTGGGCGATATAGGCCTGGTACTGCTTGCGCAGCTCGGCCATGCGCCCACCCTGCAGGTAGAAGTCGCGATCAGGCAGGCCCAGGCCGCCCTGCACCAGATAGGGCGCATTGCGGTCGGGCTGCAGCAGGTCCACCGACACCCACACCCCGAACAGGCGGTCGGTGTAGAAGTTGGTTGCGTTGAGCAGGTCGACGTCGGCGCGCAGCGTGCCGCCCAGCGCGGTGGCCAGCGCGGCCTTGTCGGCGATCGCACCGATGGCCTCCAGTTCCGGCTTCACCGCAGCCGCGCCGCGTGACTCGATGCCGGCTTCGTCCATGTAGGCGGCGTAGTAGTCGCCGATCAACCTGGTCTCGCCACTGGCCTTGGTATCGGCGGCGGCGCCTTCGAGAATGGCGCGGGTATCGGCCAGGGTCTTTTCGGAAATGACGTTGAAGCTGCCGAAGCTGGAGCGGTCGGCCGGGATCTCGGTGTTCTTGACCCAGCTGCCGTTGGCGAAGCCGAAGAAGTCGTCACCGGCGGCGACGCTGCGGTCCATGCCGGCGATATCGAAACCGAAGCTGCCCAGCTGCGGCTTGGCGGCGGCCGGCGGTGCGGCAGCGCTGTCCGGCGCGGCGGCGGCGGGGGCGGCCGGTTCACGGTCGCAGGCGGCCAGGCCCAGCGACAGGCTGGCGGCAATGGCGAGCATCAGGGTAGGGCGGCGCAGCTTGGACATGGACTTCTCGGGCAACCGGAAAACCCCAAGTCTAATCCTCCCCCGCGCGGGGTTGGGCGCCGCGGCGATGCCCCAGACAGCCTCCGATCATCGACGCTCGCGTAGGCCTTCGCTGCACGAGGCATCGCTGGATTTCTTCAACATGAACACGGGTTCCGCTCTTCCCGCGCCGCGCGCGCTGGTGCATGCTGCATGGGAGCACAGGAGGCGGGTCACGCGCAGGGCAAGGGGATGGCGTGGTGATCAAGCGTCAAGAATCCGAGGCTTCGGCCGCTCAGGTTTGGGGAAACCAGGAAGCGTTTACGCATGAAGTCAGCCCGTTGTTGTGGGAGAGGTTTGCGATGCCCGCGTTGAACCCCGCTCTGGCGCGGCCAATGCGGACCATCGTGTGGCTGGGGATCAGCATGGGCGTGCTCTTGGGCGCCGGGCTGATCGCCATGCTGGCCAATGATTTCCAGCGCCGACAGGAGGCCGCACAGCGCCAGAGCACGGCGCTGGCGGCGGGTTCACAGCGCCTGCTGCGGCTGGAACTGCGCAACATGGAACGGGCCATGCGAGGCGTCGCCGACAACGGTGCGCTGCTGTTCCAGCGCGTGCCGCACCAAGCCCCGGATCTGCTTGATGAGGCCATCCAGGGGGTACTGCAGCGCAATACCGAACTGGACAGCGTGGTGGTGGTGGATCAGTACGGCCGCGCATTGACCCGCGGCAGCGACGACCTGCACCTGCCGCTGTGGGCGGTGGAAGACCACCGCGGCCAGGGCAGCCGGCTGTATGTGGGGCCGCCGCAGCAGCGCGACGGCGGGCACTGGATCCTGCCGCTGGCGCTGCGCATGGGCGAGGACCGCTGGCTGCTGAGCCGGCTGCGCACCAGCGAGCTGCAATCGATCATCGGCGGCATGGATACCGGTGAGCACGGGGTCATCTCGATCACCGATGCGCACGGCTATGTGCTGGCACGCAGCCCGGACACCATCGGCCTGACCGGCCAGCGCTTCGGCCTGGGCCAGCGCGAGATGCTGCGGCGTGATGCGGTGACGCCGCTGGGCATCGAAACCAGCACGATCGATCGCGTCGAGCGCATTTCCACCCTGACCACGCTCGGCCAGTATCCGGTCGCGGTGTACGCCGGGCTGGGCCGGCAGGACGTGCTGGCCCCGTGGTGGCCCTACGTGCAGGCCTCACTGGTGCTGTACCTGTTGTACTGGGCGGCCTTCGCGCTGGTGTACCTGAGCCTGCGCCGCGCCACCCGCCGACAGGACACGTTGACCGAAGAACTGCGCACCGGCCACGCCGAGCTGCAGCTGGCCCACCAGGTCGGCCGCGTCTGCACCTGGTACGTGGACGAGGATGCGCGCCTGCTGCGCTGGTCACCGCTGGCCCGGGAGATCTTCGGCATCGACATCGAAAGCCTGTCGTTGGCTGAGTTCTTCGCGCGCGTGCACCGCGAGGATGCCGCGCGCATGCAGGCGGCGTTCGACAACGCGTTCGCCGGCAACGACGTGCTCGATGAAATGTTCCGGCTGGTGCTGCCCGGTGGCACGCTGCGCTGGGTGTCCGCGCGCGGCCAGCGGGTGGCCGTGGTGGACCGCCAGCGGCGCATGATCGGCGCGCTCACCGATGTCAGCGAACGGATCCAGGCACTGGAGCGGGTGCAGCAGGCCGAGCGCCAGTTCCGGCTGCTGTTCGACCGCAACCCGGCCCCGTTCTGGGTGTTCGACCCGGACACGCTGCATTTCCTGGAGGTCAACGAAGCGGCGGTGCGGCAGTACGGCTACAGCCGCGAGGAATTCCTGGCGATGAGCATCCTGGACATCCGCCCGCGCGAAGGCTGGGAGGAGATCCGTGGGGCGATCGCCAACGCTGCCATCGGCGACGTGCAGGACGCCAAGGTGCGCATGCACCGGCGCAAGGACGGCACCTTGTTCGAGGTGCGCGCGCATCTGGCCCGGCTGGATTTCGACGACCGCCAGGCCTGCCTGGTGCTGGCCGAGGATGTCAGCGACCGGCTCGCCTACGAGCGCGACCTGGCTTACCACGCCACCCACAACCCGGCCACCGGCCTGCTCAACACCCGCGCGCTGGCCGCGCAGCTGGACGAGGAGGGCGGCAGCTACACCATCGCCTACGTGCAGTTCCGCGGCCTGCAGCTGGTGGCCGACACTCTCGGCCGCGAGGTCGGCGAGGTGGTACTGCAGGCGATGGCCAAACGCCTGGGCGGGCTGGGCGTGCGTTATGGCCTGCTGGCCTTCCAGCCGGCCGAGGATTTCATCTTTGCCATCCGCGACGACCACCAGCGTCAAACTGCGCTGGACACCCTGGTGCAGACGGTCTCCGAGCCGGTGCGGGGCCAGGACTGGCTGCATCAGTTCGAGCCGCGGATCGGCGTGGCGGTGAAGTTCGATGGCGATGCACTGCGGGCCGAACAGGTGATCGGCATGGCCGCGCAGGCAGCGCATGCCGCGCGCGACGAGGGCAACGTGATTGCCTGGTTCGACCACACCGTCACCTCGCGCCTGGCCGACCGCTTGCGGCTGGCCGGGCGCATCCACAGCGCGATCGATGCCGAGTTCGAGCTGTACTTCCAGCCAATCTGCCACGCCAGCGATGGCAGCCCCGCCGCATTGGAAGCCCTGCTGCGCTGGCCGCAGCCCGATGGCAGCTTCATTCCGCCCGGCGATTTCATCCAGCTGTGCGAAGACACCGGCCTGATCCTGGCGCTGGGGCGCTGGGTGATCCGCGCCGCCGCACAGGCCCAGCGCCAGCTGGTGGACGCCGGCTTCGACCTGCCCATCGCCGTGAACGTCTCGGCGGTGCAGTTCTTCAACAGCGATCTGGTTGCCGAGTTCAGCCGCGCCACCCACGAATTCGGGCTCGCCCGCGGCGCGCTGCAGGTGGAGCTGACCGAGAGCAGCCTGATGCGCAAACCCGGCCAGGCCAAGCAGACCATGCAACGCCTGCACGAACAGGGCATCTGCATTTCGCTGGATGATTTCGGCACCGGTTACTCGAACATGTCCTACCTGCAGCATCTGCCGCTGGACATCCTCAAGATCGACCGCAGCTTCGTCGCCGATGTGGAAACCAACCCACGCAACGCCTCGATCTGCCGCGCGCTGCTGTCGCTGGGGCACAGCATGGGCCTGACCGTCATCGCCGAAGGCGTGGAGACTCCGGGCCAGCACCAGTGGCTGGCCGCACATGGCTGCGATCAGGTGCAGGGCTACCTGCTGGGCCGCCCGGCGCCGCTGGGCGATGTGATCGCGCGGCTGGAAACCGCCGAGGCCTAGCGCGGCGTGCTTACGCCAACGCCTCCACCAGGTAGTCGATGAAACTGCGCACTTTCGGGGCCAGGTGGTTGCGGCTGGTGTAGACCGCGAAGATCCCGATCGGTGGCACATCCCAGTCCGGCAGCACACGCTGCAGGCGGCCGTCGGCCAGCGCGTCGTCCACCAGGAAATCCGGCTGCACGATGATCCCCATGCCCGCAATGGCCGCTTCGCGCAGCACGTCGCCGTTGTTCGCGCGTACGCCGCCCTGGATCGCCACCGACACTTCCCCGCGCGGTCCGCGCAGCTGCCAGCTGTCACCGCCGCCCCAGTAGGCGTAGTTCAGGCACTCATGGCCGGCCAGGTCTTCGGGCTGCTGCGGGTCGCCATGGCGGGCCAGGTAGGCCGGTGCCGCGCACAGGCGGATCTGGGACTCGGCGAGCTTGCGGGCGATCAGCGCCGGGCCGGGTTGGCGCGTGATGCGGATCGCCACGTCATAGCCTTCTTCCACCATGTCCACCAGGCGGTCGGACAGCGACAGGTCCAGCCGCACCTGCGGGTAGCGCTGACGGTAGCCGGCCAGCACCGGCCCCAGCCGGGCGATGCCGTAGCTGACCGGCGCGTTGACCCGCAGCGTGCCCGATGGCTCCAGCGCCTGCGCACCGATGCTGGCTTCCAAGGCATCGAACTGCGCCAACAGCTGCACACATTGTGCGTAGTACGCCGCGCCCGTGCTGGTCGGGCTCACACGGCGCGTCGTACGGTTGAGCAGGCGCGTGGACAGGCGCTTCTCCAGCGCTGCGATCTGCCGGGTGACCCCGGCCGTGGACATGTCCAGCGCCTGCGCGGCCGCGCTGAAGCCATTGCGCTCCACCACCGCCACGAACACCCGCATGGCTTCCAAGGTATCCATTGTTGCGATTCCTGTAATAAATAACGCCAGTTGATCGTATTTATCGCCAACAACAAGCGCAATAACCTGTCCGCACTGAATCCCCGAGGTGTCCCATGTCCGCCCATCCTGTCCGCACCCCCGCGCTTGCCCCCTACGGTGCCACGCTCCTGCGCTGGGCGCTCGGCGGCCTGTTCCTGGTGCATGGCCTGACCAAGCTGCTGGTGTTCACCCCGGCCGGCACCGCCGCCTACTTCGAATCGCTCGGCTTGCCCGGCGCACTCGGCTACCTGGCGATGGTCGGCGAGCTGGGCATCGCCGCGGCGCTGCTGCTCGGCGTGTACGCGCGCTGGATCGGGCTGCTCGGCGTGCCGCTGCTGCTGGGCACCATCGTCAGCGTGCACGGCGCCAATGGCTTCAGCTTCGCCAACCCCGGCGGAGGCTGGGAGTACCCGGCGTTCTGGGCGCTGGCCCTGCTGGTGCTGTTCTGCATCGGCGACGGCAAGTGGACGCTGGTCTCGCGTTGAATCGCTGCAATACCCGTCATCCCCTGTGGAGAGTGTGATGTCCCGTCTGCCTTCGCTGTATATCTCGCACGGTTCGCCGATGACCGCGCTCAACCCGGGTCTGGTCGGCGAGCGTCTGGCCGCGCTGGCGGCCACGTTGCCGCGTCCGCGCGCCATCGTGATGGCGTCGGCGCATTGGCTGACCCGCCAGCCGGTGGTCGGTGGGCATCGGCAACCGCCCACCATCCACGACTTCGGTGGCTTCCCGCAGGCGTTGTTCGACCTGCAGTACCCCGCGCCGGGCGATCCGGCGCTGGCGGCCGAGGTCGCCGCGCGGCTGGGTGCGGCCGGCCTGCCGACGGTGATCGACCCGGACCGCGGCCTGGATCACGGCGCCTGGGTGCCGCTGCGCTTCCTGTACCCGCAGGCCGATATCCCGGTCGTGCCGCTGGCGATCCAGCCCATGCTCGGCCCGGCGCATCAGCTGGCCCTGGGCCGTGCGCTGGCGCCGCTGCGTGATCAGGGCGTGCTGGTGATCGGCTCGGGCAGCATCACCCACAACCTGCACGACTGGGGCAACTACGCGCAGGGCAAGGAAGCGCCGTATGTGCGGCCCTTCATCGAATGGGTGGAGCAGCGGCTGCTGGCCGACGACAGCGCGGCCCTGCTGGACTACCGCCGCCAGGCACCGCATGCCGAGCGTGCGCATCCCACCGATGAGCACCTGCAGCCGCTCTACGTTGCGATGGGCGCGGCCGGTGGCGACGCATTGGGCGCGCAGCGCATCGACGCCGGCATCGATGCGGGCTTCCTGGCGATGGACATCTACCGTTTCGACGGCACCGCGAGGGTGTGATAGTTTTTTTGCAGTTTCCGGCGTCGGCTGCGTGCAGCCTCCCCCGCGCCGTCCACTGGAAAATGCATGCATACCATTGAAGTCGTACTGGCGATGCTGGTGGCCGTGGTCGCCAGCGGCTACCTGGTCCGGGTGTTGCCGCTGTCGTTGCCGTTGCCGCTGGTGCAGATCGGCCTGGGCGCGGTCATCGCCGGCGTATTCAACCGCGGCCATGCGCTGGAACCGGAGATGTTCTTCCTGCTGTTCCTGCCGCCGCTGCTGTTCCTGGACGGGTGGCGCATTCCCAAGCAGGGCCTGTTCCGCGACAAGGGCGTGATCCTGGAACTGGCGTTCGGGCTGGTGGTGTTCACCGTGATCGGCGCCGGTTTCCTGATCCACTGGATGATTCCGGTGATGCCGCTGGCGGTGGCCTTCGCCCTGGCGGCCATCATTTCCCCGACCGATCCGGTCGCGGTGGGCTCGATCGCCTCGCGCGCGCCCATTCCCAAGCGGCTGATGCACATCCTGGAAGGCGAGTCGTTGTTGAACGATGCCTCCGGCCTGGTCTGCTTCCGCTTCGCGGTGGCCGCGGTGATGACCGGGACATTCTCGCTGGCCAGCGCGTCGCTGACCTTCGTGTGGGTGGCGGTGGCCGGGCTGGCGATCGGCGTGGCGGTGACGCTGGGGGTGTCCACCTTCCAGCGCTGGCTGTGGCGGCGCTTCGGCGAGGAGCCCGGCGCGGCGCTGCTGGTCAACCTGCTGATTCCATTCGCGGCCTACCTGCTGGCCGAAGAAGCCAATGCCTCGGGCATCCTTTCGGCGGTCGCCGCCGGTATCACCATGAGCTACGTCGAGCTCACCGGTCGCGTCTCGGGCAGCATGCGCGTGCAGCGCGCGGCGGTGTGGGGAATGCTGCAGTTCAGCTTCAACGGCATCATGTTCGTGCTGCTCGGTGAGCAGCTGCCGGGCATCGTCGAGCGTGCGATCACCACGGTCAGCGAGAGCGGCCATCACAGTGCATGGTGGCTGCTGGTCTATGTGGTGGTGATCAACCTGGCGCTGGTGCTGCTGCGGTTGGCCTGGGTGTGGCTGTCGCTGCGCTGGAGCCTGCTGCGCGCGCGTCATCGTGGCGAAGTGCGGCAGGGCACGCCGTGGCGGGTGGTGGTGGCGACCTCGGTGGCCGGCGTGCGCGGAGCGATCACCCTGGCCGGTGTGCTCACCCTGCCGTTGTTTCTGCCCGACGGCAGTGCGTTCCCGGCACGCGACCTGGTGATCTTCCTGGCCGCCTCGGTGATCCTGGTCTCGCTGGTCGCGGCCAGCCTGGCGTTGCCACGGCTGCTGAAGGGGCTGGAACTACCGGCCGATTCGGGCGAGCGCAAGGCCGAGGACCTGGCCCGCAAGCTGGCCGCCAAGGCGGCGTTGGCCGGGGTGGAACGCACGCGCCAGCAGCTGGTGCAGAACCAGACCACCGAGAACGTGCAGCTGTACAACGACGCCGCCTCGCGGGTCAGCCTGCTGTACCAGCGCAATCTGGAAAAGGAGAACGGACCGGATGCCGATCCTGAGAAGGTGCAGCGGATGGAGCAGGGTTACCGCCAGCTGCGCAGCGCCGGGTTGACTGCCGAGCGCGAGGAACTGTTCCGGCTGACCCGGCGCGGCAAGATTTCCGACGAGGTCTCGCGCAAGCTGATCCGCAACCTGGACCTGCTGGAAACCCGGCAGCGCGATTGAACGGTCGCCCGACCCAGGGTCGGGCGCCATCGCGCAGGCCGGATCAGGCCTCCGGCTTCTGGTCCAGGAAGTAGGCCACCACGGTGCCCTTGATCTTGATGGTCATCGGGTTGCCACGACGGTCGCGGGCCTTGCCGGCCTGCACGCGGATCCAGCCTTCGCTGACCGAATATTCCTCAACGTTGTCGCGCTCGACCTCGTTGAAACGGATGCCGACCCCACGCTCCAGCGCGGCGGCATCGTGGAAGGGGCTGGCCGGGTTGATCGCCAGGTGATCGGGAGGGGTATCGCTCATGGTCATCGGGTACTGGCGACCACCACGGCCGCCTTCTTGGCGTACAGGATAAACCGCGCGGCGCCCGCCACCGAATTTCGCTTCCTGCCCACGCCCATGCGCGTCAGAATGGCGGTCTGTCTCCAGGAACGCCCCCCATGCCCGACAACAGCGATTATTTCGACTTCGAAGAAGAGGAACGCGATTTCGAAGAGGACGACTTCGAGGCGCGGGTCTGGAATCTGCTGGTGATGATCAACCCGGGCGATGAGGAACTGGCGCTGCAGCAGTTCAACCGCTGGCGCGAGGCGCTGCTGGAAAGTGGCGAGGAACTCGATGAAGAAGCCGATTGGCTGCCGCCGCTGTTGACCGCCATCGCCTGGCAGTCCGGTTTCGAGGTGGAGCGTGAGGATGCCGATGCGTTGATGTCGGCGGTCAACGAGCTGTCCGCGCGCTGGAACCTGCAGCTGGACTGGGGTGGCGACCTGGACGATGAGGATTTCGCCGCCAAGGCCGACGGCGTGCAGCTGATGAGCACGGCCTTTGATCGCCTGCGCGAGCAGAACTACACGCTGTGGAGCGTGGATGCGGGCAATGCGGGCTTCACCGGCTGGATGGCGCTGAGCCGCGACGACGATGCGATGCTGGCGCTGTGCTCGCTGTTGAACGTGGAAGTCCGCCTGGGCAGCGATCCGTTCTGAGTGGCGGCGGGGTTGAGTACCGACCAACGGTCGGTACCCACCGCGCATCAATCGTCGGACGGCGTGTACTGGGTCCGGGCGTTGGCGATCACGGTTTTGACCAGGGCCCGGTCGGTGTGCCGTGAGATGGCCTGGGCGCCGAGTGCGATGGCCTGGCCGCGCAGCGGGGACGGAATGTCGTAGTGCGCACCGCTTGGGCGGTTCTGGAACGCCCGCCGCGGGATCCCGAGCTGCGCCGCCATGGCGTGCAGCTCGGGCAGGGTGTCGGCCATCAGATGCGCCCAGCGCTCACCGCGCCAGGGATGTACCGCATCGTCGATATAGACCGTCACCGGGGCCGCGATCAGCCCTTGGGCTGTGCGTCGGCGTCGGCCGGGGCGGCCTCGGCAACCGGGGCGTCTTCGGCCACGGCGTCGGCCTGCTCAGTCACCGCGTCGCCTTCGGCGGCGTCTTCGTCTTCCACGCCTTCGAACTCGGACACCAGCTGGGACAGGTATTCCTCGGCGGTCTTGCCTTCATCGGCGGCCAGGTCGTCGATCAGCTGCTGCAGCTGGGTCGAGTATTCCAGGGTGACCTTGCGGCCTTCCTTCTCCTGCACATTGGACAGGTGCTTGAGCATGGCCAGCATCGGCACCGGATTGTCGGCGTTGCCCATGGTCTGGCCGCCGATGGCCAGCAGCCATTCGGTGCCCTGCAGGCCGATCGCGGCCACGACCTGACCCTCTTCGTTCTGCAGGACGGCGTGGTTCTGCACCGGCTGCTGGGCGTTGAGGCGGTTGATCGGGCGCTTGGGCTGCAGCTTCTTGCGCTTGTCGCGCTTGGCCTTGGACTGCTTGGACATGATGGTGGGGTCTTCGTATAAACGGAAAGACCCATTGTAGTGCCGGCCGCCGGCCGGCTCCTAGACTTGCCGCCGGGCGCGGGCTCAGCGCCCGGCGCCCGGCGTGGCCACCGGCCCCTGTGCGGCGTGGATGTCCGGGTCGGCGGTGGTCGGTGACAGCGCCACTTCCTGGCCGGCCCCGGCCAGCGCGGCGGCTTCAGCGGCCTGGGTCATCACCACGATGCTGATGCGGCGGTTGATCGGGTTGTCCGGTTGGGTCTTGTCGAACAGCACCGACGACGACAGCCCGACCACCCGGGTGACCTTCTCTTCGCTCATGCCGCCATCGAGCAGGGCCCGGCGCGCGGCATTGGCGCGGTCGGCGCTGAGCTCCCAGTTGCTGTAGCCGTGGGCGGCGGTGTAAGCGGTGATGTCGGTATGCCCGGTGATGCTGATCCGGTTCGGCACGTGGTTGATGAACTGCGACAGCTCGCGCAGGATCTCGCGCGTGTACGGCTTGAGCGTGGCGCTGCCGACGTCGAACATCGGCCGGTTCTGCTTGTCCACGATCTGGATGCGCAGGCCTTCCGGGGTCAGGTCCAGCAGCAGCTGGTCCTTGAACGGCTCCAGCGCCTGGCTCTTGCTGATGGCCTCTTCCAGTTCCTGCTTGAGCGCCTCGAGCTGCTGCTTTTCGCGCTCGCGATCGGTCTGTGGGATCGGCTTGGCGGTCTGCTGGTTCTGGAACGGGTCGTTGCTGTTGCCGCGCGAGATATCGGTGGCGCCGCCCAGTTTGATCATCGAGGTGCTGGCCCCGCCCGGGCCGGCCATGCCCGGCGCCGGGGTCGAACTCTGCCCGCTGAGCGGGCTGGGGTTGCGGAAATACTCGGAGATCGCCGCGCGCTCGGGCTTGGTGGTGGCGGCCATCAGCCACAGCACCAGGAAGAAGGCCATCATCGCGGTCACGAAGTCGGCATAGGCAACCTTCCAGGCGCCGCCATGATGGGCGGCGTGGCCGGCCTTCTTGACCCGGCGGACGATGACGGTGGGTTTGTTCTCGGCCATGGCGCTGCCTTACTTGACCGTCTTGAGGTGTTGTTCGAACGCGCTGAAGCCCGGGCGTACCGACGAGGGCAGGGTCTTGCGGGCGAATTCCAGCGCGATTTTCGGGTTGTAGCCGCGCAGGCAGGCCAGCAGGGCGGTCTTGACCGACTCGTAGATGCGGCTGTCCTGCTCGGCGCGGGCTTCCACGGCGGCGGCCAGCGGGCTGACGAAGCCGTAGGCCAGCAGGATGCCCAGGAAGGTACCCACCAGCGCACCGGCCACGTGCGCGCCGACTTCGGTGATTTCCCCGCCGATCGAGCCCATCGTGATCACGATGCCCAGCACCGCGGCCACGATGCCGAAGCCGGGCAGGCCGTCGGAGACCTTGTTGAGCACGGCCGAGGGCTGCATCGCCTCGGCGTGGTGCTTCTCCAGCTCCATCTCCAGCAGCGGTTCCAGTTCGTGCGGCTCGATGTTGCTGCCGATCATCAGGCGCAGGCAGTCGGTGATGAAGTCGACCAGGTGGTGGTCGGCCTGCACTTTGGGGTAGTTGGCGAAGATCGCACTTTCCGCCGGGCGCTCGACATGGTCTTCCAGCGCCATGAAGCCCTCGCGGCGGGCCTTGTTGAGCAGTTCGTAAAGCAGGCTGAGGACGTCGATGTAGTCCTGCTGCTTGTAGCGCGGGCCCTTGAACACGCCCACGGTGGCCTGCAGGGTCTGCTTGACGGTCTTGATCGGGGTGCCGACCAGGAACGCGCCCAGCGCCGCGCCCCCGATGATGACCAGTTCGTAGGGCTGCCACAGTGCTGCCAGCTTGCCATGCGCGCCGACGTAGCCGCCGAGCACGCTGACGATGACGATGATGAATCCAACGAAGATGAGCATGGGGCCGGCGCGGAGTAGGGGATACCACCTTGTCGGCCCCGGCACCGGGTTTCTGAAGGGTGCCCTTCGCTCAATGTCACACTTTTTCGGATTCAGCCCGCCGGTTGGGCCTCGGCCCCGCCGCGCTGCAGCGGGTCTGGATAGGCCTCGCCGTTGGGGGTGAAGGCCAGCGAGACCGAATTCAGGCAGTGCCGCTCATGGGTCGGCGGCGGGCCGTCGGGGAAGACATGGCCGAGATGGCTGTCACATCGCGCGCAGACGATCTCGGTGCGGACCATGCCATGGCTGATGTCACGGATCTCGCGCACGTGGGCGGCATCGAACGGGGCGAAGAAGCTCGGCCAGCCGGTGCCGGAGTCGAATTTGGTGCTGGAGCGGAACAGCGGCAGCCCGCACAGGCGGCAGCCGTAGACCCCGTCCTGCTTGTTGTCCAGGAACACCCCGCAGAACGGTGCCTCGGTGCCGTGATGCAGCAGCACCCGCTGTTCGTCGGCATTGAGACCGCCGATCAGGGCCTGGCGCTGGGCGTCGCTGGGGGGAGACAGGTCGAAGGCGGTCATGGCGGTTCCTCTTGGCAGTCTGTTCAAGATTGGGCCACGGGCCGGAACCTTCAAGCGGGCCACCGCGCAGGCCGCCGCGTTCATGGCGCCGATACCTGCCCGCGCGCATGGTGGGGGCCTGTTCCCCTGCCGAGGCTGGCCATGACCCGTTTCCTTGCCCCGTGCCTGGCCGCCGCGCTGCTGGCGGGCCTGCCGCTGGCCGCCAGCGCGCAGATCGGCCCGCCGCCCGACCCCACCCGGACCCGCCCGGTGCTGATGCCCTCGCCCGCGCCGACCCCGTTGCCCACCCCCGTGCGGCCGGCCCCGGCCGACAGCCTGTCCGGCGAACTGGCGCCGGTGAAATCGAATTCGCAGATTCAGCAGCAGTTGCGGACCGCGCCGATCCAGAGCGAAGGGCCTTCGCGCGCGCCGCCGATCCAGGGGCCGGTGGTGCAGCAGAAGGTGTATGACCGTAACGGGCGGATCATCCCCGGTGCCAAGCAGGTGGGCCCCAACCGGGTGCTCGACACGCGCACCGGCAAGTACTACGACGCCGTGCCCAGCGCCGGCGGGCAGCAGATCAAACCCTGAGCTGCCGCGTGCGGTGATCGGCATCTGAACACTGCACAACCCGCACCGCGCAGTCATCTGCATCAACGCATCGGCTCACTGCTTTTTCGCCTGCGATTAACTGTTTTTGCCGGACCCTGTGCGTGCGCCGACATGCGGCGTATTCCAAGGTTTTTCGACAAGAGTGCAATCATGACCAACCAGCAGAACCAGAAGGGCGGCAAGATGCCGCAGGAACAGCAGGGCAGTCAGCACCAGAAGGCCGGCCAGCAGAACCAGCAGAACCAGCAGAACCAGCAGCAGTGGGACCAGCAGAACCCCAAGGGTGGCAAGCAGCAGGAGCAGCGCAACCCGGACCCCAAGCAGCAGCGCTGACGCGTTGACGGCAACCTCGACAGGGCGGTGCGCACTCGCGCGCCGCCTTTTGCGTTGGGGCGGTCAGTCCGGGATGGGCAGGGTCAAGGTCTCCTTGACCTCTTCCATCACGATGTAGCTCTTGGATTCGCGCACATGCGGCAGGGTCAGCAGGGTGCTGCCGAGCAGTTTGCGGTAGGAGGCCATTTCGCTGATGCGGGCCTTCAGCAGATAGTCGAAATCGCCCGAGACCAGGTGGCACTCCAGCACGTTGGGCAGCTTCAGCGCCGCGCGCCGGAACTCTTCGAAGATGTCGCCGGATTTGTAGGCCAGGCTGATCTCCACGAACACCAGCAGGCTGGCCTTGAGGTAGTGCGGATCGAGCTTGGCGTAGTAGCCGGTGATGGCGCCATCGCGCTCCAGCCGGCGCACCCGCTCGGTACACGGGGTGGTGGACAGGCCGACCCGCTCGCCCAGTTCGGTGAAGGAGATGCGGCCCTCGTCCTGCAGGATGCGCAGGATCTTGCGGTCGATCTTGTCCAGCTCGCGCGGGCGTGCGGCCATGGGGGTGAGCCTGTCGAATGGGTTTGCAGGACAATACCCTGCCATCACTCCTAAAAACAGGCGAAATGATTGGTTTGGCCGGAATATACTTCCGCAATTATGGTCCCGGCACGCTCCAGTGCAGGGAATGATCGGGTTGGAGAAGTGTCATGCGCGTTCTAGTCCTTGGCAGTGGGGTAATCGGCACGACCAGTGCCTGGTACCTGCGGCAGGCCGGGTTTGAAGTCACGGTCGTGGACCGCCAGCCCGCTCCGGCGCTGGAAACCAGTTTCGCCAACGCCGGGCAGCTGTCGTTCGGCTACACCTCGCCGTGGGCCGCGCCCGGCGTACCGCTCAAGGCGGTCAAATGGCTGTTCTCCGAACACGCCCCGCTGGCCATCCGCCCCGGCCTGGACTGGCACCAGTACCGCTGGCTGGCGCAGATGCTGCGCAACTGCACCCATGAACGCTATGCGATCAACAAGGCGCGCATGGTGCGCATGTCCGAGTACAGCCGCGACTGCCTGAACGAGCTGCGCACACAGACCGGCATCGAATTCGAAGGCCGCGACCTGGGCACCACCCAGCTGTTCCGCACCCAGCAGCAGCTGGACGCCTCGGCGCAGGACATCGAGGTGCTGGCGCAGTACGGCGTGCCCTACGAACTGCTCGACCGCGCCGGCATCATCGCCCACGAACCGGCGCTGGCCGCGGTGGCCGATACGCTGGTGGGCGCGCTGCGCCTGCCGCGCGACCAGACCGGCGACTGCCAGCTGTTCACCCGCCGCTTGGCGCAGATGTGCGTGGATGCCGGGGTCGAGTTCCGCTTCGACCAGGACATCGCCGCGCTGCAGACCGATGGCGACCGCATCACCGGCGTGCGCATCGACGGCCAGCTGGAAACCGCCGACCGCTACGTGGTCGCGCTGGGCAGCTATTCGCCTTCGCTGGTTGATCCGCTGGGCCTGCGCCTGCCGGTGTACCCGCTGAAGGGCTACTCGCTGACCCTGCCGATCACCCACCCGGACATGGCGCCCACCTCGACCATCCTGGATGAGAGCTACAAGGTGGCCGTGACCCGTTTCGACGACCGCATCCGCGTGGGCGGCATGGCCGAGGTGGGCGGGTTCGACCTGTCGCTGGACCCGCGCCGCCGCGCCACGCTGGAAAAGGTGGTGCGCGACCTGTACCCGCACGGCGGCGATCTGTCGCGCGCCGAGTTCTGGACCGGGCTGCGCCCGGCCACCCCGGACGGTACCCCGGTGATCGGCGCCACGCCGTACCGCAACCTGTTCCTCAACACCGGCCACGGCACGCTGGGCTGGACCATGGCCTGCGGTTCGGGCCGCTACCTGGCCGACCTGATCAGCGCGCGCCAGCCGCAGATCAGCACCGAAGGCCTGGATATCTTCCGCTACGGCCACCACGCCGCTTCCGTCCGCCACAGTGAGCCCAAAGCATGCGCCCAGCCCGCGCGTTGATCGACCTTGACGCGTTGCGCGCCAACTTCCGCCTGGCCCGTGAACTCGGTGGCGGCCGCAAGACGCTGGCCGCGGTCAAGGCCGATGCCTACGGCCACGGCGCGGTGGCCTGTGCGCAGGCGCTGCAGGACGACGCCGATGCGTTCGGTGTGGCCTGCATCGAAGAAGCGCTGCAGCTGCGCGAGGCCGGCATCACCGCGCCGATCCTGCTGCTGGAAGGTTTCTTCGACGCCGACGAACTGCCGTTGATCGTGCAGCACGACCTGTGGTTCGCGGTGGCGGCACCGTGGCAGGTGGAGGCGGTGCTGGCGTTCGCGACCAGCGCCACGCTCACCATCTGGCTGAAGCTGGACAGCGGCATGCATCGTCTGGGCCTGTCGCCGGCCGATTTCCGCGCCGCGCATGCGCAGTTGAGTGCGCTGCCGCAGGTGGGGCCGATGGTGCTGATGAGCCACATGGCGCGCGCCGATGAGCTGGACAGCCCGCGTACCCGCGAGCAGGCCGCTACCTTCGCGGCGGCCATCGAAGGCCTGGCCGGTGAAACCAGCCTGTGCAACTCGCCGGCCCTGCTGGGCTGGCCGGACGTGCGCAGCGACTGGGTGCGCCCGGGCCTGATGCTGTACGGGGCCAACCCGTTGCAGGCGCACAGCGCGCTCACCGAGCGGCTGCGCCCGGTCATGACCATGCAATCGAAGATCTTCGCCGTGCGCGAGATCGGCGTCGGTGAGCCGGTGGGCTATGGCGCACGCTTCGTCGCCGAACGCCCCACCCGGGTGGGCGTGGTGGCGCTGGGTTATGCCGATGGCTATCCGCAGTTCGCACCCAACGGCACCCCGCTGCTGGTGGACGGCGTGCCCGCTGCGCTGATCGGGCGGGTCTCGATGGACATGCTCACCGTGGACCTCACCGACCTGCCGCAGGCTGGCATCGGCAGCACCGTGACCCTGTGGGGCGAATCGCCGCGGATGGATGTACTGGCACCGCTGTGCGGGGTCAGCGCGTATCAGCTGCCGTGCGCGGTCAAGCGCGTGCCGCACGTCCATCTGGGGCGCTGAGGCCCACGCCGGACACGAAAAAGGCGGCGCATCTGCGCCGCCTTTTTCGTGTCCGCACCGCCAGGATCAGTTGCTGGCGGTGGCCGGCGCGCGCAGATCGCGCTGGATCCAGTCATCCAGCAGCTGCTTTTCATAGCGCAGCGGATCGGTGTCGCGTTGCAGCCCGATGTTGTGCAGGTAGCCGCTGTCCTGCAGTTTGCGTTCGCCCTGCGCGATCACCTGGCCCTGTGCATCGGTCAGGGTATAGGTGAGTGCGATGCGCGGCGGGTAGATGTCGCGCAGGATGCGGATATCGGTGCCGCGCGCGCCGTGCCACGGCTCGTAATCACCGGCACGCTTGATGTCGGTGAGGGTCACGTCCAGGGTCTGGCCCGGCTGCAGCTGCTTGCCGGCCTTGGTCTGCACATACTTTGCCAGCTGCTGCACCCAGTCACCGCGCTCGGCTTCGAAGCGGTTGGTGCTTTGACGGATTTCGCTGAACTGGGCCGGATCGGTCCATTGCACCTTCACCGGGCCATCGCCGGCCAGCGCGCGCGGCGCCTGCGGGTCGGTCACGGTGCGCGGTGCGGCACTGGCGCAGCCGATCACCAGCAGGCAGGCCAGGACACCGGCCACCAAGGGTTTGCGGTTCATGACAACTCCTCGAACGCGATCACAGACGGGATCAGGTAATCAGTGTGATCCTGATCCGGGAATGGGACAATTGCCATTCGCGCCAGGGCGCTTCCCGGTTGCCGCGAATTCACCTACGTCAATCCCACCCATGGCGCTTGACGCTACGAATACGCGCTCTGGAAGATGCTGTATCCCTCTGTTTCGCCAGTTGCCCCATTGACGCCCTTGCCCAGCCTGCCCACTTCCACGCTAGAACGCCCTCCCTTCGTGGCTTTTACGTCGGACCCTGCGTTGCACCGGGGTGTGCTGGAGCGGATGAATGCGGGGTTCTGCATCATCGAGGTGATCTTCGAAGGGGCCGAGGCGGTGGATTACCGCTTCCTGGAAGTCAACGACGCCTTCGAGCGCAATACCGGCATGATCAATGCCCGTGGCCAGCGCATGCGTGCGCTGCAGCCCGAGCATGAGGGTGACTGGTACCGCATCTACGGCGAGGTGGCGCTGACCGGGCATGCGCAGCAGTTCGAGATGGAAGCGCGTGCATTGGGCCGCTGGTACTCGGTGGAGGCGGTGCAGGTCGGCGACCCGGGCGACCACCGGGTGGCGATCCTGTTCTTCGATGTGACCCATCGCAAGCAGATCGAAGTGGAGCTGGCCGAAAGCGAAGCGCGTTTCAGCGCGTTGGCCGACGGCCTGCCGATGCCGGTGTGGGTGCTGGACGAGCGCGGCCACGCCCGTTTCGTCAACAGTGCTTTCACCGAGTTCTTCGGCGGTGACGAACAGCGCGTGCCGGACGACGTCTGGCGCGGCCTGGTGCATCCCGACGATGCCTCGGTGTTCGATTACGAACTGCAGGAAGCGCTCAAGGCGCAGCGGTCGATGCACGCGCTGGTGCGTGCGCGGCGCGCCGATGGCCAATGGCGCTGGCTGGAGATGAATGCACGGCCGCGGTTCTCGCGCATGGGGCATTTCATCGGCCTGGCCGGCAGCAGCCCGGATGTCACCGACCGGCGCGAAATCGAAATGGCGCGCGAGGAGCTGCTGCAGTCCGAGCGCGCCGCGCGCAGTGCCGCGGAAAATATGGCGCGGTTGAAGGATGAATTCCTGGCCACGTTGTCGCACGAGCTGCGCACGCCGCTGACCACCATCCTGGGCTGGAGCGAACTGCTGCTGCAACGGGTGGACGACAGCAGCCCGCTGTACAAGGGGTTGGGCGTGATCGCCAACAGTGCGATGGCGCAGAAACGCCTGATCTCGGACATGCTCGACCTGAGCAGCATGCTGCTGGGCAAGGTCCAGCTGGAAGTGGAAGTGCTGGACCTGCGCACCCAGCTGGCCGAGGCCATGCGCGCGCAGGAGCTGGTGGCCGAGGGCAAGGCACTGGACATGAGCCTGGTGCTGCCCGAAGCACCGGCGCTGGTGCTCGGCGATGCCACGCGCCTGCAGCAGGTGCTGTGGAACCTGCTCTCCAATGCCATCAAGTTCACCCCGGCCGAAGGCACCGTGATCGTGACCCTGGCCACCGATGGCGGGCACTGGTCGATCAGCGTGGCCGATTCCGGCGACGGCATCCCACCGGATTTCCTGCGCCACCTGTTCAGCCGGTTCCGCCAGGCCGATGGCACCACCACCCGCCGCCATGGCGGGCTGGGGCTGGGCCTGGCGATCGCCCAGCAACTGGTGGAACTGCACGGCGGTGCGGTGGCGGCCAGCAGCGAAGGCCATGGCCGCGGCGCCACCTTCACCGTGCGCCTGCCGGCCTACCAGCCGCAGGCCGATGGCCGGCCGCTGCGCGAAGTGTTCAGTGGCCCGATCAACGAACAGGTGATCGAGCCGTTCCCGCTCAAGGGCCTGCACCTGCTGGCCGTGGAAGACCAGCCCGAAGTGCTGGAATACCTGCGCCGGCTGCTGGAGGAGCAGGGCGCGGAAGTGACCGCGGCCGCTTCGGCGGGCGAGGCGCTGGCCCTGCTCGATCAAGGCGGCCACGCCGGCATCGATGTGCTGCTCACCGACATCGGCATGCCGGGCATGGATGGCTACGGGCTGGTGCGCACCCTGCGCGAGGACATCGGCGTGGAAGCGCAGGTCCTGCCGGCCGTGGCGGTGACCGCGCTGGCCCGCGCCGACGACCGCAAGCGCGCGCTGGCGTCGGGTTTCCAGGAACATGTGGCCAAGCCCTACTCGGTGGCCCAGCTGGTGTCAGCGGTGCGCAGCGTGCTGGCGGCCAAGCGCTAGCGTCCGCGGTTCAGCGGCTCTTGCCGACCCGTTGACGGCGCTGCGCGCAGACTGGCGGCGTACGCCACAGGAGTTTCCATGTCCCGCTACGCCCCCAGCATCCATACCGATCCGGCCCGGATCGCCGCCCTGGAAGCCCTGCTGCCGCAGTTGCACGGCCAGACCCAGGTGGAGATCACCCTGGACGACGGCAGTCGCCTGCTTGGCACCGTCGCCGTGCAGCCCACCGTGCAGCAGTACCGCGATGCCGAGGAAAACGAAGGCAGCAACGGCCAGCTGCGCCTGGACGACCTGGATACGCCGGTGCAGCAGCACCTGGTGTGGCTGGACCGGATCGCAGCGGTGCGCCAGCTGCCGCCACGCGAGTAGGGCGGCCGCAATGAAAACGCCCGGCGCAGGCGCCGGGCGAGGGAGGGCGGGGAGGGGCGGCGGGGGGCCGTTCCGGTCAGTGCTCGAACAGCTCCGGCTGGGCCTCGAAACGGCGCGCGTAGGCGCGTTCGTCGGCCACCCGCGCCACTTCGTCATCGGCCATGTCCGGCGCGCCATACACGGCGTAGGCCACGGTCCCGTCGGCCTGCTTGCCCACCTGGTGCAGCCGGTAGCGCGAGTGCCCACCGCCGGTGTCCTGCGGGTAATGCACGGGCGGCAGGGCGCCCTCCATGTCCATTTCGCTGTTGTCGACCACGCCACCGACGAACAATGCGCGCATGAGGCCTCTCCGTTGCAAGTGAGCCTCCACCCTGACGGTTGGCGTGTTGGCAGGGCATCAAAGTGGCGTTGAATAAACGCAAAGCGACCGCCGGGCCGGGCGGGTCGGGGCGAACCGGTAGAATGGCGCATCCCTTTCAAGATGTGCCCCCCGCATGGCTGCCCAGCACGACGCTCCCCTGGAAACCCTGTTCCTGCCCTTCGCCAGTGGCGTGCTGTCCTGGCCCAGCGGCCCGGTGCTGTTCCTGCGCGCACGCGATGGCTGGCCGCTGCGCGAGCATGCGCAGCCGGCGCAGCTGGTCTGCGAGCAGAGCTTCCGCCCGTTTGCCGACGCCCTTCAGGCCAGTGGCTGGACCGTGCGCGAGGAGCAGCAGCTGGCTGCCGATACCACCCGCTACGCCGTGGTGCTGGTGCTGCCGCCGCGCCAGCGTGAGGAAGCCCGTGCGCTGTTCGCGCGTGCGCTGGCGCTGACCGCCCCGGGCGGGATCGTGGTGGCCTGCCAGCACAACAATGAAGGCGCGCGCTCCGGCGAAAGCGACCTGCAGCAGCTGGCCGGCCTGGGCGGCAAGCTCGCCAAGAACCATTGCCGCACGTTCTGGACCGCGCCGTTGAACGGCCAGCACGACGCCGCGCTGGCCCAGCGCTGGGAAGCGCTGGATGCCCCGCGCGCGATCCTCGGCGGGCGTTTCCAGAGCCGCCCGGGCATTTTTGCCTGGGACCGCATCGACCCGGCCTCGGCGCTGCTGGTTGAACAGCTGCCGGCCGAGCTGAGCGGCCATGGCGCCGACCTGGGGTCGGGTTTCGGCTACCTGTCGGCCGAAGTACTGGCGCGCTGCCCCGGCGTGACCGGGCTGGACCTGTACGAGGCCGAAGGCCGCGCCCTGGCCCTGGCCCGCGAAAACCTGGGCAAGCTGGGCAAGCCGGCGACGCTGGCCTACCACTGGCAGGACGTGACCGCCGGGATCGAGGCCACGTACGACTTCATCGTCACCAACCCGCCGTTCCACACCCCCTCGCGCGCCGACCGTCCCGACATCGGCCAGCGTTTCATCGCCGTGGCGGCGCAGGCGCTGCGCCCGGGCGGGCGGATGTGGCTGGTGGCCAACCGCCACCTGCCGTACGAGCAGATCCTCAATGAGAGCTTCGGCCAGGTGCGCGTGGCCGCCGAGCGCGACGGCTTCAAGCTGATCGAAGCGACCAAGATGAAGCAGGCGCCGGTCCGGGCCCGGGAAACGCCGCGCAGCAAGGACGCGCCGCGCGGCCGTAACTGGGACCGCGCATGAAGCTGGTCAAGCTGCTGGCCAACCTGGGCTACGGCAGCCGCAAGCAGGTGCAGCTGATGTTCCGCGAAGGCCGCGTCACCAATGCGGAAGGCGACGTGCTGTACGCCGACGACGCGGTGGGCCATGAGGCGATCCGTGTCGATGGCGAGCCGCTGGACCCGCCGCAGGGGCTGACCCTGATGCTGCACAAGCCGCGCGGCTACACCTGTTCGACCAAGGACAAGGGCCGGCTGATCTATGACCTGCTGCCGCCGCGCTACCGCGAACGCGCACCGGTGCTGTCATCGGTGGGCCGTCTGGACCGCGACACCAGCGGCCTGCTGCTGATGACCGACGACGGCGCGCTGTTGCACCGGATCGTGTCGCCGAAATCGCGCCTGGACAAAGCCTACGAGGTGACCGTGGCCGAGGACCTGCGCGGCGATGAAACCGCAGGCTTCGCCAGCGGCACGCTGCTGTTGGAGTCCGACGACAAGCCGCTGCTGCCGGCCGAGCTGCGCGTGGATGGGCCGCGCCAGGCGCAGCTGGTGCTGCACGAAGGCCGTTACCACCAGGCCCGGCGCATGTTCGCCGCGGTCGGCAACCACGTCGAGGCACTGCACCGCAGCCGCATCGGTGGGCTGGCACTGGACGGGCTGGGCGAAGGCGAGTGGCGGATGCTGGATGCGGCCGACCTGGACACGTTGTTCAACGGTCATCTGCCTCCACAGCCATGACCGGAATGACCGCGCTGCCGTTCCTGCCCGACGCCGTCATCTTCGACATGGACGGCTTGATGATCGACAGCGAGCGTGTCTCGATCGCGTGCTGGGCACAGGCCGCGCGGGAGCAGCAGCTGCCGTTCGCCGATGACTACTGGTTGCGCATGGTCGGTCTGGGCGATCGTGATTGCGAACGCCTGCTGCTGCAGACGGTGGATGCGCAGCAGGTGGCCGCATTGTTCACGCGTTGCCACGACCTGTACGAGCAGCGCACGCATGCCGGGCTGCCGCTGCGCCCGGGCATCCTGGAACTGCTGCAGCTGCTGCAGGCGCACGAGGTACCGCGTGCGGTGGCGACATCGACGCGGCAACCGCGCGCGTCGCGCAAGCTGGCCGCTACCGGGTTGCTGCCGTTCTTCGAGGTGGTGGTGACCAGCAGCGATGTCAGCCATCCCAAGCCGGCCCCGGATATCTACCTGCTGGCCGCGCAGAAGCTGGGCAAGGACCCGGCACGCTGCCTGGCGCTGGAAGATTCCCCGGCCGGCATCCGCGCCGCCCTGGGCGCGGGAATGACCGCGATCCAGGTGCCGGACCTGGTGCACCCCGACGAGGAACTGCGCGCGCTGGGCCATCGCATCGTGGGCTCGCTGGTGGATGCGCACGCGTTGCTGCTGCCGTTGTTGCCGCTCGCCCGCTGAGACCTCTGCCGCGCGATTGCGCGATTGCGCGATTGCCGAGCATGGCTCGGCACTACCGGTTCTTCGCGCCATGCGTGGCTGCACGTTGACAATGATCCAAAATCCACAAAAAAAGCCCGGCACATGGCCGGGCTTTTTCGTTGTTTCAAGCTGCGATCAGACGCGGCCGAATACCAGTGCCGCGTTGGTGCCGCCAAAGCCGAAGCTGTTGGACATCACCGTGTTCAACTGCGCGGCCTTGCTTTCGCGCACGATCGGGAAGCCTTCCACCAGCGGGTCCAGCTCGCCGATGTTGGCCGAACCGGCAATGAAACCGTCGCGCATCATCAGCAGGCAGTAGATCGCTTCGTGCACGCTGGCGGCACCCAGTGAATGGCCGGACAGCGCCTTGGTCGACGACAGCGGCGGCACCGACTCACCGAACACCTCACGCACCGCCTTCAACTCCGTCACATCGCCCAGCGGGGTCGAGGTGCCGTGCGTGTTGAGGTAGTCGATCGGGGCGGACAGGTTGGCCATCGCCATGTTCATGCAGCGCACCGCGCCTTCACCGGACGGGGCGACCATGTCGGCACCGTCGGAGGTGACGCCGTAACCGACCAGCTCGGCATAGATGCGCGCGCCGCGGGCAACGGCGTGGTCGTAGTCTTCCAGCACCAGCATGCCGCCGCCACCGGCGATGACGAAACCATCGCGGTCCTTGTCATACGGGCGCGAGGCGCTTTCCGGGGTCTCGTTGAAACGGGTCGACAGCGCGCCCATCGCATCGAACATCACGCTCATCGACCAGTGCAGGTCTTCACCGCCACCGGCGAACATCACGTCCTGTGCGCCATGGCGGATCAGGTCGGCGGCCGCGCCGATGCAGTGCGCCGAGGTCGCGCAGGCGGCCGACAGCGAATAGCTCAGGCCTTTGATCTGGAAGGCCGTGGCCAGGCATGCCGACACGGTCGAGCACATCGTACGCGGCACCATGTACGGGCCGACCTTGCGCACGCCACGCGCGCGCAGGATGTCGGCCGATTCCACCTGCCACTGGCTCGAACCACCGCCGGAGCCGGCGATCAGGCCGGTGCGCGGGTTGGCCACCTGCGTGGCGTCCAGGCCGGCGTCGGCGATGGCATCGCGCATGGCGATGTAGGCATAGGCCGAGGCATCGCTCATGAAACGCTTGAGCTTGCGGTCGATCTGCGCGTCCAGGTCCAGCTCGATGTTGCCACCGACGTGGCTGCGCAGGCCGGCTTCGGCGTGGTCGGGCAGGTGGCGGATACCCGCACGGCCCTCACGCAGTGCGCTGGAAACGCTGTCCAGATCGTTGCCAAGGCACGAAGTGATGCCCATTCCGGTAATGACGACGCGACGCATCAGAAGTTCTCTGTGGAGGTGAACAGACCCACTCGCAGGTCTTTGGCGGAATAGATTTCGCGGCCGTCCACCAGCATGCGGGCGTCGGCCTGGGCCATCACCAGCTTGCGGTTGATGACACGGGAGATGTCGATTTCGTAGGTGACCAGCTTGGCCTGCGGCAGCACCTGGCCGGTGAACTTCACCTCGCCACAGCCCAGCGCACGGCCGCGCCCGGGGGCACCCAGCCAGGTCAGGAAGAAGCCGGTGAGCTGCCACATGGCATCCAGGCCCAGGCAGCCGGGCATCACCGGGTCGCCGATGAAGTGGCAGTCGAAGAACCACAGGTCAGGGCGGATATCCAGTTCCGCGCGTACCATGCCCTTGCCATGTGGGCCGCCGTCGTCACGGATGTCGGTGATGCGATCGAACATCAGCATCGGGTCGTTGGGCAGGCGGCCGCTGCCTGGCCCGAACAGTTCGCCGCGGGCACTGGCCAGCAGCTGTTCGCGCGAGAACGCGTTGAGACGAGTCATGGAAAACGCAATCCTGGAATAGTTGCCATCGGGTGAAGCCGGATGCAGCTCGGCTGTCTTGCTCGGATACAAGAGCGCAAGAGTGCAGAGGAAAAGTGATTCAATCAAATGTTTTAACCGTACGCTGGCGTAGTGTTTTCAGCTTGAAAAACGCATGTTGTTGTTATGAAACGACCATACTCAGGCGTGTGGCTGTAATCTTGTTCATCTGAATCCGAACCCTGCCAACGTGTCCGCGCTCCGCAAGATCATTCATGTCGACATGGACGCGTTCTACGCGTCGGTGGAGCAGCGCGACAATCCGTCGCTGCGCGGCAAGCCGGTGGTGGTGGCGTGGCGGGGCGCGCGCTCGGTGGTTTGCGCAGCGTCGTACGAGGCGCGGGTGTTCGGGGTGCGCTCGGCGATGCCGGCAATGCGGGCCGAGCGGCTGTGCCCGGACGCGGTGTTCGTGCCGCCCGATTTCGTGCGTTACAAGGCGGTGTCACGCCAGGTGCGCGAGATATTCCTGCGCCATACCGACCTGGTGGAGCCGTTGTCGCTGGATGAGGCCTACCTGGATGTGACGGTGCACAAGCGCGGATTGGGGGTGGCGACGGAGATCGCCGAGATCATCCGCGCGCAGATCCGCGAGGAGACCGGGCTGACCGCCTCGGCCGGGATCGCGCCGAACAAGTTCCTGGCCAAGATCGCCTCGGACTGGCGCAAGCCGGACGGGCAGTTCGTGGTGCCCCCGCACCGCATCGAACAGTTCCTCACGCCGTTGCCGGTGAACCGGGTGCCCGGGGTGGGCAAGGTGATGGAGGCCAAGCTGACCGAGCTGGGGATTGCCACGGTGGGCGATCTGCGCGCGTTGCCGCTGGAGCAGCTGGAAGCGCGCTTCGGCAGTTTCGGGGTGCGCCTGTACAGCCGCGCGCGCGGCATCGACGAGCGCGCGGTGGAGCCGGACCAGCCGGTGCAGTCGATCTCCTCCGAAGATACGTTCGCCGAAGATCTACCGCTGGAAGCGCTGGAGGCGGCCATCGTGCAGCTGGCGGAGAAGACCTGGCACGCCACGCGCAAGACCGAGCGGGTGGGTCACACCGTGGTGCTGAAGTTGAAGACCGCGCAGTTCCGGATCATCACGCGCAGCTTCACGCCGGAGTCGCCGCCGGAATCGCTGGAGGAACTGCGTGACATCGCCCTGGCGCTGCGCGCACGGGTGGATCTGCCGATGGAAACGCGCTACCGCCTGGTGGGCGTCGGGCTGGGCGGGTTCCGCGAACGCGAGGCGGTGCACCAGCCGGGGTTGTTCGATCATCTCGGCGAGGCCTGAAACGGGCAGCGTTGCACTGCCCGTTTCATCAGCAATGCCGTGCAGGGCTCAGGGCCACTGCATTTCGCCCTTGGCGACCTTGGCACTGAGCTCCAGCGAACTCACCCCGGCCAAGGTCGGGTAGCGCTTCTTCATTGCGTCGATCAACGCATCGGCATTTTTGCTGCGCGCCGTTTCCTGATCGAAGGCACGGATGTAGGCGCCGGTGAAATCAAGCGCGCTGACATCCAGTGCCGCGCCGCTGGCGTAGTGGCCGGGGATGACCCGGGTGGGCTTGAGCGCCTTGATCGTGGCCAGGGTCTTCAACCAGTCCGCATGCGATTGCGCGCTTTGCGTGTCGGCCATCCACACATGTTCACCGGCAACCACCGGGATGCCGCCGAGCACGGTGCGCAGTGCGGGAATCCACACCACGCTGCGGTCCGGGGTGGGGCCGTGCAGGCCGATGATCTTCAGTGGCTGGCCTTCCAGGGTGAGGCTGTCGCCCTGCAGGACCTCCGGGATGAGGATGCGCGCGGGTTTGTCGGCGCCCATCTTCGGCCCCCAGAAGGCGAGCTTGCCGGCCTGGGTGGCGCTGATGTGGGCCACGGTGGGGGCGGTGGCCAGGATGCGCGCCTCGGGGAAGGCGTCGTGCAGGGTGGCCAGGCCGAAGTAGAAGTCCGGATCGCCGTGGCTGATGTAGATGGCGGTGAGGCGCTTGCCGCTGTCGCGGATGCGCTGGACCAGCTGGGCGGCATCGCTGGCGGCGAACTGCGCATCGATGAGGATCGCATCGTGCTGGCCGATGACCAGGGTGGAGGCGACCGAGAACATCGCCTGGTCGCCGGGATGATAGGGCTGTACCGATAGCGCGGCGGGCTGTGGCGTGCTGCTGGACGGCGGCGCGGCGTGCGCGGCGGGGGTCGCCAGCAGCGGGCCGCTGGCCAGGGCCAGGCCGAGCGCCAGGGCGGCGCGGGAAAGCGTGGTCATGTGCGGTGACTCCCTGCAAAGGCCCCGGCGCAAGGCCGGGGCGTGGGGCTCAGTAGGCGACGGTGGCGATCTGGCGCAGGTACTGCGGCTGCTCGATCTCACTCACGAAGGCGTCGGCGTAATCGGCGTAGCTGATCCGGCTGTGGCCCTCGGCGTTGGCCAGGAAAGCCTTGGCCTGGGTGCGGAAGCCACCGCGCTGCGGGCCGGGGCCGATTTCGGCGGCCGGCGAGTAGAAGGTCCAGTCCAGGTTGTCGCTGGCCTGCAGCACCTTCAGCGCTTCACGGTGGGCCAGCGCGACCGGCTTGTAGGCGGCGGGGAAGTTCGGGGTGTCCACCAGCTGCACGCCCGGCGCGACTTCCAGGCTGCCGGCGCCACCGACCAGCACCACCCGGCGCACGCCGGCCTGGCGGGCGGCATCGGCCAGGTGCTGGGCAACCGCGCCCACCTGGGCCGGGGCATCGTCCGGGCGCGGACCGTAGGCGCTGGCCAGCACGTCGTGGCCGGCGATCACCGCAGCCAGGGCGTCGGTGTCGTCCAGCGCGGCCACGGCCAGCTGGGCGCCGTCGAGTTCGGCCGGCAGGTCGGTCTCACGGCGCACGATGGCAGTGACCTGATGGCCGCGGGCGAGGGCCTGGCGGGCGATTTCACGGCCGATGTTGCCGGTGGCACCAACGAGAGCGATTTTCATGGGGGCAGATCCGTTGAGGAAGGAAGGCCAGCGTATGCGCAGAAAACGATACAAAAAACCGCGTATAACGGTCTAATTTGTTGCATGGATCGATCAGATGGACCGCATAACCGCCATGAACGTCTTCGTCGAGGTGGTCGAGCGCGGCAGCCTCACGGCCGCGGCCGATGCGCTGGAGATGTCGCGGGCGATGGTCACCCGCTATCTGGCCGAGGTGGAGCGCTGGCTGGGCGCACGGTTGCTGCACCGGACCACGCGCCGGATCAGCTTGACCGCGCCTGGCGAGGCGGCGCTGCTGCGGTTCCGGCAGATGCTGGCGATCGGCGACGAGCTGCAGGGCGAGCTGGCCACCGAAAATCCCGAACCGCACGGCTTGATCCGGGTGACGGCGAGTGTGTCGTTCGGGCAGATGCACCTGGCGGCGGCCGTGGCCGATTTCGTCAAGCGGCATCCGCTGACGCGGGTGGAGCTGCTGCTGGTGGATCGGGTGGTGAACCTGGTGGAGGAGCGCGTGGATGTGGCGGTGCGCATTTCGCGTGCGATCGATCCGGCGTTGATCGCGCGTTGGCTGGCACCGTGCCGCTCGGTGCTGTGTGCGGCACCGTCGTACCTGGCGGAGCGCGGCATGCCGGGCAGCGCCGACGAACTGGCCGCGCACAACTGCCTGACCCACCACTACGTGGGCAAGAGTGTGTGGCAGCTGCAGCGCGCAGGCCGCTCGATCGCGGTGGCGGTGGGCGGCAACATCAGCGCCAACGAAGCGTCTTTGCTGCTGGAGGCGGTGCGTGCCGGGGCGGGTATCGCGATGCTGCCGACCTACCAGATCGCACCACTGCTGCGCGCCGGTGAACTGATCGAAGTGCTGCCCGATTACGAGGTGGAGGGCCTGGGCATCCACGCGGTGTACGCGTCACGCCGGCAGCTGCCGGCGATCATGCGCAGCTTCCTGGATTTCCTGGTGGAGCGCTTCAGCAGCCCGGCATTCCTGGCGCGGATCTGAGTGGGGTTCAGCGCGGAGGGCGATAATGCGCGCTTGCCAGAAGGAGCCTGCATGGACACGACCACCGAGACCGATCTGATCACCCACAACCGCGCCGCGTGGGACCGCCAGGCCGCCGACGTGCGCGAGTGGTCGCGTCCGGTCAGCGCGGCGCAGGTGGCCGCAGCGCGCCAGGGCGACTGGCAGGTGCACCTGACCCCGACCGCATTGCCGGCCGATTGGCTGGGCGATGTGCGTGGCCTGCGCATCCTGTGCCTGGCCTCGGCCGGTGGCCAGCAGGCGCCGATCCTGGCGGCGGCCGGTGCGCAGGTGACGGTGTTCGATCTGTCCGACGGGCAGTTGGCGCAGGACCGGGCGGTGGCCGCGCGCGACGGTTTGACGCTGCACACGGTGCAGGGCGACATGCGCGACCTGGCGGCGTTCGCCGATGGAAGTTTCGATGTGGCGTTCCATCCGATCTCCAACCACTACGTTCCGGACGTGCGGCCGGTGTGGGCCGAATGCCAGCGCGTGCTGCGCGTGGGCGGACGGTTGATGGCGAGTTTCTACAACCCGGTGCTGTTCGTGGGCGCGCGGGACGCCGCGCTGGATGCACAGGGACTGATCCGGCCGGTGTTCACGATCCCCTATTCGGACCTGACCGATCTGGACGCGGATGCACGCGCGGCGAAGCTGGCACGGGGTGAGGCGTTGACGTTCGGGCACAGTCTGTCCGATCTGATTGCCGGGCAGCTGGCGGCGGGCTTTGTGCTCGATCGTTTTCTGGAGGACTGGCAGCCGCAACCGCGCTTCGTGATCGATCGTTTTGTTCCCACCTTCCTGGCGACGCGGGCGATCAAGCAGGGGTGAGCGGGGTGCTGGAGGCGGGTGGGTACAATGCGGGTTCCCCCGGTTGTTGAAGTGAGTTGCGCCTTGTCGTACCCGTATCCGTTGGTGGTGTTCGATCTGGATGGCACGCTGGTGGACAGCGCGGCCGATATCGCCGAGGCACTGAACCGCACGCTGGAGGACTGGCAGTTGCTGCGCGTGCCGGAGGCGACGGTGCTGACGTGGATCGGCGATGGGGTGCGGCGGTTGGTGGAGCAGGCGTTCACGGCAGCCGGCAGCGATGCGGATCTGGATGCGGTGATGCCCGGTTTCATGCGCCACTACGAGGGCTGTCTGCTGCGCAGTCCGCGCTTGTTCGAGGGCGTAGTGGAGGCGCTGCAGGCTTTGCGCGCACGCGATGTGACGTTGGCGATCTGTACGAACAAGCCGTCGGCGCTGGTGGCGCCGTTGCTGGAGCACTTCGGGATTGCGGGTGTGTTCGCGCTGGTGCTGGGCGGGGATTCGCTGGCCGAGCGCAAACCGAGCGGCGCGCCATTGCGGCATATCGCGGCGGCCTTCGATGTGGCGCTGGGGCAGGCGTTGATGGTCGGAGATTCGATCACCGATTACCGCGCGGCGTTGGACGCAGGGATGCCGGTGGCGCTGGTGCGCTATGGGTATCCGCGTGGGCTGGATCTGGCGGCCGTCGAGGCGGTTGCGGTGATGGATGATCTGCGCGAGCTGTTGGCGCTCTGAACGCTTGCAGGCGTTCAGCGGCGTCATTGCCATGTGCGGTTCGAGCGGGGTGTGGCCCATGCCAGGACACGCCGTGAACCCCTCCATGGGGGCTCGGTCGCGCCATCCATGGCGCTCACGGTCCTGGCATGGGCCACACCCCGCTCGCACCCGATAGTCCTGCATGTGCGGTCAGGCAAGCATATCCACTGCATACCAGATGGCATCTGGTTGATGCGGGATCAGGGGACGGCGGCATGGCCGCCGTCCCGCGCACTCACTTCGGCTGGTAACGCACGCTCAGGCGATACTCGCGGCCGGGCTGGTTGTACCAGGCCACGGTTTCGTAGTTGCGGTCGAACACGTTGCTGACCCGGCCCAGCACGGACCAGTCGCGGCTGATGGCGTATTCCAGGCGCAGGTCGAGGGTGCCGTAGCCGGCCAGTTGGACGCGGTTGGCAGCGTCGTCGTAGCGCTTGCCGGCACCGTTGGCGGTGACGCCGGCGCGGAAGTCGCCGAAGCGGCGGTCGATGTCCAGGCGGGCGGTGTTCTGCGCGCGGCGGGCCAGCCAGTTGTCGAACTGGGCGCTGCCGTTGGTGCGGTTGCGCGGGTCGGTGTGGCTGAGCTGGGCACTGATGTCGAAGCCGGCCAGTGCCATGGTGCCGGTGAGTTCGGCGCCGCGGATGCGGGCCTTTTCCACCTGCGACATCATGAAGGTGGTGGCGTCGTAGGTGATCAGGTCATCGATGCGGGTTTCGTACACGTCCAGGCCCCAGCGCCAGCTGTCGCCCTGCTGGGCGATGCCGAGGTTGGCGCTCTTGGACGTCTCCGGGTCCAGGCCGGGCACGCCGCTCCAGGGGTCGTACAGGTCGCTGAAGGTGGGCGCCTTGAAGGCGGTGCCGTAGCTGGCGTTGAGGCGGAAACCATGGGCCAGCTGCAGGCCCCAGCCGAGGCTGCCGGTGGTGTGGTTGCCGAACTGTTCGTTGTCGTCGTTGCGCACGCTGGCCTGCAGGTGGTGCGCGCCGAAGCGGCCCTGGTACTGGACGAACACGCCGGTGTTGTCGCGGCTGTCGACGAGGTAGCCGGCGCTGCTGCCGTCCAGGTTGTCCTGGCTCCAATCCACGCCGGCGCTGAGCAGCTGGCCTTCGGCCAGGCCGATGTCGGTCTGCACGGAGGCGTTGTTGCGGTGGGTCTGTGCGGCGCCCAGCCAGGTGCTGCCGTTGTAGTTGTCGGACTCGTTGTCGGCGCGGCCGACGTTGACGGTCAGGTTGAAGCGCTCGCTGGGGGTGTAGCGCAGCTTGCCGCCGAGCACCTGCTGCAGGGTCTCGGAGTAATTGTAGTAGCCGTCGTAGTGGTTCTCGCCTTCGGCGCGCAGGGCGGTGCCTTCCACGCTGAGGGTATCGGTGAGGCTGTAGCCACCGCGCAGGCTCATCGACAGGTTGCGGTAGCCGTCGCGGTCGGGCTCGTTGGCACCGCAGCCGGCGAACGGGGAGACCGAACCACGGCAGGCATTGATGCCGTCAGTGTGCTGGTAGGCGATATCGGTGCCGAACCAGCCACGCTCACCGCTGCCACCAAAGCCGCCGCTGGCTTCGCGCAGGCCGTTGCTGCCGGCGCCCAGTTGCAGGTGCGGCGCGAACTGCCCGGCGTTGCGGCGGGTGAAGATCTGGATCACGCCACCGATCGCGTCGGCACCGTACAGACTGGACTGCGGGCCGCGCACGATTTCCACGCGCTCGATCTGCGCCAGCGGCAGGTCCTGGATCATGGCCAGGCCGAGGTCGCCGGTGTTGATGCGCACGCCATCGACCAGCACCAGGGTGTGGGCCGAGTTGGTGCCGCGCAGGAACAGCGAGCTCTGCTTGCCCAGGCCGCCGCTGTTGTTGAGATTGATGCCGGCGCGACCGCGCAGCAGATCCTGCAGCGAGGCGGACTGGCTGCGCTCGATCTCGGCGCGGTCGATCACCTGTGCCGGGGAGATGCTGTCCTGCAGGGCGATGGGGGTGCGCGTGGCGGTGACCAGCACCTGGTCCAGCGCAGTGGCATCGTCCTGTGCGGCGGCCAACAGGGGCAGCGCCGACAGCACGGCCAGGGAAAGAACTTGGATCTGCAGCTTCATCAATGACTCCATGCACCGCGCACGCCCGCGCGGCAGGGGGTGGGTATGGCAGCATCCACGGAGGCATTCGACGGTGGGCGGGCGCACGGCGCCGCTTGCCGCCGCCATGCCCGCCGCATCGCAACCAGTCGTCTTCCAGGCCGGTCTCCGGGCTTGCGTGTGGTGGCCAAGAGCCTCCCACCCGGCGCCTTCCCATGCCGCAGCACAGTGGCGTATTGCCGGGTGTTTCCACGCTTACCGTTGCGGGGGCAGCGCCGGAGTGGCAGCGGGCAGGGCCGCGCTGTGTCACCGGCTTCCCGTTTCAACCTGCCGGCAATGCCGCAGGTCACCTGGAAGTGCGCGCAGTGTAGAGCAAAGCACGCGTGGCCGCGCTGGGGGGGAGCGCGCCGGGCCGAGCGGTTAGAATGCGCCTCGCTTTACGATGTGATCCTGATGAACCCACTGCGGTTGCAGCACCCTTGCCGGCTCGCCCGGAAACACCCGCCGTTGTCAGCGTGGGCACGATCGGCGGTAGACGCATGATCCTGGACCTGATCCGTCATCCCAGCACGGGACGCGACGGGCACCTGGATGGCCTGACCGATCCGCCGTTGGAGGCCGCCTGTGTCGAGGTGCTGTGCGAGCGCTATGCGATGTTGGACTGGCAGCGTGTGTTGAGTTCGCCGCGGCAGCGTGCGTTGCAGTGCGCGCAGGGGTTGGCGGTGCCGCGCGGGCTGGAGGTGGAGGTCGACGCGGAGTGGGAAGAGCTGGACTTCGGCGACTGGGATGGGCAGCCCTTGCAGGCCTTGCCGATGGATCAGCTGTCCGCGTTCCATCTTGACCCGCATGCCAATCCGCCGCCGCATGGCGAAAGCTGGGGCCACTTCGAACGCCGGATCGCGCGCGCGCTGCATCGCCTGCTGGAGGATCCCGAACCCGTACCGACCCTGGTGATCAGCCACGGCGGCCCGCTGCGGATGGTGTTGTCGCAGGTCTGCGGCCTGCCGCTGGCGATGTGCTGGGCACTGCGTATCGACCACGGCACGCGGCTGCAGTTGCGCGTGGAGCGCGAGGGCGATCGTCTGTGGGGTGAACTGCTGGAGTTGGAGCAGGCCTGAGTACGGCGCGAAAGGCCGCCACGCAGGGCGTGGCGCTGCCGTCGGATCAATCCTCGCGCGCTTCCTCGACCTCGAACGGCGGCGCGTCGCCATCGTTGTCGTCATCGCGGCGCTCGGCGGTGCGGTCGTAGACCGGGCCGGAGGCGGGCGGGGCTTTCTTCAGCGGCTTGTCGGCGATGATCGCGTCGTACTCGGCCACCAGTTCCAGCCGGCGTGCTTCCGGCAGTTCCTGCCAATGGCAGTCCTGCAGCGCGCCTTCCAGCGAATACAGCAGATTGAGGCTGGGCTTGAAACCGGCGCGGCGCACTTTGACGAACGCACCCACGGCACCGGCTGCGATGAGGTCCTCGGCCGTGCGCAGGCCCACCTGGCGCAACCAGGCCGCACTCTTGGGGCCGATGTTGCGCAGTTTGGTGCTCATCCCAGCGCCTCGACGAACACCGCGGCGATGGCTTCCAGACCGGCCTGGTCTTCGGCGTCGAAGCGGGCCAGCGACGGGCTGTCCAGGTCGAACACGCCAATCAGCGTATCGCCGTGGACCAGCGGCACCACCAGTTCCGAACGCGAGGCCGCATCGCAGGCGATGTGCCCGGGGAAGGCCTCCACGTCCTCGATGCGCTGGGTGACCCGCTGCGACGCCGCAGCGCCACACACGCCCTTGTGCAGCGGAATGCGCACACAGGCCGGCAGCCCCTGGAACGGGCCAACCACCAGCTCGGTGCCGTCGAAGAAGTAGAAGCCCACCCAATTCAGGTGCGGCAGCGCGTGGTAGACCAGCGCCGACAGGTTGGCGGCATTGGCGATGCGGTCGCGTTCGCCGTGGACCAGCGCGCGGGCCTGGGCCAACAGTTGGCCGTACTGTTCCGGCTTGCTGCCGGTGAGCGTGGAAGTATCGAACATGCCCGCAGTCTAGCAAGCACGGGCGTTGCCTGCGCCGGCCGGCGGGTGGGCGCCCGCAACGGCCCGCAGCCACGCCCGGCTGGGCGGATAATGGCGCGTTTCCGACCCTGGGGCCCACATGTCGCCTTCGCTCTCTTCCACCGCTCTGCTGCCTGCCGCGCTGTATGTCACCGGTACCGATACCGGCATCGGCAAGACCTTCGCCAGCTGCGTGCTGCTACATGCGCTGCGCCAGCGTGGCCGGCGTGCCGTGGGCATGAAGCCGGTCGCCAGTGGCTGCGAGCAGACCGCCGAGGGCCTGCGCAACGAGGATGCCACCGCCCTGCTGGCGGCCAGTGCGCCGCCGCCGGCCTATGCCGACCTCAACCCCTATGCGCTGCCGTTGCCGCTGGCCCCGGAGATCGCCGCGGCCGAGGCCGGGGTGACGCTGTCGCTGGCCCCGATTGAAGCGGCGTTCGCGCGCCTGCGCGCGCAGGCCGATACCGTGGTGGTGGAGGGCGTGGGCGGCTGGCTGGCGCCACTCTCCACCACGCTGGATCAATCCGATCTGGTCCACGCGCTGCAGCTGCCGGTGGTGATGGTGGTGGGCCTGCGGCTGGGCTGCCTCAATCACGCGCGGTTGACCGCTGCCGCGATTGCCGCCAGCGGCGCGCAGTGCATCGGCTGGATCGCCAACGAGGTGGACCCGTTGATGGAACGCCGTGATGAGAACGTTGCGTTGCTGCAGGCGCGGCTGCCGATGCCCTGCTGGGGACGCCTGCCGTTCGCGCCCCACGCCGATGCGGCCGAACTGGCCACGCGGTTGGTGTTCTGATCCGGCGTTCCGACTAGGTGCGCGCAGCGTCCAGCAGCGCGCCCGCCAATCGCCCCACGGTGGCGATGGCGGCGACATAGCGTTCGTCCAGTTCCTGGCAGCACGACAGGCGCAGGCAATGCCGGTAGCGTGCGCCGCGTGAGTACACCTGCCCCGGCATGAACACCACGCCCTCGGCCAGCGCCTGTTCGAACAACAGGCCGGTGTCGATGCCGGTGGGCAGCTCCACCCACAGCAGGAAGCCGCCACTGGGCTGGGTGGCACGTGTGCCGGGCGGAAAATGCTGCGCGATCAGGCTGCGCACGCGGCCCACCTGCTCGCTGTACAGGCGGCGCAGGCCGCGCAGGTGATGTTCGTAGCTGCCGGCCTCCAGGAACGCGCCGACCGCTTCACCGAGCAGGCGCGATTCGGCGCCGGTGGACTGGAATTTCAACAGCTGGATATCGGCGGCAAACCGGCCGCCGTCCAACCAGCCGATGCGGTAATCCGGGGCCAGGGTCTTGGAGAAACTGCTGCAGACCAACACCCAGCCGTCCTCGTCGAAGGATTTCAACAGCGGTGCCGGCGGCTCCTGGTACTGCAGCTCGGCGTACACCGCATCTTCGATCAACGGAATGCGGTAGCGGTTCACCATCGCGGCCAGCCGCTGCTTCGCGGCAATCGGCATCGTGCAACCCAGCGGGTTGTGCACGGTTGGCATCGCCACGATCGCGGCCAGCGCACCTTGTTCCAGCTGCGCGGCAACTGCATCCACGTCCAGTCCCTGGCGCGGGTCGGTGGGCAGTTCGATCGCCTTCAGGCCCAGGCTGCTCAGCAGCGGGTACAGATTGAAGTACGAGGGTGCTTCGATGCCCACTGCATCGCCGGGCGTGGTGACCGCGCGCAGGGCCAGCTGCAGGGCCTCCATTGCGCCATGGGTGAGCACCAGCCGCTCGACGCTGGTATGCAGGCCCATGCGCGGGCCACGCCGCACGATCTGGTCGAGCAGGCGGGTGGCCGCGTTCGGCCGCGCGTAGGTTTCAACCATGCCGGCGCGGCGCAGCACCTGTGCGGTGGTGCGCGCCAGTTTGTCGCCCGGATAGAAACGTCGGCCGCGCGGACCGGCGAAGGCCAGGTCGACGATGTCCGGCTGCTGCTGCGCGGCCAGCACCCGCGCCATCATCACCTGCTGGGTCTGGGTGGTGGCCAGCGACGGGGCCTGGCGCAATGAACGGGTCGGCTCGGGCAGCCGGGGGCTGACCACGAAACCGGCCTTGGGCCGCGGTAGCACCAGCCCGGCGTCCTCCAGTTGCCGGTAGGCGGCGATCACCGTGTTGAGGCTGAGCTGGCGTTGTGCGGCCAGCCCACGCAACGACGGCAACTTGGCACCGGCCGGCAGGCGGCCACTGTGGATCGCATCGGCCATTTCATCGGCCAGGGATTGGTAGAGATTGGCAGCCATCGGCACCGTCCGCAGGAATCTGTATCCATGCGGTGGCCATAGTTCTGGCTCTGTATCCGCTGGTGGGTGCAGCCTAGCATGGCCCTGCCAGCACGTCGGTAGCAACGACGCGCACATCGACAGCTTCCCTCGCGCACGGCAGTGTGGTGTTTGCCGTGCGCGTTTTTTCTTGAAGCCCACCGCTTTCGTAAAACCGTCAACGAGCGGAGAGCGTGGACACCAGGCGCGGCTTGTCGCGGTACAGCGTGGGGAACTGCTGCTTCAACGCCTCCACCTTGGGCAGGTCGTTGATGCGGATGTACAGCGATTCCGGATGCAGGGTGAGGTAGTTCTGGTGATAGCCCTCGGCGGCGAAGAAACGCTTGCCGCCATCGACCTGCGTCACCACCGGTGCAGTGAACGCCTTGGCCCGCTGCAGCTGGGCGATATAGGCCTGGGTGGCATCGCGCTGTGCGGCATCGTCGGCATACACCGCCGAGCGGTACTGCGTGCCGCGGTCCGGGCCCTGGCGGTTGAGCTGGGTCGGGTCGTGCACCACCGAGAAGAACACCTGCATCAACTGCGCGTAGCTGACCTGGCTCGGATCGTAGGTCACCTGCACGGCTTCGGCATGCCCGGTACTGCCACTGCCCACCAAGGGGTAGCTGGCGTTGGCCGCACTGCCGCCGACATAGCCGGACACCGCGTTGTCCACGCCCTTGATGTGCTGGAACACGCCCTGCACGCCCCAGAAGCAGCCGCCGGCGAACACCACCTGGGCCCGCTTGAGGCCCGGTTGTTTCAGGTCGGCCATGCCGCTGGGCGCCGGCACTTTGACCACCGCCGAGGCGGCGTAGGCGGGGCGGTCCAGGCTGACCACCGCGCTGATGGTCAGCGTGGCGATCACCGCCGCGATGCTGGCGGCGACCAGTTTGTCCATTGCGATCTTCATGGGGGGCCTCCTGGGCTCAACCGAAGGTGAAGGCGTAGGCATGCACGCCCGGATCGAGGAACTCGATCTCGAAGGTCCGTTCGCGCACGTCGCCGGATTGGCGGATCAACTGGTACAGACGGTTCTCGGTGACCTGGCCGCTGCCATCGGCAGACACATCGCCACCGGCGGCCGCGCCGGGCGGCTGGCCATCGATACGCACGCGGAAGCGCACCGGCTTGGCCGGATCGTGCGGGGCCAGTACCAGGTGCAGGTCGCGCGCATGGAAGCGGAACGCGATGCGGCCGCCGGCCTGCTCCAGCTGCGCGTCCTCCTCGCCCACCGTCCAGCGCCCGCCCAAGGCCCACTGGTTGTGCTGCAGGGTGGCCGGCACGGTGTAGTCGGTGGCACGTCCGGCCTGCTGGCCGCCCGGCGAGGCGAAGTTCTCGGCGCGCGCATGGCCCACGTAGGTCTCCGGCGACTTCAGGTTGCTCATGTCGGCCTGGCGCTCCACGCCTTCGCGACTGGCGCTCATCGCCATTGCCATGGCCGGCGCATCGTCGCCGGGCAAGGTGTTGCCGGCTTCGCGCAGCAGCTGGCGGAGGATCTGCTCGGACTGCGCGTAGTTGCCCTCACCAAAGTGGTGCGCGCGGATCTGGCCCTTGGCATCGATGAAGTAATGCGCCGGCCAGTAGCGGTTGTTGAAACCGCGCCAGATCGCAAAATCGTTGTCGATCGCCACCGGGTAGCTGACCTGCAGGTCCTTGACCGCCTTCTGCACGTTGCCCAGGTTGCGCTCGAAGGCGAACTCCGGGGCATGCACGCCGATCACCACCAGGCCGTGGTCGCGGTAGCGTTCGGCCCACTCGCGCACATAGGGCAGGGCACGCAGGCAGTTGATGCAGGAGTACGTCCAGAAGTCGACCAGCACCACCTTGCCGCGCAGCGATTCGGCGCTCAGCGGTGGGCTGTTGAGCCAGCCGGTGGCACCGGCCAGCGAGGGCAGCGTGCCTTCCACCGGCAGGGTGGCGCCGGCCTTGTCGCCCGCGGCCATCATCATCATCGCGCCGCCCGCCGCGGGTTGCTGCGAGGGCAGCTTGTCCAGCAGGCCCTGTTCGAGCCGTGCCGTGCTCACCGTGGACAACCGGGTCAGCACGCCGGTATCCCAGCCCATCGCAATGGCCACCACCGCCAGCAGCGCGGCCACGCCCAGCCCGCGACGCACCCACTCGCCCACGCCCAGGCGCTGCTTCAGCGCGGCGAACACCCGCCCACCGATCCAGATGGCCAGGCCCAGCGAGGTAGCCGCGCCCAGCGCATAGGCCAGCAGCAACCCGCTGGTGCCGACACTGGCGCCCTGCAGCGCCGCGCCGGTCAGGATCAGGCCCAGGATCGGGCCCGCGCACGGTGCCCACAACAGGCCGGTGGCCACGCCGATCAGCAGCGAGGTACCCACCCCGCCGCGGCCGGCATCGGTGGCGGCATCGGCCGACGCGCTCAACCGCGCGCCCAGCCGCTGGAACGGCGACAGCAACCGGTTGGCCAGCGACGGCCACAGCAAGGCGACCGCGAACAGCGCCATCACCACCAGCGCGATCCAGCGCCCGATCTGGTTGGCCTGCGCCACCCACTGGCTGCCGACCGCGGCCAGGCTGGCGACCACCGCGAACATCAGCGCCATGCCGATCAACAGCGGCAGGCCGCTGCGCAGGAACGGGCGATCCGAGCGGGCGAACACGAATGGCAGCACCGGCAGGATGCACGGGCTGAGGATGGTGAGCACGCCGCCCAGGTAGGCGAGGATGAGCAGGAACATGACAAGGTCCTTCTGAAAAGCAGGGGAGGCGGCGCTCAGGCCGCGGCGAATTGCATGGCCACGCCGTTCATGCAGTAGCGCAGGCCGGTTGGGCGTGGGCCGTCGTCGAAGACGTGGCCGAGATGGCCACCGCAGCGGCGGCAATGCACCTCGACGCGCAGCATGCCCAGGGTCGAATCGCGGTCTTCATCGACCGCACCGTGCAGCGGTGCCCAGAAGCTGGGCCAGCCGGTGCCGCTGTCGAACTTGGTGGACGAGGAGAACAACGGCAGCGCGCAGCCGGCACAGGCGAAGGTGCCGCGGCGGTGTTCGCTGTTGAGCGGGCTGCTGAACGGCCGCTCGGTAGCTTGCCGGCGCAGCACGCTGTACTGGGCCGGGCTGAGTTGTTCGCGCCATTGCGCATCGCTGCGCATGACCTCGAACTGGCGGGTGGGGGCGGCCGGCGCGGCCGGGGCCGGGCCGCTGCACGCGGTCAGGCCGAACAGGCCGGCGGCGGCCGCCATGCCGCCCATACCAAGCACGTTGCGACGGGTGTAGCGCATGGCTGTTCTCCGAAGCTGGGGACGATGGGGGCATGCTGCGCCCGGCCCGGTCAACGAATCCTCACGCAGGGTTAAATTTTCCGTGACACATTCCAGGCCCGTTCCGCCGACAATGCGGCCATCCCCCTTGCCGGTGTTTCCGCCGCGATGAGCAGCGCCAAGCGTGTCCTGATCGTCGAAGACGATGTCCACATCGCCAACCTGCTGCGCATGCACCTGCGCGATGAAGGCTACGACGTCACCCATGCCGCCACCGGCGATGAGGGCCTGCGCCTGCTCGAAGGCAGTCCGTGGAGCGCGTTGGTGCTGGACCTGATGCTGCCCGGCGTGGATGGCCTGGAAATCTGCAAGCGCGCCCGTGCGATGACCCGCTACACCCCGATCATCATCACCAGTGCGCGGGCCAGTGAAGTGCACCGCATCCTCGGGCTGGAACTGGGCGCCGACGACTACCTGGCCAAACCGTTCTCGATGCTGGAACTGGTGGCACGGGTGAAGGCGCTGCTGCGCCGCGTGGAAGCGATGGCGCAGAACGCGCGTATCGATGCCGGTGAGCTGGACGTGGCCGGTATCCGCATCGACCCGGTCGCACGCACCGCGCAGCTGGAAGGGCGCGCGCTGGAGCTCACCCCGCGCGAGTTCGACCTGCTGTACTTCTTCGCGCGCCACCCCGGCCAGGTGTATTCGCGCATGGACCTGCTCAACCAGGTCTGGGGCTACCAGCACGACGGCTACGAACACACCGTCAACACCCACATCAACCGGCTGCGCAACAAGATCGAACGCGACCCGGCCGCGCCGCTGCGCATCCAGACGGTATGGGGACGCGGCTACAAGCTGGTCGATGACCAGGAAGGGGCGGGCGCGTGATCCGGCTGACTCTTTCCCAGCGCCTGTCGGTGGTGTTCTGCGCGCTGCTGCTGGTGTGCTGTGGCGCGTTGGTCTGGATCCAGATGCGCAGCACCACCGTGCACGAGCAGGAAACCGTGCAGCGCCTCTCGCGCGGGCTGGCCGAGCACATCGCGCGCAGCGGCGAGTTGATGGATGGGCGCGGCATGCGCAACGGCGAAGTGCGCGCGCTGTTCGGCAAGCTGATGGCGGTCAATCCCAGTGTCGAGGTCTATCTGCTCGACGATGAAGGCCGCATCCTCGGCCACGATGCGCCAAGCGGCCACCTCAAGCGCGATCGCGTCGATCTGGCCCCGGTGCGCGCGCTGCTGCGCAACGACCCGCTGCCGATCCTGGGCGACGACCCGCGCAGCAGCACCGGGCGCAAGGTCTTCAATGCCGCACCGCTGTGGGTGCAGGGCCGCCAGGCCGGCTACATCTACGTGGTGCTGGTGGGCGAACAGCGCGAGGCGCTGGCGGCCAATATCGCGGCCAACTCGACCCTGCGCACCACGCTGTGGTCGCTGGCGATCGTGGCCGCGGTCGGGCTGCTCGCCGGCGTGGTCGCGTTCCGCTGGGTGACCCGCCCACTGCGCCAGCTGACCCGGCGCATCCAGTCCTTCGACGTGGAGGCCGACAGCCCGGCGGTGCCGTTGCCGCCCACCCCGCTGCGCCCCGGCGAGCGCGACGAACTGACCATCCTGCAGCACAGTTTCGGGCACATGGCCCAGCGCATTGGCGACCAGTGGCAGCAGCTGCGCCAGCAGGACCTGCAGCGCCGCGAGCTGGTGGCCAACATCTCCCACGACCTGCGCACGCCGCTGTCGTCGCTGCACGGTTACCTGGAAACGCTGGCGCTCAAAGACGCCACGTTGAGTGCGGAGGATCGCCAGCGCTACCTGGCCATCGCGCTGTCGCAGAGCAACAAGGTGGGCGCGCTGGCGCAGGCCTTGTTCGAGCTGGCCAGGCTGGAGCATGGCGGGGTGCAGCTGGACCTGCAGGCGTTCTCGCTGCCGGACCTGGTCCAGGACGTGTTCCAGAAATTCGAGCTGGCCGCGCAGGCCCGCCGCCAGCAGTTGAGTGCGGTGATTCCCCCCGGTCTGCCGCCGGTACGTGCTGACCTGGGGCTGATCGAGCGGGTGCTGACCAATCTGCTCGACAACGCCATCCGGCATACGCCTGAAGGCGGCCGCATCGAGGTGGTGCTGCGCGCGGAAGGCGATGAGGTGCAGGTGAGCATCGCCGACAGCGGTCCGGGCATCCCGGCCGAGCGCCGTGCCACGTTGTTCAGTACGCCCCCGGCGCTGGGCAGCCAGCGCCCGGACAGCGGCGGCCTGGGCCTGTTGATCGTGCACCGCATCCTGCAGCTGCATCAGCGCGAGATCCGCCTGTTGGACAGCCGCGAAGGCGCGCTGTTCGTGTTCTCGCTGCCGCTCAATAAGAAACGGTAGAGCCGGCCGCTGGCCGGCTGGCCGCGCGACGCGCGGCATCCAACGAAGGCGCGTTCAAGGTTCTTCTCCCTCTGCGGGAGAAGTCCACGGCGTATTTTTGCCGTGTAAGGCCTCGCGGTGCCGATGGTGGGGGCGCGGGTCCCGATGCCCCTGCCGGCGAATGTCCCCCGGCGCCGGCCTGCGGCCGTCACCTCCTCCTTTACTTCGCCCGCAAGGGCATCGGGACCCGCGTACCGAAAACACCGGCGCCTCTTTGCAAGCGCTCGCCTCAGACCCCGAACGAAACCGCCGCTGTTGTTCTGAGAGTGAGGCGCCCCTGCAAGGGAAGAAGAGACAAAAAAAGACCCGACAGAGGGAGGGTTCTGTCGGGTCTGGGATTGCGTGGGGGGAGGGACCCACGCAAATTCGATGTCGATGGGGTTCAGCGCTTGGCTGCACCTGTTGGCGCCTGGCGGACCAGTTCACCGAATGCCTCGGAAGCCTTCAGGCCCAGCCCGACCACTTCCTGGCTGGCGCTGGCCCAACGGGCCAGGTTGTCGCGGGCCAGTTGCGCGCCCTTCGGCAACAGCGTGCCCGGTTCCTGTGACTGCACCATTTCACCGAAGAACCCGCTGGTCGCGGTGATGTTCTTCTCCAGCGTCTTCACCTGCACGCCGAACATGCTCTCGGCATTTTCCAGCGCGAGCCGGTTGGCACGCGTGGCCGTGGCGGCCAGCTGGCGGGTGTAGTCGCTGAAGGAATCGGTGAACGCGGAGGCCATGACGGGACGGCTCGAGAACGTTGATGCAATGCAGCATACGCCAAATATATTGCATTGCAACACGTCGTTGGCCGATCCCGGCCTCAGCCGCGGTAGCGGCAGCCGGAGGTACAGGTTTCGTGGACCGTCACCTCGCTCAGCTGCGGCAGGGCCGGCTTGAGCTCGTTCCAGATCCAGATCGCCAGCCGCTCGCTGGTCGGGTTGTCCAGGCCGGGAATGTCGTTCAGGTAGTGGTGGTCCAGGCGGTCGTAGATCGGCTGGAAGGCGGCTTTGACGTCGCCGAAATCCATGATCCAGCCGGTCTGCTCGCCGGGTTCGCCCTCGACTTTCAGTTCGACCCGGAACGAGTGCCCGTGCAGGCGCGCGCACTTGTGGCCCGGCGGCACGTTGGGGAGGCGGTGGGCGGCCTCCAGAGTGAAGACTTTGAAGATTTCCATGGCCCATTGTACCGACGGTGACGGCCGCTGGCGGCGTCCCCGGACGTGGTCGGCCTTCACAAAAACCTTTTCATCCGGATGAAGCGATGTTAGTTTCTCTTATATCCGTATGAAGAGATGTTATTGGCTGCCGCGCAGTCAGGCATGGATTACTGCGGAACTTGTCGTTCACCACCCCACTGAAGTCATGCCCAAGCAAACTCTTCTCGTAGCGGCACTTGCTGCCGCTCTGGCGACGCCTTTGTCCGCCTTCGCCGTCGGGTCTCCCGATGCCTCCCCCGATGCCGCCGGCAACAGCACCACGCTGGCCGCCGTGCGGGTCACCGGGTCCAACATCAAGCGCACCGACACCGAGACCGCCAACCCGGTGCAGGTGATCAGCCGCCAGCAGCTGGATGAAACCGGCAAGGCCACCGTCGCCGACCTGCTGCGCTCGATCTCGGCCAATACCGGCAATGCCAGCAACGAGACCACCAACAACGGCTGGGCCTCCGGTTCGGCCGGCATCGGTCTGCGTGGCCTGTCGCAGAAGAACACGCTGGTGCTGCTCAACGGCCGCCGCCTGGCCAACTACGGCTTCCCGGCGGGCGGCCTGTCGGACACCTTCGTCAACCTCAACGCGCTGCCGCTGGTGGCGGTGGAGCGTATCGAGGTGCTCAAGGACGGCGCCTCGGCGGTGTATGGCTCCGACGCCGTCGCCGGTGTGGTCAACATCATCACCCGGCAGAACTTCCAGGGCGCCGAACTCGGCGGCAGCCTGGGCACTTCGGACCAGGGCGGGCTGGACGAGCAGAACCTGAAGTTCATCGGCGGTATCGGCGACCTGGAGACGGATGGCTACAACATCCTGGTCAGCCTGGAAGGCTACAACCGCGAGCGGCTGGACCAGGACCAACGCGACCTGACCAAGTCCGGCATCTACAGCGACAAGCCCGGTGGCCGCTGGAACGGCTGGTCGGCCAAGGGCGCGCGCTACCTGATCAACGGCACCTCGGTGCCGCTGCTGGATGCCAACGGGCAGTGCCCGCAAGGCACGACGCGGGTGGCCAGCGCGCCGATCGACGGCCTGGCCGGGGATACCTGCGGCTTCAACCAGGCCCCGTACACCACCCTGATTCCCTCGACCAAGCGCTACCAGGCCTACGTCAACGGCACCTTCCGGGTGAACGACAACGTGGAGGCCTTCGGCGAAGTGCTGTACAGCAACGTCAAGGGCGAGGCCTGGTTCGGCAGCAGTCCGTTCTTCACCCTGGAAAGCGGCCGCTTCGCGCTCAATGCCGACACCGGCCTGGCCGAGCCGGTGTCGTCCAACCTGCCTGCCAGCAGCCCGTACAACCCGTATGGCCGCGCGGTGCCGATCGAGTACACCTTCTTCAACCTGGGCGGCACGATCAAGACCAACCGCTCGCAGTCCTACCGCGGCCTGGTCGGCCTGCGTGGCAGCCTGGCCGAGTGGGACTGGGAAGTGGGCGCGTTCGGCGCGCGCAGCAGCGAGCGCGAAACCGTCTCCGGTGGTTTCGCCAACCGCTGGGCGCTGGCCGACGCACTGCGTACCGGCAGCTACAACCTGCGCAATCCGGCCGCCACCTCGCCGGACGTGCTCAACGCGATCAACATCAGCACGCTGCGCCCGGCCGAATCGGTGCTGCAGGGCGTGGACGCCAAGATCTCCGGCGCGCTCGGCCACACCTGGGCCGGCCCGATCGGGTTTGCCGCCGGGCTGGAGTGGCGGCGCGAGAAGCTCGACTCGGACAACCCGTGGCAGATCGATGCCGGCCTGCAGGTGCGCCCGGCGATTGCTGAAGTGCACGGCGAGCGCAAGGTCAGCGCGGCCTATGCCGAAGTCAGCGTGCCACTGGCCGAGCGGCTGGAACTGCTGGCCGCAGCACGTGCCGATCACTACAGCGATTTCGGCGATGCGTTCTCGCCCAAGCTGAGCCTGCGCTGGCAGCCGTGGGACATCCTGCTGGTGCGTGCCGCGGTGTCCAAGGGCTTCCGTGCGCCGTCGCTGTCGGAGAATTCCAACAGCACCAGCATCGCCTACGGCAGCGTGATCGATCCGCGCGACCCGGACGTGCCCGGCTCGCGGCAGAACCCGACCTTCTTCACCGTTGGCAACAGTGACCTCAAGCCCGAGCGTACGCGCAGCTACAACCTGGGCCTGGTGCTGTCGCCGTGGCGCAATACCAGCCTGAGCGTGGACTACTACCGCATCGAGCTGGAGAACCTGGTCGGCACCAACAACACCCAGACCCTGGTCACCGACAACGTGCCGGGCGCGGTCAGCCGCGATGAGCGCGGCAAGCTGCTGGCGGTCTACAACCGCTACCAGAACCTCAGCGACCTGAAGACTTCCGGCTTCGACGTGGAACTGCGCCAGCGCTTCCCGACCGAGCGCGCCGGTGACTTCTCGGTGGGCACCGCTTTCACCCACGTGCGCGATTACCGTCGCCCGACCGTGGTCGGCGGCCCGCTGGTGGATTACGCGGGCAGCAACCTCGGCGCGACCCTGCCCAAAAACAAGGCCACCACCACGCTGGACTGGTCCTATGGCGATTTCCGCACCGCGCTGACCTGGTACTACACCAGCGGCTACGACCAGAAGGCCAGCGCGGCGGCTACCGCCGTGCAGGACCGCGTGGATGCCTACAGCCAGTTCGATCTGTACCTGGCCTACACCGGCATCGAGAAGCTGACGCTGTACGCCAAGGTCCAGAACCTGGGCGATGAAGCACCGCCGTACGACGCCTCGTTCCCGGGCATCCGTGCGCCGTACGACTTCAGCCAGTACGACCTGCGCGGGCGCTACTTCACGCTCGGTTTCGATTACCGCTTCTAAGTCCATCAGCGCACCGGAGCGTGCGCTTTCATCGGGGCCGGCGGCATGGCCGGCCCGTTTTCCGGGGGTTGCTGTGTCCTTGCATCGTGTTGTGTCGCGTTCTATCGCCGGGGTGTTGGGCGCGCTGTTGCTGCTGGCGGCGCCTGCGTTCGCCCAGAGCGCGTATTTCTTCCCGCAGGGCGGGGAGTTCGATCCGTCCATTCCCACCCCGCAGCAGTTCCTCGGCTACGAGATCGGCAGCCGCTATACCCGGCATGACCAGCTGGTGGCCTACTTCAACGAGCTGGCACGGCACTCGGACAAGATCAAGGTGGAACAGATCGGCAGCAGCTACGAAGGTCGTCCGCTGCTGATCGCCACCGTCACCTCGGCACAGAATCAGCAGCAGCTGGAAACGCTGCGCCGGCAGCACATCACCCTGGCCGATCCGGCGCAGCCGCTGTCGGCGGCCGGCAACAGCCCGGTGGTGGTGTGGCTGGGCTACAGCGTGCACGGCAATGAAACCTCCAGCGGCGAAGCGGCACTGCTCACCGCCTACTACCTGGTGGCCAACCGCAGCGCCGATACCGCGCAGTGGTTGCAGCAGGCGGTGGTGCTGTTCGACCCGGCGCAGAACCCGGATGGCCGCGATCGCGCGGCCAGCTGGCACAACGCCTGGGCATCCGCGCCGGCCTCGGCCGACCCGGCCGACAAGGAACATGTCGAGCCGTTCCCGCAGGGCCGCACCAACCACTATTTCACCGACCTCAACCGCGACTGGCTGGCGCTGACCCAGCAGGACACCCGGCCGAAGATCGCCTATTTCCATCGCTGGTATCCCAACGTCCAGATCGACTTCCACGAGATGGGCAAGGACAGCACCTATTACTTCGAGCCCTCGCCGGCGAGCATGCACAGCCCGCTGATTCCGGGCAGCTCGTACGACTTCAACAAGACCCTGGCCAAGTACCACGCCCAGGCGCTCGATGCGCTGGGCTCGCTGTACTACACCGGCGAAAACTTCGACAACTTCTCCCCCGTGTATGGCTCGACCTACCCCGATTTCCACGGAGCGGTCGGGGTGACGGTGGAGCAGGCCAGCTCGCGCGGCCGCGTGCAGGAATCGGCCAACGGGCTGCTGACGTTCCCCTTCACCATCCGCAACCAGGTGGCGACCGGGCTGGGCACCGTGCGCGGCGCGGTCAGCGAGCGCGCGGGCCTGCTCAAGCTGCAGAAGGACTTCTTCCAGTCCGCGCTGAAGCAGGCCGGGCAGCAGCCGATCAAGGCCTTCGTGTTCGGCGATGCGCATGATCCGGCCTTGACCCGCAGGCTGCTGGATCTGCTGTTGCAGCACCAGATCACCGTGCAGCCGTTGACGGCGGCGGTCAGCGTGGACGGCCAGTCGTTCGCGCCGGGCAGCGCCTACGTGGTGCCTACCGCGCAGCCACAGTTCCGCCTGGTCCATTCGATCTTCGCCGAGACGCCGCCGATCAAGGGCGACGTGTTCTACGGCAGCACTTCCTACGCCATCGCCCCGGCTTACGGCATCGCCTTCGCCGGCAGCCGCAGCCGGGTGGCCGGCGGCGCGCGCATCACCGCGTTGCCGGCCACCGCTGGCGGCGTGGTCGGTGGCCAGGCGGGCTACGCCTATGTGTTCGACTGGCGCGATTACAACGCCAGCCGGCTGTTGTACGCACTGCAGGCGCAGGGCCTGCAGGCGCGTGCGGCGTTCCAGCCATTCGGTGCGGCCGGCGCCGAGGGCGACAATGCCTTCGCACGCGGCAGCGTGGTGATTCCGGTCGCCGGGCAGCCGCTGACTGGCGCCGCGCTGCTGGCGGCCATCGACACCGCCGCGCGTGATAGCGGGGTACGCGTGCAGGCGTTGGCCAGCGGCCAGAGCCGCAGCGGCATCGACCTGGGCAGCGACAGCGTCAAGGCGCTGCGCAAGCCCGCGGTGGCGCTGGTGATGGGCGAGGGCGTGAGTGCCACCGAGATCGGCGCGGCCTGGTTCGTGCTCGACCAGCAGGTGCAGCTGCCGTCCACCAAGTTGGACCCGGCGCAGCTGGGCAAGGTGACGCTGGACCGCTACACCAGCATCGTGCTGGCCGGTGGCAGCTACGCCGGCGTGGATGCCACGGCGGTGGCCGCGCTCAAGCGCTGGATCAACGCAGGCGGTTCGCTGGTCACCTATGGCAGTGCCGCGCGCTGGGCGATCGAGCAGAAGCTGGCCGACGAAGTGTTGGGCCCGGAGGAAAAGGAGCCGGCCTCGGCACGCCGTGCCTTCGGCGACCAGCGCGATATCGCCGCGATTGAACGCATCAGCGGCAACATCCTCAGCGCCGACGTGGACACCAGCCATCCGCTTGCTTTCGGTCTGCCGCGTACGCGGTTTGCGGTCAACAAGGAGAACGGCATCAGCTTCAAGCCCAGCCGCAATCCGTTCTCCACCGTGGTGCGCATCGATGAGCAGCCGCGCGTGAACGGCTACCTCTCCGAAGACAACCGCACGCGTGTGGCCGGTGCTGCGTGGCTGCTGGTCTCAGCGCAGGGACAGGGCAACGTGGTGCTGTTCGCCGACGACCCGGCGCACCGCAAGTACTGGCACGGCACCGAGCGCTTGCTGTTGAACGCGATCTTCTTCGGCAACCAGCTCAACCCGAGCAAATCGCGCGGGTGATGGCGGCGCCGGCCGCATCGGCTGGCGCTGCCTGGAATGGCGTGGACGTGCATGCCACACTCGGCGCCCATCGCCCCTTCATTCGAGTGCGCTGATGAGAGCATTGTTCTGCGGTGTGCTGGTCGTCGTCATGGCGACGCTGTCCTTGCCGGCCTCCGCCAGCCCTGCATCCCCCTCGTTCAGCCGCGGTGACGCGGTAAGAATCGTGGCGGACATGCGCCGCGTGGTGGCCGACAACGGCGTGGAGCGGCTCGAGAAGGTCCGTATCGGCGGCATCGACCAGTGGGTTTCCATCCGCGGCAACGACCGACGCAACCCGGTCCTGCTGATGCTGCACGGGGGGCCGGGCTGGGTCGCCATGCCCACCAGCTGGTACTTCCAGCGCGGGTGGGAGGAGTACTTCACGGTCGTGCAGTGGGACCAGCGCGGGGCAGGCAAGACCTACCTTGCCCATGATCCCAAGGCCATCGCTCCGACCATGACCCGCGCGCGCATGGTGGCCGATGCCGAGGAGATGGTCGCCTGGCTGCGTACGGAGTTCGGTAAGGACAGGATCTTCGTCCTCGGGCAGTCCTGGGGCAGCTACCTGGGCCTGGAACTGGCACAGCGACGTCCCGAGTGGCTGCATGCCTATGTCGGGATCGGGCAGATATCCAATGCGCCGGAAAGTGAGCGGCGTGGCTGGGCCTGGACGCTGGAGCAGGCCCGCCGGAAGGGAAATGCCGAGGCCGAGGCCGATCTGCTGGCGCTGGCGCCGTATGCGTCGGGCAATGCCCCGGTGCCGCTCGCGGACCTGTTCAAGCAGCGCAAGTGGCTCAATCACTACGGTGGCATGGTCTACAACCGCAGGGGCGGTGATGCCGAGGCCGCTGCGATCACACTGTCGCCCGAATACACCGATGCCGACGTGGCCGGTGTGTGGAAGGGCAACGACTTCTCGATGCAGTACCTGCTGTCGGATGTGCTGACCCTGGACATGAGCGCGGTACGCCACGTGCGCACGCCGGTGTTCCTGTTGCTGGGCAGGCACGATCACAATGTGTCATCTGCGCTGGCAGCAGACTGGTTCCAGGCGCTGCAGGCACCGCACAAGGAGCTGGTCTGGTTCGAGCAGTCCGCGCACGAAGTCATGATCGAAGAGCCGGGCAAGACACTCCTGACGCTGGTGCAGCGGGTACGGCCGATCGCCGAACGTGCCGGCGACGTAGCCCCCTGAGCAAAGGCTGGCCGCTGCGGAAACGAAAAAGGGCAACGCAGATGCGTCGCCCTTTTCCTGTGTCAGCGTTCGGCGAACCGATCAGCTGGCGCGACCGCCACCGCCGCCCTGGCCACGGCCACCACCGGCATTGCCACCGCCACGGCGCTGGCCCTGCGGCTGGCCACCGCGCGGCGCACCACTGCGGGCGGCGCCATCACGCTGGCCGCCACCGGCCTTCTTCGGGCCGGCATGGGCGTGGCGCGGGGCTTCGGCGTGCGGACGGCGTGCGTGCTTGCGCGGCGAACGATCGCCACCCGGCAGTTCGGCCTTGCCCGGCGCGCTGTTGCCCCAACGGATCGGGGTCTGCGGCTCGAAGCCCGGCACGTCGCGGATGTCCATGTCCTTGTCGAGCAGGCGCACGATCTGGCGCAGCAGCTTGGCCTCGTCCTGGGCCACCAGCGAGATCGCCTCACCGGTAGCGCCATTGCGGCCGGTACGGCCGATGCGGTGCACGTAATCTTCCGGCACCATCGGCAGGTCGTAATTGATGACCTTCGGCAGCTCGTTAATGTCGATGCCGCGCGCGGCGATATCGGTGGCCACCAGCACGGTCACCCGGCCAGCCTTGAAGTCGCCCAGTGCACGCAGGCGCTGGCCCTGGCTCTTGTTGCCGTGGATCGCGGCGGTCTTGATGCCGGACTTTTCCAGGAACATGGCCAGCTTGTCGCAGCCGTGCTTGGTGCGGCCGAACACCAGGGTCTGCTCGCGGCTGTCCTTGGCCAGCAGGTGCAGCAGCAGCTCGCGCTTGCGCGGGCCATCCACCGGGTGCACGCGGTGGGTGATGTTTTCCGCCACGGTGTTCTTCGGGGTGACCTGGATCTGTTCCGGGTCGCGCATGAACTCCAGCGCCAGCTGCTTGATGCTTTCCTCGAAGGTGGCCGAGAACAGCAGGGTCTGGCGGTTCTGGCGCGGCAGCTTGGCGAGGATCTTCTTGATCGACGGCAGGAAGCCCATGTCCAGCATGCGGTCGGCTTCGTCCAGCACCAGGATCTCGATCCCGGACAGGTCCACGCTGCGACGCTCCAGGTGGTCGATCAGGCGGCCCGGGCAGGCCACCAGCAGGTCCACGCCACGGCGCAGCACGTCGAACTGGTTGCCCATGCCGACGCCGCCGTAGATGCAGGCGCTCGGGATGCGCAGGTACTTGCTGTAGCCGCGCAGGCTGTCATGCACCTGGGTGGCCAGTTCGCGGGTCGGGGCCAGCACCAGCGCACGCGGCTTGCGCGGGCCGCTGACGGCCTGCGGGTTGGTGCCCAGGTGCTGCAGCAGCGGCAGGCCGAACGCGGCGGTCTTGCCGGTACCGGTCTGTGCGCCGGCCAGCAGGTCACGACCGGCCAGGGCCAGCGGGATCGCCTGTTCCTGGATCGGGGTCGGGTTTTCATAGCCCTGCTCGGACAACGCGCGCAGCAGGAACGGGGCAAGGCCCAAGGATTCAAAAGACATCGGGTGGAAGCTCCAAAGACAAAGTAACGCCAGGCCGATTGGCCGGACGCGAGGCAGATCAAAGTGATCGGCTGACTCGGAGCGTTCCCGTGAACCGCGCTGCGAGAATTGGGTGCAGTCGGCGCGGTGCGCAGACTGGAATGCGTGACGAATGGCGTCGGAGTGGGGGCGGGCGACGGATCGTTGATCCATATCGCCGGCGATCCCGAAGGGAAACGGACGGCCGCTGCAGACCCGCATAGTCTAGCGGATGTTTGAGATCCATACCAAATACCCCTGTTCAGGTTGGAGGCGGCGCTGCTGTCGTATCCGGATCTGCCCGGCGCCCGTAGCAATTCGTGGCGACCGGCCGTTGGCCGGGCGACCTTGGCAAGCGACCACGTCAGCATCCTTCGCATGAGCTATCGTCGTTCTGTCGCACTGCGACTTGGATTGACCGCGCATTTGATTACACTTGAAACCTATTTTCGCGATCCCGGATACCCACCCATGAAGCTTGGTTCTTTGAAGGAAGGCGGCCGCGACGGCACCCTGATCGTGGTCTCGCGCGACCTGCGCCACGGCGTGCGTGCCACCGGCATTGCCGGCACGCTGCAGCAGGCACTGGAAGACTGGAACCACCTGGCGCCGCGGCTGAACGCCCTGTCCGAGTCGCTCAACGACGGCAGTGCCGACGGCGTGTTCGACCTAGATCTGCAGGCGCTGGCCGCGCCGCTGCCGCGTTCCTATGAGTTCGTTGACGGCAGCGCCTACCTGCCGCACGTGGAGCGCGTGCGCCGCGCCCGCGGTGCCGAGGTGCCGGAGAGCTTCTATACCGATCCGCTGATGTACCAGGCCACCAGTGCCGGTTTCTACGGCCCGCGCGATGCGGTCAAGGTGGTCAGCGAGGACTACGGCATCGACCTGGAAGCGGAGATCGTGGTGATCACCGACGACGTGCCGATGGCGGTGACCCCCGAACAGGCCGCCGGGCACATCCAGCTGATCGGCCTGGTCAACGATGTCTCGCTGCGCAACCTGATCCCGGGCGAACTGGCCAAGGGCTTCGGCTTCCTGCAGTCCAAGCCGCGTTCGGCGCTGTCGCCGGTGTTCGTCACCCCTGACGAGCTGGGCGATGCCTGGCGCGAGAGCAAGCTGCACCTGCCGCTGGTGACGCATATCAATGGCGCGTGGTTCGGTGCGCCGGAAGCCGGCGTGGACATGCAGTTCAGTTTCGCCCAGCTGGTCGCGCATGCCGCCAAGACCCGTCCGCTGGGTGCCGGTGCCATCGTCGGCTCGGGCACGATCGCCAATGAAGACACCAGCAAGGGCGCGTCCTGCTTCGCCGAGCTGCGCACCGTGGAAACCCTGCGCGACGGCAAGCCGAGCACCCCCTTCATGTCGTTTGGCGACGTGGTCCGGATCGAAATGTTCGACGCCGCCGGCGACAGCATCTTCGGTGCGATCGAACAGCGCATCGAACAAGCGGCCAAGCCCTGAGCCGCCGGAGCAGCCACGTCATGGACCCGATCGAGCTGTTCAGCTACTGGCGTTCCAGCGCGGCTTACCGCGTGCGGATCGGCTTGAATGTGAAGGCGCTGCCGCACCAGATCACCCCGGTGCATCTGGTCCGCGACGGTGGGCAGCAGCACAGCGCGGCCTACGCCGCGCTCAACCCGCAGGAGCTGGTGCCGACCCTGCGCCACGGCGACCAGGTGCTGCAGCAGTCGATGGCGATCCTGGAATACCTCGAGGAGGTGTTCCCGCAGCCGGCGCTGCTGCCCGACGATGCTCCGGGCCGGGCGCGCGTGCGTGCACTGGCCCAGCTGGTCGCCTGCGACATCCACCCGCTCAACAACCTGCGGGTGATGCAGTTCTTCAGCGATACCTGGAACGTGCCGCAGCCCGAGCGCGATGACTGGACCCGGCACTGGATCCGGCTGGGTTTCGAGGCGATGGAGCGGATGCTGGTCGAATCGGTGGAGACCGGCCGGTTCTGCCACGGCGACAGCCCGACGCTGGCCGACTGCTGCCTGGTGCCGCAGATGTACAACGCGCGGCGCTTCCATCTGGATCTGGAGGCGTATCCGACCCTGGTGCGGATCGACGCGGCCTGCCTGGCGCTGCCCGCGTTCGAGGCGGCCAGGCCGGAGAATCAGCCCGACGCGGGCTGACAAGGTGTACCGACCAACGGTCGGTACCTACGCAGCGGTGGACACCGACCGTTGGTCGGTGTGCTTTCTGCTCAGAACCCGTGCGTGATCGCCGCCGGCGCGCTGTTGGCCGAGAAATCCGCGTACGGATCGTGCTCGCCGCTGCCGCCTTCGGACAGGCGGAACTTCAACGCCAGACCATCGCGCGAATCGGCCGCGCGCAGCGCTTCTTCCTGTTCGATGATGCCGCTCTTGGCCATCCGGAACAGGCACTGGTCGAAGCTCTCCATGCCTTCTTCCAGCGAAGCTTCCATCGCCGCCTTGATCTCGTGCACCTGCCCACGGCGCAGCAGGTCGCGGATCATCGGGGTGTTGATCAACACCTCGGTGGCCGGCAGCCGGCGCCCGTCCTTGCCCTTGACAAGGCGCTGGGACACCACCGCGCGCAGGTTCAACGACAGGTTCATCAGCACATTGCGGTGGGCGCTTTCCGGGAAGAAGTTCAGGATGCGCTCGATGGTCTGGTCGGCGTTGTTGGAGTGCAGCGTGGCCAGGCACAGGTGCCCGGTTTCGGCAAAGGCGATGGCCGCCTCCATGGTTTCGGCATCCAGGATTTCGCCGATCAGGATCACGTCCGGCGCTTCACGCATCGCATTCTTCAAGGCGTTGTGGAAGGCATGCGTATCCAGCCCGACCTCGCGCTGGTTGACGATGGACATCTTGTGCTTGTGCAGGTACTCGATCGGATCCTCGATGGTGAGGATGTGACCGGTGGTGGTGCTGTTGCGGTGGTCGATCATCGAGGCCAGGGAGGTCGACTTGCCCGAACCGGTCGAGCCGACCACCAGCACCAACCCGCGCGGGGTCATGATGACGTCCTTGAGCACCTGCGGCAGGTTGAGCTCTTCGATGCTGGGAATCTTGCTGCGGATCGCACGGATCACCATGCCGACCTCGCCGCGCTGCTTGAACACGTTCACGCGGAAACGCCCGGCCTCGGCCAGGGCGATGGCCATGTTGAGCTCCAGCTCGCGCTCGAACTCGGGCACCTGGCCCTCATCCATCAGCGAGTAGGCGATTTTTTTGACCATGCCCGGCGGCAGCCCGGTGTTGCCGAGCGGGTACAGCTTGCCTTCGATCTTGATGTAGACCGGGGCTCCGGTGGTCAAGAACATGTCCGAAGCGTTCTTTTCGGTCATCAGCTTCAGGAAATAGCCGATATCCATGCGAAATGTTTCCCCAACAATCAGCCGCGTGCCATTGCAAGCACGCCGCAGGCTTCCGACAATGGCCGTGCACAGACAACCTGGCCACGGCACCCCCAATGAATCCTAGCTTCGCACAAATACGTCGCATCCCGTATGTGACCACGATGATATGCGTGATGGTGTGCGCATTTGCGCTTGCCGGCACCGCCCAGGCACAGGACGGGGCGCTGGAACTCATGCAGGCCCGCCAGGCGGTGGACAAGGCCACCCAGGCCGATGCCGACCAGTACGCGCCGGACCTGATCGCCGTGGCCCGCCAAGGCCTGGAGCAGGCTCAACGCGCTGCCGGCGACCGCCGCGAGCGCAAGAACGCCCCGGCCCTGGCCATTCGCGCCACGGTCGATGCCGACCTGGCCCGCGCCCGCAGCGAAGAAGCCACCGTCACCGCCCAGCTGCAGCTGCGCCGCAATGAAGTGGGCCAGCTGCAACGCCAGCTCACCACCGGGGAGAACCGTTGATGAAGGCCGCGCCGATGAAAACCGCCCTGCTGCTGGCTGCCAGCCTGAGCCTGCCGTTGCTGGCCAGCGCTGCCGAAGACCCCGCCGTGGCCCAGCTCAGCCAGCGCCTGATGGCGATCCAGGCCAACCCGGATGCCGCGCAGTTGGCCGCCTTCGAGCGGTTGCAGGCCCAGCAGGCCATCGCCGAACTGGCCAAGGCCAAGCGCCGGGACCTGGACCAGGCCCGCTACCTGGCCGAGCGCCGGGTCGAGATCGCCGAGACCAGCGTGCGTACCGCCCTGGCCCAGCGCGAGGTCGACCAGCTCGAGCGCACCCGCAGCGAGCTGCTGATCGAAGCCAGCCGCCGCGACGCCCAGCGCGCCCGCCAGGAAGCCGAACGCCTGCGCGTGCAGGCGCAGATCCAGGCCGAGGAGACCGAGCGCCTGCGCCAGGCCGCCGAATCGGAGGCGCTGGCCCGCCAGGACGCCGAAACCGCGCTGACCAGCGTGGCCGGCAAGCAGACCGCCCGGCTCAGTGCTGCCCAGCAGAACGCGGCCAAGCTGGCCCGGGAAGAAGCCGAACTGGTCTCGGGCAACAAGCTGCCCGGCGTCAAGATCGACAGCCGCGGCGAGGTCTTCACCTTCAATGGCGATGCCTTCGCGGCCGGCAAGGGCAGCCTGTCCGGGGCCGCCAAGGGCCAGGCCAAGGCGCTCGCCGAGTACCTGAACATCGGCAAGAAGGGCCGGGTCCGGATCGAGGCCTACGATGCCGCGGCCGGGGTCGGCCAGCAGCGCGCCGAGGCCCTGCGCGATGCCCTGGTGGCCGCAGGCGTCAGTGCCAGCCGGCTGCAGGTGAGCGGCAAGAAGGCGGCGGCGACCAAGGCGCGTTCGGCGGACGTCATCATCGCTCCGTAACGCGCCGACGGGTTTCGCAAACGTCTGTTTTTGTTGAAATTTCGTTGTTCTGCGCGTTCAGCCTGAACCCCGCCTAGGCGGGGTCGGGAATATCGTTTGAAAGGCTTGAACCGGCCTTCAAGCAAGCGTAGGGTCAATCGTCCGGGCCGCCTTCCGCGACCCGGACGATTGGAGGGCCAGGCGATGAACCGAGGGCACGAACCACAGCAGTCTGCAGTCCGGGAAGTTCCGGGTGCGCATGTGGGTCCGGCCGCGGTTGTCGTCAGGTGCTCCGCCCAAAGCAACGCCCCGCGCTGAAGAGCCGGGGCGTTCTTGTTTCTGCGAGACAGCAAATAGGAGGTTCATCATGTTCGAAGGTCAACCCCAGAGCGAGATTGATGCACGCCGCAAGCGTGACCCGGAATTCAAGGCGCTTTACGAACGGCACCAGAAGTTGAACAAGAAGTGCATGGATGCCGAGCTGGGCGTACTTCCGATAGACCATCTCACCCTGGGCCAGATGAAGCGTGAGAAGCTGCTGGCCAAGCAGAAGCTGGAAAGAATGTACGACTCCCCCATGCATTGAGGCTTTTCGGGTGCCGGCCTGCGGTCGGCACCCACCGTCAAACGCCGCGGGCGGCGTCCGTCTCCTCGTCGACGGGCGCCGTCCGCGTCGCTCCGGCTCTGCCGGGCAGGGCCATTGAGCGCCGCAACCTGACTTTCGTCGCCAACCGTCGGATAATCCCCGGTCCGGCCGCATTGCGGCGCGAATCGATGTGAACCGATGGCAATCCACTCCTCCGTACTCGACCTCATTGGCCAGACCCCGATCGTCAAGGCCCAGCGCCTGGACACCGGCGTGTGCGAGCTCTACCTGAAGCTCGAGAGTGCCAATCCCGGAGGATCGATCAAGGACCGCATCGGCCTGTCGATGATCGAAGCCGCCGAGCAGCGCGGCGAGCTCAAGCCGGGCGCGACCCTGGTGGAAGGCACTGCCGGCAATACCGGCCTGGGCCTGGCGCTGGTCGCCCAGCAGAAGGGCTACAAGCTGATCCTGGTCGTGCCGGACAAGATGAGCCGCGAGAAGATCTTCAACCTCAAGGCGATGGGCGCCGAAGTGCGCCTGACCCGTTCGGACGTGGCCAAGGGCCACCCCGAGTACTACCAGGACATGGCCCAGCGCGTCGCCGAGGAAACCCCGGGCGCGTACTTCATCAATCAGTTCGGCAACCCGGACAACCCGGCCGCGCACGAGTTCGGCACCGGCCCGGAGATTCTGGCGCAGATGGACGGGGCGCTGGACGCGGTGGTGTTCGGCTGCGGCAGTTCGGGCACCATGACCGGCCTGTCGCGCGCCTTTGCCAAGCACTCGCCGAACACCGAGCTGGTGCTGGCCGATCCGGTCGGCTCGATCCTGGCCGAGTACATCAACGACGGCGTGCTCAACGACAAGTCCGGCAGCTGGCTGGTGGAAGGCATCGGCGAAGACTTCCTGCCCTCGATCGCCGACTTCAGCCGGGTCAAGAAGGCCTATGCGATCAGCGATGCCGAAAGCTTCCACACCGCGCGCGAGCTGCTGGGCAAGGAAGGCATCCTCGGCGGTTCCTCCACCGGCACCCTGCTGGCGGCGGCGCTGAAGTACTGCAAGGAACAGACCACCCCGAAGAAGGTGCTGGTGCTGGTCTGCGATACCGGCAACAAGTACCTCTCCAAGATGTACAACGACTACTGGATGCTGGACAACGGCTTCCTGGAGCGCCCGCAGTCGGGCGATCTGCGTGATCTGATCCTGCGCCCGTATGGCCAGCGCGACACCGTGGTGATCGGCCCGAACGACCTGCTGACCACCGCCTACCAGCGCATGAAGCTGTACGACGTCTCGCAGCTGCCGGTGATGGACGGCGACCAGCTGGTCGGCATCGTCGATGAAAGCGACGTGCTGCTGCACGTATATGGCGATGAAGCGCGCTTCCGCGACCCGGTCTCCACCGCGATGGTCAGCAAGCTGGACCGGCTGGACGTGAAATCGCCGATCGAGGCGCTGCTGCCGGTGTTCGACCGTGGCCAGGTCGCCATCGTCATGGACGGTGCGGCCTTCCTGGGCCTGATCACCCGCATCGACCTGCTGAACTACCTGCGCCGCCGCGTTCAGTAAGCGCGGGCGTCGCAATGAACCCACGTTTATCCGCGTCAACGGCTGATTAAGCCGGCGCTGATAGACTTCCGCTCCTTTTGCGGGGGCCCCCCAAGGGCCCCTTTTGCCGGGAAACATCATGTCCGACCACGCTTCCTCCGGGCACGCCGACCGCTCGCTCGCCCTGGCCACCCTGGCCATCCATGGCGGCCAGTCGCCGGATCCGAGCACCGGTGCGGTGATGCCGCCGATCTACGCGACCTCCACCTACGCCCAGTCCAGCCCCGGCGAACACCAGGGTTTTGAGTACTCGCGCACGCACAACCCGACCCGCTTCGCCTACGAGCGCTGCGTGGCCAGCCTGGAAGGCGGCAGCCGCGGCTACGCGTTCGCGTCGGGCATGGCCGCCAGCTCCACCGTGATGGAACTGCTGGACGCCGGCAGCCACGTGGTGGCGATGGATGACATCTACGGCGGCACCTTCCGCCTGTTCGAGCGCGTGCGCCGCCGCACCGCCGATTTGAAGTTCAGCTTCGTCGACCTGACCGACCTGGCCGCGTTCGAGGCGGCGATCACGCCGCAGACCAGAATGGTCTGGATCGAAACGCCGACCAACCCGATGCTGAAGATCGTGGACATCGCCGCGGTCGCGGCTGTCGCCAAGCGCCACGGTTTGATCATCGTGGTCGACAACACCTTCGCCTCGCCGATGCTGCAGCGTCCGCTGGAACTGGGCGCCGACCTGGTCCTGCATTCGGCCACCAAGTACCTCAATGGCCACTCGGACATGGTGGGCGGCATGGTGGTGGTCGGCGACAACGCCGAGCTCGCCGAGCAGATGGCCTTCCTGCAGAACTCCATCGGCGCCGTGCAGGGCCCGTTCGACAGCTTCCTGGCCCTGCGTGGCCTGAAGACCCTGCCGCTGCGCATGAAGGCGCATTGCGCCAACGCACTGGCGCTGGCGCAGTGGCTGGACAAGCACCCGGCCATCGAAAAAGTGATCTACCCCGGCCTGACCTCGCACCCGCAGCACGAGCTGGCCACGCGCCAGATGAACGGCTACGGCGGCATCGTCTCGATCGTGCTCAAGGGCGGTTACGAGGCGGCCAAGCGTTTCTGCGAGAAGACCCAGCTGTTCACCCTGGCCGAGTCGCTGGGCGGCGTGGAAAGCCTGGTCAACCATCCAGCGGTGATGACCCATGCCTCGATCCCGGTCGAGCGCCGCGCGCAGCTGGGCATCAGCGATGCGCTGGTGCGGCTGAGCGTGGGCGTGGAGGATCTGGGGGATCTGCAGGTGGATCTGGAGCAGGCGCTGGCCGGTGATTCCCGGTGAACGCGATGATCTCCTCCACCGCCGCTGTCTCGGCTTCGCCGATAGCGATGGTGCGCAGTTTCCTGGTCAATCGGGTACTCATCTACCAGCTGTCCAAGCGCGAGGTCATCAGTCGTTACCGGGGCTCGTTGATGGGCCTGGCGTGGTCGTTCTTCAATCCGCTGCTGATGCTGGCCGTCTACACCTTCGTGTTTTCGGTGGTGTTCAATGCGCGCTGGGGCGGGGACGTCGCACACAAGGGTGATTTCGCCATCATCCTCTTCGTCGGCATCCTGGTGCATGGCATCTTCGCGGAGTGTGTCAATCGCGCACCCACGCTGATCGTCGGCAATGCCAGCTATGTGAAGCGGGTCGTGTTCCCGCTCGATACGCTGCCCTGGGTGGCCATGGGCGCGGCGCTGTTCCATGCCCTTGTCACGCTGGTCGTGCTGCTGCTCGCGCAGATCCTGATCCGTGGCGTGCTGCCGCCGACCGCGTTGTACATCCCGCTGGTGGTCTTCCCGCTGGTGTTGTTCACCATGGGGCTGGCGTGGCTGTTGGCGGCACTGGGCGTGTTCGTCCGTGACATCGGCCAGATGACCGGCATCCTGACCACGATCCTGCTGTTCCTTGCGCCGGTCTTCTATCCGGTCAGTGCATTGCCCGAAGGCATCCGCAAGTGGATCTACCTCAACCCGCTGACCTTCATCATCGAGCAGGCGCGTGACGTCCTGATCTGGAACAAGGCGCCGGATTTCATCGGCTTGGGGAAATACACACTCTTCGCGGCCCTGGTCGCCTGGTTCGGCTTTGTGTGCTTCCAGAAGTTGCGCCGAGGATTTGCCGATGTCATCTAACCCGCCGATCCAGGACGCGGCAGACCTTGCCATCCGCGTATCGGGTGTCACCAAGTGCTTCCAGGTCTATTCGCAGCCGCAGGACCGTCTCAAGCAGGCCATCCTGCCGCGCCTGTCGCGTTTTCTGGGCAAGCCCGGTGGCATGTACTACCGCGAATTCTGGGCACTGAAGGGCATCGATTTCGAGGTGCGCCGTGGCGACACGGTGGGCATCATCGGCCGCAACGGGTCGGGCAAGTCCACCCTGCTGCAGATCATCTGCGGCACCCTGCAGGCGACCACCGGCGAGGTGGCCGTACGCGGTCGCGTGGCCGCGTTGCTGGAACTCGGTGCGGGGTTCAATCCGGAATTCACCGGGCGCGAGAACGTCTACATGAGCGCCTCGATCCTCGGCCTGTCGCGCGAGCAGATCGACGCCAAGTACGACGACATCGTGGCCTTCGCCGACATCGGTGACTTCCTCGAGCAGCCGGTCAAGACCTACTCCAGCGGCATGTACGTGCGGCTGGCATTCGCGGTGATCGCGCATGTGGATGCCGACATCCTGGTGATCGATGAAGCATTGGCCGTCGGCGATGCCATCTTCGTGCAGAAATGCATGCGCTTCCTGCGCAAGTTCCGCGAGAACGGCACGCTGTTGTTCGTCAGCCATGACACCTCCTCGGTGCTGAACTTCTGCCAGAGTGCGGTATGGCTGGATCGCGGCGAGATGCGCATGCATGGCACCGCGCAGGAAACCTGCAACGCCTACATCGAGTACTGCTCGCAGGAAGTCTACGGCGACACCGTCAAGCTGCAGTCGCGGCAGGCGGACAAGGCCGCGCCCAAGGCGCCGGCGCTGGCCAGGGTCGAGAAAGACCTGAAGGTGGAGCTGTTCGACAACGTGGCCAACTCCGGCGGTTGGCAGTCCGGCGTGGCGAGCATCGACTCGGTGACCCTGTGCAACGCCGATGGCGAGCCCTTCACCTCCTTTGCCGGTGGTGAAGACGTGGTGCTGAAGGTCCGCGCCACCGCCCACCAGGCACTGCAGAGTCCCTTGATCGGGTTCTTCGTCAAGGACCGGCTCGGCCAGTCGCTGTTCGGCGAGCACACGTATACCTATATTCAACCGCCCATGCAGGTGGAGGCCGATACCGGTCTGGAAGCGTCGTTCCGCTTCACCCTGCCACTGCTGCCCAATGGCGAGTACTCCATGACGGTCTCCATCGCCGATGGTGATCCGTACGCCAATACGCAGCACGCCTGGTTGCACGATGCGGTGCTGATCCGCGTGGCATCGCCCACGCTGCGCTATGGGCTGGTCGGTATTCCCTTCGACCAGGTGACGATGAAGCGCATCGGACGCCCGCAATGAACGCCGGATTCGTACCGATGGTGACGGACGCCCATGGCTTCATTCCGCCGTTGATCAGTAGTGATCCACGGATTTCAGTGGGTCGATACACCTACGGTACGCCGCAGTTCAAGATCTGGGGTGAGGACGAACGGATCGAGATCGGTGCGTTCTGCTCGATCGCCGACGACGTGCTCATCTTCGGCGGCGGCGAGCACCGCCTGGACTGGGTGACCACCTATCCGCTGCGGATCGCGCTCAACTCACCCGGTGCGGGGCGCGACGGTCATCCGCATACCAAGGGACCGACCGTGATCGGCAACGATGTCTGGATCGGCCACGGTGCGATGGTCGTGTCTGGCGTGACCATTGGCGATGGCGCCTGCATCGGCGCAGGTGCCGTCGTCACCCGGGATGTGCCGCCCTATGCCGTGGTCGCTGGCAATCCTGCACGCGTCGTGCGCCAGCGTTTCGACGAACACGCCATCGCCAGGCTGCAGGAGATCCGTTGGTGGCAGTGGCCGATCGAGAAAATTCGTGCGTTCGAGTCGCTGCTGTGCGCCGATGACATCGGTGCCTTCATCGCCGCGGCCTCGCGCGACCCCTGAAACTTCTTCCATTTTTTGCGAACTCAACTGCCCCATGACTGATTTCCCGTTGACGACCAGCATGCTGATGGCCCCGCGCTCGATTTCCCTGAGCGCCTGGCTGGGGCATATCCCCTTTGCCTCCTGGCTGATCGAGCAGATGCAGCCGCGATCCATCGTGGAGCTGGGGACGCATCGCGGCTCTTCGTTCCTTGCGTTCTGCCAGGCCGTACAGGAGCAGGGGCAGACGTCGCGCGTGTTCGCGATCGATACCTGGGAGGGCGACGAGCACGCCGGCTACTATGGCGATGACATCTACAACGAACTGCGCGAGTACCAGCAGCGCAACTATGCGGGCATCTCCGAGATGCTGCGGATGCGTTTCAACGAAGCGCTGCCGTACTTCGCCGATGGCTCGGTAGACCTGCTGCATATCGACGGCCTGCATACCTATGAAGCCGTCCGCGAAGATTTCGAGACGTGGCTGCCGAAGCTGTCCGATCGCGCGGTGGTGATCTTCCATGACACCTGTGTGCGCGAGCGTGGCTTTGGCGTATGGCAGTACTGGAGTGAGATCAGCCAGCAGTATCCGGCGTTTGAATTCACCCACACGCATGGGTTGGGGGTGCTGCTGGTGGGCAAGGCGCGCAACCCGGCCCTGTCACAGCTGGCCGACCGTGCGGCGTCCGGTGTGTTTGCGCCGGTCAATCGTCTGTTTGACGCGCTCGGCAGCAATATCAAGCGGGCCGAGGAGATTGAACGCGTATACGTCGGTCTGGCGGACGCGCGCAACGAAGTCAACCGCCTGGGCAGCATGGGGCATGAACTGCAGCAGCGTTGCCTGCAGCTGGAGCAGGAGGTGCGCGATGAGCGGGAGCGTACCCGGCAGGCGGAGAGCGAGCTGCAGCAGTATCGCCTGCAGGCGGAACAGAATGCGGTAACCCCGGATGATCTTCGCCGTATCGTCGCCGAGGAACGCATCAAATGGCAGGAAGATGTACAGGGAGCGCTTGTTCCGCAGCTGGAGAACAATGCGCGGAAGCTGGATACCCTGCTACGCCCGTGGTGGCGTCGCTGAACAGGCGGGAAGGTACTGGATCTGCAGTGGGGCAGGTCTGGCTTCGCCGCCGATGATCGCCGCGCCCGCACAGGCTGGACCGCAGGCCGGATGGGGAGGCTTCTGGGAAGTACGTCAGCAATCACCACAATCCAGGCGTCCCGTTCACCTGGATCGAACCACCATTTAGGGATGAACATGTCGACTGTCAAGCCAATTGCCTTCTATCTTCCGCAGTACCACCCGGTGGCGGAAAACTCCGAGTGGTGGGGCCCTGGCTTCACCGAGTGGACCAATGTGGCCAAGGGCAAGCCGAATTTCGTTGGCCACTATCAGCCGCATGTTCCGCGCGAGTTGGGCTTCTACGATCTTCGTCTGGTCGACAACATGCGTGCGCAGGCCGAGCTGGCCACGCTCTATGGCGTCCACGGTTTCTGCTTCTACTACTACTGGTTCGACGGCCGTCGCATCCTCGAGCTGCCGCTGGACAACTTCCTCAAGAGCGACATCGAGTTCCCGTTCTGCGTGTGCTGGGCCAATGAGAACTGGACCCGCACCTGGGATGGTCTGGAGAAGGACGTCCTGCTTGAGCAGAAGCACGGCGAGGACGAGGACAGGCGCTTCCTTGAGGACATCCTGCCGTTGCTGAAGGACCGCCGCGCCATCAAGGTGGACGGCAAGCCGATGCTGCTCGTCTACCGCGCGGACCTGTTCCCGGATTCCAAGGAAACCGTCGAGCGCTGGCGCAGCGTCGCCCGCGAACACGGCGTTGGGGAGATCCACCTGGCGGCGGTGCAGTTCTACGGCATCGTCGATCCGCACGAATGGGGCTTCGATGCCGCGGTCGAGTTCCCGCCGCACACGTTCATCGGGGCGGAGAACCGCTTCACTCAACCTGTGGACATCACCAATCCGGAGTTCCGGGGCGGTCTCGTCGACTACCGCAAGGTGGCGGCGCAGTCCATCAGTCGTCCCAAGCCCGACTTCCGCTGGTACCGCGGCATCGTACCGTCGTGGGACAACACGGCACGGCGCCAGCACACCTCGCACATCCTGATGGATGCTTCGCCGTCGATCTACCAGTACTGGCTCAGCCGTCTGGTCGAGTACACGCGGGTGAACAACGCGCCGGAAGACCAGTTGCTCTTCATCAACGCCTGGAACGAATGGGGTGAAGGTTGCCATCTGGAGCCGGATCTCAAGCACGGGCTGGCCTATCTGGAAGCGACGCATGCGGCGCTGAACGGCAAGGGGTCCGAACAGGAGCTGCTGAAGGACGAAGCGCTGTTGCGCGCCCTCGGCGGCACCCGCCTGAAGGCGCTGCTGGATGATCGTGAGCGCCTGGTCAATGATGTGGTGCTGCTCTCGGCGGAAGTCCGCAGAACCAACCCGCAGGGCATCATCTCCAGGCCGCGGCCGGGTCTGCGTTCCCTGATCGGCAGGTGCCTGAGGCCGTTCCCACGTCTTCGCGCGTTTGCCGTGAGGGTCTACCACGCATGGAACGCATGAAGCCCGTCCGCCGCGTTGCGGTGGTTGCACATTTCGATCCCGAAGGGCTGCTGACCGACTTCACGCGCCGCCTGCTCGACGGTCTGCTGTTGCATGCCGAGCGGATCGTACTGGTCTCCACGCGCCTGGCGCCGGACCAGGCCGAACGCCTGGACGACCGCATCACCGTCATCGTGCGCGAGAACGTGGGCTATGACTTCTATTCGTTCCGCACCGGTGTGCTGGCGGTCGAAGGGCTGTATGCCTACGACGAGCTGATCATCGCCAACGACAGCGTATTGCTGGTCGACCCGACCGGGTTGGACAGGGCGTTCTCAAAGATGCGCGATGTCGACTGTGGCGCTTGGGGCATGACCGAGTCCTATCAGGTCAACCGCCATCTGCAGTCGTACTTCCTGGTCGTGCGCAAGGACGTGTTCTTCAGCCAGTACTTCGATCAGTTCTGGCGGGATGTACGGGTGCTGGACGACAAGTGGGAAATCATCCTTTCTTATGAGGTCGGCCTGACCCAGTGGCTGCTTCACCATGGCGTGCGCATTGCCGCGGCTTTCCAGCCCGATGCTGCAGGTCTGCGCAAGCTGGCCGGGCGCGTGAAGCGCAAGCGGGAGCGTGAAGGCTTGTCCACTGCTCCCGGCAAGTTTGAACTCCAGCAGGCCAACCCCGTCCACTACCTGTGGGACGACCTGTACCGGCAGTTCGGCGTGATCAAGACCGAAGTCCTTCGCGATGATCCTAACGGCGTGAACGACGTCGGCCTGTCCAACCTGATCACCGATCCGACGATGCTGGCAAAGGTCGAAGAAGAAGTGTCGCGGATGCGCCAGACACGCAGCAATGTGATGCCCTTGGTGGCGGCCGGGTCCACTGGGCTGACGCAGGAAGAACTGCAGCGCTACGGTGTGGGGGCGATCCCCGCCGATGACCTGAAGGCGCGGTTCGCCATCGTACTGCACCTGTACCACATGGATCTGATCGAATCGATCCACGGCTACATGCGCAATCTGATTGCCGATCACGACGTGTTCGTGTCGGTGAAATCACTCACCGACCGTCGGCTGGCGGTGCGCTTCTTCGAAGAGCATCACGTACGCGCGTTCGTCTTCGTGCATCCCAACATCGGCCGCGACGTGGGGCCGTTCGTCAGCCTGCTCAACAGCGGGCTGCTGGACCGCTATGACGCGGTGTGCAAAATCCACTCCAAGAAGAGTGTCTATCATGGCGCGGGTGGGCAATGGCGCGATGAACTGATGAAGTCGCTGCTGGGGTCCTCGCACACCGTGCTGAAGATCCTGCAGGCGTTCAAGCAGGAGCCGGGCTGCGGCATCATCGGACCTGAGCACGCCTATGTCTGCAATGCCCGCTTCTGGGGTGGAAACGAAGAGCGTTTGCGTCGCCTTGCTGCGGAAACGGGCATTGACGACAGCAGGATCCGACTGGGTTTCTTTGCTGGAACGATGTTCTGGTTCCGGCCTGCGGCCTTGCAGGCGCTGCGTGATCGCAGCATCGCCCTGGCCGAGTTCGACCCGGAAGCGGGTCAGTTCGATGCTACGCTCGCCCATGTCATCGAGCGGCTGTTCGTGTTGTGGGTTGAGCAGGCAGGGTATTTTGCAGCCACGACCCGGTTGCCTGCCACCGCACTTCATCATGATCGCTATGAGATGCAGGGGATTTCCGTGTTGCCTTCCTGAGGGTCTGACCAGTGGAGAAAGTCGATGGATGATCAGCTGTGGTACGAACGCATCGTCAGGTCAGTGAATGATCCAGATCCGGGATTGCCGGGATTCCCGCCGAAGCAGCAGCAGGAGGTTTTCGTCGGCAAGTCCAATGAAGTCGCCTTGGCCGAAGCATTCGACTTCTACCAGCGGGTGAAGGCTGCCAGCTACCCACTCCGCCGCAGCTCACCGGTGCTCGATTTCGGGGTGGGTTGGGGGCGCATCATCCGCTTCTTCCTCAACGATGTGGACGCCGAGAACCTGCATGGTGTCGATGTGGACGAGGCGATCATCGAGGTGGCCCGCTCCACCGGCGTTGCCGGCACGTTGAGCACCATCGGGCCCAACGCGCGGCTCGAGCACGAGGATGGCCATTTCGAGGTCATCTACGCCTTCTCGGTGTTCTCCCATCTCTCCGAGGCATCGGCCACCTTCTGGCTGGGCGAGTTGATGCGTGTGCTCAAGCCGGGCGGAACCCTGGTGATGACCTCAACCACCGACAAGTTCCTTGAGCTGTGTGAGGCGTGTTCCTACAAGCTCACTGATCGCAACCAGTACGAAGACGACTACGCCCGCATGTTCGCAGACCCGGCCGATGCACGACGCCGCTACGCGCTGGGTGAGCATGTCTATGCCGCCGTGGCCGGTCATGCGGAAGTGCTGGAAGCATCCAACTATGGCTGGGCCGCGATGCCGCTTGCCTTCGTGGAACGGCAGATCGGGGACCAAGCCGCCTGGATCCACTTCACAGAGGCTACGGAGGCGCTGCCGCAAGGGGTGTTCGCGGTGCGCAAGAAGGCATCGTTGGGTACGCGTGTTGCCCGCAAGCTGGGCGCGTTGTTCGCCGGCTGACCTCCTGCGGCCGTGCCGGAGGGAATGCTGGTCCGGAACGCCCCGATTGGCGAGAATGGCGGCACTGATCGGACGCAGACACTCCCGGACACCAGGACATCATGGAAAACACGAACCCAGCGGGCCAGGCGGCCGCCACCACCACGTGGGGGTGGGCCGCAAGCATCATCGCCTGCGTGCTTACCGTTCTGGTACTGACCCCCTTCTCTCCCGAAATGCCGATCGCCGGTGTCGACGGTTCATGGGCCTACGCCATGAACATCGCCACGGCCGAGCAGATGCGGTTCGGGAAGGACATCATCTTCACCTTCGGGCCGCTGGCGTCGGTGTACACCAGCGTCTACCACCCTGCCACCGATGCCTTGATGATCGGGGGTTCATTGCTGATTTCCCTTGCGATGTTCGCTGGGTTGTTCAGCGCGGTGGAACCCGGTCGACGTGGTTTGTTGCCCTTGTTTCCACTCTGCATCGGACTGGCCTGGTTGCCCGACTGGGACGGCTGGCGCGACGCGGTATTGATGCTGCTTCCGTTGCTGCTCCCCTTCGTCGTGGTTCGTGGTCGTGAAACCGGTCGGCTGTCGATCGGCACGATCTGCCTGCTTGCCGTGGCGATTGGCATCCTGCCACTGGTGAAGGGCAACTTCAGCCTCATCGCGGCGGTGGCGAGCCTGATTGCGGCGATTCTGTGCTGGCCCGTCTCGCGGCGCCTGGCTATCGGCATCGCCGTGATCGAAATCGTAGCCCTGGTTGCTGCGTGGTTGATCGCCGGACAGGCGCTGATGGACCTGCCGGGATACTTCATCGCGCAGCTGCCGATCATTTCCGGCTATACCGATGGCATGTCGACCTCGGTCGATGGTCGTCTGTGGGATCTGGCCGTGTTCATCCTCGTGGGCGCGGTGATGGTGGTGGCTTCTGCGCTGGGTGGCCTGCGCACGCGGTGGTATGCCCCGATCCTCGTCGCGCTCTACCTGTTTGTAACCTTCAAGTCCGGCTTCGTACGACACGACCCACCGCACGCCTTCATCGCATCATCGGCACTGCTTCTGCTTGGGCTGCTCCTTTACCTCATGCCGGGCAGCCCGCATCGAAGGGGTGTCGTTGCGCTCGGCGCAGGGATGCTGGGCTGGGTGTTGATCGCGTTTGCGATCCTGCCGCCGGATCCGCTTGCGTCCGTGGCGCGTGTCGGTGAGGCGATCAGGATTCCCGCGCAGGGAGTGTGGCAGCGGCTGACCGATGCCGACGCGCTCAAACAGCAGTACCAGCGCCGGCGCGCGCTGCTGGCAAATCGCCCTCCCTTTGCCGATCAGCAGGGGCAGGCCGACGTCTACCCGTGGGACCTCTCGCCCCTGCTTGCGTCCGAGATGACCTGGAAGCCGCGTCCGATCCTGCAGAGCTATGCGGCCTTCACCCCTTCCTTGATCAAGGCCAACGCGGACCACCTGAAGTCCAACCCGCCTGCGCGCATCTACTTCGCCATCAATCCGATCGACCAGCGCTATCCCGCGATGGAAGACGGGGCGAGTTGGCTTGATCTGCTGGGAAGCTTCAGGGCGAAAACCCTGGACGGCGGCTATGCGCTGCTTGAACACCGGGCATCCGCGGCCGCAGCTTTGCAGCCGGGCCCCGCCACGCGGGTCACCGCGCGCCTTGGCGAGAGGGTTGCCGTATCGGGCTGGGAACACCCCGTCTGGGTGTCGATGGACATCAAACCCACCTTGCTCGGCAAGCTCTACGCCACGCTGTACAAGGCACCGGAGTTGTCGCTTGAAGTGATGTACGAGGACGGCAGCACGTCGCTGTACCGCATGATCGCCGGCATGGGCGAGTCGGGCTTCCTGCTGTCGCCGACCGTGACCGATGCCAATCAGTTCGTGGCGCTGAGCTCGCACAGCCGTGATGATCTGCTGGGCAAGCGCCGCGTGGTTGCGTTCGGCGTGCGTGGTCAACGAGGAACGCGGGTGATGTGGCGGCCTGATTATCAGGTCGCGTTTGCACGTCTCGACATTCCCGCCACGACGGAAGCCGATGTCGCACTGTCCGGACCCTGGAAGGAGGGGCTTGCCGTGGCCTCGTACCCGGTCGGTGGCAACTGCAACATCGAAGATGTTGACGGCGTCGCGGTCACCGGTGCGGCGATGGAGCGCCCTGGCCGCATGCTGCTCATCCGCGGCTGGGCCGCGCTGGACGGCGAAAAGGGCCGGATCGGCCAGGGTATCTCACTGCTTGCCGAAGGGTCCGATGGTCACACCATCGTACTGCCGGTCCATCGCGTGTCCCGGCCTGATGTGTCCAACTACTTTCACCAGCCCAACCTTGAGTACGCCGGCTTCCATGCCTTCGTAGACCTGCGTCGACTGCCGGAGGATGTCCGGATCCGCGTCCTGCAGGAGGATGGCAACCGCTCCCTGGTCTGCCAGCCGGCATTGCTCACGCTTCATCGCACGGATACTGCAGCCCCGCTGCCGGCGCCGTAGCGCGGCAGCCGGGGAGGGGCCGTTACGGCGGGTCGCCGGACGGCGTGAACAACGGCATCAGCTGCCCCACCACCAGCGCATGGCCGTCGCGGTTGGGGTGGTTGAACTGCGCCATCAGCCGGTGGCGGTCACCGCTGTAGGTTTGGAAGGCGGCAAGACTGTCGGCGACCGGGACATCGGTGAGCTCTCCCAGACGGCGGATCATCGCTGCCTGGGCCCTGAGCGGATCGCCGGCACGGTCCGGCGCGGCTTGTTCGTCCCACGTGGGCGTCAGCAGCACCGGGCATGCCCCCGCCGCGCGGGCTTCCACGATCATCGCCGCCAGGTTGCGGGCCGAAGCCTGCAACGCCAGCCCACGGTCGTTCAGGCCGTAATCAATCAGTACCACGCGCGGGGCATGCGCCAAGGCATCCCGCTGGAACCGTGCACGCCCCTGCTGGGAATTTTCGCCCCCTACGGCGGCGGTGATGACATTGAGGACGGCATGCGGATAGGCGTCGGCCAACGCGTCTTCGAGCAGTCGGGGGTAGGCATCGCGCTTGTGCACGGCAGGCGTGACGCCGAATCCGGCCGGCACGCTGTGTCCGAAGGCCACGATGTTCACGGCCTTGTTGTCCGGCCATGCCACTTGCAGGTCGTGGACCACCGCTGCCAGGCAGGCCCTTCCGATCGGCGCGGCCGCCGTGGTGGACAAGGGGGCTGCCGAGGGCGAGGCTGCAGGGTGGCAGCCAGTGGCCAACAGGGTCAGCAGAAGCAGGGGGGTGTGTCGTTTCATGCGCGAGGCCGAGGCTGTTTCTCCTCAATGTAGCGGGTGCAGGTGCAGGTGCAAAGCACCACGCGCCTCACCCTGAAGCCATGCGCTGATGGCACGGTGGGATTGCGGCTACAATTTGCTCCGAACAAAAGAGTGGTCTGCTGCCCGTCGCGCGCCCGCGCGGTATTGCCCAGGCCGTGCTGCAACGGTCAGAGGCAGGCGATGAATCAGACGGTGAAGGAAATGGGCGGCAAGCCCGAACGTGGTGAAGCAACGACGCCCCTATGGGCGATCTGCGGCTGCCTGGTGAGCTTCCTTCTCGTGGTACTGATGGTCACCCCATTCAGTCCCGCCATGCCGTTCGAGAGCCTCGACGGATCGTGGATCTACGCGATGAACCACGCCACGGCGGAACATCTGCGCTTTGGCAAGGACATCATCTTTACCTTCGGGCCGCTGGCATCGGTCTACACGACCATGTACCACCCCGCCACCGACGGCCTGATGCTGGCGGGATCGCTGCTCATCGCCGTTGCATTCTTCGCGGGCATGTTCGCCAGTACCCCACCCCGGTGGCGCATGTGGTTGCTTCTGCTGCCGGTGGTACTCAGTCTGGGAGTGAGCCGCGACGTCGCCTTCCTGTTCCTTCCGGTCCTGCTTCCCTGCGTCGTGGCGCGAGGGATCGAGCGTGGCAGGCCTTTCACTGCCACGATCTGCCTGCTGGCCGCCGCCATGGCCATCCTGCCGCTGGTGAAAGGAAACTTCAGCGTGATGGTCGGGCTGGCCACTGTGGTGACGGTACTGATGGGCTGGCGCGCGGACCGACGGACCGTCGTGTTGGCCATTGCCGTGCAACTGCTGGTGATGCCGCTGGTATGGATGGCCTCCGGGCAGGCGCTGCTTGACCTTCCGCGATACTTCATCGCGCAGGCGCCCATCGTTTCGGGCTACACCGACGGCATGTCCGTGGTCGGCAGCAAGAAGGACATCCTCCATTTCCTGCTGGCCGCGGTGCTGCTGCTGGGCCTGTCGCTGGTCGGTGGCGTACGCCGGCACTGGTACGCCACGGTCATGATCGCGGCCTACCTTTTCGTCACCTTCAAATCGGGTTTCGTGCGTCACGATCTGCATGCATTGACTGCGGCAGTGGCTCTGGCAATGGTGGGGACGTTCCTGTGCCTGACCCGCGCAGGCCGATGGGGAGGCCTGGCGTTGGTCATTGGCCTGGCTGGCTGGGGCGTGATCACCCGCCCATACGCTTCCGTGTCATGGGAGGCCTCGACCGCGCGCTTCGCCCAGATGGTCCGCCAGCCGGTGCTGGGACTGGTGGCGCGTGTGCGCGACCCTGCGGCCTTGGATAACCAGTTCACCGCGATTTCTGCGGCGTTCGGCGCGCGGGCTCCGTTTGCGGGGTACACCGGTACGGCGGATGTCTATCCGGTCGAGATCGCGCCCGTGATCGCGGCAGGGTCGATCTGGAAGCCGCGTCCCATCCTGCAGAGCTACTCGGCCTACACGCCTTCTCTCGCCAGGGCGAATGCCGATCACCTGCTCAAGGATCCGCCGTCGCGCATCTACTTCAAGGTGGATCCGATCGATCATCGCTACCCATCTTTGGATGATGGCGCCAGCTGGCTGCCGCTGCTGGGAAGCTATTCGCCCACATCGATGGAGGGCGGTTACGCGGTGCTTGAGCGTGCCAGGCAGCCGGCTGTGGCTCTGCAGCCGCTGGATGAAAAGCGGCTCAGCGCCAACGTGGGTCAGGAAGTTGTGGTACCCGACGGGAACGATCCGGTGTGGGTGACGATGGATATCCGGCCGACCTTTGCGGGTCGGCTCATGTCCACCCTGTACAAGTTGCCCAAACTGTCAATCAAGGTCCGCTATGAGAACGGCGACACCGCTGATTTCCGCTTGATTGCGGGCTCAACCCAGACAGGCTTCCTGTTGTCGCCGACGGTGCTGGATGCCAGGGACTTCGTTGCGCTTGCCTCCCGCCAGCAGCAGGACGTGCTGCACAAGCGGAAGGTAGTGGCATTCACCGTCTACGGCGACAGCGGAACGCGACGGCTGTGGAACGCGGACTACCCGGTCACGTTCGCGCGGCTGGTGATCCCGACCTCTGCCGACGCGGACCGGGTCCTCACTGCCGCGCCGGTTCAAGCGCCTTAGTCGTTGGATGACGGTGGTTACCTGCCGGGCCGGTTCACGACCGGAACGAAAGCCGCTTGTGGCCGATGTAACTGGTGATGACAGGAACCACGACACCCACGGCGTGCCCGATGGTTTCATTGTGGAAATCGACACGCAGCAGCGGTAGCAGCCAACGCGCGACCAGCAGGCTGATAAGAAGGGTCTGTGCGACAGCGGCAAGGTTGATCGCCACGAACCAGAAGACCTGATGGTGCAGGCGATTGCTGGCCTGGTTGAACACAAAGATCTTGTTGAGCACGAAGGCCGTGACCAGCCCCAGGCAGAATGCCACGAGGATGGCCGGTACGTAGGGCAGCCAATGACTGAGCAGGATGCGCGAGCCGACGTTGACCGCGGCGGCAAGTCCGCCGGCGACCAGGAATTTCATGAACTGACTGGAAGGCAGCGGCATGTTCATCTGCTGGCCTCATCTCCGCTGGATTCGACGGTGATGCTCCAACCCGGTGGATTGACGGGAATGGTATGCGTGCCGGGTTGCGCCAGTTCGGCGGCATGTACGGGCCAATCCTGCTCGGTGAGCATTGCCCGCCTCATGTACTGGAGGTTGGTGACGGCAAAGAAGCAGATCAACGCGGTCGTCGCCACGGTGGCGTGGTAGCGGCTGCGTCGGGAGCCGTCGGTGAGTGCAAGCCATACCGACCACCACCACACGACCTTGATGAGGTAGAAGTAGCGGTCCGCGGCGGGGAGCGGACGGATCTGTTCCAGGTCGGGAATCCGCAGCATCGGAAGAAAGCACTCGACGGCCGCCAGCGCCAGGAAGCCCAGCACTACAAGGCGCGCCGTTCCGTTGACCTTGCGCGACCCGATCAGCGTACAGATGATCAGCGCATAGAGCGCAATCCAGACCCAGTCGATCAGGAAGTCGCCGCCGAAGATGTGGTTCGGGACGATCTGGGTGAACGTGGTGTGCAGCGCGGTAAGTAGCGGCTGTGCCACTTCATGTTGTGCAGGAGGATGGGTCACCAGTACATACGCTTGCACCAGCGCACCCAGCGCCAGGGCTCCCAGCACCGGGCCGTCGCGACGGGCGATGAATCCGCTGAGCGCACCGTTGAACGGATCCAGCCCCAGCCGCTTGGACAGAAAGCTTGCTGTGATCACGCCCAGAATGACCATCAACAACAGCATCGAGAAAGGCCCGGTCAGTGCGATGAGCGCGATGGCCACCGCGCGTGCCCCGGTGAGCCAGCGCGGCGTCGACTTTTCCGGCGGCGTCAGGCAATAGGCTGCCATGGTGAACTGGAGGATCCACTGGGCGTTGGTGATCGTGCCGAATATCTCACTGCTGGTGGGCACTGCCAGGAAGGACAGTGCCACGACCCACACCGGAACATAAAGGCTCAGTCGTCGGCAGGTGAGCGTGATGGCGGCGGCGCACAGAAGGATCGCACCTGCGTTGTAGATCAGCGGCGCCTTCGCGGCGGGCAACCACGAAGCCAGCCACGCTACCAGGCGCGGCAGGGTATGCAGATAGCCGGCATACGGGGTGAACAGCTGTGGCAGGGCATTGCCGAACTGGTCCTTGAAGAACACCGTCGCATCTTCCGCCCAGAACTGCGGGTGGCTGAGTGCATCAGTGCTCTTGTAGGCCACCACGAACAGGATGACCACGAAGAACGCACCCCACTGCCTGAGCGATGAGGTGGAGCGATCCGTTTGCGGATGGGCGAGTTGAAGCATGCAGGAGTACCTGTTTGTTCTGGTTCGAGGTGTCGTTACGCGAACGACAGCCGCTTGTGGCCGATGTAGCTGGTGATGACCGGTACCGCCACACCGATGGCATGGGCGATGGTTTCGTTATGAAAATCCACCCCCATGCCCGGCAGCAACCACTTCGCGAACAACAGGCTGATCAGGAGTGTCTGTGCAACGGCGGCGAGATTGATGGCGGTGAACCACAACATCTGGTGATGAAGCTGGCTGCGGGTCTGGTTGAACACGAACAGCTTGTTCAACGTAAATGCGGTGATCATGCCCAGGCAGTAGGCGATGACGATCGCCGGAACGTAGTGCAGCCACTGGCTGAGTGCGATACGCGAGCCGATGTTGACCGCAGCCGCGAAGCCGCCAGCGAACAGGAACAGCACGAACTGACGGGACAGGATCAAACCCTTCACTTCCCGCCAACTCCCTGCGCGGCCAACCTGGCCAGCGTACTGCCCACGGCGATGCTCTCGTTGATCGAGCGGTCTTCCGGATAGTAGTACGCCGTATCGGCCATGTAGAAACCTTCCAGCGGCGTCTTCATCGCCGGCAGCATTTCCTGGAAGCCCGGCGGGCAGATGGTCTGTGCGAACTCATAGCGGTGGCAGTGGGTCGCGCGGATCCACTCCGGCTTGAATGCCGGGTTGATCATCGGCAGGTAGCTGATCACTTCATCGATCAGCTGCTGGTTGCTCCACTGCCACTTGGGGTGGGTTGTGGGCATGTAGTAGGGCGCATACACGATGTGTTCGCCTGGGCCGTTGCCCGGATTGAGGTTGCTGTATTCGATCAGGCCGGGGATGGTGATCCGGTCATCGCTGATGTTCATCCAGAAGTTCTCGCTGACCGGCTGCGACAGCTTGAGGATCACGCAGGCCACGGGAATGTTCTCGATCGCACCGACCTGTTCGGCGAATGCCGGCGGCAGGCCAGGAACCAGCTTCGGCACGTACTGGATCGGTGCGGTGGACACCACGCTGTCATAGACCGTGTGGGCATCGGGCGTGCGGATGCCTGTCACCTTGCCGGCCTCGGAGGTAACTTCCTGGATCGGCTGGCCCAGCAGGATGTTGCCACCCAAGCGGCGCACTTCATCGGCCATGCGTGCGAGCAGCACCGCCGAGCCGCCCTCCAGGTAGCCCATGCTTTCGTTGAACAGGTTGCGTCGCGACAGCGCCACACGCTTGATGCGGGTGCCGATCCACGACGCCGACAGCTTGTTCTGGTACTCGAAGAATTTCAGCGCGAACGCCTTTTCCCACATCACCTTGTAGGCCTTCGGCCCGATCCAGCGGGTGATCCAGTCGCGCGCGTTTTCCTTGTCCAGCGCGGTCCAGTCCTGGATGCCCTTGGTATGCATCACGTGCAGGGCATAGCGGACCTTGTCGATCAGGCCCAGATGCGGGAAGCCCAGCAGCGCGAAGGGCGTGCCCCACTTGTGCAGCTTGCCTTCGTAGAAGTACCCCATCTTGGTGTCCGTCCAGTGCAGGCGATCGGACAGCTGCATCTCCTCGAGCAGCTTGAACAGCGGGTAGTCGGTCTTGCAGATGAAGTGGTAGTAGCGCTCGATGCGAAGGCCATCGAAGTCGAAGTCTGCCGACATGCCGCCAATGCGGTCGTCGCGCTCGTAGATGTCGACCTTGTGGCCCTGCTTGAGCAGCTCCAGGGCTGCCATTAGACCCATGGGGCCGCTGCCGATGATGGCAAAGTTGCTCATTCGAATGTCGTCCGTTTATCTGTGGGGTCAGCGCTGGAGCACGATGTGGCTGTAGCGCGGATCGGTATAGCTTTCGCGGATGGCGGCCTCGAACGGGGTCTGGCGAACGCCGAACACGGCTTCGGTATCGACACCCTTGAAGTCATCGCCTGCGCTGAGCGCCTTGAGCTGGTCCGCAGTGAACGGCGGTTTGTTGCTGAAGATCGAGTACGTCCGCAGCAGGAACGCGAAGAAGCCGATCGGGATATGCACGATCACCGTGCGCAGTTTCTTGGCGCGCTTGATGGTGCGGATGATATCCACGTAGTCCACACGTGTATCCCCCACGATATCGAACACCTGGCCATCCGGTTCGGTCTCGATGCACTTGGCGATGCAACGGCAGAAGTCGCGTTCGTACAGGGGCTGGCGCATGAACTTGCCATCGCCGGGAATCGGAAACACCGGCGTGCGTGCCATGAAGCGCGACAACCAGCCCAGGTGCTTGGGATCGAACCAGCCGAACATCAGCGTCGGGCGCAGTACGCAATGGCGCTGGCCACTGGCCACCACCATTTCTTCCTGCTCGCGCTTGGTGTTGGTGTAATCGTCCTTGGCCGCCGAGTTCACCACCGACGAGCTGATATGCACCATGTAGGGAACGCCCGCTGCCTTGCAGGCGGCCAGCACGCGTTCGGTGGCAGTCAGGTTGTTGCGTACGAACAAGTCGGTGGTCTTGCCGGTGATCTGCGCATGCAGCTGCACCACCAGGCGGGCACCTTCGAAGGCCGCGGTCCATTCCCCCGGCTCGGCAAGATCGGCCAGGACCGTCTTTACGTCCGGGTGAAGCTTGCGCAGGATCTCGAGATTGTGTGCGTGTTTGTCGATGGCCACCAGCTGGGTATAACCCTGCTGCTTCATTTCGACGATGAGGTTCTGCCCCACCAGGCCTGCAGCGCCGGTCAGGACAATCTTGTCATTCTTCTGTGCCATGGACGAACTCGAGTACCAGTATGGAAGGATCAGCCGGGCTTGTAAGCGACGACCAGGGCCTGCTTGCCCAGGATGTGCCATGCCAGCGGAATACGCAGGTAAAGGGAAACCAGCCACGGCGCCTGCGGCAACCGGCTCTTGGTGGTGTAGGGCAGGAACTTGGGGATGACCACCCTGGGTTCCAGTCCCGCCATCAGCACGCCCTCGACCAGGCTGCGGTCGCTCAGCGCGGTGTGGTGGTCGAAGTAGTCCCAGTACTCGTCGTACAGGAAGCGGATGTTGGGTTGCAGGATGATCGCCCGGCCACCGGGTTTGAGCATGCGCGCGCTCTCACGCAAGGTCTGCAGGACCAGATCCTTGCTGGGGAGATGCTCGAGGAAGTTGCTCATGAACACGGCGTCGATACTGTTGCTCGGGATCGAGCTCACCTCGGTGCAGGATTCATTGATGATCTGGATACCATCGTTGGCGAATCTGCGCACGTCGGGATTGAGGTCCACTGCGATCTTGCGTGCTGCGGGAATATTGTTGATGAATTCGCAGTAGCCAGCGCCGATATCAACGACGCTGTCGCCAGGGTTCACGAAGCGGCTGAAGTACTGGGTACACAGAACCTGCCAGATACGGTTCTTGTTGGCCAGCTCCTCTTTCGGAAACCGATGTTGATAGAGAACATCAAGATCGTGGTCAATATCCGGCATCGCAAAGTGTCCTTTTTCTTTGGAGAGTTAGAGCGAAATACGACGGAACACGAATTCAGGAATGTTCTTGATCACCATCATGATCGCCCACCAGAAACCCGGCAGATAGGCGACCGCACGGCGACGGTCCGATGCGCGCACGATACCTTGTGCGACCTTGTCCGCCGATGCCCACAGCGCGCCCTTCTTGAACGCCTGTGTCATCGGAGTATCCACGAACCCGGGTTTGATGGTCAGCACGTTGATGCCCTGCTTGCGCAGGCGCTGGCCTTGTCCACTCAGGAACGCACTGACGGCCGCCTTGGCACTCCCGTACAGATAGTTGCTGGCACGGCCGCGGTCGCCAGCGACTGAAGAAATCACGGCCAGATTGCTGCCCGGTGCCAAACGCTGGGCCAACGCGATGCACAGCGCGATGGTGGACGTGCCATTGGTGGTGAACTCGCGCAGGGCCACATCCACCGAGGCATCGCAGGCCGCCTGGTCGGGCAGGGTGCCGTGGGCGACCAGTACGGTGTCGATGCCACCGTGGGCGGCCCAGGCGGCGTCGAGCATGGCCGCGTGACCGGCGAAGTCATTGACGTCCAGCGGATAGGCGGCCACCTGCGCGGCGCCGCGCACGCGCAGATCGGCGGCAATGGTCTCCAGGCGTGCGCTGTTGCGGCCGACCAGGAAGATGGCGGCCGAGCGCGCCGCATAAAGCCGGGCAACGGCTTCGGCGATGGCGGAGGTGGCGCCGATGATGAGTACTTTCTGCATGCTTACTCCATGACCCGGCGCCAGAAGCCGGACGAAAAACGGGGATCGATGTGGGAACTGAAGGTTTCCCAGGCCGGGAAGGCCTGGCGGAACAATGCGCCGGACATGCGGGCATCCTTGGCCGGGTACACCGCGCCGCCAGCGTCGCCAACGATGCGGTCCAGCCGGTCCAGCATCCTGAACAGGTCCGGCCCGGTGTTGGGGAAGTCCAATGCCAACGTGGTGCCCGGGCGCGGGAAGGAAAGCATGCCACGGGCGGGCGCATCACCGAATTCCTTGAGCACGGCGAGGAACGAGCCGCGCCGGCTGCGCGAAATCTCCGACAGCAACGCCGCGGTGGCATCACGCGCATGCTCGGGCGGCAGCACGCATTGATGCTGCAGGAAGCCCGCCGGGCCGTACATCCGGTTCCAGTGGTTGATGCCATCCAACGGGTAGAAGTAGCTCTGGTAGTGGCTCACCTGGCGCTTGCTGCGCGCCGGTTGCCGCCAGTAATACAGGGTATTGAACGGCCGCAGGGTGAGCCCATTGACCATCGATACGGGGGGCACGAAGGGAATGCTGCGGCGTGGCATTGCGCTGGGGGTGGCCGCGCGCGGGTTGCCCCGGGCATGGTCGCCACGCAGGAAATGCCCGCGTCCAAGCCGGCTGCCGCTGGCCAGGCAGTCGATCCAGGCCACGGTGTACTCGAAGTCCGCCGCCGAATCGCGCGACAGGGTGAAGAACTCGTCCAGCGAGTTGAAGCGGATCGACTCGGTTTCAATCCAGGGGCCGGGCACGCGGCGCAGCTGCAGCTCGGCCCTGGTGACCACCCCGGTCAGGCCGAGGCCGCCGATGGTGGCGGCGAACAGGCCGCTGGCATCGTCCGGATCGAGTTCGACGCGCTGGTCATCGCTGCGCAGCAGTTCCAGGCACCGGACATGGTGGCCGAAGCTGCCTGCGCGGTGGTGGTTCTTGCCGTGCACGTCGTTGGCGATCGCGCCGCCTACCGTGGCGTAGCGCGTGCCGGGGGTTACCGGCAGGAACCAGCCTTGCGGCAGGGCGATGTCGATGATTTCGGCCAAGGTGACGCCAGCCTCGCAGCGCAGGACGCCGGTGGCCGGGTCGAAGGCGATGAAGCGGTCCAGAGCGCGGCACATGAGCAACGCGGCGTCGGGATTGAGGCAACTGTCGCCGTAGCTGCGGCCGTTGCCATGCGGCAGAAGGGACATATCAAGGCGCGGCAGCGCGGCCGCCCGGTCGGTGACCGGGACAAGGCGCTGGGCCACCTCGGGGTAGCGGCCCCAGGACTGGCCGCTGCCGCGGCTCATATCGCCGCCAGCACGATCACCACGCACAGGCCGATGACCACCTGGCTGCCACGGTCGGTGGCCGCGAACACGATCGGGTCGTCATGCATGTCACCGCGGTGCGAGACGATCCACATCCGGCTGATCCAGTACAGCAGGATCGGGCACAACAGCCACAGCAGTTTCGGGTGCCGATAGAGCTCCAGGCTTTCCGGGCTGTTGATATACAGCGCGAACACCAGCACGCCGATATAGCCGGCGGCTGCACCCAGCGACTGCACGAGCGGCAGGTCGGCGACTGAATAGCCGCGGCCGATGGCCAGATCCTTGCCATTGGCAAGCGCCGAGGCCAATTCGGTGTAGCGCTTGAGCATGGCCAGGCTGAGGAACACGAACATCGAGAACGCGAGCAGCCAGAACGACAGTTCCGAGCCGATCGCCACGGTGCCGCCGATGATGCGCACGGTATACAGCGCGGCCAGCAGCACCACATCGATCATCACGATGCGCTTGAGCTGCAGTGAATAGCCCAGGGTCATGACGTAGTAGCACAGCAGGACCAGCGCGAACTCCCAGCCGCAGACCAGCGCCAGGCCGAAGCCGGCCAGGGTCAACAGAGGGGCGACCAACAGGCCGTGCAGCAAGGGCAGCGTGCCTGCCGCGAAGGGCCGCTTGCGCTTGCGCGGGTGCATGCGGTCCGGGGTCAGATCGAGCAGATCATTGAGCAGATAGACGCCGGACGCGCACAGGCCGAACGCCAGGAAGGCGGTTGCCGCATCGATCAGTGCGATGGGATCAAGGAACCGGTGGGCGGTCAGCAGCGGCACCAGCACCAGCAGATTCTTCAGCCACTGGTAGATGCGCAGGGCTTTGATCCAGGTCAGCAGCCCGCCGTTCTGCGCGGGCAGGTGCGCGAGCACGTCGGTGTGCCGGGCCGCGTCACGGGCCAGGCCCTCGCCGTTGTTGACCACAATCGCACCACCAGCGTGGGCCCAGACCTGCAGGTCCACCCGGCCATTGCCCATGTAGTCGAAGCCGCGCTCACCGAACCGCTCGGCCAGTGCCTTGCCCTTGTTGTGGCCGGACAGGTTGGTGTGGCCGTCGCTGGCCATGACTTCTTCGAACAGACCCAGGTGGTCGGCGATCGGCTGCACCAGGATCTGGTCCGAAGCGGTGCACAGCACGCGCGGGCGCTGGGTGGTGGTGCGCAGGATCTCAAGCACCCGCTCGTCGTAAGGCAGGGTCTCGGCCGGCAGCTGCACGCGCGAAGCGAGCTGTCGCTTGACCGCGGCCTTGCCACCAAGCAGCCAGAATGGAATCAGGAAGATGTACAGGGGGTTGTGGGCCAACAGCGCCAACAGTGATTCGTACAGGATGTCCGAACGTAGCAGGGTGCCGTCGAGGTCAACACAGAGCGCGCGATTCTCGGGTTTCACAGAGGGGGGGACTCCTGCTTGCATGGCCGTTGACTTCACATCCCTGGAATTTGACCCGCCAGTATAACTGGCGCCTGCGCAGGTTCATCCCGGTGTGGGACGGGTTTCCAGAATTGCCATGGCCGCCATCCCAACCACCACGGCCAGCCAGAGGCTGGCCAGCCGGATACCAATGGCGATGGCCAATGCGGCATCCATGCCGGCGCCCAGCGCCACCAGCATCAGCACGATGGCCGCCTCGGTGGTCCCCACGCCCCCGGGAACGAAGGACAGTGCGCCCACCAGCATTGCCAGCGGATAGATCGCCAATGCGTACTGCCACGCTACCTCCACCCCCAGGGCGTGGCACAGCCAGGCAAAGGCCGCAGCGGTCAGCAGCCAGGCGATGGTGCCGTACAGGCTGCTGACCAGGGTCAGGCCGGGGCGGAGCAAGGGGCGCAGCGCGAAGGCGCCCTCCAGCAGGAAGCCCATCAGCTGACGTATGCGGGCCCCCGGCAGACGCGCGATCAGCGCCTTCGCCACACGCTGCAGGCCGGGCCAGCAGGCCAATACGCACAGGCCCAGCACCAGGGTCAGCACCGCGGCCGCCAGCACGCCGAACACGGGAATCAGCCGTGCCGCTGCCATGCTGAGCAGGGTGATCACGATCAGGTCCAGGGCCCGTTCGTAGATGAACGTGGACAGCGTCACCCGCGCCGGCACGCCCAGGCGGGAAAAATAGCGGATTCTCAACAGTTCACCGGCCTTGCCCGGCGAGGCCGTGAAGGCAAACCCGGCCAGGTAGGCCAACAGGCCAGCGCGCCAGGGCGCGATCGGGTAGCCCTGAGCGCGCAACACGCCATGCCAGCGTTGATAGCGGACCACGTAGCTGCACAACACCAGTGCGACACAACCACTTAGGGGGCCGCCCAGCTCACTCAATCGCGACAGCACATGCTTGTCGCGATCGAGATACCACAGGGCCAGCAGGTAGAGCCCGGTCACCAGCGATAACCAACCCAGCGCCCGCCCCCGACGAAGCGGGATGATTGGGGTTGGGGGGAGCCTCTCGGACATGCTTGCAGGACCTTCTTCAGCTTCGCCAGGATCGTGACAGCGGCCCCGGTGAGTCCGGTGCCGGCAGTCCCGAAGATCCCTTCGTCGTCCGCCCCGGTCATTGCGACGACAGTGCGGGTGCCCTTGCTGCCGGTGGGGCGCTGGATCGTACCATCGATGCGGGCCGCCCCGGGCAGGTCCCGCGCGATGATCCTGTCAGCGTGGCCTTGTATGGATGGAGCTACTCCATGCCACCAATGACGAAATCCATGGTCTTGTAGCGCTCGATGAATTCCTTTCCTTGGTCGAAGAGGGGCTTGTCGGATTCTGGAACGTTATCCTTGGCATAGACCAGGCCGCCTCCGATGAAGTAATAGTCCTGGCCCAGGTTGGAAATGCGGTCAAGGCCGCACTCCTCGTAGAACGTGCAACCCAGGAACAGGTTGTGTGCGGTTTGGACCCCCAGCAGGCTCAGCAGTGAGGGGGCGAAGGCCAGCGAGTTCTTGTACTTCGCGTCGATGTCGCGGTGCTCGACTCCTTTCCAGTAGATCATCAGGGGAATCGGATCGATGAAGTAGCCGCCTACATCAGGATCGGCCTGCTGGGCGGGAGGATCGGGAAAGGTTGAGTGATCGGCGGTAAACACCAGCAGCGTGTTTTCATGCAGCCGGCTGGCCATGAACCGATGCAGGAACGCACCCATGTCCCGATCATAGGTGTGGAAGCGGTTCAGGACCTGATTCTCGCCGTCGCCGTACTTTTCTTCGCCGTCCATGAACGCATGCGTCTGGAAGTTGTAGAGCGCGGCGAAGAACGGCCGGTCGCGGGGCTGTGCTTCGAGCTCATCGAGCATCGCGTCGAACAGCTGTGGATCGGAAAGGTACTTGGGACGCTCCTGGTTCTGCGAGGTGCGCAGATGCGCGTCGAACAGGTGATCCCTGCCGAAGGTTGCATCGAAGCCCAATGTTTCGATCATGTTGTTCAGGTATTCCTGCTGGGACAGGAAGAACATGCTGTGGTAGCTCAGGGGGCGAAGGATCTCGGGCAGGCTGATGCGCGAAATTGCGGTGATGTCGTGGGAGACGTCACGCTGGCCGATCCCCGATCCATCGGCATAGAAACCATCGATTTCCTGGTGTCCGGAAGTCAGCTGTCCGCGCAGACCCCGGAACGTGGCGGCAGAGTGGTTGTAGTAGTTGCGCACGACCAGCGAGCCATCTGCGAACCTGTCCAGGTTCGGCATCAGGTCCGGATGCCGCCCACCATACCTGCCCATCCAGCGTGCCGACATACCCTCGGTGAATATGACGATGATATTGGGACGGTCCGGCAGGCTCGCGGTGATTTCAGCGGGAAAGCCCTGCTGGTACACCTCGCGGCGTGAGAATTCAGCGCGTACGGCGACGAGCTGACTGGCGGTGAGTCGCGTCTGGGAGGTCATCCCTGCATACATCGCCATGGAGTGGATCATCGAGGAGATGGGCGCTTCGCCACGTGCGACCACGATGCCGCGTGCCAGCGGCTGGTTGTGGATCATTCCTGCATAGGCCAGGGCGATCAGGCACAGGCATGCCAGTGCGGTGCGCGGTGTGTTGCGCGGGCTGTCAGCGCGATGCACAAACGCGTAGGCAATGAATGCGATGGCGTAGGCGCCCAGCATGACGTAGATGCCATTGAACGAGATCAACCCCGCAACATCCCGGTTGGCGAGCGCGATGGGCGGAATGAGCCCGCCTGAAATCCAGATCGAGTACATCTGGGCGACATAGAGGCCACCGCCAGCAGCGGGGATCAACAACACCAGGGCCCGCAGGATGCGATTGCGCACGCGCAGTGCGAGGCGGGTGAGAACGTCGAGCATGGCCAGCTCTAGGGCGAAACTGGCAGCGACGTATAGAAAATCCGCGGGTGCATAGAAGGGGTACATTCTGTACAGCAGGATGCAGGTCAACAGTCCCGAAACGCAGGTGCCCCAAGCCGGCAGTCGCCGGGAAATACCGAAAAATTTGATGCTCATCAGCTGTATGGAAGAATCGCCAGGGAATCCTTCCTCAATGCCTCTCTGGACAGGGAACGGGGACTGGATTGGCTGCGATGGTGATCAGCAATCCATGCGTGGGCCCGGATAATACGTTGTCGTTCACATAACTGAAACATGCGTATTGGAAAAACGTGAAGCCGCGCAGCGTATCTCGCTGCAACCCGATACATACGGATACATTGCGTCTCACATCCTCTGGTCCAATTTCGGTGTCTGGCCATAATCCGTACGCACTTCCGCCTGATGCCACCGAGCAAAAAAAAAGGCCGGAATCCAGGGGATTCCGGCCTTCTCGAGGGAGCGGGGTTCGCTTACTGCAGTGCCGCTTCCAACTCGGGCAGCAGCGTGAACAAATCACCCACCAACCCGATATCGGCAATCTCGAAGATCGGCGCGTCGCCGTCCTTGTTGATCGCGACAATCGTGCCGGCGTCCTTGATCCCGGTCAGGTGCTGGATCGCGCCGCTGATACCCACCGCGACATACAGCTCCGGCGAGATGATCTTGCCAGTCTGGCCGACCTGCAGGTCACTCGGCACATAACCGGCGTCCACCGCGGCGCGCGAGGCACCGACGGCGGCGCCGAGCTTGTCGGCCAGCTGGAAGATCACCTTGAAGTTCTCTTCCGAGCCCACGCCACGGCCACCGGAGACCACGCGCTTGGCGCTCTGCAGGTCGGGGCGGTCGGTGGCACCGGCGGCCAGGCCGATGAAGCGGGTGTGGGTCGGCAGGGCGGCGTCCACGCTGACCGCTTCGATGCTGGCGCTGCCGCCCTTGGCCGCTTCCGGCCAGGAGGCGGCGCGCACCGTGGCGACCAGGATCTGGTCGGCCGGGGCTTCCACGGTGATGATCGCGTTGCCGGCGTAGATCGGGCGCTTGAAGCTGTGGCTGCCCTCGACCGTCATCAGGTCCGAGACCTGGTTGACGCCCAGCAGGGCGGCCACGCAGGGCATCAGGTCCTTGCCGAAGGTGGTCGAGGGGCCGAACACGTGGGTATAGCCGGTGGCCAGCTGCGCGATCTGCGGGGCCAGCACCTGGGCCAGCGCCTGGGCGTTGGCGGCCTGGGCCACGGTCAGCACCTTGGCCACGCCGGCCAGCTGGGCGGCTTCAGCGGCCACGGCGGCCGGGTCGGCGGCCAGCACCAGCACATCGATGCTGGCACCACTGATGGCGGCAGCGGCGCTGACGGTCTTGGCGGTGGCGGCGTTGAGCTTGCCGTCGTGGTGTTCGGCGACAACGAGGATCTTGGTCATTACAGCAACCCCTTCTGCTTGAGTGCGGCGACCAGTTCGGCCGCGTCCTTGACCATCACACCCTTGCTGCGCTTGACCGGCGCGGCGTACTGGGTGGTCTTGAAGGTGTCGGCGGCGTCCACGCCGAGGTCGGCCAGCTGCAGCGTCTCCAGCGGCTTGGCCTTGGCCTTCATGATGTCGGGCAGCTTGATGAAACGCGGCTCGTTCAGGCGCAGGTCGGTGGTGACCACGGCCGGCAGGTCCACTTCCAGCGTTTCCAGGCCGGCGTCGACTTCACGGGTGACCGTGGCCTTGCCGTCGGCAATGTCCAGCTTGCTGGCGAAGGTGGCCTGCGGGCGGCCCCACAGCGTGGCCAGCATCTGGCCGGTCTGGTTGGCATCGTCGTCGATGGCCTGCTTGCCCAGGATCACCAGGTCCGGCTGTTCCTTCTCGACCAGCTTGAGCAGGGTGCGCGCGGCGGTCAGCGGCTGGATGGCCTGGTCGGTGACCACGTGGATGGCACGGTTGGCGCCCATGGCCAGGCCGTTGCGCAGGTGCGCCTGGGCGTCGGCCGGGGCGATGGTGACCACCACGACCTCGGTGGCGATGCCCTTGTCGCGCAGGCGCAGGGCTTCTTCCAGTGCGATTTCGTCGAAGGGGTTGGGCGACAGCTTGACGCCGTCGGTGACCACGCCGGAACCGTCCGGCTTGACCTGAATGCGGACGTTGTAGTCCACCACGCGCTTATACGCGACGAGGATTTTCATCGGGTGCTCGATCCTTGGTAGTGCCGGCCGCTGGCCGGCTCACAATAACGGGGGAACGTCCGGTCCTTGGAGCAGCAACCGGTTCGGGGGTGGGACCGCGATTCTAACTGGCTGGAGGCGACCATGCGAATGCGTATGGTGATGTTGCACTGCGGCACGGAATGGACGCGCCGCCTGCCTTGTTCACGTCCGGCAGGCAGTCGTGAAGATGGCTGCAATGTATGCTGTGGGGCTATATCGGAGCACCGGAAGGGTGCTCTTTAAGACGAACCAAACAGGAGAACGGGTAGTGCCCACATGGCTTGTCACCGGCGGTGCCGGATTCATTGGCGGTAACTTTGTCCTCGAAGCCGTCGCCAAGGGCGTGCGCGTCATCAATCTGGATGCGCTGACCTACGCCGGCAACCTGAAGACCCTGGCCCCGCTGGAGGGCAACCCGGACCACGTGTTCGTGCATGGTGACATCGGCGACAACGCGCTGGTGGCGCGCCTGCTGGCCGAACATCAGCCCGATGCGGTGCTGAACTTCGCCGCCGAGAGCCACGTCGATCGTTCCATCGACGGCCCGGGCGCGTTCATCCAGACCAACGTGGTGGGCACTCTCGCCCTGCTTGAGGCCGTGCGCGACTACTGGAAGGCATTGCCGGCCGACAAGGGCGCGGCGTTCCGCTTCCTGCACGTGTCCACCGACGAGGTGTACGGCACGCTCGGGGAGACCGGCAAGTTCAGCGAAACCACCCCGTTCGCACCGAATTCGCCGTACTCGGCGTCCAAGGCAGCGTCGGACCACCTGGTGCGTGCGTTCCACCACACCTACGGTTTGCCGGTGCTGACCACCAACTGCTCCAACAACTACGGCCCGTACCACTTCCCGGAAAAGCTCATTCCGCTGGTGATCGCCAAGGCGCTGGCCGGTGAGCCGCTGCCGGTATACGGCGATGGCAAGCAGGTGCGCGACTGGCTGTTCGTGTCCGACCATTGCGAAGCGATCCGCACCGTGCTGGCCAAGGGTCAGGTGGGCGAGACCTACAACGTGGGCGGCAATTCGGAAAAGCAGAACATCGAAGTGGTGCATGCGATCTGTGCGCTGCTCGATGCGCGTCGCCCGCGCGCCGATGGCCAGCCGCGCAGCAGCCAGATCACCTATGTGACCGATCGTCCGGGCCACGACCGCCGCTACGCGATCGATGCCTCCAAGCTCAAGGACCAGCTGGGCTGGGAGCCGAAGTACACCTTCGATCAGGGCATCGGCTTCACCGTGGACTGGTACCTGGACAACCAGGCGTGGGTCAACGGCGTGCTCGACGGCAGCTACCGCCTGCAGCGCATCGGCACCACCGCCTGAGGGCGGTGATCACCCCATAAAAGGAAAACCGCATGACTCAACGCAAGGGCATCATCCTCGCCGGTGGTTCGGGAACGCGTCTGTACCCGATCACCAAGGGCGTCAGCAAGCAGCTGCTGCCGGTGTATGACAAGCCGATGATCTACTACCCGCTCAGCGTGCTGATGCTGGCCGGGATCAGCGATGTGCTGATCATCAACACCCCGCACGAGCAGGCGTTGTTCCAGACCCTGCTGGGTGATGGGGCGCAGTGGGGCATGAACATCCAGTACGCCGTGCAGCCGAGCCCGGACGGGCTGGCGCAGGCCTACCTGATCGGCCGCGATTTCGTCGACGACAAGCCCAGCTGCCTGGTGCTGGGCGACAACATCTTCCATGGTCATGGCCTGCGCGAAGTGCTGCGCAATGCCGACCAGCGCGACCACGGCGCCACCGTGTTCGGCTACTGGGTCAATGATCCGGAGCGCTATGGCGTGGCCGAGTTCGACAAGGCCGGCAAGGTGATCGACCTGGTTGAAAAGCCGGAGAACCCGCGCTCCAACTACGCCGTCACCGGCCTGTACTTCTACGACGGCAATGCCAGCCACCACGCCGCGGAATTGAAGCCGTCGCCGCGCGGCGAGCTGGAAATCACCGACCTCAACCAGCGCTACCTGCGCGAGGGCAACCTGCACCTGGAAGCACTGGGTCGCGGCTATGCCTGGCTGGACACCGGCACGCACCAGTCGCTGCTGGAGGCGTCCAACTTCATCGAGACCATCCAGACCCGTCAGGGTCTGCAGGTGTGCTGCCCGGAAGAGATCGCCTTCGGCCAGGGCTGGATCAGCGCCGAACAGCTGGAGGCGCTGGCCGCCCCGCTGATCAAGAATGGCTACGGCCAGTACCTGCATAAACTGGCTGTACGAGGAGTGGTGCCGTGAAGATCATTGAAACCAAGTTGCCCGGCTGCGTGGTGATCGAGCCGGCGGTGTTCGGTGACGAGCGCGGCTTCTTCTTCGAGACCTGGAACGCCGAGCGTTTCGGCCAGCACGGGTTGCCGAGCAAGTTCGTGCAGAGCAACGTGTCCAGTTCCGCCAAGGGCGTGCTGCGCGGCCTGCATTACCAGTGGCCGCGCCCGCAGGGCAAGCTGGTCAGCGTGCTCGAAGGCGAAGTGTATGACGTGGCCGTGGACATCCGTCGCGGCTCGCCGACATTCGGCCAATGGGCTGCGGTTGTCCTCAGCGCTGAAAACAAGAAGCAGTTCTGGATTCCGGAAGGCTTCGCGCATGGCTTCGCCGTGCTGTCCGAGCGTGCGATCTTCAGCTACCTGTGCACCGAGGTGTACCTGAAGGAGTTCGATGCCGGCGTGCGCTGGAACGATGCCGATATCGCGGTGGACTGGCCGATCTCCGATCCGACCCTGTCGGCCAAGGATGATATCGCCGCGTTCCTGAAGGACATTCCCGAAGACCGTCTGCCGGTTTACCAGCCGTGACCGTGCTGGTATTTGGCGGCAATGGCCAGGTCGGCCAGGAGCTGCTGCGCGCGTTGGCACCGCGGGGTACCGTGATTGCCACCACGCGCAGCGGCGCGCTGCCCGATGGCAGTGCGTGCGAAGTGGCCGACTTCGGCCAGCCCGACCAACTGCCGGCATTGCTGGATCGCCTGCAGCCGTCGGTGGTGGTCAACGCCGCTGCCTATACGGCGGTGGATCGGGCCGAGCAGGAAGTGGACGCCGCGTTCTGCGCCAATGCCGAGGCACCGGGCGTGATCGCGCGCTGGTGCGCCGAGCACGATGTGCCCCTGGTGCATTACTCGACCGACTATGTGTTCGACGGCCAGGGCACGGTGCCGTATCGCGAAGACGAGCCGACCGCGCCGCTGGGCGTGTATGGCACCAGCAAGCGTGATGGCGAGGACGCCGTGCGCGCGGCCGGTGGCCGTCATCTGATTTTCCGCACCGCGTGGGTATACGCCGCGCACGGTGCCAATTTCCTGCGCACGATGCTGCGTGTCGGGGCCGAGCGTGACCACCTGCGGGTCGTTGCCGACCAGATCGGCACGCCAACGCCGGCGGCGCTGATTGCCGATGTCACCGCGCAGGCACTGCAGCACCCCGGCCGGCTGTCGGGTACCTGGCACCTGACTGCCAGCGGCCAGACCAGCTGGCACGGGTTTGCCGAGGCGATCTTCGCCGAGGCCCTGGCAAACGGCGTGCTGACAAAGGTGCCGACGGTGGAAGCCATCGCCAGTTCCGAATACCCGACCCCGGCCAAACGGCCCGCGTGGTCAGTGCTGGACAATCGCAAACTGCAGCAGGACTTTGGCCTGGTGCTGCCGTCCTGGCAGGACGGCCTGGCGCGTGTGATGGCTGAAGTCACGCCGGCCACTTGAGGCCCGCACGGCATCGGCGCAGGACGCGCCGCTGCCTGCCTGTTGTCCTGGCAGCAGCCCCGGCGAGCCCGTCTGCTGCCGGGGACCATGTCTGCAACGTTTCCACCTTGCACCGAGTACACGTATGAGCACAGCCCTTCCAGATTCCATTGCGCGGCGCTGGCCGTCCCCGCTTGCGCTGGCCTTGGGCGTAGGTGCATTGGCGCTGCTGGTGCGCCTGCTCTATGTCCAGTTCTTCAGTACGCCGATGCCGTACTGGGACCAGTGGGATGGCGAGGGAGTGACGGCGCTCAAACCCTGGTTGGACGGGACGTTGCAGTGGAGCACCCTGCTGACTCCGCACAACGAACACCGCATCTTTCCGACCCGCTTGGTGACACTGGCCAGCTACCTGGTCACAGGTCAGTGGAACAACGTCTATGAAGCGCGGGTATCGGCGGTGGTGTTCTGCTTCATCCCGGCGCTGCTCGTGTGGCATGCGCTGCGCGATTCCGGGGCGGCAAACGGCCGCTGGCTGATGGTGCCGGTGGCAGTGCTGCTGTCGGTGCTGCCTTTTGCCTATGAGAACTTCCTGGTCGGGTTCCAGAGCCAGTTCTACTTCCTCATTCTGTCCAGCGTGCTGGCCATTGCGCTGGTCGCCCGGCACCACCAGAACCCCTGGGCCCTGCTGGCCGCGATTGCCCTGAGCATCCTGGCCAGCGTCACCATGGCCTCGGGCCTGCTCACTGCTGTTGCGGTCGCGGTCACCTGCATGGTGGCCTGCCTGTGCCTGCCCGGGCGTCGTGCGCCAGCGTTGTGCGCGGCGGTCGCGTTGGTCGCCGTCGCCGTTGCCGGATACGCCGTGCTCCCGGTTATCGCCGCGCACAGCATGCTGCGCGCACAGAGTGTGGGCGAAGTACTGCAGGCGGCGACCCATGTGCTGGCGTGGCCGGCGCGTTCGAATGGCGTGGTCTTCATCGTGTGGCTGCCCAGCGTGGTGATGGTGCTGCGCATGCTGATCCGTCGCAAGGCAACGCCGACCGACCTGGTCATGACCGGCCTGTGCGTGTGGTCGGGCCTGCAGGGACTGGCGATTGCTTACGGGCGCGGCCACGATGCCATGCGCCCGCCGGCCTCACGCTATACGGAACTGCTGGTGCCAGGCGTGTTCGCCAATGCCTGGTTTGCGCTGCAGTTGTGGGGGCTGGTACCGGCCCCGTCGCGCTGGCGCACCGCTGCCCGCACCGCAGTGGTGATGTTCGGGCTTCTGTTCCTTGGTGCAACATTGAGCCAGGTGTCCAAGGACTTCCGGAAAATCCGCGAATTCACCGCCAAGTGTCGGATCCAGCAGGCGAACGTGGTCCGCTACCTGCTCAGCGGTGATCCAGGTGCCTTGCAGGTCGGTCCGTCCGAACTGCCATATCCGGATGCCACGCACCTCAAAACGCAGTTGGACCATCCCGGTCTTCGACGCATATTGCCGGTTGACAGCGCTGACGCGGTGGCCACACCGCGCTGATGCCCGCGGTGCCGCGTCGCTGCCGGCGGTCCGGCAGCGACGCCCTGTCGATCAGCTGCGCCCGTAGGTATCTTCGAAGCGCACGATGTCATCTTCGCCCAGGTAGCTGCCGGACTGCACTTCGATCAGCTCCAGCGGCAGCTTGCCCGGGTTGCGCAGGCGGTGGGTCACGCCCAGCGGAATGTAGGTGCTCTGGTTTTCGCCCAGCAGGATCACCTCATCGCCGCGGGTCACCTCGGCGGTGCCGCTGACCACCACCCAGTGTTCGGCACGGTGGTGGTGCATCTGCAGGCTCAGGGTGCCACCGGGCTTGACGGTGATCCGCTTGACCTGGAAACGCTCGCCCTGGTCGATGGAGTCATAGGCGCCCCACGGGCGATACACCTTGCGATGCCAGGTGGCTTCCGGGCGCCCCTCGGCCTTGAGCTGCGCCACCACCTGCTTGATCTCCTGCATGCGGTCGCTCCTGCCGACCATGACCGCATCGTCGGTTTCCACCACGATCACATCCTCCAGCCCGACCAGCGCGATCAGGCGCTCGCCGTAGGCATAGGTGTTGCGGCAATCGATCGCGATCACGTCACCATGGTGGGCATTGCCGTTGTCGTCCTGCGCCGAGACATCGCGCAGCGCGGTCCACGAACCGACATCGTTCCAGCCCGCATCCAGCGGCACCACCACGGCATCGGCGGTCTTTTCCATCACCGCATAGTCGATGGAATCGGACGGCACGGCCGCAAAGGCGTCCTTGTCCAGCCGGGTGAAGTCCGCATCGCGGCGCGCCTGCTGCCAGGCCGTGCGGCTGGCGGCGAGCATGTCCGGGTGGAAGCGCTCCAGCTCGGCCAGATACCGCGAGGCCTTGAACAGGAACATGCCGCTGTTCCAGAAGTATTCGCCGGACTGCACGTATTGCTGGGCAGTATCGGCGTCGGGTTTCTCGACGAAGCGATCCACCGCGCGGACCTCGCCGGCCGAAGCCGCCTTGATGTAGCCATAGCCGGTTTCCGGGCCCGTCGGTACGATCCCGAAGGTGACCAGCTTGCCATCGCGCGCGGCCGGCAATGCCCGCTGCACGGCCGCGCGGAACGCGTCCTCATCGGCGATCACATGGTCCGAGGGCAGCACCAGCAGCAGCGCGTCATCACCGTCGCGGGTGGCTTCAAGCGCGGCCACCGCGATGGCCGGGGCGGTGTTGCGGCCCACCGGCTCGAGCAGGATCGCCAGCGGCTGTACGCCCAGTTGCTGCAGCTGTTCGGCAGCCACGAAGCGATGTTCCTCGTTGGCCACCACCAGCGGCGCACGTCCGGCAATGGGGGCCACCCGCTGCCAGGTGGCCTGCAGCATGGTCTGTTCGCCCGCCAGCGCCAGGAACTGCTTGGGGTAGGCTTCGCGCGACAGCGGCCACAGCCGCGTGCCGGAACCGCCGGAAAGGATGACGGGCAGAAGGTCGTTCATCGGGTGCGGGCCTCAGGAAGCCGTGAGCAACTGGGAAATTTCATCGGTGCGCTGCTGCAGCAGCGCGGCATCGCCACGGGTTTCAACATTCAGGCGCAGCAGCGGCTCGGTGTTGGAGCTGCGCAGGTTGAAGCGCCAGTTGCCAAAGTCCGCGCTGATGCCATCGGTGTGGTCCAGTGCCGGCGCCTGGGCTGCGTAGTGGTCCATCACGCGGGCCACGGCGGCCTTGGCGTCGGTGACCTTGAAGTTGATCTCGCCGCTGCACGGGAACTTGGCCATGCGCGCTTCCACCAGGTCGGCCAGCGAACGGCCGGATTCGGACACCAGCGCGGCGATCAGCAGCCACGGGATCATGCCCGAATCGGCGTAGGCGAACTCGCGGAAATAATGGTGCGCGCTCATTTCTCCGCCGTATACGGCGTTCTCGCTGCGCATCTTTTCCTTGATGAACGCATGCCCGCTCTTGCACAGCACCGGCTGGCCGCCGGCGTCTTCGACCATTTCCACGGTGTTCCAGGTCAGGCGCGGGTCGTGCACGATCTTGCCGCCGGGCTGGCGCGCCAGGATCGCCTGGGCCAGCAGGCCGACCAGGTAATAGCCTTCAATGAAGCGGCCGTTATGGTCGAAGAAGAAGCAGCGGTCGAAGTCACCGTCCCAGGCGATGCCGAAATCCGCGCCGTGTTCGCGCACGGCCTGGGCGGTCATCTCACGATTTTCCACCAGCAGCGGGTTGGGGATGCCGTTGGGGAAGCTGCCGTCGGGTTCGTGGCAGATCCGGATGAATTCCAGCGGCAGGTGGGGGGCCAGCAGGTCCACGATGGTGCCGGCGCCGCCGTTGCCGGCATTCACCACCAGCTTGAGCGGTTTGAGCGCATCGCGGTTGATGTAGCTGAGCAGGTGCGCGATGTAGGCGCTCTTGTCCGGATGCGACTGCACCCCGGCGGTGGCTGCAGCTGGCGGGGCATTATCGGCCTCCACCGCGTCGGAGATCGCGAACAGCCCGGTATCCGAACTGATCGGACGCGCCTGCTGCTTGACCAGCTTCATACCGTTGTAGTCCATCGGGTTGTGGCTGGCCGTCACCATCACCCCGCCGGCCGCCTTCAGGTGGTCCACCTGGAAATACACTTCCTCGGTGCCGCACAGGCCGATGTCCAGCACCTCGCGGCCGGCGCTGCGCAGGCCGGCGGTCAAGGCGTCCTGCAGGCCTTGGCTGGTCAGGCGCACGTCATGGCCCACCACGACGTTCCCTGCATCCAGCTGCGCGGCCAGTGCCACGCCGATGCGGCGGGCCAGGTCTTCGTTCAGCTCGTCCGGCACCCGGCCGCGGATGTCGTATGCCTTGAATGCGGGGAGGGTCATCTGTGAATCCTTGTGGAAGTCAGCGGACAAGTTTAGCCGGTGGCATGTATGGGAATCGTTTTCACGCCCGGCACCCCCAAACCGGCGTTCAACGCCGTTCAACCGGGCGCGGGTACATGGCTGCCAGTGGCTACAATGGCCGCTTACATCAACGAGGTGAGGGCGTAGATGAGTCATTCCCCAGACGCCGCCGGGCGGCGCGGCAAGCAGTACGCCAGCGCTGCCGAGGCGCTGCACGGCGTGGTGGCCGATGGCCAGACCCTGGCGGTCGGTGGCTTCGGCCTGTGCGGCATTCCCGAGGCGCTGATCGCCGCGCTGCGCGACACCGGGGTCAAGGGCCTGACGGTGATCTCCAACAATGCCGGCGTGGATGGCTTCGGCCTGGGCCAGCTGCTGGAAACCCGCCAGATCCAGAAGATGATTTCGTCCTACGTGGGCGAGAACAAGGAGTTCGAACGGCAGTTCCTGGCCGGCGAACTCGAACTGGAATTCAACCCGCAGGGCACCCTGGCCGAGCGCCTGCGTGCCGGCGGTGCCGGCATTCCGGCGTTCTTCACTGCCACCGGCTACGGCACCGTGGTGGCCGAAGGCAAGGAAACCCGTGAGTTCGACGGCAAGCACTACGTGATGGAAACCGCGCTGCGCGCCGACGTGGCGCTGGTCAAGGCGTGGAAGGCCGACGAGGCCGGCAATCTTGTATTCCGCAAGACCGCACGCAACTTCAATCCGGTCTGCGCGATGGCCGGCAGGCTGTGCATCGTCGAAGTCGAGCAGGTCGTTGCAGTGGGCAGCATCGATCCGGACCAGGTCCACCTGCCGGGCATCTATGTGCACCGCATCGTCCACAACCCGGCGCCGGAAAAGCGCATCGAACAGCGCACCGTGCGCGCACAGGGGAATTGAGATGGCCTGGACCCGTGATGAGATGGCGCAGCGCGCCGCACGCGAGCTGACCGACGGCGCCTACGTGAACCTTGGTATCGGCCTGCCGACCCTGGTGGCCAACCATATTCCCGACGGTGTGGATGTGTGGTTGCAGTCCGAGAACGGCCTGCTTGGGATTGGCCCGTTCCCGACCGAAGACGAAGTGGACGCCGACCTGATCAATGCCGGCAAGCAGACCGTCACCGCGCGTGCCGGGGCCAGCTATTTCGGCAGCCACGACAGCTTCGCGATGATCCGCGGGGGCCACATCAACCTGGCCATCCTCGGCGCGATGCAGGTCACCGCCCAGGGTGATCTGGCCAACTGGATGGTGCCCGGCAAGATGGTCAAGGGCATGGGCGGGGCGATGGACCTGGTGGCCGGTGTGCAGCGCGTGGTGGTGTTGATGGAGCACACCGCCAAGAACGGCGAGCACAAGATCCTGCCCGAATGCACGCTGCCGCTGACCGGCGTGGGCGTAGTGGACCGCATCATCACCGACCTGGCCGTGTTCGATGTCACCGACACCGGGCTGGTGCTGGTGGAAGCGGCGCCGGGTGTGGGCATCGATGAGTTGAAGGAAAAGACCGGCGTGGCATTTGCCGCTTGAGGGCGGCCAGGCATCGGGCCGGGACGCGGCCCGATGCGTTGCGAGGCCTTTGCAGCGGCTGCTAAGCTGGAGGGCTTGGCCGCCGCGGGTTCTTGCATAGCACCCGGGCGGTTCGTTTCGATACCTGTGACTGACTGGATGCTGCCGTGATCAATACCGGGATGGGACGCCGCCCGATGCTCCAACGCTGTGTTGTCGCGTTCATCATCGGCATGGGCATCGTCTGGGCCCTGCGCGGCATCGCCGACGATGTCGATTTCCGCGGTGACCTGCTGAAACAGGCCTGGGTTGCGGATGCAGGTTGGGCGGCATCGCTTCCGCATGAAGTGGTGGAGGCACGGCAGCTGATCCGCCGCCACGGTACTGCGGACGTGCCCCTTGCACTGGGCCCGGGGCTCAAGGACGACCCGTTGCTGCAGCAGCGGATGTGGGAAGGGCTCTATCCGGTTCGGCTGCATGAGGCAGACAGCGGCCGGATGATCTGGAAAGCACCCGGTCCGGATCGTATGGGATGCACCGTCATTGGAAGGAGCGACACGCTTGTTCTCGCCGACTGCAACTGACATCGGCCGCCGCGCCGCGACGGGCATGCTGACCTGCGTGCTGGCCTGCTACGGCTTGGCCGCCGCCGGCTGGAGCGGGCTGCCCGCACAGGTGGCCCTGGCGGCCGCGCTGGGGTGCGCGATCTGGTCCCTGGCGGCGCTGCGCGATCCGCGCGCGCTGTGGATGGTGGCCGTGGTTGCCGCGCTGCTGGTGCTGGCGCTGGGCAGCCCCTCGGACGAGTGGGACCCGCGCTCGATCTGGTTGTTCCACGCCAAGCGCATCTTCCTGGAAGGAACGCTCTACGCGCAGCTCGACGGCTATGCGCCGTGGAGCCACAACGACTACCCGACCCTGCTGCCCATGCTGATGGCAACCTCGGCCAAGCTGGTCGGGCAGTGGAATGAAATTTTCCCCAAGGCCATGGTGACCCTGCTGCTGCTGCCAGCCCTGCTGCTGATCGCGCGCAGCCTGCGCGCGTGGTGGATCGCGGGGCTGTTCGCTTTCGCGGTACTGGATGTGGGCGGAACCTACCTGGTCGATGGCTACATGGACGCGGTGCTGGCGGTGTACGCGGTGGCGTCGCTGGCCTGCGCGATGCAGTTCCCGGACCGGTCCGGGGGCAAGCCAGGGTTCGTGCTGGTGCCGTATATCCTGGTGACTGCCACCTTGGCCCTGATCAAGAACGAGGGGCTGGTGCTGGCCATCCTGGTTGCCGTCGGTGCGGTGATTGCTCTGTCGCTGCGCGACCGCCGCATGCCATGGCTGCTTGTCGTCGCATTTGCGGTGGCGTTGCTGCCTTGGCTGGCATGGAAGGCCGCCATTGCCGGGGCGCACCTGTCCAACGATCTGGCCGCCAGCGACCTGAAGGGCCAGTTGCTGGCCCGGCTGCCCGACCTCTCGCAAAGCGCGCTGATTCTGAAGAAGCTGTTCCGCAGCGGATGGGCCGTGGCCCCGCTGGTGATCCTTCTGGTGCTCTGGCGCCGTACCTGGCGCACCCCGGCCGCGTTGGCGGGGATCGGAATCGCGCTGGCCTATGTCGGCGTGCTCTACGCGGTCTATCTCAGCACCCCGCACGATCTGGAATGGCACCTTGCCACGAGCGTGCGCCGTACCATCCTGCCGGTGCTGCTGTTGCTGGCCTACGCCCTGCTTGTGCTGGTGGACCAGTGGAAGAAGGGGAGCGGTTCCACTATCGGTGAGGCACAACATGGATAGGGCAGGTGAGGACTTCGTGGTGGTGACGCCGGTCTATGAAGACCATGTTGCTTCCACCCAGTTGTTCCGTGAACTGGCACGGCTCTACGGCGAGCGGGTGTTCGTGGTTGCCGTGGACGACGGTTCGATACGCGAGCCGCTGCAGGCGTCGCAGCTGGCCAGCGCCGGGGTTCGCGGTGTGGTGCTCAAGCTGCGTCGCAATGTCGGCCACCAGAAGGCCATTGCGGTCGGGTTGGGGTATGTAGAGGAAAATCTCGCGCACGCCACCCGCATCATTGTCATGGATTCGGACGGCGAGGACCTGCCGGAAACCATCGCCGCCCTGCTGGGGGCACTTCAGGATGCCAATGCCGATGTGGCCGTGGCCCGGCGTAAAAGCCGGGTCGAGACGCTGCGCTTCCGCGCGTTCTACGTCGTCTACAAGTTCATCTTCCAGCTGCTGACCGGCCGTTCGATCAACTTCGGCAACTTCATGGCGATCAAGGTCAGCGCGCTGCATCGCCTCAACGCCATGCACGAGGTCTGGACCCACGTTGCCGCTGGCCTGATCGCCAGCAAGCTGCGCTTGGCCGTGTGCCCGATCGACCGTGGCCCGCGCTATGCCGGGCAGAGCAAGATGAACTTCGTCGGGCTCACCCTGCATGGCTTCCGCGCGTTGATGGTCTTTGCCGAAGACGTGCTGGTCCGGGTCGGGCTCATGTGCGTGATCATCTCGTCGGTGTCGATCCTGCTGGCCGTGGTGGCAACCCTGCTCAAGCTCGCAGGCTACGCCACCCCGGGCTGGTTCTCGATGGCGCTGGGTGTGCTGTTCCTGGTGTTCCTGCAGACCGGCACGTTGACCCTGATGACACTGATGCTGAGCGGCATCGTGCGTGGCAGCATCCAGAAGCCAGGTGCCTATCGCGACTACCTGGCCGCTGTCATCGAGGTCGGGCCGGATGCCGGCATTCGTTGATGCCCGCCAGTTGCTGCGGTTCGTCGCCAACGGGCTGGCGGCGACCGTGGTGCATTTCGGCGTACTCACCCTGCTGGTCGAGGTGGCTCACGTGCCGTCCAAGGGTGTTGCCAATACGTTGGCCGCCATTGCCGGAATCACGGCATCCTTCCTGGGCAACCGCCTCTTCGTGTTCGCCGCCTCGCGTGCCGGGCTGGGCGGGCAACTGGGCCGGTTCCTGCTGCTATACGCGTTTCTTGCGCTGTTGAACGGCGTACTGATGGCGTGCTGGTCGGACCTGTTCAAACTGGACTATCGGATTGGATTCGTCCTGATCAGCGGCATCCAGCTGGTCCTCTCTTTTCTGGGCAACCGCCTGCTGGTATTCAAAAAATGAAAACGATCCTCAAGGCGTTGCTGCTCACCGCCGCCTACATCATGGTGCTGCTGGTGGTTCACTACCTGCACATCCGCTATTTCAAGGTCGACGTGGTGTTTTACGCGGCGATGGGCGATGCATTGATTGCCATGGTGCTGACCAGTCTGATGCTGCTGGCACCGCCATTGCGTGCGTTCACGCCTGCCGAGCGGGTGCTGCTGGCGGCGGTGTGGCTGCTCGGTGGGTATGCGTTCGCGATTTCGGTGCCCACCGTGATCGACCGGTCGCTCTCGTTCTATCTGCTGGAGAAGCTTGAGCAGCGCGATGGAGGGATCCGTCAGGACGCGTTCCAGGACGTCTTCGTCAAGGAGTACGTGGTCGAGCATCGGCTGGTGGATGTGCGGCTCACCGAACAGGAGAGCTCGGGAACGATCCAGATCGTCAACGGTTGCGTGAAGCTCACCGACAAGGGGCGGCGGATCGCGGGCATGAGCCGGTTCTACCGCCAGCACTTCCTGCCCAGGAAGCGGCTGCTGCTGGGCGAATATTCCGATGATCTGACCGACCCGTTCCGGCACAGCCGGCAGGACGTCACCTACCGCTGCCGCTGACGGGTGCGGCGCAGGCGTCCACGGCCGCCTGCGCGCGGGTGCCAGGTTCAGGCGTCCTGGCTGAGCAGCGCGTCGAAGTAGGCGATCGTCCGGCCCAGGCCCTCTTCCAGCTGGACCTTGGGTTCCCACCCTTCCAGGCGGCTCCTGGCCAGGGAGATGTCCGGCTGGCGCTGCATCGGATCATCCAGCGGCAGCGGCTTGAACACGAGCTTCGAGCCGGAGTTTGTAAGGGCAATCACAGTCTCTGCCAGCTCGCGGATGGTGAGCTCGGCCGGGTTGCCCAGATTGCACGGGCCGGTGAAACCCTTCTCGCTTCCCATCAGGCGCATGAAGCCCTCGATGAGGTCATCGACGTAGCAGAACGAACGGGTCTGCATGCCTTCCCCGTAGATCGAGATGGATTCGCCTTTCAGGGCCTGCACGATGAAATTGGAAACCACGCGCCCGTCGTTCGGGTGCATGCGTGGCCCGTAGGTGTTGAAGATGCGGGCGACCTTGATGTCCAGCCCGTGCTGGCGGTGATAATCGAAGAAGAGGGTTTCGGCGCAGCGCTTGCCCTCGTCATAGCAGGAACGGGGGCCAATCGGATTGACGTTGCCCCAGTACTCCTCCCGCTGCGGGTGAACGCTGGGATCGCCGTAGACTTCGCTGGTGGAGGCCTGGAAGATCCGGCAGTCCAGGCGCTTGGCCAGCCCGAGCAGGTTGATCGCACCGTGCACCGAGGTCTTGGTGGTCTGCACCGGGTCATGGCTGTAGTGGACCGGGGAGGCCGGGCAGGCCAGGTTCCAGATTTCGTCGACTTCGATGTACAGCGGGAAGGTCACGTCGTGCCGCAGGAACTCGAAATTCGGGTTCTGCAGCAGGTGGGCGATGTTGCGCTTGCTGCCGGTGAACAGGTTGTCCGCGCAGACCACTTCGTGGCCTTCAGCGAGAAGGCGTTCGACCAGGTGCGATCCAAGAAAACCTGCACCACCGGTGACGAGGACGCGCTTGCTGCTGCTGTGACTTCTCATTGAACAACCTTTGTGTTGATGGGCGCAGGTTCGGGCCCGGTCGGGACCAGGGGGAAGCCTGTCTCCAGGACGGTCGCCTGTCGTGCAAGGGAGCACGTGCAGGCCAGCGCGCGGGTGGGGAGGCGATTGTAGCCGGGTGCTCAGGGCGCATCGACACAAGGCCTGCCGCCGCTGTCATCCGCCACGCTTGGCATAGGCGTACGGCGCACCCTCGGCACTGCCTGAATCCCCCAGCAGTTCTGCCGTGTCGCACACCGTGAAACCCGCCTCGCGCACGACTGCACCGCTCACGCGTTCAAGCGCATGGGCCAGGGTGCCATCGATCTGCCCCTGTTCGTCTTCGAACTGCCCAGGAACCAGGTGTGCGTCGAGCAGCGGGCGCAGCGCCTGCAGCCGCACCCAGTACATGCTGCCGGCGGCGAACGTCTGGGTGGCCGGGTCATGCTGCAACCCGAGCCGGGTCTGCAGGTACCGCAGCTGGCCCGCATTGCCTCCCATGTAGTCGGCCACGTTGAGCAGGTGGCCGGCGGCGGTGACCAGGCCGATCTCGGGATGGTCGTCGAAACAGGCCGCGATCGACGTGCCGCGTGCCTGCGCAAGCAGCGCCGTGAGGAGTTCGTGGCGCCACGCATCGCCATTGTCGCGGTGGGTGGAGCGCTTCGTATGCAACTTGAGCACCACCGACTCGTTCTCGTTGAGCAGGCGATCGGCGACGTGCAGGAAGGGCAGGATGTCGCGGCCACGGTTGTCGAAGACGACGACTTCCGCCTGCATTGCACGCTTTGACAGCAGCGTCTGCAGCGCCGCCTGCCGATCCGGGGAGGTGGTGATCAGCAGTCGCGCCTCCAGGCCACTGTCTGCCAGCGTGTCGAGCATCTCATCGAGCACGTCCAGGTACCACGCATGAATCACGATGCACGGACGGCGCGGCGAGGGCACCGGCGGTTGCAATGCGCGGCGCGTGGCGGCGAGCCAGGCATGGCCCAGGCGCATGTCCGGTTCGAGCACCGCGCTTTCGGCCCATTCGTTCCAGGCGTTGATGAACACCAGGCGGTCGCGGCCCGCGGGTGATGCCAGGCGTTTGAAGATCGTGTCGTGCAGCCAGTCGCCGTAGCCGCGCGGCGAGGCATGCAGCAGGACGCGCCCGCCGCCCGGGCGGCGCGCCTCGTTGTCCCACCCGGGATTCACGCCCGGATGCAGTCGATAGGCTTTTGGTGGTGCAGCCAGGCTCTCGCGGGCCAGTTCGCGCCAGTCGCGTACGTCGCCGGCGTAGTCCGGGTTGATCAGGATCTGATCGGCGGACAGCGAGGCCGGATTGACCACGTTCGGTGGGAACTCCACCGCGGAATCGAAGCCGATCTCGCGCGGATCCGGGCGCTCGAAACTCTGCACGTAGGCCAGGTGGATCTCGCCCACGCCGTGCTCCCGACACCACTGGCGCCAGCGTTCCGCCGTGGCCTTGGGATCCGGCAGCAGCTGCGGGCGGTACACCAGCAGCATCGGCTGGCCGTCGATCTTCAAGGCACGGTGATCGCGCAGGTAATCGGCGACATGGGCGATGAAGGCCAGGTCGTCCTGCGGGCTGTGCTCTTGGCCGATCAGCACGTCCTGGTTGCGTCCATCCCAGCGGCGCGTCCAGTTTTCGTTGGCCCAGCACAGGCAGAACGGCAGCGCGATGCTGTCATCGGCGAGCCATTGCCGCAGCGGCGCTTCCATCAGCGTCTGGCCCGAAAACCAGTAGTAATAGAAGCAGAACGCGCCGATGCCGGACGCCGCGGCCAGGCGTGCCTGCTCGCGCATGACCTCCGGGTTGCGCAGGTCATAGAAGCCCAGGTCGGCGGGCAGCCGCGGCTGCGCATGGCCCTCGAACTGCGGCAGTGCACGGGTGACGTTGCGCCATTCGGTGAAGCCCTTGCCCCACCACCGGTCGTTCTGCTCGAACGGATGGAACTGCGGCAGGTAGAACGCAACCAAGGTGGCTGGCAACGGTGAGGGAAGCGGACCGGTGGCGGTGGCGTCGAGGTGGCCAATGGCACGTTCGTCGGCGCGAACCAGCGGCCGCGTACTGCTTGAAAGCATGCCGGTCTGGCCGCGCGGTGGCGGCGGGCTCCAGTCACCAACCCGCCCCAGGGCCCGGTTGCGCAACCGGTCGCGCGTGGATTGCGGCAGCGGCAGCAATCGGAACACGCCGCGCAGCGCGACGAACACCTGTTGTTTCAGGCGGGAGGTGGCGCTGCTCATGGCAACCGGTCGGTGGGGCAGGAACGGGGCATTCAGGTTTCGCAGCGGTGCGGGTACCCGGCATTGTCTTGCAATCCACAGGGTGCGGGCAAACCAGCGTGCGTGCTAGCGTTCACCCATGGACCTGCACCTGCGCGACGCCGACGTACGCTGGCACCGCCACTGGCTGGCGGGCCCGGCTGCCGACACCCTGCAGCGCCAGCTGCGCGAGGAAGTACCGTGGGAGGTGCATCGCATCCGCATGTTCGGGCGGCAGGTCGATTCGCCGCGGCTGAGCTGCTGGATGGGTGATCCGGCGGCGCGCTACCGTTACTCGGGCACCGACTTCGTCCCCGCGCCGTGGCACCCGGCCCTGCTGCCGCTGCGCACGCAGCTGGCGGCGTTCTGTGGCCAGGATTTCAACAGCGTGCTGCTCAACCGCTACCGCGATGGCGATGACGGCATGGGCTGGCACAGCGACAACGAACCCGAACTGGGTCCGGCGCCGTTGATCGCCTCGGTGAGCCTGGGCGCGGCGCGCCGTTTCGCGCTGCGTCGCCGCGACGATCACGCGCGCAAGGCTGAAGTCACCCTCGGCCATGGCGATCTGCTGCTGATGGCCGGGCAGACCCAGCGCCACTACCAGCACGCCCTGCCCAAGAGTGCCCGGCCGCTGGCCGAGCGCATCAATCTCACCTTTCGCTGGATCGCGTCCCCCGACTGACGCGCGCCGAGGTAGGAACGCCTCGTCGCGCACCGGGCGCCGGCCGCGTCGCGATGGAACCGGTTTTTGTAGGGCAGGGCGCTATCGCTTGTCGGCCTGGCCGGTGGTCAGGGTCCAGCCGATCAGCTCGGTGCTCAGTGCCTGCAGGCGCTGCTCGATCGCGTCGGTGACGGCGGCTACCGCCGTGCTGCCCACGGCCTGTTCCTGGCGGAAGGTGCGGCTGGCGACGACGCGCTGGTCGACCACGTGGATCAGTTTGGCGTTGACCTCGATCACCGCCGTCGGTGTGGCCTGGCCACGATAGTCGGCTTCGAAGCGACGCACGTCCACGGCCAGCTTGTAGTCGGCGCGGATGCCGGTGGTGGCACGGCCGACGCCGCCGATCCGGCCGGAGTCCTCGAAGCCGCGCACCAGGGCATCCTCGATCATGTCGGTGGCCGGCTGCGCCCAGCTCACGCCCTTGTAGACCTCCAGCTCGGACGGGCTCGGGCGCACGTTGATGCGCGGGCTGTCGACCACGCGTGCGGCGCTGGGCTTGGCCAGCACCAGCTGCCAGTCCACCTTGGGCCAGCTGGGGTCGGTCTGCACCCGCACCACCGGCGAATAGATGGTCACCGCGCTGCGTTCGCTGCTGCCCAGCAGGGAGCAGCCGCCGAGCAGGAGCATCAGCGCGGCGGGCACCAAGGGGCGAAGAAGGGTCGTCGATCGGCTCATTTGGGTTCGAACTCCTTGGGCGCATCGTGGCCCAGCAGGTAACGGGCCGGATTGTTGTCCAGGCGGTCGCTGACCCGGCGCAGGTCGCGGATCAGGCCGCGCAGCTCGGTCAGGGTCGGGCCGAGCTGGCCCAGCCCATCGTTGGCGAAGCTGTTGATGGCCGCGCGGTTCTCACCGAGGATCGAATCGGCGTTGCCCGCGGCCGAATCCAGCTTGGTCAGGGTGGTTTCCAGCTTGTCCAGGATCGCCGGCAGCTGCTGCACCAGGTTCTCGTCCAGGCGCTTGACGGTGCCGTTGGTGGTCTTCAGCGTGACATCCAGGCTGCGCGCGGCGTCGCGCGCGCTGAGCAGCAGCGCCTGGGTGCCCTGGTCGCGGTCGGCCAGCCCACCGCTGATGGTTTCCAGGTTGGCCAGGGTGGCGTTGATGCTGGCCACGTTGCGGTCGCTGAGCACCTGGTCCATGCGCTCGACGATGCGGTTGGCCACGTCGGTGATGTTCTGCAGCGCCGAAGGCATGGTCGGGATGATCGGCGCGGGATCCTTGTTGACCGTCGTCAGCGCCTGCGCCTGCGGCGTACCGCCACTGAGCTGGATGATCGACGGGCCGGTCAGGCTGGTGATCGCCAGCTTGGCGCGGGTGTCGGTCTTGACCGGGGTGTTGGAGTTCAGACGGATCCGTGCGACCACCTGGCGCGGGTCATCGGGCACCAGGTTGAGTTCGGTGATCGAGCCGACCGCGATGCCGTTGTACTGCACCGGGCTGCCCACGGTCAGGCCGGTGACGGCCTCGCGGAACACCACGCGGTACTCGGTCCAGGTACGGTCGGAGGAATATTTGGCCGCCCACAGCCCGAAGGCCAGCAGGGCCAGCCCCACTATCAGGGTGAAGGCGCCGATCAGGACGTAATTGGCTTTGGTTTCCATGGCTTATATACCCAGGTAACAGCGGTGGTTCATGGTGTTTCATCCTCGCTGGCGCGCGGTGATGCGGGGGTGCGCGCCTGGCCTTCAGTGGGGCGCGCGTCGCGTGCCGCGCGGGCCCGTGGCCCGTGGAAGTACTCCTGGATCCACGGGTGGTCGATCTGTTCGATCTCGTGCAGCGGTGCATTGGCGATGACCTTGCGGTCGGCCAGCACCGCCACCCGGTCACAGATGGCATACAGGGTGTCCAGATCATGTGTGATCAGGAAGACGGTCAGCCCCAGCGCTTCCTGCAGGGTCTTGATCAGGCGGTCGAAGGCGGCCGCGCCGATCGGGTCCAGCCCGGCAGTGGGCTCGTCGAGAAACAGCAGCGGCGGGTCCAGCGCCAGCGCGCGCGCCAGGCCGGCGCGCTTGCGCATGCCGCCGGACAGCTGCGAAGGCAGCTTGTTGATCGCATCGGCCGGCAGGCCCGCGAGCTTCACCTTGAGCAGCGCCAGTTCGTAGTGCCAGCGCTCGGGCAGCTCGCGATGGTGTTCCTTGAGCGGTACTTGCACGTTCTCGCCCACGGTCAGCGAGGAAAACAGCGCGCCATCCTGGAACAGCACCCCGGTGTTGCGTTCGATGTGCAGGCGATTGGCGGGATCGCTGGAACGGGCATCCACGCCCAGCACCTCGATCTGGCCGGCATCGGGCTCGCGCAGGCCCAGGATGCTGCGCATCAGGACCGATTTGCCGGTACCCGAGCCGCCCACCACGCCGAGAATCTCGCCACGGCGCACGTCCAGGTCCACGCCGTCATGCACGGTCTGCGCACCGAAGTGGTTGACCAGACCGCGTACGCGGATCACCAGGTTGGCATCGTCGTCGGTGCGCATCGCTTACCAGCCCATCTTCATGAACCACAGCGCGGCGAACGCGTCGAGGATGATCACCAGTGAAATCGCCTGCACCACGCTGGAGGTGGTGCGTTCGCCGACCGACTGCGCGGTGCCTTCGACCTTCAGGCCTTCCAGGCAGCCGATCAGGCCGATCACCAGCGCGAACACCGGCGCCTTGGACAACCCCACCAGCATGTTGCGCACTTCCATGGTCTCGTGCATCCGCGCGATGTACATCTGCGGCGGGATGCCCAGGTCGAAGGCGCCCACGGTGATGCCACCGGCCAGGCCGGCGACCATCGCGATGAAGGTCAGCAGCGGCAGCGTGACCAGCAGGGCGATCAGGCGCGGCAGCACCAGCAGGTCGACCGGGTCCAACCCCAGCGTCCGCATCGCATCGATTTCCTCGCGGGCCTTCATCGCACCGATCTGCGCGGTGAACGCGCTGGCGGTGCGGCCGGCCAGCACGATGGCGGTCAGCAGCACCGCGAACTCGCGCAGGAACGCGATGCTGACCAGTTCCACCACGTAGATCTCTGCGCCGAAGTCGCGCAGGATCGTCGAGCCCAGGAAGGCGATCACCGCGCCGACCAGGTAGGACAGAAGCGCCACCAGCGGCACCGCATCCAGGCCCACCTGTTCCATCTGGGCTACCGTGGCGGTGAGGCGGAAGCGGCGTGGCTCCTTGAACAGGCGCACGCCCTTGACCAGGTTCTCGCCCAGGAAGCTGGCCAGCGCCACGATGTTGTGGCCCATGCCATGCACGCTGACGCCCAACCGTTCCAGCGCGGCCAGCACGCCGAAGTCACGCTTGGGCCGGGGCCGGTCATCGGCCACTTCTTCGATGGTGCAGACCAGCGCACGGTGTTCTTCGCGAAAATGCAGTGCGTCCTCGCCCAGGTCGGCGCGATGGGCAACGCGCAGCACCTGCAGCACGCCGGCGGAATCGAGCTGGGTGATGCCGCTGGCATCGATCGCGGTCAGTGCTTCGGGCATGCCACGCAGCACCTCGGCCGCGTCCAGCGCGGTGTGCAAGGTCCAGTGGCCGGACAACCGGACCAGGCCGGGGTCCTGTGGATCCTGTTCGAGGTGGGGGGCTTGATTTGGCGTCATGGGGCGTCCTGCGCGCAGCATACCTTGTCCGTGTGGACGCCAAGTATGGGCTGCGGCAAGATCGTTGTTCAGCCCGGGCAGCCTTCGGGTAATACTACGAAGCATGTCCCTCGACACCGCCACCATCGTTCCCCCCCAGGCCACCTACGCACAGCGGGTGGCTTTCGTTTCGGAAATCGCCGGGCGCCTGCACAGTTATGGCACCACCGCGCAGCGACTGGAGGCGGCAGTGGTCGCGCTGGCGCAGCGGCTGGACCTGGATTGCGAGCCCTGGTCGAACCCGACCGGGTTGATCCTGAGTTTCAGCGACCCGACCAAGGCGATCGGTTCATCGGATATCACCCGCGTGATCCGGTTGGCGCCGGGTGAAAACGATCTGCATAAACTCAGCATCGCCGACCAGATCACCGATGCGGTGGCCAACGGCACCATGAGCATCGCCCAGGGCCATACGGCACTGCGGCAACTGGACAAGGATCCGGGTCGTCGCGGCAAGATCCGCATGATCCTGTCCTACAGCCTGGGCGCGGCCGGCGTGGCCGGGTTGTGGAAACTGCCGTGGCTGGACATCGCCACCGCCGGCGTGATCGGCCTGTTGATCGGTGTCATGACGCTGTATACCGACCGCCGCCCGGCCTCGCGCGAGGCCAGCGAGGCGCTCGCCGCACTGCTGGCCGGTACGGTGGCGGCGCTGGTGGCCTCGTTCATCGGCCCGCTCAATCTCAACACGGTGATCATCGCCTCGCTGGTGGTGATGCTGCCCGGGATGTCGCTGACCAATGCGGTCAATGAACTGGCCAGTCAGCATTGGGTATCGGGCACGGCACGGTTTGCCGGTGCGGTCACCACCATCCTGAAACTCACCGTGGGCGCGGTGATCGCGGTGACGCTGTCGGGCATCATCGGTTTGGATCCGCTGGTGCGCGCGTCGCGCCCGCAGGCCGACTGGGTGGAATGGAGCGCGCTGCTGCTGGCCGCGTTCGCGTTCGCGATGCTGTTCAAGGCCAATCGCCGCGATTATCCGTGGGTGATGGCCGCGGCCGTGGCCGGCTATGCCATTTCCAAATTCGCCGGGCAGGCCTGGGGCCTGCCGGCCGGTATTTTCATGTCGGCCATGGTGATGACCGCCGCCGGCAATCTGTTCGGGCGGTGGGTGCAGCGCCCGGGGGCGATCATCCGCCTGCCCGGCATCATCATGCTGGTACCGGGCAGTACCAGCCTGCGTGGCGTGCTTACCCTGGTCCAGCAGCAGGACATGAGTGCCGGGCAGACCGTGCTGATGACCGTGCTCAACGTGGTGATGGCGTTGGTTGCCGGCCTGTTGTTCGGCAACCTGCTGATTCCGGCACGCAAGAATCTCTGATCGGTTGACCCGGTCACGACCATGAAAAACGCCGGCATTGCGCCGGCGTTTTATTTTCATTCGAAACTGTTTTGATTACTTCTTGATCAGGAAGTCTTCGACCTTCTTGCCCTTGGCCGTGTGTGCGGCCAACCAGCGCGGCTGCTTGCCACGGCCGGTCCAGGTTTCCTTCGGGTTGGCCGGGTTGCGGTACTTCGGCGCGACCTTGCCCAGCTTGCGCACGGCCTTCTTGGCCGGAGCCTTGGTGGCCTTGGCGCGACCGCGGGCCGGTGCGACGTCAGCGAACAGTTCTTCAATGGTGTAGCCCGAGGCCTTGGCCAGCTTGGTCAGCTGGGAACGCACGCGGGTAATGGCCGGCCGCTTGGCAACGAAGGTCTGCTGCTTCTTGGCGCTCTTGATCAGGGCGCCCAGCTCTTTGGCGGACAGGCCACTCAGGTCAATACTCATCTACTGCTCCGGAATCTAATTAAGGACGGGGTGAGCCGGTCCTTGGCGTCGCCGACAGCATACCTATCGATCGGGGTACTGCACAGCGGTCAACGGAAAATGTAATCGGTCCCGGGAAATGAAAAGCCGGGATATTCCACCCGGCCTTGTCATCACCCCGTCAGACGGGCCAGCAGCGTGTCGCGGTCCAGGCTCTCGGCCTCGCTGGCGCGGCGTGCGCGGTACTCGTAAGTACCGGCGGCCAGGCCGCGTTCGGACACCACCACGCGGTGCGGCACGCCAATCAGTTCCATGTCGGCAAACATCGAACCCGGGCGCAGGCCACGGTCGTCCAGTGCCGCGTCCAGGCCGGCAGCCTGCAGCTGGGCCAGCAGTTCGGCGGCAGCGGCAGCGACGCTTTCATCCTGCTTGGGATTGATCACGCAGACCACCACCTGCCACGGCGCCATCGCCTCGGGCCAGATAATGCCGGCGTCATCGTGATTCTGTTCGATCGCCGCCGCGACAATCCGCGAGATGCCGATGCCATAGCAGCCCATCGCCAACACCGCGGCCTTGCCATTCTCATCGAGCACGGTGGCATTCATCGCGTGGGCATACTGGCGGCCGAGCTGGAATACGTGGCCCACTTCGATGCCGCGTGCGATTTTCAGCGTGCCACCGTCGGCGGCACGATCACCTTCCTTCGCATTGCGGATATCGGCCACGTCGATACCGGGCGAACCCGGTTCGGCAAGGTCGCGGCCCCAGTTGACGCCGGCAATATGAAAACCGACCTCATTGGCGCCAACGACGAAGTCCGCCATCGCCGCTACCTCGCGGTCAACCACGAGGCGGATCGGCTGGGCCGGGTTGAGCGGGCCCAGGAAACCCGGTTCGCTGCCCAGATGCGTGGCGATTTCCGCTTCGCCGGCCATGCGGTAGCCCTGCAGGCCCTCGACCTTGCCCAGCTTGATTTCATTGACGTCGTGGTCACCGCGCACCAGTGCCAGCACGAAGCCGGTTTCGCTCATGATCGCCACCGACTTGACCGTGCGCTCCAGGCCCAGGCCCAGCAATGCGGCCACGGCTTCGCAGGTCTTCTGGGTCGGGGTTTCAAGCTTGCGCAGGTCTTCGCTGGCGGCCGGGCGCGGCGCCGGTTCGGCCGCGACGGCCGCTTCCATGTTGGCCGCGTAGTCCGAGCCGGTGGAGAACACCAGCGCGTCTTCGCCGGAATCGGCGATCACGTGGAATTCCTGCGACGCATCACCGCCGATCGCGCCGGAGTCGGCCTGCACCATGCGGAAATCCAGGCCCAGGCGGGTGAAGATACGGCTGTAGGCCGCCTTCATGTTCTCGTACTCGCGCACCAGGCAGTCATCGTGCAGGTGGAAGGAATAGGCATCCTTCATCAGGAATTCGCGCGCGCGCATCACCCCGAAGCGCGGGCGGATCTCGTCGCGGAACTTGGTCTGGATCTGGAAGAAATTGACCGGCAGCTGCTTGTAGCTGGACAGTTCCTGGCGCGCGAAATCGGCCGCGGCCTCTTCGGCGGTGGGGCTGTAGCAGAACACCTGCTCCTTGCGGTCCTTGATCTTCAGCAACTGCGGGCCGAACTTTTCCCAGCGCCCGGTGGCTTCCCACAGTTCCTTGGGCTGGATGGTCGGAATCTGGAATTCAACCGCGCCGGCACGCTCCATTTCCTCGCGCACGATGCGCTCGACCTTGCGCATCACGCGCAGGCCCAGCGGCGACCAGGTGTACAGCCCCGAGGCCAGCTTGCGGATCATGCCCGCGCGCAGCATCAAGCGGTGGCTGGTGAGCTCCGCGTCACTGGGGGTTTCCTTGGTGGTGTGCAGGTGGAACTGGGAGAGGCGCATCGTCGGCTTCGCTGAACGGCAGAAGCCGATATTCTGCCAGTCCGGCCGCCGCCCTGCCCATCACAGCAGGGCAGGAGACCCCGATCGCGTCACAAACCTGACACGGGCAAGGCCCGTGGGCCCGCCCAGGCCGCTCAGGCGGCCGGCTTGCAGTAGGCCTTGATTGCCGCTTCGGCCAGGTTCTTCTGGGCGCCACGCTGCTCATCGTTCAGCGCGGTGTCGGCCTTGCCGTCGCCGTTGGTGTCCTGCATCACCGTCCCCGTGCCGTTGAGCAGGTCCAGGTTGCTGCGCGCGGTGGTGCAGTCGCTGGATTCGGCCGGGGCCGCCGGAGCGGCGGGGGTACGCGCCACCGGGTCGCGGTTCTGCACCTGGCGCGATTCGAATTTCTGTCCGGCCGGGGGCTTTTCCGAATACTGGGTCACGCCGTTGGCGTCCTTCCACTTATAAACGGTACCGGCGGTGGCCGAGGCGCTGGCGAGCAGCAGCAGGCAGCACAGCGAGGGCAGGGCACGCATGGCAACTCCGGGCAAGCGGGACAAGGGCGCGATTGCAGCATCCCGGCTGCCTGCTGGCAAGCCGGAGGCGACCGGCGGGACGCTGGGCCGGGGCAGCGGTCGCCCGGCCCGCGGCCGCCACCGTCGCTGCACTGCCCCAAAGGGCGTCACACCCACTAAACTGGCCGGTATGGATCAGATGAAACCCCCGCCGCGCTCGCGCAGCATTTACCTGCTGCCCAACCTGTTCACCACCGCAGGCCTGTTTGCCGGCTTCTACGCGATCATCGCGGCGGCCAACGGCGACTTTGTCAACGCCGCCATCGCCGTGTTCGTGGCCGCGGTCATGGACGGTCTGGACGGCCGGGTGGCCCGCCTGACCGGCACCAGCAGCGAATTCGGTGTGCAATACGACTCGCTGGCGGACCTGGTCAGCTTCGGCATGGCCCCGGCCCTGGTGATGTACCACTGGTCGCTGTCCTGGCTGAAATTCGATGACCCGGTGATGGGCCGGGTCGGCTGGGCGGTTGCCTTCCTGTATGCGGCCTGCGCGGCCCTGCGCCTGGCCCGCTTCAATACCCAGGTCACCGTGGTCGACAAGCGCTGGTTCATCGGCCTGGCCAGTCCGGCCGCGGCGGGCCTGATGATGTCCTTCGTGTGGGCCTTCGCCGATGGCAACCTGGGCTGGGACGGCAATCAGCTGCGCTACGTGGCGCTGGGCGTGACCCTGATCGCGGCGCTGCTGATGGTCAGCCGGATCCGCTTCTGGAGCTTCAAGGGCGGCGGTGAGAAGGGCCCGCGCGCCGATCGCGTGCCGTTCCTGGTGCTGGCGCTGGTGCCGATCGGCATCGCGATCATGGTCATCGACCTGCCGCGCGTGCTGCTGGCGGTGGGCGTGGTGTACGCCCTGTCCGGCCCGATGGCCTGGCTGTGGCAGCGCACCCGCAAGCCGGTCGAGCCCAACGCATGAGTGGCGCGGCCGTCCCGCCGTTGTGGTCCCCGGCGCAGCAGTCCTGGCTGCAGGCGATGGGCTACACCGTGTTCGTGGATGGCCAGGTGGAAGAGGCCAGCGCGGTTCCTGAGATTGAACTGCGTGTTGCCCCGGTCGTAACGGACGCGGCGCCAGCGCAGGCACCCGCACCGCGGCGGGCGCCGCCGGTGGATGCCGCGCCGCCGACGCGCAGTGCCCCGGTCAGTGCCACGCCGGATACCCAGCCGACCCGCGAACGCGCGGCCGGTGGCCGACGGGCAGCGGTACGCATGCCCGACCGCCTGCAGATCGCGCTGCTGCGGGCCTCCGGCTGCAACCCGGCCGCGCCGGAAACGCAGGCGTTGATGGCCGGTTGGAAGCTGGACGAACTGCGCGGCAACGCGGCCGCCAAGCGCGCGCTGTGGCCGCAGCTGCGGGCACTGCGCAAGCAGGGCCGGCCGTGAGCGCGGTCAGCTCGCCGCGGCCCCTGTCGCTGCGCGCGCTGCGCGAGAGTGACCTGGATGCGGTGATGGTGATCGAGCTGCGCGGCTATCCCTTTCCGTGGACGCGCGGCATCTTCGTGGACTGCCTGCGCGCCGGTTACCCGGCGCTGGCGCTGGAAGACGACGGCATGCTGATCGGCTACGGCGTGTTGAGCCTGGCCGCGGATGAGGCGCATGTGCTCAATGTCTGCGTGGACCCGACGAACCAGTCGCGCGGCCTGGGCCGTTATCTGTTCCGCGCGCTGGTCGAACTGGCCCGTGAGCACAAGGCGCAGCGCGTGTTCCTCGAAGTACGCCCGTCCAACACCCCGGCCGTGGCGCTGTACCACAGCGAAGGGTTCAACGAGATCGGCCGCCGCCCGCGCTATTACCCCGCACGCGAGGGCCGCGAGGATGCGCTGGTGATGGCGATGGAACTGGTCGACGACGACATCCAGACGATGCCACCGCTGTAGGCGGTACGCGTTGGAACGAAGAGCAGCCATGCATGGCATGGCGCTACCGATTTGCAGCGGGCCGCATACAACAACGCCGCCTTGCGGCGGCGTTGTCGGTCTTACAGTTTGGCGCGCTGCTCGCGCAGGCCGGCCAGCTGCGCGGTCCAGTCGACCAGGCGCACGCGCTCCTGTTCGATCACCGCCGGCGGTACCTTGTCGGTGAACTTGGAGAGCTTGGTTTCACTCTTGTCCTTCTCCGACTCGACACGGGCGATTTCCTTGTCCAGGCGGGCACGTTCGGCACCCAGGTCGACCAGGCCTTCCAGCGGCACCAGCAGCTTCAGCTCGCCCACGATCGCGGCGGCCGAAGGCGGGGTTTCGCTGTCGGCGGCCAGCCAGTCGATGCGTTCCAGCTTGAGCAGGAACGACAGCGAGGCGGCGAAGCGCGCGATGCGGTTGCGGTCCTCGTCGCTGCCGTTCTGCAGCAGCAGGGTGACCTGCTTGGCCGGCGGTACGTTCAGTTCGCTGCGCACGCGGCGCAGCGCGCTGACCATCGCCTTGAGCCATTCCACATCGGCTTCGGCGCGCGCGTAATCGCCCGCGAACTCCTCGGCAGTCGGGTAAGGGCGCAGCGACAGCGTGTCACCCTCAATGCCCAAGCGCGGTGCGACCTGCCGCCACAGCTGCTCGGTGACGAACGGGGTCAGCGGGTGCAGCAGGCGCAGCAGCGCTTCGAGCACGTACAGCAGGGTGTGGCGGGTGCTGGTGGCGTCGTCGGCGTTGTCGCCATTGAGCGCCGGCTTGGTCAGCTCCAGGAACCAGTCGCAGAACTCGTTCCACGCGAACTCGTACAGGCACTGCGCCAGCAGGTCGAAGCGGTAGTTGGCGTAATGCGTCTGTGCCTCGGCCGAGACCGCCGCCAGGCGCGCCAGGATCCAGCGCTCGGCATCGGTGCGTGGCTGCGGAATGCCGGTGAAGCGGCTGCCCTCGGTGTTCATCAGGGTGAAGCGGCTGGCATTCCACAGCTTGTTGCAGAAGTTCTTGTAGCCCTCGGCGCGGCTCATGTCGAACTTGATGTCGCGGCCGTGGGTGGCCAGCGCGGCGATGGTGAAGCGCAGCGCGTCGGCACCGTGGGCGATGATGCCCTCGGGGAATTCGCGGCGGGTGGCCTTCTCGATCTTCGGCGCGTCCTTGGGCTTCATCAGCCCGGTGGTGCGCTTGGCGATCAGGTCGTCGATGGAGATGCCGTCGATGATGTCCAGCGGGTCGAGCACGTTGCCCTTGGACTTGGACATCTTCTGGCCCTGCGCATCGCGGATCAGGCCGGTGATGTAGACATCCTTGAACGGAATCTTCCCGGTGAAGCTGTCGGTGGCCATGATCATGCGGGCCACCCAGAAGAAGATGATGTCGAAACCGGTGATCAGCACCGACGACGGCAGGTAGCGCTCGAAGCCGCGCTCGGCCATGGCCTGCTCATTCGGCCAGCCCAGGGTGGAGAACGGCCACAGCTGCGAGGAGAACCAGGTTTCCAGCACGTCGCTGTCCTGGTGCAGGGCGACGTCATCTCCCAGCCCGTTCTTGGCGCGCGCTTCGGCCTCGTCGCGGCCGACATAGCAGGTGCCGGCGTCGTCGAACCACGCCGGGATGCGGTGGCCCCACCACAGCTGGCGGCTGATGCACCAGTCCTGGATGTTCTCCATCCAGTGGCGGTAGGTGTTGATCCAGTTGGCCGGAACGAACTGGATCGAACCGTTCTCGACCAGTTCCAGGCCGCGCTTGGCCAGCACGTCCATCTTCACGAACCACTGGTCGGTCAGGTACGGCTCGATCACCTGCTGGGTCCGGTCGCCACGCGGCACCTGCAGCTTGTGCGCGCGGGTTTCCACCAGGATGCCCAGGTCTTCCAGCTCGGCCAGGATCACCTTGCGGGCTTCGTAGCGGTCCAGCCCGCGGTATTTCTCCGGGGCGTTGTCGTTGATCGCCGCCACCGGGGTGAACAGATTGATCATGGGCAGGTTGTGGCGCACGCCCACCTGGTAATCGTTGAAGTCATGCGCCGGGGTGACCTTGACCACGCCAGTGCCGAACGCGCGGTCCACGTAGTCATCGGCGATCACCGGCACGCTGCGCCCGGTCAGCGGCAGGGTCACGCTGCGCCCGATCAGGTGCGCGTAGCGTTCGTCTTCCGGGTGCACCATCACCGCGGTGTCGCCCAGCAGGGTCTCCGGGCGGGTGGTGGCCACCACCAGGTAATGGCGGGTTTCGCGCAGGGTCTCCACGCCGTCCGCATCGCGCTCGACGTGTTCGTAGCTGGCACCGTCTTCCAGCGCATAGGCGATCGACCACAGGAAGCCGTCTTCCTCCACACTCTCCACTTCCAGGTCGGAAATGGCGGTTTTCAGCACCGGGTCCCAGTTGACCAGGCGCTGGCCGCGGTAGATCAGGCCCTGTTCGTGCCAGCGCACGAACGCCTCGATCACCGCTTCGGACGGCTGCGGGTCCATGGTGAAAGTGCTGCGCGACCAGTCGCTGGACGTGCCCAGGCGGCGCATCTGGCGCTCGATGGTGTCACCGGACTGCGCCTTCCAGTCCCACACCTTTTCAATGAAGCCATCGCGGCCCAGCGAATCACGGGTCTCGCCATTGCCGGCCAGCGCCAGGTTGCGCGACACCACCATTTCCGTGGCGATGCCGGCGTGGTCGGTACCCACCTGCCACAGCGTGTCGTAACCGCGCATGCGGTGGTAGCGCACCAGCGCATCCATCAGGGTCTGCTGGAAGGCATGGCCCATGTGCAGCGTGCCGGTGACGTTCGGCGGCGGCAGCAGGATGGTGTACGGCTCGCCCTTGCCGGACGGCTTGAAGTGGCCGGCCTTTTCCCAGGAGTCGTACAGCTCCGTTTCAAAGGTTTTAGGGTCGTAGCTGGAGGCGAGTTGGGTCATGCGGAAACCGGAAGCGAAGACGAAGGTGGGGATACCGGGAGATCAGCGGCCGAGAGCGCGGCGGATCTTCACGTCGGTATGGAACTGGGAGACCGCGTAGGCGGCCCAGATTGCGGCAGGCAGCCAGCCGATCAGGGTGATCTGCAGGATCAGGCAGAGGATGCCCGCAAACGGGCGGCCGATGGTGAAGAACGACAACCAGGGAAAGATCAGGGCGATCAGCAGGCGCATCAAGGGTCTCCAGCGTCGGCGGTGGCACCCGCGCGGGGTGCCGGGGGCTTACATGTCGTACTTGTTGAGGTCAAAGCCCAGCGCCTTGTACTGGCGCCAGCGCTCGCGCAGCGGTTCGCGCGCCTCCGGGTCGGCCGGGACCACTTCCAGCACGCGGTCGCAGCTGGCCAGGTAGGGGTCGTCACGCAGGTTGATCACCAGCGGGCGGGCCGGGGCCTCGGTACCGGGGACGGCGATCAGCACCAGCGCCTCTTCCTCGTCCATGTCTTCGCCGGCGATCTGATGCGGAATGTAGGCATCTTCGTCGAACGACCACAGCAGCTCGTCCAGCTCCTCCGCCTGGGCCTGGTCACGCGCCAGCACCAGGGTGAACAACCCGGCGTCGTTGGCCTTGCGCGCCAGTTCGCACACCAGCCGCAGGGGCTGGGTCAGGAAGCGGGGCTTGGCGATCAGGTAGAAATCAGCACGGGACATGGGCGGGCCTGGAGCGGAAGGGAAGGCCCGGCACAGGCCGGGCAGGATCGCGGCCACCGGTAAAGGCGGCCGCGATCGGGCAGCGGATCAGGCGCGGGCGGCCTGGTCCAGCAGCCACTGGCTGAGCAGGCCGACCGGGCGACCGGTGGCCATGCCGCGCTTGCCTTCGTCGCTGGCCACGCCGGCGATGTCCAGGTGGGCCCAGCGCTGGCCTTCGGCGAAGCGCGACAGGAAGCAGCCGGCGGTGATCGCACCGGCCCAGCGGCCGCCGATGTTGTAGACGTCGGCGAAGGTCGAATCCAGCATCGGCTGGTATTCGTCCCACAACGGCAGGCGCCAGGCGCGGTCGAACACGTGCTCGCCGGCGGCCAGCAGCTCATTGGCCAGGTCGTCGTGCTTGGTCATCAGGCCGGCGGTCTGGTGGCCCAGGGCCACCACGCAGGCACCGGTCAGGGTGGCCACGTCGATCAGGGCCTGCCCCTCGAAGCGCTGCGCGTAGGTCAGCGCGTCGCACAGGATCAGGCGGCCTTCGGCGTCGGTGTTGCCCACTTCGATGGTCTTGCCGGACATCGAGGTGATCACATCGGACGGGCGGTAGGCGTTGCCGTCGATGGCGTTTTCGACCGCCGGCACCACCACCACCAGGTTCAGCGGCAGCTTGGCGGTGACCGCCGCGACGAAGGTGCCGATGACGTTGGCGCCACCGCACATGTCGTACTTCATCTCTTCGATGCCGCCCTGGGTCTTCAGGTTGACGCCACCGGTATCGAAGGTGATGCCCTTGCCGACCAGCACGTACGGCTTGGCGTCACCGCCGTTGTTCCACTTCAGCACCACCAGGCGCGGGCGGTTGGCCGAACCACGGGCCACGGCCAGCAGCGAGCCCATCCCGAGCGCTTCCATCTGCGTCTCGTCGAGGATCTCCGCGTCGGCACCGGCATGGGCCTGGGCGAAGGCCACCGAGGACTCGGCCAGGTAGGCCGGGGTGCACACGTTCGGCGGCAGGTTGCCCAGCTCGCGGGCGTACTGCACGCCGGCGGCGATGGCCTGGCCCTGGGCCAGTGCCTGGGCGTCATCGCCGGCAATGGCCAGCGTGGTCAGGCCGGGTTCTTCGGCCTTCTTCTTGCCCAGCGTGGCGCTGTAGCGGTAGGCGGCGTGGTCGGCGGTGATGATCGCCTGGCGGATGTTCCAGGCCGCATCGCGGCCCTTGACCGTCAGTTCGGTCAGGGTGAACAGCGCATGGTGGTTGATCCCGCTCTTCAGTGCGCGGCTGGCATCGCCGACCGCCTTGAGGTACTGCGGCACGCCGAACTTGGCCGGCTCGCCAAGCCCGACCACCAGCACGCGCGGGGCGGTAACGCCCGGCAGATCGTGCAGCAGGGTGGTGTTGCCGGTCTTGCCGCCAACATCGCCGCGGGCGAGCAGGGCCGCCAGGCGACCGCCCGAGGCGGCATCCAGGGCCTGCGCCGAGGCGCTCAGGGTCTGGTCGGCATAGGCGCCGACGATGACGCAATCGCACTCGGCCGAGGCCGGCGCTGCGTGGTTCAGGGTGAATTCCAGGGCCATTGATCAGATTCCGTTGGCAAATCCGTACAATCGCGAGCTGTTTACGTCCCGTCAGTAGACTGGGCAGCACCGCGAACGAATCCGAGAGTTTAAACCACCGCCCCATGTCGAAGCTCGATCGCTATCTCCTGCGTGATTTCGTCCAGAGTTTCCTGGCCACCCTGATCGTGCTGTTGGTGGTGAGTGTCGGCGGTGTCCTGGTGGACATCCTCGGCAACATCGCCGATGGCCGCCTACCTGCCCGCCTGCTGTTTTCCCAGCTGGGCCTGCAGTTCATCGTCTACATGCCGCTGATCCTGCCGCTGGCGCTGATGCTGGGCCTGCTGCTGGCCACCGCCCGGCTGTACCGGGATTCGGAAATGGCGGTGCTCACCGCCATTGGCGTGGGCCCCAAGCGGCTGCTGCGCCCGGTGCTGATGCTGGTGCTGCCGGTGGTCGGGCTGATCGGCCTGTGCTCGCTGTGGCTGGGGCCCTGGGCCGACCGCACCGGTGAGGCCATGATCGAGGAGGCCAACCGCAGCGTGGTGATGGCCGGGCTGGAGTCGGGCCGCTTCACCTCGCTGCCCAACGGCGGGGTGGTCTACCTGTCCTCGGTGTCGCCCGACGGCACCCAGCTGGGCAAGGTGTTCCTGCAGCGGCAGAAGGGCGACCGTATCGAGGTGGTCTCGGCCGACCGCGGCCGGATGTTCTTCGAGGGCGCCCGCCAGCGCTACCTGGAGCTGGACGATGGCCACCAGGTTGAAGGCCCGGCCAACGGCGCGCTGGACTACCGGCTGGTGACCTTCGCGCGCAATGACGTGGCCATGCCCGACGGCGCCGATACCCGCGACAAGGACGATCCCGAGCTGATGCCCACCAGCCAGTTGTTTGGCGATGCCCGCCCGGCCGCGCAGGCCCAGCTGCATTCGCGGATCACCCCGCCGCTGATCGCGTTGGCCTTCGCGCTGATGACCCTGCCGCTGGCACGCAGTTCGCCGCGCCAGCAGCGCTATGGCCGCATGATGCTGGCCTTCCTCGCTTACATGGTGGGCATGAACCTGATGTTCATCGGTACCCGCTGGATCGCCGACGGCAAGCTGTCGGGCACGCTGGGCTTGTGGTGGCTGAGCCTGCCGCTGCTGGCACTGGCGCTTTGGATGTATTTCCGCGATGGCAAGTTGTCGCGACCGCGGAGGACCGCATGAAGCTTCACCCGATGCGGTTTGATCTCTACCTGGGCCGGGCGGTGTTCGGCACGGTCCTGCTGACCTGGGCGGTGCTGGTCGGGCTGGACGTGGTGATGGCGTTCTCCGGCGAGTTCAAGGATGTCGGCAAGGGCGGCTACACGCTCGGCCATGCGGCGGCCTGGGTGCTCTACACCGTGCCGCGCCGCGCCTATACGTTCTTCCCGACCGCGGCGGTGATCGGTTCGCTGATGGGGCTGGGCCAGTTGGCCGCCACCTCCGAGCTGACCGCGCTGCGCGCGCTGGGGCTGTCGCGCAAGCGCCTGAGTGCGTCGGTGGCGATCGCCCTGTCGCTGCTGACGGCGGTGATGGTGTTCAGCGGCGAAACGCTGGGGCCGTGGGCGCAGGGCCGCGCCGACGACATCAAGATCAGCGCCAAGACCGGCAACAGCGTGGCCGCGGCCCGCTATGCGGGGCTGTGGGCGCGCGAGGGCGACACCTTCCTCAACGCCGCCAGTGGCGATGAGCAGCTGCTGCCCGGCGGCGGTACCAAGCTGGTGCTGAACGATGTGCGGCTGTACAAGATCGGCGAAGACGGCCGGCTGGCGTCGCTGACGTTTGCCGGCGCGGCCGAGCACGGTGCCGAAGGCTGGGTGTTGAAGAAGGTGCGCCGGGATACGTTCGGTGAGCGTTCGGCCACACGCGAGACGATCGAATCCGAGCCGTGGGCCTCGCGCCTGGATGCGGCGGCGCTGGCCAGTGGTATCGCCAAGCCGCGCAACCTGACCGCGATGGACCTGCGCACCAGCATCGAATACCGCAAGCGCAATGGGCTCGATGCGCGCGACTACGAAGACATCTACTGGAGCCGGTGGTTCTATCCGGTCAACGTGCTGGCGTTGTGTCTGGCGGCGGTGCCGTTCGCCTTCGGCTCGCTGCGTAGCGGCGGCATGGGCAAGCGCCTGTTCCTGGGCATCCTGTTCGCGCTGGGCTTCTGGCTGCTGCAGCTGTTCTTCGGGCGTATGGCCGGCGCATTGAAATTCGACTACCGCATCGCCTACGCGCTGCCGCCGATCGTGATGCTGGTGGTGTCGGGCCTGTTGTTCCGGCGCAAATCGGGCTGACGGATAGCGCTACGGTTTGGGATTGCGTTGCAGGCGGGTGCCGCTGGCGCGGTCGTGCCAGGTCAGGCGCTGGCGGTCGAACAGGGCCCACCACAGGCCCAGGCCGCCCAGCAGCACCGAGACGGTGCCCACGCTGTAGCGTAGCCACAGCTGCGCGCGGGTCGGGGCGCTGCCATCCGGGGTGATCACCTGCAGCCGCCATGGGCGCATGCCCAGGGTCTGGCCGCCGCGGCCCCAGCTGAGCGTGGCGTACAGGCCGGTAACGATCCAGCAGCACAGCCACAGCAGCCACTGCAGGGCGCTGAACGGGGCGATGTTCTCGCGGGCGGCATGACCGGCCACGCTGTAGCCGGCGGTGAACAACGCGCCCATCAACATCCACAACGCCAGTGCCGGGAAGAAGTCGTACAGCAGCGCCAACAGCCGCCACACCAGCAGGGAGGCGGGGCGCTCGGGGCGAACGGCGGCGGTGTCGAGGGTGGCCATGTGCCGAGCATACCTGCGCACCCGCGCCGCGTGGATGGTCGCGCCGCGGTCTGCTCCGTATGCTGGTGGCATGTCCGATGCCTCCACCCCGGCGCTGCGCCGCCAGTTGATCCAGCACCTCCCGGCGTTGCGCGACGATGATGCGCTGCTGATCCAGCGCTTCCTCGATGCGATCTGGGCCGAACAAGGGCTGGCCCGGGCCAGCCTGGACAGCTATCGGCGCGATCTGGAAGGGCTGGCGCGCTGGCGTGATGGCAGCGGCGGCGGCCTGGCCGGCGTGGACCGGGCCGGGTTGTTCGACTACCTCGCCTGGCGCGCCCACCACGGCTGGTCGCCGCGCAGCAATGCGCGCCTGCTCTCGGCGTTGCGCGCATTCTTCGCCGATGCGCTGCGCCGTGGCCAGCGCAGGGAAGACCCCAGCGCACTGCTGGATCCGCCACGGCTGCCGCGCCTGCTGCCCAAGGCATTGGCCGAAAGCCAGATCGATGCGCTGCTGGCGGCCCCGGATATCGACAGCCCGATGGGGTTGCGCGACCGCGCCATGCTCGAACTGATGTACGCCGCCGGGCTGCGCGTGAGCGAGCTGGTGCTGTTGCCGGCCAATGCGGTCAACCTGCGCCAGGGCGTGCTGCGGGTCACCGGCAAGGGCAGCAAGGAGCGGCTGGTGCCGCTGGGCGAGGAATCCCAGCACTGGCTGGAGCGCTATCTGGCTGAGTCACGGCCCCAGCTGGCCGGCAAGCGCATGGTGCCGGCCGCGCAGGACGGGGCGGTGCCGATGTTCCTGGACCCCTCGCTGCACCCGCTCAGCCGCCAGCAGTTCTGGGCGCTGGTAAAGAAATATGCCGCCGTGGCCGGCATCGACCCGGTCCGGATCAGCCCGCATGGGCTGCGCCACAGCTTCGCCACCCACCTGCTCAACCGTGGCGCGGACCTGCGCGCGCTGCAGATGCTGCTTGGCCACAGCTCGCTGTCCACCACCCAGATCTACACGCTGGTGGCGCGCGAACACCTGCAGAAGCTGCACGCCCGGCACCATCCACGCGGCTGAAGCGGCCGCGGCAACGCGGCACACGCGGGCGGCTGTGCGAGAATCGCGGTCACTTTCTTCCACCGGAATGCTCGATGCTCCGTCTTGCCATTGCCGCGCTGTTCGGCGCGCTCAGTCTGACCGCCTGCGCGCAGCAGCCGTCCGCCCCGGCCGCCAAGCCTGCCGCGGCCGCCCCCGCCAACGGCAATGCCGACCAGACCGTGCGCGCCGCCCTGCAGAAGCTGGACCCGAATTTCAAGCCGGATTTCATCGGCGCCGCGCCGTTCCCGGGGTTCCGTGAAGTGCTGGTGTCCGGCCAGGTGCTGTATGTCTCCGATGACGGCCGCTACCTGATGCAGTCCCAGCCGTACGACATCCAGAACAAGGCTCCGGTCAGCAGTGCCGGCCTGCTGGCTTACCGCCAGAAGCTGCTGGCCCAGGCACCGCACAACGAGCGCATCATCTTCGCCGCGCCCAATGCCAAGTACACCGTCAGCGTGTTCACCGATATCGAATGCGGCTACTGCCGCAAGCTGCACCAGGATATCGCCGAGCTCAACCGCAATGGCATCAGCGTGGAATACCTCGCCTTCCCGCGCATGGGCCTGGGCAGCCAGGATTACACCGACATGATCTCGGTGTGGTGCGCCGCCGACCGCAAGCAGGCGCTGACGGCCGCCAAGACCGGCACCCCGGTGGCGGCCAAGAACTGCACCAACCCGGTGGCCATGCAGTACAAGCTGGGCCAGCAGATGGGCGTGAACGGCACCCCGGCGATCTTCGCCGCCGACGGCACCCAGCTCGGTGGCTACCTGCCGCCGGCACAGCTCAAGGCCGCGCTGGAGCGTGGCGCCGCTGCTGGCGGCAGCCGCTGAAAATAAAAACGCCCCGGCCATGCCGGGGCGTTGTCGTTGCGGGGTAGGGCCGATCCCTGGCCGGCTACCCTCAGTTCAAGCCGTCGCTGATCGCCTTGGTCAGCGTGCCCTGCGGGTCATCGCCGCTGAACTCCCAGAAGAACGCGCCACCCAGGCCCTGGGCCTTCACGTAGCCCATTTTCTCGGTGACCATCGCCGGCGTGTCGAAGCTCCAGAACGTGGTGCCGTTGGAGATCCAGGTGGCCTTGGCGGTGGTGTCCGTGTAACCGGGCCAGCTGAGGTTCTTGAGCACCTTCCAGTCCTCGATGCCGGCCTCGTAGGTGCCCGGCGCCGCGCCCGTGGCGCTCCTGTAGAGCCCGTTGTTGCCACTGGCCACGCCGGTCCAGCCACGCCCGTAGTAGCCGATGCCCAGGTTCAACTTGCTGGCCGGCACCCCGCGGCTGATGAACGCCTCCATCGCATCGTTGCTGTTGTATAGCTTCTGATCGCCGGTGGACGGATCGGCCGGTGAGTCGAACAGCGCCGAGTGATGGTTGGTCTGCGGATCCCACGCGCCGTGGAAGTCGTAGGTCATCACGTTGATGAAGTCCAGGTACGGATGGAACGCGGCCGGGTCGGTGACGCGGATCTTGTCGATGCCCGCACCCACCGCCACGGTCAGCAACAGACCCGGGCGCACCGCATCGAGCTGGCGGCGGAACTCGGCCAGCAGCGCGGTGTAGTTGGCGTTGTCGGCCGGGGTACCGCAGCTCAGCCCGCAGGCCACCGGGTATTCCCAGTCGATGTCGATGCCATCGAACACGCCGGCCGCCGCGCCGACACCACCGGCACCGTCGGTCACCGGCAGGTTGCCCTTGATGTAGGCATCGATGCACGAGGCCACGAACGCCTGGCGGTTGGCCGGCTGCGCCGCGCTGGAGAAGCCGCGCGACCAGGTCCAGCCGCCCAGCGAGATCAGCACCTTCACGTTGGGATGCTTGGCCTTGAGCTGCTTGAGCTGGTTCCAGTTGCCGCGCAGCGGCTGGTCCCAGGTATCGGCACCACCGCTGACGCTTTCACCGGCGCCGAAGGCCTTGGTGTAATCAGCGAACGCATCGCCGCCCACCCCGGTGTTCGGGTCGGAGGCCTGGGTGAGGCCGACTTCGCAGCGGTTGTTGCGCACGTTGCCGAAGGCGTAGTTGATGTGGGTCAGCTTGGCGGCCGAACCACTGGTGTCGATGTTCTTGACCCGGTAGTTGCGCCCGTAGATGCCCCACTGGGTGAAGTAGCCGATCACCCGCTTGCTGCCGCCACCGCCGCCCCCGGCCGCCGTGGTCACGCTGATCGAGCCACTCTGCGCCGAGGCATTGCCGGCGTTGTCGCGCGCCCGCACCGTGTAGGTGTAGGCCGTGCTCGCGGTGAGCCCGCCGTCGGTGTACTGGGTGGCGCTGGGCGAGCCGACCAGGCTGCCGTTGCGGTACACGTCATAACCGGCCACGCCGCTGCCGCCGCTGTTGTCGGTCGCCGCGGTCCAGGCCAGGTTGACCGTGGTGGCGGTTTTCGACGGTGCGGCCAGCCCGGCCGGAACGCTGGGCGGGGTGGTGTCGTTGCTGGGCGCGGTGACGGTCACGCTGACCGTGGCCGAGGAGGTCACCGCATTGTTGTTGTCGGTGGCCACCGCCTTGAAGGTGTGGCTGCCGGCGGCCGCGTTGGCCCAGGTCACGCTGTAGGGCGCGCTGGTGTCGATGCCGAGCGAGGTGCCGCCGCGGAAGAATTCGACCTTGCTGACGCTGCCGTCGCTGTCACTGGCATTGGCGCTGACCGTGATGCTGCTGCCGGCGGTGAAGCTGGCCCCGGCGGTGGGTGAGGTCAGGCTGACGCTGGGCGGCTGGTTGCTGCCGCCACCATCGCAGGCGCCCAGATTGGTGTAGTAGGGGGCGCCGGCCGGGTGATCCGGCGGGGCGTTCCAGATGTCCTGGTTGGCCCGGTACAGCACCCCGCCTTTCTGCAGGGTGCTGCCGGACAGGTAGATCGCCGCACCGTTCCATTCCGGCACGCCGGTACAGTTGGCGGCCTGGGCCAGGGTGGGGACGGCGGTCGCGGTGGCCAGCGCCAGCAACATCAGCCAGCGGCCACGGCGGGCCGGACGGCCGGAAGATATCGATGTCACCGCACTGCGCGCAATCGGGTCAGGCATGGTCTTTCTCCGATCAATGGTGGGCGCAGGCCGCCATCGTGGCGACCTGCGTGCAGCAGGGTCCGGGCGCCGGTGAGAGAGGCCGGCAACAGCAGTGGGGGACGGACATGGACCTGGCCGGGCGGGGCCGCAGCCAGGTGGTGATAACGTTGTCATGCATTCCGTCGGCAATCCGTGAACCAGCGCATGGTTTGGCCGTGAAGGCCCTGGCGGGCACGGACCTGGCCGGGGCAGTCGCGGCGGCCGGTTTGGGTACAATAGTGGGCCCCGTCTCCAACCACGGTTCCCCGGACATGATGGTCCTCGAGGGCGCATCCGCCCTTTCGCCGTTCCGCCGCGAACGTCTTGAATCCCGCCTGCAGTCCCTGGCCGCCGATCTGCGCATCACCGGTGCCTGGCATGTCTACTTCATCCAGACCGAGGGCGATGCGGCCCCGGACCCGGAGATCCTGAGCCGGATCCTGGAGGCGCAGCCGGCCCTGGCCGAGCGCGCCGCCGCCGCCGTCAGCCGCTTCGTGGTGCCGCGTCTGGGCACCCTGTCGCCGTGGTCGAGCAAGGCCACCGAGCTGGTGCGGGGCGCCGGGCAGCCGATCCGTCGGGTTGAACGTGGCCTGCGCATCGACCTGGCCGGCTGGCCCAGCGATCCGGCCCAGCGCGAAGCCGTGGCGCGTGCGCTGCACGACCCGATGACCCAGTCGGTGCTCGACACCGCCGACCAGGCCCAGGCGTTGTTCACCACGCCGGCCCGGGGCGAGCTGGAACGCATCGCGCTGGACGACCTGGAAGCGGCCAACCGCCGCCTCGGCCTGGCCATGGCCCAGGACGAGATCGACTACCTGCGCCAGCGCTTCGGCGACCTCGGCCGGGAGCCCTCGGACGTGGAACTGATGATGTTCGCGCAGGCCAATTCCGAGCACTGCCGCCACAAGATCTTCAATGCCAGCTGGACCATCGACGGTGCCGACCAGTCGCACTCGCTGTTCCGGATGATCAAGAACACCCACCAGCAGACCCCGCAGCACACGCTCAGCGCGTACAGCGACAACGCGGCGGTGGTGGCCGGTTTCCCGGCATCGCGCTATCGCCCGGACCCGGCCAGTGGCGAGTACCGCAGCGAAGCGGTGGTCGATTCGGCGTTCTGCATCAAGGTGGAAACGCATAACCATCCGACCGCGATCGCACCGTTCCCGGGCGCGGCCACCGGTGCCGGTGGCGAGATCCGCGACGAAGGCGCGACCGGCCGCGGCGGCAAGCCGAAGGCCGGCCTGACCGGTTTCTCGGTCTCGCATCTGCGCATCCCGACCCTGCCGCAGCCGTGGGAAGCCCCGCGCGCGCTGAATCCGCGCATGGCCCCGGCCCTGGACATCATGCTGGAGGGCCCGCTCGGCGGCGCCGCCTTCAACAATGAGTTCGGCCGTCCCAACCTGCTCGGCTACTTCCGCAGCTTCGAACTGCCCGAAGGCGAGGGCCTGACCCGCGCCTACGACAAGCCGATCATGCTGGCCGGTGGCCTCGGCGCGATCGACCAGAACCAGGTGGAGAAGCTGCGCCTGCAGCCCGGCGATGCGGTGATCGTGCTGGGCGGCCCGGCGATGCTGATCGGCCTCGGCGGCGGTGCGGCCAGTTCGGTGGCGTCCGGCGAAAGTGCCGAAGACCTCGATTTCGCCAGCGTGCAGCGCGACAACCCGGAAATGGAGCGGCGGGTCCAGGAAGTGATCGACCGCTGCGTCGCGCTCGGCACCGACAACCCGATCCGCTGGTTCCATGACGTGGGCGCCGGTGGCCTGTCCAACGCGATCCCGGAACTGCTGCACGACTCCGGCGTGGGCGGTGTGATCGACCTGGGCAAGGTGCCCAGCGATGACCCGTCGCTGTCGCCGATGCAGCTGTGGTGCAACGAATCGCAGGAACGCTACGTGCTGGGCGTGCCGCAGGCGCGGCTGGCCGAGTTCGTCGCGCTGTGCGCGCGCGAGCGCTGCCCGGTCGCTGCAGTCGGTGTGGCCACCGCCGAAGAACGTCTGGTGGTGGCTTACGGTGCGACCGTGGACAACCTCCCCGCCGATGCGCCGATCGACCTGCCGATGGACGTGCTGTTCGGCAAGGCGCCGAAGATGCACCGCGATACCGTGCACCCGCCGGCACCGCGCTGGCCGGTGCTGCGGACCAAGGGCCTGGACCTGCACGAGGCCGGTCTGCGCGTGCTCGCGCATCCGTCGGTGGCCTCCAAGAACTTCCTGGTCACCATCGGCGATCGCAGCGTTGGCGGCCTGACCGCGCGCGAACAGATGATCGGCCCGTGGCAGCTGCCGCTGGCCAACGTCGCCATCACCCTGGCCGGTTTCGATACCGTTGCCGGTGAAGCGATGGCGATCGGCGAGCGCACCCCGCTGGCCCTGCTCGATGCAGCCGCCTCGGCACGCATGGCGGTGGGCGAAGCGATCACCAACCTGTGCGCCGCCCCGGTGGATGCGCTGGAGACGGTGAAGCTGTCGGCCAACTGGATGGCCGCCGCCGGCCACAACGGTGAAGACGCGCTGCTGTACGACGCGGTGCGTGCGGTGGGCATGGAACTGTGCCCGCAGCTGGACCTGAGCATTCCGGTCGGTAAGGACTCACTGTCGATGCAGGCGCAGTGGCACGACGCCGGGCAGGCGCACAAGTCGGTGTCGCCGGTGTCGCTGGTGATCACCGCGTTCGCACCGGTCGCCGATGCCAGTGGCCAGCTGACCCCGCTGCTCGACCGCGATACCGACAGCGAGCTGTGGTTGATCGGCCTGGGCGCGGGCAAGCAGCGCCTGGGCGGTTCGATCCTGGCCCAGGTGCATGCCGATCACAGCGCCCTGCCGGCCTTCGCCGGCCCGGTGCCGGATCTGGATGACCCGCAACGCCTGCGTGCGTTCTTCGAACTGATCCGCGATGCGCGCCAGGCCGGCCTGCTGCTGGCTTACCACGACCGCAGCGATGGCGGCGCGTTCGCCGCACTGAGCGAAATGGCGTTCGCCTCGCGCATGGGCCTGGACATCACCCTGGATGCCTGGGGCGATGATCCGTTCCGCAGCCTGTTCAATGAAGAACTCGGCGCGGTGGTGCAGATTGCCAAGGAAGACCGCGCGGCCTTCGCCGACCTGGTCGAACGCCATGCCCTGACCGAGTGCGCGCAGCGCATCGCGCGCCCGACCACCGCACCGGTGGTGCGCGTCTCGCTGCAGGGCGAGAGCCTGGTGGAGTGGCGCTGGGAAGCGTTGTTCGATGCCTGGTGGTCGGTCACCCACGCCATGCAGAAGCTGCGCGACAACCCGGACAACGCCGACCAGGAGCGTGCGATCGCGCGCAACTTCAATGCGCCGGGCCTGAAGCCGAAGCTGAGCTTCGACCTCAACGAAGACGTGGCAACGCCGTACCTCAACACCGGCGCCCGTCCGCGCGTGGCGGTGCTGCGCGAGCAGGGCGTGAACGGCCAGATCGAGATGGCCAACATCTTCGAACGTGCCGGCTTCAGTGCGTATGACGTGCACATGAGCGACCTGATCGCAGGCCGCGTGGCGCTGTCGGACTTCACCGGTCTGGTTGCCTGCGGCGGCTTCAGCTACGGCGATGTGCTCGGTGCCGGCCGCGGCTGGGCCACCTCGGTGCTGGAGCGCAACGTGCTGCGCGATGCGTTCGCGGCGTTCTTCGCCCGCAACGACAGTTTCGCGCTGGGCGTGTGCAACGGCTGCCAGATGATGAGCCAGCTCAAGGACATCATCCCCGGTGCCGAGCACTGGCCGCAGTTCCGCCGCAACCGCAGCGAGCAGTTCGAAGCCCGTACCGCGCTGCTGGAAGTAGTGGAGTCGCCGTCGATCCTGCTGCGTGGCATGGCCGGTTCGCGCCTGCCGGTGGCCGTCGCCCACGGTGAAGGCCAGGCGGTGTTCGCCAATGCCCTGGACCAGGCCGCCGCGCGCGTCGCACTGCGCTATGTGGATGGCGACGGCAACGTAGCCAGCCAGTACCCGCTGAATCCGAACGGTTCACCGGACGGCATCACCGGGCTGACTACTACCGACGGCCGCACCACCATCATGATGCCGCACCCGGAACGGACCCCGCGCGCGATCAATCTGAGCTGGCACCCGGCGGACTGGAAGGGCGATTCGCCGTGGCTGCGGATGTTCCGCAACGCAAGAGTATGGTGCGATTGAACTGCGCCAGACATTTTTGCTGATGCGATGAAAGTCGCGTGAAGAAACCGCCGGTAACTCCGGCGGTTTTTTTTTGTGCGTTCGACAAACTGATAGCCGGCAATGAGTTACAGCGCGTTACAACGTGAAAAAACCTTATGACGATTGCTCACATCAAACTAACGAAAACAGCTGCAATCGCGCCGAAATTGTGACGCAGTGCGCGGTGATGTGTTTTTCAATGTCAAAGTCTTGACGTTATTGAAACTGTACGTTAACACTGCACCCTCATTTCGAAAGCGTTCAGTTCTGCAGTACCCGCATGGATGGCGAGTCCGCTGTACGTCTGTAGCACGCCATTCGGCACACGCTGTAAATCAAGCGCAGTAAATCAAGCGAAAAAACGCCCCCAGGGGACGTTGGACCACGCGGTCCGGCGTTGGCGTCGCTTTGCCCGAAACCAGTCCAATCAGGAGCCGTATCGATGAATCGGATTTATCGCAAGGTCTGGAATAAAGCACTGGGGCAGATGGTCGTTGCCTCGGAATTGGCCAGCAGCCAGTCCGCCGGCGTGGTCATCGACCAGCGACGATCCGGTGGCGCACGCAGCGCATCGCTGCTGTCCGCCGCCATCGCATTGACACTGGGATTGGGCATGGCCGGCGCGGCGGGCACCGTGCAGGCGCAATCGGTGGAAGTCGGCGGCAATGCCAACTGCGTGGTCCTGAACAGCAAAGTCATCGACAGCTGCGTGGTCGATGGCAGTGCCACCGCATCGGGCAGCAATGCCGTTGCGATCGGCAGCAACAGCACCGCGTCGGCGGCCAACAGCGTGGCGCTCGGCGCCGGCTCCAAATCCACCCGCGCCAACACCGTTTCGGTGGGCGATGCGGGCAAGGAACGCCAGGTCACCAACGTGGCCGCAGGCACCGCGGCGACCGATGCGGTGAACAAGGCGCAGCTGGACAAGGTGGCCGTCGCGGCCGAAGGCGCGACCCGCTATTTCAAGGCTGACGGCGCGGGCAACAACAGCGATGCCGCGAAGATCGACGGTGACGGCGCCGTGGCGGCCGGCGCCGGCGCCAATGCCGATGGCGATGCAGCCACCGCGCTGGGCCAGCGCAGCCAGGCGCTGGGCAATGCCACCACCGCCGTGGGCAGCGAGGCGATCGCGGCCGGCATCGGTGCCAGTGCATTCGGCCAGAACGCGTTGGCGCTCGGCGATGCCAGCACGGCGATCGGCCAGAGCGCGGCGGCGTTCGGGCTGGGCGATGTCGCGTTGGGGGCTTCGGCGGTAGCGGCCAGTGAAAACGGCGCCGCAACGGCGATCGGTGGCCTGGCCGAAGCCAGTGCCGACGGTGCCACCGCGATTGGTGGCGGCGCTTTGGCTATCGGCCTGGGCAGCAGCGCGCTGGGGCGTGGTGCGATCAGCGCCGGCGAAGCCTCGGTTGCGGTGGGCGCCTTCAGCGTCGCGGTCGCTGATTTCAGCGCCACGCTTGGTGCCAATTCCGCCGCTGTTGCGGTGGGCAGCGTCGCGTTGGGTGCGGGCTCGTATGCAGATCGGGTCGACAGCGTGTCGGTCGGCAATGCGGAAAACGGCCTGCGCCGGCAGATCACCAACCTGGCCGACGGTACCGAAGCCAACGATGCGGTGAACAAGGGCCAGCTCAACGCGGTGGGCGCCGTCGCAGCGAACACCAGCAAGTATTTCCAGGCCACCGGCAGCACCGACAGCGATGCCGGTGCACTCGCCGATGGCGACAACGCCACCGCGATCGGTGAGGCGTCCAACGCACTCGCCAACGGTGCCACCGCCTTGGGCAGTGGCGCCACCGCGACCGCACAGAATGCCACCGCGGCCGGCTTCAACGCCGTGGCCTCGGGCCAGAACAGCGCTGCATTCGGCAACAACGCCCAGGCCAATGGCCCGGGCAGCGTGGCCGTGGGCGGGGCCGCAGTGGATGCCGATGGCAACCCGCTGATCACCAACGGCGGGGTGCCGGTGGATACCGGTGCCACCAGCGCCGGGGTTGGTGGTACTGCGGTGGGGGCCAGCGCGGAAGCGTCCGGCTTCGCCGCCTCGTCCTACGGTGTGGGTGCCTATGCCGGCGGTGCGCAGTCCTCCGCGTTCGGCGCCGTGGCCAACGCCACCGGCGATTACGCCACCGCCGTAGGCACGCAGAGCGTGGCCACCGGCAACAGCAGCACCGCGATCGGCGGCCCAGCCGACCTGATTCCGGGGCTGGGCTTCTTCGTGCAGACCCAGGCCAGTGGCGAAGCGGCCACGGCGGTCGGCGCCGGTGCCATCGCCAGCGGCGACTACGCCGTGGCCAACGGCACCCTGAGCGAAGCCTCCGGCACCGAAGCCACTGCACTGGGCTACTTCGCCTATGCACCGGGCGAGGGCGCTTCCGCGCTGGGTGCCGAGAGCTGGGCCAGCGGTGCACAGAGCACCGCCATTGGCTTCTACAGCACCGCACGCGGGGCCAACAGCGTGGCGCTGGGTGCCAACTCCACCGCCGTGCGCGACAACACCGTCTCGGTCGGCGATGTCGGCAACGAACGCCAGATCACCCACGTCGCCGCCGGTACCGAAGCCACCGACGCAGTCAACAAGGCACAGCTGGACGGCGTGGCGCAGACCGCCAATGTCACCGCCAGCCGCTTCAAGGCCAACGCCTCCGAAGACAGCGACGTCGGCGCCTTTGCCGACGGTGACGGCGCTCTTGCGGCCGGCGAGGCCAGCAACGCGCTCGGTGCCGGTGCAGCCGCGCTGGGCAACGGTGCCACCGCACTCGGCGATGACACGGTGGCGGTGGGGCGCAACGTCAGCGCGAATGGCAACGGCAGCGTCGCCATCGGCGGTCTCGGCCAGGCCTATGACGCCTTCAACCAGCCGTTGGTGGATGCCAACGGCAATGCGGTCCGCGTAGGGACCACGGCGGCGCAGGATGCCGTGGCCGTCGGCGCGGGTGCGCAGGCGACCGGCACGGTCAGCAATGCGTTCGGCAGCGGCGCGCAGGCGACCGGTGGCAACAGCCTCGCCGCCGGCTACAAGGCGCGCGCCACCGGCGACTACAGCGTCGCCCAGGGCGACAACGCGTTTGCCAGTGGCGAGGAAAGCACCGCGACCGGTGCCTACGCGTGGGCCACCGAAGACGGTGCCACCGCCTTCGGTGCCAGTGCCTGGGCCACCGCGACCAACGGCACCGCCGTCGGCCAGTCGGCATGGGCCAGCGGCACCGGCTCCACCTCGATCGGCTACAACAGCTGGGCGCGCGGCAGCAGTGCCACCGCGCTCGGCCGCGGTGCGTTCGGCTATGGCGACAACAGCGTGGCGCTTGGCTTCCAGGCGCTGGGCAACAGCATCAACAGCATCGCCATCGGCACCAACGTGGTGGCCGGTGGCGAGAGTGCGATCGGCATCGGTGCGGGCAGCAACGCCAGCGCCTCCAATGCAGTGGCGCTGGGGGCAGGTTCCGTGGCCGACCGCGCGTACAGCGTCTCGGTCGGCAACGACACCCGCCAGCGTCAGATCACCCAGGTGGCGGCCGGTACCGAAGGCACCGACGCGGTCAATCTGGACCAGCTGAACAACGCGACCGCGCAGTTCCAGGCCAGCGGCGACGGCGTGGCCGTGGTCGGCGGTGAGGAAAGCGTCGCCGCCGGTGCCAACGCGGCCACCGATGGCGACTACGCCACCGCGGTGGGGTCCAGCAGCTTCGCGGCGGGCAGTGGCGCCTCGGCAGTGGGCAGTGGTGCCTTCGCCCTGGCCGACAACGCCAGCGCAGTCGGCTTCAATGCCCTGGCCAGCGGTGCGAACGCGGTTGCAGTGGGCGCCAACGCGCAGGCGACGGCCGAGTACGCCACCGCCACCGGTGCCGAAAGCGAGGCTTCCGGCGAACAGAGCACGGCGGTCGGTGCGGCCAGCGTCGCTTCCGGTGCCGGCAGTCTGGCCGGCGGTGTGTTGTCCGAGGCCGCCGGCGAAGAGGCGGTCGCGCTCGGCTACTACAGCAGCGCCAGCGGCGAAGGTGCCACCGCGGTCGGTTCGGAGAGCGTGGTCAGCGGCAACCTCGCCGCCGGCTACGGCTTTGCCTCCGAGGCGACGGCCAACTACGCCACGGCCATCGGCGGCTATGCCGTGGCCTCGGCGTTCAATGCCACCGCGCTGGGCAGCTTCGCCCAGGCCACCGGCTCCAACAGCGTCGCCCTCGGTGGCGATGCCGAAGCCTCCGGTGCCTACAGCACCGCTACCGGCCAGGGCAGCCTGGCCAGCGGCATCAACAGCGTGGCCGTCGGTGGTGCATTGTTCGGCCTGCTGCCGACCGAGGCCTCCGGCAACTACTCCACCGCCGTCGGCGGTGGTGCATGGTCGCCGGGCCTGAACAGCACGGCGCTGGGCAATGCCGCCACCTCCAGCGGCGCCAACAGCGTGGCGCTGGGTGCGGATTCGATCGCCGACCGTGATGACACGGTGTCGGTCGGCAGTGCCGATGCGCAGCGTCAGGTCACCAACGTGGCCGCCGGTACCCAGGGCACCGATGCGGTCAACCTGGACCAGTTGAATGCGGTGGCGGCGGTGGCGGAAACCACCAACAAGTACGTGCGCGCCAGCGGCAGTGCCGACAGCGATGCCGGTGCCTATGTGGAAGGCGACAACGCACTGGCCGCCGGTGAAGCGGCCAATGCCATCGGCAATGGGGCCAGCGCGCTGGGCAGCGGGGCCAATGCACTGGCCGCCAATGCCACGGCGGTCGGCTTCAATGCCCTGGCCACCGGCGCAGGCGCCGCGGCGCTGGGCAGCGATGCACAGGCCACGGGTGAGAACAGCGTGGCGGTTGGCAACGGCGCCAGTGCCAGTGAGATCGGTGCCAGCGCGACCGGTGAGGCGGCGCAGGCATCCGGTGCGTACAGCACCGCCACCGGCAGCCAGTCGATCGCGGCGGGCCAGCAGGCCACCGCGAACGGGTTCCGCAGCAGCGCGTCCGATGACGGTGCTTCTGCGTTCGGCAGCTACAGCGAAGCCAGTGGGCGTCTGTCCTCTGCGCTGGGCTATGGCGCGGTGGCGTCCAACAACCTGGCCACTGCCGTCGGTGCGTCGGCCACCGCGTCGGGTGCCAGTGCGGTGGCGCTGGGTGAATCCAGCCAGGCCACTGGCGATGAGAGCATAGCGATCGGCGGCTCGACCCTGTTCGGCCTGATCCCGGCACGTGCGTCGGGCACGGGTGCGGCGGCCTTCGGTGCCGGCGCGTGGGCGACCGATGACTACACCACCGCAGTTGGCTGGAACGCCTGGGCCGATGCGGCCAGTGCCACCGCGCTGGGTGAAAGTGCTACCGCTACCGGCGTCAACAGTGTTGCGCTCGGTGCCGGTTCGCAGGCCGATCGTGACAACAGCGTCTCGGTCGGCACCGCAACGTCGCAGCGGCAGATCACCAACGTGGCCGCCGGTACCGAAAACACCGATGCGGTCAACGTGGCGCAGTTGAAGGAGGTCGCCGCCGTCGCTGAAACCACCAGCAAGTACTTCCAGGCCAGTGGCAGCGACGACAGCGATGCCGGTGCCTATGTCGAAGGTGACAACGCATTGGCCGCGGGTGAAGCCGCCAATGCCATCGGCGATGGGGCCAGCGCGCTGGGCAGCGGGGCCAATGCACTGGCCGCCAATGCCACGGCGATCGGCTTCAATGCACTGGCTACCGGTGCGGGGGCCAGCGCGGTCGGCAGCGATGCACAGGCCAGTGGCGAGAACAGCGTGGCCGTCGGTAACGGCGCCAGTGCCAGTGAGATCGGTGCCAGTGCACTCGGTGAAGCCGCGCAGGCGTCCGGTGCGTACAGCACCGCCACCGGCAGCCAGTCGATTGCGGCGGGTCAGCAGGCCACCGCGAACGGGTTCCGCAGCAGTGCGTCCGATGACGGTGCCTCTGCCTTCGGCAGCTACAGCGAAGCCAGTGGGCGTCTGTCCTCTGCGCTGGGCTATGGCGCGGTAGCGTCCAACAACCTGGCCACCGCTGTCGGTGCGTCGGCCACGGCATCGGGCGCCAGTGCGGTTGCGTTGGGTGAATCCAGCGAAGCGACCGGCGACGAGAGCGTGGCGATCGGTGGTTCGACCTTGTTCGGCCTGATCCCGGCACGTGCTTCGGGCACCGGCGCGGCGGCCTTCGGTGCCGGTGCGTGGGCGACCGACGACTACGCCACCGCCATTGGCTGGAACGCCTGGGCCGATGCGGCCAGCGCCACCGCGCTGGGCGAAAGCGCAGTGGCCAGTGCCACCAACAGTGTCGCGCTCGGTGCCGGTTCCACCGCCACCCGTGCCAATACGGTCTCGGTGGGCACCGCCACCTCGCAACGGCAGATCACCAATGTGGCTGCCGGTACCGAGGGCACCGATGCGGTCAATGTGGATCAGTTGAACGCCGTGGCCGATACCGCCGAGCAGACCAACCGCCACTTCAAGGCCTCCGGCAGCGGCAACGGTGATGATGTCGGCAGCTTCGTCGACGGTGCCTATGCCACCGCGGCCGGTGAAGCGGCCAATGCGTTCGGGACCGGTGCATCGGCCTACGGCAGTGGCGCACTGGCCTCGGGGCGCAATGCCTCGGCGTCGGGCTTCAACGCCTCGGCCACCGCCGATTCGGCCACCGCCATCGGTGGTGCGCTGTACTACGAAGACGCCAACGGCAACGTGGTGCTCGACAAGGCCACCAGCGCCAGCGGTACCGGTGCCACCGCACTGGGTGCAGGCGCACAGGCCACCGGGGTGTTCAGCACCGCCAGCGGTGCCGGCGCCACCGCCGCAGGGCTGCAGTCGTCCGCGTTCGGCTTCAACGCCGAGGCGGGCAGCGACTACAGCACGGCCGTGGGTACGTTCAGCGCCGCCAGCGGCGTGCGTACCACCGCGCTGGGCTACGGTGCCGAAGCCAGTGGCGACTACGCCTCCGCGCTGGGCTGGGGCAGTACCGCTACGGGCAGCTACGCCAACGCCATCGGCTACGCCTCACAGGCCACCGGTGCCAACAGCATCGCTGCCGGTTCCAATGCCTGGGCAACCGCGGCGCAGACCACGGCGGTGGGTCAGTTGGCCTGGGCCACCTCGGCCGGTTCGACGGCCATCGGCCAGGACAGCTATGCCTACGGCGGCGCCAATGCCACCGCGCTCGGCAAGAGTGCGTCGGCCAGCGGTGCGGGCAGCGTCGCGCTCGGTGCCGGTTCGCGCACCAGCGAGGCCAACGTGGTCTCGGTGGGCGGCGGCACTGGCAGCACCGGTCCGGCCACGCGCCGCATCACCAACGTCGGTGACGCGGTGAACGCCAACGATGCCGTCAACAAGGCGCAGCTGGATACCGTCGCGGCCACGGCCTCGGCGGTGGGCAAGCACTTCCAGGCCAGCGGTGACGGGGTGGCCACGGCCAGCGGCAGCAATGCACTGGCGGCCGGCTCCGGTGCGGCGGCCAGTGGCAACCGCAGCAGCGCGCTGGGTACGGCTGCCGTGGCCTCGGCCACCGGTGCCACCGCGGTCGGTGCCGATGCCTCGGCGCGCGGCGACAACAGCACGGTGCTGGGCCGCCAGGCCTCCACCAATGCCGTCAACGGCGTGGCGATCGGCAATGGGGCCTTCGCCAGCAACGGTGCCAACAGCATCGCCATCGGTGCCGGTGCGGGGGTATCGGGCGCCAATGCGGTGGCGTTGGGTGCCGGTTCGCGCGCGGTCGAGGCCAACGTGGTCTCGGTCGGCGGCGGCAACGGCACCGACGGTCCGGCCACGCGCCGCATCGTCAATGTCGGCGCCGGCCGCATCGCCGCCGGCAGTACCGATGCGGTGACCGGTGGCCAGCTCAACACCACCAACCAGCGCGTGGGCGCCGTGGAAACCCGGGTCGGCGACATCGACGAGCGCATCGGTTCGGTTGAAAGCGTGACCGCCAATGCCGTGGCCTACGACGATGCCAGCCGTGACACGCTCACCCTCTCCGGTGCACAGGGCACCGTGCTGGACAACGTCGGCCGCGGCTCCATCGCATCCGGCAGCCGCCAGGCGATCAACGGTGGCCAGTTGTTCCAGTCGCTGACCGATGTCGCCACCTTCCTCGGCGGCGGTGCCAGCGTGGGCATGCAGGGCGTGTTCGTCGCGCCCAACTACGTGATCCAGGGCGCCAGCTACTCCAACGTGGGCGATGCACTGGGCGCACTGGACCGCAAGGTGAGCGACCTGGATCAGCGCGTCGCCGGCAACGGCGGCGCACGGGCACGCGGTGCTTCGCTGGCCAGCGCCGGTCCGGTGGCGGCAGCTGCATCGGATGCGGCGGTCGCCAACGTGCAGGGCACCCCGACTGCTGCCAGTGCCGGTACGGCCCAGGTGGCCACTGCGGCCGCGGCCGCGCCAAGCGCCGTCCCGGGCGTGACGATGGGGGCCGGTGCCGTGGCCAGCGGGGCCTCGGCCACCGCGATCGGCCAGGGCGCCGTCGCCTCGGCGGCCAACTCGGTCGCGCTGGGGGATGGCTCGGTCGCCGACCGTGCCAATGCGGTGTCGGTGGGATCGGTGGGCAGCGAGCGCCAGGTCACCAATGTCTCCGCGGGTACCCAGGCAACCGACGCGGTCAACAAGGGCCAGCTCGACGGTGGCATCGCCACCGCCAACAGCTACACCGACCAGCGCTTCGGCGCGATGGCCGACAGCTTCGATATGTACAAGGGTGAAATCGACCAGCGCCTGCGTCATCAGGATCGCCGCATCGATCGCCAGGGCGCGATGAGCGCGGCCATGCTCAACATGGCCACCAGTGCCGCCGGCGTACGCACCCAGAACCGGGTTGGCGTCGGTGTCGGCTACCAGGGCGGTGAATCGGCGTTGTCGCTGGGCTACCAGCGTGCGCTCAGCGAGCGCGCCACGGTGACCATCGGCGGTGCCTTCAGCAGCGACGACAGCTCCGTCGGCGTGGGTGCCGGCTTTGGCTGGTAAGCGTCATCAGGCGGGGCCGGACGGCCCCGCCGCAAGCAATGCAGGGCCTGTGGGGGCAGGTCACGGGAACCCTGGCCAGGGCCGGCCAGGGGACTCGCATGGAGTGTTGGCCTGAACAGTCGTTTGATCCATGACCTTGAAGAGGATGTCAACGTGACCAGAAAGCAGAACCTTCGCATCAACGTGCTCGCCGCAGCGGTACTTTCCCTTACCGTCGGTGTGGGCGCTGCCCAGGCCGTCAACGGCCAGGTCGTCAAACAGCCTGCACGCCAGGCTACGGCCGAGCAGCAGGCCAGCGACGGTATCGTCATCAAGTACCGTACCAACAGCGCGGCGGCCAGCGATTCCTCGGCCAAGCTCTCGGTGGTGCAGTCGGCGCTCTCGCGTGCCGCGCTCAGCGGCGGGACCAGCCGCGCCAGCACGCTCAACCCGCAGGTGGTGCGCCGGCTGGGCGTGGGTGCCGACCTGGTCAAGCTGAAGAGCAAGCTCAGTGGTGCGGAGCTGCAGAAGGTGCTGGCCGAACTGAAGGCCGATCCGTCGGTGCAGTACGCCGTCGCCAACGTGCGCCTGCAGCGCGCTGCCGATGTGCAGCCGGCGCTGGTGCCGAACGATCCGGGCTACCAGCAGTACCAGTGGAACTTCTTCAACGCGGTCGGTGGCGTGAATGCACCGCCGGCCTGGGACATCTCGCAGGGTGAAGGCGTGGTGGTGGCGGTGCTCGACACCGGCATCCTGCCGGGCGTGCCGGACTTCGGCACCAACCTGCTGGCCGGCTACGATTTCATCAGCGACAAGGAATCCTCGCGCCGTCCGACCGACGGTCGCGCTCCGGGCGCCACCGATTACGGTGACTGGGTGGAGAACGACAACGAGTGCTACCCGGGCTCGTTGGCCGAAGACAGCTCCTGGCACGGCACCCACGTGGCCGGCACGGTGGCACAGGAAACCAACAACGGCACCGGTACCGCCGGTATCGCGCACAAGGCCAAGGTATTGCCGGTGCGTGTGCTCGGCAAGTGCGGCGGCTCGCTGGCCGATATCGCCGACGCCATCACCTGGGCTTCGGGTGGCACCGTGGCGGGCATTCCGGCCAATCCCAATCCGGCCGAAATCATCAACATGAGCCTGGGCGGCAGCGGCAGCTGCGATCCGCTGTACCAGGAAGCGATCAATGGCGCGGTCTCGCGCGGTACCACCGTGGTGGTGGCCGCCGGCAACCAGGCCGGCAACGCCGCCAACTACCGCCCGGCCAGCTGCAACAACGTGGTCGTGGTGGGTGCTACCCGCGTGACCGGTGGCATCACCTACTACTCCAACTACGGCGCAGCGGTGGATCTGTCCGCACCGGGTGGCGGTGGCAGCGTGGACGGCAACCCGAACGGCTACATCTGGCAGATCGCCTCGGACGCGGCCACCACCCCGGATTCGGGTACGTGGATCTACATGGGCCTCGGCGGCACCTCGATGTCCTCGCCGCACGTGGCCGCCGTCGGCGCGTTGGTGCAGAGCGCACTGGCTGCCAAGGGCAAGGCGCCGCTGACTCCGGCTGCACTGGAAACCCTGCTCAAGCAGACCACGCGCAAATTCCCGGTGACCATCCCGGCCGCCACCCCGATCGGCAGCGGCATCCTCGATGCCAAGGCCGCGCTGGACAAGGCGCTGGAAGAAGAATGCACCGAGAACTGCGGGCCGACCGCGACCCCGCTGACCAACAAGGTGGCCGTCGGTGGGCTGAGCGGCGCCGGTGGCAGCACGGCGCTGTACAGCTTCGAGGCGCAGGCCGGCAAGGTGCTCAGCCTGCTCACCTACGGCGGCAGTGGCAACGTGTCGGTGTACGTCAGCCAGGGCAAGGAGCCGACCGCGACGGTCTACGACGCCAAGTCGACCCGTCCGGGCAACAGTGAAACCGTGCGCTTCACCGCGCCGGTCAGTGGCACGTACTACATCAAGCTGGTCGGCGAATCCGCGTTCAGCGGTGTGAGTGTTGTCGCCAACCAGTAATCCGGGTGTGTGGTAACGGGAGCCCGTCTTGTGACGGGCTCCCGTCTTTTTGGGCGGGGACAACGCCAGACGGTAAAGCATCACGGCGAACTGCTAAAGTCGCAGGGGTCGCCAGGAGAGCTTCGTGAACGCGGTAACCCACGATCCCACTGAAGGAATCAACGCGGAAACCCGCATCGTCGAGACGTTGCTGCGCAACGGACGCCTGAAAGAGGGCGATCTGGCGCGGGCACGGCCGTTGCATCGCGAAGCCGGCGGCAGCCTGCTGTTGCTGCTCGTGCGGCTGGGCCTGGTCTCTGAACGTGATCACGCGCAGACCAGCGCCGACGTGCTCGGGCTGCCCCTGCTGGAGGCCAAGTCGCTGCCGGAAGCGCCGCCGGAATCGCTGCTGGACGCGTTGCCGCTGTCACTGCGTTTCCTCAAACAATTCCATGCCTGCCCACTGGCCCTGCACGAAGGCGTGCTGGATCTGTGGCTGAGCGATCCGCAGGACCCCTATGCCGCCGATGCCGTGCGCCTGGCCATGGGCGCGCCGGTGCGCCTGCACGTGGGCCTGCGTTCGGAAATCGATGACCTGATCGAACGCTGGTACGGCCAGGGCCGCAGCGCGATGGGCGCGATCATTGAAACCGCCGACGGTGAGGGCACGGTGGTCGATGACATCGAGCACCTGCGCGATCTCGCCTCCGAAGCGCCGGTGATCCGCCTGGTGAACCTGGTCATCCAGCGTGCGGTCGAACTGCGTGCCTCGGATATCCACATCGAACCGTTCGAAAACCGCCTGAAGGTGCGCTACCGCGTCGATGGCGTGCTGATCGAAGGCGAAAGCCCGCCGGCCAACCTGACCGCGGCGGTGATCAGCCGCGTCAAGATCATGGCCCGGCTCAACATCGCCGAACGCCGCCTGCCGCAGGATGGCCGCATCATGCTGCGCGTGCAGGGCAAGGAGCTGGACCTGCGCGTGAGCACCGTGCCGACCGCGCACGGTGAAAGCGTGGTGATGCGCCTGCTGGACCGCGACACGGTGGTGTTCGATTTCCACCGGCTGGGTTTCACCGATGCGTTCCTGCCGCAGTTCCGCAAGGTGCTTGAGCAGCCGCACGGCATCCTGCTGGTGACCGGGCCGACCGGCTCGGGCAAGACCACCACGTTGTACACCGCGCTGAGCCAGCTCAATACCGCCGACGTCAAGATCATCACCGTCGAAGACCCGGTCGAATACCAGATCGAAGGCATCAACCAGATCCAGGCCAAGCCGCAGATCGGGCTGGATTTCGCCAATGCACTACGCAGCATCGTGCGTCAGGATCCGGACATCATCATGATCGGCGAAATGCGTGACCTGGAAACCGCGCGCATCGCGATCCAGTCCGCGCTGACCGGCCATCTGGTGCTGTCCACGCTGCATACCAACAACGCGGCCGGCGGTATCACCCGCCTGCTCGACATGGGCGTGGAGGACTATCTGCTCACCTCCACCATCAACGGCATCCTGGCCCAGCGCCTGGTGCGCCGGCTGGAGCCGGAACATGCGCTGCGTTATCCGGCCTCGCCGGAAGAGATCGAAAAGTTCGGCCTGCGCCGCCTGCAGCCTGAGGGTGAGATCTTCCTGTACCGCGCGCAGCCCTCGGCGATCGCCCCGACCGGCTACCACGGCCGGACCACCATCATGGAATTCCTGGTGATGAACGACGAGCTGCGGCGTGCGGTGATGCGCCGTGCCGGCATGGGTGAGATCGAACAGATCGCACGTGCGGCCGGCATGCGCACCATGTACGAGGATGGCCTGTCCAAGGCGCTGCAGGGCCACACCACGCTGGAAGAAGTGTTGCGCGTGACGGAGGAATCCTGATGCGCACCGCTTCGATGTTGCCTCGGGCAGGGCGCTGAGCATGGCGCAGTACCGCTACAAGGCGCTCAATGCCCATGGCGAATTGTTCGATGGCCAGATGGAAGCGGCCAGCGAAGCCGACGTGGTCGCGCGGCTGCAGGACCAGGGCCATCTGCCGATGGAAGCACGGCTGGCCAGCGAAGGCATGGCCAGCGCCTCCAACTGGGCCGCACTGCTGCGCCGCAAACCTTTTGACGGTGCTGCGCTGGTCCAGTTCACCCAGCAGCTGGCTACTCTGCTCGGGGCGGGGCAGCCGTTGGACCGCGCGCTGACCATCCTGCTGGAACTGCCCGAAGACGAGCGCAGCCGGCGGGTGATCACCGACATCCGCGACGTCGTGCGCGGCGGCGCCTCGCTGTCCAGCGCGCTGGAGCGCCAGCACGGCCTGTTCTCGCGGCTGTACATCAACATGGTGCGCGCCGGTGAAGCCGGTGGCAGCCTGCACGATACCTTGCAGCGCCTGTCCGACTATCTGGAGCGCAGCCGCGAACTGAAGGGCCGCGTGATCAACGCGCTGATCTATCCGGCGATCCTGCTGGCGGTGGTCGGCGGCGCGCTGTTGTTCCTGCTCGGCTATGTGGTGCCGCAGTTCGCGCTGATGTACGAAAGCCTGGATGTGGCGCTGCCGTGGTTTACCCAGTGGGTGCTCAATGCCGGGCTGGTGGTGCGCGAAGGCTGGCTGGCCATGATCATCGTGCCCGCGATCGCGCTGCTGGTGCTGGAACGCAAGCTGCGCCAGCCCGCCTTCCGCCTGGCGGTGGACGGCTGGCTGCTGCAGCGGCGCGGGGTCGGCCCGCTGGTGGCCAAGCTGGAAACCGCACGGCTGGCCCGCACGCTGGGCACGCTGCTGCGCAATGGCGTGCCGCTGCTGGCCGGGCTGGGCATCGCCCGCAACGTGCTGGGCAACCGTGCGCTGGCTGCCGATGTGGATGCCGCCACCGATGACGTCAAGAACGGCAACGGGCTGTCGGTGTCGCTGGCACGTGGCAAGCGCTTCCCGCGGCTGGCGCTGCAGATGATCCAGGTAGGCGAGGAATCCGGCGCGCTGGACGGCATGCTGCTCAAGACCGCCGATACGTTTGAACAGGAAAGCGCACGCGCGATCGACCGCCTGCTCTCGGCGCTGGTGCCGGTGATCACGCTGGTGCTGGCCTCGGTGGTCGGGCTGGTGATCGTCGCCGTGCTGGTACCGCTGTACGACCTGACCAATGCCATCGGCTGACCGCCGTGGCGACTCCCCCTTGATCCCGATTCGCTGCCAGGAGCTCACATGATCCACCCTCGCAAACAGGTCCGCTTCTCGTCGCCGCGCAACCAGTCGGGCATGAGCCTGCTGGAAATCATCATCGTCATCGTGCTGATCGGTGCGGTGCTGACCCTGGTCGGCAGCCGCGTGCTCGGCGGTGCCGATCGCGGCAAGGCCAACATCGCCAAGTCACAGGTACAGACCGTGGCCGGCAAGATCGAAAACTACCAGCTCGACACCGGCAAGCTGCCGGTCAAGCTCGATGACCTGGTGACCCAGCCCGGCGGCAGCAGCGGCTGGCTCGGCCCGTATGCCAAGCCGGCCGAATTGAACGATCCGTGGGGCCACCCGCTGGAGTACCGCGCACCCGGCGAGGGCCAGCCCTTCGACCTGATCAGCCTGGGCAAGGATGGCAAGGTGGGTGGCAGCAGTTATGACGCGGACATCCGGTACGAGTAACCGACGTGGCGCTTCGCACGATGCCGCGCCCCTGCCTGCCGCCCCGCGCGGCGGTAGGCGCACGCGCCGTGCGCGGGTTGTCGTTGCTGGAAATGCTGCTGGTGGTGGCGCTGATCGCGATCATCGGCGTGGTCATCGCCACCGCGATGAACGGCGGTATCGACGGCATGCGTCTGCGTAATGCCGGCAAGGAACTGGGCAGCCAGCTGCGCTACACCCGCACCCAGGCCATCGCCACCGGCGAACGCCAACGCTTCCTGATCGATCCGCAGGCACGCACGTGGGAGGCCGCCAACGGCCGCCGTGGCACGTTGCCCGCCGCGCTGGAGGTGAGCTTTCACGGTGCGCGCGAAGTGGCGGCGGCACCGGGGCAGGGCGCGATCGCGTTCTACCCCGATGGTGCCTCCAGCGGTGGCAGCATCGAGCTGCACGTGCGTGACGCGGGCTGGCGCATCGAAGTGGGCTGGATCACCGGCGAAGTCCGCTCCGGCCCGCAGCGGGGCGCACGATGAAGCGCCAGCGCGGCTATTCGCTGCTGGAAGTGATCATCGCCTTCGCGCTGCTGGCGCTGGCGCTGACCCTGTTGCTGGGTAGCCTGTCCGGCGCGTCGCGGCAGATCGGCCAGGCCGACCAGCGTACCCGCGCGGTGCTGCATGCGCAGTCCTTACTGGCCACGCTCGGCGTGGAGGCGCCGCTGCAGGAGGGCCAGCAACAGGGCGAATGGGAGAACGGCCGCTACCAGTGGCAATTGCAGGTGGCGCCGTACGTGGAGCCACGCAGCGGGGCGCTGCCGGTGGCCAACACCGTGGCCGGGCCAAGCCTGGCAATGCTGACCCTGCAGGTGTCCTGGGGCGAGGCCGACGCGCAGCGCCTGCAGTGGCACAGCCTGCGCCTGCTGCCGGCCGCACCGGGGGCAGCCCGATGAGCCGGGCGCAGCGCGCGGCGCGCGGCTTCACCCTGATCGAAGTGCTGCTGGCCACCGCGCTGCTGGTGGGCGGATTGGCGCTGGCCTTCGCCACGGTACGCTCGGCGATGGCGATCACCCAGCGCGGTGAACGCATCGCCGCGCAGAATGAGCGCATGCGTGCGGTGGAAGGGTTCCTGCGCCGGCGCCTGTCGATGGCGATGGCCACGGCCGCCACCCCGCCGGATCCAACCCGCGAGCCGGTGTATTTTCTCGGCGAACCGCAGCACATGCTGTTCGTCTCCGATCTGCCGGGCTACCTCGGCCGCGGCGGCCCCTACGTGCACGAACTGCAGGTGCGCAGCGATGCCGGGGCGCAACGGCTGGAGCTGGGCCTGGTACTGGTACAGAACGGCGAGGTGGTTGAAGAAAGCCCGCCGCGCCCGCCCGAGGTGCTGGCCGACGACCTGCGCGCGGTGAATTTTCGCTACCGCGGCGTGGACCCGCGCAACGGCCAGCTCGGCGAGTGGCAGGACCGTTGGGACGATACCCGGCGCCTGCCGACCCTGGTGTCGATCAGCATCACTCCCCGGCAGGGGCCGGCATGGCCGCCGATGGTGGCCGCGCTGGCCCAGTCGCAGGTGCAGCAGAGCGGGATTCGACGATGACGCGCATGCGCGGGGCCGCCCTGGTGCTGGTGCTGTGGTTGATCGCGCTGCTGACCGCGCTGATCGGTGCGTTCGCGCTGAGCGCGCGGGTGGAGCACATGCAGGAACGGGTCACCGGTGACGATGCCATCGGCCAGGAGCATGCCCGCGCCGGTCTCGAATACGCGCTGTACCGGCTGCAGCCCAGCGCCACCCGGCCGCCGTGGGTGGCCGACGGCCGCCGCTACCGCTGGCCGTTCGAACAACGCCGGATCGACCTGCGCATCATCGACGAGAACGGCAAGATCAACCTCAACCTGGCCGATGCCACGCTGCTCACTGCGTTCCTGCGGGCGATGGCAGTCGAACCCGGCCGTGCGCAGCAATTGGCCGGCGCGATCATCGACTGGCGCGATACCGACAATCTCAAGCAACCCGGTGGCGGCGCGGAGACCCAGGATTATCTGGCGGCGGGGCTGCCGTACGGCGCGCGCAACAATCGTTTCGAGACATTGGGCGAGCTGCAGCGCGTGCTCGGCATGGATGCGGCACTGTATGAACAGCTGGAGCCGATGCTGACCCTGTACAGTCGTCAGGCGCGGCCGGATCCGCGTTTCGCGGCGGGCCCGGTGCTGACCGCGCTGGGCCTGGACGCAGAGAAATTGCTGGCCCAGCGTGAGCAGGCCGCCGCGGCTGCCGACGGAAACGTGACCGGCGCGGCGCTTGCCAGCGGCAGTGGCACCTATAGTATCGAGAGCCGTGCAACGGATGAACGCGGTCGGGTGTCGGTACTGCGTGCCGTGGTGCGGATGGGGGCGGCGGGCACGCCGGGGACGACTTACACAGTACTTCGCTGGGAACAGGGAATGGCAGCACGATGACAGCATGGCGGGACAGTCTGGTGCGGGCGCGGGAACAGTTGGCGCCAGGCGTGGGCAACGGCCTGCGTTGGTGGCGGCGTTCGCTGCTGGCCTGGCTGCCGGTGCGCTGGCAGTGGGCGATGGGCTGGTCACGTTCACGCCTGCTGCTGGAACAAGTTGACGGGCAGCTGCGGCTGCGTCGTGAAACCGGCGCACAACTGGACGAGGTGGCCACGCTGCCGTGGCCGCAATCCCCGCAGGCGCTGGACACCGTGCTGGATGCGCGCCTGCGCGGCCTGCCCCGGCATTGGCTGCTCGCCCCGGAAGCGGTACTGCGCCGCCCGCTGCGGCTGCCGGCGGCCGCCGCGCCGCGCCTGCGCGACGTGGTCGGGTTCGAGATCGACCGGCAGACCCCGTTCGAACCGGCGCAGGTCAGCTTCGACGTGCGTGAGCTGGGCGCGCTGGACGATGGCCAGCTGCAGGTGGAACTGGTCGCTATTCCACGCAGCGCGCTCGAACAGTGGGCGCAGCAGGTGGGCCCGTGGGCGCAGCAGTTGGCGGGCGTGGACGTTGCCGATGCGCAAGGCCAGCCGCTCGGGGTCAATCTGCTGCCGGTGGCGCAGCGCCAGGCGCGGCACGATCCGATGCGGCGCTGGAACCTGCTGTTGGCGGTCGCCACCGTGGTGCTGCTGGCGCTGGCCGGCCAGCAGATTCTGGACAACCGTCAGGCCGCTGCCGACCGCCTGCGTGAGCAGGTCAACGCCGCCGCCCGCGATGCGCGCCAGGTGGCCGCCGAACGCCAGCAGCTACAGACCCTGGTCGAAGGCGCGGCCTTCCTTGAGGAAAAGCGCAACGCGCATGCCAGTACCGTAGAGGTATGGAACGAGCTGACCCGCCTGCTACCCGACGGCACCTATCTGGAAAAACTTTCGATTGAAGGCGAGTCGCTGCAGTTGATCGGGCTCAGCCGCGAGGCCTCGCAACTGGTGCCGCTGCTGCAGGGCTCGCCACTGTGGCGCAAGGTCAACCTGACCGGCGTGTTGCAGGCCGATGGCGGCGCCGGTGGCCGTGACCGCTTCACCCTGACTGCCGAACTGCAGCCGTTGCCCGGTGCTGCACCGGCCGCCGCGCGTTCCGCTGCGCCTGCTGCGGAGGTTGCCGATGGCAATGCCAACGACACCCCGTGACCGTTGGTTGGCGCTGGCCCTGCTGATCGCAGTGACCGCGCTGGCCTATCTGCTGCTGGTGCACCCGTGGTTCACCGTGCCGTTGCTGGGCATCAACCGCGATATCGCCGAGCTGCAGGAGCGCGATCAACGCGTGCAGGCGCAGCTGCAACAGCGCCGCGCGGTCGAGCAGGGCCTGCAGCAGGTGCGGGCCGCGCTGGATGGGCGGCCCGGGTTCCTGCGTGAAGCCACCGCCGAATCTGCGGCCGCCGCCTTGTCGTCGCGGCTGCAGGATGCAGTGGCCTCGGCCAGCCCGGGCAACCGCAGCTGCACCATCAGCAACCGTTCGCCGCTGCAGGACACCGCGCGTGATGCGGCCTTCCCCCGCGTCGCCCTGCAGGTGCGCCTGCGCTGTGGCGTTCCGGAAATGGCTGCAGTGCTGCATACGTTGGAGACCGGTAGCCCACGTCTGTTCATCGGCAACCTCAACCTGCTCGCGCAGCGTTTTCAGCAATCGCCGAATGAATCCGGCACCGGCCTGGATGTGTCGTTTGAACTGGCCGGCTATCTCAAGCCGGACGCTGCCGGCGATGCCCCGGCAGCACCCAGCGCACCGCCTGCGGGCGTGGATGCCGGCATCGACAACGCTGCCGACGCTGCTGCCCAAGCGGCGGCGCCGGCCGCCGCGGCATCGTCGATGGCGATGCCGTCGGCACCGCCTGCGTCCTCCGCAGATGCGGCGGCAGAGCCGGTCGAGGAGGGCGTGCATGAAGATTGAACTGACCTCCCTGCGCACCTGGTGGTTGGGCGGCGTGATGGCCTGGGCCGCGGCGATCTGGATCGCCAGCCTGTTCGGCCTCGGCAGCCGGATCGCGGCCGCACCGGACGCCGAGCGCGCCGCGTCGCCGCTGCCGGTGCTGGCGCCGGCCGCACCGGAGCGGATCGCCTCGGCCGAGGCCTATGCGCAGATCGGTGCGCGGCCGCTGTTCGCCGAGGATCGCAAACCGCGCCCGTACCTGTTGGGCGGCAGTGAACCGGGCGCATCCAGCACGGTCAGCCTGACCGGCGTGCTGCTGACCTCCGGGTTCGGCATGGCGATCCTGACCACCGACCAGAAGCAGTCGTTGCGGTTGCGCCTGAATGGCGAGGCAGTCAATGGCTGGCAGCTGCTGGCATTGGAACCGCGCAGTGCCACGGTCAGTGGTCCCGGCGGCACCCAGACCCTGGAACTGAGCGTGTTCAACGGCCAGGGCGGCGAACCACCGACCGTGCTCGGCAGCACCGCCGGGGGGGGCGTGCCACCAGCCGGCGCCGGAGTCGTGCCGATGCCGGTACCGCCGCCGAATGCCGTGCGGCCGCCGTCGCCGCCGCAAGCGGTGGCCGCGCCCCAGCCGGCCCCGGCCCCGGCCACCACACCCCCGGCGCAGAATGCGCCGGCGCAGGGCCCCAGTGAAGAGCAGATGCAAGCCATCCGCGCCCGTATCCAGGCGCGCCGCCAGCAGCTGCAACAACAGCAACAGTCGCAGCGACCGCCCGCGGGCGGCTCCGGCCAGAACCCATAGAGTTGAAAGCATGACACTGCGCCTTTTCTCACCGCGTCTCTTCTCCCTGTCCCTGGCCGTCACGCTGTTGGCCGGTTGCGCCTCGGTGCCCGCGCCGGAAGTACGCCGCAACGCGGTACTGGACAGTCACCAGGTGGTCGCCGGCGACGGCTCGCGCGACGGCGTGGATGCCGCACCGCTGGAACCGACAGGCGCGCCGCAGCCGGTGATCCGCCGCGGCACCGGCAGCATGATCAACCGCAGTGCGGCCGCCGCCGCGGCGCCTTCGTTGTCACAGGCCGGCAATGGCAGCGCCACCTTCAACTTCGAAGGCGAGTCGGTGCATGCGGTGGTCAAGGCGATCCTCGGCGACATGCTCGGCCAGAACTACGTGATCGCGCCGGGCGTGCAGGGCACCGTGACCCTGGCCACGCCCAAGCCGGTGTCCCCGGCGCAGGCGTTGAACCTGCTGGAGATGGTGCTGGGTTGGAACAACGCCCGCATGGTCTACAGCGGCGGCCGCTACAACATCGTCGCGGCCGACCAGGCCCTGGCCGGCACCGTTGCGCCGAGCACCGCACCGGCCTCCAGTGCGCGCGGTTTCGAAGTACGCGTGGTGCCGCTGCAGTTCATCTCGGCCACCGAGATGAAGAAAGTGCTGGAGCCCTACGCGCGCCCGAATGCCATCGTCAACGTCGATAGCGGCCGCAACGTGATCACCCTGGGCGGCACCCGCAGCGAACTGGAAAACTACCTGCGCACGGTCGAGATCTTCGATGTCGATTGGTTGTCGGGCATGTCGGTGGGCGTGTTCCCGATCCAGACCGGCAAGGCCGAGCAGGTCTCGGCCGATCTGGAAAAAATATTCGGTGAAGAGAGCAAGACGCCCAGCGCCGGCATGTTCCGCTTCCTGCCGCTGGAGAACGCCAACGCGGTGCTGGTGATCACCCCGCAGGCACGCTACTTGGACCAGATCCAGCAGTGGCTGGAGCGCATCGACACCGCCGGTGGCAGCGCGCGCCTGTTCTCCTACGAACTGCGCTACGTCAAGGCCAAGGACCTGGCCGAACGGCTGGCCGAGGCCTTCGCCAACGAGAACAGCCGCGGCGGCCGTGGCGGCAGCAGTTCGCTGGCCCCGGGCGCATCGCAGATGGAACTGGGCAGCCGCGATGGCAACGCCAACAACAGCAGCCTCGGCAACAACGCCTCCGGCAGCAGTGGCGGACGCGGCGGGATGGGCGAGGGCACGATGAGCCTGCCGCAGCGCCAGTCCGGCAATGCCAGCTTCAACCTGGAAGTGCAGGGCGACAGCGTCGGCGTCTCGGCGGTGGAGGAAACCAACACGCTGCTGGTGCGCTCCACCCCGCAGGCCTGGCGTTCGATCCGCGAGGTGATCGAGAAGCTCGACGTGATGCCGATGCAGGTCCACATCGAGGCGCAGGTCGCCGAAGTGGCGTTGACCGGCGACCTTGCCTACGGCGTCAACTGGTACTTCGAGCAGGCGGTCAATGCGCCCTTGGCCAGTGGCGGGGCCAACCTGCCCAGCGCGCTGGGCCGTTCAATCTGGGGCAGCATCTCCGGCACCATCGGCGAAGGCGGTGCCGGCTGGACCTTCCTCGGCAAGAACGCCGCCGCGGTGATCACCGCGCTGGACAAGGTCAGCAACCTGCGCCTGCTGCAGACGCCATCGCTGTTCGTGCGCAACAACGCCGAAGCCACGCTCAACGTGGGCACCCAGATCCCGATCAACTCGGTGTCGGTGAACACCGGCGTCGGCGGTGACAACACCTACAGCCAGGTGCAGTACCTGGACACCGGCGTGATCCTGAAAGTGCGCCCGCGCATTACCCGCGATGGCGTGGTGTTCCTGGACATCGTGCAGGAAGTCAGCTCGGCCGGTGCCATTCCGACCGGCTGCGACCCGACCAAGACCACCTGCAACCCGCCGATCAACACCCGCAAGATTTCCACCGAGGCGGCGGTGCAGAGCGGCGACACCATCATGCTGGCCGGCTTGATCACCAACTCCGATGACGAAGGTTCCAACGGCGTACCCGGGCTGAGCAAGATTCCGGTGCTGGGCGCGCTGTTCGGCCGGAAGACCCAGAAGTCCGGGCGCTCGGAAGTGATCGTGCTGCTGACCCCGACCATCGTGCGCAACGCGCAGGAGTCGCGCGACCTGACCGACGAGTACAGCAGCCGCTTCCGCGCGATGGAGCCGTTCCCGAACCACCCGAAGAAGAAAGACTGAGCCACGGCCGCGTGATCATCGCGGCCGTGACGCCTGCTACGCTGCGCGCAGGCGGCCACGGACACCGGGCCGCCGTTGCACCTACCCGCAAACGCCGCGCTCAGGGGGACTGATGGGAACGATCGTGTTGCTGCCGATCGGGGTCGATGACACCGCCCTGGACCGTTGCCTCGGCGCGTTGGATGCCGGCACGCCGACCGACACCTCGGTATGGCTGGCCGACGATGGCCAGGCCGGTCCGCGTGCGCAGGCGGTGATCGAGCACTGGCTGGCGCACACCCCGCTGCGCGCGGAGTACACCCGGCGCGCACGCGCGATCGGCGAAGTCGCCCACCTGGATGAAATGCTGCGCGCCTGCGACGGTGCCGACGTGGTGGTGCTGGCCCCGGATGCGATGCCCGCGCCGGGTTGGCTGCAGCAGTTGGATGCCTGTTTCGCGCGCGATGCCTCGATCGGCTCGGCGACACCGTGGTGCAACGCCGGTGAAACCGCGTCCTGGCCGCGGCTGGGCGAGATCAACCCGATTCCCGACGACCTCACTGCCATGGCACAGGCCTGCGCCGCCTTGCCGCCGCAGCACCCGGAACTGCCTTCGGCGGTCACCCATGCCGTGCTGCTGCGCGCCAATGCCCGGCGCAAGGCCGGTGGTCTGGACATGCACAGCTACGGCTCGTGGAACGCTGCCTTGGTCGACCTGAGCCTGCGCATGGCCGGGTTGGGCTGGCGCAATGCACTGTGCGAAACCGCCTACGTGGGCCGGGCACAGGAGGGGCGTGCCTGGGACGGCGACATGGAAGCGCTGGGCACGCGTTGGCCGGCCTGGCAACCGCGGCTGGCGGCGTTCCTGATGGACGACCCGCTGCTGGCGCTGCGCCAGGCGCTGCAGCCGCTGCACCGGCAGGCGATAATGCCGCGTTCGCAGGGCGATCTGTTCGCCGCGCCCGCCGCATCCCCACCGGAGTAACCGCTTGAGCCCTGCCATCGCCGCGATCATCGTCAGCTACCAGAGCGCCAGCACCCTGGACGGCTGCCTGGCCCGGTTGCGCAGCGCCGAGGCGGTGGCCGAAATCCGCGTGATCGACAACGGCTCCGAGGACGGCACCCTGGAGATCGTGCAGCGCCACGCCAGCGCCGATCCGCGGGTACGCTTCATCGCCAACCCGGACAATCCCGGCTTCGCCGCAGCCAACAACCAGGGCGTGGCCGACAGCCGTGCGCCGTGGTTGGCCTTCATCAACCCCGACCTGATGGTCGCCCCGGATACGTTGTCGCAGCTGTGCGCACGCGGTGCGGCGCTGGGCGATTGCATCCTGGGCGTGGAGCAGGTGGATGAGCAGGGCGTGCCGGATACGGCCGTGCGCCGCCGCGATCCGGATTTCGGCGCGATGCTGCGCAATCCGGCCCAGGGCGCCAAACTGGCCATCGCGGTTGATCCCGGCCTGCCGCTGCAGGAAGTACCGGCCTTGTCCGGCGCGCTGCTGCTGATGCCACGGGCGTTGTTCGACCGCATCGGTGGCTGGGATGCCGGCTACCGCCTGCATGCCGAGGACCTGGACCTGTGCCGGCGCGCGCGCGAGGCCGGTGCGGTGGTGGCGATCGCCAACGACCTGCAGGTCACCCACGTACGCGGCGTGTCCAGCCGCTCGCGTCCGTTCTTCGTGGAGTGGCACAAGCATCGCGGGCTGTGGCGCTATTTCCGCAAGTTCGAGGCCCCCCGCCGCAACGTGGCGGTGCAGGGCGCGGTATTTGCCGCGATCTGGGCGCATGCCATCGTGCAGGTGCCGCGCCTGCTGCGCGGTCGCTGAACGGGCGCGCGGCCGCGCGGGCGACCTTCCTTCCGACGGGCGCATACTTCCACCCCATGATCATCCAGTCCCTGCTCGACACCGACCTGTACAAATTCACCATGATGCAGGCGGTGCTGCATCAGCATCCCGGCGCCCAGGTGCAGTACCGGTTCAAGTGCCGAACCCCGGGTATCGACCTGGCCCGCTACATCGACCAGATCAACGTCGAGATCGACCACCTGTGCCGGCTGCGCTTCAGCACCGACGAACTGGCGTACATGCGCGGGCTGCGCTTCGTCAAACCGGACTTCGCCGATTTCCTCGGCCTGTTCCACCTGGACCGCAAGTACATCCAGCTGCGCGCCTCGACCAGCGTGCCCGGTGAGATCGAGCTGGACATCACCGGCCCGTGGCTGCACACCATCCTGTTTGAAGTGCCGCTGCTGGCGATCATCAACGAAGTCTGGTTCCGCAACACCACCACGCCGGATTTCGCCGAGGGCGAGCGCCGGCTGCAGGCCAAGACCGCGCTGCTGCGCGACACCCCCGGGTTCGAGCTGTGCCGCATCGCCGATTACGGCAGCCGCCGCCGCTACTCGCGCGACTGGCACGCGCGGATGCTGCCGATGCTGCGCGACGCGCTGGGCAGCCAGTTCGTCGGTACCAGCAATGTGCATTTCGCGCGGCTGTACGGCATGACCCCGCACGGCACCATGGCCCATGAATACCTGCAGGCCTTCCAGGCGCTGGGCCCACGGCTGCGCGATTCGCAGGTGGCGGCGCTGGAATCGTGGGCGCGCGAGTACCGCGGCGACCTGGGCATCGCGCTGTCCGACGTGGTCGGGCTGGACGCGTTCCTGCGCGATTTCGACATGTATTTCTGCAAGCTGTTCGACGGCGTGCGGCACGATTCCGGCGACCCCTTCACCTGGGGGGACCGCATGCTGGCGCACTTCAAGGAGCGCCGCGTCGATCCGCGCAGCAAAGTATTGGTGTTCAGCGATGGATTGAACATCGAGAAAGTCATGCAGTTGTTCGATTACTTCCGCGGGCGCTGCCAGGTCGCGTTCGGGGTCGGCACGCATCTGACCAACGACCTCGGCCCGACGCCACTGAACATCGTCATCAAGATGGTGCGCTGCAACGGCCAGCCGGTGGCAAAGCTCAGCGACTCGCCCGGCAAAAGCATGTGCGATGACCCGGGATACCTCGCCTACCTGCGCCAGGTGTTCGAGCTTTCACCCGAGTAAGACGACCTAAACCGCCACAATGGATTCACGTTACGGGCACTAAGTGACGTTTTACGTCACTTTGCCCGATAAATGTGATGGAAGTCACGTTGCACTGGCTAGCGATCCGGACTTGGCCTACGATTTGCGTGATGGAAGTCACATTCGTTGAATCCAACATGGAGCGGTCCGGTGAAGGTTCTATCTGTTTTTGGCACTCGCCCTGAAGCCATCAAGATGGGCCCGCTGGTCCGCGCCCTTGAGGCAGCCCCCGATATCGACTCCCGTGTTTGCATCACCGGCCAGCATCGCGCGATGCTCGACCAGGTGCTGTCGCTGTTCGAGATCCGGCCCGATCACGACCTCGATGTGATGGTTGCCAACCAGACCCTCAACGGGCTGTGTTCGCGGCTGTTCGCCAAGCTCGACGCCCTGTACGAGCTGGAAAAGCCCGACCGCGTGCTGGTCCACGGCGATACCAGCACCGCCATGACCGCTGCCCTGGCCGCCTTCCATCGGCGCATTCCGGTGGGCCATGTCGAAGCGGGCCTGCGCACCGGCAATCTGCAGCAGCCGTGGCCGGAAGAGATGAACCGCCGGGTGATCGACGTGGTCGCCGACCATCTGTTCGCCCCGACCGCCAGCTCCTGCAACAACCTGGAACAGGAAAACCTGGCCGGGCGGATCAGCATCACCGGCAACACGGTGATCGATGCGCTGGAGCTGACCGTGGAGCGCCTGGAACGTGATGTCGCGCTGCGCGAATCGGTCGATGCGCAGTTCCCGTTTCTGTCACCGGATCGCAAGCTGCTGCTGGTCACCGGCCACCGCCGCGAAAGTTTCGGCGACGGGTTCGCCAATATCTGCCGCGCGCTGGCGCAGCTGGCGCAGCGGCCGGACCTGGAAATCGTCTACCCGGTCCATCTCAATCCGAACGTGCAGGGCCCGGTGCATGAGCATCTGGGTGGGCTGGACAACGTGCACCTGATCGCCCCGCAGGATTACCTCAACTTCGTGCGGCTGATGCAGCGTGCCCACGTGGTGCTGACCGATTCGGGCGGCGTGCAGGAAGAGGCGCCCGCGCTGGGTCGCCCGGTGCTGGTGATGCGCGAAGTGACCGAGCGCCCCGAGGCGGTGCAGGCCGGCGTGGTCAAGCTGGTGGGCACCCACCCGGAGCGGATCGTGGCGGCGGTGAATGCAATCTGCGACCGGCCGGCCACGCCGGCACAGTTCCTGCCCGACGCCAGCCCGTATGGCGATGGCCGCGCCTCGGCCCGGATCGTGGCCGCGTTGCGCGGGCTGCCGTTCGATGAGTTCGTTCCCGCCCGCGCGCCTGCGGTTTCCCATTTCTCCTTGACCGAATTGACCCCATGACCCAGACCCGTCGTCGTACCCCAGGCTTCCCCAAGGTATTACCGCTGGCCTTGGCCTTGATCACACCTTTCGGCGCAGTCAACGCGGCGGACAGCGTCGCTGGACAGTTCAGTGAGTGGGCCAGCGATGCCACCGTGACGCGCTCGATGACCCTGCGCGAACTGGGCTTCCGCCAGCCGGTGACCCTCAGCGGCCAGGAAAGCCAGCGCGAACTCTATCTGCCGGTGCCCGCCGGCGTCCCCACCCGCGATGCACAGCTGCAGCTCGATGGCCGCTATGTGCGCGGGCATACCGGCCGCACCTCCGGGCTGTGGTCGGTGGATGGCGACCCGATCGCCGCGCGCTCGATCACCGATGCGCAGGGCGATGCCAGCCAGCTGCTGGGCATCGACGGGTTGCCGCGTGACAACGGCTTTGTGCGCGTCAGCGTGGGCTGGTGGTCGGTGGTCTCCGACTACCGCTGCGCCGACCAGAGCGCCCCGGCCAACGTGCTGCGGTTGTCGCCGGAGTCGCGTTTCAGCTATCGCTTCGACGGGCGTGCGGTGGACACGGTGGCCAAGGCCTGGGGCGCATTGCCGGTACGGGTGCGCCTGCTGGTGGATGGCAAGGCACTGCAGGCGCCGGCGTATGATGCCGCTTGGCGGGTAGGCGCGGCGCTGCGCAACGGCGGCAAGCAGGTCGATGTGGTGGCCTTGCCGGGCGTCGGCAGTACGGTCGACCTGACCGGCATCAGCATCCCGGCCAGCCTGCAGGGCGTGCCGGCGTATGCCGCACTGGCCGCAGGCGGTCGCGAACACCGCATCGCCAGCCTGGCCGAAGTGGGCGCGCTGCTGTCGCTGCGCGACACCGGGCCGTTGGCGGTGGACGTGGCCATCAGCAGCGACCCGCTGCGCGCCGGCGTGCGCGCCGCACTGGATGCCTTGGCCACCGAAGTGGCGGGTACTGGCGCCGATGCGGGCAGCGCATTCACCGCCTGGCGCAACAGCGACATGGCCGTCCTCGAAAAGGGCCCCGGCAACGCCTCGGTGAGCGTGGCGGCAATCGCTGGCCGGCCGACCCTGGTGGTGGCGCCGGCCGCCGGTGCCAAGGTGGCCGGCCTGCTCAGCGAGCAGTGGCGCGCCTATGCCTTGGGCCGCAACCTGCAGGTGACGCAGGCCAACGCGGCACCGATGGACAAGGATGCCGTGCTGCTGAGCCGGCTGGGGGACATCGCCGGCACGCTGGATATCGTCACCCGCGGCGATCGCAGTGCGACCTTCGCGCTGGGCGAGCTCTCTTCCGACGGCCGCCTGCCCGAAGAAGTGGTGGTGGATGTCTCGGCCGCGCCGAACGCGGCCGGGCAGGGCGCGGTTGCCTCGATCTATTTCAACGACTACCTGCTGGGTGCCAAGGTGCTCAGCGCCGATGGCAAGCCGCAACGGCTGGTCGCCAAGGTGCCGGCGTATGCCTTGTCGGCACGCAATGAAGTGCGGATCAGTTTCCTGCGCCAGCCGGCGCGTCCGTACTGCCATGATCCGGCCACGCCGTTCCCGGTCTCGATCCTGCCCAGCAGCCACCTGAAGCTGGCCAAGCGCACGCTCGGCGCCGACTTCGTCGGTGCGGCCAGCGCGCTGGCGCATGCCAATGACGTGTTCGTGCCGAGCAGCTGGCTGCAGGATGCACCGCAGTCGCTGGGCAAGGTGATCGCCATCGCCAGTGCCGTGGGCGTGGCCCCGCAGTCGGCCGAGCTGAAAGTGGTGGCCGCCGGTACCGCGATCAGCCCCGCGCGCCCGTACCTGGCCTTTGCGCTGGCACCGTCCGGTGTCGCACCGGCTGGCCTGAAGGACGGTCGCCTGGTCGTGGCCGGCAGCCCGCAGCCGCTGTTGGATCTCACCGGCCTGGACCGCGCCGCGGCCGTGCAGGTGGTCCAGGCCGGCGGCCAGACCGGCGTGCTCTACAACGATCTGGGCGCACAGGGCCCCGCCCTGGATACGCCGTTCCGGCTGCTGCGCGGCGACCTTGCCGTGATCGATGGCCGTGGCACCGTCAACGACTTCGACAGCAAGGACCCCTACGGCGCGACGCTGGCCGACCAGGACAACCCGCAGCCGCTCTGGCAGCAGCACATGGTGTGGTTGCTGGTGCTGGTCGGGTTGGTGGTGTTCGCGCTGCTGGCGGCCCGTGTCACCCAGGTCCGTCGTCGCCGCAAGTCCGTCGACAACGGTCACTGACCGGCCGTGGACGGTCTGTTCTGGAACATCCAGCTGGCCAACTACTACGCCGCCCTGGAAACAGTGGCGGCGGCGGTGGCCGTGCTGATCCTGATCTCCAGCCTCGATGACCTGTTCATCGACATCTGGTACTGGGTCCGCGAAAGCTGGCGCACCCTGACCGTCAAGAAGCGCCGCGAGTACAAACCGCTGACCCAGCAGGACCTGCTGCAGCGGCCCGAACAACCGCTGGCGATCATGGTGCCGGCGTGGATGGAGTACGACGTCATCGCGCAGATGGTCGAGAACATGATCGACGTGCTCGACTACCGTGACTACGTCGTGTTTGTCGGCACGTATCCCAACGATGCCGAAACCATCGCCGAAGTCGAACGCATGCGCCGGCGTTACAAGCGCCTGCGTCGGGTGGAGGTGCCGCACGCCGGCCCGACCAGCAAGGCCGACTGCCTGAACTGGCTGATCCTGTCGATCTTCGATTACGAAAAACGCCATGGCATCGAGTTCGCCGGCGTCGTCCTGCATGACAGCGAAGACGTGCTGCATCCGATGGAACTGCGCTTCTTCAACTACCTGCTGCCGCGCAAGGACATGATCCAGCTGCCGGTGACCTCGCTGGACCGCGAGTGGTACGAGTTGATCGCCGGCGTGTACATGGACGAATTTGCCGAATGGCATGCCAAGGATCTAGTGGTGCGCGAGAGCGTGTCCGGCATGGTGCCTTCGGCCGGCGTGGGCACCTGTTTCTCGCGCAAGGCGCTGCTGGCGTTGAGCGAAGCCACCGCCAACCAACCATTCAACACCGACAGCCTCACCGAAGACTACGACGTGGGCGCGCGCCTGGCGGCGATGGGCATGCATTCGATCTTCGCGCGCTTCCCGGTGCAGTTCCGTGTGCGCCGGCCGTCGTGGTTCGGCTGGGGGCCGGTACGCGAAAGCACCCAGTCGATGGCGTTGTGCGTGCGCGAGTACTTCCCCGACAACTTCCGGGCGTCCTACCGGCAGAAGGCGCGCTGGGTGCTGGGCATCGGCCTGCAGAGCTGGGAAACGCTGGGCTGGCGTGGCTCGTTGGCCACCAAGTACCTGCTGGCGCGTGACCGCAAGGGCATCGTCACCTCGTTCATCAGCATCATCGCCTACCTGATCTTCGTGCAGCTGCTGCTGTTCTGGCTGCTCAAGGTCACCGGGGTGTGGACTACCCAGTTCCCGACCATCTTCCAGGCCGGTACCTGGCAGATGAACGTCGCCCTGATCACCACCGCCGCACTGGCCACGCGCGTGGTGCAGCGCTTCTATTTCGTCAACCGCCTGTACGGCTGGGAACACGCGTTGATGTCGATCCCGCGCATGGTGGTCGGCAACATGATCAACTTCATGGCCACCGCCCGCGCGTGGCGTATGTTCCTGCTGTACCTGCTGTTCGGCCAGCGCATGGTGTGGGACAAGACCATGCACGACTTCCCCACGACCTCGCAGCTGGTGCAGACCCGCAAGCGCCTGGGCGAACTGCTGACCACCTGGCAGGCGGTCGAACCGGAGCGGCTGAAAGAAGCGCTGCAGCAACAACAGGGCGGCCGCCAGCAACCGCTCGGTCGGATCCTGGTCGCGCAGGGGTGGCTGGATGATGAAACCCTGGCCGAGGCCATCGCCTTCCAGGGCGACCTGCCGCGCGCGGTGATCGATGTGGACTACCTGCAGGCCGGGCAGTTCCCGCTGTCGGTGGAAGCCTGTGTGCAGTGGCGCCTGTTGCCGCTGCCGTCGAGCACGCCCAGCGAGTTGTCGGTGGCTGTGTCCAACCCGCTGTCCGACGCCGAACAGGCGCAGCTGCTGCACGACGTCCATGCCACCACGCTGACCCAGTTCATCGCCCGCGAAAGTGAAATCAATGCGGGCCTGCGCCTGATCAGCGGCGAGACCTACCGCATCGATGCGGTGCCGCTGCTGGGCGACCTGCTGGTGGAAATGCGCTTGATTGCACGCGACCAGTTCGAACGCGTGCTCGATGACTACAAGCCGCAGCGCGACGGCCGCATCGGCGATTACCTGGTCAAACACGGCGTGGCCACCGAAGCGGCCATCGCCGAAGCCGTGCGCGAGCAGCATCGGCGTTCCGGCCAACCCCAATACAGCGACAGTGGAGAGCTGAAGGCATGAGAACCACATTGCTTTCCAGCATGATCGCGCTGGGCCTGCTCGGGTTGGGCAGCGCCACGGTGCACGCCCAACCGGCACCGTTGCCGCTCTCCGGCAATGCGTATCGCATCGCCGAGCAGGCCTTTGCCGCCTACGACCGCGCCGACTACGCGCAGGCCTACCGGCAGGCGAGCGAAGCGGCACGGCTGCGCCCGGACGTGGCGCGTCTGCGCCTGTTGCAGATCTACGCATTGCAGAAGCTGGGCCGCCAGGATGAAGCGCGTGCGCAGGCGCGTCGGGCGATCGCCGACGGCGTGCAGGATCCGGCGTTGGCCGGGCTCGCCGCCGCCGCGCCGGCTACCGCCGCCGGTGGCGCACCCACTCCGCGTGGCAGTGCGCGCCCGGCGGCTCGCCCGAGCGCGGCCGAACTGGCCTATCAGCGCGCCTTCCCGCTGGCCACCGACGCGTACGCGGCCTACAACGCCGACCGCATGGACGAGGCCGCCAGCAAGGCCGAGCAGGCCTTCCGCCAGCAGCCCCAGCAGGGCGCATGGGCAATCCTGTGGGTGGCGGCGCTGGAAGCGCGCGGCGACCTCGACGGTGCCTTGCAGGCGGCCACCACCGCACTGGATCTGGGCGCCCCGAACCGCGCCGACCTGATGGCCCGACAGCTGCGCATCAAGCGCGAACAGGCGGTACTGCCCGCGCAGGCCGGCTACCAGGCGCTGATCGCGTTGCGCCCGGAAGATGCCATTGCACCGGCGCGCCAGGCCGTTGCGCTGGCGCCGGAAGTGGCCAGCCATCGGCTGCTGCTGATGAGCGCGCTGATGCTGGCCGAGCGCCTGCCCGAAGCGGTGGACGCCGCCTCCGAGGCGATTGCCCAGGACAGCGAAGACACCAATGCACTGGTCATGCGCGGCTACCTGCGCCAGCGCCTGGGCCGCACCGCCGAGGCCAATGCCGATTTCGACAGCGTGCTCGCCCAGGATTGGCTGGACGCCCAACAGCAGCGCAACGTGCGGCTGCTGGCGGTGGACGCGGCGCTGGCCAGTGGTGACCGCACCCGTGCCGAGCATCTGCTCGCACCGCTGCAGAGCGCATCGCTGGCCGACGAGGATGCCGACACGCGCAAGGCGATCACCGATGCGGTGGCCTTGCGCAGCCGCGCGCTGCGCAGTGCCAAGCCGGGCCAGCTGCTGACCCAGACCTCGTATCCCGCGCCGATCCAGCAGTGCCGCGACACCCCGTACGGCACCCAGTGCGAGATGACCCCGTCGGACCTGCAGGGCGAAGGCGGCGCGGCGCAACGCGCGTATGCCGCCTACGGCCGCATGGATTACCCGCAGGCGATCAGCGAAGCGCGCCAGGCCGTGCAGGCCGCACCGGACAGCGTGCCGCTGCAGCGGCTGTTGACCACTGCGCTGGCCGCCGGTGACCGCAGCCAGCAGGCCGAAGCGCGCCAGCGCCTGGACACCGCGTTGGCCGCCACGCCCAACGATGCCGGCCTGCTGATGCAGCGCGGCTACCTCAACCAGCGCGTCGGCGCGCCGGATCGGGCGCTGACCGATTTCCAGGCCGCCGAAGCCACCGGCCAGGCACCGCCGACCGTGGTGCTCGACCAGGCCTATGCCCATGCCGCGCAGGGCCAGCATCCCGAAGCGGTGACCCTGCTGCGCGGCGCCATCGACAGCGCCGATCTGGGCAAGCTGCCGCTGGACACCGCGCAGCGTTACAACACGCGCAGTTCGATCGCCAATTTCTCGCGCGAGTGGGGCGTCACCCTCTCGGCCGGTTACCGCGGTGCTCGCCAGGCCGCCACCAACCTGGGCGGTGCGGCGATCAGCACCCCCGGCGATTCGGTGTTCGGCACGCTCGAAGCCTTCTGGCGCCCGCAGGCGCTCAACAACCAGCACGGCACGCTGGAAGCATATGCGCGCCTGGCTAACACCCTGTACGACGAAGGCGGCACCTTCGAGTCGCTGCTCGCCGTGGACCCCTGCACCGGCGAAGCCACCCAGGATGCGCGCGACCGTGCCGAACGCCTGAGCCGTTCGCGCTCGGTGGCGGGTTGGCCGTCCACGGTCGGTTCGTTCGGCGTGCGCTATGCGTTCGGCCAGACCGGCCTGAGTGCCGGCATCGAGCGTCGCCAGTTCCTCGGCACCGCCACCCGCCGCGGCGGCGTGTATCCGGATTCGGCGGCGACCCGCTGCCGCATCCAGACCGAGTCCGACCGCCCGCAGCAGGTCAACACGCTGGCGCGCTATCGGCTCGACAGCAGTGCTGGCGGCTGGATGACCTACCTCACCTACGGCTTCTACCACGGCACCGGCGTGCGCACCGACGTCAACCAGTGGTGGACGCTGAGCGGCTACGCCCAGGCCGGTTACAGCTGGGACGACAACCGCGCGCACTTCACCGTGGACGCGCTCGATGCCAACGGCGATCCGAACCGGCGCCTGGCCGATTCCGATGGCCGCCTGCGTCGCCAGCAGGCCTTCGCCGCTGCCGAACTGCGCGCCGGCCGCAGCTACCGGTTCGGCGCCGACCAGACCCGCTGGATGCTAACGCCCTACCTGGTGCTGGGCGCGGACTGGATCGACCAGCGCTCGCGGGTGAGCGGCATCGACTATCCGCTGATTGGCACGCAGTCCTTCGCCCTGTCCGACACCGACCGCAGCTGGTCGCTCGGTGCCGGCCCGGGCATCGGCGTGCGCTACTGGTTCCGCGAGGATCACTACAACGCGGCACGCTCCTATGTGGATCTGGCCGTGCAGTACCGCTTCGCCATCGGCGGCGGGGACACCCAGCGCGCCAAGGGCCTGTTCGCCACCGCCACCGTGTACTACTGACATTGGAAAGGAACCCCGGATGATCCACGCACACCGCCCGCGCCGTCTGTCGCGCTTCCGCCTGCCGCTGCTGGCCGCACTCGCTGCCGTGGCCTGCAGTGCGCCTGCACTGGCTCAGGTACCGGCCGCCGCCGCGGCCCGCCAGGACGACTCGGCCATCGTGCTGGTCGGCAAGGACGGCTGGCTGTTTCCCGCCTGGGGCAGCCTCAGTGCGGTGGACACCAAGGCCGTGGATGCGTCCTCGCAGTTGATCGCCGACGCCAAGGCCAAGCTCGCCGCACGCGGGGTCAAGCTGGAACTGCTGGTGCTGCCCGACAAGGTGATCTTCTATGAAGACCGCCTGCCGGAAGGCAAGGTGGTGAGCGCCTCGGTGGAAAAACGCTACGACACCATCCTCGGTTCGCTGCGTACCACCGGGGTGGAGGCATTGGATGCACGCAAGGTGCTGGCCGACCTGCGCGCGACCGGTGCCGACGTGTTCTACCGCAGCGATCAGCACTGGACCCAGGTGGCGGCCGATGCCACCGCCGATGCGCTGGCCGCGCGGATCAAGCGCGAGGTGCCAAACCTGGCGGGTGAGCCGGGCAGTGGCATGCCGCTGGGCAAGGAAACACGCGAGCGCCGCTACGGTGACCTGGCCGAGCTGTTCCTTCCGCCGGAGCAGCGCGCCAGCATCGGCCGCGAAACCTTCGTGGTCCGCCGCGCCGCGGAAAACCAGTCCCTGCTCGACACCGGCAAGGCGCCGGTGCACGTCACCGGGCACAGCATGGTGCAGGCGTACTTCGGCTTCCCGCAGAAACTCTCCAACGCCATCGACCGCCCGGTCACGGTGAACTGGAAGGCCGGCAACGTCGGCCCGTGGATCGTGCTGCTGGAATACCTGGAATCGGCCGACTTCCGCGACAACCCGCCGCAGGTGCTGGTCTGGCAGATGTTCGAGCCGGTCTACGGCTTCGGCCCGCAGGCACAGGGCCAGTGGGACAACGCCTCGATCATGACCCCGCAGCAATGGCAGGCACGCCTGGCCAAGGCGCTGGGGCAGTAACCCGATGAGTGCACGTCCTGGCGCACCCGCGCCCCTGCCACCGGCTGCGCCGGCCCGTGCGCATGTGCCCACCACCGTGGCCGTGCTGCTGTTGCTGGTGATCGGGCTGGTATCCGGTGGCTGGATGCTGTGGCGTGCCGAACTGCCGGCCGCCGCGCTGGCGCCGGCGCGTTGGGCCGACGGCGAAGCCGGCCGCGCGATCAACGCCGCCCTGAAACTGCCGGTGCAGGCGCAGGCCGACACGGTCAGCGCGGCGCTGCGCTATCGCCTGTTCGGCGACACCGGTGCGCAGGTTGCGCTGGGCTGCCCGGACTGGTTGTTCTACCGCGATGGCCTGCGTCCCCCGCCCGGTGCCGGTGAGGCGGTGTTCGGCCAGCGCGCGCGTCTGATGCAGCACTGGTCGGCGCAGTTGAAGGCGCAGGGCGTGCAGCTGCTGGTGGTGGTGGTGCCGGACAAATCGCGGATCGAGCAGGCACACACCTGCGACCTGCGTCATTCGGCCGCGATGCGCGCGCGCCTGGGCCAATGGCAGCAGGCACTGGCGGCGGCCGGCGTGGCCTCCACCGATCTGTTGCCGGTGCTGCGTGACCAACCCGCGCCGATGTTCTTCCGCACCGATGTACACATGAATCGACTCGGTGCGCAGCGTGCCGCCGATGCGGTGGCCGCCTCGGCGCTGCCGTTGCTGGGCGGGCGCGGAACGCAAGACTTCGAGGTGGGCCCGCTTGGCGCGCCCAAGCCGCGCATGGGCGATCTGATCATCCTGGCCGGGCTGGAACATGCACCGCCGGCGTGGCGGCCGGCGCTGGACCGTGAGCCGGAGCAGGTGATCGCGCCGCTGCGCAGCGGTGGCCTGCTTGACGAGACCCCGCCGGTGGAAGTGCTGCTGCTGGGCAGCTCCAATGGCCGCCGCAGCCTGTTCGCCGAACGCCTGGGTGATGCACTCGGGCGCGAGGTCTGGAACCAGAGCCTGGATGGCGGCCAGTTCTCCGGTGCGCTGCTCGCCACCTGGCCGCAACGCACGCAATGGCCACCCAGCCTGAAACTCGTGGTCTGGGAGTTTTCCGAGATGGCCCTGTCGCTGCCGTTGACCGACGGCGAACAGGCCACGCTGGCCGAGATCGACTGAGCACCTACCGACGATGCTTTTCAATTCCTTCCTGTTCCTGCTGATCTTCCTGCCCATCGCACTCGGCGTGCATTACGCGCTGGGCGCGCTGCAACCGCGGCTGGCCGCGCTGTGGCTGTGCGTGGCCTCCATCGTGTTCTACGGCTGGTGGAACCCGCAGTTCGTGGTGCTGCTGGCCGGCTCCATCGTGTTCAACTACCTGGTCAGCCTGGTCATCCTGTCGCTGGCCAAACGGCCCAAGCTGCAGCTGCTGGCCACCGCGTTGGGTGTGGCGGCGGACCTGTTGCTGCTGGTGCACTACAAGTACTTCGCGGCGATGGTGAATTTCGTCGGTGAGATGGGCTTCAACGTCGGCCCGATGGATGCGCTGATCCTGCCGCTGGGCATCTCCTTCTTCACCTTCACCCAGATCGGCTACCTGCTCGATTGCCGCGCCGGGGTGGTCAATGACCGCAGCCCGCTCAGTTACGTGCTGTTCGTGACCTTCTTCCCGCACCTGATTGCCGGCCCGATCCTCCACCACAAGGAGATGATGCCGCAGTTCAGCAAGCGCGAAACCTACCGTTTCCACGCCGACAACCTGTCCATCGGCGGCATGCTGTTCGTGATCGGCCTGGCCAAGAAAGTGCTGCTGGCCGACACCATTGCGCCGTACGCCGACGCCGGTTTCGCCGAGACCGGCCAGGTCCAGTTCTGGGGCGCGTGGGCCACCGCGCTGAGCTACGCGCTGCAGTTGTACTTCGATTTCTCCGGGTACTCGGACATGGCGCTGGGCCTGGCGCGCATGTTCGGCATCCGCTTCCCGCTCAACTTCAACTCGCCCTACAAGGCGACCAGCGTGATCGACTTCTGGGCGCGCTGGCACATGACGCTCACCCGCTACATCACCGCCTACCTGTACTACCCGGTGGCGATGGCGGTCACCCGCTGGCGCACCCGCCATGGCCGCGCGACCGGGCCGGCCGCGGTGGGCTCGGCCGGTGGCTTCCTATCGATGATCGTGCTGCCCACGGTGTGGGCGATGGGCTTGGCCGGGATCTGGCACGGTGCCGGCCTGCAGTTCCTGATCTTCGGCCTGCTGCATGCCGGCTACCTCGCGATCAACCATGCGTGGCGCGTGTTCGTCGGCGGGCGCAAGCCGGTGGCGCTGCGCAAGGTCAACCGGCTGCAGCATGTCGGCTACCTGCTGTTGACCTTCGTGGCGGTGCTGTTCGCCCAGGCCTTCTTCCGCGCCGATGGCGTGGCCGATGCCTGGCAGCTGGTGCAGGGCATGGCCGGCGTGCGGGGCTGGGAAAGCCTGGAGAGCCTGGGCCATGTCGCCGGCTTGGGGCTGGCCGATGGCTGGCGCCTGCTGGTGGGGCACCACATCCAGCTGGCCTATATCCTCGTGCTGCTGGCCATCGTCTGGCTGGCCCCCAACGCGCACCAGATCATGGGCGTGTACTCGCCCGCGCTGTCCAAGCCGAGCCCGGCGCCGCGCGCGTGGATGCGCTGGCAGCCGAACTGGCAGTGGCTGCTGGTGATGCTGCTGATGCTGGGGCTGAGCCTGCTGAGCCTGCACAAAGAATCGCGTTTCCTCTACTTCCAGTTCTGAACAAGGTGACAAGCATGGATACCCAAGCGCTGCAGACCCAGTTGATCGATATCGTCGAAGCGGTGATCGGCACCCGCGTACAGGCCGACGAATACCTGGAGTCGTTGTTCGACTCGATGTCCAAGGTGCAGTTGATGGTGGAGGTCAAGGATCGCCTCGGCGTGACCCTGCCGGTCGATGAGATCGATGCCCTGGTCGAATCGGTGCAGGTGCTGGCCGAGTACGTCGCCGCGCACCAGCGCTGACCCACCCCCGCCGCGGAGCCGAGCACATGCGATTCGATTTTGACCACTGCCGTTTCATCGAGCTGGAGCAGGCCGCGCACGCGCCTGCCCTGCACGATGCCGACGGCGTGCTGGACTGGGCCGGCCTGCACCGCGCGACCCAGGCGTGGATCGCGCGTGCGCAGGCCGCCGGCGTGCAGCCGGGGCATGCGCTGGTGATCTCCGGGCACAAACAGGCCGCCTTCGTGGTGGCCATGCTCGGCTGCCTGCAGCTGGGCGTGACCTATGTGCCGGTGGATACCATCAACCCACCGGCCCGGCTGCAGCGCATCACCACCCTGGTGCATGCCAGCGCGGTGTATGACGCGGCGGCGGATGGCTTCAGCGCCGGTGCCGAGGCGCCGCGAGCGCTGACGGTGCCGGGGCTGGCCTACATCATGTTCACTTCGGGCAGCACCGGCGATCCGAAGGGCGTGCAGATCGGGCGCGACAGCGTCGCGCTGTTCACCGGCTGGATCCGCGAGTGCCTGGCGTTGGGCGAGGCCCCGGCGTTCCTCAACCAGATGCTTTTCAGTTTCGACTTCTCGCTGTTCGACCTGTGCGGCGCGCTCGGCCTGGGCGGCTGCTGCGTGCTGTGCCCGCGCGAGGTGATCGCCGACAGCAACCGCTTCGTCGAACACCTGCGCCAGTCCGATGTGGCGGTATGGGCCTCCACGCCTTCGTTCGTGCGCCAGCAGATGCTCAACCCGCGCTTCAACGCCGAGCACCTGCCGAGCCTGCGTGTGTTCGTGTTCGGCGCCGAGTCGTTGACCCCGCGCGTAGCCGAAGAGCTCTGGGCGCGCTTCCCGCAGGCGCGCATCATCAATTCCTACGGCCCGACCGAAGCAACCTGTTCCACCACCTGGGTGGAAATCGATGCGGAGCTGCGCGCCGCAGCGCCGAACCCGTTCCCGATCGGCGTGGCCAAGCCCTATGCCGAGGTGTTCCTCGACGACGGTGAAATCTGCATGGCCGGCGACCACGTCATGCGTGGTTACCTGGACCGTCCCGACCTCGATGTGGGCGTGCTGTTCGAGCATCACGGCAAGCGTGCGTATCGCAGTGGTGACCTGGGCGATCTCGACGCACAGGGCCGGGTCTATTTCCGCGGCCGCAAGGACGACCAGATCAAGCTCAACGGCTACCGCATCGAACTGGCCGAAGTGGATGCGTCGCTGTCCACCCTGGACGGCGTGGTCGCCGGTGCGGCGGTGGTGCTGCGCAGGCCCGATGGCAGCCTGGTGCGGATGATCGGCTTCGTCGAACTGTCGCAGCCGGGGCAGGGCAGCGTGCAACCGTTGCCGGCGTCGCTGCAGGACTGGAAAGAACAACTCGGCCGGCGCGTGCCGCCGTACATGATCCCCTCCGAACTGATCGCCGTGGATGCGTTGCCCACCGGCACCAGCAACAAGGTCGATCGCAAACAACTGGAGCAGCGCTATGCCTTGGCGCGCACGCTCCGCAGCCAGGAAACCCCGCGATGAAAACTCCTTTGATTCCCGTGGCCGCGCTGCTGCTGGCGCTCTCGCCGCTGGCCGCGAGCGCCCAGCAGGCTGCACCGGAAGGCCGCCTGGCGCAGCTGTACGCGGCCCGCCCGCCGGCCGGCTCGGCCTTCGTGCGCGTGCTCAATCCCGGCGCCAAGGCGCTCAAGGTTGCCGTTGCCAACGGCAGCGAGCAGAGCATCGGCCCGGCGGCGCGCGCCACCCGCTATGCGATCGTGGAAGGCGGCAAGCCGTTCGCGGTGCGCGTGGCCGGCACGCCGCGCAACCAGGCGCAGGTAGCGGCCGGCAGCTTCACCACCCTGGTGCTGGACCCGGCAGCACCGACCAAGCCGCTGGCCGTGCTCGCCGATGGCGGTGGCAGCAGCGATGCGTTGAAGGCCGAGATCCGTTTCTACAACCTGGCCGGCAGCTGTGCCCAGGGCCGCCTGGCCATGGCCGATAAGGGCCCGGTGGTGTTCCCGGCCGTGGCCGCCGGCAGCAGCAGCGCGCGCGCGATCAACCCGGTCAAGGCGCGCCTGGTCGCCGATTGCGGGGGCAAGGCCAGCGCGCTGCTGGCGCTGCCCACGCTGCAGCCCGGCGACCACTACAGCCTGTTCCTGACCGGCAGCGCCGCTGCACCGGTGCTGCAGGGCCAGCTCAGCAGCACCGACCCGGTGGGTCGCTGAGACATGCTGGAGCGCACCGTCTTCCGCGATGACCACCACCTGTTCCGCGAACAGGTGCGGCGTTTCATCGACAGCCAGATCGCACCGCACTACGCACAGTGGGAGCGCGATGGCATCACCCCGCGGTCGCTGTGGCGCGCCGCCGGCGCGGCCGGCCTGCTCAACTGCCAGCTGCCCGAGCCCTACGGTCTGGGTGGCGACTACGGGCACGCCGCCTGCGTGATCGAAGAGCTGGCGCGGGCCAACTACCTGGGTATCGGTTTCTCGATCCACTCGGACATGGTCGCGCCGTACCTGATGCAGTACGGCAGCCCGGCGCTGCGTGATGCGTGGCTGCCGGCGATGGCGCGTGGCGAGGCCATTGGTGCCATCGCCATGACCGAGCCCGGCGCCGGCAGTGACCTCAAGGCGATCCGCACCCGCGCCGAGCGCCAGGGCGATCACTACGTACTGAACGGCCAGAAGACCTGGATCACCAACGGCAGCAATGCCGACGTGGTGGTAGTGGTGGCCACCGTCGCGCCGGAACTGGGGGCGCGCGGGCTGAGCCTGTTCTGCGTGGACACCGCGTTGCCCGGGGTCACCTGCGGTGCGCCGATGGCCAAGATCGGCCAGCATGCACAGGACACCAGCGAGCTGTTCTTCGACAACGTGCAGGTGCCGGTATCGCACCTGCTCGGCGAAGAGCAGCGCGGGTTTGACTACCTGGGCGAACAACTGGCCGCCGAACGCCTGGCCATCGCCCTGCGCGCGGCGGCGTCGGCCGAGGGCATGCTGCAGGAAACGGTGGCCTACGTGCGCCAGCGCAAGGCCTTCGGCCGGTTCCTGATCGACCACCAGAACACCCGCTTCGTCCTGGCCAGTGCCGCCTCGCAGCTGGCGATGCTGCGCAGTTTCCTGGACCAGTGCCTGGATCAGCAGATGCAGGGCAGGTTGCAGCCCAACCACGCGGCGATGGCCAAGCTCAACGCCACCGAGATCCAGGGCCAGGTACTGGATGCCCTGCTGCAGTTGTACGGCGGCTACGGTTACAGCAGCGAATACGGCATCGGCCGCGCCTGGGCCGATGCGCGTGCCTTGCGCATCTTCGGTGGCACCAGCGAGATCCTGCGCGACATCATCGGCCGCGCGCTGTAGGCGCAGGCGCGGTTACAGGCCCCACTGCCGCCGCAGCGCCTTGGCCTGCGGCGTATCCTGCGACAGCCACGGGTCCAGCGCGTACACCAGCACGTTGTCGGCGCCGCTGTCGTGGGCCCATTGCAGCTGGGTGCGGATCCGCGCGACGTCGGCGGTCTCGCCTTCGAAGCGCGTGCCATCGCTGGCTGAGCCGGGCAGCTCGCGGAACAGTTCCACGATCGCATCGAAGGCCACGCCGCGCTGCTGCAGCAGCGCCAGCAGCGGCTGCAGGTGCTGCACGTTGCCTGCGCCTGCCACCCCCACGCCGTCCTGCACCATCGGCCGCAGCGTCACCTTGTCCAGCAGGGTGGACCACAGCGTATCGAGCCGGCCCTCGGTGGACAGGCGGCTGAAATAGGTCGAAATCGCACTGTCGCCACCGCGCGCCTGCGCGGCCTGCTGCAGGCCGTGCAGCCACTGCGCCAGCCATTGCTGGCGAGCCGGATCGGCCCAGTGGTACTGCTCGATTTCATACGGCAGGTACCAACCGGCGAAGCCCTGCAGGCGCGGCCACGGGGCCTGCGCCAGCCAGGCCTGGGCACGCGTGAGGCTGTCGGCGAAGAATGCCTGCAGCGCCGCATCGTCGCCACTGATCGCCTTCCACCACGACTGCTCGAAGGGCAGCCCGACGCGCACGCGGACGCCGGCTTCACCGGCCGCGGTGAACAGCATGCGTAGGCTGTTCTCAGACAGTTCCCAGTCGCCGTCCGGTGCACCGTGGATGCCGCTCCACTGCAGCACCAACTGTCGGCAACCCAGGCGTTGGGCCAGTTTCAGCGAGCGCTGCCAATCGGCCATGCCCCAGTCCAGATGGCTGCGCCAGGGCTGCAGGAACGTGCCGTCGATCTTCTCCGGCACCGAACACCCGGGCAGGGCGACCAGGGCGCCCACCGCGGGTGCCAGCAGCGCGGCACGCAGCAGTTGGCGGCGCAGGGGCGAGGGCAGCGGGGCGGGCGGGGAGGTGTGGGTCATGCCCCATCATCCCAGAGCCGCGTGGCCGACAGGTGAACCACGCGGCCGCGGCGGATCACTCCAACGCGTAACGCAGCACGAACAACCCGGCCACCAGCCACACCGCCGGGTGCACTTCGCGCCAGCGCCCGGTACCGGCCTTGAGCACTGCATAGGCGATGAAGCCGAACGCCAGGCCATTGGCGATGGAGTAGGTGAACGGCATCGCCAGTGCGCACAGCGCGGCGGGCACCGATTCGGTCAGGTCGCTCCAGTCCACGTCGACCAGCTCGCGCAGCATCAGCCCGGCCACGAACAGCAGCGCCGGGGCGGTGGCATAGCCGGGCACCATCTTGGCCAGTGGCGAGAACAACAACGCGGCCAGGAACAGGGCGGCCACCACCAGCGCGGTCAGCCCGGTGCGGCCACCGGCCTGCACGCCGGAGGCGCTTTCAGCAAAGGCGGTGGTGCTGCTGGTACCCAGCAGCGAGCCGGCCACGATCGCGGTGCTGTCGGCCAGCAGTGCCCGGCCGAAGCGCTTCTGTGCGCCCGGCAGTTTCAACAGCCCGGCACGCCCGACCACGCCATACAACGTGCCGGTGGCATCGAACACTTCCACCAGTACGAACACCAGCACCACCTGCAGCAGCACGGCGATGGGCGCGCCACCGTCGTGGTGCAGCAGGCCGGGCAGATCCAGCTGCAGGAAGGTGGGGGCCAGCGTGGGTGGCAGCGAAATGATGCCGTGGAACTGCACGTCGCCGAGCAGCCAGGCCGCAGCGGTGACGGCCAGGATGCCGATCAGGATCGCCCCACGCACGCGGCGTGCTTCCAGGATCGCGATCAGCAGGAACCCGGACAGCGCCAGCAACGGCGGCGCGGTATTGAGCGGGCCGAGCGCGACGAGGGTGTCGGTGTTGGCGACGATCACTTCGGATTTCTGCAGCGCGATGATCGCCAGGAACAAGCCGATGCCGGCCACGATCGAGGCGCGCAGCGACGGCGGAATACCCGCCACCAGCCAGGCGCGTACGCCGGTCAGCGACAGCACCAGGAATACCAGGCCGGAGATGAACACGGCGGCCAATGCCTGCTGCCACGGCAGCCCGGCGGCACCGACCACGGTGAAGGCGAAGAACGCGTTCAAGCCCATGCCCGGGGCCATGCCGACCGGGAAGTTGGCGGCGAACGCCATCACCAGCGAGCCCAGTGCCGCGGCCAGGCAGGTGGCCACGAACACGGCGCCCGGGTCCATGCCGGTGGTGGCCAGGATGTCCGGGTTGACGAACACGATGTAGGACATCGTCAGGAAGGTGGTCAGCCCGGCCAGCAGTTCGGTACGCACGGACGTGCCGTGCTGTTGCAACTGGAACAGGCGTTCAAACAGGGTCATGGCAAGCGTCCGATCATGGCTGTTCATTTCTTGCGCTGAACAGCGGCGTTTCAGTTTTTACGTGCTGGGGAGGCCGGCGGGCAGCCCCGCTCCGGGACACGCCGCAAGTACATCCTTGTAGGCTGCTCCAAAACATCCCTGTTTTGGAGCGTCCCTCCGGGGGCTGCCCGCCGGCCTCCCCCGAAGGGATCGTCTGATCCGGCGACAAAGAGCATGGTGCCGCGCGGTGCTCCGGGGAAATTCCACCCGCTCACGTAATGTGTGGGGGGAGGGGGCCAGGTGCCCTCCCCACCCCGCAGCAATGACGCGTTGCCGTTGACCCAAATGCAAAACGGCCGCGCAGCGAGCGCATCGTGTCACCACCAACGGTGGCGACCTACAAAAGGCGAAAGGCCGCGCGAGCGCGGCCTTTCTGGGTTCCTTACTTCAGCGCCTTGAAGCGCAGGCGCTTCGGCGCGGCGTCGTCGCCCATGCGGCGGCGCTTGTCTTCTTCGTACTCGCGGTAGTTGCCCTGGAAGAACTCCACGTGCGAGTTGCCTTCGAAGGCCAGGATGTGGGTCGCGATGCGATCCAGGAACCAGCGGTCATGCGAAATCACGAACGTGTTGCCTGGGAACTCCAGCAGCGCATCTTCCAGCGCACGCAGGGTTTCGATGTCCAGATCGTTGGACGGTTCATCGAGCAGCAGCACGTTGCCACCCTGCAGCAGGGTCTTGGCCATGTGCAGGCGGCCACGCTCACCACCGGACAGCGAGCCCACCAGCTTCTGCTGGTCCTGGCCCTTGAAGTTGAAGCGGCCGATGTAGGCGCGCGACTGGATCTCCACACCGTTGATGTTGAGGATGTCCAGGCCGCCGGCGATTTCCTGGAAGACGTTGTGGTTGCCTTCCAGCGCGTCGCGGCTCTGGTCCACGTAGGACAGCTGCACGGTCGGGCCCACCACGATCTCGCCGGTGTCGGGCTTTTCCTGGCCGGTGATCATCTTGAACAGGGTCGACTTACCGGCACCGTTGGGGCCGATGATGCCCACGATCGCGCCGCCGGGCACCAGGAAGTTCAGGTCGTCGAACAGCAGACGGTCGCCGAACTTCTTGGAGACGTTCTTGAACTCCATCACCGCATTGCCCAGGCGCTCGCCCGGCGGGATGAAGATTTCGTTGGTCTCGTTGCGCTTCTGGTAATCCACCGACTGCAGTTCTTCCAGGCGGGCCAGACGGGCCTTGCCCTTGGTACGGCCGCCCTTGGCATTCTGGCGCGACCATTCCAGTTCCTTCTGGATCGCCTTCTGGCGCGACTTTTCCTGGTTGTCTTCCTGACGCAGGCGGTCGTCCTTCTGGGTCAGCCAGTCGGTGTAGTTGCCCTTCCACGGAATGCCGCGGCCGCGATCCAGTTCCAGGATCCACTCGGCGGCGTTGTCCAGGAAGTAGCGGTCATGGGTAACGGCCACCACGGTGCCGGTGTAGCGCGCCAGGAACTGTTCCAGCCATTCCACCGACTCGGCGTCGAGATGGTTGGTCGGTTCGTCGAGCAGCAGCATGTCCGGCTTCTGCAGCAGCAGGCGGCACAGCGCGACACGGCGCTTTTCACCACCGGACAGGGTGCCGACCACGGCATCCCACGGCGGCAGGCGCAGCGCATCGGCGGCCACGTCCAGCTGGTTTTCCAGGGTGTGCGCATCGCCGGCGGCCAGGATCGCCTCCAGGCGCTCCTGTTCCTTGGCCAGCTTGTCGAAATCGGCGCCTTCCTCGGCATAGGCCAGGTACACCGCGTCCAGCTGGGCCTGGGCCTGCAGCACTTCGCCCACGCCTTCCTCGACCGCTTCACGTACGGTCTTGGCCGGGTCCAGCTCCGGTTCCTGGGCCAGGTAGCCGACCTTGATGCCGGCCTGCGGGCGGGCTTCGCCCTCGAAGTCGGTGTCCACGCCGGCCATGATCTTCAGCACCGTCGACTTGCCCGAGCCGTTCAGGCCCAGCAGGCCGATCTTGGCACCCGGGAAGAACGACAGCGAGATGTCCTTGATGATCTGCCGCTTGGGCGGGACCACCTTGCTGACGCGGTTCATGGTGTAGATGTATTGCGAGGACATGAGGTCTCCGAAAGGCGCAAGCCTGCGCCCGTTCCGCTGGGAACAGGAACAGATGAATAAGGAATACCCCTGATTATAGCCGGAAGCGATGACAACCGCCCGCAGGCCCCAAGGGGCGGGGCTTGCCGGGGCCTGAACGGGCCGTCAAGGCCCTTGAATTGGAAACCGTTTCCAGCCGGAGACCGTTCAGATGCACTGCGCATGATGGAGCCATCAATCCACCAGGCGAGGCCAATCATGCGTATGAATCGATTTGTGGTCGGGACCGTGGCCTCGCTGCTCGCCCTGGGCATGGTGGCACCGGCCTTCGCCGATGACGACCATCGGGGGCGCGGGCATGACAAGCATGACCGCCGCGATGACCGCCGCGACTATCGGCATGACCGCCGCGATTGGCGGGACGACCGCCGCGAGGTCCGTCACGACCGCCGCTACTACGACAACCGCGGCTACTACCGCCCCGGCCCACCGCCGCCGCGTGTGGTCTATCGGCCGGCGCACGGCTACGGTTGGGCGCGTGGCCATCGCTATCGCGAGTACTACGGCGGTCCGGTCTATGTGGTCAACGACTACAGCCGCTATGAAGTGCGCCGCCCGCCCTACGGCCACCACTGGATCCGCGATGACCGCGGCAACCTGCTGCTGGTCGCCATCGCCACCGGAATCATTGCCGACTACGTGATCAATAACCGCTAAGGCGGTGCACGGGTCTGGCCCCATGAGCGGCGCCCTCCGGGGCGCCGTTCCGCGTTGGCGGCTCCGTTCTGCCACGTATGGCGTGGCACACCCCCCGCAATTGGTCAGCCCCGCCTGCGGGGACTACAATCCAGAGCTCGCGCTGTACCCCCTCTGCCTGCCTGGAGTAACCGATGTTCCCGCGTGACGTCCGCATCGAAACCTACGATCCCGAACTGGCCAAGGCCATCGCCGCCGAAGCCCAGCGCCAGGAAGACCACGTCGAGCTGATCGCCAGCGAGAACTACGCCAGCCCGGCCGTGATGGAGGCCCAGGGCAGCCAGCTGACCAACAAGTACGCCGAAGGCTATCCGGGCAAGCGCTACTACGGTGGCTGCGAATACGTGGACATCGCCGAGCAGCTGGCGATCGACCGCCTCAAGCAGCTGTTCGATGCCGACTACGCCAACGTGCAGCCGCACAGCGGTTCGCAGGCCAACCAGGCGGTTTACTTCGCGCTGCTGCAGCCGGGCGACACCATCCTGGGCATGTCGCTGGCACACGGCGGCCACCTCACCCACGGGGCCAAGGTCAACGCGTCGGGCAAGCTGTTCAACGCCGTGCAGTACGGCGTCAACGAAGCCGGCCTGATCGACTATGACGAAGTCGAGCGCCTGGCCCTCGAGCACAAGCCGAAGATGGTCGTTGCCGGTTTCTCGGCCTATTCGCAGGTGGTGGACTGGGCGCGCTTCCGCGCCATCGCCGACAAGGTCGGTGCCTACCTGTTCGTGGACATGGCCCACGTGGCCGGCCTGGTCGCCGCCGGTGTCTACCCGAGCCCGCTGCCGCACGCCCACGTGGTCACCTCGACCACCCACAAGACCCTGCGCGGTCCGCGCGGCGGCATCATCGTTGCCAAGGGTGCCGCAGAGGACCTGGTCAAGAAGCTGCAGTCGATCGTGTTCCCGGGCATCCAGGGCGGTCCGCTGATGCACGTCATCGCGGCCAAGGCCGTGGCCTTCAAGGAAGCGCTGGAGCCGGCCTACACCGTCTACCAGCAGCAGGTGGTCAAGAACGCCCAGGCGATGGCCAACACGCTGATCGCGCGTGGCTACAAGATCGTCTCCGGTGGCACCCAGAACCACCTGATGCTGGTCGACATGATCGGCAAGGATGTCTCGGGCAAGGATGCGGAAGCGGCGCTCGGCAAGGCCCACATCACCGTCAACAAGAACGCGGTGCCCAACGATCCGCGCTCGCCGTTCGTGACCTCGGGCCTGCGCCTGGGCACCCCGGCCGTCACCACCCGTGGTTATGTCGAACAGGACTGTGTGGACCTGGCCAACTGGATCGCCGACGTGCTCGACGCGCCGGCCGACGAGGCCGTGATCGCACGCGTGCGTGATGCGGTCAGCGCCCAGTGCGCGAAGTACCCGGTTTACGGGTGATATGAACGAGGGCCGCGCGCAGCGATGCTACGCGGTCCTGGCCCTCGTGTTCGGCGTCCCCGGCCTGGTCGGGGGCGGCGGGTTGGCCCTGTTCGGCATCGCCATGACGGTGATCGGGCCCGGCTATATGGATCTTGCGCAACGGCTGTGGCTGCTCGGCTTCGGCCTGACCGGCGGTGCCGCCCCGGTGGCCTTCGTGTGGCTGAGCTGGGTATATCTGCGGCGTGGCCGGCCGGCCCTGCTGCAGACCGGCGCGCTGGTCTGGAGCGGTTACGTGCTGGGGCTGCTGACGGGCCTGTTCGTCCTGGGGCACCTGCTGTGGTTCTGGCAGGATGGCGGGCGGCAGACGGTGGCGCTGGTGTTGGCCGGCCTGCTGCTGGTGATCCCCGGCGCGGCCCTGGCTTACCTGCGCTGGCCGCAACGCTGGCGGCAGCCGCCCGGGTTTGCGCAGACGGATTGATGTCCCACAGGGGAACACGCATGGAAGGCCGCACCCAACGTCGCATCTATCTCACGCTTGCTCTGCTGTTCGGACTGCCCGCGCTGGTCGCCGGCGGTGGCCTGGCCGGCATGGCGGTGTGGACCTATTTCACCCGTGGCAACTACATGGGCACCGGCGAAGGTTTCTTCCTGCTGTGCTGGAGCCTGGCCGGCCTTTGCGGCGTGCTGGGCTGGCTGTGGTTGAGCGTGGTCTACGTGCGTGGCGGCCGCGTGGCCCTGCGCCGCAGTTCGCCATGGGCCTGGGCCGGTTTGGCGCTGGGCGTGATCGCCGCGCTCGGCGTACTGGGTCTGGTGTTGTCCAGCTTCCTCATGGCCGGCAGTGGCGTGGGCGTGCTCGGCTATCTGGTGTTTGGACCGCCGCTGCTGGTTCCCACTGCGCATCTGCTGGGGTTGCGCAGGGCGCAACGTTAGACGCGAGTGCATCGGGGCAGCGTCTGTTTCGTACTTGTTGCATGGCTACGTCGAAGTATCCACCCCAGTCTGTGCAGGTCGGCCTGCAAAGGCGCACCAAGACCGTTTCCGATGCGCCGCAGCGCCAACGCAAGGCATGTCCCGCCGCAGGTTGTTGATCCGCATCGCGAGCATCAACGTGCCGGCCGATGGCTCTTCCTCCACTTCTTCCTGGTGACCTTGCCCTGCGTGGTTGCAGGCGGCATTGGCGCGCTCATCCTGTTGTTTGCCGTGGGGCACGGCGGTTCGCTCCCCGCAATCTTTGTGTTGGGGTTGGCAGTGTGGGGCCTTGCTTCGGCCATCGCGCCGTTCATTGTCGGGCGATTGGCCAGCATCCGGCAGCGGCAGGGCGCTGCCGGGCTGGCTGCGGTGGTCGGGACCTGGTGGGCCGGTCTGTGGTGGATATTGGCGGCCCAGGCGGTCACGGCCGTGGTGATGGTGCGGATCGCGTTCCCCGGCGACGGTCTGTTCACGCTCCTGCCGTGCCTGGCTGCAGGAGCGCCTTGGCTCAGCCTGGCATGGCACCTCCGCCATCTACGTGACGCCTAGGCGCTGGTGATTTGCTGGTTTGCCCCTTCTCAGGTACCGTTGCGACGCTGCCGTAACCACGGCATGACGTTTTCCTGATGCAAGGCGTTCCATGTACTGTCCGTTCTGCCAGCATGCCGATACCCGTGTGATCGACTCGCGCGTCTCTGAAGACGGTGCGACGATTCGGCGTCGGCGCGAGTGTGAGGCCTGCAACGAACGCTTCAGTACGCTGGAAACCATTGAGTTGAAGCTGCCGGCGATCGTCAAGAGCGACGGTAGCCGCGAGGCCTTCGATTCACGCAAGGTCCGCGCCGGCTTCGACCGCGCGCTGCAGAAGCGCCCGGTGCCCGAAGACAAGATTGAACTGGCGGTGCGCGCGGTGATGCAGCAGCTGCGCATCTGCGGCGAGCGCGAAGTGCCCTCCATCAAGGTCGGCGAGTTCGTCATGAACGAACTGCGCAAGCTCGACCATGTCGGCTACGTACGGTTCGCCTCGGTGTACCGCAGCTTCGAGGATGTCGCCGATTTCCGCGAGGAGATTGAAAAGCTCGAACGCGAGCTGCCCTCCAGCACCGAACAACTGCAACTGCTGGGTGATGCGATCGCGTTGGCCAAGAAGAAAAAAGGCTGACCTGGCGCCTTCCGGTTTCCACCATGACCGACTTCAGCCCTCTCGATCATCTGCACATGGCGCACGCGCTGCGCCTGGCCGAACGCGCCGCTTACACGGCGCGACCCAACCCGATGGTCGGCTGCGTGATCGCACAGGGTGCAGAGGTGGTCGGGCAGGGCTGGCACCAGCGTACCGGTGGCCCGCATGCGGAAGTGTTCGCATTGCGCGAAGCCGGTGAACGCGCACGCGGTGCCACTGCCTACGTCACCCTGGAGCCGTGCGCGCACTACGGTCGCACACCGCCCTGTGCGTTGGCGCTGATCGAGGCCGGCATCACCCGCGTGGTCGCTGCAATGCGCGATCCGTTCCCCAAGGTCGACGGCGGCGGTTTCGTGCTGCTGCGTGAGGCGGGCATCGAGGTTGCCGAAGGCTTGATGGCCGCGCAGGCGCGTGAACTCAACCACGGTTTCCTCTCGCGCATCGAGCGCGGCCGGCCGTGGCTGCGGGTCAAGCTGGCAGCCAGCCTGGACGGGCGCACCGCGATGGCCGATGGCACGTCCAAATGGATCACCGGCGCGGCGGCACGCGAGGATGTGCAGCACTGGCGCGCGCGTGCTGGTGCGATCCTCACTGGCGCGGGTACCGTGCTGGCCGACGACCCGATGCTGACCGTGCGCCTGGCCGATACCGAGGTGCTGCCGCCACTGCGCGTGGTGCTCGATGCCCGGCTGCGTTCGCTGGAATGCGCGCGCGTGCGTGAGGGCGGCGCGCCCACGCTGTACCTGCACGATGCGGCGATCAGCCCGCCGGATGCGGCGGACGCCGAGTTCGCCAGCGTGCCCAGCCACAACGGGCGGCTGGACCTGGGCGCGGTGCTGGCGCTGCTGGCCGAGCGCGGCATCAACGAAGTACATACCGAAGCCGGCGCCACGCTGGGCGGCGCACTGCTGGCCGGCGGCTGGGTCGATGAGCTGCTGCTCTACCAGGCCCCCACCTTGTTGGGTGAGCAGGGCCTGCCGTTGTTGTCCGGGCTGGGCATCACCGGGATGGCGCAGCAGCGTCGGATGCGGGTGGTGGATCAGCGCCAGGTAGGTGAGGATCTGCGGCTGCTGCTGCGGCCCTGACCGCGAAAGCGGGATGTCGCAGGGCTACCGGCGTGATCAGTCACTGGCCGCCGACGGCGCGCCCTCCCACAGCGCCCTGTTCTGATCGTGGAAGGCGCGGCAATGGGCTGCCGCCAGTGCCGGTCCCAGTCGGGTCACGTTGGATTCCACTTCGCTGCGCAGCAACAGGCCTTCGTGGTCGGGATGCGACTTCTGGAGGAAGCCAATCTGGGCGTCCAGCATCACGTCGCAGGGTGCTATGCCGGTCACCGTGGGGACGGACTCGGCCTCGATGCGTTCGTCCCACTGCGCGAACGGCACCATGGACAGGGTCATTTTCCTGGCCAGATCGAGCATGTCCAGGCTCATCCAAGGGCCACCTGTTCCCTGCCTGCGGAACTCCGCCGTTCCTTCCTGTGCGCTGCTTGGTGCGTTCCGAATGCTCTCGACATAGGCAGCCAGCATCGTGCTTTCCCTTGCCGCATCCTTGCCCTCCGTCAAAAGCAGCTTGCGTTCCGCGCGGTACGTATCGAAGAAACCGGAAAGATCGGGAAACTGACATTGATAATGGACTTCAGCGCTTTCCGAGGCCGCCGATTCGGTGACCTTCATGCTGGTGACGTTGCAACTGACTTCCCGCTGCCGCGCATACACGGCCGATGCGGTGGCCTGCAGTTCCGGTGCGTCGGATATGTCTCGAGCAGTGCCGATGGAGGACATGTCATCGATGATATCCACGAGGGTGTCGGGGTCTTTCGCGCGCGCTGCGTCGGCTTTCAGTTTTGCGGCGGCGTCGGTATCGCCGCGGGTGACGAGATCCACATACGCGTGGAACGTCTCCTCCAGTGTCAGCGGGGAGGGCGTGGCTGCCGAAGTCACGAACGGCAGGCACACAAGCAGCATGAGGGACATCTTCAGCGTCGTCATTGCATTCACCGGATGGGCAAACCCATGAAGTTGGAGCGCGACGGCCTGCGTTTCCATGCAACTACTCTCAAAGTGGCGGCGGTACGGTGTATCGATGTGAGATCTACGTGTGGTGGCCGGTGCTGCACCGTCAGTTATGCAGCTGAACTGCCAAGGTGCTTCTGCTCTAGTCGGTGCCCATATCGCCAGGATGGCAAAGCGCATCCGGGTCAGCGTTGGCGTCTTCCAACGCGCCAGCACAAAGCTGCGCAGCCATGACACGCGCGTAGGGTTCCTCCGCGTCATCGTCTGCACGGGCAAGGCTGGTCAACAGTGAATCTCGCAGCCATTTATTGGGGGCAGGGCACTGGTCCAGCAGCTTGATGGCGATGTCACAAACGGGGATTCCTGTTTCCTGCGCGGTGCCTTCGGCCTCGATTCGGAGGTCCCACTCAGCGAAAGGCAGGAGGCCAAGCAGGACGGTCTGACGAATCTTGAGTGCCCGATCCTGGTGCACCTTTGCATGCTGGGACGAGGACCAGCCGGTAAACGAAGAACGATATGCAACATTCGGCGCATTGCGGATGCGGTCGGCATAGAGCGAAATGAACGTCGCGCTGGGGAATGGCGAATCGCCGTCTGCCAGGCGCAGTGCACGGTACTTGACGAACAGTGATTCGATATCCGGAACCTGACAGTTCATCATGAACTGGCCGATCTCCGGTCCTCCCAGTGGCAGGAACGCTTCCGCTATGCACGATATCCGTTGCAAGCGTGCGCGCAGGGCGCTCTCCAGCGTGAGCATCACCTCCGCATCGGAAACTTCCAGCCCTTGCCTGTTAAGCCACGAAGGAAGATCGTCGATTACATCATCCCAGTTGATCTGCTGGGGCGGAACGGCATCTGCATCAACTGCCGTCAGCGCAGTTCGCGCTGTGGCGTCACCCTGCAGAAGGACGCGTGCTTGAAGCGTGTACTCCGCTTCGGGCGACAACGATGCTGCAGCACAGGTACCGGCAACACTGCACAGCAGTGGGAGGGCAAATCGACGCAAGGTGTTCAACCGGAACTGGAACTGTTGAACGATTCTAGACGGGCTTGAGGAGAGCAGTAATGCAACAAGTTGCATTGCTGCCGCGCTGTCGTGCGGCTTCCGCCAACCCTGGTCCGGTAAGGGCAGACGTCGCCGGGTGTACTGCAACTGTGTAGCTGGATTGAGTCGTATCGCCTCAACCGCAGTCATCACTCCACATCGCCTCAGCCATCGAACGCAGTGCCTTGCATTCCTGCGTCATCGCCTCGGGCGTCATGACCTTGGCTTTGGCCTTCAATTCCTCGGCCATTGCGTCCACGCCGGGCAACTGTTCCGGGGCGATCTTCGCCAGGCACTGGCGATGCTGGTCCAGCAGCAGGTCGCAGCCGGGCACGCCGGTCACCTTGGGCGCAGCACGCGCGGCCGCCTCCTGCATCCACGTTGCAAACGGCAGCAGTGCGTCCACCAACGGTGAGATGAGGCCGTCCAGGTTGCCGATGTACCAGTAGCCGTTGTCCTTGGCCGGATACAGATCCAGGCTGCCGTTCAACGCATGCCGGGGTGCGTCGCGCAGCGCGGCCAGGTAGGCATCGATGAAGCGTTTGAAGTTCTCCGCCGAGTCGTCCTGCATGCCGGCATCGGCCAGGGGGCGCAGGCCGTCCAGCGTGCTGACCTGGCACTCGAAGGTGATGCCGGCGATCTTCGTGCCTTCCACATGTGCGTTGTCCCGGACCTGCGCACGCTCGGCGCGGCACCGGTTCTGGCGCAGGTTGGCGCTGATCAGCGCCGGCACGGCGGCGATGTCCTGGGCGCTGGCGCCCTGCTTGGTCAGCAGTGCCTGCAGCGGGGCGGCCATCGCGCCTGCCAGTCCGCCGGGGGTCAGGGTGACCGCATCATTGCCCTCGAAGGCCGGGCGTAACGCATCATTGAGCGTGCGTGCCGCCGCGGCATCGTCCTCCAGCAGCACCCGCGCGTACAGATCGAAGGTCTGTTCCGGGGTGAGCGCGGCAGGCGCGGCCGCCCAGCCGAGCAGGGGTGTGCACAGCAGCAGCGGAACGGCCAGCAACCGAATCGTCATCTTCATGATCAGCGTCCAAGGCGAAGGCGCGGAAGCCTAGCGTACTTTCAGGGAGCGGCTTGTGCTGGGCGCCACACTCAGCGCAGCGCCGCAAGATGCTTCACCGTCTGCGGGTACTGCTGCATCACCCCACACCTGCCACCGCCGGTGGCGTGACGCTACCGTTGTAGAAGAGGTTCTTTTCCTCTCAGTGGGGAAAGCCTGCCGCTTTCTTTTCCCGTGTAAGGCCCCGCGGTGCAGCTGGCTGGGGCGCGGGCCCCGATGCCCTTGCCGGCGCCGGGGGACATTTGCCAAGGCGCCTGCCAGCTACCAAGGGGGCCCCAACGCTCGCCTCACACCCAGAACGAATCCGCTGCCGTTGATCTGGGAGTGAGACACCCGTCCAATGGAAGAAGAGCCCATAAAAAAACGGGCCCCTTTCGGGACCCGTTCGATCATGGCGCGGCAGTGATGCCGCAGCCCGATCAGAAACTTGCGCGCACGCCCAGCGAGAACTGGGTGACTTCGTCGTAAGCCTGCACTTCGCCAACCAGACCCCAGGTGCGGGTGAAGTTGACCTGGCCGCCCAGCGTGCCGGACCAGGTGCCGTCCATGTCACTGCCGTCGATGTAGCCGGCCTTCAACCAGGCTTCGGTGCGGCGGGAAGGCTTGCCACGCACGCCCACGGTGGCACGGGCAGCGTTGGTGTGTTCCTTGAAACGATCCACTTCGCGGCCGGCATAGGAAAGCTTGTATTCGTTTTCGATGCGCAGCCACGCGATGTCGGTGGTGAAGTCCACGCGGTCGCTCATCGGCATGTGGTAACCAATGCCGAGTTCCGGCTGGTTCAGTTCCTGCTTGGCGCTGCCGGCAATGTCGTAGAAATCCCAATGGTAGGTCTTGGACACCATGCTGTAGCCACCGAACACGTGTACCTGCTCGGCGATGGCGAACGAACCCCGGACGTAACCGCCATCCAGCTTCGGCTTGGACGCGGCGCCGTTGCGGTCCAGCTGCAGCTGGGTCCAGCCACCTTCCACATAGGTGTAGCTCATGCTTTCGGCAGCAACGGCGGAAAGCGGGGCGGCGGCCAGCAGGGCGGCGGCCAGGAAAATCTTGCGCATGCAGGTTCCTTGTTGGGTGAGATCCATTTCAGCCGACCCGTCTTGGGCGGCAGCGGTGGCGATCGGTGCCACGCGCGGCGGATATTAACAAATATTTCACGGAAAGCGTGCGGTCAGGTCCCGCTGTTACAATGGCCGCGCCGGTTCGCCGGTACACAAACGTCTTCAGGGCGGGGTGCGATTCCCCACCGGCGGTAGGTGCGCAAGCACGAGCCCGCGAGCGCTTCCGGTCCTGCCGGAAGGTCAGCAGATCCGGTCCGATGCCGGAGCCGACGGTATAGTCCGGATGAAAGAAGACGGTGTCTGCCGGGCCTTTGTGCCTGGCGTGCACCACTATGCCTTGCGGCGTTTTTCGCTCACTTTTCGCGGAGAACGTTTCTTGTTTACTGGAATCATCGAAGGCGTCGGCCGTCTGGCCGCACGCGACACCATCGGCGGCGATGTCCGCTTTACCTTCAACGTCGGCAGCCTGCCGTTTGACGCCGTCCAGCTCGGCGAGAGCATCGCCATCAACGGCGTGTGCCTGACCGTGATCGCGTTCGACGCGACCAGCTTCCAGGCCGATGCCTCCACCGAGACCCTGGGCCTGACCACGCTGGGCCAGCTGGCCGACGGCGCGGTGATCAACCTTGAGCGCGCCATGCGCCCGACCGACCGCCTCGGCGGCCATCTGGTCAGCGGCCATGTCGATGGGCTGGGCCAGGTGCTGTCCATCCACGAGGATGCCCGCGCCCAGCGCTGGCGTTTCGCGGCCCCGGCGGCGCTGCTGCGCTATATCGCCAAGAAGGGCTCGATCTGCGTGGACGGGGTCAGCCTGACCGTGAATGAAGTGGACGACGCCGGTTTCGAGGTCGCGCTGATCCCGCATACCGTCGCCAACACCGCCTTCGCCGCCACCGGCGTGGGCAGTGCGGTCAATCTGGAAATCGATCTGGTCGCCCGTTATGTGGAAAAACTGATCGGTCTGCCGACGGATGGTCGGCCGCCACAGGGCAATGAAGGAGTCGTGGCATGAATTTCGCCCCCATCCCCGAGATCCTCGAAGACATCCGCCTCGGCCGCATGGTGGTCATCGTCGATGACGAAGACCGCGAGAACGAAGGCGACCTGATCATGGCCGCCGAGCTGGTCAAGCCGTCGGACATCAATTTCATGGTCACCCACGGCCGCGGCCTGGTGTGCCTGCCGCTGACCCGCGAGCGTGCCGCCGACCTGGGCCTGGCGCCGATGGTGCAGGCTAATACCGCCCAGTTCCAGACCAACTTCACGGTCAGCATCGAGGCTGCCGAGGGCGTCACCACCGGCATCTCCGCCTACGACCGCGCCCATACCATCCGGACCGCGGTGAAGCCGGACGCCAAACCGGCCGACCTGCACCAGCCGGGCCACATCTTCCCGCTGATCGCCCAGCCGGGCGGTGTGCTGACCCGCGCCGGCCACACCGAGGCGGGCGTGGACCTGGCCATGCTGGCGGGGCTGGAACCGGCCGGCGTGCTGGTGGAGATCCTCAACCCGGACGGCAGCATGGCGCGCCGCCCGGAGCTGGAGGTGTTCGCGCGCGAGCACGGCCTGAAGATAGGCTCGATCGCCGACCTGATCGCCTACCGCCTGGCCACCGAAAAGACCGTCGAGCGCGTGGACGAGCGTGAAATCGACACCGAGTTCGGCCCGTTCAAGCTGGTGACCTACCGCGACCGGATCGCCCACGACCTGCATTTCGCCCTGGTCCGCGGCACTCCGGACACCGAGCCGACCCTGGTCCGGGTGCAGGTGGAAAACCCGCTGGCCGACCTGCTGCACTGGCGCCGTGATGACTTCGGCGTGGCCTCCACCGATGCCCTGCGTGCCATCGCCGCCGCCGAACGCGGCGTGATGGTGGTGCTGTCGGCCCCGCGCGACACCAACAGCCTGCTGGCCCGCCTGCGCCAGCAGCCGCTGCCGGTGACCCCGGGCAAGGACAAGGATGTGAGCCAGTGGCGCCGCAACGGTGCCGGTGCGCAGATCCTGTCCGACCTGGGCCTGGGCAAGCTGCGCGTGCTGGGCACCCCGCGCCGCCAGATCGGCCTGGCCGGCTACGGCCTGGAAGTAGTCGAAACGGTCACCCCATAAGGTAGTGCCGGCCGCCGGCCGGCTCCCCGCGCCAATGGGTCCAAACCGTGCCGGCCAGCAGCCGGCACGGCTGCCCCCGGCAACGGTCGGGGGCCATCCACGTTAGAATTACCCCTTATCAATCCCCCAAGCCGACCATGAGCCACTACGAAGGCGACCTCCGTACTCCGGAGAAGGCCCGTTTCGCCATCCTCGCCAGCCGCTGGAATGCCCGTATCACCGACGTGCTGGTGGCCGGTGCGCGGCAGAGCCTGGCCGGCAACGGCATCGCCGAAGCGGCCATCGACGTGATCCGCGTGCCGGGCGCGTGGGAGCTGCCGCTGGTTGCCGCCCGCCTGGCCGCCGCGCATGAACATGCCGCGATCATCGCGCTGGGCTGTGTGATCCGCGGCGATACCCGCCACTACGAACACGTGGCCGATGGCTGCGCCGAAGGCCTGATGCGCGTGCAGCTGGATTTCGGCGTGCCGGTGCTCAATGGCGTGCTGGCGGTGGAACGCGCCGAGGATGCCGAGGCCCGTGCCGGTGGCAGCCACGGCAACAAGGGTGAGGAAGCCGCACTGACGGCGTTGGAAATGGTCAATCTTCTGGAGCAGTTGCCTTGAACAAGTCAAACCCGGGCAAGCCCTCCGGCAAGCCGGTCCGCCGCGATGGCGTCGACCCCGTGCTGCGCTCGCGCGCGCGTCGTCGTGCCCTGCAGGCCATCTACGCCTGGCAGATTTCGGGTGGCAACACGCAGACCGTGGTGGCGCAGTTCGCCCACGAGCAGGCCCGCGAAATTGCCGACCTGGCCTATTTCGAGGCGCTGGTGCATGGCGTGCTCGATCACCGCAAGGACCTGGACGAGGCGCTGGCCCCGTACCTGGACCGCGGCATCGAGGAAGTGGATGCCATCGAGCGTGCCGCGCTGCGCGTGGCCGCTTTTGAAATGCGCTACCGCCTGGACGTGCCGTACCGCGTGGTGATCAACGAAGCCATCGAGTCGGCCAAGCGTTTCGGCTCCGAGCACGGCCACACCTACGTCAATGGCGTGCTGGACCGTGCCGCCGTGGAATGGCGCAAGGTCGAATCGGGTCACTGACCCACGTGTGGTTGCCGGCCAACGGCCGGCACTACCGCCCACCGCGCGGCACGCATAGCTGCGGGAGCACCCCATGTCCCTTGCCGAATTCGCCCTGATCGACCGTATCCGCGCGCGCACCCGCGAGCGCGACGATGTGCTGCTTGGCATCGGCGATGATGCCGCGCTGCTGCAGCCGCGCGCGGGCGAGCAGCTGGTGGTCACCGCCGACACGCTCAACAGCGGCGTGCACTTTCCGGTGGAAACCGCTGCGTTCGACATCGGCTGGAAGACGCTGGCGGTCAATCTCTCCGACCTGGCCGCGATGGGCGCACGCCCGTCCTGGTGCACCCTGGCGCTGTCGTTGCCAGATGCAAGCGAAGACTGGATCGACGCGTTCGCCGATGGCTTCTTCGCCCTGGCCGACCAGCACGACATCGTCCTGATCGGCGGCGACACCACACGTGGCCCGCTGTCGTTGTCGGTGACGGCGATGGGGCAGGTCGGGCGCGGCCAGGCATTGCGTCGCGATGCGGCGCGGATCGGGGATGACATCTGGGTCAGTGGCACGCTCGGCGATGCCGCCGGTGCGCTGCGCCTGTGGCAACAGGGTCAGCTGGATGTCACTGCCATCGCGCCCACCATGGATCACGAAGCGCTGCGGCATCGTTTGCTGCGCCCGGCACCGCGGGTCACGCTGGGATTGCGTCTGCGTGCATTCGCCCATGCGGCCGTGGATATCTCCGACGGCCTGTTGGCCGACCTCGGGCATATCACCACGCGCAGCGATGTGGGTGCGCAGCTGGAGGTGAACGCGTTGCCGTTGTCCACGGCACTGCGCAACGTGCTCGGCGACGACGCGGCGCGCGACTGCGCGCTGCGTGGCGGCGATGACTACGAACTGTGCTTCACCGCCGCCGCCGACCAGTGCGAGGCGTTGCAGGCGTTGTCCGAGTCGCTCGGGCTGCCGCTCACCCGCATCGGCAGCATCATCGCCGGCAGTGGCGTGCAGTGTGCCGGTGCTGAAGGCCCTGGCGGTTACCAGCACTTCGCTGGCTGAAAGGCGTGCCGACCAACGGTCGGCACCCACCGCCAAGTCATTGCCCCGCGCATACCGGGTAGTGCCGGCCGCTGGCCGGCTCCCGATACATCATCAGCCGCGGGTGCCGAGCATCACCCACGGTGGGTGCCGACCGTTGGTCGGCACGCTCTCCGGCCATCACCACCGATACGACATTCCCAGGTTCGCGGTCGCCTCGCGATACCCATGGTCGCCACGCATCACCCCCAGCCCACCCCAGCCACTCAGCCCCGAGCGGAAGTCCACCCGGCCACCGGCATTCACTTCATAGCGGTTGCGCGGTACGTCCGCACGCAGGGTTTCGTCATCGAAACTCATCCCGTTGCTGGCCGCATCGCGGTACCAGTTCACCGCCAGATACGGGCTCACCGATGCACCTGAGGTAGCGCGTGATTCCCCCTGCAGGCGCAGGCCCACACGGCCGGACAATCCATCATCCCCCAGGCTGCGCACGATGGTGCCATTGCTTTCGGTGTGCACATCGGTGCTGGCATCGGTGTACACCAGCTGCAGCTCCGGCTGCAGGCTCAGCGCGGTGTTGCCGACCTGGCCCAGCGCGATGCGATAGCCCGCTTCCAGCGAGGACTGCCAGATGTCCGAGTCATAGCGCTCTTCGGCCAGACCCTCGCCCTGCACACGGTTGCGGAACTGACCACGCTGCACGCTGGCATCCACATACAGCGCGTCATTGTTCCAGTTGCCGTACGCGCCGATTGCACCACCTTCGAGCTTGCCGCGCGCACTGTAGCCGGTGATCACCGAGCGCGACTGCGCCTGGGACTGCGCGGCGGTAGCCATCAGACCAACCCGGCCGCGGCCTTGATCAAACACACCGATATCGGCGCCCAACTGCAGACGCGAGCGCTGCACGCGCAGGTCGAGCTGGTCATCCACCGCGCCCAGCTTGCTCTGGGTGGAATCCACCCGCGCCCAGCCACGCACGCCGTCGGCCGCTGCAGTGTCGCCGCCCTGGCGATCACGCCACTGGTGGCGCAGCAGCTGGTTCAACGCGAACTGATTGGCCAGGTACGCGCCGGTTTCCGGGCGCAGAATCGGGTCGATCGGCGGATCCACCGGCGGGTCGATCGTGCCGCACTCGGGCAGCGTCGGGTCGATCACGCACGGGTCAGGCGCGGTGGCCAGTTCCGAGCGCAGGTACCAGTTGCCGTTGGCGTCCTTGACCAGAAAGTACTCGTACTGCCCACCCACGGCGCGGCCGATCAGATCGAACTGCGCGTTGGACGCACCGCCGATGTCGATCAGCTCGATACCGCGGTTGGTCTTGGCACCGGCACCGCCGGCATTGAAAACACGCACGTTGGCCTGGCCGTTGGCATCGCCGGCGATGACCAGCTTGTCGGTGGCCGAAGTGTCATCGCCAAGCTGGGTATTGAAGGCCAGCGTGCCGCCGTTGCCGACGAACTCATCCACGCTCAGCGTGTTGAAGCTGCTGCCATTGCCCAGCGCCACGGTGCCGGTGGCATCGAGCTGCAGGTGGCCGACGTTGCTGTCGCCGGTCATCACCCAGGTGCTGTCGGTGCCGACCGTTGCCGAGGTGACATTGCTGAAGCGGCCGTCGATGCGTGCCTTGTTGCGCAGGGTGACGTCGAGGGTGCCGTTGAGCGTGGTGATCGGGTCGAAGGTGACGTTACCGATCAGACGAGAGTCGTCGACGGTGAAGTTCACGTCGGTGCGAGCACTTGCAGCGCCCAACTCGGACTTCACCAACAGCACATTGCCATCGCCGCCCACAAGTCGCGCACCGTTGGCCACGGTGATGTCGTATTGATTATCCTCAAGCCCCATTACCTGGATCGCCGCGCCGCGGCCAGACTCCAGGGTGGAGCCATCGATTCCCAGGCGCAGGCCGCCAGCCGGATTACTCACGCCCCAGAGCATGGCGCCCACATTTGCCGCAACAACGCGTGAGCCATTGACGATGTCCATCTGACCGAACTGAAGGCGCACGCCGAGTCCGCTGTTGTAGGGGCGTAGAGAAGAGGGGGCATCTTCAACCTGGATGAGAGTGGAGTCGATCCGTGCGTAAGAACTGCGTGCACCTGTCCCGCTTGGAGAGGTCAACAGATCCACACCCACTGCCTTGCCTTCGGTCGGTTTCAATCCTGCTGTGGTCACGATGATCGAGCTGCCCGTGAGCTGCCCGTGAGCTGCACCGAGGTGGTACCACCATTCAGCGCAATCCCGCCTCCACGGAAATGGCTGTTTGTTGCATTCAATGAGGCTGCTTCGTCGAGTGATACTGCGTTCTGGGCGCTGCTCCCAACCCGGGTAATCAGAGCGCCATCCAGTACGACAGTTGAGGTGTCGGTGGCGCTGATTTCATTGGCTTCGGCGCCGGTTACACGCAGCTGTGAGCCATTGATGAGCTTCCATGCTTCGACCGGATCTCCGGCGACAACGTCCGCTGTCTGGTTGTCCAGGTCGCCCGCAAAGGCCGCGCCGACTGGCATGGCGGCCAAGGCCAGTAGCAGGCCGCGCGCGAGCGGGCGCAGCGAAGGAGTGATGCAGGTGCGAGTGCGATGGTTCATGGTCTTGTCCCTGGCTATGGAAATGGCTGGGCACCCGCGTATTGCTGATCGCAACCTGCATTGGCGTAGATCGCGTATAGGCTAAGGTCGCGTGATGCCATTGTGATGACGGCGAAAAGGTGCGGGTGTCCTGTTCGGCTCCCAGTCTCGCGCTGTCGCCTTTGCCATCCCATGCAACAAGTTGCAAACAACGGCGCGCTCAATCGCAAGCAAGTGATTGATTCAGGAAAGCGATACGCTCAAGCAGCATGCCGACCGTTGGTCGGCACGCTCTCCGCCCCATCACCACCGATACGACATTCCCAGGTTCGCGGTCGCCTCGCGATACCCATGGTCGCCACGCATCACGCCCAGCCCACCCCAGCCACTCAGCCCCGAGCGGAACTCCACCCGGCCACCGGCATTCACTTCATAGCGGTTGCGCGGCACATCCGCACGCAGGGTTTCGTCATCGAAACTCATCCCATTGCTGGCCGCATCGCGGTACCAGTTCACCGCCAGATACGGGCTCACCGATGCACCTGAGGTAGCGCGTGATTCCCCCTGCAGGCGCAGGCCCACACGGCCGGACAATCCATCATCCCCCAGGCTGCGCACGATGGTGCCATTGCTTTCGGTGTGCACATCGGTGCTGGCATCGGTGTACACCAGCTGCAGCTCCGGCTGCAGGCTCAGCGCGGTGTTGCCGACCTGGCCCAGCGCGATGCGATAGCCCGCTTCCAGCGAGGACTGCCAGATGTCCGAGTCATAGCGCTCTTCGCCCAGACCCTCGCCCTGCACGCGGTTGCGGAACTGGCCGCGCTGCACGCTGGCATCCACATACAGCGCGTCATTGTTCCAGTTGCCGTACGCGCCAATCGCACCACCTTCCAGCTTGCCGCGCGCACTGTAGCCGGTGATCACCGAGCGCGACTGCGCCTGGGACTGCGCGGCGGTAGCCATCAGACCAACCCGGCCGCGGCCTTCATCAAACACACCGACATCGGCGCCCAACTGCAGGCGCGAGCGCTGCACGCGCAGGTCGAGCTGGTCATCCACCGCGCCCAGCTTGCTCTGGGTGGAGTCCACCCGTGCCCAGCCACGCATGCCGTCGGCCGCAGCGGTGTCGCCGCCCTGGCGGTCGCGCCACTGGTGGCGCAGCAGCTGGTTCAGCGCGAACTGGTTGGCCAGGTAGGCGCCGGTCTCCGGGCGCAGGATCGGCAGCGGCGGGTCGATCGGCGGATCTACCGGCGGGTCGATCGTGCCGCACTCGGGCAGCGTCGGGTCGATCACGCACGGGTCAGGCGCGGTGGCCAGTTCCGAGCGCAGGTACCAGTTGCCGTTGGCGTCCTTGACCAGAAAGTACTCGTACTGCCCACCCACGGCGCGGCCGATCAGATCGAACTGCGCGTTGGACGCACCGCCGATGTCGATCAGCTCGATACCGCGGTTGGTCTTGGCACCGGCACCGCCGGCATTGAAAACACGCACGTTGGCCTGGCCGTTGGCATCGCCGGCGATGACCAGCTTGTCGGTGGCCGAAGTGTCATCGCCAAGCTGGGTATTGAAGGCCAGCGTGCCGCCGTTGCCGACGAACTCATCCACGCTCAGCGTGTTGAAGCTGCTGCCATTGCCCAGCGCCACGGTGCCGGTGGCATCAAGCTGCAGGCGGCCGACGTTGCTGTCGCCGGTCATCACCCAGGTGCTGTCGGTTCCCACGACGGCCCGGGTGACGTCGATGAACTGGCCGAACAGCTGGCTGCGGTTCTGCAGTAGCACGCTCAGACTGCCATTGGTGACGGTGGTCGGGTCGAAGGTGACGTTGCCCTGTTGCTGGGCATTGTCCACGGTGAAGTTGACATCGGTGCGGGCGTTACTGGCAAAGTTGATGTTCTTCACCAGCAACAGATTGCCATCGCCCGCGAACAGCTGCGACCCATTGGCCACGGTGATGTCGTAGGTGTTGTCGAACAGGGGCATCACCTGGATTGCTGCGCCACGACCCGTCTGGATGGCGGAATCGTCAATGCGCAGGCGAATGGGCGCGATGGCATCGCGTTCCCCCCACAGCAGCACGCCAATGTTGGCCGCATCGATGTTCGAACCGTTGATGATGTCGGCCTGCCCGAATTGCATGCGCACGCCAATACCGCTGGCGGAATCGGGTGAACCGGCGATGTCATCCACACCAATGAACGTGGAATCCAGTGTGGCAATTGGTGAATAGGGGCCTGTGATCGTGGCCGGCATGACCAGGTCGACACCGACGGACTTGCGCGCATCCGGGTGCATTCTCGCGGTGTCGACGATGATGCTGCTGCCCACAAGATGGGCGGTGGAGCGGGTGCCGGAGAGCGCGATGCCGCCGCCCAGAAACCGGGTTGCGGCTGCCTGCAGCGAGGCCGAGCCAGTCAGCACCACCGCATTGTGGCCAGCGGTCACGTTCGGATCCAGCGTCACGCTGCCACCGTTCATGACGATTGTAGAGGTGTCGCCGGCGGTGATCTGATGGGTCTGGGCATTGTTCACGGTCAGTCGCGAACCGTTGATCAGGCTCCAGGTTTCCGCCGGGTCAAATCGTGTCACCACCGCAGTCTGATTGTCCAGGTCACCTGCCATGGCGGCGCTCATCGGCAGCGCGGTCAGCACAATCAAAAGGCTGCGCGCGAGGGGGCGCAGCGCCTGGAGCATGCAGGTGCGAGTGCGATGGTTCATGGTCTTGTCCCTGGCTATGGAAATGGCTGGACACCCGCGTACTACGGATCGCAACCTGCATTCACGACCATCGCGTATAGGCTGAGGCCGCGTGATGCTCTAGTGATGGTTGCGCAAAGGTGCGGGTGCTCAGATCAGCCGCCAGTCTCCCGCTGTCGCCTTTGCCATCCCATGCAACAAATTGCAAACGCAGTCATCCTCAATCGTTTGCGCGAGGACGATTCATGAAGGTGATGTAGTGGGGGCGGCGCTCCATCACCGGCCACGCCACGACCTCAGCCCGGCGGCAGCACCTTGCCCGGGTTGAGAATCCCTTCTGGATCCAGCGCTCCCTTGATCGCGCGCATCGCGGCCAGCGTGGCCGGGGTGAACGCCTGCACCATGAAATCGCGTTTGGCCAGGCCGATACCGTGCTCGCCGGACAGCGTGCCGCCCAGCGCCAACGTCAGCTCGAAGATCTTCGGCAACGCGGCCTGCGCGCGTGCGCTCTCGTCGGCATCATCGGGGTGGTAGAGGATGTTGACGTGCAGGTTGCCGTTGCCGGCATGGCCGAAGGTGACGATGGTGAGCGTGTAGTCGCGGGCCAGGGCCTGCACCCCGGCGACCAGTTCGGGAATGCGCGAGACCGGCACCACTACGTCTTCGTTGATCTTGCCCGGGGCGATGCTGCGCAGTGCCGGTGACAACGCCTTGCGTGCGGCCCACAGTTTCTCGCGCGCGGCGCCTTCCATCGCCACGTCGAGGGCGAGCATGCCGTCGCCTTCGGCGGCATTGGCCAGTGCCTGCAGCAGGTAGGGCAGGGTGTCGTGGTCGCCGTCGGCTTCGACCAGCAGCATCGCGCCGGCCGCAGGCACGTCGGCGCCGTTGCGACGCAGCAGCTCCAGGCTGCGTGCGTCCATGAATTCCAGACGTGTGGGTACTACTGGCTGGGCCATCAACCGCGACACCGCCGCAGCGGCGGCATCGGCACCTTCATACAGCACGCGCAGGCCGGCCTGCGCGACCGGCAACGGGGTCAGCTTCAAGGTGGCTTCCACAATCAGCGCCAGCGTGCCTTCGCTGCCCACCAGCAGGTGGGTCAGGTCGTAGCCGGTGGCGTCCTTGGTGTAGGCGCCGCCGCATTGGATCAGTTCGCCGGCGCCGGTCACCGCGACCAGGCCGAGCACGTTGTCGCGGCTGGTGCCGTACTTCACCGCGCGCGGGCCGCCGGCATTGCAGGCGAGGTTGCCGCCGATGCTGCAGATGTCCGCACTGGACGGGTCCGGCGCCCAGAACAGGCCGTGCGCTGCCAGCGCGTGCTGAAGGTCGCCGTTGAGCACGCCCGGTTCGACCACCGCGCAGCGGTTACCCGGCTGGATCTCCAGGATGCGGTTCATGCGCGCGAACGAGAGCACGATGCTGCCGGCCAGCGGCACCGCCGCGCCGGTGGTGCCGGTACCGGCGCCGCGGGCGACCACCGCGATGCGGTGTGCGCGGCACGCCCGCACCACGGCCACCACCTGCTCGCGATCACGCGGGAAGGCGACGCCGAGGGGAAGCTGGTGCCGCCAGGAGTTGTCTTGCGCATGCGCGGCCAGCGCGCTGTCATCGGTGCGCCACCCGTCCTCGCCGAGCAAGGCGGCGACGGTGGCGACAAAGGCAGCAGGCAGTGCGGTGGTCATCAGGGTGTCCGGGGTTCGACAGGCGCGGGTTGGATCAGCTTCCAGCCGATCACGGCGGCGGTTAGTGGCAGCCACACCCAACGCAATTCAGACAAGACGGTGGCCAGCCCGCGCGCGCTGAAGAACTGGCCGGCGAAGGGCGATACGCGGATCGGCCGCCACGGCGCGAACAAACGCTCGCCGCTCCACGGCCACCACAGTGCAACCCCCAGGCCGCCAGAGGTGAGCGCATCCAGCAGCGGATGTGACAGCGCGCTGATGCCGACGAACGCGGCCGCCTGCAACGCGCCTGCGCGGAGCCGGCGGTGCAGCAGCGCGGCCAGCGCCGCGAGCGCGCTGGCGAACAGCAGCGAGTGACTGGCGCCGCGATGGCCGAAGCTGTCGGCATAGGGAATGTGCAACGCGAATGCCAGCACATCGGCATCGGGCAGCATCGCCGCGACCACACCGGCGGCCAGCAACGGCGTGGAAATACGGCCACGGTCGGCCGCACACCACAGCGCCAGCGGAATCGCGGCGTGGGTGAAAATGCTGGGCATCAGCAATCCTCCAGGCGGAAGGCATCGCGCAGCCAGTTCAACTGCGGCGGCTCGCCCCAGGCATCGACCACATCGAAGCGGCACGGCTGGTTGGCCAGTGCCGGGTGCGACTGCAGGAACAACTGCGCGGCCAGCACCAGCTTGCGTCGCTTGCGCAGGTCCACCGAGGCCGCGCCGCCGCCGAAAGCGCCCGTGGCGCGGTAGCGCACTTCCACGAACACCACGATGTCGCCATCGCGCATCACCAGGTCCAGTTCACCGCCGCGATAGCGTGCGTTGCTGGCCACCGGACGCAGCCCGGCCTGGCGCAGGTGCTCGAGCGCGGCGGCTTCCACCGCCGTGCCGCGCTGGGCCCGCGCGGTGGGCACGGTCAGTTGCTGGTGGCGATCGGCATCGGCCGGCCGCCGCTGAAGGTCGACCAGGCCGGCACGCGCAGCACGTTGCCGTTGCTGTCCAGGAACAAGGTGCCGGTGGCGCCGGCCAGGCCGCCTTCGGTGGCGACCTTGTCCAGGTACGCGCTGATCTTCCACGCGTCGAAACCGAATGCGAACAGGCGCCCGGACGCACCGCGCGCGGACGGCAGGATCTGCCCGGCGGTGGTGGCCGAGGGCAGGCCGGGGACGCCGCGCACGTTCCAGGCCTCGTTCGGATACACGATGCCGTCCAGTGCCATGTCTTCTTCCGCCTTGCCGGCACCCACGGTGAGCTGCGAGGTGCCCACGCGGGTGGCACCGCCGGCACCGGCCAGGGCCAGCTGCGGGGCCAGCGCACGCGCCTGCGGGGCCTTCACTGCCAGCAGCACGCCATCGACGCTGCCGGCAGCGCGGATCTGCGCGCCGATGTCGCCGACGGTCTCGCCGACGCCGATCGTGGCCAGCACCTGGCCGCCACGCTGGGCGAAGCGCTCGCGGAAGGCGGCGGCGGCGCGGCGACCGTTTTCATCGTTGCTGTGCACGACCAGCACCTTGCTGCGCTCGCGGCTGCGCAGGTATTCGGCGGCGATGATGCCGTCGTCTTCCGGGGCCAGCGAGAACCCGGCGCTGCCGGCCGGCGGGCTGCTCTTGCCACGGTTCAACGCCAGCACCGGCACCGGCAGCTGCGCGCGGCCGAACACCGCATCCACTTCATCGCGGCCGAGCGGGCCGACGATGAAATCCACGCCCGCACCCACGGCCTTGTCGTAGGCGGCCACCGCACCGGCGGCGGTGCCGGCGGTGTCGATGAACTGGATGTCCGGGCGGCGACGGGTTTCGCCGTAGTAGCCGGAGAGCAGACCATCGCGGACCGGCTGCGCGGCGGTGGCCAGGCGGCCGCTGAGCGGCAGCAGCACGGCCATCTTCACCGGCGGGCGGTAGCCATCGCTCATCGCGGCGGGGCGCTTGCTGGTATCGAACTGCGACGCACCTTCGCGATCGAACGGACGCGGCAGCGGCAGGCCGCGGGCGATCAGCGCGCGGCCGGCGAAGTTGTACAGCGGCTCGTTGGCCGGCAGTGCGGCAGCGCGCGCGCGCAGGGTGGCATCGTCCAGCGTGCCCAGCAGGCCGGCGATGGCCTGCTGGTTGTCGGTGCGCGCCTTGCCGGTCAGCGCGGCGTGGGCACGGGCGCGCTCGGTGGCCGCCCCGATGTTGTCGCCACTGGCCTGCAGTGCATTGGCGCGGGCCAGCTGCCAGCGCGTGCGCAGCTGCGGGATCACCGTGTCGGAGGATTCCTTCAGAGACGCCAGGGCCTGCGCGGGCTGCTTGTCGGCCAGCGCCAGTTCGGCAGTGGTCAGGTGGAAGCGCTGCAGGCTGGCACCGCTGAGCTGGCGCGCGGTGATCTGGCTGAGCAGGCTGCGTGCGCGGGCGGTGTCGCCGGCTTCGTGCCAGGCAAAGGCCGCATCGGCCAGCGCACTGCTGCGGGCATTGCCGCGCAGGGTGTTGGCGAGGGCTTCCAGCTGGACCGCGGCATCACGTGGTTTGCCCTGCTCGATCAGCGCCAGCGCCTGGCTCTGGGCCGGCGATTCGGGGGCGCTGGTGAGGCTGGTCGTGGCGCAGCCGGCAAGCAGCAGCAGCGACAACGAGAGGGCAGAGATCCGTGCGACGGGCTTGTTCATGATCAGGTCCATGCGATGGGGGCAGCGGCCGTGGCCGGGGAACGGTACGATTCTACCCTTGACCCATGAGTGCCGTTGCGATGAGTGCTGTGCCCACGTTGTATGTCGTTGCCACCCCGATCGGCAATCTGGCCGACCTGACGCCGCGCGCGCAGGAGGTGCTGCGGTCGGTGGCGGCGATCTGCGCCGAGGACACCCGTCGCACCGGGCAGCTGCTGGCCCATTTCGGCATCCAGCAGCCGCTGGTGGCGCTGCACGACCACAATGAAGAGGCCTTGGCGCAGCGTATCGTCGCCCGCCTGCAGGCCGGCGAGTCGCTGGCACTGGTCAGTGATGCGGGCACGCCGCTGGTCAGTGACCCCGGCTATCGCCTGGTACGCGCCGCACGCGAGGCCGGCATCCGGGTCAGCCCGATACCGGGCGCCTGCGCGGCGATCGCGGCATTGAGCGTCGCCGGTCTGCCCAGCGACCGCTTCACCTTTGAAGGCTTCCTGCCGGCCAAGGGCTCCGGGCGTCGCGAGCGCCTGCAGGGGCTGGCCGGGGAAACCCGGACGCTGGTGTTCTATGAGTCCTCGCACCGCATCGCCGAATCGCTGGCCGACATGGTGGCCGCGTTCGGGGCCGAGCGCCCGGCGGTGCTGGCGCGCGAACTGACCAAGCTGTTCGAGACCGTGCTCGATGGCGACCTTGCGTCGCTGCTGCGCCAGGTGGAGGCTGACGACAACCAGCGCAAGGGCGAGTTCGTGGTGATGGTGCAGGGCGCGGCCGACGATGAACAAGCGCAGCTGGCCGCCGGCCGCCGCATGTACGCCAAGCTCAGCGAGCATCTGCCGCCGTCCACTGCGGCCAAGCTGGCGGCAGAATTGACCGGCGCCCCGAGAAAAGCCCTGTACGGCAGTTGAGGGGCGCCCCCAATGGGGGCCTGCGCAATCGCAACGGTAGAGCCACCCCATGGGTGGCCGCACGGCATGCCGGTTGGCCTGTGATTTGTGGGACAATGCGCGCGGCGGAGTCGGCCAGACAGTCGCGTCATCCCTTGCGGATGCCGAGGAAAGTCCGGGCTCCATAGGGCAAGGTGCCAGGTAACGCCTGGGCGGCGCGAGCCGACGGAAAGTGCAACAGAAAGATACCGCCTACGTTCCCTTCGGGGAGCCGGTAAGGGTGAAATGGTGCGGTAAGAGCGCACCGCGAGTCTGGCAACAGACCGGCACGGCAAACCCCACCTGGAGCAAGACCAAATAGGGACCTAATGGCGTGGCCCGCGTCGGGTCCGGGTAGGTTGCTTGAGCGCTGCGGTGACGTAGCGCCTAGAGGAATGACTGTCCACGACAAAACCCGGCTTATCGGCCGGCTCCGCCGCTTTTTTCGCGATGACGCGAAAAAAGCCCCAGGGTTTGCGCAGCAAACCTTGGGCCCCAGGCCATCAGCGCCCAATTCCCCGCGGCTGTCGCCGCGCCCCCTTTACTAAAGGGGGCTGTGCCACCCGATGGCATCGCGTGCCCTTCCGGTGGCGCCATGCCATGCATGGCTGCCCTTCCCGCTCATTCGTCAGCAAAGCTGCCTTCCAGGCCGCTGCGGTATTGCGCGGCGGAGATGAACTGGCCGAAGGCCTCGCACCAGATCACCACGGTGGTGTAGTCGTCGATGTCGAGGTTGTCGGGGACCTCGAGCAGGAAGCGGTCGAACGAGGTGATGTCGCCGATCAGGCGGGCGTCGTCCTTGATGCGCAGGAAGTCGGCGCGGGTGTCGACGAATTCGCGGGCCAGGTACAGCTTGTAGTCGGGGCCGGGGCCGATCTTGCCGCGGAACGCGATGCGGTCGTGGCTGACGCTCACTTTGCCTTCGGCCCAGTGCACCGCGTCGCTGCCTTTGAGGTCGCGCAGGAATCGGCTTTCGTAGGTGGCGCTGTCCATCGCGGCGGTGACGCTGGCGTTGGACGGGCCGTCGGGGGCGGTCAGGATCGGCAGCAGGTAAATGCCCAGGCCGAAGCCCAGGGCCAGGGTGAACAGGTGGGTGGTCAGCAGCAGCAACAGGCGTTTGGTCATCTCAGGTCCGGTAAGCGCGGGCGCACAGGGCGTCGTTGGTACCAGACAAGAGGGCGCTGACGGGGGAATCGATGCGCTTGCGCGCTGCAACGCTTCATTTCCGGAACCGCGTTCACGCGGCAACCGGGGTACTCATCCCGTTGGGCCGACCAATACGGCGGTCTCGCCGATGCACTGGCCGTCGGCGTCGAAGCACCGCTCGCGGATGAAGCCGTGGCCTTCCGCGTCCAGTGCGATCAGGGTGCTGGCGCGGGTGCCGTAGTCGGGGCTGCGGATGAACGCCGAAGACAGCCAGCGCTCGCGCTCCAGGCCGATGCCGGTGTCGGGCAGGGTGGCATCGCTGGCCCGGGTTTCGTCGGCCAGAGCCTGCCAGAGCGGGTCGAGGTCGTCGCTGTCGCGGTCGATCCAGGCACGCAGCGCGGCGTTCAACATCACGGTTTTGGGCCAGGGCGCGTCGAGTGGGCCGTTGGACATGCCGTGGATGCCCGAGGCCAGCGCCTGCCGATGCTGGGGGTGGTTGCCGAGGAACTGGCAGCTGTCGCGGTCGGCCAGCAACAGATTGAACGGGGCGAAGGCGGGGGCGTCCACGGCCAGGGTGTCGGCGAAGGCCGCCGCCGGGGTGCGGTCGCGCAGGAAATCGGCCACCAGTGCGCCGCGTGAGGGCCCGGTCTGGCGGGCCTGCGGGTCACGCACGTTGGTCACCACCGCCATCCGGCCGTCCGGGCCGAGCCCGGCCCAGGTGCCGCCCGAGCGCAGGTCGCGGCCGGCGATCAGCCCCGCATCCGGGGCCGCCCAGGCCGCCAGGGGCGCGGTGGGGCGCTGGTGGAACTCGTCACGGTTGCCGGCCATCAGCAACTGCCAGCGGGGGTGGGTTTTCCAGGCGAGGGTCAGCAGGCACATGGGCGGCATTGTGCCGGGTTTGCGCAAGGCGGGGTCAATGGCGACGGGGCCTGGGATGAATGCGCGTCAATGTTTCACGCCCTCTGCACAGGCCTGAACTTCTGCCCAATCTCAAAAATTGAGACGAAACAGCAACTTGTGGATAAGCCTTGAACAAGTCTCTAAACATTGCTGCAAGCCGTTGATGTGCAAAGTGATTTCCCGTCCGCAAAGTTGTTGACAACCTAATCGGCACTGCTAAGGTGGGCAACAGAGGCAAAACCGGGTTTTTTGTGGTTTTTCGTGGTTCAATGTTTCACCGGGCGAAGGAAAGGTGCACGCGTCGTGTTTCAGGGCGAGACGGCCATCACGGTTGACGATAAAGGACGCATGGCGGTTCCCACCGCGCATCGCGACCTCGTTGCGCGTGTGAGCAACAACCGCCTGGTCCTGACCTACAACCCGTTCGAGTCCGGCTGCCTGTGGCTGTATGCCGAGGCGGAGTGGGAGCGGGTCCGCGACGACGTCATGTCCAAGCCCAACACACAGCGCGTCGTGCGTCTGCTGCAACAGAAGCTGGTCGGTTCGGCCGCGCATCTGGAGCTGGACGCCAACGGCCGCATCAGTATTCCCGCCAGCCACCGTGGTGCCGTTGGCATTGAAAAGAAGGCGGTTCTGCTCGGCATGGGCGACAAATTTGAATTGTGGAGCGAGCAGGCACATCGCGCGTTGATCCAGCAGACGTTGTCTGACGGGGATCTCGGCGATGGGTTGCTCGACCTGAAGTTGTGAGCCGGGGTGCCCGGATGCGCGGAGCAGCGCAGACCGGTCACCTTCCGGTGTCGCAGTCGCCGGCAGGGCATCTGCCGGTGCTGTACACGCAGGTCCTGGATGGCCTGAAGGTGATCGAAAACGGAACGTATCTCGATGGCACGTTTGGTCGTGGCGGTCACGCCCGCGGCGTGCTCGAGCAACTCGGTCCTGGAGGCCGGCTGCTGGTCATGGACAAGGATCCCGAAGCGATTGCGGTAGCCGAGCGCGATTTCGCGCCGGACCCGCGCGTGTCGATCTTCCGGGGTAGCTTCGCCGACCTGCTGCATTGGGATGCCACCGCCGATGGCCTGGACGGGGTGCTGTTCGATCTGGGCGTGTCCTCGCCACAGCTGGATGTCGCCGAGCGCGGTTTCAGCTTCGGCAAGGACGGCCCGCTGGACATGCGCATGGACCCGGACAGCGGTGAAAGCGCGGCGCAGTGGCTCAACCGTGTTGAAGAGCGCGACCTGATGGACGTGCTGTGGACCTACGGCGAAGAGCGCCAGGGCCGCCGCATCGCCAAGGCCATCGTGGCCCGTCGCGACAAGCAGCCCTTCACCCGCACCGCCGAACTGGCCGAGCTGATCGCCTCGGTGATGCCGCGTGGCAAGGACAAGATCCACCCGGCCACGCGCAGCTTCCAGGCCATCCGCATCCACATCAACCGCGAACTGGCTGACCTTGAGGCGGGCCTGGACGCGGCGATGGCGCGGCTCAAGCCCGGTGGCCGGCTGGCGGTGATCAGCTTCCATTCGCTGGAAGACCGCATCGTCAAGCAGTTCATGAACCGCCACGCCAAGGCCCCGCCGAGCAATCGCCGGCTGCCCGAGCTGGCCGCCTTCGTGCCGCTGCTGGACCTGCATGGCGGCGCGATCAAGGCCGAGAACGACGAGCTGGCGGTCAATCCGCGCTCGCGCAGCGCGGTGTTGCGCGTGGCTGAAAAACGCGAGGTGGCCTGATGAGCCGTCTGCTGTTGATCGTGCTGCTGGCCTGCACCATCGCCTCGGCGATCGGTGTGGTGTTCATGCGCCACCGTCACCGGCAGACCTTCATCGAGCTGTCCAAGGTCGAACGCGCGCGCGATGAGATCAATATCGAATTCGGTCGTCTGCAGCTGGAACAGGCCACGTTGGCCGAAGCCACCCGGGTCGACCGTGTCGCCCGTGAAAAGCTCGGCATGAAGTTCCCCGAGGCCGCCGACGTGGTGGTGATCCGGCCATGAGCAAATCCGGTCGCAACCGCGCGCGCAACAGCTTCAACCTCCGCCAGCGTCTGAAATGGGTGGGGCTGGCGCTTGGGCTGTGCTCGGTGTCGCTGGTGGGCCGCGCGGCGTACGTGCAGATCATCAACAGCGATTTCTATCAGCGCCAGGGCGAGGCCCGCTACCTGCGCGAACTGCCGATCAACACCTCGCGCGGCATGATCACCGACCGCAACGGCGAGCCGGTGGCGGTGTCCACCCCGGTCGCCTCGATCTGGGTCAACCCGCAGGAACTGCTGCGCGCGCCGGACCGCATCCCGGAGCTGGCCACCGCGCTGGGCATGCCGCTGGACGAGCTGAGCACCAAGCTGTCGCAGAAGGCCGACAAGGAATTCATGTACCTGCGCCGCCGGATCAATCCGGACGAGGCAGAGAAGGTGGTGGCGCTGAAGATTCCGGGCGTGGCCTCGCAGCGCGAGTTCCGCCGCTTCTACCCGCAGGGTGAGGCGATGGCGCACGTGCTGGGCTTCACCAATATCGACGACCGCGGCCAGGAAGGGCTGGAGCTGGCCTTCGACGAATGGCTGCGCGGCAAGGCCGGCGCCAAGCGGGTGATCCGCAACCGCAAGGGCGACACGGTCGAAAGCGATCTGCTGCGTGCCGCCGAGCCGGGCAAGGACCTCACCCTCAGCATCGACCGCCGCATCCAGTTCCTGGCGTTCAAGGAGCTGCGCAACGCGCTGATCGCCAACAAGGCGGCCGGCGGCTCGATGGTGATCATGGACGTGGCCACCGGCGAGATCCTGGCCATGGTCAACCTGCCCACCTACAACCCCAATGCGGTCGGCGCCGCCGCCCCGGACACCCGTCGCAACCGCGCGGTGACGGATCTGGTCGAGCCCGGCTCGACCATGAAGCCGTTGACCATCGCCTCGGCGCTGCAGTCCGGCGTGGTGACCAAAGACACCATCATCGACACCAACCCGGGCTATATGGCCGTGGGTCGCTTCACCATCAAGGACGTGCCGCGCAACAACGGCGTGCTCAACGTCACCGGCGTGATCACCCGCAGCTCGAACATCGGCGCGGCCAAGATCGCGGCCAAGATGCCGGACCAGACCTTCTACGATTCGGTCCATAACTTCGGCTACGGCGTGTCGCCGCACAGCGGTTTCCCCGGTGAATCGGCCGGCGTGCTGCCGCGCCCGGCGCGCTGGAGCGGTTCGTCCAAGACCACCATGTCTTACGGCTACGGCCTGTCGGTGACCCCGTTGCAGATCGCCACGGCGTACGCGGCGCTGGGCAACGGCGGCAAGCTGATCGCGCCGACCTTCGTCAAGGGCCAGCGCAGCGAAAGCCGCCAGGTCGTCGACGAAAACATCGCCAAACAAGTGGTGGCGATGATGGAAACCGTGGTCACCCAGGGCGGCGCCAAGCAGGCGGCAGTGCTGGGCTACCACGTGGCCGGCAAGACCGGTACCGCACGCAAGGCCGGCCCGGGCGGCTACGAGCGCGGGCATTACAACGCGCTGTTTGCCGGCGTGGTGCCGGCGACCAACCCGCGCTTCGCCACGGTGATCGTGATCAACGACCCGCAGGGCGGCAAGTACTACGGCGGCCTGGTGTCCGCGCCGGTGTTCCACAACGTGATGGAAGGCGCGCTGCGCCTGATGGACGTGCCGCCGGATGATATCGAGTCGTGGCTGGCCGCCCAGCAGTCCGGAAAGATGGGGCACTCGGCCTCGGTCCTGCCGACGCCGCCGCCGGAAACGGTGATCGCCCCCGACGCCGCCGCCGAATTCGATGCCGCGCTGCCCAGCGCGCACGCCCCGGTGCCCCCCGCGCAGGGAGGCACGCAGCAATGAGCCAGATGATGTTGCTTTCGCAGTTGCTTCCCGACGTGGTGCTGAGCCACGACCCCTCCATCACCGGCCTGGTGCTGGACAGCCGCGCGGTGCGCCCGGGTTCGGCCTTCGTGGCGATCGCCGGTTTCGGCGCGCACGGGCTGGGCTTTGTCGCGCAGGCGCGCGCCGCCGGTGCCGCCGCCATCCTGTTCGAACCGCCGGCTCCGGCCGAGCTGCCGGCCCCGGCCGATGCGATCGCGGTGCCGGGCCTGCGCACGCGCATGGGCGCGATGGCCGACCAGTTCCACGGCCGCCCGTCGCGTGCGATGACGATGGTCGGGGTGACCGGCACCAACGGCAAAACCTCCACCGTGCAGCTGCTGGCCCAGGCCTGGCACCTGCTCGGCACCCGCAGTGGCAGTATCGGCACGTTGGGTGTGGGTCTTTACGGCAATGTGGTGCCGACCGGCTTCACCACCCCGCTGGTGCTGCAGATGCATGACGTGCTCGCGCAGCTGCGCGACGCGGGTGCGCAGGCGGTGGCGATGGAAGTCAGCTCGCATGCGCTGGACCAGGGCCGCGTGGACGCGGTGCACTATGACGTGGCGGTGTTCACCAACCTCACCCGCGATCACCTCGACTACCACGGCGACATGGCCCAGTACGGCGCGGCCAAGGCCAAGCTGTTCCACCGTGAGGGCCTGAAGGCCGCGGTGGTCAACCTGGACGACAGTTTCGGCAGTGAACTGCTGCGTACCGTGGATGCCGGCGTTCGCCAGATCGGGCTCAGCTCGCGCGGCGCCCAGCAGGCCGCGCTGCGTGCCGATTCGCTCAAGCTCGATGGGCGCGGCATTGCCTTCGACCTGGTCGTCGGCGGTGCGCGCCATCCGGTGCAGTCGCCGCTGCTGGGCCGTTTCAATGTCGACAACCTGCTCGCGGTGGCCGGTGCGCTGTACGCGCTGGACCACGCGCCGGCGGCGATCGCCACGCTGCTGTCGCAGTTGCAGCCGATTGCCGGGCGCATGAACCGCCTGGGCGGCGAGGGTGGCCAGCCGACCGTGGTGGTCGACTACGCACACACCCCCGACGCGCTGGAACAGGCGCTGGCCAGCCTGCGCGACCACCTCGCCGGGCGCCTGGTCTGCGTGTTCGGCTGCGGCGGCGAGCGCGACACCGGCAAGCGCCCGCAGATGGCGGCCATTGCCGAGAAATACGCCGACGTGGTGATCGTCACCGACGACAACCCGCGCGGTGAAGACGGTGATGTGATCGTGGCCGACATCCTGGCCGGTTTCGCCGCACCCGATGCCGTGACCGTGCAGCGCGACCGCGCCGCCGCCATCGCTGCCGCCATCGGCCAGGCCGGTGCGGGTGACATCGTGTTGATCGCCGGCAAGGGCCATGAGCCCTACCAGGAGATCCACGGCGTCCAGCATGCGTTCGATGACACCCAGGTGGCCGGCCAGGTGCTCGGTGTGCGCGTGAATGCGGAGGACGCATCATGAAGCGCACCCCGCTGTCGCTGATCGCGCACTGGGCCGGTGGCGAGATCCATGGCGAAGACACCGCCATCGATGCCATCAGCAACGACACCCGTTCGCTCGCCCCGGGCAGCCTGTACGTGGCCCTGCGTGGCGAACGCTTCGACGGGCATGACTTCGCCGCCGATGCCGTCGCGCGCGGTGCTTCGGCGCTGCTGGTCGAACGCCTGCTCGATGTGGCCCTGCCGCAGATCGTGGTCGGCAACAGCGAACATGCGCTGGGCCGCATTGCCCATGGCATGCAGCGCGACCGCAACACCGCGGTGTTCGCCATCACCGGCAGCAACGGCAAGACCAGCGTCAAGAGCCTGCTGCTGGCCATCCTGCAGCAGGTGGCGCGCGCGGACAACGCGGTCGTCTACGCCAACCCGGGCAACCGCAACAATGAAATCGGCCTGCCGCTGGCCGTGATCGATGCCCCGGAAGATGCCGACTTCGCCATCTACGAGATGGGCGCCGGCAAGCCGGGCGACATCGCCTACCTGACCGACATCGTGCGCCCGCAGTACGCGCTGGTGAACAACATCGCCCCGGCCCATCTGGAGCGGATGGGCAGCCTGCAGGGCGTGGCCACCACCAAGGGCGCGATCTACGCCGCGCTGCCGGCCGATGGCGTGGCGGTGATCAATGCCGATGACGCGTTCGGCATCTGGTTTGAACAGCACATCGTCGGCCAGCCGCCGCGCAGCCGCCTGCTGCGCTATGGCCTGGACCACAGCGCCGATGTCAGCGCCCAGGCCATCCGCCTCAGTGCGGCGGGCAGCCAGTTCGTGCTGACCACGCCGCAGGGCAGCGCCGAGATCACGCTGGGCCTGCCGGGCCGGCACAACATCAGCAATGCGCTGGCGGCCGCGTCGCTGGCGCTCGCCGCCGGCATCAGCCTGGGCCACATCGCTGCCGGGCTGGCCGTCGCCGAACCGGTACCGGGCCGCCAGGTCGCGCACCTGCTGCCCAATGGCGCGGTGCTGGTGGACGACAGTTACAACGCCAACCCCGGCTCGCTGGCCGCGGCGATCGACGCGCTGGCCGCGTCGCGTCAGGAAGGCTGGCTGGTGCTGGGCGACATGCGCGAACTCGGCCCGGACGGCGAAGCGCTGCATGCCCAGGCCGGGCGTCGCGCCCGTGATGCCGGGCTCAAGCGCCTGTACACGCTGGGCCCGCTCAGTGCCGCTGCCTCGGCCGCGTTCGGCGAGGGTGGGCAGCACTTCCAGAGCCACGACGCACTGGCGCAGGCCCTGGACGAACAACTGCATGCTGGCGTGCGCTGCCTGGTCAAAGGCTCGCGCGGCAGTGCCATGGAAAAAATTGTGAAAGCGCTGCTGGCGCGAGGAGAGGAAACCCCCAATGTTGCTTGAACTGGCCCGATGGTTGCAGCAGTTGGAGAGCCTGTTCGGGCTGTTCGGCTATTTGACGCTGCGCGGCATTCTCGCCGCGCTGACCGCGCTGTTCCTGTCGCTGTGGCTGGGCCCGGCGATGATCCGCAAGCTGGCCCAGTTCAAGGGTGGCCAGCCGATCCGTACCGATGGCCCGCAGACCCACTTCGCCAAGGCCGGCACGCCGACCATGGGCGGCTCGCTGATCCTGCTTACCATCACCTTGTCGGTGCTGCTGTGGGCCGACCTGCGCAACCGCTATGTGTGGGTGGTGCTGGCGGTGATGCTGTGCTTCGGCGCGATCGGCTGGTACGACGACTGGATCAAGATCGTGCGCCGCGACCCGAACGGCCTGAAGTCGCGCTGGAAGTACCTGCTGCAGTCGATCTTCGGGCTGGCCGCCGGTCTATTCCTGTTCTACACCGCCGACGTACCGGCGGCGTTGACTTTCTATATCCCGATGTTCAAGTCGATCGCGCTGCCGTTGGCCGGGATCAGCTTCGTGGCGATTGCCTACTTCTGGATTGTCGGCTTCTCCAACGCGGTCAACCTGACCGACGGCCTGGATGGCCTGGCGATCATGCCGACCGTGCTGGTCGCCTGCGCGCTGGGCGTGTTCGCCTACGCCTCGGGCAACGTGGTGTTCTCCAGCTATCTGCAGATTCCGCAGATTCCCGGCGCCGGTGAACTGGTGATCATCTGCGCGGCGATCGCCGGCGCGGGCCTCGGCTTCCTGTGGTTCAACACCTACCCGGCCATGGTGTTCATGGGCGACATCGGCGCGCTGGCGCTGGGCGCGGTGCTGGGCACGATCGCGGTCATCACCCGCCAGGAGCTGGTGCTGGTGATCATGGGCGGCGTGTTCGTCATCGAAACGCTGTCGGTGATGATCCAGGTCGCCTCGTTCAAGCTGACCGGCAAGCGCGTGTTCCGGATGGCACCGATCCATCACCACTTTGAACTGAAGGGCTGGCCGGAACCGCGCGTGATCGTGCGCTTCTGGATCATCTCGGTGGTGCTGGTGCTGATCGGCCTGGCCACGTTGAAGGTCCGCTGATGAACGACCTGTCGCGCCAGGCAACCCGCCTTGAAGCCATCGGAGGCCACTTCGACAAGTGGCTGCTGGGCGCGATCATCGCGCTCACCGGGCTGGGCGTGGTGATGGTCGCGTCGAGTTCGATCGCGTTGATGAGCAGTCCGTTCTATTACCTCAACCGCCACCTGATCTTCCTGGCGATCGGCATCGGCCTGGCCATCGTGGCCATGCGCACCGAGCTCAAGACCATCGAGCAGTACAACCAGATGCTGCTGCTGGGCTGCTTCGCGCTGCTGGTGGTGGTGTTCGTGCCGGGGCTGGGCAGCAGCGTCAACGGCGCCCGGCGCTGGATCAACCTGGGCGTGTCCAAGTTCCAGACCGTGGAAGCGGTCAAGGTGCTCTATATCGTGTGGCTGTCCAGCTACCTGGTGCGCTTCCGCGATGAGGTCAATGCCACCTGGCCGGCCATGCTCAAGCCGCTCGGCGTGGCCGGTGCGCTGGTGCTGCTGCTGTTGCTGCAGCCGGACTTCGGTTCGTCGACCCTGCTGCTGGCGATCACCGCCGGCATGCTGGTGCTGGGCGGGGTGAACCTGCCGCGGATGTCGATGCCGGTGCTGATCGGGCTGGTCGGCATGAGCGCGCTGGCGATCATCGAGCCCTACCGCATGCGCCGCATCACCTCCTTCATGGACCCGTGGGCCGACCAGCAGGGCGACGGCTACCAGCTGTCCAACGCGCTGATGGCGGTGGGCCGTGGCGAGTGGACCGGCGTGGGCCTGGGCAATTCGGTGCAGAAGCTGTACTACCTGCCCGAAGCGCATACCGACTTCATCTTCTCGGTCACCGCCGAAGAGCTGGGCTTCCTCGGTACCTGCCTGATCATCGCGCTGTATGCGCTGCTGGTGGGCCGCACGTTCTGGATCGGCATGCGCTGCGTGGAGATGAAGCGTCACTTCTCCGGCTACATCGCCTTCGGCATCGGCCTGTGGATCAGCATGCAGAGCTTCGTCTCGATCGGGGTCAACCTCGGCATCCTGCCGACCAAGGGCCTGACCCTGCCGCTGATTTCCTCCGGCGGTTCCAGCGTGCTGATGACCTGCGTGGCGATGGGCCTGCTGCTGCGGGTGTCTTACGAACTGGACCGCGCCGAGCGCCGCCAGGCCGTGCGCATGGGCGCACCGGACAGTGACGACGGCAGCGACAACGCCGCCGCGCCGGCCGGCGCGAGCGCGGTGGCCGCGGCGATGCAGGACAGCACTGCGCGCGAGACCGCGCCACCGCGTGACAGTTCGCCGCGCGGCACCAGCCGCATGCAGCAGCGGATTGAACCGACGCTGGGGAGGATGGGATGAGCACGAAGCCCCCCCCCTCCGCACGCCCGGTGATGATCATGGCCGGCGGTACCGGCGGCCACATCTTCCCCGGCCTGGCCGTGGCCAAGGTGCTGCGCGAACGCGGCGTTCCGGTCACCTGGCTGGGCGCCGACGGTGCGATGGAAACCCGCCTGGTGCCGCAGCACGCCATCCACATCGACACGCTGGCGATCAGCGGCCTGCGCGGCAAGGGCAAACTGGCCCTGCTCGGCGCGCCGTGGCGCCTGCTGCGTGCGGTGCGCGCGGCCGGCTATCTGATCCGCGACCGCCAACCGCGCGCGGTGATCGCCTTTGGCGGCTTCGCCTCCGGCCCCGGTGGCCTGGCTGCGCGCCTGCACGGCCTGCCGCTGCTGGTGCACGAACAGAACCGTGCGCCGGGCCTGACCAACCGCGTGCTGTCGCGGTTCGCCCGCCGCGTGCTGACCGGTTTCCCGGGCAGCTTCGCGCAGCGCGAAGAAGCCGTGGGCAACCCGGTGCGCGCCGAGATCGCCGCGATCACCCCGCCCGAGCTGCGCCTGGCCAACCGCCAGGGGCCGCTGCGGCTGCTGGTGCTCGGTGGCAGCCAGGGCGCACGCGCATTGAACAACGCGGTGCCGCAGGCACTGGCCGCGCTGGGCAGCAGCATCGCGGTCGAGGTGCGCCACCAGAGCGGCGAAAAACTGCATGACGAAGCGTTGAAGGCCTACCAGGATGCGGGCGTCAGCGCGCGCGTGGAGCCCTTCATCGCCGACATGGCCGAGGCGTTCGCCTGGGCCGACCTGGTGGTGTGCCGCGCCGGCGCCTCGACCCTGGCCGAGCTGTGCGCGGTCGGTGTCGGCAGCGTGCTGGTGCCGTTCGCCGCCGCCGTGGACGACCACCAGACCCGCAATGCGGAGTACCTGGTGGATCGTGGCGCGGCCGTGTTGCTGAAGCAGGATGAAACGCTGGCCACGCACCTGCAGGGTGTGTTGCGCGAATTGTCCGAAAATTCCGCCCGTCGCATGCAGATGGCAAATGCCGCGCGTGCCCTGGCCAAGGTCGATGCCGCTGAGCGCATCGCCGACATCATCCTCGAGGAATCCAAATGAACACCGCTACGCGACTGCCGCGAGGCCGCGCATGATCCGCCGCCTGCATGACACCAACGACCTGGTGCGCGCCTTCCCGCGCGTGCACTTCGTGGGCATCGGCGGCACCGGCATGAGCGGCATCGCCGAAGTGATGCTGACCCTGGGCTACGAAGTGTCCGGTTCGGACAACGCCGACAACGCGGCTACCCGCCGCCTGGCCAGCCTCGGTGCGCGCGTGATGCGCGGCCATTCGGCCGCCAACGTGCTGGGCACCGACTGCGTGGTGGTCTCCAGCGCGATCCGCGACGACAACCCCGAGCTGATGGAAGCGCGCAGCCAGCGCATTCCGATCATGCCGCGGGCGGCGATGCTGGCCGAACTGATGCGTTTCCGCCGGGGCATCGCCGTGGCCGGTACCCACGGCAAGACCACCACCACCAGCCTCACCGCGGCGGTGCTGAGCGAAGGCGGGCTGGACCCGACCTTCGTGATCGGTGGCCAGCTGCTGGCCGCCGGTGCCAACGCCAAGCTCGGCGGTGGCCAGTGGCTGGTGGCCGAGGCCGATGAAAGCGATGGCAGCTTCCTGCGCCTGAACCCGCTGGTGTCGGTGATCACCAATATCGATTCGGATCACCTGGAAAACTACGGCAACGATTTCGCCCGGGTCCAGGCCGCCTTCGCCGAATTCCTGCAGCGCCTGCCGTTCTACGGCCTGGCCGTGCTGTGCATCGATGACCCGGAAGTGGCCGCGCTGGCCGCGCAGACCCCGCGTCACGTGATGAGCTACGGCATGAGCAGCCATGCCGACGTGCGCGCCGAGGACGTGGTCCAGGACGGCCCGCGCATGCGCTTCACCCTGCGCCTGCCCGAAGGCAGCAGCCATCCGGTGACGCTGGCCCTGCCGGGCGCACACAACGTACTCAATGCACTGGCCGCCGCAGCGGTGGGCTGGCAGCTGGGCGTGACGCCGGACGCCATCGCCCGCGCGCTGGAAAGCTTCGCCGGCATCGGCCGCCGCTTCAATGACCTGGGCATCGTCACCACCCCGAACGGCGCCAAGGTGCGGGTGATCGACGACTACGGCCATCACCCGCGCGAACTGGCGGCCGTGTTCGCCGCCGCTCGTGGCGGCTGGCCGGACCAGCGCCTGGTGGTGGCCTTCCAGCCGCACCGCTACAGCCGTACCCGTGACCAGTTCGACGCGTTCGCCGCGGTGTTGTCCGAAGTGGACGCGCTGGTGCTGAGCGAGGTCTACCCGGCCGGTGAAGCCCCGATCCCGGGCGCTGATTCGCGCTCGCTGGCCCGCGCCATCCGCGCCCGTGGCCGCAGCGAACCGGTGGTGGTCGGCCAGACCGCCGAGCTCTCGCACGTGCTGCCGGACGTGCTGCAGGACGGCGACCTGTTGCTGATGATGGGCGCGGGCGATATCGGCCACGTCGCCCAGCTGATTGCCACCGAAGGCTTCACGGAGACCCCGGCGGCATGAGCACCATCACTTTCCCGCCGCTGCGCAGCACCGACCCGGCCGTTTTCGGTCGCGTCGCGGTGCTGCTCGGGGGCAGCTCCAGCGAGCGTGAGGTGTCGCTGGATTCCGGCCGCAACGTGATCGAGGCCCTGCGCGCGCGCGGCGTCGATGCGACCGCGGTGGATGGCATTCCGGCGCTGGCGCAGGCGCTGGTCGAACAGCGTTTCGACCGCGTGTTCAACATCCTGCACGGCCACAACGGCGGGGGCGAGGACGGCATCGTGCAGGGGCTGATGGAAGCCTTCGGCGTGCCCTACACCGGCTCCAATGTGCTGGGCTCGGCGCTGAGCATGGACAAGATCCGCACCAAGCAGGTGTGGCTGTCGCTCGGCCTGCCGACCCCGCAGTACCGCAAAGTCACCGCCGCCGACGTGCACGCGCACGCCGCCGAACTGGGCCTGCCGGTGGTGGTCAAGCCGGCCAATGAAGGTTCCAGCGTGGGCATCAGCCGGGTCACCGACGATGCCGGGCTGGACGAAGCGGTGGCCCTGGCCGCGCGCTACGACGGCCAGCTGCTGATGGAGCAGATGGTGGTGGGCGATGAGCTGACCGTGGCGGTGCTGGGCGACCAGGCGCTGCCGTCGATCCGCATCGTGCCCAAGGGCCAGTGGTACGACTACAACGCCAAGTACATCGCCGAAGACACCCAGTACCTGTGCCCGGGCCTGGACGGCGACGACGAGATCGAGATCCGGCGCATCGCGCTGGCCGCGTTCCGTGCTGCCGGTTGCCGGGGCTGGGGCCGGGTGGACGTGATGCGTGATCGCAGCAGCGGGCGCTTCTACCTGCTGGAAGTGAACACCGCGCCGGGCATGACCAGCCATTCGCTGGTGCCCAAGTCGGCGGCACAGGCCGGGATCGGGTTCGAGGAGCTGGTCTGGCGAGTGCTGGAACAGACCCTGGCCGACAACACACAGGAGCGCGCCGACGCATGAACGCGGTGCTGCGCATCTTCGTCTGGTTGCTGGCCCTGTCGGTCGTAGCGCTGCCCGTAGTGGCGGTGCTCAACGGCTGGGTCGGTGCCGAACGCTGGCCGCTGGCCAAGCTGCGCGTGCACGCCGAGTTCAAGCGGGTGCCGGCCGAACAGCTGCAGCAGGTGGTGCTGCCGTATGCCAAGGCCGGGTTCTTCGCGGTCAAGCTGCAGGACGCCCAGGACGCCATCGAAAAGCTGCCGTGGGTGGAAAGCGCGCAGGTGCGCAAGCAGTGGCCCGACGTGCTGGAAATCAGCCTGGTCGAGCACACACCGTTCGCGCGCTGGGGCAACGACCGCCTGCTGTCCGAGCAGGGCAAGCTGTTTGCCACCCCGAAGAAACTGCAGGACCTGCAGCTGCCCGACCTGGATGGCCCGGACAGCCAGACCGAAGAAGTCGTGGCGCTCTACAACGATGCCCGCGCGCTGTTCGCGCCGGCCGGCGTGGACGTCAAGCGGGTCAGCATGGACGCGCGTGGCAGCTGGTCGCTGCTGCTCAGCAACGGCACCGAAGTGGTGGTGGGCCGCGACGACGCACGTTCGCGCCTGCAGCGCTTCGTCCGCGTGCTGCCACAACTGACCAGCCAACAGGTGCCGATTGAACGCGCCGACCTCCGATACACCAATGGTTTCACGCTGAGCTGGGGTACCCCGGCCGCGGCCGCGCCGGCCAATGTGGCGAGAAGGACGCAGGACAGGACATGAATCGCAAGGGTGATAAATCACTGATCGTCGGCTTGGACATCGGCACCTCCAAAGTGGTGGCGCTGGTCGGCGAGTATTCGCCGGGCAATCCGATCGAGGTCATCGGCATCGGCTCGCACGAATCGCGCGGGCTCAAGCGCGGCGTGGTGGTGGATATCGAATCCACCGTGCAGTCGATCCAGCGCGCGGTCGAGGAGGCCGAGCTGATGGCCGGCTGCGAGATCCGCTCGGTGTATGCCTCGATCTCCGGCAACCACGTGCAATGCAAGAACTCGCCCGGGATCGTGCCGATCCGCGATGGCGAAGTGACCTGGGGCGACCTGGACCGGGTGCTCGACGCTGCCAAGGCAGTGGCGATCCCGGCCGACCAGAAGATCCTGCATGCCATCCCGCGCGAGTACGTGCTGGACGATTCGCAGGAAGGCATCCGCAACCCCGTCGGCATGACCGGCGTGCGCCTGGAGGTGCATGCGCACCTGGTGGTGTGCGCGCAGTCGGCCGCGGCCAACATCTCCAAGTGCGTGCAGCGCTGCGGCCTGCAGGTGGACGACCTGGTGCTGTCCTCGCTGGCCTCCAGCGTGGCGGTGCTGACCGCCGATGAGCGCGAGCTGGGCGTGGTGCTGGTCGACATGGGCGCCGGCACCACCGACCTGGCCGTGTTCGTGCAGGGCGCGATCTGCCACACCGCCTCGCTGCCGATCGCCGGTGACCACGTCACCAACGACATCGCGCACATGCTGCGCACCCCGACCCCGGAAGCCGAGCAGATCAAGGTGCGCTATGCCTGCGCCCTGGCCCAGCTGGCCACCGCCGAGGAAAGCATCCAGGTGCCCAGCGTCGGCGATCGTCCGCCGCGCCGGATGCCGCGCCACGCACTCGCCCAGGCGGTGCAGGGCCGTTACGAGGAAATTTTCGAGATGGTGCAGGCCGAACTGCGCCGTTCCGGCTTCGAGGAACTGGTGCGCGCCGGCATGGTGCTCACCGGCGGTGCCTCGAAGATGGAAGGCGTGGTCGAACTGGCCGAGGAAATGCTGCAGATGCCGGTGCGCGTGGGTATCCCGCAGCACGTCACCGGGCTGGGCGAAGTGGTGGGCAACCCGGTGCATGCCACCGGTGTTGGCCTGCTGCTGATGGGCAGCCAGATCGAACACCCCCGCCGCCCGTCGCTGCCCACCGGGCGCGCCGGCAGCATGTTCAAGAAACTCAAAACCTGGTTCCGCGGCGAATTCTGACGCGGCCCCTCGGCGGTAAAGCGGGGTGACACCCTGCTGCAGTACCCGGCACCACCGGCACCACCTGTAATACCAGCACTACACAACCCACACAGCCGCAACGGCGGCATGCAGCGCGACGGCAGGATGCCCGACCGCCCATGCCACCCAAAGCGGATACAACGAGGACACGGACATGGCGCATTTCGAACTGATTGAAAAGATGGCACCCAATGCGGTGATCAAGGTGATCGGCGTGGGCGGCGGCGGCGGTAACGCCGTGGCGCACATGGTCAGCACCAGCGTGGACGGCGTGGAATTCATCACCGCCAACACCGACTCGCAGGCCATCAAGAATTGTGGTGCCAAGCTGCAGCTGCAGCTGGGTACCAATGTCACCAAGGGCCTGGGTGCAGGCGCGAACCCGGAAGTGGGTCGCCAGGCTGCCCTGGAAGACCGCGAGCGCATCATGGATGCCCTGCAGGGCGCGGACATGGTGTTCATCACCGCCGGCATGGGCGGCGGCACCGGCACCGGTGCGGCACCGGTGGTGGCACAGCTGGCCAAGGAGATGGGCATCCTGACCGTCGCCGTGGTCACCAAGCCGTTCCCGTTCGAAGGCCGACGCCGCATGCAGGTGGCGCTGAAGGGCATTGAAGAGCTGAGCCAGCATTGCGACTCGCTGATCACCATCCCGAACGAAAAGCTGATCACCGTGCTGGGCCGCAACGCCACCATGATCCAGGCCTTCCGTGCCGCCAACGACGTCCTCCAGGGCGCCGTGCAGGGCATCGCCGACCTGATCGTGCGTCCGGGCCTGATCAACGTCGATTTCGCCGACGTGCGCACCGTCATGTCCGAAATGGGCCTGGCGATGATGGGTACCGGCACCGCCCGCGGTGATGACCGTGCCCAGGCCGCCGCCGAAGCCGCCATCCAGAACCCGCTGCTGGACGATGTGAACCTGGCCGGTGCCAACGGCATCCTGGTCAACATCACCGCCGGCGCCGACTTCACCATGGCCGAGTTCGACGAGATCGGCCGCACCATCGATGGCTTCGCGTCCGAAGACGCCACCGTGGTGGTCGGTACCGTGCTGGATCCGGACATGCAGGACGAAGTCCGCGTGACCGTGGTGGCCACCGGCCTGAACCGTGTCGTGGCGTCCAAGACCCAGCGTCCGGGCGAGCGCGCACCGATCAAGCTGGTCCGCAATGCCACCACCGGCCAGCCGGAGTTCGGCGAGTTCGACAACGGCGGCGATGCGGTCTCCAAGGCCGTCGGCGGCATGGGTCTGGGCATGGGTCTGCGTCGTCCGAGCGCGGACACCGTGGCCCCGTCGGCCCCGTCCTCCTCGAGCCCGGCGGCGGCTGAGCTGCCCAACGATTACCTGGACATCCCGGCGTTCCTGCGCCGCCAGGCGGACTGAGGGTTGCATGCCGGGGTCTTGTCCTCCCCGGTAGGCGCCTCCATGTCCCTTGCTGCCGGGCCAGGATAGGCCCGGCAGTCTGCTGCCCGTCCCATGATTCAGAAAGGGGCAGTGGTACTGCGTGTTATTCTTGTTTGTCATTGCCGCGCTGACAGCGCGCTCTTCCGGTCACCCCCCATGATTCCGCAACGCACCCTCAAGAACACGATCCGCGCCACCGGCGTAGGCCTGCACAGCGGTGACAAGGTCTATATGACCCTGCGCCCGGCCCCGGTGAACCATGGCATCGTGTTCCGTCGGGTCGATCTGGAGCCGGTGGTGGAAGTGCCTGCGCGCGCCGACCTGGTCACCGAAGTCACCCTGTGCACCGGGCTGACCTACCACGAGGCCAAGATCCAGACGGTGGAACACCTGATGTCGGCCCTGGCCGGCCTGGGTGTGGACAACATCATCGTCGAGCTGTCCTCGGCCGAGCTGCCGATCATGGACGGTTCCTCCGGCCCGTTCGTGTTCCTGCTGCAGTCGGCGGGCATCGCCGAGCAGGACGCGCCCAAGCGTTTCATCCGCATTCTCAAGACGGTGGAAGTCACCGACGGCGACAAGGTCGCCCGCTTCGAGCCCTATGAGGGCTACAAGCTCGGTTTCACCATCCAGTTCGACCACCCGATGATCCCGGCCAAGCAGTCGCGTGCCGAGATCGAGTTCTCCACGGCGGCCTACACCAAGGAAATCTCCCGCGCGCGCACCTTTGGTTTCATGCGCGACCTGGAGTACATGCGCGAGCGCAACCTGGGGCTGGGCGGTTCGATGGACAACGCCATCGTGCTCGACGAATTCCGCGTGCTCAACGACGACGGCCTGCGGTACGCCGACGAGTTCGTGCGCCACAAGATCCTCGATGCCATCGGCGACCTCTACCTGGCCGGTGGCCAGGTGCTGGGCGCCTATGAGGGCTTCAAGTCCGGCCATGCGCTCAACAACAAGCTGGTGCGGGCCCTGATGGCCGATGCCAGTGCCTGGGAATGGGTGAGCTACGCGGCCAATGCCGACGTGGCACCGGTGGTGTACGCACTGCCCGCCTATGCCTGATGGTAGGTAAGTGATTGATTTGATGGTAAAGCGAGCGGCGCCTTGGGGCGCCGTTCTGCGTTTTCAGGCTGAAGGCGGCGTCACGTTGACGTCAATGAACCGTGTACGTGCACAGGTCACGGATTTGTGAACCTGATCCAGGTTCTTACTGAATTTAACGCTTTTTTAATTAAACACTAACGACTGGCGGCCATTACGCAGCTACGATGCTGGCCGGCTCCCTGCCAAGTTCACGTCTCCGTGACGCGGCGGGGAAGGGGCGGGATGCCCCGATGCAGTCAGGACTTGGTGGAATCCACGTCGTGCAGACAAGCCAAAGCGTCGCGTAGCCCTTTGTGCGTGGCGGCTGAAACTGCGTGGGGTCCATTCCGGTTGTCGAGCGCTGGGGAGCGTGGCGGAGAAGGAGACGCAGTCTTGATGGTCACCTTGGTGACTTTCAGCCCGATGGACCGGGCCGCGTCGATGAGCTGGGCTTCGGCAAGCCGCACCTTGGCATGCCAGACCGGGGATTCGACGAGAAAAACGAGGTGCTCGCCGTTCACATTGGCCAACCGGCAACGGGTGGCCAGTAGGGGAGGCAAATGGGGGCGCAACTGCCGGTCCAGCGCATCGAGCCACAAGGCTCGTCGCAGCGGGTTCCCGGTTTTGTCCGCCATGACTGCATCCAGCGCCGGTTTCGGCACTGAGGCAGGACGGGCACTGGATTTCGGCTCAGACATGAAAACTCACTGATGGCATTCAAAAAGATCGTAATCAAAACGCGTGAAGGACAGGCCAAGACGCCGCTGGCGCGTTTGCGTTTCTACTTCGAAGATAGACCCCGGGCCCTGCTGGGCAGTGTGCTGGGGGTGGGCTGCCTGATCGGCTTCGGTGCCGGTATCGGTGGCAGCATGTTCAACGATTCCCGGCTCCACGCCAAGGTCGCCCAGCAGGAACGCGACCTGGCGCAGGCCCGCAAGGACGCCCAGACCCAGGTCAACGCGCTGGCTGCGCGGATGGGCGAGCTGCAGGCCCAGGCCACCCGTCTCAACGCCCTCGGCGAACGGCTGACCCAGATGGGCAAGCTGGAAGACGGCGAATTCGACTTCAACGAGACCCCGGGCCTCGGTGAAGGCGAAGCCGGCCCGACCCAGGACATCCCGGTCAGCGCGGTCAACAGCGACTTACAGGTGCTGGAGCAGCGCTTCGCTGCTTCAGGCCGCCAGCTGTCGGTGATGGAGTCGCTGATGTTCGATCATCAGCTGGAGCAGAACGCCGTGCCCTCGCGCATGCCGATCCGCAACACCTACATCACCTCCAATTTCGGCACCCGCAGCGATCCGTTCGGTCGCGGTGCGGCCACCCACAAGGGCATGGACTTCCACGCCCGTGTCGGTGACCCGGTCATGTCCGTGGCCGACGGCGTGGTCAGCTTCGCCGGCGTGAAGGGCGGCTACGGCAATGTGGTCGATGTCGACCATGGCAACGGCTATGTCACCCGCTATGCGCACAATTCGCGCCTGGTGGTGAAGGCCGGGGACCTGGTCCGGGCCGGGCAGGAAGTGGCCAAGGCCGGTTCCACGGGCCGTTCCACCGGTGCCCACGTGCACTTCGAGGTGTGGGAACGTGGCCAGGTGGTCAATCCGCGCAAGTTCCTCGGTGACGGCGGCAATACCCCGGTCGGGCGCGTGTCGCGCGGCTGATGGCGTCTGGTAGTGCCGGCCGCTGGCCGGCACTACCGCCACGGGGTTGAAACGCCAAGGCCCCGACCCAAGCTACAATGGGTGTTGCCATAGACAGGGCGCAGTGCGCCCTGTTTCGTTTGCGGCCGACGCCTCCCCCGGGAGCGCGTGGCCGTTGGGGCGTCTCATTCCAACCGGTTCCTTCAATGATCAACAGCCTGCTTACCCGCGTCTTCGGCAGTCGTAATGAACGACAGCTGCGCCAGCTCAACCGCATCGTCGCCAAGGTCAATGCGTTGGAGCCGGAAATCGAAAAGCTCTCCGACGAGCAGCTCAAGGCCAAGACCCCGGAGTTCAAGCAGCGCATCGCTGACGGTGAAGCCCTGGACAAGGTGCTGCCGGAAGCCTTCGCGGTCTGCCGCGAGGCCAGCCGCCGCGTGCTCGGCATGCGCCACTACGACGTCCAGTTGATCGGCGGCATGGTGCTGCACCTGGGCAAGATCGCCGAAATGCGCACCGGTGAAGGCAAGACCCTGGTGGCCACCCTGCCGGTCTACCTCAACGCGCTGGAAGGCAACGGCGTCCACGTGGTCACCGTGAATGACTACCTGGCCCGCCGCGACTCGGCGCAGATGGGCAAGCTGTACAACTGGCTGGGCCTGAGCGTGGGCGTGGTCTACCCGGGCATGCCGCACGGCGACAAGCGCGAGGCCTATGCCAGCGACATCACCTACGGCACCAACAACGAATTCGGTTTCGACTACCTGCGCGACAACATGGCGCTGTCGCGCGCGGACCGCTACCAGCGCGGCCTGCACTACGCGATCGTCGATGAAGTCGACTCGATCCTTATTGATGAAGCGCGTACCCCGCTGATCATCTCCGGCCCGGCCGACGATTCCCCGGAACTGTATATCCGCGTCAACCGCGTGGTGCCGGGCCTGATCAAGCAGGAAGCCGAAGAAGGCGAGGGCGATTTCTGGGTCGATGAGAAGGGCAAGCAGGTGCACCTGTCCGAAGCGGGCATGGAGCACGCCGAGCAGCTGCTGGTCGAAGCGGGCATCCTCAATGCCGAGACCGAAGGCCTGTACGCGGCGCAGAACCTGACCGTGGTCCACCACCTCAACGCCGCGCTGCGCGCGCACGCGATCTACCAGCGTGACGTGGACTACATCGTGCGCGATGGCGAAGTGGTGATCGTGGACGAGTTCACCGGCCGTACCCTGGCCGGCCGTCGCTGGTCCGATGGCCTGCACCAGGCCGTGGAAGCGAAGGAAGGCGTGCCGGTCCAGCGCGAGAACCAGACGCTGGCCAGCATCACCTTCCAGAACCTGTTCCGCATGTACAAGAAGCTGTCCGGCATGACCGGTACGGCCGATACGGAAGCCTACGAATTCCAGAGCATCTACAACCTGGAAGTGGTGGTGATCCCGACCAACCGCCCGACCATCCGCAAGGACGGTTCGGACCAGGTGTTCCTCAACCGCAACGGCAAGTTCAATGCCGTGCTGGCCGACATCCAGGCCTGCAACGAGCGCGGCCAGCCGGTGCTGGTGGGTACCACCTCGATTGAAACCTCGGAGATGCTGTCCGAGCACCTGAACAAGGCCGGCGTGCACCACGAAGTGCTGAACGCCAAGCAGCATGACCGCGAAGCGATCATCATCGCCAACGCCGGCATGCCCGGTGCGGTGACCATCGCCACCAACATGGCCGGTCGCGGTACCGACATCGTGCTCGGCGGTTCGCTCGAAGCGCAGCTGCACGAGTTGGGCGAAGAGGCCAGCGATGCGCAGCGCGCCCAGGTCAAGACCGAATGGCAGACCCGCCATGAAGCGGTCAAGGCCGCCGGCGGCCTGCACATCGTGGGCACCGAGCGCCACGAATCGCGTCGTATCGACAACCAGCTGCGTGGTCGTTCCGGCCGCCAGGGTGACCCGGGTTCGTCCCGCTTCTACCTGTCGCTGGAAGACAACCTGATGCGCATCTTCGCCTCGGACTGGGTCCAGAAGGCGATGCGCATGATGGGCATGAAGGAAGACGACGTCATCGAAGACCGCCTGGTCAGCCGCCAGATCGAAAAGGCGCAGCGCAAGGTGGAAGCGCACAACTTCGATATCCGTAAGAACCTGCTCGACTTCGACGACGTCAACAACGACCAGCGCAAGGTGATCTACGCCCAGCGCGATGAGCTGCTGGACGCCGAGTCGGTGAAGGACAACGTGGACGGCATCCGCGGCGATGTGATCTACGACATCGTGGCGCGCTTCGTGCCGCCGAACTCGATCGACGAGCAGTGGGACCTGCCGGGCCTGGAAGCGACGCTGGCGTCGGATCTGGGCGTGCAGATGGACCTGGTGGGTCTGTTCAAGCAGCACGAGGAACTGGACGCCGAGGCGATTGCCGAGAAGGTGCAGACCCGCATCGACGAGCACTTCGCCGAGAAGGAAGCCGGCGTGGGCGACGAGACCATGCGCGCGCTGGAGAAGCACGTGATGCTGACCGTGCTCGACCAGAGCTGGAAGGAGCATCTGGCGCGCATGGATTACCTGCGCCAGGGCATCTACCTGCGCGGTTATGCGCAGAAGCAGCCCAAGCAGGAATACAAGAAGGAAGCCTTCGAGCTGTTCTCGGAAATGCTGGAGAACGTCAAGCGCGAAGTGGTGACCCTGCTGGCGCGCGTACGCATCCGCAGCGAAGAGGAAGTGGCTGCGCTGGAGCAGGCCGAACGCCAGCAGGCCGAAGCCCGCCTGCTGCAGTCGCAGTTCCAGCATCAGGACGCCGGCAGCTACAGCGCGAAGGAAGAAGTGGACGAGATGCAGGCGCAGGCCGGTGTCGGCCAGGTCACCCGCGACGAGCCCAAGGTCGGTCGCAACGACCCGTGCCCATGCGGCAGCGGCAAGAAGTACAAGCACTGCCACGGCCAGCTGAGCTGACCTTGGCGGCATGAAAAGAAGCCCCGCCTTGTGCGGGGTTTTTTTGGGGTTCTTCTTCGATTGAGGGGAGCATCTCACTCCTTTTGAGGCTGAGGCGAGCGTTTGGGGCCGCCTTGGTGGCTGGCAGGCGCCACACGACATGTACCGCAGGGACTTACGCCGGGATTGCATCAGCCCGGTGGCATTGGGCATCCTGACCGCATGCCATCCCCCAAACGATCGATCCACGTCGTGGCCGGCGTCATCACCGACGCCCGCGGCCGCATCCTGCTCAACCGCCGCACCGAGAACAGCGACATGGCCGGGCTATGGGAATTCCCCGGCGGCAAGCGCGAGCCCGGTGAGAGTTCCGAGCAGGCGCTGATGCGCGAGCTGCGTGAAGAGCTGGGCATCGAGGCCGAGGTCGGCGAGTGGATCATGGATGTGCCGCAGATCTACCCGGACAAGCGGCTGCGCCTGGAAGTGCGCCGGATCCGCAGCTGGAAGGGCTCCCCGCGCGGCCGCGAGGGCCAGGCGATCACCTGGGTGGCGCCGGAAAAGCTGTCGCGCTATTCGATGCCCCCGGCCGACCTGCCGGTGGTGGCGGCGTTGCGCCACCCGGACCGCTACCTGATCACCCCGGAACCGGATGCCGACCACGCCAGCGCCCACGATCTGTGGCACCAGCGGTTGGCGCAGGCGCTGCAGGCCGGGGTCCGCCGGATCCAGCTGCGCACGCCGGACAGTCCGGCGCGGGTGGCCCTGGCCGAACAGGCCGTCGCCACCCATCGCGGCAACGTGCAGTGGCTGCTCAACCGCGATATCGAGTTGGCCCGGCGGCTGGGAGTGGGGGTGCACCTGGGTAGCGAGCAGCTGCTGCAGCTGGGCGAGCGGCCGCTGCCGGCCGAGCAGCTGGTCGCGGCTTCCTGTCACGATCTGGCGCAGCTGCAGGCCGCACAGCGGCTGGGCTGCGATTTCGCGGTGCTCGGTCCGGTGCTGGCCACGGCCAGTCATCCGCAGGCTGCGGCGATGGGCTGGGAGGCCTTCGAGGCGCTACGCGAGCAGGTGTCGCTGCCGCTGTACGCCCTGGGTGGGCTGGCCCCGGCGGATATCAGCGAGGCGCGCCGCCACGGCGGCCAGGGCATCGCCGCCATCCGCGCGCTCTGGCCGGACTGACCCCCCGGTAGTGCCGGCCGCTGGCCGGCACGCCGTTCCTACAACGTGATCCAGAAACACCCGTACTGGCGGCGCAGCCCAAACACGGTGCGCGCCGGGGTGGCGCTGTTGCCCAGGGTCTGCTCCAGACGCAGCCCGACGGGACGCGGCCGGCTGCTGGCCGCGACCGTGGCCAGGGCTGGATCGGCCGGCGTTGCGCTGGCACCGGCCTCGGTGGGGGCTGTTTGCGCTGCGTCGTCGCGTTCCGGGTACACCGGCGCGATATCCACCAATGGTCGCTGCACCACCGATTCCAGCCGGCCGATGATCTGGTTCGCGGTCGCGTTGGAGACATTGCTCCACAGGTAGATCGAGGACAGCCGGTTGACGTCCTGCAGGCTCACCGCGTCGCGGATCTGCCCGGTCAATTCGCTCAGTCGCCGCGCACAGCCGGCACGGTAGATGCCGGTGTTGCCCACCGATGGGGCGTGCGCAGGCATCCGCGCGGTGGCGCCCAGCGCATCACAGCTGCGGTCGGTGAACACGGTCTGGCCCTGCGCGTTGGTACAGCGGTTGACCTTCGGCGCCTGCGCCGAGGCCGGGGCAGGCAGGCACAGTGCGCACAGCAGCAGGAATACGACCGGTTTCATCGCAGCAGAGTAACCACGCCGGCGTTATCTGCAAGCGATTGATGCAGCCGACTTCAACCGCGCAGCAGCTTCAATACCTGGGTGGTCGGCTTGGCCAGGTTCAACGTATAGAAATGCAGCCCCGGTGCGCCCCCGGCGACCAGCTGCTGGCACAGGTTGGCGACCACTTCGGCACCGAACGCGCGCACCGATTCGGCATCGTCGCCGTAGGCCTGCATCTTCTTGCCGATCCAGCGTGGAATCTCCGCACCGCATTGTTCGGAGAACCGGCGCAGCTGGCTGAAGTTGGAGATCGGCATGATGCCCGGCACGATCGGCACGCTTACGCCCAGCTTGCGCACCGCATCGACGAAGTGGAAGTACGCATCGGCGTTGAAAAAGTACTGGGTGATCGCCGCGTCCGCACCGGCATCGATCTTGGCCTTGAAGTACTTCAGGTCCTTGAGCGCATCATCCGACTGCGGATGGGTTTCCGGATACGCACCCACCTCGATGCGGAACGCATTGCCATGCTCGGCGCGGATGAAGCTGATCAGCTCGGCGGCGTAGCGCAGGTCGCCCGGGTGGCCCATGCCCGAGGGCAGGTCACCGCGCAGGGCGACGATGCGCCGGCAGCCGATGGCCCGGTAAAGCTTGAGCAGCTCGCGGATCTCCTCGCGGCTGCCCCCCACGCACGACAAGTGGGGCGCCGCCTCGAAGCCGTGGTGCTGCTTGAGGTGGCGCACGGTCTCGGAGGTGTAGCTCAGGGTCGAACCACCGGCGCCGAACGTACACGACACATACTCCGGCGCGAAGGCCTTGAGCTTGGCGGCGGTGCGGTCGAGCTGGGCACGCTGGTCGTCGGTCTTGGGCGGGTAGAACTCGAAGCTGATGGCGGTCATGGGCGGCGGCGGCGGCTGGAGTGGCTCAATCATATCGCTTCATCGCGATGAATGCGAAGTGACACCTGGCGCGGTGGCAACGCTCCGTTCCGAGCTTCCCTCTGCTGTTGACCGATACACCAGGACTCCCGGAATGGTGGCGCTGGCGGTGCAAGGGACAGGGACCCTCGCAGGTTACCCTGTGCGCCCGTCCCGCTGCCGTCCCGCCCCATGTCCATCGTCCTCACCGAATTCGCCCGTCCCCGCCTGTTCCCGCGCGTGCCGCGTGGCAACACCATCCAGGACTGCAGCGCCGAGCAGTTCCAGGCGCATCTGAACGCGCATGCACCCTTCAAGGTGCTCGATGGCTATGCGCCGTTCTGCAAGCTGCACGTATACGAGAACTGGACCAGCACGCGCTGCCTCACGGTGCCGATCACCGATGCCAACCGCCACCAGTTGCATACCGGCTACGAAGCGCGCAACCGCGACGAGCTGCCGGTGCTGGTGCGCTGGTTTGAAGGCGTGGAATCACCGCGGGCCAACTACCTGGTGGTGATCCTGTACAGCGCCGAACAACTGGCACTGGAGGGCGCACCGATCGACGCCGACTGGGGCATCGTCGGCTGCATCTACACCGCCGAACCGGAAGAAGTGCCGATGGCGCCGATCACCATGATGCGCAACGCGCTGGGCGTGGAGGAGGGCGGATCGGGCGTGCCGCTGGACCGGCCGGCCTACCAGCGCGCCGTGACGTTCTGGGACAGCAACGCCAACTGGCGGCCGTGAGCCTGTGATGTGTGATCCGCCGTGACCGATGAATCGGCCACGGGCCGTGACCCATTGATCGGTAGTGCCACGCCATGCGTGGCAGGCGCTAACCCGGACGCAATGCAGCCACGCATGGCGTGGCTCTACCCGGCGGGTGCCCACTCCCACCACGGGTAGTGGTACTCGCGATCGGACGCGATCCAGGCGTTGCCACAGGCCACGCAACTGACGCTATGCGCATCGCCCCAGCTGCCTTGCGCCTCGTCGACTGACACGAGGCGCACGTGGCCCCGTTCAATCTCGCGGCGCGGATCAAAGAAGGGGTACTGCGGGTACAAACCACAGACACACCCGCCACGGTCACGCCACTGCCGCAGCCGGCGCAGCGCGAACTGCAGGTGCACGTCATGGCTCACCAGCACCCCACCCAGTGCGATGCCCGCGGTTGCACGCTCGATGCGTTCGATCCATTCGGCAAGCACCGCCAGCGTGGCATCGTCGCGCAGGTGCGCGATGGCGCAGGCCGCACTGCGGATGCGGTTGGGATCGGAGGACAGCAGGGCCTGTAGCAGCTCGGCACCGGGCCCCGCGGCAGGGGCGACGACACGTGCCGAAAACGGCCAGCGCATCAGCGCGCCTTGCCGATGGCGGCGAACTGTCCGCCGGTCAGCTGCAGCAGGTCGGCCGGGGCCAGGGCAACTTCCAGGCCCCGGCGGCCGGCGCTCACGTGCACGGTCGGCAGTGGCTGGGCACTGGCATCGAGAAACGTGCGCAACCGCTTCTTCTGCCCCAGCGGGCTGATCCCGCCCACCAGATAACCGGTGGCGCGTTGTGCCTGCTCGACCGGGGCCATCTCGCACTTTTTGCAGCCTGCGGCGTCGGCCAGCGCTTTCAGGTCCAGCGAACCACTGACCGGCACGATCGCCACCAGCAGTTCGTGCTTGTCGCTGCTGGCCAGCAGGGTCTTGAACACCACGCTCGCATCCAGGCCCAGTTGTTCCACCGCTTCGCTGCCATAGGAGTCGGCGTCGGCAGCGTGGGTGTAGGACAGCAGGCTGTGCGCGATGCCGTGCTGTTTGAGCAGGTGGATGGCCGGGGTCATGGCGGGTTCGTATTGCCGGGGGCAGTGCCATCGTAGCGCTGTGCCCACGGTGTGGCTTGACTCAGGCTATCGCCGGGTTGCCGCGCTGGCGTGGTTGCCGGCCAGCGGCCGGCACTACCGGGCGCACGGAGGGAAAGGAAGCAGAACGGGCGCCCGAAGGCGCCCGTCGTATGCATCGTCTGGAACCACGCTGCCGAGGGTAGTGCCGGCCGCTGGCCGGCACCTCCCGATGCGCAGGTCCGCGCGATCAGTAGCGGTAATGCTCCGGCTTGAACGGGCCGTCGACCGGCACGCCGATGTAATCGGCCTGGTCCTTGGTCAGGGTGGTCAGCTTCACGCCGATCTTTTCCAGGTGCAGGCGTGCCACTTCCTCGTCCAGCTTCTTCGGCAGCAGGTACACCTTGTTCTCGTAGCTGTCCTTGTTCGCCCACAGGTCGATCTGCGCGAGCGTCTGGTTGGCGAACGAGTTGGACATCACGAAGCTCGGGTGGCCGGTGGCGCAGCCCAGGTTGACCAGGCGGCCTTCGGCCAGCAGGAAGATCGCGTTGCCGTTCGGGAAGATGTACTTGTCCACCTGCGGCTTGATGTTCACGTGCTGCACGCCCGGGAAACCGACCAGCGCATCGACCTGGATCTCGTTGTCGAAGTGGCCGATGTTGCAGACGATGGCCTGGTCCTTCATCGCGCTCAGGTGCTCGATGCGGATGATGTCCTTGTTGCCGGTGGTGGTGACGTACAGGTCGGCACGGCCCAGGGTGGATTCCAGGGTGTTGACCTCGAAGCCTTCCATCGCCGCCTGCAGGGCGCAGATCGGGTCGATCTCGGTGACCACCACGCGCGCGCCGTAGGCACGCAGCGAGGCGGCGCAGCCCTTGCCCACGTCACCGTAGCCGCAGACCACGGCGACCTTGCCGGCCAGCATCACGTCCATCGCGCGCTTGAGGCCGTCGGCCAGCGACTCGCGGCAGCCGTAGAGGTTGTCGAACTTGCTCTTGGTGACCGAGTCGTTGACGTTGATCGCCGGAATCAGCAGGGTGCCGGCCTGGGCCAGCTGGTACAGGCGGTGCACGCCGGTGGTGGTCTCTTCGGAGACACCCTTCCAGTCCTTGACCACGCGTGCCCAGTAACCCGGACGCTCCTTGGCAACGCGCTTGAGCAGGTCCTTGATGACCTGTTCTTCGTGCGAGGCGGCCTTTTCGTCGACCCAGGTGCTGCCGTTCTCGAGCTCGAAGCCCTTGTGGATCAGCAGGGTGACGTCACCGCCGTCGTCCACCACCAGTTCCGGGCCGGTCAGGGTGCCGTCGGCCAGGGTGAAGGTCAGCGCGTCGAGGGTGCAGTCCCAATATTCCTCCAGCGACTCGCCCTTCCAGGCGAACACCGGGGTGCCGGACGCCGCGATCGCCGCAGCCGCGTGATCCTGGGTGGAGAAGATGTTGCAGGACGCCCAGCGCACGTCGGCGCCGATGTCCTTCAGCGTCTCGATCAGCACCGCGGTCTGGATGGTCATGTGCAGCGAGCCGGTCACGCGCACGCCCTTCAGCGGCAGGGTGGCGGCATGCTTGCGGCGGATCGACATCAGGCCCGGCATCTCGTGCTCGGCGATGTCCAGTTCCTTGCGGCCCCAATCGGCCAGCGAGATATCGGCAACCTTGTAATCACCTTCGGTGGAGAAGGTCTTGGCAACAGCGTTCATGCGTAAGCTCCGGTAGTGACGAGCCATGCTCGCCACGCCAGATGTCGGTAATCCGACAATGACATGACCAGCAAAACTCGCAATCGCCGGGCGCCGTTGGAACGTTCCTGGCCACCGAGCCTGGCCGTCCGGACAGGGTCCGGCGCGGTCGCAGCGCCCCTCGGTGGAGGGTCGCCCATTATATCGCGGCCCGGTGCATTGGCATGAATCGGTGGCGGCCCCCAACCAACGGCAGGGGGGCGATCGGTGCCCGGCTGTTAAGGTCCAAGGTTTGTAGCAGCAGAGGGATTGAAGATGACACGCAATGATCGTCGGCGCCGCGCGCGCTGGGGCAGCCTGATCGTAGGGATGGCGCTGCTTGCGGTGGCCCCGTTGGCACTGGCCGCAACGGCCGCCAAGGCCGTGCAGCCCCATGTGGCTTCGGCCAAGGCCGTGCAGGGCTACGAGCAGCCCTCGGCCGCGCTGCAGGCGGTGGTCGATGCCCCGCGCGCACCTACCCTGAGCCTGTCGCCGCGCCGGGACATCGCCGCGATGCTGCAGACCCCGTCGTTGCCGTCGATCACCGAGGTGGCCCAGCCGGAGCTGAAGCTGGCCGGGCTGCGCATCCATCCGGCCACCCACGCCTTCAGCCGTTTCAGCTTCAGCAACAAGCTGTGGCTGATGAACGTGGCCGACGGCAAGGAGCGCCAGATCACCGGCCTGCCGCAGCCGTTGTCGATCGCCACGCTGGCCTGGTCGCCAGACCAGCAGTACCTGGCCTTCAACCAGGTCCATGCGGCCACCGGCGCCAACGAACTGTGGATCGTCGATGTCGCCGCCGGTTCGGCGCGCAGGCTGGTGGCCGACCTGAACACCGTGCTCGGCGAGGGCTACAGCTGGCTGCCCGACAGCCGCGGGCTGCTGGTGATGCAGCAGCTCAAGGGCCAGGGCCCGGCACCGGCTGCCGGTGGCATCCCCACCGGTCCGGCGATCCAGCAGACCGAGGCCGATGCCGGCGTCCGCGCGATCCGCACCTACCAGGACCTGCTCAAGAATGAGGCCGACGCGCGCCTGTTCGATTACTACGCCAGCGCACAGCCGGCGCGGATCGCACTCAACGGCGTGGCGACCCCGCTGTCCACCGGCGGTATCTACCTGGACGTGAGCGTGTCGCCGGATGGCCGCTACCTGCTGGCCGAGCGCGTGCTGCGCCCGTACTCCTACCTGGTGCCGGCCGACGACTTCGCGCGCCGCATCGAAGTGCTGTCCGCCGCGGACGGCAAGCTGGAACACACGGTCAGCACGCTGCCGCTGGTGGAAGGCCTGCCCACCGGCAACGATGCAGTGCCCACCGGCGTGCGCAACATCGGCTGGCGCGCCGATGCCCCGGCCACGCTGGTCTGGGCCGAAGCCCAGGACGGCGGCGACCCGAACCGCGAGGCGAAGGTGCGCGATGCGGTGATGATGCAGTCCGCACCCTTCGAAACCCCGCCGGTCACCCTGGCCCAACTGGGCAGTCGCTATGCGGGCATCCAGTGGGGGCGGGGCGACCTGGCCCTGCTCAACGAATCGTGGTGGAAGAGCCGCGAAGTAAAACAGTGGCGGATCGCGCCAGACCAACAGGACGTTGCGCCGGAGCTGCTGTCCTCGCGCTCCTCGCAGGACCGCTACAGCGACCCGGGCAAGCCGGGCATGGTGCGCGACGTCAACGGTCGCTCGCGCCTGCAGATCACCGCCGATGGCCGCAGCATCTTCCTGTACGGGCAGGGTGCATCGCCGGAAGGCGATCGTCCGTTCGTGGATCGCTTCGACCTGGCCAGCAAACAGACCACGCGCCTGTTCCATTCGCAGGCGCCGGGCTACGCGGTCCCGCAGGCGCTGCTCGACCAGGAAGGCACGTCGCTGCTGCTGACCCGCGAGTCGCCCGATGCGCCGTCCAACTTCTACGTGCAGTCGCTGGCCGATGCCAACGCCGCGCCGCGTGCGCTGACCCGCTTCGAACACCCGCTGCCGCAGCTGCGTGGGGTGAGCAAGGAGCAGATCCGCTACAAGCGCAACGATGGCGTGGACCTCACCGCCACGCTGATGCTGCCGCCCGGCTACAACGCCAAGAAGGACGGTCCGCTGCCGCTGCTGATGTGGGCCTACCCGGGTGAGTTCAAGACCGCCGCGGCGGCCAGCCAGGTCACCGACTCGCCGTACCGCTTCAACGCGATCAGCTATTGGGGCCCGCAGGCGTTCCTGGCCAAGGGCTATGCGGTGCTGGTGAGTCCGTCGATGCCGATCATCGGCGAAGGCGACAAGGAGCCCAACGACACCTACCTGCCGCAGCTGATCGCCAATGCCGAGGCGGCGGTGGATGAAGTGGTGCGGCGTGGCGTGACCGACCGCGAGCACATCGCCATCGGCGGGCATTCTTACGGGGCCTTCATGACTGCCAACCTGCTCGCGCATACCCGCCTGTTCAAGGCCGGCATCGCCCGCAGCGGCGCCTACAACCGCACGCTCACCCCGTTCGGTTTCCAGGCCGAGGAGCGCAACTACTGGCAGGCGCAGGACGTCTACCAGAAGATGGCGCCGTTCAACTACGCCGACAAGATCAAGGACCCGATCCTCTTCATCCACGGCGTGGACGACAACAACTCCGGCACCTTCCCGATCCAGAGCGAGCGCATGTTCGCTGCGGTCAAGGGCCTGGGCGGTACCGCACGGCTGGTGATGCTGCCCAACGAATCGCACGCCTACCGCGCACGCGAATCGATCATGACCATGCTGGCCGAGAGCGAGCGTTGGCTGGAGCAGACCATCGGCCCGGGCGCGCCGATCGGTAAGAAGAAGCGCTGAGGGATTCCCTGGGGTGCCGGCCAGCGGCCGGCACTACCAGATGTAACTATTTGCGCAGTGCAGCACGGGCCCCGATCTGGGGTAGGCTTGGGTGGATTCCGTTCCCGAGGCCAGTGCGTCGCAGATGAACGAGTACCGCAGCAGCATCCTCTTTGCCACTCCCGATATTCCCCTGCGTGACGATGTGCGCCGACTCGGTGCGCTGGTCGGCGACCTGCTTGCCGAGCAGGTCTCCACGCAGTTCTTCGAAGATGTGGAACAGGTGCGTACGCGCGCCATCGCCCGTCGCGAAAGCGACGCCCCGCTGTCCGAGCTCCATGCCGCGCTGAGCGGGTTGCCGCCGCTGCATGCCGAAGCGATGGTGCGTGCGTTCAGTACCTATTTCCAGGTGGTGAACATCGCCGAGCGGGTGCATCGCATCCGTCGCCGTCGCGACTATCAGCGCGCCGGTACCGCGGTGCCGCAGCCGGATGGGCTGCAGGACGCACTGCAGAAACTCAAGGCGCAGGGCGTGAGCCTGGCCGAGCTGGGCGAGTGGCTGCCGCGCATCGACATCGAGCCGGTCTTCACCGCGCATCCCACCGAAGCGGTACGCCGCGCGCTGCTGGAAAAAGAGCAGCTGATGGTGGCCAGCCTGGTCGACAACCTTGATGGCCAGCGCACCCCCGGTGAAGCGGCCGCCGATGCCGCACGCTTCCGCATGGCGCTCACCGCGTCCTGGCAGACCACCGATTCCTCGCCGGTACGGCCCACCGTGGACGACGAGCGCGAGCACGTCGGCTTCTACCTGGTGCAGGTGCTGTACCGGGTGATCCCGGTGCTGTACGAATCGTTGCAGCAGGCATTGCTGGACACCTACGGCGAGAGCCTGCCGCTGCCGCGCCTGCTGCGCTTCGGCACCTGGGTGGGCGGGGACATGGACGGCAATCCGAATGTGGATGCCGGCACCATCCGCCACACCCTGGATGCGCAGCGCCAGGCAGTGCTCGGGCGCTATCAGAAGGACCTGCTGCAGCTGGCCAGCCTGCTCAGCCAGTCCACCGAGCGGGTGGCGGTGAGCGATGCGTTGCAGGCGCGCGTGGCGCACTACGAACAGCTGCTGCCCCAGGTGAAATCACGGCCGCGCCATGCCGACATGCCGTATCGCCTGCTCAACGACCGCATGCGTGCGCGCGTGCAGGCCACGCTCGACGATGCCGAGGGTGCCTATGCCTCACCGCAGGAACTGGAACAGGACATCGAACTGATCCTGGCCAGCCTGCATGCCAACAAGGGTGACCATGCCGGCGGTTTCGCGGTCCGTCGCCTACTGTGGCGCGTGCGCACCTTCGGCTTCCATCTGGCACGGCTGGATGTGCGCCAGGAATCGAGTGTGCATGGCCGCGCGCTGGCCAGCGTACTTGATGGCCAGGAGGCCTGGGACGCGGCCGATGCCGTCGCCCGTGCGCAGCGGCTGGCCCCGTTCGCCAGTGGCGCGCAGCCGCTGCCGGCCAGTACCGACGAGGCGGGCGCGCGCCTGGATGCGGTGTTCGCGGCGTTGGCCGATGCACGGCGCCGACACGGCACCGATGCGTTGGGCAGCTACATCATTTCCATGGCGCACGACCGCAGCGATGTGCTGGCGGTGCTGGCGCTGGCGCGCCGTGGCGGGCTGGTCGATGACGCCGGTGCGGTGCCGCTGGATATCGCCCCGTTGTTCGAGACCGTGGACGACCTCAAGCGCGGCACCGAGATCCTGCGTGACCTGCTCGCCGACCCGGTCTACCGCGCACACCTGGCCGCGCGCGAGGACGTGCAGATGGTGATGCTGGGCTATTCGGACAGTGGCAAGGACGGCGGCATCGCCGCCTCGCGCTGGGGCCTGCAGCGGGCCCAGGTGGAACTGCTGGAGCTGGCCGCCGACAGCGGCATCCGGCTGACCTTCTTCCACGGTCGCGGCGGCTCGATCAGCCGCGGCGGTGGCAAGACCACGCACGCGGTGGATGCCTCGCCGCGCGGCAGTATCGATGGTCGCCTGCGCGTGACCGAGCAGGGCGAGGTGATCCACCGCAAGTACGGTATCCGTGCCTTGGCGCTGCGTTCGCTGGAACAGGCTACCGGCGCGGTGCTGCGCTCGAGTCTGCGCCCGCGTGCGCCGGAACCGCGCGAGGAACAGTGGCGCCCGGTGATGGATCTGGTGGCGGAGAAGAGCGCCGATGCCTACCGCGCCTTCGTGGGCCAGAAGGACTTCATGCAGTACTTCCGCCAGGCCACGCCGATTGATGTGATCGAGCGGATGACGCTGGGCTCACGCCCGTCGCGGCGCTTGGGCGAGGATGCGGCGCTGTCGAACCTGCGCGCGATTCCGTGGGTGTTCGCCTGGAGCCAGGCGCGCGCGGTGATTCCCGGCTGGTTCGGCGTGGGCAGTGGCCTGCAGGCGGCGATCGATGCCGGGCACGAAGCCACGCTGCAGGAGATGGCGCGCGACTGGCCGTTCTTCAGCACGTTCCTGGACGACATCGCGATGGTGCTGTCCAAGGGTGACATCACCATCGCCGAGCAGTTCTCGCGGCTTTCCGGGCCGCTGCATGAACGCTTCTTCCCGCAGGTCCAGCGCGAACTGGAACTGACCGGGCGGCAGATCCTGGCGCTGACCGGCCAGCACGAATTGTTGCAGCATGACCAGCGGCTGGCGCTGTCGATCCGCCTGCGCAATCCCTACGTGGATCCGATCAGCGTGCTGCAGGTGGACCTGCTGCGCCGCTGGCGCGAAAGCGGTGGCGAGGATGACGACCTGCTGCGCGCGCTGGTGGCGTGCGTCAACGGGGTTTCGCAGGGGGTGCAGAACACCGGGTGAGGCGTACCGGCCCACGGTCGGTACCCGCCAGGCCCGCTATTCCGGGGAGGGCGGGTTGGACGCCAGCAGCTCGCGATGGCGCTGCTCCATTTCCTCGCGCAGCTGCCGGCGAATCAGCGCGGCGGCATGGCGGCGGCGCTCGTCGCTGGTTTCCAGCTGCAGCGGCGGTACCGGGGTCGGCTTGCCGTCCTCGTCCACCGCGACCATGGTGAAGAAGCAGCTGTTGGCGTGGCGCACGCTGCGCTTGAGGATGTCCTCGGCGACGACCTTGACGCCGATTTCCATCGACGAAGTGCCGGTGTAGTTGACCGAGGCCAGGAAGGTGACCAGCTCGCCGACCGCGATGGGCTGGCGGAACATCACCTGGTCCACCGACAGGGTCACCACATAGCGGCCGGCATAGCGGCTGGCACAGGCGTAGGCGACCTGGTCGAGCAGACGCAGCACCGCGCCCCCGTGGACCTTGCCGGAGAAATTGGCCATTTCCGGTGCCATCAGCACGGTCATGGTCAGCTGGTTGGATTTGAGATCGGGCATGGCTGGAGTGTAGCGCCGGTGGGTGGGGGGTATACGGAAAAGGGCCGCTTTCGCGGCCGCGCCGCGATGGCATGGATGCGCCGGGGGGATGAACGCATCGCCATGCGCCTGGGTCTTGCCGCCCAAACGACGACGGGCCGCTTTCGCGGCCCGTCGTTGTGTTTCGATCATTGCCGCGCTGCGCGCGGCCAGCCGACCAACGGTCTGGCTCTACCGATGGATTATTTCAGCTTCGCATCGGCGCGCAGGGCGGCGGCGCGATCGGTCTTCTCCCAGGAGAAGGCGGTCGCGTTGACGGTTTCGCCTGCACCGTCGAGGTAGCTGAATTCCTTCGGCTTGCGGCCGAAGTGACCGTAGGCGGCGGTCTGCTGGTACATCGGGTGGATCAGGTCCAGCATCTTGATGATGCCGTACGGACGCAGATCGAAGTGCTTGCGGATCAGCTTCTCGATCTTCTCATCGCTGATCTTGCCGGTGCCGAAGGTGGTGACCGAGATCGAGGTCGGCTCGGCCACGCCGATGGCGTAGGAGACCTGCACTTCGCAACGGTCGGCCAGACCGGCGGCCACCACGTTCTTGGCGACGTAGCGGGCAGCGTAAGCGGCCGAACGATCAACCTTGGACGGATCCTTGCCCGAGAACGCACCGCCACCGTGACGGGCGTAGCCGCCGTAGGTGTCGACGATGATCTTGCGGCCGGTCAGGCCGCAATCGCCCACCGGGCCGCCGATCTCGAACTTGCCGGTCGGGTTGATGTGGAACTTGGTGCCCTTGTGCAGCCACTTGGCCGGCAGCACCGGCTTGATGATTTCTTCGCGGACGGCTTCGATCAGGTCCTTCTGCTTCACGCCCGGCGCATGCTGGGTGGACAGAACAACCGCGTCGATGGCCGAGACCACGCCGTTTTCATAGCGCAGGGTGACCTGGCTCTTGGCATCCGGGCGCAGCCAGGACAGCGGCGAGTTCTTCTTCTTGCGGATCTTGGCCTGCTGCTCGACCAGACGGTGCGAGAGGTGGATCGCGGCCGGCATGTAGCTGTCGGTTTCGTTGGTGGCATAGCCGAACATCAGGCCCTGGTCGCCAGCGCCCATCTCTTCGGGCTTCTTGCGGTCCACGCCCTGGGCGATGTGCGGCGACTGCTTGCCGATCAGGTTCAGCACGCCGCAGGTCGCGCCGTCGAAGCCGACGTCGGAGCTGTCATAGCCGATATCCAGGATCACCTTGCGGGTCAAGGCTTCCAGGTCGATCCAGGCGCTGGTGGTGATTTCACCGGCCACGATCGCCACGCCGGTCTTGACCATGGTTTCGCAGGCCACGCGGGCGCGCTTGTCCTGGGTCAGGATCGCGTCCAGCACCGCATCGGAGATCTGGTCGGCAATCTTGTCCGGATGGCCTTCGGAGACCGATTCGGAGGTGAACAGGTAGCTGGACATCAGGCGTAATATCCTTTGATTCGGATGGAAAGATGGGTGCGGATGATACACGGCAAGGCGTGTTGTTGCATTGTGCGCCACGGGAAGTTGCCGGTGGTTAAGCCGATGTGCCCGTGCCGGGGCGCGTCAGGCGGGCATTGTGGCCCAGCGTCGGGGCCCAGTGTTCCACCAGCGTGACAACCGGCGGGCCTGCGTCCGCGGAGCTTCACGCCCTCGCCGTCATCTCCCTGAAGCCAAACCGCCATCGTGCTGCCGTCTGCCGCGCGCACGCTCTCGGCCAATCCGGGCCGCCGGGCATGAGTGAGCACGCCATGCAGGAACTCGAACAGCGCCTTGCGCAACGTTACCCCGACTGGTTCCACGGTCGTCGCGGCCAGCTCGCCCGGCCCCTGCTGCGCAGCGTCGGGCGCTGGTCACGGCTGGACCGGATCGAGGACTTCCTGCAGCGCAAGGCGGATCTGCGCGGCTTCGCCTTCGTCACCGCCGGGCTGGAGTTCATCGACAGCCAGTACCAGGTAGACCCGACGGCGCTGGCGCGGATCCCGGCCACCGGGCGGCTGCTGATCGTGGCCAACCATCCTTCCGGCGCACACGACGCGCTGGCCCTGCTCGACGCCGTCGGCCGCGTGCGCCGCGACGTGCGGATCGTGGCCAACGACCTGCTCGGGGCGATCGGGCCGCTGCAGGACCTGCTGCTGCCGGTGCGCATCCTCGGTGGCAAGGCGCAGCGCGCCAGCCTGCATGCGGTGGAGCACGCCCTGGCGGCCGAGCAGTGCGTGATCGTGTTCCCGGCGGGCGAGGTGTCGCGGCTGTCGCTGCGTGGCATCCGCGACGGTCGCTGGCAGCGCGGCTTCGTCCGCTTTGCCCGTGCGGCCGGTGCGCCGGTCCTGCCGGTGCGGGTGGAGGCGCGCAATTCGGCGTTGTTCTATGGGGCCTCGACGCTGTTCAAGCCGGCCGGCACCGCCCTGCTGGCGCGCGAGATGTTCGCCCGTCGTGGTCGGCCGTTGCGGCTGCGCATCGGCGAGCCGATGCAGCTGGGGCAGGGCGATCCGGCGGCCGAACTGGTGGCGGTGCGCCGGGCGCTGTATGCGCTGGGCCGCAACGCTGCGGCCCTCGCGCCTGCCGGCGGCGGCCCGGAGCCGCTGGCCGCGCCGGTGCCGCCGTCGCAGGTCGCCGCCGAGATCGCCACGGCCACCCAGCTCGGGCAGACCGCCGACGGCAAGCAGATCCTGCTGGCGCGCTGCCTGCCCGACTCGCCGCTGCTGCTGGAACTGGGGCGCCTGCGCGAGTTGACCTTCCGCCAGGTCGGCGAGGGCACCGGGCGCAGCCGCGACCTGGACGATTTCGATCCGCAGTACGAGCACATCGTGATCTGGGACGGTGCCGCCGAGCGCATCGCCGGTGCCTACCGGATCATGCGCGGTGCGCACGCCCTGGCCCGGCGCGGCCTGGCCGGGCTCTACAGCGCGTCGCTGTTCCGCTATTCCGACGACGCCATCACCCGCATTGCCGAAGGCCTGGAGCTGGGGCGCAGCTTCGTGGTGCCTGACTACTGGGGCAGCCGCAGCCTGGATTATCTGTGGCAGGGCATCGGCGCCTACCTGCACTGCCGGCCCGGCATCCGCTACCTGTTCGGCGCGGTGTCGATCAGCGCCGCGTTGCCGCGGCCGGCGCGCGAGCAGCTGGTGGCCTACTACCAGCGCTACTACGGCGCCGCCGCCGGGCTGGCCGAATCCAACCGGCCATTCCAGTACTTTGCGGCGCCGCCCAGTTTCGGCGTGCTGGATGCGGCGGCGGCATTCGATGTGCTCAAGGCCAACCTGGCCACGCTCGGCACCGGCGTGCCCACCCTGTACCGCCAGTACACCGACCTGTGTGAACCCGGCGGCGCGCGCTTCCTCGCGTTCGGGGTCGATCCGGATTTCAGCGATTCCATCGATGGCCTGATCGAGGTCGATCTGCGGGCGATCCGCCCCAACAAGCGCAGACGCTATCTGCGCGATGTGGGGACGCCGGCGTGAGCGCGCCGGCGACGCTGCTGCCCCATCGGCGCGCCGTGTTTCTCTCTGATGTCCACCTGGGGTCGCGCCACTGCCATGCCACCGAACTGGCGCGCTTCCTCACCCAGCTGCGCTGCGAGCGGTTGTATCTGGTGGGCGACATCATCGACCTGTGGTGGATGTCGCATCGCCGCGCCACCTGGGACACCGCACACAGCGCGGTGATCCAGGCCCTGCACGCGCTGCGCCGCGCCGGGACCGAAATCATCTACATTCCCGGCAACCACGATGCCTCGCTGCGCCAGATCTGCGGGCTGATGCTGCCGGCGATGCAGGTGCGTCGCCGTGCCATCCACGTCACCGCCGACGGGCGCCGGCTGCTGGTTGCCCACGGCGATGACTACGACGGCGTGACCCACTTCGGCGGCCTGCAGGAGAAGTTCGGCGACTGGCTGTACTACCGCATCCTCACCGGCAACCACCTGTTCAACGCGGTGCGGCGGCGGCTGGGCATGCGCTACTGGTCGCTGTCCGAATTCCTTAAGAAGCGCAGCAGCGCGGCCGAGCGCTACATCGAGCGCTTCGTGCAGGCGGGGCTGGACGATGTGCGCCGGCGCGGCCTGGATGGCATCGTCTGCGGGCACATCCACCGTGCCGCGCTGGTCCAGCGCGACGGCTTGGTCTACGCCAACGATGGCGATTGGGTGGAGAGCCTGACCGCACTGGCCGAGGATCACGATGGCAGCCTGCGCCTGCTCGATCATGCCGGGCACACCCTGGTGCAGCTGCCCCGCCCGATGGTGCTGGCCGCGGCGGCCTGAACTGCGACAACGGGCATCACCGCGCGTGGCCGCGCTGGTAGCATCGGCCGATGGACTCTTTTACCCAGATCGTATTGGGTGGCGCCGTTGCCGCCGCCATCGCTCCCGCCGGCCACCGCCGTGCGGCCCTGCTCGCCGGTGCCGCGCTGGGCACCCTGCCGGACCTGGACGCACTGCTGCTGGCATTCACCAGTGCCGACCCGGTCGCGCTGATGACCGAGCACCGCAGCTACAGCCACTCCTTGCTGGTGCTGCCCTGGGTGGCGGCGCTGATCTGGTGGCTGTTCAAACGCTTCGGCCACGGCCGCGTGGCGCAGGCGCCGGGGCGCTGGTTCTGGGCGATGCAGCTGGCCTTGATCACCCATCCGCTGCTGGATGCCTTCACCGTCTACGGCACCCAGCTGTGGTGGCCGTTCACGCCGTCACCGGCGATGTGGTCCAGCGTCTTCATCATCGACCCGCTGTATACCGTGTGGCTGCTGCTGGCCTGCGTGGTGGCCTGGTTCGCGCGCGCGCGCCCGCTGGCACAGCATGCCCTGGTGGCCGGGTTGGTGCTCAGCTGCGGGTATCTGGGCTGGTCGCAGATCGCCAAGCACCAGGTCGACCGTGATGCGCAGACCGCGCTGGCCGCCATGGGGCTGGGCGATGCGCCGCGCTTCTCGGTGCCGATGCCGTTCAACACGTTGTTGTGGCAGGTGGTGGCGATGACGCCCAGCGGCTATGTGATCGGCGAACGTTCGCTGGTGGCCGATACCGGGCCGATGATCTTCGAGGGGCATCTGTCCAACGTGCAGGCGCTGCGTCAGGCCGAGGCGGCGGGAATTCCGGCGGTACAGCGGCTGCAGTGGTTCAACCGTGGCTTCATGCGCGCCCAGGTGCGCGACGATCGCCTGGTGCTGAGCGACCTGCGCATGGGGCTGGAGCCGGACTACACCTTCAGCTTCGCGGTGGCCCGCGCTGAAGGTGAGCGGTGGACGGCGATCACGCCCGAGCAGCTGCGTCCGACCTATGAAGGCGAGCAGGGCAGGGCGATGGTCAAGCGGCGTTTCGCCGCGATGTGGGAACGGATCTGGAAAGCGCCGACCGCCGCAGCCACGGCAGCCCCGGCGCTGTAATACACGGGGGTCTCAATACACCGTGGCGCGCGCCTGCACGAACGAGAAGAAGAACACCGCGTTCGGATCGTTCTGGACCAGGCTGAACTCGCGACGCATGCCGTCCACGGTGTCCTGGTCGACCAGGCCGGCCTCCAGCAGCGGGTCGGCCGCCGACAGCAGCAGCTGTTCCCAGAACGCGATCATGGTCTTGCGCCGCGCCGGTTCGCGGTTGTCCAGGTGGATGGTCTTGATCTCGGTGTGCACATCGCGGAAGCCACCGGCCAACAACAGATTGCCCAGCTTGGCACCCACGAACGGGTCGCCGCCGTGGTCGTACTGGAAATCGTTGAAGGCCATCCAGTAGCGCCAGATGTGCGGCGAGTACGGGTCGAGCAGGAACGAGGCATTCATCACCTCGGTGATGTAGACCGGCGAGCCCGGTGCCAGCACCCGGCGCACCTCGTTGAGCACGCGCGCAGGCGAGGGTACGTGTTCGAGCACCCAGCACAGGAACGCCGAATCGAACTCGCGCGCGTCGAAGGGCAGGTTGCCGGCATCGGCCTGCAGCAGCGTGTAGCGCTCGGTGCACCACGGGGTCTTTTCCAGGTTGCCGCGCGCGGTGGCCAGTTGCGCCTCGCTCAGGTCCACCCCGGTGACGTGCAGTTCGGGGAAGCGGCGCAGCAGGATCTCGGTCTGCGCACCCACGCCGCTGCCTACTTCGAGCAGGCGCCGGGCGCCGCTGTAGTCGATGCTGCTGAAGATGCTCGACTCCAGCAGCCGGGCCTGGATGACCAGACGATGCTGCTCGCTATCGGAAAAGCCGTGCAGGTAGGTAGGGGCGGTGATCGGCGAGGTCATGGCGGCGGGCTCGAAGACGCGGCGTGCTCAGGCCGCGGAGGACAACGGCTCGCCGGCGGCGAGGGCATCGAAGTAATCGGTGGTCAGCGCGACCTGGCTGGCGGCATCGTCGGCGCGGTTCACCACCGCACGGAACGCGGCGTTCTCGGGGCGGTCCTTGGCGTACCAGCCCAGGTGCTTGCGCGCGATGCGCACGCCCTGCGGTTCGCCGTAGAAGTCGTGCAGCGCATGCAGGTGGCCGAGCAGGAGGTCGCGCACCTCGGCCAGTGTCGGCGGTGCCAGCCGTTCGCCGGTGGCCAGGTAGTGGGCCACTTCGCGGAAGATCCACGGGCGGCCCTGCGCGGCGCGCCCGATCATCACCGCATCCACTCCGGTGCTGGCCAGCACCTGCGCGGCCTTCTGCGGCGAATCGATATCGCCGTTGGCGATCACCGGGATACGCAGCGCGGCCTTGATCGCCGCGATGGTCTCGTACTCGGCCAGGCCGGTGTAGTGCTGGTCGCGGGTGCGGCCATGCACGGCCAGCGCGGCGATCCCGCTGTCTTCGGCGATATGCGCGATGCGCGGGCCGTTGCGATGGTCGCAGTCCCAGCCGGTACGGATCTTCAGGGTGACCGGTACATCGACCGCGTTGACCACGGCAGTGAGGATGCGCGCGACCAGATCTTCATCGCGCATCAAGGCAGAGCCCGCCCAGGCATTACAGACCTTCTTGGCCGGGCAGCCCATGTTGATGTCGATGATCTGCGCGCCGTGGTCGACGTTGTAGCGCGCCGCCTCGGCCAGCTGCTGCGGCTCGGTGCCGGCGATCTGCACGCTGATCGGGTCCGGCTCGCCGGCATGGTCCATGCGGTGGAGCGATTTGCGGGTGTTCCAGAAGCGCGGGTCGGAGATGGTCATCTCCGAGGCCGCCAAGCCCGCACCCAGCCGTTTGCACAGCAGGCGGAAGGGCTTGTCGGTGACACCGGCCATCGGCGCCAGCACCACGTTGGGCTGGATGTTGTAGGGGCCAATCTGCATGCGCGCATTGTAGTGCCGGCCGCTGGCCGGCACTACCGGGTCAGGGTGCCGGCGATGTACAGCGCGGCCAGTGCCAGGCAGGTCAGTGAACTGGCATACCAGAAGCGCGCACCGTTGTAGCCCGGGCGGACCCGACCGATGATCAGCCCGGCCAGGCCCCGGCCGCCGAGGACGCCGATGATCCCCAGCAACACCCAGCGGGTGCCGGGCAGCGGGCGCACCCAGCCAGCCGCCGACAAGGCGTACAGCGTCCAGATGCCCAGCACGATGGTGATCGCGGCCGTGATCAAGGCCGGTTCGATACGCCCGGCACGGGCCAGTCGCACCATGCGTTGGCCGGCCCCGAAGAATTCATACCACGGGGCGCCGAAGGCGATGCAGCCGATGTGCAGCAGCACGGCAAGCGCGGTGCCGGCAGCCGCCAGCAGCATCCAGAACGGGGTGTCGGTCATGTCGTGCGTCGTCCGTGAGCGGGGGAGCTCATTGTCGAGTGACGGCAGCATCGGGGCACTACAGGCAGCGGCCATCCGCTGGCAATCCTCGGCCAGGTACGGGAACCTTCTCCGCGACGCCGACGGTCGTCAGGGCGCCGGACCACAGGCATAGGCCAGCACGGCCAGATGCCGCTGTGGGTCGAGCCCGAGCAGGGCCAGCACGGCGGCATCCTCGAATGAACCGATCGCGCAGCCGGCGGCGTTCATCGCGGCCACTTCCTGCCCCAACGCCCCCAGCCAGACCCCGGCCTCGATCAACACGAAGCGGCCACCGCGCTCACCGTACTTGGCCAGTGTGCCGGCCGGCTCGGCGATCAGGAACAGCACGGCCGCCGGCCGTTCCGGCCACGCCACGCCGAGCAGGGTGGACAGCGCCGACCACGGCGGGCAGGGTGCCAGCGGCACCAGCGCATGGTTGAGCGGGTCGTACCAATGGATGCCCGCCGCTGCGCCGATCGCATCGTCGTTGCCGTACAGCGCGGCATAGGCCTGGATCGGATACTTCGCCCCGCCGGAGGGCAGCCGCCGCGTGTCACTGTCGCCCGGTCGGGCGCGCAGCGGGGCCAGTACGCGCCCCAGTTCCTGCGCGCCCCAACGGGTGTCACCGAAACGGCGGCCACTGTGGCGCTGTGACAGCGGGTCGCCGGGTTGTACCGGGTCCGGCAGGGCGATACCGGCCGCCGCATGCAACGGCCGCGGCGGCGACCAGGCGCGTGCCGCATCTTCGGCGATGCGCATGCGCATGACCTCGGCGCGTGCAGGGTTGAGCTCGCCGTTGTGCCAGAACAGATGGAACAGCGGGGCATCTTGCCAGGGGGAAGGCGGTGACGGCATGCGGTCCTCGTGCATCAACCCAAGGGATGCGGGAAGGGATTGGGAAACGCGCCGCTGTGCGGCACGCCGGGATACCGCCAGGCCACGTCCCGGCAGCGGCCGCCGAGGAACGGCGCACGCTCGTCGGCATGCAGGCCGCTGAGCTGCGGCGACAGCACCCGCATCACCCGCAGTCCGGCCGCAGCCACATCGGCGGTGGTCAACTCGCGGTAGTACAGCGCGATGCCGGCACTGCCCAGGTGGCGCCGCAGCAGATCCAGCTCGGCCACTGCGCGCGCTGCCGCCGGGCGGAGCGCGGTGCCCGGCGACGGCAGCTGCAACGGGCTGTCGCCGGCAGCCCGCAGCAGCGGCAGGTGCGGCCACAGTTCCGGGCGCAGGGTGTAGAACGCGGCATGTTCGTCGAAGCTGCGCAGCGCGGCGGCTTCGCGGGGAAGCCGGGCGCTTTGGCGGCCACACAGATGCGCGGCAAAGGTCAGCGCCTGCTGCCATTCCAGCAGCGCCTTGTGCAGCGCCTCGCCCGGATCGGCGCGGCAGGCGATGCCGAGCACGTAGCGCTGGCGGCCTTCAAACGGGATGCCGCCAGCGACCGCGATCACCGGGTGCGGGTTCCAGTGCTGGGTCAGGTCGAAGGCCTGCAGTTCGCCACCGCGCTCGCTTGCATGGGCGTGCCAGTGCGCTGGCAGCGCGATGCTCCGGCCGGCCACGCCATTGAGCCATGTCACCGCCAGCGCATCGCGCTCCAGCAGTTCCTGGGCCGCGCGCAGCAGCGCCAGCCACGCGCCATCGCGGCCATCCCGCCAGGCGGCGAGGCCACTGGACGTGGACGGCAAGCGCGCCTGGCCGCTGCGCGGCCCCAGTCCAACCAGTTCCTGCGGCACCCAGGCCACCCGGTTGTCATCCAGCGCATGCACCGCGGCGAACAGATCGTCGTCGCGTTCGGGCATCGGCCACGGGAAGCCCGGCGTTGCACGTTGGCCTGCCGAGAACAGGGCGAATGCCGATTCATCCAGACGTTGTTCGGGCGTCAGTGCATCACGGCGACGCACCTCGAACCCCGACTGCGCCGCCGCCAGCCGCTCCAGTGCCTCGGCGACCGCGCCATCGGCGGCCGCATCGGCATCCAGTGCGACCGCGCCTGAAACGCCCTGCCAGGGATTGGCCGGGTCGGCCGGGGTGGCGGCATTGTGCACCTGCCGTCCCTCGAACAAGGGCCCGGTCGCATCGCAGGGGCTGGCTTCAATCGGCTGTGCCGGGCGCACCAGGCCGCAGCGCGCACGCGCCGCGCCATGCAGCAGGTGCGAAGACAGCGTGGGCACTTCAGGCTCCGCCGCGTGCACGGCGGAGCGGCTCATTTCATCAGGCCCAGCCAGAGCATCATCTCGACGGCACCGACCACGAACAGGCCCAGCAGCAGGACGATGCCGATGCCGATGCCGCGCCCGAGCGAACGCCCCGAGCGCTCGTAGACGAGGGCGCAGATGCCGACATACACCCCGACGGCGACGAACAGGCCGAATATCGGGTTGGAGATGCCCATGAAAATGCCACCGCCGACCGCGGCCAGCGGCAAGGCGAACAGCCCCAGCAGCACCCGACCCGTGCGGCCCAGCCCAGCCACCGGCACGACCGGGGTGGGTGTCTGCGGAAGCTCCGGATGCGCCGTGATGGACGGTTCCTGCGGCAACGCAGGCTGGCGGTCGGTATCGCCGGTATCGGCGGTGGCGTGTGCGTCGCTGCTGGCGGCTACGGGCGCGACGGGTTCCAGCCCGCCGAACACCACCGCCGACAGCACCGAGGTGCCCAGCAGGGTGACGATGCAGGAACTGCACGTGGTCGACGTCGAGCCACCGCCTGCCGCGGCAAGATCCTGGCGCGAGGCACTGGCATCGAACTGGGTAGGCAGGCGATACATACCGTCACTCCATTGACCGATGCGGAAGCGCCCGGCGCGTGGGCCACATTATCACGGCCGCCCGGCGTCCCAGGGCAAGGACAGCGGTGCCGGCAGCACCGCCTCGCCGCTCTGGCAGGCGGGGCACCACGGCAGCCGCAGCACCCTGTCGCGTTCGCCGTGCAGGCGATGCAGGTCGAGCCAGACGCTGCGTTCGAGATAGCCCAGCAACAGGTGTGGCTGATCCAGCAACGGCGCGACCAGCGCCGCGATCCGTGCCGGCTGCGCGGCGACCGCCGGCATCGCCGGCACCGCCGCGTCGCCCCAGCGGCGCAATACCCGGTTGCCCAGGCAATACACGCAGGCGCTCTGGCCGGGCACCACATAGGGCCCCAGCGCGAGCGTGTGGTGATAGCTGAGGTCGAGCAGCAGATGCGGTTGCGCCGGCATCTGTGCACGGTAGCGGGTCAGGGCCTGTTCCCAGCCGAGCCCATGCCGGACCAGGACCAGCAGCTCGGCCTCGGCGGAGGCATCGACACGCTGCAGATCCGCGCTGGCATGCTGGTCGAAGGCATCGGCCAATCCGGGCAGCGGTTCGCCGAGCCACTCGAGTGCATAGCGGCGCACCTTGCGCACTGCCTGCAGCGGCGCCAGCACACCGAGGCGGATCATCTGGCGGACCGCCGGGCCGCAGTCGGCATCCTCCTGCAACAGCGCCAGGGTGTCGTTCTGCCAGTGGCCGAGGATCCGATCGATGACCGCCGGCGTATCGGCCTCATCGACCACATACAGTTCGTCGGCGCCACCGGACACCAGCAGCAGCTGGCGCTGTGCATGGGTCTGCGCGAACACGGCCCAGGCCGGATTGCGCGTCCAACGCGGTTCGTCGGCGTGTGTGCCTGCGTGTTGCTGACTGCCTGCTGCTGCCACTGCGTACAGTCCGTGTATCGGCGAAGGCCCAAGGATAGCGACAAACAGGCTCACCACGTTCTGCTAGGGTGCGCTCGTGCCCATGCCGTCGGTTTCCAACGCTCCTGTCCCCCAGCCGCCTTGGCGCGAGGCGATGCTGTGGATGCTGCTGCTCGGAGTGATGTTCATCCATGGCTACAGCTGGAGCAACCAGTGGGCCGCCAGCCAGGCCACGACCTACAGCCTGCATGGGCGCTGGGACGATGCGATCCCGTTCTGGGCGTGGACGATCTGGCCCTACCTGGCGCTGAACCTGCTTTACCCGTTGACCTTCTTCCTCTGCCCGACCCGGTCGGCCTTGCGCCGCCATGCGCTGGCCATCGCCCTGGTACAGGCCGTCTGCATCCTCATCTTCGTGTGCTGGCCGACCGGCAACATCCGTGTGTTGCCGCAGCCGGATGGCCCGACCGGGCTGCTGTTCGCACAGCTGCGGGCGTTCGAGGCGCCGTTCAACATGGCGCCGTCGCTGCATGCCGCCGTCCTGGTGCTGGTATGGCAGGCCTGGCGCAAGGCGTTGCAGGAGGCGACCGCGTTGCGCTGGCTGTGGCACGGCGCCTGTGGCCTGATCCTGCTGTCGACGGTAACCACCTGGCAGCACGATCTGCTGGACGTGATCGCCGGGCTGCTGCTGGGTGCGCTGGCGTTGTGGATCACGCGACGCGTTCCGCTTTCTTCGTTCCGGGGGTGAGGCGAGCGTTGGGGCCCGCTGGGTGGCCGGCAGGCGCCTTGGCAAATGTCCCCCGGCGCCGGCCGCTGGCCGTCACCTCCTCCTTTATTTTGCCCAGTCGCCTGCCAGCCACCCAGCGGGCTCGGCTTCGGCACGCGACGGCAAAGCCGAGCGCTTTCAAAGAGCCCAAAAAAAAGGCCAGCGCTGGCGCTGGCCTCGGTATCCACGGCGGTGACGCTTACTTGTTTTCGGCGTCGGCCGGGGTGAAGTGCGGCATCGCCACGGCGGCGCCTTCCTTCTCGGTGGAACGGCCGGCGAACTGGTTGGCGAAACGCACGTGACGGGCGAAGGCCGCTTCCGGGTCCTGCGCGATCGAAGCGCACAGCGCACCGTTGAAGGCATCGCCGGCACCGGTGGTGTCGAGCACCTGCACCTGTTCGGCGCCCACGCGGTAGTAAGGCTGCGTGTCGCCACGCAGGTTCTCTTCCGCATGCGAGACGAACACCCCAACCGAACCCAGCGTCACCACCACGGTGCCGTTGCCGGTCAGCTTGCGGCACAGCGCATGCAGGCTGGCACCGTCGAGCGCGGCGACGTCGTTGGCATCCACGCGCTCGCCGACATGGCGGCCGAGCAGGGCGGCGAACTCGGTCTCGTTCGGGGTCAGCACATCGGCCAGCTTGAGCAGGCCGATGCTGGAGGGCGCGTCGGCCGGCGCCGCGTTGAGCACGGTGACTACACCGGCCTCACGGGCGATGGCCAGCGCCGCCTCGATGGTTTCCACCGGCGATTCGAGCTGGGCCAGCACCACCTTGGCGCCACCGAGCAGGCCGCGCTGGGCCTGGACGAAGTCCACGCTCAACGCCGCGTTGGCGCCCGGGCCGATCACGATGGTGTTGCGGCCGCGGGCGTCGACGTAGATGCCGCCGGTGCCGGTGGGCTCGCTGCTGGCTTCGGCGGTCAGGGTGAAGCGGTCCTGGTCGGCCAGGCCACGCGCCATCGCGCCGCCGGCGTCATCGCCCAGCGCGCACAGGAACGTGGTGTCCGCGCCGGCACGCCGCGCCGCCACGGCCTGGTTGAAACCCTTGCCGCCGGGGCCGGTGCTGTAACGCCCGGCAATGGTCGCACCCGGGGCCGGGAGCGACTCGCAACGCCAGACATGATCCACGTTGAAGGAACCGACTACGACGACACTGCTACTCATAAAGACTGTTTCTCAAAGAACGGATATCAGCTGAAATGCGTCAGCACGCCGGCGATGGTCGCCGTCATGAAGGTAGCGATGGTACCGCCCAGCACCGCACGCAGGCCGAACTTGGCCAGATCGTGGCGACGCTCCGGGGCAAGCCCACCAATACCACCGATCTGGATGGCGATCGAGCTGAAATTGGCGAAACCGCACAGCGCGTAAGTGGCAATCAGGCGGCCTTCGGCCGACAGGCTCATGCCCGGCACCTGGCCGTTGACGATCTCCGACAGTTTGGAGTACGCCACGAACTCATTGATCACGACCTTCTGGCCGATCAGCGAGCCCACCGTGGTGGCATCGGCCCACGGGGTGCCGATCACCCAGGCGATCGGGGCCAGCAGGTAGCCGAAGATGGTGGACAGGTCGGTCGGACGGCCGATGATGGCCTGCAGACCGGTGATCTCGCCCAGCCAGGTCAGCGGTGCGTTGAGCAGCGCGATCAGGGCGATGAAGGCCAGCAGCATCGCACCGATGTTCAGCGCCAGCTTGAGGCCGTCGCCGGCGCCGGCCGCGGCCGCGTCGATGATGTTGCTGGAGGTCTTCTCCACTTCCATCTTGACCGTGCCACGGGTGAGCGGGGTACCGGTTTCGGGCACCAGCAGCTTGGCCACCACCAGGGTCGCCGGGGCCGCCATGATGCTGGCCGCCAGCAGATGCTTGGCGTAGAAGGCCTGCTGCACCGGGTCGTTGCCGCCGAGCATGCCCACATAGGCTGCCAGCACGCCGCCAGCGATGTGCGCCATGCCGCCGATCATCATGGTGATCAGTTCGGACTGGGTCATCTTGGCGATGTACGGGCGCACCGTCAGCGGCGCCTCGGTCTGGCCGATGAAGACGCTGGCGCAGACGCTGGTGGTTTCCGCACCGGACACACGCATGATCTTGGTGATCGCCCAGGCCATGCCGCGCACGATCGTCTGCATGACGTTGAGGTGGTACATGACCCCCATCAGCGCCGAGAAGAAGATGATGGTGGGCAACACCTGGAAGGCGAAGATGAAGCCGAACTGCTCGGTGTTCATCAGGCTGCCGAAGATGAACTTGGAGCCCTCGTTGACGAAGCTCAGGATCCTGACGAAGCCCTTGCCCAGCGCGTCGAACACATCCCGGCCACCGGGCACCAGCAGCACCACCGCCGCAAAGGCGATCTGCAACGCGATACCGGTAACCACCAGTCGCCAGTCCACGGCGCGCTTGTTGTTCGAGAACAACCAGGCGATGCCGATCAGCACTGCCAACCCGAACAGGCCGAAGCCAATCCTGCCCAAACCTTCGACCATGAGACTTCCCTTGGGGCACCGCGAAAAACGGGAAGCCTAGAGCAGCGGCAGGGGCGGGGCAAGGAAAAGCAGCGTCCGCGTTCCGATCGGCCGCGATCCGGCCAGCATCGACAAGGGTTTGGCGCCGATCCGGAGCTAGACTAATGGGAATCATTCCGGCCCGAATGCGGGCCTGCAGCAGGAGAACCGCATGCAGTATCGGCGTCTTGGCAACACCGGCCTGAAGCTCTCGGCCCTTTCCTTCGGGGCCTGGGTGACCTTCGGTGACCAGATCGGCCGCGATGAATCGCGCAACCTGGTGGCCAGCGCCTGGGACCACGGGATCAACTTCTTCGACAACGCCGAGGGCTATGCGCGCGGCCGCGCCGAGCAGGTGATGGGCGATGTGATCGCCGACCTGCGCCTGCCCCGCGATGGCTTCTGCGTGTCCAGCAAGGTGTTCTTCGGTGCCGTGGACGACCCGCGCCCGACCCAGCACGGGCTGTCGCGCAAGCATGTGACCGATGCCTGCCACGCCGCGCTCAAGCGGCTGCGGGTGGACTACCTGGACCTTTACTACTGCCATCGCCCCGATCCGGACACCCCGATCGCCGAGACCGTGCTGGCCATGGACACCCTGATCCGCCAGGGCAAGGTGCTGTACTGGGGCACCTCGGAGTGGTCGGCCGCGCAGATCCAGCAGGCGGTCACCATCGCCCGCGCGCAGAACCTGCACCTGCCCTCGATGGAGCAGCCGCAGTACAACCTGCTGCACCGCGAGCGGGTCGAGCGCGAGTACGCGCCGCTGTATGCCGATGCCGGGCTGGGCACCACGATCTGGTCGCCGCTGGCTTCGGGCCTGCTGACCGGCAAGTACAACGCCGGGGTGGAGGCCGACTCGCGGCTGGGCCAGGGCCAGCTGGGCTGGCTGAAGGACCTGGTGCTGGGCGATCCCGCCGAGCAGCGGCTGGAGAAGGTGCGCCGCTACACCGCCCTGGCGGCACAGCTGGGCCACTCGCCGGCGCAGCTGGCCATCGCCTGGTGCCTGCGCAACCCGAACGTTTCCAGCGTGATCCTCGGCGCCAGCCGGGTCAGCCAGCTGGAAGAGAACCTGGGCGCGCTGGCGCTGCTGGACCAGGTGGACGAAGCGAGCTGGCAGCAGATTGAAGCGGCGTTCGCGTAACGCTGTGCCTTGCGGGGTGGGGCGTTAGCGGGGGAACTGGGGCGGTTTTGGGGTTCTGTCCTGGGGTGGGGTGCCGAGCATGGCTCGGCACTACCTGGGGCTTTGCGATTGATGACGTCAATCGAAAGTTCTAAAGCAATCATTAATCTCATCAATGAAGTTGAGAATGGTTGTTGATTGTCAACTGAGAATCATTATCATTTAACTCGTCCCTCGCACGAGTCCAGACGATGATGAACACTCAAGCTGCTGTACTGCTGCGCCCCGAAACACTGACCCTGCGTGATCGCCCGGTCCGGGTCGTACCGCCCGAAGAAGTGATCGACAGCGAAGCCCTGCTCAAGGGCCGCCGCGAAATCCTGATCCAGCACGGCGATCGCTTCTATCGCCTGCGCCACACCAGCAACGACAAGCTGATCCTGACCAAGTAGTGCCGGCCGCTGGCCGGCTGCTCTGGGTGCCGGCCGCTGGCCGGCAGCTCTGGGCGGCAGTCGCTGGCCGACTGCTCCCGGTGCCGGCTGCGTAGCCGTCTGCTCCCGGCAGGCCACCCCCTCCCCCCGGCCTGCCGCCCAGAACCGCTCTCTCTCCCCCTCGACGTTTCGCCGGCGACTTCCGGTCAACGGCGTTGGTCGGGGGTCTCCTTCCGCTGCAAGCCGATTCCAGCCAAACACCATGACCCGTCCTACTGCCCTGAGCGTTGCCTTGTGGCTGGCGCTGCCGATGGCCGCGCATGCCGCCGCCGATGCCGCCCCTGATGCCACCCGTGAGTTCGATCGCGTGCAGGTCACGGCCACGCGCACCGCGCGCGCGCTGAGCGATGTCGCCGCCACCGTCGATGTGATCGACCGTGAGCAGCTCGACAACCACCTGGTCCAGAACATCAAGGACCTGGTGCGCTACGAGCCGGGTGTGTCGGTGACCGGCAGCCCGGCCCGCTTCGGCCTGGGCGGCTTCCGCATCCGCGGGCTGGACGCCAACCGCGTGCTGATCCAGACCGACGGCATCGCCATGCCGAAGGCCTTCGCGATCGGCAGCTTCGCCGACGCCAACCGCAACTTCACCGATCTGGAAACGCTCAAGCGGGTCGAGATCGTGCGCGGCCCGGCCAGCGCGCTGTACGGCTCCGATGCATTGGGCGGCGTGGTCGCCTTCGTCACCAAGGACCCCAAGGATTACCTCAAGGACGGCAGGAACAGCTACGTCGGCCTGAAGTTCGGCTATGACGGCGAGTGGCAGGGCCTGCTCGGCAGCGTCACCACTGCCTTTGGCGGCGAGCGCTGGAGCGGCATGGTCAACGTCAACCATCGCCAGGGCCAGGAGACCGAAAGCATGGGTGAGGTGCGCAGCAGCGACAGCCGCCGTACCGCCGCCAATCCGCAGGAACGCGATGGCCGCAGCGTGCTCAGCAAGCTGGTGTACGCGCCCAGCGAGACCCAGCGTTTCAAGCTGACCGTGGAAGGTAACGAAGACAGCGTGGACACCGACGTGCTGTCCTCGATCGCCCCGGCTACCGCCGCGCCGCCGGCCGCCACGGCCACCACCGGCATGAAGGCGCGCGACCACCAGACCCGCGCGCGGCTGTCCATCGCCCATGAAATGGACGATGTCGGCCTGGGCTTCGCCGACAGCCTGTCGTGGCAGCTGTACCGCCAGGACAGCGAAACCACCCAGCGCACCGATGAGACCCGGGGCAACCGCAGCCGCCGCCACCGCGAGTTCAATTTCGACCAGCGCGTGTATGGCCTGCAGGCGGTGTTCCACAAGGGCCTGCAGACCGGCGCGGTCGAGCATGAACTGACCTACGGCTTTGACGGTGCCTGGACCGAGACGCGACAGAAGCGCGATGGTTACCAGGTCTCGGCCACCGGCGTGGTCAGCACGACGATCCTGCCCGATGCCTTCCCGGTGCGCGATTTCCCGATCAGCAAGACCACCGAGCTGGGCCTGTACGCACAGGATGAAATGCGCTTCGCCGAGGGCCGCTTCTCGCTGGTGCCCGGCGTGCGCGTGGACCACTACGAACTGCGCCCGGAAGTCGATGCGATCTTTGCCGCCGACAATCCCGGCATGGGCGTGTCCAGCCTGACCAAGACCAGCGTGTCGCCGAAGCTGGGCATGGTCTGGCGTTTCGCCGACCAGTGGTCGCTGTTCGCCGGCTACGCGCATGGCTTCCGCTCGCCGCCGTACAACGACGTCAACCTGGGCTTCACCAACGTGGCCTTCGGCTACACCGCCATTCCCAACCCGGACCTCAAGCCGGAAACCAGCGATGGCGTTGAACTGGGCGTGCGCTTCCTGAGCCCGGCCGCCTACGTCAGCCTGAGTGGCTACTACAACGACTACAAGGACTTCATCGAGTCCCAGCGCCAGGTGGGCATCAACAGCCAGGGCCTGATCGTGTTCCAGTCGCAGAATGTGGCCGACGCGGAAATCTACGGCGCCGAGTTGAAGGCCGGCGTGGACTTCGGCGAGCTCAACAGCGCGCTGGCGGGCTGGTCGTTGAACAGTTCGGTGGCCTGGTCGCGTGGCCAGAACAAGACCGAAGACGTGCCGCTGGAATCGATCGACCCGCTGCGCGGCACCGTCGGCATCGCCTTCGACCGCGACAGTTGGGGCGTGGAACTGGCGGGCACCTTCGCCAAGCGCAAGGACCGCCTGCCGCCGGCACTCGCGCCGGGCAGCGCGCCCTTCAGCCCGGCCGGTTACGGCGTGCTCGACCTGATGGCGCATTGGGAATTCGCACCGGGCGCCAAGATCAACGTGGGCGTGTTCAACCTGGGCGACCGCAAATACATCGACTACTCGGCCGTGACCTCGGCGCTGGCCACCAACAGCGCGGTGATCGACCGCTTCAGCAACCCCGGCCGCAACGTTTCGGCCAGCCTCGCCGTGAGCTGGTAGCGCCATGAGCCGCGCCCTGTCCGCAGTGCGACCGGCGGCCCGCGACCTGCGTCCGGGCGCGTTGCCTTCGCCGGCACAGCTGGCCTCGCTGGGCACGGTGCTGTGCCTGTACCGGCCCCACAGCAGTGAGCTGGGCGGCTGGAAGCAGGCGGTATCGGCCCACGCGTGCCAGGGCATGGACAGCGAAGGCATCCGCGAGAGCCTGTGCTTCGCCGACGCGCGCGGCCGCTGCTGCTGGCGCCTGTACCTGTTGCCGGACAGCGACTTCCTGGCCTGGGACCGCCTGGTGTCGGCGTACCCGGCACGGCCGGAGCCGGCCAACGATGGCGGTGTCGCCGAGCGGTTGTGGCGGCGTCTGGCTACCCGCCTGGGCGGTGATCCGTGGCGGATGTGCGCATTGCGCCTGCATGCCGGTGACGGCCAGGGCCTGGCCGCGAGCCTGGCCTCGTTGTCATCGCTGGGGGCCAACGCCGCGCGCCGGATCGCGCGCGTGGAAGGCGCCGATGGCGAGCTGTGGATCGACGATTGCTGCTGTGCCTCGGCCGCACGCAGCAGCACTGCCACCACAGCGTCGGGTGAGGTGCCGCTGATCCGGCTGTAACCGACTGATGGACGATGGATCGACCGCGGCCACGGACGGCCATGACCCCTTGCAAGCCACTCCTGAAGAGAACCTTTAGATGAAACTCCAGACAGCCAGTGCGTGGTTGCTGCTAGCCAGCAGCGGTATCGCCCATGCCCAGCCCTCCGACCTGCAGCGCGACCACGACAGCATCGTGGCGATGAAGGGCGAGTACATCGTCGACTTCGCCTTCGACGAAACCGTGCTGCTCAAGCCCGGCTATGAGCGCGCGCCGGCGGTGCGCAGCGGGGGCAACGAGGTGGTGATCGTGGTTGAGGACACGCCCAAGCGGGTGGTGCTGCAGCACATTCTGGTGGATGCCAAGAGTGGCCACGTGACCAAGCATTGGCGGCAGGACTGGGTGTACGAGGCAGCGAACCGTTTCGAGTTCAGCGCCGAGCAGACCTGGCAGGTGCGCACGATTCCGGCAGCGGTCAATGCCGGTGCGTGGACGCAGTGCGTGTACGAGGTGAGCGATGCGCCGCGCTACTGCGGTACGGGCAAGTGGGACTACAGCAATGGCGTGGCGACCTGGACCAGCGATCTGAGCTGGCGTCCGCTGCCGCGCCGCGAGTACACCCGTCGCAGCGACTACAACGCGCTGTCGGTGGTGAACCGTCACACGCTGACGCCGAACGGCTGGACGCACGAGCAGTTCAACACCAAGATCCTGCGCGGTGCCGACGGCAGCCAGCAGGAGATCGCGCGTGAGTTCGGTTTCAACGATTACAACAAGACGACCGAGGTCAACTTTACCCCGGCCTACGATTACTGGTCTGCCACGGCAGGTTACTGGGGCAAGGTGCGCCAGCGCTGGGACGGTTTCCTGGGCCAGGCCCCGGGCGTGCACCTGAAGACGAAGCTGGACGGCATGGCGATGATCATTCCGCTGTTCACCCAGGCCCAGGACATCCAGGACGGCAAGAAGGTCAAGGACGCCGAGATCGACAAGGTGTTCAAGCAGTGGGTCGAGAAGGCACCGGCCGAGGCTGCACGCTGAGTCTTTTGTTTACCTGAGCGCGGAATTGATACGAAGAAACGCCTCCCGGGGCGTTTCTTTTTTTATATTTCAGGTGTTGGAGTGTTGCCTGGTTGGTCGCCTCGGCGTCTCCCTGTCTGCGTGGGGAAGGGCACCGGGCAGCCCAGGCCGGGACACGCCGTAAATCCATCCATGGAGGCTTGTTCACAACATCCATGTTGTGAACAATCCCGGCCTGGGCTACCCGGCACCCTTCCGTCAGCAGCATCGGTGGCGGCGGGAAACAGCGAGGAAGCGTCGCGCAACGTACGCAATCCAAGGTAGAGCCGAGCCATGCTCGGCTGCTCTCCCAACCGCCCATCGCATTCTCCGAGGAAGGGCAGCGGTTCCCCCTGTCCAGGACTGTTCACAACATGGATGTTGTGAACAAGCCCCCATGGATGGGTTCACGGCGTGTCCTGGACAGGGGGAACCGCTGCCCTTCCAGCCCTGAAGAACGACGCGCTGCCTTTCAGCTCCAGCAGTGAACGCAGAGTCGAATCACTCCTTGAACATCAACAACGCCGCCACCACGATCAACGCGAACGCGGCCCAGTGGTTCCACTTCAACGGCTGGTCCAGATACACCGCCGAGAACACCGCGAACACCACCAGCGTGATCACCTCCTGCATCCCCTTGAGCTGCGGCGCCGAATACACCGCGCTGCCCAGCCGGTTCCCCGGCACCTGCAGGCAGTACTCGAAGAACGCGATACCCCAGCTCACCAGGATCACCGTCATCAACGGCGCGCTCTTGTATTTCAGGTGCCCGTACCAGGCGACTGTCATGAAGATGTTGCTGCCCAACAGCAGCAGCACCGGGTACAGATAAGCAGTGAAAGGCGTGCCGGGCATCCGGGCGGTCTCGTGGTCAGGGGCGGGCAGCATAGCCGGGCCCGCCCCTGCACCGTGTCATCGCCGCCCCGCTCAGGCCTCGCGCAGCGCCAACGCTGGCGGCGTATGCAGAATCCGCCGCGTGCCCCACCAGCCGGCCAGCATGCTCAGCCCCATCCCGATGGCCCCGCCGGCCAGCAGCGGCCCCCAGGGCGGGCTCAGCGTCAGCTCGAACACCTGCCGGGCCACCACGCTGCCCAGCAGCGCCGCCGTGCCCACCGCCAGCAGCGCCGACAACAATCCCAGCGCCCCGAACTCCACCAGCACCGCCCCGCGCAGCTGCGTCCGGGTGGCCCCCAGCGTGCGCAGCACCGCGCTGTCGTAACGGCGCTCACCGGCCGTGGCTTGCAACGCCGCCAACAGCACCAGCAGCCCCGCCAGCAGGCTGAAACCCATCACCAGCTGCACCGCCTGGGTCACCCGGTCCACCACCTCGCGCACCCGCTGCAGGATGCTGTCGATATCCAGCAGCGAAATGTTCGGGTAATCGCGGGTCAGTGCCGCCAGCTGCGGCGCCTGCGCGCGCGGCAGGTGGAAGGCGGTGATCAGGTTGTACGGCGCATCGGCCACCGCCCCTTCGTTGAGCAGCAGGAAGAAGTTGACCCGGAACGAGTCCCAGTCGGCCTTGCGGATGCTGGTGACCGTGAAACTGCGCTCCTGCTCGCCCATCTGCAGCGTCACCTTGTCGCCCAGCTGCATGCCGTAGCGCTCGGCCCAGCCCTGCTCGATCGAAGCTTCCGCCGCCGTACTGCCCGGCGCCCAGTAGCGCCCGCTCAGCAGCGTGTTGGCCGGCGGGAAGTCGTGCCGCCAGGAGAAGTTGACCGGCCGGTTGGCATCGTCGTCATCGTTGCTGTTGTCTTCGCGCTGCTGCCGCTGGGGCGCACGCCCGTTGACCGCCAGCAGACGCCCGGTGCTGAACGGCTCGATCCCCGGCGCGGCTACGCCCAGCCCGTCCAGCGCGGCCACCACCGCGTCGCGCTGCTCCGGCTGGATGTTCATCAGGAAGTAGTTCGGCGTATCGCTGGGCAGGCGGTCGCGCCATTGCGCCAGCAGCCCCGGCCCGATCACCGACAGCAGCAACAGCGCACACAGCGACAGCGACAATCCCACCAGCTGCATCACCGCCAGCCCACGGCGCCGGGTCAGGGCGGCCAGGCCCAGCTTCCAGCGCCCGCGCAGCCGCGGCTGCAGCCCGCGCAGCAGCCACAGCGACAGCGCGCCCAGTGCCCCGGCCAGTGCCGCCAGCGCCGCCAACCCACCCAGCACCCAGGCCGCCAGCTTCACATCGCCGGTAGCCTGTACCGTCAGTGCCACCGTGGCCGCCAGCGCGGCGGCGTAGACCAGCAGCGAGCTTGGCGGCAGCGCGGCGAAGCTGCGGTTGAGCACCCGCATCGGCGGCACGCTGCGCAGCCGCAGCAACGGCGGCAGGCCGAAGCCCAGCAGCAGCACCAGCCCGATCCCGGCCCCGGTCAGCGCCGGGGTCGCCTGTGGCAATGGCAGGCGGTTGGGAATCAACCCGCCCAGCGCCTGCACCAGCCCCGCCTGCGCCGCCATGCCCAGCCCGATCCCGACCAGGCAGGCCGGCACCGCCAGCATCAACAGTTGCAGTGCCATCGCGGTGAGAATGTCGCGCTGGCGGGCACCCAGGCAGCGCAGCACGGCGACCTGGTCGATCCGGCGCATCGCGAAGCGGTTGGCGGCCAGTGCGGTCGCCACACCGGCCAGCAGCACCGCCAGCAGCGCGGCCAGCGACAGGAAGCGCCCGGCCAGGTCGAACGCGCCGCGCACCCCGCGCTGGGTGTCGGCGATGCCAACGATGCGGTAGCCCTTGGCCTGTGGCGCCAGCCAGTCGCGGAACGCGGCGATGCGCGCGCTGTCACCGGCGAACATCATCCGGTACGACGCGCGGCTGCCCGGGCCGAGCAGGCCGGCACGGTCGACATCGACGCGGTTGACCAGCAGCGGCGGCGACAGCTGCATCAATTCACCGGAGGTGTCCGGCTCGGCCTGCAGCACGCGGGTGATGGTGAGCGTGCCTGCGCCGAACTCCAGCGCGTCGCCCACCTTCAGCCCCAGCGCCTGCATCAGCCGGGCATCGGCATACGCCTGGCCCGGCGGTGGCGTGCCGGCGACTTCGCTGCCGGGTGCGTGCAGCGCACGGCTCACGCGCAGCTCGCCGCGCAGTGGGTAGCCGTCGCTGACCGCCTTGATGTTGGCCATCTGGCTGGCCTCGCCATGGAACAGCACGCTGGGGAAGCTGACCAGGCGCGTGCTGGCCAGGCCGCGCGTGCGCGCCGCCTCGGCGTAGCTCAGCGGGATGTCCTCGCGGGCACTCAGGCCGAGGTCGCCACCGAGCATCTCCGCCGCGCTGCCGGTCAGCGCCAGGGTGACCCGGTTGACCAGCGTGCCCACTGCGGTCATTACCGCCACCCCGAGCACCAGCGCGGCGAACACGGTGAGCAGGTCGCCGGCGAGGAACTCCCGGCGCAGCGCCCGCGCGGCGTGCTTGATCACATTCATGCGGGCAGGCCGGCGATGCGGTCCACCAGCCGGCCGCCATCGAGCTGGTACAGCCGCTCGCACCGCTGGGCCAGGCGCAGGTCGTGGGTGACCAGCACCAGGGTGGTGTCGCTGGTGGCGTTGAGCGCGAACAGCAGGTCGCTGATCTGCTGGCCGGTGGCCTGGTCCAGGCTGCCGGTGGGCTCATCGGCGAACAGGATGCGCGGCTTGGCCACGAACGCCCGGGCCAGCGCCACGCGCTGCTGCTCGCCGCCGGACAGCTGGCGCGGGTAGTGGCGGGCACGATGACTGAGCCCGACCTGCTCGAGCACCTCGCGCACCCGCGCCGGGTCTTCGCGCCCGGCCAGCTCCAGCGGCAGCGCGATGTTCTCTTCCGCGGTCAACGCGGGCAGCAGGTGGAAGCTCTGGAACACGAAGCCGACCTCGCGGGCGCGCAGCTGCGCGCGGGCTTCTTCATCGAGCGTGTTGAGTTCGGCACCGGCCAGCGTGATGCGGCCGTGGCTGGGCAGGTCCAGCCCGGCCAGCAGGCCGAGCAGGGTGGTCTTGCCCGAACCGGACGCGCCGACGATGGCCACGCTCTCGCCTTCATGGACGGTCATGTCAATGTTGTCCAGTATGTGGACTTCACCCTCCGGGCCACGCGCGGACTTGCCCACCTGGTGGGCGGCGATGGCGACGGCTGCGCTGCGGGGGGACAGGCTGTCGATGAGGATTCTCCAATGAAGCAAGCAATGTGGACGGGCCGGACGGCCCTGATGATCTGGCTGCTGGCAGGATTGCTGCTGGCGCCGATGCTGGCCTGTGCCAAAGGTGCAGACACCCGCACCACGGTGCTGATCGTCGGCGACAGCCTCAGTGCCGCCCACAATATCCCGGCCGCGTCGGGCTGGGTGAACCTGCTTCAGCAGCGGGTCAAACAACAGCTCACGCCCGTGCCGACGATCGTCAACGCCAGCATCAGCGGCGAAACCACGGCCGGAGCACTGACCCGCCTGCCGGGCCTGCTGGCCAGGCATCAGCCGTCGGTGGTGGTGATCGAACTGGGCGGCAACGATGCCCTGCGCGGGCTCAGCCCGGCGCAGCTGCGCGGCAACCTGGAAAAGATGATCGTGGCCAGCCGCAAGGCCGGCGCGAAGGTGCTGCTGCTGGGCATCGATGTGCCGCCCAACTACGGCCCGGCCTACCGCCAGCGGCTGCGCCAGACCTACACCGGGCTGGCCACGCAGTACCAGGTGCCGCTGCTGCCGTTCCTGCTCGAAGGGGTGGCCCTGCAGCCGGCGCTGATGCAGGCCGACGGCCTGCATCCCACGGCCGCTGCGCAGCCGAAGGTGCTCGACAACGTATGGCCGCTGCTCAAACCCCTGCTTTGACCGCCATTGCGCTCGGTGTGTGAGCGGCTTCACACCACGTCCACCGCCGATGCGGCATGTTTCACAAAGCTGAAGAAAGAGGGAATCCCATGCGTCAGACAAAGGAGACCTCCGGCCTGGTGCTGGTGGTCGAGGACAACCGCAATATCTCCGAGATGATCGGTGAGTATCTGGAAGGCCGCGGGTTCGAGGTCGATTACGCCCAGGACGGGCTGGACGGCTATCGGCTGGCGGCGGAGAACAGCTACGACGTGGTCGTGCTGGACTTGATGCTGCCGCGTCTGGACGGCATCGAAGTCTGCCGCCGGCTGCGCAACGATGCGCGCAAATCGACCCCGGTGCTGATGCTGACCGCGCGTGACACGCTCGATGACAAGCTCACCGGTCTGGGGTTCGGCGCCGACGATTACCTGACCAAGCCGTTCGCCATCCAGGAACTGGAAGCGCGCCTGCGTGCGCTGATCCGCCGCGAGCGCCGCCAGGTCGGTTCGGAAGTGCTCAAGGTCGCCGACCTGGTGCTGGACCCGGTCAGCATGCGCGCCACCCGCGCCGGCACCGAGCTGCAGCTGTCGCCGATCGGTCTGCGCCTGCTGACCATCCTGATGCGTGAATCGCCCCGTGTGGTGACCCGCCAGGAAATCGAACGCGAGATCTGGGGCAATGGCCTGCCCGATTCGGACACCCTGCGCAGCCATCTGTACAACCTGCGCAAGATCATCGACAAGCCGTTCGACCGTCCGCTGCTGCACACCGTGCAGAGCGCCGGCTACCGCATTGCCGATATCGCCCAGCCGATGAGCTGATGCCACCCGGCGCGACGGGCGCATGACCGGACGGGCCCTGCGGGGCCCGGATGTGTGCAGCGACCCGGCTCTTGCCGGGCCGTTGTCGTTTTTTGCACGATGGAATCACGGCGCGTTTTCCTATAATCGCGGCGAACCGCCCTGGACCCCGTAATGCCGCACGGTCTGCCGCGCAAGATCCGTATCGTCTTCATCCTCCAAGCCGTGCTGGCCAGCCTGGGCATCCTGCTGGGCGCCTGGCTGGTGTCGCTGGTGATCAAGCACAGCCTGGTCAGCAGCGCGCTGCGCGAGGAGGCGGCGTATTACTGGCAGTTGTACGAGGCCTCGCCCGTACAGCCACCGCCGAACACGCAGAACATCCGCGGCTATCTGCTGGAAACCGGGCAGTCCAGCCTGAGCCTGCCGGCCAACCTGCGCCCGCTGGCGCCGGGCTTCCACGAATTGCCCGATGACGACCAGCTGGTGCTGGTGGATGCACGCCCGGAAGGGCGCCTGTACCTGGTGTTCCTGCGCTCACGCGCGGAGATGCTGGCGTTCTGGTTCGGGATCGTGCCGGTGCTGCTGACGTTGCTGGCGGTGTACGGGGCCTCGTGGATCACCTACCGGGCTTCCAAGCGGCTGGTGTCGCCGGTGAACTGGCTGGCGCGGCGGGTGTCACGCTGGGATCCCGGCCATCCGGAGGCCTCGGACCTGGCCCCGGAAAAGCTGCCGGCGGACATGCAGGGCGAGACCCGGCAGTTGGCCGCAGCCCTGCATTCCCTGGCAACGCGGGTCACCGCGCACGTGGCGCGCGAGCGCAATTTCACCCGCGATGCCAGCCACGAACTACGCACGCCGTTGACCGTGATCCGGGTTGCCAGCGACATGGCACTGGCCGATCACGACGTGCCACCGCGCATGCGGCGCAGCCTGCAGCGCATCCAGCGGGCCGGACGCGACATGGAAGCGGTGATCGATGCGTTCCTGATCCTGGCCCGCGAGGCGGATGTGGAGCCGCAGATCGAGTTGTTCGATGTCAACGATATCGTGCGCTACGAAGTGGACAACGCACGCGAGCTGCTGGGCGGCCGCCCGGTGGAGATTCATCTGCACAGCGCCGGGGAGGTGCTGTTGCATGCGCCGCCGCGGGTGCTGCAGGTGGTGGTGAGCAATCTGCTGCGCAACGCCTGCAGTTACACCGATGAAGGGCGTATCGATGTGACGGTGGACGAGGACCGGGTGACGGTGCGCGACACCGGGATCGGGATGTCGGCCGAGGCGTTGAGCCGTGCCTTCGAGCCGTTCTACCGGGCCGAGCCCACGCGCCCGCAGGGCACCGGGCTGGGCCTGTCGATCGTGCGGCGCCTGTGCGATCGCTTCAGATGGAAGGTCACGCTGGCCAGCGAGCCGGGCCAGGGCACCCAGGCCACGATCGCGTATCGGTGAGCGCGGCGGCTGCAGCGATGCCGCCGCGGTGGGTGCCGACAGATACCGCGGTAGGTGCCGACAGATACCGCGGTGGGTGCCGACCGTTGGTCGGCACACCCCTCAGCTCAATCGCAGCTGACCTTCGGCACCAAGGCCTGGCGCCAGATCGCATAGCCTTCCGGTTTCATATGCAGCATGTCCTCGCGGAACAACGTCGCGCGCGGCTGCCCATCGCTGCCCAGCATCGGCGTGTAGATGTCGATGTAGCCCGTGTTCGGCAGCTTGGCCAGCGCCGCCTTGACCATCGCGTTGGCCTCGATGATCGCCGGCAGCAGGTTCGCCCGCGAGGGGCTGGGCTTGATCGAGATGTACGCCACCGTCGTCTTCGGCAGGTCGCGGTGCACGCGCTGCACGAAGGCGACCACATCGTCGCGCACCTGCACCGCGCTGCGGCCACTGTTGAGGTCGTTGTCGCCGGCGTAGAAGAACACCTTGCACGGCGCGTACGGCACCACGATGCGGTCGGCGTACCAGGTGCTGTCGCGCACTTCCGAACCGCCGAAGCCGCGGTTGAACACCGGCTGGCCGGGGAAGTCGCTGGCGAGGGTGTCCCACATCCGGATCGAGGAGCTGCCGATGAATTCGATGCCCCCGCGCGGCGGTGGCTGCTGGGCATCGGCCACGGTGAAGCGGGTGATGTCCTGATCCCAGGCGACGTTGGAGACCTGCGCCGGCACCTGGGGGCTGGGCTGCGGTTCTCGGGCCAGCGCGGGCAGGGCGGCGCCGAGCGCCAGGGCGAGCAGCAGGGGGCGGGTGCAGCGGTGCAGCATCGTGGGACTCCTCGGGCGGGCGCCCGCAGGGGCGCCCAGATCGGCGGGGTTCCATCATAGAAGCTGGCGGCAGGACGCGCCGGTCCGGGCGGTCTTCGACAATGGTCCGACGGGCTTGTGGCAAAATGGAGGATTGACTGCCCATTCAGCGATGCCCATGACCGCCTGCCACGTGCTGTTCCTGCCGTCCCTGAGCACCGGAGCGTGCCCCCGTGGCTGACGAATTCGGGCACCTGCCGCGCGGCCCCCGGCGCATCTTCAAGGCGGCGGTGTGGTCCTGGCAGGGCCTGCGCGCGGCCTGGTTGCACGAGTCCTCGTTCCGGCTGGAGGTCTACCTGCTGGTGGTGCTGGCCCCGATCGCGCTGTGGCTGGGCCAGACCCCGGTCGAGCGCGCGCTGATGATCGGCTCGGTGCTGCTGGTGCTGGCGATGGAACTGGCCAACTCGGCGATCGAAGCCGTGATCGAGCGCTACGGCGCGGAATTCCATGAGCTTGCCGGGCGTGCCAAGGACATGGGCTCGGCGGCGGTCTTCGTGCTGATGATGAACGTGCTGGTGTGCTGGGGCCTGGTCCTGGCGCCGCAACTGTTCTGACGCACCGCTTACGTCATTCCCCCCTTGTAAGGATGTATCCCCATGTACCTTGAGTTGTTGTCCGATCCGAACGTCTGGTTGACCCTGTTCACGCTGAGCGCACTGGAAATCGTGCTCGGCATCGACAACCTGGTGTTCATCTCGATCGCGGTGAGCAAGCTGCCCGAAGCGCGCCGTCCGTTCGCGCGCAAGCTCGGCATCGCCGTGGCCTGCATCACCCGGATCGCGCTGCTGGTGTCGCTGGCCTACCTGGCCCACATGGAAGCCAACCTGTTTACCGTGGCCGGTATCGGCATCTCCATCCGCGACCTGGTGCTGATCCTCGGCGGCCTGTTCCTGATCATCAAGGGCGGCATGGAAATCCGCGAGCTGATCACCGGCGGCGAAGACGAAGACCCGAGCACCACCAAGACCTCGGCCGTGTTCGGCATGGTCATCGCGCAGATCGCCATCATCGACATCGTGTTCTCGCTGGACTCGGTGATCACCGCCGTCGGCATCGCCGACCACGTGCCGGTGATGGTCGCCGCGATCCTGCTGTCGGTGGCCGTCATGCTGCTGGCTGCCAACCCGCTGGGCCGCTTCATCGACGCCAACCCGACCGTGAAGATGCTGGCGCTGGCCTTCATCCTGCTGATCGGCGCGGTGCTGATCCTGGACGGTCTGGGCGTGCACGTGCCCAAGCCCTACATCTACGCCGCGATGGGCTTCTCGGTGCTGGTGGAATGGCTGAACCTGCTGATGCGCCGCCGCGCCGTGGCCCACCACGTGCCGGGTGCCGGCAACTGGTAAGGGGCTGGGTGCCGGCCAAGGCCGGTACCTACAAAGGCTTTACCGCAAACGTGGCATGCTCCGGGTCCCGTCCATCGAGATCCGGAGCCGGCCATGCGATCGTTCTCCCGCCTGTTGTGCCTGGCCGTGCTGGCCTCCCTGTTGTCCGGTTGCGGCTACAACGCCATCCAGCAGAAGGATGAGCAGGTCAAGGCCGGTTGGGCCGAAGTGCTCAACCAGTACAAGCGCCGCGCCGACCTGATCCCGAACCTGGTGCAGACCGTGGAAGGCTATGCCAACCAGGAACGCCAGGTGCTCACCGACGTCACCAACGCCCGCGCCCGCGTCGGCCAGGTCAACGTGAACGCCGACGACGCCGACTCGCTCAAGCAGTTCCAGCAGGCCCAGGGCGAACTCAGCGGTGCGCTGTCGCGGCTGCTGGTGGTGACCGAGAACTACCCGAACCTGAAGTCCGACCAGGGCTTCCGCGATCTGCAGGCGCAGCTGGAAGGCACCGAGAACCGCATCACCGTGGCGCGTGGCCGCTACATCCAGACGGTGCAGGACTACAACACCTTCCTGCGCCAGTTCCCGCAGGTGATCACCGCCAAGCTGTTCGGCTATGCGATCAAGCCGAACTTCACCGTGGAAAACGAAGCGCAGATCGCGCAGCCGCCGGCCGTGAAGTTCGGTTCACAGGCCCCGGCCCCGGCCCCCGCGCCGCAGCCGCAGCAGGCCCCGGCGCACTGAACCGGTGAACATCCGCCTGCTGCTGCGCGGTCTGCTGCTCCTGGCGTTGTGCCTGGCCCTGCCGGCCTGGGCACAGGGCCAGGCGGCCATTCCGCCGTTGTCCTCGCCGGTGGTGGATACCACCGGCACCCTGGATGCCGCGCAGACCCAGGCGTTGCAGGCGCAGGCACTGGCCCTGCAGCAGCGCAAGGGCAGCCAGCTGCAGATCCTGATGGTGCCCAGCACCCAGCCCGAGACGATCGAGCAGTACACCCAGCGCGTGTTCGAGCAGTGGCAGATCGGCCGCAAGGGCGTGGACGACGGCGTGCTGCTGGTAGTGGCCAAGGACGACCGCCGGGTCCGCATCGAACCGGGCTACGGGCTGGAAGGGGCGATCCCCGATGCGATCGCCAACCGGGTGATCCAGGAGTACCTGGCCCCGCGCTTCCGCGACAACGACTACGCCGGGGGGCTGGTCGAAGCCAGCGCAGCGCTGGTCAAGCTGATCGACGGTGAGCAGCTGCCGGCCCCGGTCAGCACCCACCGTGCCACCCGCAATCCGGACAGCGATGGCTGGACGGTGGCGCTGGTGATCGGCTTCTTCGTCGGCAGTTTCCTGCGCGCCATTCTCGGCTGGCTGCCGCGCCCGGTGCGCGCGCTGCTCGGTGGCGGTGGCGCGGCGGTGGCCGCGTTCCTGTTCACTTCGCTGTGGATCGCCAGTGGCCTGGCCGGGCTGATCGGCCTGGTCGTGGGGCTGTCCTCGGGCCGGGTCGGTGCCTTCGCGCGCAACAGCGGGTGGGGCGGTGGCGGCGGTTGGGGCAGCGGCGGGGGCTTCGGTGGCGGTGGTGGTGGCTGGGGAGGCGGCGGTGGACGTTCGGGAGGCGGTGGCGCCTCGGGAGGTTGGTGATGCGTTGGTGGCGGCACCTGTTCGCGCCCTCGATACGGCGCGCCTTCCCCCCGGCCCGGCTGCAGGCGATCACCGAGGCCATCACGGCCGGTGAGCGTCGCCATGGCGGCCAGGTGATGTTCGCGGTCGAAGCCGATCTGCCGCTGCTGGCGCTGTGGCAGCGGGTCAGCCCGCGCCAGCGCGCCGAACACGCCTTCGCCCAACTGCGCACCTGGGACACCGAACACAACAACGGCGTGCTGGTCTACCTGCTGCTGGCCGACCACGCCATCGAGCTGGTGGCCGACCGCGGTCTGCGCGGCAAGATCGGCGAGGCGCAATGGGCCGATATCTGCGCACATATGCAGCAGCAGCTGTGCCAGGGCGATCGGCATGCAGCGGTGCTGCTGGCCATCGAGGAGGTGTCCACGCTGCTGGCCGGGCACTATCCGCCCGTGCCGGGGTCCAAGGATGACGGTCTGCCCAACACGCCCCAACTGCTTGGTTGAGGTGGCGGCGGACTGGCCCGAGAATAGCCGCTTACCTGCAAGGCATCGCCCATGATCTATTTCCACGACATCGACCCCATCGCCCTCTCGCTCGGGCCGATCAAGGTGCACTGGTACGGCATCATGTACCTGCTCGGCTTCACCGCCGCCTGGTGGCTGGGGCGCAAGCGGATCGCGGCGGGGCGCCTGCCCGGGGTGGATGCCAATGAGTTCTCGGACCTGCTGTTCTACGCCATGCTCGGCGTGGTGGTCGGCGGCCGCGTGGGCTACATGCTGTTCTACGCACTGTCGGATTTCCTGCACAACCCGCTGCTCCTGTTCAAGGTCTGGGATGGCGGCATGAGCTTCCACGGTGGCCTGCTGGGCGTGTTGTTCGCCTCGTGGTACTGGTCGCGCAAGCACCGCCTGCACCTGTTTGACACCATCGATTTCATGGTCCCGCTGGTCCCGCTGGGGCTGGGCTTTGGCCGCATCGGCAACTTCATCGGCGCCGAGTTGTGGGGCAAGTACACCGATGGCACGTGGGGCGTGGTGTTCCCCAGCGGCCTGCCGGCGCCGTTGAACGGGCTGGACCTGGCTACCTTGAAGACCCAGTTCGCCAGCGGTGCGCTCAACCCGTACGCGCGCCATCCCTCGCAGCTGTATGAAGCGCTGCTGGAAGGCCTGGTGATGTTCGTGGTGCTGTGGGTGGTCTCGGCCAAGCCACGCCACCGCTATGTCATCGCCGGCCTATTCGCGCTGATGTACGGCGCGTTCCGCTTCGCGGTGGAGTTCGTGCGCATGCCCGACAACGGCGTCTACATCGCCTTCGACTGGCTCACCCGGGGCCAGATCCTGAGCCTGCCGCTGGTGGCCTTCGGCCTGGTGCTGCTGGTGCTCTCGCGCCGCGCCCCCACGCTGCAGCCGGTGCTGCCGGTGGCCGCCGCCGGGGCCAAGGCATGAAGCCCTACCTGGACCTGCTGTCGCACGTACTGGAACACGGCGCGGAGAAGTCCGATCGCACCGGCACCGGCACGCGCAGCGTGTTCGGTTGGCAGATGCGCTTCAACCTCAACGACGGCTTCCCGCTGGTCACCACCAAGAAACTGCACCTGCGCTCGATCATCCACGAGCTGCTGTGGTTCCTGAAGGGCGACACCAACATCGGCTACCTGAAAGACAACCAGGTGCGGATCTGGGACGAATGGGCCGATGCCAACGGCGACCTCGGCCCGATCTACGGCAAGCAGTGGCGCAGCTGGGCCACTGCCGATGGCGGCGCGATCGACCAGATGCAGTGGCTGGTGGAGGAGATCAAGCGCAACCCGGATTCACGCCGCCTGGTGGTCAGTGCCTGGAACGTCGGCGAGCTGTCGCAGATGGCGTTGATGCCCTGCCACAACCTGTTCCAGTTCTACGTGGTCGACGGCAAGCTCAGCTGCCAGCTGTACCAGCGCAGTGGCGACATCTTCCTCGGTGTGCCGTTCAACATCGCCAGCTACGCGCTGCTCACCCACATGGTGGCGCAGGCCACCGGGCTGGGCGTGGGCGATTTCGTGCACACCCTGGGCGATGCGCACCTGTACGCCAATCACTTCGAGCAGGCCCGCGAGCAGCTCGCCCGCGAACCGCGCGCGTTGCCCACGCTGTGGTTGAACCCGGAAGTGACCGACCTGTTCGGTTTCCAGTTCGAGGACATCCGCATCGACGGCTACGACCCGCATCCGGCCATCAAGGCGCCGGTGGCGGTGTGAGGCCGATGAAGCTCTCCATGATCGTGGCGCTGGACCGCAACCGCGGCATCGGCCAGGACAACGACCTGCCGTGGCGCTTGCCCGACGACCTCAAGCACTTCAAGGCACTCACCTTGGGCAAGCCGGTGCTGATGGGGCGCAAGACCGCGCTCTCGCTCGGGCGTGCGTTGCCCGGGCGGACCAACCTGGTGCTCACCCGCAGCGGCCAGGTGCCGTTCGAGGGCATGCAGGCGGTGGCGTCCTTCGAGGACGCGCTGGCCATTGCCAGCAGTGAACAGGCCGCGGAACTGTGCGTGATCGGCGGCGGCGAGATCTTCCGCCAGCTGCTCGAGCACGCCACCGACCTGCACCTGACCTGGGTGGATGCCACGGTCGCGGCCGATACGCATTTTCCCGACGTGGATCCCGCACAGTGGATCGAGGTGGCGCGCACGCACCACCCGGCCGATGAGCGGCACGCGTTCGCCTTCGATTTCGTGGATTACCAGCGCCGCTGAAGCGAGAAGTTCAGCGCGGCGTCGCGGCGGCCAGCAGTGCCGCCGGCGGCGCTCGATAGTGGCCGATGATGCGGTGCTGGAACAGCAGGTCTTCTTCCTGCGTTCCGCGTGCGATGTTGTGCAGGATCAGCGGCGTGCCATCGGTGCGCCGACGGTCGGAGACGATGCCGACGTGCAGCAGGCCATGACCGTTGAGCTTCCAGGCCACGATGTCGCCGGCGGCGTAGTCGGCCGGTTGCAGGGACAGCGGCTGCTGCCAGCCTTGTCGGTCGAACCAGCGCATCAGGTTGGGCACGCGGCGATGATCGATGTTGCGGTCCGGGCGCGCCAGGCCCCACAGCGCGGGATAGTCGTTGAAGTGGCTGCGCATGTCTTCGTGGATACGCGCCTGCAGGTCGATTCCCTGGTGGCGCAGCGCACGCACGATCACATCGGTGCACACGCCACGGTCGGCGGGCACGTCGCCGCCCGGGTAGGCCAGCACGACGTAGGCCGGGTCGTAGCGGAGGGTCTGGCCGACCTGCGCGCGGGCGGCCGTTACCAGCGGCGGTGAGAGGGCAGGCGCTGCGCTGCTGGCCGCCGTGCCGGAGGGCGCGACGGCAGCGGTCTGGTCGGGTGCGGTGCTGCGCTGACAGGCATTGGCTGTCATTAGCACCAGGCCCAGCAGCAGGAGCCGGGCGCGGTACTTCACGCGGTGGTGGGGGTGCTGCCGCCGTTGTCGCCGGCCGGTTCGCGCGCGCGTTGCGGCTGCGGTGCGCGCGGGCCGCGATCGCCACGCTGGCGCGGTGGACGGCCTTGGCCATTGCCGCCATTCCCGCCGTTCCCACCATTGCCGCCTTCGTTGCCGGCGCGCCGCGCCGGCGGGCGTGGTGTGGACACCGGCTTGGGTACGTCGCGGCCGGGTACCTGGACCACACGCAGTTCGTCGGTATCCAGCTGCAGCGCGGTGAGCTTGCCGCCCCAGACCGCACCGGTATCGATGGCATGCACGCCCTGGGTGATGGTCAGGCCCAGCGCCGACCAATGGCCGCAGACGATCTTCAGATCACGCTCGACCCGGCCCGGTACTTCGAACCACGGGTACAGGCCTTGTTCCTGGGTGCCCGGGGTGCCTTTGTCTTCGATCCCGATCCGACCGCGCGGCGTGCAATAGCGCATGCGGGTGAACAGGTTGATGATCGCGCGCGCGCGGTCATACCCGGCCAGGCCCGGCGACCAGCCGGGCTTGTCGCCGTACATGTTGCGGAACAGTTTGCGGTAGCCGCTGCCGTGCAGCTGCACCTCCACTTCGCGGGCATGCTTCTCGGCCAGCTGGGTGGTCCACTTCGGGGCCAGCCCGGCATGGATCATCATCCAGCCCAGCTCGCGGTCCACATGCGCCAGCTTCTGCATGCGCAGCCATTCCAGCAGGACGTCGCGGTCTTCGGCCTGCACGATGCGCAGCAGGTCCGGGTTGACCTTGCGCTGCTCTTCCTCGGTGCGTGCACCCACGGCGAGCAGCGACAGATCATGGTTGCCCAGCACCACCACGCTGCTGTCGCGCAGCGAGTGGACCAGGCGCAGGGTTTCCAGCGACTGACCGCCGCGGTTGACCAGATCGCCACAGAACCACAGGGTGTCCACCGCCGGGTCGAAGCGGATCTTCTCCAGCAAACGCTGGGTAACGTCGTAGCAGCCCTGCAGGTCGCCGATGGCCCAGACACTCATGCGCGCGCCTCCATCAGTGCAGTGTGCGCGGAACGGTCAACACGAACGGCGCGATCGCGGCGGCGAACTCGGTGCCATCGTCGGCCACCATGTCGTAGTGCCCCTGCATCGTGCCGTGTTCGGTTTCCAGCATGACACCGGAGGTGTAACGGAAGTCTTCACCCGGGCGCAGCCGCGGCTGCTCGCCGATCACGCCGTCGCCATCCACATGCTCGACCCGGCCGTTGGCATCGGTGATGCGCCAATGCCGGGCGATCAGGCGCGCAGCAACGCGGCCCTGATTGTGGATGCGGATGGTATAGGCGAACGCGTAGCGCCCGTCCTCCGGCGTGGACTGGTCGTCAAGGAAGCGCGGGGCGACCTCGACCGAGATCGCATACTGTGCAGCGTCGTTCATGCGGGCAGTTTAGCGTGTGCTTACGCGGTGGGCGCGTGTGGAACGTTGGCCAGTGCGATGAACTGCGCGACTTCCAGCTGCTCGGCGCGTGCATCGCTGCGCACGCCGGCCGCTTCGAACTGCTCGGGCGTGCACACGCCATTCAACGCATTGCGCAGGGTCTTGCGACGTTGCCCGAAGGCGGCCCGGACCACGTCGGCGAAGCGCTTGCGGTCAAGAATGCCAACCGTGGCCGGATCGCGCGGGACCAGGCGGACCACGGCCGAATCGACCTTCGGCGGCGGCCGGAACGCACCCGGCGGCACCACGAACAGCGAGGTGACCTTGCAGAATGCCTGCAGCATCACGCTGAGCCGGCCAAAGACCTTGCTGCCGGGATCAGCGGCCATGCGGTCGACCACTTCTTTCTGCAACATGAAGTGCATGTCGGTGATCACCGCCGCGTGGTCCAGTGCATGGAACAGGATGGGCGAGGAGATGTTGTAGGGCAGGTTGCCGACCAGACGGATCTGGCCGCCGGCGGCCAGCTCGGTGAAGTCCACCTGCAGCACGTCGCGGTGGATGATGGTCATCTCGCCCAGCGGTTCGGCGGCGGCGGCCAGCGGGCCGACCAGATCACGGTCGAACTCGATCACGGTCAGCTTGGGGTGGCGGCGCAGCAACGGCAGGGTGATGGCGCCCTGGCCCGGGCCGATCTCGACCAGGCGGTCGCCGTCCTTGGGGTTCACGGCCAGCACGATCCGGTCGATATAGCTGCGGTCGGCCAGGAAGTGCTGGCCGAGCTGCTTTTTGGCCGGTCCGGTGAACCCGGCGGCAGAAGAGGAATACGGGGAAGTCATGACACCAGTGTACGTTGGCGCGCCAGCCGGGCACACAGGCCGGTGGCAGCGAGGAGGCTGGAGGGGTCGGCGATGCCGCGGCCGGCCAGGTCCAGCGCGGTGCCGTGGTCGACGGCCACGCGCGGGTAGGGCAGGCCCAGGGTGATGTTGACCGCCTGTTCGAAGCCGCTGTACTTGAGCACCGGCAGGCCCTGGTCGTGGTACATCGCCAGCACCGCATCGAAGCCGGCCAGTTTGGCCGGCAGGAAAGCGGTATCGGCGGGCAGCGGCCCGACCAGATCCATGCCCTGCGCGCGCAGGCGCGCCAGCAGGGGAATGATCAGGTCGAGTTCTTCGCGGCCCAGGTGGCCGTCTTCGCCGGCATGCGGGTTCAGCCCGAGCACGGCGATACGCGGGGCGGCGATGCCGAACTCGCGCCGCAGCGCGGTGTGCACGGTGTGCAGGGTATGGGCCAGGCCGTCGGCGGTGATCGCATCGGCGACCGCGCGCAGCGGCAGGTGGGTGGTGGCCAGCGCGACGCGGACGATGGCGTTGGCCAGCATCATCACCACCTCGACGCCGGCTTGGTCGGCCAGCAGTTCGGTGGTGCCGCTGTAGGCGATACCGCCCTGGTTGATCACCGCCTTGTGCACCGGGCCGGTGACCACCCCGCCCAGTTCGCCGGACAGGCAGGCCTGGCCGGCCTGCAGCAGGGCACCGATGACCGCGCCGGCATTGGCCGGATCGGTGTGGCCGAAGCGGGAGGGGACGGCGTTGCGCACCGCGCGCAACGGCAGATCACCCGGCTGGCGGGCGATGGCATCTTCAGGCAGGAGCTGCAGCGGCAGCGACAGCGCTGCGGCAGCAGCACGCAGCGTGTCCGGGTCAGCGAATGCCAGCAGCCGGCAATCAGTGCGCGGCTGCTGGATGAGACGGAGGCAGAGTTCCGGGCCGATCCCGGCCGGCTCGCCCGGTACCAGCGCGAGCTGCGGGATCATCGGCTCAGGACTGCGGCGGCGGCGTGGCGGCGCCTTCGGCGCGGTCGCCGCTGCGCAGGTTCACGTAGGCTTCGCCACGCAGTTCCTGCAGGAAGCGGTTGTACTCTTCTTCCAGCTTGCGACGGCCGATGGTCTCGCGGACCTGGGCCCGCTGGTTGTCGGTGGTGGCATCGGTCTGGCGGGTGGCCACGCGCTGCACGATGTGCCAGCCGGCATCGGTGCGGAACGGCGAGCTGACGCCGCCATCGCTGACGCTTTCCACCTGCTTGCCGAACTCCGGACCGAACGCATCGGCCGGGAACCAGCCCAGATCACCGCCCTGGCCCTTGCTGTTGTTGTCCTCGGAGGACTCCTTGGCAACGGTCTGGAAGTCGGCACCCCCGGCAATACGTGCCCGCAGGGTATCGATCTTGGCCTTGGCGGCAGCAGCATCCTGCTGGTCGGTGATGCGGACCAGGATGTGGCGGCCGTGGTATTCGGTGATCGACTGGCCACCGGCGGCGGCACTGGCGTCGCGCACTTCGACCAGCTTCAGCAGCTGGAAGCCACTCGGGCCACGCAGCGGACCGACCACGTCGCCGGACTTCATCTGGGTCATCATCTGCGCGAACGCATTGGGGATTTCATCCAGCGAACGCCAGCCCAGGTCGCCGCCTTCCAGCGCGTTGGGGCTGTCGGAATAGCGCACGGCGGCCGCGTTGAAGTCCAGTTCGCCCTTGTCCAGCAGCGCCTTGACGCCATCGGCCTTCTTCTGGCCGGTGCTGATCTGCTCGGCGGTGGCGCCTTCGGGCAGGCCGATCAGGATGTGCGCCAGGTGGTACTGGGTACCGGCGGTGGCCTGCTGCTTCAGCGCGGCATCCACTTCGCCTTCGCTGACGGTGATGCGGCTCTGCGCGAAGCTCTGGCGCAGGCGCTGCACGGTGATTTCGTCACGCACCGAGGCACGGAAGTCGTTGAAGTCGATGCCGTCATGGGCCAGACGCTGGCGCAGGGCGTCCAGGTTGGAGCCGTTCTGCTGGGCAATCGCGTTCAGGGCCTGGTTCAGTTCCTGGTCGCCGATCTTGATGCCGCTGCTTTCCGCACGCGCCACCTGCAGCTTGACCAGCACCAGGCGCTCGAGCACCTGGCGGCTGAGCACGTCGTCCGGCGGCAGCTGGTTCTCGCGGCCGGCGTACTGTGCCTTGATGTTCTGGATCGCACGGTCCAGTTCGCTCTGCAGCACGACATCCTCATCAACGATCGCCGCGATGCGGTCCAGCGACTGGCTCTGCTGGGCCAGCACCTGCAACGGTGTGGCGACGGTGGATACCGCCAGCAGTGAAGCGAGTAGAACGGGAAGGGTCTTGGTCATGGGATCAGGTTCGGATCGTAGTCATCGCGGTCCGCGCCGGTGTTGCTGGGCGGGACGAGATAGAGGTCGTCTCGGTAGTACCCGAGAATAGCACGGCGCAAGGTGCGGTCCGTGTTCTGGCCGATGGAGCTCAAGCCCTTGAGCACGAACTCGATCTGGAAGGAATTGTTCAGCTCACCCTCGCGGTTGCGGACGTAGCGGCGGGCCAGTGCGCGGACGGCCAGGCAGCAGCTGTCCCACTGCACGCCACCGATGATTTCCAGCGGGGCCCGGTCTTCGATGGAGTAGTAGTAGCGGCCCACCACGCTCCAGCGCGAATTGATCGGGTACAGGAAAGACAGGTCGGCCTGCTTGAGCAGGTTGGTGCCATCCGGGTTCAGGCGGTGGCGGTAGGTCAGGTTGACCACACCATCGTTGGACATCAGGTAGCGCGCGCGCACGCTGGCCAGGTCCTCGCGCTTGTACTTGGGATCCCACTGGTAGGTGGCGCCCAGGTTCCAGCGGTCGTTGATGGCGTAATTGGCATCGGCGATCCAGGCCGACTTCCCTTGTTCCACCGGCGTGGTGTTGCCGGGCAGGCTGACCCGCGAATCGTCGAAGTACAGGATCTGGCCGATGCTGCCGGAGAACCGTTCCTTGCCGGTGGTCTGGTCGATGAAGCGGGTGCTCAGCGCCATGGTCAGCTGGTTGGCATCGTTCTGGCGGTCCGCGCCGGTATAGCGCGAATCGCGGAACAGCTGGCCCCAGCTGAAGGTGAAGTCGCGGGTATCGAAGACCGGCAGGTCACTCTGGTCGCGGTAGGGCGTGCGCAGATAGAACAGGCGTGGTTCCAGCGTATGCAGGAACGACTTGCCGCCGAGGGTGGTCTCGCGGTCGAAGAACATGCCGGCATCGAGGGTGGCGATCGGCAGGCTGCGGCTGGGCGATGAATTGCCGCGCAGCTGTTCGGGGGTCGGATTGGTGATACCGGCCGCGGCGAGGTTGGCCGCACGGATCTGGTCGGCCAGGCCCTGGTCCAGGTCATAGCCGGTATAGCGCCAGGCCACGGTCGGGGTGACATACCAGGCCGGGCCACTGAACGGCATCGACACGTACGGCTTGATGTCGATGCGCGAGCCGTTGTAACGCTTGAACACCCGTCCGTCGCGCGCGTACTCGCGGTCCGCGCCAAATTTGACGTTGACATCTTCGTGGGTGAAACGCACCGCCTCGGCATAGACGCCGGCTTCCAGCCACGGCAGCAGCGGCTTGTCCCAGTTGAAGAACAGGCGTGGCTGGCGGGCGTAGGGCAGCGAGTCTTCGGTGAGGGTGTAGTCGGTGAGCTGCCAGTAATCGGCCATCAACCCACCGGTCCAGTTTTCGCCGGTACCGTAGATGCCCGCCTGGCTCTGCAGGTTGGAGGCGGTCACCCCGAGCAGCTTGCTGGAGAAGTCCTCGGTGTAACGCTCATCGCTGACCCAGGCCAGGTTCGCACGCGCCTGCCAGTGGGAGTTGATGTTGTGGTACCCGGTGAAATCGACCTGGCCGCGATCGCGATCGCGCAGCTTGTCGTTGGGCAGGTAGGCGGTGGTCAGCTCGCCGCGGCCGCCTTCATACAGGTAGCGGAACTCGTTGGTCAGCATCAGGCCGCGCTTGCTCATGTAGCGCGGGGTCAGCGTGTCGTCGTAGTTCGGCGCCAGGTTGAAGTAGATCGGCTGGGCGTAGTCGAAGCCATTGCGCCCGGACAACCCCAGCTCGGGATAGAGCAGGCCGGTCTGGCGACGGTCATCGATCGGGAACTTGAAGTACGGCGCCCACAGCACCGGCACCTTGCCGATCCGCAGCACGGCGTTGCGCGCGGTGCCGAAGCCTTCGTCGTTGTCCACTTCAATCTGCGGCGCCGTCAGCGTCCAGACCGGCTGCGACGGGTCGCAGGTGGTGTAGGTGGAGCGGTGCATCTGGCCGACCGCACCCTGCAGGTCGACAGACTCGGCCTTGCCGTTGCCGCGCCGGGACACCAGCTGGTACTGGATGTCGCTGATCTTGTGGGTGTCGCTTTCCTGGTTGCCTTCGGCACGCTTGGCCAGCATCCGGATCGAGGAGTCCTGGTAGCGGACGTTGCCCTCGGCGATGTAGTTGCCGCTTTCGGTATCGAAGCTCAGGTGGTCGGTGCCCAGGAACTGGTCGCCGCGCTTGAGCGCCACGTTGCCCTCGTACTGCGGCACCGTGGTGGTACCGAACAGCTGGTTGCCCTCGATATCCGTGGGCTGCTGGTCGCGGGTAGCGGCAGCGCTTTTGTCGACTTTGGGGGCATCGCTGAAGGCAGGCAACACATCGGTGGCCGGGCACAGGCCCCAGTTCACCGGTTTGTCGTCGGCCATGGCCGGCAGGCAGATGGCGATGCTCAGGGGGAGAGGCAACAGGCGGAGGGCTCGGCGCACGCGGTAGTCGGATTCGGGCGAAAACGGATCGTAGCTTGCCCCATCCCTTGCATAGGGGCAATGAAGGCCTGCTCGGCGCTGGGGTTCAGGTTCATGCGTGGGCCCGGTCTGCGCCGGCTCAGCGCAGGGCGCCGACGTGGGCCACGCTGCACTCGGCCAGCGCCTGCAGGTCGTATCCGCCCTCCAGCATCGACACCACCCGGCCGCCGCCGTGGCGCCTGGCCAGGGCCCGCAGCTCGCTGGTGATCCAGGCGAAGTCCTCGGTTTCCAGCATCAGGTCGGCCTGCGGATCGCGCATATGCGCATCGAAGCCGGCCGAGATCAGCAGCAGCTGGGGCCGGAAGTCGTCGATGGCCGGCAGCATCTCGTCGGCCCAGGTGTTGCGGAAGCGGAAGCCGCCACTGCCCGGCGGCAGCAGGATGTTGAGCAGGTTGCCGGCCCCGCGGTCGCGGCGCAGCCCGGAGTTCGGGAACAGCCCGGCCTGGTGGGTGCTGTAGTAGGACACGCCGGGGTCGGCGATGAAGATGTCCTGGGTGCCGTTGCCGTGGTGCACGTCGAAATCCACGATGGCGATCCGTTCCAGGCCATAGCGGTCGCGCGCATAGGCGGCGGCCACCGCGATGTTGTTGAACAGGCAGAAGCCCATCGCGGCGGTGGCGGTGGCGTGGTGGCCGGGCGGGCGCACCGCGCAGAAGGCGACCGGGTCGGTGCCCAGCATCACCGCATCCACCGCGGCCACACCGGCGCCGGCCGCGTGCAGGGCCGCGGTTGCCGAGCCGGGCGAAGTCAGGGTGTCCATGTCGATCAGCCGCAGCGGTTCGGTCTGCGGGGTGAGCACCAGGTCGATCAGCGCGCTGTCGTGGACCCGCGCCAGCTCACCGAGCTTGGCCGGCGGGGCTTCACGCCAGTCCAGCTGGTCCGGGTAGGCGGCCTGCAGGGCATCGAGCACCACCTGCAGGCGTTGCGGGCATTCGGGGTGGCTGCGGCCGGGATCGTGTTGCAGACAAGCGGGGTGGGTGAAGACCAGCATGCGGGCAGGGGTTCCGGTGGGGCGGCAGCGCCGCTCAGGCGTGGCGGCGCGCGTGGTGCCAGAGCACCTCGCCCTGACCATCGGCCCGGGCCAGCACGCGCGCCAGCACGAACAGCAGGTCCGACAGCCGGTTGAGATAGCCGATCGCCTCGGCACGGACCGGCTCCAGCCGGGCCAGGCTGACCGTCTCGCGTTCGGCGCGGCGCACGATGGTACGGGCCAGGTGGCAGCGTGCCGCAGCTTCGCCGCCGGCCGGCAGGATGAACTCCTTCAGCACCGGCAGGTCGGCGTTGTAGTGGTCCAGCTGCTGCTCCAGCGCAGTGATGTCGGCGGCCTGGATGGCCGCGTGGCCGGGGATGCACAGCTCGCCGCCCAGGTCGAACAGCTGGTGCTGCACGGTGGTCAGCAGCGCGCGCACGTCATCGGGCAACGGCACCGCCAGCAGGACGCCGAGCGCCGAGTTGGCCTCATCCACGGTGCCATAGGCATGCACGCGCGCGGCATCCTTGCCGACCCGGGTGCCATCGCCCAGGCCGGTGCTGCCGTCATCGCCGGTGCGGGTATAGATGCGCGAAAGCCGGTTGCCCATCGTCAGTGCAGCACGTCACGGCGGGCCTGCAGCAGCTTGCCGACCTGTTCGGTGGCCAGCTGCAGCGCGGCGGCCAGCCCGACGTAGATCGCTGCGGTGCGCAGGTAGGGCAGGAACCAGTCCGCATAGTTCTTGGCCCAGCCGGCAACGCTGGGCTCGGCGACCATGCTGCTGGACCAGTAGAAGCCGCCCTGCGCAAACAGGTGGCATACCGCCACGGCGGTGATCAACAGCAGCGCGCCGCTGGCCAGCGCGGCCCAGTTGGCACTGCGGTAGCGCTGGCGCAGCAGCATGCCGCCGGCCCACAGGGCGAAGTAGGCGGGCAGCAGCATCCAGGTGCCCGGCGAGACACAGTAGTGCTGCCAGTAGCTCTGGCCACTGGCGCGGATCACCAGTACGTCGATCACCAGCGCCAGCCCCATCAGCAGCGGGAAGGCCCAGCGGGTCCAGCTGCGCAGGTAGAAGCCGCCCAGGAAGAACACCGCCCAGGAGGCATCCGGGATCGCCGCGAAATGGTTCAGGCGGGTCGCGGCCATCAGCAGCACGAGCACGGACAGGATGAAGGCGCGTTGGGCGGAGGTGGTCATGGCGGCGACAGAGGTGGATTCAGCTTCCATTCTAGGGCCGCGCCCGGGCAGCGCAATGTGCCGCCCGGTGCGACCGGACCGGATGCGGCCGCGCGACGCACGCCGGGCCGGGGGTGAGCGATTATCATGGGCACCATGAGTGAACGACATGATGTGGTGATCGTCGGCGGCGGACTGGTCGGTGCCAGCCTGGCCATCGCCCTGGACCGCGCCGGGCGCGACGTCGGCCTGGTCGAGGCCTCGCCGGCCGGGGCACTGCCGCCGGTGTTCGACCAGCGCAACCTCAGTTTTGCCGCCGCCACCGTCAATGCGCTGACCGCGTTGGGGGTGATGCCGCTGCTGGGCTCGGCGGTGGGCCCGATCACCCGCATCCATGTCAGCCGCGCCGGGGACTTCGGCCGTGTGCAGATGGAGGCCGCCCAGTACCAGCGCCCGTGGTTCGGCCAGGTGGTGGTGGCGCGCGATTTCGGCCAGGCACTGGAAACCCGGCTGGCCACCCTGCCGCACCTGACCCGCTACCGGCCGGCGCGCTTCGTGCGCCTGGGCGGCACGGTCGACGGCTACCGCGAGGTGTTCATCAGCGGCGATAGCGGCGAACGCTGCCTGCGGGCGCGGCTGGTGGTGGGTGCCGATGGCACCCGCAGCGGGGTGCGTGAAGCGCTCGGCATCGCGGTGGACGAGCACGACTTCCAGCAGACCCTGTTCGTGTCGCGGGTGCGCAGTGCACGCGCACCGGACGGCACCGCCTACGAGCGCTTCACCGATACCGGCCCGACCGCGCTGCTGCCGCGTGGCGACCGCCACTACGGCGCGGTGCACGGCGTGGCCCGTGACCAGGCCGATGCGGTGCTGGCACTGGACGACGCCGCATGGCTGCAGCGCCTGCAGGAGGCGATCGGCTGGCGTGCCGGGCGCCTGCTCGAGAGCGGCCCTCGCAGTGCCTACCCGCTGATCCAGGTGCTGGCGCAGGCCCTGACCGGCGAACGCGCGGTGCTGCTCGGCAATGCCGCCCAGACCATCCATCCACTGGGCGCGCAGGGCTTCAACCTGGGCCTGCGCGATGCGCTGACCCTGGCCGAACTGATCACCGATACAGAAGATGTCGGCAGCGATGCGCTGTTGCGCGCCTATGTGGCTCGGCGCGAGGAAGACCGCACGCAGACCATCGCCTTCTCGGGTGGCTTGGCGCGGCTGACCAGCAATCCGGCGCCGCTGATGCGGCCGCTGCGCAGCCTCGGCCTGCTGGCCGCGCAGGCCACGCCGATGCAGTCGATGCTGGTCGGTGGCGCGATGGGCTTCCGCGGTGACGTGCCGGCCCTGTGCCGCGGGGGCGGCGCATGAGCCGGCGCCCGCGCGATGTGATCGTGGTCGGTGGTGGCGTGGTCGGCGCGGCCTGCGCGCTGGCCTTGGCCGATGCCGGGTTGGAAGTAACTCTGGTGGAAGGCCGCGAGCCTGCCCCGTGGCAGCCACAGCAAGCGGACCTGCGCGTGTATGCCTTCGCCCCGGACAACGCGCAGCTGCTTGCCGCACTCGGCGTATGGCCGGCGGTGACCGCGGCGCGTGCCTGTGCGTACCGGCGCATGCGGGTCTGGGACGCGGCCGGTGGCGAGGAACTGCGTTTCGATGCCGACACCCTGGGGCGCGAACAGCTCGGCTGGATTGTCGAGAACGACCTGCTGGTGGACCGCCTGTGGGCCGCGTTGCCTGCAGCCGGGGTGCAGCTGTGTTGCCCGGCGCGGGTGGAGGCGTTGGAACAGGACGCCGATGGCGTGCGCCTGCGGCTGGACGACGGGCGCCGGCTGGAGGCCGCGCTGGGGATCGCCGCCGACGGTGCCGAATCCACCCTGCGCCGGCTGGCGGGCCTGGAGGTCACGCGCCAGGACTACGGCCAGCGCGGTGTCGTCGCCTACGTGGACAGCGAAAAGGACAATGAAGCCACGGCCTGGCAGCGCTTCCTGGTGACCGGGCCATTGGCGGTGCTGCCGATCGGTGCGCGCCGCAGTTCGATCGTCTGGACGCTACCCGATGCCGAGGCCGAACGCGTGCTGGCGCTGGACGAGGCGGCGTTCGGGCGTGAGTTGACCCATGCCTTCGCCGGGCGCCTGGGCGCGATGACGCTGGCATCCACGCGTGCGGCATTCCCATTGCGTCGGCAGCTGGCCACCGGCTATGTGGCCGGTCGGGTGCTGGCGCTGGGCGATGCCGCGCATGTGGTGCATCCGTTGGCCGGGCAGGGCGTCAACCTGGGGCTGCGCGATGTGGCGGCCTTGCGCGCGCTGGTGCTGGCCGCACAGCAGCGCCGCCAGGACTGGATGTCACCGCACCGGCTGCAGCGCTGGGCGCGCGAGCGGCGCAGCGAGAATACCGTGGCCGCCTACAGTTTCGATGCGATCAACACGGTGTTTTCCAACGACGAGATGCACCTCACGCTGGCGCGCGGCCGCGTGCTGGGCTGCGCGGGCAAGCTGCCGCCGTTGGTGTCGATGTTGTGGAAGCGCGCCGCCGGGGCGTGAGCGGCGCTGGGGTATGCACGGTAACGCCGCGCGGCGCGCGGTTGCCACGCATGGCGTGGCACTACCGGGATCGTGCGACGGGGTCCATCAATCGGGATCGTGCGACGGATGCCCGGACCGGGTCTGGCGATATCCGGGTAGTGCCACGCCATGCGTGGCTGCGCGGAATCAATCGGCAAGCCACCCGGCCAGATCGACGCGATCCAGCTTGCCGCGCCGCTTCACATCCAGCGCAGTGAATTCATCGGCCAACGCCGGGTTGGCCTGCGCTTCGGCGCGGCTGATGTAACCATCGCCGTCGACATCCAGCGAAGCGAACACGAACCGGTACTGGCCGACCACGCTCACCGGTTGCACCGAGCGTACCGTCACCTGCGCTTCGCCGGCCGGAGCGGAGAGGGTCACCTGCCGGGTGACGCGCCCTTCCGACAACGGCTGGGTACGCACGCTGGCGGGAACCTCGCGCAGCGGTTCGCTGATCGCCGGCGGCGGCGTGTGGACCTGGGCCGTGGCGAGGGTGGGCAGCAGTGCCAGCAACAGGATCGAACAGCGGCTCATGCGGGTCTCCGTGCATGGGGACAACGGTAGCGCCGACCGCGCGTCGGCTGGCGGCGCACCGCGCGGTGATGATCGAGGTACGTGCCAAGCGATGCCCGGCACCTGCCCTCACTTCATCGGCGAGGCCAGCACCGTGATTTCCTCGCGATCGTGGTACAGCTGTTTGGCGCGCACCACCAGCGGCTTGCCGGCCTGTTCCTGGAACAGGTCCAGGCACATCCGGGTCTCGTCCCAGCGCTTCTTCATCGGCAGTTTCAGGTTGAAGATCGCATGCTTGCACCAGCCCTCGCGGAACCAGGTGGCCATGCGCTCGGCAACCCGGCGCGGCTGTTCGACCATGTCGCAGACCATCCAGTCCAGCGGCGCATCGGGCTGCCAGCGGAAGCCATCGGCACGCAGGTGTTCAACCAGCCCGCCTTCCAGCACGTGCTCGCGCAACGGACCGTTGTCCACGCTGATCACCCGCACGTGCTGGCGGGTCAACACCCAGGTCCAGCCACCCGGTGCGGCGCCCAGATCGGCCGCGCGCATGCCCGGCTTGACCAGCAGTTCGCGCTCTTCCGGGGTCATCAGGGTCAGCAGCGCCTCGTCCAGCTTCAGGGCCGAACGCGACGGCGCTTCCGGCAGCAGCTTGAGGCGCGGAATGCCCAGCGCCCACGGCGCGCTGTCACGGGTATCGGCCACGCACACGAACGCGTGGCGGCCATCGACGAATACGATGTGCAGGCGCGGCAGCCCGGTGTTGGGCTTGTCGGTGAGCAGCCCGGCCTTGCGCAGCGCCGGGCGCAGCGCATTGCCGAAGGCGCGGGCGAGCCCGGCCAGCGGCTTGCCTTCATCCGAATCGGGGTGCTCCACCCACATGTCGCCGAAGCGTAGCTGGCCGGCCAGCGCGGCGATGATCGGGGTGATGCGGTCGCTCGGGTCCAGCTGCGGCAGCTCGGCCAGTACCACCAGTTTCTGCCGGGCGAAGATCAGCGAGCGCCACGGCAATGCCTTGGACAGCGCGGCCCCTTCCTCGGTGGCGAACAGCACGTAGCCATCGTTGCGTTGGGTGCGCGCATAGCCGGCGACACCGGCATAGGCGGCGCGCTCGGACAGTTCACCGGCCAGTTCCGGCTCGAAGCCCTGGCGGCACAGACACAGCAGGCCGCTCATCGCATCGCGCCCGAGGCGCGGCGGTCAGTAATGCGCACCGTTGGCCTCCCCGTACTGGCGCAGCACCGCGCGTGCGGCGTCGCGCTCGATGTCGCGCACGACCTCAATGCCACGCTTGTTGAGTTCCCCGACCCAGTCGGCCGGCAACGGGCCTTCATCGAACGGGGTGAGTTCTTCCACATCCTGCGCGCTCGCCCCGATCAGCAGGCGGTCGATGCCCGCCCACACGGTGGCGCCGTAGCACTGGCAGCACGGCTGCGAGGAAGTGGCCAGGGTGATCGGCGTCAGCACGTCGTTCAGACGCGGCGTCTGCAGGCGCTGCTGGGCCAGCATGTAGGCCATGTTCTCGGCATGCGCCAGCGAGGTGCTGTGCGGCACCACGCGGTTCACGCCCGCGGCGATGACGCGATGGTCCGGGCCGAACACCACTGCGCCGAACGGGCCGCCGCTGGCATGCTCGACATTCAGCCGCGACAGTTCAATGGCCAGGGTGACCTTGTCGGCATCGCCGGGATAGGCGCGGCCGAGGTCGATCTGGTCGTGGATCCAGGCGGGCAGGGTGAGGTGGACTTGCGCGTACAGCATCGGGGCGGGGGTCTCTTTCAAAGGGGGACGGCTTACGCCGACCAGGTGTCGCGCAGGGTCACGCTGCGGTTGAACACCGGCGTGGTGGCGGTGTGGTCGCGGCGGTCGGCGACGAAGTAACCGGTGCGCTCGAACTGGAACGACTGCTCCGGCGCGGCGGTGGCCGCGGCCGGCTCGACGTAGCCGGTGACGGTACGGCGTGAATCCGGGTTGAGGTAATCGCGGTAGGTCTTGCCCTCGGACTCGTCGTCCGGGTTGGCCACCGAGAACAGGCGGTCATACAGGCGCACTTCGGCCGGCACCGCATGCACCGCGCTGACCCAGTGGATGGTGCCCTTGACCTTGCGGTTGGCGCCTTCCATGCCCGGACGCGATTCCGGGTCCAGCCAGCCGCGCAGCTCGGTGATGGTGCCGTCGGCATCCTTGATCACCTCATCGCAGCGGATGATGCCGGCGCCGCGCAGGCGCACTTCACCACCCGGAACCAGGCGCTTCCAGCCCTTCGGCGGCACTTCGGCGAAATCCTCGCGCTCGATCCACAGTTCGCGGGCGAACGGCACCTCGCGGGTACCGAAGGTTTCGTCCTTGGGATGGTTGGAGAAGGTCAGGGTCTCGGCGTGGCCGTCGGCCAGGTTGGTCAGCACCAGCTTGACCGGATCGATCACCGCCATGCGGCGCGCGGTGGCACTGTCCAGGTCTTCGCGCAGCGCGCCTTCGAGCACGCTGAAATCGATCAGCGAGTTCTGCTTGCTGATGCCCACGCGCTCGGCGAACAGGCGCATCGCCGCCGGGGTATAACCACGGCGACGCAGGCCCTGCAGGGTCGGCATGCGCGGGTCTTCCCAGCCGTCGACCAGGTTTTCGGTGACCAGCGCCATCAGCTTGCGCTTGCTCATCACCGTGTAATTGATGTTCAGACGCGAGAATTCGATCTGGCGCGGCTTGGCTGCTTCACGCGGGAGGCCACGTGCGACCAGCGGCTGGGTCAGCGCGTCGTCATGGGCGAAATCGACGTTGTCCACGCACCAGTCATACAGCGGGCGGTGGTCTTCGAATTCCAGCGTGCACAGCGAATGGGTGATGCCTTCGATGGAATCGCCCAGCGCATGCGCGAAGTCGTACATCGGGTAGATCGGCCAGGCATTGCCGGTGTTCTGGTGTTCGACGTGCTTGATGCGGTACAGCGCCGGATCGCGCAGGTTGATGTTGCCGCTGGCCATGTCGATCTTGGCGCGCACGGTGCGCGCACCGTCCGGGAACTCGCCGGCGCGCATGCGACGGAACAGGTCCAGGTTTTCCTCGACGCTGCGCTCGCGCCACGGCGAGGGACGGCCCGGCTCGGTCAGGGTGCCGCGGTAGGCGCGCACTTCCTCGGCCGACAGGTCGCAGACGTAGGCCTTGCCATCGCGGATCAGCTTCTCGGCGGCCAGGTAGTACGCATCGAAGTAATCGGAGGCGTGGCGCAGTTCGTTCCACTCAAAGCCCAGCCAACGCACATCGTCCTGGATGGCGGCGACGTACTCGGGGTCTTCCTTGGCCGGGTTGGTGTCATCGAAACGCAGGTTGCAGGCGCCGCCGAACTCGCCGGCCACGCCGAAGTTAAGGCAGATCGACTTGGCATGGCCGATGTGCAGGTAGCCGTTGGGCTCGGGCGGGAAGCGCGTCTTGATCGCGGCATGCTTGCCGCTGGCCAGGTCCTCGCGGACGATCTGACGGATGAAATCCCGCTTTTCGTGGGTTTCCGGAAGGGCGTCGGTGGGGGCGGCAGTAGGCTCGGACATGATGCGCGGGTCGCAATGAAAAGGCAGAAAGACCAACAGTTTAGCCTGTCGCAAGGCGACAGGCTAAACGGGTAGGTGCCGACCGTTGGTCGGCACGCCTTTCGCCGGCCGGCTCCTTCAGATAGATGTCGGTAGTGCCGGCCGCTGGCCGGCTCTCGATGCTGCCGGCCTTGCGTGGCGCCGGCCAGCGGCCGGCACTACCCGGTGGGCGGGCGTATCCTGAAGCCATTGCCCGCCGGAGCCCGCCCATGCACGTGATCTACAAGGCCGACAACCTGTTTGACGCCCATCTGGTCAAGCACGCGCTGGAAGCGGCCGACATCCCCGCCTTCGTCTTCGGCGAGTCGCTGCTGGGCGGCATGGGTGAGCTGCCCTTGTTCGGTGTGCTGCGGGTCTGCGTCCCGGACCTGGCCCGGCCACAGGCCGAGGACATCGTGGCCCAGCTCGACTTGGGCCATGGCGGGGACGACCCCATATTGGACGGTGACGAAAGCGCCGGCCTGTCGCCGGCCTAGGAGAACGCCATGTTGGGCATTGCCAAGGGTCTGTTGGGGATCGGGGCGTTCAAACAGCGCCTGCCACGCCCGGAAGAGGCGCTGCCGGGCCGTGAGCAGCCGTTGCCGCTGCACGACCAGCACTACGTCAACAGCCACCCGCTCACCGGCAGCCCCGACGGTTTGCCGCGTATCCGTTTCGCGATGGGCTGCTTCTGGGGCGCCGAGCGCAAATTCTGGACCCTGCCGGGCGTCTACACCACCTCGGTCGGCTACGCCGGCGGCTCCACCCCCAATCCCACCTATGAAGAAGTCTGCTCCGGCCTGACCGGGCACACGGAGATCGTCGACGTCGTCTACGACCCGACCATCATCCCGTTGGAGCAGCTGCTGCAGGTGTTCTGGGAAAGCCACGACCCCACCCAGGGCATGCGCCAGGGCAACGACACCGGCACCCAGTACCGCTCGGCCATCCACGCCACCAGCCAGGCCCAGCACGACGCCGCCGTGGCCAGCCGCGACGCCTACCAGCAGCGCCTCACCGATGCCGGCTATGGTGCCATCACCACCGATATCGAATTCCCCGCGCCCACCTACTTCTACGCCGAGGACTACCACCAGCAGTACCTGGCCAAGAACCCGAACGGCTACTGCGGTATCGGCGGCACCGGCGTGAGCTGCCCGATCGGGGTAGGTGCCTGAGCCCGGATAGCCGAGCATGGCTCGGCTCTACCGATCCGGATGTCGACGAAGCCTGCCCCGCTTGTTCCCGATGCGACGACGCTGCGTCGTTGGGACGGGGGTGTGTGCGGGTACGCGACCGTAGGCAACATGGATGTTGCCTACGAGCCCCCATGGATGGGTTCACGGCGTGTCGCGTACCCGCGCACACCCCCGTCCCAGGCTCGAGGCAGTGACGCGTTGCTGTTGACGTTGACGTAGCGCGCAAAACAAAAGGCCCCGCAGTGCGGGGCCTTTTGTCGTTCGGCGCAGGGGCGCTTACAGCCGCTCGCGGATCGTCTGGCGCAGCGCTTCCAGGTCCTTCGCGAACGCATCGATCCCCGTGGCCAGCTTCTCAGTGGCCATCGCATCGGCGGCCAGATCGGCTGCGAAGCGCGCCGCATCGATCGGCGTCACCGCCACGTCTTCCGCTGCGCCCGCCACCAGCTTGCGCGGCAGCACGCCGTGGTCGGCGTCCAGCTTCTCCAGCAGGTCCGGCGAAATCGTCAGACGGTCGCACCCGGCCAGCGCCTCGATCTGCGCCGTCGAACGGAACGACGCCCCCATCACCACCGTCGCCGAACCGCGACGCTTGAACTCCGCATACACCCCGCGCACGAACACCACGCCCGGATCGGCATCGATGTCCGCCGGTGCCTGCCCGTTGGCCACATACCAGTCCAGGATGCGCCCCACGAACGGCGAAATCAGGAAGGCGCCCGCCTCGCTGCAGGCCAGTGCCTGGGTCGGATTGAAGATCAACGTCAGATTGCAGTCGATCCCCTCCGCCTGCAGCACACGGGCTGCCTCCACGCCTGCCCAGGTTGCCGCGATCTTGATCAGCACCTTGCTGCGCGGCACACCGGCCGCCTCGTACATCGCAATGAACTGGCGCGCCTTGGCCACCGTCGCCGCCGTATCGTGGGCCTGGTCGGCGTCCACCTCCGTCGACACCCGGCCCGGCACCAGCGTGCTCAGCAGCGTGCCCACGCCCACCGTCAGGCGATCGGCCACCGCGTGCACAATGACCTCGCGCTCACCGGCCTGCTCGCGGCCCCAGGCCAGCGCGCGTTCGATCAGCTCGGCATACACCGGCAGATCCAGCGCTTTCTTCACCAGGGTCGGATTGGTCGTGCAGTCGACCGGCTTCAAGCGCTTGATCGCCTCGTAGTCGCCGGTATCGGCCACCACGACGGACAGATCACGCAGCTGGGAGAGTTTGGACGGCGAAACGGTACTCATTGCAACTCCTGGTACGGAACGTGGGACCTGCGCGGTGCGCGGCAGGGAAGAATCAGGCGTGGGGCTGGTTGTGGACCGCCGTCACGCGCAGGCGCAGCTTGCGGCCACCCGGTGCATCCCAATCCATGGTCTGGCCGACCGACAGGCCCAGCAGGGCAGTGCCCACCGGTGCAAGAATCGACACCTTGCCCTGCTCGACATCGGCTTCGCGCGGGTAGACCAGCGTCAGCACGTGCTTTTCGTTCTGCAGCTCATCTTCGCATTCCACCCGCGAATGCATCATGACGGTGCCCTCGGGCATTTCTTCAGGCGCCACCACGGTGGCCCGGTTCAACTCCTTGGACAACGCGATCGCCGCCGGGGTCTGGCTGACCGCGGGCGATTCGAGCATGGCGTCCAGGCGATCCATGTCGTGGCTGGAAACAATGATGGACGGGGGCAGTCCGCTGGAAGTGGACATGTGAAGCTCCTTGCGATTGATGATGGCCCATGCAAAAGGCGGCGCCTGCTGGCGCCGCCTGTGTTCTATTGTGCTGCCTATCGAAGACGGATGCGACCCGTCCCCCGCACCGGCCGCTGCAGCCGGTTCAGCGGGCCTCAGGCCGGGCGCTGCGGCGCGGCCTGCGGGGAGACTGCGAAGTCGCCACTGTCCAGCGTGAACAGCTCCTGCGGCAGGCGTTTGAACTGCTGTGCCAGCTGCTCCAGGAACCCGGTCATCGCCGAACTGCGCCGCCAGGCCATGGCGATGCGCCGGCTCGGCCGGTCATCGCCGCTGAAATCGAGCAGGCGGATGTTGTCCGAACGCGGCACCGGCGGCTTCACCGACAGCGTCGGCAACAGGGTGATCCCGACATCGGCGGCCACCATCTGCCGCAGGGTCTCCAGGCTGGTCGCGCGGAATTCGGATTTCTCGTTGGCCCCGAACAACCGGCAAACCGCGAGGGCCTGGTCACGCAGGCAGTGGCCATCTTCGAGCAGCAGCAGCTTCTGCGAGGACAGCTCCTGCACGTCCAGGTGATGGCGGCGCGCCAGCGGATGCTGGCCGGACACCGCCAGCAGGAACGGCTCCTCGAACAGGAACTCGGCATGCAGCTGGTCGTCGTCCAACGGCAGCGCCAGCAGCGCCGCGTCGAGTTTGCCTTCGCGCAGACGGGCCAGCAGCTCGTCGCTCTTTTCCTCCACCAGCAGCAGTTCCAGCTGCGGGAAGCGTTCGCGGATACTCGGAATCACATGCGGCAGCAGGTACGGCCCCAGCGTGGGGAAGATCCCCAGCCGCACCGTCCCGGCCTCCGGATCGCGGCTGCGTCGCGCCGCTTCCTTCATCTGTTCCACTTCGGCCACGATCGTGCGTGCACGCGCCGCGGCCTCGACCCCGGCCGGGGTCAGCATCACTTTGCGGGGCGCACGTTCGACCAGTGGCAGGCCCAGCTCATCCTCGAGCTTGCGGATCTGCGTGGACAGGGTGGGTTGGCTGACGAAGCACGCCGCCGCAGCGCGGCCGAAGTGCTTGTGGTCGGCCAGCGCCACCAGATATTTCAGATCACGTAGGTTCATTCCTTAGACCTCTAAGCGGTAATGGACCGGGTGACGGCGTGGCTTACCCAGCAGAAATACAAGGTTCCCGGCGAACCGGGAACCGGACGTTTCAGGCAGCTTCGGCAACAGCACCGCTGCTCTTGGGAACGGACGTGCGGATCAGATGATCAAAGGCGCTCAGTGCGGCCGTGGAGCCGGCACCCATCGCGATGATGATCTGCTTGTACGGAACGGTAGTGCAATCTCCTGCCGCGAACACACCCGGGACACTGGTCTGGCCGCGGTCATCGATGATCACCTCGCCACGCGGCGACAGCGCCACCGAATCCTTCAGCCATTCGGTGTTGGGCAGCAACCCGATCTGCACGAAGATGCCTTCGAGCTCGACCCGGTGCGCATCGCCACCGACACGGTCGTGATAGACCAGGCCCGTCACCTTCTGGCCATCGCCCAGGACTTCCTGGGTGAGTGCGCTGGTGATGATGGTGACGTTGCCCAGGCTGCGCAACTTGCGCTGCAGGACCTCATCGGCGCGCAGTTTGTCATCAAATTCCAGAAGGGTCACATGCGTCACGAGGCCGGCCAGATCGATCGCCGCCTCGACACCGGAGTTGCCGCCGCCGACCACCGCCACGCGCTTGCCCTTGAACAGCGGGCCGTCGCAATGCGGGCAGTACGCCACGCCCTTGTTGCGGTACTGGTCTTCGCCGGGCACGTTCATCTGCCGCCAGCGCGCGCCGGTGGACAGGATCACCGAACGCGACTTCAGCGACGCGCCGTTCTCCAGCACGATTTCGACCAGGCCATCATCGCCGGCCGGCTTCAACGCGGTCGCGCGCTGCAGGTCCATGATGTCCACGTCGTACTCGCGCACATGCTGTTCCAGTGCGGTCGCCAGCTTCGGGCCTTCGGTTTCCTTGACCGAAATGAAGTTCTCGATCGCCATGGTGTCCAGTACCTGGCCGCCGAAACGCTCCGCGGCCACACCGGTGCGGATGCCCTTGCGCGCGGCATAGATCGCCGCGGCGGCACCGGCCGGGCCACCGCCGACCACCAGCACGTCGAAGGCCGCCTTGGTGGCGATCTTCTCGGCATCGCGCTTGGCGGCGCCGGTGTCCAGCTTGGCCACGATCTGCTCCAGGGTCATGCGGCCCTGGTCGAACACTTCGCCGTTGAGGTACACGGTCGGCACCGACATGATCTGGCGGGCCTCGACCTCGGCCGGGAACAGCGCACCGTCGATGGCCACGTGCTGGATACGCGGGTTGAGCACGGCGGCCAGGTTCAGCGCCTGCACCACGTCCGGGCAGTTCTGGCAGGACAGCGAGAAGTAGGTTTCGAACTTGAACTCGCCCTCCAGATTGCGCACCTGTTCGATCAGCTCGGCGGTGGCCTTGGACGGGTGCCCGCCAACGTGCAGCAACGCCAGCACCAGCGAGGTGAACTCATGCCCCATCGGCAGCCCGGCAAAGGCCAGGTGGATGTCCTGGCCCGGGGTGGTCAGCGCGAACGACGGCGTGCGCGCGCTGTTGTCGCGGCGCACCTCCAGCGTGATCTGCGTCGACAACGACACCAGGGTGTTCAGCAGCTCCAGCATTTCCTGCGACTTGGCGCTGTCATCCGCATGCGCCGTGATCTGGATCGGGCGGGTGACGCGTTCCAGGTAGGTCTTGAGCTGGGACTGGAGGTTGGCATCCAACATCGAAAAACTCCTTGATTCAGGCAAGCGGTCGGCGTCGACGCACCCCAAGGATGCACCTGCGCAGCGTAGGGGTGAACCGGAGGCCGCGCGAACGGGCACGGGCTTCGGTTCACCCCCACTCCCGCCGAAACGGGAATGGGAGTGGGGTACGGCTTAGATCTTGCCGACCAGGTCCAGCGACGGGGTCAGGGTCTTCTCGCCTTCCTTCCACTTCGCCGGGCACACCTGGTTCGGGTTGGCGGCGGTGAACTGGGCAGCCTTCAGCTTGCGCAGGGTCTCGGAGACGTCACGGGCGATCTCGTTGGAGTGGATCTCCAGGGTCTTGATCACGCCTTCCGGGTTGATGATGAAGGTGCCGCGCAGGGCCAGGCCTTCTTCAGCGATATGCACGCCGAAGGCGTTGGTCAGCTGGTGGGTCGGGTCGCCGACCAGCGGGAACTGGGCCTTGCCGACGGCCGGCGAGGTTTCGTGCCACACCTTGTGCGAGAAGTGGGTGTCGGTGGTGACGATGTACACCTCGGCACCGGCCTTCTGGAACTCGGCGTAATGGTCAGCCGCGTCTTCGATCTCGGTCGGGCAGTTGAAGGTGAATGCGGCCGGCATGAAGATCAGCACGGACCACTGGCCCTTCAGGGTGCTGTCGGAGACCTTGATGAACTCGCCATTCTGGTAGGCGTTGGCTTCGAACGGCTTGATCTGCGTATTGATGAGCGACATCGGTATTCCTCTTGGTGAAGGGGGTGGGTGAAGCGACCAACACAGGTTAGCGGCTCCTTTCCCATAAGGACAATCCATTGATTGCATCTATACGATAGATGCAGGCTATCAAATTGGGCTGATCCTGCGATGAATGCTCCCTCCGATATCGGCCAGAAGCGTTGCAGCACAATGACTGCCCGGGGACGTCCGCTGATCGCAGCAATAGCCGGTGTTTATCCGAATGCGATGAAAGCTGAACGAATATCTCAGCGTCGGCCCGCCGTTGCCGCGATCTGAGCGTCATTTCGATAGTGGCCAGATATCGATATTGGCTCCGCAGTTCATCTATTCAATGTATTTGCGCCTGCGCAGGCGCCGCCCGCTGTCGCCACCGCCGTCCGGCGATGTCCGATCCGGTGGACTAAACTGCGCGGCCGTTCCGCCTGCGCCTTCACCATGACCGTCGCCCCGCGAGACATCCGTCAGTTGCTTGCCGAGGCGGCCGTCGCCCTGCCCGGGGTCGAGGGCCGCCACGAAGCCGAGCTGCTGCTCCTGCACGTGCTGGGGCGCGCGCGCAGCTGGCTGTTCGCGCATGCCACTGACCCGGTCGCGCCAGAGGCCGCCGCCGCCTTCCAGGCGCTGCTGGCGCGGCGGGTGGCCGGTGAGCCGGTCGCCTATCTGGTTGGCCGCCGCGGTTTCTGGACGCTGGACCTGGAGGTCGATCCGGCCACCCTGATCCCGCGCCCGGAAACCGAGTTGCTGGTCGAGCTGGCGCTGGCGCGCCTGCCAGTGGACACGCCCCTGCAGGTGGCCGACCTGGGCACCGGCAGCGGCGCGATCGCGCTGGCGCTGGCCAGCGAACGTCCGCAGGCGCAGCTCACTGCCACCGACTTCAGCGCTGCCGCGCTAGCGGTGGCCGCGCGCAATGCGCAGGCGCACGCGCTCGGCAACGTCCGTTTCGTGCAGGGCCCGTGGTATGCGCCGCTGCAGGGCCAGCGCTTCGACCTGATCGCCAGCAATCCGCCGTACATCGCCAGCGATGACCCGCATCTGCAGCAGGGCGACCTGCGCCATGAGCCGGCCACCGCGCTGGCCTCCGGTATCGATGGGCTGGACGACATCCGCCAGATCATCGACGGTGCCGGCGCGCACCTGCGGCCCGGTGGCTGGTTGCTGATCGAGCACGGCTGGGACCAGGGTGCGGCGATCCGCGCGCTGTTCCAGCAGGCCGGTTTCGCGCAGGTTGGCACCGCGCAGGATCTGGAGCAGCGCGACCGGGTGAGCCTGGGCTGTCTCGGCCACTGACTGACGCCGGGCCGCCGGCCGGGCAAGGCTAGAATGACCCCCTCCACCGCACGGCGTCGCCGCCTGCGTCATGCGCGCGCCGAGGGTGGTTGTCATTCCACATGGAGTTCTGTCATGCGTACGCTGTACCCCGCCATCACCCCTTACGACGTCGGCACACTGAAGGTCGACGACCGCCATACGCTGTATTTCGAGCAGTGCGGCAACCCCGACGGCAAGCCGGTGGTGATGCTGCACGGCGGCCCGGGTGGCGGCTGCAGCGAGAAGATGCGCCAGTTTCATGACCCGGCCAAGTACCGGATCATCCTGTTCGACCAGCGCGGCGCCGGTCGCTCCACCCCGCACGCGGACCTGGTCGACAACACCACCTGGGACCTGGTCGCCGATATCGAGAAACTGCGCGAACACCTGAAGGTGGATCGCTGGCAGGTGTTCGGCGGCAGCTGGGGCTCCACCCTGGCGCTGGCGTATGCACAGACCCACCCGCAGCAGGTCACCGAACTGGTGCTGCGCGGCATCTTCATGCTGCGCCGCTGGGAGCTGGAATGGTTCTACCAGGAAGGTGCCAACCGCCTGTTCCCGGATGCGTGGGAGCACTACCTCAAGCCGATTCCGGCGGTGGAGCGCCATGACCTGATTTCGGCGTTCCATCGCCGTTTGACCAGTGAGGACGAAGCCACCCGCCTGGCCGCGGCCAAGGCATGGAGCGTGTGGGAAGGCGCAACCAGCTTCCTGCATGTGGACCCGGACTTCGTGAACAGCCACGAAGACCCGCAGTTCGCGCTCGCCTTCGCCCGTATCGAGAACCACTACTTCGTCAACGGCGGTTTCTTCGAGGTGGAAGAACAGCTGCTGCGCGACGCGCACCGTATCGCCGATATCCCCGGTGTGATCGTGCACGGCCGCTATGACGTGGTGTGCCCGCTGCAGAGCGCCTGGGAACTGCACAAGGCGTGGCCGAAGTCGACGCTGGAAATCAGCCCGGCCTCGGGCCATTCGGCCTTCGAGGCCGAGAATGTGGACGCGCTGGTACGCGCCACCGACAGCTTCGCCTGATCGAGGCGGGCGCGGGAAATCCACCCGCGCCCGCACCCGCACCGAGGCCGATGGGTAGCGCCACGCCATGCGTGGCTGGCGCGGCAACGCCGCGCACATGCTTCACCTCGCCCGATGCCGGAACGAAGCGCAGCCACGCATGGCGTGGCTCTACCATTGGCCGGCCAGCAATGCTTCGGCGAGCACCTTCAATTTGGGCGACGCCTGCCGCGAGGGCGGGTACACCAGCGACAACCCCCGGCTGCGTCCTTCAAACGGCTGCAGCACGCGTTGCAGCCGTCCCGCAGCAAGCGCGTCGGCCACCGCGAAATCCATCACCTGCACGATCCCGATCCCGGCCAACGCCCCTTCCACCAGCGGGTCGCCACTGTCGAACACCATCCGCGCCGGTGGGGTGACGTCGCGCAGCTGGCCGTCATGCTCGCGGAACTGCCAGTCCACCAGCCGCCCGCTGCGCAGGTTGCGCACCGCCAGGCAGGTGTGGTCCTGCAGCGCATCGACCGTGGCGGGGGCGCCATGGCGTGCCACGTAGGCCGGTGAGGCCACGGTCACCCAGTGCAACGGCCGCAATGGTCGCGCGACCATGCGCACATCGCTGATCGGCCCGGTCCGCAAGGCCGCATCGAAGCCTTCTTCGACCAGGTCCACCAGCCGGTCGTTGAGCACCAGCTCGAACTGCAACTGGGGATAGGCGGCCATCAGCTGCCCGGCCAGCGGCACCAGTACCTTGCGCCCGAACATCGACGGCGCGGTCAACTTCAACACGCCTGAGGGCGTACAGGGGCGGTCGCCCAGGCGGCGCTCGGCGTCGTCCAGCCCGGACAGCAGCGGCGTGCAATGCGCCACGAACTCACGCCCATCCGGGGTCAGGCTGACATGGCGGGTGCTGCGGTGGAGCAGGCGCACCCCCAGTTCCTGTTCCAGCCGCCCGATCGCGCGTGACAGCCCGGACTGGCTGATGCCCAGCTGGCCGGCGGCCACGGTGAAGCTGCGGGCCTCGGCCACCTGGACCAGCATGCGCACGGCGTTGAGATCCACGGCGGTCCTCGATTGATGCGAAAATGCATGGCAGAAATCGAAGTATCCGGGTTTATTTGTCTCTGGTCATCAATGAGACTGCCCGCCTCCCCACGCACTCCCATTGGCATGACCAACTCCTCCCCCTATTTCCCGCCACGGTTGGCGCTGACCCTGCTGGCCATGGCCCAGCTGATCATCGCGCTGGACGCCACCATCATCTTCGTGGCCCTGCATGAGATGGGGGTCCAGCTGCAGATCAATGCGCAGCAGCTGCAGTGGATCGTCAGCGGCTACACCGTCGCGTTCGGTGGCTGCCTGCTGCTCGGTGGCCGCGCCGCCGATCTGCTCGGCCGCCGCCGCATCTACCGGGTGGGCATGGCGCTGTTCGCGCTGGCCTCGCTGGTCGGTGGCTTCAGCAACAGCGCCTGGCTGCTGATCGCCGCCCGCGCGGTGCAGGGCATCGGTGCGGCGTTGCTGTTCCCGGCCACGCTGTCGCTGATCAACACGCTCTACGCCGAAGGCGCGCCGCGCAACCGCGCGCTGGCGATCTGGTCGATGGCCAGCGCCGGTGGCCTGGCCCTGGGCACTTTGCTCGGTGGCGTGCTGACGCAGAGTTTTGGCTGGTCCTCGGTGCTGCTGGTGATCGTGCCCTTCGCCAGTGCCTGCGCGCTGCTGGGCGGCTGGTGGCTGCCGCGCGATCCCGCGCCGCAGGCCGGGCGCTCGTTCGACCTGGCCGGCTGCCTGACCGTCACCCTCGGCGGCAGCCTGCTGGTGACCACCCTGGTGCAGGGCCCGGAATGGGGCTGGCTGGCGCCACGCACGCTGGGCTGCCTGGTGCTGTCGGCGGTGCTGCTGGTGGTGTTCGTGCAGATCGAGCAGCGCAGCCGCGACCCATTGATGCAGTTCGCGCTGCTGCGCCTGCGCAGCCTGCGGGCGGCGATGCTGCTGACGATGCTGTTCATGAGCAGCTTCGGCGTGCAGTACTACTTCCTGGCGCTGTACTTCCAGGACGGCTACGGCTGGAGCGCGCTGCAGGCCGGGTTGGCGTTCCTGCCGCCGACGTTGGTGTGCACCTTCGGCATCCGCATCACCGAGCGCATGCTGATCCGCCGTTCGCCGCGCCAGGTGTTGTCGCTGGGCATGGCCGCCGGCGCGGTCGGCATCGCCGCCGTGGCCATCGCGCTGCCGTATGGCGCCAGCTACTGGGCGTTGCTGCCGGGCATCGTGGTGCTGAGCATCGGTCAGGGCATGACCTGGACGGCGATGTGGATCGTGGCCGGGCAGGGCGTGCCGGCCGCGCAGCAGGGCGTGGCCTCGGGCATGGCGGCCACTGCGCAGCAGATCGGCGGCGCGCTGGGCTTGGCGGTGCTGGTGATGCTGGCCAACGCCGGGCGCAGCGCGACCGCGGCCGGCACCAGTCCCGAAGCCCTGCAGGGCCTGGTCAACGCCCAATACGGCGCCGCGTTGTTCGCGTTGCTCGGTGTGGTGGTCGGCCTGTGGCTGCGGCCGCAGCAAGCCATCGTCGCGCCGCCGGAACCCTGCAACGCAGAGGCGTGACGCCCAGCGCCCACGCGATGCGTCCACGGCCCATAGGTAGCGCCACGCCATGCGTGGCTATCGCGGCGCAGCCGCGCAGATGCCTCACCGCGCGGCCTGCCGGAACGAAGCCGCGCGTCATGCGTCCGTCAAACGTTCACCGCACCGGATCAACCCGCAAGGAGCTCGCCCTGCAGCGCGGTGAACACGCGTGCCAACCGCTGCGCCCAGGCTTGCTGGCCGGCCGCATCGGCGATCAGGTCCTGGCGGATCTCCAGCTCCACGTGCACCAGGCCGCGGCCTTCGCCGTGCACCGGCACCGCGTAGTCGCTGGTGCTGCTCACCGAATACGGTTCGTTGTCGCCCACCACCAGGTCGCCTTCCCCGCGCAGCGCCTGCAGCAGCGCATGTGCGAAGCGGGTGTCGCGGTGGTACAGCACGCCGGCATGCCAGGGCCGCTGCACGCCGTTCATCAGCGGGGTGAAGCTGTGCATCATCACCAGCAACGTGGGCCGCGCGGCATCGCGGCGCGCGTCCAGTTCGGCATCGATGCGCGCATGGTACGGCGCGTGGATCGCCGCGATGCGCTGCTCGCGCTGCGCCGCTGACAAACCGGCATTGCCCGGCACGTGGGTGTGGTCGCTGACCTCGGGGATCAGCGTCGGCGAGGCCAGGGGCCGGTTGCAGTCGATCAGCAGCCGCGAGTAGGTCTGCTCGATCGCCCAGGCATCGAGCAGCCCCGACAGCGCACGGGTGACCCCGGCGATGCCGATGTCCCAGCCGATATGGCGGTCCCGCTCGGCCTGCGACAGGCCCAGCCCGGCCAGCGCGTGCGGAATCTGCTGACCGGCGTGGTCGGCCAGCAGCAGGTACGGAGAACGGCCCTGCGCGCGGTGGATCGTATGGATCGCCGGGTCGTGGGGACCCAGCAACGCCGGCAACCCGTGTGCGTCGGCATCAGCCACGGGGCGTGCCGTCCAGATGGTGTTCGATCATCCACAGCCCGGCCCACAGCTTGGCATCCAGCGCATAGCCTTCGCCCATCTTCTCCACCAGCCATGCCGCCGCGCGGGCACGCGGAATCTCGTGCACGGTGATGTCCTCGCTGGCATCACCACCGCCGTCGCCGATCTTGCGCAGGCCGGTGGCACGCACGAAGGCGATCTGCTCGCTGCTCGCGCCGGAGGACGTCGGGCCGATCATCAGCACCTCGGCATGCGCGGCGGTCCAGCCGGTTTCCTCTTCGAGCTCGCGCACCGCCGAAACTTCGATCGATTCACCGGCGTCGATGTCACCGACCAGGCCGGCCGGCATCTCGATGGTGTTGGCCTGCAGCGGCACGCGGAACTGTTCGACGAACAGCACGTTGTCGTCCGGGGTGACCGCGATGATGATCGCGGCCAGGCCGCCGGCGTGGGTGCGCTCGCTGTATTCCCAGGTGCCGCGCACGACCATGCGCTGGTACTTGCCTTCGTAGACGACCTTGGGGGCTTGCGTGTTGGGGCTCATGCGAACTCGCTGGCAACGGAGGAGGAATCGGTCAGGCCGGCGGCACTGAACAGGCGGCGGCGGGTCAGCGGGCCGAACCGCAGCGCGTCGCACAGGCCCTGCAGCATCTGTGCGTCGGCACCGCCGCGGGTGAAGTCGGGCTGGTTGCTGTCCAGCGGCGCATCCAGCGCGATGGTGGTCAGCTGCCGCCACAGCAGGGCGTGCTCATGCTGTTCGCGCAAGCGCACCGCCATCTGTGCCGCACCGCGCAGGCGCAGGAACGGTACTTCGTCCAGGCGCGCGTAGAGGGTGTCCAGGCTGCCGAAATGGGCCAGCAGCACGGCGGCCGATTTGGCGCCCACGCCGGTGACCCCGGGAATGTTGTCCACCGCGTCGCCGCACAGCGCCAGGTAGTCGGCGATCTGGTGCGCGTGCACGCCGTGGCGGGCCTTGACCCCGGCCATGCCCCAGCGCTGGTTGCGCGCGTAGTCCCACTGCTCGTCCTGTTCGAACAGCAGCTGGGAAAGATCCTTGTCGGCCGAGACGATCACCCCGCGCATGCCGTCCTGGCGACGCGCATGCAGTGCGCTGCCGATCAGGTCATCCGCTTCGTATTCGTGGTGGGCCAGCACGGCCAGCCCGAGCGCGCCGCACAGCGCCTTGCAGTGCGCGAACTGGCGGCGCAGCGCATCCGGGGCGGGGTCGCGGTTGGCCTTGTAGGCGGCATACAGGCGGTGCCGGAAGCAGCTGTCCAGCGCCTCGTCGAAGGCGATGGCGATGTGGCGCGGGCGCTCGCGTTCGAGCAGGTCGAGCAGGAAGCGGGCAAAGCCGTGCACGGCATTGGTCGGCCAGCCCTGCTGGTCCTGGAACTCGTCCGGCATCGAATGCCAGGCGCGGAACACATACAGGCTGGCATCCACCAGGTACAGCGGTGGCCGCAGGGGCGAGGTCACGGTGCCGGGTTCGGACATCTCAGCCCACCCAGTCCTGCAGCAGCGTGGCCGGGTCCGGGCGGTCGCGTTCGGGCGCGGCGGTGCGCGGCGTGCCGATATGGATGAAACCGGCGATGCCCTCATGCGCGGCCAGGCCCAGGTGGGCGTGCACGGCCGGATCGAAGGCCATCCAGGCGGTCAGCCACTGTGCGCCGAAGCCCATCGCCTGCGCGGCCTGCAGCAGTGCGAAGCACACGCAGCCGGCGGTCATCAGCTGTTCCTGCTCGGGCACTTTGGGGTTGGGGCGGGCGCTGCTGATCACCGCGATGACCAGCGGCGCATGCGAGAACCGCTGGCGATCCTTCTCCAGCGCGGCCTCGGCGATGTGCGGGTCGCGCTCCAGGCTGCGGGCGGCCAGGAAGGCGCCCAGACTGTGACGCGCATCGCGGGCGATCTGCAGGAAACGGTAGGGCACCAGCTTGCCGTGGTCGGGCACGCGCACCGCCGACGCCAGCATCCGCAGCACGGTGGCCGGGTCGGGGCCGGGCTCGCCGAGTTGCTTGGCGGGGACCGAACGACGGGCGTCCAGGGCTTGCAGCGCAGGGGATTCGGGCATGGGGGCTCAATCAGGTTTCACGGTGTGCCGATTATAGGCGTCGCCTGGTTACGGCGGTTTGTGACGCGACCTGGGGCCATCTCGATACGATTTGCGACGAACCGTGATGAACATCACCTAATGAACGGCATTCCTTCACGTGGCTGTACTCGCTTCCACGCGGCGCTGGCCTTACGATACAAGGCCTGCCGGTACCCCGGTCATGAGGTTTAACGTGCGGACTGTTGCACTGTCCCAGACCGGTGGGCCGACCTGCCACACGAACATGGGGGCCTGGGGGGTTCCGATGTTCTTCGTTTCCATGCTGCATTCTGTACCTGCGAAGGTGGGGAGCCTTTTCGCATGATCGCTACGCCCAATGGGCAGCCGGGCCATGACCCGGCGCTGTTGAAGCTTGCCCGCGAGGCCGTGCTGCCCGCGTTGGCCGAGTCGTTCGCGACCGTGCTGGCCCGCTTCGACGACGTGCTGTTCGACCGTGCCGGTACCGCTGGCGCGTCGCAGCTGCTGTTCCTGGACGGCATGCGTGAACTGCGTCGCCGCCGCGAGGACATCGTGGCCGGCTTCCGCACCCACCTGGCCCAGGCCTGGGCCGGGCTGGAGGCGCGTGAACCGCTGTCGGCCGAGGCGACCCTGGCCGGGCAGATCGAAGACGGCCTGAGCCTGGTCCCCGAACACGTGCTGGAGTCGCGGTTGGCGGTGCGCAATTTTGCCACCGTGCTGCTGCGCGACTGGAAGCCGGTGCTGGGGCGGCTGGACCGCCGCCTGGGCTGGATCGCCGGCGGCCTGGAACTGAATGCCGACAGCAACCCGATCAGCCCCGAGCACATCGGTGTGGCCATCCACGAGGCCTTTGCCGACTGTGAACTGGCTCCTGAAGTGCGCCTGGTGCTGATCAAGCTGTGCGAGCGTGACCTGCACGCCCCGATCGGCAAGCGCTACGAGAAGCTGGACGAACAACTGGCCGCGGCGGGGGTGATGCCGCAGATGTCCGCCCCGCGGCGCGCACCACCGCGTGCGCCGGCGCCCCGCCACGAGCTGGACGAGTTGGTGGAGGCACTGGATGCCGAAGCGCAGGGCGCTGCCGGTGCCGCCGATGATGGTGCTGCACCGGCCTGGGCGCGCCGCTTTGCCGAGCGCTGGGCCGAAAGCCGCGGCCGCATGCAGTCCGGTCACGCCGGGCACGAGAGTGCGGGCGAGGGCCCGGATGGCCTCAGCGGCAGCCAGGGCATGTTGCTCGAAGCCCTGCACGAACTGTTGCAGCAGACCCGCCACGTACGTGACGACGCCACCTCGGCGGCCAGCGTGGCGGTGGGCCAGCAACGTCCGCTCAGCCAGCGCGAAATGATGTCGGTGCTGTCGCTGCTGCAGGCCACCCCGAGCGCGACCCTGCGCGCGGCGATCGGCGAGGACGGTGAATCGCTGGCGCAGCGCCTGAAGAGTGAAGTGCTGTCCGGGGCCACCCGGCTCGGGGTCGATCCGACCCAGGCGCGGCTGGACCCGCAGGATGAGGATGCGATCGACCTGGTCGGCATGCTGTTCGATGTGATGCTGGACGAGCGCGACCTGGAAGGCCGCTCGCGCGAGCTGATCGGTCGGCTGGTGGTGCCCTTCGTCAAGGTCGCCATGCTCGACCGCCGCATGTTCGTGCAGAAGACCCATCCGGCGCGAAAGCTGCTCAATTCGCTGGCCGAAGCCTGCGAAGGCAACACCGGCGAAAGCCAGGCCGAGCGCGTGCTGATGGGCAAGGTCGAGGAAATCATCGAGCGCCTGGTGGCCGAGTTCAACGAGAACCTGGCGATCTTCCTCACCCTGGAAGAAGAATTCCGCGATTTCCTGGCCCAGCATCGACGCCGGATCGAAATCGCCGAGCGACGTGCCGCCGAAACCCAGCGCGGCCAGGAAAAACTGGAGATGGCCCGAAGCCGCTCTGCCGCCGAGCTGGACCGCCGCATCGCCGATGCGACGCTGCCACAGGCAATCGGTGAGTTCCTGCGCCAGCCGTGGCAGCACCACCTGACCCTGACCGTGCTGCGCGAAGGCGAAGACGGCGCGTCGGTGGGCGAAGCGCTGGCGCTGGCTGACGGCCTGCTGGAAGAGGTGGCCGAAGCGCGCCGCCAGATCGTCGGCAAGCCCTGGTTGCAGGCCTGGCAACCGGCGCTGCGCAAGGTGTTTGCCAGTGTCGGTGTGCATGCCGATGCTGCCACTACGGCGATCGATACCCTGCACGACACGCTGCAGTCCATTGCCGAATCGCGCCCCGAACTGGAACGCGCGCTGCCGGAACTGCCGCAGGTGGCCTTGCCGGTACCGCCGACCCAGGAAAGTGCGGCGGTGGAACTGGGCAGCAAGGTGGATGTCAGCGATTTCGACAATGCCGATGCCGACCGCTTCCGTGGGCTGGAAATTGGCAGCTGGCTGGATTTCGTCGACAAGGATGGCAAGGTCCAGGCCGGCAAGCTGTCCTGGGTCAGCCCGATCTCCTCGCGCCTGCTGTTCGTCAACCGTCGTGGCGTGCGCTTCTGCGTGGCCTCGCCGGAGGAGCTGGCGGTGATGGTGCGGCTGGGCCGGCTGCGCGCGCATATCGACGATGGTGCCTTTGACAGCGCCATGCAGGGCGTGATCGACCGCCTGGACAACAAGAACGCCACTGTGCATTGAGGCACCTGCGGTCCCCAGCGCCCACCGATCAGGTTACGATCAGCCCCACATTCCGCTGATCGTCGGGGACAGGCATGGCTGTCGAGGTGTTGGTGGTAAAGGAAAGCGCGCCGGGAGAACGGCGCGTGGCGATGACGCCGGAAACGGCGCGCAAGCTGGCCGCGCTCGGCGCGACGGTGTGGTTCGAACCCGGCGCCGGACAGGCCGCCGGCTTTCCCGATCAAGCCTATCTCGACGTCGGTGCACAGGCGGCCGATGACGCGCGCCTGGCACAGGCCGACATCGTGCTGTGCGTGCAGCCGCCGGACACCGCGCGGCTGGGCCAGCTCAAGGCCGGCGCCAGCCTGGTGGGCATGCTGCATCCGCAGGCCGATGCGGCCCGCGCGGGCATGATGCAGTCACGCGGACTGCAGGCGTTCCCGCTGGAGCGCCTGCCGCGCACCACGCGCGCGCAGTCGATGGATGTGCTCAGTTCGCAGGCGGGCATGGCCGGCTACAAGGCCACCCTGATCGCCGCGCAGCTGGCACCGCGCTTCTTCCCGATGCTGACCACCGCCGCCGGCACGATCCGCCCATCGCGGGTGCTGGTGGTGGGTGCCGGTGTGGCCGGGCTGCAGGCGATTGCCACGGCACGCCGGCTGGGCGCGCAGGTGGAGGGCTTCGATGTGCGCCCGGAAACCCGCGAGCAGATTGAATCCCTTGGCGGCAAGTTCCTCGACCTGGGCGTCAGCGCGGTGGGCGAAGGTGGCTATGCGCGGCCGCTGACCGAAGACGAGCGTGCCGAACAGCAGCGTCGGCTGGGCGAGCACCTGCGGCTGGTCGACGTGGTGGTGTGCACCGCGGCGGTGCCCGGGCGCCCGGCGCCGAAGATCCTCAGCACCGCGATGGTGCAGGGCATGAAGCCGGGCAGCGTGATCGTGGATCTGGCGGCCGAGACCGGTGGCAACTGCGAGGCCACCCGCCCCGGCGAAACCATCGACCTGCAGGGCGTCACCATTGATGGCCCGCTCAACCTGGCCAGCCTCGGCGCGGTGCATGCCAGCGAGATGTACGCGCGCAACGTGTACAACTTCGTCGCGCTGTTCCTGAAGGACGGCGCGGTCAATTTCGACTGGGACGACGAGTTGTTGGCCAAGACCCGCTGGGTCGCCGAGGGCTGAGGCGCAGCCACGCATGGCGTGGCGCTACCCAGGCACCATGACGTGGCACCTGGAATGCGCCCGACACCACAGGTAGAGCCATGCCATGCATGGCTATCGCGGCGCCAGCCGCGCAACTTCACCCGTCGAATGTCAGTGCCGAGGCGGCGAAGACCGCTCCGACCGCTCCGACCGTTCCGGGGCCGGGTTGGCCTTGAGCCAGTCCTGGCGCTGTTCCGGGCTCATCCTGGCCCAACGGTCGCGCAGCTCCTGGCGCTGGGCCGGGCTCAATTCACGCATCTGCGCGAACAACGCGCGGGCCTGCTCGCGCTGCTCCGGGGACATGTTTTCGAAACGGTGGCGGCCGCGCCGGGCCAGCTCACGCTGCTCGGGCGTCATGCTCTGCCAGCGTTGGCCGTGCTGCAGCATGCGTTCGCGCTGCGGCGCCAGCGCATCGTTCCAGCGGTCACGCACCGGAGCGATCAGCGCTTCACGCTGCTGCGGGGTCAGCCGCTCCCAATCGGGCAGCGGCGTGGTTGAAGTCTGGGCCCAGCCCGCAGCGCTGATCGACAGCAGCAACAAGGCCAGGGTCAGTCGCGGTTTCATCATTCACTCCATTGCCAGGTCGGTACCGCCCAGCCACAAGTACAGATCGGGATTCTCGTCGAGAACGTCGCTGTTGTCGTCCATCGCTGTGGTCAGGGTGGCCGTCGGCGGGGCGCTGGGCGGGTTGGCGGTGAAACTGTAGCCCAAGGCGAGCGCGGCCACCGCCGAACAGGCGGTCGCCATCCACCAGCCGTGCGCGCGGGCGCGTGGGCGGGCGGCCTGGCGGGCACTGCGCAGCCGGGCCAGGGTGGCCGGTGACAGGCTGCCCAGTGCCTGGGCATGCAGCTGCTGCAGGGCGCTGTCGTCGTGCAGGGGCGGGACGGGATGACGGTTCACTGCGGATTCTCCAGATGCTGCTGCAGCGCTTGCCGGGCGCGCGAAAGATGGGTCTTTACCGCCCCTTCGCTGCAGCCCATGGCCGTGGCGGTAGTAGCGCCGTCCAGTTCCTGCAGCACGCGCAGGGTGAAGGCTTCGCGCTGGCGGGCCGGCAATTGGCGCAGCGCCTGCACCAGCTGCGCGTACTGCTCGCGCTGTTCGTGGGCCTGGGCCGGGCCGGGGGCGTGGTCGGCCCAGTCGATGTCGTGCTCACTGCCGGTGTCCTCACTGCTGCGCCAGAAGCGCAGGCGGAAACCCCGGCGGCGCTGCAGGTCGACCACCCGGCGGCGCAGGATGCTCCAGAACAGCGGCGCCCATTCGGCGGCGGGCTTTTCACGGTAGGTCAGCATCTTCAGCATGCTGTCCTGCACTGCATCCAGCGCGTCGTCGCGCTGGCGCAGGCCGGCCTCGGCGAAACGGAACGCGCGCGGGCCGATCCCGGCCAGGAACGCATCCAGCGACACCGGCAGCGCGGCGTCGGCCTCGACGGGCAGCGACGGTAGGGTGGGGCTCACCAGCACAGAGTAGCGCTCGCGCAGGGGGGATACAGTGACAACGCACCGGCACCGGATCGGTTGACCGGCCTGCAGAATGGTTCAGCGCATGGTTATGATGCGGGGGACGGGATCACCGCCTGGGAGACAGACAGCAATGAGCGACGGGTTCGTGGCGTTGTACATCTTCATGCTGGCCGCAATCGCCGGCCACGTGATCATTTCACGGGTGCCGGTGATCCTGCATACCCCTTTGATGTCCGGGTCCAACTTCATCCACGGCATCGTGCTGATCGGTGCGATGGTGGTGCTGGGGCACGCGCAGACGCCGCTGGAGAAGATCATCGGCTTCATCGCGGTGGTACTCGGTGCCGGCAATGCCGCCGGTGGCTACGTGGTCACCGAGCGCATGCTGGACATGTTCAAGCCCAGCGCCAAGCGCGGCAGCGGGGAGAAGGCACCTTGAACATCAGTACCGCGCAACTGCTGCAGTGGCTGGTGCAGACCAGCTACCTGGTCGCGGCCACCCTGTTCCTGCTCGGCCTGCAGCGCATGGCCTCGCCGATGACCGCGCGCAGCGGCATCCGCTGGGCCGGGCTGGGCATGTTGATCGCCACCGTGGCGACCTTCTTCCTGCCCGAACTGCACAACATCCCGCTGATCCTGGCCGCGGTGGTGATCGGCACCGGCGTGGCCTGGTGGTCGGCCAAGCGCGTGGCCATCACCGACATGCCGCAGATGGTGGCGCTGTACAACGGCATGGGCGGTGGCTCGGCCGCGGCGATCGGTGCGGTGGAACTGCTGCGCTTCTCGTTCCTGGCCAACCGCGATACCTCGCATTGGAGTGAGCAGGCGTTGGCCGAGCTGGCCGCGCGCCAGCCCTCATCCACGGTGCTGGTGCTGGCCATCATCGGCTCGGCGATCGGCGCGGTGTCGCTGTCCGGTTCGATCATTGCCTGGGCCAAGCTCGACGGTCGGCTGGATCGGCGCGTTACGTTCCCCGGCCAGCAGGCCTTCAACCTGCTGGTGGCGTTGGCCATGGTGGTGCTGGGCATCTGGGCCGGGATCAGCCTGAGCCCGGTGGCCATCGTCAGCTTCTTCGTGGTCGCGCTGGCGCTGGGCGTGTTGATGACGCTGCCGATCGGCGGTGCCGACATGCCGGTGGTGATTTCGCTGTACAACGCGTTCACCGGCCTGGCCGTGGCGTTTGAAGGCTATGTGCTGGGCAACGAGGCCTTGATCATCGCCGGCATGATGGTCGGCGCGGCCGGCATCCTGCTGACCCGCTTGATGGCCAAGGCGATGAACCGGCCGATCAGCGGCGTGCTGTTCTCCAACTTCGGCGGCGGTGGCACCGCGCAGGAAATCACCGGCGCGCAGAAGCCGATCGAGGCCAGCGACGTGGCGGCCATGCTGGCCTTCGCCGAACGCGTGGTGATCGTGCCCGGCTACGGCATGGCGGTGGCCCAGGCCCAGCACAAGGTGTGGGAGCTGGCGCAGCGGCTGATCGAGCGCGGCATCAAGGTCAAGTTCGCGATCCATCCGGTCGCCGGGCGCATGCCCGGGCACATGAACGTGCTGCTGGCCGAAGCGGGCGTGCCCTACGACCTGATCGCCGACATGGACGACATCAACCCCGAGTTCCCCAACACCGACGTGGTGCTGGTGATCGGCGCCAACGACGTGGTCAACCCGGTGGCGCGCACCGACCCGGCCAGCCCGATCTACGGCATGCCGATTCTGGATGTGGTCAACGCGCGCAACGTGGTGGTGATCAAGCGCGGCAAGGGCACCGGCTTTGCCGGCATCGAGAATGCGCTGTTCTACGCCGACAACGCGCGCATGCTGTACGGCGATGGCGCCGGTGCGGCCAGCGCGCTGGTCAGCGAATTGAAGGCGCTCGACGGCGGCCATTGATGCGCCGAACCGCGTCATGCCCCAAGCAGAAGCAGGGTAGTGCCGGCCGTTGGCCGGCGCCACGCGATGCCCGAACGTGCGATTGGTGCGCGGGGAGCCGCCGGCCAGCGGCCGACACTACCCGTTGCGTGGCCTTGCCGCTACCGGGCGATCCACCAGCCGATCACCAGTGCCACGCCCAGCCACAGCACTTCCACCACACCGTTGGACAGCTGGATCAGGGTCCAGGCCAGGAACGGCCCCATCCGCAACGCTGAATCCCACGGATTGAGGCCCATCGAGCCGCCCAGGTAGGCCGAGGCGATGCCCCAGTTGGCCGCCAGCGCCACCAGCAGGGTGGCCGCCAGGGTCAAGGACACCCGAAGGGTACCGGCGCGCAGGCTGCCCAGGCGCAGCATGAAGCCGACATCCAGGGCCACCAGAACCGCCATCCAGCCGGCCTGGCGGCCGCTGAGCAGGGCGATGAACAACCAGGCCAACGTGGCCGTGACGACACCAAGCAGCAACATCGGGGGCCAGAGCCAGTGGTGGCTCCGGACAGGCACGGACGTGGATGACATGCAATCTTCCTGTGAGTGTCCACAGGATACCGGCTTGCGGGCCGGGCGGCGCGTGACCTGCGGCTGGGCTAAAATGGCCGCCTTGCGGGAATTGGCCGCGACCCCCATATCGATCCACATGTATTCCCGTAGCAGTGAACCTGTCCACTTCGAACGCGACTGCGAGGCCGTCATGGTCCCGCAGGGCGAAACGGTCACGCTGCCCGCTGGCAGCTATGGCTACATCACCCAGGCTCTGGGTGGCAGCTATACCGTGTTTGTCGAAGGCAATCTGTTCCGCATCGCCGGCAAGGATGGCGATGCCATCGGCAAAGAGCCGCCGCCGGCGCTGGAACTGCCCGAAAACGCCTCCGACGAGGAAGTGGAGAAGCTGGTGTGGCAACAGCTGCGCACCTGTTTCGACCCGGAAATCCCGTTCAACATCGTCGACCTGGGCCTGGTCTATGAAGTGGATCTCAAGCACCTGGACGATGGCCAGCGCGAGGTCGACATCAAGATGACCCTGACCGCGCCCGGCTGCGGCATGGGCGAGATCCTGATCGACGATGTGCGCAGCAAGCTGGAAATGATCCCGACGGTGGCCGAGGCCGACGTCGAGCTGGTGTTCGACCCGCCGTGGGGCCGGCATATGATGTCCGAGGCCGCCCGGCTTGAGACCGGCATGTTGTAACCGCCGCGCCGCCGCGCAGCGGTGGTGTTGGTGTTCCCCGTAACCAGAACAGGAAATATCCGGTGTCCCAGTCTTCCCTGAGCTTCAGCACCACCCGTTCCGCCCAGCCGCGCAGCAGCGAGGAGCGCGAGCGCATCCTGGCCGCCCCCGGTTTTGGTCTGCACTTCACCGACCACATGGTGGAAGTACGCTGGGACAAGGACACCGGTTGGCACAACGCCAGCGTGCGCCCGTATGGCCCGCTGCAGCTGGACCCGGCCGCGGCGGTGCTGCATTACGGCCAGGAAATCTTCGAGGGCATCAAGGCCTATCGCCACGCCGATGGTTCGATCTGGACCTTCCGCCCGGACGCCAACGGCCGCCGCCTGCAGCGTTCGGCGCAGCGTCTGGCGCTGCCGGAACTGCCGGTGGATATCTTCGTGGAGTCGCTCAAGCAGCTGATCGCCGTGGACGCCAGCTGGGTGCCGTCGGCCGACGAATCCAGCCTGTACTTCCGCCCGTTCATGATCGGCGATGAAGCCTTCCTCGGCGTGCGCGGCGCGCACAAGGCCGGTTACTACGTGATCGCCAGCCCGGCTGGCCCGTACTTCGCCAAGGGCGTGGCTCCGGTGTCGATCTGGCTGTCCACCGAATACGCGCGTGCGGCCAAGGGCGGCACCGGTGCGGCCAAGTGCGGTGGCAACTACGCCGCCTCGCTGTTGCCGCAGCAGAAGGCGCAGGCGCAGGGCTGCTCGCAGGTGCTGTTCCTGGACCCGGTCGAAGGCAAGTACCTGGAAGAACTGGGCGGCATGAACGTGTTCCTGGTCTACAAGGACGGCACGCTGGTGACCCCGGCGCTGTCGGGCAGCATCCTGGAAGGCATCACCCGCGAGAGCATCCTGCAGCTGGCCCGCGACCGCGGCATGAAGGTCGAGGAGCGCAAGGTCACCATCGATGAGTGGAAGCAGGGCGTGACCTCCGGTGAGATCGCCGAAGTGTTCGCCTGCGGCACCGCCGCGGTGGTCACTCCGATCGGCCAGCTCAAGGGCGAAGGCTTCGCGGTGGGCGACATCAATGCGCCGGCCGGTGAAGTGACCATGTCGCTGCGCAAGGAATTGACCGACATCCAGTACGGTCGTCTGCCGGACCGTCATGGCTGGCTGGTGCGCCTGGACGCCTGAGCGGCGCCCGCACCGGTGTGATTCAAGGCCCGCCTGGCAACAGGCGGGCTTTTTTTTGGGGTTCTTCTGCCCTCCGTTGGAAAGTTCACGGCGCAGCTTTTCCGTGTAAGGCCCTGCGGTGCAGAGGGCTGGGGCGCCTGCCAGCCACCAAGGGGGCCCCAACGCTCGCCTCACACTCAGAACGAAGACAGAGCAGTGACTCTAGAAGGCCCGCAGCCGGCAGAACCGTGCAGCCCGCTGCCGTTGATCTGCGCGTAGGCAGGGCAGGGCGCGCTAAGTTCTTGTTGCGCAAGCAATAGTCCAGCAATGACGGCAGGACAGTCGCGAAGGACAGAAAAACCTGTCCGATGACCGTGACGGTGCAATGAAAGTTCCTTCACCTTCACAAACCATTGACCCGGAAAGTCTCAATTCGGACATTTCACATTGCTGAAGTGCGGCTGAAACATTGTTGATCGGGAATCGAACCACTAGCGTCGCGATGGGCGGTTTGATTCAGGGGAACCGATCCAACAACCGGTTTCGATCCGCGCCATCTCTTCAGCAGCCCCCGGATCGGGGCCGGATTCTCAGCCGCGTTCGCGGCATCCACTGTCTGAAAGGGAAATCCGATGTCTCATGATTCGCAACCCCGTTTGCGTCAGCGTGCATTGGTTGTACTCGGCGCTTCCGTACTCTCGACCCTGCTGCTGGCCGCCCCGGCGTTCGCCGGCGATGTGCAGCTGAGCGGCCTGGCTTCGGCACCGAAGCACCAGCAGTTCATCGTCAGCTACAAGGAAACAGTCAGCGCACCGCTGACCCAGACCGCGCTGGCCAGCTCGCTGAAGGCCGCCGCCGCAGCGGTACCGGCCGCACAGGGCCGCGCGCTGGGCGTGCAGAAGCTGCGCCAACTGGCCACCGGCCCGACCGTGCTGCGCACCGACCGTGCACTGGATGTGGCCGAATCGGAGCTGCTGATGCGGCGCCTCGCCGCCGACCCGAACGTGGCCTATGTGGAAGTGGATCAGCTGATGCACGCCACGCTGGTCCCCAATGACACGCGTCTGTCCGAGCAGTGGGGCTTTGGCACCAGCACCTCTTCGATCAACGTGCGCCCGGCCTGGGACAAGGCCACCGGCACCGGCGTGGTGGTGGCGGTGATCGACACCGGCATCACCAACCATGCCGACCTCAACGCCAACATCCTGCCCGGCTACGATTTCATCAGCGACGCGGCGATGGCCCGCGATGGCGGTGGCCGCGACAACAACCCGAACGACGAAGGCGACTGGTACGGCGCCAACGAGTGCGGGTCGGGCATTCCGGCCTCCAACTCCAGCTGGCACGGTACCCACGTGGCCGGCACCGTGGCAGCGGTGACCAACAATGCCACCGGCGTGGCCGGTACCGCGTTCAATGCCAAGGTCGTGCCGGTGCGCGTGCTCGGCAAGTGCGGTGGCTACACCTCCGACATCGCCGATGCGATCACCTGGGCGTCGGGCGGCACGGTCAGCGGTGTGCCGGCCAATGCCAACCCGGCCGAAGTGATCAACATGTCGCTGGGCGGCGGTGGCACCTGCTCGGCCACCTACCAGAACGCGATCAACGGCGCGGTGTCGCGCGGCACCACCGTGGTGGTGGCCGCAGGCAACAGCAACACCAACGTGTCCTCGTCGGTGCCGGCCAACTGCGCCAACGTGATCGCGGTGGCCGCGACCACCTCGACCGGCGCGCGTGCCAGCTTCTCCAACTACGGTGCGGGGATTGATATCTCGGCGCCGGGCCAGGCGATCCTGTCCACCCTCAACAGCGGCACCACGGTACCGGGCACGGCGTCCTACGCGTCCTACAACGGCACCTCGATGGCGGCGCCGCATGTGGCCGGCGTGGTCGCGCTGGTGCAGTCGGTGGCCACCACGGCACTGACCCCGGCGGCGATCGAAACGCTGCTGAAGAACACCGCGCGGCCGTTGCCGGGCGCGTGCACCGGCGGCTGCGGTGCGGGCATCGTCGACGCGGATGCGGCGGTGGTGGCCGCGCTCAACGGCACCGGCCCGGGACCGGGTACCGGCGTGTTGCAGAACAACGTACCGGTCAGCGGTCTGGGGGCGGCCAGCGGGGCGTCACTGAGCTACACCGTGGCTGTGCCGGCCGGCAGCACCCAGCTGAAGGTGACCATCGCCGGTGGCAGCGGTGATGCCGACCTGTACGTGCGTTCGGGCAGCGCGCCGACCGATACGGTCTACAACTGCCGCCCGTACCTGAGCGGCAACAACGAAACCTGCACGATCAGTGCCCCGGCTGCGGGCACCTGGCATGTGCGGCTGAAGGCGTACTCCACCTTCTCCGGCGTGACCGTGACCGCGCAGTACTGAGCCCAGATCCCTCTCCAATGGGCACGCCCCGGCTTCGGCCGGGGCGTTTTTGTTTCAAGCGGCGATCAGGCTTCTTCGAAGCGGTTCGCGGCGACGTTCTTGCGCACGTGCTCGGGATTCCAGATGCGGCCGTTCATGGCGATGTACACGCCGCTGGGCAGCGACTGCACCGCGCCGATCGCGCAGCCGATGTTGAACTCCGCATCCGAACCGCGGAAGCGTGCCGGGCTCAGCGCGCCGGTCATCACGATGGTCTTGTCGGCGATGCTGCGCAGCACCTGGCCGGTCTGCACCATCGAGTCGGTGCCGTGGGTGACCAGCACGTGGCGGGTCGGCTGCGCGGCGATGGTGGCGCGGATCAGCTCGCGGTCGTCATCGGTGATGTGCAGCGAATCCTTGCGCAGGATCGGGATCACGTTGAAACGGAAGGTCACGCCCAGCTCGCGCAGGATCATCCCGATCTGCGGATCGCCGATCTGGTAGTCCGACTTGTCGTCGAAGTAGATCTTGTCGATCGTGCCACCGGTGGTGATGATCAGTAGTTCTTCCATTGCAAGCATCCTGGTACCCGACAGAAGGGCGCGGAGGTACCGCGCCGACCGGTGAATGATACGGCGGCAGCCTGCCCGATGCAGGCATGCACGCGTGACCCGGGTCAGCTGCCGCTGGGGCGCCGGCCAAAGCGACGGCGCAGGCCGGGGGCGCTGGCCACGCCGATCACCGCCAGTGCCAGCAGCAGTTCCAACCACGCCCACAGCGCGGTCTGCGGGTGACTCCAGGCGCTCATCACGCCGTGGCTGAACCAGAACAGCGCCAGCACGCCGGCCCAGAAGGCCGCCTTGCCACGCCGCAGCCACACGCCGAGGGCAAGCAGCAGCGGTGGCGCGGTGAACACCAGCTGGGTGGCCAGCCAGTGCTTGTCGTGCGCGAACCACAGCGCATACACCGCCGCCAACGCCACCAGCAGCAACGCCAGCACGGCGTCCTGCGCGCGGCCCTTCATGCCAGCCGCCGGGCGATATCGGCCACGCGCCGGCCCAGCGCGCGCGCCAGGATGGCCTCGTCTTCGCTGGGCACCGGGTTGTCGTCGGCACCGGCCACGTGGCTGGCGCCATAGGGCGTGCCGCCGGTGGTGGTGTGGCTCAGCGCCGGCTCGGTGAAGGGGATGCCGACGATCAGGCAGCCGTGGTGCAGCAGGGGTACCTGCATCGAGAGCAGCGTGGACTCCTGGCCGCCGTGCAGCGAGGCGGTCGAGGTAAACACGCCGGCCGGCTTACCGACCAGGGTGCCGTTGACCCACTCCGCGCCCAGCCCGTCCAGGAAGTGCTTGACCGGCGCGGCCATGTTGCCGAAACGGGTGGGGCTGCCCAGCAGCAGCCCGCTGCACTCGGCCAGGTCCTCGACGCTGACATACGGCGCGCCGTCTTCAGGCACCGGCGGGCGTGCGGTCTGGGTCACCGCGGCCACCGGCGGCACCGTGCGCAGCCGCGCGCTCATGCCCGGCACTTCGCCGATGCCCCGCGCGATCTGGCGGGCAAGCCGGGCCACCGAACCGCCGCGGCTGTAGTACAGCACCAGGATCTCCGCCATCGCGCTTTCATCTCATTGGGACCAAGGGGCCAGTATGGCGATGCAGCCGGCGCAGGGCGAGCCTGCATGGCATCGATGCGGCCGGCTGCACCCCGCATCGGGTACCCTTGCGCCGATGGAACCTCTGGACACCCTCAACCTGTGGATGGAGCGCGTACGCGATCGCGCGCGCACCGCCAGCTTCGGCCGCTTCCTGTGGCGGCGCTTTCTCGACGACCGGCTGTTCCAGGCGGCCGCCTCGCTGGCCTACACCACGGTGTTCGCGCTGGTGCCGCTGGCGATCGTGGTGTTTGGCGTGTTGTCGGCGTTCCCGGTGTTCGACCGCTGGAGCGACCAGCTCAGCGACTACGTGTTCTCCAACTTCGTGCCCAATGCCGCGCGCGCGGCCGAGGGCTATCTGCGTCAGTTCTCGGCCAGTGCCGGCCAGCTCACCGCCGCGGGCTTCATCGCGCTGGTGGTCTCACTGCTGATCACTCTCAACAGCGTCGAGCAGACCTTCAACCAGATCTGGCGGGTGAGTTCGGGGCGGCCGAAGCTGACCCGCTTCCTGGTCTACTGGACCGTGCTGACCCTGGGTGCGATGCTGGCGGCAGCGTCGCTGGCGGTCTCGGCGCGCGTGTTCGCGCTGCCGTTGTTCGGCACCAGCGAGGGCCGCTGGCTGGCCGACCTGTCGCTGACGGTGGCGCCGATCCTGATCGAGTTCCTGTGCATCATGCTGGTCTACCGGGTGGTGCCGCACCACACGGTGAAGTGGCGCCATGCGGTGCCCGGCGCGATCCTGGCTGCGGTGATGCTGGAACTGGTGAAGTGGGGCATGGGTGCCTACCTGGGCAGCTTCCAGTCCTATCAGAAGCTGTATGGCACGGTCGCCTTCGTGCCGATCCTGCTGCTGTGGATCTACCTGTGCTGGGTCTCGGTGCTGCTCGGCGCGTCGCTGGCGTCCTCGATCGCCGCGTTCCGCTACCAGCCCACCGACCTGCGCCTGCCCACCGGCTATGAAATCTATGGGCTGCTGCGCCTGATCGGGCGCTTCCAGCAGGCGCGCATCGAGGGCCACAGCCTGGACGATGACGAGATCCTGCGGCTGGAGCCGATGCTCACCGATTCGCTGCTGCAGACCATGCTGTGCGATCTGGAAGCGATCCGCGTGGTGCGCCGCGACGAACGCGGCGAGTGGCTGCTGTCGCGTGACCTGGACAAGCTGACCCTGGCCGACCTGTACGAAACCACGCAGATGCGCATTCCGGTCCGCGAGGCTTACCTGCCGTACCGCGACGACAGCCTGGGCGAGGCCTCGCTCACCGCGCTGGACGCGCTGCGGCTGCCCCTGCGCGAGCTGCTCAAGCGCCGCGTCAGTGACATCTATACGACGACCCCCGGAGACAAGACCCCATGACTGCCAAGCCCCTGCTGCTGGCCATCGGCCTGCTGGCCCTGGCCGCCTGCAACAAGCCTGTCGCCCAGCCCGAAGCCGCCGCCCCGGCGGCACCGCCTGCGCCCGTTGCCGAACCGGCGGCGGCCCCGGCCGAAGAGAAAGCTGCCAGTGATCGCAAGACGGTCGAGCGCCCCAGCCTGAAACTGCCGGCACTGGATGGCAGCACCTACGACCTGGCCGCGCATCGCGGCAAGTGGGTAGTGGTGAACTTCTGGGCGACCTGGTGCGCCCCGTGCCGCAAGGAGATGCCGGAGCTGTCGGCGCTGCATGCGATGCGCAGCGAGATCGAAGTGGTCGGGCTGGCGTATGAGGACATCGAGCCGGCCGAGATGAAGGCGTTCCTGGACAAGCGTCCGGTCACCTATCCGATCGTGATCGTGGATACCTACAACCCGCCGGAAGACTTCGCGATCCCGCGCGGGCTGCCGCTGACCTACCTGATCGCACCCGATGGCAAGGTGGCCAAGGAATTCCTCGGCCCGGTCACCGCGCACGACATCGAAACGCGGATCGCACAGGGCGGCTGAGGCCGCCTCATTCGGCCAGCGGGTAGGCCTGGATCGGCTTGAGCACATCGAAGTGCTCCTTGTGCAGCTTGCCCTTCAACGGCGGCAGCGCCAGCACCGGTTCGTCCACGCGGGTGTCGGGCAGGCGGTCGAGCAGGTTGCGGACCAGGCCCAGGCGCCCGCGTTTCTGGTCGTTGAAATCCACCAGCGTCCACGGTGCCTCATTGCGATGGGTGGCGCGCAGCATCGCCTCGCGCGCTTCGGTGTAGGCGCTGTACTTGCTGCGTGATTTCAGGTCCACCGGCGACAGTTTCCAGCCCTTGAGCGGATCCAGGTGGCGCTCGGCAAAGCGCTTCTCCTGCTGCGCCTGGTCCACGCTCAGCCAGTACTTGAACAGCAGGATGCCGTCGTCCACCAGCAGCTTTTCAAACACCGGTGCCTGCGCCAGGAAGGCGTGGTACTGCGCTTCGCTGCAGTAGCCCATCACGTGCTCGACCCCGGCGCGGTTGTACCAGCTGCGGTCCATCAGCACGATCTCGCCGGCCGCAGGCAGGTGGCCGACGTAACGCTGGAAATACCACTGGGTGGCCTCGCGGTCGGTCGGCTTGGGCAGGGCGACCACCTTGCACTGGCGCGGGTTGAGGTGTTCGGCGATGGCCTGGATCGCACCGCCCTTGCCGGCGGTGTCGCGGCCTTCGAACAGCACCAGCACGCGCTGGCCGGTGTGCTGCACCCAGCGCGCCATCGCGGCCAGTTCCAACTGCATCGGTTCCAGCAGTTCCTGGTAGTCCTTGCGCTTGAGCTTGCCCATCGGTGTGCCTGTGCGGTCAGCGGAGCTCTGAGCCTAGCGCAGGCCATGCTCAGGGCGTGTGTGGACCCTGCCAGCCATGCTCGGCGGCGATCGCCGCAACGGCGTCGGTGAAGTCGGCCGCGAAGCCAGCCATGTCGAACAGCCCGCTGCGCTGGCGCTGCACGGCCAGCTGCGCCCGCACGGCCTGCAGGGCCTGTCGATCATTGCCCAGTCGAATCGCCTCGGCGACGAAGGCGCGGTCATCGGCGACGTTCATGCCGGGCAGGCCGAGGTGGTGGTTGAGGCTGCCCGCGACGCGCGCGGCGAAGGTCGTGCCCGGGCAGGTCAGTACCGGGCACCCGGCCCACAGGGCGTCGGAGGCGGTGGTGTGGGCGTTGTACGGGTGCGTGTCCAGGAACAGGTCGGCGTGCTGGTAGCGGGCCAGGTACGCCGGATGCGGCAGCCGCGGCATGAACACCAGCCGTTCGGGATCCAGCTGTGCCTGGCGCGCCGCGCTGCGCAGCCGTGCATCGGCATTGCCCGGCCCGGACAGCAGCCACAGCACGCTGCCGGGTACCCCGTGCAGCACCGCGAACAGGCGCTGCATGCTGTGCGGGTTGAGCTTGTAGCTGTTGTTGAAGCAGCACAGCACCACGCCTTCCGCCGGTAGACCGCAGGCCTCGCGCGTGGGCGGTGTCGCCACCACGCGGGTGTTGTCGGAGGGCTGGAAGGCGCGTGGCAGATGACGCACGGCTTCGCTGAAGGCCGGCGCCAACGTGGCAGGCAGCACATAGGCGTCGGCGAGCACATGGTCGATCCACGGCGCGCCGGAGGTACCGGGGTAGGCCAGCCAGTTGATCTGCACCGGCGCCGGACGCATCGCCAGCACCGCCGGTGTACCGCCACCGCCCCAGCCGCGCAGGTCGAACAGCACATCGATGCCGGCCGCGCGGATCTGGGCGGCAATGGCCCGGTGCGGGCGTGCGCTGACATCGTGCAGTTCGTGCGCAGCGGTCTGCAGACGCTGGCGGATGTCGCTGCCGTCGTCGCCGTTGAGCGCGAACAGGTGCAGCTCCAGCGTGCCGAGCGCACGCAGTTGTTCGAACAGCGCCACGGTCAGCAGGCCGGTCGGGTGGGCACCGAAGCCGTTGGACAGAAAGCCGACACGCAGCGTGCCCTGGCGGCGCACGTGAGTGCCTGGGAGTGCAGCCAGCCCCTCGGCAACGGTGGCGGCGCGCTGCCGTGCACAGCGCAGCTGTTCGGCGGCGCTGCTGTCTTCGCTGAGGAAGGCGAACGGCTCCACCACCGCATTGCCCTGCGCGACGGCTTGGCGCACCTGCGCGGACAAGCGGTCCAGATCACGCCAGTCGCACAACCGGCGCTGCCAGTTGAGCAGCTGCGCGGTGATGTAGGGCTCGCCCGGCAGCAAGGCATGCGCGTGGCGGTAGGCATCGGCAGCGGCTTCGGGCTGGCCGGCATCTTCCAGCGCATGGCCCAGCCACAGGGCGATGCCGGGGTGTTGCGGGGCGCGGTCGGCGGCTTGGCGCAGCAGCGTGGCGGCGTCGCCGTGGCGGCCCTGCATCCAGCGTGCACGGCCCAGCCGCGCCAGCGCTTCGGGATGCTCGGCGCGCAGCTGCAGCGCACGCGTGGCGGCCTGTGCGCCGGCCTCGATGTCGCCGGCTTCCAGTTCCGCATCAGCCAGCATCACCCAGGCGATGAAGTCGGCCGGCTCCTGGTGCACGGCCTGGCGCAACTGCTGCCGCGACGGCTCGGCCGTCATGCTCAGTGACCCGCCGACAACTGGGCCAGTTCATCGGCCTGGTGCTCGTGGATCAGCCGTTCCACCAGGGTGTCCAGCTCGCCGGCGATGATGTTGGGCAGGTCGTACAGGGTCAGCCCTTCAACGCGGTGATCGGTGATGCGCCCCTGCGGGAAGCTGTAGGTGCGGATGCGCTGGCTGCGGTCGCCACTGCCCACCTGCAACCGGCGGCTCTCGGCGGTGGCGGCGGCCTGCTTGCTGCGCTCGGCATCCAGCAGCTGCGCCTTCAGCCGCTTCATCGCCTTGTCGCGGTTGGCGTGCTGGCTGCGCTCGGTCTGGCATTCCACCACCACGCCGGACGGCACGTGGGTGATGCGGATCGCCGACTCGGTCTTGTTGACGTGCTGGCCACCGGCACCCGACGAGCGGAAGGTGTCCACGCGCAGGTCGGCCGGGTTGATCACGATCTCATCGACCTCGTCGGCCTCCGGGATGATCGCCACCGTCGCCGCCGAGGTGTGGATGCGGCCTTGCGATTCGGTCGCTGGCACGCGCTGCACGCGGTGCGTGCCCGATTCGAACTTCAATTTGGAGTACGCGCCACGCCCGACCACGCGGGCCACGATTTCCTTGTAGCCGCCATGCTCGCCGGGGCTGTCCGATTCGATCTCGACCTTCCAGCCCTGGCGCTCGGCATAGCGGGCGTACATGCGGAACAGGTCGCCGGCGAAGATCGCCGCTTCATCGCCGCCGGTACCGGCCCGTACTTCCAGGAACAGGTTGCCGTCGTCGCGCGGATCACGCGGCACCAGCAGCAGGGCCAGTTCCTGGTCCAGCTGCTGCAGGCGTTGTTGGGCTGCTTCGATTTCTTCTTCGGCCAGCTCGCGCAGGTCCGGGTCGGCGCGCATCGCCTCGGCGGCAGCCAGGTCGGCCAGCGCGCGGGCTTCATCGGCCAGGGCGGTGGCAATGGGCTGCAGCTGCGCGAACTCGCGCGAGAACGCGCGGAAGCGCTCGTTGTCGCCGACCACGTCGGGGTCGGCCAGCAGGCGTTCGAGTTCTTCGCGGCGTTCGGCCAGCGCTTCCAGCTTACGGCGCAGGGTCGGCGTCATCAGTCTTCACAACAGGGGGCGTCATCACAGGATGCACGTAACCCGGCTTGGCCGGGAACAGGCGCTCGGCGGCGCGGGTCAATTCGGTATCGCCGCTCAACGCCGCCGCGCGCAGCGCAGCGGTCGGCGGGTGCAGCAGGCGGTTGGTCAGGCCATGTGCCAGCAGTTCCAGCACTTCCTCCGGCGATTTGCCGTGGGCCAGCTGCTGGCGGGCCTTGTCCAGCATTTCCACGCGGGTGGCTTCGCCATAGGCGCGCAGCTGCCGCAGCGGGGCCTGGTGGGCACTGGCCTGCAGGGTTTCGACGAAGCGCGCGACCTGCAGATCGATGATCGCCTCGGCTTCGGCGGCGGCCTCGCGGCGGCTGCGCCGGTTGTCTTCGACCGCGCGTTCCAGGTCGTCCACGGTATACAGGAAGGCATCGGGGAGGTCGCCGACACCGGCTTCGATATCGCGCGGTACGGCCAGGTCGAACAGCAGCATCGGCTTGTGCTTGCGGGTCTTCAGTGCGGCGGCGACATGCGCACGCGCGATCACCGGTTCCCGCGCGGCCGTGGCCGAGAACACCACGTCGGCCTCGCCCAGGTGACGCTCCAGCTCGGTCAGGGGCAAGGCCACGCCGCCGTGGCGGCTGGCCAGGTCCTGGGCGTGGCTGAGGGTACGGTTGGCGATCAACAGCCGGCGCACCTTGCCTTCACTCAGATGGCGCGCGGCCAGCTCGATGGTTTCACCGGCACCGACCAGCAGCACCGTGGAATCTTCCAGGCGCGCGAACGAGTTCTGCGCCAGGCGCACCGCAGTGGAGGCCACCGACACCGGATTGGCGCCAACCCGGGTATCGGTACGCGCACGCTTGGCCACCGAGAAGGTCTGCTGGAACAGCCGGTCCAGGCGCTGGCCGAGCAGGCCGTGGTCGCGTGCGATCGCCCAGGCGTCTTTCACCTGGCCCAGAATCTGCGGTTCGCCCAACACCATCGAGTCCAGACCCGTGGCTACCCGGAACAGATGGCGCACCGCTTCGGCATCGGCATGCTGGTACAGGTAGCCGTGCAGTTGCCCGGCGTGCGACTCCAGCCACTGGGCCAGTGCTTCACCGGATTCGGCCACGGCATACAGCTCGGTGCGGTTGCAGGTGGACAGCAGCACCGCCTCGGTCACCTGCGGGGTATCGCGCAGCGACGCCAATGCCTGGGGCAGGGCGTCGCCGCCAAAGGAGGCGCGTTCGCGCAGTTCCACTGGCGCGGTCTGGTGATTCAGTCCGAGCACCCACAGGGTCATTGTTCAGTTGCTTGCGATAAGCTGCTGGCCATTCAAGTCGTCATTTTAAGGCCAGAAGCCCCCGATGCCCGCATTGATTCGCATCTCCAGCGTTCTGCTGCTGTCCCTGGCCACCGCCACCGCCCTGGCGGCGCCCCCGGCCGCCCCGGTGGGCGCAGCGGTCAGCCCCGCCGCCAAACCCGCCAGTACCGCCGAAGCGGCGCCGCTGACCCCGGTGATGGCCGGTGAATTCGCCCTGCAGGCCGGCAAGCTGGCCGACGCCGCGCGCTGGTACCTGGAGGCGGCCGAGGCCGGTAGCGACGACGCCGGGCTGGCCGAGCGCGCCACCCGCATCGCCATGCTGGCCGACGACGACAAACGCGCCGCCCGCGCGCTGTCGCTGTGGGAAGCGCGGGCGCCGCGCACCCTGGCCATGCGCAGCAGCGCCGCGGCGCTGGACATGCGCCAGAACAACGTGAAGGCCGCACGCGCCGAGCTGGGCGCGCTGCTCAAGGACCCGGACCCGCGCGGCTGGAAGTTCGCGATGGCCGCACTGATCGGCGGTGGTCGCGATCCGGCGGTGCCGGCCGACGTGCTGGGCGGGCTGGTGGATGACAACGCCATCCCCAACCAGCTGGAGATCTGGCAGGAGTTCGGCCGCCTGGCGATGCGCATGGAACGGCCGGAGCTGGCCCGGCGCATGGTCGATGAAGTGGTCCGGCGCTTCCCCAACGAACCGCGCGTGGCCCTGCTCAACGCCAGCCAGCTGAGCCAGGCTGGCAAGACGGAAGAGGCCCTGGCGATGTTGCGCGGGGTAGAACCCAAGAGTCGTCAGGATCCCGAGCTGCGCAACGCGCTGGCCATCGCCTACGACGCGATGGGCGATGCGAAGTCGGCCGAGCGGGTGCTGGCGGTCGGCCCGCAGGATGTGCAGACCTATGGCATGCGCGCCTCCCTGCTGGCCAAGCAGCAGGACAACCCGGGGCTGCTGGCGCTGTACAAGGAGCTGTCGAGCAAGGCGGCCAAGCCGGACCCGGCGCAGCGCCTGCTGCTGGGCAAGATCGCCGAATACCTCAAGCGCCCGGCCGAGGCCGTGGACTGGTACCACAGCGTGCCCGGTGGCGCTGAACTGGACGAAGCGCGCCTGCGCGCGGCCAATGCGCAGTACGAAGTGGGCCGCCACGACAAGGCGTTCGCCGAAGTCCATGCCATTCAATCCGATGCCACCGTGGACGACGAAGCGCGCCGCGATGCCTACCTGCTGGAAGCCGAACTGCGCCAGCGTGGCGAGGATCTGCCCGGTGAGCTGGACGCGCTGGCACGCGGCCTGGCCGCCTACCCGGACGAAAACGCGCTGCTGTATGCCCGCGCACTGGCCTGGGAGCGTCGCGACGATGTGCCGCGCGCCGAGGCCGACCTGCGCAAGATCCTGGTGACCGATCCGGAGAACGTGGCCGCGCTCAATGCGCTGGGCTATACGCTGGCCGATCGCACCCAGCGCTACCAGGAGGCGCTGGAGCTGATCGACCGTGCGCGCGTCGCCGAGCCGGACAACGCCGCCATCGTCGACAGCTACGGCTGGGTGCTGTATCGGCTGGGGCGCAATGAAGAAGCGCTGGTGCACCTGCGCCGCGCCTGGACCCTGGCCAAGGACCCTGAAATCGCCGCGCATGTCGGCGAGGTGCTGTGGGTGCTGGGGCGCAAGGACGAGGCGCGCCGCTTCTTCGAAGAGGCGCGCAAGCTGGACCCTGACAACCGCGCGCTGCAGCGTGTGATCGAGAAATACGGCGTATGAATCGGATGTTCCTGAAGGCCGCCGCTGCGGTGGCCACGGTGCTGTCGTTGTCTGGCTGCGTGTCGCTGGACGAACGCAAGGCGCCGACCGCACCGGCGGTGGTGACGACGGTGTCGGCCGAAGCCGAGCAGGCTGAAAGCGCACGTTTGGCGGCGCTGCGCGCGCAGCCGCAGTGGTCGTTCCAGGGCCGGGTGGCGGTCAACAAGGGCCGCAATGGCGGCAATGGCCGTATCGAGTGGCAGCAGCAGGACCGCCAGTACGTGGTTGAACTGAGTGCACCGGTGACCCGGCAGAGCTGGAAGCTGAGCGGCGACAGCCACCACGAGGGTGGCCGCCTGGAAGGTCTGGACGGCGGCCCGCGTGAGGGCGAGGACGCCCAGCAGGTGCTGCTCGAGGCCACCGGCTGGGACATTCCGGTCAACCAGCTGCCCGACTGGGTGCGTGGCCTGGTCGCCACCGATACCGCGCCGGCCGAGCAGGTTGAACGCGATGCCGAGGGTCGCCCGCGCCGGGTCCGCCAGATGGGCTGGGAAATCCAGTACCTGGACTGGTACCCGGCCGAAGGCGCCCGCCCGGTGCTGCCGCGGCGGATCGAAGCGGTTAATGGCGATGCCAAGGTGCGCCTGGTGGTGGACAGCTGGGCGCTGGGCAGCCCATGACCGCGCTGGAACTGAACGCGGGCTGGTCGCACTGGCCGGCCCCGGCCAAGCTGAACCTGTTCCTGCACATCACCGGCCGCCGCGCCGATGGCTACCACCAGCTGCAGACCGTGTTCCGGCTGTTGGACTGGGGCGACCGGGTTCGCCTGCGAGGGCGTGAAGATGGTCAGGTGCGTCGTGACGGGGCCTCGGTGCCCGGTGTCGCCGAGGCCGATGACTTGGCTGTGCGCGCCGCGATTTTGCTTAAAAACTACGTAAACATCGCCCAAGGTGCCGATATCGGCATCGAAAAGCACATTCCGGCCGGTGGCGGCTTCGGCGGGGGGTCGTCCGATGCGGCCACCGTTCTGGTCGGCCTGAATCGGCTCTGGAACGCGGGGCTGGACGTGGACGCGCTGGCCGCGCTGGGCCTGCAGCTCGGCGCGGACGTGCCGGTGTTCGTGCGCGGCCACAACGCCTGGGCCGAAGGCGTGGGTGAACAATTGACGCCATTGGCGCTGCCGCCCGCCTGGTATGTGCTCGCCGATCCCGGGGTGCATGTGCCCACCGCAGCGCTTTTCGCACAATCGGATTTGACGCGCGACGCCCCAGTGGCGAAAATAGCGGACTTCGCTTCCGGGTCTTTGCTCGGGAATGCGTTCGAGCCGGTACTGCGCCGTCGCGAACCTGCCGTAGCGGCAGTGCTTGCGACGTTGAGCAGTATTGGCCGGGCACGACTCACCGGGTCGGGAAGCGGTTGTTTCGTCGAGTTCGCCACGCGCGCTGCTGCAGAGCAGGGCCTGGCGCGGTTGCCGAAGGAACTGCGGGCATGGGTGGCTGCGGGCGTGGAGCGCTCGCCACTGCTTGATGTACTCGAGCGTTATTGATTTTGATGCAGGGGCGTCGCCAAGAGGCCCAAGGCACCAGGTTTTGATCCTGGCATTCGGAGGTTCGAATCCTCCCGCCCCTGCCACTTGCGGAAGTTCGCCGCGTTCCCATGCGCATCACTGCGCGGGCACGGCCGGTCTTCCGCGGTGTTGTCACCGCAGACACTTCCGGGTGCCGGCGGCAGAGTTCTCCGCCAATCGCTCCCGCCCGAGACCGTCATGATGCAAGATCATCCCAACCTGCTGGTATTTTCCGGCAACGCCAACAAGCGCCTTGCGCAGAGCATCTGCAAGGAACTGGGGGTGCGACCGGGCAAGGCGTTGGTGTCGCGCTTCTCCGATGGTGAAGTGCAGGTCGAAATCGAAGAGAACGTCCGCAAGCAGGACGTCTTCGTGATCCAGCCGACCTGCGCACCGAGCGCTGAGAACCTGATGGAGTTGCTGGTGCTGATCGATGCACTCAAGCGCGCCTCGGTCAACAGCGTCACCGCGGTGGTGCCGTACTTCGGCTACTCGCGCCAGGATCGCCGCATGCGTTCCTCGCGCGTGCCGATCACCGCCAAGGTCGCCGCCAAGATGTTCAGTGCGGTCGGTGCCGACCGGGTGCTGACGGTGGATCTGCATGCCGACCAGATCCAGGGCTTCTTCGACATGCCGGTCGACAACGTGTACGCCTCGCCGCTGCTGCTCGCCGATATCTGGCGCGCCTACGGCACGGAAAACCTGATCGTGGTGTCCCCGGACGTGGGCGGTGTGGTGCGTGCGCGCGCCGTCGCCAAACGCCTGGACGATGCCGACCTGGCGATCATCGACAAGCGCCGTCCGCGCGCCAACGTCTCCACCGTGATGAACATCATCGGTGACGTCGAAGGCAAGACCTGCGTGATGGTCGATGACATCGTCGATACCGCCGGCACCCTGTGTGCGGCTGCCGCGGCGCTGAAGGCGCGCGGTGCCCTCAAAGTGGCCGCGTACTGCACCCATGCCGTGCTCTCGGGCCCGGCGGTGGACAACATCAACAACTCCCAGCTCGATGAGCTGGTGGTGACCGACACCATCCCGCTGCGTGAAGAGGCGCGGGTGTGCAGCAAGATCCGCCAGCTCAGCGTGGCGGAGATGCTGGCCGAGACGATGCGCCGCATCGCCTTCGGCGAGTCGGTCAGCTCGCTGTACGTGGATTGATTTTTCCGCCCGCCGGCAACGGCGGACGGGCCCCGGGTACTTCTGGTCGCGGAAGTACCTTCAATCGCCAAGCCATCCGGCAAGGCACCAACTGGTAGCAGAAAAATGTCGAAGACCCATGAAATCAAGGTCACCGCTCGTGACGTGCAGGGCAAGGGTGCGAGCCGCCGCCTGCGTCACGCCGGCGTGATCCCGGCCGTCGTGTACGGCGGCGATGTCGCCCCGATCAACATCAACCTGGACCACAACCAGATCTGGCTGGCCCAGTACAACGACTGGTTCTACTCCTCGATCCTGGACCTGAACCTGGACGGCCAGATCACCAAGGTGCTGCTGCGTGACATGCAGCGCCACCCGTTCAAGCAGCTGATCATCCACCTGGATTTCCTGCGCGTGAACGAGAACGAGGCCCTGACCGCCAACGTCCCGCTGCACTTCATCAACGAAGACACCTCGCCGGCCGGCAAGGCTGCCGACGTCGTGGTCACCCACGAACTGAAGGAAGTGACCATCTCCTGCCTGCCGAAGGACCTGCCGGAGTCGATCGACATCGACCTGGGCGAGCTGAAGGCTGGCGACGTGATCTACCTGTCGGACATCAAGCTGCCGAAGGGCGTCGAGATTCCGGCCCTGGCCCACGGCAAGGACCATGACGACGCGATCGTCACCGCCAAGCTGGGCAAGGAAGACGCGGCCGACGCACCGGCTGCCGAGTAAGTGTTTGCGGCGCCTGTCCTTCGGGGCAGGCGCCGTTTTTTGTATGTGCCGGCACAGGGCCGGTACCGACGAAGAAGAGTGATGACAGGATTGCGATTGATCGTTGGTCTGGGCAACCCCGGACCCGAGCACGCCCAGACCCGGCACAATGCCGGGTTTCGTTTCATTGACGCCCTGGTCGAACAGGCCGGCGCGCGCTGGAGCGTGGACAGCAAGTTGTTCGGCGAGACCGCCAAGGTCGATATCGCCGGGCAGGCGGTGTGGCTGCTCAAGCCCGCCACCTTCATGAATCTCAGTGGCAAGTCGGTTACGGCCGCGCAGCGCTTCTGGAAGATCGAACCGGAAGAAACGTTGCTCGCCCACGACGAACTGGACCTGCCGCCTGGCGTGGCACGGCTGAAGTTCGACGGTGGCCACGGGGGCCAGAACGGCCTGCGCGACACCATCCGCCTGCTCGGCCATGGCAAGTTCCACCGCCTGCGCATCGGCATCGGCCATCCCGGCCACAAGGACCGCGTGGTGCCCTGGGTACTGGGCCGCGCCAGCAAGGACGATGACGTGTTGATCGGCCATGCCGTCGATGACGCCATCAAGGTCATGCCGCTGGCAGTGAAGGGCGATTTCAGCGAGGCGATGAAACAGCTGCACACCCCGAAGTAAACCGGTAGGTACCGACCGTGGGTCGGTACGGAGAATGATTGGAAAAGCCGCGCCCAACGTCGCTGTTTCCCCAATCACTTTCACCCCAGAGGTTGTCAAAGATGGGTATCAAATGCGGCATCGTCGGCCTGCCCAATGTCGGCAAGTCGACCCTGTTCAATGCGCTGACCAAGGCCGGCATCGCCGCGGCCAACTTCCCGTTCTGCACCATTGAACCGAACGTCGGCATCGTGCCGGTGCCGGATCCGCGCCTGAACGAGCTGGCCGCGATCATCAACCCGCAGAAGGTCATCCCGACCGCGGTGGAGTTCGTCGACATCGCCGGCCTGGTCGCCGGCGCCGCCAGTGGTGAAGGCCTGGGCAACAAGTTCCTGGCCCACATCCGCGAAGTGGATGCGATCACCCATGTGGTGCGCTGCTTCGAGAACGCCGACGTCATCCACGTCAACAACAAGGTCGACCCGCTGTCGGATATCGACACCATCGATACCGAGCTGGCCCTGGCCGACCTGGACAGCGTCGAGAAGGCGCTCAACCGCGCCGAGCGCGCGGCCAAGGGTGGCGACAAGGAAGCGGCTGCACGCAAGCCGGTGCTGGCCAAGCTGCAGGCGGCGCTGGCCGACGGCAAGGCCGGGCGTTCGGCCGGCCTGGACGAAGAAGAGAAGGCGCTGGTCCGTGACCTGTTCCTGCTCACCCTCAAGCCGGTGATGTACATCGCCAACGTGCTCGAAGACGGCTTCGAGAACAACCCGCACCTGGACGCCGTGCGCGCCCGCGCCGCCACCGAGGGTGCGCAGGTGGTGCCGGTCTCGGCCGCGATCGAGGAAGAACTGTCGCAGCTGGACGACGAAGACCGCGACACGTTCCTGGCCGACCTCGGCCTGTCCGAGCCGGGCTTGAACCGCGTGATCTATGCCGCCTACCAGCTGCTGGGCCTGCAGACCTACTTCACCGCAGGCGTGAAGGAAGTACGGGCCTGGACCGTGCGCAAGGGCGCCACCGCCCCGCAGGCCGCCGCGGTGATCCACACCGACTTCGAGAAGGGCTTCATCCGCGCTGAAACCATCGCCTATGACGACTTCATCAAGTACAAGGGCGAAGCCGGTGCCAAGGAAGCCGGTCGCCTGCGTCTGGAAGGCAAGGAATACCGCGTGCAGGAAGGCGACATTCTGCACTTCCGCTTCAACGTCTGATCGCGCCGGCGTTGCAGTGAAACCAACAAGGCCCCGCAATGCGGGGCCTTGTTGTATCCGCGTTTGATCGACAAGGCTGAGATGCGCTGGTCAAAAAATGACCAGCGTGCGCAAACCCTTGCACCGCCTGTCCCAGGCAGGCTTATCCACATGATTCTCGCGTTCCTCTCCACATGCGCTGTGGAGAACACGCTGCGGGCTGTCCGTAGCGCTGGTCAATAATTGACCAGGGTCCGCAATGCCTTGTGCCAGCTGCGCCACAACGGCTTATCCACACGTTTCCCGCGTTGCTCTCCACATGTGCTGTGGAGAACGCGCCTGCGGTCGCTGGACCGCAGGCGCGCAGGCACTCACCAGCTGTAGGAAACGCCGATCTGTGCGTTGGTGTCGTGGAAGCCCTGGCCACCGGTCTGGTAGCCGATCTGGCCCCAACCGCGCCAGCCACCGCGCAGGTCGAGCTGCACGCCGGCCTTGGTCTCGTAGATATCGCGCGGCTGGTTGCGCTGCATGCGCTCACCGTCCACATCGATCGCCGAGCTGTTGCCGCCGGACCACCAGTTTACCGCCACGAATGGCTGCACCTGGCCCTGTGCCGGAGTGAGCGAACGCGTGTACAGACGCGCACCGATACGGGTGGTGGTACCGCCGGCGCGGCGGCTCTCCACCACGGTGCCATTGGCTTCAATGACCCGGTCGGCATCGTATTGGCTGTGGATCAGCTGCAGCTGCGGTTCCAGGTAGAGCGCGCGTTGGGCATTGCGCTGCAGCGGAAGCACGTAGCCGGCCTCGGCCGAGCCGGTCCAGCTGTGCGCGCGGTAACGCTCCTTGTCCAGCCCATCGCCCTGCACGCTGTTGCGGAAGCGGCCGTACTGCAGCCAGCTGTCCACGTAGAAGCCACTGTGCATCGCCGCGTCCTGCAGCCACGTCGCATACAGGCCCAGGCTGGTGCCGTTGACCACGCCGCGCGCACGGTAGCCGGTCACCTGCGAAGTGGCGTCGCTGCGCGCGCGGCCCTGGCCCGCCATCAGCCCGACCTGCAGGCTTCCGCCGGGATGGGCCTCGAAGCTGCGGCCCACACCGACCAGCACGCTGTTGAGCTGGCTGTCGACGCCAACCTGGCCATCGCGGCTGCCATTCTGCGGCTGGCTGCTGCGCACATACGCCCACGCGGTGGCATCGGCGCCGCCGCTGGGCAACGTGCCCGGATCGCCGCTGCGGTCATGCAGGCTGTGCTGGAACATGCGCAGCGCCGCCGACTGATTGGCCAGATAGGCGGCCGGTTCCGGCCGTTGCACCTTCGGTGGGGTTGGCGGCAATGGCGGGTCGATCGGCGGCTCCGGCGGCGTGGGCGGGTCCACGGGCGGGTCTACCGGGGGATCGATCGGCGGATCGACAGGCGGGTCCGGCGGCTCCGGTGGATCCACCGGGGGCACGTATTCCGAGCGCAGGTACCAGTTGCCGTCGTCCGGGGTGGACACGCCGCCCTTGAACAGGAAGTAGTCGTAGGCACCCGCCACCGCGCGGCCCTGCAGGGTGAACTGCGCATCGGACTGGCCGGCCACGCTGATCAGACGGATACCTTCCTGGGTCAATGCACCGGCACCGCCGGCGTTGCGCACGCTCACCGCGGCGTTGCCGCTGCTGTTGCCACCGATCAGGACGCGGTCGCCAAGGGAGTCGTCATCGCCGAGCTGGCGGTTGAACACCCAACGGCCGCCGTTGCCAACGTAGTCGCCGCTGATCGTGAGGGTCTTGAAGTCGCCCGAGCTGGGAGCCACGAAGTCGATGCTGCCGGCGTGCTCGAGCGTGCCAAGGCTGGAGTCGCCCCGGACCTGCCACTGGCTGCTGCCATCCAGCGCCAGGCTAGCCACCTGGTAGCCCGAATCGGCGCGCAGTGCGCCGTTGAAGACCGTGGCATTGCGCAGGCTCATCTGCACGTTGGCGGTGGCACTGTCCACCACCACATCACCGGTCAGGCGGCTGTTGTCGGCGCTGAACACGATGTCCGAGGTGGCCACCGAACTGCCATCGGTGAACACCGTATCGCTGACCCGCAGCAGCCGACCACCGTCCAGTGCGCCCTGGCGGCCTGCAATCACCTCGGTATTGTTGAGGGTCAGCGCATGGTTGCTGCCCTGCAGCCACAGCGCGGGGCCGTCTTCGCTGCGCAGCTGGCTGTCATTGAACGTCAGCCGGTTCCAGTAGGGGCCGAACACGGTGATGTAGGAACGGTACGCGCCCGCGTTCTCGCCCTGGGCGTGGATGCGCAGGCTGTCGGCAGTGAGCTTGGACGTGTTCATCTGCACGATGCCGAACGAGGAGGCGCCCTGCGTAGTGATCGAACCGCCGGCAAGCTGCACATCGGCGGTGCTGCCGCCCAGGAACACGCCGCCGCCGCCATCGCCATGGGTGGTGATGTCCAGGCCCTGGGTGCGGATCCGCGAGTAGGCCGTGGGCGGGTTGCTGCCGGAGGCGCGCAGCCCATAGACGCCGTAGCCGTAGGTGTCGATGCTGCCGCCGGTCACGGTAGCGGTGCCCCCCCACACGTCCACGCCATGGCCGTAGCCATTGGTGCCGTAGGTGTTGATCCGGGTATCGGTGAGCGTGGCGCTGGATTCCACGCTGCTCAGCCAGAGCCCGGAGTAACCTTCGCGCACGGTGAACTGCGCACCGTTGGCGATGAGCGTTCCCCAACTGTTGACGTTCACCCCGTAGCCACCGGTGGTATCGAAACGGCCACCGGTGATCTCCGCCTTGGCATACCGCCGGCTGGCACTGCTGCCGAGCAGGCGGATACTGCCGTCGGTACTGCTCGTGGTACCGCCGTTGATGCGCAGCAGCGCGCCATCGCCGACGTCGAAGTAGCCGTTGCTTACCGCGACGTTGTCCAAGGCCAGTACGCTGCCCACGCCGGTGACGGACAGGCGCCCGCCCGGCGCGCCGCTGGACCCGAAGCTCAGCTGCAGGTCGCGCAGGTCCAGCAGCCCGCCGCCGCTGGCCTGCACCGAGCCATTGCTCTGAATGTTGAGCGTGGTACCGGAAACATGCAGTTCGCTCCGTGCGTCGCTGGCCTGCAGAACTGTGCCGCTGCTGTTGATGCGGCCGCCGGTCAGCCAGACCTGGCCGCCGTTGAGCGCATTGACCGTGCCAAAGCCTGAGCCGTTCCGATCGGCATCGATCTGCAGGTTGTCGGCGCGCAGCACGCTGCCGGTGCCGGTCGCGTTGAGCGCGGCGAACACCGTGTCCGTGCCACCGCCAAGCTGGATGTGGCCGCCGTTGATCTGGACCTGGCCACCGGTGGAGGCATTGATGCCGCTGCCGCGGTTGGTGACCCGCAGGTCCAGGTCGGTGATGGTCAGCGCTGCGCCCTGGCCCAGTGCGGTAGCGGCATAGCCGCTACCGGTATGCAGCATGCTGTCGCCGCTGGGAACATCCAGCGATTCACCGGCGTTGACCAGGATCGGCGTGGTGTGTTCCACCGCCATGGCCGGCAACGCCGCGGCCAGCGCAACGGCCAACGCCAGGCGCGCGGGCAGGGCGGCATAGGCCGCAGCGGATCGGTCCGTGCCGCTGCCATGGCACTTGGCCAGTTCGGAGGTGACGGTGCAGCGTCCGTTCACCGGATCGCGCACCAGGCGGTAGATTCTGTTCATCGGCTCGTCTTCTTGTCGCAAGGCAGCCGCCCGGCGTTGACCAGGAAGCTGCAGACCAGTTCGATCGCCGCAAGGCGACCCGCGTGTGGCCATTCCCGGCAGCGGGCCGGCAATGCCATCTGGCGACAAGGCGCAGGGGAGGGGGACGACGGCAGCGCCATCGCCACGACACGCCAACGGGCGTGTACCAGGGGCATCCTTGAAGCCATGCCGGCCTATGCAATGGCGTGCCCGAAAGGGAGGGGCCTGCCACTGCGCAGCCAGCACGGACAGGCTAGGCAGTGGGGCGCGCGGCCAACATCAGGCGATCCTTAAATTGTGTGAACACAGGGGTCGCGGTTGGGCCGTCAGTCAGGCAGGCGGGACGCGGCGGGGCTAGCGGAACAGATCCGATTCCAGGCAGAACGTCACCAGTTCCTGGTCGGTCTTGGTGCCCAGCTTGCGCATCGCATTGACCTTCTGGGTGCTGACGGTCTTGCTGCTGCGATTCAAGCGCCGCGCGATGTCTCCTACAGTCTGGCCACTGGCGAACAGCCGGATCACTTCAAACTCGCGCGGCGACAACAGCGAGGCCGCGGGCGCCCCGCCGGCTTCGGGCAGTGCTTCCTCGCGCGGCAGGTCCGGCGAGCGGTACACGCGTTGAGCAAGCAGGCTGGACAGGGCCACGTTGAGTTCCTTCAGGTCGCCGCTCTTGCGCACCACGCCGCTGGCCCCGGCCCGATACATCTCGGCGATGATCGAGGGATTGGAGACCATGGTCAGGATCAGCACCTTGGTGTCCGGAAAATTGCGCAGCAGGTAGGAAATCAGCTTGATCCCATCGCCCAGCGTGTCATCGCCGGGCATGTTGTAGTCGGAGATCACGATGTCCGGTGCCAGCGCCTGCAACAGCTCGACCAACGCCGCCGGGCTCTGCGCCTGGCCGACGACTTCGAAACGCGGATCGCGATCGATGACGTCGCGGATGCCGGCCAGGACGATGGGGTGGTCATCGGCAATGACGATCTTGTGCTTCATGCGGGTTCTCGGGACCGACAACGGGAATCAGGGCACATCCGGCGCATCCGGGGAGGTGCGCTCCAACCGTACCAGCGCGCGTTCCAGCTGCGCCATGAAGGCCTGCGCGGCCGGGACATAGGTAGCGGCCAGAGCACCGGCGGCGATATCGTCCTCGACCACCTGGGCGACGTCGACCAAGCGCTGCGCGGACACCATCACCAGCGCGCCACGGATACGGTGCAGCATCTGCCGCACGTCATCGGGGCGGGCCTGTTCGACGGCCGTCGCCAGTCCCTGCAGATCGCTGCGCATGGTGGTCAGGAACAGGTCGCGCATATGCGCCGAGACACGGATGGTATCGGTTGGCGGATGCGCAGCCGGTGAAACAACGGTGTCGGTGGGCGCCACAGGCCCAGCCGCCAGGCCACTGAGCTGCCGGTACAGCGCCTGCAGCGAAATGGGTTTGACCAGGCAGCTGTTCATGCCGGCGTCGCGGCAGCGTTCGCGTTCTTCCGGCGCGGCGTTGGCGGTGGCGCCGATGATCGGCACCTGTACACCATCAGCGCGCAGGCGGCGGGCCAGCGCATAGCCGTCGATGTGCGGCATGTTGATGTCGGTCAACACCGCATCGAAGCGCCGTTGCGACCAGTAGCCCAACGCTTCATCCCCATCGCTGGCGACCACCGCATGGCAGCCCAGCTGCTCCAGCTGTTCGCGCAGGATCATTTGATTGATCGGGTTGTCTTCGGCCACCAGCACATGCAGGCCCAGTTTGCGGAACTGCAGCACCGGCGCCGGGACCTGTTGTGGGGCCGATGCACCGCTGGCCAGCAGTAGTGCTTCGACGATGGCATCCAGGTTGTGCATCGAGACCACCCAGCGTCCCTCGATCTGCTCGGGATGGTCGCCGCCATCGGTGCGGGCAAGCACGCGCGGGCCGTTCCAGTCCTGCGCGGGCGCATCCAGCGGTACATCCAGCAGTACGCCGTCGGCATGCAGATCGCGCGCGGTGTCGCTGTGCAGCGCCTGGGCGGCGGCACCGCGCTGGCGCAGCCGCTCGCACAGACTGTCGGCGAGCTCACGTGCGGGTGAGCGCACCAGCACCCTCAGCGGGTCGGCGAAGCGCGGGCACGCTTCCGGCAGCTCGGGGCTCTCGGCCAGCGGCAGCTCGAAACTGAAACTGCTGCCCAAGCCACTGTCGCTGACCACCCGCAGTTCACCGCCCATCAGGCTTACCAGGTGCGCGCTGATCGCCAGCCCCAGCCCGGTGCCGCGCATCGCGTCGGTGCCCGGGTTGGCCTGGTAGAACGGTTCGAACAGCCGTGCCTGGTGTTCGCGCTGGATACCGATGCCGGTGTCGGTAACCTGCCACACCAGGTGCGCGGGCATCCCTTCGCTGTGCTGGGTGCGCAGGCGCACCACGATGCGGCCGGCATCGGTGAACTTGATCGCATTGCTGACCAGGTTGTTGAGCACCTGGCGGATACGGGCGGCGTCGCCGATCACCAGCGCCGGTACATCGTGGTCGATGCAGGCATACAGCTGCAGGCGTTGGCGGGTGGCCGAGCCCGCATACGAGCGCAGGACATGCTCGGTCAACTGCGACGGGCAGAAGGCCACCGGCTCGAGCACCAGCTGACCGGCTTCGGCCTTGGACACATCCAGGATGTCGCTGATCAGCTGCATCAGGGTCGACGACGAGCGCTGGATGGTGCCCACGTACTCCTGCTGGCGGTTGTCCAGCACGGTCAGGCCGAGCAGTTCCAGCGTGCCCAGCACGCCATACAGGGGGGTGCGGATCTCGTGGCTCATGGTGGCCAGGAACAGGCTCTTGGCGCGGTTGGCGGCATCGGCGGCCGCGCGCGCCTGCTCCAGCACCTGCTCGGCCTCATGCTGGATGGTGAGGTCGATGAACAGACACAAGGTCACCGGCTCACCGCGGTAGCGCGCGGCGGTAGCGGTCACCAGCAGATGGCGGCCGTCCGGGGTGGTGTAGGGCTGCGGCGCCCGCCGTTGTGCGCCCACATCGGCCTGCGCCTCATCACGCCACGCGCCGTGCCAGCCGGGGGCGTCATGCTGTTCACCCAGCCAGCTGCGGGCCAGCGCGTTCTCCAGGATCACCTGGCCATCGCGACGGCGCAGCAGGCACAGCCCAATGGGCGCGGCCTCCAGCACCGTGCGGCTGAACGCCTCGCTTTCCAGCAGGCGTTCGTGATTGGCACGCAGTGGCACCAGCACCGAACGACGGTAACCACGCAGCACCAGGATGCCGCCCAGGGCCAGCAGCAGCGCGGCGATGACACTGCCGATCAGCGGGCCCCGCGGGTGGCTGAGCACCCGCGACCAGTCCACCTGGTACACCGCCTGCCAACCCTCGGCATTGCGCATCCGGAACACCAGGCCCTGGCTGGTGAACTGGCGGGGCTGGTTGCCCGCGGGCAGTTGCCGGGGGCCATGCACCGGACGTCCATTCGGGTCAAGGATGCTCAGTTGATCGTAGATCGGTTCGCCGAGCACCTGGCGGTGATCATCGAGCCGGCCCACATCCAGCAGACAGGCCAGCGCCGGCATCCCGGCGCCGTCATCGGCCCAGGCGCTGGCGTCCTGCGGTGCCTGGGTGATCGAGACCATGCGGCTTTGTCCGTCGCGCATGTCGCGCTGGAACCAGCGCACATCGCCCCGTTGCAGTGAGACGCTGCCAGCGACGTCGTGCACATAGTCCAGCACCGGTTGCAGTGACGCGGGCGAGGGCAGCACGGGCTCGATGTCATCGACCGTCAGCGGAACCAGCAGCCCGGTGGTGCCGGCGCCATTGACCAGCAGGCAACGCGGCGAGGGGTAGTGCGATTCGGCCCAGAACGCGCCATAGAAGCTGGCAAAGCGCGTGCCCAGCGACCCGGCCCCGGGCGCTGGTGCCGCGCCATCGTTGAGCACCGAGAACGGGATATAGGCCGGGGCCGCGCCGCGGTTGTCCAGCGACGGACCGAGGATCGGAAGGCCGCGCGCGCCTGGCGAAGGCCCGCCCGGGTGCGCAGGTGCCTGCGGGTCCTGGCTGCGCCAGCGGTGCATGAAACGCTCCTGTTCCTTGAGCGCGCCACTGAGCCGGTGGAAGTGGAAGTCGATCTTGCCCTGTTCCTCGCGCAGCAGCTGCAGCGTAGTGGACAGCACCAGCCCGGCCTGGATGGTGGCCAGGATGATCACGCCGATCAGCAGGCCGTGCACGCGCAGCGAGCGTCGGGCGAGCTGGCGGATGGGTGCGGCCTCGGCCGGCATGGAATCCCCTTGTGGATGGTGGCGGTGGCGCACCGGTCCGGACCGGATACGACCGGATCGCTGCGATCGTCGGCCGAACGCGCCCTGGGCGCAAGGATGCGCGGGCGTGCTTGATGGAGCGGTGAACGCAGCGAGGCGTGGCTAGCGCGTACCCAGCGTGCCGGGATGGTGCGATTCGGCATGCCGGTGTGCGGCCTTCTCCTGACCCAGCAGTGTGGCGAAGGTTTCGGCCGGAATCGCGCGCGAGATCAGGAAGCCCTGCACCTGGTTGCACCCCAGTTTGCGCAACGTCGCCAGTTCGGCATCGGTTTCCACGCCTTCGGCCACGATGTTCAGGCCCAGCTTGGCCCCCAGCGCGATCACCGTGGCCAGCGCGCTGTGCAGGGCGGGATCGCGCGCGCAGCCGCGCACCAGCGCGCGGTCGATCTTGACCTCGGTAAACGGTGTGTTGACCAGGTTGTGCACCGAACTCAGGCCTTGCCCGAAATCATCCTGGGCCAGCCCGAACCCCTTCATGCGCAGGCGGCAGGCACCGGCGTAATAGTCGCTGACATGGTGGGTGGTGCTGCTTTCCATCAGCTCGAAACACAGGTCCGCGGCCACGCCGCCGTGCTGCTGGGTCAGTGCCAGCAGTTCGTCGGGCAGGCTGCGCCGTTCCAGCAGGTGCGGGGGCAGGTTGATCGATACCGGAATGCGGAACCCCAGTTCGCGCCAGCGTGCCTGCGCCTGCACGCTGGCCTTGAGGATATGGCGCAGCAGCGCCGCCTCCAGCGCGTGCTGTTCGATCAGCGGCAGAAAGCGTCCGGCCTGCAGCGTGCCGTGCTCGGGATGACGCCAGCGCACCAGCGCTTCGGCGGCCACCACCAGCCCGGACTCCAGTGATTTCTTCGGCTGGAACCACGCCGTGATCTCGCCATCGGCGATGGCCTTGCACAGCCGCTCACGGCTGGCCTGCACCGGTGCCTCGGCCGGCGCCGGCGCACTGCTGCCGGTCGCGTCAGCCTGTTCGAGCTGCGCGATCAACTCACTGACATCGGCCGGGGAGACCGGCTTGGGCAGGATGCCGAGCACGGTGATGCCCAGCGATTCGGCCATCAGCCGGGCCGAGGCCATCATCCGCTGCGAGGCCGAGCTGACCAGCGCCAACAACGGCTTGTGCTCCTGCGCAGCCAGCGCCTGGATGAACTGGATACCGTCCACCCCCGGCATCATCAGGTCGGTCACCACCAGGTCGTAACGGCGCAGGGTGCACATCGCCACCGCGTAGGCGGCATCGCCGGAGGTATCGGTGGTGACGCCGGGCACGGCGTTGAACATGTTGGCCAGGAACCCGCGCTGGAAGGGCTGGTCTTCGAGGATCAGTACATGGTGGTCGCTCATGTCGACGCTCCTGTGGTCAGCCCACTGAGGGCGAGGCGAAGGGTGCCGATATCGATCGGTTTCACCAGATAGCCGTTCATGCCGCCGGCAAGGCAGCGTTCGCGTTCTTCCGGGGTGGCGTTGGCGGTGGCGCCGATCACCGGCAGGGTGACGCCCTGCTGACGCAACTGGCGGGTCAGGGCATGGCCGCCCAGCCCGGGCATGTTGATGTCGGTCAGCACCACATCGAAGCTGTCGGCGGCGCAGCAGGCCAGGGCCTCGTGACCGTCACAGGCGGTGACCACGCGGCAGCCGAGCGTTTCCAGTTGTTCCTTGAGGATCAGCCGGTTGATCGGATTGTCTTCGGCCACCAGCACGTGCAGCCCCAATGCGGTGCGCTCCACGCGAGGTGGCGCCTTCGGCAGCGGGTGGTCGGCATGCTGCAGCTGGGCCACGGCACGGGCGATCGCGGCAACACTGAAGGCGGTGACGTTCAACTGCTCCGGGCAGGTGGCGTCGGGCAGCGGCAGGTCGCCGGCATCGGGCGACGTCAGCACGCGCGGTCCCGGCCAGTTCAGTGCAACCCCGTCGTGCGGGTCGCAGTCGATCAGGATGGTGCCCGGCACCGCCGGTGCACCGTCGGGCGTGTAGCGGCGCGCGCTCGCACCCCAGCGCTGCAGCCACTGCGCGGTGCTGTCGGCCAGTTCGGGCAGGCTGGCGCGGACCTGCAGCGGCGGGTGCGGTAGCAGCCGCACGGTCTCCGCGCCGGCGGCATCGTGGCTGCCATCGTCTTCGATCAACGGCAACGGCAGCTGCATGGTGAAGCTGCTACCCAGGCCCGGCTCGCTGACCAGGCGCAGTTCGCCGTTCATCAGCCGCACCAGGTGATCGCTGATCGACAGGCCCAGCCCGGTGCCGTCGCGCCGGCTGTGGCTGCCGACCTGGCGGAACGGCTCGAACAGGCCGGCCTGCTCGGCTTCGGCGATGCCCACGCCGGTATCGGTGACCTGCCAGCTGATCGTGGCGGTGCCGCCTTCGCGCGCCACCTGCCGAACCCGCAGGAAGACCCGGCCGCTGTCGGTGAACTTGATCGCGTTGCTGAGCAGGTTGCCCAGCACCTGGCGGATCCGGTCGGCATCGCCGCTGACCCGATCAGGCAAGCGCGGGTCGGTACACACCACAATCTGCAGGTGCTTGCGCGCCGCCGCCGCTGCATAGGAGCGCAGGGTGGTTTCAGCCAGTTCCAGCGGCGAGAACGCGGCCGAGGCCAAGGTGAGCTGGCCCGATTCGATCTTGGACACATCCAGGATGTCGCTGATCAACTGCAGCAGCACCGACGAGGAATGCTGGATGGTCTTCAGGTACTGCGCCTGCCTGGCATCCATCGCGGTGTTGCCGAGCAGTTCCAGCGTGCCCAGCACGCCGTACAGCGGGGTGCGGATCTCGTGGCTCATGGTGGCCACGAACGCGCTCTTGGCCTGGCTGGCCTCATCGGCCGCCTGCTTGGCCGCCGACAGCGCCGCCTGGATCTGCCGATGCCGACTGATGTCGTTGAACACGCACAGCAGCACGTCTTCGTCGTGGTAGCGGGTGGCGGCGTACAGCACCTGCAGCTGGCGCCCATCGCGGGTGCTGAAATCCAGCGCGCGGCGGGTGCGCGAAGGCCGCGCGGCAATGTCGGCGGGGCGCCGCCACGGGCCGTGCCAGTCACCGCTGTGGGTATCGGCACCCAGCCAATCGCGGGCCAGCTGGTTTTCCAACATCACCTTGGCGTCATGGCAGCGCAGCACGCACATGCCCACGGGGGCCATCTCGATCACGGTGCTGCCGAAGTCGAAGCTCTCCAGCAATTGGCGGTGCTGGTGATGGGCCGGCTGGATCAACTGACGGTCGATGCGCCGGGTCAGCACACGCAACGCGCCGATCGCCGCCAGGCACAGCAGCAGCGATACCGCGATCGGGCCGGCGATATCGCCCAGCAGCAAGCCCGGTGGCAGGTGATAGGCCAGCCGCCAGCCGTCCTGGCCGATGCCCTTGAGCAGGACCAGGCCGCGCGGCAGGCCGCCGGTCCAGACGAAGCCGAACGCATCACCCTGGCGCGCCTGCATCCAGGCCTGCGGCAATTGCAGGTCGCGGCGGTTGGACAGCACGGTCCGCCCCTGCGCGTCGAGCAGGGCAAAATCGCCGATGCCCTGGCCATGCGCCATCTCCGCCACGGCCTGTGGGTCCAGTGCCAGCACCAGCCAATGTGCCGGGTCCGGGCCATCTTCGGCGGCGCGGAACAGATAGACCGCTGTACCCGGGCTGGGCCAGGACAGCCAGTACACCCCGTTCTCGGCGCCCGCGCGCGCGGCATGCGCGCGCAGTGCCGCGGCGGTCAGCCCGGCGGGCGGCGGCGATGCCGGCGTGTGCTGCCCGTGCAGCCACTGGCGCGGGGCGGCCGGATCGGTACCGACATGGATCAGCTGCGCATCGAACTCGGCCAGGGTGCGCTCGGCGCGCGCCGACAGCAGCAGGCTCAGTTGGCGGCCGTCATGGCCACGGCCCAATGCCAGGCGCTGGATGTCATCGGCCTCGTGCTCGCCCGGGCGTTCCAGGGGTGCCGACCCGACCGGCGATTCCACCACCGAATCGGCCAGGTAGTTGAGCAGCGCCTCGCGCTGGTCGAAGTACAGCTGCGCACGGTAGGCGGCAGCGTTCATGTCGCGGCGGTGCACCGAGACGTCGTCGCTGAGCTGTGCCAGCAGGTAGAAGCCGGCCGTGCCGACCAGGCAGAACAGCACGCACAGCGACAGCCAGCGCAACAGCACGGTGGCGGCCACGGCAGGGGCGTCGACGGAATGGCGGCGGGGCAGGAGGCGATGCATGGGGCAGATGCTAGGAACGCGCCCGCCCCGCGCACATCAGTCGATCCCTAAAACCGCTCCGATCGCGACAATGCGCGGCGTTCTGTTCAGGTTCCAGCAACGACAAGGCCCGCACGCGGCGGGCCTTGTCGGGTCGTGCGGGGGCAGGCGCTTACAGCGCGGTGCCGCCGAACTTGTGGGTGTACTGCAGGTTGATCGTGCGGCCCACGGTGTCGAACCAGGACACGTCGTAGTAAGGATACGAGGTGTAGGTCACGTCCTTGGGCGGCATCTTGTTGGCCACGTTGACCACCGACAGCGACAGGCGCGAATAGTCATCGAAGCGGTACTGCACCGACACGTTGTAGCGGTACGTTGCACCGATCCACGGGCTGTCACCGCTTTCCGGGTCGAAGCTCTGGTCGTAGCTGTCATAGGTGGGCAGCTTGCCCAGGCGTGAACCGTACACGGTGGCCGACCACGCCGCGTTCTCCCAGGTGATGCTGGCGCTGGTCTTGGTGCGCGGGATGTCGAAACCGCTGTTGATCGCGAACTTGTCCTCGACCACATCGCCGTCGAACTGCTGGAAGTCGTGCGTCTTCACCCAGGTGTGGTTGCCGCTCAGGATGAAATCGCCGAAACCGGTTCTCAGCCGGTAGCGCAGGCCGACATCGATGCCGCGGGTGGTTTCGCGGGCGATGTTGATCGGGCTGACGTGCACGCCGTACAGACGGCCATCGCTGGTGCGGGTGACCCGGCTGATCGCATCCACGCAGGTCGGCGAGCTGGCGTCGGCGCTGCCCAGGCGGCAGGCCGCTTCATCGCGCAGGATGCTGCCCACGTCCATGTCCTGCACCTGATCGCGCATGTCGATGTCGAACCAGTCCACCGACAGGTCCAGCCCGATCGCCGGCGACCACACGAAACCGGCGCTCCACGACGTGCTGGTTTCCGGGTCCAGCTTGCGGTTGCCTTCACGGGTACGGATCAGGTTCTCTTCGTAGTCCGAGCAGTCATCGGCCTGGTCGAGCTGGCAGTTGTAGTAGTCGTTGTTGCTGGTCTCATCGTTGCCCGGCCCGGCATACACGTAGTGCAGGTCCGGTGCGCGGAACGCGGTGCCGTAGGAACCACGCACCAGCAGGGTATCGAGCGGGCGCCATTCGATGCCGCCGCTCCAGGTCGCCTTGCCGATCGTGTTGCCCGAATAGCGGTACTGATCGAAGCGGCCGGCCACGCTCACGTTCAGCGTGTCGTGCAGCGGCAGGCGCAGCTCGGCGGCGGTGGCCCAACGGTTGCGGCTGCCGTGCCCGTCCGAATCCTTCCAGCTGTAGTAGTAGTACTGGGTGGCCAGCGGATCGGGGTTCAGCGCATAGGACTGGTTGCCGAACTCGGCCGTGGCCGCGAAACCGGCCTTGCCGCCCGGCAGTTCGAACAGCTCGCCGTTGGTCAGGGTCAGCGCGGCGGTGTCGGTGCGCGACTTCGGCGAGTAGGTGGTGCGCGCGGCGATCGAATCGTACTCGCTGCGGCTCAGCGGCCGGTACAGGCGCGCGGGGTCGGCGTTGAACACCGGGAACACGTTGTCATCGTCATCGGTGTACTCGCCGAGCTGCTCGCCCAGGAACAGCGCATTGGCCTTGGCGGCGATGATCTGCGGCCAGCGGATCGAGGACTGGTACTGCGAGTGGCTCAGCGAGGCCTCGTAGTCCCAGTTCGCCGACAGCGCGCCCTTGAAGCCGGTGGTGACGCTGAAGGTCTTCTGCGTGCTGCGGATCATGCCGTTGCGCAGCCCGCCCATTTCCTCCGGCGAGAACTGGCGCTGCCAGAACTCCACCTGGTCGGTGGCCTGGTTGTAGAAGTAGCCGTCTTCATTTCCGTCGGCGGCCATGCGGCCCCAGTTGGTCACATCGCGCATCAGGGCGATGTCGTGGTAGCCCATCTGCACGTCGGCAAACCAGCTGGCGCCGTTGTCGAAGGCATAGTTCAGCGAGGCATAGCCGTTCACGCCGCGGCGCTTGCTGAGGATGGTGCCGTAGCCGATCGAGGCGTCGCTGCCGCAGTAGAAGCCATAGCGTGCGCGTTCGGCGTAGTGGGTGCTGCCACGGTTCTGCCCGGCCAGCGCATCGCAGGTGGCCTTGCCCGGGTCCAGGTAGTCATCGTTGTAGTCGGTGCGCAGGTAAGCCCGGCGCGCGGCGCGCGCGCTGTCCGTCGGCGCATCGGCGGTGGAGTCCTGCTGGTCGCGCTGGTAGGCCCACAGCGGCGTCTGCGACTGCAGTTCCAGGCTGTACACCGCGCTGAAGCGGCCGACATCGAAGCCGCTGGCCATGCTGATGTTGAACGACTCACCGCCGCCTTCGCTGGTGGTGCCCATGCGCACATCGACGGTGGTGCCATCGACCTGCTTCTTGAGGATGAAGTTGACCACCCCGGCGATCGCATCGGAGCCATAGATGGCCGAGGCGCTGCCGGTCAGCACTTCGATCCGCTCGATCATCCCGATCGGGATGTTGGAGACGTCGGTGAAGTTGCTGCGGCCCTGGAACGGCATCGGGAAATCGGCGATGCGGCGGCCGTTGACCAGCACCAGGGTGTGGTTCGGGCCCAGCCCGCGCAGATCCACCTGCTGGGCGCCCGGCGAGAAGTCGGCGCCACTGGCCGATTGCTGGCTCTGGGTCTCACCGCCGTTCTGGGTCATCGAGCGCAGCACGTCCGGCACGCTGGTGAAGCCGCTGGCCTGGATCTGCTCGGCGGTGATCACCGTGACCGGGGCCGGGCCTTCAACCTGCGCGCGCGGAATGCGCGAACCGGTGACCTGCACCGTGTCCAGCTGCTGCACCCCGGAAGCGGCCGGGGTCTGTGCGCCTGCGCTTGCGGCCACACCCATCAACGCCAGCTGGATCGACCACGCCATCGCCTGTTTACGCATGAGAATTCTCGAGAAGAAAGAGTCGGCCTCGAGGGAGGCCCGTCCCCCATTCACGTATCGCGAATGGACGGCGCGCATTTAACGCCTTTTTTACGGGGTTGACCACTGGCATTTTCTCTGGCAAAGAGTGAAAGCGCTTACAAGGCGATTTTGTTCAGGGAGGTCAACGTGGACGGTGCGCTCCGCCGGGTCGGCTGGACCCTGGCTTTGCTGGTGCTCAGTGTCGGCCTGCCGGCCCAGGCGCAGTCTGCCCGGGCCTTGCAGGAACCCGGCTACCGCTACTACGAGACCGGCGACCTGGACGCCCCGCCGGCGGCCCATACCGAGCCGGCGATGATGCTGATGGGCGGTGGTGAGTGGGTCCCCGAGGCATTCGACTGGTGGTTGCAGCGCGCCGGGCACGGCCGCGTGGTGATCCTGCGCGCCTCCGGCGCCGAAGAGCTGCAGGAGCGCCTCTACCGCGACATCGGCGGGGTCGCCTCGGTGCAGACCCTGGTATTCGACAGCCGCCGCGCCGCCGATGACCCGGCGGTGCTGCGGGTGGTGGCGGCCGCCGATGCGATCTTCATCGCCGGCGGCGACCAGTCGCGCTACATCCGTTTCTGGAAAGGTACCGCGCTCAACGAGGCGCTCAATGCGCACGTGCGCGCCGGTCGCCCGATCGCCGGCACCAGCGCCGGCCTGGCCATCCTGGGCGGCTACAGCTACGGCGCCCTGGATGGGGGCAGCGTCAGCTCCGCCAGCGCGCTGGCCGACCCGATGGGCAGCGCGGTCACCCTGGACAGCGACTTCCTGACCATGCCCTACCTGTCCAACGTGATCACCGACACCCACTTCGGCAAGCGCGACCGGCTCGGCCGGCTCATCGTGTTCGTGGCCCGGGCCGCACAGCAGAGCGGGCGGCAGGACATGGTCGGCATCGGCGTGGACGAGGACACCGCGCTGTGCGTGGAGGCCGATGGCCGCGGCCGGGTACTCAGCAACAACGACGGTTATGCCTGGCTGGTGATGCCCCAGCACACCGCTGATCGCCTGCGCGATAGGCAGGCGCTGGATTTCCACGCCATTCCGGTCACCGGCATCGGCAGTGCCAGCCGGCTGCACCTGGATGGCTTCCGCGTGGACGATGCGGCCTTCCAGATGACCGCCGACATCCGCGAGGGCGAGCTGGAACTGGTCCCGGAATGACCCCGGCGGCGGTGCCGGAGGGCGGTTCGCCGCACATGCCATGATGGCCGCCTTCCTCTGACGGTACCTGCCGATGATGCGTCGCCCTGGCTTGTTGTTGTCGCTGCTGCTGTTGAGCCCGCTGGCCCACGCGGCCGCACCGGTTCTGGTGATCCATGGCGGCGCCGGGGTCGAGCGCAAGGATCTGTCGCCTGCCGAAGAGAAGGCCGCGCGCGCCGCGCTGCGCCAGGCGCTGCTGCAGGGGCACGCGGCGCTGGCAGCGGGTAAACCGGCGCTGCAGGCGGTCACCGCGGCAATCACCGTGCTGGAGGACGATCCGAGCTTCAACGCGGGCAAGGGCGCGGTGTTCACCCACGACGGGCGCAATGAGCTGGATGCCTCGCTGATGGACGGCGCCACCCTCAAGGCCGGTGCCGTGGCCGGCGTGCAGCGCGTGCGCAACCCGATCCAGCTGGCCGAGGCGGTGATGCAGCGCTCGCCGCACGTGATGATGGTGGGGCAGGGCGCCGAGGCCTTCGCCGTCAGCCAGGGCATCAGCCTGGTCGATCCGTCCTACTTCCGCACCGACAAACGCTGGCAGCAGCTGCAGAAGGCGCTCAAGGAAGAAGCCAGCGGCCAGGCCCACACCGACCTGGAGACCGCACGCCACTTCGGCACCGTCGGCGCGGTCGCGCTGGATGCGCAGGGCCATCTCGCTGCGGGCACCTCCACCGGCGGCATGACCAACAAGCGCTACGGGCGGGTCGGTGATTCGCCGATCATCGGCGCCGGCACCTATGCCAATGCCACCTGCGCGGTGTCCGGCACCGGTTGGGGCGAGTACTACATCCGCACCGCCGCCGCACACGACATCTGCGCGCGCATGGCCTACCTCAAGCAGGGCCCGGAAGAGGCAGGGCGTGCGGTCATCAACGAACGGATTCCGGCATTGGGCGGCGATGGCGGGGCGATCGTGCTGTCCGCCGACGGCCGCGCTGCCACGCCGTTCAACACCCAGGGCATGTATCGCGGCTGGATCGGTGCCGACGGCGTGCCGCACGTGGCGATCTTCGCCGACGAAACCCTGGCACTTCCCGGCCAATAGCCCGTGCTGGCGGGGCGAATGCAACTTCGTGTGAAAAAGTTGAAAAAGGTTGTTGACAGAACCCGCATTCACCCCCAAAATTCACGGCTCTTCCACCCCACACCGAAAACGCTTCGGCGCCAAGGACAGGGTGGTAAGGAGGGATACCCAAGCGGCCAACGGGGGCAGACTGTAAATCTGCTGGCTTACGCCTTCGGTGGTTCGAATCCACCTCCCTCCACCAGTTTCATGTTGTGGCAAGAGCTTCCGATGCGGGAGTAGTTCAATGGTAGAACCTCAGCCTTCCAAGCTGATGGTGCGGGTTCGATCCCCGTCTCCCGCTCCATTGAATGAGTTTGAATATATTCAAATTCGTGCCATAATTCAAAACTCGCTCACGTAGCTCAGTCGGTAGAGCACCTCCTTGGTAAGGAGGAGGTCGAAGGTTCGATTCCTTTCGTGAGCACCATCTAAGTGCCACCATTCAGACGATTTCGAGATAAGCAGCCATGGCCAAGGGTAAGTTCGAGCGCACCAAGCCGCACGTCAACGTCGGCACCATCGGTCACGTCGACCACGGCAAGACCACGCTGACCGCCGCACTGACCAAGATCGGTGCTGAGCGCTTCGGTGGCGAGTTCAAGGATTACTCCGCGATCGACGCCGCGCCGGAAGAAAAGGCTCGTGGCATCACGATCTCGACCGCACACGTCGAATACGAATCCGCCAACCGTCATTACGCCCACGTCGATTGCCCGGGCCATGCTGACTACGTCAAGAACATGATCACCGGTGCTGCGCAGATGGACGGCGCGATCCTGGTCTGTTCGGCTGCTGACGGCCCGATGCCGCAGACCCGCGAGCACATCCTGCTGTCGCGTCAGGTCGGCGTGCCGTACATCGTTGTCTTCCTGAACAAGGCTGACATGGTGGACGACGCCGAGCTGCTCGAGCTGGTGGAGATGGAAGTCCGCGAACTGCTGAGCAAGTACGACTTCCCGGGCGATGACACCCCGATCATCTCGGGTTCGGCCCGCCTGGCGCTGGAAGGCGACCAGAGCGACATCGGCGTGCCGGCCGTGATCAAGCTGGTCGAGGCGCTGGACACCTGGATTCCGACCCCGGAACGCGACGTGGACAAGGCATTCCTGATGCCGGTCGAAGACGTGTTCTCGATCTCGGGCCGCGGCACCGTGGTGACCGGTCGTATCGAACGCGGCATCATCAAGGTCGGCGAAGAAATCGAAATCGTCGGTATCCGTCCGGTCCAGAAGACCACCGTGACCGGCGTGGAAATGTTCCGCAAGCTGCTCGACCAGGGTCAGGCAGGCGACAACGCCGGTCTGCTGCTGCGCGGCACCAAGCGTGACGACGTCGAGCGTGGCCAGGTGCTGGCCAAGCCGGGTTCGATCAAGCCGCACACCCAGTTCGACTCGGAAGTGTACGTGCTGTCGAAGGACGAGGGCGGCCGTCACACCCCGTTCTTCAAGGGCTACCGCCCGCAGTTCTACTTCCGTACCACCGACATCACCGGTGCGGTTGAACTGCCGGAAGGCGTGGAAATGGTCATGCCGGGCGACAACGTGAAGATGGTTGTCACCCTGATCAACCCGGTCGCCATGGATGAAGGCCTGCGCTTCGCAATTCGCGAAGGCGGTCGTACCGTCGGCGCCGGCGTGGTCTCCAAGATCCTGCTGTAAGATTTCACCACCGGCGGTTGTTTAGCGCTGCCGGTCTCGCGAGTGGCGGGCCGGGAACCTCGGTCCGCCTTCGCCGTCTAAGGGAAGGCAAGTTTTTCAGTACGCCAGTAGCTCAATTGGCAGAGCAGCGGTCTCCAAAACCGCAGGTTGGGGGTTCGAGTCCCTCCTGGCGTGCCACTTCTCCCTCCCCGCGGCCGTGTCATGCCGCCTCAGCAGCCAGAGCCGGATGAATAGCAAGATCGAGCATTCCAAGGACAACACCTCCAACGGAGGTGATTTCGTCAAGTACGTTGCCGCAGCCATTCTGGTGCTGGCAGGTCTCTTTGCTTGGTACTGGTTCGGTGCTCCTGAGCATGCGTCCCAAAGTGCCTGGGCCGGTCCGCTGCGCGGTCTGGCCGTTGTCGTTGGCCTGGTGGCCGGCGCTGGCGTGTTCCTGCTGACCGGCAAGGGTCGCGACACGCGTGAGTTCCTGTCCGAATCGCGTTTCGAACTGCGCAAGGTGGTCTGGCCGACTCGCCAGGAAGCCATCCGCATGACCTGGGTGGTGGTCGTGGTCGTGATCATCCTCAGCTTGCTGCTGGGCGGATTTGACTTCGTGATTCAGAAAGCGATCCAGGCATTCCTGGGTCGATAAGGAGAAACCAGTGAAGCGTTGGTACGTCGTTCACGCCTATTCGGGCTTCGAAAAGTCGGTTGCGCAGGCTCTGCGCGATCGCATCGTGCGTGACGAGATGCAGGAGCGCTTCGGTGATGTCCTGGTCCCGACCGAGGAAGTGGTCGAGATGCGCTCCGGCCAGAAGCGCCGTTCCGAGCGCAAGTTCTTCCCGGGTTACGTGCTGGTCCAGATCGAGACCCACGAAGAAAACGGCATCCCGCGCATCGACAACGAAAGCTGGCATCTGGTCAAGGACACCTCCAAGGTGATGGGCTTCATCGGCGGCACCGCCGACCGTCCGTTGCCGATCCGTGACGAAGAGGCTGCCGCCATCCTGGACCGCGTTCAGGAAGGTGTCGAGAAGCCGCGTCCGAAGGTGCTGTTCGAGCCGGGCCAGATGGTCCGTGTCACCGAAGGCCCGTTCAACGACTTCAATGGCGTCGTCGAAGAAGTCAACTACGAGAAGAGCCGTCTGCGCGTCTCGGTGCTGATCTTCGGTCGTGCCACCCCGGTCGAGCTCGAGTTCGGCCAGGTCGAAAAGGCCGTCTGAGCCTTGCGGCTGTAGGGTTCCGGGCGGCCGCCCGGAGCCTGGTCGGCTGCGTTCAGATTCGCCTCGGGCAGTGCCCGGAAAAAGCTGATATAGTGCGCGGCTTCCTGCCAGGAAGCTGGCAAAAACCAGGGCCACCGCAAGGTGGCCTTCGGCATGATTTCAAAACGCGATGCCGGGACGCGTGATTCCCGGTCCGATGGGGAGCCTGTTGTCGTAAGGCGCTAGCACCCGGAGAGATACTCACATGGCAAAGAAAGTTGTCGGTTATATCAAGCTGCAGGTCAAGGCCGGTCAGGCCAACCCCTCGCCGCCGGTCGGTCCTGCGCTGGGTCAGCGCGGCCTGAACATCATGGAATTCTGCAAGGCCTTCAATGCCGCCACGCAGAAGCAGGAACCGGGTCTGCCGGTGCCGGTGATCATCACGGCCTATTCGGACCGTACCTTCACCTTCATCACCAAGAGCACCCCGGCTGCCGTGCTGCTCAAGAAGGCTGCTGGCATCTCCTCGGGCTCCAAGCGCCCGAACACCGACAAGGTGGGCAAGGTGACCCGTAAGCAGCTGGAAGAAATCGCCAAGACCAAGGAAGCCGACCTGACGGCCGCCGACCTGGACGCCGCGGTGCGCACGATTGCCGGTTCTGCCCGTTCCATGGGCCTCGTGGTGGAGGGTTAAGAAGATGGCACAGACCAAGCGTGAGAAGGCCATCAAGGCCGCCGTCGTCCCGGGTAAGGCATATGCCTTCGAGGACGCAATCAAGATCCTGAAGACCGCTACCAAGGCCAAGTTCGTCGAGTCCTTCGACGTTGCTGTGCGCCTGGGCGTGGACGCCAAGAAGTCCGACCAGCAGGTGCGCGGTTCCACCGTGCTGCCGGCCGGTACCGGCAAGAGCGTGCGCGTTGCCGTCTTCGCTCCGGCCGGTGCCAAGGCTGACGAAGCCCTGGCTGCTGGCGCCGAAGCCGTTGGTATGGAAGACCTGGCCGAGAAGATGCAGGCCGGCGATCTGAACTACGACGTCGTCATCGCCACCCCGGACGCCATGCGCGTCGTGGGTAAGCTGGGCACCGTGCTCGGCCCGCGCGGCCTGATGCCGAACCCGAAGGTCGGCACCGTGTCGGCCAACCCGGGCGAAGCCGTCAAGAATGCCAAGTCGGGTCAGGTGCGTTACCGCACCGACAAGGCCGGCATCATCCATTGCACCATCGGCAAGGCCGACTTCGCCGAAGACGCGCTGAAGTCGAACCTGCAGGCGCTGCTGATGGACCTGATCAAGGCCAAGCCGGCTACCTCGAAGGGCACCTACCTGCAGAAGGTTTCGGTCAGCTCGACGATGGGCCCGGGCGTCACCGTCGACCAGTCGTCGCTGACCCTGAAGTAATTGTTTGAAGCGGGTGCCGGGCTTCGGTCCGGTACCCGTGAATTTTGAAGGCAATCCGAGTGGGGCTCGCCCTGCGGAGATAGCCGTCAAAGACCGCAGGCGCGGTCAGTACATACCGGCGACGGGCACGGATGCTCGCATTGGCAAGGAGTCGCCGCCGGCGCAGTACCGACCGCTTAATCGGTTCCCTCGGGAATCACCCTGCGTAGATGGTGCCCTTCTGGAGTTTTTCTGGTTTACGCACGTCTGGGTTTACCCAGGTTGGCCATCCAGGTCTAGAACGGCCCACCCTTGGAACATCACCTGATGTTCCCGGCGTCCAGGACGGATGCCGCCCAGGACCGCACACGGCAGGAGCCGTAAGCGGAGTTCAATTGGAGGAGTGCAATGGCTCTCAATCTGTCCCAGAAGCAAGAAGTAGTCGCGGAGCTGGCAGACGTTGCCGCCAAGGCTCACTCCTTGATCGCAGCCGAATACGCTGGCACCACGGTCTCCCAGATGACCGCGATGCGCAAGCAGGCACGCGAAACCGGCGTTTTCTTGAAAGTTGTCAAGAACACGCTGGCGGCACGTGCAGTGGAAGGCACCGAATACGAATGCGCCAAAGACGCACTCGTCGGTCCGCTGCTGTACGCGTTCTCGCTCGAGGAGCCCGGCGCAGCCGGTCGCCTGATCAAGGATTTTGCCAAGACCAACGACAAGCTGCAGGCAAAGGTCGTGGCCATCGGCGGGGAACTGTTCCCGGCTGGCCATGTCGACGTGCTGGCCTCGCTGCCGACCCGTGATCAGGCTCTGGCCATGCTGGCCCGCGTCCTGGCCGAGCCGGCCACGATGTTCGCCCGTGCCGTCAAGGCCGTGGCCGACAAGCAGGGTGGTGGCGATGAAGCCCCCGCCGACGCTGCCGAGCCGGTCGCCGAGACCGCCTGAGTCGACGTTTCCGTGGTTCCTGACGGAACCTCAACCCAGAAAATTATCCAAAGGTAATCAAAATGTCCCTTACCAACGAACAGATCGTCGACGCAATCGCCGAGAAGTCCCTGATGGAAGTGATGGAGCTGGTCAAGGCCATCGAAGAGAAGTTCGGCGTTTCCGCCGCTGCTCCGGTCGCCGCTGCTGGTCCGGCTGGCCCGGCTGCCGTGGTTGAAGAGCAGACCGAATTCGACGTCATCCTGAAGTCGGCCGGCGAGAAGAAGGTCGAAGTCATCAAGGCTGTCCGCGCCATCACCGGCCTGGGCCTGAAGGAAGCGAAGGATCTGGCTGAAGCTGGCGGCATGATCAAGGAAGCCGCTTCGAAGGACGACGCTGCCAAGTTCAAGAAGGACCTGGAAGCTGCTGGCGCGACTGTCGAAGTCAAGTAAGCAGTTCCTTGCCTCGCCACCGAATCACGGCGATGCAGCCAAGGCTGGGGGCGTAAGCCCCCGGCCTTTGGTCGTTTCACGCAACACCCGATGTAAAGCCCAACACGGGCTGCGGTCATGCTCTGTAACAGCAGCGCCCAAGGCGCGCCGGCAGGGTAGTGGATGCAGACGAGTTGGCAGTTGGAAGTAGCGGGAGAAGGCGTGCTGGTGCCGGCAATACCAGCGACTTCCAACTGACAATTTTCATGTTCCCTTCGGGCCGCGCCTGTACGGCGGCCCGCACAGCCAAGGTGAGACCCCATGACGTCATATTCGTTCACCGAAAAGAAGCGTATCCGCAAGGATTTCGGCAAGCAGCGCTCGATCCTCGAAGTGCCTTTCCTGCTCGCCATCCAGGTGGATTCCTATCGCGAATTCCTGCAGGAAAACGTGGATCCGGCCAAGCGCCGTGATCTCGGCCTGCACGCGGCCCTGAAGTCGGTGTTCCCGATCGCCAGCTACAGCGGCAACGCTGCGCTGGAATACGTCGGCTACAAGCTTGGCGACCCTGTGTTCGACGAGCGCGAGTGCCGCCAGCGCGGCATGAGCTACGGCGCGCCGCTGCGCGTGACCGTGCGCCTGGTGATCTACGACCGCGAGTCGTCGACCAAGGCCATCAAGTACGTGAAGGAGCAGGAGGTCTATCTCGGCGAAATCCCGCTGATGACCGACAACGGCACCTTCATCGTCAACGGTACCGAGCGCGTCATCGTGTCGCAGCTGCACCGTTCGCCGGGCGTGTTCTTCGACCACGACCGTGGCAAGACCCACAGCTCGGGCAAGCTGCTGTACAGCGCCCGCATCATTCCGTACCGCGGCTCCTGGCTGGACTTCGAGTTCGACCCGAAGGACGCCCTGTTCACCCGTATCGATCGTCGCCGCAAGCTGCCGGTGTCGATCCTGCTGCGTGCGCTGGGTTACAGCAATGAAGAAATGCTGGCCGAGTTCTTCGAGATCAACACCTTCCACATCAATCCTGATGAGGGCGTGCAGCTCGAACTGGTGGCCGAGCGTCTGCGCGGCGAGACCCTGAACTTCGACCTGGCCGACGGCGACAAGGTCATCGTCGAAGCCGGCAAGCGCATCACCGCGCGCCACGTCAAGCAGCTGGAAGCCTCGGGCATTGCCGCCCTGGCCGTGCCGGACGATTACATCGTCGGCCGCATCCTGTCGCACGACGTCGTCGACGCCAACACCGGTGAGCTGCTGGCCCAGGCCAACGACGAAATCACCGACGAACAGCTGCAGGCCTTCCGCAAGGCCGGCGTCGATGCCGTGGGCACCCTGTGGGTGAACGACCTGGATCGTGGCCCGTACCTGTCCAACACCCTGCGCATCGATCCGACCAAGACCCAGCTCGAAGCTCTGGTCGAAATCTACCGCATGATGCGTCCGGGCGAGCCGCCGACCAAGGATGCCGCGCAGAACCTGTTCCACAACCTGTTCTTCACCTTCGAGCGCTACGACCTGTCCACGGTCGGCCGTATGAAGTTCAACCGTCGTGTCGGCCGCAAGGCTGTCACCGGCGAAGCCGTGCTGTACGACCGCAAGTATTTCGGCGAGCGCAACGACGAAGAGTCCAAGCGCCTGGTCTCCGAGCTGGGTGACACCTCCGACATCCTGGAAGTGATCAAGGTCCTGACCGAGATCCGCAACGGTCGCGGCGTGGTCGATGACATCGATCACCTGGGCAACCGTCGCGTGCGTTCGGTCGGTGAAATGGCCGAGAACGTGTTCCGCGTGGGCCTGGTCCGCGTCGAGCGCGCGGTCAAGGAACGTCTGTCGATGGCAGAGTCCGAAGGCCTGACCCCGCAGGAGCTGATCAACGCCAAGCCGGTCGCCGCTGCCATCAAGGAGTTCTTCGGCTCCTCGCAGCTGTCCCAGTTCATGGATCAGAACAACCCGCTGTCGGAAGTGACCCACAAGCGTCGTGTCTCGGCCCTGGGCCCGGGCGGTCTGACCCGTGAGCGCGCCGGCTTCGAAGTGCGCGACGTCCATCCGACCCATTACGGCCGCGTCTGCACCATCGAAACCCCGGAAGGCCCGAACATCGGCCTGATCAACTCGCTGGCCGTGTACGCCCGCACCAACCAGTACGGCTTCCTGGAAACCCCGTACCGCAAGGTGGCAGACGGCAAGGTCTCCGACGAGATCGAGTTCCTGTCGGCGATCGAGGAAAACGAGTACGTCATCGCCCAGGCCAACGCCCTGACCGATGCAAAGAGCATGCTCACCGAGCAGTTCGTGCCGTGCCGCTTCCAGGGTGAATCGCTGCTCAAGCCGCCGGCGGAAGTCCACTTCATGGACGTCTCGCCGATGCAGACCGTGTCCATCGCAGCCGCGCTGGTCCCATTCCTGGAGCACGATGACGCAAACCGTGCACTGATGGGCGCCAACATGCAGCGCCAGGCCGTGCCGACCCTGCGTGCGCAGAAGCCGCTGGTGGGTACCGGTATCGAACGCGCCGTGGCCCGTGACTCCGGTGTGACCGTGAACGCCCGTCGTGGCGGCGATATCGTGCAGATCGACGCTGGCCGCATCGTGGTCAAGGTCAACGAAGCCGAGATCACCGACGCCACCGACGCCGGCGTGGATATCTACAACCTGATCAAGTACACCCGTTCCAACCAGAACACCTGCATCAACCAGCGTCCGCTGGTGGAAGTGGGTGACGTGGTGGCGCGTGGCGACGTGCTGGCTGACGGTCCGTCCACCGACATCGGCGAACTGGCCCTGGGCCAGAACATGCTGATCGCCTTCATGCCGTGGAACGGCTACAACTTCGAAGACTCCATCCTGCTTTCCGAGCGCGTGGTGGAAGAGGATCGTTACACCACGATCCACATCGAAGAGCTGACCTGCGTTGCGCGTGACACCAAGCTGGGGCCGGAGGAAATTTCCGCCGACATCCCGAACGTGTCCGAGCAGGCGTTGAACCGACTGGACGAGTCCGGCGTGGTGTACATCGGCGCCGAAGTGCGTGCCGGCGACATCATGGTCGGCAAGGTCACCCCGAAGGGCGAAAGCCAGCTGACCCCGGAAGAGAAGCTGCTGCGCGCGATCTTCGGCGAGAAGGCGTCGGACGTGAAGGACAGCTCGCTGCGCGTGCCGCCGGGCATGGACGGCACCGTCATCGACGTGCAGGTCTTCACCCGTGACGGCATCGAGAAGGACAAGCGTGCGCGCCAGATCGAGGAAAGCGAGATCAAGCGCGTCAAGAAGGACTTCGACGACCAGTTCCGCATCCTTGAAGCCGCCATCTACGCACGTCTGCGCTCGCAGATCGTGGGCAAGGTGGTCAACGGCGGTGCCGGCCTGAAGAAGGGCGACAGCGTCACCGACGCCTACCTGGACGGCCTGAAGAAGGCGGACTGGTTCGTGCTGCGCATGAAGGACGACGACGCCTCCGAAGCCATCGAGCGTGCACAGAAGCAGATCCAGGCGCACGAGAAGGAATTCGAGCGTCGCTTCGCTGACAAGCGCGGCAAGATCACCGCCGGCGACGACCTCGCCCCGGGCGTGCTCAAGATGGTCAAGGTGTTCCTGGCCGTGAAGCGCCGCATCCAGCCGGGCGACAAGATGGCAGGCCGCCACGGCAACAAGGGTGTGGTCTCCAACGTGGTGCCGGTCGAAGACATGCCGTACATGGCGTCGGGCGAAACCGTGGACATCGTGCTGAACCCGCTGGGCGTGCCGTCGCGTATGAACATCGGCCAGATCCTGGAAGTGCATCTGGGCTGGGCCGCCAAGGGCCTGGGCCGCAAGATCCAGGGCATGCTCGAGGCTCAGGCCGCGATCACCGACCTGCGCAAGTTCCTGGACGATGTCTACAACCACGACAAGACCCAGCACGCCAACCACGTCGACCTGACCCAGTTCAGTGACGAGGAGCTGCTGCGCCTGGCCGGCAACCTGACCGACGGCGTGCCGATGGCCACCCCGGTGTTCGACGGTGCCACCGAAGCCGAGATCAAGCACATGCTTGCTCTGGCCGACCTGCCGCTGAGCGGCCAGACCCAGCTGTATGACGGCCGTACCGGTGAGGCATTCGATCGCCACACCACCGTGGGCTACATGCACTACCTGAAGCTGAACCACCTGGTCGACGACAAGATGCACGCCCGTTCGACCGGTCCGTACTCGCTCGTTACCCAGCAGCCGCTGGGCGGCAAGGCGCAGTTCGGTGGCCAGCGCTTCGGTGAAATGGAAGTCTGGGCGCTGGAAGCCTACGGCGCGGCCTACACCCTGCAGGAAATGCTGACGGTGAAGTCCGATGACGTGCAGGGCCGTAACCAGATGTACAAGAACATCGTCGACGGTGAGCACGAGATGGTCGCGGGCATGCCGGAATCCTTCAACGTTCTCGTGAAGGAAATCCGCTCGCTGGCCATCAACATGGAACTGGAAGACAACTGATGGCGCAGGCGCGGCTGCCCCGGCAGCCGCGCCACCCGTTTGTTCGCTGACAGCCCATCGACAAGATTTCCTCCTTTCGGAGAAACACCATGAAAGACTTGCTGAACCTCTTCAACCAGCAGCGCCAGACGCTGGACTTCGACGCGATCAAGATCGCGCTGGCCTCGCCGGACCTGATCCGTTCGTGGTCCTTCGGCGAAGTGAAGAAGCCGGAAACCATCAACTACCGTACCTTCAAGCCGGAGCGTGACGGCCTGTTCTGCGCCGCCATCTTCGGGCCGGTCAAGGACTACGAGTGCCTGTGCGGCAAGTACAAGCGCATGAAGCACCGCGGTGTCGTGTGCGAAAAGTGCGGCACCGAAGTCACCCTGGCCAAGGTCCGTCGCGAGCGCATGGGCCACATCGACCTGGCATCGCCGGTCGCGCACATCTGGTTCCTCAAGTCGCTGCCGTCGCGCATCGGCCTGATGCTGGACATGACCCTGCGTGACATCGAGCGCGTGCTGTACTTCGAAGCCTACGTGGTGACCGAGCCGGGCCTGACCGCCCTGGAACGCCGCCAGCTGCTGACCGAAGAACAGTACCTGCAGGCACGCCAGGAACACGGCGACGACTTCGATGCCGCCATGGGCGCCGAGGCCGTGTACGAACTGCTGCGCACCATCGACCTGCAGTCGGAAATGACCCGCCTGCGCGAAGAAATCGCCAGCACCGGTTCGGAAACCAAGCTCAAGCGCCTCACCAAGCGCATCAAGCTGGTCGAAGCCTTCCTCGAGTCGGGCAACCGTCCGGAGTGGATGGTCATGACCGTGCTGCCGGTGCTGCCGCCGGACCTGCGTCCGCTGGTGCCGCTGGACGGTGGCCGCTTTGCGACCTCCGACCTGAACGATCTGTACCGCCGCGTCATCAACCGCAACAACCGCCTGCGCCGCCTGCTTGAGCTGAACGCGCCGGACATCATCGTGCGCAATGAAAAGCGCATGCTGCAGGAATCGGTCGATGCGCTGCTGGACAACGGCCGTCGCGGCCGTGCCATCACCGGCACCAACAAGCGCCCGCTGAAGTCGCTGGCCGACATGATCAAGGGCAAGCAGGGTCGCTTCCGTCAGAACCTGCTGGGCAAGCGCGTGGACTACTCGGGCCGTTCGGTCATCGTGGTCGGTCCGTACCTGCGCCTGCACCAGTGCGGCCTGCCGAAGAAGATGGCGCTGGAACTGTTCAAGCCGTTCGTGTTCGCCAAGCTGCAGCGTCGTGGCCTGGCCACCACCATCAAGGCCGCCAAGAAGCTGGTCGAGCGCGAAGAAGCCGAAGTCTGGGACATCCTGGAAGAGGTCATCCGCGAGCATCCGGTGATGTTGAACCGTGCGCCGACCCTGCACCGTCTGGGCATCCAGGCGTTCGAGCCGGTCCTGATCGAAGGCAAGGCCATCCAGCTGCACCCGCTGGTCTGCACCGCGTTCAACGCCGACTTCGACGGTGACCAGATGGCCGTCCACGTGCCGCTCTCGCTGGAAGCCCAGCTGGAAGCGCGTGCGCTGATGATGTCCACCAACAACATCCTGTCGCCGGCCAACGGCGAGCCGATCATCGTGCCGTCGCAGGACGTCGTGCTGGGTCTGTACTACATGACCCGCTCGCTGGAAAACAAGAAGGGCGAGGGCATGGCCTTCGCCAACATCGCCGAAGTGAAGCGTGCCTACGACAACCGCGTGGTGGAACTGCACGCGCGCGTCAAGGTCCGCATCACCGAAGTGGTGACCGACGAAGACGGCAACAAGCAGAACAAGACCTCGATCGTGGACACCACGATCGGTCGCGCCCTGCTGGCTGAAATCCTGCCGGAAGGCCTGCCGTTCGCGCTGGCCAACACCGAGCTGACCAAGAAGAACATCAGCCGCCTGATCAACTCCAGCTACCGTCAGCTGGGCTTGAAGGACACGGTCGTGTTCGCCGACAAGCTGATGTACACCGGCTTCGCCTACGCCACCCGCGCAGGCGTGTCGATCGGCATCGACGACATGCTGATCCCCGACGAGAAGAAGGGCATCCTCACCGAGGCCGAAGCCGAAGTGCTGGAAATCCAGGAGCAGTACCAGTCGGGCCTGGTCACCGCCGGCGAGCGCTACAACAAGGTGGTCGACATCTGGTCGCGTACCAATGAACGCATCGCCAAGGCGATGATGGACACCATTGGTACCGAGAAGGTGATCAACGCCAAGGGCGAGACCATCGACCAGAAGTCGATGAACTCGCTGTACATCATGGCCGACTCCGGTGCACGTGGTAGCCAGGCGCAGATCCGTCAGCTGGCCGGTATGCGTGGCCTGATGGCGCGTCCGGATGGCTCGATCATCGAAACGCCCATCAAGGCGAACTTCCGTGAAGGCCTGAACGTGCAGGAGTACTTCAACTCCACCCACGGTGCCCGTAAGGGTCTGGCCGATACCGCGCTGAAGACCGCCAACTCGGGTTACCTGACCCGTCGTCTGGTGGACGTGGCGCAGGACGTGGTCATCACCGAGGTGGATTGCGGTACCACCGAAGGCCTGACCATGACCCCGATCGTGGAAGGCGGCGACGTCGTGGAGCCGTTGAAGGACCGCGTGCTGGGTCGTGTCGTGGCCGAGGACGTGTTCCTGCCGGGCAACGACGAAGATCCGATCGTGACCCGCAACACGCTGCTGGACGAAGCGTGGGTGGCCAAGCTTGAAGACGCCAGCGTGCAGTCGGTGAAGGTCCGTTCGACCATCTCCTGCGCCTCGCCCTTCGGTGTGTGCGCCCATTGCTACGGCCGCGATCTGGCCCGCGGCCACATCGTCAACATCGGTGAAGCGGTCGGCGTCATCGCCGCGCAGTCGATCGGTGAGCCGGGTACCCAGCTGACCATGCGTACGTTCCACATCGGTGGTGCGGCTTCGCGTGCGGCGGCGGTGGACAACATCACCGTCAAGACCACCGGTTCGGTCAAGTTCAACAACCTCAAGTCGGTGGCCCACGCCAGTGGCTCGCTGGTCGCGGTCTCGCGCTCGGGTGAAATCTCGGTGCTCGATGCCCACGGTCGTGAGCGTGAGCGTTACAAGCTGCCGTACGGTGCGACGATCACGTCCAAGGACGCTGATTCGGTCAAGGCTGGCCAGACCGTGGCCAACTGGGATCCGCATAACCACCCGATCGTGTCCGAAGTGGCGGGTTTCATCCGCTTCATCGACTTCATCGACGGCGTCACCGTCATCGAGAAGACCGACGAACTGACCGGCCTGGCATCGCGTGAAATCACCGATCCCAAGCGTCGTGGTTCGCAGGCCAAGGACCTCCGTCCGATCGTGCGTATCGTGGATGCCAAGGGCAATGACCTGACCATCCCGAACACCGATCTGCCGGCCCAGTACCTGCTGCCGCCGCGCTCCATCGTCAACCTGCAGGACGGCGCCGCCGTCGGCGTGGGCGACGTGGTCGCCAAGATCCCGCAGGAAGCGTCCAAGACCCGTGACATCACCGGTGGTCTGCCGCGCGTTGCCGACTTGTTCGAAGCCCGCAAGCCGAAGGATCCGGCGATCCTGGCCGAGCGTTCGGGCATCATCAGCTTCGGTAAGGACACCAAGGGCAAGCAGCGCCTGATCATCAAGGACACCGATGGTTCGGAACACGAAGAGCTGATCCCGAAGTACCGTCAGGTGATCGTGTTCGAAGGCGAGCACGTGACCAAGGGCGAAACCATCGTGGACGGCGAGCCGAGCCCGCAGGACATCCTGCGTCTGCTGGGTGTCGAACCGCTGGCGGCCTACCTGGTCAAGGAAATCCAGGACGTGTACCGCCTGCAGGGCGTGAAGATCAACGACAAGCACATCGAGGTGATCACCCGCCAGATGCTGCGCAAGGTTGAGATCACCGACCAGGGCAGCAGCAAGTTCCTCAATGGCGAGCAGGCCGAGCGCCAGCGCGTGATCGAGGAAAATGCACGCCTGAATGCCCGCAACGAACTGATCGCGCGTTTCGATCCGGTCCTGCTGGGTATCACCAAGGCATCGCTGGCCACCGAGTCGTTCATCTCGGCCGCGTCCTTCCAGGAAACCACCCGCGTGCTGACCGAGGCGGCCGTCCGCGGCACCAAGGACAACCTGCGCGGCCTGAAGGAAAACGTGATCGTCGGCCGTCTGATCCCGGCCGGTACCGGTCTGTCCTACCACGCCAACCGTCGTCGCAACGCCTCCGGGCTGACCGATTCGGAAATGCAGACCCTGTCCGGTTCCCCGGTCGTGGCTGACGTGGCCGTGGTGGAAGCAGCGTCGGCCGAAGCTGAACAGGCTCCGGGCAGCGACGAGTGATCGACCGGTCCGGCTCTTCGGGGCCGGACCACAGAATCAGCAGATCCGGCCCTGGCCGGATCCGCACTCCACCGTCCGCGCCGCTGGCGCGATGGCGGCGGATGAGGTAGGATGCCGCCCGGCCTCGAAAGGGGTCGGACGACAACCTGAACGGGGGGCATGGAGAAGGCTCCCCTGTAACGGCCCGGGATCAGGGCTGGCTTGGCGCGTGCGCATTTGACTGCGTTTTCGCCAGGTTGCTACAATCGTCTGTCTCAGCAGGCCGGTTTCTCGCCTGCTCGCACATTTCCGCATTCATGGCCAGTTTTTCATTGGCCTCTCTCAGAAGAACATACTGATGGCGACGATCAATCAGCTTGTCCGCAAGCCGCGGCAGGCCACCACTTATAAGAGTGCCTCGCCGGCACTTGACAAGTGCCCCCAGCGCCGTGGCGTTTGCACGCGCGTGTACACCACCACCCCGAAGAAGCCGAACTCGGCACTCCGCAAGGTTGCCAAGGTTCGCCTGACCAACCAGGAAGAGGTCATCAGCTACATCGGTGGTGAAGGCCATAACCTGCAGGAGCACTCCGTGGTGCTGATCCGTGGCGGTCGCGTCAAGGATCTCCCGGGCGTTCGCTACCACACCGTGCGTGGCTCGCTGGACGCCTCCGGCGTTGCCAAGCGTCGCCAGGGCCGTTCCAAGTACGGCGCCAAGCGTCCGAAGAGCTAAGGGAAAGCACACATGTCTCGTAAAGGTAATACGCCGCAGCGCTCTGTCCTGCCGGATCCGAAGCACGGAAGTGAAACCATCGCACGCTTCATCAACATGGTGATGCTGAGCGGCAAGAAGTCGGTCGCTGAAAAGATCGTCTATGGCGCCATGGACGTGATCGGTGAGAAGAACCCGAATTCCGTCGAGCTGGTTCAGAAGGCTCTGGAAAACGTGGCTCCGTCGGTCGAAGTCAAGTCCCGCCGTGTCGGTGGTGCCACCTACCAGGTGCCGGTCGAAGTGCGTTCGTCGCGCAAGATGGCGCTGGCAATGCGTTGGCTGATCGACTCCGCGCGTAAGCGTGGTGAGAACACCATGCCGAAGAAGCTGGCTGCCGAACTGCTGGACGCCTCGGAAAATCGTGGTGGCGCCATCAAGAAGCGCGAAGAAACCCACCGTATGGCCGAAGCCAACAAGGCGTTCGCCCACTACCGCTGGTGAGTTTGACGGCCTTGCAAAACAGGCACGGCGGCACTCAATAGTGCCGCCCCGCGGCACCTGGGGTGCCGCGCCAATCCGAAGGCCGCCGAAAGGCGGCGTTCGGCCATCCGAATTCCAAGAAATTGAGAGGCTCCCGTGGCCCGCAACACTCCCATCGAGCGTTACCGCAACTTCGGCATCATGGCTCACATCGATGCCGGCAAGACCACCACGTCCGAGCGCATCCTGTTCTACACCGGCAAGAGCCACAAGATCGGTGAAGTGCACGACGGCGCTGCCACCATGGACTGGATGGAGCAGGAGCAGGAGCGTGGCATCACGATCCAGTCCGCTGCCACCACCGCGTTCTGGAAGGGCATGGACAAGTCCCTGCCGGAGCACCGCTTCAACATCATCGATACCCCCGGGCACGTTGACTTCACCATCGAAGTCGAGCGCTCGCTGCGCGTGCTCGATGGCGCGGTGTTCGTGCTGTGTGCCGTCGGTGGCGTGCAGCCGCAGTCGGAAACCGTGTGGCGCCAGGCCAACCGGTACAAGGTGCCGCGCATTGCGTTCGTCAACAAGATGGACCGCACCGGCGCGAACTTCACCAAGGTCGTTGGCCAGCTGAAGGCCAAGCTGGGCGCTACCGCCGTGCCGATGCAGCTGCCGATCGGCGCTGAGGAAGGCTTCAAGGGCGTGGTCGACCTCATCAAGATGAAGGCCATCCATTGGGACGAAGCTTCCCAGGGCATGAAGTTCGAGTACCTGGAAATCCCGGCTGACATGCAGGCGGAGGCCGAAGAGGCCCGCACCTACATGATCGAAGCGGCTGCCGAAGCCAGCGAAGAGCTGATGGAAAAGTACCTGGGCGGCGAAGAGCTGACCGAGGCCGAGATCGTCGAAGCCCTGCGCGTGCGCACCCTGGCGACCGACATCGTGCCGATGTACTGCGGTTCCGCGTTCAAGAACAAGGGCGTGCAGGCCATGCTGGACGGCGTGGTGCAGCTGCTGCCGTCGCCGATCGACGTGCCGGACGTGACCGGTACCGACGTGGATGACGAAACCGTTGCGCTGAGCCGCAAGTCCGATGACAAGGCGCCGTTCTCGGCGCTGGCCTTCAAGATCATCACCGACCCGTTCGTGGGCGCGCTGACCTTCTTCCGTGTCTATTCGGGCACGCTGAACGCCGGCGACCAGCTGTTGAACTCGGTGAAGGGCAAGAAGGAGCGCATCGGCCGCATCCTGCAGATGCATTCCAACGATCGCGAAGAGATCAAGGAAGTGCTGGCCGGTGACATCGCCGCGGCCGTGGGTCTGAAGGACACCACCACCGGTGACACCCTGTGCTCGCAGGAACACCCGATCATCCTGGAGCGCATGGTGTTCCCGGAGCCGGTCATCTCGATGGCCGTCGAACCGAAGACCAAGTCCGACCAGGAAAAGATGGGTCTGGCCCTGGGCCGTCTGGCTCAGGAAGATCCGTCGTTCCGCGTCAAGACCGACGAAGAATCCGGCCAGACCATCATCTCGGGCATGGGCGAGCTGCACCTGGACATCATCGTTGACCGCATGAAGCGCGAGTTCAACGTGGAGGCCAACGTCGGCAAGCCGCAGGTTGCGTACCGCGAAACCATCCAGATGGCTGACGTCAAGTCGGACTACAAGCACGCCAAGCAGTCCGGTGGTAAGGGTCAGTACGGTCACGTCGTGATCGAGCTGTCGCCGATCACCGCTGAAGACCGCGCCGATCCGAAGCTGTCCGCTGCGATCAAGGATGATTTCCTGTTCGTCAACGACATCACCGGTGGCGTGATTCCGAAGGAATTCATTCCGTCGATCGAAAAGGGCCTGCGCGAAACCATCACCAGCGGTCCGCTGGCCGGCTTCCCGGTCGTGGACGTGAAGGTGAAGCTGGTGTTCGGCTCGTACCATGACGTCGACTCCTCGGAAATGGCGTTCAAGCTGGCCTCCTCGATGGCCTTCAAGCAGGGCTTCCAGAAGGCCAAGCCGGTTCTGCTGGAGCCGATCATGAAGGTCGAGATCGTGACCCCGGAGGATTACCAGGGTGACGTGATGGGCGACGTCAGCCGCCGTCGTGGCGTGCTGCAGGGTTCGAGCACCACCGGTGACGGTTCGGCCAGCATCATCAACGCGATGATCCCGCTGGGCGAAATGTTCGGTTACGCCACCTCGCTGCGTTCGCAGACCCAGGGTCGCGCAACGTTCACGATGGAATTCGACCACTACGAGCCGGCGCCGAACAACATCGCCGAATCCGTGATCAAGAAGTCCTGAGCGTAAGCTCAGGTCTCAACCTCTTTCTTTCTTACATTCAAGGGTTACAACCATGGCAAAGGGTAAGTTCGAGCGCACCAAGCCGCACGTCAACGTCGGCACCATCGGTCACGTCGATCACGGCAAGACCACGCTGACCGCCGCACTGACCAAGATCGGTGCTGAGCGCTTCGGTGGCGAGTTCAAGGATTACTCCGCGATCGACGCCGCGCCGGAAGAAAAGGCTCGTGGCATCACGATCTCGACCGCACACGTCGAATACGAATCCGCCAACCGTCATTACGCCCACGTCGATTGCCCGGGCCATGCTGACTACGTCAAGAACATGATCACCGGTGCTGCGCAGATGGACGGCGCGATCCTGGTCTGTTCGGCTGCTGACGGCCCGATGCCGCAGACCCGCGAGCACATCCTGCTGTCGCGTCAGGTCGGCGTGCCGTACATCGTTGTCTTCCTGAACAAGGCTGACATGGTGGACGACGCCGAGCTGCTCGAGCTGGTGGAGATGGAAGTCCGCGAACTGCTGAGCAAGTACGACTTCCCGGGCGATGACACCCCGATCATCTCGGGTTCGGCCCGCCTGGCGCTGGAAGGCGACCAGAGCGACATCGGCGTGCCGGCCGTGATCAAGCTGGTCGAGGCGCTGGACACCTGGATTCCGACCCCGGAACGCGACGTGGACAAGGCATTCCTGATGCCGGTCGAAGACGTGTTCTCGATCTCGGGCCGCGGCACCGTGGTGACCGGTCGTATCGAACGCGGCATCATCAAGGTCGGCGAAGAAATCGAAATCGTCGGTATCCGTCCGGTCCAGAAGACCACCGTGACCGGCGTGGAAATGTTCCGCAAGCTGCTCGACCAGGGTCAGGCAGGCGACAACGCCGGTCTGCTGCTGCGCGGCACCAAGCGTGACGACGTCGAGCGTGGCCAGGTGCTGGCCAAGCCGGGTTCGATCAAGCCGCACACCCAGTTCGACTCGGAAGTGTACGTGCTGTCGAAGGACGAGGGCGGCCGTCACACCCCGTTCTTCAAGGGCTACCGCCCGCAGTTCTACTTCCGTACCACCGACATCACCGGTGCGGTTGAACTGCCGGAAGGCGTGGAAATGGTCATGCCGGGCGACAACGTGAAGATGGTTGTCACCCTGATCAACCCGGTCGCCATGGATGAAGGCCTGCGCTTCGCGATTCGCGAAGGCGGTCGTACCGTCGGCGCCGGCGTGGTCTCCAAGATCCTGCTGTAATCTGCTAGAATCTGCGCCCCGATGTTGCCTGGGTAGGGCATCGGGTCGCACTTAAATGGGAAAAGAGGCGCAGGATGCTCCTCGTGTTCCCCGGACCAGGAAGGGTCGCGCCATTCAGGCAGTGTCAACAGGTCCCCTGTTGACCGCCGCGTTGTATGCGCGCTATACTTTTTGTCTGGGCAGATCGGGAGACCGGTCTGCCTCGATTTTTGAGGTCTACGGAAAGATCTTGTCGCCGCACGGGAATGTGCGGCGTCTGCATTCAGGATATTCATGGGACAAGGCAACCCAGAGGCCTTGTCCGTCGCTCTTTTAACGAAGGAACCCACCGTCATGGCGGACCAAAAGATCCGGATTCGGCTGAAGGCGTTCGATCATCGTTTGATCGACCGTTCGGCCAGCGAGATCGTAGAAACGGCAAAGCGGACCGGCGCGCAAGTGCGTGGCCCGATCCCCCTGCCGACCAAGATCGAGCGTTACACCATTCTCGTCTCCCCGCACGTCGACAAAGACGCGCGTGACCAGTACGAGACCCGCACGCATAAGCGCGTGCTCGATATCGTTGACCCGAACGACAAGACCGTGGACGCGCTGATGAAGCTCGAACTGGCTGCCGGCGTCGACGTTCAGATCAAGCTGACCTGAGGACTACGACCATGACGAAGAAATATTCGTTGGGCTTCGTGGGCCGCAAGGCTGGCATGAGCCGCGTGTTCACCGAAGATGGCCAGGCCATCCCGGTGACCCTGATTGAAGCTACCCCGAACCGCATCGCGCAGATCAAGACCGTCGAAGCTGACGGCTACAGCGCCGTGCAGGTGACTGTCGGCGCGCGTCGCGCTGCCCTGGTCAACAAGCCCGAATCCGGTCACTTCGCCAAGGCGAAGGTTGAAGCCGGCCGTGGCCTGTGGGAATTCCGCGTTGAAGACGCCCAGCTCGGCGAATTCGCCGTCGGTGGCGAAGTCAAGGCGGACATCTTTGAAGTTGGCCAGAAGGTCGACGTCCAGGGTGTCACCAAGGGTAAGGGCTTCCAGGGCACCATCAAGCGCTACAACTTCCGTATGGGCGATGCAACCCACGGTAACTCGCTGTCGCATCGCGCGCCGGGTTCCTTGGGCCAGCGCCAGACCCCGGGTCGCGTTTTCCCGGGTAAGAAGATGTCCGGCCACATGGGTTCGGTGCAGCAGAGCACCCAGAACCTTGAAGTGGTGAAGGTCGATGTCGAGCGTGGTCTGATCGCAATCCGTGGTGCCGTTCCGGGCGCAGCGGGTGGCGATGTGATCGTTCGTCCGGCTAGCAAGGCATAAGGAGAGATGACGATGGAACTCGTTATCACGGGTAGCAACAACAAGGTCTCGGTCTCCGATGCCGTGTTCGGTCGCGATTTCAGCGAAGATCTGGTTCACCAGGTCGTCGTTGCTTACCGCAACGCCGGTCGCGCCGGCACCAAGGCACAGAAGACTCGTTCTGAAGTGGCTGGTACCACCAAGAAGTCGAAGAAGCAGAAGGGCGGCGGCGCGCGTCATGGCGCACTGACGGCTCCGATCTTCGTCGGCGGTGGTGTCACCTTCGCGGCCAAGCCGCGCAGCTTCGAGCAGAAGGTCAACCGCAAGCAGTACCGTGCCGCCATGTGCGCGATCCTGTCCGAGCTGAACCGTCAAGGCCGTCTGACCATCGTGGAGTCCTTCGATGTCGAAGCGACCAACACGAAGGCGCTGATCGCCAAGCTGGCCGGCCTGGAAGTGGGCAAGCGCCCGCTGATCGTCACCGAAGAGGCTTCCGAGCACCTGTACCTGTCGGCACGCAACATTCCCTACGTGGAAGTGCGTGACGTCCAGGGTCTGGACCCGGTGTCGCTGGTCGGTGCCGACACGGTCGTCATCACCGCTGACGCGGTCAAGAAGGTCGAGGAGTGGCTGGCATGAGCAGCAACGAAAAAATCTTCAGCGTGCTGCGTGCCCCGCGTGTCTCCGAAAAGACCGCGCGCCTGCAGGAACATTCCAACCAGTATGTCTTCGAAGTCTCGAACGAAGCCACCAAAGCCGATGTAAAGGCCGCGGTTGAGCAGCTGTTCGACGTCAAGGTCGAAGCGGTCAACGTGCTGAACGTGAAGGGCAAGAACAAGTCCTTCCGTAACCGCACCGGCCGCCGCGGCGATTGGCGGAAGGCGTACGTGCGTCTCGCCGATGGCCAGTCCATCGATGTAACGGCCAAGGCCTGAGGTACATCCCATGCCATTGATGAAATTCAAGCCCACTTCCCCCGGCCGCCGTTCGGCCGTGCGCGTGGTTACGCCCGATCTGCACAAGGGCGCACCGCACGCAGCGTTGCTGGAGCCGAAGAGCAATTCCGGTGGTCGTAACCACCACGGTCGCATCACCACCCGTCATATCGGTGGTGGTCACAAGCAGCACTACCGTCTTATCGACTTCAAGCGCAACAAGGAAGGCATTCCGGCGCGCGTGGAACGCATCGAATACGATCCGAACCGCACCGCCCATATCGCCCTGCTGTGCTACGTCGACGGCGAACGCCGCTACATCATCGCACCGAAGGGCCTGAAGGCCGGTGACCAGGTGATCGCGGGTTCGGATGCGCCGATCAAGACCGGTAACACCCTGCCGCTGCGCAACATCCCGGTCGGTACCACTGTCCACGGCATCGAGCTGAAGCCGGGCAAGGGTGCACAGATCGCACGTGCCGCCGGCGCCGCCGTGCAGCTCGTCGCTCGTGAAGGTATCTACGCCACCCTGCGCCTGCGCTCGGGTGAAATGCGTAAGGTGCCGGTCGAGTGCCGCGCCACCATCGGTGAAGTCGGTAACGACGAGCACAACCTGGAAAAGCTGGGCAAGGCTGGCGCCAAGCGCTGGCGCGGTGTTCGCCCGACCGTTCGTGGTGCTGCCATGAACCCGGTTGATCACCCGCACGGTGGTGGTGAGGCGAAGGCCGGCCAGGGTAATCCGCATCCGGTCACCCCGTGGGGTGTCCCGACCAAGGGTTACAAGACGCGCAAGAACAAGCGCACCCAGCAGTTCATCGTCCGCGATCGTAGGGGCTAATCGACCATGGCACGTTCACTCAAGAAGGGCCCGTTCGTCGATCACCACCTCGTCAAGAAGGTGGAGGCCGCTGCGGGTAGCAAGAAGCCGATCAAAACCTGGTCGCGCCGTTCGATGATCCTGCCGGAAATGGTAGGCATCACCATCGCCGTTCATAACGGTAAGAACCACGTTCCGGTGCTCGTCAACGAGAACATGGTCGGCCACAAGCTCGGCGAATTTGCCATCACCCGGACCTTCAAGGGCCACGGTGGTGACAAGAAGTCGGGCAAGTAAGGAGAGATGACAATGGAAGCGAAAGCAATCCTGCGCTCCGCGCGCATCTCTGCGCAGAAAGCCCGCCTGGTCGCAGACCAGGTGCGCGGCCTGCCGGCCGAGCGTGCGGTCAACCTGTTGAAGTTTTCGGATAAGAAGGCTGCCCACCTGATCAAGAAGGTGGTGGAGTCGGCTATCGCAAATGCCGAAAACAACCAGGGCGCTGACGTCGACGAGCTGAAGGTACAGACCATCATGGTAGATGAAGGTCCGACCCTGAAGCGTTTCATGGCGCGGGCGAAAGGCCGCGGCACCCGCATCCTCAAGCGCACCAGCCACATCACTGTGGTTGTGGGCGCCGGCAAGTAAGCGGAAAGGAAAACACCATGGGTCATAAAGTTCATCCGATTGGTATCCGCCTCGGCATCTCCAAGGACTGGAACTCCAAGTGGTACGCCAACAAGGGCGAGTTCGCTGGTTATCTGGCGGCCGACCTTAAGGTGCGGGAAATGCTGCGCAAGAAGCTCGCGCAGGCCGGCATCAGCAAGATCCTGATCGAGCGTCCGGCAAAGACCGCTCGCGTGACGATCCACACCGCCCGTCCGGGCGTGGTGATCGGCAAGCGCGGTGAGGACATCGAGAAGCTGCGTAAGGAAGTGAGCGAAATGATGGGCGTCCCGGCGCACATCAACGTCACCGAAGTGCGCAAGCCCGAGTTGGACGCACAGCTGGTTGCCGAGTCGATCGCGCAGCAGCTGGAGCGTCGCATCATGTTCCGCCGTGCAATGAAGCGCTCGGTCGGCAACGCGATGCGTCTGGGTGCCCTGGGCATCAAGGTCAACGTCGGTGGCCGCTTGAACGGTGCAGAAATCGCCCGTTCGGAGTGGTACCGCGAAGGCCGCGTGCCGCTGCACACGCTGCGTGCCGACATCGACTATGGCTTCGCTGAAGCCAAGACGACCTACGGCATCATCGGCATCAAGGTCTGGATCTACAAGGGCGAGGTTTTCGATTTCTCCCAGGTTGGCCAGGAAAAGCAGGACGATTCCCCGCGCAACGATCGTAACGATCGCGGCGACCGTGGTGACCGTCAGCGCCCGGCCCGTGAAGCGAGGTAACGACAATGTTGCAACCCAAGCGAACCAAGTACCGCAAGGTACACAAGGGCCGTAACGATGGCCTGAGCTGGAGCGCCAACGCTGTCAGCTTCGGCGAATACGGCCTGAAGGCAACCGCTCATGGTCAGCTGACCGCGCGTCAGATCGAAGCGGCTCGCCGCTCGATCAGCCGCTACGTCAAGCGCGGCGGCAAGATGTGGATCCGAGTGTTCCCCGACAAGCCGATCACCAAGAAGCCCATCGAAGTCCGAATGGGTTCTGGTAAGGGCAACGTGGAGTACTGGGTCGCCCAGATCCAGCCCGGCCGCATGATCTATGAAATTGAAGGTGTGGGTGAAGACGTGGCTCGCGAGGCGTTCCGCCTGGCGGCTGCCAAGCTCTCCGTGACCACCACCTTCGTGACCCGGACGGTGATGTAATGGATATCAAACAACTTCGCGAAAAGTCGGCTGACGATCTGAAGGCCCACCTGACCGACCTGCGTAAGGAGCAGTTCTCGCTCCGTATGCAGCAGGTCACCGGCCAGCTGCCGAAGACTCACGAAACCCGCCGGGTCCGCCGCGAGATTGCTCGCGTCAAGACCCTGCTCGGCAGCACCAAGTAAGGATGGCCGCGATGAGCGACAATACTGAAAACAAAGCGCTGCGCACGGTCGAAGGCCGTGTCGTCAGCAACAAGATGGACAAGACGGTCACCGTGTTGGTGGAACGCCTGGTCAAGCACGCCCTGTACGGCAAGTACATCAAGCGTTCGACCAAGCTCCACGCACACGACGCCGACAACGCCTGCAATGAAGGCGATGTCGTGCGCGTGACCGAGATTGCTCCGATGTCCAAGACCAAGAACTGGCGCGTGGTGGAAGTCATCACGCGTGCGGCTGAATAAGGAGATCTGAATCATGATCCAGATGCAGAGCTACCTCGACGCCGCGGACAACTCCGGTGCCAAGGAACTGATGTGCATCAAGGTGCTGGGTGGTTCCAAGCGCCGTTACGCGCACATCGGTGACATCATCAAGGTCACCGTGAAGGATGCAATCCCGCGCGGCAAGGTCAAGAAGGGTGAAGTGTATGACGCCGTCGTGGTGCGTACCCGTAAGGGTGTGCGTCGCGCCGATGGCTCGCTGATCCGTTTCGACGGCAATGCCGCTGTCCTGCTCAACAACAAGCAAGAGCCGATCGGCACGCGCATCTTTGGACCGGTTACTCGTGAACTGCGTTCGGAGAAGTTCATGAAGATCGTCTCGCTCGCTCCCGAAGTGCTGTGAGCGGAGGACCTAAACATGGCTAACCGTATCAAGAAGGGCGACCAGGTTGTCGTCAACACCGGCAAGGACAAGGGCAAGCAGGGCGAAATCGTCCGCGTCGACGGCGATCGTGTGATCGTCGCCAACGTGAACATCGTCAAGCGCCACACCAAGCCGAACCCGCAGGCAGGCGTTGCCGGCGGCGTGGTCGAGCGTGAAGCGTCGATCCATATCTCCAACGTGAATGTGCTTAACCCGGCTTCCGGCAAGGGCGAGCGCGTTGGCTTCAAGGTGCTGGAGGATGGACGCAAACTGCGTGTGTTCCGCTCCAGCGGTGAGGCGCTCGACGCCTGAGGAATGGTCTGATGAATACCCGTCTCGAAAAGTTCTACAAGGAAGAAGTGGTGCCGGCGCTGATGAAGCAGTTCGGCTACACCAATCCGATGCAGGTCCCGAAGCTGGTCAAGGTCACCCTGAACATGGGTGTCGGCGAAGCGGCGACCAACAAGAAGATCCTGGAAAATGCCGTCGCCGACATGGCCAAGGTCTCCGGTCAGAAGCCGATCGTGACCAAGTCCCGCGTCTCGGTGGCATCGTTCAAGATCCGCGATGGTTGGCCGATTGGCTGCAAGACCACGCTGCGTCGTGAAAAGATGTACGAGTTCATGGATCGTCTGATCAACATCTCGTTGCCGCGCGTGCGCGACTTCCGTGGTGTCTCGGGTCGTTCCTTCGACGGTCGCGGCAACTTCAACATGGGCGTGAAGGAACAGATCATCTTCCCGGAAATCGACTTCGACGCTGTCGACGCGATCCGCGGCATGGATATCGCCATCACCACCACCGCCAAGACCGATGCGGAAGCGAAGGCGCTGCTCGCAGCGTTCAAGTTCCCGTTCCGTAACTGATACGTCGAGGAATCCGAAATGGCAAAGACCTCCATGGTCAACCGCGATCTGAAGCGTGCCAAGCTGGCCGTCAAGTACGCTGGTAAGCGTGAAGAGCTGAAGAAGATCATCTCCAGCACGACCGCTTCGTATGACGAAAAGGCTGACGCCGTGGTCAAGTTGCAGAAGCTGCCGCGCGATTCGTCGCCGAGCCGCCACCGCAACCGCTGCGAACTGTCCGGCCGCCCGCGTGGCGTCTACAGCAAGTTCGGCCTGGGCCGTAACAAGCTGCGTGAAGCCACCATGCGCGGCGACGTGCCGGGCCTGCGCAAGGCCAGCTGGTAAGGGATTCGTCCCTTCACCTGTCCCGCGTCTTCACGTCGTGGGGCAGGGGGGATGGGCCGGTTTCACCGGTTCATACCCCAAATAAGAGAGCCCGGCGCAAGTCGGGCTCTTTTTGCCGTATACTTCCGCTTCTCACCTGCCCGAAAGGGGTGGTGTAGAGCGGACCGTTGGTCCGCTGACCAACACGCAACAGGGTTCTGGCCCATCCCAGGAACACAGCAAGATTTTCGCGAAAGCGGATATCGGTGCACTCAAAGGTATCGACTATGAGCATGACTGATCCCATCGCCGACCTGCTGGTACGCATCAAGAATGCGGCCGCGGTTGGCAAGCAGACGGTGAAGGCACCGTCGTCCAAGATCAAGGTTGCAATCGCAGAAGTGTTGAAGGCCGAAGGCTACATCACCGACCTGCGCGTGACCAAGATCGAGAACAACAAGGCCGAACTTGAAATCGTCCTGAAGTATTTCGAAGGCAAGCCGGTCATCGAGACCCTGAAGCGCTTCTCGCGTTCGGGCCTGCGCCAGTACCGTGGCAAGTCTGAGCTGCCGAAGGTCCTCAACGGCCTGGGCATCTCCATCATCTCCACCTCCAAGGGCATCATGACTGATGCGCAGGCGCGCCAGTTGGGCGTCGGCGGCGAAGTCCTGTGCTTCGTGGCCTAAGGCGAGAAGGAACCAACTATGTCCCGCGTAGCCAAGAAGCCGGTCAACCTGCCCAAGGGCGTTGAACTGAACATCCAGCCGGAATCCGTCAGCGTGAAGGGCCCGAAGGGCACCCTGTCGCTGCCCAAGGTTGCTGGCGTTGAAATCACCGTTGAAAACGGCGTTGCCAGCCTGGCCGCCAACGATCCGTCGCTGACTGCCCTCACCGGCACCGTGCGCGCGATCCTGGCCAACATGGTCCACGGCGTCACCGAAGGCTTCGAGCGCAAGCTTGAGCTGGTCGGCGTCGGCTACCGTGCCGCCATGCAGGGCAAGGACCTGAGCCTGTCGCTCGGTTTCTCGCACCCGGTCGTGTTCGTGGCGCCGGAAGGCATCACCATCAGCACCCCGACCCAGACCGAAGTTCTGGTCCAGGGCACCGACAAGCAGCGCGTTGGTGAAGTGGCCGCCAAGATCCGTGGCTTCCGTCCGCCGGAGCCCTACAAGGGCAAGGGTGTGAAGTACGCCGGCGAAGTCATCATTCGTAAGGAAGCCAAGAAGGCCTAATTCAGGTCCTCAGCTTTCCAAGGAAAAAGATCATGAACAAGAACATCGCTCGCCTGCGTCGCGCCAAGTCGACCCGTGCTCACATCCGCGTTCTCGGCGTGCCGCGTCTGTCGGTGCTGCGCACCGGTCAGCACCTGTACGCCCAGGTCTTCACCGCCGATGGCTCCAAGGTGCTGGCTGCTGCCAACACCACCCAGGCCGACGTCAAGGAAGGTCTGAAGAATGGCAAGAACAGCGACGCCGCCGCCAAGGTGGGCAAGCTGGTTGCCGAGCGCGCCAAGGCTGCGGGCATCGAGAAGGTCGCTTTCGACCGCTCGGGCTACCGCTACCACGGCCGCATCAAGGCACTCGCCGATGCAGCCCGCGAAGGCGGCCTGCAGTTCTAAGGGATAAGGAAGCGGGGCATGTCCCCGCTTCCGCCTGCCTGCCGGCGTGGGTTACGCCGGCCGACGTCCTTCTTCTGCAAGGGCGCTCGGTTCACCGCTTCATTTCACAGCTATAAGCGGCCTCGAGCCGTACATACCCAATCAATCAAGGAATCAACATGGCAGAAGAACGTCAGCAGCGGGGTCGCGATCGCGACCGTAACCGCGAAGAGAAAGTCGACGACGGCATGATCGAGAAGCTGGTTGCGGTCAACCGCGTCAGCAAGACCGTCAAGGGCGGTCGTCAGTTCACCTTCACCGCACTGACCGTGGTCGGTGACGGCGCAGGCAAGGTCGGTTTCGGCTACGGCAAGGCACGCGAAGTGCCGGTCGCCATCCAGAAGTCGATGGAGCAGGCTCGCAAGAACCTGGCCGACGTCGATCTGAATAACGGCACCCTGTGGCACCCGGTGAAGTCCGGCCACGGCGCAGCCCGCGTGTTCATGATGCCGGCCTCCGAAGGTACCGGTGTGATCGCCGGTGGTGCCATGCGCGCCGTCCTGGAAGCCGTTGGCGTCAAGAACGTGCTGGCCAAGGCCGTCGGTTCGCGCAACCCGATCAACCTGGTTCGCGCCACGTTGAAGGGTCTGAGCGAAATGCAGTCGCCGGCCCGCATCGCGGCCAAGCGCGGCAAGAAGGTGGAGGATCTCAACCATGGCTAATGACACCAACAAGACCGTCAAGGTCCGTCTGGTTCGCGGCCTGCGTGGCGCTCAGTCCCTTCACCGCCTGTCGGTGCGTGCGCTGGGCCTGGGCAAGCTCAACGATGTCCGTGAACTGAAGGACAGCCCGCAGGTTCGCGGTCTGATCAACAAGGTCCACTACCTCGTCAAGGTTGAGGAATAATCCAATGACTATGCGTCTCAATGAACTGAGCCCGGCACCGGGCGCTCGTAAAGAGCGTACCCGCGTCGGTCGCGGCATCGGCTCCGGCCTGGGCAAGACCTGCGGCCGCGGCCACAAGGGTTCTTTCGCCCGTAAGGGTGGCGGCAAGATCAAGGCAGGCTTCGAAGGCGGCCAGACCCCCATGCAGCGTCGTCTGCCGAAGGTCGGTTTCCGTTCCAAGATTGCCAAGGACACCGCTGAAGTGCTGTCCTACCAGCTGGATCGTCTGGAAGCCGGTGAGATCGACTTTGCCGCGCTGCGCGCTGCCAAGCTGGTCCCGAGCACCGCAAAGCGAGCCAAGATCGTCATGAAGGGCGGCCTGACCAAGGCCTTCACCCTGAAGGGCGTCGCTGCAACGGCCAGTGCCAAGGCCGCGATCGAAGCTGCCGGCGGCAGCGTACAGGAGTAAGACATGGCGCAAGCTGGCATTGGTAACCTCGGCGGCGGGCTCGGCAAGTTCACGGAACTTCGCCAGCGACTGCTGTTCGTAGTCGGGGCATTGATCGTCTATCGCATCGGCTGTTATGTGCCGGTGCCGGGCGTCAATCCTGATGCCATGCTTGCGCTCATGCAGGCGCAGGGCGGCGGCATCGTGGACATGTTCAACATGTTCTCGGGCGGCGCCCTGCACCGTTTCAGCATTTTCGCGCTGAACGTGATGCCGTACATTTCGGCGTCCATCGTGATGCAGCTGGCGGTCCATATCTTCCCGGCATTGAAGGCAATGCAGAAGGAAGGTGAGTCGGGCCGTCGCAAGATCACCCAATATTCCCGTATCGGCGCCGTGTTGCTGGCGGTGGTGCAGGGCGGCAGTATCGCCCTGGCCCTGCAGAACCAGCTCTCGCCGAGCGGTGCACCGGTCGTCTACGCACCGGGCATGGGCTTCGTGCTCACCGCCGTGGTCGCACTGACCGCAGGCACCATTTTCCTGATGTGGGTTGGCGAGCAGGTCACCGAGCGCGGTATCGGCAACGGTGTGTCGCTGATCATCTTCGCCGGCATCGTTGCCGGCCTGCCGGGCGCGGTCATCCACACCGTGGAAGCCTACCGCGACGGCAACATGAGCTTCATCTCGCTGCTGCTGATCGTGCTGGTGGTGCTGGCCTTCACCTACTTCGTGGTGTTCGTCGAGCGCGGACAGCGTCGGATCACGGTGAACTACGCGCGCCGCCAGGGTGGCCGCAATGCGTACATGAACCAGACCTCGTTCCTGCCGCTGAAGCTGAACATGGCGGGCGTGATCCCGGCCATCTTCGCCTCCAGCATCCTGGCATTCCCGACCACCCTGGCCATGTGGTCCGGCCAGGCCAGCTCGGCGACGTGGCTGCAGAAGGTGGCCAACGCGCTGGGTCCGGGCGAGCCGCTGCACATGATCGTGTTCGCTGCGCTGATCACCGGTTTCGCGTTCTTCTATACCGCGCTGGTGTTCAACTCGCAGGAAACCGCCGACAACCTGAAGAAGTCGGGCGCGCTGATTCCGGGCATCCGTCCGGGCAAGGCCACCGCTGACTACGTCGATGCCGTGCTGACCCGCCTGACGGCCGCCGGTTCGCTGTACCTGGTGATCGTCTGCCTGCTGCCGGAAATCATGCGTACCCAGCTGGGCGCCTCGTTCTACTTCGGCGGCACCTCGCTGCTGATCGTGGTGGTGGTGGTGATGGACTTCATTGCCCAGATCCAGGCGCACCTGATGTCGCACCAGTACGAGAGCCTGCTGAAAAAGGCCAACCTGAAGGGCGGCAATCGCGGCGGTTTTGCCCGCGGCTGAGAAGCCTGTTACACTTTCGTCTTCCTGACGTGATGGTCCTCCGCTTCGCGGACTCTGGCCACACAAACGAAGGGCGGCCCCCGCAGCGGTTCCGGGTGGGGGTGAGATCGGGTCGTCCTGCGCTGGAGTAGCGCGGGCGACGCCGGAGAAGGGCACGAAAGCGCCTTTTTCCGGGGTCAACCTGGTCCGGCGCCGGAGCCTGGGCACACTCCCTGGGCCGAGTTCGTGAAACCTTGTGTTTCACGGGCTTCCAAGTAAACCGGAACCTTGTTAGTATCGCTGGCTCACTTTTTGATCCATCCTGCCGGATTGGCGCACCCTGGGTGCGCTGTCGGCCATCACTCAGCTGGAGAATCGCGTCATGGCGCGTATTGCAGGCGTCAACCTGCCAGCCCAGAAGCACGTCTGGGTCGGGTTGCAAAGCATTTACGGCATCGGCCGTACCCGTTCGAAGAAGGTCTGCGACGCCGCAGGCGTGACCTCGACCACCAAGATCCGCGATCTGTCGGAGCCGGAAATCGAGCGTCTGCGTCTCGAAGTCGGCAAGTACATCGTGGAAGGCGATCTGCGCCGTGAAATCGGCATCGCGATCAAGCGCCTGATGGACCTGGGCTGCTACCGCGGTCTGCGTCACCGTCGTGGCTTGCCGTTGCGCGGTCAGCGCACCCGTACCAACGCCCGCACCCGCAAGGGCCCGCGCAAGGCGATCAGGAAGTAAGGGACCTAAGAAATGGCTAAGCCCGTCGCTAAGACCAAGAAGAAGATCAAGCGCGTCGTCACTGACGGCGTCGCCCACGTCCACGCTTCTTTCAACAACACCATCGTGACCATCACCGATCGCCAGGGCAATGCTCTGTCGTGGGCGACGTCCGGTGGCGCTGGCTTCCGCGGTTCGCGTAAGTCCACCCCGTTCGCTGCCCAGGTGGCTGCCGAGAAAGCCGGCCGCGCCGCGCTTGACTACGGCGTCAAGTCCCTGGAAGTCCGAATCAAAGGCCCGGGTCCGGGTCGTGAGTCGGCCGTGCGCTCGCTGAACAACGTGGGCTACAAGATCACCAACATCATCGACGTGACGCCTATCCCGCACAACGGGTGCCGTCCGCCGAAGAAGCGTCGCGTCTAAAGGAGCGATAAGAAATGGCTCGTTATATCGGTCCTACCTGTAAGCTCGCCCGCCGCGAAGGCGCCGACCTTTCCCTCAAGAGCCCGGCGCGTGCGCTGGACTCCAAGTGCAAGCTGGAGCAGAAGCCCGGCCAGCACGGCGCCACTGCCCGTAAGGGCAAGCTGTCCGACTACGCTACCCAGCTGCGTGAAAAGCAGAAGGTCAAGCGTATCTACGGTCTGCTGGAGCGTCAGTTCCGCAACTACTACAAGAAGGCCTCGACCAAGAAGGGCAACACCGGCGAGAACCTGCTGCAGCTGTTGGAAACCCGTCTGGACAACGTCGTCTATCGCATGGGCTTCGCAGTGACCCGTCCGGCTGCTCGTCAGCTGGTCTCGCACCGCGGTGTCACCGTGAACGGCAAGTCGGTCAATCTGGCTTCGTACCAGGTCAAGGCTGGCGACGCTGTTGCTCTGTCCGAGAAGGCTGCCAAGCAGCTGCGCGTTCAGGAAGCCCTGACCGTTGCTGCCACGCACGACCTGCGTCCGTCGTGGGTTGAAGTGGATTCCGGCAAGTTCGCCGGCATCTTCAAGGCTGTTCCGGATCGTGCGGACCTGCCTGCGGATATCAACGAAGCGCTGATCGTCGAGTTGTATTCGAAGTAATTCACATTGGAGAATCCCCGGCGACGGCCGGGGATTCACTAGGAGAACCCGCAACATGACGGTTACCGCCAACCAGGTTCTGCGTCCTCGTGGTCCGCAGATCGAACGCCTTACCGACACCCGCGCCAAGGTCGTTATCGAGCCCTTGGAGCGTGGTTACGGGCATACGCTGGGCAATGCCCTGCGTCGCGTGCTGCTGTCGTCCATCCCGGGCTTCGCCGTCACGGAAGTTGAAATCGACGGCGTGCTGCACGAGTACACCACTCTCGAAGGTATGCAGGAAGACGTGCTGGAAGTCCTGCTCAACCTGAAGGACGTGGCCATCCGTATGCACACGGGTGACAACGCGACGCTGTCGCTGTCCAAGCAGGGTCCGGGTGTCGTGACCGCTGCCGATATCAAGGTCGACCACAACGTCGAGATCCTCAACAACGACCATATCATTTGCCACCTGACCAAGGACACGGCAATCAATATGCGTTTGAAGATCGAGCGTGGTTTCGGCTACCAGCCGGCGGCTGCACGCCGTCGTCCGGATGAAGAAACCCGTGCCATCGGTCGTCTGGTCCTGGACGCCTCGTTCTCGCCGGTCCGTCGCGTCGCCTATTCGGTGGAAGCGGCCCGCGTTGAACAGCGTACCGATCTGGACAAGCTCGTGCTGGACATCGAAACCAACGGCACGATCGATGCCGAGGAAGCCGTGCGCACTGCCGCGGATATCCTCAGCGATCAGCTGTCGGTCTTCGGTGACTTCACCCACCGCGACCGCGGTGCTGCCAAGCCGGCCAACAACGGCGTGGATCCGGTGCTGCTGCGCCCGATCGACGATCTGGAATTGACCGTCCGCTCGGCCAACTGCCTCAAGGCAGAGAGCATTTACTACATCGGCGATCTGATCCAGAAGACCGAAGTGGAACTGCTCAAGACCCCGAACCTCGGCAAGAAGTCGCTGACCGAGATCAAGGAAGTCCTCGCACAGCGCGGTCTTTCGCTTGGCATGAAGCTGGAGAACTGGCCGCCGGCCGGTGTCGCCCAGCACGGCATGCTCGGCTGATCCAGTACGACGCAAGATGCTTGACCCCGCACCTTCGGGTGCGGGGGCTTCACCCGCAAGACCTCGCACCGACAGGCCGATAGCCTGCGGTGACGGTCGGCCAGGAGGGCCGGCATCGGACCAACCGCAGTCCAAGCAACAACGCCAGGATGGCGACAGCGATACCCAACCGATTCAACATTCAATCAAGGAAACATTCCCATGCGTCATATGAAGTCCGGCCGCAAGTTCAACCGCACCAGCGCCCACCGCGAAGCAATGTTCAAGAACATGGCCGCGTCGCTGTTCAAGCACGAGCTGATCAAGACCACGCTGCCGAAGGCCAAGGAACTGCGCCGCGTCGCCGAGCCGCTGATCACCCTGGCCAAGGTCGACTCCGTCGCCAACCGTCGTCTGGCCTTCGCCCGTCTGCGTGACAACGAAGCCGTGGGCAACCTGTTCACCATCCTGGGCCCGCGCTACGCGACCCGTCCGGGCGGCTACCTGCGTCTGCTGAAGTGCGGCTTCCGCGCTGGCGACAATGCGCCGATGGCCTACGTCGAGCTGGTCGATCGTCCGGCTGCCGTGGCTGAAGCCGTCGAAGGTTAATCGACGCGCAACACCCGTAATTCGGTGAAGAACCCGGCCTTGTGCCGGGTTTTTCCGTTTCTGGGGCGTCAACGTCAAACTCAACGTCAAAGGCGGCGGTTTTGCGTTCACTGTAGCGGCGAGGGCAACGGTGGGATGGCGGGACACGCTGCAAGTACGTCCATGTAAGCTCCGTCGCGCCATCCATGGCGCTCAGGGTCCCGCCATCCCACCATTGCCGTCGCCTCGATAGGTGCCGGGTGCGCCGGTGGGTTCAAATTCCAGTGCGACGTCCTCTCAGGCAATCGAGAGCTCCAGGTTTCAGAGTCCATCTGCATTGAGCAGGCACCTCGTTGAAACGGGGGATATCGGCGAAACACCCGTGGCTTGCCCCACCGTCGACGTGGGAGATCTGACCTCGCTCGCCCACGCAATAGCTGCCGTGGACGTTGACGTTGGTGCGCAAGCGCACTCCTGCAAACAGGCTGTCTGGTCCACCGAGCCGATAGCCGGTCGTGCCGGAGCGGCGAAGGCAAGCGGTGGCCTGTTAATCTTGGGGCCTGGAATTTGACGAGTGTTGGCAATGAATCCACTGCGCTGGAATTTCCGCGCCCAGTTCCTGCTGGGGTTTGTGATCTGCGCCGGGCTGCTCGGCTATGCGATCTTCCTGCAGTTGCAGATGGGCCTGGAACCGTGCCCGTTGTGCATCTTCCAGCGGCTGGCATTCGCCGCGCTGGGCCTGCTGTTCCTGATCGGTGCCCTGCATGGCCCGCGCGAAGCGGCCGGCCGCAAGACCTATGGCCTGCTCGCGCTGACTGCCGCCGCGGTGGGCATCTATATCGCCGGGCGCCATGTCTACGTGCAACTGCTGCCCAAGGACATGGGCTCCAGCTGCGGCCCGCCGCTGGCGTTCCTCAGCGAAACCATGGGCCCGCTCGAAGTGCTGCGTACCGTGCTGACCGGCACCGGCGACTGCGGCAACATCGACTGGACCTTCCTCGGCCTCAGCATGCCCATGTGGAGCCTCGTCTGGTTCGTTCTGCTCGCCGGCTGGGCTGTCTTCGCTGCTTTCCGCAGCCGCCGTCGCGCCTGATCGAGGTGTGGCCCTGTGCGGTCAGCCAGTGGCTGGCTGACCGCATCGATCCTCAGAAGTCCTGCTGCAGGCTGAGATAGGCGCCGCGGCGCGGGCCCCATTGCGGGGCGAACACGCCGATGCCGCCGCCATCGCGCAGCTGGTAGCTGCGATCCAATGCGTTGACCAGGGCCAGCTGTGCATGCAGCGGGTGGCCAGTGTCCGCGTTGAAGTCATGCGCCGCGCTCAGATTGAGCTGTAGATAGGACGGCAGCTCGCCGCCGTTGGGTACGCCCTCGATATCCGAACGCAGGCCGCTGCCGAACACGTAGTTCGCGCCCAAGCGGTTATGCCCGGCGAACGCGTAGCTGATACCGCCCGAAGAGGTGAGCTTCTGGTCGTGGTCCAGGTGAATCCAGTTGTCCTGCACGTAGGCCAGCGCCTCCGGATCGAGGTTGTACTGGCCGGTGATCACCTGCTTGCCCAATGCCTTGTTGTAGGCGGCGTTGATGTAGGCGCTGAGCGGGCCGTTGCGGTAGTCCGCACTGAACTCCATGCCGTGGATGTGCCCGTAGCGGTAGTTGAAGGTCGAGTAGATGTAGGCCGCGCCAAACTGGCCTTCGTCCTGCAGCCGATCGACCCGGCGATCGTAGGCGTCCAGGCCCAGCGTGAGGTGCTGGCCGACCTGCTGCGAAACACCGACATCGACATAGTCGCTGCGCTCGGACAGGGGCGTATTGCTGCCGATCGCCGATTGTTGATTGGTGGTGCCGTCGTAAAGGGCGATGTCGGTGCTGGCGACCAGCTCGCTGGCCGGCGGGGTGAAGTAGCGCGAGTAGCCGGCATGGAGCGTGGTGCTGTCGGTGGCGTTCCAGACCACGCCCAGGCGCGGGCTGAGCTGGCCCTCGCGGCCGCCGAAGGCCTTGTAGCGATCTGCGCGCAGGCCGTAGTTGACGGTCCAGTCGTTGCCGATGCGCCACTCGTCCTGCACGTAGGCGGCCAGGGTGGTGGCGTGGAAGGCGCTGGCGTCGGCGATCTGCAGCGGCGTGGTGCTGCTCTGTCGGCCATCGGCGTCCACCGGGAAAACCCAGGCCGTGCTACCGGCCCTGGCCTGTTCGGCATTGGTGTACAGCCCGTAGCGCAGGGTGTGGTCGGCGCCCAGGGGCGTGGAGAAGTCGGCCTGCACGGTGTTGGCGCGGTTGCTGCGCTCCACCTGCGAGGCGACGCCGTTGAAGATCAGATCGCCGGCGATATCCGGAGTGAATGCCAGGTCGCTGTAGCGCTGCCCAGCCGAGAGCTGGTAGGCGGTGCTGCCCAGCGTGCCCTGCAGCACCAGCATGCCGAAGCGGGTGTTCTCGCGCTGGGTTTCATCCAGTGCCGTCGAGTCGAAACCGGTGCTGTCCAGGTAGCCGAACTGCGGCGTCTGACCGGGGTTGACCGGGATCTGGAAGCGGTTGTTGGCGAAGCCGGCGAACACGCTGAGGCGGGTGTTCTCGTTGACCAGGTAGGTGAGGTCGGCGAAGGCCTTGCCCTGGTGGGTGTCATCGTGGAGCGGGCGGCGCGCATTGGTGGGGTTTTCCAGCCCGACGGCGTTCTGGTCGTAGTTGCCAGTGAGATACCAGCTCCAGCGGCCCTGGTTGCCCCACCAGGAGGCGTTCGGGTTGAGCTTGCCGAACGACCCGGCCGTGATGCCGGCGCTGCCACCGTTGCCGAGGTCGGCGCCGCTGCGCGTGGTGATGTAGACCACGGCCGCGGTGCGTTCGCCGAACTGGGCCGGCAGCGCGCCGTCCATCAGGCGGATGCTCTTGATCGCGCGCGCATCCAGGGTCTGGCCGAAGCCGGAGATCGATTCGGGCAGCAGCACGCCATTGAGGCGGTACTGCAGGTTGGCGTGGTCGCCGCGGACGTGCACGCCGCCATAGGAGTCCTGGACCACGCCGGGGGCCTGCAGCAGCACCTGGCTCAGCGGCGTGGCCGCGCCCAGGGGCTGGTTCTGGATGTCTTCGGCGGTGATCTGGTACTGGCTGCTGCCGATGTCCGGCGACAGCGCATTGCGCGCCTGGTCGAGCTGGGCGCTGACGGTGACCGCGTCCAGGTCGGTGACGGCCGGTGCGGCGCTGGCAGGCGCGGCGGCGAGGGCGGGGAGGCTGGCCAGGGCCAGGGCGCAAACAATACCGCTAGCAAGAAGGGATGGCTTCATGGGGGGAGGGCTTCGGGGGCTGGGCGGGGAAGGGGGCCGGCCTGGCAAGTGTTACTCCGTAACAAATCATGCGCCTGTTGGGCGCCCTGCGGTGTGCGCACGCAGGTCAATGCCACCGGCCGTTTTCAACCGTTCAGCCGGCGCGCGCGGTGGCCAGCCCCTTTGCCTTGGCGGCGCGCTCTGCGACCATGACCGACCCCCACCCCCGGAAGTCCGTGATGAGCCTGTCCGCCCCGCCTGTAGCCGATCCTGCCGCGACCGCCGTCAACGCTGCCTGGTCGCCGGAGAGCTGGCGCGGCAAGACCGCGCTGCAGATGCCGACCTATCCCGATCCACTGGCGCTGGATGCGGCCCTGCATGAGCTCAAGCGGCTGCCGCCGCTGGTGACCTCCTGGGAGATCCTGTCGCTCAAGCAGCAGCTGGCCGACGCCCAGGAAGGCAAGCGCTTCCTGCTGCAGGGCGGCGATTGCGCCGAGAATTTCAGCGACTGCGAATCCACCACCATCTCCAACCGGCTCAAGGTGCTGCTGCAGATGAGCCTGGTGATGGTGCACGGCATGCGCAAGCCGGTGATCCGGGTCGGGCGCTTCGCCGGGCAGTACGCCAAGCCGCGCTCGGCCGATACCGAAACCCGCGATGGGGTGACGCTGCCCAGCTACCGCGGCGACGTCATCAATGCACCGGAGTTCACCGAAGCGGCGCGCCTGCCCGATCCGCGGCGGATGCTGCAGGCCCACGCGCATTCGGCGATGACGATGAACTTCGTGCGGGCGCTGATCGACGGCGGCTTCGCCGACCTGCACCACCCCGAGTACTGGAACCTGGACTGGGTGCGCCACTCGCCGCTGGCCAGCGACTACCAGCAGATGGTGTCCTCGATCGGTGATGCGGTGCGCTTCATGGAAACCCTGTCCGGTTCGCAGGTATACAACCTCAACCGGATCGATTTCTACACCTCGCACGAAGCGCTGCTGTTGCCCTACGAGCAGGCGCTGACCCGGCAGGTGCCGCGCCAGCACGGCTGGTTGAACCTGAGCACGCACTACCCCTGGATCGGCATGCGTACCGCTGCGCTCGATGGCGCGCATGTGGAATATCTGCGCGGGGTGCGCAACCCGATCGCGATCAAGGTGGGGCCGTCGGTGCAGCCGGACCAGCTGCTGCGCCTGATCGATGTGCTCAACCCGGAAGACGAACCCGGCCGCCTGAGTTTCATCCATCGCATGGGCGCGGCGCAGATCGCCGAGAAGCTGCCGCCGCTGCTGGACGCGGTCAAGCGCGATGGTCGCCGCGTACTGTGGGTGTGCGATGCGATGCATGGCAATACCGAAAGCACCAGCAACGGCTACAAGACCCGCCGCTTCGACAACGTGCGCGGTGAAGTGGAGATGTCCTTCGACCTGCACGCCGCAGCGGGCACCCGCCTGGGCGGTGTGCACCTGGAGCTGACCGGTGAGGACGTGACCGAATGCACCGGCGGCGCACGCGAGCTGACCGAGCGCGATCTCGAGCGTGCGTACCGTTCTTCGGTGGATCCGCGTCTGAACTATGACCAGTCGCTGGAGATCGCCATGGCGATCGTGCGCAAGCAGCAGCTCTACGCCGGTTGATCCCGGTCGCGCCCGGCCAGCAGGGGTCGGGCGCTAACGGTGTGGCCTGCCGTGCTTACGGTGGGCTGGTGTGCTGCAGCAGGGTGTCGGTCTTGAAGCGCGGCGGACGGCGCGCACGCGTGCGCTGCTCGTAGGCGTAGGCCAGTTCGATCAGCCGTGGTTCGCTCCACGCCGTGCCCATGAACAACAGGCCCAGTGGCAGGCCGTCCACATGGGCCATCGGCACGGTCAGGCTGGGGTAGCCGGCTACCGCGGCGGCGCTGTAGCTCTCGCCGGGGAAATCGTCCGGCGCACCGCTGCGGATCGGCCAGGCGGTACCAGTGGTTGGCCCCACCAGCGCGTCCAGCTGGTAGGCCCGCAGCACCGCATCGATGCCTTCCGGGCCGGCCAGGCGGCGCGCTTCGCTGCGCGCGCTGATGTATTCCGGGGTCCCCAGTCCGCCCACCGCGGCGGCGGTTTCCATCAGGTCCTGGTCGAACAGGGGCATTTCCTTGCCGGCGTGTGCGCGGTTGAACGCGATCACCTCGTCCAGGTCGCGCACCGGCGCCTTGTAGGTGGCGAAGTAACGCTGCAGGCCGGCCTTGAACTCGTGCAGCAGCACGATGCGTTCGGCATCCTGCCACTGGCCCTGGGTGGGAAGCGCGACCGGTACCACTACCGCACCGGCCTCCTTGAGCACCTGCAGCGCGTGCTGCAGCGCCGGCGCCACGCCCGGCACCTGCTCCAGCGGACCATGCAGGACGCCGATCCTGGCGCCGCGCAGGCCGTCCAGGTTCAATCGCGAGGTGTAGTCGTAGACCGCGCGCCCGGGCATGGTCGCCGTGGCCGGGTCGGCGTCGTCGCGGCCCGCCATCGCGGTCAGTAGTGCCGCCGCGTCGGCGACGCTGCGGGTCATCGGGCCGGCGGTGTCCTGGCTGAAGGAGATCGGGATGATGCCTTCGCGGCTGACCAGCCCGACCGTCGGCTTGAGCCCGACCACACCGTTGATCGCGGCCGGGCAGACGATGCTGCCGTCGGTCTCGGTGCCGACCGCGCCCGCGGCCAGGTTGGCGGCCACCGCCACGGCACTGCCGCTGCTGGAGCCGCAGGGGTTGTGGCTGAGCCGGTACGGGTTGCGGGTCTGGCCGCCGCGCGCGCTCCAGCCGGAGATTGAGCGGCTGGCGCGGAAATTGGCCCATTCGCTGAGGTTGGTCTTGCCCAGGATCAGCGCGCCGGCCGCGCGCAGCCGGGTGACCAGGTAGGCATCGTCCGGGCGGAATTTGGCCAGCGCCAGCGAGCCGGCACTGTTGCTCATCGGCCGTGCGCCGATGTTGTCCTTGAGCAGCAGCGGGATGCCATGCAGCGGCCCGCGCAGTTGCCCGCGCTTGCGCTCGGCATCCAGGGCGGCCGCTTCCTTGAGTGCATCCGGGTTGAGTTCGATCACCGCGTTCAGGCGCGGACCGGCCCGATCGAGCTGCGTGATGCGCTGCAGGTAGGCACGGGTGAGGGTGACACTGTCCAGCGCGCCGCTCGCCATCTGCGCCTGCAGGTCGGCGATGTCGGTCTCGGCATAGATGAAGGGGGTATCCAGGGGCTGTGCAGGTGACGCGGCGCGTGCCTCACTGGCATGCACGGGCGCCGGAGCGGGCGCGCAGCCGGACAACGTGATGACGCACACCAGCGAAGTCAGGGTCAGGCGCATCAGGGTGTTCCGGAAACCGGTGCTCAGGCTAACCAGCAGGGACCGCGCTTGGCAACTCAGGCCGACGGGTGGATCTTGCCGTGGCGCTTGCGGATATCGCGGGCGAGCACGCCGACCACGATCAGATTGATCACCAGCACCGACCACGAGGCCCAGCCAGGGTGGCGGATGATGGCGTAGATATCGAACGGCAGGTAGATGCCGGCGGTGACGCAGCCCAGCCAGGAGGCCCAGGCCTTGGCGCGCCACAGGCCCCAGGCTTCAAACAGATGCAGAACGCCGTAGGCGAGCATGGCCACGGCGGCCAGGTGCACCGCATCGGGGCTGATCATGTTCAGCAGCGAGGGCAGGGTGCCGTGATCCGGGTCCAGACTGAAACGCCGGATCAGGGCATTGACCCAATCGCGTAGCGGCTGCGGACCGAGAATTTCCAGTCCGGTGGCCGCCAACAACGCCAGTGCCGCCTTGCTGGCTTCCAGCAAGGCGATCACATGGAGACCCGGATGCTTGTGCGGATCCGGGTTGTAGGGCTTGTCGGTCACGACAAAGGTCCGATCAGCCGCCGCGCGATGCCTTCTTGCGGTCGCTTTCGGTCAGCCCCTTCTTGCGCAGGCGGATTTCCTTCGGGGTGATTTCGACCAGCTCGTCGTCTTCGATGAAGTCCAGGGCCTGTTCCAGCGAGTACTTGATCGCCGGGGTCAGCTGGATCGCATCGTCCTTGCCCGAAGCGCGCATGTTGGTCAGCGGCTTGGTCTTGATCGCGTTGACGGTCAGGTCGTTGTCCTTGGAGTGGATGCCGACCAGCTGGCCTTCATACACGTTGTCGCCTTCAGCAGCGAACAGCTTGCCGCGTTCCTGCAGCGGCCCCAGGGAGTACGCCGGGGTGGCACCCGGCGCATTGGCGATCATCACACCGTTCTGACGCTTGGCGATCGAACCCTGTTCCTTCGGGCCGTAATGGTCGAACACGTGGAACAGCAGGCCCGAACCCTGGGTCAGGGTCTTGAACTCGTTCTGGAAGCCGATCAGGCCACGGGCCGGGATCTGGTATTCCAGGCGCACACGGCCCTTGCCGTCCGGCTCCATGTTCTTCAGGGCGCCCTTGCGGGAGCCCAGCTTTTCCATCACGCCGCCCTGGTGCTGCTCTTCGATGTCCACCACCAGCTGCTCGATCGGCTCCATGGCCTGGCCGTCGATCTGCTTGATGATGACTTCCGGGCGCGACACGGCCAGCTCGTAGCCTTCACGACGCATGTTTTCGATCAGCACCGACAGGTGCAGTTCGCCACGGCCGGAGACCAGGAACTTGTCGGCGTCTTCAAGCTGCTCGACCTTCAGGGCCACGTTGTGGACCTGCTCGCGGTCCAGACGGTCCTTGATCTGGCGGCTGGTCAGGAACTTGCCACCGGACAGGTCCTTGTTGCCGGCGAACGGCGAGTTGTTGACCTGGAAGGTCATCGAGATGGTCGGCTCGTCGACGGTCAGCGCCGGCAGGGCTTCCGGGGTGTCCGGGTGGCACAGGGTGTCGGAGATGGTCAGCTCGGCGATGCCGGAGATGGCGACGATGTCACCGGCCTCGGCAGTGTCCTGCTCGATGCGCTCCAGGCCGAGGAAGCCCAGCACCTGGGCAACCTTGCCGTTACGCTTCTTGCCTTCACGGTCGATCACCGCAACCTGCATGCCCTTCTTCAGGGTGCCGCGCTGGATGCGGCCGATGCCGATCACGCCGACGAAATTGTTGTAGTCCAGCTGGCTGATGCGCATCTGGAACGGGCCTTCCGGGTCCACTTCCGGGCGCGGCGCGTGCTGCATGATCGCTTCGTACAGCGGGGTCATGTCGCCATCGCGCACGCTGTCTTCCAGGCCGGCATAGCCGTTCAGGGCCGAGGCGTAGACGATCGGGAAGTCGAGCTGTTCATTGGTGGCGCCGAGCTTGTCGAACAGGTCGAAGACCTGGTCGATCACCCACTCCGGACGCGAGCCCGGGCGGTCGACCTTGTTGACCACCACGATCGGCTTGAAGCCCATCGCGAAGGCCTTCTGGGTGACGAAGCGGGTCTGCGGCATCGGGCCGTCCATCGCATCGACCAGGATCAGCACGGTGTCGACCATCGACAGTACGCGCTCCACTTCGCCGCCGAAGTCGGCGTGTCCCGGGGTGTCGACAATGTTGATCCGGTTCTTGATACCGGTCTTCTTGTCTTCCCAGGTGATGGCCGTGTTCTTGGCCAGGATGGTGATGCCGCGTTCCTTTTCCTGATCATTGCTGTCCATCACGCGCTCGGCGAGCACGGTGCGCTCGGAGAGGGTGCCGGACTGCTTGAGCAGCTGGTCGACGAGGGTGGTCTTACCGTGGTCGACGTGGGCGACGATGGCGATGTTGCGAAGATTTTCGATAGACATGCGAAAGGGGGCCAGTCGGCGCCGGATTTGGAAAAAGAAGTCCAACATTATACGGCCAACATGACCAATCGCGAAAACGGCTGTTCGGGCCGGGCCGGGAGCCCATTCAGGAACGGGGTCGGAGGCACGCCGCGCGCCACCCGGGTGTATCCTATGCAACTACCGACAAACCCCCGTACCCCAAGGATTTGCATGTCCCTCATCGCCACTTTCGACACCACCCAGGGCCCGATCAAGGTCGAGCTGTTCGCCGACAAGGCCCCGCTGACGGTCGCCAACTTCGTGAACCTGGTCAAGCGCGGCTTCTATGACGGCCTGATCTTCCACCGCGTGATCCCCGACTTCATGATCCAGGGCGGTTGCCCCAAGGGCCAGGGCACCGGCGGCCCGGGCTACAAGTTCGAGGACGAGAAGAACGGCGTGAAGCACCAGGTCGGTTCGTTGTCGATGGCCAATGCCGGCCCGGCCACCAACGGCAGCCAGTTCTTCATCACCCACATCAAGACCGACTGGCTGGATGGCAAGCACACCGTGTTCGGCCAGGTGCTGGACGGCCAGGCCATCGTCGACTCGGTCAAGCAGGGCGACGTGATCCATTCGATCACCCTGGAAGGCGACACCGACGCCGTGCTGGCCGCCCAGGCCGAGCGCGTGGCGGAGTGGAACAAGATCCTCGCCGCCTGATCCAACACTCGAACGGCCCCCTGTAAAGGGGGCCGTTTCTGCGTTCCGGCCGCCCCGCCAGGTCTGTCCCCGCCCGCGCGGCCATCTCCCACACAGCTACTTATCCGGCCAGCGGCCGGCACTACGCTTCTTAGCAGAGGAAATCCCCATGAAAGCACCTGTTCGTGTTGCCGTGACCGGCGCCGCCGGCCAGATCGGCTACGCCCTGCTGTTCCGCATCGCCTCCGGCGAAATGCTGGGCAAGGACCAGCCGGTCATCCTGCAGCTGCTCGAGCTGCCGGTCGACAAGGCCCAGGCCGCCCTGCGCGGCGTGATGATGGAACTGGAAGACTGCGCCTTCCCGCTGCTGGCCGGCATGGTCGGCACCGATGACGCCGAAGTGGCCTTCAAGGATGCCGACGTCGCCCTGCTGGTCGGCGCGCGTCCGCGCGGCCCGGGCATGGAGCGCAAGGACCTGCTGCTGGAAAACGCCAAGATCTTCACCGCGCAGGGCGCGGCGCTGAACAAGGTGGCCAGCCGCAACGTGAAGGTGCTGGTGGTCGGCAACCCGGCCAACACCAATGCCTACATCGCCATGAAGTCGGCCCCGGATCTGAACCCGCGCAACTTCACCGCCATGCTGCGCCTGGACCACAACCGTGCGCTGAGCCAGCTGTCGTCCAAGCTGGGCAAGCCGGTCGGTGCCCTGGAGAAGCTGGTGGTGTGGGGCAACCACAGCCCGACCATGTACCCGGACTACCGGTTCGCCACCGTCGATGGCGCGTCCGTCGGCGATGCGATCAACGACCAGGAATGGAACGCCAACACCTTCATCCCGACCGTGGGCAAGCGTGGCGCGGCGATCATCGAAGCCCGTGGTTCGTCCTCGGCTGCCTCGGCCGCCAATGCCGCCATCGACCACGTGCGCGACTGGGTGCTGGGCAGCAACGGCAAGTGGGTCACCATGGGCGTGCCGTCCGACGGTTCCTACGGCATTCCGGAAGGCGTGATCTTCGGCTTCGCGGTGACCACCGAAAACGGTGAGTACACCCTGGTCAAGGACCTGCCGGTGGACGACTTCAGCCAGAAGTACATCGACAAGACCCTGGCCGAGCTGGAAGAAGAGCGCGCTGGCGTGGCCCACCTGCTGGGTTGATCCAACGCGGGCACAGGTGCCGACTGATGGTCGGTCACTGATCAAAAGAACGCCGGGCATTGCCCGGCGTTTTTTTTGCGCCTTCTCCCCAGTGGCTCCGCAAGCCGAGCCCCGTGGTGGCCGGCAGGCGCGCAGGTACCTGCCGGCCATCACGGGGCCCCGGACGCACGCGACGGCCGTGAACGAAGACACGTGTCCGGTGCAGCGGTGCCGCGCCTACGACCAAGGTCGGGCGGTTTGCGCGTCGCCGTCGGACTATGCTCGAAGCCATGGCTTTGTCTGGGAGGGCTGTCATGCGCTACGAAGAAATGTACCAACGCTCGGTGGATGAGCCCGAGGCGTTCTGGGGCGAAGAAGCCAAACGCATCTACTGGCATAAACCGCCGCAGCAGATCCTCGACTACAGCAACCCGCCGTTCCGGCGCTGGTTCGTCGGCGGTGAAACCAATCTCTGCTACAACGCCGTCGACCGCCATCTGAGCGACCGCCCCGACCAGCTGGCGCTGGTGGCGATCTCCAGCGAAACCGGCATCACCCGCGAAATCACCTACCGCCAGCTGTACCGCGAAGTGAATGCCTTCGCCGCCGTACTGCAGCGGCTGGATGTGCAGCGTGGCGACCGCGTCGTCATCTACATGCCCAACATGGCCGAAGCGGTGTTTGCGATGCTCGCCTGCGCACGCATCGGCGCGATCCATTCGGTGGTGTTCGGCGGCTTCGCCGCGCACAACCTGGCGCTGCGCATCGATGATGCCGAACCCAAACTGCTGATCACCGCCGACGCGGGCAAGCGCGGTGGCAAGGTGATTCCATACAAGGCGATGGTCGATGCGGCCTGCGCCGAAGCACACTCGCCGCCGCCGCACGTGCTGATCGTCTCGCGCGGCCTGGACCCGGCCGAACCGAAGGTGACCGGCCGTGATGTCGACTACGCCACCCTGCGCGACGAGGTGGGCGAGCAGGACGTGCCGGTGGTCTGGCTGGAATCCAGCGAGCCCAGCTACCTGCTGTATACCTCCGGCACCACCGGCAAGCCCAAGGGCGTGCAGCGTGATGTGGGCGGCTATGCGGTGGCGATGGCGCAGTCGATGCAGACCGTGTTCGACTGCCAGCCCGGCCAGGTGATGTTCTCCACCTCCGATGTCGGCTGGGCGGTCGGGCATTCCTACAACGTGTACGGCCCGCTGATCGGCGGCTGCACGTCACTGCTCTACGAAGGGTTGCCTACGAATCCCGACCCGGGCATCTGGTGGGCGCTGTGCGAGCAGTACGGCGTGCGCACGCTGTTCTCTTCGCCCACCGCGATCCGCGTGCTGAAAAAGCACGACACCGACTTCATCACCCGCCATGACCTGGACGCGCTCAAGTACGTGTTCCTGGCCGGCGAGCCGCTTGACGAACCCACCGCGCACTGGATCAACGATGCGCTGGGCAAGCCGATCATCGACAACTACTGGCAGACCGAAACCGGCTGGCCGGCGCTGACCCTGCTGCCTGGCGTGGACATGAAGCCGGTGCGTTTTGGCTCGCCCGGCTTCCCCAACCTCGGCTACAGGATGAAGGTGATCGACGAGAACACCGGCGAGGAAGTCGCACCCGGGCAGAAGGGCGTGCTGGTGATGACGCCGCCGCTGCCGCCGGGCTGCATGAGCACGGTGTGGAAGGACGACGACCGCTTCATCCAGAGTTATTTCAGCCATTTCAAGGAGCTGCTGTACAGCTCGCTGGACTGGGCCATCCGCGATGCGGATGGCTACACCTTCATCCTCGGCCGCACCGATGATGTGATCAACGTGGCCGGGCATCGGTTGGGCACGCGCGAAATCGAAGAGTGCATCTCCGGCCACCCCTTGGTTGCCGAGGCTGCGGTGATCGGGGTCAAGGACGAACTCAAGGGCCAGGTGCCGCTGGTGTTCGTCACCCTGCGCCAGGCGGTGGAGGGCGACGGCAGTGCGGTGATCACCGAGATGCTGCAGCGGGTGACCCAATCGCTGGGTGCGCTGGCCCGACCGGCGCATATCCACATCGTCAACGCGCTGCCCAAGACACGCTCGGGCAAGCTGCTGCGGCGCTCGCTGCAGGCGCTGGCCGAAGATCGCGATCCGGGCGATCTGTCGACCCTGGATGATCCGGCGGCGTTGGATGAGATCCGGCGCGCGCTGGGGAGCTGAGCCGCGGAACGGCCGATGTCGGTGCGTGTATGGCGTCCGCCGGGTGCGGCGCCATGCACCACGGTTGATTCTTCAACGGGCGTCACGCCGATTCGGAAATTTCATTTGCATGTGTCGCATCTGGATATGGAGCCTGCTGGTCGATTGCTCCAGGATCCACGGATGGAACGCCACAACATGACGGCGTTCGAGATCAGGAGCCGACATGAAGCGCGAACCCCGATGGATGTTGTGGCTGTGCAAGGCACTGGGCGTGGCGCTGCCGACGGATGGTGCCAAGCGCTCGTTCGGCCTCAATTGGGCGCTGTACGGCATTGAGTTCGGTGTCGTCTGGGGGGCTTTGATGGTGTTGCTGGACGCGGCCATGGGTGTCGAGCGGAGCGCTGCAACGGTCGTGCTGACGGCGCTGCTGGGCGGCCTGTCATTTGGCCTGCTGATGGCGTGGGCAAGGCGCCGATCGTAGCCAAGGGTGGGGCGACCTCTCGTCTGAGGAGCGCCGAAGGCCGTTGCTGCAGCGCATTATCGGCCGCCGGAATCGTCAGGTAAGCTGCGGAGGCAATCGTTTCAGGCTCATGGCCAATCGCCACGCGTCGGGGGACAGGGCGGAACGGTTGCAAGGGGGCACACGAGTACCCGTTCACTACGGCGGCCGTGTGTGGCATTGCACCAGGTGAGGGGGACACATGGCGTACATCCATGCCAAGACGGCTGCGGGCCGTCAGGAAATCGAAGACCGTGCGCGGCGGCTGCCGCCGGGACTGCGTTCCATTCTGCTGATGGTCGATGGTCAGCGCGATGACGATGCGTTGACCGCCTTGTTGCCGGGGCTGCGTGCGCCAGAGGATGCGCTCGCACAGTTGGTGCAGATGGCACTGATCGAAGTGGTCGGGGGCGCGCTCGCACCGCCCGCCGCGCGCGCGCTCACGGCCGGACGCGAGCAGGATCCGGATCTGTACAAGCGGTTGTACGACTGGATGAGTGAATCGGTGCGCCGGTATCTGGGCTTGAAGGGCTACTTCCTGCAACTGAAAATCGAACGCTGCACCGATGCGGCCGGGTTGGAGAAGCTGTGGCCGGACATGGCGGCGGCGGTGTCCAAGGCGAAGAGCCCGGCGTTGGCAAGCCGCTGGTTGAGCGATACGCATGCGCTGCTCGATGCACCCGCGTCCGCGGCAACACCGCGGGAGGACACGGCTGCCGCGGTTCCTGGCTGAATCATGGCGTTCGGGAAGGGTGGTGGTCGCCGCGCACCGGCGTTACCTTGCCTGGCTATACCCGCAGGAGCCACGCGATGGACCCCACGAAGGACGATGACGGCACCCCGGGCTGGGATGCCATCAACGCAGCCCTGACCGCGATCTACCCCGGCCAGGAACCGAAGCACTACGGCACGGCGCTGCCCTACACGCTGGGCGGCAAGGACCCGCTGGACGGCATCAGCGTGTACTGGGCCGACACCCCGCGCCCGCACTGGCACTACGTCACCTACGGTTTCTCGGAGCTGTACGACAAGCAGAGCGACGATGCGGCCGACAGCGGCTACGGCTTCGAGTTGACCTTCCGCCTGGCCGCCGCGCCGGGGCAGGGCGCAGACGACGCGCCGCCGGTGTGGCCGATGAGCCTGCTGCAGAACCTGGCGCGCTATGTCTTCAGCAGCGGCAATGTGTTCGAGGCCGGCCACCACCTGGATGCCAATGGCCCGATCGCGCTGGACACCGATACCGTGCTGCGCCACCTGGCGCTGGTCGAGGATCCACAGCTGCCGGCGCGCGACACCGCCAACGGCCGCGTGCGCTTCCTGCAGGTGGTGGGCTTGAGCGATGAAGAAATGGCGGCCGTGCGCCGCTGGTCGACCCAGGGCGTGCTGGACGTGCTGGCACCGGCCATGCCGCTGTGGGTCACCGACCTGCAGCGTGGCTCGCTGCTAGCCGATCCGGCGCTGGCGGCGGCGGTCGAAGCGGGCAGTGCCCGCGACGGGTCGACCACCGGCATGCTGTTTGTCGAGACCCTGGGCTGGGACACCGCAGGTGAGACCGTCGAGCTGGTGCTCGGCGCCGGCCAGGTGCCGGGTGTGCTGGAGCTGTTGCCACTGCGGCTGGACCACGGCCGTGCACTGACCCTGGCGGACCGCGAGCGAAGCTGGCGCTTCGAGCCGGGCGACGTCGATCATGTCGCGCTCGAGCAGGACAGCGCGCGCTGCGTACTGAGCCCGGCCACCCTGCGCGCGCTGCTGGCCCACGTGCATGCTCAGCGCGGCACCTACCCGCTGCCCGGTGGCCGGTTGCGCATCCGGGTGGAGCCCACCGAACTGCGCGATGCGCAGGGCAACGTGGTGCGAACCCTAGGGTAGCGCCACGCCACGCGTGGCTGCGCGCTGCAGGATCGGAATGCAGCCACGCATGGCGTGGCTGCACCCTTGGGCATACCGCCTCGAACGCCTCAGCTCAGGCCTTCGGCCTTCAGCGTGGCCTGCACGCCGGGATCGGCGTCCATGCGGGTCTTGAACGCGGCGATGTTGTCCAGGCCGCTCAGGTCGACCTTGGTGCCGGCCGCCCAGCGCAGGGTGATGTAGAAGTACGGGTCGGCGAAGCTGCGGAAGCCGGCCAGCCAGGGGCGGTCGGCGAGCTGCTTGTCGGCGCGCTCGAACAGCCCGCGCAGGCGCTTTTGCGCGGCGGCGCGCACGGCGTCGTACTGGCTGGGATCACCGATGAAGGCGCCCGGCCCGAACAGCGGGGTGAACGCGGGGTGCAGGTCCGAGTTGACGAAGGACAGCCAGCGGGTGGCCTCGGCGCGCTGCTGGGCGCTGCCGTCGCCGGCCAGGCCCGCCTGCGGGTAGGTGTCGGCGATGTAGCCCATGATCGCCGCGTTCTGGGTCAGGGTGAAATCACCGTCGACCACCGCCGGGACCGAGCCGGCCGGGTTGATCTTCAGGAACGCCGGCGCCTTCAAGGTGTCCTTGTCGAGCAGTTCCACCTCGAACGGCTGGCCGGTCCACTGCAGGGCGATGTGGTCGGCGGTGGAGCAGGCACCGGGCTTGCTGTACAGCTTCATGGGAACTCCATTGCGGATGGCGAGGGGAACAATCGCTCACTATTCCAGAGCGGCCCCCGCATCCTCAACGGTATTGCCGTAACAGACCGTTACGACGCGCGTGGCTTGAGTTTCTGCACGCGATAGAAGGTGTGGTCGCCGATCGTGGCCACCTGGTAGGCATTGCGCCAGCTCGGGTTGGCAATGGCCAACGCGGCGAAGTGGCTTGCACCCGGCACGATTTCCTTGCGCTCGCCCACCGGCAGCGCCCAGTTGCGCTCGGCATCGAAGGCCACGGTCATCGCTTCCTGCCACGCGTCGGCGTTGCCCAGCTGGGTGCCGGGGGCCACGATGGTCGGGGCGAACTGCTTGCGCGCGGTGACCACCTGGCACATCGAGTCGCCCCACAGGCCGCTGTCCAGGCGGCGCAGGGCCACCTCGGCAACGGCTTGCTGGCCGCGCAGGGTCTGGTCACGCGCTTCGAGGTAGACCGTCGTGCTCAGGCACAACGAATCGGCGGCCGGCTGCGGCAACAACTGCGACAGCCAGAGAATCCAGGCCAGTTTCATGTATCTCCTTGCTCCGTGTGGGCCGCACCTGGCTGTGCATCCGATCATTCGGACGACGGCGGGGCACGACTTGGCGTCATGGGGAGGCGACCATCGGGGTCGCCCCGGGGGCGGTCCCAAACAAGAAGGGGGGACCGCGCGCTCACTCGAACTGGGTGGTGAGCGGGAAAGTTGGCGCACGATAGGGGGCCATTTCCCAATGCGTCCTGAACCCGGAAGCTTGACATTCAGCTTCGGGGTAGGGGCCGGATCAGTGATCTGGACCCCTATTCATGTTGTCATCGGCCGGGTTCAGAGCCCAGCGGCGAGGGTGCTGCCCTGCTTGATGGCGCGCTTGGCGTCCAGTTCCGCGGCCACGTCGGCACCGCCGATCAGGTGCGCGTTGATGCCGGCGGCCAGCAGTGCGGCGTGCAGGTCGCGGCGCGGTTCCTGGCCCGCACAGACCACCACATGGCTGACCGTCAGGGTCTGTTCCTGGCCATCGATGCGGATGCGCAGCCCCTGCGCGTCCACGCCCAGGTACTCCACGCCGCCGAGCATCTTCACGCCCTTGGCCTTGAGCGTGGCGCGATGGATCCAGCCGGTGGTCTTGCCCAGGCGGGCGCCCGGCTTGCCCGGGCTGCGCTGCAGCAGCCAGACCTTGCGTGCGGGGGCTTCCGGGGCCGCCTTGGCCAGCGCGCCACGGCTTTCGAAGCTGGGGTCCACGCCCCATTCGGCCATCCAGCGCGCCGGGTCCAGCGCGGAGGAGTCGCCGCCTGCGTGGACCAGGAATTCGCCGACGTCGAAGCCGATGCCGCCGGCACCGATGATCGCCACCTCGGCGCCCACCTGCACCTTGCCCAGCAGCACGTCCAGGTAGCTGACCACCATCGGATGGTCGGCGCCGGGGAAGTCGACCCGGCGCGGGGAGATGCCGGTGGCCACCACCACTTCGTCGAAGCCGGCCAGGCTGGCGACGTCGGCGACGGTGTCCAGCTTCACCTCCACCCCGGTCTGCGCCAGCTGGTGGCGGAAGTAACGCAGGGTCTCGTGGAACTCTTCCTTGCCCGGGATGCGCTTGGCGACGTTGAACTGGCCACCGATCTCGCTGCCCGCATCGAACAGGGTGACGGTGTGGCCGCGTTCGGCGGCGACCGTGGCGCAGGCCAGCCCCGCCGGCCCCGCGCCCACCACGGCGATGCGCTTGGCGCTGGCAACCGGGCGGTAGACCAGTTCGGTTTCATGCACGGCGCGCGGGTTGACCAGACAGCTGGCGGTCTTGTTCTCGAACACGTGGTCCAGGCAGGCCTGGTTGCAGGCGATGCAGGTGTTGATCGCCTGCGGCCGCCCGGCGCGGGATTTGTTGGCCCATTCCGGGTCGGCCAGCAGCGGCCGCGCCAGCGACACCATGTCCGCGCCACCGCTGGCCAGGATGCGTTCGGCGACGTCGGGCATGTTGATGCGGTTGGTGGCGATCACCGGCACCTGCACATGCGGTTTGAGCTTGGCGGTGACCCCGGCGAAGGCGGCACGCGGCACCGAGGTGGCGATGGTCGGGATGCGCGCCTCATGCCAGCCGATACCGGCGTTGATCAGGGTGGCACCGGCAGCTTCGATCGCCTTGGCCTGCTGCACGATCTCGTCCCAGTTGCTGCCGTCCTCGACCAGGTCGACCAGCGACAACCGGTAGATGATGATGAAATCCGGCCCGCACGCCTCGCGGATGCGGCGCACGATCTCCACCGCAAAGCGCATCCGCTGCGCGGCATCGCCGCCCCAGCGGTCGCTGCGCTTGTTGGTGCGCGGGGCGATGAACTCGTTGATCAGATAGCCTTCCGAGCCCATCACCTCGACGCCGTCGTAGCCGGCCTCACGGGCCAGCCGCGCGCTGCGCGCGTAGTCGGCAATGTGGCGCTCGACGCCAGCGGCCGACAGCGCGCGCGGCGTGAACGGGTTGATCGGCGCCTTGCGCTTGGATGGCGCCACCGACAAGGGGTGGTAGGCGTAGCGGCCGGCATGCAGCAACTGCAGGCAGATCTTGGCGCCGTGTTCGTGCACCGCCGCGGTCACCTGGCGGTGCGGGCGCACTTCCCAGGGCCAGGACAGCTTGCCGCCGAACGGCTTGAGCCAGCCGACCACGTTCGGTGCGAAGCCGCCGGTGACGATCAACCCGACCCCGCCGGCGGCACGCTCGGCGAAGTACGCGGCCAGACGCGGGAAATCGCGGGCGCGGTCCTCCAGGCCGGTGTGCATGGACCCCATCAGCACGCGGTTGCGCAGCTGGGTGAAGCCCAGGTCGAGCGGGGCGAACAGATGGGGGTAGGCGGAGGATTCGGCGGCTGGCGACATGTCGATACGCTTGCGTACGGAAGCGCGAAGGGTGCCGCGAATGCCCCCTGCACGCAAGGGGGGGGCATTCGCGGCACCCTTCGCGCTTGCCCAAGGTTTGCGCCGCAAACCTTGGGCCCCATCCTTCTCTTCCAGACCCCCGCCGCTGCGCGGCGCCCCCCTGACTCAGGGGGGCTCCTGGTCTGATGGATGCGGGGTGTCTGATGGACGAGCGGTGGGTGCCGACCGTTGGTCGGCACACGCTCTACGGGGTGGCCGGCCGCGGCGCTTGCACCGCCTTGCGGATCCCGAACAAGGGCAGGGTGTAGCCGCACAGCGGCCCGATCAACAGGGCGAAGGCCAGGGTGCCGACGCCGACGTTGCCGCCGAGCTGCCAGCCGATCAGCAGCACGGTGCCTTCGATCAGGCTGCGCACGATCCAGATCGGCCAACCGGTACGGGCGTGCAGCCCGGTCATCAAGCCATCGCGTGGGCCGGGGCCGAGCCGCGCGCCGATGTACAGGCCGGTGGCCAGGGCCACCATCAGCAGGCCGAGCACGAACACCGGTACCTGCCAGGCCAGCCCCTGCACCTCCGGCAGCAGCCACAGCCCGAACTGCGCACTGGGGCCGATCAGCAGCACGTTGAGCACGGTACCCACGCCGGGCTTCTGCCGGATCGGCCACCACAGCAGCAGCACCAGCGCACCGATCACGTTGGTGGCCAGCCCGAACGACAGCGGCGTCTGTGCGGCGATGCCCTGCGAGAGCACATCCCACGGTGCCACCCCGATCGCGGCACGGATCATCACCGCCGCGCCGAAGCCGTACAGGAACAGACCAAGCAGCAGTTGCAACAGGCGCAGGGGCAGGGAGGTGGGCATGTCGGATTCATCGGAAGGGGCCATCGACTGTAGGCCGCCCCGGAGCACGCCGACAGATACAGATGCAGGCCAATGCTCGCCTACAATCCGGGCTCGTTCGATCCTGCAGGAATGACCGCAATGCGCTTCAGCGACGATGTCTGGCAACACAACCTCGGGCTGTACGAGCGCATCCGCACGATGCCGTTCAACCAAGGCCTGGCCGATGGATCGCTGGCTCCGGCGCGTTTCCGCCAGTACATGATCCAGGATGCGCACTATCTGATCGCGTTCGGCCGCGCGCTGGCGCTGGCGGCGGCCAAGGCCGACCATCCCGATGCGATCGTGCAGTTCGCCGAGGGCGCCAAAGTGGCCATCGTGGTCGAGCGCAGCCTGCACGACGGCTTCATGCGCGACTTCGGCATCGATGCCGCCACCTTCAGTGCCACGCCGCTGTCGCCGGCCTGCCACCACTACGTGCACTACCTGCAATCGACTGCCTGGAGCGCGCCGTATCCGGTGGTGCTGGCGGCACTGCTGCCGTGCTTCTGGATCTATGCCGAAGTGGGGCGTGACATCCATGCACGGGCGAGCGCGGGCAACCCGTACCAGGCCTGGATCGATACCTATGCCGGTGAGGACTTCCACCGCGCGGTGCGGGCGATGATCGCCACCCTGGATGCAACCGCAGAACGGGTCGATGCCGACACGCGTGACCGCATGCAGCAGGCCTACACCACGGCGGCAACGCTGGAGTGGATGTTCTGGGATTCGGCGTGGCGGCTGGAGCAATGGCCGGTGTGATGTGCCCCGGCCCGGTTCCGCGGCCGCCTACGCCCAGCCGGACAGCACCAGCTTGCCCACCACGCCGCCGCTTTCCAGCTGCCGGTGGGCCTCGCGCAGTGTGGCGGCAGAGATCGGCCCGAGATGCGCACTGACCGTGCTGCGCAGTTCGCCGGCGTCGACCAGGCTGCCGGCGCGGTTGAGGATGCGGTGTTGTTCGATCCGGTCCGCGGTACGGAAGCGCGCCCGGGCGAACATGAATTCCCAATGGATGCCGATGCACTTGGCTTTGTAGGGATCGCCGATGCGCAGTGCGCCACGCGGCTCCACGATCAACCCGACATGCCCCTGCGGGGCCAGCAGCTCGCCGAGCACGTCCCAATACTGGTCGGTGTCGGCCAGGTTCAGGGCCACCTGCACCTCGCTGATGCCCAGCGCCTGCAACTGCGCCGGCAAGGGCTGGCGATGATCGATCACGTGGTCGGCCCCCATCTGCCGGCACCACTGCTGCGAGGCCGCGCGTGAGGCGGTGGCCACCACCGTGAAGCCGGCGTGGCGGGCGAGCTGGATCGCGATCGAGCCGACGCCGCCGGCCGCGCCGATGATCAGCAGCGTCTGCCCGACATGACGGCGGTCATCAAACTGTAGTGGCATGCGCTGGAACAGCAGTTCCCAGGCGGTAAGCGTGGTCAGTGGCAGTGCGGCGGCCTCGGCGAAATCCAGCGTGGCCGGCTTGCGCCCGACCAGCCGCGCATCCACCCAGTGCCACTGCGCGTTGCAGCCTGGCCGGGTCACATCACCGGCGTAATACACCTCATCGCCCGGTGCGAATGCGGTGACGTCCGGCCCCACGGCTTCCACCACGCCGGCGGCGTCATAGCCCAGTATCCGCGGCGGATCTTCGCGGTGCGCGCGCGGCGCCCGCTGCTTGGTGTCCACCGGATTGACCGAGATGGCCTCCACCCGAACCCGCAGGTCGAACCCCTGTGGTGGGCCGGGATCGGCGACGTTCAGATCCAGCAGCGCGGCGGGGTCGTCGATCGGCAGGTAATGCGTCAAACCCACGGCTTTCATGGCAGCTCCGGTGGTGGATACACCTTCATCATACGGGTGCTGACAAACCTGTTCTTGCGCTGAATCAAGGTGTGGGAGCGTTTTCGCGTGAATACCGTCGCAGGCCGCTGAAAACCCGGCAAAAACCGCAAAAGCCTTGCCATTGCTGGGTCTTGCGCATTTTCATCAACCTGTATAGGGTGCCACCAGCTGGAGCGGGTAGGGGTCTGGCGCTCGCCTTCACATGTTACGGGACTGTTAACATCACCTTCACCCGCCTGAGCATAATGTTCGCGGCGGTGGCGTGCTGAATCGGCAGTCTGAAAATGACGCAGTAGTGCTGGCCCATGCCTCTACCGGTTTCATACCCCCGAAATAGGAGCTGTACTCAATGAACAAGAAGATCCTTACTGCCGCGCTGCTGGGCGGTCTGGCTTTCGCCCAGGCTGCATCGGCGCAGGATTTTGACGACCGCTGGTACCTGACCGGTTCGGCCGGCTTCAACTTCCAGGATAACGACCGTCTGACCAACGACGCTCCGTTCGTGACCCTGGGTCTCGGTAAGTTCATCAGCCCCAACTGGTCGCTGGACGGTGAGCTGAACTACCAGAATCCGAACTTCGATGCCAACCAGGATCTGAACTGGAGCCAGTACGGCGTCTCGGTCGACCTGCGTCGCCACTTCATCTCCGAAGGCCGTGGCTGGAACCCGTACCTGCTGGCAGGCCTGGGCTACCAGAAGTCGGAAGAGGAATACCTCTTCGACGCCAGCGGTCCGCGTGACCGCAAGGACGGCAACTTCGCCGCCAAGGTCGGCGTCGGCCTGCAGACCACCTTCGAAAAGCGCGTTGCTGTCCGCGCCGAAGTGGCCTACCGCGCTGATTTCGACGACCAGAGCCGCGCTGCCCGTGACGAAAGCTGGTTCGGCGACGTGCTGGCTTCGGTCGGCGTCGTGATCCCGCTGGGCCCGGCCCCGGTCGCTGCTGCCGTTGCTCCGGCTCCGGTTGCGCCGAGCTGCGCCGATCTGGATGACGACGGTGACGGCGTCAACAACTGCGACGACAAGTGCCCGAACTCGCAGCCGGGTCAGACCATCGGTCCGGACGGTTGCCCGGTTCCGGTCTCCATCGATCTGAAGGGCGTGAACTTCGACTTCGACAAGGCGACCCTGCGTCCGGACGCCGTGGCGATCCTGAGCGAAGCCACCGAGATCCTGAAGCGTTACCCGGATCTGCGCGTTGAAGTTGCCGGTCACACCGATTCCAAGGGTACCGACGCTTACAACCAGAAGCTGTCGGAGCGTCGCGCCACCACCGTGTATGACTACCTGACCAAGAACGGCGTGTCCGCTTCGCGTCTGGTGGGCCCGATCGGCTACGGCGAGAGCCGTCCGATTGCGCCGAACACCAACCCGGATGGCTCGGACAACCCGGAAGGTCGTGCAAAGAACCGTCGTACCGAGCTGAACGTCCAGAACTAATCCTTCTGGTAGTACAGCCTCAGAAGAGGGCCCGGCATTGCCGGGCCCTTTTTTTTGCGCTTCTCCCCCTGGGGTGTCTCACTCCCAGGTCAACAACAACAGCAGCGGTGGCTTCTCAGCACCGTCCGACCCAGCCGCCTTGTGCTCCCCAGTAGAAAATCAGCAATAAATTCAATAAATTGCCGTATTCATTGAATGTGGGATCTTGAAAGCCGTTGTGGCGCTGTTAAACTCGCCGCGTCGACCCCTTTCCTGGATGCATCCCATGCTGCGTATCGCACTGGCCGCCACGCTTGGCCTGGCCCTGGTTCCCTCCGCCTACGCAGCCGTGGATTGCTCGGCCCACGCCATCAGCGCCTCCCCGTTGCCGTTGCCGGCCACCGCGATCGCGCCGGTTGCCGAAGAGCTGTACATCCGCAACGTGCAGCTCGGCATGCCCGCAGGCGTGCTGACCTCCAACTTCGATCAGCAGCAGTCGCTGGACCGCGTGCTGCAGCGCCTGCGCATCGATGGCTGCCAGAACATCGCCAAGGCGATGCCGGGCGCACCGGCGATCAAGCCGAATGATCCGGCCGCCTACAAGCCGCAGACCGAGTTCGACAACACGCCGTGGCGCTTTGACATGAGCCAGAACGGCAAGCGCATGACCGCCGAGGAATTCGACGCCTGGATGAAGGCGCGCGGTGTGCGCGTGGTCAAGGCGCGCCCGGCCCCGGCCGCGGTGCCCGCCGCCGCTGAAGCACCGGCTGAAACCAAGCCGGGCGAGAAGAAGTAAGCCGCCCTGCGCGGACCACGATGAGCACACGCCGGCCCCCCGCCGCGCCTGCATCACGACCACGCCGCCCCGAGCGGCGTGCGTCGCCGGCAAACCCCGTTGGCACCGCGCCGGCCGCTCCGCGGCATGGGCTGGCCCGCGTGCTGTCCAAGGCCGGGCTGTGTTCGCGCACCGAGGCCGCGCGCTGGATCCTGGACGGCCGGGTCACGGTCGATGGCCGGGTGATCCACAACCCCGAATTTCCGATCGTCGAAGGGCGCCACCACGTGCGCGTCGACGGCCACGCGCTGGATGCACCGGCGCGCCGTTACCTGATGCTCAACAAGCCACGCGGGCTGGTCACCACCGCCCACGACGAGCGCGGGCGCGACACGGTCTACCGCTGCTTCGATGGCACCGCGCTGCCGTGGCTGGCGCCGGTGGGGCGGCTGGACAAGGCCAGTGAAGGCCTGTTGCTGTTCAGTAACGACCCGCAGTGGGCCGCGCGCCTGACCGATCCCGCCAGTGGCCCGGACAAGACCTACCACGTGCAGATCGATGTCGTTCCCGATGCCGACCAGCTGCTGGCGTTGTGCGAAGGCATCACCGATGACGGTGAATTCCTGCGCGCGCGCCGCGCCGCGCTGCTGCGCAGCGGTGAGCGCACCGCCTGGCTGGAAGTGGTGCTGGAGGAAGGACGCAACCGGCATATCCGGCGCCTGCTGGCGGCCTTTGACATCAACGTGCTGCGGCTGGTGCGCGTTGCCATTGGCCAGCTGCCGCTGGGCACGCTGGAAAAAGGCGCCTGGCGCGAACTGACCGCGCAGGATCTGGACCTGCTCAACGCCGCGGCCGATGGCGCTGCGGCCACCCTGTGATGCCGTGGCCTGCCGCTGACGCGCAGGCCGACCGACCCAGGCAATGGATGGCCTTGAACCCGACGTTCCATTCACTACCGGGAGATTCCCCCATGCATGCCAACCTGCTCACCCGTTCCCTGTTCCGCGGCGCCTGCCTGTTGTTGCCGGCCGTGCTGCTGACCGCCTGCGGCGGCCACAAACAGGCCTCCAAGGCGACGCCGCCGGCGAGCGACAAAGTGGTGGAAGTAAAGACGCCCGAGCTCGACGGCCGCGGCAGCTATCGCTTCATGATGAGCGAAGGCGACAAGCGCATGAGCGCCGATGAATTCGATGCCTGGATGAAGGCCAACGGTATCCGCGTGGCCAAGGGCAACGGCCAGGATCGCCCGGTGGCCGCACCGGTGGTGGTGGCCAGCAAGGACCAGGCCAAGGACAAGAAGAAAAAGAAAAAATAACCCGGCAAAGGTAGTGCCGAGCCATGCTCGGCACCCCCAGCCAGGCAACCCCGATCCGCCGAGCATGGCTCGGCGCTACCGGGGGCATTCCTCAGCCCTTGATCACACCCAGTTCCACGCCAATCCGGGTGAACGCATCAATGGCGCGGTCCAGATGGGCGCGGCTGTGCGCGGCGCTGATCTGGGTGCGGATGCGGGCCTGGCCCTTGGGCACCACCGGGAAGAAGAAGCCGATCGCGTAGATGCCTTCCTCGAGCAGGCGCTCGGCGAACTTCTGCGCCAGCGGCGCGTCGTACAGCATCACCGGGCTGATCGGATGCACGCCCGGCTTCACATCGAAACCGGCGGCGGTCATCTTCTCGCGGAAGTAGGCGGTGTTGTCGGCCAGCGTGCTGCGCAGGTCATCGGCGGCGGCCAGCATGTCGAAGGCCTTGATCCCGGCAGCGACCACGTGCGGCGGCAGCGAGTTGGAGAACAGGTACGGGCGCGAACGCTGGCGCAGCAGCTCGACCACCTCGGCGCTGGCGCAGGTGAAGCCGCCCAGCGCGCCGCCCATGGCCTTGCCCAGGGTGCCGGTGATGATGTCGATCTTTTCCAGCACGCCCTTGACCTCGGCCGAGCCGCGGCCGGTCGCGCCGAGGAAGCCGGTGGCATGGCATTCGTCGATGTGCACCAGCGCGTTGTACTTCCTGGCCAGGGCGGTGATTTCATCCAGCGGCGCGATGAAACCGTCCATCGAGAACACGCCGTCGGTGGTGATCAGCTTGGTCCGGCAACCGGCGGCATCGGCGGCCTGCAGCTGGGCTTCCAGGTCGGCCATGTCGCAGTTGGCGTAGCGGAAGCGCTTGGCCTTGCACAGGCGCACGCCGTCGATGATCGAGGCGTGGTTGAGCGCGTCGGAAATGATCGCGTCGTTCTCGCCCAGCAGCGGCTCGAACAGGCCGCCGTTGGCATCGAAGCAGGCCGCGTACAGGATGGTGTCCTGCTTGCCGAAGAAGCCGGCGATCTGCGCTTCCAGCTGCTTGTGCAGGTCCTGGGTGCCGCAGATGAAGCGCACCGAGGCCATGCCGAAGCCGTGGGTATCCAGCGCGTCCTTGGCGGCCTGGATCAGGTCGGGGTGGTCGGCCAAGCCCAGGTAGTTGTTGGCGCAGAAGTTGAGCACCGTGCGGCCATCGTCCAGGGTGATCTCGGCCGACTGCGGGCTGGTGATGATGCGCTCGGACTTGAACAGGCCCTGGGCGCGGATCGCCTCCAGTTCCTCAACGTAGTGCTGGGTCAGCGGGGCGGTCGTGGCATCGGTCATGGCAGGCAGTCATCAGCACGGGGAACCCGGGATTTTACCTGCCGCCGCCGCCGCCGGGGCTGTCCCGGCGCGGCCGGTTGGCGGAGCGGGCCATGCACGTGATTGTTGCATCGCAATATCAATCAGGTTAAAAATCTGTAAACCGCGCCGTTCCGCCCACCCCCACCGCCCCGGAGAGACCCCGCATGAACCACGCCACGCGCTGTACCGCCGCCGCTGTGCTCTGCGCCGCCCTGTTTGCCCCGTTCGCCGCCAGTGCCCAGGACGAGGCCGAATCTCCGTTCAGCTGGAACGTCACCGCCGTCTCCGACTACGTGTTCCGCGGCATTTCGCAGACCGACGAGGACCCGACCCTGCAGGCCGGTTTCACCTACACCTCGCCGGTGGGCCTGTATGCCGGTGTCTGGGGTTCGGGCGTGGACTTCGGGCCGGGCGACCCGAGTACCGAGATCGACTACCTGATCGGCTACGGCGTGGATGTCAGCGACAAGGTCAATTTCGACGTGCTGCTCAACCGCTACACCTATCCCGGTGCCAGCGAACTGAACTACAACGAGCTGATCACCACCACCACGTTCGCCGAGCAGTACAAGCTCACTGTGGCCTACACCAACGATATCTCCGGTTCGGACACCAAGAGCTGGTACTACGCCGTGGGCGGCGAATGGGGCCTGCCGCAGGAATTCACGCTGAACGCCAACGTCGGCCGCACCACGCTGGAGACCGCGACGGGCAAGGACTACACCGATTTCAGCGTCGGCGTCAGCCGCCAGTTCGGTCTGTTCAACCTGGGCCTGGGCTACCACGGCACCGATGGCGCCGGCCGCGACAACAATGGCAAGCTCGCCGACAACCGCGTGGTATTCACTGTCGCCGTGGGCAAATGACCTGACGCTTCAGCGGGCATGAAAAAGGCGCCGTAAGGCGCCTTTTTCGTTTGCGGGGAGCGTACCGACCAACGGTCGGTACCTACCGGTGCCGCGCCGGATCAATTCCAGCTCAGAACGACCTTGCCGGCCTTGCCCTGTTCCATCAGGTCGAAGCCCTTCTGGAAATCGTCGATCGGCAGCTGGTGGGTCATCACCTTGCCGAGCGGGAAGCCGGACAGCACCAGCTGGGTCATCTTGTACCAGGTCTCGTACATCTTGCGGCCGTAGATGCCCTGCACGGTCAGGCCCTTGAAGATGATCTTGTCCCAGTCGCAGCCAGCGCCCTTGGGCATGATGCCGAGCATGGCGATCTTGCCGCCGTGGTACATGCAGTCGAGCATGTCGTTGAAGGCGCGCGGGTTGCCGCTCATTTCCAGGCCCACGTCGAAGCCCTCCATGTGCAGTTCCTTCATCACGTCCTTGAGCGAGGTGTTGGACACGTTGACCACGCGGGTGGCGCCCATGTCGGCGGCCAGTTTCAGGCGGAAGTCGTTGACGTCGGTGACCACCACGTTGCGCGCACCGATGTGCTTGCAGATGCCGGCGGCGATGATGCCGATCGGGCCGGCGCCGGTGATCAGCACGTCCTCGCCGATCACGTTGAACTCCAGCGCGCAATGCGCGGCGTTGCCGTAGGGATCGAAGAAGGCGGCCAGTTCGGACGGAATCTGGTCGGGGATCGGCCACAGGTTGCTGGCCGGCATCACCATGTATTCGGCGAAGGCGCCGTTGACGTTGACGCCGATGCCCACCGTGTTCGGGCACAGGTGCTGGCGGCCGCCACGGCAGTTGCGGCAGTGGCCGCAGACGATGTGGCCTTCGGCGGAGACGCGCTGGCCGATCTCGTAGCCGGTCACGCCCGGGCCGATCTCGGCGATGCGGCCGACGAACTCGTGGCCGATGGTCAAACCCGGCTTGATCGTGCGCTGGCTCCACTCGTCCCACAGGTAGATGTGCAGGTCGGTACCGCAGATGGCGGTCTTTTCCAGCTTGATCAGGACTTCATTCGGGCCGGGGGTGGGAACCGGGACTTCTTCCAGCCAGATGCCCTTGGCGGCTTCGCGCTTGACCAGGGCCTTCATCGTTTGCTGCGCCATCGGGTGGAACTCATCAGGGGGAAAACGCGGATTATAGAGCCGGACGCAGTTTCCCTATGTTGCAGCGCGGGTGGTTTGGCGCGCACGGCCGCCCATGACTTCCGGGGTTCGGGCCGGGGCAGGGGGCTGGGCTACACTCGGCGGTTCTTTCACCAGGGGCTGCCCAATGCGCTCGAATCTGCTCGCTTTCTCCGTCGTCGCCAGCCTCGGGCTGGTCCAGCTCGCCCATGCCGCCGAAGGCATGTGGGTGCCGCAGCAGCTGCCGGAGATTGCCGGCCCGCTCAAGCAGGCTGGCCTGAAGCTGTCCCCGGAGCAGATCTCCAACCTGACCGGCGACCCGATGGGCGCCGTGGTCGCACTCGGCGGCTGCACCGCCAGCTTCGTGTCCCCGCAGGGCCTGGTGGTCACCAACCACCACTGCGCCTACGGGGCGATCCAGCTCAATTCCACCGCCGAGAAGAACCTGATCAAGGATGGCTTCAACGCGCCGACCCTGAAGGACGAGCTCAGCGCCGGCCCGAACGCCCGTGTGTTCGTGCTCGACCAGATCACCGACGTGACCGACCAGGCCAAGGCCGCCATCGCCTCGGCCGGCAAGGACCCGCTGGCCCGCACCCGCGCGCTGGAGGCCTTCGACAAGGCCCAGACCGCCGCCTGCGAGGCCGACGCCGGCTTCCGCTGCCGCCTGTACAGCTTCTCCGGCGGCAACACCTACCGCCTGTTCCGCAACCTGGAAATCAAGGACGTGCGCCTGGTCTACGCGCCCCCGGGCAGCGTGGGCAAGTTCGGCGGCGATATCGACAACTGGATGTGGCCGCGCCACACCGGCGACTTCTCGTTCTACCGCGCCTACGTTGGCAAGGACGGCAAGCCGGCCGCATTCGCCGCCGACAACGTGCCCTACCAGCCCAAGCATTTCCTGAAGTTCGCCGACAAACCGCTCGGCGCCGATGACTTCGTGATGGTGGCCGGCTACCCGGGCCGCACCAACCGCTATGCCCTGGCCGGTGAGTTCAACGAAACCGCCAGCTGGACCTATCCGACCATCGCCCGCCACTACAACGCCGTGATCGACCTGATCGGCAAGGCCGGCCAGCGCGATGCCGACATCAAGGTGAAGTACGCCGCCACCATGGCCGGCCTCAACAACACGGCCAAGAACTACCAGGGCCAGCTGGACGGCTTCAAGCGCATCGATGCGGCCGGCCAGAAGCAGGCCGAAGAAGCCGCCGTGCTGGCCTGGCTGAAGCAGCAGGGCGCGGCCGGCAAGCCGGCGCTGGCTGCGCATGCGCAACTGGTCAAGCACCTGGATACCAGCAAATCCACGCGTGAGCGCGACATGTTCGTCGCACAGTTCAACAACACCGCCGCGGTGAACGCCGCGCTGACCCTGTACCGCCTGTCGATCGAGCGCAGCAAGGCCGACGCCGCCCGGGAAGCCGGCTACCAGGAGCGCGACCTGCCGACCATCGAAGGCAGCCTGCGCCAGATGGACCGCCGCTACGTGGCCGCCATGGACCAGCAGTTGCAGCAGTACTGGCTGGGCCAGTACGTCGCCCTGCCGGCCGCACAGCGCGACAACGCGGTGTTGAACCAGTGGCTGGCCGGCAGCGACAAGGCCGCCGTGGATGCGCTGGTGGGCAAGCTGGCCGGCACGCAGCTGGGCAGCCTGGACGAGCGCCTGAAGTGGTTCAAGGCCGACCGTGCCGCCTTCGAAGCGAGCACCGATCCGGCGATCCAGTACGCCGTGGCGATGACGCCGGCGCTGCTCAAGCTCGAAGAGCAGAAGAAGACCCGCGAAGGCGAGTCGCTGCTGGCCCGTCCGTTGTATCTGCAGGCCCTGGCCGACTACAAGAAGAGCAAGGGCGAGTTCGTCTATCCGGACGCCAACCTGTCGCTGCGCATCACCTTCGGCAACGTGATGGGTTACAGCCCCAAGGACGGCGTGGCCTACACCCCGTTCACCACGCTGGAAGGGATCGTCGCCAAGGAAACCGGTGCCGATCCGTTCGACTCGCCCAAGGCGCTGCTGGATGCGGTCAAGGCCAAGCGCTATGGCGGCCTGGAAGACAAGCGCATCGGCTCGGTGCCGGTGAACTTCCTGTCCAACCTGGACATCACCGGCGGCAATTCCGGCTCGCCGGTGCTCGACGCCAACGGCAAGCTGGTGGGCCTGGCCTTCGATGGCAACTGGGAGTCGGTCAGCTCCAACTGGGTGTTCGACCCGGTGATGACCCGCATGATCACCGTCGACAGCCGCTACATGCAGTGGATCATGCAGGAAGTGGCGCCCGCGCCGCAGCTGCTGAAAGAGCTGAACCTGGCCAAGTAAGTCCTTCAAACCCCGCGGCGAAAGCCGCGGGGTTTTTCGTTGCGGCCGCCACCACCGCCTCAGCGTCCGCCCGGCCCGCACGGGGTATCATGCGGATCCCCCTCGATCGTTCACATCGTGTGAACGATCGCGACAGCAGTACGCCTCCCCCCAAGGACCCCTTGTTCGCATGCGCATCCTGCTTGCCCGTCACGGCGAAACGCCGTGGAATGCCGAAGGCCGCTACCAAGGCCAGATCGATATCCCGTTGTCGCCGATCGGCGAAGCCCAGGCCCAGGCCTTGGGCGAACGCCTGAAGTCGGTCGACATCGCCCGTGCCGTGGCCTCGCCGCTGTCACGTGCGCAACGCACCGCGCAGCTGGCGCTCGGCGCCGAGCGTGCCCCGATGCTGCTGACCGAGCCGGACCTGCAGGAAATCGCCCATGGCGAGTGGGAAGGGCTGCTGGCCAGTGAAATCAATGAAAAGGACCCCTCGCGCCTGCAGGCCTGGCGCGACGAACCCGACACCGTGCTGATGCCCGGTGGCGAATCGCTGCGACTGGTGCTGGAGCGCAGCTGGCGCGGCCTGGCCCGCGCCGCCGAGGGCCTGGGCGAACACGACACCCTGCTGGTGGTCGCGCACGACGCGGTCAACCGGGTGATCCTGTGCCGCATCCTCGGCCTGCCGCTGTCGCGGCTGTGGACCTTCCGCCAGGCCCCGACCACGCTGAACCTGCTCGAAGGCGTGGAGATCGACCAGCTCGAAGTGGTGCGCCTGAACGACTGCGCGCACCACACCCCGTTCTTCGGCGAAGCCAAGCACCGCGCGCTGTAAATGCGGCAGGGGTGGATGCTGCGGCTCAGCTGTTGGCTGACCCGCCATGCGGGCCCGCCGGCCGCACGACCTGGCTGGCTGCCGTGGGTGGCCGCCAGCCTGGCGGGGTTGGCGGCATTCGGTCTATGGGTCGAGTTCCTGCCACGCCCAGTGCTTGCCGGCCCCTGCAGCATGGCGCTCTTCCTGGTGCTGGGAACCGTCATCGCGCTTTGGCTCTGGCGCGGCGCGCTGAACACCGAAGCGGGCAGGCGGGGCATTCATGCCGAACCTGCACGCTATCTGTTCGCGATGGCGATCATGCCGCTGCTGGTCGGGGTAGTCAGTTGGAGCATCGCCACGCGCACGCTGCCCTGGCTGTTCACCCAGTGGGCCGGGGCGCCGTACACGCAGGTGCATCCGGTTCACACCCGTAGCGGAGCCCGCGGATGCGCATCGATCACCGGGCCGTCGCTCAAGCAGGGCTTAAGCAGCCGTGTGTGCATCGAGCGCAGGCTTTATCATCGATACCCCCATCAACCCGTCACCGCCCATCTGGCCGGCAAGCGCTCCTGGTTTGGAGCCACGGTCATGCACGTTCATCTGGAATCCACGCCGTGTCCCACCGCCCATTGACCCTTTCCCACTGGCTTACCTACATCGAGCAGCAGCACCCGGTCACCATCGACATGGGGCTGGACCGCGTGCGCCGCGTCGCGCAGGCGATGGGGTTGGCGCAGCCGGCCGCGCACTGCATCGTGGTCGGTGGCACCAATGGCAAGGGCTCCACAGTGGCCTTCATCGAGGCGATCGCGCGCGCCGCCGGCTGGAAGGTGGGCGCATACACCTCGCCGCACCTGCTGCACTACAACGAGCGGGTGCGCATTGATGGTGAGGATGCTTCGGATGAGGCGCTGATCGCGGCCTTCAATGCCATCGAGGATGCGCGCGGTGACACCACGCTGACCTACTTCGAATACGGCACGCTGGCCGCGTTGCAGCTGTTCACCCAGGCCGGGCTGGATCTGGCGGTGCTGGAAGTCGGCCTGGGCGGGCGCCTGGACGCGGTCAACCTGGTCGATGCCGATGTGGCGGTGATCACCACCGTGGACATCGACCACAGCGATTGGCTGGGCGAAGACCGCGAGGCGATCGGTACCGAGAAGGCCGGCATCATCCGTGGCTGGAAGCCGGTGATCCTGGGCGAGACCGACCCGCCGTCCAGCGTGCTGGCGCGTGCCTACGTGCTGGGCGCCAATGCGATCCGCGGCGGCAGTGATTTCTTTGTTGATGAGATCGATGCCCAGCGCTGGCGCTGGCGCGATGTCGGCTTCCGCATCGAGCTGCCGGTGCCGGCGCTGCGTGGCCCGATCCAGCTGCGCAATGCCGCCTCGGCGATTGCCGCGCTGCGCGCGCTGGACAAGCCGTTGCCGCGCGCGGCGATTGCCGACGGTGTTGCCGCCGCGCGTATCCGCGGGCGTCTGCAGGCGTTCGATCGCGACGGCGTGGAGGTGCTGGTCGATGTCGGCCACAACCCGCAGGCCGCGCGTGAACTGGCGAACTCGTTGAAGGCCACCCCGGTAGCTGGGCGCACCCTGGCGGTGTTTGCCGCGCTGCCGGACAAGGATGCCGCAGGCGTGGTCGAGGCCTTGGCCGAGCGGGTCGATGTCTGGCACCTGGCGGGCCTGGACGGCGCGCGCGCGCAAAGCGCGCAGGCGCTGCAGGCTCGGTTGCAGGCCACTGCTGCGGCCAGCGCAACCTGTCATGCCAGTGTCGAGCAGGCCCTGCAGCAGACCCTGGCGGGCGCGCAGGCCGGTGACCGCGTGCTGGTATTCGGCTCGTTCCACACCGCCGCACAAGCGCTGCACTGGCTGCAGGCATCGCCCTGAGCCGCGCCGTGCATCACACCGGGTGTGCCGTTCAGCCGCAGCAGACGCCGCTCACGCGTACACCCGTATAATCGCCGTGGCATTCCGCCGCGCCGCCCTGCCTGCCTTCCGTGGATACTCCTCTGAAACAGCGACTGATTGGTGCCATCGTTCTGGTGGCTTTGGCTGTGATCTTCCTGCCCATGCTGGTCAAAGGCCCTGCGCCGGACAGCGGGGTGGCCAATGTGCCGATCGATGCGCCGGCAACGCCGTCGGATGGTCAGTTCCAGACCCGTGAGCTGCCGCTGGTCGCCCCGACCGGGGGCGCCACCGGGCTGCAGAGCGGGGCCTCCAGCACCCAGCCGTTGCAGGACAACGGCGCCGCTGCCGCCATGGCAACGGTGGATACCTCACCGGCGGTCGCCGCCGGCAACTACGCGGTGAGCTTCGGCGCCTATGGCAGCCAGGCCGACGCCGCGGCGGTCATCGCCTTCCTGAAGAAGTCGCAGCTGCCCGGATTCAGCGAACCGGCCACGGTCAATGGCCGCCCGGCGTGGCGGGTGCGGGTGGGTCCGTACGCCGACCGTGCCCAGGCCGAGGCCGCGCGCCTGGAAGCGGTGAAGGTGCGCAACGACGTCAAGGCCGAAGTGGTGACCCTGGACGCGCGCGCCGATACGGCCGTCGCTACGGCACCGGCCACGCCTGCCGCGACCGCGCCAAGCGCGTCCAGCGCCAGCGCCGCGGCTGCTGCCGGCAACACCGTCAAGACCGAAGCGCTGCCCGCCGAGCCGGTGGCCGCCGCCAAACCGGTGGTCAAGCCGGCCGACCCCAAGCCCGAACCCAAGCCGACCCCGGCCAAGCCTGATCCGGCCGCAGCCACGGCGGCCAAGCCGGTCGCCACCCCGGCGGCTCCGGCGGCCAGCAGCATCGGCTTTGCCGTGCAGCTGGGTGCCTTCGGCCAGCCGGCCGAGGCCAACGCGCTGCGCGACAAGGTCCGCGCCGCCGGTTTCAGCGCCTTCGTGGAGCAGGTACGCACCGACAAGGGCACGCTCAACCGCGTGCGCGTCGGCCCGGTCGCCAACCGTGCCGAGGCGGAGAACCTCAAGGCCCAGGTTGCGTCCAAGGTCGGCGTGGCCGGCATGGTCCGGCCGCATCCCTGATGCGCGCCATGCGCCCGTGCCCTGAGGCCGGAAAGCCCTTCAATGGAGGGTGCGCATGATCGATTTCGTGCTGCTGGCGGTGATCGGCATCTCGACCCTGCTCGGGGTGATGCGCGGCTTCGTCAGCATTGTCATCAGCACGTTCTCCTGGCTGCTCGGCGGCTGGGCGGCGCTGATGTTCGGCCAGACCGCGGCCCGCTGGTGGTCGGCCCCGGCCGCACCGGGCACCGGGCACTTCTTCGCTGGCTACCTCAGTGTGTTCCTGCTGGTGATGGTCTCGGTGTGGGCGATCGGCCTGGTGATCCGCCAGGCGGTGCGCTCGACCAGCCTCAATGGCGCCGACCGGGCCATGGGTGGGGCGCTGGGCGTGGCCCGCGGGGCCCTGATCGGCTGCGCGCTGCTGCTGGTGGCGTCCTACACCCCGTTGCCGCGCGAGGCGGCCTGGCGCGATTCCAACCTGCGCGCCATGCTCAGCCCCGGGGTGAACTGGATGCAGGCCAAGATGCCGGCGATGCCCGACATGCCGCAGATGCCCAACCTTCAGCAGATGCCGATGGCCCTGCCGGAGGTGAATATGGCGCAACTGCCCGGCGCGGAGTTGGGCAAGCCGCTGCTGACAGGCGATAATGGGGTGCTTGGCGACCTGCTGGCCGGGCGCGGATGGCCGCGACCGCTGGATGAGGCGCCGCAGCAGGTGGTCGACCCCGCCGATGTATCGGCGAGTGGGTCCCATATGCGCTCCCCCGACACTTTCGATCCGGCGCTCGTGCGCCCGGATCCCACCGATCCGGCACGGAAAGGTTCCCCAGGCCAGGCACGGCCACCTTCACAGTAAATGGGCATCGCCCAGCGGAGATTCGCACCATGTGTGGCATCGTCGGAATCGTCGGCAACCAGAACGTCGCCGGGCAGTTGTATGACGGCTTGACCGTCCTTCAGCATCGTGGCCAGGATGCGGCCGGCATCGCCACCGCCGATGGCACCCGCCTGCGCGTGCAGAAGGCCAACGGCCTGGTCCGCGATGTGTTCGATGCCAAGCGGATGTCCACCCTGGAAGGCCGCGTCGGTATCGCGCACGTGCGCTATCCCACCGCCGGTTCGGAAGGCATGGATGAGGCGCAGCCGTTCTACGTGAACTCGCCGTACGGCATCGCGCTGGCCCACAACGGCAATCTGATCAATACCGAAGCCCTGCGCCAGCAGGTGTTCGAGCAGGACCGCCGCAACGTCAACACCGACTCGGACAGCGAAGTGCTGCTGAACGTGTTCGCCTATGAACTGGACGCGCAGCGCCAGCTGACCCCGGAAGCGGCGATCCGCGCCGTGGCCGGTGTGCACCGCCGCTGCAAGGGTGGCTATGCGGTGATCAGCGTGGTGCTGGGCCTGGGCCTGGTGGCGTTCCGCGATCCGCACGGCATCCGTCCGCTGGTGCTGGGCAAGCGTGCCCACGCCGAGGGCGATGAATACATCGTGGCTTCCGAATCGGCTGCGCTGGACGTGCTGGGTTTCACCCGCGTGCGCGATGTGCGCCCGGGCGAAGCACTGGTGATCACCGCGCGTGGCGAACTGTTCTCCGAAGTCTGCGCCGAGCCCGCCGAGCACAGCCCGTGCATCTTCGAGTACGTGTACTTCGCGCGCCCGGATTCGATGATCGACAACGTCTCGGTGCACAAGGCGCGCATGCGCATGGGCATCAAGCTGGGCGAGAAGATCCTGCGCCTGCGCCCGGACCACGACATCGACACCATCATCCCGATCCCGGATACCTCGCGCGATGCCGCGCTGGAAATCTCCAACACGCTTGGGGTGAAGTACCGCGAAGGCTTCATCAAGAACCGCTACATCGGCCGCACCTTCATCATGCCGGGGCAGGGCGAGCGCGTTAAGTCGGTGCGTCGCAAGCTCAACCCGATCCACCTGGAGTTCCGCAACCGCGTGGTGCTGCTGGTCGATGACTCGATCGTGCGCGGCACCACCAGCCAGCAGATCGTGCAGATGGCGCGCGACGCCGGTGCGCGCAAGGTGTACCTGGCCAGCGCCGCGCCGCCGGTGCGTTACCCGAACATCTACGGCATCGACATGCCGGCTGCCGAGGAACTGGTCGCGCACAACCGCAGCATCGAGGAAATCGAAGCACACCTGGGCTGCGACTGGTTGATCTACCAGGACATCGAGGACATGGAAGCGGCGGTGCGCGAGGGCAACCCGGAGCTGAAGGCATTCGATTCCTCGTGCTTCAACGGTGTCTATCCGACCGGCATCGAGCCGGGCTACTTCGAGCGCATCCAGCAGCTGCGTTCGGACGATGCCAAGCACAAGCGTCGCGCCTGAGGCCAGCGTGATGGGCGAGCCCTTGCCGCTGGAGGCGGCCGGTGACCTGCTGCGCGCCGCGCAGCAGTGCCTGGCCGCTGCCGACCCGCTGCAGAAGGTCGCGTTGACCCAGGCCTATGCCGCGCAGTTCCGCGCCGGCCAGCTGAAGGTGCGTGCCGATGCGCCGCCGCCGGAACCCATCCGCATGCCGGGCCGGCCGCAGAAGCCGACCCTGGTGCATCCGCGCGACCTGCCGCGGCGCGGGCTGGGCAGTGCGGAAGGACGCGCGGCCTTCATCCATGCCATCGCGCATATCGAACTCAATGCCATCGACCTGGCGTGGGACGCGGTGTACCGCTTCCGCGGACTGCCCGGCTCGTTCCATGCCGACTGGGTCAGCGTGGCCGATGACGAGTCGCGCCATTTCATGCTGCTGCACGGACGGCTGCGCGCGACCGGTTTCGACTACGGCGATTTCGACGCGCACAACGGGCTGTGGGAAATGTGCGAAAAGACCGCACACGACGGCCTGGCGCGAATGGCGCTGGTGCCGCGCGTGCTGGAAGCGCGTGGGCTGGATGTCACCCCGGGCATGATCATCAAACTGCGCTCGGCCAATGATCACGCCACCGCCGATGTGCTGGAGATCATCCTGCGCGAGGAAGTGGCGCATGTCGCGGCCGGTTCGCGCTGGTACCACTGGTATTGCCAGCGCGCCGGGGTGGAACCGCGCGCGCGTTTCATCGCGCTGTTGAACGACTACGCCGGTGGTTTCCTGTACGGCCCGTTCAACCTGGAGGCGCGCCTGCTGGCAGGGTTCGATGAAGAAGAGATCGCCAACCTGATCGAACAGGCCGGCCGCAGCAGCGGCCCCACCGGCACCGCGCCGCGCGCGTAAGCCGGGCGCGCGCACCGTCCGCACGCCGTCACGCGTTGGGCAGCACCACGCGTCTGCCGTCTTCGGTTGGCCGGTTGATATAGAACAGACCCGGCCCGGGCCGGTACGGCAATTCGCGGGTGGCTTCATCGGTGGCGTAGAGCAGGGCGGTATCGCCGAGCGCGTCGAAATTCCAATGCGCCGACTGCATCAGGTAGCGCTGGCGCAACGCCAGTTCCTGGGCCTCGCTCAGCGGCTGGCCGGCGATCATGCGGGCGGTGATCGGCTGCAGTTCGTCGGGTAGCGCCAACGTGGGCACATCGTCCGGCGCGGCGGTCCAGCGCACGCCACTGGCTGCGGCACGCCGATGCATCAGGCGCAGCGCCAGCAACTGGTAGCGCCAGTCGATCTCCCGGCGCAGCACCACGGCGGCGTGCGCGAACAAGGTCCAGGTCGGCAGCACGCTGGCGCTGCCGGCCACACGCAGGGACTGCCAGCGGTGCCACACATCCACCCACACCGCCTCTTCCCCCAGACCGAGCTGTGCCTGCCAACGCCGGCAGGCCGCCTGCGCGCGCAGATAGACCTGGGTGCTGCGCAGCAGGGCCAGCGGCGGCACCTGGCCATCGGCCAGAGCATGCGTGCGGATGCGCTGGCCCACGGGCCGGGTCAGCAGTTTCGGGCCTTCGATGCGCTGGTCGTAACCACCGCCGATATTGGCGTGCACGCCCGGCACGACGATTTCCTCGTGCAGCGGGGCCACCGTGGTCAGCGCGAAGTGCTCGCGGTGTTCGTCACGGGCGGCCAGCTGCAGCACCTTGTCGGCACAGTCCGCGGCCAGCCCGACGTCGGGCAGCTCGTCGCGCTGCTGCGGATTGATTGCCACCACGGTGTCGAACAGGCCGACGAAGCGCACCGGTCGCGGCGCGGCGATGGCGTCGCTGGCCAGCTGCCAGCCGGTGCGGCGCAACTGCTCCCGCAGCCACCCCTGGCCGGCATCGCGGGCAAGCCGGTTGACCGCATCGCGGGCCGAGGCGGCACCGCGCGAGAAACCAAACAGGTCCACGCGTACCTGTGACAGGACACGCCCGTGCTGCAGGGCGGCCAAGGCGCGCAGTGCCTCGGGCAGCCGCTCATCCAGCGCCCGGCGGACCTTGGCACGCACGCCACTGCGTCCGATCCCGAACGCCAGGCCCATCAGGTCGTCATCTTCACCGGTGCGGGTGCCGGCGCCTTCGATATAGATCGCCAGCGACAGCGCGGTGCCCGCTGCGGGCTGCTGCCGATGGTCCGGATACAACGCGTGCAGCCGCGCGATGTTGGTCAGCCCGTTGCTGTAGCTGCTGGTCAGCCGGCTCTGATAGGGCGAGGCGTCATTGAGCTGCACCCGGGCCGGCGGCCGCGGCACCGGGGTGGTGCTGCCGGGCGGGCGCGAGGCATGCAGCAGGTTGTCGGCGTTGTTGCGGGTGCCATCGAAGAACAGGCCGATCTGCAGCGTGGTGGCTGCGCTGGTTGCCGGATTGGGCGGTCCTGCCATGGCCTCGGTCCTGGTCCCCGGATGCACGGTCACGTTAACGCGAATGAAGACCGGACGCGACGTTACTGAACCGGCCTGCGCTGGATCACAGTTCTGATAATCAATCTTCGGAGTCTATTGAATTCACGCGATCAATTGGCGCCATATGGATCTGCCCGCCCGTACGGGCCGCACGACAACCCCGCAACACTCCCGTTTTTCACTCAAAGAGAGGCGACATGATGTCCAGTTCGATGAGCAAGACCGCAGGTGTGATCGCGTTGTGCCTGTTGGGTAGCGGGGCCGCCAGCGCGGCGTCCCTGTTTGAACCGGTCACGGTGCTCAGCCGCGCCGGTGCGGCCAATCAGCCGGCGCTGCAGGCCGTGCTGGCGGCGCCGTCCACGGCGACCGTGCAGCAGGTCAAGGTGGATGCGGCGGCGGTGACGGGCAGCCAGCGTCAGCTGGAGTTTGAACTGCTCGGTCAGTCGGTGCAGGCGCTGCGCAGCCGGGTGGAGGCGCTGCCGGATGGCGGCAGCATCTGGTACGGGCAGATCGCCAGCCCGTCGGCCAAGCTGGACGCGCGCGCGGCCGCCACGGACCCGGCCAATTCGGTGATCCTGGTGCGCTCGGGCGACACCATCACCGGCTCGATCCGCAAGGATGGCCAGCTGTACCGCCTGCGCCCGGTCAGCGATGGCCGCCACGTGCTGGTGGAAGTCGATGAAACCCGCATGCCGGCCGACCATCCGGCCGATTACAACAGCCTGCCGACGGTGGCGATGCCGGTCAACGAGCGCCTCGGTGCGGCCGCGGCGGGCTCGGGTACGCCGGCCACCATCCGCGTACTGGTGGTCGCCACCAACGGTGCGGTCACCGCGTACGGCGGCAACATGCAGTCGCTGGTGCAGCTGGCCGTGGCCGAATCGAACCAGGGCTACGTCAACAGCAACGTCGGCATCACCCTGCAGCTGGCCGGCTACGAGACGGCCAACTACACCGAGTCCAGCAGCTTCTCCACCGACCTGTCGCGCTTCCGTGGCACCACCGATGGCTACATGGACAGCATCCACACCAGCCGCAACACCACGCGTGCCGACGTCGCCGTGCTGGTGATCAACAACGCCAGTTCGTGCGGCCTGGCCTCGAGCATCGGCTCGACCGCGGCCACCGCGTTCGCCGCCGTGCATTGGGATTGCGCGACCGGCTATTACTCCTTCGCGCATGAAATCGGCCACCTGCAGAGCGCGCGGCATGACATCGCCACCGACCCGAGCACCTCGCCCTATGCCTATGGTCATGGCTACCGCTACGAGCCGTCCACCGGTTCGCGCTGGCGCACGATCATGTCCTATGCGTGCAGTGCCGGGTGCCCGCGGTTGAACTTCTGGTCCAACCCGAACATCAACTACAACGGCATCCCGATGGGCATTGCCGCCAGTGCCGACAACCAGCGCGTGCTGGTCAACACCAAGGCCACTGTCGCCGCATTCCGCTGAGTGTGGCTGCCCGCGACCGTGTCATGCGGTCGCGGGTTCCGGTGTTGCGCGAGGTGCTGCCGGCTCAGCGCGCCAGCGCATCCAGCGTCCAGCCCTGAGCGGTAACCCGCAGCACCGAGCCCTGTTCGTACCAGTCACCCAGCACGATGCGGGTGCAGTCGCGCGCGCCGGCCTTCAGCGTGTGGATCGCCGGGCGATGGGTGTGGCCATGGATCATGGTGTCCACGCCGTGCCGTGCGAAGGTCGCGATCACTTCGTCCGGGGCCACGTCGGTGACGGTCTCGAACGTGGAGTGGTCGCCCTGCTTCATCTCCGACTGACGCGCCTGGCTGGCATCGCGGGCCTTCTGTGCGAAGGCGATCCGCGCGGCCAGCGGCTGCGACAGGAACTGTGCCTGGAACTGCGGATCGCGGGTCTGCGCGCGGAACTGCTGGTAGGCCACATCGTCGGTGCACAGCAGGTCGCCGTGCTGCAGCAGTACCGGCCGGCCGTACAGGTCGATCACGCTGGGGTCGGGCAGGATGCGGAATCCGGCGCGCGTGGCGTAGTCGTTGCCGACCAGGAAATCGCGGTTGCCGCGGATGAAGTACACCGGGACCCCCGCATCGGCCACCGCATGCAGTGCGTCGGCTACGGCATCGGCTGCGGTCGAGGGAGTGTCGTCGCCGATCCAGGCCTCGAACAGGTCGCCCAGGATGTACAGCGCGTCGGCCTGCATGGCCTCGCCGCGCAGGAAGTCCAGGAACAGGTCGGTGATGGCTGGACGGCTCGGGTCCAGGTGCAGATCGGAAATGAACAGCGTGGTCATGGGCGCATTGTAAAACGTCGCGCCGACCGGTGAGTGATCCGGCCCGGCGGTCGTCGGCTATACCGGCAGCGGCAACCAGCGCAGGCTGGCCCCGGCCAGCGCGGTGGCGATCGCGGTCGCCGCCAGCACGTCGCTGGGGTAGTGCAGGCCGAGCACCACCCGCGACAGCCCGACCGCAGCGGTGAACGGCACCAGCAGCGGCGCCAGCCACGGGTAATAGGCCAGCGCCACGATGGTGAACGACACCGCATGCAGGGTGTGCCCGGAGGGGAAGCTGAACTCGTCCAGCGGCGCCACCCAGGCGCGGATGCGCAGGTCGGCCGCATACGGGCGCGGGCGTCGGGTCCAGCGCTTCAGGCCCTTGTACAACAGCAGCGCCATCAGCCCGGTGGCGGCCATGTGCAGCGAGGCGCGCAGCCCGTCAAAGCCGTCCAGCAGGACCAGCGCGCCCATCAGTGCATACCAGAACACACCGTCGCCCAGCCGGCTGATCACCGCGAACGCGCGGCGCACCCGGCGTCGGCGACAGTAGTGGTTGGCGCGACGGCACCAGCGTGTTTCGCGACCGCGCAGAGCCTCAAGCGGCGTGGTCGGCATGCGGCCTCCGCGCCAGCGCCAGCTCGGCCAGCAACGCGTCGAACTCGGCCACCACCTGCTGTGGATGCAGCCGCTTCATGGCGCTGGCGGCGTTGCGGCCGAGCCGGGCGCGCAGCAGGTCATCGCCGCTCAGCTGCAGTGCCGCGGTAACAAAGGCGTCGTCGTCGTTCACGGCCATGCCATTTTCGTCCGAGCGCAGGTATTCGCGCGCGGCGCCATAGTCGAAGGCCACCGTGGCCACGCCACTGGCCATGGCTTCCAGGGTGACATTGCCGAAGGTCTCGCTGCGGCTGGGAAACAGGAACAGATCGCCGCTGGCGAAGTGGCGGGCCAGCGCATCGCCGCGCTGCACGCCGCAGAAAATGAAATCCGGGTTGTCGTGCGCCAGCTTGGCGCGCGCCGGGCCGTCACCCACCCAGATGAAGCGCGCCTTCGGGCGCATCTGCTGCAGCCGGCGGAAGGCCTTCACCGCCAGCCCCAGGTTCTTCTCGGCGGCAATGCGGCCGACATAGATCGCCGCGAAGCCGTTGCCGTCGATGCCCCATTCCTCGCGCAGCGCCGGGTCGCGACGTTCGGGCTCGAACTGGCTGCTGTCCACGGCGCGGGCAAGCAGGCGCACGCGGTCGAAGCCCTGTTCGCCGAGGAACTGCTGCAGTTCCCGGGTCGGCACCAGGGTGGCGTCGGCCTGGTTGTGGAAGCGTCGCATCCAGCGCAGCGCGGTTGCCTGCAGCCACGCTACGCCGTAGTCGGGCAGGTATTCGTCGAAGCGGGTATGGAAGCCGGTGGCGACCGGAATGCCAAGTCGCCGCGCGGTGCGCAGCGCCGACCAGCCCAGTGGGCCCTCGGTGGCGATGTAGACCGCGTCCGGGCGTTGCTGCTGCCAGTGCCGAGCCAGCCGCTTGGGTGCGGGCAGGCCGAAGCGCAGGCCGGGGTAGCGCGGCAGGTTGGCACCGGTGACCAGCAACGTGTCAGCCGCCGTGTCGCCCTCGCCATCGCTGGCCTGGCGCGGGCGCACCAGGTCGACCTGGTGGCCGCTGGCGCGCAGTCCCTGTTCCAAGCCCTGCACGGTTAGCGCAACGCCGTTGACCTCGGGGGGATACGTTTCAGTGACGATGGCATAGCGCATGGCGGGCCTCCGGTATGCCACGCATGCTGGGGCTGGGCGATGTAGCCGACATGACGTTTGCATGACCGCGCGATGACGCCGTCGACCTTGGCGATGTTGTCTTCGCTCTGGGTGTGAGGCGAGCGCCGGGGGACATTCGCCCGCAAGGGCAGCGTGGACCGCGCCCCAGCCCTCTGCACCGCGGTGCCTTACACGGGGAAAATACGCCGTGAGAATTTCCTGCAGATGGGAAAAGAACTCCAAAAAAAAACCACGGCCCCGAAGGGCCGTGGTCAGGTGCAGCGGGATTACCCGACAGCGATCAGAAGCGCTGCTGGTACTTCATGTAGACAAAGCGGCCGATGTCGAAGGCGCCGTAGTACGAGAACACCGAGCGCGGCTTGGTGTACATGACCGGGCCCTGCTTGTCGAACACGTTGTTGGCACCCAGCGAGACGGTCGCATCCCACGGCAGGTTGTAGCGGAACTGCAGGTCGTGGAAGGTCACCGAACCACGTTCGTTGTAGTTGCGCGTGCCCTTGTACCACGGCGCGGGAACGTTCGGATCCGAGCACTCATCCGCGTACTTGGTCGGGTTGACGCACTGTTCCTTCACGCTGGAGTAGTAGCGCGCCGTCCAGCTGACGCCGAAGTTCTCCACGTCCCAACCGACGGTCAGGTTGGAGCGCACGCGGAAGCCGATGCCGGTGTTGGTGGCGATACCGTTGTTGACGGTCGGCACGATCGTGCTGTCGTTGGACGAACGGAACACGTCCTTGGCCACGTAGGTGGTCGACCAGTTGGTGCTGAGCTTGCCGTAGTCGGTATCCAACCGGTACGTCAGGTCCATGTCATACCCTTCGGTCTCCATGAAGCCGGCGTTGCGGTTGCCGAACTTCAGGCCGGTGACGATACCGGTGGTCGGGTTGCGGGTGAAACGTGCGCAACGCTCGGCCAGGCCCTGCTCGTAGCAGTCGATCAGGATCTGGTTCGGGCTGTCTTCGACGATGGTGTCGTCGATGCGGATCTTCCACCAGTCCAGCGAGACGTTGAAATTGCTGATGAAGGTCGGGCTCCAGACCACGCCCAGGGTGCGGCTGGTCGAGGTTTCCGGCTTCAGGTTCGGGTTCGAGCCGGACGTGAACGGAGTCGGGGTGGGAGCGACGGAGCCTTCGGTCGGCTGGTTGCGGTTGTCCAGCTGGCGGAAGTTGGCCACGTCGGCGATATCACGTGCGCAACGGGCGCGGACTTCGGCGCTGCTGCGTGCCGAGCCGTACTTGCTGTCGCAGGGATCGGAGAAGTTCGCGAACGTTTCCGAACCACCGCCGTACAGGTCGGAAATGGTCGGGGCACGGAAGCCTTCAGCCCAGGTACCACGCACCAGCAGCTGGTCGATCGGCTTCCACTTGAAACCGAACTTGCTGTTGAGCGTATTGCCGAAGGTGTTGTAGTCGGAGAAGCGGGTGGCTGCGTTCAAGCTCAGCTCACGTGCGCCCGGCAGGTCGGCCAGGATCGGCACGTTCAACTCCAGGTACGCTTCCTTGACCTTGTACGAGCCACCGGTCGGGCCAGCGGCCAGGTTGGTGGTGGCGCCGGTCTGCGCGAGCGGGTCCGGCACGAACTTACCGGTTTCCTCGCGGTTTTCCACGCCGAAGGCAAAGCCCAGGTCGCCGGCCGGCAAGGTGAACAGGCTGCCGCTGATGTTGGCGAAGGCGTTCTTGGAGGTGGTGCGGCCGGTGGCGTTCTCGGCCGGGAACAGCCAGTCCTGCAGGGCCTGGTTGTTGGTCATGCCGTACGGGCTTTCCACGCCGTACGGAACCAGCGGATTCCAGACCTGGCAGTTGGCGATCGGCGCGCCCGGCGCACCGCACTCCACCTTGCCCGTTGCCGGGTTCAGGTAGGACTTGCCGGTGGCCTGCTCAACACGACCCTTGTGCAGGTTGCCGGTGGTGTGCTGAGTCAGTTCGTTCTTGTTGTACTGGTAGCCCACTTCCCAATCGAAGTAACGCTCACCGATGTCGAACGAACCGTCGAACGCGGCGACCGCACGGTAGGTCTTCAGCTCGCTGGTGCTCGTACGCGGAACTTCCCACAGACGGCGGTTCCAGTTCACATCGGTCGGATTGGCGAAGTTGTTCTGGGTGCCGAAGGGGTTGAAGTAGCTGTCCTTGGACATGCCCTTGATCTTGGCCTGCGCGCTGTCGAACGGATAGCCGGCAGTGACGCGGGTCGAGGAGCGCTTGTTGTAGCCGAGCTCGGTCTTGAAGCGGACGTTGTCGGTGATGTTGACCTGGCCCGAGAAGTACAGCGAATCCCGCTTGATCGGGTAGCTCAGGTGCATCTGTTCGTTGGTGTTGCTGACGTCACCGGTGAACGCGGTCGGGTCGGTGAAGTGGTAGTTGCCGGCCTTGGTGGGATCGGCGCCGCGGTTGAGCGCGTAGTCGCAGCCGGCGGCCTTGGTGCAGCCCGGGCCCTTCACGCCGAGGAACTGGCCCCACTGGCTGTTGGTGGTCCAGCCGTCGGTCGGGTGGCGGTCGGTGTTGCCGTACTGGCTGAAGCCGCGATCACGCGCCCACACGGCCTTTTCTTCCGAATGTTCGGCAGCGAAGGTGGCGGAGAAGCGATCGTTGGACCAACCTGCCACGACGTCGACACGGTCACGTGCACCGTCGCCTTCGCTGTACTGGCCGTGGTAGACGTTGGCGGTGACGCCGTTGACGTTGGTGCGGGTGATGATGTTGATCACGCCGGCCATGGCGTCGGAGCCGTAGATGGCCGAGGCGCCATCCTTCAGCACTTCGATGCGCTCGACCGCCGAAACCGGCAGGGACGACACGTCCTGGTAGCCGGAGGTGCTGATGCCCAGGCGCTTGCCGTTGACCAGCACCAGGGTGCGCTGGGTACCCAGGTTACGCATGTTGACGTAGGTGCCACCGGCATCTTCACCGGCCGACAGCACGTTGGCGCGGCTGATGGTCGGGCTGCCCATTGCAGTCACGTTCTGCAGGATGTCCGACACCGAGCTGAAGCCCTGGCGTTCGATATCCAGGCGGGTCAGTGCCAGCACCGGCTGCGCGGTCTCGACGTCAACCTGACGGATGCGCGAACCGGTGATCTCGATGCGGTCCAGATTGGTGGTGCTCGGCGCGTCCTGTGCCATCGCCGGTGCGGCGACCAGGCCGACAGTGCCGGCGACCAGGGCGTGGCGGATCGCCAACCCCAGTACGTTGATGCGTGACTTCATAAGGCTCTCTCTCTCTTGTTCGGAACTGCATCAAAAAGAGTTGGCGGGCCCAAGTTCCCGCCTTCCCAAAAAAACCAGCCTGTGAAGACCGGTGTTCTGGATCATAGTCTCGGTAGTTAAGGTCTTGTAAAGTCGGTGTGTACGATTTCTCACGAAAATCTAACTGGCTGGACGCATGTTCATTAAAAACAATGACTTGAAAGGCCGTCCCATTCGCGATGAATGTGTCGTTATATGTCGATCTGTAGCTTTTTGATGCAATGCGACATGTTTTCCGCCTGACAGCAGGCGGCGCGGCCGGCGCGCGCACGCGGCAGCGGGCCCATTGCGGGCCCGTCTGGAAGGGGGATTTGGAAAAGGCCCGCGCGTGGCGCGCAGGCGCGTGGCTCAGGCCACGAACGGCCGGAAGGTCAGCCCCAGCCCGGCCATGCTTTCGGTTTCGCCGATCAGGTCGGCGCGCAGCAACGGGCGGGCATCGATGTAGGCCTGCGGCAGGATCAGCGAGAGCTGGCTGTCGTCGGCGCTGAGTTCCAACGCGGGCACAGGGGCATCTTCATGGGCACGGTTGAGCAGTACCGCCAGGCGCAGCAGCGCGGTCATGCGCCGTGCCGGTTGCAGCAGGCGCTCGGGCAGGGCATCGAAGGCGGACTTGGAGACGTTGCGGCGGTGGCTGCGTACCAGCGCCGCCAGCAGCTGTTGTTCCTGGCGTGAGAAGCCGGCGATGTCCGAGTTCTCCAGCACGTAGCTGCCATGCACGTGGTAGCCGCTGTGCGCGATCATCAGGCCCAGCTCGTGCAGGCGCGCGGCCCAGCCGAGCATGCGCGCATCGTCGGGATCCAGCTGCCAGCTGTCTTCGACCTGGCTGAGCAGGTCCATCGCGGTACGCTCCACGCGATCGGCCTGGGCGATTTCGATGCCGTAGCGCTGGGTCAGTGCGGCCACCGATTCATCACGCAGGTCGTTCTCGCTGGCACGGCCGAGGATGTCGTAGAGGATGCCTTCACGCATCGCCGCCTTGCTGACCAGCAGCTTCTGCAGGCCCAGCGCCTGGAAGGCCGCCTCCAGCACCAGGATGCCGCCGGCGATGATCGGCCGGCGGTCGGCCGACAGTCCGGGCAGGTTGATGTCTTCGATGCGCTTGGCCTTGAGCAGCTCATCGCGCAGCTGCGGCAGGGCTTCGGCGGTGATCGCGCCCTTGCTCAGCTTCATGGTCGCGCAGATTTCGCTGATCGCCTTGTGCGTGCCCGACGAGCCCAGCGCTTCATGCCAGCCCAGCGCGCGGTACTTGGTGGCGAACTGCTGGAACTCGGCGCCGATCTCGGTCAGCGCGTCCTTCCAGCGCTTCTTGCTGAGCTTGCCGCCCGGGAAGAAGCGGCGGGTGCTGGCGATGCAGCCAGCCTGCAGGCTTTCGCGCTCCAGGGTCTGCATGCCCTGGCCGATGATGAACTCGGTGGAGCCGCCGCCGATGTCGATCACCAGCCGGCGCTGGTCCGGCTTGGGCGGCTGCGCGTGGGCCACGCCCAGGTAGATCAGGCGCGCCTCCTCGCGGCCGCTGACCACTTCGATGGCATGCCCCAGCGCGGTTTCGGCCGGCATCAGGAAGGCCTGCGGCGAACGCAGCTGGCGCACGGTGTTGGTGGCCAGGGCACGCACCCGCACCGTGGGGATGGCGCGGATGCGCTGGCCGAACCGGGCCAGGCACTCCAGCGCGCGCTGGCGCGCCTCCGAGGACAGGCCACCTTTGCCATCCAGGCCATCGGCCATGCGTACGGTTTCGCGCAGGCGGTCGACCACCCGCAGTTGCCCGAGGGTGTAGCGCGCGATGACCATGTGGAAACTGTTGGATCCCAGGTCGATGGCGGCGAGCAGGTCGCCATCCTGCAATGCGGGCGGAGTCGTGGTGGTTTGCGGCATGGGCGAATGTTAGCCGAAGGGCGGTGCGCGGCGTCACCGCACGGTCTTCACATGGGGTGCGACAAAAGGTCCACCGACCAACGGTCGGTAGCCCCGGGGCCTGGATGCAGGGGCTACAAGCCCTGCATCAAGGCCATCTGCGCGGCGTGCGGCGGCTCGTCATGGCGCGGTGTGCACTTGTGGTACTCGCCGTCGGCCTGGAGTTCCCAGGCATTGAGGTTGTCGTCGAGGTAGTTCTGCAGCACGTCGCGGTACACCTTGCGCGCCAGTTCCGCATCCAGGATCGGGAAGCAGGTTTCCACCCGCCGCAGCAGGTTGCGTTCCAGCCAGTCGGCGCTGGCGCAGTAAAGCTCCGAGGCCCCGTCGTTGCCGAACCAGTAGACCCGGCTGTGTTCCAGGAAGCGGCCGACGATCGAGCGCACCCGGATGTTGTCCGACACGCCCGGCACGCCGGGGCGCAGCGTGCACGCGCCGCGCACGATCAGGTCGATCTGCACGCCGGCCTGCGAGGCGGCGTACAGCGCGCGGATCATCTGCGGTTCGTTGAGGGCGTTCATCTTGGCGATGATCCGGCCGGGCCGGCCGCTCTTGGCCAGCCGGGTTTCGCGTTCGATCCGCTGCAGCAGGCCCGGGTGCAGGGTGAACGGTGACTGCAGCAGGCGCTTGAGCTTGGTCCGCGGCGCCAACCCGGAGAGCTGCTGAAACAGCAGGTTCACGTCGTTGCCGATATCGGCATCGGCGGTGATCAGGCTCAGGTCGGTGTAGGCCCGCGCGGTGCCGCTGTGATAGTTGCCGGTGCCCAGATGCACGTAGCGGCGCAGCTTGCGACCTTCGCGGCGCACGATCAGCAGCATCTTGGCGTGGGTCTTGAAGCCCACCACGCCGTACACCACCTGCACGCCGGCTTCCTGCAGGCGGTCGGCCAGGCCCAGGTTGGCTTCCTCGTCGAAACGCGCGCGCAGCTCCACCACCACGGTCACGTCCTTGCCGTTGCGCGCGGCCTGGATCAGCGCATCGACGATCTGGGAATCCTTGCCGGTGCGGTACAGGGTCTGTTTGATCGCCAGCGCATTGGGATCCACCGCGGCCTGCTTGATCAGGTCCAGCACCGGGGTGAAGGCATCGAAGGGGTGGTGCAGCAGCACGTCGCGGCGGGCGACCACGTCAAAGATACCGTCGCCGTCGCGCAGCACCCGCGGGCTCATCGCCGGGTACTTCAGTTCCGGGCGCGCCAGCAGGTCATACAGCTGGATCACGCGGTTGAGGTTGACCGGGCCGTCGATGCGGTACACCGCGTTCTCGGTCAGGCCGAAATTCTGCAGCAGGGTGCGCACGATATCGCGCGGGCAGTCCTGGGCGATCTCCAGCCGCACGGCCGGGCGATAGCCGCGGTCGACCAGCTCATCGCGCAGGGCCAGCGCCAAGTTCTCCACTTCTTCCTCGTCCACCACCAGCTCGGAATTGCGGGTGACGCGGAACTGGTAGGCGCCCTGGACTTCCATGCCCGGGAACAGCTCGTCGACGAAGGTCGACAGCACCGAGGACAGGAATACATAGGTCTGCGGCCCGCCGAGTTTTTCCGGCAACTGGATGATGCGCGGCAGCGAGCGCGGTGCGCGCACGATCGCCAGATGGCCGGCGCGGCCGAACGCGTCGGTGCCCTTGAGCACCACCACGATGTTCAGCGACTTGTTGAGGATCTTCGGGAACGGGTGCGACGGATCCAGACCGAGCGGTGACAGCACCGGCATGATCTCGTTGCGGAAATAGGCGCGCAGCCAGCGCTTCTGGCGATGGTTCCAGGAGTGCCGGCCGAGCACGTCGATGCCGCTTTCATGCAGCGCCGGGCGCAGGGTTTCATTCCAGCAGCGGTACTGCTGGTCGACCAGCTGCGCGGCACGGTCATGGATGGCGTTGAGGATGGTCTGCGGGCTCATTCCGTCCGGCGCCGGCGGCAGCCCGAACTCCTGCGCGTGGCGTACGGCCGCGGCGCGGATCTCGAAGAACTCGTCCAGGTTGGTGCATGAGATGCACAGGAAACGCAGCCGTTCCAGCAGCGGCACCTGCGCGTCCATGGCCTGGGCCAGCACCCGGAAGTTGAAGTCCAGCTGCGACAGCTCACGGTTGATGTACAGCGCCGGATCACGCAGTGGATCGTTGTCCACAGGCACGGCGATGGGAACGAGAGTGCTCATGCGGAAAAGTCTTCGGAAGAGGGAAGGGTGGCGACGTCGGTGCGCGCACGCACGTGGTCGGCATCGAAGTGGCAGGAGAACACACTTCCCTTGCCAACCTCGCTCTGGATCTCCAGGCGTGCGTGGTGCAGGCCCAGGATGTGCTTGACGATGGACAGGCCCAGCCCGGTGCCGCCGCTTTCGCGCGAACGGCTGCTGGAGACCCGGTAGAAACGTTCGGTCAGGCGCGGCAGGTGGGCGGCGGGAATGCCGTAGCCGGTGTCGCGCACCGACAGCATCACACCCTGGCCTTCGCGCTCCAGAACGACCTCGACCTTGCCGCCGGCCGGGGTATAGCGCACCGCGTTGGTGACCAGGTTGGAGAAGGCGCTGTGCAGTTCCTTGTTGGAGCCCTGCAGGTCCACCCCGGCCTGGTCGATCACGTTGATCTGGTGGCGGCCCTGGCTGTGCGCCTCGGCCTCGCGGCGCAGGGTGGCCAGCATCGGCGCCATCGCCACGGTTTCCTGTTCGGTGTTTTCCTGCGACTCCAGCCGCGACAGGGTCAGCAGGTCTTCGACCAGCTGGGCCATGCGCTGGGACTGCTTGCGCATCTCTTCCAGCATCGGGCCGGTGCCGGGGAAGTCCTCCGGGTCCATCATGTCCAGGTAGCCATGCACCACGGTCAGCGGCGTGCGCAGTTCGTGGGAGACGTTGGCGACAAAATCGCGGCGGACCTGTTCCAGCCGCAGCAGCTTGCTGACATCGCGGGCGATCAGCAGCCAGTAGTCCGGCGAATACGGGATCAGGCGCAGGTTGAGACGGATCGCCGGATCGACCGGCGAGGGTACGTCCAGGATCGGTTCGGCGTTGCGGCCACCGGCCAGCCAATGCGCCAGCGGCATCGGCTGCAGGCGTTCCACCAGCGCCTCGCCGAGGTCGCCGGGGTGGTGCAGGCCGAGCAGCGAGGTCGCCGCTTCGTTGAACCACTGCACACGCTGGCTGTTGCGGTCGACCACCACCACCGCATCGGGCAGCGCCGCGGCCGCGGCCCGGTAGCTGCGCAGCATGTCGAGCAGGCGCCGTTTGCGGGTGCGCATCTCCAACTGGTTGCGGTACAGCAGCCGGTCCAGTTCATTCCATACGCCGGTGCCATCGCCCATGTCCCAGCGATGGCGGGCGGTCAGCCGGCGCAGCACCCGCCGTAGCCGCCAGTAATGCCACGCCAGGGCGCCGATCGCGGCCAGCGCGATGCTCATCCACAGGTGGCCGCTGAGGTGGCCGAGCACGCCGGCCACGATCAGTAGGGCGGTGAGGGTGGCCAGAGTTTTCAACCAGGCGGAGCGGATGTGGCGCGGCATTGCGGTCTCGCGGAAAGTGCGGCGGTCCCCGGAAGTGATCCAAGGTTATAGCAGGTGGTGCCGAAGGCAATCAGGTTGAAGTGGAGAAGCGGTACCCGGCACCGCGCACGGTCTGCACCATGTTCTCCGCCGCGAACGGCTCCAGCGTCTTGCGCAGGCGGCGGATGTGCACGTCGATGGTGCGCTCCTCCACGTAGACGCTGCCGCCCCACACATGGTCCAGCAGCTGCGCGCGGGTGTAGACGCGCTCGGGGTGGGTCATGAAGAAGTGCAGCAGGCGGTACTCGGTCGGGCCGATCGACACTGGCTGATCACCGGCGAACACGCGGTGCGCGGCGCCATCGATGCGGATCGTGCCGACTGCCACGCTGCCGTCTTCGTCGTCGTCGCGGGCGCGGCGCATCACCGCACGGATGCGGGCCAGCAGTTCGCGTGCCGAGAACGGCTTGACCACGTAGTCGTCGACGCCGGCTTCCAGGCCGCCGACGCGGTCGTTTTCTTCGCCGCGCGCGGTCAGCATGATGATCGGCACCTCACGGGTGAGGGCCTCCTTGCGCCAGCGCCGCGCCAGGTCCAGGCCGCTGGTGCCGGGCAGCATCCAGTCCAGCAGGATGAGGTCCGGCACCCGGTCGGCGATGGCCGTCTGGGCTTCGCGGGCATCGCCCGCATGGATCGGGTCGTAGTCACCCTTGCGCAGGGCAAAGGCGACCATTTCGCGGATGGCGGGTTCGTCGTCGACGATCAGGATGCGTTTCTGCACGTGGCACCGTATTGCTTATCAGACCGGGATTGAACCCAGTAGACTACGGTTTCATGACATGTTTGTGACGACGGCGGCCATGCCCCGTCGTTGTTGCCATCCCGCGGTCATCTGCGGTGGGGCGGCGGCGCCCTCAACGGCGCTCCAACTCGGGGTCTTCGATGCCTTGCCGGCGCATCTCCAGCACCATCGGGGTGATGGTCTCGATCCGCGCATCGACCCGCGCCCGGCCGACATAGTCCAGCCCTGGCTGCTTCTTCAATGCCTGCAGCTGGATCAGGGCCTGCTCGGGCCGGCCATTGAGGTAGGCCGCTTCGGCGTAGGCCTCGCTGGCACGGATGCTGTCCCCGGCCAGTTCGCTGGCACGGGCGTAACGCTGCTGGAACACCGGATCATTGCCACTTTGCGACAGCAGTGGGCGCAGCATGGCCTGCGCGCGCTGGCCGGCCTCGCGTCCGCCCTGTTCATTGAGCAGGGCTGCGTAGGTCAGTGCCACCGGACGGCTGCCCGGATGCTGGCGCAGCAGGGTCTCCAGGCGGGCGTTGGCCTGCGCCGGCTGGCCGGCGCGCGACTCGGCCTCGCTCAGCGCGAGCGCGATCCACAGGTTGTCCGGGTAGTCCTTGAGCAGTTCGCCCAGGTCGCGGCGGGCCTCGGTGGCGCCACTGTTGCGCAGCCGGGCCAGGGCCAACCCGTAGCGCTGCGGGTCGGTCAGCCCGGCCTTCTGGCTGCGTTGCAGGTTCTCGTACTCGCGGGTCAGCTCGCCCGGGGTATCGGCGCTGAGCACCCGCAGGCGCTCGCGCGCCCACTCGAACTGGCCGCTGGCGCCGCGGCTGAGCGCGTTCACCGACAACTGCATCGAGGCCGGCAGCAACGGATTGGTACGCCGCATGATCGGCTCCGACAGCGCCGGGTCGGCCGGGTTGACCCGCTCCTGGCGGACCCCGCCGGGCACCTCGGTGGTCAGCAGCACCGTGTCCTTCTTCATCTGCTCGGCGCGGGCCTTGGCTTCGCTGATACGGGTGGTGTTGACCGGGTGGGTCTGCAGGAAGTCCGGCACCGAATAGCCGCCCGCATTGCCGCGCATCGAGGCCGACATGCGTTCGAAGAAGCCGGCCATGGCATCCACGTCATAGCCGCTGCGGGCCAGGGTGCGGATGCCGAGCCGATCGGCTTCGGACTCGTTGCTGCGCGTGTAGTTGATCTGGCGCTGCTGCATCAGCCCCATGCCGGAGGTGATCGCGGCCATGGTCGCATCGCCGGACGAATTGCCACCGGCCTGCTGCGCGGCTACCACCGCAGCGAGCATGCCCAGCAGGATCGGGATCTGGTCGCGCTGGGCGCGTTCCACCCCGCGCAGCACGTGCTGCTGGGTGACGTGGGCGATTTCGTGGGACAGCACCGCGGCCACCTCGTCCTCGCGCTCGGCGGTCAGCACCAGCCCGGCATTCACCCCGACGTAGCCGCCCAGGGTGGCAAAGGCGTTGATCTGCCGGTCCTTCAGCATGAAGAACGTATAGGGCTGGCGTGGCTGGGCGCTATTGGCGCCAAGCCGGGTGCCCATGGTCTGCAACCACTCGTCCACCAGCGGGTCGTCGAGCAGGAAGCCGTAGTTGCGCAGTTCGCGCAGCATCATCCCGCCGTATTCGGCCTGGCGTGCCGGGGTCAGCAGTTCCCCGGCCGAGGAGCCGATGTCCGGCAGCTTGTCCTGGGCCGACGCGAGCGGCACGGACAGGGCCAGGGTCAACGCGGCAGAGAGCAGCAGAGGGCGCAAACAGGGCTCCAGGTGGGGCAAGGGGGCGGACGGGCGTCAGCGTGACAGGCCATGTGCAAATCTGCGGTTAATCCACAGTGTTGCGGTGATGACGTGGAAAATCCAGCGGACGGCTACCATATACAGACACTCGTTGCGCTGTGGAGTTTCCCGTGAGCCAAGATGTCGCCACCACCCCGGGTGGGGTACCCGCCATCACCATCTATTCGACCGCGATCTGCCCGTACTGCGTGGCCGCCAAGAATTTCCTGAAGAGCAAGGGCCGTGACTGGACCGAGGTCCGCATCGACCTGGACCCGGTCGAGCGCGAGAAGATGATGGCCAAGACCCGGCGCACCAGCGTGCCGCAGATCTTCGTCGGCGACGTCCACGTGGGCGGCTATGACGACATGATGGCGCTGCACCGCGCCGGCAAGCTGGAGCCGTTGCTGGCCGGGCAGGACCCGGCATGAGCGGGTCCGACGACACCAGCAAGGACCGCATCGCCGAATTCACCGAGTTCCGCCAGCGCATGAACCAGCGCATCCTCGGCGAGCCGAACCAGGTGGTGCGGCGCTTCTTCGCGCTGGACACCCAGACCTACCAGGCCGGCGCGCTGGATGTGAAGACCAAGGAGCTGCTGGGCCTGGTCGCCTCGATGGTGCTGCGCTGCGACGACTGCATCAGCTACCACGTGGCCCAGTGCAAGGACGCCGGGGTCACCCGTGAGGAGTTCTTCGAGACCTTCTCGGTCGGCCTGGTGGTCGGCGGCTCCATCGTCATCCCGCACCTGCGCCGCGCGGTCGACTTCCTCGACCAGCTCGAAGGCGGCGCCGAAGCCCCGGCCCAGCACGATCACTGAGCGTGGTTGACCCCAGGGTAGTGCCGGCCGCTGGCCGGCATGCACCCATCGGCAACCTGAACGCGCGCATGATCGCCGGGTTGCCGGCCAACGGGCTGTATTGCCGTTGATTCAGCACCGCTTGGTTGCCGGCCAGCGGCCGGCACTACCGTTGAAGGTCTGGGGGAGAGCCCCCTTCTGTTGAAAGGGGCGCGCCGACAGGCGCGGGCAATTCTGCCTTACCCGCCTCCGACCAATGTCCAATTTGGGGTCTCTTGGGCGGGTAAGGCATAATTGCGGGTGAAACTTCCCTTGCGCCCGCGCTCCGCGTACCTGACGGACGGCGCTCCCCCTCGGTTCGGAATACACATCAATGACGCAGAAAATCACGGTCATCCGCGGTGACGGCATCGGCCCGGAGATCATGGACGCTACCCTGTTCGTGCTCGGCAAGCTGGACACCGGCTTTGAATACGAAGACGCCGACGCTGGCCTGGTCGCACTGGAAAAGCACGGCGACCTGATGCCGGCCTCCACGCTGGAATCGATCGCGCGCAACAAGATCGCCCTGAAGAGCCCGCTGACCACGCCGGTCGGTGGCGGCTTCACCTCGATCAACGTCAGCCTGCGCCGTCATTTCGACCTGTACGCCAACGTCCGCCCGGCCGTCTCGTTCCCGAACACCAAGTCGCGTTTCGGCGACGGCGTGGACCTGATCACCGTGCGTGAGAACACCGAAGGCGCCTACCTGGCCGAAGGCCAGGAAGTGTCGGCCGATGGCGAGACCGCCTTCTCCGGCACCCGCATCACCCGCAAGGGCTCCGAGCGCATCGTGCGCTACGCCTTCGAGCTGGCCCGCAGCACCGGCCGCAAGAAGGTCACCGCGGTGCACAAGGCCAACATCATCAAGTCGACCTCGGGCCTGTTCCTGGCCGTGGCGCGTGAAGTCGCCGCCAAGTACCCGGAGATCGAGTTCCAGGAAATGATCGTCGACAACTGCTGCATGCAGCTGGTGATGCGTCCGGAACAGTTCGACATCATCGTCACCACCAACCTGTTCGGCGACATCATCTCCGACCTGTGCGCCGGTCTGGTCGGCGGCCTGGGCCTGGCCCCGGGTGCCAACATCGGTGAGAACGCGGCGATCTTCGAAGCCGTGCACGGTACCGCGCCGGACATCGCCGGCCAGGGCAAGGCCAATCCGTGCGCGCTGCTGCTGGCCGCCGCGCAGATGCTGGACCACGTCGGCCAGGCGGAGAACGCCGAGCGCCTGCGCAAGGCCATCGTTGCCACGCTGGAAGCCAAGGATTCGCTGACCGGCGACCTGGGCGGCACCGGCAACACCATGGGCTTTGCCCAGGCCATCGCCAGCCGCCTGTAAGCGGTCGCGCGATCGCTGTGCACCACCACGGGGCGCCTTCGGGCGCCCCGTTGCGTTCTGTGCGCAGGCCGCACAGATCGTGTGCGCTTTCCTGGCTGGTGGGTGCGCGCTGCGTTCCGCATCCTGTGCCCACTTTCCACCGCACAGGAGCGCGACCATGAACCTCAACACCTTTGGCCTGGCCAGTCTGATCGGCATGGCGACCCTCGCCCCGCTGGCCACCGCCGCGCCGGCCCATCCCACCATCCGCCACATGGCCGGTGCCCCGGCCACCGCCACGCTGGATGCGGCCAGGACCGCGGTGCTGGTGATCGACTTCCAGAACGAGTACTTCGCCGCCGGTGCAGCCCCGGGTTTCAGCGGGGGGCGCATGGTCATTCCCGACGGTGTCGCCGCGCTGCGCCAGACGCGACGCGTGGTCGATTTCGCCGACGCCCACGGCATCCGCGTCATCCATGTGCAGCATGTGCTGCCGGCGGGTGCGCCGCTGTTCGCGCAGGGCAGTGTCAATGCCGACTTCCATCGCGACATGCAGCCGCGCCGCGGCGAGACCGTGGTGCAGAAGGACAACGTGAGCGTGTTCGCCGGCGCCTCGGCGGCAGTGCTGGACACGGTGCTCAAGGAGGCCGGCATCGACACGCTGATCGTCACCGGGCTGCAGACCCATGCCTGCGTCGTGGGCGCGGCACGTGATGCCGCGGCCGCGCCGCGCGGCTATCGGGTGATCGTGTCCGCCGATGCCAGCGCCAGCCGCGACCTGGATCTGGCCGGTGGCCACCGCATCGACCACCGCGCGCTGCATGCCGCATCGCTCGCGCAGATCGAAGATGCCTTCGGTGAGGTGATGAACACCGACGCGATCCTGGCCCTGCCGGTACGCAAGGCCGGCGACGACGCTTGATAAGCTGACGGGGCCCGCAACCGGCGGGTCCCGTCAACCGGAGCTGCCTGCCGATGGATCACGTCGCTGCCCTGCGTGCGTTGTGCGCGATTGTCGAAGCGGGCAGTTTCACCGCGGCCGCCGAGCGGCAGGGCACCACCCACTCGGCGATGTCGCGGCAATTGCGCCAGTTGGAAGAGCACCTGCAGGTGCGCCTGCTCGATCGCAACAGCCGGCGCCTGTCGTTGACCGAAGCCGGGCGCGGCTACTACCGCGACGCGCTCACCCTTCTGGAACGGCTGGAGCAGGCCGATGATCGCGTCCGTGCCGGCCAGGCGACGCCCAGCGGGCGGCTGCGCATCAGCGTGCCGCAGGTGGTGGCCAGCCAGGAGCTGCCGCACTGGCTGCCGGGCTTTCTCGCCCGCTATCCGCAGGTGGCGCTGGATCTGTCGGCCGACGATCAGGTGGTGGATGTGGTCGGCGGCGGTTTCGATCTGGCCTTGCGGATCGCCGCGGCGTTGCCGGACAGCCAGCTGGTCGCCCGCGAACTGGCCTGTTGCCCGCGCATTCTGGTGGCTGCACCGGCCTATCTGGCCACGCATGGCCTGCCACGTCAGGTGGCCGATCTGGGCCGGCACACGCTGCTGGGGTTCACTCCGACGGCGGCCATCACGCCGTGGCCGCTGCAGGGGCCGCGCGGTGCCACGGCCAGTGTGGACGCGGGCCAGCGCCTGCGCGTGGATGCCACCCCGGCACTGTATGCGGCTGTGCTCGCGGGCATGGGGATCAGCTTGTTTACCGCATTGACGGTGCAGGAGGATCTGCGCAGCGGCCGCCTGATCCGGGTGCTGCCGGACTGGCATGCCGGGCAGCGCCGCTACTTCGCGCTGTATCCGCATGCACGTGCGTTGGCCCCCAAGGTGCGCGCGCTGGTGGATTACCTGGCCGAGCATTACGCAGGCTCGGCGCGCGTGGCGGGGTAGTCGGGCGCGGCGCGGGCCCCAACGCTCGCCTCACACCCGGAGCGAAGAGCGCTGTGCTCTTGAAGCAACCACCCGACCAGGCCCATTGAGGCGCCCCCTCAAGCGGGTGAAGAAACAAAAAAAAAGGCGCCCAAGGGCGCCCTTCTTCCGTTTGCTTCGGTGCGATCAGCGCTGCTGGATCTTCGACAGCAGGCGCAGGAATTCCACGTACAGCCACACCAGGGTCACCATCAGGCCGAACGCGCCGTACCACTCCATGTACTTCGGCGCGCGCGCGGCGGCGCCGGTTTCGATGAAGTCGAAATCCAGCACCAGGTTCAACGCCGCCACCACCACCACGAACAGGCTGAAGGCAATGCCGATCCAGCCGCCCTGGTGGATCATCGGGATGTTGATGTTGAAGAAGCTCAGCACGAACGATGCCAGGTACAGCAGCGCGATGCCGCCGGTGGCCGCGACCACGCCCAGCTTGAAGTTCTCGGTGACCTTGATCAGGCCACTGCGGTAGGCCACCAGCATCACGAACAGCGTGCCGAAGGTCAGCATCACCGCCTGCATCACGATGCCCGGGAATTTGGCGTTGAACACCGCCGAGATCGCGCCCAGGAACAGGCCTTCGACCAGTGCATAGAGCGGGGCGGTGACCGGCGACCACTCTTTCTTGAAGACCGTCACCAGCGCCAGCACCAGGCCGCCGATGGCACCGCCGATGGCGTACATCATCGCGCCGGGCACGGGCAGGCCGGAGGCGTCCAGCGTCTGGCTCCAGGCGAAGGCCGCGGTGAGCACGGTCAACAGCAACAGGATGCCGGTCTTGTTGACGGTGCCGTTGATGGTCATCGCCTGGTCGGGCGAGGTCACCACCGAGCCGCTGGCCAGGTCGAGGAAGGTCGACTCGGAAAGTGCGGGATTGCCGCTGCGCATTGCCAATCTCCTTGAAGGGGTAGGGTTCTGGCCATCCGGCCACTGCGTCGAGAATAGCCGATCACACGGCATTGAACCGGGGCATGCACGACAATGTGAAATAAGCGTTGACAGAAGCCTCGCCGATTCCCACAATAGCCGACTCTTTCGGGGGAAACCTCGGGGGCAACCACCGGGGTATAGCGCAGTCTGGTAGCGCGCCTGCTTTGGGAGCAGGATGTCGGGGGTTCGAATCCCTCTACCCCGACCAAACCTGCTCAAAACAGGATTGGAATGCGATAATCCAGCCAGGGCGCCCGTAGCTCAACTGGATAGAGCACCGGCCTTCTAAGCCGGCGGTTACAGGTTCGATTCCTGTCGGGCGCACCATCGGGTGCATGCGTCAGGAAGCAAAGGTTTCAGTGGTGGCTGTAGCTCAGTTGGTTAGAGTACCGGATTGTGATTCCGGTGGTCGGGGGTTCGAATCCCCTCAGCCACCCCACTGATAAAAACTGGTTCATCGAAAGTGAATCAGGGTTGCAAAAGGTGACACGCACGCTACACTGTGCACCTGCGTTTTCAGGGCTGTTAGCTCAGTTGGTAGAGCAGTTGACTCTTAATCAATAGGTCCAAGGTTCGAATCCTTGACAGCCCACCAAGACAGAAGCCACCTGCTAAAACAGGTGGCTTTTTTCTTGCCGGTAGTGCCGAGCCACGCTCGGCAATCGCGCACCCACCCAGCACGTACCCACGTACCCGCTGGTGCACGACCCACTCCCGCGTTACCTCCCGTTAAAACAAAACGCTTGCAACACCCGGCAGAATTCCTGCATAATTCGCCTCCCGATTTTCGGGCTGTTAGCTCAGTTGGTAGAGCAGTTGACTCTTAATCAATAGGTCCAAGGTTCGAATCCTTGACAGCCCACCAAGACAGAAGCCGCCTGGTCCGCCAGGCGGCTTTTTTCTTGCCTGCGATCTGGCCGGTGCGGCCTGTTCCGCCGCCAACCTGTGCACATCGCCTGTGCGGGTGGGGTGGGAAAATAGCCGGATGGAATCGCCAACGCCCCCCTCTTCGCCCGGCTGGCTGGGCTCGCGTCGACAGTGGTTGGAGCGCGTGGCGCTCTGGGGCGGGGCGGTGGCCGTCGCGCTCGCCGCGATCCTGTTCGCCAAGGCCAGTGACGCCGCGTTCGCGCTGTTCCGCCGCATCTACGACGCTTCGCCCTGGTGGCCGCTGCTGCTGACCCCGGCGGTGTTCGCGCTGTTGGCGTGGCTGACCCACGGCGCGCTCAAGCCGACCCGCGGTAGCGGCATTCCGCAGGTCATCGCCGCGCTGGAGCGGCCGGACACCGCATTCCGCCAGCACAACCTGTCGCTGCCGGTGTCGGCCGGCAAACTCGGGCTGACCGTGCTGGCGCTGTTTGGCGGCGCTTCGGTCGGGCGCGAAGGGCCGACCGTGCACGTCGGTGCCAGCCTGATGTATGTGATCGGGCGCGCGCTGGGCTTCCGCGACCCGCGCCACGCCGGGCATTTCCTGCTCGCCGGCGGCGCGGCCGGTATCGCCGCGGCGTTCAATACCCCGTTGGCCGGGGTGGTGTTTGCGATTGAGGAGCTGTCAGGTCGGCTCGAACACCGTTTCTCCGGCGCGTTGCTGACCGCGGTGATCGGCGGCGGCGTGGTCTCGCTGGGGCTGCTCGGCAACTACACCTATTTCGGCCATGTCGCCGTGACCCTGCCGCTGGGTATGGGCTGGCTGGCGGTGCTGCTGTGTGGCGTGGTCGGCGGCCTGGCCGGTGGGCTCTTCAGCCGGACGGTGCTGGCCGCCATGGATGGCCGGCCGCGCTGGCTGGGCCGGGCCCGTGCGTCGCGGCCGGTGCTGTTTGCCGCCGGCTGTGGGCTGTTGCTGGCGGTGCTCGGGCTGATCTTCGGGGCCGGTGCGTTCGGGACCGGCTACGAACAGGCGCGCGGGCTGGTGCAGGGGCAGGGGATGGTGGGGCACGAGTTCGGCCTGATGAAGTTTGCCGCCAACCTGGTGTCCTACGTGGCCGGTATTCCCGGTGGGTTGTTCTCACCGGCGCTGGCGGTGGGTGCCGGGATCGGCCACAACCTGGCGGTGCTGCTGCCGGGCGTGGACCCGGGCGCGGTGGTGCTGCTGGGCATGTGCGCCTACCTGACTGGAGTGACCCAGGCGCCGCTGACCTCGGCGGTGATTTCCATGGAGCTCACCGACAACAGCGACATGCTGCTGCCCATCCTGGCGGCCGTGCTGCTGGCGCGGGCGGTGTCTTCGCTGGTCTGCCGGCAGCCGATCTACCGGGCGCTGGCCCAGCGGCTGCTGGAAGCGATGCCGGCACCTCCAGCCCCTGCAGCGCCCCGCGAGGCGGCCGGAAGCTGATCCCTGCTGCGCTTGCGCCCATTCAGTATTGTCGATACGGCTTTTGCTTTGCGCCGCGCCCTGCAACAATGGGCGTCTGAGCAACGGCTCGCGAAAGTGGCGGAATTGGTAGACGCCCTGGATTTAGGTTCCAGTGCCGCAAGGCGTGGGGGTTCGAGTCCCCCCTTTCGCACCAGATTGGCGGCCGTGGGCCGCAACCATGACCATGGGCACGTCCCCCAGCGGGGAGACGGCCACATGCTGGGCACGGGCACGCCCGTGACGTTCCCGGCACCGTGCTGGCGGCGCTGGCCGGAATCGGCGAAACTACAGGGCTGCGGCGGGCAAGCGCGTCAACGACCCCGCGTCCAAAACCCGTTTTATCCATCACATCGAGCCGGGGGCGTTGCCGCCGGTGGCAGGAGTCAACATGCAAGCTTCGATCGAATCCACCGGCAACCTGGAACGCCGCCTGACCTTCTCGCTGCCGGAAGAGCGCCTGCAGACGCACATCAGCGGCCGCCTGGGCGAAATCGCCCGCACCGCGCGCATCAAGGGCTTCCGCCCGGGCAAGATCCCGGCCAAGGTGATCGAGCAGCGTTTCGGCCAGCAGGTCCGCAGCGAAGCCGTTGACGGCCTGCTGCGCGAAACCTTCGATGCCGCCCTGCGCGAGCACGAGCTGCGCATCGCCGGCACCCCGCGCATCGACAAGGGTGAAGAAGGCGAGTTCTCCTTCGTCGCCACCGTCGAGCTGATCCCGGACTTCGGCGACGTCGACGTCAGCGCGCTGACCGTGATCCGCCACACCGCCGACATCACCGATGCCGACATCGACCAGATGATCACCAACCTGCGCGAACAGCGTCGCAGCTGGAGCCCGGTCGAGCGCGGTGCGCAGGACGGCGATCTGGTCGCGCTGGAAACCTGGTCGCAGGCCGGTGACGAGCGCCTGCCGGCCGAAGGCACCGAGAAGGGCAGCGTGGTGGTGGGCCAGGGCATGATGTTCGAGCAGATCGAACAGGGCCTGGTCGGCCTGGCCAAGGGTGAGGAAAAGACCCTGGACGTCGAGTTCCCGGCCGACTGGCGCGTGCCGGCGCTGGCGGGCAAGCAGGTCAAGGTCACCGTCAAGGCGGTCGACGTGTCCGCGCCGGTGCTGCCGGACGTGGATGCCGAGTTCATCAAGAGCTTCGGCGTGAAGGGTGGCGATGAGGAGCAGTTCCGCAAGGACATCCGCGCCAACCTGGAGCGTGAACTGAAGGGCGCGCTGATGAACCGCCTGCGCCGCGAAGTGGGCGAGCAGCTGATTGCCGCCTACGCCTCGGTCGAACTGCCGCCGCGTCTGGTCGAGAACGAAGCCCGCGCCATGCTGGCCCAGCAGGTCGAGCAGATCCGCCGCAGCGGCCGCAACCCGGGCGAGATCCCGGCCGATGCCCACGAAGGCTTCAAGGACGCTGCGGGCAAGCGCGTGCTGGTCGGTCTTCTGGTCGGTGAAGTGGCGCGCAAGAACGACCTGCGCCTGGACCCGAAGCGCCTGAATGAAACCATGCGTCTGATTGCCTCCACCTATGAAGAGCCGGAGCAGGTCATTGAGATGTACCGCAATGACCCCCAGTTGATGAGTGGGCTGCAGAACCGCGTGATGGAAGAGCAGGTGATCGACTGGATCGCCGAGCGCGCCCAGCACACCGAACAGCCGCTGTCGTTCCAGGACGCCATCCGCCAGTAAGCGGACGGTGTTTTACGCCCCGCGCCTTGGCGCGGGGTTGTTTCCCCCCAAATAGGTGCCTCAGAAATGGACAACCGAACCACATCCCTGAACATGGTTCCCATGGTGGTCGAGCAGACCAGCCGTGGCGAGCGCGCCTATGACATCTATTCGCGCCTGTTGAAGGAGCGCCTGATCTTCCTGGTTGGCCCGATCGACGATCACATGGCCAACGTGGTGGTGGCGCAGCTGCTGTTCCTGGAAGCGGACAACCCGGAAAAGGACATCAGCATCTACATCAACTCGCCCGGTGGCGTGGTCACCGCCGGTATGGCGATCTACGACACCATGCAGTACATCAAGCCGGACGTGAGCACCATCTGCGTCGGCCAGGCCGCCTCGATGGGCGCCCTGCTGCTGGCATCCGGCGCCGCCGGCAAGCGTTATGCGCTGCCGAACTCGCGCGTGATGATCCACCAGCCGCTGGGCGGCTTCCAGGGCCAGGCCTCGGACATCGACATCCATGCCCGTGAAATCCTGACCCTGCGTTCGCGCCTGAACGAAGTGCTGGCCAAGCACACCGGCCAGTCGCTGGAGACCATCGCGCGCGATACCGAGCGCGACAACTTCAAGAGCGCCGCCGATGCGGTCGCCTACGGGCTGGTCGACCAGGTGCTGGAACGCCGTCCGGAAGAGTCGATCACCCCGGCGTGATGACACCGCCAGGCCGGGAAACCGGCCTGTTTCCGCGGGGTCGGGCAGGACTGGTGTCCTTCCGACCCTGTGCTATTCTCGAATCGAACCCCCGTTCAGCGGGTGGGGTAACTGGGTAAGCGAAGCATGAGCGAAGACCGCCAAGGTCGTTCCACGGACACCGGCAAGATCCTCTACTGCTCTTTCTGTGGAAAGAGCCAGCATGAGGTGCGCAAGCTGATTGCGGGTCCGAGCGTGTTCATCTGTGATGAATGCGTCGAGCTGTGCAACGACATCATCCGTGAAGAGCTTGAGGAAAAGGCGCAGTCGGCACGCAGTTCGCTGCCCAAGCCGCGCGAGATCCTCGAGGTCCTGGACCAGTACGTGATCGGGCAGAACCGCGCCAAGCGGACCCTGGCCGTGGCCGTGTACAACCATTACAAGCGCATCGAGAGCCGTCAGAAGAACGACGAGGTCGAACTGGCGAAGTCGAACATCCTGCTGGTCGGTCCGACCGGTTCGGGCAAGACGCTGCTGGCTGAAACCCTGGCCCGCCTGCTCAACGTGCCGTTCACCATGGCCGACGCCACCACGCTGACCGAAGCCGGTTACGTGGGCGAGGACGTGGAGAACATCATCCAGAAGCTGCTGCAGAAGTGCGACTACGACGTCGAGAAGGCACAGCAGGGCATCGTCTACATCGATGAAATCGACAAGATCTCGCGTAAGAGCGAGAACCCGTCGATCACCCGCGATGTGTCCGGCGAAGGCGTGCAGCAGGCCCTGTTGAAGCTGATCGAAGGCACCGTGGCCAGCGTTCCGCCGCAGGGCGGCCGCAAGCATCCGCAGCAGGAATTCCTGCAGGTGGACACCAAGAACATCCTGTTCATCTGCGGCGGCGCGTTTGCCGGGCTGGACAAGGTGATCCAGCAGCGGTCCAACGATTCCGGCGGCATCGGTTTCGGCGCCAAGGTGAAGAGCTCCGAGCGCAAGCAGGAAATCGGCAAGGTGCTGGCGGAAGTCGAGCCGGAAGACCTGATCAAGTTCGGCCTGATTCCCGAGTTCGTCGGTCGTCTGCCGGTCGTGGCCACCCTGGAAGAGCTGGATGAAGCAGCGCTGATCCGGATCCTGACCGAGCCGAAGAACGCCATCACCAAGCAGTTCAAGAAGCTGTTCGAGATGGAGCACGTCGAGCTGGAGTTCCGCCCGGACGCGTTGGCGGCCATTGCCCGCAAGGCGCTAAAGCGCAAGACCGGTGCCCGTGGCCTGCGTACCATCGTCGAATCGGTGCTGCTGGACACCATGTACGACCTGCCTTCGGCGGAGAACGTCAGCAAGGTGGTGGTGGATGAATCGGTGATCGAACACAAGTCCGAGCCGTACCTGATCTACCAGACCCCGCCGGCACCTGAACAGAAGGCGGCAGGCGCTGAATAATCAGTTCAAGCATTTGAATTGATAGAGGTTTTTCAGAACAGCTTGCATCTAGAAGCCGATGGCCCCATAACGAGGCCATCGGCTTTTTTTGTATCCGGGCGAGGCCGCCCGGAGGCCATCCCCACTGTTCCACTGGAGCCCACATGGCCCGTTCCCCAACTGAGACTCTCGACCTGCCGGTACTGCCGCTGCGTGACGTGGTGGTGTTCCCGCACATGGTCATTCCGCTGTTCGTCGGCCGCGACAAGTCCATGCATGCGCTGGAGCAGGCGATGGCGGCGGACAAGCGCATCCTGCTGCTGGCACAGAAGTCGGCCGAGACCGATGACCCGACCGCGGCCGACCTCTACCAGGTCGGCACGCTGGCCACCGTGCTGCAGCTGCTGAAGCTGCCCGATGGCACCATCAAGGTGCTGGTCGAAGGCCTGTCGCGCGTCAACGTCACCCAGGTCACCGAGCGCGACGGCGCGCTGCACGGCATTGCCAGCGAAATCGAATCGGACGAGTCGCGCGAACCGCGTGAAATCGAGGCGATCGCCCGTTCGCTGATGTCGCTGTTCGAGCAGTACGTCAAGACCAACCGCAAGCTGCCGCCGGAGCTGCTGCAGACCCTGGCCGGCATCGATGAGCCGGCGCGCCTGGCCGACACCATCGCCGCGCACATCAGCGTGCGCCTGGCCGACAAGCAGCGCCTGCTGGAAACCCTGCAGATCGGCGACCGCCTGGAAATGCTGGTCGGCCTGGTCGACGGCGAGATCGACGTGCAGCAGATGGAAAAGCGCATCCGCGGCCGCGTGAAGTCGCAGATGGAAAAGAGCCAGCGCGAGTACTACCTCAACGAACAGATGAAGGCCATCCAGAAGGAACTGGGCGACCTGGATGACGCGCCGGGCGAGCTGGACGAGCTGGCGCGCAAGATCGCCGAGGCGGGCATGCCCAAGCCGGTGGAGACCAAGGCCAAGTCAGAGCTCAACAAGCTCAAGCAGATGTCGCCGATGTCGGCCGAGGCCGCGGTGGTGCGCAACTACCTGGACTGGCTGCTGGGCGTGCCGTGGAAGAAGCGCACCAAGGTGCGCAAGGACCTCAAGGCCGCGCAGGACACCTTGGATGCCGATCACTTCGGCCTGGACAAGGTCAAGGACCGCATCCTGGAATACCTCGCGGTGCAGACGCGCGTGAAGCAGATGAAGGGCCCGATCCTGTGCCTGGTCGGCCCGCCTGGCGTGGGCAAGACCTCGCTTGGCCAGTCGATCGCCAAGGCGACCAACCGCAAGTTCGTGCGCATGAGCCTGGGTGGCGTGCGCGACGAGGCCGAGATCCGTGGCCATCGTCGTACCTACGTCGGCTCGATGCCGGGCCGCATCGTGCAGAACCTCAACAAGGTGGGCAGCAAGAACGCGCTGTTCGTGCTTGATGAGATCGACAAGATGTCGATGGACTTCCGTGGCGATCCGTCCTCGGCGCTGCTGGAAGTGCTCGACCCCGAGCAGAACAACGCCTTCAACGACCACTACCTGGAAGTGGACCTGGACCTGTCCGAAGTGATGTTCGTGGCGACCTCCAACTCGCTCAACATCCCCGGGCCGCTGCTGGACCGCATGGAAGTGATCCGCATCCCCGGCTACACCGAGGATGAGAAGCTCAACATCGCCATGCGCTACCTGGTGCCCAAGCAGATCAAGGCCAACGGCCTGAAGCCGGAGGAACTGGAGATCGCCGGCGACGCCATCCAGGACATCGTGCGCTACTACACGCGCGAATCGGGCGTGCGCAACCTCGAGCGCGAAGTCGCCAAGATCTGCCGCAAGGTGGTCAAGGAGATCGCGCTGGCCGGTCCGGTCGCCGCGGCCAAGCCGGCCAAGGCCGCCAAGAAGACCAGTGCGAAGAAGAAGCCGCTGGTGCTGGTCAACGGCAAGAACCTGGACAAGTACCTGGGCGTGCGCCGGGTCGACTTCGGCCGTGCCGAAGAGCAGAACGAGATCGGCCTGGTCACCGGCCTGGCCTGGACGGAAGTGGGCGGCGACCTGCTGCAGATCGAATCGACCCTGGTACCGGGCAAGGGCCAGCTGATCCTGACCGGCCAGCTCGGCAACGTGATGAAGGAATCGGCGTCGGCGGCACTGTCGGTGGTGCGTTCGCGCGCGGTCGGCCTGGGTATCGACAGCGAGTTCCTGCAGAAGCACGACGTGCATGTGCACGTGCCCGATGGCTCCACCCCGAAGGACGGCCCCAGCGCCGGCATCGCGATGGTGACCTCGCTGGTGTCCACGCTGACCAAGGTGCCGATCCGCGCCGAAGTGGCCATGACCGGCGAGATCACCCTGCGCGGCCGCGTCACCGCGATCGGCGGGTTGAAGGAGAAGCTGCTGGCGGCGCTGCGTGGCGGCATCACCACGGTCATCATCCCCGAAGAGAACCGCAAGGATCTGGCCGACATCCCGGCCAATGTCACCCGCGATCTGAAGATCGTGCCGGTGAAGTGGATCGAAGAGGTGCTGGACCTGGCCCTTGAGACACCGCTGACCCCGAAGAAGGCCAAGAAGGATGGGGCGCGCGTCACAGTGCGTGGCAAGAGCAAGACAGCTTCGAACGCGCGCGTCAAGCATTGACGCGTGCTGTCGAAATGCCCGAAACCCGCGTCGTTATTGGCTTTTCAGCTTGCGCGGGTAGGGGTGCGCTGGTATAAAAGCAGCACTCGCGAGTCAGCACGCTACTGACGTCGGCGAAATGAGAACTTCACTGGCATCCGGCCGCACTCTGGGTCGGATGCTTCACTGTCGAATATGCGGAATCCCCGCCAAAGGAGCTGTACAGAATGAACAAGACCGAATTGATCGACGCCGTTGCCGAAGCCGCCGACCTGACCAAGGCCGAGTCCAACCGTGCCGTCGACGCCGTCATCGCGTCCATCACCAAGGCCCTGAAGGGCGGTGACGCAGTGACGCTGGTGGGCTTCGGTACGTTCCAGGTTCGCGCGCGTGCTGCCCGCACCGGCCGCAACCCGAAGACCGGCGACACCATCAAGATCGCTGCATCGAACAATCCGTCGTTCAAGGCTGGCAAAGCCCTGAAGGATGCCGTAAACTAAGCGGCTTGCTGGGGTGCTTAGCTCAGCGGTAGAGCGTCTCCTTTACACGGAGAGGGTCGGGGGTTCGAAACCCTCAGCACCCACCACAGCACCGCCAGTAAAAGTTTGAAATGTGGAGCGGTAGTTCAGCTGGTTAGAATGCTGGCCTGTCACGCCGGAGGTCGCGGGTTCGAGTCCCGTCCGCTCCGCCAGTTTCAACGAGGCCCCTGAGCGATCGGGGGCCTTGTTTTCTCCAGCGACGCAAGTTGCAGGGAAGACAGACGTAGAGCCGACCGTTGGTTGGCTGAAAGAGTTAAATGCGGAGCGGTAGTTCAGCTGGTTAGAATGCTGGCCTGTCACGCCGGAGGTCGCGGGTTCGAGTCCCGTCCGCTCCGCCAGTTTCAAAAAAATCCTCGAAAAGTAGTAATTCGGGGTGGGTTTTCTGGGTATCTTCGGATATGATGAGCGCCTGCAAAGTTTCAAGCGCGGAGCGGTAGTTCAGCTGGTTAGAATGCTGGCCTGTCACGCCGGAGGTCGCGGGTTCGAGTCCCGTCCGCTCCGCCAATTCTTGAAGGCCCCTGGTGCAAACCAGGGGCTTTTCTTTTGCCCGCGATCCGGGGCGGCGGGTCCGTAGCCGGGTCGAACACGACGTCGCTGCCGTGCGGTCACCTGCTCTGGGCGATCAAGGTTGTCGCCGCCGCTTTTGGAGCCGGGCGCGAAGCGGGTTACACTGCCGGGCTCGCCAATCAGGCCTTGATTTTTCCCATGCTGCAGAAACTTCGCGACAAGACCTCAGGCTGGATCGTCACCGTGATCCTGGGGCTGCTGATGATTCCGTTCCTGTTCGTGATCGACAACAGCTACCTGGGTGGCGTTGGTTCGCAGAACGTGGCCAAGGTGGCAGCGCCGCCGACGTGGTGGCGCTCGGCACCGTCATGGTGGCCGATGTCGTTCCTGTGGCAGCACCATGAGATCAGCTCGCAGGACTTCCGCGTCCGCTTCGAGCAGGCGCGCCAGCAGGCACGCACCGAGAAGGGCGAGGACTTCGATCCGCGCGAGTTCGAGAGCACCGAGAACAAGCTGGCCGTGCTCGACCAGATGGTCGACGAGCAGGTCGTGCGCCTGGCCGGCGAACAGTCCGGCATCGTGATCGGCGACAACGCCGTGCGCGAATACATCGCCGCGATTCCGGCGTTCATCGGCGCCGATGGCAAGTTCAATGACAACCAGTACCGCATCGCCCTGGCCAGCGGCAATCCGCCGCGCACCCCGACCCAGTTCGAGGCGCTGGTGCGCGAGAGCATCCAGCAGTCGGTGATTCCGTCGGCGCTGCAGGGCTCGGGCTTCGTCACCCAGGCCGAGACCGAGCGTCTGTTGAAGCTGCTCGGCGAAACCCGCGACGTGGAACTGGCGGCGATGGCGGAACTGCCGGCCGATACCGCCGCGGTAACCGACGCGCAGATCAAGCAGTGGTACGACGGCCACACCAAGGATTTCCGCCAGCCGGAAACGGTGTCGCTGGAGTACGTGGAAGTCAACGGCGCCACCCTGCCGCCGGCGACCGCAGCCGATGAAGCGACCCTGCGCAAGCGCTATGCCGAAGAGAAGGCGCGGTTCGCCACGCCGGAACAGCGCCTGGCCTCGCACATCCTGATCGCCGCCGATGGCAGCGATCCGGCCAAGCTCAAGGCCGCCGAAGAGAAGGCCACGCGCATTGCCGCCGAAGCCAAGGCACCCGGTGCCGACTTCGCCGCGCTGGCCAAGGCCAACTCGGAAGATCCCGGTTCCAAGGGCAATGGCGGCGACCTGGGTTGGGTCGAGCGCGGTGCCATGGTCAAGCCGTTCGAAGACGCGCTGTTCGCCATGAAGGCCGGTGAAGTGACCGGCCCGGTCAAGACCGACTTCGGTTACCACGTGCTGCTGCTGCGCGAGCAGAAGGGCGGCGAGGGCCGTGCGTTCGAAGACGTGCGCGACCAGCTGGCCGCCGAGCAGCTCAAGGCCGACAACGAGCGTGCCTTCACCGACCTGAGCGGTCGCCTGGTCGACCTGGTCTACAAGAACCCGACCTCGCTGGAAGGCCCGGCCAAGGACATCGGCCTGCCGGTGCAGACCCTGGGGCCGTTCACCCGCGCCACCGCAAGCGGCATCGCCGCCAATCCGGCGGTGCTGCGTGCGGCGTTCTCCGACGTGCTGACCCAGGATGGCACTGTCAGTGACCCGATCGAGATCGCACCGAACCACAGCGTGATGATCCGCGTGACCGATCACAGCCCGGAACAGGCGCTGCCGTTGGACAAGGCCCGCGAGCAGGTGATCGCCGCGATCCGTACCGACCGCAACCGCCAGGCGTCCGAGAAGGCCGCCGATGCGCTGCTGGCCAAGCTCAAGGGCGGCCAGACGCTGCAGGCGCTCGCCGTCAGCGAGAAGCTGCAGATCAGCCCGCTGCCGGGCCTGCCGCGCACCCAGCCGGTGCCGACCCCGGAAATCAACAAGGCGGTGTTTGGCGCGCCGGTGCCGGCCGAAGGCAAGCCCAGCTACGGCAAGGTTGCCCTGCAGGGTCGCTACCTGGTGTTCGCGGTGACCAAGGTCAGCCCGGGCAACCTGGCCGAGATCCAGCCGGAGCAGAAGAAGGCCTTCAAGGACCAGCTGGACCAGATCGACGGCATGGCCGCGGCCAAGGCCTACATCGAAGCCATGCGCAAGCACTACAAGGTGCAGACCGAAGAGGCCAACCTCTAACCGGGAATCCGGTGCGGGGTCCACGCCAGGCGTGGATCCCGACGGTTGCAGTAGAAGGCCCGGCATTGCCGGGCCTTCTGCGTTTCAGGGCCCGGATACGACGATGCCCGGCAGGGCCGGGCATCGATCAGGGCGGTCTGCACAGGCCGGGCGCTGCCCGGCGTGGCCGTTAGTCCTCTACCCGCAATACCGCGCCGGGCTTGAGCACGCTGCTGCCGCTGAGCCCATTGAGCGACAGCAGGGCCTTGAGCGGCATGCCGTAGCGGCGGGCGATGGTCCAGGCCGATTCGCCATCGCGCACGGTGTGGCGGCGGCTGCGCGGACGGTCAGCGCTGCTGGCGACCGCGCGCGAGGCGCTGGACGTCGGCGTGCTGGCCTTGGGAGCCGGGGTGACCTCCGCCTTGGCCGGGGCATCCACGGCGGCCACCGTGGCCATCATGGCGGCACTGGCATCGACCGGCGCATGCGCGGCCGGGGCCAGCACGGTGGCCTGCCCGGTCGGGCGGCCCTTGCCGCTGGCCAGGGCCGGATTCAGGCGGGCGATCCGTGCCGGGTCCAGCGAGCGCTGTGCGGCCCACTGCTGGACGCTGGTGCCGGCCGGCAGGGGGTGGCCCTTGAGTACCGGTACGGTGCGGTCCAGCGAGGCCATCACGCCCGGCTTGGTTTCAGCGTTCTCGAGCACGCAGGCCAGGGCATGCAGCTTCTCGACGTAGGCATAGGTGATCGGCGACAGCCCCGGCAGTTCGGCCGGGCGTGCGTTCTGGGCGTTCATGCCGCCCTTGCGCAGCGCCTGCAGCACGCGGTACTCGCCCGCGTTGTAGGCCATGGTGGCCAGCCGCCAGTCGCCGGCGAACATGCCGTGCAGGGTCTTGAGGTAACGCACCGCGGCCTGGGTGGAATCCACCGCCGACAACCGGCCGTCGTAACCGGCGTTCATCTGCACCCGGTGGTTGCGCGCGGTGGTGGCGATGAACTGCCACAGCCCGGCCGGGCCACTGCCATTGCGGGCATTGGGCCGATAGCCGCTTTCCACGAACGGGATCAAGGCGAACTCGGTGGGCAGGTCGGCCTTGCGCAGCTCTTCAACCACATAGCCGAACAGCACCAGCGCATCATCGTCCTGGTTGGCCAGCCGCGAGGGCGCATGGGCGAACTGCTTCTGCCAGCGCGGGCTGGTGGCCTCGGCATTGCAGGTGGGTTCGGCCAGGCCATCACGGAAGCTGGCGAAGATCTCCTGCCCATTGCGCACCGACGCCGGCGGCAATGCGGCTGGATCCAGCGGCAGCTGCGACAGCCCGGCCACGTTCTGCGACATGCCGGCACTCAACGACTGGGCGCCCGCGTTGCCGGCCACGGCGATGGCCAGGCCGAACGCGAGCGGCAACCATCGCCGACTCATGTACGGAATCCGTCTTTCCAGCCTCGCAGACCTGCGAGCACATCGACTTCATCGGTGACGGGACGATCCAGGTGCGCGCTGACGGCAGCACGGATCGCAGGGGTATGGGTACGCAGGAACGGGTTGCATTCCAGCTCGCTGGCCAGGGTCACCGGCAACGTGGGGCGTTCATCGCGGCGCATGGCCAGGGCCTCCTCATGGCGCTGCCTTACGGCAACGTTGGTGGGGTCGACATGCCGCGCGAAGACGGCATTTGACACGGTGTATTCGTGTCCGCAGCACAACAGCAGGTGCGGCGGCAGGGACGCCAGCTTGTGCAGGGATGCAAGAAGCTGGGACGGCGTACCTTCGAACATGCGTCCACAGCCCAGGCTGAACAGTGCGTCTCCGCTGAAAAGATGTTCAGCGGTGTGAAACGCAACATGGGACCGGGTGTGTCCGGGCACGGATACTACGTCGATCCCCAGCCCCAATGCCTGAATGCGTTCACCTTCGGCCACCCGGTGGGTGGCGATGGGAATGCGCGGATCGTCCGGTGCATACACCGCCAGCCCCGGAAAACGGGCCTGCAGCGCAGCTACGCCGTCGATGTGATCGTCATGGTGGTGGGTGAGCAGCACGCTGTGCGGCTGCCATCCCTGCTGCGCTGCCGCAGCCAGGACCGGGTCGGCCTGGCCGGGGTCGATGACGATGGCACGGCCGTCGTCGGCGATCAGCGCCCAGATGTAGTTGTCCGCAAATGCGGGTAGGGCGGTCAGTCGCATAGAATTGGACCATGCCCGCCACGCCGAGCCCCCGTCAAGCGTCAGTCGCATCCTGGTTTGATACTGAACCGGCGCAGGCGCTGTGCCAGCTGGAGTTCGAGCGCCTGCAGCCGTTGCTGTCGGCGCACCCGGTGACCCCCTGGCTGTGGATCGCGCCGACCCCGGCCTGGCTGCCTGCTGCAGCACTGCCGGGGCGTGGCCTGCGCCTGTACCGGCAGGGGGGCGGCTATGCCGGCGATGCCACCTGCGCGCTGCCGCTGCCGCTGCCCAACGAGAGCGTCAATGCGATCGTGCTGCAGCATGTCACCGCCCGCGATGCAGAAGCCCTGATCGGCGAGTGCGAGCGGGTGCTGATGCCGGGCGGGCGGTTGTGGCTGTCCACGCTCAATCCGTTCAGCCCGTTCCGCCGCCAATGGCGTCGGCATGGGCTGGTGGTGCGCACCCCGCAGCGGCTGCGGCACACCCTGGAACAGGCCGGGCTGGTCTGTGAGGACCTGGCCTGGTTGGGCCCGATGTGGCGCGACCGCGCCCCTACCCGGGGCAGTCTTGCCCCGTTGCGCGCGGCCTGCCTGTTCACCGCCGAGAAACGCACCCTGGCTTTGCCGGGACCTACGCCACTGCCGGTCCGCCATTGGCACGGCACCGTGGCGACCTGATCTGGAATGCAATGAAGACAATTGAAATACACACCGACGGTTCCTGCCTTGGCAATCCCGGCCCCGGCGGCTGGGCGGCGCTGCTGCGCTACAACGCGCACGAGCGCGAGCTCAGCGGCGGTGAACCGCACACCACCAACAACCGGATGGAGCTGATGGCGGCCATCTCGGGCCTGGAAGCGCTGACCGAGCCCTGCGAGATCGTGCTGTACACCGATTCGCAGTACGTGCGCCAAGGCCTGACCCAGTGGATGCCGGGCTGGATCCGCAAGAACTGGAAGACCGCCGGCGGCGACCCGGTGAAGAACCGCGAGCTGTGGGAGCGGCTGCACGCCGCCACGCTGATGCACACCATCGACTGGCGCTGGGTGAAGGGCCATTCCGGTGACCCGGACAACGAGCGCGTGGACCAGCTGGCGCGCGATGCCGCGATCCGGATCCGCGCCACCGGAGCGGTACACTGAAGCCATGCGTCAGATCATTCTTGATACCGAAACCACCGGCCTGGAATGGCGCAAAGGCAACCGCGTCGTCGAAATCGGCTGCGTGGAACTGCTTGAGCGCCGCCCGAGCGGCAACAATTTCCACCATTACCTCAAGCCCGACTGCGAGTTCGAACAGGGCGCGCAGGAAGTCACCGGGCTGACCCTGGAGTTCCTGGCCGACAAGCCGGCCTTCGCGCAGATCGTCGATGAGTTCCTGGCCTACATCGACGGCGCCGAGCTGATCATCCACAACGCCGCCTTCGACGTCGGCTTCCTGGACAACGAGCTGTCGTTGCTGGGCGACCACTACGGCAAGATCACCGACCGCTGCACGGTGGTGGATACGCTGAAGATGGCGCGCGAGCGCTATCCCGGCCAGCGCAACTCACTCGATGCGCTGTGCAAGCGGCTGGGCGTGGACAACGCCCATCGCCAGCTGCACGGTGGCCTGCTCGATGCGCAGATTCTGGGCGATGTGTATATCGCGCTGACTTCGGGCCAGGAAGAAATCGGCTTCGGTTCGGCCGATGACACCCAGCGCGGCACCGCGCACGCGCAGGCCTTCGATACGTCCAAGCTGCTGCCGCGCCCGCGCGTGGTCGCTACCGCCTCGGAGCTGGAGGCGCACGACGCGCGCCTGGCCAAGCTGCGCAAGAAGGCCGGGCACGCGATCTGGGATGGTGAGCGCGAGATGGCCGAAGCCGGCTGATTTCAGCGCACGGCGTGCTGTCGCCACGCCCTGCGCGGCGACGGGCCGCTGCGGACTCAGTGGCAGCGCACCAGGATCACGGTGATGTTGTCCGAACCGCCCCCGTCCAGTGCGGCGGCCACCAGGGTGTCCACGCATTCCTGGGCGCTGGCGTCATCGAAGGCGAGGGTGCGGGCGATGCCCTGGTCCTCGACTTCCTCGGTGAGCCCGTCGCTGCACAGCAGCAGCTGCATGCCCGGGCGCAGCTCGCCGGTGGTGGTGGCCACGTTCAGATGCGCCGGATCGGTCACCCCCAGTGCCTGGGTGACCACGTTGCGGTGCGGATGCGCGCGCGCCTGTTCGGCGGTCAGGTTGCCCTGGGCGACCAGTTCCTGGACCACGCTGTGGTCCTGGCTGAGCTGGGCCAGCGCGCCGTCGCGCCACAGGTAGGCGCGGCTGTCGCCGACCCAGGCGACTTCGTAGCGGTTGCCCTGGACCCGCGCGGCGACCACGGTGGTGCCCATCGGCAGGCTGTCGTTGCGCCGCCGCGAGGTGCGGATGATCTCCTCATCGGCGACCCGGATCGCATGGGCCAGGCTGGCGCCCTGGCGGATCTCGCGCACGATGGTCTCGCGCGCCAGCGCACTGGCGACCTCGCCACAGGCATGCCCGCCCATGCCATCGGCGACCAGCCACAACGCCAGTTCGCCATCGCCGTAGTAGGTGTCCTCGTTGAGGTCACGGCGCAGGCCGGGGTGGGTCAGGTGTCCGAATTCGATCATGGTGGGGCGATGGCCGGGAGTGTTGCGGGGAGTAACGGCATGATCGCGGCCCGCCGGACATCCGGCAAGGCATCGATACAGAAGAAATTCACTTCTTTGCACAGAACGACTTGTCGCCAGCCGCTCCTGACCGTATCATTCGCTCCCCGGTTCGCCGGGACCATCTGGAGAGGTGGCAGAGCGGTTGAATGTACCTGACTCGAAATCAGGCAGGCGTTTATAGCGCCTCGGGGGTTCGAATCCCCCCCTCTCCGCCAGATACGCAAAAAAGGCCGCCCATTGGGTGGCCTTTTTTGCGTATCTGGCGGAGAGGGGCTGAGGCGAAGCAGCGCCGGGGTTCGACGGATTCGTCTGGAACGAATCCGGACAGACGAACGTCTGGCCCTGGAGCGCGCAGCGCGGAAGGGCTGGGCCCATGGATGGGCCCAGCAATCCCGGCAATGAAGCGGCCACCCTCGTCCCGGGTTCGACCCGCCCTCAGGCGAAGCAACGCGGGGCCGCTACCGCTCTGCCGGGCGACGCCACGCATAGCGTGGCGCTTCAGTTGGCCTTTGCGAACAATGCCACCTGTTGAAGCGGCAGGCACAGCAACCGCTGACCTGCGTTCCACGCCACGTCCGTTAAACTGGCCGCTCACGTAACGGATGCCCCCCATGACCGCTGAAATCCTTGTTCCCGTGTCCTTCGGCGAACTGCTCGACAAGATCTCGATCCTGCAGATCAAGGCCGAGCGCATCGGTGATCCGGCCAAGCTGGCCAATATCCACGCCGAGCTGAGCGCGCTGGAGAAGACCTGGATGGCGCACCCGGCCGCGGTCAAGGACATCGCCCGGTTGCGGGTGGCGCTCAAGGCGGTCAATGAGCGCCTGTGGGATATCGAGGACAACATCCGCCTGCAGGACAAGGCGCAGGCCTTCGACGACACCTTCGTGGAACTGGCGCGCAGCGTTTACCTGCAGAACGACGAGCGTGCGCGGATCAAGAAGGACATCAACCTGGCGCTGGGGTCGGCCTACGTCGAAGAGAAGTCGTACAAGGATTACGCCCCGAAGGGGGCATCGGCCACGTAACGCTCGAAGGCGGCGATGCCGTCTTCTACGGTGATCAGCTGCATCACGTCGTCGAACTCGATCTTGGTGCCCCATTTGAGTTGGCTGGCGGGCTTGCCCAGGAACCGGCGCGCGGCAGCGTCGTAGCGGTCCACGCAGTAGCGACGGTCCGAGTACGGCCCGCTGCGGTGCGGGTTGCTGGCCGCATGCAGGCCGAGCACCTTGGTGCCGACCGCGTTGGCGATATGCATCGGGCCCGAGTCCGGGGTCATCACCAGCGCCGCCCGGGCCAGCAGGGCGGGCAACTGCTTGAGCGTGTCCTTGCCGACCAAGTCCAGCGCCGGGGTCGTCAGCTGGGCCTGGATGGCATCGGTCATTTCGCGTTCCAGCGTGCTGCGGCCGCCGCACAGCACCACCCGCCAGCCGCGGCCGGTGGCGTGGTTGGCCACCGCGGCATAGCGATCGGCATACCAGTTGCGGCGCACATGGCTGGAGCAGGGCGAGATCATCAGCACCGGGCGGCCGTCGTCCTGCCACTGGGCTGCGGCCCATTCGTAGGCCGAGGCCGGCACCGCCAGGTCCCAGCTGACCTCGGTCTGCGTGTAGCCCAGCGGTTCGCAGAAGCTGCCGATGGCGTCCAGCACATGGATGCCGGGGCGGTCGGGGATGCGCTCATTGATGAAAAGGCCGTGAAGGTCCTTGGAGCGTGATCTGTCGTAGCCGATCCGGCGCTTGGCCGGGATGAAGGCCGAAAGCACGTTGGCGCGAAAGGCTACCTGCATCTGCAGCAGGGCCTCGAAACGGCCCGCCGGCAGGCTGGCGCGGAGCGCACGCATGCCGGCCAGCCCGGTCTTCTTGTCGTAGGGGTGGAACACGACGCCCGGCAGCCCGTCGAGCAGCTTGTGCCCGGCCTTGTCGATGATCCAGTGCAGCGCAACGCCCGGTTGTGCCTGCTGCAGGGTCCGCACCAGCGGCACCACATGGGTGACATCGCCCAGCGCGGACAAACGCAAAAGACACAAGGAAGAGGACGTTGGTGCCATGGTGTTGTTAGACTCGAAGGAATGGTTGCATTCGACGCCAATGAAGCGCTGACGCCCTGCCGTGATGGACGCGGCCTGGGTGCCATTCTGTTCGACCGCGAACGGCTGCGGCAAGCCGAGATCGAATTGTTCGTACCGTCCCATTGGGCCGAGCGGGCCCGCCCGGTCGGCGATGGCGGCCGGGGCGGCGCCTGGTTCGTGGATGCCCCGTTCGGCCAATGCGTGCTGCGCCAGTACCTGCGCGGTGGCATGGCAGCCAAGCTGAGCCGCGACCAGTACCTGTGGCGCGGTGCCGACAAGACGCGCAGTTTTGCCGAATTCCGCCTGATGCGCGCGCTGCGCGCGCAGAAGCTGCCGGTGCCGCGCCCGATCGCGGCGTTCTACATGCGCGAGGGCCTGCGTTACCGCGCGGCGATCCTGATGGAGCGCCTGGAAGGGGTGCGTTCGCTGGCTGACCGCGCGCTGGTCGCCGGTCGCGGGGCGCCGTGGGAGGAAACCGGGCGGCTGATCGCGCGTTTCCATCGCGTCGGCCTGGACCACGCCGACCTCAATGCCCACAACATTCTGTTTGATGCCAACGGCCACGGCTGGTTGATCGATTTCGACCGCGGCGTGCAGCGCATCCCGGCCACCCGCTGGCGCGAGCGCAATCTCAAACGCCTGCTGCGTTCGCTGATCAAGCTGCGCGGTGAGCGCAGCCATGAAGACGTGGAAAAGGATTATGCGCGGCTGCGCCGTGCCTACGACCTGGCCTGGAACCGGGGTTACTGATGGACTGGTCATTGCGTTTCATGGGCGTCGGCAGTGCGTCGGCCGTACAGCTGGGTTCGCCGATGGCGGTGATCGAGCGCGACGGCCAGCCGTGGCTGACCATCGATTGTGGCGGCGAAGGGCTGACCGCTTACCAGGCCCACTACGGGCACTCGCCGCAGGCGTTGTTCGTGACCCATGTGCACCTGGACCACGTGGCCGGTTTCGAGCGTTTGTTCGTGGATGCGTTCTTCTCGGCGAAACGGCGTGGGCGCATCCGTCTGTATGTACCAGCGAGCGTAGTGCCGCTGCTGCATAAACGCGTCGCCGATTATCCGAATGTACTGGCCGAGGGCGGTGCCAATTTCTGGGACGCGTTCCAGTTGATCGTGGTCGGTGATGCGTTCTGGCATGACGGGGTGCGGCTGGAAGTTTTTCCGGTGCGCCACCATTGGCCGGAAACCGCCTATGGGCTGCGTCTGAAAGGCGCGCTGGTGTGGAGCGGCGATACCCGGCCGATTCCGGAAATGCTGGCGCGCTATGCCGATGACAACGAATTGATCGCACACGACTGCGGCCTGCAGGGCAATCCCTCGCATACCGGCGTGGACGATCTCGAACGCGAGTACAGCGCGGCGCTGCAGGCGCGGATGATGCTGTATCACTACGCCAGCCACGCCGATGGTGATGCGCTGCGCCAACGCGGCCACCGCGTGGCGCTGCCCGGCGAATGCGTGGCCCTGGCCGCACCGACGGCGATGCACGTGCTGGCCCAGGATCCTCCCTGAGCGGGGCCGGCATGCAAGCGCCTGATGCGTTGGCAGCCCATCTGGAGAAACTCGAACGTGCGCTGCACGATCCGCAGGTGCGGGCCGACGTCGTGCGCCTGGGCGCATTGCTCGACGAGGATTTCAGCGAGATCGGCAGTTCCGGGAATCTCTATGATCGCGCTGCGGCGTTGCTCGAAATTCCTGTTGATCGTGCGCAGGTCGCTATCGGGTCGGACGATTTCAGCGTGGCGCTGCTGGTCGATACGCTGGCCCAGGTGCGTTATCGCAGCTGGTATGTAGTCGATGGCGTACGCCAGCCGATGGTGCTGCGCAGTTCGCTATGGCGTCGACAGGGCGGGGCGTGGCGCATGGTATTCCATCAGGGAACACCCGCGGCGAATCCGCTGGCGACAGACGGCGAGGGGAATCTTCGATAATGTCGCCAATGGCATGTTGTGGCGGGGTCGATTCTCCCCATTTGGAATGCCCGGCGCTCGCCTGATCGGCGGTATGTCAATTAATTGGCGCGCCAGTGCGATGGGCATCTCGGTTTTCCTGATTGAGTTTCACGCGGCACTGGCGGTCGGTTATGCACAGTCCGCGCATTCGCTACGTAATTTTACTGGCGCAGCAGTCAGCAGTACGCCATGAGTTTCTGATGCCGCTTTGCATCGGGCCCGTGTGAAAGTGTGAGCTGATTCAAAATTTATGACGGTGGTCGACATTTCCTTGTCCCGAATGGGGCAGGGCAGGTTTTCTTCACCTGTCATTCCATGCAGTCCTTCGTTGTTGCCATCGGTTACTTCAGGGAGATGTATCGATGAACCGCATTTACCGTCTCGTTTTCAATCACCGCCTTGGGGTAGTGCAGGTGGCATCGGAGATCACCACGCGCGCAGCCGGCGGCAGCAGCGGCGGTGGGATCAAACAGCCGCCGCTGGGTGCCAATCGCCTCGCCCTGGCGTTGGCGATCACCCTGGCAACCCCCTTGCTGAGTGGAACGGTATTTGCGGCCTGCACCACGGCGGGTAGCACGGTCACCTGCGCCACCGGATCGAACACCAACACCTTCGCCAGTGCTGCGAATGCGCTGACGGTCACCGTGCAGACCGGTGCCGTGCTCAGCGTGCCGCCACTGCTCGGTGGCAATGCGCTGACCTTGAGTGGCAATGGCATCACCCTGAACAATGCCGGTTCGATCGACCCGACCATCAACGGTGGCCTCAGCCTGGCCGCGTCCGGGGCGGTGCTGGGCAACAACACGGCCGGTGGCAACGCCATCCAGGTCAACAACCAGGCCGGGGGCTCGATCAAGGGCCTGGTCAATATCGGCTCGCTGCTCGGGTTTGGCGGGCAGGCGCTGACGGTGCAGAACGCCACGGGTGGCACCACCACGATCACCAACGACGGCACGATCGGCATGTCGATCCTGGGCATCGGGTTGTTCACCACCGCTGATGCGCCCGCCTTGGTGACCTACGGCGGCAGCCAGACCAACCTCACCAATACCGGCACCATCACCGGCCGCGTCGGCTTCGGCGCCTCCGGAACCGCAGGCGCACCCAATACCTTCATCAACGCCGGCACCATCAACGGCAGCGTGTACCTGGGCGACACGGCCACCGGCAATACCTTCACGGCAGTGTCCGGCTCCAGCATCACGGGCGATGGCATCGCGTTGGCCGGCACGCTGGGCGGCATCAATGTGAAGCTGGCCGCGGCGCGCACCGTCGATGGCGGTAACGGCACCGGCAATCGACTGGTGCTGCAGAACAGTGCCGTCGGCACGGGTACCGGCACCGGCGGCGCGGTGACCAACGCCGATGCGACCCAGTACCTGAATTTCCAGCACCTGACCGTCAACAGCGGCACCTGGAACCTGCTCGGCGTCGTGGCCAGTGGCGACACCACGCTCAACGACGGGCTGGTCAACTTCAATACGTCAGGCGCGTTTGGCAGCGGCGCACTCAGCGTCAATGGCGGGGCGATCGCGGCCACCAGCGCCGGCCTGAGCCTGGCCAATGCGGTGTCGCTCAACACCGGCCGGCTGACCCTGGCCGGGACCAATGCCTTCTCGCTGGGCGGGGTGCTGTCCGGGACCGGCGGACTGACCGTGAGCAACACCGGCATCACCACCTTGAGCGGTGCCAACCTGTTCAGCGGCGGGGTCAACCTCAACGCGGGCGGGTTGCTGCTCGGCAACGCCGGCGCGCTCGGCGGTGGTGTGTTGACCGTGGGCGGCGCGGCAAGCCTGGACACTTCCGGAGCGTTCACGCTGGGCAACAACATCGCGGTCAACGCCGGCGGCACCCTGACCCTGCCCGGCGGCCAGGCGCTGACCCTCAATGGCGCGATCTCCGGTGCCGGCAACCTGACCAAGAACGGCGCCAGCACGCTGACCCTGGGTGGCGCCAATACGCTGGGCGGGAACTTCGTCATTGCCGGTGGTGGCGTTGCCCTGGGCGCAGGTGGCAGCCTGGCACCGACCGGCGCGCTGTCGCTGGCGACGGGGACCACGCTGGATCTGTCCGCTGCGGCCAACCAGACCGTCGGCTCGTTGGCCGGGCTGGGTGGGGCGATCAATCTCGGCACGCGGACGCTGACCCTGGGCGGGCTGGGTAACACCAGCTATGCCGGCACGATTGCCGGCAGCGGTGGGCTGGTCAAGCTCGGGACGGGGATCCAGACCTTGGGCGGCGCCAACACCTTCACTGGCGGCGTGGCGCTCAATGCCGGGGGGCTGTTGATCGGTACCGCGACGTCGCTGGGCAGTGGCACGCTCAGCGTCAATGGTGCCGCCAGCCTGGACGGCACAGGCGGCCCGCTTGCATTGAGCAATGCCGTCAACCTGGGCACCGGCGCTTCGTTGAACCTGCTCGGCGGCCAGCCGTTGACGTTCAATGGTGTGCTGTCCGGCGATGGCGGGTTGATCAAAAATGGCGCTGGCTTGCTCAGCTTGAACGGTGCCAACACCTTCAGCGGCGGGCTGAGCCTCAACAGCGGTGGCCTGCTGCTCGGCAACAGCGCGGCGCTGGGCACGGGCGTGGTGACGGTGGCCGGACCGGCGACGCTGGACGCCAGTGCGGCCCTCGCGCTGGGCAACAACTTCAATCTGGTCGGCAGCACGCTGACCCTGCTCGGCGGGCAGCCCTTGTCCCTGGGCGGTGTGATCGGTGGCAGCGGTGGCCTGATCAAGAACGGCGCCTCCACGCTCACCCTCTCCGGCGCGAATACCTTCACGGGTGGGCTCAACATCAACGCCGGCACGGTCGCGCTCGGCGCGGGCGGCAGCCTGGCGTCCACCGGTGCGGTGACACTGGGCAGCGCGGGAGCGGCCTTCGACATCGCCGCTGCGGGCAACCAGACCATCGGTGCGCTGTCCGGTGTGGCCGGCACGGCGATCACGCTGGGTGGCAATACCCTGGCCTTCGGCGATGCCAGCAACCAGACCTTCAGCGGTGTGATCTCCGGCACCGGTGCATTGACCAAACAGGGTGCCGGTGTGCAGACGCTGACCGGCGCCAACACCTTCAGTGGCGGTGTGAATCTGACCAGTGGCGGGCTGCTGCTGGGCAACGCGGGGGCGATGGGCACCGGTGCCCTGACGGTCAGCGGGGCGGCCACGTTGGATGGATCGGTGGCGCTGAACCTGGGCAACAACGTCGGCCTGGGGGTGGGCGCTGTACTGACCCTGCCGGGCAGCCAGAACCTGACCCTGGGCGGGGTGGTGAGCGGCGCCGGCAGCCTGACCAAGAACGGCGCTTCGCTGCTCACCCTCAACGGTGCCAACACCTTCAGTGGCGGGCTCAACCTCAACGTCGGTGGCGTGTTGCTGGGCAACAGCGGCGCGCTGGGCACTGGCGCGCTCAACGTTGGCGGCGCGGTGACCCTGGACAGTGGCGCCAACCTGGCGCTGACCAATGCGGTCAATCTGGGGGCCGGTGCCAGCCTGAATCTGCTCGGCAGCCATGACGTGCTGCTGGGCGGCGTGGTGGCCGGTAGCGGCAGCCTGATCAAGAGCGGCGCCACCGTGTTGACCCTCAACGGTGCCAACACCTTCGCCGGCGGGCTCGGCCTCAACGGCGGTGGGCTGATGCTCGGCAACAACGGCGCACTGGGCACCGGGACGCTGGCGGTAGGGGCCAACGCCACGCTGGATGCCAACACGGCACTGGCGCTGGGCAATGCGGTCGCATTGGGCAATGGCAGCACGCTCAGCGTGCTGGGCAGCCAGGACCTGGCATTCGGCGGCGTCGTTTCCGGCATCGGTGCACTGAGCAAATCCGGTGCCGCGTTGCTCAGCTTGAACGGTCCCAACACCTTCAGCGGCGGTGTGGTCCTCAACGCCGGTGGCCTGCAACTGGGTAATGCCACGGCCTTGGGCAGTGGCGCGTTGAGCGTCACCGGCAATGCATCGCTGGATACCAGCGCTTCGCTGAGCCTGGCCAACGCGATCAACCTGGCCGTGGGCACCAACCTGGGCCTGGTCGGCAGCAACGCCCTGGGCTTGAACGGAGTGGTGTCCGGTGCCGGGGGTCTGACCAAGAACGGCGCGGCGACGCTGACTCTCAGCGGCAGCAACACCTATACCGGCGGCACCACCGTCAATGCCGGCACGCTGGCGCTGGGCGCGGGCGGCAGTCTGGCCGCAAGCGGTGCGGTGACCCTGGCGGGCGTGGGCAGCGTGCTGGATATTTCCGCCGCGGCCAACCAGACCATCGGTGCGCTGTCGGGCGTGGCCGGCAGTACGATCGCGCTGGGTGGAAATGTACTGAGTTTCGGCGCGGCAACCGATCAGAGTTTCGACGGGGTCATCAGTGGCAATGGCGGCCTGGTCAAAGTGGGGGCCGGCGTGCAGACACTGCGCGGTGCCAATACCTTCAGCGGTGGGGTAACGCTCAACGCCGGTGGCCTGGTGGTGAGCAATGACGCCGCGCTCGGCGCGGGTGCGCTGACCGTGGGCGGTGCTGCCACGCTGGATGCCAACGCGGCCGCCACGCTGGCCAACAACATGCTGCTCAACGCCAGCCTGACCGTGCTGGGCAGCAATGCGCTCACCCTCAACGGCAACCTGTCGGGCACCGGCAGCCTGACCAAGGAGGGCGCCGCGCAGCTGACCTTGAACGGCACCAACACTTACACCGGTGGTACCACCGTCAACGCCGGCACGTTGGCGCTGGGCGCAGGTGCGAGTCTGTCGGCGAGCGGTATCGTCAACCTTGCCGCCGGTTCCATCTTCGATCTGTCGGCGGGCAACGGCACGCAGACGTTTGGCACGCTGGTCGGCAACGGCACGATCAATCTTGGCGCGAACGCGTTGACGGTGGGTGGCCCCACCAATGGGACCTTCGGTGGCTCGATCAGTGGCACGGGTGGGCTGATCAAGGAAGGCAGCGGCACTGAAACCCTGACCGGCACCAATACCTACACCGGCGGCACCACCATCAATGCCGGCACGCTGGCGATCGGCGCCGGTGGCAGCCTGGCGGCGACCGGTGCGGTGAATCTGGCCAATGCAGGCACCGGTTTCGACATCAGCGCCGGAGGCAACCAGGCCATTGGTGGCTTGTCCGGCGTGGTCGGCAGCGCGGTCTCGCTGGGAGCCAATACGCTCACCCTGGGCGGGAACGGCAATGGCGATTTCAATGGCGTGATCGCCGGTACCGGCGGCCTGGTCAAGAATGGTGCGGGCATCCAGACGCTGGGCGGCGCCAACACCTTCAGTGGTGGTGTGGCGCTCAACGCCGGTGGCCTGGTGCTGGGCAACAACAGCGCCCTGGGCACCGGTGCGTTGAGCGTGGGCGGCGATGCCATGCTGGATACGCTGGCGGCGTTGAACCTGGCCAACGCGATCAGCCTGGCAACGGGCGCCAATCTGAACGTGCTCGGCAGCAATGCGCTCACCTTGGGGGGCAGTGTGTCCGGCGCGGGTGGGTTGATCAAGAATGGTGCGGCGACGCTCACCTTGACCGGCGCCAACACCTACACCGGTGGCACCACCATCAATGCCGGTACGTTGGCGATCGGGGCCGGCGGCAGTCTGGCGACCACCGGTGCGGTCAACCTGGCCGGTACCGGCACGCTGGATATCTCCGCCGGTGGCAATCAGGGCATCGGTTCACTGGCGGGCGTGGCTGGTAGCGCGGTGGCGCTGGGCGGCAATACGCTCACCCTGGGGGGCGCGACCGACAGCAGCTTCAACGGCAGCATCAGTGGCAGTGGCGGGCTGGTCAAGAACGGCAGCGGCATGCAGACGCTGACCGGTGTCAACACCTTCAGTGGTGGCGTCACCCTCAACGCCGGTGGGCTGGTGGTGGGCAACAACGCCGCACTGGGTACCGGCGCACTGACCGTGGGCGGTGCGTCCACGCTGGATTCCAACAGTGCGGTGACCCTGGCCAACAACGTGGTACTCAACGCCGGGCTGACCGTGCTGGGCAGCAACGACCTGACCCTCAACGGCAACCTGTCCGGCACCGGCAGCTTGACCAAGAACGGCCTTGCGACGCTGACCTTGAACGGCACCAACACCTACACCGGTGGTACCACCGTCAATGCCGGCACGCTCGCACTGGGCGCCGGTGCGAGCCTGTTCGCCGGTGGCATCGTCAATCTCGCCACGGGCGCGACCTTCGATCTGTCGGCCGGCAACGGCACGCAGACGTTCGGCACCCTGGTCGGCAATGGCACGGTCAACCTCGGCGCAAATACGCTGACGGTGGGTGGCCCCACCGATGGCACCTTCAGTGGTTCCATCGGCGGCACCGGCGGGCTGATCAAGCAGGGCACCGGCACCGAGACGCTGACCGGCACCAACACCTATACCGGCGGCACCACCATCAATGCCGGCACGCTGGCGATCGGCGCCGGTGGCAGCCTGGCGTCCACCGGCGCGGTGAACCTGGCCGGTGCAGGCACCGGCTTCGACATCAGTGCCGGCGGTGCGCAGAGCATCGGCTCACTGTCGGGCGTGGCGGGCAGCACCGTCGCGCTGGGCGGCAATGCGCTGACCCTGGGCGGAATTGGCAACAGTGCCTTCAATGGCGAGATCACCGGCACCGGCAGCCTGATCAAGAACGGCGCCGGTACGCAGACGTTGGGTGGCGCGAACACCTTCAGTGGGGGTGTCACGCTCAACGCCGGAGGCCTGGTGCTGGGCGACGATGCCGCACTGGGCAGCGGTGCACTCAGCGTGGCGGGCAGTGGCACGTTGGATACCAGCGCGGCACTGACCCTGGCCAACACGGTCACGCTGGCTGCAGGTTACAATCTCAACCTGCTGGGCAGCAACGATTTGACCCTGGATGGGGTGATCTCCGGTGCGGGTGGTCTGACCAAGAATGGCGCGACCACGCTGACCCTGACCGCCGCGAACACCTATACCGGTGGTACTGCGATCAACGACGGCACCCTGGCGATCGGTGCCGGTGGCAGCCTGGCCACCACCGGCGCGGTCAACATCACTGGCAATGGTGCGCTCGATATCAGTGCCGGTGGCAACCAGAGCATCGGTTCGCTGGCCGGCGGTGGCACGGTGGCGCTCGGGGCGTCGCTCCTGAGTACCGGCAACGACAACACCAGCACCACCTATGCCGGTGTGATCAGCGGTAGCGGCGGTTTGCAGCAGAACGGCAGCGGCACGCTGACCCTGACCGGCAACAACACCTACACCGGCGGCACCGGCATCGGCGCCGGTGGCACCCTGCAGGTAGGGGCGGGCGGGACGACTGGTGCAATCCTTGGCGACGTGGCCAACGACGGCACACTGGTGTTCAACCGCAGCGATGCGCTCGATGTCACCGGCACCATCAGCGGCAGCGGCGCGCTGCTGCAGGCCGGTGGTGGCACGTTGACCCTGCTGGGCAACAACACCTACAGCGGTGGCACCACCATCAACAGCGGTGGCACCGTGCAGGTGGGCAACGGCGGCGCGGGCGGTGCGATCACCGGCAACGTCAGCAACAACGGCAGCCTGGTGTTCGACGTGGCCGGTGCGACCAGCCTGGCCGGCACCATCAGTGGCAGTGGCGGGGTGGTGCAGGCCGGCAGCGGCACGCTGACCCTGACCGGCAACAACAGCTACACCGGCGGCACCACCATCAACAGCGGTGGCACCGTGCAGGTCGGCAACGGTGGGGCGAGTGGTGCGATCGCCGGCAACGTCAGCAACAACGGCAGCCTGGTGTTCGACGTCGCCGGTGCGACCAGCCTGGCCGGCACCATCAGCGGCAGCGGTGGGCTGGTGCAGGCGGGCAGCGGCACGCTGACCTTGACCGGCAACAACACCTACACCGGTGGCACCACGATCAACACAGGCGGCACGCTGCAGCTGGGCAATGGCGGTGCGAGCGGTGCGATCACCGGCAATGTCAGCAACAACGGCAGCTTGGTGGTCAACGTCGGTGGCGGTGCCAACCTGGGCGGCGCGATCAGCGGCAACGGCAGCATCGTGCAGACCGGTCCCGGCACGTTGACCCTGGGCGGCAACAGCGGTGGATTCAGCGGCACCGGCCAGGTCAATGGCGGCACGCTGGATGTCACCGGCACGATTGGCGGCCAATGGCAGGTGGCGAGCGGCGCAACGGTATCGGGCACCGGCACCATCGGTACCACCACCGTTGCTTCGGGCGGCACGCTGGCTCCGGGCGGCAGCGCGATCGGCACGCTCAACGTCAACGGCAACCTGACCCTGGCCAGTGGCAGCGTGCTGGCCGTCGACCTGGGCGGGACCACCAATGATGTGGTGCAGGTCAGCGGCCAGGCCAATGTGCAGGGCGGCCAGGTGAAGCTGACCACGCTGGATCCACAGACCAGCTACCAGCAGGGCCAGCAGTACACGCTGATCAACGCGGCCGGTGGCCTGACCGGGCAGTTCCAGGCACCGACCAGCAGCTCGGCGTTCCTGTCCACCACGTTGTCCTACACCAACAACGCGGCGCGCCTGCAGATCGATGTCGCGCAGACGGCCGCGTTCGTTACCGCCGCACGTACCCGCAACCAGTTCGGGGTCGCCTCGGCGCTGGACAGCCTGCCGCAGGCCGGCCAGGCGCTGTCGCTGTACAACACGGTATTGCTGTACGACGCGGCCACTGCGCGTGAGGCATTCAACCAGCTGTCCGGCGAGTCCTACGCTGCCACCCGTTCGGTACTGCTGCAGGATCGGTACCTGGAGGAGGGCATCGGCCAGCGTTTGAACAGTGAGTTGCCGCTGGTGCGCGGTGCACGTGGCGCGGCGTGGTTGGCCGGCAGCGGCAAGGTGTTCAAGCAGGATGCCGACGGCAATGGCGATGAGATCCGGGTCAACCGCAATGCGTTGATGGCCGGTGTCGATTGGCAACTGGGTCAGCACGCGCTGGTAGGCGTGGCGGCCGGCAGCCAGCGGCTGGATCAGCGCCTGCCCGAACGCGACTCGCGGGCACGCCTGCGTGGCACCACCTTCGGCCTGTACGCCCAGGGCCAGTGGGAAAACGGCTTGAGCGTGTCGGGCAGCGTGTCGCGCGGCGACTACCGCACCCGTACCACGCGCGCTGTACCGCTGCTGCAGCAGTCGCTGTACAGCCGCCAGGACGCCGACGTCACCATCGCCCAGGCCGAGCTGGGCTGGACGTGGGGCCGTGGCCCGGTGCAGGTGCAGCCGTATGTGCAGTTCGCCCGGCATTGGCTGGACAGCGATGCGGCCACTGAAAGTGGCGGCACTGCCGCGCTGGCGGTGCAGGGTGGCAAGGACAGCCTCAACACCACCACGGTGGGCGTGCGTGGGCGCTGGGACGTCGGTGGGGAGCGCTTCCCGGCCCAGCTGACGGTGGGCCTGGGCTGGCAGCATGCCAATGGCGATACCGACGTGGCCAGCCGCCAGCAGTTCGCGGTGGGCGGTGCGGCGTTCGATGTGTACGGCACGGCGCTGGCGCGCAATGCGGTGGTGGGCCAGGCCGGCGTGGCGGTTGGGCTGGGGCGCAGCAGCCAGCTGTCGATGTTCGTGCAGGGCCTGCATGGCGATGGCCGCCGCGACATCGGTGGCCAGCTCAACCTGCGGGTCGGCTTCTGATACAGGGGAGTAGGGCGCGGCCGCACCGGGAACCGTCGTGTTCCCGGTGCAGGCGGGAGTCGGAAAGGTGGGAGCGGGGCCTGAAAAGGCGGTAGCCCCGCCGGCTGACCTCGGCGCCCGCGTCGATCGATACCGTTGCTGCCTTCCGGCCCTGGCGGGATTTTCGACCTAGCGTCGCGAGGGGCCGACGGGGCCACCATAGAAACGTTGGCCGCCTTGCGGCGGCCGGTGCTCGTTGCAGCGGGCGATCATGGATCGGCCAGCGCGCTGGAGCGGTGCATGCGGGAACGGGCCCTGCAGTGCAGTCGCGCATTCTAGCGCATGCGCGACTCGCCGCGCCAGACGCGGTGGCTGAATCGCATGTATCCCGTTGCCCGCGGACGTGGCCCCGGGGCGGGGATGGCGCTAAAATGGCCACGCCATTGGAGGAACGACCTCCCCCGCATCGGGCATCAATGACCAGGACGGCCTGGCCCCCAAACAAGGAGGGCCGCATGGCCTGGATCTATCTGTTGGCAGCCGGTGTACTGGAAATCGTCTGGGCGTTCGCGATGAAGCAGTCCGACGGTTTCAGCAAGCTCACCCCCTCGATCATCACCCTCACCACCATGATTGCCAGCTTCTGGCTGCTGTCGCTGGCGATGCGCACCCTGCCGCTGGGCACCGCGTACACGATCTGGACCGGCATCGGCGCGGTTGGCGCGTTCGTGGTCGGCATCACCTTCCTCGGCGAGCAGGTCAGCGCGATGCGGATTGCCGCCGCGGTGCTGATCGTGGGCGGGCTGGTGTTGATGAAGCTGTCGAGCGCGTGAAGGTGCCTTGCGCGATGGGACGGCCGGGATCTCCGTGCTTTCCACCGCAGGAATGAAAAGGGCCGCCCCATGGGGCGGCCCTTTTCATTTGTCTGGCGGAGAGAGGGGGATTCGAACCCCCGAAGCGCGGTTTAGACGCTTACACACTTTCCAGGCGTGCTCCTTCAACCGCTCGGACACCTCTCCGGACCTGCTGCGATAACCCGCTGCAGGGGCGCAGATTCTAGCGGGGGAATTGCAATCGCACAAGCGGCACGACGCGAAGGGCAGGGGGGCTGGACAGGCGTGGCACAATGGACGTCCCGATGAAGACGGTGGCCTGATGTCCTATCTCGTCCTTGCCCGCAAGTGGCGTCCGAAGCGTTTTGCCGAGCTGGTGGGCCAGGAACACGTGGTCCGTGCGCTCAGCAATGCGCTGGACAGCGGCCGGGTGCACCATGCGTTCCTGTTTACCGGCACCCGCGGGGTCGGCAAGACCACCATCGCGCGTATTTTCGCCAAATCGCTGAACTGCGAGCAGGGCACCAGCGCCGACCCGTGCGGCCAGTGCCCGGCCTGCCTGGATATCGATGCCGGGCGCTACATCGACCTGCTCGAGATCGATGCCGCGTCCAACACCGGCGTGGATGACGTCCGCGAGGTGATCGAGAACGCCCAGTACATGCCCTCGCGTGGCAAGTACAAGGTCTACCTGATCGACGAAGTGCACATGCTGTCCAAGGCGGCGTTCAACGCGCTGCTGAAGACGCTGGAAGAGCCGCCCGAGCACGTGAAGTTCCTGCTCGCCACCACCGACCCGCAGAAACTGCCGGTGACGGTGCTGTCGCGCTGCTTGCAGTTCAATCTCAAGCGCCTCGACGAAGACCAGATCCAGGGCCAGATGACCCGGATCCTGGCCGCCGAGGAGATCGAGTCCGACCCGAGCGCGATCGTGCAGCTGGCCAAGGCCGCCGACGGCAGCCTGCGCGATGGCCTGTCGCTGCTCGATCAGGCCATTGCCTATGCCGGCGGCGCGCTGCGTGAAGACGTGGTGCGCACCATGCTCGGCACCGTCGACCGCACCCAGGTCGCGGCCATGCTGGACGCCCTGGCCGATGGCGACGGCGTGCGCCTGCTGCAGGTGGTGGCGGCGTTGGCGGAATTCTCGCCGGACTGGAGTGGCGTGCTCGAGGCCCTGGCCGAAGCCCTGCACCGGATTCAGGTGCAGCAGCTGGTGCCGGGCGCGCCGGGCGATGCCGAGGGCATCGATGCGGCCGCCTTCGCCCAGCGCCTGCGCCCGGAAGTGGTGCAGCTCTGGTACCAGATGGCGCTCGGCGGCCGGCGTGACCTGCACCTGGCGCCGAGCCCGCGTGCGGGCTTTGAAATGGCCGTGCTGCGCATGCTGGCGTTCCGTCCGGCCGCGGCGGTCCCACCGGTGCCGCGTGATCCGGGCGCCGGTACCGAGGTCACCCCGGGCAGCGCCGCGCAGGGCAGTGGCATGGCCGCGGCCTCCGCTGCGGCGCCGGTTGCCGCTGTGGCCGCGGCGCCAGCACTCGTAGCCGCCGCCCCGGTGGTTCCTGCGCCGACGCCGGCGCCCGTGGTGGAGGCGCCCAAGCCACCCAAGCCGGCCCCCCGGCCTGAGCCCGGCGCTGAACACGATCCGCCGCCGTGGCACCAGGCCGGCGCGGCCGACCGCGATGAAGCGCTGGCGGCGGAAATGGCCAGTCCCGACGCGGCCATGGTGGCCCCGTGGGAAGCGCCGCCATCGGCGCCCCCGGTTGCCGTGGACGCCGCGACACCCACGCCCCAGCGACCGCAGGGCATCGCGATCGCGCCGACACCCGCGTCCAATTCGGCCGCCGAACCGACGGCTCCGGCCAGTGTGGTGCAGCTGCAGTCGGCCGAAACCTGGCTGGAGCTGGTCACCCAGAGCCAGCTCACCGGCCCGTCGCGGCAGCTGGCGGCGCATGCGGCCTTCATCAGTTTCCAGCAGGGCACCTTGAAACTGGCGGTTTCGCCCGGATTTGAGTACCTGTGCTCGGACCGTTCGCTGGCCGCGTTGACCGATGCCCTGTCCGGGCCGCTGGGGCAGACCCCGCGGATCGTGATCGAGCACGGCGGCGCGCAGGCCGAAACGCTGCATCAGCGTTCGGACCGTCAGCGCGGTGAGCGTCAACAGGCGGCCGAGGCCGCTTTCATGGCCGATCCGGACGTGCAGGTGCTGATCCAGCAACACGGCGCCCGGCTCGTGACCGATTCCATCCGTCCTTTTGATGAGTAAAGAACCATGCGCGGCAATATCGCCCAACTGATGCAGCAGGCCCAGAAGATGCAGGAAAACCTGCAGAAGGCCCAGGAAGACCTCGCCAAGCTGGAAGTCACCGGCAGCGCCGGCGGCGGCATGGTCAGCGTGACCCTGACCGGCACCAAGGAGTGCCGCAAGGTACGCATCGATCCGTCGATCCTGTCCGACGCGGAAATGACGGAAGATCTGGTCGCGGCCGCCTTCAACGATGCGTCCAACAAGATCGACGCCGAGTCGAAGAACCGCATGGGTTCGGCCACGGCCGGCATGCAGCTGCCGCCGGGCATGAAAATGCCGTTCTGATCCATCGCGTGCAGCGGGCGCCGTCCGTTGCCGATCTGTCGACCGCGCCGCGAAGCCCCCGGGCTTCGCGCGCTTGTTTCTGGGAACGCACTGCCATGAGCCAGCCCCTGCTCGAACAACTGATCGAGGCCTTCCGGGTGTTGCCCGGGGTGGGCCAGAAGACCGCCCAGCGCATGGCGTACCACGTGCTGGAACGCGAGCGCGACGGGGGCCAGCGGTTGGCCGAGGTGCTGGCCAAGGCGATCGAGCGGATCGGCCACTGCGTGCAGTGCCGCGATTTCAGCGAAACCGAAATCTGTGCGGTGTGCGCCAATGGCAGCCGCGAACGTGTGCAGTTGTGCGCGGTGGAATCACCGGCCGATCGCCTGGCGATCGAGCACGCCACCGGCTTCCGTGGCGTGTATTTCGTGCTGCAGGGACGGCTGTCGCCGCTGGATGGCATCGGCCCGCGCGAACTCGGCCTGGACCAGCTGGAGGCGCGCCTGCAGCAGGGTGAAGTGCAGGAACTGATCATCGCCACCAGCGCCACCGTCGAAGGCGAAGCCACCGCGCATTACCTGGCGCAGCTGGCACGCGCACACAAGGTGCGCCCCAGCCGCCTGGCCCAGGGCCTGCCGCTGGGCGGCGAACTGGAATACGTGGATCGCGGCACGCTGTCGCACGCCTTCGGTACCCGCACCGAAATCCAGGAATAACGCCGCGGCAATGCGGTAGAGCCGACCCATGGTCGGCTGGCCGCGCAACGCGCGGCAATGATCGAAACCAGGTACGCCATCGCGCTAAGCTCCACTGTCTCCTTCTCAGCTGGTGCCCCATGAGCCAAGACACCCTGTTCGGCAAGATCATCCGCCGCGAAATCCCGGCCACGATCGTCTACGAAGACGACGAGGTGCTGGGTTTCAAGGACATCGCGCCGCAGGCGCCGGTGCACGTGTTGTTCATTCCCAAGAACGAAGCGATTCCGACCCTGGATGACGTGCAGCCCGGGCAGGCGCACCTGATCAGCAAGCTGGCGATGGCCGCAGCGGCGTACGCGCGTCGCGAAGGCTTCGCGCAGGATGGCTACCGCATCGTCATGAACTGCCGCGAGCACGCCGGGCAGACGGTGTTCCATATCCACCTGCACCTGTTGGCGGGCACGACGCTGGGGCACTTCGGTGCGGCGAACCGTTGAGCGGCGCGGTCGACTGACGGGCCAAAGAAAACGCCGCCCTGGGGCGGCGTTTTCGCTTCAAGGGGTACCGACCCAAGGCCGGTACCCGCCGGGGGATTGGTTACCACCAGCCCCAGCCGCGGTAGCCCCAGCCCGGGCCCCAGCCTGGACCCCACGGGCCATACGGGTACGCCGGCACCACATCCACCTGGCGCTGTTCCGGCCACAGGTAGATCACGTCGGCGTCCAGCTTGGGCAGGCGGTAGTCGTACTCGCCGATACGGGTGTTTTCGTAGCCGCCGATCTTGCCGATGAAGGTCACGTCACGGCCCGGTTCGAACACGGCCGGGTCGTAGAAGCCGGCGCGGCAGGCGACGAAGCGACCATCACTGGCATCGGCCGAGGTGGTGCTCGGGCGGCCGCTGCTGTTGAGCGGGCGCGAGATCATCTGGAAGCAGGTCTGGCCCTGGCCCGGATTGGTCTCGATGATGCGGCCGCCCCAACGCACCGGCGTGCCGACCTGCTGGGTGGGCACCGCATCGCGCGGGCTGACCATGCTGAACTGGCCTTGCAGCGGTTTGGGTGCGGTCGCGCAGGCGGCCAGCGCCAGGGAAGCGGCGAGGGGAAGCAATATCTGGATCTTCATGGGGATGCTCCGGAGGACGGGCGATGCCTGCGCAGGTCGCGCAATAATGAAGTGAGGTCGACGTCAGCGCCAGCGTAGCGCGCCTGGACGAAACGGAGGCTGAGCGAGAGCAGCGCCGGGTCGGGGTGTTGCCGGTGCACGCGTGCGGCCCAGTCGCCGGCGGTCTCGGCGCTGTCCCGGGCCAGCCCGCGCCGGGCGTAACGGCGACCCAGCCGGTGCCAAGCCCGCAGCAGCGGGTCGCGCTCGCGTTCGCCACGGGTCAGCCACCATGCCATCCACCCTAGCGCGGCCAGCGCGAAGGCCGTGAAAATACCGATCAGCTGGGCGGGCTCGAGCTTGTCGATACCCAGCGGGCGCAACAGCTGCTGCTGGCGGTTGGCATCGAAGGACAGCACCAGGTCGTTCCAGCCGCGGCGCAGGAAGTCGCCCACCTGGGCCAGCTGCAACCAGCGGCCCTGCAGGGTGGTGGCCGCGCCCCCGTCGCCGAGGCGGTCTTCCAGGGTGTCGTAGATGCGCTCGGGGGCGACGGCGGCGGTGGGGTCCACCCGCACCCAGCCGCGCCCGGGCAGCCACACTTCGGCCCACGCGTGGGCATCCATGCGGCGCACCACCCAGTAGTCGCCAAACGGATTACGCGTGCCACCCGCGAAGCCGGTGACCACCCGTGCCGGGATGCCGGCATTGCGCATCAGCACCACGAACGAGGAACTGAAGTGCTGGCAGAAACCCGCCTGCTGGTCGAACAGAAACTCGTCCACGCCATCGCGGCCGGGCAGCGGTGTGTCGAGCGTGTAGGCGAAGCGTGTACGGATCCAGTCCAGGCTGCGCGCGACGATGGCGGCATCGTTGCTGCCAGCCTCGCGCCGCCACTGCCGGGCCAGCGTAGCCGTGCGGGGATTGAAGCCTTCCGGCAGCTGCAGGGCGAGGCGGCGTTGTTCGGGGCTGAGCGGGTCGAGGTAACCGATGGCCGGCGCGGACTGCAGTCGCCAGCGGGTCAGCGCGGTCAGGCTGGCGCGGCTGCGCAGGCTGTGGTCCGCATCCAGCTGGCTGCCGGGCGGTGCCTGCAGCGGCAGGTCCAGCGCCACCAGCTGGCGGCGGTCGGTGGCTTCGTAATCGATCTGGTAATCCCAACGCGTGGCGGCATGCCGCACCGCGGCCGGCGCACCTTGCGCGCTGCGGCGGTCCTGTTCCCAGCGGCGGCCGTCGAACCGGGTCATCACCGGGCCACGCCAGTAACGCTGCTCGGGGGCGGGTATCGCGCCGAAGAACTGCACGCGCAGCGCCGGGCTGTCGTCGGCCATCAGGTCCAGCCATTGGCCAGGCTCCATGTGGTCGGACAACCCCGGCTTGCCCACCGCGCGCTCGGGCAGGCCCCACAGCGGTTCGCTCAGGCGCGGGAACAGCCAGAACCCGGCCAGTGCCAGCGGCAGGCCCAACGCGACCAGCCGGCCGACGCCGCGCAGCTGGCCGCCGATCGCCGGGCTGGGGGCCTGGCCTTCGGCATGCGCCAGGCGCTGCAAGGCCAGCAGCGCGCTCAAGGCGGCGGCCACGCCGAGCAGCATGGTCCAGGGTCCCTGGTCGAGCAGGAAGGCGGCGAACGGCGCAAACAGCGCGAAGCCGAGCAGGCTACGAGCGTCGCGCAGGCTGCGCAACTCGCTGGATTTCAATGCCAGCATTGCCGCCAGCAATGCGCAGCCGGTGTCGCGCCCGGGGCGGGCGCCCATCTGCCAGTAGATTGCCGCGAGCATCGCCAGTACCAGCAGCAGCCGCACCGGGCCGGGCAATACGCGTTGGCGCGAGATTGCGGCGGTCAACAGCGCGGTCGCCGCGATCACCCCGGCCAGCAGGTCCGGCAACTGCAGCAGCAGCGGCAGCAGGCCAAGTGCCGCACTGGCCAGGGTCCAGCCGCGTGCGCTGGTGCTCAGTAAAGGAGGCGTCGGCTCAGCCATGCGGCATCAGCGCCAGGGCGCGTTGGCAAAGGTGATGGTGGCTGCTGCCGTTGCCGGGGCCGAGCACCGGTTGTCCGGGCAGCTGCAGGGTGTAGCGGCGGCCCTCGCGCTCGGCCATGTCGACCCAGCGCGCGAGCCGCGCGATGCGTGCTTCGCCGGGCAGGGGCGCCAGCTGACGCCAGTCGAGCAGGATGTCCACGCCCACAGGTTTTTCATACTCGCGCACCAGCAAGGTGTCGCGCCGCGCGGAGTGCTTCCAGGAAATGCTGCGCGGCGGATCGCCGGCCCGGTACGGGCGCAGCTGGTGCAGTTCATCGCCGCTGGCGTGCACACGGGTGTGCAGCGGATCGCCACCGCTTTCCGGCAACGCGGGGGCCTGTGCTTCCGGTGTGGCATACACCAGCAGCGGCGTATCCGGCCACACCCACGACCACGCACGGACCAGGCCCAGCGGCTGCGTGGTGGAGATGCGGATGCGCTCCAGATCGAGCCAGCCACGATGCTCGGTGGGCAATGACAGGTCCACTTCCACCTGGTCGGTATCGAGCAGATGGGCAAACGCGCTGGCCTGGCCTTGCTGCAACAGCAGGCCGCGGCGTGCGCGCGCGTCATGGCGCGACACACTGATGCGCAAGCGCATTGGCATGCCGGCGGTGACCGGTTCGGCCGAGACCGCATCGATGCGCAGTGCCGACAACTGGAGGTGCGCGCTGAGCGTGCTGGCCACCGCCACCGTGGCCAACAACAGCGCCAGCAGCAATGCTGGATTGTTGTTGTAGTTCAGTGCGCCCAGCAGCATGGCCATCAGCAGCACGGCCATGAACAGGCCGAAGCGCGTGGGCAGCACGTAGATGCGGCGGCGGTCCAGCCGCTGCGGCAATGTTTCGGGCTGGCGTGGTCGCGCCAGCTGCTGCAGTTTCTGCCAGCGGTCTCCCCAGCCGCGGCGCATCTCAATCCACCGGTACGGTCTGGAGCATCGCCCGCGCCAGCGCGGGTCCGTTGCTGGCTTCTGCTTCAGGCACCAAACGGTGGCCAGCCACGGCGACGAACAAGGTCTGCACGTCTTCGGGCACCACATGGCTGCGCCCCAGCAGCAGGGCATGCGCCTTGGCCGCGCGCAGCAGCGCCAGCCCGGCGCGCGGCGACAGGCCCACGCGCACACCGGTGTGCTGGCGGCTGCGGGTCAACAGTGTCTGCACGTACTGGATCAAGGCTTCACTGGCATGGACCTGGCCGACCGCCTCACGCAACGTGCGCACCTGTTCCTCGCTCAGGCAGGCCGTGGCACGCGCGATCAGATGGCGGCGATCGGTGCCGCGCAGCAGTTCGCGCTCCGATTCCGGATTGGGGTAGCCCAGGGCCAGGCGCAGCAGGAAGCGATCCAGCTGCGAGTCGGGCAGCGGGAAGGTGCCCGACAGATCGACCGGGTTCTGCGTGGCGATCACGAAGAACGGATCGGGCAGCGCATGGGTGGTGCCGTCGAGGGTGACCTGCTGTTCGGCCATCGCCTCCAGCAGTGCGCTCTGCGTGCGTGGCGGGGCACGGTTGATCTCATCGGCCAGCAGCACATGGGTGAACACCGGGCCGGGATGGAACTGGAACTGCCGGCTGGCGGCGTCGTAAACCGAGACACCGAGCACATCGGCCGGCAGCAGATCGGAGGTGAACTGCACGCGCTGGAAGCCCAGCCCCAGGCTGGAAGCCATGGCATGGGCGAGGGTGGTCTTGCCCAGCCCGGGCAGGTCTTCGATCAGCAGGTGGCCACCGGACAGCAGCGCCACGAAGGCCAGCCGGACTTCATGTGCCTTGCCCAGCACCAGACCATTGACCTGGTCCTGGGCGCTGCGAAGGGCCTGTCGCAATACATCGGTTAGCATGGCTGGCACGTGGGGCGAATTTTCCATGACCGTCTCGTGTCGATGATTCCTTCGATTCTATAGAGCAATGCAGGGCGAACAACGCGCACGCACAATTTTCCTGCTGTTGTGGACGCTGGTCACCGCCATCAAGCTGGTGGTGGCCGCACGTCTGCCCTTGTTCGTGGACGAAGCGTTCTACTGGCAGGAAGGCCAGCACCTGGCGGCGGCGTATTCGGACCTGCCCGGGCTGACGGCCTGGCTGTCGCGGCTGGGGGTGGAGATCGGGGGGCCGCACGTGCTGGCCCAACGCCTGCCGTTCCTGGCTATCGGCGCGGCGTTGCCGTGGCTGGTCTCGCGGATCGCCACGCGCTGGTTCGGTGCGGTCGCCGGCTGGCAGGCTGGCAGCCTGACCCTGCTGATGCCGTTGTCGGCCACGCTGGGCATGCTGGCGGTACCGGACGTGCCGATGGCGTTGGCTGCGGTGCTGTGCCTGGATGCGGGTGCACGGCTGCTGCGCAATGTCGATGCCGCCGCGGCGGTGAAGCTGGCGCTGGGGCTGATGATCGGTGCGCTCAGCCACTACCGTTTCATCGGCGTGATCGTGGTCGGCTTCATCGCGCTGCTGCTGTTGCCGCAGGGCCGGCGCATGCTGCGCGATCCGCGTGTGTGGGTGGCATTGGCGGTGGGCGTGCTGGCGTGGTTGCCGCTGCTGTCGTGGAATGCCGACAACCATGACGCCGGGCTGAAATTCCAGGTGGTCGAACGCCACCCGTGGGCGTTCGAGTGGAGCGGGCTGTGGTTCCTGGTGATCCAGCCGATGCTGGTCACGCCGATCCTGTGCATGGCGATGTGGAAGGTGGCGGTGGCCGGTACCCGCTCCGGCGGCGGTGCACGTGCGCAGTGGCGCTATTTCGGCCTGATCGGCGGTGTCTCGACGTTGGCGATCTTCGCGCTGGGCTTCTTCACCGATGTCGAACGGATCAGTTTCCATTGGCCGTTGCCGGGCTATCTGGCGCTGCTGGTGGCGGTGCCGGTGGTGCTCAACGGCTGGCCGCGCTGGTTGCGCCGGACTGGTTGGTGGTTGGCCGGGGCAGGTTTGATGCTGGCCTTCGGCTACTACCTGATGGCGTCCACGCCGAGCCTGCGCGAGCAGCTGGCGGGGAACAAATACTACCCGCGCAATTTCGCCGGTTGGGAGCCACTGGCGGCGGCCGTGCGCGAGGAATTGGCCGGCATGCCGGCGGGCACGCGGGTGTTGGCCGGCAACTTCAAGGTGGGCGCCGAGCTGGGCTTCCAGCTGCGCGATGCGGACATCGAGGTGCTCAAGCACCCGCTCAACGACAAGCATGGGCGCAGTGCGCAGCTGGGGTTGTGGGGGCTGTTGCATCAAGGCGAACGCACGGCGCCGATGCTGCTGGTGCTGTCGCCGAGTGATCAGCGCTTCCGCGATCTCTCTTCGCGCTATCACGCGATCTGCGCGCAGGTGGGGCCGTTGCCGCCGCCGCGCGTGGTCAGCAACGACCACGGCTATCAGCGCTTCCTGTTGTTCAAGCTGCCGGTCGAACGTGCGGCCGGGCCGTGCGTCACGCCGGCCCTGGCGTGGATCGATACGCCGCTGCCCGATGCCGTGGTGGGGACGTCGCTGGACGTGCGTGGCTGGGCGTTCAAGGACGGGGTGGGGCTGTCACGGGTGGAGCTGCTGGTCGATGGCAAGCCCGTGGCCGACGCCCGCTATGGGCGCACCTTCGACATCACCGGATTCTGGCCGCTCTCCACGGATCCGCAGCACCCCAACGTCGGCTTCGATGCCCAGCTGGATACGCGCGCATTGGCCCCCGGCCGGCATTGGCTGGGGATGAACCTGTATGGCCGCGACGGCAGCGTCGAGCGTTGGTCGGAACAGCCTTTCGACGTGCCCGCCCGGCGCTGAACCGCGCTCAGGGCAGCCGGTAGCCGGCCTGGCGCAGCAGCTGGCAGACCGCGATCAGCGGCAGGCCGATCAGGGCGGTCGGGTCGCGGTTCTCGATCGCCTCGAACAGGCTGATCCCCAATCCTTCGCATTTGAAGCTGCCGGCGCAGTCCAGGGGCTGCTCGATCGCCACGTAGCGGGCGATCTCGGCGCCATCCAATACCCGGAAACGGACCCGGGTGAGGTCGCAGGCCTCGAACACCTCGCCGTCCCGGCACAGGCTCACCGCCGTGTGGAAATCCACGGCGCGGCCGGACATCGCCGCCAGCTGCGCATGCGCCCCGGCCACGTCGCCCGGCTTGCCCAGCGGGCTGCCGTTCAGTTCCGCGACCTGGTCCGAACCGATCACCCAGCGCCCGGGATGCCGCGCGGCCACCTCGGCGGCCTTGGCCCGGGCCAGGCGCACGGCCAGTGCCCGTGGGGCCTCGCCAGGCTGCGGCGTCTCGTCCACGTCCGGCGCGGCGCATTCCAGCGCAAGGCCCAGTCGTTGCAGGAGTTCGCGGCGGTAGCGCGAAGTGGAGGCGAGCAGCAGCGGGAGCATGCGACAATACCGGCTGGAGGGCCCCGCAGTCTGGGCTCCGGCAGGTGGGGCAGCAACCCCCGATGCGGTTGGATTTGACAGCCGGGCGGACGGTCCTTAACATTCAGCGGCTTATGTCCGCGAACGTACCCGAAATGCTGGATGCTTGGCGGATGGTCGCAGCGCGAAGGCGCTTCGACGGTCACGTCAGCCTGGCTGAATTTACCCGCCTGCAAGGGCTTGTTGCCGATACCGAAGGCCAGTGCACCTATTCACTGGAATTCGCGCACGACGACATCCTGCGGGTATCCTATGTTGAACTGTCCATCGACACCGAGCTGCCGCTGATCTGTCAGCGCAGCCTGCAGCGATTCCTGTTGCCGGTCTCGATGGTGCAGCGGCTCGGCCTGATCCGCAGCGAAGAGGATGAATCCTCGTTGCCGGAAGGGTACGAACCGTGGCTTGTGCCTGAAGACGGCATGCTGCGACCGCTGGAACTGGTTGAGGACGAACTTGTCCTGGCCGTGCCCGTCGTGCCGCTGTCTCCCGATGGCGAGGCGGTGGACCAGGACTGGGCACCGACCGAAGAAGAAATGAGCAAGGCCAACCCGTTCGCGGCATTGGCGGCGCTGAAAAAACAATAGCAGCCGGATTGTCGTCGGCGGCTGCGGCGAAAGCGAAGACTGTGCTGGGCGCTGGCGTCCTGCGCGACGATACGACGAAGCAAAACGAACCGAGTTTGGAGCAATCCCATGGCTGTGCAGAAATCCCGTGTCACCCCGTCCCGCCGCGGTATGCGCCGTGCGCATGACGCCCTGAGCGCCAAGCAGCTGTCCACCGACCCGACCACCGGCGAAGTGCACCTGCGTCACCACATCACCGCTGACGGTTTCTACCGCGGCAAGAAGGTGATCGCGACCAAGTCGAATTCGGCCGTCGAAGAAGATTGATTTGTAGGGGCCGCTGCCCGGTCGGGCAGCGGCCTTTACCCCATTCTTCCCGGCTGTCAGTGTTGATGGCCGTGCTACAGGACATGTAATGAGCAAGCGGATCTACTCGAGGATCGCGGGCACGGGTAGCTATTTGCCCGAAAGAGTGTTGACCAACCAGGATCTGGAGAAAATGGTCGACACCACCGATGAGTGGATTCAATCGCGCACGGGTATTCGTGAGCGGCACATTGCAGCTGAAGGTGAAACCACCAGCGACCTCGGCTATCACGCCGCGGTACGTGCGCTGGAAGCGGCCGGTATCGACGCTTCGCAGCTGGACATGATCGTGGTGGGTACAACCACGCCCGATCTGATCTTTCCCTCCACCGCGTGCCTGATCCAGGCCAAGCTCGGTGCGAGCGGTTGCCCCGCCTTCGACGTCAACGCAGCCTGTTCGGGCTTCGTGTTCGCGTTGAGCGTGGCGGACAAATTCATCCGTTCCGGTGACGCCCGCCATGTGCTGGTGATCGGTGCGGAAACGTTGACCCGCATTGTCGACTGGACCGAGCGCACCACCTGCGTGCTGTTCGGCGACGGTGCTGGCGCGGTCGTACTCAAGGCCGACGAAGACACTGGCATTCTGAGCACCCACCTGCATTCGGATGGCAGCAAGAAAGAGCTGCTGTGGAATCCGGTGGGCGTGTCTGCAGGCTTCGGCGAGGGCGAGAACGCCCGCGGCGCGATCCTGATGAAGGGCAACGACGTCTTCAAGTACGCGGTCAAGGCGCTGGATTCGGTGGTCGATGAGACCCTGGAAGCCAACGCGCTGACCAAGGCCGACCTCGACTGGCTGATCCCGCACCAGGCCAACCTGCGCATCATCGAAGCCACCGCCAAGCGGTTGGAGATGTCGATGGAGCAGGTGGTGGTGACGGTGGACAAGCACGGCAATACGTCTTCGGCCTCGGTGCCGATGGCGCTGGACGTCGCCGTCCGCTCCGGTCGCGTCGAGCGCGGCCAGCTGCTGCTGCTGGAAGCCTTCGGCGGCGGCTTCACCTGGGGTTCGGCCCTGCTGCGCTATTGATAGTGCAAGTTACGACAACGTGACGCTGTCGTTACGGCCCCATTAGGGGCCGTTTGCATTTGAGGAGATCTGTCATGGTTGAGCCCATCGTCATTGAAGGGCAGCGCGCCTGGCTGAAGCAGTACGGCGAAGGAAGCCGCGCGGTCGCGCTGGGCCTGCTCAATTTCGTTGCGAACCGTTTCGAGCTGGACGCACTGCGTCCACCGCCGCACCGCGGTGGCGATGCCGCGCGGGAAACCGAGGCACGGCGTCTGGCCGAGCTGCAGGCGCAGGGGGTCAACGTGCCGCACGTGATCGGCAGCGGGCATGCGGCGCTGGTGCTGGGCGACAACGGCAGTTCGTTCAACGTCTGCCTGCGCCAGGCCGATGCGGCGGGCCGCGATCGGCTGGTGTCGGCGGCGATGCAGGCCATTGCCGCCGCGCATGGGAAGGGCGCGTATTTCGGGCAGCCGCTGCCACGCAACCTGACCTGGGATGGCAGCCAGGTGGGTTTCATCGATTTCGAGGAAGACCCGCTGGAAGTGATGGACCTGGCGCAGGCCCAGGCGCGCGACTGGCTGATGTTCGGATACGGCGTGGCCAAGTATTACGAGGATTGCCCGGAGCGCCTGCAGGCGTTGATGGCGCAGGCGATGGACGGCGCGGATGCGCCGGTGCTGGCGCACGCCCATGCGGTGACCGGGCGGCTGCAGGGGCTGGCCCGCTACAGCCTGAAGATGGGCCGGTCGGCGCGCGCGCTGGCGCACTCGATCCTGATCGTGCACGGCGCCACGACGCTGGGGGTACTGATGCTGGTGGGAATCTGCTTCGACTTCTTCTCCGACGGCGACCTGGACATCCTGCAGTTGCTGGTGTGATCAAGAGCGTCGTTGCTGAGCCTTGACCCACCCCAGCCCTCCCCCAGTGAAGCGCAGGCGCCGCCTTTGACGTGGGCGTAGACGTTGACGTTGACCCCCACATACGCGGCAGTACAGACGGAGGGCAGTGTTCCCCCTTATCATTCGCCGTTCGATTTTTGCAGGCGGATGACCGCGTGACCGATTCCAATCTCGCATTCGTGTTCCCGGGCCAGGGCTCGCAGTCGGTGGGCATGCTGGCCGAACTGGCCGAGCTGCACCCCCAGATCCGCGAAGCCTTCACCGAGGCCTCCGACGGCGCTGGCGTCGACCTGTGGGCGCTCTCGCAGGGCGGTCCCGAGGAAATGCTCAACCGTACCGAATACACCCAGCCGGCCCTGCTGGCCGCCAGCATCGGCGTCTGGCGGGTCTGGAATGCCCTCGGCGGCGCCAAGCCGGCCGTGCTGGCCGGCCACAGCCTCGGCGAGTACACCGCCCTGGTCGCCGCTGGCGCCCTGTCGCTGCGTGACGGTGCCCACCTGGTGCGCCTGCGTGGCCAGCTGATGCAGGAAGCCGCTCCGACCGGCGTGGGCGCCATGGCCGCCGTGCTCGGCGCCGAAGACGCGCTGGTGCTGGAAGTCTGTGAACAGGCGGCCGGCAGCCAGGTCGTGGTGCCCGCCAATTACAACTCGCCCGGCCAGATCGTCATCGGTGGCGACGCCGCCGCGGTGGATCGTGCGCTGGCCCTGCTCGCCGAAAAGGGCGTGCGCAAGGCCGTCAAGCTGGCCGTGAGCGTGCCCTCGCACACCCCGCTGATGCGCGAAGCCGCCAACCGCCTGGCCGAAACCATGGCCGGCCTGCACTGGCACGCGCCGGCGCTGCCGGTGGTGCAGAACGTGGATGCCCGCGTTCACGATGGCCTCGACGCCATCCGCCAGGCCCTGGTCCAGCAGCTGTACCTGCCGGTGCAGTGGACCGGCTGCGTACAGGCGCTGGCCGCCCGTGGCGCCACCCGCGTCGCCGAGTGCGGCCCGGGCAAGGTGCTGGCCGGATTGATCAAGCGCATCGACAAGTCGCTGGACGCGCGCACACTGTCCACGCCCGCCGATTTCGAGGCAGCCCGCGAGACCTGGGCTGCCTGATGTCTTTCGATCGCCTCCGCATGCCGGCCCCCGTGCCTGGCCTGCGGACCGGTCCCGTCTGAGGAAATGCACATGAGCAAGCCCCTTCAGGGTGAAATCGCACTGGTCACCGGCGCCAGCCGGGGTATCGGCGCGGCGATCGCCGACGCACTGGCCGCGCAGGGCGCGACCGTGATCGGCACCGCCACCACCGACGCCGGCGCTGCCGCCATTGGCGAGCGCCTGGCCGCCAGCGGTGGCCACGGCCGTGCGCTGAACGTTACCGACCCGGCCGCGCTCGACGCCGTGCTGGACGGGATCGCCAAGGAATTCGGTGCTATCACCATCCTGGTCAACAACGCCGGCATCACCCGCGACAACCTGCTGCTGCGCATGAAGGACGAGGACTGGCAGGCCATCCTCGATACCAACCTGACCAGCGTGTTCCGCACCTCCAAGGCAGTCATCCGCGGCATGATGAAGGCGCGCAAGGGCCGCATCATCAACATCGCCTCGGTGATCGGCGTGACCGGCAATGCCGGCCAGGCCAACTATGCCGCCGCCAAGGCCGGCATCATTGCCTTCTCCAAGTCGCTGGCCAAGGAAATCGGCTCGCGCGGCATCACCGTGAACGTGGTGGCGCCGGGCTTCATCGACACCGACATGACCAAGGCCCTGCCCGAAGAACAGCGCACCGGGCTGGTCAAGACGATCGCCCTGGAACGCCTGGGCGAGCCGTCCGATATCGCCAATGCGGTGGCGTTCCTGGCCGGCCCCTCGGCCAGCTACATCACCGGCGAAACCCTCCATGTGAACGGCGGCATGTACATGCCGTAAGCATGTGGCGCATGGACTGCGCCGCAAGTGGTTGATCCACAAGATATTTTGCAGCGATGCAAGGCGTCGGTGGTTTCCACTACACTATCCCACGGTCATCCAGCACTGGATGGCGTCATTTTTGAACCACTACTCCATCTGGAGCGATATCCAATGAGCACCATCGAAGAACGCGTCAAGAAAATCGTCGTCGAACAGCTTGGCGTCAAGGAAGAAGAAGTCACCAACAGCGCATCGTTCGTCGATGACCTGGGCGCTGACTCGCTGGACACCGTTGAACTGGTGATGGCGCTGGAAGAAGAGTTCGAGTGCGAAATCCCGGACGAAGAAGCCGAGAAGATCAGCACCGTGCAGGCGGCAATCGACTACATCAACGCCCACGTCAAGGCCTGATGTCAGACGGCAGTGCGCGTGCGGGCTTCCCGCTTGCCGCGCACCGCACCCCATGGGGCCGCAGTTGCGGCCCTGTGTGTTTGGGCATCGCATCGAAAGTAAAACGAGTTACCCGTTGAGAACGTTCGGGTCAGGAGAATCAGCAATGAAGCGTCGCGTCGTCGTAACCGGCCTGGGCATCGTCTCGCCGTTGGGCAATGATCTGGCCAGCAGCTGGGAAGGCATCACCCACGGTCGCTCGGGCATCGGTCCGCTGACCAACGTTTCCGATGCGTACCTTGAGCGTTTCACCACCAAGATCGCAGGTGAGGTCAAGGACTTCGACATCACCGCCGACAATGCACTGTTCGGCAAGTTCCGGGTCAGCGGCAAAGATGCCCGCAAGATGGACCCCTTCATTCACTACGGCCTCGGTGCCGCGTTCATGGCCCTGCACGATGCGGGCCTGGACATCACCGATGCCAATGCCGATCGCATTGGCGCCATCGTTGGCGCCGGCATCGGCGGCCTGCTCGGTATCGAAGAGCAGACCATCGAGTTCCACGAGGGCAAGAAGATCTCGCCCTTCTACGTGCCCAAGACCATCATCAACATGCTGCCGGGCCAGCTGAGCATCATCACCGGGTTGAAGGGGCCGTCGTTCTCGGCGGTGTCGGCGTGCGCCACCTCCAACCACTCCATCGGCACCGCCATGCGCATGATCCAGTACGGCGATGCGGACGTGATGGTGGCCGGTGGTGCAGAGCGCGGCTCCTCGCCGACCGCACTGGGCGGCTTCTGCGCGATGAAGGCCATGTCCACCCGCAACGATGCGCCGGAGCAGGCCTCGCGCCCGTGGGACAAGGACCGTGACGGCTTCGTGCTGGGTGACGGCGCCGGCATCCTGATCCTGGAAGAGTACGAACACGCCAAGGCGCGTGGCGCGAAGATCTACTGCGAGCTGGCCGGCTTCGGCGCCAGTTCCGATGCGTTCCACATGACCGCGCCGAGCGAAAACGGCGAAGGTGCCGCGCGCTGCATGGTCATGGCCATGAAGGACGCCGGTGTCACCCCCGAGCAGGTGGGCTACCTCAACGCGCATGGCACCTCGACCCCGCTGGGCGACCTCGGTGAGACCATGGCGATGAAGGCCGCCTTCGGCGAGCACGCCTACAAGATGATGGTCAGCTCCACCAAGTCGATGACCGGCCACCTGCTCGGCGCTGCCGGCGGCGTGGAAGCGATCTTCTCGGTGATGGCGCTGCAGGACAACGTGATTCCGCCGACCATCAACCTGCAGCAGCCGGGCGAAGGTTGCGACCTGGATTACGTGCCCAACGAGGCACGCCAGGCCAAGGTCGATGTGGTGATGTCCAATGGTTTCGGCTTCGGCGGCACCAACGGTACGCTGGTGTTCAAGCGGGTCTGATCCGCGCCGTCACCGCCTTCCCACCCGGGCCGCCATCTTGGCGGCCTTGGTGCATCTGGCCCCCGCGCAACGCTGCGCGCTCTTCCGGTTCCCGCCATGCTCCAGATCCGCCCCCTGCCTGACACCACCGACCTGCTGACGCTGCAGCGCCTGGCCCCGCAGCGCTATCCGCTGCTGATGGAGTCCACCGCGTCGAGCACCGCGCAGGGCCGCTGGGACCTGCTGCTGATGGCCAACGGACAGGCGCTGGCATTGCATGCAGACGGCATCACCCGTGACGCCGAGGGGCGGGCCCACCCCGGGCGCTTCCTGGACGTGCTCGACGCGCACTGGGCCGCACTGCGGCAGCCGCGCGAAGAGACCATGCTGCCGTTCCGCGGCGGCTGGGCGCTGATGCTGGATTACGAACTGGCCGGGCAGATCGAGACGGTGCTGCAGCTGCCGGCGCGCGCCGATGGGCTGCCCTCGGCGTTGGCGCTGCGCTGCCCGGCCGCCGTGCTGCATGACCGCGTGCTGGGCCAGTACCACGCGGTGTGCGAGACCGACCATGTCGGCGTGCTGGAGACGCTGCTGTCCGATCTGGACGCGGCCGCAGCACAGCCGCCGCTGCCGGCCTGGCAGCCGCCGGTGCAGGTGGACGAAGACGCGCCGGCGCGCTTCACCGATGGCGTGACCAAGGTGATCGACTACCTGCGCGCCGGTGATGTATTCCAGGTTAACCTGTCGCGGCGCTGGCAGGCGCAGTTCGCCGACACGCTCGCGCCGCAGGCGCTGTATGCGCAGCTGCGGGTGGCCAATCCGGCCCCGTTCGCCGGGTTGTTCATGGCCCAGGGCAGGGCGGTGGTGAGTTCCTCGCCGGAACGGCTGGTGTCGGTGCACGGCGATGAGGTGCAGACCCGCCCGATTGCCGGCACGCGTCCGCGGTTCGCCGGTGACGACGATGCCGAGCGCATCCGCGAACTGGTGGGTCATCCCAAGGAGCGCGCCGAGCACGTGATGCTGATCGACCTGGAGCGCAATGATCTCGGTCGCATCTGCACGCCCGGCAGCGTCGAAGTCGACGAGCTGATGAGCGTGGAGAGCTACGCCCACGTGCACCACATCGTCAGCAACGTGCGTGGCCGCCTGCGCGAGGGGGTCAGCCCCGGCCAGGTGATCGCGGCGACCTTCCCCGGCGGCACCATCACCGGCTGCCCCAAGGTGCGCTGCATGCAGATCATCGCCGAGCTGGAACAGACCGCGCGCGGCGCCTATACCGGCGCGTTCGGCTGGCTGAACCGCGACGGCGACCTGGACCTGAACATCCTGATCCGCACCGCCGAAGTCGCTGCCGACGGCGCGACCTTCCGCACCGGCGCGGGCATCGTGGTCGATTCGGACGCGGACAAGGAACTGGACGAAACCCGGGCCAAGGCCCGGGGCCTGCTGCGCGCACTGGGCCGGCAGGACTGAACGTGCCCCGCCGCCAAGCCGGGCGGCGCTGGGGTTTGGCGGTGTGCAGTACGCGCGCGGTATGCTGCGCGGCGACTTGGTGATTCGAGGTGGGCATGGCGGGTGCGAAACGGGGATGTCTGGCTGTGGTGGCGGTGCTGCTGTTGGGCGTGCTGCTGCTGGCCGCGGCCGGTGCGTGGTTCTGGCAGAGCCAGCGTGGCTTCGCCGATGCGCCGCTGACGCCCGACCAGCCCAGCGTGGTGATCGCCTCCGGTGATGGCCTGAACACGGTGCTCGGCAAGCTGCGTGCGGCCGGCGTGGAGGAGGGCAGCGACACCCAGTGGCAACTGCTCGCCCGCCAGGTGGATGCGGCCGGCAAGCTGAAAGTGGGCGAGTACGCGCTGGATGCCAGCCTGACCCCGCGCGAGCTGCTCCTGCGCATGCGCCAAGGGCGGGTGGTACAGCACCGGGTGACGATCGTGGAAGGCTGGAACATCCGCCAGCTGCGTGCCGCGCTCAAGCGCGCCGACCCGCTGCTGCACACCACCGATGCGCTTGATGACGCCGCCCTGATGAAGGCGCTGGGTTTCCCCGGTGAACACCCGGAAGGCCGGTTCCTGCCCGAGACCTATGTCTACCAGCGCGGTGACAGCGACGTGGACGTGCTCAAGCGCGCGCATGCCGCAATGGAGAAGGAACTGGCTGTCGCCTGGGACAGCCGCAGCGACGACCTGCCGCTGAATTCCCCCTACGAGCTGCTGACGTTGGCCTCGATCATCGAGAAGGAAACCGCGTTGGCCAGCGAGCGTCCGCAGATTGCCGGCGTGTTCGCGCGCCGCTTGAAGATCGGCATGCGCCTGCAGACCGACCCGACCGTGATCTACGGCATCGGCAGCAGCTACGACGGCAACATCCGCAAGCGCGATCTCACCACCGATACGCCGTACAACACCTACACCCGCGCCGGCCTGACCCCGACCCCGATCGCCATGCCCGGGCGCGACGCGCTGCAGGCCACCGCACAACCGGCCGCCGGCAATGCGCTGTACTTCGTTGCGGTGGGCGATGGCAGCGGCGCGCACGTGTTCTCGGCCAGCTACACCGAACACAATGCGGCCGTGGCCCGCTACCTGCAGCAGCTGCGTCAGCAGCGCAGCCAGGCAGCGCCGCAGTGAGCGCGGCCCTGCTGCGCCACCCGCGTTTCGTCAGCCTGGAAGGTGGCGAGGGCGCGGGCAAGACCACCGCCATCAACGCCATCCGCGATGCGCTGCATGCGCGCGGTCACGAGGTACTGCTGACCCGCGAGCCCGGCGGTACGCCGCTGGCCGAGCGCATCCGCGGGCTGGTGCTCAAGCCCGATCCGGAGATTGCCGCCGAACCGTTGTCGGCCGAGGCCGAGCTGCTGCTGGTGTTCGCCGCGCGGGCCCAGCATGTGCGCCAGGTGATCGAACCGGCGTTGCGCCGTGGCAGCTATGTGGTGAGCGATCGCTTCACCGATTCCAGTTACGCCTACCAGGGCGGCGGACGCGGCCTGGACCCAGCCTGGATCGCCGAGCTGGAGCGACGTGCGGTGGGCCTGCTGCCGGGGCTGACCCTGCTGCTCGACGTGGACGTGGCCGTGGGCCGTGCGCGCGCCAATGGCCGCGACCTGTGGCCGGACCGGATCGAAAGCGAACAGGATGATTTCTTCCAGCGCGTGCGCGCGGTGTTCCGCCAGCGCGCCGCCGAGGACCCCGCCCGTTTCCGCCTGATCGACGCGGGCCAGGACCAGGCCGGGGTGGCACGCGCGGTGGTGGCCGCCGTGGACGCGTGGCTGGCGCAGGAGAGCTGACATGAGTGACACCTTTTCCCCCTGGCAGCAGCGCGCCTACGACCAGACCGTGGCCGCGCTGGACGCTGATCGCCTGGGTCACGGCCTGCTGATCTGCGGGCCGGCCGGGCTGGGCAAGCGCGCTGTCGCACTGCGCATGGCCCAGCACATCCTGTGCCGCGGCGAATCGGCCGCGGCCCAGCGCAGCGCGCAGTTGATTGCGGCGGGCACGCATCCGGACCTGCAGCTGATCTCGTTCATTCCGAACAAATCCGGCGACAAACTGCGCACCGAAATCGTGATCGAACAGATCCGCGAGATCTCGCAGAAGCTGGCATTGACGCCGCAGTACGGCATCGCCCAGGTGGTGATCGTCGACCCGGCCGATGCGATCAACCGCGCCGCCTGCAACGCGCTGCTCAAGACCCTGGAAGAGCCGCAGCCCGGCCGCTACCTGTGGCTGCTCAGCAGCGACCCGGCGCGGCTGCCGGCGACCGTGCGCAGCCGCTGCCAGCGGCTGGAATTCAAGTTGCCGCCGCGCGAGGAAGCACTGGCCTGGCTGCAGGCCCAGGGCCACAGTGAAACCAGTGCACGCGAGGCGCTGGACGCCGCGCGCGGGCACCCCGGATTGGCCGATAGCTGGCTGCGCGACGACGGGCTGGCCCTGCGCCGGCAGGTGGCCAGCGATCTGGAAGCGCTGGTGGCCGGACGCGCCGGTGCGGTGGAGCTGGCCCAGCGCTGGACCGGCGACGACCACGCCGCATTGCGCCTGCGCCATGCCGCCGACCTGGCGCTGGCCCAGGCCGCCGGTGGCGGCTTGACCGATCCGGAGCGATTGCACAAGCTGGGGGCCTGGTTCGACGCCGCCAACCGAACCCGCGATCTGCTGCGCACCACGGTGCGTGGCGACCTGGCGGTGGTGGAATTGTTGTTGGCCTGGAACAAGGTCAACGAGCGGCAAGCAAGGGGAAATAGAGCATGAGTGCCACCAACGCCCGTCAGGGCATCCTGTCGCTGGCCGTCAAGGACAAGGCGGCGCTGTACAGCGCCTACATGCCGTTCGTGAAGAACGGCGGCATCTTCGTGCCCACGCCCAAGCGTTACTTCCTGGGCGACGAGGTGTTCCTGCTGCTGACCCTGCCTGACTCCAGCGAGCGCCTGCCGGTGGCCGGCAAGGTGATCTGGGTGACCCCGGCCGGGGCCCAGGGCAATCGCGCGGCGGGGATCGGCGTGCAGCTGGCCGAAGGCCCGGAAGGCGAGAACGTGCGCCACAAGATCGAGACCCTGCTGGCGGGGATCCTGACCTCGGACAAGCCCACGCATACGATGTGAAGAAATTTGGGCAAAACCGTTGACGTCAAAATTTGCCGCCCTATAATGAGCGGCTCAGCAGCATCGGGCGGTTAGCTCAGCGGTAGAGCATTGCCTTCACACGGCAAGGGTCGCAGGTTCGAACCCTGCACCGCCCACCACGCTGCAACATGAAGAAGCCGGCCCTTGGGTCGGCTTTTTTGTTGGCGGGTCGACTGGGGGTATCGTGCCGTTGCGGGCCATTCCGCACATGGCGTCCCCCCATCAGGAGATCCGTATGGACGGCAGCACGAGGTGCACCCGATGAACGACGCGCATCCCGTTCCCAGAGGGCTGCTGCTCGCGCTGTTGTGCGCGCCGCTGCCCGCGATGGCATCGGACCCGGCCGGGTTGCTGACGATCTTCGTGGGCTTGCCTGTGCTGGCGGTGGCTGTGGTGGTGCTGGGACTGCTGGTGATCTTCCGGCGCCACGCGTGGGTGCGCGCAATCGGGCTGCTGATCGGTGTGCCGGTGCTGCTGGCCGGCGTTTACGTTGGCTACGTGGATACCTGGCGGTTCTGGCCGGAACCGGACGGTGCCGATGCACCGGTGCAGATCAGTATCGTGCTTGGCTACGGCGTGCTCTGGCTGTGCGCAGGGCTGTTCACCGGGTTGCTCTGGCGCAGCACCGTGCATCGCGCAGCGTCGGCGGATATCAAGCCAATGCGGTATCCGTAGCAGTACGGCGCAGCAGCCTGATTGCCGAAGGGGAAAATCGCCTGTCGCGCGCCGCTTGTTGAGGCCGCCGCGTCGCCCTAAGATCCGGCGACACGCTCAGCGAAGGTCAAGGCACCCATGGCAGATCCTTACAACAGCAATCCCCGTCCGAGCACTGCCATCCGCCTCGACGATGCGATGGTCACCACCGCCTTCGAACTGCCCGGCTTCCGCACCGTGCGCAACCTGGGCGTGGTACGCGGCATCACCGTGCGTTCGCGTTCGATCGTGGGCAACTTCCTTGGCGGGATACAGACGCTGTTCGGCGGCAACATCACCATCTACACCGAACTGTGCGAGCAGGCCCGCGAAGAAACCTACCGTGACATGGCCAAGCATGCGCGCCTGCTCGGTGCCAACGCGATCATCGGCATGCGCTACGACGCCACCGACGTGATGACCGGGCTGACCGAAGTGCTCTGCTACGGCACGGCGGTGGTGGTCGAACCGACGCGTAGTTTCTGACGCGGTAGTTACTGCAGCTCATGTCGCTCAAGAGGCCCTTGATGGCTGCGCTGCTGCTGGGAATCCCGGTGGCGGCGCTGTTTGCCTACGATGCCATCGTGCTGCAGCCACACCTGGCGCAGATCGAAACGCTGCTCGCCGACAGCGAACCGGGGGATCTGGCGCCGCCGCAGCAGATACGGGATCTGATCGATGCCAACGCAGGCTCGCCCACGCCGCATGCCACCCGGCTGATGCTCGCGCGGGTCTATCCGGACCCGGGCAGCGCAGGGCGGCGGCATCTGCATGGCGCATTGTGGCGGGTGCTGTTGCCCCTGCATTTCAGCCGCACCCGGATGTATGGGGCGTATGCCGCGTTGTCCTTCAACGGCATCGATCGTGGATTGAGCCGCTTTGCGCGACGCGAATATGGCAGCACGCTGGCAGCGCTTTCACCGCAACAGGCGGCGATGACGGTGGCCATGACGCATGCGCCCGGCATCTACCTGCGTGATCCGTCCAGGTTGCGGGCGCGGGCGGATGCATTGCTGCAGAAGACGGGGCACCCGCCGATGGACGCGCAGGCGACGCCGTCTCCCTAGCTGTGGAACGTAGGCGCGGCTCGCCGCGCGATACGCCAAACGTATCGCCACATCCTATAAGCAGTATTGGCTGTGTCTCCCGTGTTGGCCTGAAGCTGTGCGAATGGACAAACACGACGCCCTTTCTTTCAACGGCCAGGTAGGCCTGATCACCGGGGCCGGCGGCGGCCTTGGCCTGGCCTACAGCCGCCTGCTGGCCCAGCGCGGAGCGCAGGTGGTGATGCACGACGTGGGCGCGGGTGTGGATGGGCAGGATACCGATCCACAGCGCGTAGCCACGACGGTGGCGCTGCTGCGGGGGCAGGGCCTCGACGTCCACGCCGCGCACGACCCGATCGACAGCCGTGCCGATTGCCAGGCCTTGATCACCGCGATCCTGCAGCGCTTCGGGCGGTTGGATTTCATCATCCACAACGCCGGTTGGGTCGAGTACCAGCCGATCGAGGCGCTGGAAGAAGCGCGCTTCGACCGCATGATGAGCCTCGCCGCGAAGGCCCCCCTATGGTTGGCGCAGGCGGCATGGCCGGCGATGCAGGCCGCGCGTCATGGCCGCATCGTAGTGACCACGTCCGACCGCGCGCTGTACCCGCAGTATGTGCAGCCGGGATTGGTCGCCTACGCCGCGGCGAAACTGGCCGCTGTGGGCATCGTCAACGTGCTGGCGGCCGAAGGTGCGCCGCACGGCATCCTGGTCAATGCGGTGTCGCCGGTGGCCAAAACCCGGATGTGGGGCGTGCAGGGCGAGCCCGACGAACTGCATCCCGATGCGGTCGCCCCGGGTGTGGCCTTCCTGGTGTCGTCGGCGTGCCAGCAGGGCGGTTGGATCCTGCGCGCAAGCAACGGCCAGTTCCATGCCACGCGCAGTGAGGAGGCCGACGGCGTGGCGTATCCGCGTGATCTGCGTGCGGTGCAAGCCGGCAGCATCGAGGACATCGCGGCGCAGTGGTCGAACGTGGCGCAGCCGGCCATCGAGCCCCGCTGAGCGGGACGTATTACGCTGGCCCCTGTTTTCCGTTCCGGCAGGCCCATGGTCGACCTTCGCCTCCTCCGCCAGTTCGTCGCCGTCGCCGAGGAGCTGCACTTCCATCGTGCGGCGGCGCGGCTGCACATGTCGCAGCCGCCGCTGACCGCCGCCATCCGCAAGCTGGAAGAGGAGGTGGGCGCCGAGCTGATCCTGCGCGGCAACCGCACGCTGGGGCTCACCGCCGCAGGCCAGGTATTGCTGGCGCAGTCACGGTTGACCCTGCAGCAGGCCGAGCACGCTCTGACCGCCACCCGCGATGCGGCCGCCGGGCGTACCGGTACCGTGCGCCTGGGCTATGTGGGCAGTGCGCTGTACGGGCGGCTGCCGCAGGTGATCCGCGCGTTCCGCAGCAGCCATCCACAGGTGCGGCTGGAGTTGATCGAGGCAACGTCCGCACGGCAGGTGCTGATGCTGCGTGAGCAGCGGCTGGATGCGGGCGTGTTGATTCCACCGGTGTACGAGGCCGGTGACATGCAGCTGCGCGACTTCGATCACGACCGCCTGGCCATCGCGCTGCCGCGTTCGCATCGACTTGCGCAGGGAGGTGCGATTGCGCTGGCCGCGTTGGCCGCCGAACCCTTCGTGCTGTGGCCCGCGCGCGAGGGGCAGGGCTTCCATGCGCAGGTGATCCAGCTGTGCGCGGCAGCCGGTTTCGTGCCGGGCGTGGTGCAGGAAGCGCACGGCATGCATGCGGTGCTGTCGCTGGTGGCGGTGGAGGCGGGTGTGGCGATCGTGCCGGCCAGCATGGCGGGATTCCGCGGCGCGGAGATCCACTATCAGGCGATTGAAGGGGACGCGGCGCGGTTCATGTTGCAGCTGTGTCTGCGCAGCGGGGCGGAGTCACCGGCCCTGGGCCAGTTACTGCAGTCGATGGCCTGATCTGCACGCCGTCCGACCCGGGCACGGCGGCCCGGGTCGCCAGGAACCTCAGAACCGGTAGCTGATGGTGCCGGTGACGGTGCGCGGGTTGCCGGTGAAGCAGTCACCGAAGTTGCGGCACGGCGCGAAGTACTTCTTGTCGGTGAGGTTGGTGATGTTCAGCGCCATGGTCCAGTCGGTGACCTGCACTTCGAGCAGCCCATCGATGAGGGTGTAGCTGGGCGTGCGGATGAAGCCGCCGTAGCCCAGCGACTGGGTGTTGCCGACGTAGCGGCCACCCACGCCCACGCGCAGCCGCGCATCGGCATCGAGCTGGAAGCCCTTGGCGATCCACAGCGAGGACAGTTCCTGCGGGGTGTCGTTGAGGCGCTGGTCCACTTCCATGGCGAAGCTGCTCTTGGTCACCTCGGCCTTGTTGCGTGCGTAGGCGGCGGTCACGGTGAGATCGTTGGCGAAGGAGAACTGGCCTTCCAGCTCCACGCCCTTTGACTGGATTTCACCGGTCTGGATGACGTTGAGCACGTTGTCCGGATCGTTGGTCTGGCGGTTGGTTTCGGTGATGCGGTAGACCGAGGCGGTGACCAGCATGTTGCGCGCCGGCTGCCACTTCACGCCGCCCTCGACCTGGTGGCCCTGCATCGGCTTGAACGCGCGGCCGTACAGGTCCTGGCCGTTGACCGGCAGGAACGACTCGCTGTAGCTGATGTACGGCGAGACGCCGCCGCCGATGTCGCCGATCAGACCGGCGCGGTAGGTGGTGGCGTTGTCGGTCTGGCTGGGCAGGCCTTCGGTCTTGCTGCGGGCGTGGTCGCGGCGGGCGCCGAGCACCAGCGAGACGCGATCGGCCCAGCGGATCTGGTCCTGCACGTACACGCCCAGCTGGGTGGTGCGCTGGTTGGGCAGGCGGTTCCAGCCGTTGATGGTCACCCCGGTGGATACCGGGGTGTAGATGTCGATCGGGGTCGGGGTGGCATCCAGGCTCTGCGATGTCTCGCGGTAGTCGGTGTAGTCCACGCCGGCCAGCAGTACGTGCTGGAAGGCACCGGTGGCGAAGTCGAACTGGAAGGCGTTGTCACTGGTGAGCACACGCACGTCCGGGCGTACGCCGTAGGCATTGCGGTTGACCACGCGCTTGTCGGCATCGATGAACGGATCCAGCGGGTTGGTGTAAGTGTCCGGATACAGTTCGCGGAACTCGGTCTTGCCGTCCAGGTAGCGCACCGACGAGCGCAGGCTCACGCTGTCGCTGAAGCGGTGGTCGAACAGCGCGGTAAGGCTGTACACGCGCGAGTCGAGGGTGTCGAAATCGCGGTCGCCCAGGAAGGTGGACGGGTCCAGGCGGCGGCCCGCCGGTGCGTTCAAGGTGGCCACCACCGGCAGGAACTGCTGGCTGGAGGCAGTGGTGTCGTGCTGGTAGCTGGCCAGCACGGTGAGCGTGCTGCGCTCGCCGCGCCAGCTGATCGACGGCGCGACGTAGACGCGGTCATCGTCGACGAAGTCGGTCTGCATGCCGGCGTTGCGGACCAGCCCGACCACGCGGCCGGCGACGGTGCCGGCGTCATTGAGGGTGCCGCCGATGTCGCCCTGGAACTGCTTGCGGTCGAAGTTGCCCAGCTGCACGCCGAGCTCGCCGCCGGTGTCGGTGAAGGTCGGGCGCTTGGTCATGGCGTTGATGATGCCGCCGGTGGCGCCGGCGCCGTACAACACCGAGGACGGTCCACGCAGCACTTCCACCCGCTCCAGGCCATACACCTCGGTGCGTGCCATCGGGTTGAAGCCGTAGCTGCGGCGCAGGCCGTCCAGGTACTGCACCGGGTCCAGGCCGCGCACGGTGCTGCCGTCGCTGCGGGTATCCAGGCCGTAGGCATCGGCGGTGACGCCGGCGCTGTAGCGCAGGGTTTCCTGCAGAGTGCGGGCGCCGCGGTCGGTGAACAGGTCGGCGGTGACCACGCTGATCGCCTGCGGGGTCTGGGTCAGCTCGGTGTCGGTCTTGGTCGCGGTGCTGGCGCGATCGGCCACCACGCTCACCGCATCCAGGGTGCGGGCGGCGTTGCTGTCCTGGGCCTGGGCAATCGCCGAGGCGAGCAGGGAGGGCAGGGCGAGGGACAGCAGCAGCGGGCGGCGGAGGGCGGGCATCGGTCGGTCCGGGGGTGACGGTGGCGACGGATTATCCGGATGCTCCAATGCAAATACAAATTATTCGCAAATGGGTCGGTTGCGAAGTTCCGTTCAGGGCAAGCCATCGGCCTGGCAGCGCAGGCTGAGCCAGGCCCCGCCGCCCGGGGCGGTGCCGGCGCGGACCCGGAACCCGTGCAGGCCGGCGATGGCGGCCACGATGGACAGGCCCAGCCCGAAGCCCTCACCGCGCCCGGCATCGCCGCTGCCGCGGAAGAAGCGCTGGTAGATCAGGCTGCGGTCCTGGGCGGGGATGCCCGGCCCGTTGTCGATCACATCGATGCGGGGGGCACCTTCCTCCTCCACCGCACGCAACACGATGATCCCGTTGGCGGGCGTGAAGCGCAGCGCATTGGACAACAGGTTGGCCAGCGCCTCGAACAGCAGCTCGCGGTCGCCGCGCACGGCGCTGAGCGGGGGGGCGACCTCCAGCTGCAGCAGTTGCTGCTTTTCTTCGGCCAGCGGCAGGTAGAACTGATGCAGCTCGCCGAGCAGCTCGGCGATGTCGATCTCGATGAACGCCGAGCGGCGCTGGTGGTTCTCCAGTTCCGACACCCGCAGCAGCGCGGCGAAGCGCGCCATCAGCATGTCCGTGTCGGTGAGTGCGCGGTCCAGTTGGTTGGCGCGCGGATCCTCGTCGTCCAGATCCACGCGCATGCGGTACAGGTGCGCGCGCAGCCGGGTGAGCGGGGTACGCAGGTCGTGGGCGATGCTGTCGCACACGCCTTTCACTTCGGTCATCAACTGCTCGATGCGTTCAAGCATGGCGTTGACGATGCTCGACAAGCGGTCGATCTCATCCGGGCGTCCCGACACCGGCAGGCGTTGGCCCAGGTCGCCGGCGATGATGCGGTTAGTGGCGGCCTCGATCTGCTGGATGCGTTTCAGCGGCCGCCGACGCAGCACATGCCAGCCGGCCAGGCCGGGAATGACGGTCAGCGACACGCCCCACAGCAGGGCTTCCAGGATGATGCTGTTGACCATGGTGAGCTTGCCGCTGGGGCGTGCGAACACCAGCAGCCGGCCATCCTGGGTGTTCACTCCGAGCGCGCGGCCGGCTTCCTCGCGCGCGCCGCTGGCCAGCGCCCAGCTTTCCACCGCATGCGAGCGGCCATCGATGTCCAGGCCTTCGGGAATGGCCTGCAGTGGGCCCGCAAGATGCGCACCGTTGCGGTTGAAGATGCCGTAGGCGTAGGCGCCATGGATGTCGTAGCGCAGGCTGTCGCGCAACGCAGCGTCGAGTGCCTGTCCTTCGAACTTTTCGAACAGGTGGGCGCGTTGCAGCAACCCGGATTCGGCCACATCACTGAGGTAGTCCGAGACCCGCCAGTACATCACCCCCAGCAGCACGCTGGACCACGCCACGAACAGCACGCAGTACAGGCCCAGCAGGCGGCTGCTGGACGAACGCCAGCCGTCAGACATGCTCGTCGAGGACATAGCCGGTTCCACGTACGGTCTTGATCGGCTGTGGCCGGCCAGGATGGTCGATGCGCTTGCGCAGGCGTCCGATATGGACGTCGATGAGGTTGGTGCCGGGGTCGAAGTGATAGCCCCAGACCTCCTGGAACAGCATGCTGCGGGTGACCACCTGGCCGGCGTTGCGGACCAGGAATTCCAGTAGTTTGAATTCGGTGGGCAGCAGTGCGATCTCATCGCCGGCGCGGCGCACCGAGCGCGTCATCAGGTCCAGCTCCAGGTCGCCCACGCGCAGCACGTTGTCGCTGCTGGGCGGCTGGCCGTGGCGGCGGATCAGCACTTCCACGCGTGCGGCCATCTCGTCGGAGGCGAACGGTTTGGTCAGGTAGTCATCGCCCCCGGCGCGCAGCCCGCGCACTCGTTCATCCACATCCGACAACGCGCTGATCATCAGCACCGGGGTGGTGATGCCCTGGCGGCGCAGCGCGGTGACCAGGCCCAGCCCGTCGATGCCGGGCAGCATACGGTCCAGCGTGATCACCGCGTAGTCGCCACTGCGCGCCAGTGCCAGGCCCTGGTCGCCATTGGCCACCAGGTCCACCTCGAAGCCGTGGCTGCGCAGCTCGGTGGCGATTTCCTGGGCGGTGACGAGGTCGTCCTCGATGGTGAGTACGCGCGGCATGGGCCACTATAAGTCCTGGGACACGTGCATCCTCGCAACCGCCCGCAGCCACTGCAAATGAAAAATGTTTCATGCGTTTTTCGCCGGATCCTGCCGCTGCGTCTTCTATATTCGGCCCGTGGAAGGGTGCCGCCGGCGGGTTTCGGTGCCCCCACGGGATGCCGGCGCATGATGCCGGCGTCCTGCGCCCCCAGCGCTTCCCCCACGCCTGGAACTCCGTAGCCGATGACCCACACGCTCCGCTCCCCCCTGGCCAGCGCCTGGCCGCTGCTCCGTACCTGCCGTGCCCCGCTGCTGGCGCTCGGCCTGGCAACCGCGTTGGCGGCCTGTGGCAATGACGCCCCAAAGGCCGCCGCCGCCGCGCCGGAAGTGACCGTGCTGACCCTGCAGACCCAGCCGCTGGCGCTGGAGCAGGAACTGCCGGGGCGCACCGTGGCCTCGCAGGAATCGGAGGTACGCCCGCAGGTGGCCGGGGTGCTGGTGAAGCGTCTGTTCGAGCAGGGCCAGATGGTCCAGGCCGGGCAGCCGCTGTTCCAGATCGAGCCGGCGTTGTACCAGGCGGCGCTGAACGAGGCGCAGGCCAACCTGCGCACCGCCGAGGCCACGGCCGTGGCGGCGCGGCTGCGCTCGGAGCGGCTGCAGACACTGGGCAAGGACCAGCTGGCCGCGCGCCAGGACGTGGACGATGCGATTGCCACCCATCACCAGGCCGCCGCCGCGGTGCAGGCCGCGCAGGCGGTGCGTGATACCGCGCGTACCCAGCTGGGCTTTGCCCACGTGACCGCACCGATTGCCGGGCGGATCGGGCGGGCGCTGTTCACCCCGGGCGCGCTGGTCACCTCCGGCCAGGCCGAACCGCTGGCGCGGATCCAGCAGGTGGACCCGATGAACGTGGATATCACCCAGTCCAGCAATGAATTCCTGGCGCTGCGCCGGGCGATTGCCGAAGGCGGGGTGGAGGCCACCACCGCGCCGGTGCGGCTGCGTCTGTCCGATGGCAGCGACTACCCGCTGCCGGGCACGCTGGAGTTCGCCGATATCGATGTCGACCAGGCCACTGGCAGCATCACCCTGCGCGCGCAGTTCCCCAACCCGCAGGGCCAGTTGCTGGCGGGCATGTACGTGCGTGCCCAGGTGGGCCAGGGCACCCGCCAGCAGGCGCTGCTGGTGCCGCAGGCGGCGGTGGATCGCAGCCCCAAGGGCGAAGCGCAGGCATGGGTGGTGGACGCACAGGGCAAGGCCCGGCAACGGGTGTTCAGCACCGCGCGTGCGGTGGGCGATCAATGGCTGGTGCTTGATGGCCTGCGCGCCGGTGAACGGGTGGTGCTGAGCGGCCGCCAGGGGCTCAGCGATGGCATGGCGGTGCGGGTGAAGCCGGCGGCCGTGCCGAGCGCCGCATCCGCCACCACGCCCGCGAAGCGAGGCTGAGCCGCCATGCTGCCGCGCTTCTTCATCCACCGCCCGGTATTCGCCTGGGTCCTGGCGATCTGCATCATGGCGCTGGGCACCATCGCGGTGACCCAGCTGCCGGTTGAGCAGTACCCGGACATCGCCCCGCCGCAGGTCAACATCACCGCCAACTACACCGGTGCCTCCGCACAAACGGTGGAGGACAGCGTCACCCAGGTGATCGAACAGCAGATCAAGGGCATCGACCACCTGCTGTATTTTTCGTCCACCAGTTCCTCCTCCGGCCAGTCGCGCATCACCGTTACCTTCGACCAGAGCGCCAACCCGGACATCGCCCAGGTGCAGGTGCAGAACAGCGTCAACCAGGCCATCAACCGCCTGCCGCAGGAGGTGCAGCAGCAGGGCATCACCGTGGCCAAGTCGCAGGGTGATGCGCTGATGGTGGTGTCGCTGTACGACACCAGCCGGCGCATGGAACGCGTGGACGTGTCCGACTTCCTGGTCAGCAATGTGCAGGATCCGATCAGCCGCATTCCCGGGGTCGGCGAGATCAATGTGTTCGGTGCGCAGTACGCCATGCGCATCTGGCTGGACCCGCACAAGCTGCGCGCCTATGCCTTGATGCCGTCCGATGTGCGCAGCGCGATCGAAGCGCAGAACACCCAGGTGACGGCCGGTGAACTCGGTGCGTTGCCGGCGTCCCCGCAGCAGAGCCTCAATGCAACGGTCACCGCGCAGTCGCGTCTGCAGACGCCGGAGCAGTTCCGCGGCATCATCCTCAAGACGCTGCCCAGCGGTGCGGCGGTGCACCTGGAGGACGTCGCCCGCGTCGAGATCGGCGCGGAGAACTACCAGACCAGCAGCTACCTCAACGGCTATCCGGCCGCGGGTTTCTCGGTGACCTTGGCCTCCGGCGCGAACGCGCTGGAAACCGCCGATGCGGTGCGCGCGGCGATCGAACGGCTGCGGCCCGGTTTTCCACCGGGCATCGAGGTGGCGTACCCGCGCGACAGCACGCCGTTCGTGCGCGTGTCCATCGAAGGCGTGATCCACACCTTGATCGAGGCGATCATCCTGGTGGTGGTGGTGATGTTCCTGTTCCTGCAGAACGTGCGCGCTACGCTGATCCCGGCGATCACCGTGCCGGTGGTACTGCTGGGAACGTTCGGTGTGCTGGCCGTGGCCGGATTCACCATCAACACGCTGACCCTGTTCGCGATGGTGCTGGCGATCGGTCTGCTGGTCGACGATGCGATCGTGGTGGTGGAGAACGTCGAGCGCATCATCCACGAAGAACATCTGCCGCCGCGCGAGGCGACCGAGCGTTCGATGGGCGAGATCACCGGCGCGCTGATCGGCATCACCGTGGTACTCGGCGCGGTGTTCCTGCCGATGGCGATGTTCGGTGGTTCCACCGGCATCATCTACCGCCAGTTCTCGATCACGATTGCTTCGGCGATGGCGCTGTCGGCGCTGGTCGCGCTCACCCTGACCCCGGCGTTGTGCGCGACCCTGCTCAAGCCCTCCTCGGCGCAGAAACCACCGGGACGCTTCTTCGCCTGGTTCAACCGCGGCGTCGAGCGCAGCCAGGCAGCCTACCGCGGCAAGCTCGGCGGTGTGGTGGCCAACCCCAAGCGCTGGATGGCGTTCTACCTGCTGCTGATCATCGGCATGGTGGCGCTGTATGCGCGCATGCCCACCGGCTTCCTGCCGGTGGAAGACCAGGGCCAGGTGATGTTCCAGTTCTCCACGCCGGAAGGCACGCCGATGGCGCGCACCGAGGAACTGGGCGCGAAGATCAGCCAGTACTTCCTAGAGAAGGAAAAGCAGAATCTGGACGTGGTGTTCGTGGTGATCGGCCGCAACAACGCCGGCACCGGGCAGAACGCCGGGCAGGGATTCCTCGCACTCAAACCGTGGGGCGAACGCAACGCGGACAACAGCGCCGCGGCAATCATCGCCCGGGCCAACCAGTATTTTCGTGGCCAGGCCGATGCCAAGGTCAACGTGTTGTCGCCCCCGGCGGTACGCGGGCTGGGGCAGTCCAGCGGGTTCGAGCTGTGGCTGCAGGACAACAGCGCGGCCGGGCGCCCGGCGTTGCAGAGCGCGCAGCAGCAGGTGGTGCAGGCCGCCAACCAGGACGACGGCCTGACCTCGGTGCGCTTGAACGGGCTGGGCGACAAGGCCGAGCTGCACCTGGACATCGACCATGCCCAGGCCAGCGCGCTGGGCTTGGCGCAGGGCGATATCAATGCCACGCTTTCGGCGGCGTGGGGCGGTACCTACGTCAACGATTTCCTCGACCGCGGTCGGGTCAAGCGGGTTTACCTGCAGGGCGACCAGCCGTACCGCAGCGTGCCCGATGACATCGACCAGTGGTCGGTACGCGGCACCAACGGGCAGATGGCTTCCTTCGCCAGTTTCGCCAGCAGCCATTGGGCGCGCGGACCGCAGCTGCAGCAGCGCTTCAATGGCCTGCCGGCGATGGAACTCCAGGGCAGTGCCGCCGAAGGTCGCAGTTCCGGCGAGGCGATGCAGCGCATGCAGGCGCTGGTGGCCGAACAGCCTGGCTTCGCGCTGCAGTGGAGTGGGTTGTCCTATCAGGAACAGATGTCCAGCAACCAGACCCTGTGGTTGTATGCCGCGTCCATCGCCTTCATCTTCCTGTGCCTGGCCGCGCTCTACGAGAGCTGGACCGTGCCGGTGGCGGTGCTGCTGGTGATTCCGCTGGGCGTGATCGGTACCGTGCTGGCGACCACCGCGGCTGGCTTCGTCAACGACATCTACTTCCAGGTTGGCCTGCTGACCACGATTGGTCTGTCGGCCAAGAATGCGATCCTGATCGTGGAGTTCGCCGAAGCCGAGTACCGCGCCGGGCGCTCGGCGGTGGAGGCGGCGCTGCAGGGCGCGCGGCTGCGCCTGCGCCCGATCGTGATGACCTCGCTGGCGTTCGTGGCCGGTGTGATTCCGCTGGCGCTGGCCACCGGTGCGGGCGCGGCCAGCCGTCGCGAGATCGGCATCAGCGTGATCGGCGGCATGCTCTCCGGCACGCTGCTGGCCATCGTGCTGGTGCCGCTGTTCTTCGTGCTGGTGCGGCGGCTGGGCAAGGCGCGGCCGGTGGCGTGAGGCGTGGCGGTTCGGGCATAGCGGTGTTACGCCAGGAAGTTTTGACGAAGCTGAACACGCAAAAATGTCCTGTACTCACCGGTTATGGCTAACTAGCGCCCCGGATCAACGACGGAACGACGCGTGAAGAAGGCAGGACGATGGGGGCTGGCCGCACTGATGCTGCTGGCGGCGCTGTGGATCACCGGGCTGCTGGCCTACCAGTTGCCCGGGCCGGGCTGGCTGCGCACCGTGGTCATCGTGGTGTGGGCCGGCTTTGCGCTGACCACGCTGGTGGCGGTGGCACGGGCGCGCGCCGGGCGTTGGCCGGGTGCGGTGTTCGTCGCCGCGCTGGTCGCCTCGGGGGTCTGGTGGCTGCTGCTCAGCCCACGCCAGGACCGGCTCTGGGCCGACGATGTGGCGCAGCGGTTGAAGGTGGTCGAATTCGACGGCCGGCACGTGGTGCTCGACAACGTGCGCAACTTCACCTGGCACAGCGAAGACAACCACGAGGTGCGCTGGGAGCGCCGCGCCTATGACCTGGACCAGCTGCGTTCGGCCGACCTGGTGCTGTCGTATTGGATGGGGCCGATGATCGCGCACACGCTGGTCTCCTTCGGTTTCGCCGACGGTCGCCAGCTGGTGTTCTCGCTGGAGATCCGCAAGGAGCGCGGCGAATCGTTCTCGGCGCTGGGCGGTTTCTTCCGCAAGTTCGAGATGACCCTGGTGGCCGCCGAGGAAACCGACATCGTGCGCGTGCGCAGCAACGTGCGTGGCGAGGATGTGTATCTGTACCGGCTGCAGGGCATGACGCGCGAGCAGCTCAAGGGCTTGTTCGTGTCCTATCTGGGCGAGGCGCGCAAGCTGGACGCCGCGCCTGCGTTCTACAACACGCTGACCAGCAACTGCACCACCATCGTGTATGAGCTGGCCAAGCAGATCGCACCCGGCCTGCCGCTGGATTACCGCCTGCTCGCATCGGGCTACTTCGCCGAGTACGCGCGTGATCTGGGCGTGCTCACGCCCGGGGTGGATTTCGCCACCCTCAAGGCGCGTGGCCGCATCACCGAGCGCGCGCGCGCGGCCGGCGATGATCCTGACTTCTCCCGTTTGATCCGCCGTGGCGTGCCCGGTATCGACCAAGGAAACACCCCATGATGTTGTCGTTCCCGCGCCTGCCGGGGCGCGCGTTGCCGCTGCTGGCCGTGGTGCTGTCGCTGCTGCTGTCCAGCGGTTGTGCGATGGTTACCATGAAGCAGGTGGCGCCCACCGAGTACCTGGCCAACAAGCGCGGCGACGTACTGACCTCGGGCAAGCTGAGTGCCGCGTCGCAGGAAACGCTGAGCGTGATCGGCCTGGACGAGGCGCAATGCGAGAAGGATGTTGCCGCCTGCCAGAAGACCCTGGAAGACACCGCCGTGTTGCCGGAGGAGCAGCGGCTGTCAGCGCTGTCCGAACTGTGGGTCAAGACCGCATTGGGGCTCAGCCCCAAGCCCAAGGACCGCGAGAAACACCCGATGTCCGACGCCGCGCTGGATGCGTGGCTGGAAGCGGCGCGCTATGCCTATGCCTACCTGTTCTTCAGCGGACGCACACCGTCCGAGCGTGCCTTCGAGGACCGCCAGACCCAGGTCCGCGACTACTACAACTACGCCGCCGAACAGACCGCGGCGGTGGTGTTCAAGCGCAGCCGCGAGAGTGCGCTGGAAGGGGAGGACTACAACGCCGCGGTGGCCGGTGAGCGTTGGACGCTGACGTCGGACTTCGACCAGCTGCGCATGACCAGTATCCCCACCACCATGGTGTCGGCCTCGTCGGTGAGCTTTGCCGGGTTGCGCAGCACCTACCGCCGTGATGGCTTCGGTGCCGAGCTGGTGGTGGTGATGGATCCGCCCAAGCTGATCGCCGCGGCGGACGGCAAGAAGGCCGAGATTCCGCAGTACAGCGAGATGTCGGCGATCAATGCCACCGCGCTGCTGCGCTTCAAGGGCGATTCCCTGCGCGAGGTGATGGAGACGACCCAGGTGCTGTTCGATGTGTACTCGCCGGAGTCCACCGAGAGCATCGACCTGCACGGCGAGAAAGTGCCGCTGGCCGGCAACTTCACCGCCGCCTACGGCATGTGGCTGGCCCAGTCCGGCTTTGCCACGCAGTCGCTGCGCACCTTGTTCGGCCTCAGCGAAGGCATCGCCGAGCCGCATATGTACCTGATGCAGCCGTGGGATCCGAATCGCCGCATCATCTTCATGCTGCACGGCCTGGGCAGCAGCCCGGAAGCGTGGGTGAACGTCGCCAATGAAATCATGGGCGATCCCGAACTGCGCCGTCATTTCCAGGTGTGGCAGGTGTATTACCCGACCAACGCACCAATCGCGTTGAACCGCTTCGAGATCAACGAGGCCTTCAACAACACCCTCAAGCACTTCGACCCGAACGGCACCACGCCCGCGTCCAAGGACATGGTGTTCATCGGCCACAGCATGGGCGGCGTGTTGGCGCGGCTGCTGGTGACCTCTTCCGGCGATGCGCTGTGGGACCAGTTGCTGGCCAGTTACGAGCTCAAGGGTGAACGCTTGAAGCGGGTGGAGGCCAAGCTCGGCCCGCTGCTGCACTTCACGGCCGAGCCGAATGTGGAGCGTGCGATCTTCATCGCCGCCCCGCACAAGGGCACCGACATCGCCGGCAATCGGCTGGGCCGGTTGATCGGGCGGCTGGTGCGGTTGCCGATCACCATCCTGGGCAAGTTCGAGGACGTGTTCCAGACCCTGCAGCAGGCCGAGGCGCAATCGGCGCAGCCGACCAAACTGCAGATTCCCAACAGCATCGACAACCTCAAGGCCAGCGATCCGTTCGTGAAGGCCGCCGGTGCGCTGCCGATCGAGCCGGGCCTGAAGTACCACTCGATCATTGCCCAGCGCAAACCCGAGGTGCCGCTGCAGCAGTCCGACGATGGGCTGGTGCCGTACTGGAGCGCGCATCTGGACGGTGCGGTGTCGGAGAAGGTGATCATTTCCGGGCACAGCGTGCAGGAAACCCCGCAGGCGGTGCTGGAAATCCGGCGAATCCTGCGCGAAGACCTCAAGGACGTTGGCGACACGCATCGCTGACACTGCGCGGTGCGGTCCACGCGACCGCACCGTTGCCGGGGGTGCAGCGGCCTAGATCCGCCGCGCGACCACCACGCTGGCGGCGGCCAGCAAGAGCATGATCGCGAAGGTCAGCAGATAGCCCAGGGTCTCGTTGCCGGCCAGGAACAGCGCGAACAGCGAGCCGGACACCGCCAGCGTGGTGGCGACGCCGAGCGCTTCGCTCAACTGCAGCGCCGAGGTGTTGGCCCCTTGCTGGGCCGGCGGCGACAGTGACAGGGTCAGCACCGAGAGGCTGGGGTAGATCATGCCCATGCCCAACCCGGTCAGGGTCCAACCGGCGAGTGCCGGCCACAGCGGCACGCCGGGCTGGATCGCCAGTGCGGTGGCGATGATGCCCACGCACATCATCAGCGCACCGCTCTGCAGCAGCTGCCGCCGCGACCAGCCGCGTTTCTGGTGACCCTGCAGCCAGGAGCCGCTGAACCAGCCCAGTGCGCCCAGGCTGAGTGCAACGCCGGCGAGCAGGGGCGAGAAGCCGCGCTCGCGCTGCAGCAGCAACGGCAGGAACGCCTCGCAGCCGAAGAATGCCGAGGCGGCGATGCCGCGCAACGCGATCACGCTGGGCAGGCCGCGGCGCACGCGCAGGGTGCCGGCCGGCAACAGCTTCCAGCTGCACAACGCCAGTGCGGCGATGGCCGGCAGCAGCAGGGCCACGGCCCGCCAGCCGTGTTGCTGGCCGCCCACATAGAGCAGCAGCGCAGCGCAGGAAGCGCCGATGGCCCAGCGCACCACCGTGGTGGTGCCGGTAGTGTGGTTGGCCGGTGGCTGCCGGCCGCGCAGCGCCGGGCGCAGCAGCAGCGCGGCCGGTACCGCCAGCAGCGGCACCGCCAGGAATACCCAGCGCCAGCCCAGGTGCTGCACGATCAGGCCGCTGATGCCGGGCCCGATCAGGGAGGGCACCACCCAGCCGGCCGAGAACGCCGCGAACACGCGTGGGCGCATCGACTCGGGATAGGTACGGCCGACCAGCACGTACAGCGCCACCGAGATCGCGCCCGCACCCAGTCCCTGCATCAGCCGGCCCAGTACCAGCACCGGCATGTGCTGGGCCAGCCCGGCCACCAGCAGCCCGGCGATGAAGCACATCAGACCCAGCCACAGTGGCCGCGCCGGGCCCTGCTGGTCGCTCCAGCGCCCGGCCAGGGTCATGCCGATCACGCTGGTGGCCAGGGTGCCGCCGAAGGCCAGTGCGTACAGGCGCAGGCCATCAAGTTCATGCGCCACGGTGGGCATTGCCGCAGCCACCGCCAGCGCCTCGAAGCCGTGCAGCGAGACCAGCGCGACCATGCCGACGGTCGTGGCGCGGTACTGCGGTGAGAGGATCGAGGGCGGTGGCGCATCGGCGGGGACCGCCGCGGAGGCGGGTACGGCAACTTCGGAAGACATGCGGGATTCCTGGCGTCGGGGCGGGGGCGCTTGCAGTGCGCCGCGGCGTCACGCACGATGACACCTGAACCATGGTTGAGGTCAAGCAGTGATCGCGCAGGAACTGAGTGTAGGTGAAGTGGCCAGTCGCAGCGGGGTGGCGGTATCGGCCCTGCATTTCTACGAGCGCAAGGGCCTGATCCGTAGCCTGCGTACCGCAGGCAACCAGCGCCGGTTTTCTCGTGATGTACTGCGCCGGCTGGCGGTGATCCGGGTCGCGCAGCGGGTAGGCATGCCGCTGGAGGCGGTGGCCACCGCGTTCGCGGCGCTGCCGGACGACAAGACGCCGACCAAGGCCGAGTGGGCGAAAATGTCCGCCCTGTGGCGGGGTGAGCTGGACCAGCGCATCGCGCAGTTGCTGCTGCTGCGCGACCAGCTCACCGATTGCATCGGCTGCGGCTGTCTGTCGTTGAAGCGTTGCCGCCTGGCCAACCCCGGCGATGCGCTGGGTGACCAGGGCGATGGACCGCAGCGCTGGGGCTAGCGCGCGGTCACCACACGGTGAACACCTGCCCGCTCTGCACACCTTCCACGCTGCGCTGGTAGGCCAATGCAGCCCGCTGCGCGGTGACCGGCTCGAACCCCGGGAAATACGCGCCGTAGTCGTCCATTGATTCGACCAGCACATTCGGGCTGACCACGTTGATGCGCAGCCCGCGCGGCAGCAGTTCGCAGGCCGCGCCACGCGCGAAACCTTCCAACGCGGCATTCACCGCGGTGGCGTTGGCACCGTCGCGGATCGGTTGTGCGCTGACGATGCCGCTGGTCAGCGTGATCGAGCCGCCCGTGTTGAGGTGATGCTGCGCAGCCAGCGCGAGGCGTACCTGGCCCAGCAGCTTGTCCTGCAGGCCGAGGTTGAACTGGGCCGGGCTCATCTCGGCCAGTGGGCCGAAATGCAGGCGGCCGGTGGTGGCGACCACGGCATCGACGGTGCCCACCTGCTTGAACATCGCCTGCACGCTGGCATCGTCGGTGAGGTCCACCTGCACCTCGCCGCTGTGGCGCCCGGCGCGGATCAGTTGGTGGTGTGCGCCCAGGATGGTGGCGACGGCCTGGCCGAGGGTGCCGCTGGCGCCTACGAGAAGGATCTTCATGTCGGTTGCTCCGGAAAGGTAGGGCCAGTCTGCGCCGGCAATCTTGGTTTGGTAACCGGCGTATGCTTTGCAGATTCCTAATCAGGAGTTTCCAATGGACATCGTGCGCTGCATGCAGGCCTTCGTGGCGGTGGTCGAGCGCGGCAGCCTCAATGCCGCCGCCGAGCAGTTGCAGGTGTCCTCGGTGATGGTGGGCAAGTATCTGCAGCAGCTGGAGACACACCTGGGGGTGCGGCTGCTGCAGCGGAACACGCGCCGGCAAAGCCTCACCGATGCCGGGCGCAACTACCTGGCCGGTTGCCGCACGGTGCTGGAGCAGGTGCAGCAGGCCGAGGCCAGCGTGGCAGGGCTGCAGGCGCAGCCGCAGGGCGTGCTGCGGATCAGCGCACCGGTGACCTGGGGCAGCTGCGTGCTGGCGCCGTTGGTGGCCGATTACCTGGCGGCGCACCCGCAGGTGGTGGTCGAGCTGGACCTGAGCAACCGGCGCGTGGATCTGATCGAAGAACAGTTCGACGCGGTGGTGCGGATGGGGCGCTTGAGCTCCACGGAATGGGTGGCGCGCCCGCTGCCGCCGTATGCGATGCGCATCTGCGCCGCGCCGGCGTATCTACAGCGCAAGGGCGTGCCCCGGCATCCAGGTGAGCTGGCCCGGCACGATTGCCTGACCCACCTGGCGTGGCGCGGCGGCCATGGCTGGCGGCTGCGTGGGCATCCGGAGCAGGATTGGTCTGAGCATTCGCGGCTGCTCTGCAACGATGGCGATGCGTTGCGTCGGGCGGCATTGGCCGGCGCCGGGCTGATCCTGCAGCCGGCGGTGCTGCTGGCCGAGGACATCGCGGCCGGGCGATTGCAGCCGGTGCTGGACGACTACCTGCCCGAGCCCCGCCCGCTGCACCTGGTGTACCTGCCGGACCGGCGGCCGCGACCGAAGCTGAGCAGCTTTGTGGACTTCCTGCTGGACGCACTGAAGGCCTGACCCGTGGCTCTACCCTTGCCGGTTGTTACGCAGCCACGCATGGCGTGGCTCTACCCAGGCGTTGCCGGCGGTCGAGCGATGCTGCCCGCAACCGGCAATGGATCAGTCGTTGGCAGCCGACAAGGCCTGGCCGCGTCGCGTGGCCGCATCGATCGCAGTGGCGACGATCGCTTCGAAGCCATCGCCCTGGAAGCTTTCGATGGCGGCCTGGGTGGTGCCGTTCGGCGATGTCACGCGGCGGCGCAGCTCGGCCGGTGCTTCCCCGGATTCATCAAGCATGCGGCTGGCGCCGAGCAGGGTTTGTACCACCAAGGTACGCGCTGCTTCGGCGGACAGGCCTTGGGCGATGCCGGCCGCTTCCATGGCTTCAGCCAGCAGGAACACATAGGCCGGGCCGCTGCCGGAGACGGCCGTCACCGCATCCATCAGCGCTTCCTCCTCGATCCACACCGTGCGCCCGGCACTGGCCAGCACCGTGTCGGCCTGCGCGCGCTGCGCCGCGCTGACCGCCCCGGTGGCGAACAGCCCGGTGACCCCGGCGCCGAGCAGGGCCGGCGTGTTGGGCATTGCGCGGACCACCGCCTGGCCGCCGCCAAGCCAGCGGTCGAGCTGGGCGCTGGTGATGCCGGCGGCGATAGACACCGCCAGCGGTGCGGTGGCCTGGGCGAGATCGGTCAGCGTGGCGCAGACCTCGCGCAGCACCTGCGGCTTCACTGCGAGCACCCAGACCTGGCCCTGCGCCGCCGCCTCGCTGGCGCTGACGTAGGTGTGCACGCCGAATTCGGCGGCCAGCTGCTCGCGCAGCGCCGGCACCGGTTCGGCGACATGGATGCGGCTGGCGGCAACGCCCTGGCGGACCAGGCCGGCGATCAGGCTGCGGGCCATGTTGCCGCCCCCGATGAAGGTCAGCGATGAAGTACTCATACGATCTCCTGGAAACGAAGGGTCATGCCGGGCGCACGCGCGCGCCGAACAAGGCGGTGCCGATCCGGACCATGCTGGCGCCGTGGGCGATGGCCTCGGGGTAGTCGCTGCTCATGCCCATCGACAGCGTGTCCACCTGCCGATACTGCCCGGCCAACGTCTGGAACAGGGCGGCCATGCGTTCGAACGCCTGCTGGCGGCGTTCGGCATCCGGCCATGGTGCCGGAATCGCCATCAACCCGCGCAGCTGCAGCCGTGGTTCGGCGGCGATGGCTGCTGCCAGTATCGGGACCTCCTGCGGGCTGCAGCCGTGCTTGCTGTCCTCGTCATCGATGTTGACCTGGATCAGCACGTTCAGCGCGGGCAGCGTGGCCGGGCGATGGGCGGCCAGGGCGGTGACCAGCTTGAGCCGGTCCACGCTCTGTACCCAGTCGAAGTGGCGCGCGGCCAGCTCGGCCTTGTTCGACTGCAGGTGGCCGATCAGGTGCCATTCCAGGCCCAGCGCGGCCAGCGCGTCGATCTTGTCCAGCGCCTCGCGCACGTAGTTCTCGCCGAACGCGCGCTGGCCCTGCGCGGCCAGGGCGGCCACGGCGTCGGCCGGCTGGGTCTTGGACACCGCCAGCAGGCGGGGCGTTGGCCGCCCGGCGGCGGTGGCCGCGTTGTGCAGGTTCAGCAATATCGTCGGCAGGGGCAGGGCGGACACGCGCGCATTCCGGTAGTTCAGGAACGCTATACTGCCGCCCGGGGAAAGATCCTTCCAGTCGCAGCAGTCATGGGGAGTAGCAGCGTATGGATATCGCCGAGCTGTTGGCGTTTTCCGTGAAGAACAAAGCATCGGACCTGCATCTGTCGGCTGGCCTGCCGCCGATGATCCGGGTCGACGGCGACGTCCGTCGCATCAATATTCCGGCGTTGGACCACAAGCAGGTGCACGCGCTTGTCTACGACATCATGTCGGACAAGCAGCGTCGCGACTACGAGGAATTCCTCGAAGTCGATTTCTCGTTCGAGATTCCCAGCTTGGCGCGTTTCCGTGTCAACGCTTTCAATCAGAACCGCGGTGCCGGTGCGGTGTTCCGTACCATTCCCTCCGAGGTGCTCACCCTGGAAGACCTGGCGGTTCCGCCGATCTTCCGTGAGCTGATCGACCAGCCGCAGGGCCTGATCCTGGTCACCGGCCCGACCGGTTCGGGCAAGTCGACCACGCTGGCGGCGATGATCGACCACATCAACAAGAACGAATACGGCCACATCCTCACCGTCGAGGATCCGATCGAATTCGTGCACACCTCGCAGAAGTGCCTGATCAACCAGCGCGAAGTGCACCGCGACACGCACGGCTTCAACGAAGCGCTGCGTTCGGCACTGCGCGAAGACCCGGACATCATCCTGGTCGGCGAACTGCGTGACCTGGAAACCATCCGCCTGGCACTGACCGCCGCGGAAACCGGCCACCTGGTGTTCGGCACGCTGCATACGAGTTCGGCGGCCAAGACCATCGACCGCATCATCGACGTGTTCCCCGCCGGCGAAAAGCCGATGGTGCGCTCGATGCTCTCCGAGTCGCTGCGTGCGGTGATCTCGCAGGCGCTGTTGAAGAAGGTCGGCGGCGGGCGTACTGCCGCGTGGGAAATCATGGTGGGCACCCCGGCCATCCGTAACCTGATCCGCGAGGACAAGGTGGCGCAGATGTACTCGGCGATCCAGACCGGCCAGCAGCTGGGCATGATGACCCTGGACCAGCATCTGCAGGACCTGGTCAAGCGCAGCCTGATCACCCGCAACCAGGCGCGCGAATACGCCAAGGACAAGCGGATTTTCGAATAGTGGTAGTGCCGGCCGCTGGCCGGCTCCTGGAAACCTTCGGAGTACACCGCGATGAGCACCACCACCATCGACTTCACCTCGTTCCTCAAGCTGATGGCGCACCAGAAGGCGTCGGACCTGTTCATCACCGCGGGTATGCCGCCGGCGATCAAGGTCAACGGCAAGATTTCACCGATCACCCAGACCCCGCTCACGCCGCAGCAGAGCCGCGACCTGGTGTTGAACGTGATGACGCCGGCGCAGCGCGAAGAGTTCGAAAAGACCCACGAATGCAATTTCGCCATCGGCCTGTCCGGTGTCGGCCGCTTCCGTGTCAGCTGCTTCTACCAGCGCAACCAGGTCGGCATGGTGCTGCGCCGGATCGAGACGCGCATTCCCACCGTGGAAGAGCTCAGCCTGCCGCCGATCATCAAGACGCTGGCGATGACCAAGCGCGGCATCATCCTGTTCGTCGGTGCCACCGGTACCGGTAAGTCGACCTCGCTGGCGGCGATGATCGGCTACCGCAACCACAACTCGACCGGGCACATCATCACCATCGAAGACCCGATCGAATTCGTGCACAAGCACGAAGGCTGCATCATCACCCAGCGTGAAGTGGGCATCGACACGGACAGCTGGGAAGCGGCGCTGAAGAACACCCTGCGCCAGGCCCCGGACGTGATCATGATCGGCGAGGTGCGTACCCGCGAAGGCATGGACCACGCCATCGCGTTCGCCGAAACCGGCCATCTGGTGCTGTGCACCCTGCATGCCAACAACGCCAACCAGGCGATGGACCGCATCATCAACTTCTTCCCCGAAGACCGCCGCAACCAGCTGCTGATGGATCTGTCGTTGAATCTCAAGGGCGTGGTCGCCCAGCAGCTGATCCCGGCGCCGGATGGCAAGTCGCGCAAGGTTGCGATGGAGATCATGCTGGGCACGCCGCTGGTGCAGGATTACATCCGCGACGGCGAGATCCACAAGCTCAAGGAAATCATGAAGGAGTCGGTGCAGCTGGGCATGCGCACCTTCGACCAGAGCCTGTTCGAGCTGTACCAGGCCGGCGAGATCAGCTACGAAGACGCGCTGCGTTATGCCGACTCGCAGAACGAAGTGCGCCTGCGCATCAAGCTGTCGCAGGGCGGCGATGCACGCACGCTGTCGCAGGGCCTGGATGGGGTGGAGATTTCCGAGATCCGCTGAGGCGGTGGGAACGCGGCAGCGCTCTGCCGCGTTCGCCGCATGGGCTGCCGCTGTGGTGGCTCCATCCAGCAACGCTGATGATGCTTGTCCCATGTATCGAGGGACGCCGATGGTTTTGATCCCTCAATGGCATTTCCATTGATAGTGGGATGATCGCCCGCTTTCTTGCGCATCGCATTTTCTAGATTGGACCGGGGGGTCCAACCTGGAAAAGGAGATGGGTATGAAGTCGATGATCGCTGCCTTGCGGTTGTGGCTGCTCCTGCTCCTGCCCTTGCTGCTCGTGTCATGCCGGTCCTATTTTCCTTCGGACGTGAAAGCGCAGGTCTCCGAAGAAGGCGCTGCCGGACTCGACTACGGGCGCAAGGCAGGCATTTCCTATCTGGTCACCACCCAGTACATCCCTGGGGCCATGCGTTCATCGCGGGCCAGGCAGCAGCATGCCCACTGCAATGCAGACGGTCGGCATGTCGAGGTGAGGTGGCGCAACCCCGACATTGCTCCCGAACAAGCCATGAGAACCTGTGGATGGGTGTTATCGGCAGCGGCGTTCATTGCCGGCTACAGCGGTGGCTCGCGCGTCCGCAACCTCCGGGTAACGGTCATCGAGGAGGGCGAGGGCAGGGATACGCGCTGGCTGAGCATTGCCCCGCCGGGAGGTCTGTCGATGCGACTGGCAGTACGCTGGTTGGGCGATGAAGCGCACAGCGCGGCGGAGGCGGTCCGCCTGTTCGCACACGAACTCGCCCATGTGGATGCTCATTTCGCATCGCCGTTGCATGTGGGCGATACCGAGCAGTTGGCCTATCTTGCCGGTGCGTGTGCGCAATGGCACGTGGTTGGCACGCTCGCGACGCGGGATCTTGAGGCCGGTGTGCTCAATGTGGATGAAGCCGTGTTCCGGCATTCCTCCGACGTGGCCAATCGCGTCTGGAGCCTGTTGCACCCCTTCATCGCCGAAGGGCCATTGACCCGTGGGCATCCGCAGGCTGCTGCATTCTCTGCGCTATGTGATGCCCGGCTGAAATCGGGATTCGAATCCCTCCAGGTCGGGGCAATGCACCACGGCGGCGGATCTTCGGCCCGCCGCCGTGGTACATGGATCAGCCGCGAATGAACGCCAGCAGATCCGCGTTGATCACCTCGGCATGGGTGGTGCACATCCCATGCGGATATCCCTTGTAGACCTTCAACGTACCGTGCTTGAGCAGCTTGATCGACAGCTCGGCCGAGTCGGCGATCGGGACGATCTGATCGTCGTCGCCATGCATCACCAGGACCGGCACGTCGATCTTCTTCAGGTCCTCGGTGAAGTCGGTTTCCGAAAACGCCTTGATGCAGTCGTAGTGGGCGTTGATCGCGCCCATCATGCCTTGCCGCCACCAGTTGTCGACGATCCCGGCCACCGGCGGGCTGCCGTCGCGGTTGAAGCCGTAGAACGGAATCGGTACCTCGCGGTAGAACGCGGCACGTCCAGCGAGCAGTTGCGCGCGGAAGCCATCGAACACCTCCTTCGGCGTGCCGCCCGGGTTGCTCGCGCTCTTGAGCATGATCGGCGGTACCGCGCCGACCAGCACGGCCTTGGCGACGCGTCCCGGCTTGGCCTGGGCCACGTAGTGGGCCACTTCGCCACCGCCGGTGGAGTGGCCGATATGCACCGCATCGCGCAGGTCCAGGTGCTCGACCAACGCGTTGACGTCGGCCACATAGGTGTCCATCTCGTGCCCGCTACTGGTCTGCGAAGAGCGCCCATGGCCGCGGCGGTCATGCGCGATCACCCGGTAGCCCTGCAGCAGGAAGAACTGCAGCTGGCTGTCCCAGTCGTCGGCGCTGAGCGGCCAGCCGTGGTGGAAGACGAGGGGCTGGCCCTGGCCCCAGTCCTTGTAGAAGAGCTGGGTGTTGTCGGGCGTGGTGACGTAAGGCATGACAGGGCTCCGGGTAGTGGGGTGGGGTGGTGCGATGTGGCCCTGCATGCTGCCGCAGCCGGGTGTTCAGCCGGAATGAAAGGCACATGTCGATTCCGCGCACGCTCGAACGTCGTACAGAAGAACCCGGCATCCGTCCGGGTATCCCCAACGCGCGAGGAACCTGTCATGAGCGATACCCCCAAGGTCAACGGCCCGGCCTCCTACTTCCCCTCCATCGAGAAGACCTACGGCCAGCCGGTGGGGCATTGGCTGGCCCTGCTGGTGGCGCAGGGCGGGCTCAAGCATATGGAGCTGGTGAGCTTCCTGAAGGCCGAACATGGGCTGGGCCATGGCCATGCCAACGCGCTGGTGGCCCACCATCTGCGCACCGCCGGGCCCTGAGCCGGCGGGCATCAGTGAGGGTGGGCGGCTGGCTGAATCACTTGCACCTGCAACTGTCACGCTGATCGTGTCTAATACCGCTCCCCACGTTCAGCCCCCACCCCCATGTCCCTTGAATCCCATGGCCCCGCGCCGTGCGACGACGCCGACGGCCACCTTGTCACCGCCGGTCCGCTGACGCCGCCGCCGGACAGCGCCGGCACCGTCGCCGACCAGACCGCCCTGCGCCACTCGGTGGCCGAGGACGTGCAGGGCATGATCCTGGCCACCCTGGTGGCCTCGCTGGGCCTGGCCATCTTCGCCAAGGGCGGGCTGATGATCGGCGGCATGGCCGGGCTGGCGTTCCTGGCGCACTACGCCTTCGGCTGGAACTTCGGCTTGGTGTTCGTGCTGGTCAACCTGCCGTTCTACTGGGTGGCCGTGCGCCGCATGGGCTGGGAGTTCACCCTGAAGACCTTCGCGGCCGTGACGGCCTGCGGCATCCTGACGGACCTGCTGCCGCGCTGGGCCGATTTCGCCCACATCGCACCGCTGTACTCGGCGCTGGTCGGCGGCGCGCTGGCCGGCCTGGGCATCCTGTTCTACATCCGCCACCGTGCCAGCCTCGGCGGCATCGGCATCCTGGCCGTGTACCTGCAGCGCACCCGCGGCTGGAGCGCCGGCAAGGTGCAGATGTCCTTCGACACGCTGCTGATGTGCGTGGCGTTCTTCGTGCTGTCGCCGTCGCAGGTGATGTACTCGGCGATCGGTGCGGTGGTGCTCAGCCTGGTGCTGATGTTCAACCACCGCCCGGGCCGCTACATGGGCGTGTAAGAAGTCCTAGCGGGCAGATGCCGGCTACGGTTGGGTACGCAGGGCCTGCAGGCGCGCATACACCGGGCACTCCGGGCTGTGCGCGCCGGGCAGGTAGCCCAGGCTCATCAGGAATTCGCCGGTGATTTCCCCGCCGGTGAAGCGGAAGGTCTTCTTGAACAGCTTCACCCATGCCGCCTTGTCCTGCGGGTGGTGGGCATCCAGCCATGCCGCGAAGCTTCCATGGCTGGCGCGCAACTGCTGGATCACCTGGGCGTTGTGCACTGCTGCATGCACCTTGAGCCGGTTGCGGATGATCCCGGCATCGCCGAGCAGGCGCTCGATCTCGCGTTCGCCGTAGGCGGCCACCGTGTCCACGTCGAAGCCATCGTAGGCGGCGCGGAAGCCTTCGCGTTTCTTCAGGATGGTTTCCCAGCTCAGTCCCGCCTGGTTGATCTCCAGGATCAGGCGCTCGAACAGCTCGCGTTCCTCGCGCTGCGGAAACCCGTACTCGTGGTCATGGTAGTGGCCGTGCACCGGATGGCCGGGCGCGATCAGACAGTAGCCGCTCATGGGCGGGGCTCCTTCAGGGAAGATTCGTCGACGCCGAACAGCGCGCTGCCGTCCAGCGACAGGCTGCTCCAATGGGGGCGATGCACCTGCAGCTGCCCATCGAGCAAGGCCTGGTTGCTGCGTTTCACCGCGTCCTGGGCAAAGCTCTGGAACGTGACCGTGCCGGCATCCACCCAGTCCGCACCACGGCGCGTATGCACCTGGCACTGCGGGCCGCCATAGCTGCGCAGGGTGCACAGCAGCATGTCATCGACACCATCGGCGTTCAGATCGCGACGCAGCGCGACACACGCGGTGTCCATGTCGAGGCATTCGCGGGCGTCGAGCTTGCGTGCCAGCACCGCCTGCCACCAGTCGGGATCCGGCGCGGGGCTGCCCTTGGCCAGCTTCACGTGCTGCTGCAGCACGGCCAGTTCGCGGATACCGTGCGTGCCGTTGTCGTCGCCGGAGCCGTCATAGCGGGACTGCTTGGCCAGCGCAGTGGTAATGATGCTGCGGGCGCGGGCATCACTGCTGAAACGGGGGTCGTGCAGCAGTCCCTGCAAGGCTTCGACGCCGCGGCGGCCGAATTTGAAGCGCAGGGTGTCGGCGTCTTTCATGCGGATCGCCGCCGGGTTGTCATGCATCCGCGCGAGCTGGCTGGACACGCTGATCCGCATCGGATCGAGCAGCGGGGTGTTGGCGAGCAGGCCCAGGCCCAGCACCGCCCAGCACATCCAGCGGTTGACCGGCTCGATGCGCTGCAGCCACGGCGTGCGCGGGCGCACCGCACTGAACGCATAGCCCAGCGCATAACCGGCGACCAACACCGCCACCAGCAGGCCCCAGAAGCGCTCCGGGGTCCAGCCGTACTGGCTGATGCGCAGCCCCATCGCATACAGCGACAGTGCTGCATACACCGGCAGCACCAGCAGGCTGGCTTCGACCAGCCGACGCAGCCAGCGCGGATACGGCGGTTGTTCGCTGTCGTGCTGGTAAACCGCATTGACGAACACCACCAGCAGCAGGGACAGCGTGAGCAGCAGGCTGGCCGCCGACCGGGTCCGCCACAGAGCGTCCAGACCGGTGAAGGGCAGGCTGATGACGAAGATCACCGCGATGAACGCCAGCAGCGGCAACAGCCCGCGGCCGACAGCGAACAGCACCTGGCGGGTCATCTGGATGGCGCGGTGCTGGGTGCGCCCGATCAGCACGCCGAACCCGAACAAAGTGCCGGTCGCCAGCGCGATGAATGCGTTTTCGCGGAACAGATCGCGGAAGAAGTGGATGTCCACCAGCTCGAACAGCGCCGCCCACAGCCACAGCAGCAGCCAGGTCAGGCCGGTGAATGCCAGCGCCAGGGCCAGGGTCAATCCGTTCTGCCAGGCCCGCTCGAACAGCGCCGCGTACGGGGCGCGCCAGTGGCCGTGCTGCAGGCGGAACTGCCACCACGGCAGGCTCACGAACACCGCGATGGCCATGCTGATCGAGAACGGCATCAGCAGCGGACCTTGTTCCAGGTCCTTGGCGCCGCCGCCCAGATTCCAGCCGATCCAGCTGGCCAGGCCCAGCACCAGCAGCGAAGCCAGCGCGGCATGCAGCCACAGCCGGCGGTCGCGCAGGTCCACCAGGGTCAGGGCAACGGCGGTGGGTACCGTCAGTACCCAGGTGTACCAGCGCACCCGGTTGCACAGGTCGTGGAACGGCCAGCTGTCAGCGGCTTCCTGCACGGCGTACAGCATCAGCCCCTGCAGCAGTGCGATCAGCACGATGGTGCTGCGCGAGGCGGTGGGCAACACCGGGTGGGTGGTCATGCGGACGGATCCTTCCGGGAAAACACGCATGCTAGCGGAAGCGCTCACGCCCGTGTCCCGGGCCCAGCGGGTAGAATAGGTGCCATGTCCGAGCTGTCCACCTCCCTTGCCCATCACCTTCTGGTCGCGCTGCCGTCGCTGACCGATTCCACGTTCGCGCGCAGCGTGGCGCTGATCTGCCAGCACGACGAGAACGGCGCGATGGGCGTGGTGGTCAACCAGCCCTCCGAATACACCTTGGGTGAGGTGCTGGCGCAGATGGAGATCGCCACCGACGACGGCAACCTGCGCGCCAAGGTGGTTCTCAATGGCGGCCCGGTGCACCCCGAGCGCGGCTTCGTGCTGCATGACGACACCCGCGACTGGGATTCCAGCCTGGCGGTGGGCGAAGGCGTGTTCCTCACCACCTCGCGCGACATCCTCGAGGCCATGGCCCGGGGCGAAGGCCCGCGCAATGCGCTGGTCACCCTGGGCTGCGCCGGCTGGAGCGAAGGCCAGCTGGAGAACGAACTGGGCGAGAACAGCTGGCTGACCGTGCCGGCCGATGCCGAACTGCTGTTCAGCACGCCGCTGGACCAGCGCTGGCAGGGTGCTGCGGCACGGATCGGCGTGGATCTGTTCCGCCTCACCGATTACAGCGGCCATGTCTGAGCCGGCCACCATCCGCCGCGACGGCACCGTGCTGGGCTTCGACGTCGGCTCGCGCCGGATCGGCGTGGCCATCGGCAGTTCTTTTGGTACCCACGCGCGTGCGATCGCGGTCGTGGATGTACACGGCAATGGCCCGGACTGGGCCGCGGTGGAACGTTTGATCAAAGAATGGCGGCCCGACGGCCTGGTGGTGGGCGACCCGCTCACCCTGGACGGCCAGGACCAGCCCAACCGCAAGCGTGCGCAGGGCTTTGCCCGCCAGCTGCGGGAACGTTTCAAGCTGCCGGTGGTGCTGGTCGACGAACGTTCCAGTTCGGTCGAAGCCGCGCGCCGGTTCGCGGTCGAACGCGCCGAAGGCCGCAAGCGCCGCCGTGACGCGGCCACCCTGGATGCGGTGGCGGCGGCGGTGATCATCGAACGCTGGTTGTCCTGCCCGGACGACGCCACCCCCGTTACCTGACTCCCAGACCCTGCCCATGACTGCTTCGCAACTTGATTCCGATGGACGCCTGCGCCACCTGCTGACCCTGGAAGGTCTGCCCCGCGAAACCTTGTTGCAGTTGCTTGACCGCGCTGGCCAGATCCGCGATGCGGCGGTGGGCCGGGTCGGTAACAAGCGTCACGTGCTCGGCGGTTCGGCGGTGTGCACACTGTTCTTCGAACCGTCCACGCGCACCCGCAGCTCGTTCCAGCTGGCCGCGCAGCGACTGGGCGCGGACGTGCTCAACTTCGACGCCTCCACCTCGTCCACGCGCAAGGGCGAAACCGCCTGCGACACGTTGAAGAACCTCGAAGCAATGGGCGTGCGCGGCTTCGTCGTGCGCCATCCCGACGACGGCGCGGTGGCCGCGTTGGCCGCCGTTGCAGGCGAGGGCACCGCGCTGGTCAACGCCGGCGACGGGCGCAGTTCGCACCCCACCCAGGGCCTGCTCGACATGCTGACCCTGCGCCAGGCCAAGGGCAGCGATTTCTCGAAGATGAAGGTCATCATCGTTGGCGACGTGAAGCACTCGCGCGTGGCCCGTACCGACCTGCATGCGCTGCGCACGCTGGGCGTTGGCGAGATCCGCGTGTGCGGCCCGCAGTCGTTGCTGCCCGACGATGACACCCTCAAGGGCTGCATCGTCGGCCAGGATTTCGACGCCATGCTCGAAGGCGCCGATGCGCTGATGATGCTGCGCCTGCAGCGCGAGCGCATGGAAGAAGGCCTGGTGCCCTCGATCGAGCAGTACCACGCCAAGTACGGTCTCAATGCCGCGCGCCTCAAGCGCGCCGGCACCGACGCCGCCGTGCTGCACCCGGGCCCGATCAACCGCGGCGTGGAAGTCACCGACGAGGTGGCCGACGGCCCGCAGTCGTGGGTACTGCGCCAGGTCGCCAATGGCGTGGCCGTGCGCATGGCGGTACTGGAAACGTTGCTGGGTTGAGGGTGCGCCGCCGCCCGACCAATGATCGGGCGCCAATGCGGTGGGTGCCGACCGTTGGTCGGCTCTGCAGCAATTCAGGTAGTGCCGGCCGCTGGCCGGCTCTGCAGCAATTCAGGTAGTGCCGGCCGCTGGCCGGCTCTGCAGGTCCCATGAGGAGCCGGCCAGCGGCCGGCACTACGGTTCCATGGGCCAGACGCACCACGCATACGGGTAGTCTCCGATTTCATCGGTCAAACCTGCCCGGATCGGATTGCCCAGAATGTACATGGCGTGCCGTCGCAGGGCCTCGTCCGAGCGGATGGCATGGTCGTGATAGCCGGCTTGCCATAGCGCACCGCGACGACCACACGCCCGGTTGAGTGCAAGCGCACTTGATGATTTGAAGCGGCGTGCAATTTCGCTGAGCGGTTTTGACCGCAGTTCAAGCAACCAGTGCACATGATCCGGCATCACTACCCATGCGAGAGATCGTGCAAAGCCCTGCCGGTCGATTTCACGCATATGCGCCATTGCCAACGCCGCCGCGTCAGCATCATCGAACCAACGATGGCGGTCGTGGCAGACCATGGTCAGCACATAGCTCTGGCCTGGAATGGAACATCGGCCGATGCGCAGTCGCGAGGAACTCATGCCGCATCTTCGGCGATTCTATGGTTTGGCGACGTCGGTCAAATACGGTTGGGGCTGTAGCGGAAGAGCGCCTTGGATGCTGGGGGCTATGAGGAGCCGGCCAGCGGCCGGCACTACCGGTTCATGCGGTCCATGAGGAGCCGGCCAGCGGCCGGCACTACCGCTTCTGCTTCCACAACCAGTCCCACATCGCCGCGTCGGCGTACGTCGCATCCCAGGCGTTGTGGTTGCCGTCGGGGTACTCGGTGTAGCGCACGTCTTTCGCGCCGGCCTGCTGGAACGCGGCGTACAGCTGGCGGTCGTCTTCGGGCGGGACGATGTCGTCCTGCGCGCCATGGAACATCCACACCGGCAGGTGCCGCAGGCGCTGCGCGAGGACCGCATAGGGATCGGGCAGGGCGGCTACGGCCTCCACCTGCAGGTCCGGGCGGATCTGGTGCGGGGACAGTACCGCGCCGCACACCGGTACCATCGCGGCGAACCGCTGCGGTTCGGCCAGCGCGATGTTCCAGCTGCCATAGCCGCCCATCGACATGCCGGTCAGGTACTGGCGTTGCGGGTCGGCACCGAACTCGGCCAGGGTCGCATCGAGTGCGGCGAGCGCCATGCGGTTGTTCTCGTTGGACCACTCCCCGTGCTGCGGTGCCTGTGGCAGCACCACCAGCGCGGGAAAATCCTCCGCATGGTCGCGCAGGTACGGCCCCAGGCCCGCCTCGGTCTGGCGCTGGTTGTCGCCACCACGCTCGCCCGATCCGTGCAGGAACAGCACCACCGGCAACGCGCCGTGCTGCGCCCGTGCGCCGCGTGGGACGAAGACCTGGTAGTAGGAGGTGCGGCCGTCCAGCTGTACTGCGCGGCCGACGAAATGCCCCGGCGCGTCGTCGCGGCGCGGGGCGCACCCGGCCAGCGTCACCATCGCCATTGCCCACAACAGCCAACCCGCGCGTCGTCGTGCCATTGCCCATCCTCGACTGGAAGCGTTTTCAGTCTAGGCGGCAATCCGCCGGCGGGCATCGTGCAGTGCATCAGTCCGGGCGCGGCGCCGCAGCCAGGATGGCCAGCTGGTCGATCGCTTCGGGGTGGCCGTCGGCAGCGGCGGCCTGCACCTGCGCCAGACTGGGGTGGACCACCAGCAGGACCGGGTTCTCGCACTGCGGGCAGTCGAACTCGGCTTCATCCTCGTGCAGCTCCATCACCATCTGGCGCGCGCTGCCCTGCCATTCGCAGGCCGCGCAGGTGTGGGTCTGGTCGCGCCAGCCGGGGAGGAAGTAGTTGTCGAGGGTCAGGGCCATGCAGGTTCCAACGTCAATGCAGCAGGATCAGGGTGGCCAGGCCGAGGAAGCTGAAGAAGCCCATCACGTCGGTCACCGCGGTCACCACCACGGTGCCGGCCACGGCCGGGTCCACGTTCATGCGCTTGAGCAGCAGTGGCAGCAGCACGCCGGCCAGGGCGGCGGCGCAGAAGTTGATGATCAGCGCCAGGGTGATCACCAGCGACAGCAGGAAGCTGTGGAACCAGATGTAGGCGATGATGCCGACCACGGTCCCGATCAGGGTGCCGTTGATCAGCGCCACCCGCGATTCTTTCCACAGCAGGATGCGCGCGTTGCTCTGGCCGACCTGGCCCAGCGCGATGCCGCGCACCATCAGGGTCAGCACCTGCACGGCGGCATTGCCGCCGACGCCGGCCACGATCGGCATCAGCACCGCCAGCGCCACTACCTTCTGCAGGGTCAGCTCGAACTGGCCGATCACGCTGGCAGCCAGGAACGCGGTGCACAGGTTGATGCCCAGCCAGACCACGCGGCCGCGCACGGCGCGCTTGATCGGCGAGAACAGATCCTCTTCCTCGTCCAGACCGGCGGCGCCCAGCGCCTGGTGCTCGGCCTGCGAACGGATGATGTCGACCACGTCATCGATGGTGATGCGGCCGAGCAGGATGTTGTTGTCATCCACCACCGGGGCCGATACCCAGTCATGATCGGAGAACTGCCGGGCCACTTCGTCGCCGCTTTCGCCGACATCGATCGCCGGTTGCTCGTCATCGATCAGCCGGTTGATCGGCGTGCTGTCCTCGTGGGTCACCAGCGCGGCCAGCGACAACCGGCCCAGGTACTGGTGGCGGCGGCTGACCACGAACAGGTGATCGGTGTGGTCGGGCAGCTCGCCGCGCAGGCGCAGGTAGCGCAGCACCACATCGACGTTGACGTCGGCGCGCACCGTCACCACATCCGGGTTCATCAGGCGCCCGGCGCTGTCCTCGGGGTAGGACAGGACCTGCTCGAGCCGCTCGCGGTTCTCGCGGTCCATCGACTTGAGCACTTCGTCGATGACCGTGTCCGGCAGGTCTTCGACCAGGTCGGCCAAATCATCGATGTCCAGGTCTTCGACCGCGGCGATGATTTCGTCCGGGTCCATGTCGGCCAGCAGGCTTTCGCGCACTTCCTCGCCGACGTGGACCAGCACCTCGCCATCGTCTTCCGGATCGACCAGGCCCCAGACGATCTCGCGCTTGCCCGGCGGCAGCGATTCGAGCAGGTTGCCGATCTCGGCCGGCGCCAGCGTATTGACCAGGCGGCGCACCGGACCCAATCGCCCGCTGTCCAGTGCATCGGACAACAGCCGCAGCTGGCGTGCCGTCTTGTCGTGGCGTACGGCTTCGGCCATGGGCAGCTCCTGCGGAAAAAGAAAAGGCCGCTATCCGGACAGGATGCGGCATGCGGGGTGGTCACCGCGTCATTATCGCGTGCTTGTGTGTCAATCGGGTAGGTGCCTTGGCAGCCTTCAGGACGACGGCAGGAGGGGGAGGGCTGATCAGGGTTCAAGGAGTATGAAGGGATGCATCGCAGCGGTCCCGGGAGCGCCCTCGGGACGGGCAGTGCGAGGCCAGGTCAGCGCCCTTGGGCTGACTGGGTTGCAGTGTCAAGCCAATGAAGCTCATGGACGCGGCAAATGACGTTCGCAAGCCAGCGACGCTGGCTGCCTCACCGCTGCGTCGCGAAGGGCCATGTCGTCCTGAGTGGAATCAGGCTTCCACCGTGGTTGGCGTTCCAACTGGCAGGTGTTGAAGCGTGGAGTACGAAGCCGTTGACTTCCCGGATTCAGATTTGCAAGCCGCGCTCGAAAGTGATGCAAGCACACAATTCGCCCGATACGCCCTCCGTGGGTTAGATCCCGATCAGACGCTACTCAGCGCTTTGCATTTGCGCGTACTTTCGTGCCATCGGCCGCTTCGTAGCAATGAATGCGCGTGGCTTGGAATGTGGCGCCGCCCGGAACAGACGTCCCATCCCTGACCGCGCGGCCGGAAATCCGGATCTTCAGGCGCATCAGATGACGCGTTCGGGCCGGAGCGAGAGATTGCCTGAACGCGGCTGCGAGAAACTCCTGTGCATGCAGTTGCGGATAGCGGGAGTCGTCGAAGTTGACCCCTATTCCATGATTTTCATCCCTGTCGCAATCGAATATCAGGATGCCATGACGGGTTGCGTAATAGCATCCCGTCAAGGTGACATCACGGTCGATTGGTGGGTTATCGAGAATGGCTGGAATCGTGGAGTCGCTCTTTGCGGGTTGACAGTCCAATGCTGTGGCGGTCAACGGCAGCAGCACCATCCAAGCGATGGCAAGCATGATTTTCATTTGGTACATTTCCCAATTCCGCAGCTAGCCGTAACGCTGGAGTCCGCCTCGCGTTGAATCGTCATTTCGTCTCGACCTGTTCCTGGCTCCCAATAGCCCCAAGGCGAGCGAGCCTGCAAAGATTCGTGGTATGCCGCTTCAGCGCGATATGCCCTAACTTCGCCGGCGCGCAGAAGAGATCTGCTGGCCGTCATTGATGGCAACCCCTGAATCAATCGTTGCCGTTGATCAATGCCATGTGAGCCTTCGTGGAGAACTGTCGCATTGAGAATATCTTGCGTCCTTACGCCAGATACACCGGAAGCCATGCTGGCCATGGCTTGCATGTTGAAGCCCACGGTGGTGGTGCGGCCAGATGTCTCTGCAATGCCATAGAAACTCCCTGACCGCTCGTTCACGACGACCCCGTTGTCCACGCCCTCTGCGCCATAGAAGTTCGCGACTTGGGACGATCGAGAATCGCGAATTCTGGTTCCAGTCTGCTGTTTAGCGGATTGCTTGATTGATTTCAACGCGGACTTAACCCCTGCGCATAGATCCTTGCCTCCCTTGCACAGATAACGGCCATCCGGATCAATGGCTGAATACGGGTTATTGGCAACGTACGAGTATCGATTGAAATTGCCTCCATCTTTCCCGGCCCCTACCGGATCGCTGGAAAGAAACCTGCCGAGGGCGGCGCCGTAGTATCGCTGCTGCATGTAGGTCAATCCCGTCTCGGCATCTTCTACGTGCCCGGAGTAACCAGGGCCACCCTGGGCCGATGGGGAAATGTTGGCGCCGTACGGCTCGTAGCTGCGCCGTTCGACTACCTGCCCGCTCTCGTCGGTAACTGCCACGATGGACCCGAGGGCATCGGTATGGATGTACTCCACGCGCTGTGCCATGACCGGCTGGGCGAAGACCGTCGCTGCAAGTGCTGCGAGAAATAGAATATTCCGGCGCATAGCCTCGTCCTTGATGCACGATGTGATGACAATGATCGTATCTGAGGTAGACCCGCAAAGCGCGTGCCGCTCAACGAGGTCGCTACGTGGGCTCAGAGGGTTACGAGCCGGGAGCGTGACCGGCCTTCTCGATCCAGCGTTCGATACCGCGGCGGTCGCGCGCGGCCAGCAGCTTGGGCGCCATTGCCTGCAGCTCGGACAGGTCGCTGTCGCGGATGGCGCGGCGCACTTCCAGCAGCGTGCCCGGATGGAGGCTGAACTCGGTCAAGCCCAAGGCCAACAACAGGCGGGTCATCAGCGGGTCGCCGGCGATCTCCCCGCACACCGCCACCGGGATGTCATAGGCCTGGCCGGTGCGCAGGATATGCGCGAGCAGGCGTACCACCGCCGGGTGCAGCGGCGAGTACAACTCGCCGACGGCTTCGTTGTTGCGGTCGGCGGCGAGCAGGTACTGGACCAGGTCGTTGGTGCCGATCGACAGGAAATCCACCAGGTCGATGAAGCTCTCCAGTGCGATCGCCGCCGCCGGGACTTCGATCATCGCGCCGAACGGGATGTGCTCGGCCACCTCATGGCCTTCGGCGCGCAGCAGCTCGGCCTGTTTGTTCAACCGCCGGCGCACCGCCAGCACTTCTTCGCGGGTGCTGACCATGGGAATCAGGATGCGCAGCTTGCCGTAGGCCGAAGCGCGCAGGATCGCGCGCAGCTGGGTATCGGCCACCTTGGGCCGGGCCAGCGACAGGCGCACGCCGCGCAGGCCCAGCGCGGGGTTTTCTTCATTGCTCAGGGTCAGCCCGGTGCGGTCGGCCTTGTCCGCGCCCAGGTCCAGGGTGCGGATGGTGACCGGGCGCCCGCTCATGCCCAGTGCGGCATCACGGTAGGTTTCGAACTGTTCCTGTTCGTCGGGCAGCTCGTTGCGCTGCAGGAACAGGAACTCGGTGCGATACAGGCCCAGCCCGTGCGCGCCCAGTGCATGGGCCTCGGTGACGTCCTCGCGCGACTCGGCGTTGGCCAGCAATGCGATATCGACATTGTCGCGGGTGCGGGTGGGCTTGGAACGCAGCCGGCCCAGTTCGCGCTGCTCGCGGGCATGCTCGCGCAGGCGGACGCGGTAGTCGCGCAGGTCGGTCGCCTGTGGGTTGATGGTGATGGCGCCATCGCCGCCATCGATGATCAGCACGTCGCCATCGGCGACCTTCTGCAGCAGGTTGCTGACGTTGACGATCAGCGGCAGGTGCAGGCTGCGCGCCAGGATCGCGCTGTGCGACAGCGCGCTGCCACCGGCAGTCACGATCCCGACCACGCCTTGGGCCTGAAGCTGGGCCAGCTCGGACGGGGCGATGTTGTCGCAGACCAGGATCTCCCCGGCCAGCCCTTTGACGTCCGGCGGGCGCTTCTGCAGGAAGGCATGGATGCGCCCGATCACATGGTCCAGATCGTCCATGCGGCTCTTCAGGTAGGCATCGTCCATGCCATCGAAGACCTTGGCCAGGCGGTCGCGCTGTACGCGCAACGCATAGCCGGCACTGTAGGGGCCGCTGCGGATCAGCTCATCCAGCCCGAACAGCAGCTCCGGATCGTCGAGCAGCAGCGCGTGCAGGTCGAGGAATTCGCCCACTTCCTGGTTCAGCGCACCCTGCAGGCGTAGGCGCAGGTCGTGCATTTCCGCGCGGGCTGCGTCCACCGCTTCATGCAGGCGCTGCAGCTCGGCGGGGACCTTGGCCGGGGCGATGCGTTGTTCGGCCACTTCCAGGGCATGCGGCAGGCGTACCCGGGCGCGGCCCAGGGCATTCCCGCGCGAGGCACCGTGGCCGCCCAGCAGCAGGGCGCCGGAGGCGGTCCGTGCGGGCGTGCCAGCCCCTGCTCGCGGCGGCCCCGGCATGCTCAGTTGTCCTCGTCGAAGCGCCGTTCGAACAACGACACCACTGCGTCCATCGCGGCGACTTCGTCCTCGCCATCGATACGCACGGTGACCGGGGTGCCCTGGCCGGCGGCCAGCAGCATCACGCCCATGATGCTCTTGGCGTTGATCTCACGGCCTTTGGCGGCCATGGTCACGTTGCAGCGGAAAGGCGCCAGCTCCTGCACCAGCTTTGCAGTGGCGCGAGCATGCAGGCCCAGGCGGTTGGATACGGTGAGTTCACGTTCAAGCATCGTCGACAATCGCTCCATTGCGAGTGCCCGCCGCGGCTGTGGCGGGCAGTTGATCCAGTCCCTGTTCCGGATAATTCATCACCCGCAACAACATCGGCAGGCTAAGCGCCGAGACCCGGCGAGCCGGGGTGCCCAGACGAGCCAGTTGCCCGGCCAGATTGCTGGGGCTGGCGCCGTACAGGTCGGTCAGGATCAGCACGCCCTGGCCACTGTCCACCCGGCGCAAGGCGGCCGAGGCGAGTGGGAGCAGGACGTCCAGGTCTGCGTCGAACGGTACTTCGAAAGCTTCGGTCTTGAGCGGCAGATGCCGCAGCAGCCGGGTGGCCACGTCCAACAGGGACGTGCCTACACCGGGATGCGTTACGAGGAGAATGCCACAGGTCATTCCCGAACGTTAACAGGTCAACATGAATTGGCGATAGCAGGTGTGAAGGCCTGCTGTGTTCTGTCATTCATGTCGCAGTGCCTTCAATCCAGTTCGCGGTGGAACGTGGCCACTTCCGGCCAGCCCTGGTCGCGGGCATGGCGTGCCATGCGCTCGGCCAGGTAGACCGAGCGATGCTTGCCGCCGGTGCAGCCGAACGCCACCGTCACATAGCTGCGGGTGTCGTTGCCCAGCCGCGGCAGCCAGGTGTCCAGGAAGTCGATCAGCTGGCCGGCGTACTTCTGCACATCCGGCTGGTTGTCCAGATACTCACGTACGCCGCGCTCGCGTCCGGACATCGGGCGCAGTGCCGGGTCCCAGTGCGGGTTGGGCAGTACCCGTGCATCGAACACGAAGTCGGCCTCGGCCGGCACGCCGCGCTTGTAGGCGAAGGACTCAAACAGCAGCGAGAGCTTGTTGCCGTGGCTGAGCGCGAACTCGGTCACCACCTTGCGGCGCAACTGGTGAACGTTGAGATGGGTGGTGTCGATCACCGCATCGGCGGCGCGGCGCAGCGGCGCGGTCAGCTCGCGTTCGCGGGCGATCGCCTCGGGCAGGGACAGCCCAAGCTGGCTCAGCGGGTGCCGGCGGCGGGTGTCGGCATAGCGTTTGAGCAGGGTTTCATCGGTGGCATCGAAGAACAGCAGCTGTGCATCCAGCCCGGCCAGCTTGGCGTCTTCACGCCAGTACGAAAGCTGGCTCAGGTCGCTCTGCGCACGTACGTCGATGCCGACCGCCAGGCGGCGCGGGGCATCGGCATCGTGGCCGGCCAGCAGGCTGCGCACGAAGTCCGGCAGCAGGTTGATCGGCAGGTTGTCGGTGCAGTAGTAGTCGAGGTCTTCGAAGGTCTTCAGCGCGACCGTCTTGCCGGAACCGGACAGCCCGCTGACGATGATCAGGCTGGAGGCGGTCGGGGCGGAGGCGGGGGCGGGCGTGCTCATGGCGTTCGTCGTTCCAGCATGTTGCTGTGGCGGGCGATGAACATCGCCGCGGGGTCTATCCCCTTGGTACGTAAAATGTGCAGCCGGGTGGCCGCCTCGGTCAGTACCGACAGGTTGCGGCCGGGCATCACCGGCAGGGTGATCAGCGGCACGTCCAGGTCCAGCACGTGGCGGGTGCCGGAATCGCCGGTCAGGCGCTCGTAGCCATGGGGGGTGGGTTCGGTCATGGGCTTGGTCAGGTGCACGATCAGCCGAAGGTACTTGTTCTTCTTTACGGCTGTGTCACCGAACATCTCGCGCACGTTGAGCACGCCCAGCCCACGCACTTCCAGCAGGTCCTGCAGCAGCTCCGGGCAGGTGCCGTCGAGCACGTCCGGGGCGATCTGGGTGAATTCCGGGGCATCGTCGGCCACCAGGCGATGGCCGCGGCTGAGCAGCTCCAGGGCCAGTTCGCTCTTGCCCGAGCCGGCTTCTCCGGTGATCAGCACGCCGATGGAGTAGATCTCCATGAACACGCCATGCAGGATCACCCGCGGCGCCAGCGTGCGGGCCAGGTGGTAGGACAGGTGGTTGAGCAGCTCGTGACCGCGCTTGGGCGAGATCCACAGGGGGGTCTGGGATTCGTCGGCGGCCGCGCGCAGGTCTTCCGGGCACGGCTGGTTGCGGGTGATCACCAGCGCCAGCGGGTGCGACTGCATGATCCGCTCGATGGTCTCCCAGCGCTGGCGGGAATCCAGCGAGTCCAGCCAAGACAGTTCCTCGGTCCCCAGGATCTGCACCTTGTTGGGGTAGATCGCATTGAGGTAGCCGGCCAGCGACGGGCGCCGGGACACCGTGTTGCCGGCTTCCAGCTCACGGCGCTCGCCCTTCTGCCCGGCGGCCCAGCGCAGGCCGAGGCGGTCGCGCTGCTGTTCGAACAGTTCGCGCGCAGTGATGCTGGTATTCATGCGGCACTCGCCGGCGGGGGGAATTCGATGACCTGACGCAGCGCGTCGCCGTCGCGCGCTTCGCGCAGCGCCTGGCGGATGGCCGGCTCGGAGAACAGCTCGGCCAGTTCGGACAGCAGCATCAGGTGTTGATGGGTGTAGTGCGCGGGCACGGCAATGGCGAACACCAGGTCCACCGGTTCATCGCCGCCGAAATCCACCGGCGTCTCCAGCCGCAGCAGGGCACCGCGCGGGCGCTCCAGCAACGGCGCGCGGCCGTGCGGGATGGCGATGCCGTGGCCGATCGCGGTGCTGCCCAGCGTCTCGCGCTGGCACAGGTTCTGGTAGATCAACTCGGCATTGGCTTCGCGGCAGGCCAGCAGCCGGGCGGCGGCTTTCAGCACGCTGTCGCGATCGGCGGCCGGCAACACTTTCGTGCGCACGGCCGCCAGAAGATCAGTCAAGGGCATGTCAGGGGAGAACGAGGACGTCAGTCGTCATTGTCGCCCACCGGGAGCGGTGCGTGCTGCAGTTTCTTCTCTTTGTGCTTGATCACGAGGCGGTCAAGCTTGTCGGCCAGGATATCGATCGCGGCATACATCGTGGGAGCGCTGGCATCGGCGTGCAGGGTCTGCCCGGGAACGTTCACACTCGCATCGGCATGGTGCTCCGGCTTGCGGATCGACAGCTGCACGCGAATCTCGCAGTGCTGGTCGAAGTGCTTCCCCAGCCGCCCCAACTTGGTTTCCACGTACTCGTTCAGAGCCGGGGTGATCTCAAGATGGTCCTTGCCAAACGTTTCGATGAGCATCGGGTTTCTCCTTTTCATTCGGATGAGCCAATGAACCTTCCCGCCGAGCGCGGTCGAGCGTCAGACGATTCTTACTCTTTCGTGCGAGGCGGAAATGTTCATGGCCTCACGATACTTCGCTACGGTGCGCCGCGCTACCGGTATTCCCGAGGTCTTGAGCAGGTCAGCCAGCTTGGCGTCAGAAAGCGGCTTGCGCGGGTTCTCGTCATCGATCAGGCGCCGGATCATGGCCTGGATGGCGGTGCTGGACGCCTCGCCGCCGCTGTCGGTGTCGATCCCGGAGGCGAAGAACGCGCGCAGCGGCAGGGTGCCGCGCGGGGTGCGCACATATTTGCGGGCAATCGCCCGGGAAATGGTCGATTCGTGCAGGCCGAGCTCGCCGGCCACTTCGCGCAGGGTGAGCGGGCGCAGCGCCTGTTCGCCGAACTCCAGGAACGCGGCCTGCTGCTGCAGCAGGCTGCGCATCACCCGCAGCAGGGTTTCCCCGCGCGCTTCCAGGCCCTTGAGCAGCCAACGCGCTTCCTGCAGGTGGGCGCGCAGATAGCCGGCGTCGGCCTCGCCACAGCGGCGGATCATCTGTTCGTAGCCGCGGTGGATCACCACCCGCGGGCCGGCATGGGCGGCCAAGGCGGCGCGCCACACGCCGTTCTGGCGCCATACCACGCAGTCCGGCACCACGTAGCTGTCGTGGGCCAGTTCGCCGATCTGGGTGCCCGGGCGCGGGTCCAGCGAGCGCAGCAGCTGCACGGCGGTTTCCACCTCGGCCAGCGGTTCGCGCAGTTCATGGGCCAGCCCGGCAACGCCGCTGCGCGGCAGCCGTTCCAGCGGGCCGTCGGCAACGCGCCGGGCCAGGGCCAGCCCGGGGGTGTCGGGGGGCAGCACGTCCAGCTGCAGCTGCAGGCATTCGCCCAGGCTGCGCGCGCCCACCCCGATCGGGTCGAAGCGCTGGATCTGGTGCAGCACCGTCAGGATTTCGGTTTCATCGGCGTGAATGGCCGGCAGCAGCGTCTCGGCGATGGCCGACAGGGGCTCGCGCAGGTAGCCGTCTTCCTCGAACGCGTCGATCAGCGCCGCGCCGATGCTGCGGTCGCGCACGCTCAGGTGCGACAGGTGCAGCTGCCAGAGCAGGTGGTCGGCCAGCGATTCGGTCTCGGCCACGCGCTCGGCGGCGCTGCCGTTGTCATCGTCGTCGAACGAGCCGCCGCTGTTGCCGCTGCTCCAGTCCCCCTCACCCGGGGCCCAGTCGTCGCTGGCCGCAGGCGGGGTGTCGGCCTCGGCCGGGCCCTCGCCGGGGCCGGGCGGGCGCTCGTCGTCGCCCGGGGCGATATCCAGGGTGGGCTCGGCGTTCTCGGCCCAGTCCAGCAGCGGGTTGGTTTCCACCGCCTCGGCGATTTCCAGTTCCAGCTCGGCGCTGGACATCTGCAACAGCTTGATGGCCTGACGCAGCTGCGGCGTCATGACCAGTTGTTGTCCCAGCGATGTCTGCAGCCGTGCTTTCATGCCTGTGCCGAACGAAGGGAAGGCGTCGCAGCGGCCGCCGGTCAGAGCTTGAAGGTTTCTCCAAGGTAGACGCGGCGGACATCGGCGTTGGCCAGAATGGCGTCTGGTGCTCCCTGCGCCAGTACGCTGCCTTCGTTGAGGATATACGCGCGGTCGCAGATTCCCAAGGTCTCGCGCACATTGTGGTCGGTGATCAGCACGCCGATGCCACGCTGCTTGAGGTGGGTGACGATGCGCTGGATCTCGCCGACCGAGATCGGGTCGACGCCGGCGAACGGCTCATCGAGCAGGATCAGGCGCGGGCGCGCGGCCAGTGCGCGGGCGATTTCGCAGCGGCGGCGCTCACCACCGGACAGGCTGGCACCGAGCTGGTCGGCGACATGGCCGATCTGCAGTTCATCCAGCAGCGAATTCAGCTCCTTTTCGCGGCCGGCCTTGTCCAGGTCTTCGCGCAGTTCCAGCACCAGGCGGATGTTGTCGGCCACGGTCAGCTTGCGGAACACCGAGGGTTCCTGCGGCAAATAGCCCACGCCCTGCTTGGCGCGGGTGTACATCGGGTCGGCGGTGATGTCCTTGCCGTCCAGCACGATGCTGCCGGCATCGGCTTCGACCAGCCCGACGATCATGTAGAAACAGGTGGTCTTGCCGGCGCCGTTGGGGCCGAGCAGGCCGACCACTTCACCGGCGTCGAGGGTGAGCTCGAAGTCCTTGACGACTTCGCGCTGCTTGTAGCGCTTGCGCAGGCCTTTGGCGACGAGCATTACTTCTTGCTCCCTGCGGTGGGGACGGTGGTCTTGGCGGCGGGCGTCGCCGCGGCCGGGGCGGCGGTCTTGTTCTTGGGCGGAATCACGGTGCGCACGCGGGTGCCATCGCCGCCGCTGTTCATTTCGCCGGTGCGGGTGTTGTAGGTCATCTTCTCGCCGGAGTTGGTGCCCCGCGCGCTCTTGACGTGGTAGTTGCCGGTCATCACCAGCACTTCGGTCTTGATGTCGTAGTCGATGCGATCCGCACTGGCATCCATCCAGCTGCCGTCGTCCAGCTGCTGCTTGAGCTTGGCCTGCTTGCCGGTGAACACCGCGCGCACCGCCTCGCCATCTTTCATGTAGATCTCGGCTTCGGAGGAACGCAGGTCCAGCGTGCCCTGGGTGACGATCACGCCCTGGGACAAGGTGGTCTTGCCATCGCCCACCAGGGTGCCTGACTGCGCACCGGCATCGATGGACATGCTCTCGTTGCGATCGGTCGACTTCGCGCTGGCGGCGAATGCCGGGACCAGAAGACTGATCGCGCAGGCGGCTGCAAATAGGATCTTCATGGGGTGTCTGTTCTGCCGTTTGATTGCCCGGGCCAGGTGGCCAGGGAACTGTCGATGTCGAGGCCGGGGGATGCTGTCCGGCCCATGGGGAGTGCTGCTGCCGGCCCGCGCCGTTGGAGGACGTCGCGATGACCGGTCACGCCATCATCTGGCGGGTTGGTAGGTGCCCTTGGACTGGCTGAGGAAATGATACGTCTTGTTTTTCGAGTCCAGTTCAAAGCCCACGCCGGTCTGGGTGATGCCGGGCCGGGTCATGCTCACCTTGGCATCGGTCTTGGCACGGTTCTCTTTCGGGAACACGTCCAGGTGGTCGGTACGGAAGGTGGTCGGTGGCACATTGGGAACCTTGGGGCTGTCGCCGCTGACGTCGCCGGTCAGCTTGAGCAGGTCGCCCTTGGCACTGACCCAGCCGGTCTTGCCGCGCAGTTCCCAGTGGTTGCCGTCCTGGTCGGGCAGCAGGAACAGGGGGGTGGTGATGGTCATCGTTTCATCGCTGCGCAGGCGTTCCAGCAGCGGTGCGCGCAGGGTGGTGGATTCCTTGCCCTGTTCGTCCAGCGCCACGATCTGGAAATCGTGCAGCACGTAGTCCTTGCTGGCGTCATCGTTGACCGCCGCCACGGGTTTGTCGCGATGGCGCAGCAGCGACCAGCCGCTGAGCAGCGCGGCGACCAGCAGCAGTCCACCCAGGGCGGTACGCCAGCTCATGCGCCGAACCTCGCCAGCACCGCATCGATATGGCCCTGCGCGGCCAGCAGCACATCACACAGCTCGCGTGCGGCGCCACGGCCACCGTCGCTGCGGGTCTGCCAGTGCACGCGTTCGGCGATCCACGGGTGGGCATTGGCCGGGGCCACCGCCAGGCCCACCGCGCACAGCGGGGCGAGGTCGGGCAGGTCATCGCCCATGAAGGCGACCTGGTCCAGGCCCACGCCATGCTGTTCGCACAAGGCGCGCACGCTGGCCAGCTTGTCGCCGACCGCGATCTGGGTGTCGATGCCCAGGTCGGCGCCACGCTTGAGCGCGGACAGGCTGTTGCGCGCGGTGATCAGCACCGGGTGGATGCCATGTTGCTGCAGCAGTTTCAGGCCGAGTCCGTCCTGCACGTAATACGCCTTGCTCTCGTTGCCGTCCCGGTCGTAGTAGAGCCGACCATCGGTGAGCGTGCCGTCCACGTCGAAGCAGGCCAGCCGGATACGGCCGGCAGTGGCATGCAGGTGGGACGGGAAACCGGGCAACGGGGAGTAGGGCATCAGGGAAGGCAGTCCAGCTGAATGGAGGAAGGCAACTGTGGTTTAAACCACCCGGGCCCGCAACAGGTCATGAATGTTGAGCGCGCCGACCAGGCGGCCCTCGCCATCGACCACCATCAAGCCGTTGATCTGGTGGGTTTCCATCAACCGCGCGGCCTCCACGGCCAGCTGGTCGGCGCCGATGGTGCGGGGTTTGTGGGTCATCACCTCGGCGATCCGGGCGCTGCGCACGTCCAGGTCGGTGTCCAGCGCACGGCGCAGGTCGCCGTCGGTGAACAGGCCGATCAGGCGGTTGTCGGCATCGACCACGGCGGTCATGCCCAGCCGCTTGCGGCTCATCTCCACCAGGGCCTCGCTGAGGCTGGCACCCACGTCCACCCGCGGCAGCTCATCGCCGCTGTGCATGACATCGGTGATGTGCAGCAGCAGGCGGCGACCAAGGCTGCCGGCCGGGTGCGAGCGGGCGAAGTCGTCGGCGGTGAAGCCGCGCGCGTCCAGCAGGGCCACCGCCAGCGCGTCGCCCATCGCCAGCGAGGCGGTGGTGCTGGAGGTGGGGGCCAGCGCCAGCGGGCAGGCTTCGGCCGGCACGCTGACATCCAGGTGCACGTCGGCGGCCAGGGCCAGCGTGGACTGCGGCCGGCCGGTCATGGCGATCAGCCGGTTGCCCTGGCGCTTGAACACCGGCAGCAGCATCAGCAGTTCGTCCGATTCGCCGGAGTAGGACAGCGCCAGCACCACGTCGGTCTCGGTGATCATGCCCAGGTCGCCGTGGCCGGCCTCACCGGGGTGCACGTAGAACGCAGGGGTGCCGGTGGAGGCCAGGGTCGCGGCGATCTTGCGGGCCACGTGGCCGGACTTGCCCATGCCGGTGGCGACCACCCGGCCCTGGCTGCCCAGCACCAGCTGGCAGGCCTGGCTGAACGCATCGCCAAGCCGATCGGCTACGGCGGCAAGGGCGTCGGCCTCGATCTGGAACACGCGGCGGCCGCTGGCAACCAGCGCCGTAGCGTCGGTTGAAGAGGGGGGCAGGGGCGATACAGCCATGCGGGCGCCACGCGGAAGAGTAGAATGAGCGCACATTTTATTAGGAAAGCCCGTTGGACGCCGAGACCATCCGCAAACTGATCGAATCCGGCCTGCCGGGCGCCCGCGCGGACGTGCAGGGCGATGATGGCGTGCATTTCGAGGCCACCGTGGTGAGCGACAGCTTCGCCGGCAAAATGCCGCTGGCGCGCCACCGCATGGTGTATGCCACCCTGGGCGATCTGATGGGCGGGGCGATCCATGCGCTGGCGCTGAAGACCGTCACCACGGCCGAAGCCGCCGGTTGATTCCGGAAAGCCCCGCGCGCCTCCCTTTTTCAGCCGACCCACGGTCGGCTCTACCTGACCCCAAGTAGACTCCATGGCCAAGATCGTAGTGACCGGCGGCAAGCCGCTGCACGGTGAAGTGAACATTTCCGGCGCCAAGAACGCCGTCCTCCCCATCCTGTGCGCCACCCTGCTGGCCGACGCGCCGGTGGAAATCACCAACGTGCCGCACCTGCACGACGTGGTCACCACGGTGAAGCTGCTCAGCGAACTGGGGGCCAAGGTCACCATCGACCAGGGCACCCTGTCGCGCGGCAGCGCGATCGTGGTCGACCCGCGCTCGGTCAATCAGCACGTGGCCCCGTACGAGCTGGTGCGCACCATGCGCGCCTCGATCCTGGTGCTGGGCCCGCTGCTGGCCCGCTTCGGCGCGGCCGAAGTGTCGCTGCCCGGCGGCTGCGCGATCGGCTCGCGGCCGGTCGACCAGCACATCAAGGGCCTGCAGGCGCTGGGTGCGGAGATCACCGTCGAGAACGGCTTCATCAAGGCCCAGGCCAAGCGCCTGAAGGGTGCGCACTTCACCTTCGACATGGTCAGCGTCACCGGCACCGAGAACGTGTTGATGGCCGCCGTGCTCGCCGAAGGCACCACCGTGCTGGACAACGCGGCGATGGAACCGGAAGTCACCGATCTGGCGCACTGCCTGATCGCGCTCGGCGCGAAGATCGAAGGCCTGGGTACCGCGCGGCTGGTCATCGAAGGCGTCGAGAAGCTGTCCGGTGGCCGCCACGAAGTGCTGCCCGACCGCATCGAAACCGGCACCTTCCTGGTTGCCGCGGCGATGACCGGCGGCAAGGTCACCGTCAACCGTGCCCGTCCCAACACCATGGACGCGGTGCTGTCCAAGCTGGTCGAGGCCGGTGCGAAGATCGAGACCACCGAAGACAGCATCACCCTGGACATGCAGGGCAAGCGCCCGCGCGCGGTCAACCTGACCACCGCGCCGTACCCGGCGTTCCCGACCGACATGCAGGCCCAGTTCATGGCGCTCAACTGCGTGGCCGACGGCGTGGGCGTGATCAACGAAACGATCTTCGAAAATCGTTTCATGCACGTCAACGAGCTGTTGCGTCTGGGCGCGGACATCCAAGTGGAAGGCCACACCGCGATCGTGCGCGGCGCCGAGCATCTCAGCGGTGCGCCGGTGATGGCGACCGACCTGCGCGCCTCGGCGTCGCTGATCCTGGCCGGGCTGATGGCCGACGGTGACACCACCATCGACCGCATCTACCACCTGGACCGTGGCTACGAGAACATCGAAGAGAAGCTGTCTTCGCTCGGTGCCAGCATCCGGCGCGTCACCGCATGATCCTGCGCGGGAAATTCACCCGCCGCCGCAAGGCGCTGCTGGTGCTGATACTGGTGGTGCTGGCGTGGCTGGGCTATGCCTGGTACGCCGACATCGCCATCACCCAGGGCATCGAGCAGCAGGACATGGACTGGAACGCCGATGGCACGGTCAGCCGCACCGAAGTGCTGCAGGCGCTCTATGCGGTGGGCGTGAAAACCACCCAGGACGGCAACCGCCATTGCCGCACGTTCTACTGGCGCAGCAACGGTGAGCAGATCCGCGTGGACTGCAAAACCGTGTTTGGCGAAGACGCCAAGAAGGAATAAAAAAACGCCCGCGAAAGCGGGCGTTTTCATTGCGGCCGTTTGCTATCCGGCACTACTCAGTTCATGCCCTTGATCGTCAGGTCCAGCGCGTCCTTGCCATTGTCACGCTGCAGCAGGCGCGCCGGCACCGGGAACTCCGGCACGATCCAGGCGATCAGTTCCTTGTTGCCATCGGTGCGCGAGACCTTGGTGGCTTCGTAGGACTTGCCCCCGATGGTGATCTGCTCCTTGCCGACTACTTTGTAGGACATCGGTTTGATCCGGCCTTCGTCGACCATGCGGTAGTTCAACGGCTTGCCGGCGGCCAGATCGCGCGCGATGGCGAGGTTGATCAGCAACGCATCCATGTCGCCGGCCTTCAACGCGACCGGGCCACGCCGTTCCGGCTTGACATCGCCACTCCAGGTGGCCTGGTTGCTGGACCAGTTGTAGGTCGCATCGACATTGCGCTTCTTCACCAGCAGCACCGAACGGTCGTTGCTGCTCAGCGGGCGCAGGCGGCCATTGGCCTCCTCGAACACGGTGCTCTGGCTGAGGTCGGCCAGCTGGTTTTTCACGTTCAGGCTGTAGCGCCACTTGTTGGCGCCTTCGCTGGCCAGGGTCATGCTGCCATTGGCCTGCATGCCCATGTAGCTGGCCTGGTAGTCGGCCTTGAACGGCTGCAGTGCCATCGCCGGCAGGCTCACCACGGCCAGTGCGCCTGCGGCGATCCAGGTCAGCGGGCGGTTCAACATGTTCATCGGTCAGACTCCTTGGTATTCGATCAGGCGCAGATCGATCCGATCTTCGCCGTCTTCGCGTTGCAGGATGCGCACCGGGGTGGGGACCCCGTTGGCGATCCAGAGGATGGTTTCGTCATTGCCGCCGTTGGTCCGGTAGACCCGCAGCGCGTTGTAGGACAGCTCGCCGACCTGCACGGTCTCGGTTTCCGCGGCGGCCTGGTAGTCGTGCTGGCGCACGCGGCCGACATCGACGTAGCGGTAGTGCATCTGCCCGCCCGGCCGCGCGTCGCGCATGATCGCCAGGTTGAGCAGCAGCGCGCTCTGGTCGCCGGGCTGCAGCGGAATGGGTTGGGTGCGTTCCTTCTTCAGGTCGCCCAGCCACTGCGCCGTGCCGGCCTGCCAGTTGTAGGTGCCGGTGACCTTCTTGCCCAGGAACAGGCCCTTGCGCACGGTGGCCTGGCTGAGCGGGACATAGCGCCCGGCCTGGTTCTCGAACACGGTGCTCTGTTCCAGGTTCAGGCCCAGCACGCTGGCGAAGCCATGCCGGCCGATCACCTGCATGTCCACCCGCCACTGCTCGCCGCCAGTATGGGTGACGCGCATGGTCGCATCGCCGGCCTGCTTGCCCTTGTAGAGGGCCTGGTAGGTGGCGGTGAACGGCTCCAGCGGGGGGGCTTCCCAGGGCGCGGCCGCCAGTGCCGGTGGCAGCGGGGCAGCGGCCGGTTCGGGCGGCTCCTGCGCGTGCACGAGGGCAGCAGTGCACAGCAGGGAGGCGATCAGCAGCACGGGCTTGAACAAGGGCGTTCTCATGCAGGCAGGTCGGTAAGGGGGGAAGGATGCCAGCGCCGGGGTCAGCGGCGTGTGTGCGTGGCCATTCAGGGCTGCAGCTGTCCGGCGCAATCTAGGCGCAGCGGGTTAAACAGGGGGTGACCGTCGACCAGCAGCTGACCGTCGCGTTCAGCCACCCGGCCTGCCACCAGCCACTGCAGGCTGGCGATCAACAGCGGATGCTCCACCGCCAACACCCGCTGGGCCAGCGTTTCCGGGCGGTCGCCGGGCAGCACGGGTACCCGTGCCTGGGCCAGTACGGTGCCGGCGTCCAGTTCGGGAACCACGAAGTGCACGCTTGCACCGTGCTCGGCATCGCCGGCCTCCAGCGCGCGGGCGTGGGTGTGCAGGCCCTTGTACCGCGGCAGCAGCGAGGGATGGATGTTGACCAGGCGGCCGTTGAAGCGCTGCACGAAGTCCGCACCAAGGATGCGCATGTAGCCGGCGCAGATCACCCAGTCCGGCGCGAACCCGGCCAGGGCATCACCCAGGGCGGCATCGAAGGCGGCGCGGTCGGGGTAGTCCTTGGGCGAGCGTGCCCAGCGCTGTGTGGCGGCGACGCTGTGCAGGGCCGGGGCGTCGGGCTTGTCGGACAGCACGGCGACCACGTCGGCCGAGAGCTGGCCGGCCTCGATCGCCGCCAGGATGGCCTGCAGGTTGCTGCCGCGGCCCGAGGCGAGCACGGCGATGCGGCTGCGGGTGCTCATCGCGGTGCGCCGCGGCGTACCAGCGGCCAGACCGCCAGCGCGCCGATCGTGGCCAGCAGCATGTCCGCGTGCGCATCCCAGATGTCGCCCTGTTGGCCGTTGTAGGCCTCGGCAGCATCGGGCGACAGCAGCAGGGCGATGGCCCATTCCAGCCATTCGTAGGCCAGGCTGGAGCACATGATCACCATCACCGCCAGGCTGAAGGCGTGGCCGAAGCGCAACGCCGGCCAGGCATGCCGGGCCAGCTTGATCAGCGCCGGGGTGAAGCAGACGCCGTAGAGGAAATGGATCAGCCGGTCGAAATGATTGCGCTGCCAGCCGAACGCGGCGTTCGGCGACCAGCCGGTCAGCGCCTGCAGCCAGGCGTCGTAGGGCACGTTGGAATACAGCCAGCGCGCGGCGATGCAATGGATGGCGATGAAACCGCAGATCGCCGCGAACGCGCCGTTGCCCAGCCGCCAGCGCCGGTCCACCCACCACAGCGCGACCAGTCCGACCACGGTCAGTGAACTGTGCAGGGTCTGTTCAAGCGGCCATAGCGGGTGGATCCAGGTGGCCGCGAACACGGCCAGCACGGCGATGAAGGCGATTCGTTTCAAGGGCGAGGCACGGCCGGTAGGGGCGCCACTCACGCGGCCATCCGGCTGTCGTCGTCCAGGAAGCTGGCACGCACTTCCGGGCGTCGCAGGGTGAGCAGTGCGTAGACCGCCAGGGCGATGCCCAGTGCGCCGGCCAGGCAGGCCAGGCCGGCGGCGATCATGCAGTAGCGGTGGTGCTGGCGGGCCCCCAGGCGGCGGGCTGCCAGCGCATGTACCACCGCCATGGCCACGCTGTAGATCGCCACCGCGCCCAGCACCAGCAGGATCAGCAGGGGCGAGGGGCCATCGGGGGTGGGCTGCGCGGTTTCGCTGATGTAGCCGCCGACCCCGGCCATCACGCAGATCAGCGCGAGCAGCACGTGGACCACGGCCAGCACGTAGAACATCACCTTCAGCGCGTGCAGGTGCGAGGCGATCTGGTAGGGCTGCCAGCCGCTGGGAGGGCGCGGCAAGGGCGGGGGCGCGAACGACATGGTGACCTCAGCGGGAAGCGGCAGGCGCGAACGCGGCCTTGATCGACGGGCGGCTCAGCACGACCAGGGAGAACACGCCCAGCACCGTACCGAACGGCATGAACATGCACGACAGGCCGGCCACCACCATGCACAGCAGGTGGCGGCGACGCTGCGCCAGACAGCGCCCGGCGTAGGCCATGTAGCCGGCCAGGGTCATTCCGGCGGCGATGAACAGCGCGGCGAAGACCACGAAGAACCAGCCGAACAGGCGTGGGTCGAACGGCGCCTCCTGGTCGGCCGGGGTGTCCATCGGCATCGCGCCGGTGATGATCGCAATCCCCATCGCCAGGTGGATGAGGGGAAACAGCGAGAACAGCGCCGTGAAACCGGCCAGCACGTAGTGGAAGATCGACAGCAGCCGCAGCTGCGAGGCTTCTTCAGGCGACAGCGCGGCGGCCGGGGCAGGCGGCGGTAGCGGAGGAGTGGCGTCCATGCGGGGCTCCGGTGCGGGTGGGATCAGGCGATGTGGACGCGTTCGGCGCCGGTCGCGGTGGTGACTTCACCGATCGTCCAGTGCGCCAGGCCGAGGCCGTCCAGTGCCGTGCCGATGGTGCCGACCTGCGCCGGCGGGACCACCAGCACGAAGCCGATGCCGCAGTTGAAGGTGCGCCACATCTCGGCGTCGGCCACCGCGCCTTCGCGCTGCAGCCACTGGAACACCGGCGGCAGCGGCCAGGCGCTGGCCTGGATGTCCAGGCCCAGGCCGTCGGGCACCACGCGGATGATGTTCTCGGTGAGGCCACCACCGGTGATGTGGGCCATGCCGTGGATCGCTTCGCCATGTTGCTTGAGCAGGGCCAGCACCGGCTTGACGTACAGCGCGGTCGGGGCCATCAGCGCATCGATCAGGGCCACGCCCCCGTCCAGCACCACGTCGGCCGGGCGGCCGGCGCGGTCGAAGATGCGGCGGATCAACGAGTACCCGTTGGAGTGCGGGCCGGAGGAGGCGATGCCGATCAGCACGTCGCCCTGCGCCACGCGGGCGCCGTCGAGCAGTTCGGACTTCTCCACCGCACCGACCGTGAAGCCGGCCAGGTCGTACTCGCCCGGCGGGTACATGTCGGGCATTTCAGCGGTTTCGCCGCCGATCAGCGCGCAGCCGGCCTCGGTGCAGCCGTTGGCGATGCCGCCCACGACCGCCGCGGCGGTGTCGATGTCCAGCTTGCCGGTGGCGAAATAGTCCAGGAAGAACAGCGGTTCGGCGCCCTGCACCAGCACATCGTTGACGCACATGGCGACCAGGTCGATGCCGATGGTGTCGTGGCGGCCCAGCTGCTGGGCCAGCTTCAGCTTGGTGCCGACCCCGTCGGTGCCCGAGACCAGCACCGGCTCGCGGTACTTGTTGGACAGGTCGAACAGCGCGCCGAAACCGCCCAGGCCGCCCATCACCTCGGGCCGGAAGCTGCGCTTGACCAGCGGCTTGATGCGCTCCACCAGTTCGTTGCCCGCGTCGATATCGACACCGGCATCACGGTAGGTCAGGGGAGAGGGGTTGGACGGGGAGTTGGTCACGGGCGTCGGCGCTGCGCTGGGGTGAAAGCGGGATTTTAACAGGCCACGTTGGCGCGCAGGCCCTATTCGGGCAACAATTCCCCCCGGATACGCTCAATGGAAGTCCTGATGCGCCGCAGCCTCTTTTTCATGATGTTCCTCGCGCTATGCCTGCCGGTGGCCACGATGGCCCAGAGCGGGCTGCGCACCGAAGGCGACGTGGCCAGTGCCACCGGGGCCTACGAGGCCGAAGTGCCGGTCAACAGCCAGGCCGATGCCGACCGCAACGGGGCCCTGGCCCGCGCGCTGGGCAGCGTGCTGGGCAAATTGTCCGGTGACCGCAGCGTGATGGCGCGGCCCGGGGTGGCGCAGGCGCTGCGCGGGGCCAAGGACTATGTGGCCAGCTATGACTACCGCCAGGACCAGAGCACCTCGGCCAGCGGTGCCCCCAGCTACCGGACAGTGCTGGTGGCGCGCTTCCGCGAGGATGACGTGGATGGGCTGATTTCCGCGCTGGGCCTGCCGCTGTGGCCGCAGCCGCGCCCGAAGCCGGTGATCTGGATGGCCATCGACGATGGCTCCGGCCCGCGCCTGGTCAGCGTGCAGCAGGCCAACGCCGCCCGTCCGTTGCTGAACCGCGCCGTCGAGCGCGGCTACAAGCTGGGCCTGCCCACCGGCACGGCCGCCGAGCAGGCCCTGGTCGGGGCGATCTGGCGCCAGGACACCGCCGCGGTGGCACGCGCCTCCGCGCGCTACGCCCCGCCGATGCAGCTGGTTGGCAAGCTGTACCGCGCCAACGGCGGCTGGGTGGCCGACTGGGTGTTCGTGGACGGCGGCAAGGAACTGAACAAGTGGACCACCAAGGACAGCGATGCCCGCCGTGCCATGGCCGGTGGCGCCGACGGCACCGCCGATGCGCTTGTGCGCCGCTACGCCAAGGCTGGCGCGGCCACCGGGGCCTCGGGCACCTACACCATCGCGGTGACCGGGCTGGACAACGCCGAGGACTACATGCGGCTGGCGGCCGGGCTGCGTGAAAGCCCGGTGGTACGCAACATCACCCCGATCCGCGCGTCCGGCAACCGGCTGGAGCTGGCGCTGGAGATGACCACCGGCCTGTCCGGGCTGAACCGCATGCTGGGCGACAACGGCGTGATCGTGCCGCTGGCCCCGCTGCCGGTGCCGGTCGATGGCGATGCCCCCGGTACCCCGCCGCCCCCGGCCAGCAACGAGTACCGACTGCGATGACCTTGTCCCCCGAAGCGGAAATCGCGCAGTTCCTGCGCCGTGTGAAGTACGTGCTGCTGGTGCTGGCGATCGGCTGGGTGATCTGGCTGCTGGCCCCGATCCTGACCCCGTTCGTGCTGGCCCTGGCGCTGGCCTGGCTGGGCGATCCGCTGGTCGACCGGATCGAGGCCACCGGGCGCTCGCGCAACACCGGCGTGGTGCTGGTGTTCGTGGCGATGGTGCTGGTGATCGTGGCGCTGCTGCTGATCCTGGTGCCGATGATCGAACGCCAGATCGCCACCCTGGTCGCGGCGATCCCGCAGGCCCAGCAATGGTTGATGCAGACCGGCATCCCGTGGTTCGAGCAGAAGACCGGGCTGGAGATCATGCAGTGGCTGGACCCTGACCGCCTGATCGAATGGGTGCGCAGCCACTGGCAGCAGGCCGGCGGTTTCGCCAAGTCGTTCTTCGGCTACGTGTCGCGCTCAGGCTTTGCGATGGTGACCTGGGTGGTCAACATCCTGCTGCTGCCGATCCTGGCGTTCTACTTCCTGCGCGACTGGGACAAGCTGGTCGAGCGGGTGGCTTCGGTCATCCCGCGCAACCATATCGGCACCATCACCAACCTGGCGCGCGAGTCCAACGAGGTGCTGGGCGCGTTCATCCGTGGCCAGTTCCTGGTGATGATCGCGCTGGGCGTGATCTACGCCGCGGGCCTGTCGCTGGTCGGGTTGAAACTGGGCCTGTTGATCGGCCTGATCGCCGGCTTGATCAGCTTCATTCCGTACCTGGGCGCGACCACCGGCATCATCATGGCGATCGCTGCGGCACTGGTGCAGGCGCAGGGTTTCGACCTGAAGCTGCTGATCCTGGTCGGGGTGGTGTTCACCGTGGGCCAGCTGCTGGAAAGCTACGTGCTGACCCCGCGCATCGTCGGCGACAAGATTGGCCTGCACCCGGTGGCGGTGATCTTCGCGGTGATGGCCGGTGGCCAGTTGTTCGGCTTCCTCGGCATGCTGCTGGCGCTGCCGGTGGCGGCGGTCACCAACGTACTGCTGCGCTATGCGCACCAGCGCTACCGGCAGAGCGACCTGTACGCCGGTGAGCGTTCGACGATCGTGCTGGATTCCTACATCGACAAGCCGACGATCATCGTCGAGCCCTCGCCGAAGGCACCGGATCCGCAGTGAGTGTCGTTCCGCAGCTGCCGCTCGCCCTGCGTTACCCGCAGGACGAGCGCCTGGAAACCTTCATCGGCGCACCGGATGGTGCGCTGGCGCAGCTGCGTGCCATCGCGGTAGGCGCCGCGCACGACTGGGTGTACCTGGAAGGCGCGGCCGGCACCGGCAAGACCCACCAGGCGCTGGCAATGTGCTCGCTGGCCGAGCAGGCCGGGCGCCAGCCGACCTACCTGCCGTTGAAGGCAGTGGTGGGGCGCACGCGCGCGGCGTTGGAATCGCTGGAAGGGCGCGACCTGGTCGCGCTGGACGGGCTGGATGCGGTGGCCGGGCATCGCGAGGACGAAGTGGCGTTGTTCGACTTCCACAACCGTGCGCGCAGCGCCGGGATCACCCTGCTGTACACCGCCCAGCATGGCCCGGACCAGCTGGGGCTGGTGCTGCAGGACCTGCGTTCGCGCCTGCAGCAGTGCGTGCGGGTGTTGCTGCAGCCGCTGGACGATGAGGGGCGCGCGGCCGTGCTGCGCGAGCGCGCGCTGCGCCGTGGCCTGGCCATCGACGAAGCGGCCATCGACTGGTTGCTGCACCGGACCGGGCGCGAGTTGGGCAGCCTGGTGAGTCTGCTGGATTGGCTGGATCGCGAGTCGCTGGCCGCGCAGCGGCGCATCACCGTGCCGTTCCTGCGCCAGGTGCTGGAAGACGGCCCGCACCGGTTGTAAAACCGGATGTCGTGAGCGCGGTTCTTGGCTGCTCTCGGGGGAGGGGGCATCGGCGCGTCAGCCACGCATGGCGTGGCTCTACCTGAGGCGGCAATCGGTCGCGTCAGCCACGCATGACCTGGGGTTACCCGCGCAGCGCGGCGTCCAGTTGCGCGAGGCGCTCCGGGGTGCCGACGTCGGTCCAGCGGCCGTGGTGATGCTGGCCGCTGACGCGGCCGTGGGCCATGGCATGCCGCATCAGCGGGGCCAGGCCGAACTGTGGCGGGGTGGCGGCGGCACCGTCGGTGGCACCGATCACGCTGCGCCAGCCCGCGATGATCGCCGGTGAAAACACACCGACGCCGGCGTAGGTCAGGCGCGCAGCATCGCCGTCATCGCTGACCTGCCCATCCGGGTGCAGGATGAAATCACCCCGCGGGTGCTGCAGCGGATTGTCGACCAGCACCAAGTGCGCATCGCCGTGCGGCACGCGCGGAAGGGCGGTGAAGTCCAGGTCGGTCCAGACATCGCCGTTGACCACCAGGAACGGTGCATCGCCCAGCACCGGCAGCGCGTTGAGGATGCCGCCGCCGGTTTCCAGCGGCACGGCCCCTTCATCGATGAAATGCAGGCGCAGGCCCCAGCGGCTGCCATCGCCCAGGGTGGGCGCGAACTGCGCGCCCAGCCACGAGGTGTTGATCACCACGTCCTTGAATCCAGCCGCGGCCAACCGCTCCAGGTGCCACACGATCAGCGGTTTGCCACCGGCCAGCAGCAGCGGCTTGGGCGTGTGCAGGGTCAGTGGACGCATCCGCTCACCCTTGCCGGCGCTGAACACCAGCGCCTTCATGCGCGGGTGACCAAGGGGCGTGCCAGTTGCTCGAGTGCCGGCTTGATCCGCTGCTGCAACAGCGCATCCAGCGGGGCCAGTTCGGGATGGCGCGGCAGCACTTCGTCCAGGTAACGGATGAAGCGCGGCGCGTCTTCGAAGTAGTGGCCCTTGCCATCGCGATCGCGCAGGCGCACGAACAGGCCGAGGATCTTCAGGTGGCGCTGAACGCCCATCCAGTCGGCATCACGCAGGAACTGCGGCCACGGCCGCACCGGCAGGCCCGCGGCCAGCGCCTGGGCGTGATAACGCGCCAGCCACGCATCCACGCGTTCGAGCGGCCAGCTCAGGAAGGCATCCTTGAACAGGCTGATCGGGTCATAGGCGATCGGGCCGCGCACCAGGTCCTGGAAATCCAGCACTGCCGGACCGCCATCGACCGGCATCAGGTTGCGCGGCATGAAATCGCGGTGGGTGAGCACCTGGGGCTGGTTCAAGGCGTTGTCCATCAGGCGTCGATGCACCAGTTGCAGGCCTTCCAGCTCGCCGCAGTCCAGCTGCAGGCCGAGGTGGCGTTGCAGGAACCATTCGTCGAACAGGCCGGCATCGCGTTGCAGCAGGGCTTCACCGAACGCGCCCATGCCCTCGGGCACCGGGATCGACTGCAGCCGGATCAGCTGCGCGAACGCGGCGTCGAACCAGCCATCGGCGTTGTCCGCGTCGATATGGCGCGCCAGCGTGGGGCCGCCCAGATCTTCCAGCAGCAGGAAGCCCTGCTCGACATCGCGTTCGATCACCTGCGGCACGCGCACGCCGTTGGGTTCCAGCAGGTCGTGCATGCGCAGCCACGGGCGCACGTCTTCCAGCCCGGGCGGGGAGTCCATCACGATGTGACTGCCCTGGGTGCTGGTGGTGCGCCAGTAGCTGCGGAAACCGGCGTCGACCGAGGCGCGGTCCAGCGCCAGGTTCGGGTCGGCCAGCGCGGTACTGGCCCAGCGCCGGCGGAGCGCGGCGCGCTGGGGATCGGAAGCGGGATCGTTCATGGACGGGTACGTCGAAGCGGCACCGTGTGGCGCCTGGGGAAGAAGGGGAGGGAGCGGTTCAGCGCTTGCCGCTGACCAGCCGCAGCACCGCCAGCACCGCGACGGCACCGACGATCGCGCCGAGGAAACCGGCCGGTTCGCCGGCGGCATACCAGCCCATGTACTGGCCGAACCAGCCGGCCAGCAAGGCGCCGACAATGCCCAGCACGATGGTCAACAGGCAGCCCATGCGATTGTTGCCGGGCATGAAGAAACGCCCGAGCAGACCGACCACGAAGCCGACCAGGATGATGTAGAGCCAGCTGGTGCTGCCGAACAATCCGTTCATGCGCTGCCTGCCTGTGAAAGGTGGATGCAGCCTAGCAAGGCCAGGCCGCATCCGTCACGCCAACACCGCTCAGCAGCAGCCGTGGCCGCCATGGCGGGTGCCGCTGTCGGCGGCCACCGGCGAACCGCTGGTCTCACCGCGCAGGCTGGCTGCGTAATGCTCGCTGATCACCTTGGACACGCAGGAGGTGACCTTCTTGCCCATCGGGATGTGCAGGAACTCGTTCGGGCCATGCGCATTGGAGTGCGGGCCGAGCACGCCGGTGATCATGAACTGCGCGCCGGGGAACTTCTCGCCGAGCATGCCCATGAACGGAATCGAGCCGCCTTCGCCCATGTACATCGCCGGCTTGCCGAAGAAGGCCTGGCTGGCCTCGTCGATGGCGCGGGTCAGCCACGGCGCCATGGCCGGGGCGTTCCAGCCGCTGGAGGCCTTTTCCAGGTCCAGCTTCACTTCGGCACAGTTCGGCGGATCGCGCAGCAGTACTTCCTTGAGCAGTTCACCGCAGGCCTTGCCATCGGCGGTCGGCGGCAGGCGCAGCGACAGCTTCACCGCGGTATGCGGGCGCAGCACGTTGCCAGCCGAGGCCAGCGCCGGCATGCCGTCCACACCGGTGACCGACAGCGCAGGGCGCCAGGTGCGGTTGAGCACCAGCTCGGTCAGGTCTTCGTTCATCGGCTTGAGGCCATCGACCATCGGGAACTTCTCGAAGATCGCGGTATCCACCACGTCGGCCGCACGCTTGGCCTGTTCCAGGCGCTCGGCCGGGATCTCCACATTCATGCCGTCGATCAGGATGCGGCCGGTGTTCTCGTCCTCGATCCGCGACAGCAGCTGGCGCAGCAGGCGGAAGCTGGACGGGATCACGCCGGAGGCATCGCCGGAGTGCACGCCTTCGTTGAGCACCTTGACCGAGAAGTTGCCGCCGGTCAGGCCGCGCAGCGAGGTGGTGCACCACAGCTGGTCGTAGTTGGCGCAGCCCGAATCCAGGCACACCACCAGCGACGGCTTGCCGATGCGGTCGGCCAGGTGGTCCACGTAGGCCGGCAGGTCGTAGCTGCCCGATTCTTCACAGGCTTCAATCAGCACCACGCAGCGCGCGTGCGGCAGGCCCTGTTCCTGCAGTGCCAGCACCGCGGCCAGCGAGCCGAAGATCGCGTAACCGTCGTCGGCGCCGCCGCGGCCGTACAGCTTGTCATCACGCAGCACCGGCACCCACGGGCCCAGGTCGTCGTCCCAGCCGGTCATTTCCGGCTGCTTGTCCAGGTGGCCGTAGAGCAGGATGGTGTCGTCGCCGGTTTCGGCGCCGGTGGCGGGGATCTCCAGCAGGATCAGCGGCGTTCGGCCTTCCAGGCGCACCACCTCCACGTTCAGGCCGGGCAGGTTCTGGGCGCGGGCCCAGCTTTCCATCAGCGTGACCGCCTGTTCCATATAGCCGTTTGCGACCCAATCGGCGTCGAACATCGGCGATTTGTTGGGAATGCGGATGTAATCGACCAATTGCGGGACGATGTCGTTGTCCCACTTTTCACTGACAAATTGGCCGAGCTTGGCGCTGTCCATCTGAAACTCCGATTGCATGGGCGAGTCCGGCCATTCTACGCCCGTGAACGGGGTAGGGATTTCCCTACACCACGTCAGGTATTTGGCTGGCTGTGTGAAGGTGTTGTGGACGATAGGCTATGTGTATGTGGCGAGGGACACTGGTTGCCTCCGACGGGATAGCCGGTCGGCACCGGTTCCAAGCCACAAGGAGCAACAAGGTGGGGCCTTGGTTTTCGTGGAAGGCGCTTGCGCTGGGACTGCTGTTGATCGGGGCTGCTCACGCGGCCGAGCGCATCGACATCAATACAGCTGATGCGTCGACGCTGCAGCAGGGATTGACGAACGTGGGGCCCCACAAGGCCGATGCGATCGTCGCGTACCGGCGACAACACGGCCCATTTGTCCGCGTCGAGGATCTGACACGGGTAAAGGGGATAGGGACAGCAACAGTCGAACGGAATCGACGACGGATGACGACGGGGACCATGAAGGCACCCGCCGCGGAACCGCCCAGGAGGGCAGTGACGGCACCCGTACCAAGGCGCTGATCAAACAGGACAGGTCGGAGACCGGCAAGACGCCGGGCACTGGCTCCCAACGCAGGATGCGCGGGGGCACCGACAGCCGCACGGAGGCGGCAGGCACGGAAGCGGCGCGGAAGGAATGGCGCGGATCCACCAGGACGGTGGCATCCAGACCCGGGAAGGGCTGTGATGGCGGAACAGATATACGGCCGAGTGCAGGAAGCATGGCCGGCACCCAAACTGGGCAGGACGCACAGGGGGAAGGCGGGAAGCCGACAAGGACGTGACGATTGCCCGGTACTGCACAAGGATGTGCGGCCGGGCAATTTCTTTGGTTCTTCTCCTCTCTGCGGGAGAAGGCCACTGCAAATTTTTTCGTGCAAGGCCCCGCGGCCCCAACGATCGCCCCACACCCAGAACGAATCCGCTGCCGTTGATCTGCGCATGCAGCGCGTTGGTGTAGCGTCTGCGCATCACTGGACGGAATGAATCACATGGCACCACGTCGCGCGTTGCTTACCTTGGCTCTGGGCACCTTGTTCGCTGCGGGACTGTGTTCGGCGGTTGCCGCGCCACCGCCGGCCAGCACTGCCGCTACCGACAAGGCCAGCGCAACGCCGCGTGGCCCCACCGATCTGAAGCCCGGTGAATTCCTCTGGCATCCGGAAATCTCCCCGGCCGGCCCGATCGTGCTGGTGGTCAGCCTGGATGAGCAGCGCGCCTACGTGTATCGCAACGGCATCGCCATCGGCCTGAGCACGATCAGTTCGGGCAAGGCCGGGCATGAAACGCCGACAGGGGTGTTCACCATCCTGCAGAAGGACAAGGATCACCGCTCCAACCTCTACAACAGCGCGCCGATGCCCTACATGCAGCGGCTGACCTGGGACGGCATCGCCCTGCACGGCGGCAGCCTGCCCGGGCACCCGGCCTCGCACGGCTGCGTGCGGCTGCCGCAGGCGTTCGCGCAGAAGCTGTTCGGCGAAACCAAGCGCGGCGATACCGTGGTGGTGGCCGATGCCAAGAGCGCGCCGATGACGCTGGCCTATCCGGCCGTGCTGGCGCCGGTGAACAGCACTGGCAAGCCGCTGGCGGAGACCACCGAGGCCCCGGACCACTACTGGAACGATGCGGCTGCGCCGAGTGGGCAGGTCGGCATCCTGGTCAGCCTGCACGACCAGCGCCTGTATGTGCTGCGCGATGGCGTGCTGATCGGCGAATCGCGGCTGCAGGCCAAGGCGCTGCCGGCGTTCGAGGGCACCACGCTGTTCGTGATGCAGCAGGGCTACTCGGACGTGCCCAGCCCGCTGGATGCCACCCAGAAACTGCACAAATGGACCGCCTATCCGTTGCTGGGGCAGAGCGCCGGCAATGCCAGCCCGGACCTGCTGGCCACCCCGAGCCTGCCGATGGCGTTGCCGCCGGCGTTCGCCGAGCAGCTGTACAAGGCGTTGGTGCCGGGAACCACGTTGCTGGTGACCAGCCTGCCGGCGGTCCGCCCGGCGGCGGATGAACAGAATCTGCAGCCGGTGTTGGAATCCGATGCCGGTGGGTCCACCTTGTAGGCATTGGCCCTGCTGGTACGCCGTTGATGCGTGTCTCCACGATTTCCCTGCTTGCCCTGTGCGGGCTGACGCTGAGCGCGTCGGCCGGCAGCGTGTGGGCCGCGCCTACCCGGGCGGTGGCTGAATTGCCCGCCCCCCAGTTGGCCGAGGCGCTGGCGCGCGCCGCACCGGCGGCCGACCGCAAGGTGCTGCAGCTGGCGGCGCAGGCGATGACCTGTGCGCTACGCCGACCGGAGCTGGGCATCGACGCGAAGCGACTGAGCGTGATCGACTACTCGCGCCCCTCGACCGAACCGCGCATGTGGGTCTTCGACGTGGCGCGGCAGACGCTGCTGTTCGAGGAATGGGTGGCGCACGGGCGCAATAGTGGTTCCAACCAGACCGAGCATTTCTCCAACCGCGATGGCAGTTTCATGTCCAGCCTGGGCGCGTTCACCGCGCGCGAAACCTACATGGGCGGCAATGGCTATTCGCTGCGCCTGGAAGGTTTGGAACCCGGCTTCAACGACCACGCGCGCGACCGCGCCATCGTGATCCACGGCGCGCCCTACGTGAACCCGGCGATCGCACGGTTGCAGGGCCGGCTGGGCCGCAGCCTGGGCTGCCCGGCGGTGCGCCTGTCGGTGGCGCGGCCGCTCATCGACAGCTTGCGCGGCGGCGCGATGGTGTTCGCCTACTACCCGGACAAGGAATGGTTGGCGCGCTCGCAACTGCTCGGCCCGGACTGCGGTGGCAACGCCGGCTGAGCACGCGCTGGGGCACAATGGGGGCATGTCCGATATCACTGCCCTGCACGCGGCCACGCGCGTAATTCCCAGTTTCGAATACCGCCGCGAACGCTGGCGCAACGGCCTGGGCTGGACCCGCGAAATCCTGCGCCTGCCCGACAATGACGACTGGCAGCTGCGCCTGTCGATTGCCGAGATCGAGCAGGATGCAGCGTTTTCTTCATTCCCCGGCGTCGAACGCGAGCTGGTGCTGCTGCGTGGCGAAGGGCTGCGCCTGCGTTTCGCCGACGGCACGCTGCATACCTTGCTGCCGCCGCACGAGCGCCTGCGTTTTGCCGGCGAAGCGGAAGTCAGCGGCGAACTGGTGGATGGCGTCACCCACGATTTCAACCTGATGTGGCGGCGCGACCAGCTAGATGCCGAACTACTGCACCGGCCGCTGGTGGGCAGCATGTTCTTCTTTACCGAGCCCGATGCAGCGTGGGCGATCCATCTGCTGGCAGGGCAGGCGCAGTTCGACGCGGCATCCGGGCTGCCGCCGCTGGAAGCGGGCGACACGGCGTGGCTGGCGGCGGGTGAACGACAGCGCTACGCGTTGCATGGGGGCGGGGAATTGCTGGCGATCCGCGTGGCGCCGAGCGGCGCCGCGCGCTGATCAACGCACGGGCGCTCAGTACACGTCGCGCCGATAGCGGCCGGCCACGATCAGCGCTTCCTTTCCCTCGCGGCCCAACGCGCGTTCGATCACGGCATCCACGGCCGGGGCCATGCCCTGCAGGCTGCCGCAGACCAGGATCGTGGCGCCTTCGCGGGCCCACTCCCAGAGCTGATCGATGTTGGCCTGCAGGCAATCCTGCACATAGTGATGTTCGCCACCGTCACGGCTGAACACCGTATCCAGGCGTTCGATCCAGCCGGCCTGCTGCCAGGCCTGCAGTTCATCGCCGAAGTAGAAATCATGCGCGGCAGTGCGCTCGCCGAACAGCAGCCAGTTGCGCCGCGCGCCGGCATCGATGCGCGCACGCAGATGCGCGCGCAGGCCGGCGATACCGGTGCCGTTGCCGATCAGGATCAACGGTGCGTCGGGCGCGGGCGCATGGAAGTTCGGATTGCTGCGGAAGCGCAGGTCAATGCGGCCACCGGGTTCGGCGTAATCGCACAACCAGCCGCTGCCCAGCCCCGGGGTGCCATCCGGGCGCAGTTGCCGGCGCAGCAGCAGCTGTACCTGGCCCTCGGCCGGAATGCTGGCGATGGAGTATTCGCGATGCGGCAGCGGGCGTAGCGCGGCAACCAGCGCCGCTGCATCGGCGGCAGGTGCTTCGTCGGCGGTGGGCAAGTGCGCACGCGCCAGATGCTCGCGCAGGGCGACGCCGTTGATGATCTGCGCGCCATCCAGCGCGGCGTTCTCCAGCCACGTCTGCACCACGGCAGGGGCCTGCTGCGGACCGATCTCCACCACGTCACCGGCCTGCCACTGCGGCAGCACGCCATCGGCCGGCGCCAGGGTCACCTGCCAGGTGGCCGTGCCGGGGCTGCCGGCGTTCTCCAGCGTGCGCGCACGCAGCTGCCAGTGCAGATACTCAGCCGGGGTCCAGTCGGGTAGATCAGTGGCGCTGCCGCCGAGCTGGCCCAGCAGTTGCTGCCAATGGCGCAGCGCAGCCGGGTCGGCGTTGTCAACCTCCACGGTGTCAAACAGCGGGTGCGCGCCGTGCTGGCGCAGCCAGGCGTCGAGCTGGTGGCCGAAGGCGCAGAAGTGACCGTAGCTGCGGTCACCCAGCGCCAACACGCCGTAGTGCAGCTGCGGCAGCGCTACCGCTTGCGGCATCACCTGGCGCAGGAAGGTGAGCGCATGATCAGGAGCATCGCCTTCGCCGGTGGTGCTGACAATGAACAACGCACGTTCGGTCTGCAGCAGCAAGGCGGTATCGACCGCCTCCAAGCTGCGCACACGCACGCCAATACCGGCTGCGCGCAGTGCCTCGGCGCTGCGCTCGCAGAGCTGGCGGGCGAACCCGGTCTGGCTGGCCCAGACCAGCAGCAGCGGGGCGCTGCCATCGGGACTGGCCACGTCCCGGCGCGGCCGGCCACGCCACCACACCAACGTACAGAACGCGGCATACAGCGCCACGCTGGCGCCTGCCCAGCGCCACTGCGATGCCAGCGGCGTACCCTGCAACCACGCATCCTGCAGGTGCAGGCGGAGCAGCAACCACGCCATCAGCGCCAACAACGCTGCCACCGCGATGTTGCCGAGCACCGCGCGCGAAGGGCCGCCGCTCATGCGCGTGGCGCCTGGGCAGCGTCGAGCAGGCGCTCGAAAGCCGGGCTCATGTGTTCTTCGATACGTTGGCCGGTGCGGGTGACAAAGCGCGCGGCAAGCTGGTGCTCGCGCGCGAACGCCAGCCCCTGCTGCACGCCCATCACGGTCAACGCGGTGGCCCAGGCATCAGCGTGCATCGCATCGGCCGCCAGCACGGTCACCGCCGCGGCGGCATGGTTGACCGGCGCACCGCTGCGCGGATCGAGGGTGTGGCTGAACTGTTCGCCGGCCTGTTCGAACTGGTGCCAACGATCCCCCGAGGTGGCCACGGCAAGATTGTCCAGGGCCACCACGCGCGGCGGGTAGTCGGCAGCGGCATCTTCTTCCGGCGCCGATTCCACCAGCACGCGCCACGGTTGGCCATCGGGCTTGCGGCCGACGCCATGCAGTTCGCCGCCGACTTCCACCAGTGCAGCGGTGATGCCCTGGTCGCGCAGCCAGGCGCTGACCACGTCCACGCCAAAGCCCTTGGCGATGGCCGAAAGATCCAGTGCCAGGCCACCGGGTTGAGTGAGCTGGGGGTGTTGCCAGTGCAGGCGCTGCCAGCCGCAGCGGGCGCGGGTAGCGGCCAGCAGGGCCGGGTCGGGCACGCGCCGGGCGTTGGCCTGCGCGCCGAAGCCCCACAGCGCCACCAACGGGCCGACCGTGGGATCGAAGGCGCCATCGCTGCGCCGGGCGATATCCAGCGCGCAGTCGAGTACCGTGGCGAACAGAGCAGGCACGTGATGCGTGCTGCCGCTGTCGGCGCGGTTGAATCGGGTGATGTCGCTGTCGGCTTCCCAGGTGCTCATCTGCGCCACGATGGCGTCGAGCTGGGCCTGGATGCCGGCGTGCAGGGAATGCAGGTCGCGCGTAGGCGATACCGCCAGTTTTACCTGCCAGGTGGTGCCCATGGTGTGGCCACCGAGGCTGGCGATGTCGAGAGTGGGGGTGTTCATCGGGTCTGCTGAAAAGCCCCCTTCGTGGTGAAGGGGGCGCGCCATTGGCGATTACTGCGGCAACACTTCCAGCGTGGCGACGTAGCTGAGACGACGGACCTTGGCCTGCTTGAGCGAGGTCTTCTTGTCTTCGCTGCCGGTTTCCAGCCAGTACATGCCGGCTTCCGGCCAGGTGACGCTGAACTCACCCTTCTTGTCGGTGGTCACCTTGATCTCGTTCTGGGCGTTGCGGTAACGCGTGCCGCCGCGCGTGATCTCGAAGGCCAGGCCGGCGCGCGGCTTGCCATCGATGAGCACGCGGAAGCTGGCGGCTTCGCCGGCGACGAGGTCATTGGGGTGGCCCAGCGCGATCATCTCGATGCCCTGCTTGGTGGGCTTGAGCGCGGTGTCGTTCGGGGTGCCGTTGGTGACGAAGGTTTCGATGCGGCCGACCGACTGGGCCACCTGCAGCTTCTTGGCCTTCTTCGGCACTTCCGAAGCGAATGCCGCCGCGGTGCCACGCCAGCGCTTGGGCTTGCCGGCTTCTTCCCAGCTGGCCGACAGGCCGTTGTTGACTGAGGCCAGGCGGTAGGTGCCCTGCTGGGTCAGTTCAACGTCGAACACGCTGCGGAACTTGCCGGTGGCGGCGTTCTGCGGCTGCACGGTGCTGCCATCGGGCGCGGTGATGACCAGGCTGTCCAGGCGCAGCGGCACGTGGTTGAAGTAGAACAGGTCGTTGGACACCGCGGCATCGACGGTGATCCACGGGTTTTCACCGGCAATCACGGTCTGCGAAGGCTGCAGCCAGGCTTTGTGGGCCAGGGCGGAGAACGGAAGTGCGGCGGCCAGGGCGGCGGCTAGGACGAGCGAGCGCTTCATCAAAAACTCCATGTAGTGGGGATGGGACCGGCCGGGTGGCCAATGCGACGTCGCACCGCGACGTCCAGAAGGGTGCCCGCCGGCGAGGGCGGGCACAAGCTCAGGGCTTGGCCGTCAGGGTGACCAGGCCGAGTTCGGTGGTGCCCTGGGCCTTGCCGTTCTGCACGGCGGTGGCGGGCCAGGTGAAGGGAATCTTGAGCAGTTCACGGCCGCCGACTTCGCGCACGGCTTCCACGACCAGGGTGTAGTTGCCCGGGGCCAGGGCCTTGAGCGCGGGCTGCTTGTCGTTGAAGGACAGGGCCTGCTTGCCGGCGGGGCGGGTGGGGCCGGTGATGCCGTCGACGGGGACGTCCAGGGTGCGGCCGCTCTTGCGCCACCACTGGCGCAGGTCGGGCAGCCACTTGGTGCCGTGGCCTTCGCTGTTGCCGGTCTGCTGATACCACACGGAGAGGTTGGCGGCGACCTTCTGGTCGGCCCCTTCCAGCCACACCGCGACGTAGGGGCGGTGGTACTCGGCGACGGTGAGTTTGGGCACTTCGACGTTGATGTCGAGGGTGGTGGCGTACGCCGGGGAGGTGGCGAGCAGGCCGCTCAGGGCGATGGTCAAGGTGACGCGCATGGTGCGGGCTCCGGGAGGGACGAGGGTCAGTGGATGAGGAGGAGGGCGATGAGCAGGGGGATCATCAGGCCGAGGCCGACCAGCGGCCAGGTCATGCGGCGCTGGCGGGCATGCAGGTGCAGGAGGAACAGGCCGGTGATGCAGAAGACGAGGCAGGCGACGGCGAAGATGTCGAGGAACCATCCCCAGGCGGGGCCGGCGTTGCGGCCTTTGTGGAGGTCGTTGAAATAGGAGACCCAGCCGCGTGAGGTGGCTTCGTATTCAACGGCGCCGGTTTCGCGGTCGATGCTGAGCCAGGCGTCGCCGCCGGGGCCGGGCAGGGAGAGGTAGATTTCGCCGTCGGACCATTCGGCGGGGCGGCGGCCGATGGCGATGCCCAGCTGTGCGTCGAGCCAGCGGGTGGCGGGGCGGGGCAGGGGGGCGTTGCCGTCGCTGCGGTCGCCGAGCTGGCCGAGGAGGTCGGCGGGGAGGTCAAGCTGGCGGTTGACGACCTGGGGCTTGGCTTCGATTTTGGCAGCGTGGTTGAGGGTGATGCCGGTGGCGGCAAACAGGAGCATGCCGATCAGGCAGACGGCCGAGCTGATCCAGTGCCACTGGTGCAGGGTGCGCAGCCAGAAGCCACGACGTTGTTGTTGCTGCACGCTGGAGGGGGGAGCGCTGGTGGCCACGGTCTACGGCATCGGGAGCTGAATGGTGAATTACACCATTGATGAGAATGGTTCGCAATTTGTTGCCGCTGCGAGAGCCGAAGCCACGGCCAGAGCTACAGCCACAGCCACAGCCGGCTTGTTCCCTGCTATCGGGCAGCGAGACGACGTGTGTGGGTTCACGGGACACGCCGCAAGTACGTCCATGTAGGCTCCTCCACCGCATCCATGCGGTGGAGGGTCCCGTGAACCCACACACGCCGTCTCGCCCACAGTGGGTCGGTGTGCAGGGGAACAGCGGGACAGCGGGACAGCGGGACAGCAGAGCAGAAGTTCCTTGGTCTCTGTTGTCCATCGGTGGTCGGTGCGATCAAGACTTATGGGCTCGCCGACGCGCCGAGCAAAGTCCGGCAATCGCTTCTCCCGTTTTTGCTTGTGCTCGCCCATGGGCACCAGCCAACTGTAGGCGGGGCGGTGGCGGTGGGGGTGCGGGACCCTGAGCGCCATGGATGGCGCGACGGAGCTTACATGGGTGAAGGCGCACGCTTGCGAGGCACTGCCTCGCGTGCGACTGAACGCACAGCCGCCAGCGGCTGGGCCGGGCCCCGGAGGGGGACTTGCAGCGTGTCCCGCACCCCCACCGCCACCGTCCCGCTACACCGGAGCCCCCGACGTGAAGGCTCCGGCTGTTGCAGTTGATCCTGATCCTGATCTTGATCTTGATCGAGAAAGCCGCCGAATCAGAACTTGGCGTTCAACGAGATCCAGTAGCTGCGACGCTGGTCCTTGGTGGCGTAGTCGTCCACGCAGTTGTATTCGCTGTCGCTGATCAGCACGCACGACTGCGACACGAAGTCCTTGTCGAACAGATTGTTGACCCGTGCATTGAGCGTCAGCCACTGGTTGATGTTCCAGCTGCCTCCCAGGTGGAAGATCGTGTAGTCCTCGTAGTAGCGCACCTGCGAGTTGCTCACGCCGCCCACGTTGCTCACCAGCGTGTCGCGGTAGCGGTCGTAACGGCCTTCGCCGATCAGCGACAGGCTCACTGCCTCGTTGATCTGCCAGTTGATGCTCGCGTTGGCCATGTGCTTGGCCGGGGTCGTCGTGCCGCCTACCGGCTTGCCCTTGTCCACGCCGCTGGTCTGCTCGGACTTGGTGTAGGTGTAGTTGCCGCGCAGCTGCAGGTTGTCCAGCAGGTCCACATAGGCCGCCGCTTCCACACCCTTGGTCTCGGCCTTGTCGATGTTCACGCTCTGGCTGAAGGTGCTGTAGCCCAGCGCCGCCCAGCCCGGCCCGACATCCACGCAGTAGCCGCTGCCTGCCGGCGCTACTTCGCAGTTCGGGAACGTGCCGCCGCTGGCGATCTTGTCATCGAACTTGTTGAGGAAACCGGTGACGTTGAAGCCCCAGTCCGCACCCTCGTAGTAGGCCGCCACCTCATAGTTGGTGCTCGTTTCCGGCTGCAGGTTCGGCGAACCCACCAGCGGCAGCACGCCCTGGCCACCGAAGCCGGTCACGCCCGGGAACAGCTGGTCCGGGCGCGGCGTCTTGTAACCCGTGCTCACGCCACCCTTGAACGTCCACGCGTCGCTGGCGTTCCACACCAGGTAGCCGCGCGGGCTCAGGTGGCTGCCGAAGATGTTGTGGTCGTCGTAGCGCACGCCCACCGTCGCGGTCAGCGTGTCGGTCAGCGACCAGTTGTCCTCGGCGAACACCGACCACATCCGGTGCTGCTGCTTCACGTTGTCGCGGTAGCCGGCGCCATCCATGCCGAACACACCGTCCACCATGTCCGTGTCGTTGTACTGGCCGCCGACGGTGAGTTTGTGCGCACCGAAGGTCATGTCCAGCATCGTGTCCAGCACGTAGCCTTCCAGCTCCATCGTGCGCAGCGGACGCGGCAGGAAGGCCTGCAGGCGGGCCTGCTCGCTGGCGTTGAGGGCGGTCAGGGCGTTGCCGCGGCCGGCCGCGCAGTTGGCGGCGGCGCCGGTGCGACGGCATACGTCGTTCCACAGCGTCTGCAGGTCGCCACGCTCGTCCAGCGTCAGCGGCAGCGAACGGCCCAGGTTGTTGCTCTTGGTGTGGGTCAGCGTGGTCTGCCAGGTGCCGAACGCATAACGGCCCTGGTGGCTCAGTGCCAGCTGGTCGCGCTCATAGCGCTGGTAGGCGGTGTAGCCCACGCGCGGCTGCACCACGCGGCGGGAGACCGTGCCGGTGCCGTTCGGGTTGGGGATGGTTGCATTGCCCACGCGCCACAGGCTGGCCAGGCTGTCCAGGGTGCCGGTCTGGCCTTCGCTGTTGTCGTACTTCTGGCGCGAGACGTCGTAGTCCAGGGTCAGGTCATGGTCGTCGTTGATCGTCCAGCTCAGGCGCAGGCCGGTGTTCCAGTTGGTGTTGGCCACGGCCTTGCCGCCACCGCCGAAGCCAATGCTGCGCGACCACAGCGTGCCATCCGGCAGCGGCAGGTCGTCCCACTCCGGATTGGAGGCCTTGGCGTCGTAATAACTGCCACGCACGGCCAGGCCGAGGCGGTCCTTGACCAGCGGGCCGGTCAGGTAGACGTCGGTGGTGCGCGCATCGCCGAACTGGTCGTCCTGCTGCAGCGTGAAGCCCTGGGTGACCGAGCCGTGCCAGCTGTCCTGGTTGCGCCGGGTGATGATGTTGATCACCCCGCCCATCGCATCCGAACCGTACAGCGTGGACATCGGGCCGCGCACCACTTCGATGCGCTCGATCGCATCGAGCGGCGGCAGGTAAGCGAACTGGCCACCGCCGAAGTTGTTCGGATACAGCTGGCCCACATTGCTCTGGCGGCGGCCGTCGATCAGCACCAGGGTGTATTCGGACGGCATGCCGCGCATGGAGATGGTGGCGCGGCCGTTCTTGTCGGTGGTTTCCATGCCCACGTCGATGCCTTCCACGTCACGCAGCGCATCGACCAGGCTGGTGTAGGGGCGCTTGCTGAGTTCTTCGCGGCTGACCACGCTGATGCTGGCCGGGGCGTCGGTGATCTTCTGCTCGAAGCCGGCCGCGGTGACCACCACCTTGTCCAGCGTGGTCGGTGCGCCGGCGGCGGCGCCATTGGCGAATGCCGGGGCGCTCAGGGCGGTGAGCAGGGCGATGCTCAACGCGCAACGGGACAGGGACGTACGACGATGCTGGCGCTGGGCCATGGCAGTAACCTCGAAAGAAAAGACGGACGCGCGGTGGCCGGGCGCAGTGGCCGCGACACACACGGGAATTCAGCAGGGGGCCCGCAATGCGGGCAGTCAGGACGTGAGCGGCATCGACGGCGCAGTGGCGCCGCAGGCGATGCGGGTGATCAGCCCTGCGGGGGCGCCTGGCCGCGCTGTACGCGCAGTCCGGGGGCGGCAGGCAACGGCGTGGCCGGTGCCGAATCGATCGACGGGGTGACCTGCGGCGGCAGGTCGAGCAGGGTGGCCATCAACGCATCGAGCGCGTCCAGCGATTCCGGCAGCCGCGGTTGCGGGGTGGTGGCCGGGCGCGCGCTGGCGGTGCGGCGCGGTTTGGCCGGGGTTTCTTCCTGTGTGCTGCTCTCACCGCCGCCGGCCGGGCGTTCTTCGACCGGCAGCTGCAGCACCAGCGCGGCGCTGCCGGGCACCGCGTGCTCCAGCACCGGCAGGCCGGCGAACAGCATCGCCAGTACGGCCAGCCAGGCCAGCACCGTGGCCAACGCGGGTCGCTGCCCGCGCATGGCGGGGGCGAAGCTGCGATGGCGGTGTGCGTGATGCAATGCGGTTCCCGGTGGGCGGCGCGGCCCGGTCAGTCGGGGCGCGAGGCGGCGGGATTGTAGGTGAGATTGGTTATCCGACGCAAATGCGAATGATTTGCGCCTTGACTGGCGACCGGCTCACTGGCCCGGGGCGGTGTCCAGCAGGGCCCGGATCTGCGGGTACGGCGAGACCGCCAGCGCCGGGCGGATATGCGCCTGGAAAGACGGGCTGCCGCTGGCCAGCGCACGCTCCAGCCAGCCGGTGGCGGCGTCCACCTGGCCGGTGGCCAGCAGCAGCGAGGCATGGCTGGCCTGGCCGCGGAAATCACCGGCTTCGGCCGAGCGCTGGTACCAGGCCGGTGCGGCGGCGGGATCGGCGATGACACCGATGCCGTCCTCCAGGCAGCGCCCGACCAGGTTCATCGACTTGGCATGGCCGTGCTGCGCGGCGCGCAGGTACAGCGCGTAGGCCGCGGTGGGGTCCTTGCCGACGCCACGGCCGGTGGCCAGCAGGTTGGCCAGGTTGTACATGCCCCAGTCCAGCCCCGCCTCGGCAGCCTTGCGATACCAGACTGCCGCCAGTTCCAGGTTGAATGGCGTGCCGCTGCCCAGTTCATGGCAGCGGCCCAGCATGTTCATCGCGATGGCCAGGCCACCGTTGGCGGCCCGTTCGAACCACAGCACGCCGGCCGCAGCATCCATCGCGCAGCCGCGTCCTTCGCTGCAGGCCTGGCCGAGCAGGAACTGCGCCTGCGCGTCGCCGCGCTGTGCCGGGCCTTGCAGGGTGGCCAGTGCCGCAGCGGGATCGTGCTGGAACTGCGCGGCGAGCGCGGCGGCATCGAACGAAGTAGCGTGGGCCTCAGACATCGGCCCATTGCCGCAGCAGGTTGTGATACACGCCGGTCAGGTTGACCAGCGCGGGGTGTTCGGGGTGGTCGTGGGTGAGCCGGCGGATGGAGACATCCAGGTCCCACATGAGACGGCGCTGGCCGTCGTCGCGCAGCATGCTCTGGATCCAGAAGAACGAAGCCAGCCGCGCGCCGCGAGTGACCGGGGTGACCTGGTGCAGGCTGGTGCCCGGGTACAACACCATGTGCCCGGCCGGCAGCTTGACCCGCTGGTTGCCGTAGGTGTCTTCGATCACCAGCTCGCCGCCGTCGTACTCGTCCGGATCGCTCAGGAACAAGGTGGCGGAAAGATCGGTGCGCACCGGCTGCGGTTGCCCGGCGGCGCTGTAGTCATAGCGCACCGCGTTGTCGACATGGAACCCGAAGGTCTGTCCCTGCTGGTAGCAGTTGAACAGCGGCGGGAAGATGCGGCGCGGCAGTGCGGCGGAAAAGAAGGTGCTGTTGCGGCCGAGTGCCTCTTGGATCACCGCCCCCACCGCGCGTGCGGTCGGGTCGCTCTCGGGCAACTGCAGGTTGTGCTTGGCCTGCGCGGACTGGTAGCCCGCGGTCAGGCGCCCGTCGGTCCAGCCGGCCTTGGCCAGCTGCGCGCGGGCCTGGGTGACCTGCTCGGCGGTGAGGACGTCGGGGATGTGCAGCAGCATGATCGGCTCCAGAACCTCCCGCGCCGGAGCGCGGGAGGTCGTGTGTGGCTTAGAACTTGAAGTTGAAGGCCAGCGTTGCCGAACGGCCCGGCGCGATGGCGGCGTAGTGCGAAGCGTACGCCTTGGTGAAGTAGGTCTTGTTGGTCAGGTTCTGCACGTTCAACTGCAAGTTGTAGCGCTCGCTGAAGGCGTAGCCGACCATCGCGTCCCAACGGGTGTAGGAGGGCACCCACTTGGTGTTGTTGACGTTGCCGTACACCTTGTCCACGTAGTTGGCACCGGCACCCAGGCTCAGGCCCGGCACGAACGACGGCGCCCAGGTGGTCCACAGGCTGGCGCTGTGCTTGGCGGTGTTGGGGAACTGGTTGCCGTTGAACGGCGACGGTGCCCACACCGGGTTGGCGGTGGTGCCGACGTTGACGAAGCCATTGTCCTCGACCACGGCATCCAGGTAGGTGTAGCCACCGAACACCTGCCAGCCTTCCACGATCGTGCCGCTGAAGCCGAGCTCGGCGCCCTTGACTTTCTTGCGGCCGGCATTCTGGGTGGTGCCGGCGTCGCTGGTCACGCGCGCATTGGTCATCTCGGTTTCGAAGATCGCACCGGTCAGCGACAGGCGTGCATCGAACAGGTCCCACTTGGTGCCCAGTTCGATGTTGCGGCTGCGCTGCGGCTTGAGGTCCTGGATGGTGGCACTGATGCCGTCGGCGCCGTCACCACCGTCCACCCCCACCGGCGTGGAGGAGGTGCCCCACGACAGGTAGATGCTGCCGTTGGCGGTCGGCTTGAACACCAGGCCGGCCTGGCCGTTCCAGAACGAGGTGTCGTTGCGCAGGTGCTGCAGGTTGGCCGCCGCGGTCGGTACGAACTGGTGGGTGTTGTAGTCGTCGAAACGCGCACCCAGGTTCAGCATCCACTGCTCGCTGAAGCTGATCGTGTCAAAGGCATAGGCCGACTTGGTGCGGGTGGTCTGGCGCACGTCGTTGAGCGGGTTGCTGCGGGTCACGGTGTGCAGCGAGGCCCACGGATCGTGCGGGTTCGGGTTGGTCAGGTCGGTGCAGTTGTAGCCGGTGGCCACGCCGGTGGTCGGGCAGGCCTGGGTGCCGGTCTGCGGGTTGTTGGTGCCGCCGGTGGTCTGCCCGTTCGGGCGACGCACATCGCCGATCAGGAAGTTGCCGCGCACGGTCTTTTCGCTGCTGTACTCGATGCCGGCGTTGAAGCTGTGGCGCAGCGGGCCGGTCTCGAACTCACCGGTCAGGCTGGTCTGGTTGATGAAGCTGTCGGTCTGGGTGGCGCGCGAGTTGGTGCGGCGCCAGATCGTGCCGTACAGGTTCGGGTTGCCCTTGCTGTCGTCCGGCTGGGTCCACAGGTAGTCGTTGCGGGTGTCGCCGTAACGGGTGATGTTGCGCAGCACGATGCCGCCGAAATCATGCGACAGGTTCAACGTGGTGATGTCGGCGCGGGTCTTCTGGAAGTCGCGGTCGACCAGTCCGTAGAACGCATCGCGGTTGGTCACGATCGGGCTGCCATCGCCGTTGAGCGGCAGGTTGGCGCCGCTGGTGAACGGGTTGTTGTACGGGAAGCCGCCGGCATCGGGCAGGTCGTTGGTCTGCATGTGGTAGTGGCTGATCACCGCCTGGGTCGGGCCGTCCAGGCCGAACGCCAGCGACGGGGCGATACCCCAGCGGCTGCTGTTGACCTCATCGCGGCCGGCCACGTCGGCCTCGTGCTTCATGATGTTCACGCGTGCGGCGATGCCGTCGCCGATCACCTGGTTGGCATCCAGCGTGCCGCGGTAGTAGCTGTCGGTACCGGCGGCCAGCGAGCCCTGCACGAAGTTCTGCAGCTTCGGGGTCTTGCTGACCAGGCTGATGGTGCCACCGGCCGAGCCGCGACCGGAGTAGGCCGAGCTCGGGCCCTTGATCACCTCGATCTGCTCGATGGCGAACACTTCGCGGGTCTGGCTGCCGGCATCGCGGATGCCGTCCACATAGATGTCCGAGGCCGAATCGAAGCCGCGGATGAAGGGACGGTCACCGGTCGGGTTGCCGCCTTCGCCGGCGCCGAAGGTGATACCCGGCACGGTGCGCAGCGCATCGAGCAGGGTGGTCGCGGCGGTCTGCTCGATCACCTGCTGGGAAATCACGCTGACCGACTTGGGGGTGTCCAGCAGCGGCGCGGTGAACTTGGACGACTGCGCGCGCACGCGCGAGCCATGCACGTCCACGCCATCGAGTTCGGTGGCGCGCTGCGGGTCGTTGGCAGCATCGGTTTCGGCATGGGCGAGGGCCGGTGCGGCAATGGCCAACAGCAGGGCGGACGACAGCGGGGTCGGGCGGACGGTCATGGGATTTCCTGGAAGTGCGGACGAATGCCGGGCGGCCGGAGCAGTCACGGCAGGCGGAAGCGGAGCGGAGAAAGGAACAGCAACAGGCGTGGCCGCCGACGGCGCAGTGCGCCGCCACGGCAGGCATCAGCGCGCAGCGCCGATGCCGGAATCAGGCGTAGGGAGGGGCGTGGCCGGGGTTGAGCCGCAGCGACGGTTCCAGCAGCTGCCAGCGCAGCGCATCGGCCGGCCACAGCGGTACCACCGCCACCCAGGCCGCACGACTCAGCCGCAGCGCGGTGGCGTGGCTGCCGGTATCGGGGTCGACGCCGCCTTCAACGGCGACGCTGGTCTCGGTGAGGGGGGCTTCGGGGGCGGGCGCCGGCGGCGACTTCAGCCGGCTCCAGGCCGCTGCCGGGGCCTCCTGCAACCCCGCGAGGCCGGCCTTCCACGGCGCGGAGGCCGAGGCTGCACCGGCCGCGTTCAGCCAGGCGCAGCCCAGCAGCACCACGCAGAGCGTGGCCCACAGGGCAGCAATACCGGTGGCAGAGCGGTGGGCGGGCACAGGGTACCGGGCAGGCGCGACCGGACGGCCGCAATGCCTATGGTAATAGCAACAATTCGCGTTTTCAAAACGGCGCCCGTTCAGTCGCGGTCGTCGCGGGCCCAGACCCCGTCGTGTTCGCGCTTGACCGGGAACCGGGCGACCGGCGAATAGGCCGGGGCGCACAGGGCCCGGCCGTCGCGCACATCGAAGCGTGCCCCGTGCAGCACGCACTCCACGCTGCCCTCGGTGGTGTCGAAGGTGCCCGAGGACAGTTCAAACTCATCGTGGGTGCACTGGTCTTCCAGCGCGTACAGCTCGCCGTCCAGGTTGAACACCACGATCGGCGTGCCGGTGACGTCGTCGAAAGCGCTCTTCATCTCGCCGGGCAACAGCTCGGCGCTGGCGCAGACGAAGGTCCAGGTCTCGCTCATGCGCCGGCCACCAGCGGTTTTTCCAGGATCTCGAAGCGCAGGTCATCGCGCTTGGGAATGCCAAAACGCTCATCGCCATACGGGAACGGCTTCTTGATGCCGGTGCGGACATAGCCGCGGCGTTCGTAGAAGGCGATCAGCTCGTCGCGCACGTCGATCACCGTCATCTGCATCACCGGCACGCCCCACTCGCGGGCAGCGTGGGCCTCGGCGGCCTCGATCATGATCTTGCCGATCCCGCTGCCCTGCTGGCCCGGATCGACCGAGAACATGCCGAAATAGCCCTTGCCGTTGTCATCGGCCACGTGCGCGCAGGCCAGCAGCTGGCCATCGCGTTCCGCCAGCAGGATGCTCGAGCGCGGCCGTGCCAGATCGGCCTGCAGGCCCTGCGCGTCGATGCGGGCCCCGTCCAGCAGGTCGGCTTCGGTGGTCCAGCCCACGCGGCTGGCGTCGCCCCGGTAAGCCGAGGTGACCAGGGCGATCAGGGCGGGAATGTCGGCGGCGGTGGCCGTACGGAAGGTGAGAGTGGTCATGGGGGCATTTTAGCGGGTGCGGGGGTGGCGGGTAGGGGGCTGGGTGAACCGGCCGGCGCGACCAAGGGGGGCGGTGTCGAGATGTGAGGGACGCTACATAGGAGAAAACCTACGTTGTGCGATGTGATTCACATAATGTGTTGAATGGGCGTTAGGAATGTTCGTGTTTTCGAGAATTAAATGGTTGGATCGTTGACTTGCCGCTCGGGGTGATTCATAAACACGCCACATTGCGCGTTTATTTTCAGCATGGCCCGTCCAGCGTGATGGGGTTTTCCGACGAAGGAGTGATCTTGCTCCTGCCGGTAGTGACGAAGTGCCGCTGCGTGCGTGCGTGGTTTCCATCCAGGAAGGAAGGAGTACAGGGATGTTGCGATCAAGAATTCAGGTCTGTTTTGGTGCCTCGTTGGTAATTGTGACCACGTTGGTGGTCTCATCTCCGCTCCATGCACAGGAAGTGAAAAAGGAGTGGGGGAGCAATCTGTCGATGGGACAGGCGCGTGCCACCGAAAGTGCGGCGCAGCGTGACATCAAGAACTTCTACGCCCGCTATGAAACGGACAAGCCTTTCGTCTGGGAGGTAAAGAGACAGTTGGTGACCGCCAACAAGGTCACCTATGACTACCGGACAAAGCCCGAAAAGATCGTCATTGCCGACTGGGTCTACACCTACGAGAACCAGCAGTACAGCAGCGAAGATGCGCTGCGCCAATCCATCCTGAATCGCCATCCCAGCGACCCACAGTGCGCCGCCACCACGCTGGTTCCGGGTGTGTGGACGGGAAGGCCTGGCACTGGCACGGGTGACGATGGCAGCAACACGCATGAAGAAAGTGAGAACCAGGTAACCATCAACCACTACTATGCATCGACGGCTAGCTGCGACGCGCTGATTGGCAGGATGCAGGCCACGCGTCAACGCACGGTCCTATGCCCCAATCGCCCCGCGATGAAGTGGAATGCAGGGATGGGGGCGTGTTCGTTGCTCATGCAGGAGCAGCCCAACACGGCGATGTTGATGACCTATTGGAGTACGCCGGTCACCAAACAGTGTTCCGTCGGCAATCCGTGTGATCCCACTACCGGCGACAAAACCCAGCCGGAACCCGATTTTGATCTGGGCTGGATCCAGTTCGCACGCCACTACCATTCGATGACCTCCACGGCAGGTGGGGCGTTCGGTCCCGGCTGGACCCATTCACAGAACCTGCGCATGACCTTGGGCACCGATACAGGCACGTTCCCGCCGAGCACAGAGTTGCTGGTTGGCCTGGTTGATGCGGATGGAACACAGACCGCATTCAAAAAGATCGGCACCAGCTACAAAGCCAATGACGGCAGTGGCGACCGCATCGTCCAGCAGGGCACTACCTGGCTCCTGTACCGCGCCGATGAGCTGCTGAGCTTCAATGGTAATGGCCTGCTGCAGTCACGCGCGAGGGAAGACGGCAGCTCGCTGACCTATCTGCATGACACCCGCGCACGCCTGCTCTCAATCACCCATTCCAGCGGCCGCAGCCTGCTGTTCCACTACGAATCCCCGGCCGGCGATGACCTGATCAGCGGGTTGTCCGTGGCCGGTCAGTTGCTGGCCAGCTACACCTACACCGCGCAGCGACAGGTCGCCTCGGTCACCTACGCCGATGGTGGTGTGCGCAGCTATCACTACGAGGACAGCCGCTTCCCGCAGTACCTCACCGGAATCACCGCCGAGGATGCCCGCCGCTTCAGCTGGTATGGCTACGATGCCAAGGGCCGGGTGACCTGCAGCCGCCATTCCGGCGATTGCACCCAGGCCGACGTCGGCGTTGACGGCGTGCGCCTGGAATACACCACCACCGGCACCACTTTGGTCACCGATGCCCTCGGCAAGGTGGCTACCTATGGCCTGACGGCGTCCGGGGCAAGCGGCCTGCCGCGCAAGGTCAGTGGCATCGTCGACCCGCAGGGCACGGAGAGCCGCAGCTACTACACCGAAGCGCAGGACTTCCGCCGCCGTCTGGATACGCTGACCGACCGTCGTGGCACCCAGACCAAGCATGCCTACGCCGCTGCCACCGATCCGGTGACTGGCCAGGCGGTCAGCGTGCAGACGACGACTGAAGCGCTCGGCTTACCCGAGCAGCGGATTACGGACGTGCATACCGATGTAGCCAGTAACCGCGTGCTGGTCAGCCGGGTCGGCAATCGCGAAACTCGCATCACCCGCAATGCCCGCCTGCAGCCAGTGAGCCTCGCGGTACGCGACCTGGCCACGGCCCAAGTGCGCACCACCACGCTCAGCTACTGCGAAGCGGCCGACGTCGCGGCCGGTGGCAACTGCCCGCTGTTGGGGCTGCTGAAAAGCGTGGATGGTCCGCGCAACGACATTGCCGATACCGCGACCTACGCGTACTACGGCAATGACGATGCGGGCTGCGCCGATCCGGCCGCCGGCACCTGTCACTACCGCAAAGGTGACCTGCGCACGCTGACCAATGCGCTGGGCCACAGCGTTGAAACCTTGTCCTACGACACCCAGGGGCGGCCACTGTCGGTCCGCGATGCCAATGGTGTGGTGACCGACTATGCCTACCATCCGCGCGGCTGGCCGATCGCAGTCAACGTGCGGGGCACAAACGCGGCGGGCGACCGCAGCACGCTGCTCAGCTACTGGCCCACAGGGCAGGTGCAACAGATCACCGAGCCCGACGGTGCCAGTGTCACTTATGTCTACGATGCCGCCCAGCGCTTGACCGACATCGCCGACAGCGCGGGCAACAGCGTCCACTACACGCTGGACAACGCCGGCAACCGGCTCAAGGAAGACACCGTCGACGGCGGCGGGACCCTGCGCCGGACCCTGGCACGCCTCTACAACACGCTGGGTCAGCTGACCACGCTGAAGGACGCCGGAAACCACGCCACCGGTTTTGGCTACGATGCCAACGGCAACATGCAGGCCATCACGGATGCACTGCAGCGATCGACCAGCCAGCAGCACGACCCGCTCAATCGTCTGGCACGCACGCTGCAGGATGTCGGCGGTATCGCGGCCGAGATCCGCTCCAGCTACAACGCCCTCGACCAGGTCACCCAAGTCACCGACCCCAAGGGCTTGCACACGCAATACGCCTACAATGGCTTCGGCGACCTTACCGCGCAGAGCAGCCCGGACAGCGGCAGCACCACCTTCTCCGTGGATGCAGCAGGCAATCGCAGCACCCGCACCGATGCCCGTGGCGTGACAGCGACGTACCACTACGACGCGTTGAATCGATTGACCGGCATCGCCTATCCGGACCCCGGCCTCGATGTTGGTTACAGCTACGATGCGGCGCCGGCTGCCTGCGCGCCCGACGAGCGCTTCGCCAAGGGGCGCCTGGGTAGCGTCCAGCATGCAGGTGGCAGCACCGCGTACTGCCACGACCGCTTCGGCCAGGTGACCCGGAAAGTGCAGACCGTCAGCGGCGTCAGCAGCACGCTGCGCTACGCCTACACTCACGCCGGGCGCCTGGCCGCGCTGACGTACCCCGATGGCAGCATCGCCGACTATGTCCGCGACACCCAGGGACGCATCAGCCAGATCGGCCTCATCCGTCCCGGCCAGGCCCGGCAGGTGGTGGTCAGCCAGGTGACCCACGCCGCCTTTGGACCGGTCACCGGCTGGACCTATGGCAATGGCCGCCAGTTGCAGCGTCCGTTGGACCTCGACTATCGGCCACAGGCTGTGCATGACCCGGCGGCGGGCGGACTCTCGCTGAGTTACGGCTATGATCCGGTCGGTGCGATCACCGAACTGAAGAACGGAGCAGGCACCAGCGTGCTGGCCAAGTACGGCTACGACACGCTCGGTCGCCTGACCCAAACCAAGGATGGCGTGACAGATGTGGCGATCGAGGCCTACGTCTACGATGCCACCGGCAACCGCACTGCACTGACAACAGCAGCGGGCACCGCGAACTACACCTATCCGGCAGACAGCCATCGCCTGGTCGCTGTCGATGGCGAGGCGCGCAATCAGGACGCAGCTGGCAACACCACCAGCATCGGTGCAAAGACCTTCGTCCATAACGATGCCAATCGCATGAGTGTGGTCAAGCAGGCCGGTGCAGTGCTGGAGAGCTATGCCTACAACCATCGTGGCGAGCGCGTACTTCGTACACCTGCTTCAGGTGACGCACTGGTGACGGTGTATGACGAATCGGGCCAGTGGATCGGCAACTACAGCGCCACCGGTCAGCTCCAGCAGCAGGCCATCTGGCTGGACAACTTCCCGATTGCACTGCTCAGCCCGGCGAGCGCGGGCGTGCCTGAAGTGGTCTACATCCAGCCCGATCACCTGGGTACCCCGCGTGTGGTCATCGACCCGATCCGCGATGTGACGATCTGGGCGTGGAGCAACAAGAGCGAGGTGTTTGGCGATCAGGCTCCGGCGGTGGACCCGGACGGGGACGGTGTGGCATTTGATCTGGCGCTGCGTTTCCCGGGGCAGCAGGCGACGGATGCTAGTGGGATGTTCTATAACTACCAGCGGGAGTACGACCCTGCGGTGGGCAGGTACTCGCAGAGTGACCCGATTGGGTTGGCGGGGGGGATAAGTGTCTACGGGTATGTTGGTGGCAATCCATTGAAGGTGGTGGACCCGGAAGGATTGCAGTCGTCCGCAGCCCGTCAGGCATCGTCACGCCCACTCATAATGAGCTCCGGTGTTGATGGCTACCAAACGTGGAATCCGGACCTGCCAAACTATGGTGGTGAGGTGGCGCCAGGTCCATACATCTATCCGGACAGGCTTGCCTTTCCGGCACTGGAGGCGGCAATCTGGATAACAGCCAGTTTGGCCCTAAAGGGAGATCCACGAGCGTTTCTCCAGTTTGCCAAGCGAAATGAGGGGCGGAGTGATAAGCCTAGTGGATGTCCTGAGGGGACGCTTCCAATCAACAAGGCTAAAGGCAAATACGGCTGGACAGGTGATGATCTTCATAAAATTAAGAAGGGCGTTGGTGCTGGTCCGACTGATTGGACGGGAATAGACAGAGATGGAAATGTGTGGACGCATGGTGACGTCGGTGGCGCAGAGGATCATGGGCACTTCGGTATATTCCTACCTGGCAATCGAGGTGAACAATGACTGATCTATTCTCCATAACCCTCCGGGTTTTTCACCCAGTCTGTCGTCATGAGGAGATTGAGGCATCGCTTGGGATGTTGGCAGATGTGGGGCATTCCGTCGGCTCCCCGCGGCGCACATTAACGGGAGATCATCTAAGTGGGGTGTACCGGGAGACGTTTGCATCCTTCGATTTGAAGGAGAGGGTGCCAGGGAATTTTGTTGATGGAGTTGACGAGTTGCTTGGGTCTCTTGCGGCACATCGAGATTATTTTCATCGTGTCATTAATGAGCGGGGGCGGGTAAAGCTTTACGTTGGCGTTTTCTTTGAGGTGATGTCAGGGTTCGTTCTCGGTGCGGAGACGATGTCTTCCTTGATCGATATGCACGTTGAGCTGGAGGTTGAGTACTTCTCCTCGCCTTGAGTGGGTAGCAAGGGATTGCCAAGCAGGACAGACGACAAGCGCCGTCATAACGGTTGCGTCGAAGTATCCCGCTCAGATGCTGAGCAGACTTGGCTCAGGGGTGGCGGTTAGTGCTGGCTTTTCCCCGTATATAGGCGTACCCGTGTCAGGCCTTGCGGTCTAAGGCTCAGCCTTTAGAGCTGCATATCAACACCCAGATGCAGTAGCCGCTGCCGCGATAATTGGAGAGGATTTGTGTCGCTGATTTCGTTATTCAGTACTTCCTGCCCCTCGTGTGGCCATCCGGGTCAGCGCCTATTCATATTGAAGGCACTCAGCAGGAGGGTGCGGAAGAGTTGCAATTGCTGTGGCGTGGAGTTGCAATCTGATATCGGATTTGGTCGGTACCTTTCTCTGATCATCTATGTTCATGTGGTCTTGGCCTTCGTCGCATTCCCGCTGGTGCTGGCGCTTGCCGGTCAGAGATGGTCATTGGCAATTGTCTGTGCTATGGCATTCTTGGTCCTAGCGTTTATTCCTGCCATCGTGATTCATTCCCGCAATGTGGTTGCTGCTCCACCTGCAGGCAGGCACCTGAAATAGGTGCAAAGGACCATGGATGATATTTGTCAGCCCCGAGATGCTGAGCGCTCCATGTACGAAATGTCATCGAGTGCGACGCATACGGCGTCATGATTGCCGGGATGGCGGGCGTCATGGCTGAGTGCCCTGGAGTTTCAGATGATCGCTTCGGGCGCAATGTGTATGAGTTTTAATGAGTATGGTGCCAAAATTCCCCATGCAGCTGCATGGCGCATGCTTGAAACGGAGCAGGTGCCGCGTCAGGATTCGATTGCCATGAATCGCTCACGTGGCGCATCTGGGCGATGGATCCACTTCGCTGTAGCGAATGGACGTCGGAGCAAAGCTGCTAGTGGCATAGGTAATTCCGCTCTTCCGAGTGGGGTGGTGAAGGTGCTCGGCCTACTTAGGGTAATGATGAATTACAAGTCCCACTTCAACAAATGCAAAATTTCGAAGAATTGATACTTTCAAAGTTCCTGGCGATTGCAGCCGTTGCCGCTGCTGCCTTCACCTCTTATGTTCTTGTGCGTTCGATGGTTGGCATGAGCTGCTCAATGAATGCCTACTCTCCGGGCGTGCTGGCGGCCATGTATGCGTCCTTGCTGATGCTTGTCCTGTACTCCAAGTTCAAATTCTCCTCGCGAGGCCTGGTTAAGTCGCGGATCACATTGGTTCGACGGGTATTTGTAACAGTGGTGGCACTTGAGCTAGTAGGTGTCGGCATACTATTTGCCTGGAACCGTGACTGTGTGAGCATCGTTCGCGCACTCCCGCTTCCTGGGGCCCTTCTGATCTTCTACACAACAGTAATTTTTTCTCTGGTGTTTGGCGATGCCTATTTGGGCGTGTTGAGGAACGCCATCCGCCTTGGCGTCAAGCCGATTGACTTTATGCGAAATGGGGGCTTGAAATGACGCGGATGATCCGCCGCAAATGATCTGTATGGCGGCTTCAGTTTTGCAGCCGCTGAGTACAGCATTGTCCGTCGATAGCGCGACACTTAGGGCCTTTGCCAATCCCATATCCGCTGCTACCGCCCACACCTTGCACGATTCAAAAGTGGATGCTCCAGTGGGTACGTTGATGGCCCCAACTTCTCTGTCTACGACTGGGCGAATCCAACGGACGAATCTGGACCTGATGGCCAGCAGTGATGGCTGTTCGACGATTAAATCTTCGTCCCAAGCGAGCGATAGATGCGCCTCTACCCTGATAAGACGGTATACGACTTGAAGGTATGCTTTTGAGGTCAGGTTGGCTATGTACGGGATGGGTTTGCATCGATCAAAAACGCTATCTGCGTCGGCGCGAATGCCCTTCATTGCAAGGCAAACTGCGAGGCGCCTCAGAGCGGGAGTTTTTTAGAGGCTGTTGCCTGAAATGCTGGTGGCATGCGGGAGATGTAAGAGTTCAAGATGCTAGGGGGCGGAGGTCTGAGTTTCGAAATTGACTGTGGACATGATCACGGACAGGGTAATCCCCATGTCCATGAATGGGTGGGCAGCAAGAGGCAGCCGGGGGGGGGGGCGGTAAGTGACTGGCCAAGGAGGTAGTATAATGAAGGCGAATATTCACGATTTTGAAATCACCGGAATACAGGCTTTGGGTGAGAATTCGTTTGTTATAAGGCTGTTTGATCCGCAGTATTCAGTGTGTTATGTGATGAAATTTATGGATGTTCAGAGGCTATATGTTGATGGCTTCACTTTGCAGAACATAGTTCTCGACTTGAATGTGTATACCAATCCTTCCGAGGATTTTGGTTTCAAGCACGCATGTGGGATGCTTGATCTAGATATGGCGACTGCAAAGGTGATGCTCGAAACGGGCAGCTTGGTTCTTATCGAGGCGGCTTCAGGCGCTGAGATTGCTTGTATTCTTGGCGATCGCCAACTACCCGACCTTGTTGCTGCAAGTGAGTGAGGTGCCGTAAATCGCTTGCTCAAAACGGCCAGCGTTTAGCCCTGTTTCACCGCAAGGCAAACTGCGAGGCGCCTCAGGGACGGTGTTTTGGAGAGGCTGTTGCCTGCAATGCTGGTAGCGCGGGGGAGACATTGGATCAGAGGGTCAAAGGGGGCAGTGCAGGATTGCGCGAATAATAAGGTTGTCAGTTGGCTCGGGCGGTATCATTCAACTGAGCGCCCCTGTTCGCAGGTATGCTCGGGTCTTCGGTCGAATGGCCCGCTATCGGGACGCTGGCGTGAAGAAAATTACAAAAGCAAGCTTGGTTGTAATTACGCTGGCGTTGGCAATTGCGGGCGGGCTCTGGTTAGAAGCTCAGTTGAGAGTCGACGATTGCTTGGATGGCGGGGGTAGTTGGAACTACGAAACCTCGCGTTGTGATGGATGACGAGGCACACAGTCACGACGTGGTTGGTAGAACCATCAACATCGGCGCAAAGGTCTTCGTCTACAACGATGCCAGCCGCGCCAGTGCGGTAAAGCAGGTCGGTGCAGTGCTCGAGAGCTGTGCCTACAGCCAGAGCTCAAGATCCAGATGGACGAGGCAATCGCAGGCAGGATGTGAAGGAAGACGATTGGGGTTCAACCGGCTGGGTGCTGGTATGCATACAGGGGGCGTACTGGGACATCCAGGCGAAATGCGGTGGCCATACAAGCAAGTATCCGGGGACGGTCTAGATGAGTGATGCCGGTCTGGTCGAATTGAAAGCAGTAAACGTCATGTATTACTCGTCGCACGATGAGCAATGCTTCTTCGATTGGCTGGGAGCGATGTCGTGCGTAAGAGAGTTCTTCGGAAAGGGCGATGTACTATTCATTGTCGTCGATCGATCAGCCGTCACCAAAGGAGAGCTGTTGGACCTAATCGCCTTCTTCTTTAGATACAATATTTCCATGGCTCAGTTGCGGAAGTTTGATTCTCCGGAATTTTCTGGGTGGTTTCGCCAACGCGGTACCTACTGGAACTATCGGGTCTTCAGAGCGTTGAAGTGAGATCGATCGACTGTCTTCCAGAGCTTCAGGTATTGCAGGCCGCCATGAATCTGTACATCAACCTCGGTGCTGTCGTGGGGAGCACAATCCTGAGTCCCTGGATCATCGATTTAAAAGATGAATCGGGAGTCGAGTCCCTTGCGGATGCGATTATTCTTGGGATCATCTGCGCAGGGGGAGTAGTCGTGGTTGCCGCTGGCGTCTCGCTGCTTCTTGGCCATCGGATGGCCAGGCCGACGTTGCGCGCAGCCTTCTTCACAAACGGGGAGTTCCTGCAGCAGGCGTACATGTCTGGGCTGGTCCTATGCGGAATGTCTCTGGGCGTATGGGTCGCCGGCCCTGCGCCCGGTCATGCTTGGCCGTTGCTTCTCACATTGGGGGGCGGGTGTTTGATGGGGGCCCTGCTATCCACTTGGCTATTTGCGTCCCCACCCGTTGACGTGGATGGCGCGGACTAGCCGGGGAGATGGCTGGGATGCTGCTTATCGCCCAACTTCCTTTGAAGCTCTGCGTTGGTCGAAGAAACGGGCCGATTCTTCGATGAAACCTTCGGGAACAACAGCTGGATGATTGCTTGCCATGAATGAAGATGCCCGCTACAGAATTTCGCTTCGAATTACACATCCAAGCATTCGGAGCGATGAGATAAGCGCCCAGCTCGGCCTTGCGCCGAACGTTGCGTACACCGCGGGCGACAGTAGGGTGACTCCAAAAGGGAATGCGATTCCCGGCACCCGGAGAGAATCGTTTTGGTGTCACGAGCTGTTTGTGGTTGAAGATTCATTCGAAATTGCGATGTTGAACGTTAGTAAGCAGCTTGAGAAGAACAAGGGCTTTCTCGATGGTCTATCCTCCACGGGGGGGCGTTTGGAGTACTTTGTAGGATGGTTCTCCACGAGGAACTCAAGTTTTGCCTTGGAGAGTGACCTCTTGAAGCTGCTTGCTGATCTGAAGGTCAACTTGGCATTCGACGTTTACGCTGAGTAGGCATAGTGCGACCAAGATTTCTACTTCCGGCATCGCGTCTGATCTTCTGGCGAATCTACGCGTTGTGAGTCGATTCGGATGTCGACGGGGTTTCCTTCAGATTGTCGCTGAGGTCGCTGAGGTTGCCTGGGCAACGAGTGACCGAGGCCCGTGGCATGTTCTTCAACTACTGGCGTGTTGATGATAGTAAGTGGTCAGGTACTTGCAGTTTCGGCCTGCAGGTAGCTTCCCAACAGGGGGATAGCAGGTTCTTTTGGGTGGGCAAGTCGCTGGACGTCCAATGAACCCAAGCGCAGCGAGAGGTTTGACGTGTACGAAGCGGATTCGTTGGCGCTGCAGACGCTGTCGCCTCCGCTTCGGTAGGAGGCCCGCATCGTGGTTGAGCATTCTGGAGATGCCCATGCTTGGAAAATTGCTGTCAGTTGCAATCGTCATCTTCTCGATTACGGCATGCGGCACGTACCCGAGGAAAAGCAATTCCTGGTTGTCAGATTGGGTGGATGCGAGTGCAGGTGTGGTCTCTCCAAGCAACTCCATTGAAGTCGCTCTCGGCAAGGTCACACTTCTCAGTTCCGACGATGAGGAAAGGGCTGAACAGTGGCTATTGGAGAGTGGGCAGAGTTCAGCCATTCTCTCAGAGGTGCCCGATACCATTGCTTTGACGGAGTTGAGGCAGCTGGAGCGCGGGCCCGGAGAGGACCTCTATCTCGTCAGAGGCGCTTCTGACGGGGGGAATGGCGTCTTCTCTGCGCATGTGAACGGATCGGGGATTCTGATTCTGTACAACGTCATGGGCGGGTGCGGCACGCTTGAGAGGCGCGTCCTGGTTGTAAGCCTTCGCAGCAAGCCCGGAAGGGTCTATGGAGGATGTTCGGGTGCGATGTGATGCACTCGGCCCTTCCGTAGCCTGTGCGCAGCTTGGCGGCTGTCCGTGCTCACATGCTGCGCAGCACACGCTACGGTCCAGGCGCAGGTGCATCTAAGCCCAGGAGACGTAGTTGAAATCGTCAGGCCGGGAGACTCGGTGCAGGGGGCTGCTGGGGTTGCCCCTATCGCAGCGTAAGTCCGCATCGCATTGCTCAATCAGCGGTAGCCGGAAACGAGAGGTGCGCTCTCAGCAATTCGACCCGCAATTGCATGGCATTGACGACGGCTTGGGGTACTACGGCTTACACGCACTTCGCTGCTTTCCGAACGGCTACTCCATTGGCTTTGATGCAGTCAACAACGATATGGTCGGGGTTGGTGCTGATGGTGTCGTCACTACGCGGCACGGGCAGCAGCGTAGTGACTGTGGCAATGATCTCGTGCTGGGCGTTGAGATCATCGGGCTTTCGCACATCTATCGGCGTCGTGTGCGAGCGCGATGACTCGATGGGGCAAAGGGAGTGCCATGAGGATATTTGGAAAGATGCAGCTCGTTGGGCAGCCAATGAACATTGAAGAGGTTGCGTTTCAGGTTGGGCCAGCGGCGGCAAGGAGTATCGCCAGGTTCCTATTGGAGTGCGCTGAGGAAATGGAAGCCGACGGGCAGTGGGAGCATAGGCACTACTCTGATTGGTGCGAGCAGAATGGAATTGTGATGGATCGTCCTGAATTGATCATAGTCAGAGGTTCGGGGTGATGATGGGGATGGGCTGCTTCATCGCCGCGGTGGATCGCGTGTGGTGATTGGCTCGGTGCGCGAGGTGACCTTCGAGGTATGGCACAGCAGGGACGCATTGCTCGATGATCTTGCTCCGGCCTTTAGGGGGCGATGCAGTGCATTGATTTCCTGATCTTTGCTGGATGTAATCGTGGACAAACGTGAGAGCGGGAGTGGATGCGATGAACGTTGCATGTGGAACGGCGAAGTTCCTGGAATCATCGGGCTCATGTGCCCTTGCGTGTCTCGCGCTGTTCGCCACGTTCGCAATGTCGGGTTGTTCCGGTGATCTTCCATCCCACAGGGGGACGGATGTGCAGGCCGGATGCACCAGCCCGCATTTCGAAGTGTTGCAGGCGATTTCCGAGGATGCCGCCACAAGAAGGAACTCCGGGTTCAACTTTGATCAACCGGAGGTGATTGTCCTATGGGGCAAGATGCCCGCGACCGCGCGTGCCTGCGGATTCGTTCGCGGGCGAATGAAACTGATTCGTTCGGCCTCTGAAGCTGATCGAGACCGCAGCATTATGGCTATCGAAAAGCTGTACTACGATGAGGATGCCGCTTTCGTTGGGGTTTGGTTTCCGCCGACGGGTATGAACGGAGACTTCTTCCTGAGAAGAAAGGCGGGGCGATGGCAGGTTGTGGAGTCGGAGCTATGGGAGAACTAAGCGCCTTGTTCGAAGTGACGTCTCTCCATCACGAGGTCATAGTCGGCAGGAGCGTCGGCCCAGGGCTCGTTTGTCTATGAAGCATGGTCATATCGAGAGTTCCGCATCCCTTCGTCGTTCCACGAATGGAACTTTCGCGGGTGGGCCACGCATGTTCTTCTGCTTGAGCGCTTCGCCAAGTGCAGCAATCCGCCTGATGCTGTTTCCTCGCTGGTTTTGCATGACACACTGAATCACTCAACCAACTTCCATAGAAACTCTGCGTTGGTCGAAGACACGCAGCGCTTCTAGGATGAATCCCGGTTCGCGTGAAAAGCGTCCCTGCCGCAACGGCATCGATACGCGCGTTCCACCTGACGATGCAACACGCCGTCCAGCGGTCGCTGTCGTCCCTTCCCCCCGCTGCCGGGTATGTCCCTGATGAAACGTTCTCTGCTGCTGCTTTTCACGCTGCCTGCCTGGCTGGGGTGCAGCCAGGCCTCCTCCTCCGAGGATGTCTTCCTTTCCACCAGCGAGCAGGCCGTGGTGAAGACAGCGGCCGAGTCGGGCGATCTGCCGGCGATCAAGCGGTTGATCGCGCACATCGAAGCCGGCGGCGATGTGGACGATGCGGCCGGGGCATGGCGCGCGCGTGCGCGCAGGATGGGGGATCCGCAGGAGCTGTATCACCACGCGGCACGGCGCCTGGTCGAAGCGCAGGAAGCCGAGGATCCCGAGCATCGCGCCAGCCTGCTGGAGGAGGCGTTGGAGGCCGCGCAGAGTTCGTACGCGGGCAGTGCCGATCCTTCGACGCAGTTGCTGGTGGAGCAGATTGCGCGGACGGCGCAGGCCCCGTCGCCCTGACGACAACGGGGCGCGATTCAACGCATGAAGAATTCCACCGGGAACGACAGTTCCACCGGGGCAGGCCGATCATCGGGGACCACAGGCAGCGGTTCGGCGCGGCGGAAGGTTTCCAGTGCGGCCTGGTCGAGCAGGGCGAAGCCTGAGGTCTTTTCCAGTGACAACGCCAGCAGCGTGCCGTTGCGGGCCAGGCTGACCCGGACCTGCACGATGCCTTCCTGGCGGCGCGAACGTGCGGTGTTGGGGTAGCGGCGGAAGCGCTCCAGGCGGGCCATGACGCGGCCTTCCCAGCTGTCGCGGCCGGGCGTGGCCTCGCTGGGGCCGGCCGGCAGTGGGGGCGAGGGCGGGGCGGCGGCAACCGATGCTTCCTGTTGCTGCGGTGCCGGCGAATCCACTTGCGGTTGCGGCGGCGTGGGCGGCGGGATTACCCAGTGTGCGGCGGCGCGCGGCGGGGTCTGCGGCAGCGGGCGTGGCGGCTCGGGCTTCTGTTTGACCACCGCCGCGGCGGTGCTGGGCGTGGGTGCGACGATGTCTTCCAGCGGCACTTCCGGTGCGCGCGGCGGCAGCAGGATCAACTGGGTGCGCTCGGCAGGCGGCGGGGGCAGGTCGATCGGTGCCTGCGCGCGCGTCCACAACAACAGGACCAAGGCGCTGAGGTGCGCCAGTACGGTGATGCTGGCGGCCAGGCCGTGCACATGGCGCTCGGCGAAGCCGATCAGCGCACTCGGCGGGGTACCGCGCGGCACGGGGCGGCACAACAGGTACAGCGCGCACCCGGCCATGCCGATGGCCACGCTGGCCAACAGCACAAAACCGGGATGGGCGAAGTAACAGAAGGTGGCGAAGCCGAACGCCATGCCGCCACAGGCGAAGGCCTTGGCGCGGCGTGACATCGCGCCCTGCTCGCGCCACAGCACCAGCGGTGGGCCGAAGCGCGGGTGTTGCAGCAGCCAGCGTTCAAAACGCGGCGAAGATTTCCCGAAGCACGCCGCGGCCAGAATCATGAAGATGGTGGTGGGCATCACCGGCAGCAGGGCGCCGATGATGCCCAACCCGACCATCGCCAGGCCAAGCAGCAGGTAGCCGAGGCGGACCACGCGATGGCGCGGTGCGGCGTTCGGGAGACGGGTGGCGGCGAGCATGGCGACCATCTCAGGCGGTGAATGCCTGCTCGACATGGCCGTGCACGCGCAGGAAGGCCTGCGTGGCGCCGTCGATCACGCGCTGTTCCTGCATCGGGTCCAGCGTGGCCGCATCCAGTGCTGCGGTGAATTCGCGCCAATGGCGGGCGCGGCCGTCCGGATGCCCGGCCAGGTGGCGTGCCCCGCGGCTGTCGTCCAGGCCGATCTTGGCGGCCAGTTTGAACAGGATCGCCGCGCCGAGGTTGGAGCCTTCGGCCACGTACAGCCAGCCCAGCGCGGTGGCCAGATCGGTGTTGGCCGGGAGGGCGCCGTTGTCCGCGGCGGGCACCGGCTCGCCGAGGTCGGCCAGGTCCTGCCGCAGCGCCTGCAGGCGCTGGCGCTCCCCCAGGTCGGTGAGCACCGCCTGTACCTCGGGCAGTGCGTACAGCGCGGCGATATCGCGGTGGAAGCGGTACTGCACACGCAGGAACCGGCGGTAGTTGGCGGTGGAGGCGAACGGCTCGCCACGCATGATCCGCTGGTCGAGCCGGTCGTGGGTGGCGTGGGTGGCAGTCTTCAGGCGCTGGCTGCGCGTGGGGGTGCTCGCAGTGGGGGCGGCAGACATGCGGGGCTCCTTGGTGTCATCGCATACGTGTGCGCGTCTTCATTGCCGTGCGTGAAGCCGTGGCAGCCCCGCATCGCGGGAAGGGCAAGGCGAATCATGCAAATGAGACGTGTTCGCATTATTGCATGATCCGGCCCCCGGAAGGAGGCACGCATCGCCACGTCCCGGCGCGACAAACGAAAACGCCGTGGCAAGCCACGGCGTCTGCGGTCAGGCGATGGCGGCGTAGGCGCTCAGCCCAGCAGCTTGCGCACCTTGTTCAAGGCCACGACGAAGCGCTCGATCTCGGCGTGCGTGTTGTAGAACGCCAGCGACGCGCGGCAGGTGGCCGCGACGCCGTAGTACTGCAGCAGCGGGTGCGCGCAGTGCTGGCCCGAGCGCACGGCCACGCCCTCCAGATCCAGCAGGGTGGCCAGGTCGTGGGAATGTGCGCCTTCGACCAGGAACGAGACCACGGCGGCCTTGTCCGGGGTGGTGCCGAAGATGCGCAGGCCGTCGATCCTGCTCAGCTCTTCATTGAAGTGCGCAAGCAGCTCGGCCTCGCGGGCTTCCACGTGGTCCAGCCCGATCGACTCCAGGTAGTCCACGGCCACGCCGAGGCCGATGAAGCCGGCGATGTTCGGGGTGCCGGCTTCGAACTTGTGCGGGGCCTCGTTGAACACGGTGCCGTCGAAGCTGACTTCCTTGATCATCTCGCCGCCACCGATGAACGGCGGCATGGCATCCAGGTGCTCGCGACGCGCCCACAGCGCGCCGGTGCCGGTCGGCCCGCACATCTTGTGGCCGGTGATGGCATAGAAGTCGCAGCCGATGGCCGGGATGTCGATCTTCCGGTGCGGTGCGGCCTGCGAACCGTCGACCACGGTGATGATGCCGCGCTTGCGCGCTTCCCGGCAGATCTCGCGGACCGGGTTGACCGTGCCGAGCACGTTGGAGACGTGGGTGATGGCGAGCAGCTTGACCTCGGGGGTCATCGCCTTGCGCAGTGCGTCCAGGTCGAGCGCACCCTCGGGGGTGATCTCCGCGACGCGGATGCTGGCGCCGGTGCGCTGGGCAACCAGCTGCCACGGCACGATATTGGCGTGGTGCTCCATCCGCGACACCAGGATCACATCGCCGGCCTTCAGTCGCGGCAGCGCCCACGAATAGGCGACCAGGTTGATCGCGAAGGTGGTGCCGCTGCACAGCACCAGCTCGCTGGGGCGCACGTTGAGGAAGCGCGCCAGCTTGTTGCGGGCGCCTTCGTAGGCATCGGTCGCCTCGGTGCCGAGCGCATGCACGGCACGGCTGACATTGGCGTTGTAGCGCCGGTAGAACTCGTCCACCGCGCCGATCACCTGTACCGGCTTCTGGCCGGTGTTGGCGTTGTCGAAATACACCAGCGGCTTGCCATGCACTTCGCGCATCAACAGCGGGAAGTCCAGCCGCACACGGTCCCAGTCGGGAGCCGCAGCGGTGTCGGCGAGCGGGCGCGGCGTGGACAGGTTCATGCCACGCCCGCCTGGGCCAGCGCGATGTCGAGCTGACGGCGCAGCTGTTCGGTCAGGCGGGCGTCCAGCGCGTTCAGTGGTTCGTGGCAGAACGCGGCGCTGAGCAGCTGCTGTGCCTGGTCGGCGGGCAGGCCGCGCGAGCGCAGGTAGAACAGCGCGTTGGCGTCGAGCTGGCCGACGGTGGCACCGTGCGCGGCCTTCACTTCGTCGGCATCGATCACCAGCGTCGGCTGGGTATCAATCTCGGCGTCGGCGGAGAGCAGCAGGTTCTTGTTGGACAGGTTGGCGTCGGTGCCGTCGGCGCCTTCGCGGATGTGGATGCCGCCATGGAACACCACCCGGCTGCGGTTGGCCGCCACGCCACGCCAGACCATTTCCGAGGCGGTGTCGCGCGCGATGTGCTCGATACCCAGGCGGGTGTCGATGTGGCGGCGGCCGTTGCCGAGCATCACGCCGTTGGCGGTCAGCTGGGCGTTGTCGCCTTCCAGGCGCACGTTGAGCTCGTGGCGGCTCAGCGCCGCGCCCAGCTCCAGGTCGATGCGGCGGTACTGCGCGTTGCGGGCCAGTACCGCGTCGGTACGCAGCAGGGTGGTGGCGCGTGCGCTGTCGGCCTGCACGCGGGCGTGCGACAGCACCGCATCGGCGGCCAGGTGGACGTGCACCAGGGTGTTGCCCAGGTGCGCGGCATCGCCGACATGCAGGTGGTGCTCGACCACGCCCAGCGCAGCGCCGGCACGCAGTTCGATCAGGTGGCGGTGGTGCCAGGCCAGATCGCCGCCACCGGCAACGCTGACGAACACCAGCTGCAGCGGCAGTTCGACCTGCGCGCCTTCCTCGACGCGCACCAGGACGCCTTCATCGGCCAGCGCGGCATTGAGGCGGGCGAAGATTTCATCGCTGCGCTCGAAGCGGCGGCCGAGGAAACGCAGCGCCTCATCACCGGCGGCCAGCGCCGTGGACAGGGTCTGCAGCTGCACACCGGCGGGCAGCGTGGACAGCTCGCTCAGGGCTTCGGACGGACGGCCGTTGACGAACACCAGACGCGGCGACGGAACGTCGGCCAGCAGGGCGGCATCGATCTCGGGCGCCGCCAGCGGGGCCGGGCTGAAGCTGCGGCGTTCCAGCTGGCGCAGCGAGGTGTACTTCCAGGCTTCGGCGCGCGGGCCGGGCAGGCCGGCCTGCAGCGCGGCATCCAGTTCGGCACGGCGGGCGTCGCTGCCGCAGAAGCCGCTGGCGAGGGAATCCAGCAGAACGCTCATCAGACCGCTGCCTCCGGCACCACACGATCCTTCAGGAAGTGGTAGCCGTGGGCTTCCAGTTCCAGCGCCAGTTCCGGGCCGCCGCTCTGCACGATCTTGCCATCGGCCAGCACATGCACCACGTCCGGCTTGATGTAGTCGAGCAGGCGCTGGTAATGGGTGATCACGATGAACGAACGGTCCGGCGAGCGCAGGGCGTTGACGCCGTCGGCGACGTTCTTGAGCGCATCGATGTCCAGGCCGGAGTCGGTCTCGTCCAGGATCGCCAGCTTGGGTTCAAGCACGGCCAGCTGGAAGATCTCGTTGCGCTTCTTCTCGCCACCGGAGAAGCCTTCGTTGACGCCACGGTGCAGCAGTTCGTCCTTGAGGTGCAGCACGGCCAGCTTCTGGCGCACCAGCTTGAGGAACTGCATCGAATCCAGTTCTTCCTGGCCACGGGCCTTGCGCTGCGCATTGAGCGCGGCACGCAGGAAGTAGGTGTTGTTCACGCCGGGGATTTCCACCGGGTACTGGAAGGCCAGGAACAGGCCGGCGGCGGCGCGTTCTTCCGGCGCCAGCTCGAGCAGGTCACGGCCTTCGAACTGGATGCTGCCTTCGCTGACGTCATAGCCGTCGCGGCCGGCCAGCACGTTGCCCAGGGTGGACTTGCCGGCGCCGTTGGGACCCATGATGGCGTGCACTTCGCCGGGCTTCACGTCCAGCGACAGGCCGGTGAGGATTTCCTTGTCGCCGATGCGGGCGTGGAGGTTTTCAATCTTCAGCATGATACGAATCCGGGATAGAGCCACGCCATGCGTGGCTGAAAAATTCAAACGAAGGCGGCGGGCGGATTAACCGACCGAGCCTTCCAGCGACACTTCCAGCAGCTTCTTGGCTTCCACCGCGAATTCCATCGGCAGCTCGCGGAAGACCTGCTTGCAGAAGCCGTCGACGATCATCGAGACCGCGTTTTCCTGGTCGATGCCACGCGCGCGGCAATAGAACAGCTGGTCGTCGGAGATCTTGGAGGTGGTGGCCTCGTGCTCGACGGTCGCGCTGGGGTTCTTGACCTCGATGTACGGGAAGGTGTGCGCGCCGCACTTCTTGCCGATCAGCAGCGAATCGCACTGGGTGTAGTTGCGCGCGCCGTCGGCATTGCGGTCGATCTTGACCAGGCCGCGGTAGGTGTTCTGGCCACGGCCGGCGCTGATGCCCTTGCTGATGATCTTGCTCTTGGTGCGCTTGCCGATGTGGATCATCTTGGTGCCGGTATCGGCCTGCTGGCGGTGATGGGTCAGCGCGACGGAGTGGAACTCGCCCACCGAGTCATCGCCGAGCAGCACGCAGGACGGGTACTTCCAGGTGATCGCCGAGCCGGTCTCGACCTGGGTCCAGGTGACCTTGCTGCGCGCGCCACGGCATTCGGCACGCTTGGTGACGAAGTTGTAGATGCCGCCCACGCCGTTCTCATCGCCCGGGTACCAGTTCTGCACCGTGGAGTACTTGATCTCGGCATCGTCCAGCGCCACCAGCTCGACCACCGCGGCGTGCAGCTGGTTCTCATCGCGCATCGGCGCGGTGCAGCCTTCCAGGTAGGACACGTACGCCTTGTCCTCGCAGATGATAAGGGTGCGCTCGAACTGGCCGGTGTGGCCGGCGTTGATGCGGAAGTAGGTGCTCAGTTCCATCGGGCAGCGCACGCCCTTGGGAATGAACACGAAGCTGCCGTCGGAGAACACCGCCGAATTGAGCGCGGCGAAGTAGTTGTCGCCCACCGGTACCACCGTGCCCAGGTACTGTTTGACCAGTTCCGGGTGTTCCTTGATGGCCTCGGACATCGAGCAGAAGATCACGCCCTTTTCGGCCAGTTCCTTGCGGAAGGTGGTGCCGACCGAGACCGAGTCGAACACTGCATCCACGGCCACGCCGGCCAGCTTGGCGCGTTCGTGCAGGGGCACGCCCAGCTTGTCGTAGGTGTCCAGCAGTTCCTTGGGCACGTCATCCAGCGAGGCGTACTTCGGGCCCTTGGGCGCGGAGTAGTAGCTGAGCGCCTGCAGGTCGATGGCGGCAATCTGCAGCTTGGCCCAGTTGGGCATCGGCATGGTCAGGAAGTGGCGGTAGGCGTCCAGGCGCCACTGCGTCATCCATTCCGGCTCTTCCTTCTTGGCCGACAGGGCACGGATGGTGTCCTCGTCCAGGCCAGGCGGGAGTGAGTCCGATTCGATGTCCGTGATGAAGCCGGCGGCGTACTTGCGGCCGAGCTGCTCGTGGATCTCGCGGTTGGGGGTATCGCCGGCGGCGACGGTGTCGAGGGTATCGGTGGCCATGGGGGCTGCCTACGGATCAGGAGATGACATCCGCCGCGATCGCGCGACGGGTGGCATCAACAAGGGGAAGAGGGGGCAGGATCTGCGCCAGGCTGACCGCGCGCAGGGCTTCAGCCACCACGTCGTTGATCAGCCGCCAGCTGCTGCGCGCGCCGCACTGGCGCTCGCGCCCGCACTGGCTGTGGTCGTGGCTGCACTCGGTCAGGGCCAGCGGCCCTTCCATGGCTTCCACGATCTCGAACAGGCTGATCTGCTCGGCAGCGCGGGTCAGGCGGTAACCACCGCGCACGCCGCGCAGGCCTTCGACCAGCCCGGCCTGGGCCAGCGGCTTGAGCAGCTTGCTCACGGTGGGCGGTTCCAGGCTGGCGAATTCGGCCAGCTCGGTCGCACTGAGCACCTCGCCCGGCCGGGCGGCAAGCACGGTCAGGACCACGGTGGCGTAATCGGTAAGCTTGGTGACGCGGAGCATGGGGAGGGCAGAACCATAAAGCGGACTGAAATTGTACGCTTTTCTCCGCGGGCATCCAACCCACCCTGTTCAGGCGTGCATGCGGGCCACTTCGTGGTGGCGCGGGCCGGCGTGGCTTTGGCAATCACAAAGATTAAGCGAGAATCGAATCTTCCCACTGCAACGGCCAGCCACATGCCCAAGAAGATCCAAGCCCGCAAGTCCGCCATCCACGGCAACGGCGTGTTCGCGCTGGCGCCGCTCAAGCAGGGCGAGCGGGTCATCCAGTACAAGGGTCTGCTGCGCAGCCACGCCGACGTGGATGCCGATGATACCGGGGACGTGGAGAGCGGCCACACCTTCCTGTTCACCCTGAATGACGATTACGTCATCGATGCCAACTACAAGGGCAATGACGCGCGCTGGTTGAACCACAGCTGCGACCCGAACTGCGAGGCGGTGATCGAAGAGGCCGAGGGCGACAACCGCCGCGAAGACAAAGTGTTCATCGAGGCGATCAAGGACATCGCCCCGGGTGAAGAGCTGACCTACAACTACGGCATCACCCTGGCCGAGCGCCACACCGCGCGCCTGAAGAAGATCTGGGAATGCCGCTGCGGTGCCAAAAAGTGCACCGGGACGATGCTGCAGCCCAAGCGCTGAGGCGTACCGACCCACGGTCGGTACCCTGCGGACTAGTTGCCCAGCATGCCGGCCGGGACCAGCTTGCCCAGGTCCTGGTTGAAGGTGACCACCAGCTTGCCGTTCTCGACCTGGGCCGACTGCACCTGCAGCGCGCCGAGCACGCCGGCCACGGTCGGGTCGATCTTGTAGATCGGCTCGCGCCGCGCATAGTCGGTCAGCCAGGCATTGAGCAGGCTGCGGGTACGCGAATCGAGCTTGCCGCCGTTGTTGGCCGGAGTGAAGTCATCCACGGTCGGCTGGTCCAGGTGGAAGCCCTGGGTCTGCGCGTCGTAGCGCAGGCCGCTGCTCAGCTTGACCTTGCCCAGCGGCGCCGGCGCGCTGCCGGCGGTGGCCATGGCGACGTCGAAGCCCAGATCGAGCCGGTTGCCCTGCGGCAAGGCCAGCTGCGGGTGGCTCATGGTCATTGCGATCAGCCCGCCCAGCGCATTCTGGGTCCGCGGGAAACTGCCATCCAGGTACTGCTGGACATCGGTGGCGCCGACCGACAACTGGCGGCCGGACACACTCGGCGCCGCCTGGGCACCGACCGCCGCAGCGATGAGCACGGTGCAGGCGGCAAGGCGGGACAACAGCGGGCGTGCATTCATGGCATGGGCCGGGGGATTGAAGAGAGCTTCACGATAGCGCGTTCGGCTGAATCGGCGCCTGCTGATCGGCGTGCGTTCAGTCCAGCGTGGGTTGCAGCGAGGCGCCGTGGATTTCCCAGGCACTGCCGTCCGGGCGGGGTTGCAGCCGGTACCAGCCGTGGTAGTGCAGGGTGCTGCCGTCGCGGGTGACCATGCGGATCCGCACCGGCACTTCGCGCAGGCGCGACGGCTGGGCGTGATCGCGCGCGATCGGGCTGTCCGTATCCACCCGCAGCTGGCGCAGCACGGGCAGGCTGCGCAGGGCCTGATCATCCGGGCGCGTGCCGGTGCCGCCGCCGCTCCAGTACGCATCGGCGGCCGCGCGGTCGCCGCGCATCAGGGCGTTGACGTAGTTCCGGATAGTGGTGGGCTCGTCGGGCGCCTGCTGCGATACCGCGCTCAGGGCCGCGATGGGGATGTTGGCCAGCGCGTCGGGTTGGCTTTCGTCCTCGGCCGCCGCAGTGCCGGACGCGGCCGAGGATGCAGTGTTCGACGCGGCCTCGTGCCCCGCCTGGGGCTGGCAGGAACAACCACCGAACAACAGCGGCAACAGAAAAAGAGCACGACGCATGCAGACACCCTCCCCGGTGAGGGGGCGAGTGTAACGCGACGCCGTTGGCGTCGATCAGGGCGTGCGCTGGATCGCGTCGAGGGCCTGCAGCACGTTGTCCAGCTGCGGCTGCAGCGCGGTCAGCGGGTGCGCGGCGTCCTGTGCATGGCGGTGGGCCAGGTCGTGCAGCAGCTGCGTTGCCACGATCGCCGCGGCACGTTCATCGCCACTCAGCCCGGTGTGGCGACGCGCGACTTCCAGCAGCCGCATCCAGTCCTGCTGGGCGCGGTGTTCCAGTTCGATCGTGCAGCGTCCGCTGCACTGCAACCCGTCCTTTTCGATCGGGGTAACGGTAATGCGGTAGCGCTGGGCAGGGCTGGTCATGGCGGCGGGGGCTGTGGGGAGGACTCCACCTTAGGTCGGCGCTTGCGGCCGGACGACAGGGGCAGCCGCACGCAGTGTTCCAGCTTCTGCGTTCCGGCCTTGCACGGAGGGCCTGAAAGCGCTGCGACAGCGTGGTTTGCGCGTGCGGAAGGGCGGAATCGGCGATTGGGCAACGCTGTGTTTCGTGTTCCGCTAGCCCCACCACGCCCGCAGATCAACGGCAGCGGATTCGTTCTGGGTGTGAGGCGAGCGTTGGGGCCGCCTTGGTGGTTGGCAGGCGCCGGGCGACATTCGCCTGCAAGGGCATCAGGGCCCGCGTCCCAGCCCTCTGCACCGCGGGGCCTTACACGGGGGAAATGCGCCGTGAAAGCTCCCCGCAGAAGGGGAGAAGAACCAAAAAAGAACGGGACGGCCATGGCCGTCCCGTCCGGGTGCTGCAGGCGCTGCGCTGATTACAGCGCGGCGTCCTTGAGCTTCTTGAGCGGACGCACCTTCAGCTTGGTGGAGGCCGGCTTGGCGGCGAACCACTGCTCTTCCTTGGTGAACGGGTTGATGCCCTTGCGCTTCGGCTTGGCCGGAACGCTGACGGTGGAGATCTTCAGCAGGCCCGGCAGGGTGAAGCTGCCCGCGCCCTTCTTGTGCACCGAAGCGGCGACGGCGCCTTCCAGCGAGGCGAGCACGGCGCGCACGTCCTTGGCGACAACGCCGGACGCTTCAACGATGTGTGCAACCAGACCAGACTTGCTCAGCACTTCCTTGATCGGCTTGGGAGCAGCGGCCGGCTTTGCGGCTGCCTTCGTAGCGACTTTCTTTACTGCCTTCTTCGGGGCAGCCTTCTTAGCGGTCTTTGCCATGGTTTCCTGTTCCGTGAACGGTTGGTTGTTTGGTCGCGCCGAACCCCGTCGGCAAGCGAAATGTAGGCCAACTATGCAGCGCCGCCAATAGGCAATCGCATAAAAGTTCGGGTTTTTTCGTTCCCTGGTTACCGCAGTGCATCAGTTCATGCCCGAAAAACAGGGGGCGTGGCGCGTGCCCAGGCGCCCATGCTGCGCGGGCCGCGGATGCCGGAAATACGCGGAGGCCCTTGAAAACAGCTGTTTTTTTTGCAGGACCAGACCCGGGTCGCCGGCGCGTGAGCCTGGGGCGGCACCTGCCGTTGCCGCCAGCCCGACACGGCGCTAACGCCGGGCTGTCTACGCTGGAGCTGCCATTCATCCGCAGGAGACGAACCAATGGGCATTTCGCGTCACGCCACCGCGCACTGGGAAGGTGACCTCAAGACAGGCAAGGGACAATTGAGCACGCCGCAGAGCGGCCTGATGGACAAGACCCGCTATGCCTTCAGCAGCCGCTTCGGCGATGAGAAGGGCACCAACCCGGAGGAGCTGATCGCCGCCGCGCACGCCGGCTGCTTCACCATGGCGCTGTCGGCCAAGCTCACCGAGGCCGGTTTCGTGCCCACCACGCTGGATACCGAAGCCAAGGTGGACCTGTCGATGGAGGGCGGCCCGCAGCTCTCCCAGATCACGCTGTCCGTCAAGGCGGTGGTGCCGAACATCGACGCCACCCGGTTCCGTGCCATTGCCGAGGATGCCAAGCAGAACTGCCCGGTATCCAAGGCGTTGAGCGCCGTGCCGATCAGCCTGGAGGCCACGCTGGCCGGCGCGTGAAGCGGTCCTGCCGCAGCGCGCATTGAGTGATTCCTGCAGGGGCGGCATAGTCGCCCCTGTTCTGTTGCGGGGAGTGTCGCGTGCGCCATCGCCTTCTGGCTGTCCTGTTGTGCTGCTGTGCCGCCCAGGCGCAGGCCGATGTCCGCCTGCTGAGCGCGGCGCGCATCCATACCGGTACACCCGACGCGGCACCTGCCACCGCCTTGGCCTGGGACAGCGACAGCGGCCGGGTGCTGGCGGTGGGCGAGCGCGAGGCGCTGCTGACCCTGTATCCGCTGGCACCGGTGACCGCGCTGGGGGATGTCACGGTGGTGCCGGGGTTGATCGATGCGCATGCGCACCTGATGTTCCTCGGCGGCACCTTGATGCAGGCCGACCTGACCGGCGCGGCCAGCAAGGCCGAAGTCGTGGCACGCCTGCAGCGCTTCGCGGCCGACAATCCGGACGGGTGGCTGCTGGGCAATGGCTGGGACCAGAACCACTGGCCGCAGACAGCCTTCCCGACGGCGGCCGATCTGGATGCCGCCTTCCCGGATCGCCCGGTATGGCTGGGGCGCATCGATGGCCATGCCGGCTGGGCCAACAGCGCCGCGCTGCGCGAGCTGGCGCACCGCCCCGGGCAACGCGCCCTTGCCGGGCAGTGGCAGCCGGAGGGCGGGCGCATCGTGCGCGACGCGCGCGGGCAGCCCAGCGGTGTGTTCATCGATGGCGCGATGGAACTGGTGCGCACGGTGATTCCGGCCGCCACCGCCGCGGCACGGGAGACGATGCTGGAACGCGCGCTGGACAAGGCGGTCAGCCAGGGCCTGACCGGCGTGCATGACATGGGCGTATCGCGTGAGGATCTGGCGCTGATGCAGCGCTTCGCCGATGCCGGGCGCCTGCCGTTGCGCATCGATGCCTATGCCGATGGCGACGATGATGCGCTGGCCGATCTGTGTGCGCACGGCGCTTACCAGCATCCCGGCGGGCGGCTGGAGATGCGTGGCGTGAAGCTGTTCATGGATGGCGCGCTGGGCAGTCGCGGCGCCGCGCTGCTGGCCGACTACAGCGACGATCCGCACAATCGGGGGTTGCTGGTGACCTCCCCGGCAGACTTCGAACGTGCGGTGCGCCGGGCCGACGGTTGTGGGCTGCAGGTGGCCACGCATGCGATTGGCGATCGTGGCAACCGTATCGCACTGGACACCTATGCGCGGGTGCTGGGGACGCGCAGTACCGGCGACCATCGCTGGCGCATCGAACACGCCCAGGTGGTGGCGTTGGCGGATATTCCGCGGTTCGCGCAGCTGGGCGTGATCGCCTCGATGCAGCCCACCCATGCCACCTCGGACATGGGCTGGGCGCAGGACCGCGTGGGCCCCGAGCGCATCCTTGGCGCGTATGCATGGCGGCGGATGCTGGCGGCCGGTGCGCATCTCGCGCTGGGCTCGGATTTCCCGGTGGAGCAGGTCGACCCGCGGCTGGGGCTGTATGCCGCGGTGACGCGGCAGGACCGCGCCGGACAACCGCCCGGAGGCTGGCAGCCGGAACAGCGTTTGACCGCCGCCGAAGCGCTGCGCGGGTTCACCGCCGATGCGGCGTGGGCCGGGCACGACGAAGCGCAGGTGGGCCGCCTGCAGCCCGGCATGCGCGCCGACTTCGTGGTGTTCGATCGCGATCCGCTGGCGGTGCCCGCCGCACAGTTGGCCGACCTGCAGGTGCGGTCGACCTGGGTGGATGGGCAGCTGGTCTATGAGCAGGCGCGCTGAGAGGGCACGCTGAGGCGGCGCACTGAGGCGCCGCCGCGGGGGTCACCAGTCCAGCGTGCCGCGGATGACGGTCTGCACCTGGCCGCCGGACCAGACATCGCCGTCGGCATCCAGGTGCAGGCTCAGCCGCGCATCGTGGCCGACCTCACGGCCCTGGCTGACCACGTAGTCGCGGCGGCCGTCGGGCAGCGCATCGCGGCTGTCCAGCCAGGCCGCCAGCACCGCGTTGGCGGCGCCGGAGGCGGCGTCCTCAAAGCGCCGGCCGTTGCCGACGAACGCGCGCACGGCCAGGTCCCAGGGCTGGCCGACGCTGCGTGCGTAAGCAAACACGCCCATGCTGCCGGTGGCCTCGGCCAGCGTGGCGATGGCGTCCCAGTCCGGGGCCAGCGCACGTAGTGCGGCCTCGTTCGCCAGTTCCACCACCCACCAGCTGCGCCCGCCGTCCATGCGTGCCGGCGGCAATGCACCCAGCGCCCAGCCGGCCAGCGCCGGCTGCAGGCGCGGGTCGTCATGGCCGGTGACTTCGGCCACCTGCGCACGCGGGGTGCGGATGGCGATGCGGCGGGCCGCGCCATCACCGTCCACGCGCAGCGGCAGCGCGCCGGCGATGCCGTCCTGGACCAGCACGCCCTCGACCGGCACCGCCAGGCCGGCGTCCAGCACCGCGTGGGCGGTGCCCACGCTGGGATGGCCGGCAAACGGCACTTCCTTCTGCGGGCTGAACATGCGGATCCGGTAGCTGGCACCGACGACCTGCGGGGCGGACACGAAGGTGGTCTCCGGCAGCCGGGTCCAGCGGGCGATGGCCTGCATCTGCGCATCGTCCAGGCCTTCGGCGTCGAGCACCACGGCCAGCGGATTGCCGGCCCCGGGGAAGGGGGAGAACACATCCAGCTGCAGGAAACGGCGAGGGCTCATGGCAGGTACGTCCAGCGAAATCGGGCGGGCAGCTTAGCAACCCGCGCGGCGCTGTCGGCGCGGTCGACCGGCCGGTGCCGCGGTGGTGCGAGATAAATGAGGCCGGAAACCTGACGGAGACTGGCCCTGTACGGGCCGGGCTTGGCATAGAATCGGGGGTTCGGCCCGGTGTGCCGGGCGAACTCCCCTCACTACGAAACCCCCTTTACCACCATGTCAGCTTCCCCCCTTGTCGATCGTTGGATCGTACTGAAGTTCGGCGGCACCTCCGTGTCGCGTCGTCACCGCTGGGACACGATCGGGAAGCTGGCGAAAAAACGTGCGGAAGAAACCGGCTCGCGCGTGCTGGTGGTGGTGTCGGCGTTGTCCGGCGTGACCAATGAGCTGACCGCGATCGCCGACGGCGCCGCCGACAGCCGCGCCCGCGTGGACGCGCTGGTCGCGCGCCACCGCGAGTTCCTGGTCGAACTGGAGCTGGATGCGGCCGCACTTGATGTGCGCCTGGCCGGCTTGAGCGGCTTGCTCGACGACCCGCGCGCGGCCAGCCGCCCGCTGGACTGGCAGGCCGATGTGCTGGGCCAGGGCGAGCTGCTGTCCTCCACCGTGGGCGCGGCGTACCTGCGCGCCAGCGGCCTGGACTTCGGCTGGATGGACGCGCGCGAGTGGCTCGACGCGCTGCCGCCGCAGCCCAACCAGAGCGACTGGTCGCAGCGCCTGTCGGTGAACTGCCAGTGGCGCGCCGATGCGGCGTGGGCGGCACGTTTCCATGCGCAGCCGACCCGCATGCTGATCACCCAGGGCTTCATCTCGCGGCATGCCGATGGCGGAACCGCCATTCTCGGTCGCGGCGGCTCGGACACCTCGGCGGCGTACTTCGGCGCGCTGCTCGGTGCCAGCCGCGTGGAGATCTGGACCGATGTGCCGGGCATGTTCAGTGCCAATCCCAAGGACGTGCCCGACGCACGCCTGCTGACCCGGTTGGACTATTACGAGGCGCAGGAAATCGCCACCACCGGCGCCAAGGTGCTGCACCCGCGATCGATCAAGCCGTGCCGCGATGCCGGCGTGCCGATGGCGATCCTGGACACCGAGCGCCCGGAACTGCCGGGCACCAGCATCGACGGCAACGCCGCGTCGGTGCCGGGGGTGAAGGCGATCAGCCGCCGCAACGGCATCGTGCTGGTGTCCATGGAAGGCATCGGCATGTGGCAGCAGGTTGGCTTCCTGGCCGACGTGTTCGGGCTGTTCAAGAAGCACGGCTTGTCGGTGGACCTGATCGGTTCGGCCGAAACCAACGTGACCGTGTCGCTGGACCCGTCCGAGAACCTGGTCAGCACCGACGTGCTGGCGGCGCTGTCGGCCGACCTGTCGCAGATCTGCAAGGTCAAGGTGATCGTGCCGTGCGCGGCGATCACCCTGGTCGGGCGCGGGATGCGCTCGATGCTGCACAAGCTGTCGGACGTGTGGGCCACGTTCGGGCGCGAACGCGTGCACATGATTTCGCAGTCGTCGAACGATCTGAACCTGACCTTCGTCATCGATGAAGCCGACGCCGACGGCCTGCTGCCGATCCTGCACGCCGAGCTGATCGACAGCGGGGCGATGCCGGTCGAAGAGGGCGAGGTGTTCGGCCCGCGCTGGCGCGAGATCGCCGGGTCGATCCGGCCACGTGAAACGGCGTGGTGGCGCGGCCAGCGCGAGCACCTGCTGAACCTGGCCCAGGCCGGTACCCCGCGCTACGTGTACAACCTGCCCACGGTGCGCGCCCGCGCCCGTGCGCTGACCGCGATCAAGGCCATCGACCAGCGTTACTACGCGATCAAGGCCAACTCGCACCCGGCCATCCTGGAGGTGCTGGAGCAGGAAGGTTTCGGTCTGGAATGCGTCTCGCATGGCGAGCTCAAGCACGTGTTCAACACGCTGCCGACGCTGTCGCCCAAGCGCGTGCTGTTCACCCCCAGCTTCTGTCCGCGCACCGAGTACGAAGCCGCGTTCGCGCTGGGCGTGACCGTCACCGTCGACAACGTGGAGGCGCTGCAGCGCTGGCCGGAGCTGTTCGCCAACCGCGAGTTGTGGCTGCGCGTGGACCTGGGCCGTGGCGAAGGCCACCATGCCAAGGTCCGCACCGGCGGCAAGGAATCCAAGTTCGGCCTGCCGATCGCGCGGGTGGAAGAATTCGTGCGCATCGCCGCCGAACTGGGCACGCGCGTGGTCGGCCTGCATGCGCACCTGGGCAGCGGCGTGGAAACCGCGCAGCATTGGCGCCTGATGTGCGATGAGCTGGCCGGGTTCGCCCGCCGCATCGGCAGCATTGAAACCATCGACATCGGCGGTGGCCTGCCGATTCCCTACAGCGCCGACGACGAACCCTTCGACCTGGAGGCGTGGGCGCTGGGCCTGGCCGACGTCAAGGCGGTACACCCGGCGTTCCGCCTGGCGATCGAACCCGGCCGCTACCTGGTGGCCGAGTCCGGCGTGCTGCTGACCCGGACCACCCAGGTGGTGGAGAAGGACGGCGTGCGCCGGGTCGGCCTGGATGCGGGCATGAACACGCTGATGCGCCCGGCGCTGTACGACGCCTGGCATGACATCGAGAACCTGAGCCGGCTGGGCGGCTATGCCGAGGCGGTGTTCGACGTGGTCGGGCCGATCTGCGAATCCAGCGACATCTTCGGCAAGCGCCGCCGCCTGCCAGTGTCGACCGCGCCGGACGATGTGATGCTGATCGCCGATGCCGGTGCCTACGGCTATGTCATGGCCAACACTTACAACCAGCGCGAGCTGCCGCGCGAGGACGTCATCGATGACGTGCCTTGAGCGCTGCCTGCCGCCCACCTCTGCAAGCGCGCCGTGCACCCGCACGGCTGCGCGCTGAACCGGATACACCATGACTGCTTTTGATAAACACCAGGTTGCCGTCTTCCGCTTCGTCCGCTGCGATTTCGCGGCGGATACCGGCGTGGCGCAGCTGGTTTACGCCTTCGACGACGGCCCGGAACTGATCGAGACGGTGACCATCCCGGGCGCGCCGTTCGTGCTTGACGCTGCGCGCGCCGAGGCCGTGCAGCGTGCGCTGCGACTGCTGCACCTGATCGCCGGCGTGAGCTACTACAAGGCCGGTGTGCCCGAACAGGTGCGTATCGACAGCTACGCCATCGATGCGGCCACCGCGGCGCTGGTGGAAACCGTGTACCTCAACGGGCTGGGCGAGTTCGCCTACCGTAATGGCCTGAACCTGCGCGGGCGTTTCCGCCTGCCGGTGGATGCCGTGGCCTTCGCGGCACCGGCGGTGGGCCTGCGCGAACACGCGCTGGTGGCCATCGGCGGCGGCAAGGATTCGCTGGTCAGCATCGAAGCGCTGCGCGGGTTGGGAATTGCCGAAACGGTCACTTGGATCGGCGGTTCGCAGCTGATCCGCGCCTGCGCCGAGCGCACCGGCTTGCCGATGCTCAACATCGGCCGCGCGCTGGCCCCGGCGCTGTTCGACCTCAACCGCCAGGGTGCCTGGAACGGGCATATCCCGGTGACCGCGGTGAACTCGGCGATCATGGTGCTGGCCGCGCTGCTGCAGGGCGTGGACCAGGTGGTGTTTTCCAACGAGCGGTCGGCCAGCTACGGCAGCCAGATTCCCGGCACCGGCGAGGTCAACCACCAGTGGTCCAAGGGCTGGGCGTTCGAGCAGGCCTTCGGTGAGCACCTGCAGCAGCACGTCGCCGCCGACCTGCACTACTACTCGCTGCTGCGCCCGCTCTCGGAGCTGGCGGTGGCGCGACAGTTCGCCAAGAGCGACTACTACGACGCGCATTTCTCCAGCTGCAACCGCAACTTCCACATCCTCGGCGAGCGCCCGGTGAACCGCTGGTGCGGGGTGTGCCCGAAGTGCCACTTCGTGTTCCTGGCGCTGGCCCCGTTCATGCCCAAGACCCGACTGGTGAGCATCTTCGGGCGCAACCTGCTCGACGATCTGGAGCAGGCCGGTGGCTTCGATGCGCTGCTGGAGTTCCAGGACCACAAACCGTTCGAATGCGTCGGCGAAGGCCGTGAGTCGCGGGCGGCGATGGCAACCCTGGCACTGCGCCCGGAGTGGAACGAAGACGCGCTGGTGAAGCGCTTCATCCACGACATCCAGCCGCAGCTGGACGCCGGTGCACTGCAGATCGAGCCGTTGCTGGTGCTCGAAGGCGAGCACCGTATTCCGGCCGCGATCTGGGAGCGCCTGCGTGCGAATTTCGCAGCTTGAAGGCAAGCGCGTTGCGCTGTGGGGCTGGGGGCGTGAAGGGCGGGCGGCGTTCGAGGTACTGCAGCAACGGCTGCCCTCGCTGGCGCTGACCCTGTTCTGCCCGGAGGCCGAAGTGGCCGCTGCGCGTGCGCAGACCCACGGTGCAGTGCAGGTCCGTAGCGATGTGAGCGGGCCCGCGCTGGCCGGCTTCGAGGTGGTGATCAAGTCGCCGGGGATCAGCCCCTATGGCGAGGCGGCCACGCAGGCGGCCGCGCAGGGCACCCAGTTCATCGGCGGCAGCGCGCTGTGGTTCGCCGAGCACGCCGATGCCGACGGGACCGTGCGCGATACCGTGTGCGTGACCGGCACCAAGGGCAAGAGCACCACCACCGCGCTGCTGGCGCATCTGCTGCGCGCGTCCGGTGCGCGCACCGCGCTGGTGGGCAACATCGGGTTGCCGCTGCTGGAAGTGCTGGACCCGCAACCCGCACCGCAGTACTGGGCGGTGGAGCTGTCCAGCTACCAGACCGGCGAAGTGGCGCGCAGTGGCGCGCACCCGCAGGTGGCCGTGGTGCTGAACCTGTTCCCGGAGCACCTGGACTGGCACGGCAGCGAAGCGCGCTACATCCAGGACAAGCTGCGGCTGGTCACCGAGGGCGAGCCGCGCATTGCCGTGCTCAACGCGGCCGACCCGCACCTGGCCGCGCTGACGCTGCCGAACAGTGACGTGGTGTGGTTCAACCAGCCGCAGGGCTGGCACATGCGCGACGACATCGTGCATCGCGGCGCGCAGCCGGTGTTTGATACCCGCAACACGCCGCTGCCGGGTCGCCACAATCGCGGCAACCTGTGCGCGGTGCTGGCCGCGCTGGAGGCGCTGGGCCTGGACGCGGTGGCGCTGGCGCCGGCGGTACAGGACTTCCGCCCGCTGCCGAACCGCCTGCAGCGGATTGGTGCGGCCGATGGCCTGACCTACGTCAATGATTCGATCAGCACCACACCGCATGCCAGCCTGGCGGCGTTGGAGTGCTTCGCCGGCCAGCGCATCGCGCTGCTGGTGGGCGGCCACGACCGCGGCCTGGACTGGACCGATTTCATGCAGCACATGGCGCACGACGTGCCGCCGCTGGAGATCGTGACGATGGGCAGCAACGGGCCGCGCATCCACGCGTTGCTGCAACCGCTGGCCGACGCCGGTCGGTTCGGCCTGCACGCCGCCGCCGACCTGGGCGAGGCGATGCAGCTGGCACGCACGGCACTGGGCACGCAGGGTGGGGTGGTGCTGCTGTCGCCGGGCGCACCCAGCTATGGCGTGTATCGCGATTACGTGGCGCGTGGGCGCCATTTCGCCGAACTGGCCGGGTTCGACCCGGATACGATCAGCGCGATTCCGGGCATCGGGATCGCCTGAGGGTAGTGCCGGCCGCTGGCCGGCAAACCCGGGGTATCGCATCCACGCATGGCGTGGATCTACTGGTCAATGAAGCCGTAATCGCGGTCGATCAACTGCTGCAGGTACGCATCGAAGCTCGGCGCGATCACCCGGTAGCTGTCCGGGTCGTGCAGGTAGCGCACCACCTGGCCGACCGTGCCACCGGGCGCGGGATCGAAGTCCAGGTACAGCATCGAGGTGCCGCCATTGTTCATGCAGTGCGAGAAGCACAGCCGGCTGCGCATCGGCAGGTCGGCATCGATGCCGGCGCCGAGGATCTCCGGCTCCTCTTCCAGCCATTCCTCGTAGATCGAGCGGATGCTGTCATCCCACTGCGCGCTGTCCTCGAAGATCTGTTCGATCGAACGCAGGTAATAAGGGTAGTCGCCCACGTCCGAGCCGAGCATCAGCACGCAGACCTCACCTTGGGGGTAGGTGCGGAAGTGCGTGCCATCGACCCGACCGAGCAGTGCCAGCAGACTGACCGGGGCCTGTGGCCAGCGTTCGCGCAGCCGCTGCAGGTCGGCGCTGCTGGCGCCTTCGGTCCAGCGCCACATCTGCGCATCGTCGTCGGGAAGACGCGGGACCAGGCCGGAAAGGAAGCGTTCGACGAGGGACATGCAGAGCGTCCAGGCAGAAGGGGCTGGCAAGGGTGACAGAGCCTCGCCGCGGCGTGAACCCCGGCGCGTGTCCACGGGCCTGCACAGGGCGGGGCATACACTGACGGTCCTTTCGCGGTGGAGCAGGTGCGATGAACCGACTGTGGACGTGGAGCGTGGCAGGGTTGATGGGGCTGGCGGGTTTTCCCGCGCTGGCCGCCATGCAGGCAAAACCGGTGGAATGGACGCTCGACGGCACCACGTTCAGCGGGGTGCTGGTCTACGACGACAGCGACAACGACAAGCGCCCGGGGCTGGTGATGGTGCCGAACTGGAAGGGCGTCAACGCCTCGGCCATCGAGAAGGCCAGGCAACTGGCCGGCGATGACTACGTGGTGCTGGTGGCCGACGTGTACGGCAAGGGCGTGCGGCCCAAGACCGACGCCGAGGCCGGTCCGGTGGCGACCCAACTGCGCAACGACCGGCCGGTGCTGCGGGCGCGCGCGCTGAAGGCGATCGAAGTACTCAAGGCCCAGGCCGGCAATGCGCCGTTGGATGCATCGCGGATCGGCGCGGTCGGGTTCTGCTTCGGCGGTACCACGGTGCTGGAGATGGCCCGTGCCGGCGCGCCGCTGGCAGGCGTGGTCAGCCTGCACGGAGGCCTGGGCTCACCGCTGCCGGCCCAGGCCGGTGGCACGCATCCGTCGGTACTGGTGCTCAATGGCGCCGACGACAAGGGCGTCAGCAAAGCGGATATCGCCAGCTTCGAGCAGGAAATGAACGCGGCCAAGGTGGACTGGGAGTTCACCAACTACAGCGGTGCGGTGCACTGCTTTGCCGAGCGTGATGCCAACAGTCCGCCGGGCTGCCTGTACAACGAACGGGCCGCCAAGCGCGCGTGGAAGGCGCTGGATGAATTCTTCGAGGAGCGCTTCGAGAAGCGTTGAGAAGGTGTGCCGACCCACGGTCGGCACCCACCCATGATGTGTGCCGACCCATGGTCGGCACACAGCCGCCGGCTCAATGCGAGCGTTGGACCGCGTAGCGGGCCAGGCCGCGCAGGGCGGCGACGGCATCGTTGTCGGCCAGGCCGTCGAGCGCACGCTCGGCGGCGTCGGCGTATTCCACGGCGCGGGCGCGGCTGTACTCCAGCCCGCCGGTGGCGTGGATGGCGGCCAGCACTTCGGGCATCGCCTCGGCATCGCCGTTCTGCACGATCTCGCGCAGGCGCGCGCGGGTGGCGGCATCGGTATGCGCCATCGCATGGATCAGCGGCAGGGTGGCCTTGCCTTCGGCGAGGTCATCGCCCAGGTTCTTGCCCAGTTCGTCGGCGTTGGCCGAGTAGTCCAGCACGTCATCGGCGATCTGGAAGGCGTAGCCCAGCGCCATGCCGTAGTCGTACAGCGCCTGCTGAGTGGCTTCGTCCACGCCGCTGGCGAGCGCGCCCAGGCGGGTACCGGCGGCGAACAGCACCGCGGTCTTGCGCTCGATCACGCGCAGGTAGGCGGCCTCGTCAGTGTCCGGGTTATGCACGTGCAACAGCTGCAGTACTTCGCCCTCGGCGATGCGGTTGGTGGTATCGGCCAGGATGCGCATGACCGGCATGCGGTCCAGCTCGACCATCAGCTGGAAGCTGCGCGAGTACAGGAAATCACCAACCAGCACGCTCGGGGCGTTGCCCCACAAGGCGTTGGCGGTGCTGCGGCCACGCCGCAGGCTGGATTCGTCCACCACGTCGTCGTGCAGCAGGGTGGAGGTGTGGATGAACTCGATGATCGCCGCCAGCTGGTGGTGTTCCGGGCCGGCCTGGCCGACCGCGTGGCCGGCCAGCATGACCAGCATCGGCCGCAGGCGCTTGCCGCCGGCGGAAATGATGTGGTCGGCGATCTGGTTGATCAGCACGACATCCGAGGACAGTCGGCGGCGAATCAGCGCATCCACGGCAGCCATGTCGGGTGCGGCGAGCGTCTGGATCTGGGGCAGGCCCAGCGCGGGGCGGGTGTCTTCGGTGATGGTCATGCGGTCTGACTTTCAGGCTTGCCCGGAATTATAGGCGGTGCGGTGGTTTTGCGCCCGCGAAGACGGACCTGTGGCCGTTCCGGACCGTTCCAGCGGCGTCGGCTGCACCGCCCCAGCGTGAATACGTATGCAAGGCGCGCCGCCGCCGAAGGCGCAAGGCTAAGCTTGTCGGGTTCGTCGTGGTGCCCTTCAGGGGCGCCCTGGAAGCCCGGAGGGGGCCCTCAATGTCGCAGACTCCATGGTGGCGCGGTGCCGTCATCTACCAGATCTACCCGCGCAGTTTCCTGGATGCCAACGGCGATGGGGTAGGCGACCTGCCCGGCATCATCGAACGGCTGGACCATGTGGCCGCGCTGGGCGTGGACGCGATCTGGATCTCACCGTTCTTCACCTCGCCAATGGCCGATTTCGGCTACGACATCGCCGACCACCGCGATGTCGATCCGCTGTTCGGCACGCTGGCCGATTTCGACCAGCTGCTGGCCAAGGCGCATGCGCTGGGCCTGAAGGTGATGATCGACCAGGTGTTCAGCCATACCTCGATCGAGCATGCCTGGTTCCGCGAGAGCCGCCAGGACCGCACCAATCCCAAGGCTGACTGGTACGTGTGGGCTGACCCGCGCGAGGACGGCACGCCGCCCAACAACTGGATGTCGATCTTCGGCGGGGTGGCCTGGCAGTGGGAGCCGCGCCGCGAGCAGTACTTCCTGCACAACTTCCTGGCCGACCAGCCGGACCTGGATTTCCACAATCCGGCCGTGCAGCAGGCGACCCTGGACTATGTACGGTTCTGGCTGGACCGCGGCGTGGACGGCTTCCGTCTGGACTCGATCAACTTCTGTTTCCACGATGCCCAGCTGCGCGACAACCCGGCCAAGCCGCTGGAGAAACGCCTGGGCCGTGGCTTCAGCGCGGACAATCCGTACGCCTACCAGTACCACTACTACAACAACACGCAACCGGAGAACATCGCCTTCATCGAGCGCCTGCGCGTGCTGTTGGACGAGTACCCGGGTACGGTGAGCCTGGGCGAGATCTCGGCCGAGGATTCGCTGGCCACCACGGCCGAGTACACGGCGCCGGGCCGCCTGCACATGGGCTACAGCTTCGAGCTGCTGGTGAAGGATTTCAGCGCCGGCTACATCCGCGACACGGTGTCGCGGCTGGAAGCAACCATGACCGAAGGCTGGCCGTGCTGGGCGATCTCCAACCACGACGTGGAGCGCGCAGTGACCCGCTGGGGCGGGCACCCGGCGCAGCCGCGGCTGGCGCGGCTGCTGGTGGCGTTGCTGTGTTCGCTGCGCGGTTCGATCTGCCTGTACCAGGGCGAGGAGCTGGGGCTGGGCGAGGCCGATGTGCCGTTCGAGGCGCTGCAGGACCCGTATGGCATCACCTTCTGGCCGAACTTCAAGGGCCGCGACGGGTGCCGCACGCCGATGCCGTGGCTCGATGCGCCGCTGGCGGGGTTCACCACGGGCGAGCCGTGGCTGCCGATTCCGGCCGAGCACCGCGCGCTGTCGGTGGCGTCGCAGTCGCACGATCCGCATTCGGTGCTGAACGCATTCCGCCAGTTCCTGGCCTGGCGGCGGAGCATGCCGACGCTGCTGGTGGGCGATATCGCCTTCCTGGAGACGGCCGAGCCGGTGTTGATGTTCGAACGCCGGCATGCCGGGGAGACGCTGCTGCTGGCGTTCAATCTGTCCGCCGATGCGGTGCGTGTGGCGTTGCCGGTGGGCGAATGGAAGGCGTTGCACGTGCCCGGCCCGGACGCGGGGCAGGTGGAGGGTGATGCGCTGGTGTTGCCGCCGCAGTCGATGTACTGCGCACGCCTGGGCTGAGTCGATTTCCGGTGGTATTGAGAGGGTGGGGCCGATGGCCCCGCCCTTTTTTTGGTTCTTCTCCCCTTGGAGGGGCGTCTCACTTCCAGACCAACAGCAGCGGATTCGTTCTAGGTGTGAGGCCGGCGCCGGGGGACATTCGCCCGCATGGGCATCGGGGCCCGCGCCCCAGTCATCTGTACCGCGGGGCCTTACACGGGGAAAAGCAGCCACGCATGGCGTGGCTCTACCCGGGGCACAAAAAAACCGCTGCCTGGGCAGCGGTTTTTCGTTCCTGCGTGTGCGACTGGGTCAGAACTTGTAGTTCACGCCCAGCATGTAGGTGCGGCCCCACTCGATGTATTCCAGCGGGCGGTCCTTGGTACCGGCATACGTGCGGTACGGCTCGTTGGTCAGGTTGCTTCCCTGCAGCAGCAGGGTCAGCCCGTGCAGGCTGCTGCTGTCGGCGAAGGTATAGCTGATCTGGGCATCGGTGACGTTTTCGCCGACCACGTAGCGCAGGGTGCGGTTGCCGTTGAAGTTGCCGATTTCACCGATGAAGTCCGAACGGCGGCGCTGGCTCACGCGTGCTTCAAAACCACTGCGCTCGTAATACGCGGTGACGTTGTACACGCGCTTGGACAGGCCCGGTAGGCTGATCGGATCGCTGCCTACGCTGGAGGCACTTTCCGGGTCCAGGATCTCGATGTCGCTGTCGTTGAAGGTGGCGCTGGCCTGCACACCGAACCCACGCAGGCTCTCGGTGAGCATGTCCAGCGGGAACGAGGCGGTCAGTTCCAGGCCCTTCAGCGTGCCGCCCTTGCCGTTCTCCGGTGCGGAGAAGGTGCCGGTGGTCAGCAGGGGCGCGGTCATGCCCGGCGGAATCACGTAGCTGGCCAGCAGGTCGCTGAAATCGTAGTCATCGCGCGACTGCGTGTACACGTACGACTTGAGGTCCTTGTAGAAGATCGCCGCGGCCACGTAGGCCTTCTCGCCGAAGTACTTCTCATACGACAGATCCAGCGCGTTGGCCCGCCACGGATTCAGCAGCGGGTTGCCGCCGCTGCCGCCGGGCTTGCCGGTGGCGGTATCCACGCCGAACTCCAGGCCGGCGCGCATCTGGTCCACGCGCGGTCGTGCGACCTGCTTGGCCGCGGCGAAGCGCAGGGTCTGCTGGTGCGGGAACATGAAGACCAGGTTCAAGCTGGGCAGCCAGTCGGTGTAGGTCTTGCCGGAATCGATCGGCAGCACTTCCTGGCCGGCCGGACGCGAGCGGTCGAAGTAGTTGGACTGCGAGCTCTGGTCGGTGCGCACCATCTGCACGCCGATGTTGCCGCGCACGCCCACCTCGCCGATGTCGGTGTTGATGTTCGCGCGTACCCAGGCGGTGCTGGTCTTTTCCTGCACCGTCCACGCCTTGGGAATCAGGTAGTCCAGGTTGGTGACCGGGTTGAACACCATGTAGCGGTCCACCGCGGCCGGAACATTCCAGGCGGGGATGTAGCCGAGCCCGGCGAAGCCCAGGTTGACCGGACGGTACTGCAGGTCGCTGGCGATGTTGGCATCGCCCTGTGCGCCGAGCAGGATGTTGCCTTCGGCCTGGGTCTTGGTCTTGCGGCGGTCCGCGTAGTTCACCCCGACATCCACGTCGGAGAACCAGGCGAGCGTTTCAGGCAGGGCGAAGGTGGCCTGCAGGCGTGCCCCCTTCAGCCGGTCTTCGACCTGCGGCACCTTGCCGTAGCCGGAGCCGTAGATGGTGTTGGTCAGGAACAGCGCATCGGGATTGGCGTAATTCAAGCCAGGCCGGATCTGCGAGAACCCATTGGGATTGACCACCACGCCGACCGTATCGAGCTGCGGCATCGGGGTCAGCTGCAGGTTGTTTTCCAGGTTCAGCTCATCGCGGACAGCTTTGGAGTAGTTCAGGTCGGCGACGACCTTGACCCGCTCGAAGTTGAATTCGTTGTTCCAGCCGAACGCATCGATCTTGTCCTTGCGCTTGTTGTACATGCCGCGCACCAGCGGGTACACGCCGCTGGCGTTGCCGCCGGTGAAAGTGCCATCGGCATTCACCTGCGGGTTGGTGATCAACAGGCCCGGCGTGTAGTTGCCGTTGTAGTTGCTGAGGTTGACCTCGAACTGGTTGGCGGTGTCGATCTGCTCGGCTTCGGTGTGGAAGGCATCGAGCGTGCTGGTCCACACGTTGGACGGGCGGAACTGCACGGTGGCCATCACGCCGTCGCGCTTGTTGTTGCCGGTGCGGCGCAGGGCCTTGATGCCATCGGAGAACGCCGTGCCCGGGGCCAGGCCGGGGCGATTGCCGTTGTCGGTGTTCTCGGTGGTCCACGGCTCGTACAGGCCCACCTGGTTTTCCTGGATGGGCATGTCGCTGTGCGCGTAGCCGATCGCGATGCCCAGGGTGTTGTCGCGGAACTGGTCGATGTAGCTGGCGCTGAAGCGGTTGCCGTACGGGTCGACGTTGGCGGCCTTGCCCAGCGAGCTCTTCTGGTAGCGGCCGCTGATGGCGATCACGCGCTCGGCGAAGCTGAGCGGGCGCACGGTCTGCATGTCGATGGTGCCCGACAGGCCCTGGCCAACCAGCGCCGCGTCCGGGGTCTTGTAGACGGTTACGCCGTTGACCAGTTCCGAGGGGTACTGGTCGAACTCGACGCTGCGGTTGTCGCCGGTGCTGACCACTTCACGCCCATTGAGCAGGGTGGTGGCGAAGTCCGGCGAGAGACCGCGCACGCTGATCACCTGGGCGCGGCCGGCCACACGCTGGGCGGCCAGGCCGGGCAGGCGGCCCAGCGATTCGGCGATGCTCACATCGGGCAGCTTGCCGATGTCTTCGGCTGAGATCGCTTCCACCACCGAGGTGGCGTCCTGCTTGATCGCGATCGCGTTCTCGATGCCACGGCGGATGCCGGTGACCTGCACGGTGTCCAGGTTGGTCGCCGCGGTAGCGGCCGGCGGGGTGGTGGTAGTGGGTTCGGCGGTCTGCGCCGACGCCATCAACGGCGTCAGGGCGACGGCCAGCGCGAGACTCAGCGCGCTGCGCTTGCGGTTCAACATTTTCCCCTCCCAGGCAATGTTGCCAATCGATTTTTGGTTGCCCGGAGACCCGGGAGCGTCACGGCGCGGTGGCCGTTGACTGCGTGGCTATGGTAGGCAGCGCATCGGCTGCGGGAATCACCCTGCATACGTATTCACTGCAGATGCACGCGGTGTAAGCGGTTACAGGCGGGCCTGCCGCGCATCCGCGTTACAACGGGGTAAACCGGATCGCCTGGCCACCGCCGGGTGCCAGGGTCAGCACCAACGCATCGGCGCTGGTCACTTCGCGGGTTTCACGCACGAACGCGAACGGGTTGCTGCGGAAGTCCGCGCCATCGCCATCGCGGTAGATCTCGGCGCGATAGCGCACGCCCGGTTCCAGGAAGCCCAGCGACACTGGCAGCACGCGGCCGTGTTCGTCGGTGATGCTGCCCAGGAACCAGTCGCGGCTGTGGCGGTCACGGCGCACCAGGGTCACGTAGTCGCCGACCTCGCCGTTGAGCACGCGGCTGTCCTCCCAGTCCACTGCCACGTCTTCGATGAAACGGAACGCCTCGCGATGTTGTTCGTAGTGCTCAGGCAGATCGGCGGCCATCTGGATCGGGCTGTAGATCACCACGTACAGCGCCAGCTGGCGGGCTAGCGTGCTGGGAATGGCCTGGCCGCCGCGGCCCTTCAGGCTGAGGATGCCAGGGGTGTAATCCATCGGCCCGGACAGCATGCGCGTGAACACCAGGTTGACCTCGTGCTCGGGCGGATTCGGTGGCTGGCCCCAGGCGTTGTATTCCATGCCGCGTGCGCCTTCGCGCGAGATCCAGTTGGGATAGGTGCGGCGCAGCCCGGTGTCCTTGATCGGCTCGTGCGGATTCACCGCGATATGGCGCTTGGCCGCTTCCTGCACCACCTTCAGGTGATGCCGCGCCATGAACTGGCCGTCATGCCATTCGCGCCACAGCGGGCCACCGGCCGGATTGCGCCGGTCGACCTGGCCGTCGTCGCACACATAGCCGCTCTTGAAGGAATCCACGCCCAGCCGTGCATACAGATCCAGTGCCGCACCGAGCTGGTCTTCGTAGTGCTCCACCGCACAGCCGGTCTCGTGATGGCCGATCAGGTGCACGCCCTTTTTCGCGCCGTAGGCGGACAGTGCCTCGATGTCGAAATCGGCGGTGGGCCGGGTGAAGTCGAAGTCGTAACCGTTGCCGACCCAGTTGCCGTCCCAGCCCGGGTTCCAGCCTTCCACCAGCACGCCACGGAAACCGTGCGCGGCGGCGAAGTCGATCACCTTTTTCGTCTTTGCGGTGGTGGCGGCGTGTTTCGGCCCGGTGGCCCAGCTTTCCTGGTCCAGGTGCATCGACCACCACACGCCCATGTACTTGGAGGGCTTCACCCAGCTGACATCGCCGAGCGCATTGGGTTCGTTGAGGTTGAGGATCAGGTCCGACTCGACTAACCCACCGGCGCGGTCGCTGATCTGCAGGGTGCGCCAGGGCGTATCGAAGGGCAGCGAACGGCGTACCTTCCAGCCCTCGGCCGAGGGTGACAGCTGCGCGCGCAGGCGCTGGCCATCGGTGCGGCGCAGCCACATGCCGGCATAGTCCACCAGCGCGGCCTCATGGATGGCCACGTGCAGACCGTCGCGGCTGCGCAGGGTGATCGGGGTATGCACCAGCGGCACCTGATCCAGCGGCGTGCGCTGGTACAGGTACTCGTAGTGGATCGGCTCGCCGGCGGGGATCCACCAGGCGGTGGATTCGGGGGCGATCGCGAACTCGGTCAACTCATCATCGATGATCACCTCGCGCAGGTTCGGCTGCGCGGGGAAGCGATAGCGGAAGCCCACGCCGTCGTCGAAGACGCGGAACACCACGTCCAGGCGGCGCTTGGCACCGCTGCGCTCGCCGAGCTGCACCACCACTTCGTTGTAGTGGTTGCGCACCCGGTGACGTTCGCCCCAGGGCTGTTCCCAGGTGTCATCGACGCTGCGCGTGGTAGTTCCGAGCACGGCCAGGTCGCGGTCGAGGCGGCCATCGCGCAGCTGGAAACCCAGCCTGGAGGCGTCCACCACGGTTTCGCCGAAGCGTTCGACCCGATAGGTGGGGGTGCCACCGTCCAGCTGCAGGGCGACCTGCAGCACGTTGCCCGGCGATGCCACGCGGGCCACGGTGACAGGTTCGGCCCAGGCGGAGGCAGCGCCGAGCAGCAGCGACAAGGCCAGCCAGGGCAGGTGACGGCGCGCGAGGCGGCCCCCCGGATCATGCAGATGCTTCGGCATTTCCCCTCCCAAGGCAGCCCGAACATGGCTTGGACTATAGCCACGCAGATCCAGCCCTTTCGTCGCAGCGGCATGAATACGTATGCAGGTGGGCGCGCTCCGGGGCCTGCCGTCTACCATGGGGACAGGCACCCTGGGAGGGGGCCGCGCGCGCAGCGCCGCCGTAGGGGCGTTGCGTCACCACAACGCGTGCAAAGAGGGAGGGAGGCACCGGGCGCAAGCCGGGTCGCCGCTTCGATGCTGAAGATGATCTGCCTGACGGCTGCCCTTGGGGCGGCACTGGGTTCGACCGCGATGGCGGCGGACCTGACCTTCGACGGCCGCCACGCGCGCGCCGAGACCACCGCTGAGGGCGGCTTCCGCCTGCAGGCCCCACAAGACACGGTCGCGATTGCCGCGCAGCCGATGCGCAGCCACACCGACAGCCCGATGTTCGATGCGCTGTTCGCGTTGGCGCAGCAGGAAATGGCCGCCGACCGCGTCGATGCGATCCGCGACCCGGCCTTCAATCAGGGCAATCCGGTGCCGTGCGCCTGCTTCCAGACCGGCGAGCGCTGGCCCTACGTATGGACCCGCGACGTCAGTTTCGCGGCCGATCTGGCGGTGTCGCGGCTGGACCCGGTACGCACCCGCCAGTCGCTGCAGTTCAAGCTGTCCGCCGCTCGCGACGGGCATACACCGGGGCTGTTCGTGGCCCAGGACACCGGCTCGGGCGGCAGCTGGCCGATCAGCAGCGACCGGGTGGTGTGGTTCCTTGCCGCCCGCGGACTGCTGGATGACGCACCGTTCGCCGACCAGGTCTGGCAGGCATTGCAGGCCACGCTGGCGCTGGACCGCGCGGCGGTGTTCGAACCGCATATCGGCCTGTATCGCGGCGAGACCTCGTTCCTGGATTGGCGCGAGCAGACCTATCCGGACTGGACCCGGCAGGACGTGCGCTTCATCGGCGACTCCTTTGCGCTGTCCACCAACGTGCTGCATTACCAGGCGCTGCGCCTGGCCGAAAAACTGGCCCGCGCGCGCGGCGATGCCCGTGCCAGCGACTACGCCGGCTGGGCCGATGCACTGGCCATACAGATCGACGCGCGTTTCTGGCGCGAAGATGCCGGCATGTACATGAGCTACATCGGCGAGACCGCGCATCCCGTGCCCTATGCCAAGTACGACCTGTTGGGAATCTCGCTGGGCGTGCTGGCCGGTGTGTTCCCGGAGGCGCGCGCCCGCCGCGCGCTGGCCACCTATCCGGCCGTGGAGGGCGGCAGCCCGGTGGTGTGGCCGCAGGAAGCGCAGCAGCCGATCTACCACAACCGCGCGGTGTGGCCGTTCGTGAGTGCGTATTCGCTGCGGGCCGCGCGCCGGCTCGACGATGCGCCACGCATCCAGCTGGAAATCGAGTCGCTGATGCGCGGCACCGCGCTGGCCGGCTCCAACATGGAAAACTACGAGATGCGCCGGCTGGCCGTGCATGTTGACGAAGGTGCGCTGAGCGGCCCGGTGGTGAACTCACCGCGTCAGTTGTGGTCGGTTGCCGGATATCTGTCGATGGTGCTCGAAGGCGTGTTCGGCGTGGAGGCCGACGGCGGCGTTGCACCGAAACTGCCCACGGCGCTGGTGCCGCAGCTGTTCGGCAAGCGTCGCAGCATCGAACTGGACGATGGCCAGCATCGCTACGTTCTCAAGCGACCGCGTAAGCTCGACGGCGAGCTGCTGGTCGCCCGGAAAGTCACGCGCAAGGGCAACACCGTCACGGTCGAGCTGATGGCGCAGCCACGCGCGACAGCGGCACCCACGGGTAGCGCCGAACCACGCTCGGCGGCCTTTGCTTCCGCCTTCGCCCCCACCACCCCGGCGCCCCCGCAACCCACGCAACGCGGCAAGGCCTGGGCCATCCCCATTCCCGCCAACCACGTCCTGTGGCAGGACGGCACGGCAGTCACCGCAACCAACGCGTTCACCCTCAACGACGATGGCCACCAGCACTGCATCAGCCTGACCCGTCGCGACGGCGCACTGGAATCGCTGCACAGCCCCACCGTCTGCGTCGGTGCGCAGCAGCGCCTGGCCGGTGCCACGCAATGGCGCTGGAGCGCGGTCAAGCCCACCCGCGTGCGCGTGCGGCTGGACTACAACAACCCCAACGGGCCGATCAACACCGGCGTCACCGCGGCGGTGAAGCAGCTGGTGGTGCAGTGCCCCGGCGTGCCCGAACAACGCGCCACCGTGGCCATGCCGCACAGCGTGGGGCCGCAGACATCCACCGCCGCCGTGTTCGACCTGCCCAAGGGCAGTTGCCGCCTGCGCCTGGAGGAGGGTTTCAACATGAGCGCGCTGGCGCACTTTGCCAGCTACAACGGCGGCAAGGGCGGGCATGACGGGGTGCTCAACCGGGCCAACGTGCGTGCGCTGCTGATCGCGCCCATTGCCACCGATGCGGAGCCGGGCCGATGAGCGGTTCGCCCAAGCCCACGCTGTCGTTCTGGCAGATCTGGAACATGTGTTTCGGCTTCCTCGGCATCCAGTTCGGATTCGCCCTGCAGAACGCCAACGCCAGCCGCATCTTCGAAACGCTGGGGGCCTCGCAGGATGCGGTGCCGGGGTTGTGGATCGCCGCGCCGCTGACCGGCCTGCTGGTGCAGCCGGTGGTGGGCTACCTGTCCGACCGCACCTGGACACGCTGGGGACGCCGCCGTCCGTTCTTCATGATCGGCGCGGTGTTGACCACGCTGGCGCTGCTGGTCATGCCGAACTCGCCCACGCTGTGGATCGCCGCGGGCACGCTGTGGGTGCTGGATGCCTCGATCAACGTGTCGATGGAGCCGTTCCGTGCCTTCGTCGGCGACCAGCTGGCTCCGCGCCAGCGGCCCACCGGCTATGCGATGCAGAGTTTCTTCATCGGCGTGGGCGCCATCGTGGCCAGCTTCCTGCCTTACATCCTGACCCACTTCGGCGTGGCCAACACCGCCGTGCCCGGCGAAGTGCCCGATACCGTGCGCTACGCCTTCTACTTCGGCGCCGCGGTGCTGCTGGCGGCGATCACCTGGACGGTGGTCAGCACCCGCGAGTATTCCCCCACCGAACTGGCCGGCTTCGACGATGCCGAGCCGCCGCCGCACCACGCCGATACGCGCGTCGCCGGCCCGGCAGGGTGGGGCCAGATCACGCGCTGGCTGGGCCTGGGTGTGGCGCTGGCCGCGGTGATCGCGTGGCAGCACGGCGACAAGATGCTGTACGTGCTGGCCGGGCTGTGCGTGGGCTATGGCCTGCTGCTGGCGGTGGCGCGGCTGCTGCCGGGCCCGCACATGCTGGCGGCCATCGTCGGCGACCTGCGGGCGATGCCCATGACCATGCGGCGCCTGGCGTGGGTGCAGTTCTTCTCGTGGTTCGCCCTGTTCGCGATGTGGATCTTCACCACGCGGGCGGTGGCCGGTGTCCACTTCGGTTCCACCGATACCGAGTCGGCCGCCTACAACGAAGGCGCCAACTGGGTCGGCGTGCTGTTCGGTGCCTACAACGGTTTCGCGGCGCTTGCCGCCTTGCTGATCCCGCCGATGGTGCGCGCGATCGGCCTGCGCTGGAGCCATCTGCTGAACCTGTGGCTGGGCGGCGCCGGCTTGATCTCGATGATGTTCATCGACGATCCGCGCTGGCTGCTGCTGTCGATGGTCGGGGTGGGTTTTGCCTGGGCCTCGATCCTGTCGCTGCCCTATGCCCTGCTGTCGGACAGCGTGCCGGCGGCGAAGATGGGCGTGTACATGGGCATCTTCAATTTCTTCATCGTGATCCCGCAGCTGGTTGCGGCCAGCGCGCTCGGCTTTGCCCTGCGCGCCTGGCTGGGCGACCAGCCGATCCATGTGCTGGTCCTGGGCGGCTGCAGCCTGCTGGTGGCCGGCCTGTGCGTACTGCGGGTTCCGTCCCGTCCGGAGGTGGTGTGATGCGTGGTGCCCTGTCTGTTGCTGTCTGCCTTGCCCTGTTCGCCGGCCACGCTACGGCTGCGCCGCGCCCGACCTACGTCGGCACCACCGAGCCGTTCGCCAGCGACGCGGTGTACTTCGTGGTCACCGACCGTTTCGTCAACGGCGACGTCTCCAACGACCACCGCGACCAGGGCGGCAAGCACCGCACGTTCGACATTCCGGTGCAGTGCCCGGACAAGGTGGACGGCAACATCGGCTACCTCGGCGGGGATTTCAAGGGCGTGCTCGACAACGCCGCTTACATCCGCAACCTCGGTTTCGGTGCGGTCTGGATCACCCCCATCGTCGACAACCCGGACGAAGCGTTCACCGGCAGCAAGCCGATCAGCTGCAGCAGCACGCTCACCGATCGCGGCAAGACCGGCTACCACGGCTACTGGGGCATCAATTTCTACAGGCTCGACGAACACCTGCCGAGCAGGGACCTGGATTTCGCCGGGCTCACCCGCGGTCTGCACGCTGCCCAGCTCAAGGTGGTGCTGGATATCGTCGGCAACCACGGCTCGCCGGCCTGGACCATGCCGGTACGCCAGCCGCAGTTCGGCCAGCTCTTCGACAAGGACGGCACACTCATCGCCGACCACCAGAACCTGCCGCCGCAGCAGCTGGACCCGCAGCACAATCCGCTGCACGCGTTCTACAACACCATCGGTCCGGTGGATGGCAAGGACGGCTCGATCTTCGACGGCAACCTGGCCGAGCTGTCCGATTTCAACGAACACAATCCGGCGGTGATGGATTATCTGGTCGGCGCCTACCTGCAGTGGACCGCACAGGGCGTGGATGCGCTGCGTATCGACACCATCGGCTGGCTGCCGCATCCGTGGTGGCATGAATTCGTGCGCCGCATCCGTGCCGCGCATCCGGGCATGTTCATGTTCGGCGAGGCGTTCGACTACGACGCCAGCAAGATCGCCGAGCACACCTGGCCGGTCAACGCGAACGTGAGCGTGCTGGATTTCCCGCTGCGCGGCGCGCTGTCGTCGGTGTTCGGCAAAGAGCAGAAGGGCTTTGAAGCACTGGTCGAGCCGCTGCACCTGCTCGGCGGCCCGTATGCCAACCCGTATGAATTGATGAGTTTCTACGACAACCACGACATGGCCCGCCTGGACGCCACCGATGACGGTTTCATCGACGCGCACAACTGGCTGTTCACCGCGCGCGGCATCCCGGTGCTGTACTACGGCTCGGAGACCGGCTTCATGCGCAGCCGCGCCGAACACGCCGGCAACCGCGCGTACTTCGGCCAGCCGCGTATTGATGCCGCCCCGAAGAGCCCGATCTTCGGGCCGCTGCAGCGCATCGCCCAACTACGTGCGGCCACGCCCGCGTTGCAGCGTGGCCTGCAGGTCAACGAACGCCTGCAAGGGGATGAAGCCGTGTTCTTCCGGGTGCTGCAGCAGGGCGACACCACCCAGACCGCGCTGGTGCTGCTCAACAAGGGCGACACCGCACGCCGTATCGAGGTCCGCCGCTATCTGCAGCCGGGCGCGTGGCGTGATGCGCTGGACGGCGGCAGCCAGCAGGTGACGGACCGCCTGACGGCCGAGGTGCCCGCGCACGGGGTCAAGGTCTTCCTGCTGGACGCGGCGGTGAAGCAGCCGGCGCTGCAGGCCGAACTGCAACGTGCCGTGGCCGACCAGGCCGCGCGGACCGAACGTCTGGCCCGGTAGCCAGCAGCCCGCAGGCGCAGCCGGCCAGCGGCCGGCTCTACAATGGGGCGCCCTGGACCCCTGCCGACCATGACCGAACTGCCGCCCCAGACCCCGATCGAAACCCTGCTCAAGTCCGCGATGGACGGCCAGCTGCCGATCGGCCTGTTCATGAAGGCCTTCGTCGCCTCCGAGGTGGTGTTGCTGACCGGCAGCCTGGTCACCGCCGACGGCAGTGGCTTCGATCCGCTGCTGTTCGACAAGGGCGGCGTGCTGCACGTGGCCGTGTTCACCGACATGGCGCGCGTGGGCTTCCACAGCCAGCAGGCCCCGCACACCCTGCGCATGCAGCTGCTGGAGGTGCTCAAGCGGGTTCCGGGCGGTTATGGCGTGGTGGTCAACCCGGGTACCACGCTCGGGCTGGAACTGTCGGCGCCGGGGATCGGCGAAATCCTCAAGGATTTCGCCTGACCGATTCCGCTACAGGCTCACCTTGCGCCGGTTGTCCTCGCTCACCCGGTCGATCAGCTTGTTGTACGGATCAAACCCGGCCTCATCCGGCTTGGCATCCACCACCACGGTAAGGGTAGGGGACTCGGTGATGATGTGGTGGCGCTGCAGGTACAGCACCTTCTGGTCGCGCTCCTTGCCCGAGGGCCCGTTGGCGAACACACCCACCTCGATCCAGTCGTCCATCGTGCCGGCGCTTTCCTTGCCACTGCCATCGGCATAGCGCTTCTGCGCGTGCAGCGACAGGCTGACCTCGTACTTGCCGTCGGGCCGCTTGCGGGCCGTGGCGGCCAGCAGCCGGTTGTCGTACAGGCTGATCTTCTCGAACAGGTCGGTGACCAGCTGCTGGCGGTCGGCCGGCGTTTCAGCACGGATGTAGGCCAGCAGCTCACGCGAGGTGGTGTAGGGCGGCTGCTGGTAGCCCTTGTCCTGCAGGAAGCGCTTGAGCGCGCGGTTCAATGCTGCCTCGCCGATCTCCTCGCGCAGCCGGTAGAACACCAGCGAGCCCTTTTCGTAGTGGATGTACTGCTGGTTCTCCACCCGGGCCAGCGGCAGTTCCTCGATGCGCTCGCCGCCGCGGCCGGACAGGTAGCGGTCCAGCTCGGTCTTCAGGAACTGGCGCATGTGCGCCCGGCCGTATTCCTTCTCCATCACCATCAGCGCCGAGTACTGTGCCAGCGATTCGGACAGCATCGTGGCGCCCTGTACGTTGGCCCCGATCACCTGGTGCGCCCACCACTGGTGCGCGATTTCATGCGCGGTGACGTAGAACACGTAGTCGATCTTGTCCGGGTCGCGCAGGTCGGCGATGAACCCGATCGATTCGGAGTAGGGGATGGTGTTGGCGAAGGACTGCGCGAAACTCTGGTAGCCCGGGAACTCGATGATGCGCACCTGGCGGTGCTGGTACGGGGTGAAGTTGGCCTCGTAGTATGCCAGTGACTTCTGCACCGCCTCGATCATGCGGTCCACGTTGTAGCCGTGGCGCGGGTCGTAATACACCTCGATCGGGATGTTCTTGTACATGCCGCGCTTCACCGTCCAGCGTGCCGACAGGTACGCATAGAAGTTCAGCATCGGTCGGTCCATGGCATAGCGGAAGCAGCGCCGTCCCTTCACCGTCGATTCGTGCTGCAGGTAGCCCGGGGCCAGCGCGATCTGGTCCGGCGCGGTGCACACGGTGGTGCGGAAATCCAGCCAGTCCGCATCGTCGGAGACGTAGGTGTTGGCGCGCGCGGCCTCGTCCTCCAGCTTGGGCATGCGGGTGGGCTCGCCCAGCCCGCGCTTGCGGCGTTCGTTGCGATCTTCCAGTTCCGCGGCGGCTTCATAGCCGAACGAAGGCAGCATGCGGCTGTTGAAGAAGCTGCCGTTCTCGACCAGGTTGGTCGGTGCCTGCCCAGCGGTGAGGCCGGTGGGGTGCTGGTCCACGCGGAAGTGGATGCGGCGCGCTTCGCCGGGCTGCAAGGGCGTGGTCAGGTGGTAGATGCGGTAGCCCAGGTCCACATCGTGGAAGCCCAGGGTCTGCCCGCCCAGGTCCACCGCCACCAGTTGACGGTCGTCGCCCATCGCGATGTGGACGTCCTGGATCGGCACATCGTGGGTGTTGCGCACCGTCCAGTCCGCGTCGATCACCACCGACTGGGTTTCCGGATGCAGGTCGACCCGGTTGTCCACCGCGATGATCCGCGGTTGCGGCAGGTTGCGGTATTTGGACAGTTCGCGCTCATAGCGCGCCATCAGATCGTTCACCTGGTCCGGCGAGTGGAACGCGTTGCGGATGTTGGTGCTCCAATACAGCCAGCCGCCTACCGCGATGAAGCCCAGCATCGCCACCGCCGCGCCGAGCCCGGTGGGCCCGCGCAGGCGGCGACTGGCCAATGCCAGCCGCTGGCGCAGGCCATTGCCCACCCCGCGGACCCAGAACGCCGACGCCAGGCACAGCAGGGCAACGATCAACAGCGCCCAATACCCCTGGAAGGCCAGCTGGCCGGGCAGGAAGTGACCAAACCCGTTCATCTCCGAATAGGGTGCGTTCGGCCAGCTGCCGAAGTTGTAGATGTTCTGGCTGTAGTCGAGCATGCCCAGCGCCATCTGCCCGATCATCACCAGGATCAGCAGCGCGTAGCCGAAGAACTTGTTGTTGGTCAGTACCTGCAGCACCAGCGCCATGCCCCCCATCAGCACATAGATCACCGAGCCCAGTGCCAGCGTCTGCAGGTAGACCAGCGGCTCCAGACGCGTATAGCCCTGGGCCAGCTGCAGCACCATCGACACCAGTGCGCCGATGCCCTGGAAGCAGGCGATCACCACCACCAGCGTGGTGAACTTGGCCAGCAGCGGCACCCAGTTCGGCACCGGCATGGCATCGTTGACTTCATTGAGCCGCGCCGTGCGTTCCTTCCACACCAGCTCGCCGGCGTAGAACAGCACGATGATCACCAGCAGCCAGCTGTAGGCGCCCTGCAGGGCGGCCAGCATCTGCGAAGTAACCGGCCAGATGGGGGTGCCGTAGAGCGTGTCCTGCGACAACGCGCCGGGGATGAAGTTGGCCAGGCCCAGTACCAGCAGCACCAGGAACGGCACGCTGCGCAGCACGCCAGAGGTGTCAAAGCGCACCTGGCGCAGGTACTGGTGCCAGCCGGTGGCGGCGCTGAAGGTGGGATGCACGCGCGGCAGCGTTACCTGCGCCGGGCGCGGCGTGGCGGCTGTTGGCGTGATGCGCTGGCGACCCCAGCGACGGCGGGCGCTGCCGCTGCGCTCGGTGCGGAACAGCGCGAAGGTGGCCGCGAACAGCACGGCCGCCACGCCCAGCCACAGCGCGCGGTTGGCCAGCAGGTAGCCGGAGAAGGCAGGCAGCTGGGTGTTGCTCTGCTCGATGGCCCAGTAGCGCACCGTGCGGCTCAGTGCACGCATGCCAAGCGGCTCGCCCAAGGTGGCGACCCAGGTGTTGTCGATATCGCGCAGCAGTGAGGCGCTCACCCCGTACAGCACGAAGTAGCCCACCAGGCCGATGTACACCCACAGGATCGAGCGGGTCAGCGCGGCCAGCAGCGACAGCAGCGCCACGGTGAACACCACGTTGGGCACGACGATGAAGGCGAAGCTCCATGCATAGGCGTGGACCGGGATCGGGCCGAGCCGGGCCGGGTCCACCCACGGCATGAACGGTGCCAGGAAGATGCCGATGGCGATGATCACGTACACCAGCAGGCTCGCGCACAGCGCGGCCAGGATGCGGCCGGTGAGGTAGTGGCTGCGCTTGATCGGGCTGGCGAAGATCAGCTCGGCGGTGCCCAGTTCGAAATCGCGCAGCAGCGCATTGCTCACGAACAACGTGGACACCAGCATGCCCATCACGGTGAAAATGCCCATGAAGCGGGCGATCACGATGGGCGCATTGCTGTGCACATTGCCGCTGCCGCCGCCGATCTGCACCGCCTCGGAAGAGGCGGCCGCGAAGCCCAGGGCGGCAAACAGCAATGCCAGCAGCCACAGCAGGGGAGAACGAAGCTGCTCGCGCAGCTCGAAGCGGAAGAACGTGGCGATCATCGGCGTGCTCCGGTCAGGCTGCACGCGCCTGCAGGCGCAGGCGTTGGAAATAGACGTCCTCGAGGTCCGGCGCGACCGGCACGAAGCCATCGCCCGGGTCGCTGGCACTGTGCACGTGGATCACCGGTCGCCCGCCCACCAGCCGCGTGGACAGCACCACGTGGTTGGCCTCGTAAGCGGCCAGCGCGGCGCTGTCCACCTGCTTGCGCCACACCTGCTGCTGCAGCGCCTCGATCGCCTCGCTGGGCTTGCCGGTCAGCAGCACCTGGCCCTTGTTCATGATGGCCATGCTCGGGCACAGGTCGGTGACGTCCTCCACGATGTGGGTGGACAGGATCACCGCCACGTTCTCGCCGATGGCCGCCAGCAGGTTGAGAAAGCGGTTGCGTTCTTCCGGGTCGAGGCCGGCGGTGGGCTCATCGACGATTACCAGGCGCGGATCGCCCAGCAGTGCCTGGGCGATACCGAAGCGCTGGCGCATGCCGCCGGAGTAGGTGCCCAGCTTGCGCTTGCGCGCATCCCACAGGTTCACCTGCTGCAGCAGGCCATCCACCACCTCACGGCGCTGGCCGCGGGCGGTGATGCCCTTGAGGATGGCGAAATGGTTGAGCAGGTCCAGCGCACTGACTTTCGGATACACCCCGAAATCCTGCGGCAGGTAGCCCAGCCGGCGCCGCACCGCGTCCTTGTCGCGCAGCACATCGATGGCGGCCTCGCCGGGCACCTCCAGGCTGACGCTGCCGCTGTCGGCCTCCTGCAGCGTGGCCAGCGTGCGCATCAAGGAGGATTTGCCCGCGCCGTTGGGACCAAGCAGACCGAACATGCCGCGTGGGATGTCCAGGGTGACGTCATTCAGGGCGTGCACGCCATTGGCGTAGGTCTTGGAAAGTGAGCGGATCTGCAGCATGCGGCGTACACCTTTCCCTGTGTGGAAGAGCGAGTTATCCCGGCAAAGCGCCGGCACCACATCCGCCGTAAGTCATGGGTGCCGCAGGGCAAAGCCGGTGGGCTGCCAGCCAAGTCGCGCCATATTGAGCGTGTTTCATCGCGCCAGGGCCAGCTTCGTCGCCCCGCAGTGGCACCCGCCGGCCGGTACCGGCACGCTGGGCCATCCACTGCAGGAGCGCGCCATGCCCATCCATGCCTTATCGTTCCGTGCGCCGCTTCGGTGGCTGGCGGCGCTGTCCGTGGTGTTTCTGGGGTCAGGCCCCGCTATTGCCAGCCCCGTGCCCGATGCCGGGGCATCGCCGCACTGCGCGGTGGGCAGCTACCGCATGCGCGATGGCAGCAGCTTGGACATCGGCCCGGGCGCCACGGCCGAGACACTGCGCTGGCGGCTGCCCGATGGGCGTACGGGTGGGCTGCACACCGCTGGGCCGGGCCGCTGGTCCAGCACGCTGGGCTGGACTGAACGCGCCGACGGGCACCGGCTGGTGGTGGTGCCCGGCTGCGGTGATAACGCCATCGCATTCGATGGCCTGCGCGGTGAACGCATCGCGCTGCGGGAAACCAATACGCGTTTCGCTTCCAGCGGTGCCACGCTTGCCGGCCGCCTGACCCTGCCGCCGGGCACCGGGCCCGTTCCCATCGTGGTGCTGGTGCACGGCGCCGAACATGAGGCGGCGTTGCCGCGCTACGCGTTGCAGCGCGAGTTCGCCGCCGCCGGCATCGGCGTGTTTGCCTACGACAAGCGCGGCACCGGACGCTCCTCGGGCCGCTACACGCAGAACTACCTCACCCTGGCCAACGATGCCATCCAGGCCGCGCGCGAGGCGCGCCGACTGGCCGGCGCGCGGGCCGGCCGGCTCGGTTACCAGGGCGGCAGTCAGGGCGGCTGGGTGGCACCACTGGCGGCCAGGATCGAACCGGTTGATTTCATCATCGTCAGCTTCGGGCTGGCCGTGTCCCCACTGGAAGAAGACCGCGAGGCCATCACCGAGGACATGGCGCGCGCCGGGTATGGGCCGGACGTGGTGGCCAAGGCGATGGCCGTCGCCGATGCCACCGCAACCCTGGTCGAGAGCGGCTTCACCGACGGTTACGCGTCGCTGGATGCAGTAAAGGCCCGCTACGGGCAGGCGCCGTGGTTCAAGGCGGTACGCGGCAACATCAGCGGCTACCTGCTGGCAACGCCGGAGGCCACGGTGCGGGTCGAGGGGCCCCGGTTGCTCGAGGGCATACCAGCGCACTACGATCCGATGCCGGTACTGGAGCACCTGGATGTTCCTCAGTTGTGGTTGTTCGCCGGCCAGGACCGCGATGCACCGCCGGGCGAAACCCTGCGCCGCCTGGCACGGCTGCAGCACGACGGTCGACCGATCCAGACGGCGGTGTTCCCCGATGCAGACCACGGCATGTATGCCTTCGAGCTGGATGCGGCCGGCGAGCGCGTCTCGACCCGGCAGCCCGACGGCTATCTGCGGCTGATGCAGGCGTTCATCCAGGCACGCCCCTTGGAGGCGTCCTACGGAGCGGCCAAGGTGATCGGCAGGCCGCGTTCAACCGCGCCGTGAAGACTCGCGCAGCACCTGCTTCACCGCAATGCTCTGGCCTTCCACCGCCTCGCCGTTGATCAGCGCCAGCAGCTTCTCCACCAGCAGCTGGCCGGCCTGCTTGGTGTCCTGCTGCACGGTGGTGAGCGTGGGCGACACCGAGGACGCCAGTGGAATGTCATCGAAGCCGGCCAGGGCCACGTCCTGCGGCACGCGCAGGCCGTGTTCGCGCAGCGCACGCATCGCCCCGATCGCGATCAGGTCGCTGGCCGCGAACACCCCGTCCACCGGCTCGCCCTGCGCCAGCAGGGCCTGGCAGGCATCGAAGCCATCCTGCTCGGTGGTGATCGCATCGTGCTGCAGGCCGGGCGCGGCGGTGATGCCGCGTGCCGCCATCGCCGCGACATGGCCGCGGTAGCGTTCCTCGAACTCCGGATAGTGGCTGGAGGCGTGGCCGATGAAGGCGATCCGGCGGCAGCCCTGGTCCAGCAGATGGGCGGTGATGTCGAAACCGCCCTGGAAATTGTCGCTGCCGATCGACACCCCGGGCTGGTCGGGCAGGGCCGCGCCCCAGCGCACGAAATGGGTGCCTTGTTCGACCAGCCGCTGCAGCCGCTCGCGCGACTCGTGGTAGTCGCCGTAACCGAGCAGGATGATGCCGTCGGCCTTGTTGCTGTCTTCGTAATCGGCCTGCCAGTCGGTGGACAGCTGCTGGAAGGACACCAGCAGGTCGTAGCCGTGCAGCGCGCAGGCGCGGGTGATCGAACCCAGCATGGCGTGGAAGAACGGGTTGATCAGCGAATCGTCGTTGGTCGGGTCTTCGAAGAACAGCAGCGCCAGCGTGCCGGCATTGCGCAGGCGCAGGCTGGAGGCGTTCTTGTCGACCTTGTAATTCAGCTCACGGGCGATGCGCAGGATGCGCTCGCGGGTCTCCGGGTTGACCATCGGGCTGCCGCGCAGGGCACGCGACACGGTGGGCTGGGAGACCCCGGCCAGGTGGGCGATGTCCAGGGAGGTGGCTTTACCGCGGATGGTCATTGCTGGGCAGGGCCGGGACGACGACCTGCATGATGCCATGGGGCCGGTCGGGCAGGCGCGGTGGGCGTGGCGCTGAACGCCCGCAGGCCTTGTCGCACAGAGGTTGAGGGCGATTCCGACCTGCTTCGGGCTGAATTCCGACAGGGTCGGGGACGGTCGCGATGATAAGATGGGGCGTTCTGGATCCCCCCAATTCTCCCGTGGGCGGCCCGGCGTCTCTGCACCCCCGCCCGGGGCTGTGATATGACTGCGGCCTGCCCTCGGACAACGGAAGAGCAACCCTATGGCGCGCGGCATCAATAAAGTCATCCTGGTCGGCAACCTCGGCAACGACCCGGACGTGAAGTACACCCAAGGCGGCATGGCGATCACCCGCATCAGCCTGGCCACCACCAGCGTCCGCAAGGACAAGGATGGCAACCAGCAGGAGCGCACCGAATGGCACCGCGTGGTGTTCTTCGGCAAGCTCGGCGAAATCGCCGGCGAATACCTGCGCAAGGGCAGCTCGGTCTACGTCGAAGGCAGCCTGCGCTACGACAAGTACACCGGCCAGGATGGCGTGGAGAAGTACTCCACCGACATCATCGCCGATGAAATGCAGATGCTGGGCGGCCGTGGTGAAGGCGGCGGCGGTGGCGGTGCTGGCGGCGGCAACGTTGCCGGCGGCGAGCGTCCGCAGCGTCAGCAGGCCCCGCGCCAGGAATACGGCGGTGGTGGCGGTGGTGGTCAGCGCCAGGGCGGGCAGGGTGGCGGCTACGGCCAGCAGCGTCCGCAGCAGCAGGCGCCGCAGCAGTCGGCGCCGCCGATGGATGATTTTGCCGACGACGATATTCCGTTCTGATCCTCACCCGTCCACCGGAATTCAGACGCGTGTAACCAGGCCCCGCAGTGCGAACTGCGGGGCTTCTGCGTTCTGGCACCCCGACGATCCACTACCATGGGCCACCCCGCCCGGAAGCACCGCGATGTCCGACGTGATTGCCCCCCTGCCGAAGCCGCCCGCCGCACGCATCGCCGCCTGGCTGCTGATGCTGCTGGGCATGTGGCTGGCGCTCAAGCTGGGCCTGGTGGTGACCCTGCTGTCGGGCCTGCTGGTGTTCCACCTGACCCACCTGTTGGCGTCGTCGGTGGAGGGCCGCCTGCCGCCGGGCCGGGCGCGGGCGATCTCGGTGATCGTGCTGTCGGCGCTGATCATCGGCGCGCTGGCCCTGGCCGGGATTGGCGTAGCGGCGTTCTTCCGCAACGAGACGGGGGGCCCGGACGCGCTGCTGGCGCGGCTGATGGACATCCTCAATACCTCCCGCCACCAGGTGCCCGAGCTGCTGCGCGCCTACATTCCCGAGGACACGCAGGCGTTGCGTGCGGCCTTGAACGAGTGGGCCGCCGAGCATCAGCGCCAGCTTGGCGTGGCCGGCACGTCGGTCGTGCAGGTGGGGGTGCGCGTGCTGATCGGCATGGTGCTGGGGGCGATGATCGCGCTGTACGACGAGATGCCGCTGCCGAAGATGGGGCCGTTGGCGCAGGAGTTGATCGGGCGTACCAGCCGCCTGGCCACCGCGTTCCGCCAGGTGGTGTTCGCCCAGGTCAAGATTTCGCTGCTCAACACCTTGTTCACCGGCGTGTTCCTGCTGGTGGTGCTGCCGCTGTTCGGCGTGCACCTGCCGCTGGCCAAGACCCTGGTACTGATCACCTTCGTCGCCGGCCTGCTGCCAGTGGTGGGTAACGTGCTGTCGAACACGATCATCACCATCGTGGCGCTGTCGGTGTCGTTCTACGTGGCGGTGGCGGCGTTGCTGTACCTGGTGGTGATCCACAAGCTGGAGTACTTCCTCAACGCGCGCATCGTTGGCGGCGAGATCCAGGCCCGCGCATGGGAACTGCTGCTGGCCATGCTGGTGATGGAAGCTGCCTTCGGCCTGATCGGCCTGGTCGCCGCACCGGTGTTCTACGCCTACCTCAAGCGCGAGCTGCTGGATCAGCGCTGGATCTAGCCGCCGATGCACTCCGCGGATTCACTGCTCTGAACCGACGATAGAGACCCTTATGCTCATCTTTCTGTTGTTGCTGGTCATCACGCTGGTGTGCTTCTGGATCGTGTTCCTGGGCGGTGCCGAACGGGTCAATGGCCTGTTTTCCTTCATGGACCTTGACCCGGTCGAGATGCTCACCCCGGCGATGACGCCGCTGCAGGTGCGCATCTGTACGGCCGTCATCTGGTGCGTTTCGGTGGTGTTGATCGCGGTGCTTGCGCCGCGCTGAGTGGCAGCGCTACAGCGCGGTGCCCAGCGGCATCGCGCGTGACACGGCATCTGCGTCCTTCACTGTGCGCCACCACGGTGCGCCGGCATGCGGGGCGGACAGATCCAGGTATTCGCCCATCTGCGGGGTGGACAGGGCGATGCCGCGCGCGGTGGTCAAGGCACTGACCCGCTCGAACGGCTCGTCCCATTGGTGCATGGCCAGGTCGAAGGTGCCGTTGTGGATCGGCACCAGCCAGCGCCCGCGCAGGTCCTGGTGGGCCTGCACGGTCTGCTCCGGCTGCATGTGCACGTACGGCCACTTGGCATCGTAGGCACCGGTTTCGATGAAGGTGACATCGAACGGACCGTAGTGCTCGCCGATGCGCTTGAAGCCATCGAAGTAGCCGGTGTCGCCGCTGAAGAACAGGCGCAGGTCGTCGTCGAGGATCACCCACGAGGCCCACAGGGTACGGTTGGCATCGCGCACGCCACGGCCGGAGAAATGCTGGGCCGGGGTGGCGGCGAAACGGACACCGTCCACCTCGGTTTCCTGCCACCAGTCCAGTTGGCGCACGCGCTCGCGCGGTACACCCCAGGCAATCAGGCGATCGCCGACCCCGAGCGGAGTGAGGAACACCTCCGCGCGCTGGGCCAGGTGTTTGATGGTGGCGCGGTCGAGATGGTCGTAGTGATCGTGCGACAGCAGTACGCCGCGGATCGGCGGCAGGTCGCGCAACGCGATCGGCGGGGCGTGGAAGCGCTTCGGGCCCATCCACTGCACCGGCGAGGCGCGTTCGGAAAACACCGGGTCGGTCAGCCACCAGCCGCCGCGCAGCTTGATCAGCAAGGTGGAGTGGCCGAGCCGGTACAGGCTGCGGTCCGGGGCCTGGGCCAGTTCCTGCGCGCTGACCGCGCGCACCGGCGGGCTGTGGGCGGGGCTGGTACCGGGCGGGCGGTTGAACAGGAAGTCCCACGCCAGCTTGAGGGTCTGGCCCAGCGTTTCCTTCGGCTTGGGGGCGGTGTTGGTGAACTGGCCGTCCAGCATCTGCGGCGAGTTGTCATGGTTGGCGATAGGCACGGTCAGGGTCATCCCGATAATCACAGTGAGGGTGGCGGCAACGGCGAGGAGGGGCAGGGCGCGCATCCGGGCTCCGTGTAGTGAGTGTGTAGGCACTCATTTATATGAACAACGATCGACATCAGCGTTGGATGCCTTTCCAGAACAGGTCGAAACCGGCCTGCTGCAGCGCCTTGGCCTGTTCGGGCTGGGCGGCCATCGCTTCCAGGGTGGTTTCCAGCAGGCTCAACAACACCCGGCCCAGGTAGAACGGCACCCGCTCGGCCGGGATATGCGCCACCACGCTGGCTTCCAGCGACTGCAACATGCTGCCGAACAGGCCGCTGCACTGGGCACGGGTGTGTTCGGTGATGCGCTCGGACACCTTGAGCTGGCGCAGGGCCATGCGGTCGACCGGATGCGCCGCGCCCCAGCCGATCAGCGCGTTCCAGACGTGCTGCAGCTGGGCATGGGCCTCGGCATCGGCCGGGAATGCGTCACCCAGCGCGAGCGCCAGCCGGGTTTCCAGGCGCACGAACAGTGCATTGAGCAGGGCGTCCTTGGTCTCGAAATAGGTGAACACCGTGCCTTCGGCGACCTTGGCGGCGCGGGCGATCTGCGCGGTCGAGGCGCCTACGCCCTGTGCGGCCACCAGGGTATTGGCGGCAGCCAGAATGGCGTCTCGTTTTTCCTCGCTGAGCGGTCGGGCCATGACAGGGCGTTAGGTGAGTGGTCGCTCATTTATAGGCGGGGGCCCGGCATCGCGCAAGGGGGCAGGGCACGCGGGCGGGCATCCGTTCAGCCGCGCTGGCAGGGCCTGGCCGGTCCGGCCTACCATCGCCGCTGTCTTCCGCCGCGCACGTCCTGCCACCATGTCCGAGCCCATTTCCCTGACCACCCCGCGGCTGCGGTTGCGGCCGATGCGCATCGAAGACTTCCCCGCCTATGCCGACTTCCTGGCATCACCCCGCGCGGTGGGGCTGGGCGGACCGTTCGGTCTGCGCGCGGCCTGGGCCATGTTCTGCCACGACCAGGCGTGTTGGACCTTCTTCGGCCACGGCGCATTGATGATCGAGCGTCGCGCGCAGGGCGACTGCATCGGCCAGGTCGGCATCAACCATGGCCCGCTGTTTCCCGAGCAGGAACTGGGCTGGCTGCTGTACGCGGGGCATGAAGGGCAGGGCTATGCGTATGAAGCGGCGGCGGCGCTGCGCGACTGGGCCTTCCAGGTGCGTGGCCTGACGACGTTGGTCAGCTATACGGCGGCCGACAACACCGCCTCGCAGCGGTTGGCCGAGCGTCTGGGCGCCCACCTCGATGCCGACGCGGTGCGTGGGGATCCCGAGGATCTGGTCTACCGCCATCAGCCCGTGCAGGGTCTACGCTAGCAGTCGCCATTGAACCCAATCCAGGCCGGAGGGCCGACAGATGACCCGCAAACGCAGTTCCGATACGCCCGCCGGCAGCGGCAAGGTCCGGCTGCTGGCCGGGGACAATCCACAGATCGCCAAGGGCGAAGGCGACGCACCGGTACAGGCCTATCTGAATGCCATTCCAGGGTGGAAGCGCGAACGTGCCCGCCAGTTGGATGCGCTGATCGTGGCCACGCTGCCGGATGTGCGCAAAGCGGTGAAGTGGAACTCGCCCTGGTATGGCGTGGGGGAGAACAACTGGTTCCTCGCGTTCCATTGCGTCACCGGCTATCTCAAAGTGGCGTTTTTTCGCGGTACCTCACTGCAGCCGCTGCCGCCGGTGGCGTCCAAGCAGAAGGAGGTGCGTTACCTGCACGTCGTCGAAGACCAACCGCTGGACGAAGCGCAGTTCATTGCGTGGGTACGCCAGGCCAGTGCATTGCCCGGTGAACCGCACTGAGCAGCCAGACACGTGCAGCTGAACGATCACGGTGGCAGGCCGCTGCGGATTCGGCAAAGATGAGCGGCTGTTGTTCCCCCATTGCGATTGGATCTGCCTGTGCTGAGTGTTGTTGGTCTTGTGCTTGCGTTGTATGTGGTGTGGCGTCTGGTGTGGCCGTTGCGGGTGTCGTTGTCGGTGCGTGGCCCATTGGGGCTGCTGGTGCTGGCCCTTGCGCTCCACCATCGAATCATTGCCCGTTTCGCGGGCAGCATGGCCTCGCCGGAGATCCCCAAGGCCGCCATCGCGGTGCTGGCCACCGGCTTCACCACCTTGTTGATCGGTGCCTTGGCGCTGCTGCTGTTGGATGTGCTGTTGCTGGGCGCGCGCCTGCTGCGCTGCCCACGCGCGAGTGCCCGGCTGCGCGCGGCGTGGTTGCGTCCGGCGGCGATGGGCATGGCGCTGCTGCTGTCCGCCTACGGCGTCTGGCAGGGCATGGCGGTGCCGCAGACACGGCAGATCGAGGTGGCCATCAACGGGCTGCCTGCCCCCTTCGATGGGTATCGCATCGTGCAGCTCACCGACATCCATGCCAGCCGCCTGCTCACCGGTGACTGGGTGGCCAAGGTGGTGGCCAACAGCAACGCGTTGAAGCCGGATCTGGTGGTGATCACCGGTGACCTGATCGATGGCAGCGTGGCGGCGCGGGCCAACGACTTCGCGCCGCTGGGGCAGTTGCATGCCGCTGACGGTGTGATTGCGATCACCGGCAACCACGAGTACTACGCACAGTACGCCACTTGGATGCAGGCCTTCCGCGCGCAGGGCATGCAGGTGCTTGAGAACACCCATACGCAGGTGCGCCGCGGTGGATCAGCACTGACCATCGCGGGCGTCACCGATCCGGTCGCGGCGCGCTACGGCTTGCCGATGCCGGACCTGGGCGCGGCACTGGCCGGGGCCGATCCGTCCGCACCGGTGATCCTGCTCGATCATCGTCCCGTCCAGGCCCGCGAGCATGCGGCCCGTGGCGTGGCACTGCAGTTGTCCGGGCACACCCACGGTGGCCACATCGTGGGCATGGACCAGTTGGTGAAGCAGGCAAACGGTGGCTACGTGTCCGGCCGCTACCGCGTGGGTGGCATGACCTTGTATGTGAGCAATGGCGCCGGGCTGTGGGCCGGTTTCGCCGCACGCATCGGTGTGCCTTCGGAAATCACCGAGATCACCCTGCGCCGGCGCTGAACGTGTCACATGGCAGTCATCGGAAAGGCGCACCCTTTTCACGTGGGTGACGCAGCGCGGTTGCTGCCGCGTCGCCCAGGTCGGTTTGTCCTTCCCATTGCCTTTCATGAGCACCGTGCCTGCGCACGGTGGCTCGTGCCTGCCTGAGTGTTCCACTACATGAAGAAGAATCTGTTGGCGGCCGCGCTTGCGGTGGTCCTGGTACCGGCTGCGTGGGCGCAGGAGGCTGCTCCGGCCTCCACTGCCGCCACCGAGCTGGACGCGGTGTCGGTGATCGGCAGCGGTGAGGCGCGCCAGGTGCAGCGCATCACCCCGCAGAACCTGGACATCCTGCCGCCGGGCACCAGCCTGCAGAAGGCCATCAACATCCTGCCCGGTGTGAATGCACAGTCGGCCGATGCGCTGGGCACCAACGAGCAGTCGATGACGCTCAGCCTGCGCGGTTTCAATGCCACGCGCCTGGGCTACACGCTGGACGGCGTACCGCTCGGCGATGGTGCGTACAACAACTACAACGGCCTGACCATCAACCGCGCGCTGATCAGCGAGAACATGGCCGGCGCCGAACTGGCCGTGGGCATCGGCAACGTCGGCACGCCCTCCACCAGCAACCTGGGCGGCACGCTCAGCTACACCTCCAACACCCCCTTGGCTGCGATGGGCGCGCGCCTGGTGCAGACCTTCGGCAGCGACGGCAACCGGCGCACCTTCGTGCGCGCCGATACCGGTGAGCACAACGGCTTCTCGGCCTACGTGTCGGGCATGAACGCGGCCTCGGACCTGTGGAACGACCAGACCGCCTACAACCAGTCGATCACCAAGCAGTTCAATGCCAAGGGCGTGTGGAACTTCAGCAACGGCCGCATCGCGGCCTTCGTGGATACCTCGCGGACCTCGCAGGCGGACTACTTCTACCTGTCGCGCAACGAGATGCAGCGCGGCCTGGGCTGGGACTGGGGCGGCTATGCGCCGGACTGGAACAAGGCGGTGGCCAAGGCGTACTGCAACACCGCGACCTACGTGAAAGCCAAGTGCGATGCCAGTGGCCCGGACCGCGATGCCGATGGCGCCTTCACCGCCGGCCAGATCCTGCGCGATGACAACCTGTACTACCTGTCCGGCGATTTCTTCCCCAGCGATGGTTTCAGCGTGCATGCGCTGGCCTACCACCACGATGACCACGGCGAAGGCCACAACTGGAACAGCGGGGCCTGGTCGAACAAGGGTACGCCGCAGGAAGTGCCGATCATCTTCCGCAACACCATCTACGAGATCGACCGCAACGGTGCCACGCTCTCCTTCGACTGGGACCTGGGCGCGCACCACCTTGAAGGCGGGCTCTGGTACGAGCGCAATGAAAGCAGCGCCGAACGCTATCAGACCGCAGTCAGCGGCCCGCGCGACCTGAGCGGCATGAACAGCACCCAGGCCGACGTCGGGGTGTTTGCCCAGCGCACGCGCTGGGAAACCAAGCAGGCCTACCTCAAGGACACGTGGCGCCTGCTGGATGACCGCCTCACCCTCGAAGCGGGGGTCAAGAGCCCGCACGTGACCTCCGATGCCCAGGCGCTGCCCGGCACCGCCAAGGCACCGATCGCGGCCAGCTCCAACAACCAGTTCGCAACCGGCCGGTTGAAGATGAGCAAGGCGCTGCTGCCGAGCGTGGGCGCCAATTTCCGGCTGACCGACACGCAGGAAATCTTCGCCAGCTACGCCGAGAACATCGCCATGTTCCAGGGCGGCTTCAAACTCGGTCCGCAGGCGGTGAGCCAGGCCACCTGGAACGCGCAGGGCAACCTGAAGCCGGAGCAGTCGCGCGCCTTCGAGGCCGGTTACCGCTACGTCGGCGACACCCTGCAGGCATCCCTGGCGGCCTACACGGTGCGCTTCGACAACCGCCTGCTGCAGTACAACCCCTGCGATTCGCGGCAGCCGGTGGGCCCGTCCTGTGGCAACCGCTTCTACAACGTCGGTGGCGTGGACAGCCGCGGCGCCGAACTGACCGTGGTGTGGACCCCGAACGAACACATCAGCTGGTACAACTCGGCCTCGTTGAACCGTTCGACCTACCGCTCGGACTACGTGCAGGCCGGCGTGGTGCAGCCGATCGAAGGCAAGACCCAGACCGATACGCCCAAGCAGATGTTCGCCAGTGAAATCACCTGGCGCGATGCCGGCTGGTTCGCCACGCTGCGCGGCAAGTACACCGGTGAGCGTTTCTACACGTATACCAATGACCAGGGCTTCGGCGGGTTCACCGTGTTCGATGCCTCCGGCGGCTACGACTTCGGCCCGGTGGCCTTCGCCAAGGGCGTGCGGGTGTCGGTCAACGTGACCAACCTCACCGACAAGCGTTACGCCTCCAACCTGGATTCGAGCGTGTTCGCGCCGAGCGACCCGACCGGCTCGATCTACGTCTTCCATGCCTCGGCGCCGCGGCAGGTATTCGGGACGCTTGATGTCCGCTTCTGATCGCCAGCGGTGCCTGCTGCAGCGCGCACTGCAGGCGATCCTGCTGTGCCTGCCAGCCACTGGGTTCGCCGCGGCACCGGCCACCAGCCCGCTACCGGTGCCAGCACCCACGCTGATTGCCGCAGGCACGCTGCCGGCGGGCACCGTGGATTTCCTCGGCGATACCCTGGGCTCGTTCTCCTCGCTGGCAGTGGACGCCACGCAGTGGCGACGCACCCCTGAAGGTTATGCGGGGGTGTTGTGGACGCTGCCTGACCGGGGCCGCAACGATCCTGAAGCAGGCCTGTTCTACGACTACGCCGGGCGGCTGGAGCGGCTGCAGCTACGCATCGTGTTGCCGACCGCCGCGCAGCAGGCCAAGGGCCAGGCGGGCGCGGTCCGGCTGGTGCCGGACGGCGGGCTGGTGCTGCGTGATTTCAATGGGCAGCCGTTCACCGGTGCCGATCCCGGCGAGCACACCGTCGAACAACAGGGGGTGCTGTTGCCCTCGCCGGCGCAGGGGGTGGGGGCGGGCAAGATCTCGCTGGACGCGGAGTCGCTGCAGTTCACCGCGGACGGCCACTTCTACGTAGGCGACGAGTACGCCGCCCACGTGTATTACTTCGCTGCGGACGGCCGCCTGCAGGGCGTGATCGTGCCACCACCGGCGGTACAGCCGCAGCGCGGTGGGCGGGTGATGTTCGACTCGCGCACACCACCGGACAGCGGCCGGCGCAACAACCAGGGCGTGGAAGGCATGGGCCTGTCACCGGATGGCCGCCGGTTGTTCGTGGCGCTGCAGAGCGCGCTGGTGCAGGACAGTGCCCGCGGCAACGCCAGTGGCCGCATCAACACCCGCGTGCTGGTCTACGACGTCAGCCAGAATCCCGTGCCCGCGCACCCGGTGGGCCACTACGTGGTGCCGTTGCCGGCCTATGCGCACGACGGCAAGGGCGCCTTGGATCGCACCGCGGCACAAAGCGAGCTGCGCGCGCTGGATGATCACCGCTTCGTGCTGCTGGCGCGCGATGGCAATGGGCTGGGCAGCGATCGTCAGGATCCGATCGTGTACAAATCGGTGTTGCGGGTGGACACCGCGGCGGCCAGCAACCTGGCCGGCACCGTGTACGAGCGGACGACGGCGTCGGTACTGGCCGCGCCCGATGCCACCGTGCTCAAGCCCGACATCGTGCCGGCCGCCACGCAACCGTTGCTGGACCTGCTGGATCCGGCGCAGCTGGCCCGCGCCGGGCTGGACCTGGACACCGCCAAGGGGGTGCATGCAGGGCTGCTGTCGGAGAAGTGGGAGGCGATGGATCGGGTTCCAGCGCTGGACCAGCAGCGGCCGCAGGACGTGTTGCTGTTGATCGGCAACGACAACGACTTCATCGCGCGGCATTGCCGGATGCAGGGCAACCCCTGCGACAGCGCATACGACAACGACAACCGGCTGTTGGTGTACCGGCTGACCTTGCCGGACCCACACTAGAAGGCGCGTGTGAGCGCGGGTTGCCCGCCGGGGTGACTCAGCCCAACGTCGCCGCGGCCTGCAGTGGCAGGGCATGTTGCGGTGCCTGTGCATACGCAACGGCGGTGCGCAGCAGGCTGGGGCCGACGTGGCCACGGTGGACACGGTCGATGGCGGCCATGTAGACGCGCCCGAAGCGGTTGTGGGTCTGTACCCGGTTGCCGAGCGAGATCCGTGCGCTGCCGTCGTCCAGCAGTTCCACCCGCACACAGGCACGGAAACGCAGATGGCGGTCGTCGGCACCGAGCAGCACTTCGGCGCTGCGGTCATCGGCGTGTACGCACTGTGCATGCACCGGGAAGCGCTGTGCGAACAGCTGGCTGCGGTCGCCCGAGAGCAGGGACGATACCGGGCAGCCCAGCGACGAGGTGCGCAGGTGCAGCGGGGCCACCAGGACATTGCGCAGGGTCATCAACTGGCCGACGCTGCGCGGCGGGTTGCGCACGAAGCCTTCCAGCACCGCTTCCAGCAGGGCAGCGGCGGAGCGGCCGGGCACGCGGTGCGCGGGCAGCAGCAGGCTCAGGTAGTCCTGATGGTCAACGCCGTCGACCAGGGCCTGGCACAGCAGCGAATCGGCAGGGGGCTGGGGCGCGGCCTGCAATGGATACGCCGGATCGCGTTGGCCCACATAGCCGTGCGCGGCGCGCAGGCGTGCCAGTTGCACGCGTACGCGGCCGACCAGATCGCGGCTGCGGGCGCACAGCCGTGCCAGCATCGAACGCGGCGGGGCCTGCAGCGACAGCGCCAACACCGGTAGCTGGGCCAGGTTGGTGGCGGCCAGCAACTGCTGCAGGACCGGCGGCAACGTGTCGGTGAGGGTGGGGATGTCGGCGTCGCCCGCGTCCACCCGCGCGCGCTGCTGTTCGCTCAGCGCGCCACTGCGTTCGTCGGTGTGGCAGGACAGCGCGAACAGTGCCGGGTGCTGCGCGTTGCGCGAGACGAACTGATGCCAGGTGCCGCTGCCGAAGCGCACGGTGAACAGGCAGTCCGGTGGGACGTCGACACAGCGCAGGGCGCGCACGAAATTGGCCGGGTCCTGTTGCAGCTGGGCGTCGGAGGCGGTGGAGAAGCGCAGCTGCGCGCCACCGCTGCCGGCAATGGCAGTGAACATGCGCGGCCCGGCGTGGCGATGGAACGGGTGCCCCTGTCGGCCCACGCTGAAGGAATACAGCGAGGAGGCATCGCCTTGGGCCAGGTGCATGCCGCCGAGGCGGGCGGAGGGTTCATCCAGCGCATCGATGAAACCCGGGTGGGCGGCCTGGCGGATACCGGCATCGCGTACCAGCAGGTCGCCGGCGCCCAGGCCGAGCTGGGCGATCAACGCCACTTCCACCGGGCTGCCCTCGCCGAAGGAAGGCAGGCTTACGCTGGGAAACGAACGGCTCGGGCGATTCACGTCCAGCATGCCGGGCTCCTTATCCGGTGGTGGTCTTGCGACGGGCCTTGGCCCGGCTCTCACGCTGCAGCGGGCCGCCGACCGGGCAGACTTCGGCTGCCCAGGCGAACAGCGTATTGGTCAGGGTGTCCGGCACCTGGCGGAAGTACACGAACTGGCCGCGCTTTTCGCGCTCGATCAGCCCGGCATCCTCCAGGATGCGCAGGTGGCTGGACAGCGCCGGCTTGCTGAAATCGAAACGTTCGCCAAGTTCGCCCGCGCTCAATTCACCGCCATTGAGGTAGGCCAGGATCTGTCGGCGGGCGGTGGAGGCGAGGGCTTCGAAGATGCGGTCCATGACGGTATTTAACTAATTCGTTAACTGATGGTGTTCCGGTCCGCGGGCCGTGTCAAGTGCCTGGGCCTGTGGCCACGGTGAAACCGTCTCCACCCCGATCGCGTAGGATGGCTTGGTCACACGCTGCTACGCGCGTCCTGCGCGACCGCCTTCGGGTCGCCCGCTTCGCTCCATTTACGAGTTCTCGTTGCCGTTGTCGGCATCGAGAGTTCCCCGTGTCCCACGGAGCGCTCATGCCGGGCTATGCCACCCGCATTCTTACTGTCCCAGTCGGCGGTCACGACTTCCGTATCCGCGCGCTCAGCGATCTGCAGCAGTTCGCCGATCCCACCGGCCGTGCCGAACGTGCCGGCATCCACTCGTCCCTGTGGAGCCTGTTCGGCCAGGTCTGGCCGGCCGGCCGCGTACTCGCCGAAACCATGACCACCTTCGATGTGGCCGGCAAACGCATCCTCGAACTCGGGTGCGGGTTGGGCCTGGCCAGCCTGGTGCTGGCCCATCGCGGCGCCGATGTGGTGGCCAGCGACCACCACCCTTTGGCGGAATCGTTCCTGGCCTACAACGCCGGGCTCAACGACCTGCCGGCGATCCACTACCGCGACCTGCCGTGGGAGCTGCCCGATGCGTCGCTGGGCCGCTTCGATCTGATCATCGGCAGTGATGTGCTGTACGAACGCGGGCATGCGCTGCAGATCGCCACCATGATGGAGCGCCATGCACAGCCCAGCGCCGAGCTGCTGCTGACCGACCCGGGCCGCGGCAATGTCGGTACGTTCTCGCGCGCAATGGCCCTCCAGGGCTACGCGGTGGATGAGGAATACGGACTGTTCGACGACGAGGGCGAATCCCCCGGGCGCGGGCGGTTGCTGCGCTACACGCGTGGGGAGGCGTTCGCGGCCTAGTCCTGGATGCGCAGTCGGCGGCGTTCGCGACACGCACAACGCCCCGGCGGCAAGCGGGCGCCAGGATGTGGTGAGCACGTGAGTTCCTGGGCGATGGCGGTGTCGTAGGCTCTGGCACTGATCTGCTCCAGGTGCCCGATGTTGCCGAGTTCCCGTCTCTCTCCGCGTACCCGTTCGATGATTGTCGCCGGGTTGTCCACGGTGGTGGAGTGGTACGACTTCACCTTGTACCTGTACCTGGCCACGGTGCTGTCGCGGGTGTTTTTCGGTGGCGGCGAAAATGCGTTGCTGGCGACGCTGGCCGGTTTTGCGGTGTCCTACCTGATGCGCCCGCTCGGGGCGCTGTGCTTTGGTCACCTGGGCGACCGTTTCGGGCGGCGCTACATGTTGCTGGCGTCGATGCTGCTGATGACCGTGGCGATGCTGGCCACCGCGATGCTGCCCACCTTCGCCAGCATCGGCAGCAGCGCGGGTGTGTTGCTGCTGCTGTTGCGTTGCGTGATGGCGTTTTCGGTGGGCGGCGAATACACCGGCGTGGTGGCCTACCTGCTGGAAACCGCGCCCACACGCCGCCGCGGCTTGGTGACTTCGCTGGCATCGGCGGCCAGCGAAGTCGGCGCGTTGCTGGCGGTGGGGCTGTCGGCATTGACGGTGGCGCTGCTGAGCACCGCGCAGCTGGATGGTTGGGGCTGGCGGATTCCGTTCTTTGTTGGCGCGGCATTGGCGGCGGCGATCCTGCTGGCGCGTTCGACCATGCACGAGTCGCCCGAATTCGAGCGGCAGCGCGCCGCCGGTACCGTGCCGACCTCGCCGATCCGCGATACCTGGCGCTTCCATCGTGGCGCGGTTGCCCGCACGTTCGCGATCTCCGCGTTGGGTTCGATCACCTATTACGTCGGCATCACTTACGTGCCGGCGTTTCTTGGTTCGGCCGGTGCGGTAGGAGAATCCGAAGCGCTGTGGCTGTCCACGGTGGCGGCAGTGGCGGTGATCGGGGTGACCCCGTTGGCTGGCGCCTTGTCGGACCGGATCGGGCGACGCCCGGTGTTGATCGCGCTGGCGCTGTTGTCGGCGTTGCTGCCGTTGACGATGTTCGCGGTGATGGCGCGCGGCAGCACGCTGGAGATCGGTGTGGCCGCAGTGGTACTGGCCTGCCTGGCCGGCGGGGTCAGCGCGGTGGCCGCACCGGCCACGGCCGAACAGTTTCCCGGCGAAGGCCGGCTCAGTGGGTTGGCGCTGGGCGTGACGATGGCCACCGCGTTCTTCGGTGGCGCCACGCCATTGCTGGCCGAACTGCTGGTGCGCCACACCGGGTGGAACGCGGTGCCGGGCGCGATGATCGCGGTAGTGGCGGTGCTGGTGTTGCCCGTTCTGTGGGGGCTGCGCGAAACCCGCCCCACCCGGTAGTGCCGGCCGCCGGCCGGCACTCCCTTTTCCGATGGCTTAGAACTTCCAGCGCAGGCTGGCCGCCACGAAGCGCGGTTCGCCGTAGTTGTTGTAGTCCAGGTTGGCCCAGTAGGTCTTGTCCAGCGCGTTGCGCACGCTCAGCGTCGCGGTCCAGTTGTCACTGATGCGGTAGTTGGCGTTGAACTGCACCAGCGCATACGCCGGCTGGTTCACGGTGACGGTGCCGCCGAGCGGGTAGGGGATGTTGTAGCCCTGCACCTTGCTCTGCCACTGCACGCCTGCACCGACACTCAGGCGCTGCAGTGCACCGCGCAGCTGCACCTGGGTGTTGAGCTGCAGCAGGTCCTCGGCCGGGTTGGCGTACAGCAGGTCGGTGGCCGCGCGGGTCACCTTGACGTGGGTGAAGCCGGCATTGACCGTCCAGCCCGGCAGGATCTCGCCGTTGACGTCCATCTCCCAGCCGCGCGCCTTGGTGCCGTTGACGCCGATGTAGGCCGAGCTGCCATCGCTGAGCGAGCCGTCCGGCACGCTCATGTCGCGCACCGCGTAATTGTCCTGCTTGGCCTCGAACACGGCGGCATTGGCGGTCAGGCGGCCATCGAACCACTGCGTCTTCAGCCCGGCTTCCAGGTTCGAACCCTGTACCGGCGCGAGCAGGTTCTCGTTGCGGTCCTTGTTGTTCTGCGGGTTGAAGATTTCCGTGTAGCTGGCGTACACCGCCACGTTCGGGGTGACGTCGTAGACCAGGCCGACGTACGGGGTCACTTCATCGGTGACCTTGTACGCGCCGCTGGTGGCGGTATAGGTACCGGCCGCGTTGTAGGCGCGGGTCTGGGTCTGCCAGCGGCTCAGGCGCGCACCGGCAATCAGCGAAAGCGGATCGGCCAGGCGCAGGCGGGTGGCCAGATAGAAACCACTCTGGGTGGTCTTGGCCACGCGGCGCGCACCGGTCAGGGTGTAGGTCACCTCGGAGATGTCGCCATCCCAGGTATGCACGTTGGGGATGTAGTAGCAGCGCTCGCGGCCGCAGGTGGCCCAGTCGCGCGGGTAGTTCAGCGCCAGCGTGTTGGTGGTGGCCTCCAGGTCGGCCCACTGCGCGCCGATCGTGACATCGTGCTCGCGACCAAACAGGGGGAAGGTGCCGGTCAGGTAGGCGTCGACATTGCGGCGGGTGTCTTCCGAATCGCCGGCGGCGGTGCGCAGAAAAATGCCCGCGCCGGTCGTTGGATCCGGATTGCCGGCGCCATACAGGCGCATGTTCTGCACGTTGCCGCGGGTGTAGGCGGTGTTGATCTTCAGCAGCCAGTCGTCACCGAAGCGCTGTTCCAGGTTGGCGAACACGGTGCTGGTCTCGCGCTGCCAGTAGCTCCACTTCGGCGCCAGATTGGTCGAGCGCGACAGGTGGGCGAAGTTGCCCTGGCTGTCGAAGAACGGCACCGTGCCCCAGGTCGAGCCGACCGGGTTGTTGTCCTGGGTCTGGTAGCCGACGGTGACGGTGGTGCTGTCGGTCACGTCGCCTTCCAGCACGGCCATGCCGGCCATCTTGTTTTCTTTGTAGCGGTCGTAATAGAAGTCGCGATCGGTGTAGGCGGCGACCACGCGGCTGCGGAAGCGGCCATCGGCGGTCAGCGGCGCGGTGACGTCCGCTTCCATGCGGCGGTAGTCCCAGCTGCCCGCGCTGACCGAGAACGAGGCATCGAACTCCTTGCCCGGGCGCTTGCGCAGCAGGTTGACCGTGGCCGACGGGACGCCGGCACCGCTGAGTAGGCCGTTGGCGCCGCGGATCACTTCCACGCGGTCGTAGAAGGCGGTGTCGTATTCCTGGTTGGTCGATCCACTGTAGGTGGGGATGCCGTCGACCTGGAAGTCGGTGATGGCAAAGCCGCGCGCGTAGTACAGCGGGCGCTGGGTGTCATAGAAGGACACGCTGACGCCGGTCACGTTGCGCATCACGTCGTTGAGGCTGAACAGCGATTCGTCCTGCAGGCGCTGCAGGCCGATCACGGTGGACGACTGCGGGGTTTCCTGCAGGGTGATCGGCAGGCGGGTGGTGCTGGAGGGCGGCGCGGACTGCTCGGCGCGCACGCTGACCCGGTCCAGCGTCTTGGCGTCGGCGTTGCTGCCGGCGGCGGCATCTGCCGCGCCGGCGGCCTGTGCCAGCGGCGCAGTGAGCGACAGGGCGGACAACAGGGCCAGGCCCAGCGGGCGGCGGCGAGGGGTACGGGGCAGGCGGTCGCGAAGGGGCATGCGGGTCTCGAATCGGTCTCGGAGGGGGAAACAGCAAGGCAGCGCAGGGCCACCCGGTGCAGGGCACGGGGCAGGCAGATCCTTCTGGGGGCCGCAGACCGGGAAGCGGTACGGGGTGACGGCAGTCCATTGAGGCCGTCAATCACCTGCGCGGGCAGTGCAGCGGGTTGCAAATGTAAAGCGTTCGCATTCGCTTTACCAGTCCTGGATGCTTGCGGTGCTGTCTTCGTCTGGGCCTGAGGCGAGCGTTGGGGCCCCGTGGGTGGCCGTCAGGCGCCTTGGCAAATGTCCCCCAGCCGCCTGCACCGCGGGGCCTTGCACAAAGCCAAAAAAAATCCGGCCCCCAAAAGGAGCCGGATCGGTTCAGCGCAGCGGGCCGCAGGTTTACAGCGCCTGCAGTTCCTCATTGGCGTTGCGCGACTTCTTTTCCACCGGCACGGCGGCCGGCGGCGGGGTCATCATCACCGCCGGCGAGGTCTCCACCGGCACGTCCAGGTAGGGCAGCTTCAGCGCCTCGCTGGTCTGGCGGCGGACTTCGTTGGTCAGCGCCGGGCTGTCGTTGAGCTTGCGCCCGTAGGACGGCACGATCTGCTTCAGCCGGGCTTCCCAGCCGCCCGCCATCTGCGCCGGGAAGGCCTTCTTCAGCAGGTCCAGCATGATCGGCGGCGAGGTCGAGGCGCCCGGCGAGGCACCCAGCAGTGCGGCGATGGTGTGGTCCTGGTCGGTCACGATCTCGGTGCCGAACTGCAGCACCGCGCCCTTCTCCGGGTCACGCTTGATGATCTGCACGCGCTGGCCGGCGGTGACCAGCGTCCAGTCTTCGCGCTTGGCCTTGGGGAAGTACTTGACCAGCTCGGCCTGGCGGTCGGCGTCGTTCAAACGGGCCTGGCCCATCAGGTACTTCACCAGGTCCAGGTTCTCCGCGCCGACGTCGAGCATTCCCGCCACGTTGTTGTGGTTCACCGAGGAATACAGGTCGAACCACGAGCCGTGCTTGAGGAACTTGGTGCTGTACAGCGCGAACGGCCCGAACAACACCACCGGCTTGCCATCCAGCTTGCGCGCATCCAGGTGCGGCACCGACATCGGCGGCGAGCCGGTCTCGGCCATGCCGTAGGCCTTGACGCTGTGGCGGCTGGCGATCGCCGGATCCTGGAAGGCCAGGAACTGGCCGCCCACCGGGAAACCGGCGTAGTTCTTCGACTCCGGAATGCCCGACAACTGCAGCAGCTTGAGTGCGGCGCCGCCGGCGCCGATGAACACGAAGCGCGACTTGATGGTGGACTCGGTGTCGGCCTTGAGGTCCTTGACCGTCACGTTCCAGCTCTTGTCCTCGTTCTGGCGCAGCGCGCGGACTTCATGCTCCAGGTGCAGGCCGAAGTTCGGGCTGCGCTGCAGGCCGGCGGTGAGCTGGCGGGTGATCACCCCGAAGTTGACGTCGGTGCCCAGCGGCATCCAGGTCGCGGCGACCTTCTGCTTGGGGTCGCGGCCTTCCATCAGCAGCGGCGCCCACTGCGCGATCTGCGCGGCGTCCTCGGAGTACTGCATGCCGTAGAACAGCGGGTTCTTGACCAGGGCCTGCTGGCGCTTGTGCAGGTAGGCGATGTTGTCATCGCCCCAGACGAAGCTCATGTGCGGGGTCGGGTTGATGAAGTCCGAGGGCTGGCTGAGCCGGCCTTCCTTCACCTGGTGCGACCAGAACTGGCGTGAAACCTCGAACTGCTCGGCGATGCCGACCGCGCGCTTGGTCTCGATGCTGCCGTCGGGCAGTTCCGGGGTGTAGTTCAGTTCGGCGAAGGCCGAGTGGCCGGTGCCGGCGTTGTTCCAGCCATCCGAGCTTTCCAGGGCGACGCCGTCGAGGCGCTCATACACCTGGATGTTCCAGTCCGGCTGCAATTCCTGCAGGAAGGTGGCCAGGGTGATGCTCATGATGCCGCCGCCCACCAGTACCACGTCCACCGGCTTGTCGTTGCCGGCGGCCGGCACCGAACGCTGGTAGAAGGGCCAGTACAGGAAAATGGCGGCTGCCAGTAGCAGCAACACGAGCAGGCCCAGTAGGCCCTTGGCTAGTTTTTTCATGGGGATCTCGGGTGGGGGAGATGTAAACAGGATGCCGACGCCGCGGGGGAGGGGCGTGAAGAAACAGGCGCTTGGGCGGCACGGGTGGCGATTTTATCGCCTTTCGCGACATTTCTGGTGCAACGCAGCATCCGGCCGGTATGCCGCGCCGGGTCAGTCGCTGGCCAAGGTGAAGTATTCAAAAAGGAAATAACTGGCTTGATAGATGAGTGCTATCAGGGCCAGGGTCTGGTGGGCGCGGCGCTGGCGCAGGACGATGCCCAGCCCGGCGATCGCCAGCATCACCACGGTGTGGACCCAGTAGGCGTCGCCGAGCATCTGCCAGCGGCTCTGGCCCTTGATGGCGGTATCGACCAGATCGAGCAAGGTGACCAGCGCCAGCAGCCCGAAGAAGCCCCCGCGCCGCTGCAGCAGGTAGTTCTCATAGCTGCCGAACTCGCGCAGGTCCTCCGGGAACAGCAGCGTGCACAGCATGAACCAGCTGGCGCAGTAGCCGATCACGAACAGATACAGCCCGAAGGTCCACTGCCGGACCTGGCCCAGGCGGAACTCCCACCACCAGAAACTGACCACCGAGATCAGCGCCCACACCACCCAGCACAGGTGGATCCAGGACCAGCCGCGGCGCTGCGGGTGCTCGATGATCGAGGCCAGCCCACGCAGCACGGTAGTGATGCTCAGGCCCAGGATGATGCTGAGCACCACCCGGATGTGCAGGTAGAGCGGATCGGCGTCCATGGTCGCCCCCAAGGCTGGTTGAGGCGAGGCTGCGCCGGCCGGGGTCAGCGGGTTGTGTAGGGGCGGCGATGGAGGCGCGGTTCGCGGCTTATCGTTTCTTCTTGACCAGCGTCGCCGACGCGGCCAGCACCGCCTTCGTCAGTAGCGCCATGGTCTGCACATCGCCCTTCCAGTGCTGCCAGTACAGCGGCACGTCCTCCCACGCGCGCTGCTTCATCAGCACCAACCGGCCGGCCTCCAGGTGGCGTTTGACCAGTGGCAGCGGGTTCATGGTCCAGCCCAGCCCACCCAGGTTGGCCTGCACGAAGGCGCGGGTGGAGGGAATCCACCAGGTCGGCGCGGTCAACGGCAGGTCGTCGCCGGCCAGGCGGCGGGCGAAGCGGGCCTGCATGTCGTCCTTGCGGTTGAACACCAGCACCGGCGCCTGCGCCAGCGCCTGCGCGGTCACCCCCTTGGCGAAATGCTGTGCGTGGAAGGCCGGGGTGCAGGTGGCGGCGTAGCGGATGCTGCCCAGCGCATGGATCTGGCAGCCCTGCACCGGCTCGTCCAGGGTGGTCACCGCGCCCAATACCGCGCCCTGGCGCAGCAGCGCCACGGTGTGGTCCTGGTCTTCCGAGCGCAGGTCCAGCGTGGTGCCGGTCTGCCCGGCGAACTGCAGGGCGGCCTCGGGGAACCAGGTTTCCAGGCTGTCATGGTTCACCGCCACCGGGATGCTGGCCTGGGGCAGGTCCTCGTCGGCGATGCCCATGCGGTGCAGCGCGTCGTGTTCGAGCAGGGCGGTCTGTTCGGCCAGCTGCACCAGCACCTGGCCCTCGTGGGTGGCCACCGCCGGCGAGGAGCGCTTGACCAGCAGCCGGCCGACCCGGTCCTCCAGCGCCTTGATCCGCTGCGAGACCGCCGAGGCGGTGACATTGAGCGATTGTGCGGCCCGCTCGAAGCTGCCTTCGCGGACCACGGCGGCCAAGGCGCGGAGCTGGGCATGGTCGATCCGCATGGTCTTAAGTCCTGCTAAAGATGGTTAAGTAAGTTTAGCTCTACTTTTTAATGTTGCGGCGCGACAATATGCGCCATCCGGTGCTGTACGCCATGGCGAGGCACCGCTCCCCCCAAGCAAGACAAGGCGGTACCCCATGTTCTCCCTCATCTCCGGCGGCCCCGGTCTGGCCGCGTGGCTCAGCGGCGCAGCAACCGGCATCGGCCTGTTCGCGGTGGTCGGTGCGCAGAGTGCCTTCATCCTGCGCCAGGGCATCCTGCGCAAGCACATCGTGCCGGTTGTCGCGACCTGTGCGGCGATCGACGGCATTTTCATCTTCGCCAGCGTGGCCGGCCTGCGCACCCTGACCCAGGCGCTGCCGTGGCTGACCACCGTGGTGCTGTGGGGCGGCGTGGCCTTCCTGGCCTGGTACGCCTGGCAGTCGGCGCGGCGCGCGCTGGCCGGTGGTGGTGGCATGCACGTGGAAGACGGTGACAGCACCTCGCGCCGTGCCGTGCTGATCTCCGCGGTCGGCTTCTCGCTGATCAACCCGCACTTCTGGTTGGACATGATGGTCATTGGCGGCATTGCCGAAAACTTCGGCAACGCGCGCATGGCCTTCGCCGCCGGCGTGTTCACCGCCAGCTGCCTGTGGCTGACCGCGCAGGGCCTGGGTGCGCGCCTGCTGGCCCCGTTGTTCACCAAACCCAAAACCTGGCGGATCCTGGACGGCACCATCGCGGTGATCCTGTCGATCCTGGCTCTGACCCTCGCGTTCCGCGGCATGCATTGAACTCTCTCCTCAGTGCATTCCTTGAATGGCACCGCTTGCGGTGCCATTTTTTATTCTGTTCAGGTTCCGTCTAGAATCGAGCACCCGGACAGGGTGTCCGGACGACAGGGGAAAGGGATGCGCAAGTCTGGTTGGGTGGCCTTGGCCATGTGTGGGGCGCTGGCGGGGCAGGCCAGTGCGGTGGATCTGGACCGCTATCTCAAGCGCGATGAATTCGCCGATATCAAGATTTCGCCGGACGGCGCGTTCTACGCCGCTACGGTGCCGATGGAAGACCGTACGGCGCTGGTGATCCTGCGCCGCTCGGACAACACAGCGGTCGGCTCATTCGTGCCCCCGGCGAAGAACCATGCCAACGACTTCGATTGGGTCAACGGCAACCGCGTATTGATCGGGCTGGCGGAAAAAATCGGCGACCTGGACATGCCGCGCCGGACCGGGGAGCTGTACGCGATCAATGCCGATGGCGGTCGCGGCGAACTGCTGGTCGGCTACCGGGTGGAAGGCAATGGGCCGGGCACGCGCATCCAGCCCAAGAAGGTCGAGTCGGTGGCGGCCTTCATGTTTGACGACCTGCCGCAGGATGATCGCAACGTGCTGGTTTCGATCTGGCCGTTCAGCAACGATCCGTTCACCCGCGTAGACAAGCTGGATGTGCAGAGCGGCCGCCGTCAGACCGTGGCGTTGTCACCGGTACGCCGTGCCGAGTTCGTCAGCGACGGCCACGGCCAGGTCCGCTTCGCCCACGGTGCCGGCACCGACAACGTCAACAAGCTCTATTACCGCGAAGGGGTGGGCGACAACTGGAAGCTGGTCAACGACGAGGCGGTCAATGGCCGCATCGAGCAGGCGATCGGCTTTTCCGCCGACGGCACGCTGGCCTATATCACTTCCGAGCAGGCCAACGGGCCTGCCGCGATCGTGTCATGGGATCCGGCGACCGGCACGCGCACGCCCGTCCTGCGCGATCCGAAGGTGGATCCGAGCCGCATCATCCGTCGTCCCGGCACCGCTGTCCCGGTCGGGGCGCTGTTCCTGGGCGACACGCCGCACACGCGGTTCTTCGATGAGACCTCGGCCGATGCACGCCTGTACCGCAGCCTGGAAGCGGCGTTCGGTGGCGATGCGGTGTTCATCACCTCCAGTACCAAGGATGGCAAGCAACTGATGGTCGAGGCCTGGTCGGGGCGCAATCCCGGCGACTTCTACATCTTCAATACCGAGACGAAGAAGGCCGACCACGTGATCAGCCGCAGTAGCTGGGTCGATCCGGTCAAGGCTGCCTCGGTACTGCCAGTGGCGGTCAAAGCCCGCGACGGACTGGACCTGAGCGGGTTCCTGACCGTTCCGGCCGGCCGCGCAGGGGCCAAGCTGCCAATGGTGGTGATGCCGCACGGCGGCCCGTTCGGCGTCTTCGACGACGGCAGCTACACCACCGAAACCCAACTGTTGGCGGCGGCCGGTTATGCGGTGCTGCAGGTCAACTACCGCGGCTCGGGCAACTATGGCCGGGCCTTCCAGGCCGCGGGTGCCAGGCAGTGGGGCGGGGCGATGCAGGACGATCTGACCGATGCTACCCGCTGGGCCATCGCCCAGGGCCACGCCGATCCATCACGGATCTGCATCTATGGTGCCAGCTACGGGGCGTATGCCGCCTTGATGGGAGTGGCCAGGGATGCTGCGTTGTACAAGTGCGCCGCCGGCTATGTCGGCGTCTACGACCTGCCGATGATGTTCACCGCCGGCGACATCCGGCGCAGTGGGTCCGGTGAGACCTACCTCAAGGACTGGCTGGGCGATCCGCAGAAACTTGCGGCGGTCTCGCCGGTGAACCTGGCCGCGCAGATCAAGGTGCCGGTGTTCCTGGCCGCCGGCGGTGAAGACGAGCGCGCCCCGATCGAGCACACCAAGCGCATGGAAGCGGCATTGAAGAAAGCCGGGGTTCCGGTGGAATCGTTGTACTACCCCACCGAAGGGCATGGCTTCTACGTCGATGCCAACCGACGCGAGTACTACACGAAACTGCTGGCGTTCCTGTCCAGGAGCCTGGGCGGTGAAAGCGCCGGTACGGCAGCCGCCGCATCACAACCGTAGCCACAACCGCGGGGCCGCTGTGCGGCCCCGCGGTTGCGTGATCAGAACGCGTAGCCCAGGTGCAACTGCGCCTGGGTATCAGCCTCGCCGAGCAGGCGTTGCGCCATCAGCGAAGTGCCCACGCTGAGGCGGTTGCGGCGGTAGTCCGCCCCCAGCATCAGGCGGTAGTCCACACCGGACGGCGACAGGCCCGGCAGCATGAACGACTGCCCGTCGGCACCGTGCAGGTAGGCGCTGCGCTGGCTAGCCCGGTAAGCCAGCGAGCCGAGCAGGGCCGCATCGCCACGCAGGGTCACGTTCCGGCCGGCACGCATCTGCATCGCCGTGCCCAGTTCCCATTGCACGCCGCTGCGCGTGCCCGCGCCAACCGACAGGCCCAGCGCGCCCGCACCGTACTCGTGGAATCCGGCCTCACGGCTGCGATAGGCGTTGGCGCCCAGTCGCGGCTGCCAATGCATGCCGGCGGTCGTCCAGCGAGTGGTGAGCGTGCTGGCGATCCGCGAGCGCGAAACCGAGCGCTGGCTGTGCGCGCTGGTCTGCGCGGTGCCCCAGGCCAGCTGACGCTGCCCGTCCAGCTGATGCCACTCGTTGCCCAGGCTGTGCTGCAGTTCGAACGCGCCCAGCGCCTGGCTCATGCCCAGACCGGCGAAACGCGACTGGTTGCGGGTCTGGCCACCGTCGCTGGAGAAGTCCGAGCCGAGCAGCCCGCTGCTCAGCTGCAATTGGCGGCCGCCGCGCAACGGCACGTCAACCTGCACACCCGAGCCAATGCCCTGCACCCCGTGACGGATTTCCGAGCCGGGGCCGAACGCAACGACGCGGTGGCCGTTGCTGGGCGCACTGCGTGCCAGGCTGGACCAGAACGCATCGCCATTGGCAGCCATGCGCAGGCTGGACGCCATCACATCAGCACCGGAGAGCTGGTGCAGTGCACGGTTGAACTCCGCGGCATTGGCTACCTCCAGGCTGTGGTACAGGGCATTGTTGTCATACCCAGCTTCCAGTGCCCCAGCCAGGCCCTGCAGCGGTGCATCGGCCAGTTCGCGATAGTCGTTGCGGGTCATGACCACATCCACACTGCCGCTTTCGTCGCGCTCGGCCTGTGCGCGCCACACCACTGTGGCGCTGTGGATGTTGTCTTCACCACTGTCGGCACCGGCAAATACGCCGTCCAGGCGAACCTGCGACTGCGCCGTGCCGCGAGTGAAGCCGGTATCCACCGTGACGTCGGACAGGTGCCCGCCCTGGTGCAGGACCATGCGGCCGGCGCTGCCATCGGCATTGGTGCCCACGGTGTAGCCGCTGACACCACGCGGTGCCTGCCACCCCAGGTCCGGTTGACCCGGTCGGTTGGCGGCATCGGTCGGGGCATCGGCATTGACGCCGCTGCCGTTGCCGTACACGTTGACCTGACCATTGTTGATCAGCCGGCCGTTGCCGCCCGGCGCCATCTGGAAGGCGTGCGAATTGTCGGCATGGACATTGATCACCCCGCCGCGGCGGTTGTTGATCGTCGCCGAACCGTCCGAGCGCATCGCTACCAGGCCCTGGCCATTGTTGCCGCCTGCCGTCCCCAGGTTGATGGTTCCGTCGTTGATCAAAGTGGCACCACGCGCACCGGACATGGCTACCGCGTTGTCGCCGGTCACGGTGATGGTGCCTTGGTTGAGCAGGGTCGCCATCTGGCCCTCGGCATGCATCGCCGATTGGTGGCGGGCATGGCTGGTGATCTGTCCGCCGAGGCGGTTGATGCCGCTGCTGGCATGTGAATCGGCCACCAGGGTGAGCACGCGCGCATTCCCGTTCATCACGATGCTGCCGTGGTTGTTGAACGCTTCGATGATGTCGCGCTCATTGCCGACCTGCGAGGTCACCGCGTGGATCAGCGCATTCTCGTTCAAGGCGCCGTTGGCGACCACGCTGCCATGGTTGTCGAACTCGGCCATCCCGCGCAGGATGAAACCACCTGCGGTAACGTCCAGGCGTGCGTTGCGATGCCGTTCGCCATTGTCGAACTCACTTTCACCCTGCAGCGTGACCAATGTGTCGCGCAGCTCCATGTTGCCGAGGTTCTCGATGTCGGAATCATCGGCCAAGGTGACGCGCGCACCCTGTGCCAGCACGCTGCCGTAGTTGTCGAAGCTGGCATCGCTCTGCAGCTGCAGGCTGCCATTGAGTGCGAACGTACCGCGGTTGTCGAACTCACCATCGCGTTCGATCAGCATGCGGGCGCGGTCGGACACGCGGAGCGTGCCGTGGTTGTGCAGATGGCCATCATTGCGGATGGTCAGGCTGCCGGCGTTGAGCAGCAGCGTGCCGTCATTGCGCACGTTGCCGACGATGCGCGTGTCTACCGGCTGCTCCCAGCTGGCCTGCCCGCCACTGCCGACGAGGGTCTGGTTGTTGCCGTACTGGCCACCTTCATGACCGGGCGCAGCGCCGCCACCGCCACCCGAACCGTTGCCACCACTACTGCCACCACTACCACCTCCTGCTGCGGCACCGGCAGCCAGCGCGGCGATGCCGCCGATCCACCACGGCGAGAATCCGCGTGCACGGGGTGCTTCATCGTCATTGTCCTCGCAATGCGGTGCGGTGTCGGGGTCGCAGGGATCTTCGGCAGCCTGGGCACCCGTGTGCGGGGCGACGCACAGCGTAAGGGCGATGATGGCCGCCAGCGGATGGCGAAGGGGGAGAGAGCGACGCATACAGATATCTCCTGGCACACACGTGCATGGATAGGGGGAGGGGTGTGCAATCGGAGGCCGGCGCCCATTGCGGGACCGTGCCGGAGGCGCGGTCGAACGGGGCGCATGGTGGCAGCGGCACAGTGCCGTGTACCTGCAACTTTTACGAAAACTCCAGAATGTGATCTGGTCGTATGGTGTTAGACGCTGTTTAAGTGCAGCTGCTACGCAGACAACGAAAGACAGCGCTCGAAGGTGCCCCTGCAGTTCTTCCCTGTGTGTCGTGCATTTTGAAACTAGTTGCATGGCGACAGCGAGGCATGCCCGGGATCATCGCGGGTTTCCGTCCTGCGTGGTCCGAGCATGCCTGCAATCACCTTTTCTCGCGCTATCGCCACCCGCTGTGGTGCCCTGGTGTTGGCCGGCAGTGCGGCCGTTGCTTCCCCTGTTTTCGCGGCCGAGGCTGGGGAATACAGTGCGGAGGAAGTTACCCGCGCGCTGCTGACAACGGGGGCCGTGAGCGACGACAAACTCCAGTTGCATCGCTGGCTGACAGGCGTAGCGCCGGATCCTCCTGCCGCAGCCGCGCAGGAAATTGCCCAGGTGAGCCGGACCTTGAGGATGACCAAGGCGATGATAGGGCTGTGGCTGGATACCCTGTACGGGGATGATGTATCGGCACCGGGCAAGCAGGAGGCCGCAATGCTGATCACGCAGTCCACCAATGGAGGGGCCCTGCGCTGCATCGCACACGATATCCGCGCACAGCCGGCAGGTATCCCCCTGCAAGGCGCTGTATTGAACATGTTCGTTTCCGGCGAATTGCCGGAAAACGCGCAGGTGCTTGATGTGCAGTACCGCTGCATTTCCTCCTATGCGTCCGCACTTAGTGTGCTGGCGGACGCTTTCATCGCACGCTCGTCAGACGCCTTTGGCGTTGCCTTGCCAGACGGAAATGACGCTCTGGGTCTTTCCAGCGAGGCGCTCACGGCACGGATGACCGCTGCAATGGACCGTGACCGTCACTGGCCGTTGGCACTGGCGGGGCAGCTGCAACTGGTGTCGTTGCACGATGGGCATGCCTGGATGGCCGAGGGAGACGTAGTGGAGACGCTGATGGAAGACATGCTCGCCTCACTCTCCCTGCGTTTCACGCGGCCGGTGGGCACCGAGACGTCAGCAGCGTTGTCTGCGGAACTCAGCAGGCAGGCCCCGAGCAGTGCCGACCCCTCCGAACTGGTGAGCCAGATTCTGCTGTGGCTGCCGCCGGGTGTACGCGATGCGCTTCGCGGTGATGTGGAAGCCTATGTCGCCGCTGTCGCACCTCGCCTCACTACCTGCCAACCACTGGAGTCGCACTTTGGCGGTGACGATGATCGCCATGTGCGGGTACAGGTACGGTGCGGCGTCCCGGCACTTGATGAGGTGCCGGTGGCATCCATGCCACCTTCATTGCCGATGGCTGAGCTTGAGCAGTACTACCGGCTGGTACTTGCCGACCTGCGCGGCGCAGTTGACGGGGCCCGAATGGTGTCGGTACCGGGATTCATCCATCTGCAGTGGGATGAGGAAGGACAGCAGTGGGGTGGGCACGCCGGGGCGTACGCCGCGCTACAGGCGCGTGTGCTGCTGCCCACCGCGGTGGTGGACGAGTGGGCCAAACCGTCCAACATCAGCCGGTTCCTGCCCGCCGTCCTGCGCTACGAGAACGTGGACGAGGCCTCGATCGATGAAGAATCACGCGAAGCCCTGGAAGCAATGCGCATCAAGCTGGCCGAGCACCTGCGCAGCGCCACATCTTGAGGGGGCTTACTTCACCCCGTGCATCATTTTCTTCAACAGCGGCGAGCAGATCAGGGCAACCGCCGCACACCCCAGCCCGATCCACATCAGCAGCCAGAACAGGTGTTCGTAGCTGGCTGCGGCGCTGGCGATGTTCATGGTTTCGCCCTCCGGCACCTCGATGGCGGCGAGCTTGCCGAACAGCGCGGCCAGCGTTTCAGAGAACGCGGTGGCCAGGAACCAGGTGCCCATCATCAGGCTGACCACGCGCGGCGCGGCCAACTGGGTGACCGCCGACAGGCCGACCGGAGACAGGCACATCTCACCGATTTCCAGGATCAGGTAGGCCAGCACCAACCACCACACGCTGGCCATCTGCCCGCTGGCGCCCACCTGTTGTGCGGCCAGGGCCAGCGGCACGAACGACAACGCGGCGAAGATCAGCCCGAACGAGGATTTCAGCGGCTTGGACGGATCCAGCCGGCGCTTGTCCAGCCATGCCCACAGCACCGCGAACAGCGGCGCCAGCACCACCAGGAACAGGCCGCCCAGGTAGGTCAGCGAGCCGGCGGTCTGCGGAATCACCAGGCAGTCGCGCACCAGCATCACCAGCATGATCGCGACGATGGCGATGAACAGGTTGCGCGGTGCCGACGAGGCCGGGTCGCGCTCGGACAGGCGCGCGGCCACCACGAAGCCCAGCGGGGCCAGCAGCAGCGAGGCGATCGACCACGGCAGCGGCGTGCCGCCCTGGATCACCAGTGAGGGCACCAGGTCCTTGGTGAGCAGGCGGTCGGTGAAGGTCACCCAGGAACCGTAGGTCTGCTCGTACAGGGTGAAGAACACCAGCGCCATGAAGATCAGCGCCATCAGCGCGATCATCTGCTGGCGCTGCACCGGCGTGCAGCGGGTGCCGGTGAACCAGGCGAACCACAGCAGCACGCCACCGAGCACCACGATCATCAGCATCAGTGCGAGGCTGATTTCGCCGCCGAGTGCGAACGCACCATTCGCTGCGGCCCACATCAGCGCGGCCACCGGAATGATGCCGAGCACGGCGATGGCGTAGATCAGCCACTCGCGACGAACCCCGAGCACGCGCTGGCGCAGGGCGGCAGTGTCGGTGGGTTCGGCGTGGCCCTGCAGGTATTTCTGGCCCCACAGGAACATGCACAGGCCGATGACCATGCCGATGCCGGCCGCACCGAAGCCGTACTTCCAGCCGTAGGCCTCACCGAGGAAGCCGCAGACCAGCGAGGCGAACAACGCGCCGAGGTTGATGCCGGCATAGAAGAGCGAGAAGCCCGAATCGCGGCGCGGGTCGTTTTCCGGGTAGAGCTTGCCGACGATGGTGGAGATGTTCGGCTTGAGGAAGCCGACGCCCATGATGATCAGCGCCAGCGACAGGTAGGTGATGCCGAGGGCGGCGTCATCGCGCACGATCTGGCCGTCGATGCGGGTGGCGGCATGGCCTTCGAAGGCCATGCCGAGGTGGCCGAGCACCAGTAGCACGCCGCCGAACACCACCGCCTTGCGCATGCCCAGCCAGCGGTCGGCGAGCAGGCCGCCGAATACGGGGATGCAGTACACCAGGCCACCGTAGGCACCGAGCAGGTCCAGGCCGGCCTTGTCGCCGAACAGGTGGTACTTGGTGAGGTACAGCAGCAGCAGCGCTTTCATGCCGTAGAACGAGAACCGCTCCCACATCTCGGTGAAGAAGCAGACGTAGACGCCCTTGGGATGGCCGAGGAAATCGTCGGTGGCGGCGGAAGCGGGCAGGGCGGCTGCGGTCATCAGGGTCGGGGCAGGCGGGCAAGGCGGGCAGTATAGGGGCGTGGCCGCAGGGTGGCCGTGCCGGTCGTGGTGGCCGGAGGCGCGTCGTCGGCAACCGGTTTACAGGTAGCGCAGCCAGGCGAGGTCGCGTCGGCGTGCCTTGAGGCGGGCAAAGGCGCGGGTGGGCCAGTACAGCGCCAGTGCCAACAGGGCGGTGATGGCCCACAAGCTGGCCACGTGGTCCACGGCGAAGTAGTCGCCGTGCGTCGTTCCCCACCTGGCCACTGCCAGTACGTACAGCAGCTTCAGCACGTACAGGTGCAGCAGGTAGAAGAACATCGGGGCCGCGCCGATGGTGGCCAGCGGGGCCAGGGCGCGGGCGATCCGCGGCTGCTCGTACAGGCGCAGCAACAGCAGGCCGATGCCGAGGGTGAGCAGTACGAACAGCAGCGAGGGCGGGTACTTGGTGACGTTGAAGATGCTCATCAAGGTGTGTCCGGCGCTGTCCAGGGCCTGCCACGGGCGGTCGCCGTAGGCGTTGAGCGCACGCAGCAGCCCGAAGCCGAGCAGGGCGCCGCTGCCGGCCCACAGCAACCGGCGCTGGCGCAACGCGGCATCGCCGCCGCGTGCGAACCACGGGCCGATCACCCAGCCCAAGGCGATCACGCCGATCCACGGGAGTACGGGGTAGGACGTGCGTAGCCGCAGGTCTGAGCCGAGTTCGATCCAGTCGCGCTGGTGCAGCACTTTCCACAGTACCGGCCAGAAACCATCGCCCTGTACGTGGAGGCCGTCGAGCAGGTTGTGCCCGGCAATCAGCAGCAGTGCCAGCGCCGCCAGCAGCGGGCGCGGCAGCCATAGCAGTGCGGCCAGCGCGATCATGCTGAGCCCGATCGCCCAGATCACCTGCAGGTAGATCACGCTGGGTGGGAACCGCAGGGTCCAGGCGACGTTGACCACCAGCACTTCCAGCAGCACCAGGAACAGCCCGCGCTTGAGCAGGAAGGCCGAGGCGGCACGGCGGCCATCGGCCCGGCCGCTGGCATACAGCCACGCCGACAAGCCGGTGAGCAGCACGAATACCGGGGCGCACAGGTGGGCCAGCAGGCGGCTCACGAACAGGGCCGGCTCGACCGTATCGACCGCCATCGGGTCGCCTACCTGCTGGTGCAGGTAGAAAGTCTCGCGCACGTGGTCGAGCAGCATCAGCACGATCACCGTGCCGCGCAGCTGGTCGATGGAGGTCAGGCGTGGGGCAGCAGGGGCCACGGGCAGTCCGGTCGGTGGCGTGACAGGATATAACATAACAATTGCGAGGGGGCCGTACCGGCACCCCGCACTACCTGCACTGGACTTGCCCGGACAGGCCCGCTAGCGTGAAAGGGATTTTTTGCCAGCAGGGGCTTTCATGAACAACGACGCTGCGCCACGCCAGCTCACTTTCCGCGCGGTGGTGCTTGCCATCGTGCTGGCAGTGGTGCTGTCGGCCGCCAACGCCTACCTGGGTCTGTTCGCAGGCCTGACCATCGCCACGGCCATCCCGGCCGCGGTCATTTCCATGGGGGTGCTGCGCCTGCTCGGCGGCGGCACCATCCTGGAAAACAACATCGTCCAGACCGGCGCTTCGGCCGGCTCGTCGATTGCCGCCGGTGTGATCTTCACCATCCCGGCGCTGGTGATCATGGGCTACTGGCCGGACTTCAAGTACTGGTGGGTGCTTGGCATCGCCGGTCTGGGTGGCCTGCTTGGCGTGCTGTTCTCGGTACCGCTGCGTCGCTCGATGATCGTTGAAGATCCGCTGCCGTTCCCGGAAGGCAAGGCGGCCGCCGAAGTGCTCAAGGCCGGTGAAAACCCCGGCCCGGGCCTGAAGATTCTGGCCGTGTCTGCCGTGATCGGTGCCTTCGTCAAGGTCGCCGCCGCCAGCGGCATGCGCCTGATCCCGGACGCCTGGGCACAGTCGGCCTACGTCGGCAGTTCCAAGATCACCGCCTTCATCGGCACCAACCTGTCGCCGGCGCTGCTGGGCGTGGGCTATATCGTCGGCCTGAATGTGGGCATCGTGGTGGTGTCCGGCTCGATCCTGTCCTGGCACATCGCCATTCCGCTGTACCAGGCGTTCTTCACCAGCAGCGACCCGGCCCTGGCGGCCTCGATCGCCACGGCCTCCTCGGCCGACGCCGCGTTTGCGATCTGGAGTGCGAAGATCCGCTACCTGGGCGTCGGCGCGATGCTGATCGGTGGCGTCTGGACCCTGATTTCGCTGCGCAAGTCGCTGCTCAGTGGCGTCAAGAGCGGCTTCGCCGCAGCCCGCAAGAGCGGTGGCCCGGCCTTGGCCGAGACCGAGCGCGACCTGCCGATGAAGTGGATGCTGGTGGCGCTGGTGGTGTTCACCCTGCCGTTGCTGGCGCTGTACCAGGCCATTGTCGGCCAGTGGCATGTGTCGATTCCGATGACCATCATCATGATCGTCGCCGGCTTCCTGTTCGTGTCCGTGTCGGCCTATCTGGCCGGCCTGATCGGCTCGTCGAACAACCCGGTCTCGGGCATCACCATCTCCACCATCCTGTTCGCCTCGGCGGTGCTGGTGCTGTTGCTGGGCAAGGATGGCCTGACCCCGGTCGGCATCGGCGGTGCGCCGCTGGGCGCGGTCGCCGCGATCATGATCGGGGCGGTGGTGTGTTGCGCGGCCGCTGTCGGCGGGGACAACCTGCAGGACCTCAAGGCGGGCTACATCGTTGGCGCCACGCCGTGGAAGCAGCAGCTGATGCTGGGCATCGGTGCGTTCTCGTGCGCACTGATCATGGCCCCGGTGTTGAACCTGCTGGCGACCGCGTACGGCATCGGTGCCCCCACTGCCGCGCATCCCAATGCACTGGCCGCGCCGCAGGCCAATCTGATGGCGTCGGTGGCCAAGGGCCTGTTCGGTGGCCAGTTGCCGTGGACCTTCATCGGCATCGGTGCGCTGGTTGGCGCGCTGATCATCGCTTTCGACGGCTGGCTGAAGTCGCGCAACTCCCGGTTCCGCGTGCCGGTGCTGGCCGCTGCGATCGGTATCTACCTGCCGCTGGAACTGATGGTGCCGATCTTCCTGGGCGGCCTGATCTCCTACCTGGTCGAGCGCTTCCACAAGGTGCGTGCCGGTGACGAAGAAGGCCGCGACCGCGTGCACAAGCCGGGCGTGCTGTTCGCCGCAGGCCTGATCACCGGTGAGGCCCTGATGGGCATCGCCATCGCGATTCCGATCGTGGTCAGTGGGCATGCCGACGTGCTGGCCGTGCCCTTCACGCTGCCGGCCGCCAACTGGATCGGCCTGGCCGTACTGTTCGTGGTGGGCTGGTTGATCTACCGCACCGGCAAGCGCGCCGTCGGTTCGGTCTAACCAACCTCGACCGGTTTCAAGGCAAACCCCGCTCCGGCGGGGTTTGTTGTTTCTGAAGGTGGCAAGGGCATCGGCATGACCGATGGCCTTTGCATGGGCGGCCCCTCCGGCCCTACCATCGGCGTTTTGCCGTCCTGCGGAGACCCCGATGAAACTTCGTTACGCCCTGCTGCCGTTGTGCCTGCTGACCGCGCTGCCGTCGCTGGCCGCCACGCGTGGCCTGGATGTGCGCGACATGGTCGCGCTGGATCGGGTCTCGGCCCCGCTGCTGACCGCCGATGGCAGCAACGTGATCTTCGCCAAGCGCGTGGTCGCCAGCGACAGCAAGGCCAGCACCGGCCTGTTCATCCGCAACCTGCTCACCCGCGACCTGGGCCCGCCCAAGCCGCTCACCCCGGCTGGCTGGAACGTCAATTCGGCTGCGCTGTCGGCCGATGGCGGCACCGTCTACTTCCTCAGCGCCAAGGGCGGCAGCCAGCAGCTGTACGCCATGCCGGTGGCCGGTGGCACCCCGCGCCAGCTGACCGATTTCCCGGTCGATGTAGACAGCTTCCACGTCTCCCCGCAGGGCGACCGCGTGGCTTTCAGCAGCGGCGTGTTCCAGGACTGCGGTTCGGACCTGGCCTGCACCAGCAAGAAGCTGGATGCACACAAGGCGCGCAAGAATACCGGTGAGGTGTTCGACAGCCTGTTCGTGCGCCATTGGGACACCTGGAACGACGGCCGCCGCAACACCCTGTTCGTGGCCCCGCTGCCGGCGGCCAAGGCTGCGGCGGTGAAGGGCGCCTCGGCGATCAGTGCCACCCTGGCCGGCGATGCGCCGTCCAAGCCGTTCGGTGGCAATGACGATTTCGCCTGGTCGCCGGATGGCAAGACCGTGGTTGCCGCGGTCCGCGTGGCCGGCAAGCAGGAGCCGTGGTCCACCAACTTCGACCTGTACCAGCTCGATGCCGAGGGCAAGCAGGCGCCGCGCAATCTGACTGCGGCCAACCCGGCCTGGGATGCCGGCCCGGTGTTCAGCGAAGACGGCAAGACCCTGTACTACCGCGCGATGAAGCGCCCGGGTTTCGAAGCCGACCGTTTTGCCCTGATGGAAATGGACCTGGCTTCGGGCAAGACGCGTGAAATCGCACCGAAGTGGGACCGTTCGGCCGGCGAGATCGTGCTCTCCGGTGATGGCAAGGGCATCTACACCACCGCCGATGAGATGGGCGAGCATCGCCTGTTCCTGATCGACATCGCCAACGGCGATGCCGCCGTGATCGCCGAAGGTGGCAGCATCGGTTCGCCGACGCTGGCCGGCACCACCCTGGCCTACACCCAGAACAGCCTCAAGAGCGGCGACCAGATCATCGTGTCCGCGTTCGACGGTGCGCATCCGCGCGAAATCACCCCGAGCGCAGCGCAGATGCTGCCCGATGTGGCCTTCGGTGATTACGAGCAGTTCCAGTTCAAGGGCTGGAACAACGAGACCGTGCACGGCTACGTGGTCAAGCCGTACAACTACCAGGAAGGCAAGACCTACCCGGTGGCGTTCCTGATCCACGGCGGCCCGCAGGGCAGCTTCGGCAATGGCTGGAGCTACCGCTGGAATCCGCAGACTTACGCCGGCCAGGGCTATGCGGTGGTGATGATCGACTTCCACGGCTCCACCGGTTACGGCCAGGCCTTCACCGATGCGATCAGCCAGCACTGGGGCGACCGCCCGCTGGAAGACCTGCAGAAGGGCTGGGCCGCAGCGCAGAAGCAGTATTCGTTCCTCAACGGCGACAAGGCCTGCGCGCTGGGTGCCAGCTACGGCGGCTTCATGGTCAACTGGATCGCCGGCAACTGGAACACGCCGTGGAAGTGTCTGGTCAACCATGACGGCGTGTTCGACCAGCGCATGATGGGGTACGCCACCGAAGAGCTGTGGTTCACCGAGTGGGAGCAGGGCGGTACGCCGTACGACAAGGCCGCCAACTTCGAGAAGTTCAACCCGGTCAACCACGTCTCCAGCTGGAAGAAGCCGATCCTGGTCATCCACGGCCAGCTCGACTACCGCATCCCGGTCGAACAGGGTCTGGCCGCGTTCACCGCTGCGCAGCGCCAGGGCATCGAGTCCAAGTTCCTGTATTTCCCGGATGAGAACCACTGGGTGCTCAAGCCGCAGAACAGCGTGCAGTGGCACGACACCGTCAACGGCTGGTTGAAACAGCACATCGGCGAATAAGCCGGTCTGCAGCGCCGCCCTCCGGGGCGGCGCTTTTCTTTCGGTAGCACCGAGCCATGCTCGGCGGCTTTTCGCGGCACCCCTTTCCGTCACAGCAGCCGAGCATGGCTCGGCTCTACCTGAGCGCCCGCATGCCTTCCGCTCCCCTGATCCAGAACGACATCGTCGTCTTCGGCCTGATCGCCGCCACCCTCGGGGCCGTGTTCTGGACCGCCTCGCGCGAGCAGGGCATGTGGAAACGCTTCTACAGCATCGTGCCGGCATTGCTGCTGTGCTATCTGATTCCCGGCATCTACAACACCGTCGGTCTGATCGACGGGCAGAATACGCATCTGTACAACCCGGTCGCCCGCGACATCCTGCTGCCGGCTGCGCTGGTGCTGCTGACCCTGGCGGTGGACATCAAGGGCATCCTGCGGCTGGGCCCGAAACTGATCGTGATGTACCTGGGTGCGTCCTTCAGCATCATGCTCGGCGCGGTGGTGGCATTTCAGGTGATGAAGTGGCTGCACCCGGAAACCGTGGCCGGTGATACCTGGGCCGGCATGGCGGCCTTGGCCGGCAGCTGGATCGGCGGCGGCGCGAACATGCTGGCGATGCGCGAAGTATTTGATGTCAACGCCACCACTTTCGGCCAGTTCGCGGTGATCGACGTCGGCGTGGGCTATGTGTGGATGGCGGCCCTGATCTTCCTGGCCGGGCGTTCGGCCAAGCTCGATGCGCGCAGTGGCGCCGATACTTCCGGCATCGACGAGTTGAAGCTGCGCATCGAGAAGTTCCGCAGCGAACACGAGCGCGTGGCCAGCCTCACCGACCTGATGCTGATCGTGGCGGTGGCCTTCGGTACCGTGGGCCTGGCCCATGCGATCGCCGGGCCGGTATCGGCCTGGTTCAAGGGCCATGTCGCCTGGGCCGCGCAGTTCAGCCTGGACGCCCCGTTCGTGTGGGTGGTGGTGATCTCCACCACCTGCGGCCTGCTGCTCAGCTTCACCCGCGCGCGCAGTCTGGAAGGCGCAGGTGCCTCAAAGCTCGGCTCGCTGCTGCTGTACTTCCTGATTGCCTGCATCGGCATGCAGATGGACCTGCTGGCCTTGCTGGACCGCCCGTGGCTGTTCGGACTGGGCCTGATCTGGATCGCGGTGCACATCGTGCTGCTGTGGGCGCTGGCGCGGGTGTTGAAGGTGCCGTTCTTCTACTTCGCGATCGGCTCGCAATCCAACATCGGCGGCCCGGCCTCCGCACCGGTAGTCGCGGCAGCCTTCCATCCCTCGCTGGCGCCGGTCGGCGTGCTGCTGGGTACGATGGGCTACGCGACAGGCACCTACCTGGCCTACATCGTCGGCATCACCCTGCGGGCGATGGCCGGGCAGTGAGGCTCAGAAAGCGTAACGGCAGCGTTTCGATTGCTATTGGGGTGGGCACGGGGTGGCAAGGCCAACCCCGCCAGGGCGTGGCCTGTGCTCGCCCTGCACGCAGCAACAGAACAGCCGCGCGCTACGCAGCCAACAACCCACGCTCGACCAACCACGCTTTCGCGTCTTCAGCATCCTGCTCGAACCAGGCGCGCGTTGAGCCCAGTCGATACGTGTAGCCCCACGCATCCATATCCAGCATCAGGCGATCGCTTCCCACGCCCGGCAATTGCCCGGCCAGCACGATCTGCAGATAGCAGGTGGCGTCTTCTTCGGGTACCGAATCGGTCGCGTCGGTATGCACCAGTGCACGCCGTTCCGGCGGCAACACGATCAGATGGCAGGCCTCGTGCAGCATCGAATGCACCGGCGTGTCATCGCGCACGTACACATCGCTGCCGATGATCCCCGCTTCCGGTTCACCCCAGTAGCTGCCGGGAATCGGCGCGGCATCGTCCACCCGGTGCAGGCGCAACGCATGCGCCGCCAACAGGGTGGCGGCATCCTCGAACGCAATGTCACCCACGCGGGTCACCTGCGGTTCGGCGTCGGCAACAGCGAGCGTCATGGCGTCTGCATCATCGGCCCCTTCCCGCGCAGGGAAGGGGCGCTGCTCATTACGGCTGCTGCGGACCTTCGGGCAAGGCGACGGAAATATCGAGCACATCGTGCTCCCCGTCCTTCACCAGATCCACCCGCACCGCATCGGCGTCAATGTTGACGTACTTCTTGATCACTTCCAGCAACTCACGCTGCAGCAGCGGCAGATAGTCCGGGCCGCCACGGTGGCTGCGTTCCTGCGCGATGATGATCTGCAGGCGGTTCTTGGCCGTTTCGGCAGTGGTCTTCTTTCGGTTCAGGAAATCGAACAGTCCCATGCTTACCCTCCGAACAGCTTGCTGAAGAAGCCTTTCTTCTCCACGGTGGTGAAGCGCATCGGACGCTCTTCGCCGAGGATGCGGCCCACCGCATCTTCGTAGGCCTGGCCCGCCGCCGATTCCGGGTCCAGGATCACCGGTTCACCCTTGTTGGACGCATTGAGCACGTCGCCCGATTCGGGCACCACGCCAATGGCCTTCAGGCCCAGCACTTCTTCCACGTCGGTGATGCTCAGCATCTCGCCGCTTTCCACCCGCACCGGGCTGTAGCGCGTCAGCAGCAGGAACGCCGGGACGTCCTTGCCGGACTCGGCCTTGTGCGTCTTGGAATCGAGCAGGCCGATGATGCGGTCCGAATCGCGTACCGAGGACACTTCCGGGTTCACCACCACCACGGCACGGTCGGCGTAGTACATCGCCAGGAACGCACCCTTTTCGATGCCGGCCGGCGAGTCGCAGATGATGTATTCGAAACCGTCGGCGGCCAGGTCGTCCAGCACCTTGCGCACGCCTTCCTGGGTCAGCGCATCCTTGTCGCGCGTCTGCGAAGCCGCCAGCACGTACAGGTTGTCGAAGCGCTTGTCCTTGATCAGGGACTGCTTGAGCGTGGCCTCGCCATGCACGACATTCACGAAGTCGTACACCACGCGGCGCTCGCAGCCCATGATCAGGTCCAGGTTGCGCAGGCCGACGTCGAAGTCGATCACGGCCACCTTCTTGCCGCGCCGCGCCAGGCCGCATGCCAGGCTGGCGCTGCTGGTGGTCTTGCCGACGCCGCCCTTGCCGGAGGTGACTACGATGATTTCAGCCAAAGGACTTCTCCTGATTCTTTAAATTGGGTGCTGGCTCAGTCCAGCGCAGCGATCTTGATCTGGTCCTGCTCCAGCCACACCTGCACGGCCTTGCCGCGCAGCGTGTCCGGGACATCGTCCAGTACCTTGTAATGGCCGGCAATGGCGACCAGTTCAGCATGGAAATCACGGCAGAAAATACGCGCCGTGGTGTTGCCTTGGGCACCTGCCAGGGCACGGCCCCGCAGCGTACCGTAAATATGGATGCTGCCATCGGCGATCACTTCAGCGCCGGCGCCGACCGTGGCCATGACCGTCAGGTCGCAGTTTTCGGCATACAGCTGCTGGCCCGAACGCACGTTGCTGGTCTGCATGCGGCCCGGCTGCGGCGCCTTGGCCGGGTCGGCCGCGGCTGCCGGAGCGGGCGCCGCGGCGCGTGCACGCCGTGTCGGTTCCGGCGCCGGCGCAGGGGCGGGCGGAGGCGGCGCGGCATGCGTCGCTTCGGCCTCGGCCCGCTCGTACTGGGCGCGGAACTTGGCCAGCAGCGGCAGGCCGAGCTGCTGCGACAGCCGCTCGGTTTCGGTGGTGCCGTAGGCCAGTGCCACCGGCAGCACGCCGGCGCTGCGCAGGCCATCCAGCAGCGCCTGGGCGGTGGCCGCATCGGGAATCTGGCTCAAGCCGCCGAAATCCAGGATCACCGCAGCACGCCCGAACAGCTTCGGTGCGCGTGCCACGCGGTCGTGCATTTCGCGGGTGAGGCGTTCGACATCCAGGGTGCGGATGCGCAGGTTGGCAATGCCGACCTGGCCGATCTTCAGTTCACCGGCCTGTTCAAAATCCATGTTCGCCGCCACGTCAGGTCCCCGTCGGTCGATGCGCGCGCAGCGGCTCGCGACGATGACCCACCCAGGGCACGTCCGGCAGCGCGTCGCCGTAGGTGTCGTGCACCCATTGATAACTGCACAGGTCCTTGAGCAGCATGCTGGCGCGGACGTCGACGTTTTCCATCGTGTTCTGGCCCACCTCGCGGAAGCCGAAGCTGCCATGGAACAGCAGCGCCGCATCGGCGCCGTGGTCCAGGAACACCTCGCAGGTCATCTGCGGGTAGCGCAGCTCGGCATAGCTCTGTGCATCGGCATAGAACGCACGGCCGACGCCACCGCCGCGACGGCGGCTGGCGACCACGATGCGGTCGATATAGAAGAATGTGCTGGACAGCTGCTGCTGGAACCAGGCGAAGTTGCTGCTGTCGTGCTGGCTGTCGCTGCCAAAGCCGATCAGGAATCCGGCCAGGTTGCCGTCGCGCTCGGCGACGCGGAAATACTCAGCGGTTTCGTAGAACAGACGCAGGCGGGCGGCATCCAGCGGCAGGATGGCCAGACCGGCGTTGTTGTTCAGGGCCAGGACGGAATCGAGCTCGTGCTCGCGCACGTCGCGGATGACAATCGACATTGTGACTCCGTGGGGTAACGCGGTTGGCCCATCGAGGGGCCCTGCGCTGGATTATTGCATGGGTGGCCGACGCGGGCACCCCCGGGCCCATGACTTATGTCCGGGTGCAGGGGCGCAGGTTCAGCCTAAGATGCCTGCATGTTGGGATATCTAAGCCAAACCCGAGTTCTGCGACTGGCCGGCCTGTTCACCTGGGTCATGGTCGGCTTGCCGGTGGTCTATTCCCAGTACGAGTCACTGCTGCGGCACAGCGGCGATGGCATCGACCGCTGGTCGCTGTGGCTGTTTGCGGCCTACCTGGCCTTCGGTGCCGGCTACTTCTGGCTGACCCGCGGGCTGCGCGACGGCGGCCATTCGGCCTGGTATGACCGGGTGGTGCTGGTGCTGCTGACCGCCTCGGCGCTGGGGGTGAGCTATCTGAGCGGCTCGGGCCTGGGCAGCATCCTGATGATGGTCGCCGCCGGGGTCATCCCGTGGATGCTGCCGGTGCGCGGCGGGGTGATCTGGCTGCTGCTGAGCCAGCTGGCGGTGCTGCCGGTCTACTACCTGATCCTCAACATGCCGCTGTTCGAGGCCATCATGCAGTCGCTGCTGTACGGCGGCTTCTCCATGTTCATCTTCGTGACCAGCCTGGTCGCCCGCCAGCAGACCGACGCCCGTGAAGAGCAGCGCCGGCTCAATACCGAGCTGCGCGCCACCCGCGTGCTGTTGGCCGAAAGCGCCCGGGTCAACGAGCGCACCCGCATCTCGCGCGAGCTGCATGACCTGCTCGGGCACCACCTCACCGCGCTCAGCCTGAACCTGGAAGTGGCCGGGCACCTGACGGAAGGCCAGGCCCAGGAGCATGTGCACCAGGCCCATACCCTGGCCAAGCTGCTGCTCACCGACGTGCGCGAGGCGGTCAGCCAGATCCGCGACAGCGGCGCCATCGACCTGGCCGCGGCGCTGCGCCCGCTGACCCAGCAGGTGCCGTCGCTGAACATCCACCTGGATATCGAGAACCCCCTCAACGTGGAGGATCCCGAGCGCGCGCACGTGCTGCTGCGCTGCACCCAGGAGATCATCACCAATGCCGTCCGCCATGCCAACGCGCGTAATCTGTGGATCCAGGTGCGGCGCCACAGCGAGGGCGAGGTGGTGATCCAGGCGCATGATGACGGGGTGGGCGCGGAAGGCATCGTGGTGGGCAATGGCCTGCGCGGCATGCGTGAGCGCCTCCAGCAGTGTGGCGGTGAATTGCAGATTGAAACCCACCGGGGTCAGGGCTTCCGCCTGCGCGCCTCGGTCCCCGGTGTGCCAGTGTTGATGCTGGGTGCCGTCCTTGAAGGAGTGCGTTGATGATTCGCGTCTGTCTGGTCGACGACCAAACCCTGGTGCGGCAGGGGATCCGCTCGCTGCTGGCGCTTGACGACGGCATCGAGGTGATCGCCGAGGCCGCCGATGGCCGCCAGGCGGTGGAGGTGGTGCCCCAGGTCCGTCCGGACGTGGTGCTGATGGACATGCGCATGCCGGTGATGTCCGGGCTGGAAGCGCTGCAGATGCTGTCCCGGCTGGGCCAGCTGCCGCCGACCATCATCCTGACCACCTTCGACGACGACCAGCTGGTGCTGGCCGGGCTCAAGGCCGGGGCCAAGGGTTACCTGCTCAAAGATGTGACCCTGGACCAGCTGGTCGGTGCGATCCGCACCGTGGCCGACGGGGGCTCGCTGGTGCAGCCGGCGGTGACCCAGCGCCTGCTGTCCGGGCTGGAGCACATGCGCAACGAGTTCGTCAGCCTGGACCGGCCCGACCCGCTGACCGATCGCGAGACCGAGATCCTGCGCCTGATGGCCAGCGGTTTCTCCAACAAGGAGATCGCCAACTCGTTGGGCGTGGCCGAGGGCACGATCAAGAACCACGTGTCCAACATCCTGTCCAAGCTGGGTGTCCGCGACCGCACCCGCGCGGTCCTGAAGGCCTTCGAGCTGCAACTGGTCTGAGACCGCCTCCGGCCCCCGCTGGCAGCGTCGCCGGGGGCCTTTTGTCGATAATCTGAATAAGCGCGCAATCCCTTGTGCGACAAGGGATGTGCGGGGTGTTGGAGGCCATCTGGCCGAATCCGGCAAAGAAATATTGTCGATCCCCCGCGTGCTGACGCGCGTGATGCGTTATCTTTCCGCTCCTTGTCTATGCAAAACCGCTGCCGGCATGGAAACCGGTGCGCCAATCCTGATCAACAACACCCGCGAAGCCTGCTAGGATTGGCGCTTCGCTTCAATCAACCCGGCCGTGGGATCGGCCCCGGAGACTCCTGAATGACCCGTATTATCGAGTTCCTGATCGCCTTGGGGATCGTGGCTGGCCTGTTCGTCATCATTGGCGTATGTCTGCCGGGCGAGCGCCATATTTCTGAAAGCATCGAGACCAACCGCAAGATGACGATCGTGTATGACACGGTCAACAGCCTGCGCCGCTTCAAGGACTGGAACCCGCTCTTGCTGCGCGATCCCGCCGTTGAACTGAAGCTCTCCGGCCCCGCCGCCGGCGTCGGCGCCCGCCTGGACTATTCGTCCAAGGACGGTTCGCTGGGCCAGGGCAGCTGGGTCATCACCGAGTCCGAGCCGAACAAGCGCGTGGCGATCGCAATCGAGGACCCGACCAAGGGCCACGACAAGACCACCAGTTTCACGCTTGAGTCGACCGGCAAGGGTGGCCGCAACGTCAAGATCACCCAGGACTACGGCATCAAGTACGGCTTCAACCTGTTTGGCCGTTACGCGGGTCTGTACGTCAGCCGTCACGTCGGTGACGACCTGAAGCTGGGTCTGTCGCGCATGGCCAACATGCTGGCCACCGTGCCGAACATCGACTACCGCACCGCCGAAGCGCCGCTGGTGGATCTGGGCATCGTGGATGTGCCGGTTGAAGACCTGCTGGTCGTCACCGCCGGTAACGTCGACCGTGGCGAAGAGACCATCACCAAGTCCATCAAGGACAACCAGGAGTGGATCAAGCGCGTGATGGAGGCCAACAACCTCGAAGCCGCCGGTCCGTTCCGCATCATCACCACCGATTTCGGCGCCGAGAAGTACGCCTTCGACGTGGCCCAGCCGGTCAAGAAGAAGGGTGCCGAGGCTGCTTCGGCCGACGCCCTGACGGTGAAGATCGACGGTACCCCGGTCAAGTACGTGCACGTTGCTGCGCATCGTTCGGCACACGCGGCCTACACCGGCCACATGGCTGGCCTGGACGTGGCTCGCAACGCACTGCGTGCGTGGGCTGTGACCGGCGGCAATGAAGTGATCGATCGTCCGTACGAGTCCTGGAAGGGCGGTGTGGAGAAGTCGTTCACGCCGGAAGGGACCTACGACATCTACTGGGCCGTCAAGTAAACCGACGGTTACCGTGATGTAACGCACGACCTGAAAACGCGCCGCTTCCTGCGGCGCGTTTTTTTTTGGCTCCGGCTGCGGGGCCCCTTCTGAAGGATGCAAGCATGCTCAACCTGGAACGACGCGCACGCAAACCCTCGCTGCTGGCCTGCCTCGGCGGGTTGCTTGCAGCCACCGCCGTAGGCTTGTCGGCCTATGCCTCGCACGGCATCGCCGATCCGCTGGCGCAGTCGCACGTGACTACCGCGGCGCTGTACGCCTTCGGCCACGGCGTCGCCCTGGCCGTGCTCGGCCCGACCCAGCAGAACAGCGTGGGCAAGCTGGCCCTGTACGTGCTGCTGCTGGGCACGCTGCTGTTCTCCGGCAGCCTGGTGGCCGGTGCGTTGTGGAAGTTGAGCACGGGCCTGGCCCCGGTCGGCGGCACCGCGCTGATGATCGGGTGGCTGGTGTACGGCTTGAACGCGTTGAGGCGCTGAGATGCCCCGCTTCCGGCGCGGATTCGACGTGGACGCGGCGCATGCCTGGCTGTCCCGGCGTGACCGTCGGTTGGGCGCGTGGATGAAACGGCTCGGGCCGATTGCGGCGCCGCCGGGGTGGGGCAAGTCGTTCGACCCGGTCGATGCGCTGGCGCGCGCGATCCTGTTCCAGCAGCTCAGCGGCAAGGCCGCCTCGACGATCGTGGGACGCGTCGAGCTGGCCATCGGCAGCGCACGGCTGCATACCGAGACGCTGGGCCGCGTCGATGACGCCGCGTTGCGCACCTGCGGCGTATCCGGCAACAAGGCGCTGGCGCTGCGCGACCTGGCCCGGCGCGAGGCCGCCGGGGAGATCCCGGACCTGCGCCGGATGTCGGTGATGGAACACGACGCGATCATCGAGGCGCTGGTGCCGATCCGTGGCATCGGCCGCTGGACGGTGGAGATGATGCTGATGTTCCGGCTGGGCCGTCCAGACATCCTGCCCATCGACGACCTCGGCATCCGCAAGGGCGCCCAGCGCGTGGACAAGGCCGAGGCGATGCCGACCCCGAAGCAGCTGCACGAACGCGGCGAGAAGTGGGGACCGTACCGGACCTATGCCAGCTTGTACCTGTGGCGGATCGCCGATTTCAGCGCGGACGCCAAGGAAAAAACCAACCGTTCGCAGGACTAGCCATCCGGTAGTGCCGAGCCATGCTCGGCAGCCCTCTCCGGCCGATCGGTGGCCTTGCCTCGCCAGCAGAAAGCCGCCGAGCACGGCTCGGCACTACGCGGCCGGGTGCCAGCACCAGTGCCACGGTTCGTAGACGATGCCGTGTGGGTTGTCGCGCGGGTAGCTCAGTTGGAAGCCGAACGCTGTAGCGTTGCCGAGCAGCCAGGCGAATGCGTCGGTCTGCTCGAAGCTTTCTTCGGCCGGCGGCGCGCCGGGTGTGCCGATGTCCAGCGCGAAACCACTGTGGTGTTCGCTATAGCCCGGCGCGGCATTGACCTTGAGGATCGCGTCCACCGGCAGCCCGCGGGCGCGCTTGCGCTCGAAGATGCCCAACTGGTAATCGTGGCTGCGATAGCCGGAAATCGCATCCAGCGCCACGCCCTCGCGCGCGGCCTGTTGGCGCAGCCGCTGCCAGCCGCGGGCGGCCTGGCGGCGCAGCCACAGGGGGCGCCGGAAACGGTCGAAGCCGGCCAACTGCAGCTGGGCCGGTTCGGCCTCCAGTGCCAGCCCGGTGGTGCGCGCGTAGGCATCGGCATCGATGCCCAGGTGCTGCAGGCGCTGCTGCAACCCGGTCAGGGGCAGCAGGTGGTCGGCATCGACACCGCGCGCACGAACGAGCAGCTGCTGGTCCAGCGCGTCGAGTGCGGCTTCGATGCCGGGCTCGCGCATCAGCCGCGGCACCAGTGGCAGTACGCCCTGTGTACCGGCCACCGCCAGGTAGCGGCCATCGCGTTTGCGCCGCAGCACCCAGCGCGCCAGCGACAGCGCGCGCGCGTCGGCATTGCTGCGCGCACGCAGCAGGCCGGCGGGCCAGAGCTCGATGTCGGCGGTGTTGATCAGCAGGGCAGGGGCAGTGCGCATGCGTGCAGCTTAGTCCGCAGGCGGCGTCGCGGCCAGCGCCTTCAGGTCCACCACCCGCGCACGCTCCAGCTGCATGTCCTGCACCGCCACCCGCTTGCGGTAGAAGGTGGATTGCACGTCCAGCGTGCGCCCGTCCAGGCGGATCCGGCGGCGGAAGAACGCCCAGCTCAGCGCGGCGGTCACCAGCAGCAGGAACGGCACGGTCAAGCCCAGCTCATGCGGCGTGCGCTGTGCGGACTGCACCGTGCTGACCACGATCAGCAGCGCAATGCCCAGCATCGGTACCCAGAGCCACAGCAGCCGCCAGACCGAAGCCGGTGCGACGGTGAAGTCGATGCTCGTTGGGGTTTTCGCGGTCATGGCAGCGTCTTGATCCACTGCGCGACATCGTCGATCAGCTGCGGCAGCACATGGCCGGGCGTGGCGTACTCCTGCAGCGAGCCGGGGCCCTCACCGGGAATGCCCAGGTGGTTCAGCGCCGGATAGTGATGGAAGCCGACTGCGCGCTGACGCGCCAAGCCGCGCTGCCACAGCTGCCAGTCGGTATCCACCACCTGGAAATCGCGTCCGCCCTGCAGCAGCAGAATCGGAACCGGCAGCGCCTTTGCATCGGCCACCGGGTCGATCGTGTCGAATGCCCGCCAGTAGCTCGCCGGCTGGCCGAGCGGCAGGTCTTTGGCGGCTACCGTCGCGGTGCCGCGTGCGGCGGCGATCTGCGCGTCCAGCCGATCCAGCGCGGCCTGCTCCTCGGCGCTGATGCTGCCATCGCGCAGGAACAGGTAGCGGTTCTGTTCCGGCAGCAGGGTCAGCAACGAGCGTGCCGGTGCCGCCCACAACACCACGCCGGCTACCTTGCCCGAGCGGGCTGCAATGCGCGGGGCGAGCATGCCGCCCTGGCTGTGGCCCATCACGTAGACATGGGCAGGATCGACACCGCTGGTGCTGGCGAGCGTGGCTACCGCCGCCACCGCATCGTCGGTGGTCTCGTCATCCATGCTGAAGTCACCCTTGAAATCCTCCGGGCGAACCAGCGTGCGCTTGTCGTAGCGCAGTACGGCGATGCCCTGTGCGGCCAGGCCGCGCGCGACGTCCAGGAAGGGCCGGTTGCCGCCGATGGTCTCGTCGCGGTCCTGCGGGCCCGAGCCATGCACCAGTACCACTGCACGGAAGGGGCCGCTGCCGTTGGGCAGGGCCAGGGTGGCCGGCAGATTGCCCTTGGGGCTGGCCACCTCGGTGGCGATTTCGCGGTAGCTGGCATCGGCCGGGACCGGTGCCGCCACCGGCGTGGTGACCGGCTTGAAGATCAGCCCGGCGATGCGCCCCTCGGCATTCACCGCGACCTGTGCGTCCACCGCACTGCGGGCGAACTGCAGCCGCTGCACCACAATCTGCATGTCCTGCTGGGCTGCCACGTGCGGTTCGCCGCGACTGCGCAACTCGCCCAACGAGTGCCAGATTGCCTGCAGGGTGGGGGCTGGTACGGCCTTGGCCATGCCGGCGGTGAACATGGCCTGGGCGGCATCGGCGTTGCCCGCCTGCAGTTTGTCCAGCAACTGGGTGGCGGTCTGTTCCGGGGTGGCGGCGAGGGCGGTCATGCCCAGCGAAAACAACAACACTGCGGCACCCAGCGGTGCGACAAAACTGCGGCTCCAGCGTGTGCTCATGGCTTGCTCTCCTTGGTGGCATCCGATTTCGGCAGGCGTCCTGCCTTGCGCAGTGCATCGCGCAGCACGTACTCGATCTGCGCATTGGCGCTGCGCAGTTCGTCATCGGCCCAGCGCTGCAGGGCCGTGAGGATCTCGGCGTTGATGCGCAGCGGATAGGCTTTCTTCTCACTCATGTGCGGATCAATACAGCGAGCCGGCGTTGATCACCGGTTGGGTGCCGCGGTCCGAGCACAGCACGGTGAGCAGGTTGCTGACCATGTGTGCCTTGCGCTCTTCGTCCAACTGCACCACGCCGTTCTTCTGCAGCTCGGACAGGGCCATTTCGACCATGCCCACGGCGCCAGCGACGATGCGCGTGCGTGCGGCGATCACCGCATTGGCCTGCTGGCGCTGCAGCATCGCCTGGGCGATTTCCGGCGCATAGGCGAGGTGGCTGATGCGTGCATCGAGCACCTGCACGCCGGCATCGGCCAGGCGTTCGGCCAGCTCGTCCTTGAGATGCTGGGAGATCTCACTGGCATGGCTGCGCAGCGAACGCTGTCCCTCCTCGTGCTGGTCGTAGGGGTAGCTGGTGGCCATCGCGCGCAGTGCCGATTCGGACTGGATGTGCACGAAGCTTTCGTAGTCGTCCACGTTGTAGACGGCCTCGGAGGCATCCACCACCTGCCACACGATCACGGCGGCGATCTCGATCGGGCTGCCGTCCAGTTCGTTGACCTTGAGCTTGCCGCTTTCAAAGTTGCGCACGCGCTGGCTGACTTTGCGCTTGGCGAAGAACGGGTTGTTCCAGCGCAGGCCGTTGTCCTTGACCGTACCGACGTACTTGCCGAACAGGCTCAACACCACGGCCTGGTTGGGCTGCACGGTGTACAGGCCGGTCAGGCTGAGCATGGCCAACACGGACAGGGCGACGCCGCCGAGCATCATCACGGGGGCGACCGGCGATGCGTTAGCACCTGCGATGAACAGCCACGCCGACAGCCCGAGCAGGGCCAGCACCAACAGCAGCAGGGGCAGGCCGGACAGTGAGCGGATGGGCTTCTCTTTCATGGCAGGGCGTCCTTGGGTGGTTTTGCTGACGATATCAAAATGATATCAAACCGCAAGTGCCGCCCGGTGTCGGTCCCGGAAGCCTTAAAATGCCTCCCCGCCCCTGATGCCCGGAAATCGCCATGACCACGCTCGGTACGCCGCTGTCTCCTTCCGCCACCCGTGTGCTGCTGCTGGGCTCGGGCGAACTGGGCAAGGAGGTCGCCATCGAGCTGCAGCGGCTGGGGGTGGAGGTGATCGCCGCCGACCGCTATGCCGATGCCCCGGCGATGCAGGTGGCGCACCGCGCGCACGTGATCGACATGCTCGATGCGATGGCGTTGCGCGCACTGATCGCGCAGGAGCAGCCGCACCTGGTGGTGCCGGAGATCGAGGCGATCCACACCGAGACCCTGGTCCAGTTGGAGCAGGAGAGCGGCCTGCGGGTAGTGCCGACCGCGCGCGCCGCGCGCCTGACCATGGACCGTGAAGGCATCCGTCGGCTCGCCGCCGAGACCCTGGGGCTGCCTACCTCGGCGTACCGCTTCGTGGACACCGAGGCCGAGTACCGCGCTGCCGTGGCTGCGATCGGCCTGCCGTGCGTGGTCAAGCCGGTGATGTCCTCCTCGGGCAAGGGCCAGAGCACGCTGCGCAGCGACGCCGACATCGCCCCGGCCTGGGAATACGCGCAGACCGGCGGCCGCGCCGGTGCCGGGCGCTGCATCGTGGAGGGCTTCATCGACTTCGAGTACGAGATCACCCTGCTGACCGTGCGGCATGCGGCGGGCACCTCGTTCTGTGCGCCGATCGGGCACTGGCAGAAGGACGGCGACTACCGCGAAAGCTGGCAGCCGCAGCCGATGTCAGCGCGCGCGCTGGCACGTGCTGAAGAAATCTCGCAGGCGATCACCGACGACCTCGGCGGCTGGGGGCTGTTCGGGGTGGAGCTGTTCGTGAAGGGCGACGAGGTGTGGTTCAGCGAAGTGTCGCCGCGCCCGCATGACACCGGCCTGGTCACGCTGGCGTCGCAGGAACTGAGCGAGTTCGCGCTGCATGCACGCGCGATCCTGGGGCTGCCGATTCCGCTGATCCGCCAGAGTGGTCCGTCGGCGTCGTGCGCGATGCTGGCGCATGGCGAAGGCGTGCCGTTCTTCAGCAATGTGGCCGCCGCGCTGGTGCATCCGGATTCGGCGCTGCGCCTGTTCGGCAAGCCCAGCGTGCACGGTCATCGCCGCGTGGGGGTGACCCTGGCGCGCGGCGACGATATCGAGCAGGCGCGCAAGATCGCGCGCGAAGCGGCCGAAGCGATCGGCATCGAACTGCGCTGAGGGGTGTGGCGACGACCCACCGTCGTCGCCTGCCGCGCGGTGGGTACCGACCGTGGGTCGGTACGCCCTTACTTCACATCCACCCACACCAGGTGGTGGTCGCTGCCATCGGCGATCTTCGCTTCCGGGCTGCTGTTGTCCGGCCAGAACACGCCGCTGCCGATGTAGCTGAAGCCAACCGAGGGCAGCACGTAGTCCAGCCGCATGGTGCCGGACTTCGGGCCGAAATCGCCGGTGGCGTGGAACGGTGCGCCGCGGCGCACGATGCCCTTTTCGGCGTAGGCCAGGCTGGTCTGTTCGGCGCCGACGCTGCGCGGGGTCGGGTAGCGCAGCACGCGGGCGTTTTCGATCAGCTCGACAATCGCCTCGTGGCGGCCGTCACCGTCGACCGGGTCATTGTTGAGGTCGCCCAGGATCACGAAGCGCGCATCGGCCTGCAACCCACCGCACGTGCCCTGGTCATCGCACAGCCACGGCTTGCTGCCGGCCGACAGGTATTCCTGCCACAGCCGCAGCTCATCGTGGTTGCGCGCGGCATTGCGCTTCTCCGGGCCGTCGAACACCGGCGGGGTGGGGTGCGAGACCAGGGCGTGGACCACGCCGCCCGGGGTGCGCACCGGCACATCCCAATGCGACTTGGAGGACAGCCGCAGCTGCGACCACACGTGGTCGTTGTAGAACGATTTGCCGCTGCGCGGGTCGATCGGGCGCAGTGCCCCCGGCATCTTGCTCCACTTGAGCAGCTGGAAGCTGCGCACGGCTTTTTCATCGATCGGGTAGCGCGACAGCACCAGCATGCCGTACTGGCCCGGGTGCAGGCCGTAGCCCCAGGCATCGTTGCCGCGGGCGCGGCCGTCGCCGCCGATCTGGCCGTTGTTGTCCAGGTCCAGCCCGCTCTGCACGCCGGTATTGACCGGGGCCAGGTAGCGGTAGGCGTAGTGCAGCGGTTCGCCGCCGCCGGGCTGGGCGGTATCCAGGTAACGCTGCTGGAACAGGTCGGCGGCGCGATGCGCGTCGTCGTAGTCGAACTCGTTGAGCAGGACCAGGTCCGGGCGGACCTGCTGCAGCACCGCGGCGATCTTGCGCGCGTGTTCGCTGTCGCCTTCAAGCTCGGCGATCAGTCCGCCGGTCTCGTCGCTGTACAGCGAGGTGTTGTAGGTGGCGATGCGCAGCGGCGCGGAGGCGGTGTCCGGCATGGCGGCGGTCTTGGTCGGGGTCTGCGCGCAGGCACCGCAGAGCAGGGCCAGGGCAAGGATCAGGGGATGGGCTTTCATCCGCCTATTCTGCACCCAAGCCGATGTCAGTGATGCGTCAACGGCCGTCCAGGTCATCGTCGAAATCGTGCCAGCGGCGGCCGTCGTAGGCCTCCAGCGGACGGAAGCGGCGCTTGTAGTCCATCTTGCGGTGGTCGCGGATCCAGTAGCCCAGGTACAGGTGCGGCAGCTGCTCGCGGCGGGCCCAGGCGATCTGCTGCAGGATCGCGAAGGTACCCAGGCTGCGGTGCGCGTGGTCGGGGTCGAAGAAGGTGTACACCGCCGACAGCCCCTGCGGGGTGACATCGGTGACCGCGACCCCGATCAGGGCGCCGCGCTGGCCGCCAGCGCCGGGGGCGCGCAGCTCCATGAAGCGGCCCTGCGACCACTGCCCGATCAGGAACTGGTCGAACTCGTGCGGGCCGTGCTCGTCCATGCCGCCCTGGGCATGGCGATGGGTGAGGTAGCGGTGGTACAGCGCGAACTGTTCCTCGGTCTGTTCGGCCGCCACGATCCGCACTTCCAGGTCCGCGTTGCGGGCCAGGCAGCGGCGCTGGCTGCGGTCGGGGGCGAACCGCGCCACCGGGATGCGCACCGACACGCAGGCATGGCAGTGGGCACAGTGCGGCCGGTAGACCAGGTCGCCGGAGCGGCGGAAGCCCCAGCTCAGTGCCATCGGGTACAGGCTGCCCAGGCGCGGGTCGTTGGGGTCGAGCACCAGATCGCGCGCGGCCCGGTCCGGCCAGTAGCCACAGGGGTGGTCACCGGTCTGGAACAGTCGCAGCTCGTCGTCGCGGTCGCCATGCATCGCCATGCCCACAGCATAGCGCCGGGGCGTCGCAGCCGGCGCGACTGTCCGCCGGATGAACATGGCCGGCAGGGCTGTCAACGCCGCCGCCGCCCGGGCGTTGTTATCGCTGTGGGTGCCGACGCACCGCACGCAGATCCCCCAAGAAACCGGAGTGACCCATGCGCAACCGCAAATCCCTTCTGCTGCTGGCCCTGTTGCTGTCCACCGGCGTTGCCGGCCTGGCCATCGCCGCCGATGCCCCGACGCCTGCTGACAAGCCGGCCCGCGCCAAGCTGGATACCAACGGTGACGGCTTCATCGACCGCAGTGAAGCGGCCAGGGCCCCGCGCCTGGCCGAGAAGTTCGACACCCTCGACGTCAACAAGGATGGCAAGCTGTCCCGCGAGGAACTGCCGCGCTGGCACGGCAAGCGCCACGGTCGTGGCCCGGGTGGCCGGGGCGACTGGATGGCCAAGCTGGATACCAACAAGGATGGCCGCATCAGCCGTGAAGAAGCCAAGGCCAACCCGCGCCTGGCCGCGCGCTTCGACCAGATGGATGTGAACAAGGATGGCTATCTGGACAAGGCCGACCGCGAGCTGCGCATGAAGCAGCATCGCGATGCCTGGTTCGCTGCGGCCGACACCAACAAGGACGGCCAGATCAGCAAGGCCGAGTTCGATGCCGCCAAGGGCCCGTTCGGTGGCCCGCGCGGTGAGCACCGTGGCGGCAAGCCGCCGATGCCGCAGAAGGCCCCGGCCGCGAAGTAAGCCGCTACCGAAGCGGTGTGTGTGACGAGGCGCCGGTCATCGACCGGCGCCTTCATGCGTTCAGAGCCGGCCGCTGTGCTGCAGGCTGTACAGCACCGTAGCGGCAACACCGATGGTGACGGCGATGATCGCGCTGCGCCCGTACATCAGCTGGTACTTCCAGTTTGGCCCGTTGCGGCCGTGCCGTGCCGCGTCGCGCGCCAGCATCGGCGCCATCACCCGCTGCAGCGGTACCAGGCACTGGTAGTTGACCGCGCCCATGCCCAGTGCCATCGCCGACAGCAGCAACCAGACCGGCGCCTGCAATACGCTCAGCATCAACACGGACAGACACATCACCATCGCGGTGATGGTGCTGAGCTGGACGAACTGGCGCACGTGTTCCCGTTCGGTGGCGTTTTCCGCATACGACAGCAGGTAGCGGCCGCCCAGGTAGCTGCCGAGCATGCCGCCCATCAGCCCAGCAGCCACCGCACCCCAGCTGAATATATGGCCCAGGGTCTGGGTCTGGCTGAGGGCGGCGCTGAGCGAGCCCAGGGCGGTGCCGCCGGAGATCGAAGCGCCGCCGAGGCCGAGCTTGCTGGTACCCAGCCCGGTGCCGAGCAGGATGGCGGCACTGGCGGTACCGGGCGCGGCCACCATCAGCACCGACGCGATGGTGGTGGCGAACGCGGCGCTGGGTGCACTGCTGCGGGCGAACTCACCGAAGCGGCGCAGCATCTCCTCGCGTACGCAGCCGCGTGCACGCGACAGCCGCTTGCGTACCGCCGCATCGCTGAGGCCGAGCAGGGTGGCCACCTGCTGTGAGCTCTGGCCCTCGCGGTAGAACAGCAGCAGGGTCTCGCGGCTGTCCTCGGGCAGGGCCGAGATGATCTCTTCGGCCGCCAGCTCTTCCTCCACCCGCTGCCAGTGCTCCGGCGCGCTGGGGCTGGGATCGGCGGCCATGCTGATGGCGATCTCGGCGGCTTCGCCAGACAGCGGCCGGCCACGGTTGGCGCGCAGCCAGTCGCGCGCCAGATTGCGGGTGATCTGGCGCAGCCACGGCAGGAAACTGGCGTGGTTGTGCAGCTGGTTGAGCTGCTGCCAGGCCTTGATGAAGGCCTCCTGCGCGATGTCCTCGCTGGCCTGCACATCGCGGGTGATCGCCAGTGCGATCGCGGTGACGGTGTTCTGGCAGGCCAGCACGATGCGGCCGTAGGAGTGCGTGCAGCCGTCCGCGGCGGCAGGCAGGTCGCGTTCCAGCGTGGCGGTCAGCGGGTGCGGCGTCATGGTGTCCTTCCCTGGGGGTAATCGGAGTATGACGTTGGCCGTGGCCGGATGTGACCGGGCGCATGCCGCGCCCGGGTGGGCAGGTTACGTGGCCGGCTGGATGCGTACCCGGATTTCTTCTTCCTCCGGCTTCGGCGCGTCCTTGGCCGGGCTCGCCGGCGGCGCAGCGGGCTGCACGGCCGGAGCCGGCACAGCGTCCGGGGCGCTGCGGTGGCGCAGCACCACCACCATCGCCACCGCGGCGATCACCAGCAGCAGCCCGATCCGGATCCGCCAGGCCCAGTTGCGGGCCGGGGCGATCTGGGCGACCTCGTCGCGGAAGGCGAACTCGGCGGTGGGGTGGTCGCGCCGGGTGGTTTCCAGCAGGCGCGCATCGCGCAGGATCTCGCGCGCACGCGGCTGGTCGTTGGCATGCACCACCCACAAGGTGGGATGGGTGGTGGCCTTGCTGGTGTCCAGATAGCTGAACTGGCTGCCGCGCTTGCTGTGGTACGAACGCCCGTTGGTGATGCGCACCTCGATGCCGGCATCACGCAGCAGCTTGGCCACACCTTCCACGGTTTCCACGCGCTGGCTGTTGAATATCTGTCTCATGTCAGTCCTTGGCCGGTACGGCGGCGGCCGCGGCACTGTCGTCTACCACACGGATCAAGCCTTCCTGCGCGGTGCTGGCCACCAGCACGCCGTCGCGGGTGAAGAACTGGCCACGCGCCAACCCGCGCGAGTCCTGCGCGCTGGGGCTGTCCAGCGAGTACAGCAGCCAGTCATCGGCGCGGAACGGGCGGTGGAACCAGATGGCGTGGTCGAGCGAGGCCATCTGCACGTGCGGCTGGTAGTAGCTGATGCCGTGCGGGAAGGTGGCGGTGCCCAGCAGATGGAAATCCGAGGCGTAGGCCAGCAGCGCCTGGTGCAGCTCCGGGGCATCGCCGACGCGCTCGTTCAGACGCAGCCAGACCTGGTGGTACGGCGGGCGCTTGGGCGGGTTGAGTTCATCGCGCGGGTACACGTGGCGGAACTCGAACGGACCGCCGCGCGAGAGCCAGCGCTGCACCTTGATCGGCAGCCGCTCCAGCACTTCCTGCGGCAGCGGGCGGTTCGGTTCGATGTCTTCGGGCTGCGGCACTTCCGGCATCTTGTGCTGGTGCTCGGCGCCGCTTTCGGCCTGCTGGAAGGAGGCCGCGCAGAAGAAAATGACTTTGCCATGCTGGATCGCCGTGACCCGGCGCACCGAAAAACTGCCGCCATCGCGGGTGCGGTCCACGTCGTAGACGATGGGGTGGTCGATGTTGCCGGCGCGCAGGAAATAGGCGTGCAGCGAATGCACGTGGCGGCCGTTCTCGACCGTGGCCTGCGCGGCCGACAGCGCCTGGCCGAGCACCTGCCCACCGAACACGTACTTGGTGCCGATGTCGCGGCTCTGGCCCCGGAACAGGTTGTCCTCCAGGCGCTCGAGCGTGAGCAGATCGATCAGCTCGGAGACAACGGGTTCGTGCGTGTCGGACAAGGGAAGCAACCGGCAGGGGGAGGACCCGAATTATAAGGTAGTGCCGGCCGCTGGCCGCATGACGGCAGCACATTCGCGCTGCCGCCCCACGGTTCGCTGCGCAAACCGCGGGCCCCTTCTCATTGCCCTCCAAACCCCCGCCGCTTCGCGGCCGCCCCCTGACTCAGGGGGCTCGTTCCAGGCATGTGCGCGCAACCATGCAGCGCGTGATCGGCGGGTGCCGGGTTGCCGGCCAGCGGCCGGCACTACCCGGTCGGCGGTCAGCCCTTGCCCAGCCTGGCTACCAGCGTGTGCAGCGCCTGCTGGGCATCCGGGGCGTACCAGGCCTCGATGAAGCGGTCGAGCTGGATCAGGTCCGGGTGCAGGGCGTCGTGCAGGTCGGCGCGGGCGATCGCCCGGGTCAGCAGCATTGGCTGGCGCGGCAGCTTGAGCAGGCGCGTCAGCCAGGCCACGGCCTGCGGCACCACCTGCGCGGCGTCGGCCAGTTCGTCCACCAGGCCGATCTCCAGGGCCCGTTCGGCCGGTACCATTTCCCCGCCGACCAGCAACTGGGTCGCCCGGTGATGCCCGACCACGCGCCGCATCAGGCGCTGGATGCCTTCAGGCGCGACCAGCCCGACCTGCACTTCATTCAGGCCGATCACGGTGGGCTGGGTCGGGTCCGGGCTGCGCGCCAGGATCCGGTAGTCGCAGCACAGGGCCAACACGCAGCCGCCGGCCGGGGCATGCCCGGTCAGTGCGGCCACCACCGGCACCCGGCATTCGGCCAGGGTGCGCACCGCGCCGAAGAAGGCCTGCCAGCTGTCCAGCAGCTTGTGCTGGTCATCGCCATGGCTCAACAGGTGCGGCACGTCCATGCCGGCGCTGAAGATGCGCTCGCTGCCGGACAGCACGATGCCGTGCACGTCCTCGGTCATGGCCTGGTTGATGGCATGGATCAGGTGACGGCACAGCTCGGTATCCAGCGCGTTGACCGGCGGGCGGGCCAGCCGCAGTTCGCGGATGGGGCCATGGTTGATCACCTCGATAAGCGTCGTCATGCTGCGATCTCGTTGCGGGCAGGAATCTGAGACGATGATAACCAAACCATTCGTGTGCGTATTGTTGGCGCTGTGTGCGCCCGCAGCATCGGCGCTGGCCGCTGAGCCGGAGTGCGTGAGCCTGCGCGAGGGCTGGCTGCGGTTGCCGCCCGGGGCCACGCCGATGGCGGCCGGCTATGCGGTGATCCGCAACGACTGCCGCACTGCGGTCACCCTGGTGGGCGCGGTCAGCAAGGCCTTCGGCGATGTCTCGTTGCACGAAACCACGCTGGTGGAGGGTGTCAGCCGGATGCGCGCGGTGGAGCGCTTGCCGATTGCCGCCGGTGCGTCGGTACAGCTCAAGCCCGGTGGGCTGCACCTGATGCTGATGCGGCCGGAGGTGGCGTTGAAGGAAGGCGCGCAGTTGCCGCTGCGGCTGCGCCTGGACGACGGGCGCATGGTGGATGGCGTGTTGCAGGTGCGCAGCACCCTCCCGTGAGCGGGGCGGTGCTACCCCAGGGCCACGCATTCGTTGAACAGCCTCGTTTCTCGCCCGTCCACAGACCAGCTGAAAAACACCCGCCATGCCTTGTCTTGAGGCAGGTCGACGGCGTTGAAGCGGTAGCTCTTCAACTCATTCAGCACGGCGCGATCAATAGGGTAGTACCTAGAAGATCTGATAATTCTCGTTTGACGAGCGAGTCCACTGGCGTCAAGTCGCATCGAAAGCTCCATGCAGCCTCCTGACGCAAACCGTCCCGCCGGCCCACGGTCCAGGACAATATCGAACGGAGGCGTAAAGGCACTGGCAGGCATCCGGTCGGAAGGTTGGGAGGGGGCCAGTGTCAGCGCTATCAAGATTGCTCTGAACATAAGAGGATCTACTCAAGGGATAGGGATGCCGCTGTAGCTTTGACGCGCAGGCAATCCAATTTCCTGCCTGTATGGATTTTCCAGGTATTTGACCGCATTGATTTCACCAGCATCTGATGAGTCGAATGGGCGATGGCCGTATCCCAGTGCAGCAGCACCGAGTGGTGTGTGTCCGATCTCATGGGCGAGCAGGGTATCCAATCCTGCACCCCGCAGTTCGGCAGGGTTTCCCAGTCCGCGCTTGTAGGCAGCAACATCGAGGCTGTAGGAAACATAGTTCCCGCCCTGCGATGGATCAAATCCACCAGAAAATGAGGGAAGGAATCCTGATTCAGGCAAAGTCTGTATCAAGTTAATTTTCTGTCGACTGCGGGCAGCTTCTCGTCCGACCGCTCCACCTGCCGACGAGCGCAGGAAACGCCGCGCCGCAGATGTAGTCTGCTGTGGCATTGCGCTTGCACTTGGAGAGGCGCCAGCGTCAGGTGACGATACAGATGAGTGTGCGAATACAGAGGAGACGGACCGCGCGCCAACTGATGTGGCCGACTTGGCCTGCGTTGTGAACTCGCCCGATGAAGCGCACGTATTATCTGCATTTGTTATCCTTGATCCTGTACACCGGCCATCTGGATCGTAGTAACGGTATGGATTGTTTCCCGCGTAGTAATAACGATTGAAAAGCGCGGTGCCGGATGCGCTGGGGCCTACCGGGTCGACGGAAAGAAATCGCCCAATATCCGGATCGTAGTAGCGTTGCTGCATGTAGGAAAGCCCGGTCTCCATATCGTGCACGTGTCCAGCATACCCGGGGCCGTTGGAAGAGTCCGTAGCGCCCCCGTAGGGTTCATACGCTCTGCGAGAAACCACTTTTCCCGACTCATCGGAAATTGCAACTATCGATCCCAGTGCGTCGGTGTGTATGTATTGAATTTCATCCGCGTAGCAGGACATGGGCAATGCTACTGCAACGGCCGAAATCAGTGTGAGCTTGATCAGGTTTAGTGGGGACTTCATTGTCTCTCCGTCATTGAGTTGCTCAGCACACACTTGAGAAAATGGATTCCTCAGAAGCATGGCATGTCAGAGGCTTGTATGCCATTGGCAGTAATCGGAGGGGCATTTAGGTGCGATTGGCGCGCGCCCTAGGCAACTGTTGATCCCACAGAGGCTGTTTGTGAGCTGGCTCCATCGGATTCCAGTCTGTCCTTGCCGGCGATCAAAAAAGGCCGCCTTATGGGCGGCCTATTCTGCCTTCAACATCCCGCGGCGCTCAGCTCGAACGCGCTGCGGATCGCGTCCGGCAGCGGCGCGCTCTTGCCGGTCTGGGTGTCCATCCACACCACCACCACGTTGCCGTCCGAATACAGGCGGCTGTCGTCCTGCTGGTCGACGATGCGGTGGCCGATGGTCACGCTGCTGTTGCCCAGCCGCTCGACGAACAGCTCCACCACGATGTCGTTGGGCCACACGATCGGCAGGCGGTAATTGACGTTGGTGGCGGCCACCACCGGTGCGATGCGGTCAGCCATCGAGACGCCTTCCACGCCCAGCATCCAGCGCACGCGCGCCTCTTCCAGGTAGGAAATGTACTTGGCGTTGTTGACGTGGCCCATGCTGTCCATGTCGCGCCAGCGCACGCTGATCGGAACGCGGGCGAGGATCTTGTGGTCGGTGCTCATCAAACGTCCTTCTTCTTCTTGGCAGCGGTACTGCTGGTCTTGCTGGCCTTGCCGGTGCTCTTGGCGGCCGCCGCCTTCTTGGCCGGCTTCTCCGGCTTCACCTTGCGCGGCGGGCGCGCATCGGGCTTGTTGGCCACCGCGGCCGGCTGCTCCGGGCGCGCGCTGGTGGAGGGCAGCATCCGCGCCAGGAACTGGCCGGTGTAGGAGGTCGGGCATGCGGCCACGTCTTCCGGGGTGCCGGTGACGAGGATGGTGCCACCGCGATGGCCGCCTTCCGGGCCCAGGTCCACGATCCAGTCCGCGGTCTTGATCACGTCCAGGTTGTGCTCGATCACCACTACCGTGTTGCCTTCGTCGCGCAGCTTATGCAGCACGCCGAGCAGCGCTTCGATGTCGTGGAAATGCAGGCCGGTGGTCGGTTCGTCGAGGATGTACAGGGTGCGGCCGGTATCGCGGCGCGACAGTTCCTTGGACAGCTTCACGCGCTGCGCTTCACCGCCGGACAGCGTGGTCGCGCTCTGGCCCAGCTTGATGTAGCTCAGGCCCACGTCGACCAGCGTTTCCAGCTTGCGCGCGATGCTCGGCACCGGCTCGAACAGCTTCAGGGCATCTTCGACGGTCATCTGCAGCACGTCGTTGATGTTGTAGCCCTTGTACAGAATCTCCAGCGTTTCGCGGTTGTAACGCTTGCCGTGGCAGACATCGCAGGGCACGTACACGTCCGGCAGGAAGTGCATCTCCACCTTGATCAGGCCATCGCCCTGGCAGGCCTCGCAGCGGCCACCGCGCACGTTGAAGCTGAAACGCCCCGGCGAATAGCCGCGTGCACGCGATTCGGGCACCTGTGCATACAGCTCGCGCAGCGGGGTGAACAGGCCGGTATAGGTGGCCGGGTTCGAACGCGGGGTCCGGCCGATCGGCGACTGGTCGATGTCCACCACCTTGTCGAACAGGTCCAGGCCCTGGACCTCCTTGTACGGGGCGATCGGGTGCGAGGAACCGTTGATCTCGTTGGCGGCCAGCGAGAACAGGGTGTCGTTGATCAGCGTCGACTTGCCCGAACCGGACACACCGGTGATGCAGGTCAGCAGGCCCGACGGAATGTCCAGGTCCACGCCCTTGAGGTTGTTGCCGCTGGCCCCGCGCAGGTGCAGGGTCATCTTCGGGTTCGGCTTGTGCCGGCGCGCCGGAATCTCGATGGCGCGCTTGCCCGACAGGTACTGGCCGGTCAGCGAGCGCGGTGCATCGAGGATGTCCTGCAGGGTGCCCTGGCCGACGATTTCGCCGCCGTGCACGCCCGCACCCGGACCGATGTCCAACACGTAGTCGGCCAGCCGGATCGCGTCTTCGTCATGCTCGACCACGATCACCGTGTTGCCCAGGTCGCGCAGGCGGGTGAGGGTGCCGAGCAGGCGCTCGTTGTCGCGCTGGTGCAGGCCGATGGACGGCTCATCGAGCACGTACATCACCCCGACCAGGCCCGCGCCGATCTGCGAGGCCAGGCGGATGCGCTGGGCTTCGCCACCGGACAGCGTGTCGGCCTTGCGCTCCAGGGTGAGGTAATCCAAGCCCACATCGACCAGGAAGCCCAGCCGCTCGCCGATCTCCTTGACGATCTTGCCGGCGATCTCGCCACGCCAACCGGGCAGGGTCATGCTGCTGAAGAACTTCAGTGCTTCGTCGATCGGCAGCACCACCAGTTCCGGCAGCGCGCGGTCGGCCACGAACACGTTGCGTGCGGCCTTGTTCAGGCGCTGGCCGTGGCACTCCGGGCAGTTGCGTTCACTGATGTACTTGGCCAGTTCTTCGCGCACCGCCGCCGATTCGGTTTCCTTGTAGCGGCGTTCCAGGTTCGGAATGATGCCTTCGAAGCGGTGCTTGCGCTGGGTGCGGCCACCGGCCTCGGTGAAGTAGGTGAAGGTGATCGCTTCCTCGCCACTGCCGTACAGCACGGCCTGGCGCACGTCGTCGGGCAGGCTCTGCCAGACCGCGTCCACGTCGAACTTGTAGTGTTTGGCCAGCGAGGCGATCAGCTGGAAATAATAGGCATTGCGACGGTCCCAGCCGCGCACCGCGCCGGCCGACAGCGACAGCTCCGGGTGCACCACCACGCGCGAGGGATCGAAGAACTCGGCCATGCCCAGCCCGTCGCAGCCCGGGCAGGCGCCGACCGGCGAGTTGAACGAGAACAGGCGCGGTTCCAGCTCGGGCAGCGAGTAGTCGCAGACCGGGCAGCTGTACTTGGACGAGAACAGGTGCGCGGGCGCATCGGCCACGTCCAGCGACTGCACCGAGACCATGCCGTCGCCCAGCTTCAGTGCGGTTTCGAAGCTCTCGGCCAGGCGCTGCTTGATGTCTTCGCGCGGGCGGAAACGGTCGATCACCGCTTCGATGGTGTGCTTCTGGCGCAGCGCCAGCGGCGGCACCGCATCGATTTCATGCAGCACGCCGTCGACGCGCACGCGCACGAAACCCTGCGCACGCAGCTGGTCGAACACCTGGGCATGCTCGCCCTTGCGTTCGCGGATCACCGGCGCCAGCAGCATGTAGCGCTGTTCCGGGTCCAGGGTAAGCACGTGGTCGACCATCTGGCTGACCGTCTGCGCCTCCAGCGGGTAGCCGTGGTCGGGGCAGCGCGGGCTGCCGACGCGGGCGTACAGCAGGCGCAGGTAGTCGTAGATCTCTGTGATGGTGCCCACGGTCGAACGCGGGTTGTGCGAGGTCGACTTCTGCTCGATCGAGATCGCCGGGGACAGGCCTTCGATATGGTCCAGGTCCGGCTTTTCCATCACGCTCAGGAACTGCCGGGCGTACGCCGACAGCGATTCCACGTAGCGGCGCTGACCCTCCGCATAGATGGTGTCGAAGGCCAGCGAGGACTTGCCCGAACCGGACAGGCCGGTGATGACAATGAGCTTGTCGCGGGGCAGGTCGAGATCGATGTTCTTGAGGTTGTGCGTCCGCGCGCCGCGGATGCGGATGAAATCCATCGCCATGGGGGATCCGTTGTAAGGCTCTGGCCCGGAGGGCCGGCAAGCAGGTGGGGCAAGCGGAGACGGCAATCGGTCAGCCTACCGAGCTTGGGATTTGGGGGCAATCGGCGACTTTGCCAGCCCCGTGTCTCACCGCCTGAGACCTGCCGGGGCGTTACCTGAACAGGATTCAGCTCCAGGGCGTCCCGGCCAGGGGGTGACTTGACCCGACCCACCCCCAGTCATTAAAATCCCGCTTCTGTCTGCCCTCGATGGCAGCAGTCCATAGACCACAATAACTACAGAGGAAGTCTGGTCATGTACGCAGTACTGGTAACCGGCGGTAAGCAATACCGCGTGGCGCAGGGCGAAACGCTCCGCATTGAAAAGCTCGAAGTCGAAGTTGGCAACGAGATCAAGTTCGACAACATCCTGATGCTGGGTGACAGCGATGGCATCAAGCTGGGCGACGCTCTGAGCGGCGCTACGGTCACTGCCAAGGTCCTGTCCCAGGGTCGTGCCGACAAGGTCCGGATCATCAAGTTCCGTCGCCGTAAGCACCACATGAAGCGTCAGGGTCACCGTCAGTACTACACCGAAATCGAGATCACCGGCATCGCCGGTGGCAGCAAGTAATCAGGAGAAGCAGTCATGGCACATAAAAAGGGCGTAGGCTCATCGCGCAACGGTCGCGACTCCAACCCGAAGTACCTCGGCGTCAAGATCTTCGGTGGCCAGGCCATCGATGCCGGCAACATCATCGTGCGTCAGCGCGGCACCCAGTTCCACCCGGGTACCGGCGTCGGCCTCGGCCGTGACCACACCCTGTTCGCGCTCGTCGACGGCAAGGTGGAGTTCTCGGTGAAGGGCCCGAAGAAGCGTCGTACCGTCAGCGTCGTCGCCGAAGCCTGATCTTCGCGATGCGCAGGCGCCCACGCCACGGCGTGGGGTCGCTGACGAAAGCCCCGCTTCGGCGGGGTTTTTCGTTGGTATCAAATCAATAGGGCGGGACGTTTCCCGCCGCCGCCCCTGGATCGTACCGGGGGCGTTAGACTCTGCGGTCGGGTGCATGTGCTGCCCGCCGCCTCCAGTTGGCAACCAGAATCATGAAACTTGTAGACGAAGCAGAAATCCAGGTCACCGCCGGCAATGGCGGCAACGGCTGCGTCGGTTTCCGTCGCGAGAAGTTCATTCCGCTGGGCGGCCCGGACGGTGGCGATGGTGGCAATGGCGGCAACGTGTGGATCCGTGCCGATGCCAACCTGAACACCCTGGTCGACTTCCGCCATGAGCGCATCTTCAAGGCGCAGCGTGGCGAGAACGGCATGGGCCGGCAGGCCTATGGCAAGGGTGGCGAAGACCTGGTCATCACCGTGCCGGTCGGCACCGTGGTCATGAACGTGGCCACCGATGAAGTGATCGGCGACCTCACCCAGCACGACGACCGTCTGCTGGTGGCCAAGGGCGGCCGCGGCGGCCTGGGCAACATGCACTTCAAGAGCTCCACCAACCGCTCGCCGCGCCAGGCGCTGCCGGGCGAAGAGGGTGAAGAGCGCCTGCTCAAGCTGGAGCTGAAGCTGCTGGCCGACGTCGGCCTGCTGGGCTTCCCGAACGCCGGCAAGAGCACCTTGATCCGTGCCGTGTCCGCAGCCACCCCGAAGGTGGCCGATTACCCGTTCACCACGCTGTACCCGAACCTGGGTGTGGTGCGCGTCGAGAATTACCGCAGCTTCGTGATCGCCGACATTCCCGGCCTGATCGAAGGTGCCGCCGACGGTGCCGGCCTGGGTGCGCAGTTCCTGCGCCACCTGCAGCGCACCCGTCTGCTGCTGCACCTCGTGGATATCTCCCCGATGGAAGGCGGCGTGGAAGGTGTTTCGCCGATCGAGCAGGTGCGTGCGATCGAGCGCGAGCTGGAGAAGCATGATCCGGAGCTGCTGAACAAGCCGCGCTGGCTGGTGCTGAACAAGGCCGACCTGATGTTCGAGGACGAGGCCAAGGCCGCCGCCGAGAAGATCATCGCCGAGCTGGGCTGGACCCAGCCGTGGTACCTGGTCTCGGCCCTGGGCCGTGAAGGCACCTGGCCGATCATGACCAACATCATGGCGTTCTTCGATCGCCAGAAGGAAGACGAGGCGCAAGCGCGCGATGCGTACTGAGCGCATCGTCGCGCCCCTGAGAAACCCGGCTTCGGCCGGGTTTTTCTGTGGTGCATCATCGCAGGCAGCTCGTCAGGAATGCGGCCCAACAAAAAACCCGGCCGGAGCCGGGTCTTTTTCTGCAGCGGGGTCGAAGCCACGCATGGCGTGGCTCTACAACTGCCGCAGCGCCGTATCAGGCGGCCTTGATGGCCTTGATGCGCGCGGTCAGGCGGCTCTTATGGCGAGCAGCCTTGTTCTTGTGGATCAGACCACGCGAGCTGAAACGGTCGAGGATCGGCTGAGCAACAGCGAAGGCTGCCTCGGCGCCGGCGGCGTCATTGGCATCCAGAGCCTTGATCACCTTCTTGACAGCGGTGCGCAGCATCGAACGCTGAGCCGTATTGCGCGCGTTGCGCACGACGGTCTGCTTGGCGCGCTTCTTGGCGGACTTGATATTGGCCACAGTGGTGGTTTCCTGAAAAATCGGTGTAATGGGAACAGCAAGCTGGAAAGTATGATGGCTCGAAAAATGTACGTCAAGTCAATTGTCAAGAGGGAACACGGGTGAGTTCACCAAGGATGTTGCGCGGGCTGCTGTCTTTCAGCAGCATGACCATGATTTCACGGGTGCTGGGGCTGGTCCGCGACCAGGTCATCACCACCACGTTCGGCACCAATGCGGTGACCGACGCCTTCTGGGTGGCCTTCCGGGTGCCCAACTTCCTGCGCCGGCTGTTCGCCGAGGGCTCCTTCGCCACCGCCTTCGTGCCGGTGTTCACGGAGGTGAAGGAAACCCGCCCGCATGCCGAACTGCGCGAGCTGATGGCGCGCGTGGCCGGCACCCTGGGTGGGGTGCTGCTGGTCGTCACCGCGCTGGCGCTGATCTTCGCCCCGCAGCTGGCCACGCTGTTCTCCAGCGGCGTGGACACCGACCCGGCCAAGCACGGCCTGCTGGTGGACCTGTTCCGGCTGACCTTCCCGTTCCTGCTGTTCGTTTCCCTCACCGCGCTGGCAGGCGGGGCGCTGAACAGCTTCCAGCGCTTCGCGATGCCCGCGCTGACCCCGGTCATCCTCAACCTGTGCATGATCGCCGGCGCCCTGTGGCTGGCGCCGCAGCTGGGGGGCACGCCGGAGAAGCAGATCCTGGCCCTGGGCTGGGCGGTGCTGGCCGCCGGCCTGCTGCAGCTGCTGTTCCAGCTGCCCTCGCTGAAGGGCATCAACCTGCTGACCCTGCCGCGCTGGGGCTGGAAGCACCCCGGCGTGCGCAAGGTGCTGACCCTGATGGTGCCGACCCTGTTTGGTTCCTCGGTGGCGCAGATCAACCTGCTGCTCGATACGGTGATCGCGGCCAAGCTGACCGACGGCTCGCAGTCCTGGCTGTCGCTGGCCGACCGTTTCCTGGAACTGCCGCTGGGCGTGTTCGGGGTGGCGCTGGGCACGGTGATCCTGCCGGCGCTGGCCCGCCACCACGTCAGCACCGACAAGGCCGGCTTCTCCAGCGCGCTGGACTGGGGCCTGCGCACCACGCTGCTGATCGCGGTGCCGGCGATGCTGGGCCTGCTGCTGCTGGCCGAGCCGCTGATCGCCACGCTGTTCCAGTACCGCCAGTTCACCGCCTTCGACACCCGCATGACCGCGCTGTCGGTGTACGGCCTGAGCTTCGGCCTGCCGGCCTTTGCGCTGCTCAAGGTGGTGCTGCCGGCCTTCTACGCGCGCCAGGACACCAAGACCCCGGTCCGCGCCGGTATCGCCGCGCTGGTGGCCAACATGGTGTTCAATTTCATTCTGCTGGCGGTGCTGTACCACGTGATGGTGCCCGAGGCGCTCAAGGCGCAGGGTGTGTGGGTGGCGCTGGGCAAGCAGCCGGGCCTACACCTGGCGCTGGGCATTGCCAGTGCGCTGTCCAGTTACCTGAACCTTGGCCTGCTTTGGTACTGGCTGGGCAAGACCGATGTCTACCAGCGCAAGCCCGGTTGGGGCGGGTATGTGACCCGGTTGGGCCTGGCCTGTCTGGCCATGGTGGCGGTGCTGCTGGGCCTGCTCTACCAGATGCCGGACTTCACCGGCATGGACAAGTGGCACCGCATCGGCAACCTGGCGCTGCTGGTCGGCGGCGGTGGCCTGACCTATCTGGTGGCCCTGGCGGCCATGGGCTTCCGCCCGCGCCACCTGCGCGAGCATTGATCTGTGGACACCCCGGCTATACTTCATGGCTATCCCTTGCAACGCATCGGTCCTGGTGGGCCGGATTCCCAGTTGATGAGCAGGTTGTTCAGAAGTATCGAAGGCGGGGCCTTGTTCCCGCACGGAAGCGTGGTCTGCATTGGCGCGTTCGACGGCCTGCACCTGGGCCATCGGGCGCTGGTGCGGCATGCGGTGGCGCGCGCGCGCGCATTGGGCGTGGCAGCCGTGGCGGTGGCGTTCGAGCCGTTGCCGCGCGAGTACTTCGCCCAGGGCGAGCCGCCGCCGCGTTTGACCCTGGCCCGCAACAAGGTGGCCATGTTGAACGAGCTGGGCGTGGATGCGATCGGGCTGCTGCGCTTTGATGCGCGCATGGCCGCGATGCAGGCCGAAGACTTCGTGCAGCAGTTGCTGGTGCAGCGGCTGGGCGCGCGCGAGGTCTGGATCGGCCCGGAGTTCTGCTTCGGCAACCGCCGCCGTGGCGACCTGGCCCTGCTGCAGTCGATGGGCGCCGCGCTGGGCTTTACCGCCGGTGCGATCGAGCCTGTGGACCTGCACGGCGAGCGCATTTCCAGCACCCGCATCCGCCAGTTGCTGCGCAGCGGCGATTTCGCCCATGCCAACGACCTGCTTGGCCGCCCGTATGCCATCGGGGGCCGGGTAGTGCGCGGCCGCCAGCTCGGCCGTACGCTGGGGTTCCCGACCGCCAACCTGCGTTTCCCGAAGACTCCGGCGTTGTCGGGCATCTATGCGACGTGGGTGCACGGCGTGTTCGACCAGCCGTGGCCGTCGGTCTCGAGCTTCGGCACGCGCCCGACCGTGGACGGCGTGGAGCCGCTTCTGGAAGCCCATCTGTTCGATTTCCAGGGCGACCTGTACGGTCGGCATATCGAAGTAGAGTTTGTCGCCAAGCTGCGCGATGAAGAAAAGTTCCAAGATCTGGCGGCGTTGACCGACCAGATGCACCGTGACGCCGATCAGGCGCGTCACATCCTTTCCGAACACAGATTGCGAGCCACTGCGTGAGCCAGGACTACAAAGCCACCCTTCATCTGCCGGCAACCGAATTCCCGATGCGCGGCGACCTGCCCAAGCGCGAGCCGGGCATTCTGTCGCGCTGGGAAGACGAGGGCCTGTACGCCCGCCTGCGCGAGAACGCGCAGGGCCGCCCGCTGTTCGTGCTGCACGACGGCCCGCCGTACGCCAATGGCCAGATCCACCTGGGCCATGCGGTCAACAAGATCCTCAAGGACATCATCGTCAAGTCGCGCTACCTGGCCGGCTTCGATGCGCCCTACGTGCCGGGCTGGGATTGCCACGGCCTGCCGATCGAGATCGCGGTCGAAAAGAAGTGGGGCAAGGTCGGGGTCAAGCTGGATGCCGAGCAGTTCCGCCAGAAGTGCCGCGAATTCGCTGAAGAGCAGATCGAGCTGCAGCGCCGCGACTTCAAGCGCCTGGGCGTGATCGGCGACTGGGACAACCCGTACAAGACGCTGAGCTTCGATTTCGAAGCCAATGAAATCCGCGCGCTGTCCAAGGTGTTCGCCAACGGCCACATCGTGCGTGGCGCCAAGCCCGTGCATTGGTGCTTCGACTGTGGCTCGGCGCTGGCCGAGGCGGAAATCGAGTACCAGGACAAGACCTCGCCGGCAATCGACGTGGCTTACGTCGCGCGCGATTCGACGCAGCTGGCGGCGCGCTTCGGCGTGACCCTGCCGGCCGATGTCGAGGTGGCGGTGCCGATCTGGACCACCACCCCGTGGACGCTGCCGGCTTCGCTGGCGGTGTCGCTGGGCGCGGACATCCAGTATTCGCTGGTCGAAGGCCCCGCCCACAACGGCACGCGCCGCTGGCTGGTGGTGGCCGCCACCCTGGCCGAGCGCGCGCTGCGCCGCTACGGCGTTGAAGAGGTGGTGGCGCATGGCCACGCCGCCGGTGCCGCGCTGGAGAACCTGCTGCTGGCCCACCCGTTCTATCCCTCGCGCGACATCCCGCTGCTCAACGGCGCGCATGTCTCCGACGAAGACGGTACCGGCGCGGTGCATACCGCCCCGGGCCACGGCCAGGAAGATTTCGTGGTCAGCCAGCAGTACGGGCTGATGGACCAGTACAACGCCGGCCAGATCAATCCGGTCGACGGCCGTGGCGTGTATCTGCCCTCGACCCCGCCGGCCGGCGAGGTGGTGCTGGCGGGTGTGCACCTGTGGAAGGCGCAGCCGCTGATCGTCGATGTGCTGCGCGACAGTGGCGCGCTGCTGGCCTTCGTCGAGATCGAGCACAGCTACCCGCATTGCTGGCGGCACAAGACCCCGGTGGTGTTCCGCGCCACCCCGCAGTGGTTCATCTCGATGGACAAGGCCAACCTGCGCCGCGACGCGATGGCCGCGATTGACAACGTGGGCTGGTTCCCGAGCTGGGGCAAGGCGCGTATCGGCAGCATGGTCGATGGCCGCCCGGACTGGTGCATCAGCCGCCAGCGCACCTGGGGCGTGCCGATCGCGTTGTTCACCCACCGCGAAACCGGTGAGCCGCACCCGCGTACCGTCGAACTGATGCAGCAGGTCGCCGACCGCGTGCAGGCCGAAGGCATCGACGTGTGGTACTCGCTGGACAGCGCCGAGCTGCTCGGCGATGAAGCGCCGCACTACGAGAAGGTTACCGACATCCTGGATGTGTGGTTCGACTCCGGCGTCACCCACGAAGGCGTGCTGCTGGCGCGCGGCTTCGGCAAGCCCGCCGACCTGTACCTGGAAGGCTCGGACCAGCACCGCGGCTGGTTCCAGTCCTCGCTGCTGACCGGCGTGGCGATCGACAAGCACGCCCCGTACAAGCAGTGCCTCACCCATGGCTTCACCGTGGATGAGAAGGGCCGCAAGATGTCCAAGTCGCTGGGCAACGGCATCGAGCCGCAGGACATCATGAAGACCCTGGGCGCGGACATCCTGCGCCTGTGGATCGCCTCGGCCGACTACAGCAATGAAATGTCGCTGTCGCAGGAAATCCTCAAGCGCAACGCGGACGCCTACCGGCGCCTGCGCAACACCGCGCGCTTCCTGCTCGGCAACCTGGACGGTTTCGACCCGGCCCAGCACCTGGTGGCACCGGCGGACATGGTCGCGCTGGACCGCTGGATCGTGCACCGCGCCTTCGAGGTGCAGGAGAAGATCAAGGCGGCCTACACCAGCTACAACATGGCCGAGATCGTGCAGCTGCTGCTGAACTTCTGCAGTGTCGACCTGGGCTCGTTGTATCTGGACGTCACCAAGGACCGCCTGTACACGATGCCGACCGACTCGCGCGGCCGCCGTTCGGCGCAGAGCGCGATGTACCACATCGCCGAGGCGTTCACGCGCTGGATCGCCCCGATCCTGAGCTTCACCGCCGACGAGCTGTGGGGCTACCTGCCGGGCGCGCGCACGGACAACGTGCTGATGGCGACCTGGTACGAAGGCCTGGCCCCGCTGCCGGCCGACGCACCGCTGAACGCGGCCGATTTCGACCAGCTGCTGGCCCTGCGCGAGCAGGTGGCCAAGGTGCTGGAGCCGATGCGTGCCAACGGTGCGATCGGTGCGGCGCTGGAGGCCGAGATCACCGTGGCCGCCAACGCGGAAACCGCCGCGCGCTGGCAGCCGCTGGCCGAGGAGCTGCGCTTCCTGCTGATCAGTGGCGATGTGCAGGTGCGCCCGGCGACCACCGATGAGGTATTCGTCAGCGCCCAGCCGACCGAAAAGACCAAGTGCGTGCGCTGCTGGCACTACCGCGCCGATGTGGGCAGCGTTGCCGCCCATCCCGAGCTGTGCGGCCGGTGCGTGACCAACATCGACGGGGCCGGCGAAGACCGGCGGTGGTTCTGATGGCCGCCGCCCGCCCGCGCCCGAGCGCGCTGATCTGGCTGCTGCTGTCGGCCGCCATCATCGGCCTGGACCAGTGGAGCAAGGCCTGGGTGCTGTCCAGCCTGCCCGAGTACCAGCCGGTAGTGGTGATCGAGGGCTTCTGGAACTGGTTCCGTACCTACAACACCGGCGCAGCATTCAGCTTCCTGAGCGACGCCGGTGGCTGGCAGCTGTGGTTCTTCACCGCATTGGCGGTGGGCATCAGCGGGCTGATGGCCTTCTGGCTCTCGCGGACCCCGCGCGCGCATTGGCGCAGCGCGGTACCGTATGCCCTGGTGATCGGCGGGGCGATCGGCAACGTGATCGACCGGCTGATGCACGGTCACGTGGTCGACTTCATCCAGTGGTACGTCGGTGAGCATTTCTGGCCGTCCTTCAACATCGCCGATGCGGCGATCGTGGTCGGTGCGATCGGGATCGCCCTGTTCGGGCTGTTCGACGGCAAGGCCGAGAAAAAAGCGGGATAATTCCCTCCTGTATCCAGCACTAAACCGGCGTTGCGCCGGCCGGAGTATCTGATCGATGGACGTGTTGCTCGCCAATCCGCGTGGTTTCTGTGCCGGTGTCGATCGTGCGATCGAGATCGTCAAGCGCGCGATCGAAACCCTGGGAGCGCCGATCTACGTGCGCCACGAGGTGGTGCACAACCGTTTCGTGGTCGATGACCTGAAGCGGCGCGGTGCGATCTTCGTCGAGGAACTCGATGAAGTGCCCGATGACAACACGGTGATCTTCAGCGCCCACGGCGTCTCCCAGGCCGTGCGCCAGGAAGCCGAGCGCCGCGGCCTGAAGGTGTTCGATGCCACCTGCCCACTGGTCACCAAGGTGCACCTGGAAGTGGCGCGGCATTGCCGCGCCGGGCGCGACGTGGTGCTGATCGGCCACGCCGGCCACCCCGAAGTGGAAGGCACCATGGGCCAGTGGAGCCGCGAGCGCGGCACCGGACGCATCTACCTGGTGGAGGACGTGGAAGACGTCGCCACGCTGGAAATCGACCAGCCCGAGAATTTCGCTTACACCACCCAGACCACGCTGTCGGTGGATGACACCCGCGGCATCATCGAAGCCATGCGCGCCCGCTTCCCGGCGATGCAGGGCCCGAAGAACGATGACATCTGCTACGCCACGCAGAACCGCCAGGACGCCGTGCGCGACCTGGCCAAGCGCTGTGACCTGGTGCTGGTGGTGGGCTCGCCGAACAGTTCCAACTCCAACCGGCTCAGCGAGCTGGCCCGCCGTGAAGGCGTGGAGTCGTACCTGATCGACGGTGCCGAAGAGATCGACCCGGCCTGGGTGGTCGGCAAACAGCACATCGGCCTGACCGCTGGCGCCTCGGCACCGCAGGTGCTGGTCGACGGCGTGATCGCGCGTTTGAAGGAGCTCGGTGCCAGCGGTATCGGCGAACTCGACGGTGAGCCCGAATCGATGGTGTTCGCACTGCCCAAGGAACTGCGGCTGCGCCTGATCAGCTGATCGTGGTTGCCCTGAAGGACACGCAAGGCCCGCGCAAGCGGGCCTTGTGGTATCTGCGCCCATGACCTTTGACCATGGGGCGTGGCGATGCAGAGGACTAGCATCAACGGTTTCACCGTTGGAGCCTTGCCGATGAACATGCGTACCGCCGTCCTGTCCGTGCTGCTGGCGTTGTCCGCCACCGGCGTACAGGCGCAGACGCCGCCACCGCAGGACATCGCGTGGCCGGGCGTGCTGCGCATCGAGGTGGATGCACGCGATATCGGCCGGCGCATCTTCAAGGTCAAGGCGACCATTCCGGCCAAGCCGGGCCCGCTGACCCTGCTGTACCCGCAGTGGTTGCCGGGCAGCCATTCGCCGATCGGGCCGATCGACAAGCTGGCTGGCCTGGTGGTGAGCGCGAATGGCAAGCCGTTGCAGTGGACGCGTGATCCTTACGATGTGTATGCCTTCGGCGTGGTCGTACCGGAAGGCGCCAGCGCGGTCGTCGCCGAGTTCAAGTTCCTGTCCCCGCAGGGTGGCAACCAGGGGCGGGTGGTGATGACCCCGGAAATGCTCAACCTGCAATGGAACGCCAACTCGCTCTACCCGGCTGGCGTGATCACCCGCAACCTGCAGGCCCAGGCCAGCGTGACGCTGCCGCCGGGCTGGTCGTATGCCACGGCCCTGGAGACCGAGCGCCGCGACGGCGACACCGTGGTGTTCAAGCCGATCAGCTATGAGCACCTGGTCGATTCACCGCTGTTCGCCGGGCGTCATTACCAGCGCATCGACCTGGACCCGGGCGCGAAGGTGCCGGTGCATCTGAATGTCTTTGCCGACGATGCCAAGTCGCTGGTCGCAAAGCCGGAGCAGATCCAGGCACACCGCGCGCTGGTCCAGCAGATCTACAAACTGTACGGTGCACGCCACTTCGACCACTACGAGTTCCTGCTGGCGCTCACCGGCAAGCTCGGTGGGATCGGCCTGGAGCACCAGCGTTCCAGCGAGAACAGCGCCGAGACCAGCTACTTCACCGAGTGGGACAAGCAGTGGTCGGGCCGGGATCTGCTGCCGCACGAGTTCAACCATTCCTGGAACGGCAAGTACCGCCGCGGCGCGGACCTGGCCACGGCCAATTTCAACGTGCCGATGGGCGACAGCCTGCTGTGGCTGTACGAAGGCCAGACCCAGTTCTGGGGCCAGGTGCTGGCCGCGCGTTCGGGCCTGTGGAACGTGCAGCAGACCCGCGACACGCTGGCCAACGTCGCGGCCACCTATGACCGTGGCCGCCCCGGGCTGGCCTGGCGCACGCTGCAGGACACCACCAACGATCCGACCATCGCCCAGCGCCGCGCACTGGCCTACCGCAACTACCAGATGAGCGAGGATTACTACTCCGGCGGCCAGATGGTGTGGCTGGAGGTGGAGGGCAAGCTGCGCGCGCTGACCGGCAACAAGCGCAGCCTGGATGACTTCGCCAAGGCGTTCTTCGGGATGAACGACGGCGACTGGAACGTCAATCCGTACACCTTCGAGGATGTCGTGCGCAGCTTGAACGGCATCGCGCCTTACGACTGGGCCGGCTTCCTGCGCGAGCGTCTGGACGGGCACGGCCCGCTGACCGGCGGGCTGGAGGCGGCGGGCTGGAAACTGGTCTACACCGACACGCCGAACGAGGCGTTCAAGGCCCAGGAAACCCGCGCCAAGAACACCAACCTGCTGTACTCGCTGGGCCTGGCGGTGGGCAACAGCGGGGCGATCAGCGATGTGCTGTGGGACAGCCCCGCGTTCAACGCCGGGCTGGCGCCGGGCATGAGCGTGCTGGCCATCAACGGGCGTGTGTTCAAAGGCGAAGATCTCAAGGACGCCGTTGCCGCCGCACACACCGACAAGGCGCCGATCACCTTGCTGGTGAAGAGCTTTGACCGCATCGACAGCGTGCAGCTCGACTACCACGGTGGCCTGCTGTATCCCGCGCTGGAGCGCGTTGCGGGCAAGCCCGATCGCCTGGCTGAACTGTGGAAGGCCCGATGAAATCCCGCCTGCGCGATGTTCTGATCGTGCTGCTGGCACTCGGCGCCATCGTCGGTGCCGGCCTGGACGGTGATGGCCGCTGGCTGCATTGGGTGGCCAAGCCGCTGGCCACGTTGTTGATCGCCCAGATTGTGTGGCGATCCACCACGCCACTCAGTCGCGGCTACCGGCGCGCGGTGCTGGCCGGCATGCTGCTGTCGTGTATCGGCGATATCGCGCTGATGCTGCCCATCGATGCCTTCGTGCCCGGGCTGATCGCCTTTCTGCTGGCGCACCTGTGCTACATCGCGGCGTTCCGCGCCGGCTGGCGGGCAGGGCGCGGGCTGGGACTCGCCGCGCTGCTGCTGGCAGTGTTTGCGGCAATCAACCTCCGTGGATTGTGGCCGTTGCTGCCGTCCGCGCTGCGCCTGCCGGTAGTGGTCTATGTGGCGGTGCTGGCGTTGATGGCGACGCTGGCGCTGGCACGCGCCTGGTCGCGTCCTCAGCCACTGCCTGCCGAAGCACACAGCGCACGGTGGGCAGCCTGCGGTGCGGTGCTGTTCGTCATCAGTGATTCCACCCTGGCCTGGGACCGCTTTGGCGGTGGCCTGCCGATGGCCGCGCTGTGCGTGCTGGCCACGTACTACGCCGCGCAGTACTGCATCGCGCGATCGGTGCAACCTCACGCGGTGTAGCGGGTTGGCAAATCGGTAACGTTGACAGTGCAACGCGGTGGAGCAGCCACGCATGGCGTAGCGCTACCGGGGCGTCAACGCACCTGCAGCGTCAGCAGGAAGTACCGGCCCAGCGGGTCATCCAGGCCCGGCGCCAGGCCGCCGTTGCCGGTGAGGTAGTTGACCGGCTGCGCGTCCAGCAGGTTGTGCACGTCCAGTGCCACGCTCACGCGTTGCCCCAGCTGCCGGCCCAGATGCAGGTTCCAGCGTAGCTGGTCGGGATTGTTGCAGCGGCCCTGGGCTTGCTGCTGTTCGGGGCAGCTGGCGCCCGGCAGCCAGGCGCGGGTGCGGCCCACGTAATTGCCGCGCAGCGCGAGATCCCAGCGTGCGTTCTGCCATTGCGTGGTGAGCACCGCGGCCAGTGATGGCGTCGCGTGGCCGCGCAGATCCACCGTTTCGCCGTGGCGGAAGCGGCGAAGCTCCTGTTGCTTCAATGCATCCAGCGACAGTCGCCATTGGCCATGCGCCAGCGTGTCGCGCCGGTAGTCGCCGCGCAGCACCCAGTTGCGCGAGACCGTACGCCCGATGTTGTCGAACGACAGCCGCAGCGCCCGCAGCGCACCGTCCTCATCGAGCTCCCAGGTACTGCCGTTCCACACGGCATCCTGCGGACGCAGGGCCAGGATCTCGTTGCGCAGCTCAACCCGGTTGTGGGTCAGCGACAGCGACAGGTCGCGCGCGGGCAGCCAGCTCACGCCCAGCGAATGGCTGCGGGTGGTCTCGGCTTTCAGGTGATCGTTCTCCACCACCTCCACCTCCACCTCGCAGCCGCGCCGCGTCGGGTACGCGCAGGCCGGCAGTGCTGGCGAGGGGGGCAGCACGGTCTGCTCGAAGTAGCCCGGTGGCCGGCGGCGTTCGAACAGGCTGGGTGCGCGGTAGCCGCGTCCGCTGGACAGCAGCAAGGACCAGTGTGGCGAGGGATTCCAGCGCAGCCCAACGCGGGGCGAGAACGCGCTGTCGTCGCCATCGCGGTCCCAGCGGGCGGCGACATCCACGCGCAGTGCGTCCACCAGCGGCAGCCCCAGTTCGGTGTACAGCGCGCTGGAAGGGCGCGACAACCGCCGCTGCGCCAGCGGCAGGCCCAGCGCGAGCTCGCCTTCGCCCAGCTGCGGGTCCGGTCGCGCGGTCCACGCTTCGTGGCGCACGTCGATGCCCGTGGCCAGCTGGGCCGGGCCGCCGGGCAGCGTCGCCACCTCACGCTGCAAGCCCCACCACGCCTGCCACTGATCGGTGCGCCCGCGATTGCGGATGGAGGTGAACAGCTGCTTGGCCAGCGGCGCCGGCAGGGTGGTGAAACCGGGCACGAAGCCCTGGCGCGTGGCCTCGAACAGACGCTGGGTACGCACCGCGCCTTCGGTGGTCAGGGAAACGTCGCTGCGCTGCCGACTGACGCCGGCTTCCCAGCTGCGGCCGGGCTGGTCGCGGCCGATGCCGGTGCTGAAGTCGATGTCGTTGGTCTGTACGCGCGGGCGCACCACGCCGCCTTCCTGGAACACATGGTTGATCAGTAATCCGCCGCCCAGCGACAGTGCCGCCGCGGTGGCGCCCAGCGCGAAGTGCTGGTGGTTCTGACTGGCGCGCGCTTCCACGTAGCCATAGCGGCCCTGGCCGGCATCGTGCCGATAGCGGGCGTAGGCCGCAGCGGTGGTGGCGGCCGGCTGCAGCGAACGTGCGCGTGCGCTGTCGAACCAGCAGCCGTCGTTCTCGCGTCGCAGCGGGGCCTCGCACAGCCAAGCCGGCAGGTAGCCGCCTTCGTCGCTGAGCAGGCCGATCGGATAGCGATCCTGTTCGCGATGCCAGCTGCGGCGATCGCCTTCCACGTGCTGGGTGCGCTGCACGTCCAGCCCGGCGAACCAGCGGTCGCCGTCCTCGCGGCTGCCACCAGTGGCCAGCTGCAACCGATGCTGGTCGCCGTCGCCGCGGCTGCTCACGCCAGCCTGCAGCATCGCTTCGGGGCCGTCGGTCTGATCGCGCAGGATGATGTTGACCACGCCGGACATCGCATCGGCACCGTAGATCGCCGAGGCACCGCCGCGGACCAGCTCGATGCGCTCGACGAAACTCAGCGGAATCCCGCCCAGGTCGGTAAGCGCGCCCTGGTCCAGCGACACCATCGGGTAGCGCGGCAGCCGCCGGCCATTGACCAGGAACAAGGTGGCGCGCGGCCCCATCCCATCCAGACTGGTGGTCGCCGCCGCACCCACCGGCAGGTACATCGAATCGCCGCCCCGCGCGGTGGTCAACGGCGGGTGACCGTTCATGCCGGGCAGGTGACGCAGCAGGTCGAACAGCGATCCATAACCGCTGCGCAGTATTTCATCGCGCTCGATCACCGTCACCGGCAGGGTCGTCTGCAGGGAGGTGCGCGGCAGGCGGCTGCCGGTGACGTGCACTGGCGCCAACTCCACCTGCGCGGGCATGCGGGGCGCTGGCGCAGGGGCTCGCACGGTCTGCGGCGCGGTCTTGACGGGCGCTGTGCTCGGTGGCCGGCGCCGAACCACGAACACCCCCGGCGACGTCTGCAGCACCTCGACCGGTGCGTCGGCCACCAGTTGCTGCAGCGCTGCAGCAGGCGCCAGCCGGGTGCGCATGCGTGGCGCCTGCAGGCCGGCCAGTTCGCGTGCATCGAACAGCAGCACCTGGTTGCTCTGCCGCGCCCATTGCTGCAGGGCCGCGCTCAGCGCGCCGGGTTCGATGCGGTAGACGACCGTTGCAGGTGCCTCGTACGGGGTGGCGAGTGCCAGTGAGGCGTGCGCCAGCAGCAGGCCGAGCCCCAGCGCGGCCCAGTGTGGCCAGCGCCCCCGCGTTGCTGCCCCCTGCGTTGGCATCGAGGTCAGTGCGTGCGGTGCAGTACCAGCGCGCCGTCCGCGCGCTGTGTTGCAGTGATCGACCACCCTTGGTCCAACGCGGACAACAGCGCGTCGGCATCACCGGCGCGGAACGTGCCGCTGACCGCCAATGCCGCGATCGCCGGGTCGGTGATCACCAGTGGCGTGGCGCTGTAGCGGTTCATCTGCGCCACCACCGCCTGCAGCGGGGCCGCATCGAATACCAGTTGCCCCTGCAGCCAGCCTTCGGCGGCCGGTCGCGACAACACCCCTGGCGTCATCCGGCCCGAGTCCGCCACCTGCAACTGCTGCCCTGGTTCGAGCACGTGCTGACTGGCCTGCGTGCCGCTGCTGGTCACGTCCACTGCGCCTTCCAGCAGCGCGACAGTCACGCTGCCATTGTCAGCACGTTCCACCTGGAAGGTGGTGCCGATGTCGCGGATGGTGCTGTTGCCGGCGTGCACGCGCAGCGTTCTGCTCGATGCGGCCACCTGCAGCTGGACGCGTCCGCGTTCGAGGGTGATATGGCGCGCGCGCCAGCCGAAGCGGGTGCTCAACGCACTGCCGGCGTCCAACGTGGCGACGCTGCCATCGGCGAGGGTGAGCTGCTGTGGCAGGCGCCCGGCGTTGGCGTATTGGCGTGGCGTCGGGTTGCCATCGATGGCAACCATCCCGCCGCCCGCCACGGCCAGGCAGATGCCCGCGGCCATCGCCACGCGCGGCCACCAGCGCGGTTGCGGCGGACGTGCGATGCGTGCGGTGCTGGCCCGCGCCCATGCATCGCTGGCGAGCGCCTCGGCCTGCTGGTGCAGGGTCTCGGCCTGTGCCCAGGCGCGCACGTGTTCGGGGTGCTGCGCCAGCCAGTCTTCGAACGCATCGCGCTCGGCGCTGCTGCAGTCCGGTGCCTCCAATCGTGCGACCCATTCGCTGGCACGTTCGAAAATCGCGTCACGGCTGTCGTGTTCGGCAGCACTCATCATGGTTTCCCGTCCTTGCGGAAGATGTCCGGGCCCAGCTCCTGGCGGAGTCCCTGCAGGGCGCGGGCGATGTGTTTTTCCACCGTCTTGGCGGTGATGCCGCGGTGGCGCGCGATCTGCGCATAGCTCATGCCGCTGATGCGGTTGAGCAGGTAGACCTCGCGGCAGCGCTCGGGGAGCTTGAACAAGGCCTGGCGCAGGATCGCCAGCATCTGCCCGGACTCGGCCTGGCGCAGTGGGCTGGGCGTCGTGGATGAAGCCTCATCGCTGCCATCGCTGTCATCCAGCGGCAGGTGTGGGCGCGACTGCGCCGAGCGCCCACGGTCGGCCAGGCGGTTGCGCGCGATCCGGTACAGCAGCAGGCGCAGTTCCTCGCTGGAATGCGCCTGGTAGCGGATCAGGCGTTCCATGCAGTCCTGCGCGATGTCCTCGGCGTCGTCGGCGCTGGCGCCACGCGCACGCAGGAACGCACACAACGGCGCGCGCTCCCCGCGCACGAACGCAGTGAAGGTCTCCGGCATCGGTGACGGATCGGGCGCGCTGTAGAGCAGGGGAGACGGAACGGACAGAGCGGAAACCTCGAACGGCGTTGAACCACTGACGATCGAGTATTACGCGACGTTGACGGGATGGGGAAGGGTGCATGTCAGATCCGGCTGAATCTGAATGAGTTTAGATTTCCGTCGAAGGGTCGGTGGGGGAGATCGGCGCTCTGCACCGTTCTGCTCTGGGTCCCGCGTGCTGCGCGGGCAGACCCTTTCTGGAGAGAGAGAACAAATGAAGTATTCGGTGTTGAGTGTGGCGTTGGCGGGTGTGTTGGGCATGGCCGCGATCGGTGCGAGCGGCGAAGCCGCCGCAATGAACTATCACGTGCAGGGGGATCGCATCTTCCTAAGTGGCGGGGTGACCTACGCCGATGTGGTGTCGTTGCCGGCGCTGCTGGCCAAGGCGCAGGCCGAAGGCCGCCCGATCCGCGAAGTGGTGCTGCGCACCTCCAACGGCGGCGCGCTGATCGCCGGCGAGTGGTTGCAGGGTGTGATCCGCACGTCGGGGTTGAACACCATCGTGTCCGGCCACTGCATCTCATCGTGCTCGATCATGCAGTCCGGCGGGGTGGAGCGCTACCTGGCCGGCGACCTGCCGATTGTCGACTCGGTGCAGATCCACGCCGCCAGCAATGGCGGCAAAGTGATCTACACGCCGTCGTCGCGCATGACCCAGATCTACACCGGCAACTACGGCGGCGGCATGGACCCGGCGCTGCTGCACAAGGCGATGTACGAAGTTGCCAAGCCCAATGGCCTGCTGGTGTTCGCCGACCCGGCGCGGACCGGCGGCAACTCGGTGAGCTTCGACCCGGATGGCAGCGGCAGCAAGCGCGAGACCTTCCCGGGCCAGGACATCCATACCAACAACATCGTTACTGCGGCCGGCTATCGCGACCCGGGCGATACCTTGAACGTGACCGCCAACGTCAGTGGCGACATCAACGTCGGCTACCTGCGCACCGGGCGCCAGCTGCAGGCCTTCGTCGATGATGACTTTGCACGCTGGAGCACCAACTGGCGGTCCACCTATATCAACCTGGCACAAAGCATCTACAACGCATCCAGCAGCGGCCCACAGGGCATCGGCGCGAACTCGGTGCAGGATTATCTCAACGACGCCGGCATCCAGGCGCAGTTGCTGTCCAAGCTGCGCCTGGCCGACCTGGATGCGTCGACCCTGGCCAACTCGATGGGCGTGATCCGCGTGACCAACGGTGCTACCTGGCGCACCGCGGCCACCACCGGCGCAGACTTCATGCTGGTCGACAACGGCACCATCGCGCTGGAGGGTGGTGCACTACGCGCGTCCGAAGTGCGGGTGCTGGCCGCCGGTGCGCTGGTGGGCCACGGCGACGTCGCCGGTACCAGCATGGACTTTGCTGCACTGCGCGGTGGCACCGGCCCATCGTGGCGCGAAGACGGCTTCAACCGCCTGCGTGTGTACGGCACGCTGATGCCGCGCGGCGGCGACCTGGTCACCCACGGCTACGTCAACATCATGCCGGGTGGCAAGGTGCTGTTCGATGTCACCGAAACCGGTGGCACCGACACCGGCCGGCTGCGCGTGGGTACCTTCTTCGATGACGCGCAGACCGACGGCGCGCTGGTGATTTCGGCGGGCGCGTACCTGGAGTTGAACGTGGCGCGCGGCTATTACGACGGCAGCTACCGTCGCGACCTGGTGCAGGGCCCGATCTACCAGCAGGGCTTCCAGGATGCCGTTCGCCTGGGCGATACCGGCTACACCGCCAGCATCACCGACGGTGAGGTGTTCCGGCCGCGACACAACTCGTTGCTGAGCTTCAACGTCAAGCAGACTGCCGATGGCCTGTGGTTGACCGCCAACCCGGGCTTCGACCAGTTGTCGCTGTTCACCAGCGCCAACGCCGGCGACGGCCTGGGACGCGCGCTGGCCAGCGCCGCCAACGGCAACAATGCCGCGCTGCGCCCCTTGCTGGCCTCGCTGCAGTTCGCCGACCGCGACGTGATCCAGCAGCAGGTCGGCAGCCTGCGCGGCGATGGTCACGCTACCCAGCGCCTGGCGGATGCGGCGCTGGTGGGCAGCATCGGCAACGTGGTGCAGCAGCATCAGTTCGCCATGCGCAGCAGCGGCGGCGATGCCAGCGGTCTGGCCGCACAGGCTGCGCAGGCCGCGTCGGCACAGCCGGGCATGGCCCACGGCAGCCTGTTCAACCAACTGGCCATGCACCTGGTGCAGCCGGCCGACGCCGCGGGCACCAGCGCCGACAGCAGCCCGCGCAATGCCGGTTTCTGGGGCCGTGGTTTCGGCAGCCAGGGGCGCATCGAGGCCGATGGCGGCGTGGCCGGCATGACCCACACCACCGGCGGCATCGTGCTCGGTGCCGACACCCGCGTGGCCGATGACAGGGTCACCCTGGGCGTGAGCGTGGCGGCAGCGGACATGTCGACCAAGGGTCGCGACGGTGCCGCTTTCACCGGCGACGTGCGCGCGCTGGACGTGGGCGGGTATGTGGATGCGGTGTACGCACGCGGCTATGTGAGCGCCGCGCTGCGCTACACCGACCTGCGCCACGACACCCGCCGCAGCGTCGCGGGCATCGACGGACTGGAAGCGCCACTGCGCGCCAAGTACGACGGCAACACCGTCTCCGCACGATTGGAGCACGCGTTCACCTTCACCACCGCCAACGGCCTGGTGATCCAGCCGCTGCTGCCGGTGGTGGACTACGCGCGCAGTTCCAGCGTGCGTTTCCGCGAAGATGCCGGGGTGGGCGCCCTGGCCGGCCGCAGCGACAGGCTGGAGAGCATCCTCGTGGGTGCCGGGCTGCAGCTGTCCAAGACCTTCGAAGGCCGCGCCGGCGAGCGCATCACCCCGCACGCGCGGGTGCTTTGGCAGAAGGAACTGGGCGACACCCAGGCCCGCTACAGCACCGCGTTCACCGCAGCTCCGGACCTGGTGTTCGGTGCCGCCAGCCAAGCGGTGGGCGAACAGGTGCTGGCCTGGAACGTGGGCGTCACCAGCCGCGCCAGCGAGCACCTGTCGATCATGCTCGATTACGTGGGTGAGCGCCGCGACGGCCAGGACCAGAACGGCGTGATGCTGGGCCTGGGCTACCGGTTCTAAGGGGCAGGGTGTGTCCGGGGCGGCCAGGCCGGCCCGGGCCCGCCGGGCGGGGCGGAGGCCGCAATTGACCATTCCGGCCCTCACCCCGTAGAATTGCCTGCTTCGCCGGAATAGCTCAGTTGGTAGAGCGGCGCATTCGTAATGCGTAGGTCGTAGGTTCGATTCCTATTTCCGGCACCAGAAACAGCGAAAAGCCCCGGCCTTGGTCGGGGCTTTTTGTTTGTGGGCCGCTTGACGGTAGTGCCGGCCGCTGGCCGGCAACCTCATGGACATTGAGCGGCGCCGAATTACGCATTCGTCGACGCGGTCCCAGAGTAAGCGGGAGACGCGGGTCGGTGGCTTCACCGGCACTTGGGCCAACTCACCCTACTGGTCGCTATGACGCATGACGCCCACATTTCTGCCCAAAGTACCCTGCAGTCACACGTTGTGATATGAAGTCATGGCCTTGCTGGAAGGCTCTTTCAGGGATTGGAAGGATGACCGGGTTGAGGGGGATTGCTGGAGGCGTGTTTTCAGGCGCCGGGAAGCTCAAGAAAGTAATTCAGAGGCAAGGCCTGCTGGGGATATGGATTTGCTGCATCGCGCTGATTGGACTCTCATCGGTGTCGTCGGCGTGGGCGCAGGAAACGATCACCTATATCCACACCGATGCTCTCGGCTCGGTCGTGGCCGAGTCCGATGCCAACGGCAATGTGATCAAGCGCTACGACTACGAGCCGTATGGAGCGGTGGTAGGTGGCCAAGTTGAGGATGGCCCGGGGTACACAGGGCATGTGAGCGATGCGGCCACTGGGCTGAGCTACATGCAGCAGCGGTATATGGATCCGCAGTTGGGGGTGTTCCTGTCGGTTGATCCGGTGACGGCGTATGAGCAGCCTGTTGGACAGTTCAACCGGTATCGGTATGCGAACGGGAATCCGTACAAATTCTTCGATCCAGATGGAAGATTTGGATGCACGGGCTCACGCATCAAGAGTACATGCGACGGCATGGGCATGGCGTGGACTTCGACTAGGAGTCCGCTTGATACAGGGCGGAACAAGCAATCTTCAGGCGGGGGCTCACAATCATCACAAGGCTATAGTGGCGCGCAAGCAGTCAGAGCACAGCAGGCAGGTGAGATCGCCGTTGGCGCGCTCGCCGCTATCGCAATGCAAATTCCGGAAATGTTCCCCGACGGAGGAAGTTCTGATCTCAGCTCTATCGCTTTCATCTTTGCGCTGAAGACTGAAGTGAACGAGATTGGCCCCTTGATTGGCGCTGCAAACAAGCCATTCAATACTTCAGGCTTGTCTGTTGCTGCGCGTGCATGGGAGAAGCACGCAGGAAGGCCGGGTGGATCTTTCCGCGCATTGAAGGGCGGAATTGATCAGAAGAACTTGGCCGCAGAGAACTTCGTACGTTCGGCGCTGAATGGGAGTCGAACTGAGCTTTCGCGTGGCGGCTTTGAGTACCGGACATCTACGGGGCAAGGAGTTCGCTATAATAAGGATGGAACTTTCTCTGGATTTCTCGATCCGTCGAGGTAACTACTGATGAGCGACTTCACATTGGACTTTGTTTCGAGGAATGAGTACGAATTCCTTGCAGTTGAGATGTCTTTTCGTGGGCAGCTACTTTGTGAGATAAATTCAGAGCGCGGCCTGGATCATTTGGAAGTCGAGTTTTTACACGACTCCCGGGTGCTTAGTGAGGGTGTGCCTTTGACGTTTCCGGTTGCTGAATTTGCAAATGAATTCGCGGCTGCTTGCGCAGCCTTGGTTGAGGCCAATGGCATTCGGTTTCAACAGAAGGCAGCGGACGAAGATGGTGATTCGAACCTATAGAGTGCAAGGCCCGCGGAGTTGAGATGAGGGGGGGGGGGCTGGAGGCGTGTTTTCAGGCGCCGGGAAGCTCAAGAAAGTAATTCAGAGGAAAGGCCTGCTGGGAGTATGGCTTTGCTGCATCGCACTGATCGGCATCTCATCGGTGTCGTCGGCGTGGGCGTGGGCGCAGGAAACGATCACCTATATCCACACTGATGCCCTTGGCTCCGTTGTGGCCGAGACTGATGCCAACGGCAATGTGATCAATCGCTATGACTACGAGCCGTATGGGGCGGTTGTCGGTGGGCAAGTTGAAGACGGCCCGGGGTACACCGGACATGTGAGCGATGCGGCTACTGGGCTGAGCTACATGCAGCAGCGGTACATGGATCCGCAGCTGGGGGTGTTCCTGTCGGTGGATCCGGTGACGGTAGATGGCAGCGATTCGAGACACTTCAATCGTTATGCATACGCTTATAACAATCCATACCGTTTCACTGATCCAGATGGTCGCTGCCCCGCTTGTCCTGTAATTGTCTTCTTCGTTGTAGCCATGGCGCACCTCGACTCGGCGAACACACCACCTCCTGACGAGGCGATTCAACGTGCACCAGCAGGTGATGCATTCGATGCTATTCCGGGTGGTGGCGTGGCGGTCCGGGGCGTCTGAACGATTGCTAACATGGTCGATAAGACGTATATGACCTGCACCCGTGACCATCCAGCCAAACCTACCTACTCAGGGAAAATGAGTGGAACGGGGAAGGCTGAGCAACAGGCGGCAAAGCGTACAGCTCAGCCAGATCATCAAGCCAAAACTGCAGATGGGTACCGTCCTGCCGCGGTGGGCAAGAACTTTTCAAATCCTTATGCAATCGCCGGGCGCGAGCAGCGACTTATTGAAAGTAATGGCGGGGCTAAGTCCCAAGGAGGGGCGCTAGCTAACAAGGTAAATGCAAACTCTCGCAGTAATCCAAGACGCGAGGCCCGAATGGAGGCGTGCAAGAGTGAGTTCGGTTGTTAGTGATCAGAAAAAAGTGGCGCTGCTCGCGTGTCTTGGTCGAACAATGGATGCACTGAACATTGAACCCAGGTGCATGCATTGCCACTTGGGCTCAATGAGCGATCACGGCTAGTTAGAGCGAGAAGGCTGTACTAGTAGGTCCAGCTCCGGTTTCGCCAATATCCAGTCGACATCGTACTCCATCTGATATTCCCACTCGCGCAGGACATCTGACGTGGAAGTCAGAAGTTGCAATGTCTGATTAGCCATTTCGGGATCATGCACTCGATACAGGAGCACGCGTTCTCCACGAGCCGTAATTCGGGCGAGAAAAATTGCATTGTGGTCTACCTCAAGCGCGGGGGCAATTTCTCTCTCAAGGCATGCAAGGGCTTCAACCTCTTCCTTGGTCGGCATGCCATTCACACCTTCCAGCTTGCAATTTACTCCAATCCTCAGGTGCCACGGGAAGGCATCATGCCCTGCAAAGGTCAGCAATGTGGAATTGGCAACTACGATAGCCGGATCGCTACCGATGGAAGTCTCAATCAAGTTATAGCGGGGAACAGGGGCATTTCTCATTCGTCTATCCATCTGGCACCGGTGTAAATTCTAGTGCTTCGCCGGTCTGAAGCCTCGGGCTTGGTTGTAGCCAGGATCGACTCCAGCGGAACCGTAATCAAGCCTATCACTTACCAGTCATACGGCGCTGTCGTAGGTGCGGCGGTTACCGATGGACCGGGGTACACAGGACATGTAAGCGACGCAGCCACCGGGCTGAGCTACATGCAGCAGCGATGTATGGATCCGCAGTTGGGTGTTCCGGTCGGTTGATCCGGCAACGGTGTATAACCAGTCTGTTGGACAGTTCAAGAGGTATCGGTATACGAACGGGAATCCGTACAATTTCACGGATCCGAAGGGGCGACAAGGAGCAGAGCGTTCTGTTGATCGGCATCGTAACGGCATGGAAGCTGGCGATGGCGTTGTATACGAGACGTTTCAGCCCCGCGCGATAGCGGCAACGGGCGGCATGCTTTCGCCAGTGGTGATCGAGGTGGGCCTGGCGGCGCTAGCCAATCCTGCTGCTGCAGCCACTACGGCCGAAATTAGAGCCGGCGCTGCGGGTGGTGCCATCAATCATCGGTTGTTCAAGCCGGAAGGGGAGTTGTGACCGTGGTTCAGAAAGTATGGTCCAATCAGATTGATTCGATACTGTGTGTCGGCGAATCTCTGGAGATGTTGGGAGTGCGCAACTGGGCGCTTGATCAGGCTGGCGCGCTTAACGCATTGGAGAGTATGTGTGGTCATGGCATTGCGGTCGCCGGTGGTGACGTCTACAGACGGGAAAACGGCCGCCTTGAACCGACTTGCGACGATTGGTATTGCAACAGGAGCGATGGTGAGCAGATGAGCCACTACGTTGAGCGTAGCATCGGCCTGGCGAGGAATTACATATCCGACTATCCAAATTCCGATGGTAGAGCTTTTTTCTCGCTGGTTCCTAGTGCTCGGTTACAAGAACGGTGAACCTATATTAATTCGGATTCTGCAAGCGGACGATCCACATCCAAACATCCCGTCTCACTGATCCTCCGAGTGTGGCCCTCAAGTCACAAAGCCTAATTCGTGCGTCTGGGCGACGGAAGCGCTCGTGGACCGGATAGGATACGTGATTCTCGCAGTGCCCTGCAGAATCGGCGTGAGAAGCGCACTGTGGATCGGGTAGTTGGGAGGCTGGTTAGGTGCCGCCGGAGGTAAAGAAGTGACCATATATTTGAAGTGCTGCATTGTCTTTGTTGGGGTGTTTTCTATGAGTGGCTGTGCGCTGCCTGCGCGTGTTAATGCCGTGGGCGGTCATGGAGCACAGTTATCGTTTTGTGAGGTTGCTCAAAATTTGGAAAAGTACCGCGGTGTCAAGGTTGCGTTCAGTGCTCGCTATGTATCGGATGGAAGGCATGAGGAGGTTTTGGAGAGTTCTGCGTGTGGTGGTGGTAGGCGAATAGTTGATGTCGGTAAGCGCGGTGGGTCTGAATCTGTGGCAAGGTTCTATGAGGAGCGAGGTCGGGTTTGCTCCGAAAGGGGGGCTATCTATTTGTGTAATACATCGGCGGAAATCGATGTGCTGGGTACGGTAAGACAGATGTCCGGTGAGTTCGTTTTTGATATCGAAGAAGTAGGTCATTATTATTTCTCCGACTGACAAGTCGGCGAGTAGCTCCCAGGGGGGCTTTCACGGGTCTGCTTGCTGATTGGCAGAGTGTCCTCAAGAGCACAGGCTTGCCTTGTAAGCGCAGAGGGTGGCGAGATTCGGCAGCGCGTGTACGAGGATGCACAGGACGACTAAGTAATAGGGTCTGCAGGAAGTTCGAGATGAGCATTCTGATGATGGCGGGGTGCCTCCACGACAGAACACCTCCAACGATTCTGGTATACCGGTTGCCAGCATTCCGTCTCCCGAAGCCCCCAATGAAAACAGCCGTCTTCAGCGCTCGCCCCTACGATCGCAAGTTCCTCGATGAGGCCAACCTGCAGGCAGGTACCGCGCAGGCATTCGAGTTTCTCTACTTCGATGCCGCCCTGGACGTCCACACTGCCGCGCTGGCCCAGGAATGCCTGGCCGTCTGCGTGTTCGTCAACGACCGTCTCGACGCCCCGGTACTGCACGCGCTGCATGCGCTGGGCGTGCGCGCGATACTGCTGCGCTGTGCGGGCTTCAATAATGTGGATCTCGGCGTGGCCCAGCAGCTGGGCCTGTTCGTGGCACGGGTGCCGGCCTATTCGCCCGAGGCCGTGGCCGAGCACGCGCTGGCGCTGATCATGACCCTCAACCGGCAGACCCATCGCGCCTACAACCGGGTGCGCGAGGGCAACTTCATGCTCGATGGCCTGCTCGGTCGCACGCTGTATGGCAAGACCGCCGGCATCATCGGCACCGGCAAGATCGGCCTGGCCACTGCGCGCATTCTCAAGGGGATGGGTTGCACCGTACTGGGCCACGATCCGTTTCCTTCGCCCGATTTTGCGGCGATCGGGGCGTTCGTGGGGCTGGAGGAGCTGCTGGCGCGCGCGGACATCGTCTCGCTGCATTGCCCACTCACCGCCGATACCCATCACCTCATCAACGATGCCTCGCTGGCGCGGATGAAGCCCGGCGCGATGCTGGTCAACACTTCCCGTGGCGGTCTGGTCGATACCCCGGCGGTGATCCGTGCACTGAAGTCGCGGCAGCTCGGTCACCTGGCCATCGATGTATACGAGCAGGAGAGCACGCTGTTCTTCCAGGACTGGTCCGGGGAGATCATCGACGACGACACCTTCCAGCGGCTGATGACCTTCCCCAACGTGCTGGTGACCGGGCACCAGGGCTTCTTCACGGTTGAAGCGCTGCAGGAGATCTCGGAGATCACGCTGCAGAATCTAGCGGATTTTGCTGCGGGCAGAGAGCGGCGGGATCGACAGTGCCAAGCTTAGCTGGCGCGAACTCTGGGGGCGAAGTGGACGTTTCAGGTACCCATAGGTACTTGCTTGCTATTCTGGATGCGCAATAAAAATTTCATCAAAGTCATCCTTTGATCAGCTGTGATTGCGGTCACTTACCCGGTTTGGACGTGGCAATACAATGGCTTGTCATTGGCGTCGGCGATTTTATAGTCAAGGAGGAGTGTTGTGAAATTTAGTCCAGGAATCGGGCTGTTTATCTTCATGTTTGTAATTGACGCAAGTGCATCAAGTTCTTCTCCAGAGCCCACTCGGGAGGCTACAGAGGCAGAGGTCCTATTCTCCAAGGCATGGGGCGTCTCCACCAAGGAGACAGCCCGCCGGTTCAAGTTGCGCGATGCCGCAGTTCCGCTGCGCGCGAAGATCATTGAAGAATTCCGAGATCGATACGCGGGTGGCTATGTCTCGGATGACTCGATGACAATTGTGGTGCGGCTTACGGGAGACAAGTTCGTACCGGAACGCATCATCTCGACCCCGCATGGGAACATGAGATTCACCTTCGCTACCGGCGCAAAGCACTCCATAGTTCAGATTAGAAGGGTCGTGAGTTCAGGGAGAGTCCAGCGTGTATTCGGCGATCAGTCCACCGCAGTTATCAATCAACGCGACGGGTCGATAGTTGTTTCCACCACTGATGCAGATTCTGCGAAGGCCTTCCAAGAGGTCGAGAGGCATGCATCCGAACTTCTCGATGGAATTCCAGTGAAGGTGGTTAAAGATTCATTCAAGCCGAAGTATGGTGAGCCGGTTGATGCACATGGCTCGAACGCGATAGTGCCGGCGTTGTCCAGGGTATCCGCCACAGACTTGCGAGCAGGTGGGCGAGGGCACAATTCTGGAAGCTACTGTACTTTTAGTTTCAGGGCATACGACAACAAAACGGGCAAGGCGGGAATGCTCTCGGCAGGTCATTGTCCGGAGACGATGAACTACAGCAGCGTGCCGGGCTCTCACGAGACGGTGTCGACAGATCTTACGGGGACAAAGAAGCTCTGGGATAGCTCGCATGATGTGCAGTGGTACCCGGAGCAGGCCCCATATCTTGCGACGTGGACCTTGTTCAGTGGTGGCGCTTCCTCACTTCCTGCGTTGCTCTCCGAGCCCATCCGGGATGTATTGGAGGGCTTCGTTGATCTCTTGATTGTGTGCCAGCGCGGTGCGACTACAGGTTACTCCTGTGGGACGCTGGTGGCCGTTGATGCTGCCCCTGCCAATCCAATACTCTCTAATCAGCAACAATGCGAAAATACATGGATGCTTGCTGAGGGGCCACTTCTGCAATGCGCGGGTGGAGATAGTGGGGCGCCGGCTACGACTACCGGCTATTCGCCCTTGGGGGTGGTGACTGCGATGAAAGGTGATGACGTCTGTGATGGGGTGTATTTCATGGGGTTGAGCAGGATCGAAAGTTCTTTGGATCTAACAATTCGCTGAATAGTGAACTACGTTTCGTGTTGGCGTGGCGTTGGAATGTGGTCAGCCATTGACTGTGAATGTGAACAAGCAGGGTGCTGTCGCCCCTTCCTTCCAAGTAGCAGGGCCTGACCATGTGGCTTCAGAACTACGATCCGCTCGGCAACGCCAACCTCTCGGCTCTGCTCGCCGCGCTGCCAGTGCTGGTGTTTCTGCTGGCGCTGACCGTGCTGCGGCTCAAGGGGCTCACCGCTGCGCTGCTCGCGGTGCTGGTCTCGGCCGTGGTTTCTGCGTGGGTGTTCGGCATGCCGCTGGCGAACATCGCCGGAGCGGCGGTGCTGGGCATTGCCAACGGCCTGTTCCCGATCAGCTTCATCGTGCTGATGGCGGTGTGGCTGTACAAGCTGGCCATCCGCAGCGGCAAGTTCGAGGTGATCCGCGGCAGCATCGCCACCATTTCTGAAGACCAGCGCATCCAGGTACTGCTGATCGCGTTCTGTTTTGGCGGGTTTCTCGAAGGCGCGGCGGGATTTGGTGTGCCGATCGCGATCTGTGCCGCGCTGCTGGTCGAACTGGGCTTCCGGCCGCTGAAGGCGGCGATGCTGTGCCTGGTCGCCAATGGGGCGGCCGGTGCGTACGGTGCGATCGGTATTCCGGTACTGGTGGGCGCGCAACAGGGCGGGGTGGGGCTGGGTGAGATGTCGCTGATGCTGATCCCGCTGGTGCAGCTGTGCGCGCTGCTGCTGCCGGCGGCGTTGGTGATGATGCTGGACGGGTGGCGTGGCGTGCGCGAGACCTGGCCGGTGCTGCTGGTGGTCGGCGTGGTGTTCAGCGGCACCCAGACGCTGACGTTGTACCTGCTGGGCCCGGAGCTGGTGGATATCCTCGGGCCGCTGGCCGGCATGGGTGCCTTGGCGGCCTTCATGCAGGTCTGGCGGCCCAAGCGCATCTACCGCGAGGCGCAGGCACCGCCGTTGAGCGAACAGCGCTGGTCGCTCAGGGACGTGCTGCTGGCGTGGTCGCCGTTCTACATCCTCACCGCCACCATCCTGGTCTGGAGCCTGCCGGCGTTCAAAGGCCTGTTCGCCCCGGATGGTGTGCTGGGCGCAACGGTGCTGCATCTGCCCATCCCGTTGCTGGACCAGCGCGTGCAGGAGCTGCCGCCATTGGTGGCCAGCGCGCGCACACTGCCGGCAGTCTGGAACGTGGGCTGGCTCAATGCCTCCGGCACCGCGATCCTGATCGCTGCTGTACTTACGGCAGTGCTGTCGCCGAAGCTGGGCCTGCGCTCGGCCGGCCAGGAGCTGGCGCAGTCGGGCAAGGAGATGTGGAAGCCGTTGGCCACCGTGGCGCTGGTGATGGCGGTGGCCTACCTCACCAATTATTCCGGGGCGTCCTCAACGATTGGGCTGGCGCTGGCGCAGGCCGGTGGATTCTTCCCGGTGCTGGCGCCGGTGATCGGTTGGATGGGCGTGTTCATCACCGGCTCGGTAGTCAACAGCAATACCCTGTTCGCGCACCTGCAGGCGGTGACTGCCGCCCAGATCGGGGTATCGCCGGCGTTGCTGGTGGCGGCAAACACGGCCGGTGGCGTGATGGCCAAACTGGTGTCGCCGCAATCGATTGCCATCGCTGCGGCAGCGGTGAAACTGGTGGGCCAGGAATCGTCGATCATGCGCACCACTCTGGCCGCCAGCCTCGCGCTGCTGGGCTATGTGTGCCTGTGCACGCTGGTGCTGTCGCTGCTGCTGGGCTGAGCGCGGCACGCAGGTCTGCCGTGCTGCGCTTGCCGCAGCACGCCCGGTTGCACGTTCAACTGAACGCTGGATGCACCGCCTTGCGCGTGCGCTAAAGAAGCTCCGACCCCTGCCGATACGGCAAGCGATCAGTGAACTCATGGCGTGGCGCCGATTGAAGCAGCCATGCCATGGCAACCCTATACATTTTCCGGTCTGAACGGGCAGCCCCGCATGACGTTGGGCGACGCCGGCCGGGGCTTCAAGATATGGAACGACGTGAGTACAAGGACGAAGGACGTAGGGCGAGGGCGCCGTGGCTGGTGCGTTCTTCTGGCAGCGGGCCTGGCCACGCAGGTATCGGCACAGCAACCGCCCGATCCGGCCGCACAGGAACTGGTACGCCAGCAGGAGCGTGAGCGGGTGCTGCGCGAGCAGCAGGAGTCGCGGCCCGATGTTCGCCTGGAGCGCACGGCCGAGGGCGGCATCGAGCGCCTGCCGGTCGCCGAGGATCCGTGCTTCCGGATCGATCGCATCGTGCTGGAGGGCGATCAGGCCGAACGCTTCGCCTGGGCGTTGCGTGCCGCTGATCCCAAGGACGATCCTGCTACTGGGCGCTGCCTCGGCACCGAGGGCATCAACCTGGTGATGAAGCGCGTGCAGAACGCGATCATCGCCCGTGGCTACGTCACCACACGCGTGCTGTCCGCGCCACAGGACCTCACCGGCGGCACGCTGACGCTGTCGCTGCTGTCGGGGCGTTTCCGCAACGCGGTGCTGGTCGATCCGGCCGCGGCGCGGGTGACGCTGGCCAATGCGCTGCCGGTCCGTCGTGGCGAGCTGCTGAACCTGCGCGACGTCGAACAGGGGCTGGAGAACTTCCAGCGCGTGCCCACTGTCACTGCCGACATCCAGATCGCGCCGGCCGAAGGCGATGGTGCAGAACCTGGGCAGAGCGATCTGGCCATTGCCTGGAAACAGCGCCTGCCGGTGCGCGCAAGCCTCACCTTGGATGATGCCGGCAGCCGCTCCACCGGCAAGCTGCAGGCCAATGGCACGCTGTCGCTGGACAACCCGCTGGGCATGAACGAGCTGTTCTACGTCAGCGTGGGGCGCGGCGTGTTCAACGGCGCAGGCAAGCAGACAGAGAGCTGGACGGCGCACTACGACGTGCCCTACGGCTACTGGCTGCTCGGGGTCACCGCCAGCAGTTACGACTACAGCCAGTCCGTGGCCGGTGCCTTCGAAAGCTACGACTACAGCGGGCAGAGCCGCAATGCCGAGGCACGTGTGGATCGGCTGCTGTTCCGCAATGCCAAGGTCAAGCTGGGCATGTACGGCCGTGGCTGGTGGCGGGAGTCGCGCAATGCCATCGACGATACCGAGATCGAGGTCCAGCGCCGGCGCACCGCCGGTTGGGAGCTTGGCCTGACGCACAAGTACTTCCTCGGCAATGCGACCCTCGATGCCAACGTGGCCTACCGCCGTGGCACTGGTGCGTTCAATGCGCTGCGCTCGCCGGAAGAACAGGCCCATGCCTTTGACCCGGAGATGATCCCGCTGGAAGGCACCTCGCGCATGCGCGTGATCACCGCCGATGCGCAGCTGACCGTGCCGTTCCAGCTGGGCGCACAGCGGCTGCGCTACACCGCGGCATGGCGTGCGCAATGGAACCGTTCGCCGCTGTCGCCGCAGGATCGCTTCTCGATCGGCGGGCGTTACAGCGTGCGTGGTTTCGACGGCGAAAGCTCGCTCAGTGGCGAGCGTGGCTGGACGTTGCGCAACGATGTGTCGCTGGCCCTGGGCGGCGGCCAGGAAGCCTACCTGGGCGTGGACTACGGCCACATCGGCGGCCCGTCCGCACGCTGGCAGGCGGGCGCCTACCTGGCCGGCATGGCGTTCGGCCTGCGCGGCGGCTGGAAGCAACTCTCCTGGGATGGCTTCGTGGGCTCGGCGCTGGAAAAGCCACAGAACTTCCCTACCGACTACACCACGCTCGGCTTCAGCCTGGCGTGGCGCTATTGAGCTGGCACAAGGAATCGTGACATGAACTGTGTATATCGCCTGGTGTTCAACCGGGCCCTGATGGTGTGGCAGGTGGCGTCGGAACTGGCGGGTGGATCGGCCGGAACTGTCGACCGCCGTGCAGGGATCCAGCGCGGGGCGGCACTGTCGCCGCTGGGGTTCGCCCTGATGTGCTCGCTGGGGTGGGTAACCCTTGTTTCCACGGCACAGGCGCAGAGCGCCGGCCGCATCGTTGCCGACCCTGGCGCACCGGGCAACGAACGCCCCACCGTGGTGGCCGGGGCCAATGGCGTGCCGGTGGTCAACATCACCACGCCGTCGGCGGCAGGCGTATCACGCAACCGGTATTCGCAGTTCGACGTGGGCCGCGAGGGCGCGATCCTCAACAACGCGCGCGGCCAGGTGCAGACGCAACTGGGTGGCTGGGTACAGGGCAATCCCTGGCTGGCCACCGGCAGCGCACGGGTGATCCTCAACGAGGTCAATGGCCCGGCCAGCCAGCTCAATGGCTATGTGGAAGTGGCCGGGCAGCGCGCCGAGGTGGTGATCGCCAACCCAGCCGGCATCCAGGTCAATGGCGGCGGCTTCCTCAATGCCAGCCGCGTGACCCTGACCACGGGCACACCGTTGTTCGTCGGCGGCGCGCTGGAAGGGTATCGGGTCGGTGGCGGGGCCATCCAGGTTGGCGGTGAAGGGCTGGACAACAGCCGCGTGGATTACACCGATCTGATCACCCGCTCGTTGCAGGTCAACGCGGGCATCTGGGCCCAGCAGCTGCAGGCCAGCCTGGGCAGCAATCAGGTCAGCGCGGATCACAGCCGGGTCACTGCCATCGCCGCCAGCACGCCGGCGCCCACCTTCGCGCTCGATGTGGGTGCACTGGGCGGCATGTTCGCCAACAAGATCTGGCTGGTGGGCAACGAGCATGGCGTGGGCGTGCGCAACGCAGGCACGCTCGGCGCACAGGCCGGTGAGCTGGTGGTCACCGTGGACGGCCGGCTGGAGAACACCGGCGCCTTGCAGTCGCGCCAGGACGTGCGCGTCAGTGCGGGCGAAGGCATCACCAACGCCGGCACGCTGGCCGCCTCGCGCGAGCTGCTCGTCCAGACCGGCGGCACGCTGGACAACAACGGCGGCACCGTCAACGCGCAGCGCCTCCAGCTGGAGGCCAACGCTCTGCGCAACCGTAGCGGCGCGATCGAGCAGACCGGTGTGCAGGCATTGGCGGTCAACGCGGGCAGTGTGAGCAATCGCGCTGCCGGTCAGATCGGTGCGCTCGAACCGATTGCCGCAGGCGGCGGGACGCAGCCGGGCAGCGGGAACGGTGGCAGCACGCCAGGTGGCGGCAGTGTCGACCCCGGCACCGGCACCGCGCCGGGTACCGGGGGCGGCACGTCTACTGGCACGCCGCCGGTACCGGGCACGGCGCCATTGGCCGCCGGTGCCGTGAATATCGCCACGCAGCTGGACAACGACGCCGGGCGTCTGGCGACCGGTGGCATGCTGAGCCTGGCTGTCAACGACGGGCTGGACAACCGGGGTGGCCAGATCGGCGTGTCCACATTGCAGGCGCGCGGCGACCTGGACAACAGCACGGGCACGTTGCAGGTGCATGGCAATGCGGACCTGCAGCTGGGCCGGCTGGTCAACGACCAGGGCAAGCTCAGCGTGGCCGGTGACCTGGGGCTGGATGCCGGATCGCTGCTCAACCGGGGCGGCGAGCTGCGGCATGCCGGTACCGATGCCAGCCGCTGGGTCGTGCGCGACGCACTGGACAACAGCAAGGGTGTGCTGGCCTCCAATGCCGCGCGACTCACGCTCAGCGCCGGCCATGTGATCAACGCGGACGGTCGCCTCGAACACGCCGGTGCCAAAGGGCTGGCGCTGTCCAGCCAGGCCTGGTCCGGCGCCGGCGGCAGCATCGGCACCGCCGGCGCGCTGACCTGGACTGCCGGCAGCATCGACCTGCGCGGTGGCAAGCTCACCGCATTGCAGTTCGACATCGACGCCGACCGCCTGGACAACCGCGGCGGCACGATGCTGTCGCTCGGCACCCAGTCCAGCGCGCTGCGTATCGCACAGCACCTGGACAACAGCGCCGCCGGCACGCTGGCCGGCAATGGCAGCCTGGACATCCGCACCGCCACGCTCGGCAATGCCAAGGGGTTGATCCAGCAGGCCGGCAATGGCCTGCTGACGATCCGCGCCGACACCTTGCAGGGGGCGGAAGGACGACTGCTCAGCAATGGGCAGCTGGACCTGGAAGGTGGCCAGATTGATCTCAGCGGCGCTACCACCTCGGCGCAGGAGATCCGCATCGCGGCGGCGTCGCTGGACAATGCCGGTGGACAGATCAGTGCACTCGGCGACGCCGCGCTTCAGCTGAACGTGCGCGAGGAATTCGACAACCGCAACGGTCATCTGGCCAGCAACGCCGGCATTGATCTGGCGGCGGGCAGCTTCGACAACCGGCAGGGCACGGTGCTGGCGGCGGGCAAGCAGCCCACCGCGTTGCGCGTACGCGAGCGGCTGGACAACAGCGCGGGCGTGATCTCCAGCAACGGCAACCTGCTGCTGCAGGCCGACACCGTGCTGAATCGCGGCGGCAAGGTGTTGGCGGCCGAAGACGGCAGCCTGCAGGTCACGGCGACGACGGCGCTGGACAATGCGGCGGGCGGTCGTCTGGCCGGTGAAGGCGCGGTCACGCTCCGCGCAGGCGTGCTGGACAACAGCAGTGGTGCCATCGAACACGCTGGCACAGGCACGCTGTCCCTCACCGCCGACATGCTGCAGGGGGCGGGCGGACGCATCCTGAGCCTGGGCACGCTGCAGCTGGGCGGTGGCGATCTTGTGCTCGGCGCAGGCAGCACCACCCAGGCCGAACGCGTGTCGGTGGTGGCCGATGCGTTGAGCACGGCCGGTGGCACGCTCAGCGCTACCGGAAACGAGGTGCTGGACCTGCGTGTGGCGCACGGGCTGGACAACACCGCCGGCACGATTGCCGGCAACGGCGCATTGCAGCTGCAGGCGGGCACGCTGCTGAATGCAAAAGGCACGCTGAGTGCGGCCGGCACCGGCGACAGCACGCTGCAGGTTGAAGGGGCGCTGGACAACCGCGAAGGCAGCATTGCCAGCAATGCCAACCTGCTGACGGTGCGCGCCGCGAGCGTGGACAACACGTCGGGTACACTGCGGCAGGCGGGCACGCAGGGCCTGAATCTCACCACCGGGCGCCTGGACGGCAGCAAGGGCACGCTGGTGTCGTCGGCCACGCTGACCCTGCGCGCGGACACCGTCGACCATCGCGGCGCGACGCTGGGTGCAGACCGCATCGATCTGGACGTCGCAACGCTGGACAACGCCGGCGGCCGCATCATCGCCAGCGGCGACGGCACCAGCCGCATCGTCGCCGACACCCTCGGCAATGTCGGTGGCACCCTGGCCAGCAACGGCGACCTGACGCTGCAGGCGAAGACCCTGGACAACACCGACGGCAAGGTGCAGCACGCCGGCACCGGCCTGTTGCAGATCAACGCCACCACCTTGACCGGGCAGCGCGGCACGCTGCTGAGCAATGGTGCCCTGACGCTGGACGGCACCACGCTGGATCTGCGCGATGCAACCACCTCGGCACAGCGCATCGCGCTCACGGCCGGCGCGCTCACCACCGCCGGCGGCACGCTCACCGCGACCGGCGACGCTGCGCTGCAGCTGCATGTGCAGGGCGTGCTGGACAACCGCGGCGGTACGCTGGCCAGCAATGGCTTCCTCGACCTGTCCGCCCAGCAGTTCATCAATGCACAGGGCACGTTGCAGGCAGCAGGCAGCACGCGCTCGACGCTGACGATCGGCCAGGACCTGGACAACCAGAAGGGCCGCATCCTGCTCGGCGGCGCCGGTACGCTCACCACCGCGAGCATCGACAACCGCGGCGGCACCGTGCATGCCGGCGGCAGCGAACTGGTGCTGGATGTCGAGGGACGGCTGGACAACCGCGATGCCGGCCTGCTCTCAAGTGCCGGTGCGCTGGAGATCGAGGCCGACACTGTCGACAACCGCCACGGCACTGCCGTGGCCGCCCAGGACCTGCGCGTCACGACCGTCGCGGCGCTGGACAACAGCGACGGCGCGATGCAGGCCACCGGCCTGCTCGATGTGCGCACAACCGGCTTGAACAACCAGCGCGGCACGCTTATCGGTGGTCAGCTGGCCATCGATGCGCGTGGTGCAACCGTGGACAATCGCGCCGGCACGCTGGGCAGCCAGCTCGGCGCGATCACGGTGCACAGTGGTCGCCTGGACAACCAGGCCGGGCGCGTGCAGTCGGCCACCGACCTGACCCTTGATACCGCCGGCCATGCGATCGACAACAGCGGCACCGCCGCCAGTGGCGGCCTGCTGGCAGGTGGCACGCTGCAGGTGGATGGCGGCGCGCTGGACAACCGCGGCGGTGCGACTTCCGCACAGGGCGACGCACGTCTTCAAGTCGCGGCGGTCGACAACAGTGCGGGCGGCACGCTGGCCAGCGCGGCCGGCCTGACCCTGCACGCTGCAACGCTGACAAACGGCAACGGCCGGGTGCAGGCGGGGCGCAACCTCGACCTCACCCTGAGCGGGCACCTGGACAACAATGCCGGCGCGATCGCCGCCGGGCAGCAGCTGACGCTCAACGCGGGCAGCGTGGACAACCGCAACACCCGCGGTGGCGATGGCACCCGTGGCCTGCAAGGCGGCCAGCTGCAGTTCGATGCGCAGTGGCTGGACAACAGCCAGGGCCAGATCGTGACCGATGGCGGCGCACGGTTGCAGGTCAACGGCCAGTTGCAGAACAGCGGCGGCGTGATCACCAGTGGCGGCAACCTGGACAGCCGCGCCGACAGCGTCGCCAACAGCGGCGGCCTGCTGCGCGCCGATGGCAGCCAGACGCTGGCGGCACGCACGCTCAGCGAGGACGGCCAGATTCACGCCCAGCGTGACCTCGGCCTGACCCTGCAACAGGGCATGCGTAATACCGGCGAGTGGATCGCCAACGGCACACTGACCCTGCAGCTGACCGGTGACCTGGACAACCAGGGCGTGCTGCGCGGCGGCAACCTGGACCTCAACGCGCAGAACATCCGCAATGCGGTCAATGGAGAAATCACCAGCCAGGGCGTCACCCGCCTCAATGCCCGCGACCAGTTGACCAACCGTGGCCTGATCGACGGCAACGTGACCCACCTGCAGGCCAGTATCGTGGACAACCTCGGCACCGGCCGCATCTACGGTGACCACGTGGCGATTTCCGCCGGCGTGCTGAAGAACCATGCCGAGGATGCCAACGGCGCCACCCGTGTGGGCACCGTGGCCGCGCGCGAGCGCCTGGACCTGGGCGTGGGCCAGCTGCAGAACACCGACAAGGGGCTGATCTACAGTGGCGGCGATGCGGCCATTGGTGGGGCGCTGGGCGCCGATCGTGTTGCGTCCGGCATGGCGGGCAGGATCGACAACATCGGTTCGATCATCGATGTCGCCGGCAACCTGGCCATCGATGCGCAGGTGATCAGTAACATCCGTGAGAATGTGGTCACCACCTCGGTGAAGACCATCGACACCACGACGAACATGACGGTCGCTGCGTGGCAGAAGAACAGCAAGAACACCGCCGGAACGGTCAGCGACACCAGCAACTACAAAGCGTGGGAGTTCTACTACATCGCGCCGGAAGACGTGCTGCAGGACGAGCCCTTCATCGCGCCAGACGGTACTCGTATGGGCAAGGCGGTGATCCGCCTGACCGCCAACACTTCGCGTTACTACTACGCAGCCGGTGGCCTGGGCACGGACGTACGCGGTGAGCGCTGGCGTCTCGATCCTGTGTCCGGCACCGTCACCATCTACTACGTGGCCAAGAGCAACCAGGCCAACCCGGACCAGGTCAGCGTGGCCGATCCGTTCGCGGTACTGAAACCCAACGCGCCATTCAAGTACCAGACCGACAGGCTGAATTTCTCCAGCGCCTACGGTACCTGCAGCACACAGTGCATCCAGTTCATCACGCCGGCGGGCTACGACAACCCGGACACGATCATTTCCGGTCGGCGCCAGCACACACAGGAAACGAGCCTCAATGAGCAGAGCCGCATTGCCCACCATGTGGCGCATGAGGATCAGCTGCAGCCTGGCGCGGGTGCCGATGCGGTCATCCGCTCAGGCGGCAGCATGCGGCTGTCGGTGGATGAGCTCAACAACCAGTACGCGCAGATCGCGGCCGGCGGCAACCTGCAGATCGTTGGCCATGGTGCCGACAGCCGGGTCAACAACGTTGGGCTGACGCTCTACCGCACGCACACGTTCAATAACACGTCGATCGCCTACAACGGCACCCGCACCCAATGGGAGGCGCCGTCGATCTCCGAGGAGGTCGGCAAGCTCGGTGGTCAGATCACGGCCAATGGCACGCTGACCATCGATGTCGGCGATCTGAGCAACCTCAACCAGGGCCGCAACGCACCCAATGTCCAGGACGGCGCTGCGATGGCCAACCTCAACGGGCACGGGCCGCAGACCCAGCCGACCGGCCCGGAGCACGGCGGCGCGCAGGGGCCAGGGCACGCCGGCGGCACCACTGCCGAGCGTGCATTGGCACAGGCCGCCGAAGCGGCAGGCAGCAGCCAGGGCGGTGCAGTCGGGGGCGTGAGCAACGGCGGTGGCGTTTCGGGTGCGCGAGTGGTGGCCGCTGCGGGCGGCTCGCCCGACCGCATCGCGATGGGCGCACCGGATACGCGCGCACCCAACGCCAGCCTGTTCAACGTCAACCCCAATGGGGGCAGCTACCTGGTCGAGACCGACCCGCGCTTCACCGACCACAAGACCTGGCTCAGCTCGGACCATCTGCTGGGCAAGATGGGCTATTCGCCGGATGCGGTGCACAAGCGTCTGGGCGATGGCTACTACGAACAGAAACTGGTGCGCGAGCAGATCGGCGAGCTCACCGGCCGTCGCTTCCTGGACGGCTATGCCAGCGATGAAGCGCAATACCGCGCGCTGCTGGAAGCCGGTGCGACCGTTGCCAGCCAGTGGGGCCTGCGCCCCGGCGTGGCGCTGACTGAAGCACAGATGGCACAGCTGACCAGCGACATCGTCTGGCTGGTCGAGCAGACCGTGACCCTGGCCGATGGCAGCACCACCACCGCGCTGGTCCCCCAGGTCTACCTGCGCCTGCGCCCGGGCGACCTGGACGGGCAGGGCACCTTGCTGGCCGGCGCCAACGTGGATATCACCCTCGCCAATGGCCTGGTCAACACCGGCGATATCGTCGGTCGCAAACTGGTGACCATCGATGCGGGCAACATTGAACACCTTGGTGGCAGCATCTCCGGCAAGCATGTAGGCCTGTCTTCGGACAAGGACATCCGCATTGCCGGTGCCACCGTGACCGCCACGGATGCCCTGTCGGTGCAGGCCGTGGGCAATGTCACCGTTGCCTCCACGGTGGAAACGCTCAGTGGCGGGGGTGTGCACGCGTTCGAGGTCACCCAGCTGGACCGCGTCGCCGGCTTGTACGTCACCAACCCCAGCGGGGACGGTGTGCTGTCGGTGGTGGCCGGTGGCGATATCCACCTGCAGGCAGCACAGATCCGCAACGCCGGTGCCGATGGCATCACCCAATTGGCGGCGGGCGGCACCCTGGACCTCGGCGCGCAGACGCTGGGTCAGCGCACCGACAGCACCTTCGATGACCGCAATCACATCCGCAGCAACCAGACCACCCATGCCGTCACCAGCGTGCAGGGTGCCGGTGACGTCGTGCTGGCCGCAGGCAAGGACATCAATCTTGCGGCAGCGCAGGTCAAGGCCGGAGGTGGCATGGCGCTGCAGGCTGGCGGCGACATCAACAGCCAGGCGCTGGTGGACAGCACCAGCACCGACTTCAGCGCGGCCGGCAAGCGCAGCTCGCTGCAGATCAGCCAGAGCGATGAAACCGTGCGGGGCAGCCAGCTGTCGGCGGGCGATAACCTGCTGCTCACCGCGGGCCGCGACGTCAATCTGACTGCCGCCCACGTCGCCAGCAGCGACGGTACGGTAAGCATCAGCGGTGGCCGTGACGTCAACCTGCTCTCGGCCAACGAGTCGCACGACTACAGCCTGGACAGTTACGAGAAGAAAAAGAAGACGCTCTCCAGCACCACCACCACCCGCAGCATCGACAACAGCGACAGCTACGCCGTGGGCACGGTGATCCAGGGCAACAGCATCGATATCACCGCCGGCCGCGATTTGACTGGCGTCGGAGTGGTGGTCGATGCGACCCATAATGTGATCCTCGGCGCGGGCAACAACGTGCTCATCACTGCCGCTGAAGACCTGCACAGCAGTGAATCCAGCCAGAGCAAGAAGAAGTCCGGTGTCACCGGTGGTTTCGGCAATGGCGTGGCTTCGGTGGGCTACAACAGCGCCAAGAACAGCAGCACCAGCGCCGAGCAGTCCACCACCCAGGTGGGTTCGGCCGTTGCCTCGCGCGACGGCAGCGTGCTGATCAACGCCGGCAACCAGTTGACGATTGCCGCGTCGGATGTGGCCGCCGGCGAGAACCTGACCCTGGTCGGCAAGGACATCGCCCTGCTGGCGCGGCAGGACACGGTGGACAGCCAGTCCAGCCAGGCCAGCAAGTCCAGCGGTTTCTCGGTCGGCGTCACCTACGACCCGACCAAGGCCTACCGCAGCGCCCGCGATTCCACCACCGACGGCATGGCCGACAGTGGTTCGATGATGGGCCGCATCACCCGCACCGCCGAAGGTGCGGCGTCGGGCCTGCGCGCTGCAACCACGTCCACCGTGGTGACCGCCGGCAGCCAGCGCTCCAACAGCAGCCAGAGCCAGTCGACCAGCGATGCACGGGTGACCCAGTTGGCTGCCGGTGGCGATCTGACCCTGGTCGCGAATGGTGGCTCGATCACCAGCCAGGGCGCGCAGCTGTCGGCCGAGGGCAATGCCGTGCTGCTGGCCACCAAGGACATCGTGTTCGATGTTGCCCACAACACCGAGCACAGCGACAGCAACAGCAGCGCCAAGGGCTGGGGCATCGCCAACAACACCAGTGGCCTGCCGTTCGGCACCAACAACTCGCGCAGCGAGGGCAGCGGCAGCAGCGACACCATCACCGGCACCCAGTTGTCGGTGGGCGGTGGCGTGCGCATGGCCACCACCGAGGGCGACATCAGCCTCACCGCGGCCAACATCGCCGCCGAGAAGGACGTCAACATCCGTGCCGCCGGTGACCTGACCATCCGCAGTGGCCAGGACACCGTCAGCAATGCCAATACCGCCGACAGCAAGGCGATCGGCACGGTGCAGATTTCTGACACGGAGAAGTTCTCCGGCTGGCATCGCGAGCAGCACGAAGACGACAGTGGCATGGTCTCGCAGGTGGCCAGCAACGTTGGCAGCCTGGGCGGCAACGTGAACCTCACCGCCGGGGGCACCTACACCCAGACCGCCAGCAACGTGGTGGCTGCCAAGGACGTCAATATCACCGCGGCGGAGATCGCGTTGCTCACGGCCAACGAGACCGGGCACTCTTCGCAAAGCGACAAGGACCTGAAGATCGGCGTGTTCGCGCGGATCAAATCGCCCTTCATCGACCTGATCAACAACGTGGAGGCGGCACGGCAGTCGGATGGGCGGCTGCAGGCGATGCAGGGGATGGCTGCTGGTGCCAATGCGTACCAGGCCGCCAGCGCGATCGCGGGTCTGACAACCAGCGGCGCGGTTGGCAGCGGTTTGCTGTTCAGCGCCGAAGCCGGCATTGGATTCAAGACGGCCAGCAGCAGTGCTGATGGACGCAGTGATGTCTCGCGGGGCTCGACCATCCAGGGCGGCGGCAATGTCAATCTGACCAGCACCCGCGGCGACATCCACATCGTGCAGGGCAATCTCAGTGCCGGCAACACGCTCAGCCTGGACGCGGCGCGCGACATCCTGCTCGAAGCGGGGCAGGCGCATGTGGAGGACCGCAGCAAGAGCCGCAACGCCGGCGCGGAAATTGGCGTGGGTGCGCAGGTGGGAGCGCAGACCGGTGTGTACGTGTACGCCGAAGCCAGCGTGGGAAGCAGCAAGTCGAACTCGGACGGCAGCACCTGGCAGAACACCACCCTCACCGGCCAGAACATTTCGCTCAAGGCCGAGGGCGACACCACGTTGCGCGGCGCCACCGCGACTGCCGACCGTATCGAGGTCAAGACCGGCGGAACGCTGACCATCGAATCGCTGCAGGACATCGCCGAGAGCATGTCCAAGAACAGCCAGGTTGGTGGCCGTGTACAGGTCTCCATCGGCACCGCGTGGAACGCCGACGCCTACGCCAGCGCCGGCAAGGCCGAGGGCAGCTACCAGGGCGTGGGCCAGCAGAGCGGGCTGTTCGCCGGCAACGGTGGCTACCGCGTCGATGCGGGGCATGTGAACCTGATTGGCGGTGCGATTGCCAGCACCAACGCCGCCAACAGCGAGCTCACCGCGCAGACGCTGACCTTCACTGATCTGCAGAACGAGATGGCCTATAAGGCCAGCTCGGGAAGTATCAGTGGCGGTGCGGGCGGCGAGATGAACGGCTGGACGCCGGTGGGGGGAACCACCACGCCGCGTGGCAGCCCAGGCGTACCGATGAGCGAGAAGGGGAGCGACAGCTCCACCACCTTCGCCACGCTAACTGAAGGGAACATCAGCATCGGCGGCAACAAGACCACCGCGGCAGAGCTGGGAATCAACACCGATGCCAGTGCAGCACACCGCGCGCTGGATGCATTGCCGGATGTCGACAAGGTGCTGGCGGACCAGCAGGCGATGGGCGCGGCGATGGGAACCGTGGTGGCGACCAGCAAGCAGATTGCTGCGGATGTCGGCAGCTACGGGGTCAACAAGATCACCAAGGCGTATCTGGATGGTCTGAGTGACAAGGAAAGGTCCGACTTCCTGCGGTCCAGTAGTGATGATCAGATCGCGACCTTGTCGAGCTTCGACTCCGGTTACAAGGACGCGCTTGATACCCAGCTCAAATGGGGTATCGGTGGTGAGTACAGTCGGGCGTTGGATGCGGTGACCCAGTTGCTGGTTGGCAGCGTGGCCGGCCAGGGTGGCGGGCAGATTGCGTCCAATACGCTGGCGCCGTATGCGGCTAACTTCATTGGTGACAAGTTCGATCCGAATCACGGCAGTGACCCCGACGCGACACTGCAACTGTTGTCGCATGCAGTGCTCGGGGCGTTGCTGGCCGAGGCGAATGGTGGATCGGCGGGTTCCGGTGCGGTGGCCGCAGTCGGTGGTGAACTGGCCGCGAAGTACTTGACCGACACTCTGTATGGCGGCGACCCATCCAAGCTGGATGACCAGGACAAGCAGACGATTTTGGCGCTGTCGCAGGCGGTTGGGGCACTGGCGGGTGGGCTGTCGGGGGAGGGACTTGCGGGTATCGCACTGAATGCAGAAATTTCCAGGAATTCTTCTGAGAACAACTTCCTTAGCCACGAGCAGCGGGTGAAGAAGGACGTCGAGAATGCCAAGTGTGGGAGTGATGATGCATGCCGTGGTGAAGTGAACTCCCGTTGGGCCGACGTCAGCCAGGATCAAAGCAGGGCAATGAAGGACAAGTACCTTCCTTACCTGACTGCTGATGAGCAAGCAATTCTCTTCAGCTTGAAGCCAGGCACAAAGGCTTACGACGAGATCCTTGCCGGTGCAGTTGTGAGGGAGAGCTCTAAATCACCCGCGTACAGTTCAATTCTCGGCCGTGACATCTCGGTTCTGAAGGAAAATGACTGGGTGGGCGCGTTGTTTGGTCCGATGCCGAGAGCGATGACTCTCGAAGATCGGAATCGCATCGAGACGGCAATTTTAGGGCCGATCTTTGGAATGCCCAGCGTGTACTCTCAGTTGCGCGGGCATAGCCCCGAAACAGTTGCTGCGATGAATCAGTTGGGGGCTATTGCGTGGGATATGGCGGGCACGGCAACCGCATTTGCGCCAAAAGCGAGCGGGGGCGTGGTTGGTCCTAAGGTGTCAAAAGGTACCGCTGGATCAGTAGCGGTTGACTATCTTCAGGCTGGGGCGCGTCAAGGCGCAAAGCTGTTTGTTCCGGATGCACCGGTACAAGTGAGTTCTGCACATAGTGTCAATACAATAACTTTGAAATCCCGATATGGTGATGGGAGCGCAGTAGTAGGGAAGACAGTAGCAATGGGTGGGGTTGATTTGAAAGGTGACATCGCAGAGATTAATGCCGGGCGTGCGATAATCTTGCCGGGCGGCGACGTAGTTACTTCATCCGGGAGGGTGTACGGTAGACACCCAGGGAAAAATTCTGTGTTCCCTCGTGAGGGACCGGGCCTCATCAAGCTGACCAGGGCTGAGTTCGGTTTGTATCAAGGCATGCTTCGACATGGCGGCCTGCGGGATGGAGCATTGAGGCAGTTTGAAGGGATGTCCGCCGCTGGCAATAGAGGGCTTAGCGACCAGTCACGCGCGAAGCTGGGTGAACTTTTTGGGTCAAGGCAGGCTGTGAAAGCCAAGTCGGGGAAATGAACGTGGAGATCTTCGAGGTTTCAATTGGTAGAGCTATTGAGTTTGAGGAGTTTGGGCGAGAATTCTCCATTTTCTACAGGGTTTCAGAGGGTTTCGTGCTGCCAGCCGATGTTTATTGGGAGCGGGTTATTGCCGGTGATTATGCTTGCGCCGGAGTGGAGTTGATCATTGATGGCGGCGATTTCCAGACCTTGATCAGGGGATACTCGGATCTGGATGTTCTGGGCGAAGGGTTGGGTAAGTTCGCGGCTTACCTTGCGGTCGCTCTCAATACGGAAATCGCAATCGGCGACTTTATCGACAGTCATGAGGGTGGATTCATTGTCTACTACCCATCAGGCCGGGCAAGGTTTGCCGATGAGCGATGCGGGGATGAGTTTTCCCTTGATCTGGGTGGCTGGCTGCCATAGGTCGGGCTTGTTTTGTGCCAGCCCTTGGGCAAGAGGCTGATCAATCGCTGCATACGTTTGTTGGAGTTGCACTATGGCCAGCGGCCGGAGCGTCGGCCGGCCAGGCTTGGTTCTTGATGTGCATGGTGGGTGGTGCGGCGGTCAGTTGGCTGCCATTGCGCTGGCGCCGTATGCGGCGATCTTCATCGGTAGTGAGCTCGATCCGACCCGCTGCAGGAGTCCTGATGCGCCCCTTCAGTTGATCTCGCACGTCGTGCTGGATGCTCTATTGGCCGAGACAAATGCGGCATCTTTCATAAGTGGTGCACTGGCGACGAAGTGCCTCACTGATATCTTCTGCGGAGGGGGTCCTGGGATAGCGGCAAGTCATTTTCGCGTTGTCGCATGCTGTGACAGCATTGGTTGGCATATTCAAATGGTGCCCAAGTCCGCAAGGGAGCAACTGGTCAATAGTGCTGAAAAGCGTCTGATGTGGCTGCCAGAAGCAGGGGTGTGTAATGCGTGCCAGGTATGTTGCTGTTATCGGAGCAGGGGTCGTTTTGCCCGAGAGGGAGTTGTTGATCAGTCTTGCATGGGGTGCTGCTCCCGTGTCCTACTTTCAGGATCGAGAAAGTTTGGATGATTGCAGCTTCCTTGATTTGAAGGTGAACAAGTGGGAGGTCAATGCCGATTGGAGTCGCGGCCAGTATGAGGAGCCCTTCATCAGGATCGAAATACTTAGAGGGGCGGCGCTGGCGGAATACATGCAGAATGAAGTGCTTTCTCTGCCGGTGAGCGACATAAGCGAAGCTGTTCTTGTCTTTGAGCTGGATGAGGGCGGTAGTAAGCTTGACGAGGTGCTGTTGCTCCGCCTTGTGTCCGTCTTTTTTGAGGGCAACAAGTTGTACCGCTGGTGTGACGGTTTTCGAGAGATCAGTGAGCAGGAGGTTGCTTCTCTGCCGGCGCGGCAGTCCCTTCTGGAGCGTCTGGTGGCATGTGAGTAGATGCGCGGCGCGCGCTCTGATTTGCTCCAATCAACGTGCTCTCAGGGATGATGGAAGTGTCCGGTATGAGCGATTGGGATGCATCTATTTCGACATTGCCTAAGCGGACAGATCCGCCGGGAGCAGGAGCGGAGTGATGGATTTGAAGCGTGGTGGTGAGGGCGTCTTCCTGTTGGCATTGAGTGGTGTAGATTCGTGAATCATCTGCGACCATTGGCAAAGACTCATATCCCACCAGGATTGACGTCTCCATGGACGTAGGCGTGTCATTGGCCCATGAGCTCATGGAGCTCATGGAGCTCATGGCGCGAGAAGGGTTGGAGCAATAGAGCCTCGACCCCGTTCAAGGAAGTCGGGCGCGAAAGGATCATCGTCCGATGTCCTCCAATCGAATTTCTGAGAGGGCGCGCGGCCGAGGCTGGAGATGGGTACCTGTAGGGCACGCTCCAGCGGACGTTGGCCTGCTCGTGCAGCAGGACAGGCCCGGACACCGCCGAACAGAGACGCCGCACCCCCATTCATGTCTATACATGAACGGCCCAACCTTGCCAATCCGGGCCATTGCCCGCCACTGCGACAACGTGTCGCAGCCAAAAACAGGTCTTTCCTGCGCCGGATCATTGTCAATGCCTTTCTTAAATGGTGCGTGACGGCCTAAAATTAGAGGGCTGACATGATCGTCCTCCGTGCCTGTCCCCTGGACCGGCACACCCGGCTTTGGCCGGCGGGGGCGGGCTTGACCTGGCATTCCCTACGCAATTGGATCGACCGATGATTCCGTTGAACCCCCTTGGACGCTTTTTGCGTCCGGGCCTGCTGTTTGCGTTGTCCGTGTTCCTCACGGGCTGCAACTCGGCCATCCTCAACCCCAAGGGCCAGATCGGCCACGATGAAAAGACACTGCTGATCACGGCTACCGTGCTCATGCTGCTGGTCGTCGTGCCGGTCATCGTCATGACCCTTGCCTTCGCCTGGAAGTACCGTGCCTCCAACACCAAGGCGCGCTACGAGCCGAAGTGGTCGCATTCCACCGCGATCGAAGTGGTTGTGTGGTCGATCCCGTGCATGATCGTGCTGGTGCTGGCCGTGCTGACCTGGCGTTCCTCGCACGCGCTGGACCCGTACCGTCCGCTGGAGTCGGACAAGAAGCCGGTGGTGATTGAAGCCATCTCCCTGGATTGGAAGTGGTTGTTCATCTATCCGGAAGAGAACATCGCCACGGTCAACGAGATCACCTTCCCGGTCGATACCCCGCTGAACTTCAAGATCACGTCCGATTCGGTGATGAATGCGTTCTTCATCCCGCACCTGGGCAGCATGATCTACTCGATGACGGCCATGGAGACCAAACTCCACCTGATCGCCAACGAGACCGGTGAGTTCCCGGGCATGTCCTCGCACTACAGCGGCGCGGGCTTCAGCAAGATGCATTTCACCGCGCACTCGGTCACCGAGGCGCAGTACCAGGAATGGCTGACCAAGGTCCGCGCCGAGAGCGCCACCCTGGACAAGCCGGCCTTCCATGCATTGACCGCCGAAAAGAACCACGACTGGCACCCGGTGACCTACTACGGCACTACCGAGGCCGGCCTGTTCGACTGGGTCATCGCCAAGCACATGGGCGACAACCAGCACTACGGCATGAAGCACGACCACAAGGCCATGAAGCATGACGGCGCCGAGGGCGAAAGCCACGAAGGCCACGACATGCAGGCCATGAGCGCTGCCCATGAAGGCCATGACGCCGGCACCGCGCCTGCGGCCCAGGCCGCCGGTGCTGCCGACGCGCACGCCGAACACACTGCAGACGAGCACGCCGCCGCCGGTCACACCGGCCACGCGGGCTCGGGAGAATGAGCATGAATATGTTGGGTAAGCTGACATTTGCCGACATCCCGCACGACCCGATCATCATCACCACGCTGATCGGCGCGGGGATCGGCGGCTTGCTGGTGCTGGCATTGATCACCAAGTTCAAGCTGTGGGGCTATCTCTGGAAAGAGTGGTTCACCTCGGTCGACCACAAGAAGATCGGCGCGATGTACCTCATCGTCGCCTTCGTCATGCTGCTGCGCGGCTTCGCCGACGCGATCATGATGCGTGTCCAGCAGGCCATGGCGGCCGGTGGCAACGAGGGTGTGCTGCCACCGCATCACTACGACCAGATCTTCACCGCCCACGGCGTGATCATGATCTTCTTCGTGGCGATGCCGCTGATCACCGGCCTGATGAACGTCGTGGTGCCGCTGCAGATCGGCGCACGCGACGTGGCCTTCCCGTTCGTCAACTCGCTCAGCTTCTGGCTGTTCGTGGCGGGCGCGGGCCTGGTGATGATCTCGCTGGGTGTCGGTGAGTTCGCACAGACCGGCTGGCTGGCCTTCCCGCCGTTGTCAGGCAAGGAATACAGTCCAGGGGTAGGTGTCGATTACTACATCTGGGGCCTGCAGGTTGCAGGCCTGGGCACAACGCTGAGCGGTATCAACTTCTTCATCACCATCCTGAAGATGCGTACCCCCGGCATGAAGCTGATGCAGATGCCGATCTTCACCTGGACGGCTCTGGTCACCAACGTGCTGATCATCGCCGCCTTCCCGGTGCTGACCGTCACCCTGGTGCTGCTGACCCTGGACCGTTACCTGGGCACGCACTTCTTCACCAATGACGGTGGCGGCAACGCCATGCTGTACATCAACCTGATCTGGATCTGGGGTCACCCGGAAGTCTATATCCTGGTGCTGCCGGCCTTCGGCGTGTTCTCCGAAGTGATCGCCACGTTCTCGCGCAAGGCGCTGTTCGGCTACAAGGGCATGGTCTACGCCACCGCCTGCATCGGCGTGCTGTCGTTCCTGGTGTGGCTGCACCACTTCTTCACCATGGGCTCGGGTGCCAACGTCAATGCCTTCTTCGGCATCACGACGATGATCATCTCGATCCCGACCGGCGTGAAGATCTTCAACTGGCTGTTCACCATGTTCCGCGGCCGTGTGCAGTTCACCACCCCGGTGCTGTGGACGATCGGCTTCATGGTCACCTTCACCATCGGCGGCATGACCGGCGTGATGCTGGCGATCCCGGCCATCGACTTCGTGCTGCACAACAGCCTGTTCCTGATCGCCCACTTCCACAACGTCATCATCGGCGGCGTGGTGTTCGGCATGTTCGCCGGTATCACCTACTGGTTCCCGAAGATGTTCGGCTTCCGCCTGGATGAAACATGGGGCAAGCGCGCGTTCTGGTGCTGGTTCATCGGCTTCTACGTGGCCTTCATGCCGCTGTACATCCTGGGCTTCATGGGCATGACCCGCCGCATGCAGAGCTACCCGAACCCGGAGTACCAGCCGCTGCTGGTGATCGCGATGGTCGGTGCGTTCATCATCGGTGCCGGCATCCTGTCGCAGATCATCCAGATCATCGTCTCGATCCGCGACCGCAAGAAGAACGCCGATCTCACTGGCGATCCGTGGGATGCCCGTACGCTGGAGTGGGAAACCTCTTCGCCGCCGTCGTTCTACAACTTCGGCGCACTGCCCAAGGTCACCGAACTGGACGACTTCTGGGAGCGCAAGCAGCGTGGTGAGGCGTGGGAACGCCCGGCCAAGTACAGCGACATCCACATGCCGCGCAACACCGGTACCGGTGTGGTGATCGGTGCCTTCAGCCTGGTGTTCGGCTTCGCGATGATCTGGCACATCTGGTGGCTGGCCATCGTTGGCCTGGTCGGCATGATCGGCACCTTCATCTGGCGCACCTTCGACAAGGACGTGGATTACTACGTGCCGGCTGCCGAAGTGGAGCGGATCGAGAATGAGCACCGTCGCCACCTGGTGGCGCAGGGCCTGGTGAAATCGGAGCTGAAGGTATGAGCAGCACTATCCCCAACACCATGAACCATGGGCACGCCGCGCAAGCGGCGGCCCACGGCCATGACGAGCACGAGCACCACGACACCGGCGGCAACACCGTCTTCGGTTTCTGGGTGTACCTGATGAGCGACTGCCTCATCTTCGCCAGCCTGTTTGCCACCTACATCGTGCTGTCCGGCGGTACCAATGGCGGCCCGGGCCCGAAGGACCTGTTCGACCTGTCCTTCGTGGCATGGGAAACCACGCTGCTGCTGGTGTCCTCGCTGACCTTCGGGCTGGGCATGATCGCCATGCACAAGCACAAGATCGGCCAGATGTACCTGTGGCTGGCGCTGACCTGGCTGTTGGGCTTCGGCTTCATGGTCATGGAAGTGTGGGAGTTCAACCACCTCATCCATGAGGGCTACGGTCCGGACCACAGTGCGTTCCTGTCGGCGTTCTTCGCGCTGGTGGGTACCCACGGTCTGCACGTGAGCGCGGGCCTGCTGTGGCTGCTGATCATGTTCATCCAGATCAAGCAGAACGGCCTGACCCCGACCAACAAGACCCGCATGGCGTGCCTGAGCCTGTTCTGGCACTTCCTGGACCTGATCTGGATCGGCGTGTTCTCCGTCGTCTATCTGAATGGAGCGCTGTAATGGCCGCACATGACAATCACGCACACGATCATGGCCACGGTGCCGGCGGCGAAAGCCACGGCAGCGTGAAGTCCTACCTGATCGGCTTCCTGCTGGCGGCCGTGCTGACCATCATCCCGTTCTGGGCGGTGATGCACGGCGACCTGCCGCGCTTCACCACCGGCGTGATCGTGGTGATCGCCGCGGTGCTGCAGATCCTGGTGCACCTGGTGTTCTTCCTGCACCTGGACCGCTCCTCCGAGCAGCGCTGGAACGTCAGCGCGGCGGCTTTCACCGTCGTGGTGATCGGCATCATCGTCGCCGGCTCGCTGTGGGTCATGCACAACATGAACGTGCACATGATGCACTGACGTCTTCGCGACGTTGCTGCATACGGAAAGGCCGCCCCTGGGCGGCCTTTTTGTTGTCTGTGGGTTTGCGTTCGGTGTGTTGAAGGTGCCGGCCGGCATCCGGCACTACCGGGCGTGTATCAGGGGGATTGGGACAGGCGCAGGAATTCGTCAGCGGCTACCGGCCTGCCGAGGTGATAGCCCTGCAGCAGGTCGCAGCCCAGGTCGCTCAGGTACTGGCGCTGGCTGTCGGTTTCCACGCCCTCGGCGACGATCTGCAGCTGCAGCGAGCGGCCCAGCGCGATGATCGAAGAGACGATCGCGGCGTCTTCGGCGTTCTCTTCCAGGTCATGTACGAAGGCGCGGTCGATCTTCAGTTCGGTGGCCGGCATGCGCTTGAGGTACAGCAGGCTGGAGTAGCCGGTGCCGAAGTCGTCGATGGAGATGTTCACGCCCATCGCGGTCAGCCCGTGCAGGATCTGCAGGCTGGCTTCGACGTCGCGCATGGCGGTGGTTTCGGTGACTTCCAGGGTCAGCGAACTTGGTGCCAGGCCGTGGCGCTCCAGCGTGTTGCGCACGGTTTCGAGCAGCGTGCTGGAGGCGAACTGCAGCGGTGACAGGTTGACCGCCATCGACCACTCCGGGTTGCCGGCATCGTGCCACTGGCGCAGCTGCGCGCAGGCGCGGTCCAGTACCCAGTCGCCCAGCGGCAGGATCAGACCGCTGCGCTCGGCGATCGGAATGAACGCATCCGGGCTGAGCAGGCCCAGCTCGGGATGCTGCCAGCGCACCAGGGCCTCGGCGCCGATCAGCGGTTTGCCGGACGCCGGGAACTTGGGCTGGTAGTGCAGCACCAGCTCATCGCGCTGGATCGCCCGGCGCAGCTCCTGCAGCAGCTTGAGCTGCTGGTTGGCACTGACGTGCATCGACTCGGTGAAGAAGCTGTAGCCGTTCCGGCCGGTTTCCTTGGTGTGGTACATCGCCGCGTCGGCGTGTGCCATCAGTTCGCGCTCATTGGTGGCGTCGGCCGGGTACAGGGCAATGCCGAGGCTGGCGCTGACCTGCAGTTCCAGCGTGTCGATCAGAAACGGTTCGGCCACGGTGGCGATGATGCGCTCGGCCACCACGGCGGCATCCTCCGGCGCTTCGACCTGGAACACGATCACGAACTCATCGCCGCCCAGCCGCGCGAAGGTGTCCTGGGCACGCAGCAGGGTGGCCACCCGCCGGCTCATCTGGATCAGCAGTTTGTCGCCCAATTGGTGGCCGTAGGCATCGTTGATGGCCTTGAAACCGTCGAGGTCGCAGAACATCACCGCGAAACTCACCTGGCGACGCTGTGCCTTCTCGATGGCCTGTTCGATGCGGTCCTGCAGCAGCATGCGGTTGGGCAGCTGGGTCAACGGGTCGTGCAGGGCCGCCTGGATCAGTTTCTCGTTGGCCTGGGCCAGCGAGTTGGCGAGCATGCCGGTACGGGTGCGCATCTGGCGGTCGAACACCGAGGCGATCAGCGCGATGCCGGTGGTCGCAAGAGTGGTGACGATGACCAGTACCGCCAGCCATTTGCTGTCGAGGCCCTGGCCGTTCACCGCGCCGCAGATGCTGCCCGCCGGAAAGCGCGCGGCGGCCATACCGGTGTAGTGCATGCCGACGATGGCCACGCCCATCACCGCCGAAGCCAGCCCGCGCAGCAGGTAGGGGCTGCGTTGTTCCAGCCGCAGCCGGAAGGCGATCCACAGCGCCGCACCGGCCGCGCCGATGGCGATCAGCACCGAGGCGGCGAACCACCACGGGTCGTAGTCGATCCCGGGCTGCATGCGCATCGCCGCCATGCCCAGGTAGTGCATTGTGGCGATGCCCAGGCCCATGAGTACCGCGCCGGCCGCGAGCCGCCGCCAGGGCAGGGTTGGCCGCGACACCAGCCACAAGGCATAGGCCGAGGCGCTGACCGAGACCGCCAGCGAGTACAGGGTGATGGCCAGGTCGTAGCCGATTGGAATCGGCAGGCGGAAGGCCAGCATGCCGATGAAGTGCATCGACCAGATGCCCATGCCCATTGCGCCGGCGCCGCCGGCCAGCCACCAGCGTGCCACCCGGCCCTGGGTGCTGGCGAGGCGGCCGGCCATGTCCAGCGCGGTGTAGGAAGCGAGGATCGCAACCAGCAGCGAGAACACGACAAGACTCAGGCTGTAGGTGCCGGTCATGGAAAAACCTGGAAAGTGGGGAAGGGCAGTGGCCCGCCGCAGTATCGGCGGCGCGCGCGGAATCTTGAGCGGGCGCGCGCATCGTCTCGGTTGTTGCGACGCGGCTCGGCTATCCTGCCCGACAGTCGATGAAGTGGAACTGGACATGGCCAAGAGGCTCACCGCCTACGTCTGCAGCGAATGCGGCGCGGAGTACAGCAAGTGGCAGGGGCAGTGCACCGAGTGCGGCGTCTGGAACGTGCTCAGCGAGATCACCCTGGAAAGCGCGGCGGCGGCCAAATCGCCGGCCGCCCGTCGCTCCGGCTGGGCCGGCAAGGTGGATGCGCCCAGGATCATGGCGCTCAAGGACGTGCAGCAGACCGAGCACCTGCGGGTCAGCACCGGCATCGGCGAGTTCGACCGGGTGCTGGGCGGCGGCCTGGTCGAGGGTGCGGTGGTGCTGGTTGGCGGCGACCCGGGCATCGGCAAGTCGACCCTGCTGCTGCAGGCGGTGGCGAAGATGGCCGCAAGCCTGCCGGTGCTGTACATCACCGGTGAGGAGTCGCTGTCGCAGGTGGCCGGGCGCGCGGTGCGGCTGGATCTGCCGCTGGAGGGGGTCAACGCCTTGGCCGAAACCCAGGTCGAGGCGATCCTGCAGCACGCCAGCGTGGCCAAGCCGCGGCTGATCGTGGCCGACTCGGTGCAGACGCTGTGGACCGAATCGCTCACCGCCGCGCCGGGCTCGGTCAGCCAGGTGCGTGAGAGCGCGGCGCGGTTGGTGCGCTTTGCCAAGGAAACCGGCACCGCCGTGTTCCTGGTCGGGCACGTCACCAAGGAGGGCGGCATTGCCGGCCCGCGCGTGCTCGAGCACATGGTCGATGCGGTGCTGTACTTCGAAGGCGAAAGCGGCAGCCGCTTCCGTCTGCTGCGCGCGTTCAAGAACCGCTTCGGCGCGGTCAACGAGCTGGGCGTGTTCGCGATGGGCGAGAAGGGCCTCAAGGAGGTTTCCAATCCCTCGGCGATCTTCCTGTCCGGCGGCAGCACGCGCCAGCCCGGCAGCTGCGTGATGGTCACCCGCGAAGGCACCCGCCCGCTGCTGGTGGAAGTGCAGGCGCTGGTGGATGCCTCGCCGCTGTCCAATCCGCGCCGGGTCGCGGTGGGCCTGGAGCAGAACCGGCTGGCGATGCTGCTGGCGGTGCTGCATCGCCATGGCGGTGTCCTGGTCGGCGACCAGGACGTGTTCGTCAATGTGGTCGGCGGCATCCGTGTGCAGGAAACCGCGGTGGATCTGCCGGTGCTGCTGGCGGTGCTGTCCTCGCTGCAGGACCGGCCGCTGGCCGACAAGACGATTGCCTTCGGTGAGGTTGGCCTGTCGGGCGAGATCCGGCCGGTGCCCAACGGTGAGGATCGGCTGCGCGAGGCGGCCACGCACGGGTTCAAGCGTGCCATCGTGCCCAAGGCCAATGCGCCCAAGACCGGCAGCGTGAAAGGCATGGAGGTGATCGCGGTGGAGCGCTTGTCCGAGGCGATCGACGCGATCTGAGTTGTTCGCTGGGGTGCGTTGTCGTATCAGGCGCGCCCCGGCATTTGCGTGCGTGCGGCGCTGCCCGCGGGTGGTCCATGCGCACCTTCCGGGCATGCGCATGCCATCGTCGCTATGCTAGTTTTTACGGTTGACCCTTCGTTCCAGCCCGTGCCCGCGCCAGGGTACGCACGCCAGAGAAAACGATTTCATGTACGACACGTCCCTCGAAGCCAGCGGTGCCAGCGAAATCCGCCGCGCCGGTGTCGATCTCAACGGATTGATGACGGTCCTTGGCAAGCACCTGTACTCCACCCCGGTGGTGGCGCTGCGCGAACTGGTGCAGAACGCCCACGATTCGCTGGTCCGGCGCCGGCTCGAACAGCCGGGCTGGGATACGCCCGGGCGGATCGAAGTGCACGGCGACGCCAACACCGGCATCGTGCGCATCATCGATACCGGTGCCGGGCTCACCCAGCAGGAAATCCACGACTACCTGGCCACGGTCGGTGTCGGCTACACGCGCGGCCTGCGCCAGGCCGGTGACGACGATGAAGGCCTGATCGGCATGTTCGGGCTGGGCTTCCTGTCCGCCTTCGTGCTGGCCAAGCGGGTCACCGTGCGCACCACCTCCTACCAGGATCCCGCGCTGGGCCATTGCTATGTGTCCAGCAACGCCGAGCAGTACACGGTGTCGCCGATGCCGGCCCGTGCGGTGGGCACCGAAGTGCTGCTGGAACTGCACACCGACTTCCAGCACCTGGCCCAGGAAGCGCACCTGCGCGACATCCTCGGCCGCTACTGCGCGCTGCTCGGCGAGCCGATCCACATCGGCCGCGATACGCAGGCGATCAATCCCGAGCCGCCGCCGTGGCGACCGCGCGATGGCGTGCTGCTGCACCCGCTGCAGGCACAGCGCCGCGCGGTGGAGTTCGCCGCGCGTTTCGAGCGCCACTTCGAACCCATCTGCGCGGTGCCGGTGCGTGCCGTCGGCGACAGCGATGCGGTGGGCCTGCTCTGGGTCCAGGATGGCGCCACCTATGGCACCAGCGACAACCGCAACCTGTCGGTGTTCGTGCGCGGCATGTTGCTCGACGACGATGCACGCGACCTGCTGCCGCCGTGGGCCGGTTTCATCGGCGGGGTGATCGAATCCAACCGGCTCACCCCCACCGCCAGCCGCGAAGATCTGCAGCGCGACGCATCCTACGCCGCCGTCCAGCACGCACTGGGCGAGGCGCTGATCGACGGCCTGGCCGAGGTCGCGCGGACCCAGCCCGAAGCCTGGCGGCGCATCCTGGCGCGCCACAACGAAGCGCTGCTGGGGGCCGCGCTGTGCGATGAGCGCCTGTTCCAACTGCTGCTGGAGCACGTGCGCCTGCCGACCTCGCAGGGCGACATGAAAGCCAGCGAGCTGCCCGCGCGTGGCGCGGTCCACGTGATCCTGGACAGTGGCGGCGGCTTCGAGGAAATGCTGTTCCGTGCGATGGGCGTGCCGGTCGCACACGGCAACCGCTACGCAGTGGTGCCGTTCCTGCGCCGCTGGACCCAGGCCCGCGGCATGCGCCTGGTGGAGCTGGGCACCGAACAGGGCAACCGCGCGTTGTTCCAGACCGATACCTTGCCGGCCGAGGACATGGCCTGGCTGGAGCAGCACCTGGGCGATGGCGAGCAGCTGCTGCCCGCGCACTTCGATCCGGCCGAGCTGCCGGTGGTGGTGGTGCCCGACCGCGAGGCCGAACTGAAGCAGCGGCTGGAGAACGACGACAACGACAAGCGCGTGTCGATGGCGGCCCTGCGCCTGGCGCGCCAGTTCACCGCCCGCATCCAGACCCGCCCGACCTCGCGGCTGTACATCAACCTGGACAACCCGGCGGTGCAGGCACTGCTGGCCGCACGCCGCGCCGACAACCCGCAGGCCGTGGCCGCGGCGCGGTTGCTGCGCTCACTCAAGGTGATCGTCGGTGCGCAGGGGCGTGGCCTTGATGGTGGCGCCGCCAGCGGCGACCTCAACCGTGCCTTCGGCGACATCGCCCAGGCCCTGCAGCAGATGCTGCAGGCGCCGCGCTGAGCCCTTTCCCTTTTTGAATTGAACGACAGGACAGTACGAACTACATGGATATCTGGAACTGGGTGGAAAAACTGCAGGATGACCTCGGCCAGGCCGGTCAGCCGCAGAGTGCGCAGCTGCTGACCCGGCTGACCGATGAAGTCTGCGAACTGCGCATGGACCGCGTCGATGCCCTGCTGCCGGAGGCGCGTGCACTCGGCAAGACCCTGGCCAACCCGTGGCTGGAGGTCTTCGTGGGCCATTGGGAAATGCGCAACCGGGTCGGTAACCGGCTCGAAGGCGAAGCGGCCCTCGGCGATGCAGTGGCGTTGTTCGAGCGCGCCCACCGTGCCGATGCCGCCGACTGCCCGCAGACCGTCTGCGTCACCCAGGACTTGGCCGCGTGCTACGGCAACATCGACGGTCCCGGCTGGGTGCCCGAGCGGGTGGAGGTGTGCGATGAAACACTGGCGCGGATCGACCCGAGCTGGGCCTGCTTCCAGTGCCTGAGCTGCGAGAAGGCCGATGCGCTGCTCGACGACGGCCGCAGCGACGATGCGCTGGGCTACCTCGATACGCAGGCCGACACCGTGCTGGCGCATGGCGGCAAGGTCTACGACAGCTTTCCGGAAATGCGCATCAAGATTCTGCTGGCCAGCGGCCGCGCCGCCGAAGCGCTGACGCTGATCGAGCAGCGCGAAGCCGAAGTGGCGGCCGAGGGCGACTACGAGCCGGCCAACTGCACCGTGCCGCGCAAGCTGTCCAAGGCCTGGGCGCTGGCCCAGCTGGGCCGCGATGAAGAGGCGATGGCCTCGATGGTGCCGTTCGCGCAGCTGTCGCCGAACTACCGGCGGATGTGGGCGCAGACCGTGGCCCTGCTGGCGCGAAACACCCCGGCACACAACACGTGGGAGCTGGGGCGTCGGCTCAACGTCACCCTGGCGCACTTCGCCGAGGTGGGCGCACACCGTATCGTCATCGAGATCGCCGGGCTGTGCGTGGACCTGGCGTTGCAGCGCGATGCCGTGTGGATGGCGCAGCGCCACCTGGTGCTGGCCCAGCAGCATCTTGGCCAGCTGCGTCAGGACCGCGGGGCCCGTGCACAGCTGGCGGAGCTGGCTGCGCGCATCGAGGCGGCGCCGGCCCAGGCCACGCTGCCGGTACCGGCGGCCGAGTTGCTGACGTGGTTGCTGGCACAGGGCGAGGCCGATCAGGGCCGCGACCCCGAGCGCGAAGCGCAATGGTTGCTGCAGGCCGTGGATGAACGCCCCGACGATGCGGCGCTGGTCGATGTCGCCGCCTCGGCCTTGAACGCCTGTGGCGCTGCCGAGGAGGCGATCGCGTTGTTGTGGCGGCATGTGCAGCAGCACCCGGCAGAAGATGGCACGCCGGCGTACACGCTGATGCGCCTGCTGGTTGAACGTGGCGATGAAGCCGGTCTGACCCGTCTGATCCGGCAGTTCGAGGGCAGCGTGCCGGTGTTCGCGTTGTGGTGCCAGGCGCAGCTGGCGCGGCATCGCTCGGATTGGGCGGCGCTGGAGCAGGCCTGCACCGCCTTGCTGGCCCTGTCGCCGGGCTCGCATGGCGCGCGCGGTCTGCTGGCCACGGCCCTGATGACGCAGCAGCGCTTCGACGAGGCCAAGCAGCACTACCGGCACCTGACTGAAACGCTGGAAGAGCCGCGCAGCGTGCACTGGGATCACATGACCGCCGCCAGTGCTGCACGCGACTGGGATGCGGTGCGCCATTCGGCCGCGGCGATCGGCATGACGCTGAGCAATGACACCGGGCCGGTGGAAGAGAATTTCGGCTGGGTGATCATCCGCTGCATGGATGCCGGCGAGCCCATCGAGTACTACGCGCAGCGCACCGGCCCGGTCACCGCGCGCATCATCGAAAACGCACCGGCCAGCCGCCCGCAGCGGGTGGACGACTGGGTGGTGTTCGATGCCGAGCTGGTGCACCCCGCGCCCGAGGACGAGCAGGAGCGCGAGCACTTCATGCCGACCTACGCGCAGGTGCATCTGCTGGAAAGCGGTGGGCATGCCAGCAGTTGGCTGGTGGACGGCGTGGACCCGGGCGAAGACCGTTGGACGGCCTTCAGCGAGGCGGTCCAGGCGCAGGGCTGGAAGCTGTGGAAGCACAGCCGCGACGACTATCAGCTGACCGATCCGGACAACGCCGACGGCCAGTTGCCGGGCGTGCTGTTCACCATCGCCCAGCCGCAGGGGCATCCGCCGCTGGCCCTGCATCGTTTCCTCAGTGAGGCGACGGCGGGCTGGGCGCATCCGCTGTGCTGGCTGCGCCTGGCCGAAGCCTGCGACCAGGATGAGCAGCGGCACCTGGCGGTGATCGAACGCTACGGCCTGTAATCCCGTGTGCCCGTGGTGCCTCGCCGGCGCCGCGGGCATTGCCACGCTGGCGTCAGCGGGTATGCCCGAACACCAGTTCGATCACGAACTGGCTGCCGAAGAACGCCAGCAGCAGCAACGCCATCGCGGTGAGGGTCCAGTGCACCGCCTTGGCCCCGCGCCAGCCGTAGCGGCGGCGGCCGATCAGCAGGATGCCGAACACGATCCACGACAGCAGGCTGAGCACGGTCTTGTGCACCAGCTTCTGCGCCAGCAGGTCATCGACGAACAGCACCCCGGTGACCAGGGTCAAGGTGAGCAGGGCGAAGCCCGCCGCGATCACCCGGAACAGCAGCGATTCCAGGTCAGCCAGCGGCGGCAGGGCGCGCAGCCAGGGGCGGAAATCACGCCGGCGCAGCGCACGTTCCTGCAACCACAGCATGATCGCCAGCAACGCGGCCACGCTCAGCGTGGCGTAGGCCAGCAGCGCCAGCCAGGCATGCGTGGCCAGCTGCCAGCCCAGCGGCCGGCTGGGTTCGTGGCCGTAGCCGTGGTAAATGCACAGCACCGCCGCGGCCATCGGGAACACCAGTACGCCCAGCGCGGCCATGCGCCCGCGCGCGGCCACCAGCGAGGTCAGCCAGGCCATGCCCAGCCCGACCAGCGACAGCGCGGCGAAGAAATGCATGTCCGGGCCGCCGCTGTTCTGGATGGCCACCAGCGCGTGGTAGCCGCCGTGCAGCAGCATCGCCGGCAGTGCCGGCCACAGCCAGGTGGGCGAGCGGCTGGCGTCATCGCGGCCGACCGCGCGCACCAGCAGGCCGGTGGCGGTCAGGTACAGCAGGGTCGCGATGAGAACGATTGTCATCGTGTCAGTTTCGCATACCCCCGGGGCAGTAGCGATGGCTGCGGCGACAGGCCGCAGCGGCGGTCGGGGAGCAGGGCGGACCCGCTATACTGTGGGTCTCTTTGTCTTTCGTTCTGAACAGGTTGCCTCCATGTTCGAGTCCCTGACCCAGCGCCTCTCCGGCACCATCGAGCGGCTGCGTGGCCGCGGCCGCCTCACCGAGGAAAACATCCGCGAGGCCACCCGCGAAGTCCGCATCGCGTTGCTGGAAGCCGACGTCGCCCTGCCGGTCGTGCAGGCCCTGGTGGAGCGCATCAAGGTGCGCGCGGTTGGCCAGGAAGTGCTCAAGTCGCTGACCCCCGGCCAGGCGCTGATCAAGGTCGTGCGCGACGAGCTGACCACGGTGATGGGCTCGGCCGCCTCGGACCTGAACCTCAATGTCCCGGCCCCGGCGATCATCCTGATGGCCGGCCTGCAGGGTGCGGGCAAGACCACCACGGTCGGCAAGCTGGCCAAGCACCTGAAGGAAAAGCGCAAGAAGAAGGTGATGGTGGTCTCGGCCGACGTCTACCGTCCCGCCGCGATCGAGCAGCTCAAGACCCTGGCCGAACAGGTGGGCGTGCTGTTCTTCCCGTCCAGCGCCGACCAGAAACCCGAAGCGATCGTCCGCGCCGCCATCGACGATGCACGCAAGTCCTTCGTGGACGTGCTCATCGTCGATACCGCCGGCCGCCTGGCCATCGACGAAGCGATGATGGCCGAGATCAAGGCGTTGCACGCCGCGGTCAACCCGGCGGAAACGCTGTTCGTGGTCGATGCGATGACCGGCCAGGACGCGGCCAATACCGCCAAGGCCTTCGGCGAAGCCCTGCCGCTGACCGGTGTGGTGCTGACCAAGACCGACGGTGATGCCCGTGGCGGTGCCGCGCTGAGCGTGCGCTACATCACCGGCAAGCCGATCAAGTTCGTCGGCGTCAGCGAAAAACCGGACGGCCTGGACGTGTTCCACCCGGACCGTATCGCCAGCCGCATCCTGGACATGGGCGACGTGCTGTCGCTGGTGGAGCAGGTCGAGCAGCAGGTCGACAAGGACAAGGCACAGAAGCTCGCCGAGAAGGTCGCCAAGGGCAAGAAGTTCGATCTGAACGACATGCGCGACCAGCTCGAGCAGATGCAGAACATGGGCGGCATCGGCGGCCTGATGGACAAGCTGCCGGGCCTGGGCCAGATCCCCGAGCACCTCAAGGCGCAGGTCAGCCAGGGCAAGGAAGTGCCGCGCATGATCGCCATCATCAACTCGATGACCAGGAAGGAGCGCCGCAATCCGGGCCTGCTCAACGGCTCGCGCCGTGCCCGCATCGCGCGCGGCTCCGGGTTGACCCCGGCCGACGTCAACAAGCTGATGAAGCAGTATCAGCAGATGGAAAAGATGATGAGCAAGATGGCCGGTGGCGGCATGAAGGGCATGATGCGCAGCATGAAGGGCATGATGGGTGCCATGGGTGCCATGGGTGGCCGCGGCGGCATGCCGTTCCGCTGATCCAGCAACACCGTACAGCAGCCGGGAACGTCATCTGCAGGCGCGGATGACGCTTGCCACGCCGGTCCGGGTGGCCGACTATCGCGCCTGATCAATCAAGGGAATGTCCGTGAACAAGTCGATCGTGGTAATCGCGCTGGCCCTGGGGCTGGTGGCGTGCAAGGACGATGCGTCCATGTCGCAGAAGGCCGGCAGTGCGCTCAGTGGCACCGCCGCCGATTTCGTCGCCGGACTGGGCGAGGGTGTCGACAAGAAGATGAACGTGACGCTGCAGGCGGATCCCGCGCTGGCCGCACGTGGCCTCACGGTGACCTTGGGCAAGAGCCGTGGCATGGGCTCCAAGGATGCAGCCGTGTACGTGGTGGCCGACAAGGCCTTCAAGGGCAAGCTGGTGGCACGCGCGCTGGATGCCGCAGGCACCGAGATTGGCCGCGCCATCGCCGAAGAAGAATTCGCCGCCGATGACGCCCGCTACGTGAGCTTCAAGTTCAACGAGGAAATGGACAGCCAGCTGGTGCGTACCTACGCCCTGTCGGCGCGCTGAGTCCTGCCGGCGTATACGCCGGGCGAGGTCGGTGCGGCGTATGCTGGCACCGTCTCCCGCACAGGTGCGCCGATCGTGAGTGTTGCCCCGATCCTTGAACGCGCCGACAGTTTCTGTCGGCGTTTTTCGTTGCAGGCCCCGATCCTGCTCGCACCGATGGCCGGGGCCTGCCCGGTACCGTTGTCGGCAGCGTTGGCCAACGCCGGCAGCATGGGCGCGATGGGCGCAGTGCTGTCGCAGCCGCAGGATATCGGCGCGTGGATGGAAGCCTTCCGCGCACAGTCGTCCGGTCCGGCACAGATCAACGTTTGGATTCCCGATGCTGCCCCCCAGCGTGATGTCGCAGGCGAGGCGGCCACGCGCGCGTTCCTGGCCCAGTGGGGGCCGGAGGTGGCGGCCGCTGCCGGCGATACCGGTCCGGCCGATTTCGATGCGCAGTTCGATGCCTTGATCGCCGCGCGACCGGCGGTGGCCTCGACCATCATGGGCGTGTTTTCTGCCACCCAGGTAGCGCGTCTGAAGGCAGCCAGCATCGCCTGGTTCGCCTGCGCCACCACCTTGTCCGAAGCGCGTGCCGCACAGGCGGCCGGGGCCGATGCCGTGGTCGCGCAGGGCTTTGAAGCCGGCGGACATCGCGGTGCGTTCGAGCCGGACGCGGCCGAGCGCCAGCTGGTCGGTCTGTTCGCACTGCTGCCACGCCTGGCCGACCACCTCGACGTGCCGGTGATCGCCGCCGGCGGTATCGCCGATGGCCGTGGCATCGCGGCGGCGCTGCTGCTCGGCGCCAGTGCGGTGCAGGTCGGCACCGCCTTCATGCGTACGCCCGAATGCGCGCTGGACCCGGCGTGGGCGCAGGCGCTGGCCCACGCCGAGCCGGAAGACACCTGGCCGACGCGTGCCTTCAGCGGGCGGCTGGGCCGTGGCCTGGCCACCGCCTATGTGCGCGCCGCCGCGGCCGGCGATGCGCCACCGCCGCGCCCGTATCCGGTGCAGCGCGGGCTTACCGCACCGATGCGTGCGCAGGCCAATCGCGAGCATCGCCTCGATGCGATGCAGGCCTGGGCGGGGCAGTCGGCATGGCTGGCACCGGCACGGCCGGCGGCCGAGGTGCTGCAGCAGATGTGGGCCGATGCCCGGGCGCTGCTGGGATGAGCATTTACTGCAACGGGCAGCGCGCCGACAGCGACGATCTGGCCGCCGCGCTGACCAACTACGGTCACTTCACCTCGCTGCAGGTGCGTGGCGGCGCGGTGCAGGGGCTGGATCTGCACCTGCAGCGCCTGCAGCAGGGCACATTGGAACTGTTCGGGACTGGATTGGAGGCGGCCCAGGTACAGGCATGGATGTGCCAGGCGCTGCACGACGACAGCCTCGCCGATGCCTCGCTGCGGGTGACGGTGTTCTCGCGTGCCTTCGATTTCCGCCAGCCGCTGCAACCGGTAGCTGTGGATGTGCTGGTGGCCACTGCGCCGCCGGTGGAGCTCCCCGCCATGGCGCGCCGCGTGCGCACCGTGCCCTATCAACGCGAGCTGCCGCAGCTCAAGCACGTCGGCACCTTCGCGCTGTTCCAGCACCGTCGCGCGGCGCTGCAGGCCGGGTTCGACGATGCGCTGTTCCTGGGGTCGGGCGCGCGCATCAGCGAGGGCACCACCTGGAACATCGGCTTTGCCGTCGACGACGTGCTGGTCTGGCCACAGGCGCCGGCGTTGCGCGGTACGCATGAGCGCCTGTTGCAGGCCGGCTGGCAGGGCGCGCAGCAGATCCGGCCGGTCGAGCGCAGTGAACTGGCCGGGTTCCATGCCGCCATCGCCTGCAACTCGGCCGGGGTCTGGCCGATCGGCCAGATCGATGCGGTGCCCTTGCCGGGCTCCGAGGCGCTGTGCGCGCGTGCGCGGCAGGTGCTGGCGGCCACCGCTTGGCAGCCGCTGGCGGTGTGAGCGGGGCCGGGTAGGGGCCTGTTCAGGTTCGGCGGTCTTCACGGGCTTGGAATGGCCGCAGGCCGCCGCTATAATCGCCGGCTTACCGCGCCATCCTGGCGACTGGGCAATAGAGGAATTACACCATGGTCAAGATTCGACTGACCCGCGGCGGCGCCAAGAAGCGTCCCTTCTACCACATCATCGTGACCGACTCGCGCAGCGCCCGTGATGGCCGCAACATCGAGCGCGTCGGTTACTACAACCCGGTGGCCCAGGGTGCGGAATCCCGCATCGTGCTGGACCTGCCGCTGGTCGACAAGTGGGTTGCCAACGGCGCCCAGATGACCGACAAGGTTCGCAACCTGTACAAGGAAGCGACCAAGGCCCAGGCCTCCGCGGCCTGATCCTGAAGGGCCGCGCTTGTCGCGGCCCATTCGGTCTAGACAGATGAAAGATACCGAGCGCCGGATCCTGCTGGGCAGGATTGTCGGCGCTTTTGGTGTGCGAGGCGAGATCAAGCTCGAGTCCTGGACCGAGCCGCGTACCGCCATTTTCCAATATCAGCCCTGGATCCTGCGTACACCCGCCGGCCAGGAGAGCACCCTCAAGGGCGCGCGCGGACGTCAGGCCGGCAAGCACTTGATTGCGGTGTTTCCCGATATCACCGACCGCGATGTGGTCGAGTCGATGTACGGAACCGAAGTGTATGTGGCACGCAGCGCGCTGCCGCCGCCGAAGCCCGACGAGTACTACTGGGTCGACCTGGAAGGCTTGCAGGTGCGCACCGTGGATGGCGTCGAACTGGGGCGGGCTTCGCACCTGTTCTCCACCGGCTCCAACGATGTGCTGGTGGTGCAGGGCGACCGTGAGCGGATGATTCCGTTCGTGCAGCCGGAGTTCGTGGTGTCGGTGGATTTCGAGGCCAACCTGATCGTGGTCGACTGGGACCCGGAGTTCTAGGCCGGTGCGCATCGACGTCATCACCTTGTTCCCCGAGTTCATGGCGCAGTCCGCTGCGCTGGGCGTGGTCGGGCGTGCCGCCGAACGCGGCCTGCTCGACCTGCACGGCTGGAATCCGCGTGACTATGCCGAGGGCAATTACCGCCGGGTGGACGACCGTCCGTTCGGTGGCGGCCCTGGCATGGTCATGCTGATCGAGCCGCTGCGGGCCTGCCTGGCTGCGGCGAAGGCGGCCGATCCGGCGCCCGCGCCGGTGATCTACCTCAGCCCGCAGGGCAAGCCGTTGACCCAGGCCAAGGTCCGCGAACTGGCCGCGCTGCCGCGCATGATCCTGCTGTGTGGGCGCTATGAAGGCGTCGACGAGCGGTTCCTGGCGGCCGAGGTCAGCGAGGAAATCTCGATCGGCGATTACGTCCTGTCCGGCGGTGAGCTGGGTGCGGCGGTGATCGTGGATGCCGTGACCCGGCTGCAGGAGGGCGCCCTGGGCGATGCCGAATCGGCCGCACAGGACAGTTTCGAAGGCCCGCAGGGGCTGCTGGACTGCCCGCACTACAGCCACCCGGCCCAGCATGAATGGGGCACCGTCCCGGATGTGCTGCGCTCGGGCAACCATGCCGCCATCGCCCGCTGGCGCCGCCAGCAGTCGTTGCTGCGGACCGCATCACGGCGGCCGGACCTGCTTGACGAGGTCCAGCTGTCCAAGGCCGACCGGACCCTGCTGGAGCAGGGCCGCAAGGCCCAGGCCGAAGACCCCACCCCCTAGCGCGGGGGTAGGAACTTCGGCTATCATTGGCGATTCCCATCAGGCCTTTGCGCCCGATGGTGGATCCATACAAAAAAACGTGCAGCACAGTCCGGTGACTGCATGAGCCCACGTTGTCGAACGACACGACCACCCGAACACTATCGGTGCACCCATGAGCAAGCTGAACAAAACCATCCTTGCGGACTTCGAGTCCGCCCAGATCACCCGCGAGCTGCCGAAGTTCAGCCAGGGTGACACCGTCGTCGTCAACGTGAAGGTCAAAGAAGGCAACCGTGAGCGCGTCCAGGCTTACGAAGGCGTCGTGATCGGCACCAAGAACGCCGGCCTGAACTCCGCTTTCACCGTCCGCAAGATCTCGCACGGTTACGGCGTCGAGCGCGTCTTCCAGACCCACAGCGCCATCATCGACTCGGTCGAAGTGAAGCGTCGTGGTAAGGTCCGCGCCGGTAAGCTGTACTACCTGCGTGGTCTGGAAGGCAAGGCTGCCCGCATCAAGGAAGATCTGGCCGCCGCTGCACAGGCCAAGCAGGCCCGCCTGGCTGCTGCCAAGGCTGCCCAGTAATACCGCGCCGACAACTTCGGTTGTCGCGCAACAAACGGCCACCTTCGGGTGGCCGTTTGCGTTTGGGCGACGCAAACAGGCAACGTGCGCCATGACCTCTGACCTGCCGTACCCACCAACGGTGGGTACCTACCGCATCGGCTGCGGCGCAGGTGCTGCGGTGGGCGGCGCATCCGGATCCAGATCCGCCACCGGTGAAGGTGGTGTTGCCGGCACTTCGGCCGGCACCGCGATTTCCTCGCGATGGCTGGGCAGCATCCGCGCCTTGCGCCAGCCGCCCCAGCGGTAATACGCCAGCGACAGCAGCATCGCGCAGAACGAGCTGACCGGGAAACTCCACCACACCGCGTCGGCGCCCCAGCGGTCCTGCAGCAGTTCGGCGAACGGCACGCGGATGCCCCACAGCGACGCCGCCAGGATCAGCAGCGGCGGAATCACCGCGCCGGTGGAGCGGACCACGCCGGAAATCACGAAGTTCACGCCGAAGAACAGGAACGACCACACCGCGATGTGGTTCAGATGGCGTGCCACCTCCAGCGCCTGGCTGCCATCGGGCAGGAACAGCGCCAGGGTGTAGCGGTCGAGCAGGATCAGCGGCAGGATCAGCACGCCGGTCAGCAGGAAGTTGTACATCACCCCGCTGCGCGCGGTACCCCGCACCCGGTCCCAGCGCTGCGCGCCGACGTTCTGCGCGGCCATCGATGAGCACGCCGCGCCGATCGCCATCGCCGGCATCTGCACGTAGGTCCACAGCTGCAGCGAAGCGCCATAGGCCGCCGCGGTGTCGGTGCCGTAGCTGTTGACCATGCTCATCATCAGGATCATCGACAGCGAGATCAGCACCATCTGCAGGCCCATCGGCACGCCCTTGACCACCAGTGCACGCAGGATCTCCAGATCGATCTTGAACAGCGCCATGTCCTTGCGGCCCAGCCACAGCACGTGCCGCTTGTTGCGCATGTACCAGAGCAGCCCGGCCAGCGACAGCGTCTGTGCGATCAGCGTGGCCCAGGCCGCACCGGCGATGCCGAGCTTGGGGAACGGGCCGATGCCGAAGATGAGCAGCGGGTTGAAGCCGATATCCAGCACCACCGACAGCAGCAGGAAGCGGAACGGGGTACGCGAGTCACCGACGCCGCGCAGGGCTGAACTGAGGAATGCGAATGCATACAGCGTGGGCATCGCCAGGAAGATGATCTTCAGGTAGGCCTCGGCCAGTGGCAGCGATTCGGCCGGCGTGCCCATCGCGGCCAGCAGCGGGTGCGACAGCCACCAGCCGGCGATGGCGATCACCACCGACAGGCCGATGAAGAAGGTGGCACTGGTGCCCATCACCCGCCGCGCCTGCGCCAGGTCGCGCGCGCCCATCGACTGGGCGATCAGGATGGAGGCGGCCATGCCGATTCCGAACACCGAGCCGATCAGGAAGAACATGATGTTGTTGGCGTTCGCGGTGGCGGTCAGCGCCGCCTCGCCGAGGAAGCGCCCGACCCAGATCGCATTCACCGAGCCGTTCAATGACTGGGCGATGTTGCCAGCCAGGATCGGCAGCGCGAACAGGAACAGGTTGCGCCCGATCGGGCCGGTGGTCAGGTCAAGCGGCGCTTTGGCCATGTGCTCTGGAGATCACGCTCGGGGAGGGGCACACTAGCACCAAGCCTGTCAGCGGGATATCGCGATGCAGCACAGGCCCCCCTGAACCGCCAACCGGCCAAGGCCGTGGAGCTGGATAGAAAGCATGACTGAAGCAGCACCGCTGGTGGTGGTCCGCCTGGATGTCTGGTTGTGGGCGGCGCGATTCTTCAAGACCCGCAGCCTGGCCAAACAGGCGGTGGAAACCGGCAAGGTCGATGTGCAGGGGCAGCGGCCCAAGTCCTCGCTTGCGGTGCGGGTGGGGGAGCAGCTGCAGATCCACCGTGGCGATGAAGTGTTCGACGTGCAGGTGCGTGGCCTGAGCGAGTTGCGCGGGCCGGCACCGCTGGCGCAGCAGCTCTATGAAGAGAGCGAGGCCTCGCGCGCGCGGCGGGCCGAAGTGCGCGCGCAGCGGGCGGCGGCGAAGAACGGCTACCAGCCGCCCGAACATCGGCCCGACAAGCGTGCGCGGCGGTTGATCCGTGCACTGGGTGATCTGGATGCGCTGTAGTCGATAGAAAATGGCAACGACGGCATGCCGCAGACCCTGACCGGGTTCACGGCAGGTGCCGGGCATCGCGGCCATGCTGTGTACCTGTTGATTCTGCGGGTTGTGTCGATGCCGTTCTTGCCTTCTCTTCTGCTGCGCCGGTTTACCTGGCGCGTCCTGCTGCTGGCCAGCCTGTTTGCATCCACCGCCGTGCAGGCCGCGGACATCACCTTCTGGGATGTTCCCCGCCACGGCGGCAACAGCTTCAACCAGGTGCCGCCCGACCGCGCCCATTTCGATGCGCTGCGTGCCACCGGCGCTACCTGGGTGCGGCTGAGTTACGACAAATGGCCGGCGCACCAGCGTGATTTCCTGATCGGCAACGCCGATGACTATCGCGGGTTGGACGCGGCCGATCTCAAGCTACTGCGCCGCGTACTCGATGATGCCCATGCGTCCGGGCTGAAAGTGGTGCTGGCGCCGCTGTCGCTGCCGTTGCTGCGCTGGTCGCAGAACAATGGCGGCGAGCACGATCCGCGGTTGTGGCAGAGCCTGGATGCGCAGCAGCCTGCGCTGGCGTTCTGGCACGATCTGGCCGCTGCGCTGGCCGGGCACCCGGCGCTGGCCGCCTACAACCTGATCAACGAACCGGCACCGGAGCGCGGCGGCGTGGACGAGCACGCCTCGGCGGCGGCACTGGCGCAGTGGTATGCACGGGTAAAAGGCACCGGGCGCGACCTGCCGGCGTTCTACACGCGGCTGATCGCAGCGGTACGCCGCGCGGACCCGACCACGCCGATCATGCTCGACGCAGGCTGGTATGCCGCCGCCGATGCGTTCTCGTACTGGCCTGTCGCGTTGAAGGATCCGGCGCTGCTGTACAGCGTGCACATGTACGAACCCTACGCGGCCACCAGTGCGCCCAACCAGAAACGCGCCACGCCGTATGGCTACCCCGGCACGGTGCCGTTCGGTAGCGGCGAGCAGAACTGGGACGCTGCGCGGGTGCGTGAGTACCTGATGCAGCCGCTGCTGTGGGCCGACGCGCATGGCATTCCGCGCACGCGCATGGTGGTGGGCGAGTTCGGCTGCATGCGGCGCTGGAGCGGTTGCCCGGCCTACCTGCACGATGTGCTCGCGGTACTGGATGACACGCGTGTGCACTGGGCGTTCTATGCCTTCCGCGAGGATGCCTGGGATGGCATGGACTACGAACTAGGCGATGGGCCGCTGCCCTGGACCTACTGGAAATCGGCCGAGGCGGGCAAGGTGCCGTCGCCGCCGCGCAGTGAAACCCCGCTGTTCGCGCCGATCCTGAAGCGGCTGCGCGCATCGCCGTAACGCGCTACCGCACCGGCCCGATGGATGACAAAAAAGGCGTGCCGGTCAGTGACCGGCACGCCTTGATTCGTTTTCAGGCTACCGGCCGCTGGGGTCGGTGCCGTTCCGCGTGGTCTCAACCGTGCAGGTCGAAGCGGTCCAGTTCCATCACCCGGGCCCAGGCGGCGACGAAGTCCTGCACGAACTTCTTTTCGCCATCGGCACTGGCGTACACCTCGGCCAGCGCGCGCAGCACCGAGTTCGAGCCGAACACCAGGTCGACCCGGCTGCCCTTCCAGCGCTGCGTGCCGCCGTTGCGGTCGTTGCCGGTGTAGCCATCGCCGGCCGGCGTCCACTGCGTGCGCATGTCGAGCAGGTTGACGTAGAAGTCGTTGCTCAACGTGCCGGGGCGCTCGGTGAGCACGCCCGTGTTGCTGCCGCCGGTATTGGTGCCCAGTACCCGTAGGCCACCGACCAGCGCGGTGAGTTCCGGTGCGGTCAGCGTCAGCAGCTGCGCACGGTCGATCAGCAGCGCTTCGGCGGGCACGCTGTAGCGGCCCTTGAGGTAGTTGCGGAAGCCATCGGCGTACGGCTCCAGCACCTCAAAGGACTCCACGTCGGTCTGGGCCTGGCTGGCATCGGTGCGGCCGGGATGGAACGGCACGGTGACCGTATGGCCGCCGGCCTTGGCGGCCTGCTCGACGCCGACATTGCCGGCCAGCACGATCAGGTCGGCCAGCGACACCTTGCGACCACCGGCGGCGTTGAACTCCGCCTGGACCTTCTCCAGTGCGGCAAGCACCTTGCCCAGCTGTTGCGGCTGGTTGACCGCCCAATCCTTCTGCGGGGCCAGGCGGATGCGCGCACCGTTGGCACCACCACGCTTGTCCGAGCCGCGGAAGGTGGAGGCCGAGGCCCATGCGGTGGACACCAGCTCAGCCACGCTCAATCCCGCCGCGGCGATCTTCTGCTTCAACGCGGCGATGTCCTGCGCATCGATCGGCGTCTTTCCGGCCTGGGGGATGGGGTCCTGCCAGATGAACTCTTCGGCCGGGATTTCCGGGCCGAGATAGCGTGCACGCGGGCCCATGTCGCGGTGGGTCAGCTTGAACCAGGCACGCGCGAAGGCATCGGCGAAGGCCTGCGGGTCGGCCAGGAAACGCCGCGAGATCTTCTCGTAGGCCGGGTCCACGCGCAGCGAGAGATCGGTGGTGAGCATGGTCGGGCGGTGCTTCTTCGAGGCGTCGTGCGGGTCGGGAATGACCGCATCGCTGTCCTTGGCCACCCACTGGTGGGCACCGGCCGGGCTCTTGGTCAGTTCCCATTCGTGGCCGAACAGCAGCTCGAAGAAGTCGTGGCTCCACTGTGCCGGGGTACGGGTCCAGGTGACTTCCAGACCGCTGGTGATGGCGTCGCCGCCCTTGCCGCTGCGGTACTTGTTTGCCCAGCCCAGGCCCTGGCTTTCCAGCCCGGCCGCTTCGGGTTCGGCGCCCACGTTGTCGGCCGGGCCGGCGCCGTGGGTCTTGCCGAAGCTGTGGCCGCCGGCAATCAAGGCGACGGTTTCTTCATCGTCCATCGCCATGCGCGCGAAGGTGTCGCGGATGTCGAAAGCGGCCTTGAGCGGGTCGGGGTTGCCGTCCGGACCTTCCGGGTTCACGTAGATCAGGCCCATCTGTACCGCCGCCAGCGGGTTTTCCAGGGTGCGCGAGTGCACGTCGCCATCGGCATCGTCGTCGGAGACCAGCACGCCGTGGTCCTCCTGCACGCCTTCAGAACCATGCGCATAGCGCACGTCACCGCCCAGCCACGTGGTTTCGCGGCCCCAGTACACGTCCTGGTCGGGCTCCCACGTATCCGGGCGGCCGCCAGCGAAGCCCAGGGTCTTGAAGCCCATCGATTCCAGCGCGACGGTGCCGGTGAGGATCAGCAGGTCGGCCCAGGAAATGGCCTGGCCGTACTTCTGCTTGATCGGCCACAGCAGGCGCCGTGCCTTGTCCAGGCTGACGTTGTCCGGCCAGCTGTTGAGCGGGGCGAACCGCTGCTGGCCGCGGCCACCGCCGCCGCGTCCGTCGCCGATGCGGTAGGTACCTGCGCTGTGCCAGGCCATGCGGATGAACAGGCCGCCGTAATGGCCGAAGTCGGCCGGCCACCAGTCCTGCGAATCGGTCATCAATGCGGTGATGTCGGCCTTCAGCGCCGCATAGTCCAGGCCATTGAACGCCTTGGCGTAGTCGAACGTCTCACCCAGTGGGTTGGAGCGGTCCGAATGCTGGTTGAGCAGGTCCACGCGCAGCTGGTTGGGCCACCAGTCGCGGTTGGTGGTGGCATTGCCGATGAGGGCATGGTTGAACGGGCACTTTGCTTCGCTTTTCATGGGTATCTACCTGTGTAGCAGCGAATGTGGGGACCATCTGCGGCACCGCGCCGATGGCGACAGGGCCCCGGGCATGAACCCGGGGCGTGCCGTGAAGGCATGCGACCACGTTAAGCAATGCGGTTCATTCGGTAAATTCGAATGAATCAACCAAAACGATAGTCGTGGCCTATTTGTCGCCGCATCGTCGCTTGGCTGCGCTCAGCGCTTGCCGCCGAGCAGGCCGCCGCCGAGCTTGAGTAGATCGCCGATGCCGAGCTGGCCATCGCCGTCCTGGTCCAGCACCGAGGTCAGCAGCCCACCGGCACCGCTGCTCTGCGCTTCCTGGCCCAGGGCCTGGCTGAGCTGGCCTGCGTTGCCGCCATTGGCGAAGCGCTGGGCGAGGTAGGACATGACGATGGGGGCGAGGATGGCCAACAGCTGGCTGGTCTTGCTGCTGTCCAGCCCGGTGGCCTGGCTCAGGCCCTGTGCGGCGCGGTCGCTGTTGCCACCAAACACATGGCCGAGGATGCCGGCACCGTTGGTGGCATTGCTGCCACCGCCACCGCCGAGCACGCTGCCGAGCAGCCCACCCAGGTCGAAGCCGCCGCCACTGGCGGGCGCGTGGTCGCGCTGCAGCGCACCGAGCAGGGCTTCAGCGCCTTGCGGCTGCTGCGCGTTGCGGCCCATCGCGCCCATCAGCAGCGGCAGCGCCGCGCCGATCGCCGTGCTGGCCTGGTTCTGGTCGATGCCCAGCTGCTGGGACACCTGTTGCAGGCCCTGGCCCTGCTGCAGCTGCTGGAAGAGGGATGCGGCAAGGGATTCGGTATTCACGGCGGACTCCAGTCAGAGGGTAGGTAACCGCCCGAGCATAGCGCCGCGCATAAGACGAACATGCGAAACCTTCACGGCCCCCGGACATGCGCGGTAGTGCCGGCCGCCGGCCGGCACCCCTCAGATCAGTGCCTTCAACCGGTACAGCGCCTCCAGCGCCTGCTTCGGGGTCAGTTCGTCCGGGTCCACTGCCGCCAGCGCGTCCAGCGCCTTGCTGTTGGGCGCACTGAACAGCCCGAACTGCTGCGGGGCATCCAGCGCCTGTGGCGCGACGATGGCGGATTGGGTGTCGCCACCGCGCTGCTCCAGCTCGGCCAGGCGGCGCCGGGCCTGGGCCACGGTGGCCTTGGGCAGGCCGGCCAATGCGGCCACCTGCAGGCCGAAGCTGCGGTTGGCCGGGCCGTCCTTGACCGCGTGCATGAACACCAGCGCTTCGCCGCCATTGCGGTCGGTATGTTCCACCGCGTCCAGGTGCACGTTGGCGATGCCGCTGGGGCCGCCCTCGTGCTGCTCGTCGGCCAGCGCGGTCAGTTCGAAGTAGTGCGTGGCAAACAGCGTGTAGCAGCGGTTGCTGTAGGCCAGGTGGCGGGCTACGGCGTCGGCCAGGGCCAGGCCGTCGTAAGTGGACGTGCCACGGCCGATCTCGTCCATCAGCACCAGCGAGTGCGCGCTGGCGTGGTGCAGGATGTAGCTGGTCTCGGACATCTCGACCATGAAGGTGGACTGCCCGCGCGCCAGGTCGTCGCCGGCGCCGATGCGGGTCAGGATGCGGTCGATCGGGCCGATCACCGCACGGCTGGCCGGCACGAAGCTGCCGATGTGGGCCAGCAGCACGATCAGCGCGTTCTGGCGCATGTAGGTGGATTTACCGCCCATGTTCGGGCCGGTGATCACCAGCATGCGGCGGTCCGGATGCAGGTCCAGGTCGTTGGGCTCGAAGGGCTGCTCACGCACCGCTTCAACCACCGGATGGCGGCCGCGCTCGATGCGCAGGCAGGCGGTGGTTTCCAGCTCCGGGCGGGCCCAGTCCAGCGCCTGCGCGCGTTCGGCGAAACCGGCCAGCACGTCCAGCTCGCTGAGCGCGGCGGCGCACTGCTTGAGTGGTTCCAGCTGGTCGGCGAGGGTGTCGAGCAGTTGTTCGTACAGCAGCTTCTCGCGCGACAGCGAGCGCTCGCGCGCCGACAGCACCTTGTCCTCGAACGACTTCAGCTCTTCGGTGATGTAACGCTCGGCATTGGTCAGCGTCTGGCGACGGGTGTAATGCACCGGCGCCTTGTCGGCCTGGCCCTTGCTGATTTCGATGTAATAGCCATGCACACGGTTGTAGCCGACTTTCAGCGTGGCGATGCCGCTGCTGGCGCGCTCGCGCTGTTCCAGATCGATCAGGAACTGGTCGGCGTGGGTGGACAGCCGGCGCAGCTCGTCGAGCTCGGTATCGAAGCCTTCGGCGATCACGCCGCCGTCGCTGAGTTTCATCGGCGGGGTCGGAGCGATCGCGCTGGCCAGCAGGTGCGCGCATTCGTCGTGCGAGCCCAGTGCGTCGTGCAGCGCAACCAGGCGCGGCGAATCCAGCGGCGCCAACACCGCACGCACCTCCGGCAGCAGGCCCAGGCCATCGCGCAGGGTGGAGAAGTCGCGCGGACGCGCCGAGCGCAGTGCCACCCGGGTGAGGATACGCTCCAGGTCGCCGAGTGCGCGGAAGGCTTCGCGCACGTCGCTGTCGGCGCCGCGGTCGATCAGTGTGGCCACCGCGTCATGGCGCTGCACCAGCACGTCGCGCAGCCGCAGCGGCCGGTGCAGCCAGCGGCGCAGCAGGCGCCCACCCATCGGGGTGACCGTGGTGTCGAGCACGCCGAGCAGGGTATTGCGGGTATCGCCATCGACGCGCGTGTCCAGCTCCAGATGGCGGCGCGTGGCCGCGTTCATGGAAATGGCTTCGCTGGCGGTTTCAGTGGCAATCGCGGTGAGATGCGGCAGGCGCTGCTTCTGGGTTTCTTCGACATAGCCGAGCAGCGCGCCGGCCGCGGCGGTGGCACGCGGCTTGTCATCGATGCCGAAGCCGGTCAGATCGTGCAGCTTGAAGAAGGCGAGCAGCTGGCGGCGGCCGCTGTCGGGATCGAACAGCCACGGTGCACGGCGGCGGATGCCGTTGCGGTGCTTGAGGAATTCCGGCCAGTTCTCTTCGTCCGGGACCAGCAGCTCGGCCGGCTCCAGCCGCGCCAGTTCGGCTTCCAGCGCGTCGTCGCTGTCGACTTCGTTGACCAGGAAACGGCCACCCGCCAGATCCGCCCAGGCCAGCCCGTAGCCGTGCTTGCCGCGCGAGAGCGCCATCAGCAGCGTATCGCGGCGCTCATCCAGCAACGCCTCGTCGGTGACCGTGCCGGGGGTGACGATGCGCACCACCTTGCGTTCGACCAGGCCCTTGGCCAGCGCCGGGTCGCCAATCTGCTCGCAGATCGCCACCGACTCGCCCAGCGCCACCAGCCGCGCCAGATAGCCTTCATAAGCGTGCACCGGCACGCCGGCCATCGGAATCGGCGCACCGCCGGAACTGCCGCGCTGGGTCAGGGTGATATCGAGCAGCCGCGCCGCCTTGCGGGCGTCGTCGTAGAACAGCTCGTAGAAGTCGCCCATGCGGAAGAACAGCAGCAGGTCCGGGTAGCCGGACTTGGCGGCGAAGAACTGCTTCATTAGCGGTGTATGGTTTTCCAAGCCCCCGCTTTCGTTCTGTTTTTCTTTCTTTATCAACTATTTAACCTCAAAGCAGGCCGGGCAACTTGGGACATCTGATCCCATCTTATCCCGACTTTGGACAGTTCGGTGTAGCTCAGTTGTAGCCCGATCCGGTATGGTGCAGTCCAGGGCCACAGAAGCTGGGCTACATCGTGAAAATCAAGCTCACTCAAACGCTAATCAAGGATCGACTTTCCGTTGCTTTCAAGCCTGTTTTCAAGCCTAACGGGCAGATGGAATGGAAGCCGAGAGCTGAGTTTGAGAAAGACAAGGACGGCCGACCGGCGGGTCCGCCATTCGCCCCCTACATCATCCTTGATGCGGACCAGGACGCGCCAACCGGATTTGGGGTCAAGGTCGGCAAGAAGCTGACCTTTGTCCTGCAGCGCCGGGTGGGCAAAAAGGTCCTCAAGGTCAAGGTCGGGGACGTCAACGACTTCGACAGCCTGGACGCCGCCCGGCGCCGGGCCCGGGAACTTGCGCTCAAGATCGAGGACACCGGGCGAAATCCCAACCTGGTGGCCAAGGCAGAGCGGGAGCGGACCACGGCTGCTACGACCACCGTGGCCGAGGCCTTTGCCATCTACAGGAACCACCTGGTCAACCGTCAGCGACCGGCCAAAGCCAGTAGCCTGAAGAACTTCGACCTGGCTGCCCGCCGGCTCGATCGGGATGGCGTGAAGCTGCTCCATCGGCCACTGGGCGAGATCCGCGACAAGGAAGTGGTCAAGGCGTTCGACAACCTGGCCAAGTCGCCCCGTCCGCCTCACCCAAACCTAGGCAAGGGCAAGAACCCCAAGAAACCGGCCAAGCGAAAGGTCGTTTCAAAGACACCAGTGCAGGGCATCCGGACCGCAACGGAGCAGACCTTTCGCTGGGCTACCGTTTCGGCAGCCTTCGTTATCAAGGAGGATGCCGTGGCCGCGGCGCAGGAGGGCCGGGCGCCGTCGATGGTGCACAACCCCTTCGACGCGCTGAAGACCCACGAGCGCTATCGCGATAGGGCCGCCCTGGAGAATGCTTACAAGGCAAGCGCGGCCCGGAACCCCTTGTCGATTACAGACGGCACGCTGGGGAAGTTCCTCAATGCGCTGTGGGCGAAGCGTCAGGTGGCCAACTACCAGACCGCTTGTGACTACCTCCTGCTGACCCTGCTCTGGGGAACGAGGCGGGGTGAGGCTGCGCCGTTGAAGTGGTTCGATCGGATCAGTTCCGTCGAAGCGCGGACTAGTTCCTGGGTGGATATCGACAAGAAGAAGCAGGTCTACATTCACTACACCAAGAATCATTCCAGCCTCACACTCCCGCTGGGGCCGGCCGCGCTGGAAATCCTGACGCAGCGCCGCAACGAGGCAAAGATCCCGGTGCCCAAGCACCAGCAGAAGTGGGTGTTCCCGGCCCGATCAAGTCGTGCGGTCCAAGGCCACTACCTGGACAGCAAGGCGATCCTGACCGGTCTGCGCAAGTCCGCCACCCTGGAGCAGTTGCGCACGCATGACCTACGGAGAACTTTTGGCGGTGTGGCCGAAGCGATCACCAGCTACGCCATCGTCAAGCGTTTGCTGAACCACAAGTCATTGTCAGACCCCACCGAGCGCTATACCAAGGCCGAAGAACACCGAGTGGTGGACGCCATGGAGCGGATTGAGCGAGCCATGTTGGAAACGGCTCCCATCGTGGCCACGGCTTTGCTACCGTTGCCTGGAAGCGAGGGCAGGGGCCATGGCAGACGAAATGCTTGAGGACACGAGTAAGTCAGCACGCCAGCGCAAGCTGGCAGAGCTGCGCGAGCACCTGGATAACTTACCGAGCGGCGCATTACTCAATGCGAGCATGGCCGCGATCGTGCTGGATGTTTCGACAAAGACACTGGCTCGCTGGAGGGCCGTAAAGGGGATGGGGCCTCCCTACCTGGAGCCGGTCGTCATGGAGGTCAAATCCACGCAGCCATTCAAATACCGCAAATCGGACCTCGACCAGTTCGTTTCCACGAGAATGCGCGCAGGCGGTTTTGCCTTCTCAACCCAGGTTCAACCTTGGCAATCCGACGACATGGGCCTGATCGTGGGCAATGCCTTGGATTGCCAGTCCATTGACGATCTGATGGACAGCGACCTCATGGTGGCAACGCTGCTAGATGCCTTGGCCGAGCCATGGGCAACATCGGGCGCGATGAAGCCCTTCCGCGATGAGTTGGATGCGGCAATGCGGCAGGCGATGGCGCAAGTGGACGGCAACTTGCAGACACTTGAGCTTGAAGAGAGGACGCCGCCGGCCACTGGGAAACCTAGAACACGCGATATCTAGGCGGCAGGCAAAACAGACACTGAACAAATGGAGCCATCGGCTCCATTTTTTTGTCCGCAGATGTCCCAAGTTGGGCGCAACAGTCGCCAGATGCCGCAGTTGTCCGAAGTTTTGCTCCGGCTGGGCTAGGTGATGGGTGCGTAGCTTCTCGTTCCATGAACTCGGCATCCCGCCGAGAACTGGAGCCAGCTATGAGCAAAAGTCAGAACCGCGCCAAGCGTGCCAATCAGCGACGCCAACAGCAGGCCACCCTCTCAACCAACTATGTCGTTATGTATGCCTTCGGCACGGAGCCAGCCATCGGTGCGGCCGCTGATGGCATCGGCGTCTCTCGCAAAGACTTTACCGACCAGCTTTGCGACAGGTTCCGCGAGCGCTGCCATCGTGAGCTTGATGCCTGCTCCTACTTTCCCCTGTTCTCCGACCCCCACGACCGCAATCTGGTGCTCCAGCTGTCCTTCTGTGGCGGCAACGAAGTTGTCCTTTGCAGCATGCGCGACATGCGCTCGGATACTTCTGGGTTCGATGGCCATTCGCTCTTCATCCAATCGGTCCTTCACTAGCGTTGCACGGGTCGGCGATGGAGCCCGTGCAGCCTTATCGGAGAAGAAAGCCATGTTGCTTCAAGAGCTTGCAAGAACTAATCGGAGCTGCACGGGTTTTCTGCACGGGCATCAACTCGCGCTGGACGTGCTTTTCGCTGCCATGTCCAGCGCAGATCCTGATGTTTCCCCGTTTCCAAACAAAGCTTCTATGGGATTAGAGCTGTTAAACCCGTGCACTCGTGCAATGAGAGAGAAAGAGGATATGGATCAACCATTTGCAGCTGCACAGGTTAGTGCACGGGCTTCCAAAAACTCGTGCAGGAACCCGTGCATTTGGCTCGCGGCGCTGGTTGCAACTCTTTTTTCGCCGCATTTGCTTGACAAAACGGCCGGTTGCCTTTCGATGAAGTGGCGGGGTCAAGTTGACCCCACTCAAAACATCACTGGATCTAACTATGAGCAATGTCATCGAGTTCCCCCTGTCGCGCAGTCGGCGCGTTCGCCGGGACAAGCGCATCAAGGTTGGTTTCACCCAGTCGCAACTAGCGGCTCTGGATGCGGAGAGCTTGCGGCGTGGGTGTTCTCGGGCCGTCGTTCTGGGCGACTTGTTGGACAGCCTGATCGAAGACAAGCGCCAGGCACGACGCTAGTCGCCGCCAATCCAATTTCATTTCAGCTTCGGAGAGTTTCATGAGCTTCCAGTCCAAAGACATCCCTAATCAAATGCAAACACGGCCCACGTGGGCGGGAAAACGCGAGCGCGTCGGGGATGGCACTGTCCTGAACTTTCCTGCTACGCAGGATCGTTCGGCTACCACTGATGATGTCCAGGACGGCGAAGAGGCGAGCACCGGTGTCGAAAATGCTGAGGGCTCCGCCGCAGCGCAAAGCGAAGAGAGCACAAGCCAGCCGTCCCAGCCGGAAGCAGGACAGCAGCAAGCCCAGGCACCCGCAAGCGAAGATCCGCCAAAGAAGGAGAAGAAGCCCACGCCCGAGGTGCGCTTTGTTCGCGCGATGCTCAAGGACGGATGCCCGTTTCGCCTTGGTCGGCGCGAGGGCAAGTATGGGACGCCGGATACGACCTTCTATCAGTGGGTGGACGATGAGGAAGGCACGCGCTGGCAAGCCATGAATGAGAGCGACCTGGAAGGGATTGCGACTTCGTGGCTGATGAAGAACTGCGCTAGCTCCGTCTCCAAGGCCAAGGCGCCATCGTGCATCGGTGTTCTCCGCAGCTTGCTGATCAATTCGCGGCTGACGCTGCCGGAACGAGAGCAGACCATCGATGTCGTGCCTCTGCGCAACGCGTATCTGCTCATCGACAAGCAGGGGGTGATCCGTGCGGTCAAGCCCGACCGCATGTTTGGCCAGACCCACTGCATCCAGGCCGACCTGGATTGGAGCCGGGTTGGCAAGGATGGCATCTATAAGCCGTTGGAGCCGAAGGATGGCAGCTTTTGGCACACTTATCTGAGCAGCACATTCACGGATCCTGGCGTCTATGAGGTCGCCCAGGAGGCATTTTCCATGGCCTTGCTGTCGCAGGGCTACGAAAAAGCTGTGTGGATGTATGGCGAGGGCGAGAACGGCAAGTCGGTCATGCTCCACATCCTGCGGTCGCTGGCTCCCAACGCGACGGCGGCGGTGCTTCTCAATCGTCTGGTCAAGAACGAGTTCGGCACCAATCAGCTGATCGGCAAGAAGCTGGCGTTGGTGTCTGAGATGCCCAAGGTGCTGTCGGCTGATATCCAGGGCCTGCTCAAGGCCTTGGTGTCGCGAGACGCGGTGCCTGGCGAGTTCAAGGGCCGGGACCAGTTCACTTTTATTCCGGAAGCGGCCTGGTTCATGGCGTCGAACCACCATCCTGTCATGCCTGAGCACGAGCATGGCTGGTGGCGCAAAGTGATCACGCTGCCGTTCCTTAACCGCGTGGACAAGGCAAGCAAGATCATCGGCCTGGAAAAGCTGATCACAGGCAATCCGGCTGAGATGATCCAGGTCATCGATTGGCTGCTGATCGGCGGAGCACGCCTGACCCGGCGTGGCCGGTTCCTGTCGGATAACGAAATGCCGGCGGCCATCCAGAGCATCACCCACGCACAGCGTGTTGAGAGCGATACCGTCGCAGCATGGGCGGAGGATGCCGAACCTAGCTACTCGGCAACTGTCTGGACCAGCAAGCAGGCCATCTACGATCACTATCGCGAGCATGTCCAATCTGGCGGCCGTCAGGCCAGTGCGGCCAATGCGTTCTGGAAGCGCATCGCGGAGCGGTTCCGCAATGACAAGCTGGACACGGCAGGCGAGCAGATGACGATCAACGGCAAGCGCGAGCGCTATGTCCAACTGTCGGTGTCTGACATCAAGCCTGGCCGGTTGATGACCAGTATGTCCCAGGTAAAGGGTGCGGAAAAAGCTGCGACGAAGGAAGCTGCTGCAGAGCAAGAGAAGGAAACGAAGACAGACGCTGAGAAAGCGGCGGCAGTGAAGGCCGCTGCATTGAGGGCCGTTGAGGCAATGATGGCGACAGCGGCAAAGCAAGAGAAGAAGGCGACCGAAGCGAAGGAAGCCGCGGAGAATGCCGCCGCGATGAAGTCCGCCGCGGTGAAGGCTGTTGAGGCGGTGCTGGAGACGGCGGCGGCTAATGCAACGCCAGTCAGCGACGAGGACGTGCCAGAGGCCTTCAAATGAGCTGGCACCATGGTTGGGATGACGACGGCGAGGCCGAGTTGCCAGGGAGCCAGAAATGATTGACGACTACGGCTCTTGGGACGAGACACCCCTCCACCGAGCTGTTCGCCAAGCATGGCTGGAAGAATGCCTCGCTCTGCTGGCGAATGGCGCGGATCCAAATGCTCTCGACAGTTATGGCAGCACGCCGCTTTCCAATGTTCTGCTTCGTGCTGAGCTGCTGCTCGATAACGGGATCGAGTTCAATGGGATGCGGAGCCGTGAGCAATACGAGCGGGACTTGGGCGACATCCTAGGTCTGCTGTTGGACAACGGCGCCACATACGAAAAGGCGACACGGCACTACATGTGCACTGTGCCGCCGAAGGTCAAGGAGTGGTATCGCGAACAGGAATGTCACTGGCACGCGAAGGTCATGGACCAGGCAACAGCGCCAGCACTGGAACCGTTCCGCCAAGCGGCGAGGCTTTGATCATGGAGCCCATTAGCCGGCGCGACATCATTGCCATGGGCGGCAATTTCACGATCGACAAGTTCGATGCCTCCAGCTTGCCGCGTTGGGCGAAGACCGATACCAATCGCTATCAGGCCGCCCCGCTAAGGGCGCTGGACGGCAAGACAGTTCATGTCCACGTCGAAGACGGGTATTCCATGATTGTTCTGTGGCCTGATCATTGGTCGGGCCTCGATCATGTCCACATCCAGGTCGGCATGTTCATGGACGACACGGATCACAACCGCAATCGGGTCGGCCAGTTCATCGCGCCGATGGACCCCGGGGCTGCCGAAGCCCTGGATATCAAGGACTGGGACTGGGGCTACCAGGCTTTGAATCGGGACAGCAGGCGCCACGGTATCCCGTGCTACGACCAAGACGTATTGGCTGAGCTCGGCCTCGAAAAGGACGCGGGCCTCTATGTCGCCGTCCAACAAGAAGATCGCCGCGCCGAGAAACATTACATCGCCATAGGAGCCGATCCCTTGCGCCCCACATTCGAGGGCGATTGCGTTGCTCGCTTGTCCATCGCCCAGGGCAACTTCACCTATACCCAGTCGCCCGAACTGATCAATGCGCGACATCTGGGCACCGGAGAAAGCGGAGCCTTCGGCCTTGCCCGGGCTGGCATGACCAGTCAGGTAGCCAGCTTGGTCCAGCTTGGATTGGATTGCACAATCCAGGACCGCGATGGCAAAACGGTCCTGGATCGGTTTCGTCGGCCAGAGCGTCGGGCCGAGGTTGAGCGAGCCATCGCCGAGCGGCTACAGCAGCAGCTGGAAACCAACACTGCCCCCCTTCGTGATCGGCTTCCCGACCTCTACGACAACAACACGCTCGCCAAGGCATTGGCCGCGACCCAGCCTGTGCGCAGCCGCGGCATGAGGCTCTAGTCGAAATGAAATCGTGATCAGCAGTGCAAGCCTCGCGAATGTCCGGCTTCTTTCGGGCTGCACGCTTGACAAACCGTTCGGTGGTGCTCGTATGGAGGTAGGACTATTGGAGACCGCCACCCATGAAACCTTCTTGTTTACTCATCATCGCGCTGCTTGCGTTGGCTGAAACCGCACAGGCCAACGAACTCCCGAGCGCTTCGACGCTGATCTTTGCCAGCTTTGAGCCCGGGCTTGGCAATCACAGCATCAAATCCATTTTCCATGCCGATCCCTTCGCCTGCGAGACTGCTGTCTGGCCGCACGAAGAGAATGCCAAGCAAATCCAGGCCCAGGCGCGCATCGATGACCAGCGTCGCCGGGCCATTCTCGTGTCAGAAAGCACCTTGGCATTGCGCATGAAGCATCTGGCGCGCATCGGCTATTTGGATCCCACACTGCGTGATCGCATGGAGGCCATCTATGAAGAACTGCGAACCGTCTACGGCTACGAGTTCATTCCGACCGAGGGCTTTCGCTCCCCGGAACGCCAGGATGCGCTGTTGGCCAGTGGCTTGGGGGTCACGACGGTTGGCGCCATGCGCAGCTGTCATCAATACGGCCTGGCACTGGATAGTGCCTTCATGGTGAATGGTGTGCCGTCGTGGGACATGTCCAATGACAGAACGCGCGCGGCTTATTTCAAGCTGGGCGAACTGGCCACGCGCGACGGGTTGCGGTGGGGTGGCTTTTGGACCAACCCCGCCGACTACGCGCATGTCGAGATGAGTTCCGAATGCTGGGCCGCCAAGCGATCGGCCGAGACCTACTTTGCGGCCATCGATCTGCGTTCACCCACGGTGCGCGTGGCCTGGAGCACGCGCCAGTGAGCAGGATTCCGACCCATCGCGAACTTCGCGCCTTGGCCTTAATGCCCCGCGGCATGTCGCCGCAGCGCTTGTGCTGGTCCGTTCTCAAAAGCCAGGTATGCCTGGACCTGGTGCGTAAGGCTCCGGCACGACAACGCCGGCAAGTGCGCACTATCATGAGCAAAAGGACGCACGCCTATGGCCCGCACTGATCTTTTCGTTCCCTTCGAGCAGAAGGAAGAAGCCAAGATACTCGGCGCACGCTGGGATCCGGAGAAGCGTTGCTGGTGGACGGATGCCCGGGATCTGGAACCCTTCGCCCGCTGGATGAGCCCGCAGGCGCCAGCGCCGGTTCCAGTAGTGCCAGAACGCTTGGCCGAACCGGAGTTGCCCAATGTCAGGGCGCCAGACTTTGCCCTGATCACCGCGCACACGGGTTGCTGGAAATGTCATGCGCCCACCAAGGTCTCAGCCTTGGTGCTCGATGCCTACGAAGAACAGGATCCAGAGTATGGCGACTGGAGCGCAGGCTCCGCCCGGATGATGCTCCAGAACATCGCAACCTTGAACGCGGCAGCGTCAGAGCAGGTGAGGGCGTTTGCGCCCTGGATGAAGCCCGGGTTCTCCCGAACCGCAGACGCCGTGTATCTAGCCAACCACTGCACGCATTGCGACGCGCTTCAAGGCGAGTGGTTCCTCACCGAAGCAGGTTCCGTGTTCTTCCCCAGCGATGGGCTGATGCCGGAATTCGAGATCACCGTGTTCGATGTGCCGCTTGAAGCCGAAGCCAGCGGCAGTATGTCGAGTTGGCTGGACGAGTTGCGGATATAACCGCCGCAGTTCTTCAGTTGGGGTAGGCACTGCCCACTCCTGCTTTCCCCATCCCTTCATCCGTGCCTGGCGCTCTTCATGGGCACTCTGGCTCGGCCTGTCGCTACCGCAAGCCCGTGGGCTCCTCCACTGCGTTGCGGCCTTCGGTGCGGCACCGCCTCATCGACCGAGCACCCGTCTCCCACGAGCGCCACAACGGCGCGGATGGAGAGAAACAATGGGCTGCGCACGAGACATCCTGGGCCACTACAACCTGACCCCGACGACCACTGAAGAAGAGATCCTGCGGGCTGCCGAAGAGATCCTGACCCGGAGGTTCCAGCGGGGCGATGCCCTGTCCGACCCACAAGCCGCCGGCCGACTTCTCAAGGCGCGGCTGGCACACATCGAGAGCGAAGTCTTTACGGTGATCTTTCTCGATACCCGGCATCGAGTGATTGCCATCGAGGATCTGTTCCACGGCACCATCGACGGCTGTGAGGTCCACACTCGCGTCGTTTTGAAGCGCGCCTTGGAGCTCAATGCGGCAGCTTGCATACTCGGACATCAGCATCCGAGTGGGGAACCCGAACCATCGGCCAGCGACCGCGCCCTTACAGCCCGGCTCAAGCAAAGCCTGGCGCTCGTCGATATCCGGCTGCTCGACCACTTCGTGGTCGGCGGTGCGCGCGAACCGGTCTCCATGGCCGCCAGGGGCTGGGTCTAACCCAGCCTTCGGCAATCACTGCCGGCGCAGTGTTGCTTTTGCCTGCATACTTGCTGGTGCAAGTTGCTGATTAGGCATGTTTTTGCAACAATCGACTGACGGGTAGTGCCTTTCCAGCGATGGTCTGACACGCTACCCCTTAGGGCGGTCGAGGCGGCGCAATCGGTGAGACGGCGGACGACTACGGTGGCTCACCGACCGGTCGCGCCTGCGGCTGGCCGTCCCGAGGAATGACTTTGGCCCCAATGGGCCATTTTTTGCGGCCGTGTGCCGCTGGAACGAGATAGGCGAGCGGATGAAATACGAAGAGATGCCGAGGGCCGCGTTGATCCGGCTGCTGATGGAGCAGGACGCTGAGCGTGCTGACGCCGGCAAGGACGGCATCGTGATGAGCTACACGGGCCGCACGGCGCCGTGGCAGATCGTCCGCCAGGTCAAGCCCAAGATGTGCGAAATCAATAAGCGCGCGTCCGTCGGGTCCGCGGAGGAAGAGGTCGCTAACGAGCTGTGGGACGGTGAAAACCTGTCCGCCATGATCACGCTCTACAAGTATCGCGGCCAGGTTGACCTGGTGCTGACCGATCCGCCCTACAACACGGGCGAAGACTTCCGCTACAACGATAAGTGGGACAAGGATCCCAACGACCCTGATCTTGGCGACCTTGTTGCCAAAGATGATGGCTCGCGCCACAGCAAGTGGCTTCGCTTCATGACCCCGCGGCTTTGGATGATGCGGGAAATGCTGAAGCCAGGTGGCGTGATTGCGATCTGCATCGACCACCGAGAGCTTTACCGGCTTGGCATGCTGATGGATGAGATTTTCCACGAGGAAAATCGCATCGGCATCATCAACTGGCAGAAGACAACCCCGAAGAACCAGTCGTCGAAGCTGTCGCTGACGACTGAGTATGTCCTTGTCTATGCCAAATCGGCGGACATCGCCAAGACGGGTCTGGTTGGAAGGTCAACGCTCGCCGACGCGCGGTTTGGCAACACCGACAACGACACGCTGTCGGATTGGAAGCAGGGCGATCTCACGGGTAAGGGATCGAGCAAGCTTGCCGACTATGCGATCCAGTCGCCATTTACCGGTGTGTTCCATGATCCGGGTGAGAGGCACTGGGCCAATAAGCGGGCCAAGATGAAAAAATGGCTCGAAGAGTGGGGCGTTGAATACGAGGACCTGGACATTGGGGATGGTCGAGGCAAAGCGCTGTCCATTAAAGGTTGGGGTGCTGCGACCAAGGCGCAGAAAGACAAGCTGCTCAAGCGGTCTAAGGACATCGCCGAAAAGCGACTTGCGCAGCTCAATTGGCCATACCTTTACTGGGGCGTTGACGGTCAGCAGAAGCCTGTTCGCAAGGTCTACAAGAGCCTCGTGAGGCAAGGCAGCGTCCCCACCACTTTCTGGCTTGACGATGATGAGGCGCCGCTTCCAGTGGATGCTGTTTCTTGGCTGCGGACGATGAGTGGCCGTTCAAGGGATGGTGTCGAAGAGCTTGATGCCGTTGTCGGGAAAGGCCATAACTTTGAAACGGTCAAGCCACTGAAGCTCATCAAGAAGATCATCCAGATCTGGTGCCGGCGGGACGGCATCGTCCTGGATCCCTTCGCAGGGTCTGGCACAACCGGGCAGGCTGTTCTTGAGCTCAATAATGAGCAGGATGCGCACCGCAGGTTCATCCTTATTGAGCAGGGCAATGACGAGAAGGGAGACCACTACGCGAAGACACTCACTGCCGATCGCTTGAAGCGAGTTATTACCGGCAACTGGAAGTCCGGCAAACGGGATCCTTCGGGTGGGGGCTTCCGCTTCCTTACCTTGAAGCGTGAGAAGGTCGATGCCAGCGCTGTGAATGCGTTGGCCCGCGAAGAAATGATGGACTTGCTGCTGTCCAGTTATTGGGATCGCAACGACAAGGCCAAGTCGTATTTGCGCAGGCTCCCGGCGGGTGAGCACAAACACCTCTTCGCGGTGAACAGCCGGAATGAAGGGTTTTTTCTTGTCTGGACCGCCCCCGAAACGCCATCCTCGTTAACCAGAACTGTTTACAAAGAGATCGTGAAAGAGGCCGAGGCTAACGGTTTGTTGGGTCGATACCACGTCTACGCCGCGCTGGCGCCCTACACGGGCACGGACATCGAGTTCTATCAGATCCCGGACAAGGTGCTGGAGCACATCGGCTTCAATGCCAGGGCCGACGCCTACAACAATGAGGGCGGCACGGATGCAGCTTGAGCTCAAACCTTTCCAGATAAAGGCCGCAACGCAGATAGCCAATCGCTACGCCTTTTTCGCGCACCACCCTTATCGCCCGACCTTCAAGGGCAAGTTGCCGAGACCGTATTACCAGGCGCTGTCAGCGATTACGGGTGCCGGCAAGACGCCCGTGCTGGCCGAAGCTGTGGCGCTCATGCGCATGCACATGAGCGCAGAGCCGATCATCTTCTGGATGTCGAAGGCCAAGTCTGTGGTCCAGCAGACCTACAACAACTTCTCCAGCGGCGGGAAGTATTCCGGCATCGTCGAGGGCTTCCGGGTTATCCGGGCGGGCCAGCTTGAGCCGGTGGTCATCGCAGATGGTTCCACCCCATTGATCGTGATGGCCACCACGGGCCTGTTCAATAACAAGGAACAGGCCGATGGCGCGCTAAACATCTACAAGAAGGATCAGGACCTATTCGGCGAGAAGTCGCCATGGGAGCGTTTGATCGAACGCGACGCAGATGGTGTGCGTCGGCCCTTGATCATTGTGTATGACGAGGGGCACAACCTGTCCGATCAGCAAACAGCGATCCTGGCCGAGTTGGAGCCAGAAGCCTACCTGTTGGCCAGCGCGACCATGAAGCTGCCGGTTCAGTTCAATGAGAAGGTGCTCCGGCCGCTTAAAACGTGGGTGGACGACGCGGCAGAGGATGACACTGCGGGCGAGGCATTCGAGAAGCTTGCTGCCTTGAACAAGGAAGGTGCCCCTGACGCGGACGCTTTCGCGATCACTTTGGTGGACAGCGAGGCCGTGGTTAAGGCCGAGCTGATCAAGACCGCCATCCAGTTCGACGGCAGCACAGCCCCTATGGAGCGGTGCCTGGACGAGCTGTATGAGCGCCTGCAGCTGATCGAGCATGAGATCCAGGCACGGGCCTTGGGTTTTGTGCCCAAGGCGATCTATGTGTGCAAAACCAATATCACCGATGACGGGGATAAGGACGATCACTCAAAGCCCTTTGAACACCGCAACGCGCCGCCGATCCGTATCTGGCGCTACCTGGTGGAAGAAAAGAAGGTCGATCCGGCCAAGATCGCCATCTATGCCGACCTCAAGTTCGTGGAAGGCAACAAGCCTGAAGCCGTCAACCTGTTCTCCAAGGGCGAGAGCGACTTTGACAATTTTCAGGCCGGCGACTTCCAGCACATCATCTTCAACCAAGGCCTTCAGGAGGGTTGGGATGATCCGGGCTGCTACTTGGGCTACATCGACAAGAGCATGGGCTCGCAGATCAAGGTGGAGCAGATCATCGGCCGGGTGCTTCGCCAATATGACGCCAAGCACTACGATGCGCCCATTCTCAATAGCGCCCATTTTTTCCTGCGCGTTGACAAGAAAAATGTGTTTACCGAGGCAGTCGATGCTGTTCGGGCCAAGCTGCAAGAGGCCGGGACCAGCATCGAGATTGTTCAAAACTATGCCGGTAGCGATGGCGGCTCAGAGGAGATCGAGCCCAAGGATGACGTGTCTGTCCTGCTGCATGAGGTGAAAGCTGACGCCGACGATGCGGTTGATGCCATCGCGGACCTTGTGTCCAAGTTCCCGACTATCAAGGAAGCTGATCCTGACGCCCTTGGGCAGGCGCACAAAAAATCAGAGGTGGTGGATATCTCTGACCTGGCCAAGAATGGCGGCGGCGACTGGCAAACCAGCGGACACTCCAATCGCGTGCGGCTTCGGTGGCTCGTTGACAATGCCATTCGTTCCCGATCCCGTGGCGCCAAGGCCGTGGTCAATCTCCAGGCGTCCAAGTTCGACATCCGGGTCGAAGCCAACAGCAATGCCCAGACATGGGCTGAAGTGCTGGCGCGCGACATCGTTGCGACTTACTACCAGCGCACATCCTTGGTTTACGAGACAGCCAAACCCTATGTGTTCCCGGCACTCCGGGTCCCCAAGAAGGCGCAGGTTTTCACGAATGGCCTGTATGAGCGCTACAGCGGCTTCAACAAGTTTGAGCAGCTGTTTGCCAACGCCCTGGACAAGCTAGGCAACACCTGGCATCGAAACCCCAGCAATGGCGGCTTCCGCATCCCGTTGCTTTCCGAAGGCGATAGCGCCTCGTTCTCCCCTGACTTCCTGGCGTGGAAGGGCAAGTTTGTCTATTGCCTGGATACCAAAGGTGGGCACCTGCTGACGGATGCGGTCGCCCGCAAGCTGTTTGATATCCAGGACAACGGCACCACCAAACTGTTGACGCGCTTCATCACGGAAGGGAAGCAGACCGCGATCGGTGGGAAGCCTATCAAGGGTGGCTATACCGTCTGGAAGATGAAGGCGGGCTCGCCTACTGCCATCCATGTTTCAAGCGTGGAGGAGGCGGCTAAGGAATGTATGAAGCCATAGCCGTGTTCCAGGGGCGTCTCATGTTGGGAGACGCCTACCGGTCAGGCTGGCTCTATCTTTAGCGGATACCCAGCATGACCTCTCTGCTTCATCCGTCGCCGGCCATCACCCAGCTGATCGAGGATGAGACTGGCAAGCCCATGTCTGCGCTGGAGCTTGTAGGGCATGACCGCACCGCGGTCCTGCGGCTCAAACACGAGCTGCATTTGTCCCGGACAACCGGCGAAGGTCAGGTGCTTTGCGCCATCTGCGGCACTGCCGTGTATTTGTGCGCAACCCCTGACACCGAGCACTTCTTTTTTAAGCACTTCATTGAGGACGGCAACTGCCCGGCGATAACCAGGGGTGGCCTCACCATGGGGCAGATTACCGCGCTCAAGTTTCACGGGCAGCGGGAGAGCAAGCGCCACATTCGACTGAAAACCCTGCTCGCTGAAAGCGCAGGTTTCGATCCGGCGTTCTCTCTACCTGTCATCGAAGGGACTTGGAAGGGGAAGGAAGGCAAAGACTATCGACGGCCCGATGTTCGGTCCCGTTTCAGCGATACGATCGATGTTGCCTTTGAAGTCCAACTGTCCACGACCTTCGGCAAGGTCATGGCCGAGCGTGAGGTCTTCTATCGTCAACAGGGTGGTCTTTTGCTCTGGGTGTTCGGTGAGTTCTCGATCGAGAGTGCCCGCCTCATGATGGAAGTTGTGTTTGCGGTGAACAACCGCAATGCGTTCATCGTGAACGAGGCGACGCGCGACGCGTCGCGTGAAGCGGACGCCCTCATGCTTGAGTGCTGCTGGGCGCAGCCTGCGCGCCACAAGGACAGCATCGTGTGGACGCAGCACCGCAAGCTGGTTCGCTTCGACGAGCTCACGCTGGACCAGGAGCGCCAGCGAGCGTTCTATGTCGATACCGACAAGCTTGAGGCGGAAATACGCGCCGACATAGAAGGCCCGCCCTTGGCCCAGCGCTTTGAAGACTTCTGGCTGGCTGTTGAACATTTCGACGGCCGGCAGCGACCCGAGCTTGTGGAACTGGATCGGCAATGGGGAGAGCTCGATAGGCTGTTCGCCGACCGTGGAGCGCCCCTGCCTTCCGGCTGGGGAGACTGGGACTTCAAGAGCTTGATGCGCTGCATCTACTTGGCAAAGTTTGGCCGTGCGGTGGGCTGGGAATACACCCAGTTCTGGCCGGCTGCGCATCATGTTCATGACGCCGAGAAACGCTATCTCTGGATCTTCATTCCGGCCCTGCGCCATTACGGACGATTGGCGGACATTGAGGCGATGGACAAGAAGGGGAAGTGGGCCTGGAAAATGGACGCCTGGCAAAGAGGGATGGCTGCGGGGGATCCAGCCTTTGAGGAAGAGCATCGGTTCGACGACGCGCTACGCCTCATTTTCCCGGAGCTATGGGACGATGTAGCACCGCGCACCTAAGGGGGATCGCATGGCCTACGACTGGAACCAGCACGAAATCGCTCGCTCTCCATGGCGCAGTGAGATCGTGCCTTACTTACCCGCAATCCTGATCCAGAGGGCGAAGGAAGGCCGGCCGATCACTTACACGGAATTGTCCGACGCGCTGTTTGAGCACTACGGGCTGGAGCCAAAAGCGCGCAAAACACTTTATGGACCGCCAGTCGGCGCGGTCGGCTTTGCCCTCAAGGCGCTTGGGGACAAGTGGGGCGAACGGATCCCTCCGCTGAACGTCATCGTCGTCCAGGCTTCCACAGGTCTGCCAGGCGTTGGTGCGGATGAAGTCGCTCATTACTTTTTCGACGATGCCGGTCGCGGCATGGCCAAGAACCGCAAGGCCTATCTGGATGCGGCCATGCAGGCCGTGTTCGACTACGGCCAACGATGGGATCGGGTGGCCACTGCATTGGGTGCCGAGACCTTGGATCCCGGTGCTGGCATTGACGATCCAGGTGATGCCATCCCACTGCCGAAGCTGCCTCGCACCTATGAGGCCGAGAGCAAGGAGCACAAGGCCCTGAAAGACTGGGTGCGCAAGAACCCGGCTTGGTTCGACGATTACGGTGCCTTCAGCCAGGGTGAGAACGAACATTGGCTGAGTTCGGGCGACCGGCTTGATGCCTACTTTGACAATGGCAAGCAGTATCTGGCCGTCGAAGTGAAGCCCAGCCATGCGAGCGACGCCGAGCTCATGCGCGGCGTCTACCAGTGCGTCAAATACAAGGCCGTGCTCCGGGCCGAACGGATTGCGTTGCGCCGAGCACCGTTAGGTGAAGCCGTGCTGGTCAGCACGCGCAGGCCTAACAAAGAGATCCGCGCACTGTTGAAGCGGCTCCATCTGGACTTTGTCCTGGCCCCACCGGAAGCCGAGGGCTAGGCAGCTCTTGTGTGACATTTTTCACACTTCTCGCACCCGATGGCAGCCTGCCTGGGTTGGCGTTACAGTGGTCGGGCGACAGGGAGGGGTTCGTGGGGAAACGCGCTTTTAGATCGGCAGCATGGATGCTGGGCTTTTGCCTGGCGGTGCTGTGCGTGCCCGCGTTTTCAGCCACCCTGGGCACTGGCCCTATTCCCGAGATCAAGCGCCTGCTGGCGCAGCCTGAGGACCGGATCGATCTGGCCCAGGCGAAGCTGGCCATCGACCGCCAGATTGACCCATCTACCGATGTCGCCGGCTCGCTGAAAGAAATCGACCGCCTGGTGGCCCTAGTCAAGAGCCGCACACCCGCGGGCCTGGACCACAAGGCTCAGATGGATGTGCTGATCAGCACCCTCTATCAGCCCGGCCCCTGGAACGGAAATAAGGTCTACTCCTACGACTTGGACGACCCCACGGGCGAGGACAAGCGCACCAAGCGCCTGTCGTATTACCTGCGCACGAAGAAGGGCAACTGCGTCAGCATGCCCATCCTGGTGGCGATCCTGTCGCAGCGCTTGGGCTTCATCGTGACATTGACCACGACGCCCGCGCACATGCTGGTGAAGTTCGTCAATGACGATGGGCAATGGCACAACGTCGAGGCGACCAGCGGCGAGTATGTTTTCGACAGCGCTTACGAGCACGATACCAAGATCACGCCGCTGGCGATCAAGAATGAGCTCTATCTGCGTCCCCTGACTCCGCGTCAATCTGTTGGCGCGATGGCCAGTTCGTTGATGGAAGACCTATATGCCAAGAAGCAGGCCGAGCCGTTAATGGAAGTGGCCCACGCGGTGCTGGCCGTGAACCCCAAGGACGTCATTGCCATGCTCTATGTCGGCAATGCCTACGGGATCCAAGTCCAGCAACGTTTCAAAGACAAGTTTCCCAATCTCACCGATATGCCGGCGGCGCAGCGGCCCGAATACAACCGGCTGGCGCTGGCCAACCACGAATGGTTCGACAAAGCAGAAAAATTGGGGTGGCAGCCGCAGTCCAAGGAAGATATGGACAACTACCTCGCCTCGATCGCACGCGAGAAAGCCAAACGCACAAGGGACGGAAAGCTATGAGCAAACAACTACTACTGGTGTCTGGATTGTTGGGGTTGATCGCGGCCGGCACGGCCGAGGCTCGCTTCGTTTCCGTCGATCCGGTTCAGGCAAATCCGAACAACGGAACCAATTTCAACCGCTACTACTATGGCAACAACAACCCATACAAATACACAGACCCAGACGGCCGGGCTGTATCGCTTGCGGGAACGCCGGCTGACCAGCAGAAGTTCATCACACAGACGCAGCAGTTGACCGGCACTACGGTAGCGCCTGACAAGCAAGGCAACCTAACCGTTCAATCCACCAATCCGAAGGTGGGTTCTCCGGGTGCCGCCACCGCGCTGTCGAACGCGATCAATGCGCCGCAGACCATTGCCTTGACGGCCGTGAGTAGTGATCCCAATGTTTTCATCGACTCATACGCAACGGGCAAAGTTGATGTGGACGACATCGGGAACTTCGCCGCAACCAACAATGACTTGGGAGCAGCGGCCCTCACTCATGTCCTGACCGAATACACGACCGCAATGCAGGCCGGAGGCATGACACAGGCCAATTTTCCAGCCGCACATGCCGCTGGCCTTACCGCTGAAAGTGCCGTTATGGGCGCTTCCAGCCGAACCTCAACCGGCATGCCAACTCCCGGTTCCAACTTCGGCGTTCAGTATCAGGATGCCAGCGGGACTACGATCAAGTCCTACAATTTCCTGCTGGATCAGAACGGGACGCCCTGATGACCGCAAAGCTTTTTTTTCTGGTTTTGGTGCTCGGCATCGGGTCTGCATGTGCCTCAACCAAACCGACGCAGCATAGCCAGAAGCTGGATCAAGCGGTCATCGTCGAACGGTCGGCCATTCCACCCTTTAGCGGCTATCTCCGCACCTATGTCCAGTTCAAGGTAAAGGCGGTTGGGTCAGAGCTAGAGGTCTTTTATCCGTATTTTGAAGATGGAAAGCGCATTCCCGATGTCGGAGAGGTCTGTAATCTTACCTTCCACACCGAGCTCGTTGATGGCCATGTCGGGAACAACGCCACTAAGATCCAGAATGCCAACGTAATTGACAGCCTTGAGTGTAAGAAGTCGGCCTAGGCTTTTCGGCCATGACCAAAAAGACGGCTTTGGTCCTGTTCATCGTCAGTGCGCTCGCCGCGCTTGCCATCCACTACTTCATGTTTGAAATGCGCTACATGTGGTATGTGCCAGCCGAAGATGCGCGCTTCATGTATTTGGTCTATGCGGGCTGCATCGGCGCCATTCTCTTGTTTTTGGCGTTCTTCCCATCGCGGATTGCGGTAGCACTGGTTGGTGCCTTCGCACTGTTCTTTCCCCACTTTTTTTTCGCGTCCGATGCGCGACCGTTGCTCGGCCGCACCATTGACCTGCCTGGTATCGGCATTGCGCTTGTCGCTTTGGGCTTGCTGGTGCTAGCAACTCACCTGAGGAACAAGGCATCCGCTCGGGTCTGATGCTCTTGCGGCTGCTTTCCTTAGGCCTGATCTTGGCCGTCGTCGGTTGTGCGACGACCGCTACCATTCGATGGGCGCCGGAGTCAGAGTTCGCCTTGGCCATCACCGACAACCCAGCGCAGCAGCGCTTCGATCTAATGTTGTCGTCGAAGTCAGATAAGCCGTTGTGCCTGTCCAAGGAAGCGTGGCCTGCAGAAGGAGGCTTGCCGCCCGGTTTCGATGGCGCGACGCTGACGACATCCAATGGCACGAAAAGCCTGTTGCCCACCGGCAGCGCGTATTGCCCAGGCGGATGCGGGGAAGTGCTCATTGAGCCAGGCCAGCAGGTGCGCGGCACTATCTCCTACCAAGCGTTTGGCGATGCTGCAGCCATCGCCGCGGATACCCGCTCACTGGCCTTCACCGTCCATCCTTATGTCTGTGCTCGTTAGCAGGCACCGAGCAACATCGCCCTTTCGAAATCCAGCGCCGCTTCGCATATACGCATCGGCCAGCCGAAGCCCTTAGCCCAACTACTAGATCAGGGCGTGGAACAGGTCGCGGGAATGCCAGTGCCGTTGTTTCACGCGCGACTGAACCCGGGCACGGAACCGGTCAGGATCCGGGGCAGCCTCGGGACGGAAGCGATGGCGCGCCTGATTGCAGTGATGGCAGGCGGCGACCACATTCGCTCCGTGCCGGCCGCCGTCCTGTTGGGCCACAAGATGCTCCCCTGTGGCTTGTAGGCGCGATGCCTGGCGCAAGGTCAGTCCGTGCGCTGAGGCGAAGCCGGCGCGGTCGGTTAGCCACATGGGAAAGTCGCAGTAGAAGCAGCGGCCGTCCTGACGATGGAAGGCGGCATTACGGGCGGAAGAATAGCGCTGGGCCATGGGTGCGTCCTGGAGAGGGCGAGGGGATTTTTCCCGTCGCCTCGTATCTGAGGACGCGCAGGCACCTGGAGCCTATTGGCTATGCAGGCACAACACCGGGGCTTCAGCCGAGCCGGCAAGGCCATTTATCGCGCCGGGAGCGGGCCGATGTCAAGATAGAACCATGACGCGCGATGACCTGATTGCCTTGCTCGATACCTTGGAGGCCCACCTTCCGGACTTGATCGCGGCCAATCCCGACCCGGGTGATTTCTGGGTGGAGTTCGCTGCGCAGGCCGACGCCATCGAGGACCAAGCTGGCGACCATGAGGCCCTATTCCACGAAAGGATCCAGGTCATGCTGGCCAAGCACAGCCGCTACATCGTGGGGGTTGAGGAAAACGCATGAGCCTGACCAAACGAATGATGGGCCTTGACGACGAGCTGCCAGAGGTAGATGCGGAGGCGTTTAGCGATCCCGCCACTTGTGAAATCGATGATGACTGGTTGCGCAACGCAGAGCCCGAGCAGCAAGCGGCAGCCATGAGGCACTGGTTGCTTGCTCGCTATTGCGACCCGGCAATGGAAACACCCCACAGCTCGGATGTGGGCTACATCTTTACTCGCGGTGGGCCGTGGCATCCGCACGATGTGCTGATGGAGCGTTTTGAAGATATCGCAGACTTCGACACGATCGAAGAGTTAGCTAGCGATATCGTCCAGGAGATAGGCGACGAGTTGGCGCCTACCGGTCTGACGGCAGAAGAAGACTGGGATGTTGAGGTTGAAACAGCGGACAGTCCGCTGCGCGATTTGCGCAGGCGGTTGGAGGAGCTGCGCCTCGTGCTGGGAATGGAGGGGCCGGAGGTCGCGAAGTTCCAGGCTAGGAACCTGGTCTATGCCGCCCTGATTACCGCCTTAGAAACGTATCTATGGGAAACCGCGGTGTGGTGGCTGGCGAATGAGGATGCCAGCGTTGAGCGCCTGGTCGCCGCTCGCGCCACCCTGGATCGCCGCTTGAAGGATATGGTCGGAGGTGAGCAAGTTGAGCTGGAACTTCGGCGCCAGCGGATCCACAACGGCATGAAAGACATGGTGTGGCACCGCTGGCGTAGCAACTGGCCATTCCTTGCTGCGCTACTCGATGTCGAAATGCCAGACCACGAAACCTATGGCCTCACCATTGCCGCGTTGAAACGGCATGACATCGTTCACCGCTCGGGCCAGAACAAAGAACGCACCGAGGCCGTGTATGCGACGACGACCGAAGTGGAAGCGTTGGCCGATGCCGTATTGGCCTTCGCTGAAGATCTTCATTACCGGATCGCATCTCGGGGGACCTGATCGTGCGCTACTCCGCAGAGCAAAGGACAGCAGCTTAGTCGCCTATGTTGCTATTTCTACAGAAGCGGGCATGGGGCACCGACCGAATGCGCCGGGCACTGCTAAACGATTTCCTCAGCTACGCGCGTCTATACCAGGGCCGTAATGCGATCAGGACTTTCAAGAATTCCATCGAGGCCGACCCTAACCTCTATGTGTATTTCGCAGGGAAGCACGCCGGCTATGTTCACGAGTGGTCGCTGGACAAGCCCAATGCGACTGTCGCGATTGGGCATTTCGCCGTAGCCAAAGAGCTTGAGGGCCACGGTTTTGGTCAGCCCTTTATTCGCGGCTTCGCCCATGCCATCAAGTGCGAATATGGGGTCAAGCGGATCCTGTTTCACGAACGCAAGATTTCTCCGGCCTATGTGCAGCTATTCCAGAGCATTGGGGCTGCTCCCACCGGGAACATCGTCAAGGGCGGAATCCCGGAGTGGGAGTGGATCATTTAGCGCATCATCCGATGCACATTTCAGAAAAGTCTGACGCAGCGCCACAAGGTTCGCTGCTGGTTTTGATTGCTCCTGCCGGGCAATCTATCTCAGTCGCCCAAGCCACTACACCCGCAGGAAGCGTAATCAGATCGGATTACCCCAACCGACTTGTCCAGCAAGCTAGGTGGGACCGTGAAGGGGGTCGGCGGAAGGGAGACCTCGCCATAAAGCGCAGGAGCGACAGGAAGCCCCCGAAAGGGGGCTTTTATCAAGTTCGTTCCTTGACACTCAGCCCCATGGCATTCGACCATCCGGTGCATGGCAAAGAAAGCAGTAAAGAAGAAGCCGTTGCCGCCGGGACCTGAGCGCGACGGGCTGGTGCGCAAGCTCTACGCGACGAAGGGCATGACCCAGTCCAAGATGTCCCGCGAGCTGGGCGTCTCGCGGCAGCGGGTCTGGCAGCTACTGGATGAGCTCAAGATCAAGCGTCGCGAGCGGCCGACCCGCGCCGAGCGCATCAAGAAGATCCCCGCGCTGATCGAGGCCGGACTGTCCGGCCGGGAAATGGCCCAGCACCTGCAGGTGAATAAGTCCATCTTCTACCTGGACCTGGAAGCGCTGCGGCCGAAGCTGAGCAAGCGGCTGCTCCAGATGTATTACGACAACGGGAGCAACCGGCGGTCTGAGAAGGCGAAGGGGCGCCCACATCCGTTGTATGCGGATGCCATCGCCAAGCGGCACACCGCGATCCTGGCTCTGATCGACCAAGGCAAGACCCTGGGGCAGATCGGCGCCAAATTCAAAGTAACTGGGCAGACGATCCGCAATGACCTCAAGCGCCTGGGACTGACCAAGCGCCTGGAGGCGAAGATCCAGGCCAACCGGGTGGCGCAGTCCGCACGCACCCGCGCCAAGAACGCCAAAGCGCGCTAGCTGCGTTTGACAGTCCGTCCCACCATGCTATCGGTAGAGCATGGACAGGGAAAATCTCCAGCGCCAGCAACGCATACGCCAGCTTTATGAGCAGGAAGGGTGGGGCTGCGCCCGGATTGCGCGAGAACTCAGCGTCTCGCGTCAGCGAGTCTTCCAGGTCAAGAAGGCGCTAGGGCTGAAGAAGCCTGGTGGCATGCCATCCGAACAGCGCATGGCCAAGATCGAAGCCCTGATGCGCGACGGCCTGACCCAGCGGGCCATAGCCAGGACTTTGAAGATCTCCGGAGAGGAGGTCTCGCAGACGCTTGCTCAGCATCCGCAGCGACTGGCCATTCTCCAGGCGTGGAAGGAGGCTCAGCCGGCGTGGAAACGTCGCCGGCAGATCCCGGCACTGATCGAGCAGGGCCTCACAGGTCCGCAGATCGCCAAACGCTTGCGCGTTTCCCAGTCCATGATCGCCAGCGACCGCAAAGCGCTGAAGCTGTCGCTCGCACTTCAGGCCAAGGTGCGCGAGAACGCGCGTGTAGCCACGAGCCTTTCTGTCGCTGCTCACAATCGCGCACGCGCTGATTTCCCGGCGTCGCCAGTCAGTGGCTCGTAGCAGCACGATCACGCCCAAGGCAGGTTGCAGAGCTGAGCCCCTTACCGTGGGGTCATGCCACGCCTGGCCCAGTCTGGATCGCCATCTCGAACTCGCGTTGAAGGCAGGGCAGCGGGTCAATGGCCCGGACTGACCGGCTCACAGGATCCTGGCTGTTTGCGGATGGCTTTTGTGGGCCACTGTCGCTACGGCCGCGCGACGCAAACCTACGGCTGCTCCACTGCGCCTGCGCCCAGTCAGAGCCGCTAATGCCGCCTTTGATATTGCGGCAACGCTAGTCTCCTCCCGGCCTTGAACTTCGTTTCGCCCCTGGTGCCCAGGGTGCTGCCGCGCTCATGCCTTCGCTTGTCGTTGAACCCACGCAATCCGCGTATCAACAGCAAGGAAACCATCATGAGCAAGAAGACTTCCACCCCGGCCGCCGACAACGCCCGCTTCGATGCTTTCACCGTCCGCGAGTTCGAGCAGAACGGCGAAACCAAACACGACTGGGTCCGAGTTGGCACCGCATGGCCCCACCAGGACGGCAAGGGCTTCCGGGTTGTGCTTCAGGCCCTGCCGGTGGATGGCGTGATCGTCCTGCGCCGTTTCGAGCCGAAGGCCGACTGACGGCGACGCCGGGGGCGCAAGCCCCCGGCAGCCTCACTGGAGACAACCATGGACAACTGGACCTACCACTTCGACGGCTTCCTCAAGCGCTTCTATGCGATCGACCATACCGATGCGGGCACGGACGAGCATCAGCTAGCCCGCTATCGCGATCTCAAGCCGCGGGAAGCTGCGCTGGCCTTCGGCGAGGACTACGACTTGACCCGCGTCGATGGACCTTGGGGCTGCTAACGCAGCCCTTGGCGCGGGTGCAGGGCAAGGGCGAGGAAGGGCGGGGAAAATGTTGGGGTTCTCACACTTGACAAAACGGCCGATGGTGATTGTATGAGTGTGTCCCCACGGAGAACACCGATGTCGCAACTCCTCACCATCGCCAGTCTTGTCTCCATCGCAATGATGTTCTTCGCGATCGCCTCTGCTATCGAGAATGTGAGGCTTGCGCGAGCCATGAAGCGCTCGATCGAGGCTCAGGACTTACAACGCAAGGAGCAGGATGAAGAGCGTGCGCGGAAGGAACAAGTCGCCAAAGCTATCGCTATGCGGATGGAAGCCAGGCACAAGGCCAAGCGGTTCCAGCTGGACATCGACCAGTTCCCGGGGGTAGGCGTCAGCTTTTTGGGGCAGCCCTTCAACGGCTGGGAAAATGCGCTACAAAGCCTGATGGATCGCGGTCTGTTGTTAGACGGACCGAGCGAGGAGTTCAAGCGCTTAAAAAGAACGGTTCAGGACGGCATTGCGTTCAATCAGCAACGTGTGGCCGACGCGTCAAATTCACAGCTTGATACCAACACACGAGCCAGCCTCTCTTTGTCGGCGGTCCATGTGGCTGAGGGTAAGAAGTGCCTGGATCATCTTGAAGCGATCGAAGCTGGATGGCGCTTTGACGAGACGGATTTGGCGACAGCCCCGGCGGTAGGTGCCGATCGCAAGCAGGGCAGACTGTAATGGGCGCCACTTTCATTCTCAAGGCCATACATCGCCGTCATCGATACTACGCCTACGCCGCGAGAGCAGGCGGCATCTTGTGGATGGATCGCATGTGCCATGAGGCGATGGTCAGGAAGCCTTGGAAGGTGCCCATTTATCAGTGCTCGCACTACATGGGGCAGAGCCGGTTGATGACCACGGAAGAGTGGAAGGCTGCCAGGAAAGCGGGGATGGAAGAATACATAATTGGATGTGTGCGATGAGGACACTTTCGCCATTTGATGAAGGCCAAGAGATCATCAGCGGGGATCGGTATGAGCGCTGGTTGGCGGGTGCAGTTGAGGAAGCGAGAAAGCTGGCAACAGCCTGCCCAGACCTTCACCAAGAATGGATTAACTATCGCAACGAACAGACTTCATATGTTTCGAGCACAGTTCAAGCCATCCGTCTAACGGCAGAAAAGGCAAAGAAGACCGGGCGCCTGGAAGCGGATTGCATTTGGAACAGTGAGGCCCTCAATTGGTTGCTGGCTGACTTCGCAGAGGAGGCCATTCTGGATCGGTATGAGAAGGCGACTGCTCCAGCGATGGGTGCCAGCAAACGTGTGGGGAGACTTTGATGTCCACCATCACACCGTTTGAGGTGCTCCAAGCCTGCGAACAATCCGCCACCCAGTGGCGCCGCTACATCTGGCGCCATGGTCAGCGCTCCGCATTGACCTGCCCGATGCCGCGGCCGGCCATCGACCACCTGATGGAAAGCACGGACCAAGGTGAGCGTGCATGCAATGCCGCGCTGGATGATGCCCAGGACGCCGGGCTGATCTTGCGGCTGCCGCAGGGCGGCGCCTGGATCACGGTCAAGGGTAGGGCGCTGCTGACGAATGATCCCTACTACTGGGGCTTCTGGAATGGTGGCGGCGGCTATGAAGAGCCAGCGGTGCCTAGCCCGGCCTAATGCTAGATCGCAACGTAGGCGGCGTTCTCGATACGCGTGCCATTCGGATCCGTCCAGGACACCGTAGCGTTGTAAGACGACGGACTGTCCAGGTAGATGGCGGCCAGGAATTCGATGCTCGATCCCACGTCGAGAACAGGGGCGGGGAACTTGGCCTTGTAGTCTCCGTCCACCGCGGGGTTGTGCCCGCCATCTTCGGTCAGGAACTTGACCTCGACATTCCGCGCAGCGGCCGGGCCCAGGTTGCTCACACGGAAGCGGTAGTTTGATCCGTTGCGCAAGAGCTCCAGCTTCACATGGGCGCCATTCTGCGACTGTTCGCTCGCCACCAGCATTTCCAGCTGCTTCTCGTGTAGCGCCGCCGTCGCTCGGTTTTGCCGTAGCTGCGCATCTTCCAGCTGATCCATCCGCTTGCGTTGCCGGCTCTGCCGAACCAGGGCAATGAGGCCGGGAACAACCGCCAAGAGCGCGACGAGTAGCGTGAGGATTTCAAAGTTCGACATGGGCATTCCTATCTCTCAAACGCGCACATAGGTCCAGCTCTTCAACTTGAGCCGCTTCGCCCATTCCTTAGCAGTGGCCTTGTCCCCTGCAGCCAGCAGCACCGACCGGTCCAACTGGTCGATCAGCGTCCAGGTGCCAGTGCCATCGGCGGGCGGTTCGTCGAAGCAGTAGAACTGCATTCGATCTGTCCTGGTCGCCAGGTAATACTCGGCGAGTGCCCGGGGATTGCCGGAAGGGCTGTTCATTGGACCGTAGCTGATGGTGCCTTTGCGGGACATGTGCGCGACCGAGGTTGGCTTTGACAACAGCCTACCGCACAGCTGGCGCTAGAGCAGGGCTCGATCCCCGTTGCCGCCGCCGTCGTGGTCGATGACCACGGAAACAGGGGTGGTCCGGCAGGCTTGGGCCAGCTGCGTGGGGTTGAGCCCCGCGTCCTTTGCGGCGACCAGCACACCGCCCACATGGATGGCGGTCTCGCCCTTGTAGATCGCTGACACGAACTGAAAACAGAACTCCGCGGGCACGCTTGCGTAGGTGATACGTGCATGCGCGTTCGGGCGCTGCGCGTCCAGGGTCAGAGGTGCGATTGTGATCGCGCCCCAAACGCTGCGCAGGGTAGCGCCTTCAATCATCCCCGCTGGCACCAGCGCGTCGCTGGCCACCTTCGCCGTCGATACGCCGCTGAAGTGGCCAATCGACCGGCCGTTGGCGCCGTCGATCGCTTCGATGAGCGCGTGATAGTCCTTGGCCTGGCGGTCCACCTGTCGTGCACTGTCCACATGGCGCGCGAGAACGAAGATGCCGGATGACACGGCGATGATGATGCCGATCAGCAGGATGAGCTCGACCAGTGCTAACCCGCGTTGGCATTTCATGCCGATGCCAACTCCGACGCTTGGCGGTGCCAGAGAACGCCCAGGCCCAAGGCCAGCGCCGCAAGCCAGGACAGCACGAAGGTATCAAACCATGGGTCTGGTAAAGCGCTCATTCGCACACACCAGGCTACCAAGGCAATGCCGATGGCGAGGTAAGACCCAACGGCTGCCAGCTTCAGCGCTGCGCGATCTTCGATCTGACCCATGAAGAACCAGGCGAATGTCAGCAGGCCAGCGGCTAAAGCCGAGCCCATGACAAACGCAGAAGCGAGCACTAGGAAGTCCATACCTTTACAACTAAGGCCGATGGGATAGGGCGTCAAGCGATCCGGACATGCGATCCATGTGCATGGCGAAGCTATCGGAGAGCAGGAAGCATCCGGCCATGGCTACGGCGAAGAGGGCGAAGTTGACGAAGCGTTTCATGGGGCACCTGTCGTGAAGTAGTAGAGCGCGATAAACCACATGGCCACTCCCAGTCCCAGCACCACGGGAATGAGGTCGTCTGGATTGAGCCGGAAAGACGCCCGGGTGAGTTTTCCGTGAACGCGTCGCGCCAGGAGCACAGCGATGGCGGACGCCAGGAGCGAAGGCCAGGCTAAGACGAGCCAGGGAAGGACAAAGGCAACCACCAGCAACGAGCGCTCCAACCAGCGGGTGCTTGGAGTCGGCCTGGTCAAGGCAGAGGCGAAAGCGCCCATGGGCAACTCTCCAGATTGAAGGTGGGGATTACAGGCCTGTGACAGCCGACGCCTGCGCGAACACGCCGCTGATGAAGGCCCAGATACCAGAACCGACGCCGGCCACGGCCAGGGCAGCGACGACATAGCCGCCTAGGTAAATCACCGTGCTGTCAGTGGTGCGCCAGTAGGCGATGGGGTTCAGTGCGATTTCGACGATGTCTTTCATGGCGGTCTCCTGTGGGGTTTTAGTGCTAGCTGCTGATTGCATCTGCTAGCAGGTGCTAGCACCTAAATCCATGCAAGCACGACCGCTATGAATGTCAAGCAGCTATCCCAAAATATTTGAGGCGGCCATCCCTGGCGATCCTCCGCTGCGCTGCGCGCCCATCCAGGCTTGCCAGCCCCTTTGCCCGGCTTCTACGGTCAAGGGTCGTTCCAGGGCCCGAGTAGTCGCCTGCGGCTCCGGCCCGCGCCAGCCCTTTCACTTCCTCCCTTGACCGCGCCAGGTGGCGGGGCAACGCGTTTCCCATGCCAGGTCATCGCGAGGCGCTGCCCTGTGGCAGGGCCAATAACAAGGGAGACCAAAAAATGTTCACCAAAGACGACATCGTTTTCAGCTACACCCGCGCCCAGGCGATTGCCGATGGCGTGCTCTATGCCGCGCCCGATGACATCCGCAAGGAAGCCGGTTTCCGGGTTCCGGTTGCGCTCACAGAACGCGTTTACCGGGATTGCGTCGAATGGACCGAGGACGACACGGAGCGGCGCCAAGTGGCGCAGGACCAGGAAGGCCGTCTGTGGGATGTGCTGGCGATGGCGCGCTTCGCGGCTGTTGGCCAGCCTGAAAGCTGCCGGGTTGAGTTCGACATGTTGCGCGTGTCGCGACAGGGCAGCGGCCATGCCGCGCGCAAGGTGCGCTTGGTCTCCATGATCCATGAAGGCGACGCCGGGGAGCCGGTCATCACCATCCTGTTTCCCGACGAAGATTGACAACACGTCCCGGCCATCTACGTTCAATGCAAGCACTTGCTAGCAGCTGCTAGCACCTGAAATCAGGAGAGACCATGGAACTTTCAATCTGGATCCCCAAAGGCGGGACCGGCAAAACCATGCTGGCGACGACACTCGCCGGCTATCTGGCTACCCAAGACCTGCGGGTGCTGGTCGTTGACCTGGATCCGCAGTCCGGATCCTTGGTCTGGGCCAGGCGTGCCGCTAAAGCAGGACAGGACACTCCATTCGTTGTCGCTGCAGCACGGAGCCGCGGCTTCGATGTCGTGCTCTATGACCATGCCCCGGTGCCGCCACAGGGCGGTCTACCAGGGCAGTTGGTCATCATGCCGACCCTGCTCGATGGCACCACCCACCCGCTCTACATGCGGGGCCGTCAGATCCTGGAGCAGCGAGGTCAGCCTTTCGTTGTCGTGCCCTCACGAGTGCGGCCAGAACGCAGTGAACAGCGGCAGTTACTGGGCCGTGCCTTCGCAGGCTTGCCGGTCATCCGCGATCGGGCGATTTATCCCAATGCCTACGGGCGCGGGCAAACAATCTATAGCCAGGAGTTGAAGCTCCCACATGCCGCGCTCGCGCGGGCGGAGTTCGACCTCGTTGCCGAACACATTCTTGGGAACTTGAAGGAGGCACGCCATGCAGCCTGATTGGATGAATGAGGAGGTCGCAAGCCAAGAGGGTGAGGTGGCCTTCAGCAAGAAGGCGAGCCCGTTCCAGATCAGCCGCGCCAAGGCTGGCATGAACGGCCCGTCGATCCGCGTGTTCGCCGAGGCCAAGGGCGAGACAGCATCGGTTTTCGTGCGCGTGCCTCGCGACACCATGGAACGTTGGCGCCGACTGGTAAGGGGTGGGCATTCCGTGGCAATCGCTGCGGCCATGGAACTGCTGCTGGATGACCTTGAGGCGACGGGCGAAGAAATCTTGATCGAGCAGGCTTGACAAGCCGGCGCGTGGTGATTGCATGGAAACGAGGCCGCGACAACGCGCGGCTACCGCCCCCATCCAAGGAGACCGCCCCATGTTTACCGCCGAACTCAGGACCACCCGCACCGCTGAAGATCGCCAGGCTTGCGAAGACCGCGCCATAGCGAACCGTGCGCTTATCGATCGCCTGCTCAAGAAGCCGCGGCCAGTCGCGCCTCCTGCCGTTCACGGGCCGCTCCATCAAGCCATCATTGATGGCGACCTGGCCAACGTTCGCCGGCAACTGTCGCCGCTCACGGTGAACCAGGCAACCCTGTCGGGGCTTTCGCCGCTCCATCTAGCCGTCTACGGCTACAGCACCATCGCGGAAACGGCGCCCTGGGTCGCTGCGCGTGCTCAAGGTCGCAAGCTCGACCGCGAGGGCATCTTGGATCTGTTGATTGAAGCAGGCGCCAAGCTGGATACCTGGGACCACGCCAAGCGGCTGCCGGCCGCGTGCTGCCAGGGCAAGCGACTGCCCGATAGCCTGACGGCAGCCATGGGCTCATTGATCAAAGAAACATCCCATGGTGCGAACGATCGGAAGATGCTCAATGCGTTCTTCTCCCACCATGATGGAGCGCAGGAAGACAAGACAGGCCTCCAAACGCATGGTGTGAATGAGAGGAAGCTCAAATCGCTCTTCTCACAAGACGATCACGACGAAGCCTGGGGCGAAAAGGAAGGTCTCCACATGGACCGTATTCGCAGCTGAAACTTTGGAAATCAGAGAAGCCCGGTCAGTCGATGGCCGGGCTTTTTTGTGCCCCATGCTTTCGTACGAAATCCGCCCAGGCATCGCTGTTGGGGTTAGACCATCGGCGACCCAGCTCCAGCCAATACTGATCGATGAGGGGCAGGGCGGCCTGGCGCTGCGCTTCCGCGTCCAGTCGCTCCCGTTCCATCTGGGCGTCCAGGGCGTGGAGGATTTGTTGATCCTGGCAACGCTGCGCGTCTCGGGTTCGCTCCCACGCCAAGTCCGTTTCCCGGTGCTTGTTTACCCAATCCCAGTCAAATGGACGGCCGGTCTGCCCGGAGGCTTTGTATTCGATGAGCAACCGGCGCCCCCAGTCCATGGGGCGTTCCTGGGCAGGGATCGGTTTGGGTTTGAGCTTGGGGCGCCGACGGCGAATGTCGAGGACATTGGTATAGGTGAGGTGCCAGTGGCTGTCGCCGGGGACGTCCGGCGTTGGATCGGGAAAGGCTCCGCCCAGTTCAATGCGGCGCACCCAGGCGTTGAGGTCGATCAGTTGCCAGACGACATCGTGGAAGCGGGCAGGAGGCAGGCGCCAGGCTTCGCCCGAAACCTTCCTGCCGCCGGCACCGACGAGTAGGGCGACCACATCGCGGGGCGGCTTCATGGCTGCCTCCCACGCAATGAACCCATCGATTTCCGTCAGCGCGGCATACACGGCGAACCTGGGGTGCGACCAACGGGCCGACAGATGACGAAGCACCGTTTCCTTTTTCTTGCCCAGGTCAGGGTTCCGGAGCAGGTGGTTGTGGGCGACCTCAAGCGCCGCCAGCCGGTGAGCGTCGAGAGCGGCAACGGCTTCCTTGCTGCTGGCCTTCCGCCAGCTGATCCAGTCCAGGTTGCCCTTGGCCTGACGACAGGAAGGGCACACCGCAAACAGATTGGATGAGTGAAGCGTGCCGCCAAGCTGACGGGGGATGAGATAGCCGATGTTCCAGCTTCCCTTGTTGCGCGGCCTGTCCACGGCTGCCAGCTCCCTTGCGCAGTAGGCGCAACGACCGTTGAAGACACGCAGCACATTCCGGTAGCGCCACCACTCCAATCCTTTGCCAACCGGAGCCGATGCAACGGCTTCCAGTCCCGAGAGAAAGGAGGCGAGGGCATTGCGGCTCACTGCTGGTTCCCATAACGACCAAGGCCGATGCGGGTCTTGGTGCCATCCTCATTGGTGAACTCAACTCGGGTTCCAAAACGGTGGGCCACGAGCTTCGCTAGGTCGGCTACCTCCGCTGGCGTCTCTTTCGACAGCAGATAGATCGCAACGAGCAGTGCCCCATTGACCGATAGGCCAGCATGGTCAGCCGCACGTTGGAGTTCCTGTTTCGCGGTTGTGGTCAGCTCGATCCTGCGTGAGTGGACCTTTCCCTTGGTCAGTTCGCGTTGTTTCTTTGAACGCTCACCTGAAGTCATAGCACGGTCGCCAATGGTGGGCCTGCCTACCTTCCTTCCTGTTAGAGGCTTCATAGATTTGTTTCGCTGGTTGCCTTGACCCATCAAAGCATTCCCGAACAAAGCGTCAAGTTTCCTTGAGCTGTCTGGCCACGAGCAGAAACAAAAACCTGCATTTTGCTTTGACCGACCTCCGACGATTGCCAGAGATGACATTTCGTCCCGTCCAAAACAAAATGTATACACACCATACGCACCGTTCGGTGGTAGCGCGCTGCGCGCTTGGTGTGCCCCAAAGCCTTGAAGCGAAAGGCTTTGCAGCTGGTAGCAACTAGCCACCGCAGCTGCTACCAGCGAAGCCAAGATTTTTGCCAGATGGCCCTGTCTTTACGGCGTCTGCGGCTGGTAGCGCCGACGCTTGACAAGCCGTCCCGCTGAGCTATCGGTATAGGTATGACCCAGACACCAAAGCAACGGCAAGTCCGTTTTGCTCCAAGCGACGACGCACGCATTGAAGCTCAAGCAGTTGCCGTGGGAATGACGGTGCCGGCATGGATGAAGAGCGTGCTCTTGCGCGCCCTGGACGACACCGACACAGCCGAGGTGGTGCGTGCCGAGCTCCGCGAGGCCCGGACTCAGCAAGAGAAACAGGTGGCGGATCTGAAGGCCTTCCTGTTCGAGGCACTGGTTGGCTTGGGTGATCGGATCAAGACCTCGCAAGTGAACTTCCTTCAGGAACTCGTTGGCCAGCTCCCGCAATCCCAGAGCAACAAGACCGGCCTGCACGACCTCCTTCCATCCCGCCCTAATCCCAACTTCACAGGAACCAAATCATGAAAAAGAACATCACTTTCCTTGTAGCTGCCAGCCTCGTGCTGTCCGGTTGTGCCACGACCAGCGGTCTGACCGGCTCCCCCGCCAAGCCACAAGTTTCGGCTGAGCAGAAGGCCGAGGCTCGCCAAGGTGCCGTGCGTGCCGGCGCCAAAGGTTGCGGCATCGGAGCGGCCACTGCCGTCGGCATGGGCGTCGTTGGCAAGTTGCTCGGCTTCGGTGGTGGCATCAATCTCGGCCAGGTCGCTGCCGGCTGTGTGGTCAGCGGCGCCGCGACGGGCATCCAGGCTTATCAGTCCCAGTTGAACGACTTCCGCGTCCTGCAAGGCAAGGTGTCGGTGGGCGCCATCGCCACGGTCAAGGAAAAGGATGTTGTGGTGGATGGCAAGCCGACCAAGGCTGCCGAGAACCTGACCTTGAACCTCGATGCCGCAAAGGTCGCTGCCCGCCACGCCGATACTCAGATGGTGCTGTCGCAGCTGTCGGCCACGCTCAACAAGCAGTCGATGGACATGACGGTGGTGGTGTCCGGGAGTGCCGGCGATCGTGCCTGGCTGGTTGCCCAGCTCACCACGCTGTTGAAGAACCCGAAGGTCAAGGTTGAAGGGGTCGTCGGAAATTCGCCCGTGATCATCGTCAGCCCGATGCCTCGCTAACCAACTGGTCCTGCCTTCGGGTGGGACCTCCTTATCTATAGAAGGCCTGCCATGTCCAAATTCGGAAACATGTTCGACGACGACGAGTTGGGGGCACCACCCCCGCCGCCGCCGAGCGGTGAGCACAGCAAAAGCGCGATCGAAGATCCCGGTCTTCTGAATGACGAGGCCCGGGCACTCATCGAGGCCCAGGCCAAGGCTGCAATGGAAACGTCCAAAAAGGCGGCCAAGGCGGGACTGGCAGCGACCTTTAAGGCAGGAGAGGCCCTGGCGGCTAAGGCGAGGGAAACTAAATCTCGGGTCCAGGCTGACCCTGCCAGTGGTAAGCGGGCCAAAGTTCTTGCGATCAGCACCGCGGTTGTCATTGTCCTGGGAGTTGTGGCTTGGTTCGTCTTCAAGCCCAAGTCTGCATCTGAGGCGGGGCTGATGATGCCAGTCATTCCCGCAGCTCAAGCCGTCTCTGTTCAACACGAGCCGACAGCTCCCCCGTTGGCGCCTGATGTTGAAACTCAGGCTGGCGCCGTGGAGGTTCAGCCGCAGGCCGAACCAATGCAAGCCGAACCGGCGGAACCCGTGCCGATGCCGATGCTTTCGCCAGGTGCCTTTGAAGCACAAGCCACCCTGCCAAACCCACCGAAGGAAGAACCTGTGCCGGCCGTGAAGTCGGAGCCGGCGCCTGTTCCTGCGCCCGCGGCCAAGCCCGCTGCAGCGGCGAAGCCGCAGGCGGCACGGCCGCGCCCGATAAAGGCACCGCAGGTTGGGGAACAGGAGCAGCAACAGATCGACGCCATCAAGAGTTTCGAGGCGCAGTTTTCAGGCAAGACGCCTTGACATTCCGTTCCCACACGCTATCGCTAAAGGTATCCCCTGGAGGACTGTCAATGGCCATCTCTGAAACAGCTAAACACGATGAAGAAATGAAGGCGCGATTGGCTGAGGCGGTCGAGGTTGCGAATGCTATGAGGGCCCCGAAACCACGCATTTCAATCTCAAAAGGCATCAAGCGAGCACATTTGGCGATGACGAAGATCTCGCCGGCATCGTGGATCCTCCATCACCTGGGGTGCTTCCTAGTGGCCACGCCAAGCGAGCTCAAGCAAGCAGACCACTTCTGGTGGGACAACGAGGACCGTCCTCACCCCACCAAGCAGGAATACGACGACCCGCGCGTGCCCATTGCACAGGTCGCCAGCGACCATTTCCGCTGGCTGCTACGCAAGGGCCTGGCCTGGTATTCGTTCTATCTGTCTAGCGCCCTGGTCGTGGTCATTTATTTGACAGGCCTGATCGTGGGGCTTGCTTTGGATAAGACGCCGAACAATGGCCTCGGCCTGTATCAAGGTTCAGTGATCGAAAACCCCGTTGCCGGGATGAGCCGCAAGGAGAAGCAGCAGGCGTTGGGCAAATCTCTGGAGAGCCGTGGGCTTGATCCGAGGACCGTTTCGGAAAACCAGCTGAATGCTCGCGAGCTCGAACTACTCAACTCCCTGGAGACCGGTCTATGAAGAACCCATACAAGCTCGCCCGCTACATGCCCATCGCATCGTGGCTTGAGCAGTCCAAGGCTTTTGGCCGCGATGTTGGAGGCCGGCATGATGTTCCAACTCATGTTGAAGGCTACGACGAAGACGGAAATCCCATGCTGGACAAAAACGGAAACCCCGTCATGGTTCCAGTCAGGGCCGACCTTCGGGATATCAAGGGACGCTGGTGGGGGACGAAAGACGGCCGATCGCTCGCAAGCGTCGTGCTGGTCGAAAGCCTGCGGCAGGGTGGCCAGTCGGCCATCACGCCAGTGCTGATGGCATTGATCACGGTGTTGACCGTGGTAGCCATGACCTGCCTGAAGCTGGCTGGCATGGCCGAGCATGAATGGCTGACTGATGCTTTCCGTGGGTTAGGCGGCCTTGCCGTAGTTGGCGCGTTTGTTCTATTCATCGCGCTGTGGTCGGCCATTGGGGCGCATGGCAATCGCACGGTGCTGCTTGGATCGGTCATCGTGCCTGCGGCCGGCATCTTGATGGGGTTCGTGCCTGGGGCGGCAGGAGCGGTAATGGCCCATCTACTGCCGGTTGCCATCGTGGTGGGCGTGATCGCGTTCCTGGTCTTCATTTTTATTGGCAACCGGGACACCTCCAAGCAATTCTTCTACAACACTTTCAAGAACATGGCGTTCTTCGCCATCACAGCAGGCATTGCCTACTTCGCTGTGGGGAAGATCTTCAATGGAGTGCTGCTGCCCTTGTATTGGGCGATCCTCGGTTGCTCCATGCCCGTGTGGTGGGAGCGTAAGGAGGAGCGCATGCGCTCACTCAAGCTTGATTACCAAGAACTGACTGCATCGGGAGATAGCGCATGAAACTCGGAAACACTTCACCGGCAAAACGCTTGGCACAGGCTCGCGCAGCCGAGCGGGACAAGTCCGGCTTCATTCAAATGGGAACGGCCACCGGAAAGCTCAGTGGTTATGGCGATGGATTTGGACCTGATGCTGGTCTGCCTACGGGCCATACCGTCCAGGACGCGAGCACCCATTTGCATGTCACGGGCAAAACGGGCGGCGGCAAAACCTTCAATGTCTTGCTGGATTACATCTACCAGTGGGTTGAGCACAATGCTGGCGGGGTGTTTGCCCTGGATGGCAAGGGCGACATGGGCGAAAAGCTGCTGGCAGCATTCATCGCCAAATTCGGTCTGAAACACAACGTGGTTTTGATTAAGCCAGGCATTCGGCTCGGGCTAATGGAGGGGTTGACGCCCCATGAGTTCATCGAGGCTATTTCCGATGTGGGCGGTGCGAAGAAGGAAGAGGCCCAACAATCTGATACTGAAAGATACTTCACAACGCAAGCCTATAGTTTTGGCTTGAGTATTTCTGTAATTCTGAATGAGTTGGTCAAATCCCAGGCAAATAACCCGCGGCGCAACTACTTCTGGCAAATTTCTGGTGTGGATCGTTTCAAGATGGCATTGAGCCAGAAGAATGCGGCCAGTGAGCGGATCATGGCCGATGTTCGCGAACTGCCTCAGTGGAATACATCTGTCTCGCTTGAGGACGCGGTGCTCTACATCGAAAACGATTTCTGGCCGAAGCCAATCGACACCACTAGCGGCGTAGTGTCCGTGTTTGACAATTGGATCAAGCCATTGATGCAGCATGAAGAGTTGCGCGCTTGGTGCGACACGGAGAAGGGTGTTGATATCACCATCCCACTTCGCGGTGGCTTTGTTTCAGCATCGCTGCCAGAGGTGAAATATGGTGCTGCGGGCAAGCTGGCTCAATCGCTTATGAACCAGAGAATGTTTTCAAAGACCCGCCGTCGTGCAGGCGATTACGACTGGAAGGCCGCAGGCGAAACACCTGTGTTGTTCGTTAAGGACGAGGCACAGGAGCTGATTACCAAAGCCGATCGCGACTTCCTGCCAGTGTCGCGAAGTCTGGGCGGCTATGCCCTCTATGCGACGCAGAGCTTCGATGCGTATGAGGCGAGGATGGGCGATGCGGCCACCCGTGCGTTCCTGGACAACTTCCGTTCCCAAATTGTGTTTCGCAGCTCCCCCAAAACAATGGAGTGGATCGCCAAGGAAGGGGGCAGGGGCCGCTACATCTCCTGGAACACACCTACGCAGGCAATCGGCTTCCTACACACCGTTCAGCGTATCGCTGGTCATCGTCTCTACGACGAGACCCGTCCTGACGCCCACATCGCGAGGAAGCAGCGGCGCCGCGGCGCTGGCCGTGTGCTGATCCCGAGCGGATCGAAGGTAGCCAATGGCCACCTAGGTGCCGATGCGATCGCGATCAACCGGACCTATCATGATACCAATGACCTGCCCGAGAACGCTGCCAAGTCCCTGACATTCATCGCATCCATGTCAGGCGAGATCAAGTTTCGGGATCTGCTGACATTGGAGGATATGGCCGAGCAGTTGAACTCTCCCCAGGATGCGATTGGTCTGTTCCATCGTGCAGGCTCGCAGCGGGCCGACTACATCCATTTCGATATTTTGACGCCCCAGCAGGTGGTCGAGCGCGAGCACAAGTTCCACCGTTCCCTGATCTTCAACTCGCTTTATTCCACCTTCAAGCGTGATGTCGCGGGGATCCTGGGTTCCGAGCTGCGCCCAAGCAAGGTGAGCCACCTCACTTATGCGTTGATCGACCTGGCGCTGACCGAGGCTGACTACGAGAGCTGGATTTCGGGCTTGGACGAAATGCCCCAGGACGAGAAGGTGAAGCAGTTCAGCTCAAGGGTGGAGGCGCGTGCCGAGCTGATCAATCTTCAGCATGGCTTCGATATTGGGTCGGATCGGAAGCTGCAGAAAGATCTTTATGTCGCGATCCGCGACATGCTGATTGATCGTTGGGAGGAGGAGAACAAGCTACCAGCGAAAGCCGCCTGATATGGCTTTGGACAACGGCCCCATTTTTGGGGCCGTTTCCTTGACGACGCATCCCGTGGCCTTACGCTCAAGGTGTAAACCCCACCCACCATCGGAGATCCCATATGTCCCTGTCCAATCTGATTGCCAGCCGCCGTGCCGTCCACGAAGCACAGGACAATGGCATGTCTGTTCCGGAATACCGGGAGCGCCAGCATCGCTCCACAGCGGCCCAGGTGGCCGGCAACAGCCAGCAAGAGCACGATCGCACCCAGGACATCGCCCAGATGCGCAACGACTACATGCAGGCGAACCTGGGCAAGGGTGAGCCGACCATGGGGCAGATCGAGGACTGGCACCAGGCGCAGCGCAGCCAGCAGCAGCAAGCCCCGGCGCCGTCGATGGATGCGGCCAAGGCCGAGCGAGACTGGGAGGCCGGGCTGTCCCGGGATCAGCGCCAGGAGCACATCCAGGCCGACAACCGCGGCGAAATGAAAGTTTCAGCACCCAAGGCCGAGCTCCCCAATCTTCAGGACAATCGCGTGCTGGATGCCGCCCGTAAGGAGGCGCCGAGCCAGGAGCAAATGGTTCCGCGGTTCAAGCGCTGAAGTTTTCAACTACATAACGGCGGCGCAACTCATGTTGCCCGCCGTCTTTTTTTGCCCGTGTGATTAGTGGAACTGCCGCCAGACCAGGCCTGCGGAGACAAAGAGGATCCAAGGCGTCAGCGGACCCATGACGGACCAGAATGCCAGCTTCAATCCGCGGCCGCTGTAGCCGGGGTAGGTGGTGGCGCCAATGCCATGGCCCAAGCCTACACAGGCCAAGATAATGGCAATCGGGAAAAGGGGCGACAGGAAGGTGGCGAACCACATGCACCGCCAACCACCCTTCAATTTCATCTCTACAAAATTCTGTTGGGCGAGCGTCGTGCCGCCGATGGTTTTGGATTTAACAGCTGCGTTCATGGTCGGGTCCCCTGTGGATGAAGTGCTCGCTATACGTGTATCCCCGTGGTGCAGGGTGTCAACCGTAGCGTTAGGTGCTTCACTGGCATTTTGCCGCTGTTACAGATACCGTAACAGACAGGGAGAAAGCAAGTGGGCAATCTGAGGGGGTATCCCCCCAGGCCCCATCCTTGTCCACCCCGATCACAACCCGCGATTTACTGTCCCTACGTCTGAAAGAGGCGAGGTTGGCCGCGGGTCTCACTCAGGAAAAGCTGGGCACTCTGGCGGGGCTATCCATCGACGTGGCAAGGATGCGGATCAATCGCTACGAGCGGGGGACCAGCGAGCCGAATGAGGCGACCGCCAGGACCCTTGCCAAGGCCCTTCAGATACCCCTGGCATCGTTGTATGCGGAGACCCCGGCCATGGCACAGGTCATCGAGGCCATTGCCCAGCTGCCTGCACGCGAGCAGAAAAAAGTGGCCGAAGAACTGATGGCCAAGGTCGCTGCTCGCCGATCGAAGAAGGCGGAATAGCCGTTCCTACTCGCCCTGGGCCTGGTTGCGCTCGCGCATCTTGTCGATCGCGTCCAGGTAGTCCTTGGCAGCGCCACTCAGCAATAGATCCAGGGCGATCCAGTTGCGCATGCTGGGATGGATCTTCCCCAGCGGCATTGGCTTGGCCGGCCGCATGGGCGGACCCAGCGTGTAGACGAAGTGGGGGGCATTCGTCTCTGGCCAGCGCGGGTCGATGTCCTGGATATGGTCTGTCGTGATGACGCTTTCCACGAAATGCACGCTTCGAAACTCGGCGTGATAGCGGAAGCCGAAATAGGCCGGCGGGATGGTGGGCCAGCCACCGCGGCCATCGCCACCCACCGGATGGAAATACTGCCCCTGTTCCGTAATGACGTCGACCCAGGTCAGCGGATTGTCAGGCTTGATGCGCGCCCGGTTGAGCGAAACGATATAGGCCCGTGCGTCAAAGATGTTCGATGTCATCCCATATCCCTTCAAGTGCTCGATAAGATGCGACAGCCAAAGCCTGTCCACGGGACTACGTGTGGCCGCGTGCGCTCGACGCGCTGCGTTCTGGAGGTCAGACCAGGACAGGTGCGATACCGCCACATCCGCGAGCTGTGAGGGCTGGTGTCGCGCTGCCCAGGTCTGGTCTGCGGCACTGATCGAGACGAGGCGTTTGTGTTGTGCGTTGGACGCCTGCAGCCGGGGCAGGTAGCGCTCCATTTGCCCAAGGGTCGGCACACGCCAACCCAGCTTGGCTTCGAAGATGGCATGGAGCGCGGTGCCGGCGGTCAGTTCCAGATCCGTGAAGCCACGGTCATCCGCGAACACCTGGCTGCGGACAACAGGCTCAAGGCCAGGATCGACACCCAGCATGCGCATGACTTCCTGGCGCAGGGTGAGGCACTGGTCGAGGCACCAACCGAAGGCAGCGGTCCCGGCATTTTCGTCTGAGCCTGCCAGCCCGAAGCAGCTGGCAGGAGTTGAGCCACGTATGAGCATCGGTTTCCCCCGAAGCCATCATAAGACAAGGGCTCCCGAAGGAGCCCTTGTTGCCGGTTGACCGTCCGGCGCCTGAAGTCCGGAGGTGGCTCCGGTAGTCCAGGAAGCGCAGCAGTGGAGACCGCCAGGTGCTCGTTGGCTGCGCTGGTCAAGCTTTACCAGCCGATCGACACGCCGCCACCAATCGAGGTGTCATCGCCCGTGGACGACACACCGATTGAGAAGCTGGCAACCGAGCCGCTGGGCGTGGTCGCATCCCAGCTGAGGTTGGCCGACATTGCCGCTTGGCCACCGCAGTAGCCGATACCTGCAGAAGCCTTGCGACGAGCGCCGTTGGCAGCAGCGGCACCGATCGCCTGAGCTTGGGCTGCCCCCATCGCGCAAACCCCGCTAATGCGCTTGTCCTGCGAGTTGAAGCGGTTGTCGATGTTGGTCCAGCGATCATTCCAGCGCTGTTCCATGTCCCACAGCTGCCCACCGTTGACGGCATCCATCGAGCCGCGCTCGATACGACCGTTGGCCACATTGGTAATGCGCTGGCTGCCCGCATCGATCCCTTGACGGGTCATTGATGGGCCGCCCTGGATCGAAACACCATTGGCGTCAACCGTGGTGTCGCCGACCTTGACGCTGCCCTGGTTGCTCAGCTCGACGTTGTCATTGAGTTCGACGGTTTGGTTGCCGTCCGCATCCTCGGTGACTGCGATGTTGCTTCCTCCCTCGATCGGCTTGCCGGCACCGTCGCGGCCATCTCGGCCATCGGCACCGTCCTCGCCATCAGAACCATCTTGGCCGGCCGGACCCTGCGGGCCTTGGGGACCCGAGGGACCTTGCGGGCCGGCAGGACCATTGCCACCAGGCGGCAGCGCTTCCAAGGCGGCCACGCGGCCGTCCAAATCGGCAAGGGCAGAGCCGACGGTGGTATGGACCGCGCCTGACAGGAAGTTGTAGTTCGGACCACTGAAAGCGCCGGTCGCCGGATCGTAATTCGCACCACCGCCAAGCCAGGCGGCCTGGTTGGCCACGACCACCTGCGTCTGCGACACACGGGCATCGACCGTTCGCACCTGGCCCATGTTCGCGGCATCGGTGTTGGCCTGGCCATCGGCGACATGCGTCAGGCGCTGATCAATTTCACCGGCACGGCCGAAGGACACTGTGTTGTCCTCGTTGCACTCGGCTCCATAGCCGACAGTGGTGCATCGAGCAGTGGCATGGCCATAAGCACCCAGAACGGTCGAACCATCGGCTTCGGCATTGCCCTGATGACCGAGAACCGACGAGGCTTCGCCGCCCGCGTTGGTCATCGCTCCAGCCGCGGTCGCGCCATAGGCAGTCGCTGCTGCGCGAGGGCCAGCTGCTGCGGTGTTCTGCGCACTTGCGTTCGCAGCGTCGCCACCAAGCCCATCACCCTGGCCCTTGAAGTAGGGGTCTGTGCCACCTGGGCCCGTCGGCTTGTTGTCGATTGCCAACAGGGCATCGCCCACATTGGTATAGGTGCCCGTGGACAGGTTGTAGGTAGGACCAGTCGTCGCACCTGTTGCCGGGTTGTAAGTGGCACCGCCACCGAGCGAGTTCGTGATGGATGTGATTGCAGGCACGACTTGCTGGACGATCACGGCGTCGTGATCTTCGGTGCCGGCAGCCACATTGATGATTTGGCGATAGGTCTGGGGCGCTGCGGGCAGACCGAGGGCTGGATTGGCGGCAACCGGCTGGCTGTTGCCTACCGAGAGCACATTCTCACGGCCCTCGGAATTGGAGAATGCGCCGACTGCAGCGCTATTCCTGTCGTCAACTCTGGCGCCGGTTCCGACAACGGTAGTCAACTCGACATAGCCAGGACCGAACGGGCCACTGCCACTGGAAGCGCCGCGGCCAATGACAACATTTGCCCACCCGCCGCTATAGCCCCCAACTACAGTGCTGTTGGAGCCTTGGTTGAAACCGTTAATGTTCGTGGAGTAGTTGCCGTTTGTGGTGCCATTGATCGACACACTGTTGATGCCCTGTGCTCGGCCGTTGATGGCGACGCTGTCTGAATTGGTAGTTGCAGAGTTGTAGCCGATCGAAACCTGTCGCAATTCGCCTGCGCCGGCAAATGGATCCGAGTTGGTGTTGCTTGCACCATCGCCCACGGCCACCCCGCGGCCCGCATTAACACGGTTGCCGACGCCAGTTCCGTTATTGCGAACGGTTCCATTGCTACCAACGAGAACTACAGAACCAAGGCTCGTCGTGCAGGTAGCAGTCGAGTTGTCGCCGATGACAACTCCATCACCGCAAAATGTTGTATCGACATTGTTTCCGAGCTCGATGACCGCCGCATTCGCCGATCCCATGCACGCCAGCAGTAGCAGTGCCAGCGCCTGAAGTGAGGCTTTGAACTTCATTACTTGGCGCTCCTATTGGTGGACTTGAGGAATGCCGCCGTGCGCTCTTTCGAGCACACAATCGGCGGTGGGATAAAAACGCGGACCTTTTCGGCAATGGCTGGAGGTGCAGAAACCGAATCGGAAATGCTCTCCTGATAAGTGGTCGTCGTGTCCGCGTATGGCAGCGAAGCGGCGTAGATGCCAGCCGCATTCGTCTTCGTCTTGAAGACCTGGCCATTGGCCGAGGTCAGGGAAATGTTCACGCCAGCGCGTGGGCCACCGGCCCAGACAGCGCCGCGGATCTCGCACTTGTCGCCTTGGACCAGGGCCACCGGTTGCTTGGCCAGCTGATAGGCGATGGGCGGGGCGCCAGCGGTTGATACCTCTGCTGCTTGGGCAAGTGAACAGAACGCAGCAAAAATGAGGCCAACGACAAAGAGCTGGATCCTTGATGCGCTATTGGTATCCAGCAAGGAGGTGAGCAAGGTTTTCATGGGCGGTCTCGTATGAGGTTGAGGGTCTTCCTATTCACAACTAGCCTCACGGGACGGGATGTCAAGCTAACAGACGAGACAAGGCGTTGACTGCTTTCCAGAACGGCTTCCTGGAGTGCCGGCGCGGCCAGGACAGGGACAAGGCAATCCCGCGGCGCTTGGGTGTGGCTCGGCGCCTGGGATCGCAGATCAAGCCAGGAGGCTTGGCGTAGACCAGCCAGCCATGGGTCTGGGCTTTCAGCCGCCAGGCATATTCGTATTCCACGGCCTCGGCTTCGGTGCCACCGACCACGCCGAGAACAACGAAACTAAAGGAGCGGCCGCACCAGCCACCTGCTGGTCGCCTGTGTTGGAGCTCGCGTTCGCTCGGATCCACCGACTGGCCGATGTAGCAGCAGCCGTTGTCGAATAGCAACGCATAGAGCGTTCGAGACCGGGCGTGATACTTCTGACTTCGGTTCCAGCGGCGCATATCGACAGTTCAAGTGGATCTGCTATCAGGCCTAGCATCCGGGGGCGCGATGTCAAGAAATGGCCTGGCTGCGCTTGACAGTCCGTCCCCGCCCATCACTTTGAAAGGATGGACATTCACGACCTGATAGCCGCAGTTCGCTGCTCGGATCTTCCGCGTGCTCGCCAGCTACTGGCCGCTGGCACTGATCCGAATGCCGATCACAATTTCTCGAAAGGCCCACTCCACCTGGCTGCTGAGGCCCAGAACTGCGAGCTCATTGAGCTGTTGTTGTTCGCTGGCGCAAATACCTCTCGCAGGGATGTCTACGGCCTGACCCCACTGGACTACTCCGATGTCGCAGCCTCGTGATCTGCTGACACCAGAGGAAGCGGGCAACGCGTCTGCGTCGGAAGTAGTCCGGCGCTGGGATCAGGCCATGGTGTTAGGGGCGCTGGTCTTTGTCGCTGTGCTATCCCTCTCCATGTTCCTGCTCTGGAAGCTGGGCGAGCCGGGCATGGGGCGGCTGGATGCCCTGGAGCATGGTTTGGGTGCGCTGCGCTACCTGTCCACCCAACACGATATGGACTGGCTGCCTTGGGGCGAGCTCAAGCGCGAGCCGTGGGTGATTTTTCGCATGGTGGTTTCACTGGTGCTAGCAGGTGCTAGCAGCTGGTGGATTGGTTGGCTGACGGCGCGACCGATGTCCCGGGTTCGCCATATAGAGGGGCCGCGGTTGCTGGAAGGGAAGGAGGCCGAACGCGCGTGCAGGTCTATATCGCAGAAGGATGGATGGCTTTGGCTTCATCCTTTGCTCCACATGCTCAAGAGGCACATGACCAAGCATGTGGTGATCGTAGGGTCGCCTGGCGGCGGCAAGACGCAGATCCTGTGGTGGATCCTCAAGCAGCTGCTTGTGATGGGAAAGTGGGGCCGGAAATGCCTCATTTACGACATCAAGGGCGACTACATCGCTGCCATCCCTGAAGCGGCCTTGGTTTCACCCTGGGATGCGCGATCGTATGTCTGGGACATCGCCGAGGACTTGAATACCTCGCAAGCTGCCAGCGTCTTTGCGTCGGCAATGATCCCAACGAAAGATGGCGACTTCTGGTCGGGTGCTTCCCAGCAGATCGTCCTAGGAATGATCCTTCAGCTGATCCACGACAAGCAGCACGTGGGAAAGAACTGGGATTTCGACACTCTGGCAGGGCGCCTGGTTATGGATCCTAACGAGCTCAAGGATCTGCTTCAACAGCATTACCCTCCAGCGGCTCGCCTGCTTGAGGATCCATCAAGCACCACGGCGCTGAATATCTTGCAGACCGTGGTGGCCAATACCCGGATCATTCAGCAGCTGGCCGAAGCCTGGCGTGGCGAAGGCCGCAAGAAGATCAGCTTCCGAAAGTGGGCGGCTGACGACTGGGCAGGGCGGCGTCAGATTATTTTGGGCGCCGGCCCAGACGTCGACATGACCAGCCGATACGTAGCCGCCATCATCAATACGCTCATTCCGAACATCATTTCACCCGCGCTGCCCGACGATGAAGAGGGGCGCACGCTGGCCATTGTGTTGGACGAGTTCACTAGCCTGGGCAAGCTCAACATTGGCCCGCTGATCGACAAGGGGCGCAGCAAGGGCTGCATGGTCATCCTGGGGTTCCAAGCTATCGACCAAGTTAAGGAGGTCTACGGCCAGAACTTCGCCAACGGCATGATGTCGATGGTCTCCACGCACATCATTTGCCAGACCGCCCTGGGCGAGACACAGAACATGCTGGCGAACCTATTCGGCCGGCGCCGAGTGGCCATGACCACGCATAGCCGCGCAGCTGGGGCGACTGGCTATAGCGTTGCCCAGCACGAAGAGCAGCGTCAGGTGGTGGCCCCGTCCGTCATCGGGCATGAGCTTGGAGTGGTCCGCCGCAAGAAGGGTTTCACCATCAAGGCGATCGTTTCCATCGGCAAGGATCCGCTACTGCTGGAATTCCCGGGCGAGCCATTGCCGAAGTTTCGTCCGACCTTTGTGCCTGCGAAGTGGACAAAGGGAGTTCCGAAGCGGGAGAAGCCGGTCAAGGCAGAGCCTGCGGAGGCGACAACAACGGCAGTGCTCGGCCTGGGGGAGGTCAAAGCTGAGCCTAAACAGGACCACGAGCAACCCGAGGACGGGCTGACAGCGTTGGCTAGGCGCGAAGGGCTGTTGCCTTGACGACCTGTCCGGTGATGCTTTTATGGGATGTATGCAACCGAGGGCGTCCTGATGTTGAATGTCACGAAACTGGATGGAAGTGGCCGGGACACAAAGTCTGGCGGAAACATCCTTGAATACCTGAAGGCGACCGAGTATTACCTCGACCGCGACGGCCATGCGATGTCGTCGAGCCAATGGGTGGGTGGCGGTGCCAGAGTGCTGGGCCTAGAGGGCGAGGTAAGGGTCGAGGACATGGAGAACCTGGCTCGCGGCATCGGGCCCGACGGTGACGAGCTCCGGCAGAATGCTGGCGAGGCAACTCGCGTTGGTTGGGATCTGACTTTTTCCAGTGTCAACTCGTTTTCTTTCGCCTACTCAATCGCCGATCCGAGCGAGCGCGACAAACTGCTGGAAACTCACCACGCGGGCGTCGAAAAAGCGCTGGGCTACCTGGAAGGGCTATCGCGCGTGCGCACCGGCAAGGCCGGGCTGGGCGAGCAGCTAGAGACATCGGGTCTAGTCGCATCCCGCCACACTCACTTCGGATCCAGGGAGCTTGAGCCGCAGGTCCATACTCATGCGTTGGTCTACAACGTGGCTCAGGGTCGCGACGGCAAATGGCGCGCTCTCCATGCCGACCACATGCTCCAGAACACCCGTGCAGCAGGCGCCCTTTATCGTGCCGAGCACGCTTGGCAGTTACGCCAGCAGGGCTACGGGATCGTCAAGGATCGGAAGCTAGATGCAGACGGTCGTGAGACAGGCGATGTTTTCTACAAGTTGGCCGGTATCGATGAGCGTCTGACCGATCGCATAGCCACCCGCCGCACCCAGATCCTGGAGTATCAGAAGGAGCATGGCGGGACGCTGGACCAGGCCGCGTTGGCGACACGCAAACACAAGGACGAGCCGACTTACAGCGAGCTGCTGAAGATGTGGCACCAGTCCCTGGAAGAGGCCCAGAAACTCGATCCTACGTTGAAGGTCCCCAGCATTGGCGAGCTTCAAAGTAAGGCTTGCGTGTTCGGTGAAGAGATCAGCGACGACGATATCCTCAAGCGCCTACACACGACCGAGGCCAGTTTCACTAAAGCGCAGTTGGTCGAACGCATTGCCTTGGAACATGTTGGGCAAATGGATGCCAAAGGCATCCTCCAAGAGGTCGATGCCTTTCTGAAGCGTGCGCCGATTGTGGAGCTCGCTCGCCACAACGATCACCATTTGATTGATGGTGAGCCGAAATTTGCGGCTCAGTGGATGATCGACATGGAGTTGGAGATCGGCGCTCGTGGGCGGGCACGCATGGACGAGGTCCAGATCAAGGTGGCTCCAGAAACAGTTGAGGAAGCCATCTCGGAAATCGAGACCAAGGACAATTTCAAGTTCAGCCAGGAACAAATAGCCGCGGTGCTCCATCAAACCGTTGATACGGGTGGCACTGCGATTATTTCTGGGCGAGCGGGGACGGGAAAAACCACGCTGGCGAAAGCTGCCGTGTTGTCCTGGAGGAAAAACGGCCAAGAAGTAATCGGTGTTTCCACAGGCTGGGACGCGGCCAAGAAGCTGGAAGCGGAGGCTGGTATCGAGTCATTTTCCGCTGCCAAGCTGCTGTGGGACTTGGAGAACGGCAAGAAGCAACTGACCAATCGTCATGTCGTTCTCTTCGACGAAGCGGGTATGGCTGGAACCGAGGTCATTCACAAGCTTCAGACCTTCACTGATCAGGCAGGTGCCAAGCTCGTCCTTCAAGGCGACCAGCACCAGCTACAGCCGGTCTCGGCCGGCAATCCTTTCTCGATGCTGATCCAGGTGATCGGGCACAAGGAAACGACGGAAATTCGCCGACAACGCACACAGGAGGGGCGGGACCAAGCAGACCTCATTTATGGCTCGAATCTCGGCCAAGAGATCATGGATAGATATGACAGGAACGGTCAAATCTACCGGTCTCAAAACACGAAAGCCTCCATTGAAAACCTCGCAGACCGCTGGGTGGCATCCACTGAGCAGGACAAAGAGAAGCTGATCATCGGGGCCACGAACTCAGACAGCGGCTTGGTCAACGATGCCATTCGCAAGCGGCGTCAGGCAGCTGGGATCCTGGGGGCTGACAAGGCGCGGTTCAAAGCCATCGTCAATAAGGAGTGGAAGGAAATCGCTCTAAGCGATGGTGACCGTGTTCGTTTCGGGAAGCTCGACAAGCGAATGGACGTGGTCAATGGTTCTATTGGCATTGTTCAAGAAATCAAGCAGGGAAAGCAGGAGGACAGTCATCTGATCACGGTCAAAATCGAGAGCGACATTAAGTCCAAGGATGGACGGCTGGTGTCATTCGACACCGCCGACTACAAGTCTGTCGGCCATGGCTACGCGTTCACGGTCCACAAGACCCAAGGGCAAGGCCGCGAGGAGACCTACCACCTGGTCAATCCAAAGATGGCGGACAAGAACCTTCAGTTGGTTGCTCAAACCCGTGCCAAATCGAAATACATGATGTTTGGCGCCGCAGACGATATTGCTGAGATGGCTCCGCGGATTGGCCGCGAGCGTCCGAAGCAAAATGCAATCGACCAGATGGCACAAATCCAGAATATTGAGCCGCCGTCAATCGAGCTGAACGACAAAACCAAGCAGCTGGTGCGGGAGTCCGGTGCGCACATCCAAGAGCAGCGGCGACTGATGAAGGGCAGGGGCCTGGGGCTGAGGAAGTAGTTCTCGATACTTCGCTGCAAAGCCGGAATATCCGCCGAAACTGGAGCCAACTTGGGACAATCGGCTGTAGCCTATATGTAGCCCATTTCGTACTGCCCGGGGCGAGAAATGCTGATATGCCGGGATAAAACAGCGAAAACGGGCTGGTAGCTCACTAATGCTTCATCAGCGGGGTGTGTTCGGCGGACCCCTTGCTGTCCTTGGATTTCATTGTCGAATCAGTGGTTTGCAAGAAACGTCCTTACGGGAACTGGCGGTCAATCCGGGTCGCTGGCGGGAAGTAACGGTGTGTCTAGGCGCGCTGTTGTTGCGGCACCAAGAGGGATTGACCACGGATCAGGCTGGTGGTGGGGCGGAAGGGGAGGCCTCCCGTCGCCGAGGTGCCCAGTTTAAGCTGACCCACCGGCAAATCTTTGAGTTGTCTATCGAAAAGGTGGCACTTCAAGGCCAGATCGGTCACCTCGTGATGGGACGGGGCCGAAAGTGAGGCTGGGAAGCCCTGGCGGATCGCACCAAGGGGGCGACCAAGGGAGCTGATTGGGAGGCGGCCTCGGGGTAGTCTCTTTCCACCAGGACAGGATTTGCGCCCAGTGCCGCATCGGGCCTGTCCCAATCAATATTCAGGGCAAACGGAGGAGCCGCTCATGGATGCCGAAAAGGCAGTTGGATGTACCTTGCTTCGGACATGGGTGCGTCGGATCCTATCAATTGTTGTCGGGACATTGATGCTGGCGTGCAGTGGCTACTATGGTGAACAAACGCTCAAGCTCGAACATGTGCAATTCTTCAATGCCCGGCAAACGCAACCGGGGGAGCTGCGAATATCTGGAGTCGCAGTACATAGTTCACTTTCCGTGCAGCGCATAGAGAGTGTGCTGGGGGGGCGAGAGATTCAGGTGAGGGTGGTGCTTGTTCCGGCAAAAAAGGGATTGTCGGGAAGTTTCGCGTACGTTGCTGTCTTGAATGACACCGTTGAAAAAGTGACGTTTGGAGACGAACGCACCCTGATCTGGACGCGGGAGCGAGGCGCTATTGGACGCTAGCGGAGCCAATGCCTGGCCTGACCTTTCCCCTGCAGAACGTATCCCTTGCCGTGTGATGTAACTCCAGCAAGGCCTCGGGGCGCATCAAAGTGCAATGCCGCGTTCTCGGTCGCCGGATGGATCGTACGCAAGCGGGGATGCAGACAACCCCGCTGTACACCACGCTTGCAGTAACCGACGGTGGGGGGAGTGGTGCAGCAGTACACCTATGATCCGTATGGCGTCTCCAGCTCGGCGACAACTGAGTACAGAACGTAGCGAATACAATCGGCTGGGGCCGGCCGGGAAGAGGAGAGGTTTTTGATGAGGGCACAGATGGCGCTGGGGTGGTCATTGCTTATCGGATGGATCGCCGCTCCATGGTTTCTTTGGTGGGCCGCGAATGGGCTGGACAACGTGGTGTGGTTCGTTCTGCACCAGCTTTACTATCTTCCACTCGGTTGTTGGATCGGGAAGCCTTTCTTCATACCCGACTCCGAGGTGATGTTCTTCGTGCTTCCGGCAGGGCGAGTGCTGACAGCACTTTTCTATATTGCCACCGGCGGGATGATCTTTCTTGCCCGCCGCACATGGAAGCGCAAGAGATAGGGCACTGGAACTCCTTCTCTGACGCGGCTTCTGGTAGATCATGCCGACGCCGTAGCGTCAATTCCGGTGGCCCAGCGTAGCGATCTGCTCGCGCAGTTTCATGTTGTGGTCGGGCGAGGGCTCACCACGCCGCGCACTGGCGCTCATGCGCGCAGTGGACAGCGAGCATCGCTCGCTCAACTCCATCTCGACCGTTCCAGGCACCAGCCGCCCCTGCGCCGATTCGGACACTACCTTTGATGTCGGGAGATTCCCGACGGTATGGATGGGTTTGAAGTTAATGAATGTGGGTGGCTTATTACTTTATGGGAACTCCCTAAAGTTTCCCGATGCCGGGCCGTCATCGGATACAGGGCCATCCTTCAAAGGAATTGAAATGCTTGCCTTACGCAAAATGCGCGTCGGAATGCGGCTTGCCGCCGGTTTTGGTCTGTTGCTGCTGATGATCACCGCCACGCTGGCGGTAGTGCTGTATGGAAATGCACAGAAATCGGCCCAGTTCGAGCGCGTGGTCGATGTCAACATGGTCAAGATGCGCCTGTTGAACGATATGCTCGATACCAACAACGCCTTGCTGATGCACCGTCGTCTGATGGTGGTCAAGCGGGGCGAGGGAATTGCCCAGGATCAGGCCGAGGCGGAAAAACTGTCCGGGGCCTATGACCGGATCTGGGATCAATACGTAAAGATTCCCCGCGATGCGACTGGCGACACGCTGGTCGCGGGCATCCAGGCGGCGCGTACCGCCACCGATGCCGCCACCAGTGAACTGAACCAGCAGATGCAGGATGGTGACTTCGACGCCGCTGCGCAGGCACTGTTGCGCGAGCATGGCTTGGCGATGGGCTGGAACCAGGCCATCTCCACGCTGCTGCGGCACCAGGACACCCTGACCAGCCGCAGCCGCGACGAGTACCACGCGATCGAGCGCTGGACGGCCCGGCTGTCGATGGCGATCGGCGCGCTCAGCCTGGTGCTGGGCGGCTTGGCGGCCTGGCTGATCACGCGCAGTTTGACCCGGCCATTGGGCACGGCGGTGCGCCTGGCCGATGGCATCGCCGAGGGGCGCCTGGACAACCGCATCGATGTTTCCGGCAACGACGAAGTGACCCAGCTGCTGGCGGCGATGCAGCGCATGCAGGGCCAGGTGCAGGCGGTGATTGCCGCCCAGGCGGAACTGGCCCGGCAGGATGAGACAGGCAGCCTGAGCTATCGCATGGATGCGAGCGTGTTCCCGGGCGACTACGGGCGGATGGTGCGCGACACCAACGCGCTGGTGGACGCGCACGTGCGCGTGCAGAACCGCCTGATCGAGGTGATGCGCCACTACGCGCGTGGTGACCTGTCGATGGACATGGAATCGCTACCCGGGGAGAAGGCCGCGATCAGCCAGGCGATGGCCGAGACCAAGGCCAGCCTGTCGGCGATCAATGCCGAGATCCGGCGCCTGGCCGGTGCGGCGGCGGCCGGCGATTTCAGCCTGCGCGGCGACGCGGAGCACTACCAGCATGATTTCCGCGAGATGGTGGAAGGCCTGAACCGGTTGATGCAGTCCACCGACCACAACCTGGGGGAGGTGACGCAGCTGCTGCAGGCCATCGCACGGGGCGACCTGACCCAGCGCATGCACGGCGAGTTCCATGGCGTGTTCGCGCGGATGCGTGACCATTGCAATGCCACGGTTGACCAGCTCACTTCGATTGTCGGGCGCATCCAGACCAGTACGTCCAGCATCAACCTGGCGGCCTCGGAAATCGCCTCGGGCAACAGCGATCTGTCGCGGCGGACCGAGCAGCAGGCAGCGAGCCTGGAAGAGACGGCGGCCTCGATGGAGGAACTCACCTCCACCGTGCGGCAGAACGCCGAGCACGCGCGCCAGGCCAATCAACTTGCGATTGGCGCGCACACGGTGGCCTCGCAGGGCGGTGAGGTGGTGGGCGAGGTGGTCACCACCATGGGGGAGATCGAGGCCAGCTCCCGGCGCATTGCCGAGATCATCTCGGTCATCGACGGCATCGCCTTCCAGACCAATATCCTGGCGCTGAATGCTGCCGTGGAAGCGGCGCGTGCCGGTGACCAGGGACGGGGCTTTGCGGTGGTCGCCGCCGAAGTGCGCACCCTGGCGCAGCGTTCGGCCGCTGCCGCCAAGGAAATCAAGGGGCTGATCGAGGACTCGGTGGGCAAGGTCGGGGACGGCTCGGCGCTGGTGCGCAAGGCCGGTGCCACGATGGGTGAGATCGTGGCCTCGGTGCAGCGGGTGACCGACATCATGTCCGAGATCTCGGCGGCCTCGCAGGAGCAGTCGGCCGGTATCGAGCAGGTCAACCAGACGGTGATGCAGATGGACGAAACCACCCAGCAGAATGCGGCGCTGGTGGAGGAAGCCACGGCGGCCGCGCGCGCGATGGAGGACCAGGCAAACCTGCTGGGCGAGGCGGTGGCGGTGTTCCGCATCGTGGCCAGCGCCATGCCGACGACGGTCGCAGCGGCGGCGCCGGTCGCGGCCGCTGCGCGCGCGCCACGGGTGACGCCGCGGCAAGCACCACGGCTGGTGACGGAAAGCGGTTGGCAGGAGTTCTGAACGACGCCTGCCGGCCGAGGCTGGCCGCGCGCTGAACCCACGTGCCGTTCTTGACCTGGCGTGCACGTGTTTTCACCTGTGATTGCCATGCGCGGGCGCAGGCTGGTAGCCCAGTAGCCGCGTCAGGAGACGACCATGAAGATCACTACCCACATGCTGTGCCTGGGTGCACTGCTGGCAGCATCGTTCACTGCCGGCGCGCAGACCTACGGCCCGAAGGACGAAGGCCGCCGCTTCAATGACGGCAGCAAGATCGTCTGCAAGAACGTGGAAGTGCAACGCAACAGCAAGGACCCGAACCGTATCGCCGGTACCGCCACGGGCGCGGTGGTGGGCGGACTTCTGGGCAACCAGGTAGGCGGCGGCAACGGCAAGAAGCTGGCAACGGTCGCCGGTGCGGTGGCCGGTGGCGCAGCGGGTCGTACCATCCAGGGTCGCAGCCAGCAGAACAACGGCGATCGTGTGGTCGAGCGTCGTTGCGAACGCCGCTACCCGTAACGACCGGTCAACTCAGTTGTCGCGCGTCGGGCTTGTCGGCCGGCGCGCGCCCAGCCGCCACACCGCCAGGGCCCCATAGAGCACCAGCAGCCCGGCCAGCGTCCACAGCTCGCGCCCGACTTCGGCCAGGCTGGCATCCATCTGGTTCAAGCGCACCATCAGGTTGATGCCTGAGGTGGTGGGCAGCAGTTGGGCCAATGCCACCAACGGCTTGGGTGATACCACCGCCGGCCAGGACAGGTTGGCCAGGAAGAACAGTGGAATCGACACCGCGATGATGTATTGGAACGGCCGTTCGCGGGTGCGGAAGAAGCTGCCGACGAACAGCCCGAATGCCACCGTGGCAGCGATGAACAGGCTGCCGCCGAGCAGTTGGCCGAGCGGGTTGCCGCCGCGCGGATAGTCCTGCACCCAGGCGGTGAACCCGGCATAGTAGAGCAGGCCGAGCAGGCCGATCAGACCAAAACCCAAGGCCATGCCGGCCAGCGTCGGCAGGTTGAAGCGTAGCCGGCGGCCCAGCGCGAGCCGGCGCGTGCCGAGCAGGACGCCGATGCCCATCAACAGGGTCTGGTGCACGATCAGTTCGGCGACACCCGGCACGATCGCGCTGCCATAGCCTTCCTGTGTATTGAAGAGCGGGCGCTGCACCACGGTGATCGGTGGGGCTTGCGGGGCGCCCATGAACGCGGCCTGGTTGACCGCGGCCTCGCGAGCGAATGCGCCCAACGCATCGGCCACGCCACCGAGTACCCAGCTGGCCCGCCCGAGGTACGCCCCGTTGCCGAGCAGCACCAGCTTGCCGTTGCCGCCGCGCAGGATGTCGCGCTCCAGGTGGGCCGGGATCAGCAGGATGCCCTCGGCATGACCGGCCTCCAGGATACGGCGTGCTGCGCCGATGTCGTGCGGCTGGTCGACGATGCGCACCGCACGCAGTGCATCCACGCGGCGCAGCAGTTCGCGGCTGGTCGCGCTCTGGTCCTGGTCGACGACCACGATGGGCAGGTTGCCGGCGACCTGGTGACGGTACGCGGCAGGGTAGAAGAACGAGTACAGGATCACCGCGCCGATCATCACCACCAGCGTGTAGCGGTCGCTGAGCACGGCACGCAGGGTCTGCCGGGCGCTGTCCCACAGCTGGCTCATGCGTGGGCTCCGGTGGGCGCATTTGCGCGCGCGGCGGCAATCAGGCGCCAGCCACCGATGCCGCCGGCCACCACCACCATCAGCAGCAACGTGGCCAGCGGCCACAGCGATACGGCCCATGCCGCACCGACGAACTGCTGCTGGGTCTGCAGCTTGACGTAGGCGGTCAACGGCAGCAGCAGGTTCCACACACGGGTGAACAACGGCGCATCGATCACCGGGAAGGTCGCGCCGGAAAACGCCAGCGCGGTGCCGATGCTCAGGCCCACCACCGACAGCGCGGTGCCCATGTCGCGGGTGACGCCGACGAACAGCAGCGCGATGGCCGCGCAGGCAGCGTAGAACAGGGGCTGGGCCAGCAGCAGCAACAGCGCGCTGCCGGCCACGCCGTCGCCGCGCAGGTAGGCCAGGTAGCCCACGCCCAGCGCGCCATACAGCGAGAACAGCAGCACGTAGGGCAGCAACTTGCCGACGATGGCCGACCACGGGTGCGTGCCCAGCCATGCGCCCAGCTGGCCATCGCGTACTTCGCGGCCCAGGCTGCTGGCGGCGGCCAGGGCCAGCACCAGCGAGAGCAGGGCCGGGAAGATCAACGGCAGCAGGAACAGCTCGTAACTGCGCGCCGGGTTATAGAGGATGTCGGCCTGCACCGCGATCGGTGCGGCGCGCAGCTTGGATGGCCCGACCTGCTGGCCGATGCGCTCCACCAGCAGGCGTGCGTTCCAGGCGGCGAGGGCATCGGCGATATCGCGCACCGCCGACTGCCCGGTGGTGAGGTAGGTGGCGTTGTAGTAGGCGAACACCGTGCCCTGGCGGCCGCGCAGGGCCTGGCGGGTGGCATCGCGCGGTACCAGTACCACCGCGAACACGTCCAGCCGGCGCAGCTGCGATTGCGCCTCGGTCAGCGTGATCGGCTGGCTTGCCACCCTCAGCCCGGGGCTGGCGTCGAGCATGCGCAGCAGCTGGCGGCTCTCGGCGCTGTGGTCCAGGTCTACCACCGCAATCGGGATTTCGCGCATCACCGAGGCCGAGAACAGCCAGGCCATCAGCGCCAGCATCAGCAGCGGCATTACGCTGATCAACGCCAGGTCGGCGCGGTCGCGGCGCAGGTGGCGCAGCTCGCGGTGCAGCGAGCCGGCGAATGCCGCCCGCCTACCGGGCTTCATCGTTGCGGCCACGCGAACAGCACGCTCATGCCCGGGCGGAAGCCGTCGATGGGTTTGACCGGGCGCAGCCGCACTTCGAAGCTGCGCACGTCGTAGCCAGAAGATTGCCGCGTGGTGCGCCAGGTGGCGTAGTCGCCGGCGGGGTTCAGGAAGTACACCTCGAATTCGGCGCTGCTGCCGCCCAGCGCCGGGATGTCCCCGCGCAGGCGGCTGCCGACCTTCAATCCTTCCATCTGCGATTCGCGCAGGTTCAACGACACCCACATATGCGCGATGTCGACCAGGGTGAACACCGGGTAGCCGGCCGGCACCAGCTCGCCGACGTCGGCCATGCGCTTGTTGATTTCACCGGCCACCGGCGCGCGGCCGTTGACCTCTTCGCGCGCGGCATCCACTTCGGCCACGGCGCCGCGGGCCTGGCGGACCTGGCCCTGCGCGGCGCGCTTGTCCTGCTCGCGGGCGCCGGCCAGCGCCTGGTCGTACTGGGCGCGGGCGGCGTTGGAGAGCTCGCGTGAACTGCGTGCCTGGGCCAGCGCTTCGTCGCGCTTCTGCCGGCTCATCACGCCTTCGTTGAAGAGGTTCTGCACGCGCTGGTAGGTGGCGTCGGCCAGGGTCGCCCCGGCTTCCGCACGCTTCCAGTTGGCCTGCGCGGCGCGGATATCCTCGCTGCGTGCGCCTTCGTCGGCCTTGTCGGCCACCGCGCGGGCGGCCTCCAGTGCACCGTGGGCCTGCTCTTCCTTGGCCGCAACTTCAGGGCTGTTGAGCACGAACAGGACCTGGCCGGGGCTGACCCGGTCGCCCTCGCGGACCTTCAACTCGGCCACCCGCGCGGTGATCTTGGCGGCCACGTTGACCGTATCGGCATCGGCCATGCCCTGCAGCTGTTCGGCCGGGCTGCGCCAGGCCAGCCACAGGCCGAGCACCACCACCACGGCCAGTACCAGCACGATCAGGATGCCGCGCCGGCGTTGGTTCGGCGGCGGGGCATCGGCGGCGGCCTGCAATGTGTCATTCATGCGTGATCACCTCGTCCGCGCGGCGTCGGAATTCTTCATAACGGTCCATCTGTCCACTGATCTCCAGCAGTTGCGCCAGTGCCACGTCGTACTGGTAAGCGGCCTGCGCGCGTTCCACTTGTGCGCCGCCCAGGCCCAGCCGCGCATCGATGACATCCAGTGAGGTGGCCTGGCCTTCGCGGAACGCCAGTTCCTGCAGGCGCAGGTTCTCGCGGTTCTGTTCGATGCTGCTGTCCAGCAGCAGGAACTGCTGACGCGCACTATCCAGATCGTTCCAGGCCTTGCGCACGCCCAGCGTGACCTGGTTTTCAGCCTCGCGCAGGCCGGCCTCGGCCTGGTCCTGCTGCGCGCGTGCGGCACTGATCTGTGCCGGCCGCGAACTCGGTGACAGGAAGGTGTACTTCAAGCCGATGCCGAAGGCCCAGTCCGGGTCGGTGAGCATTTCATCGCGGCGCAGGAAGTCGTACTGGCCGAACAGATACACGGTGGGTTTGAGCTTGGCCTGCTGCGCGCGCACGCCCTGTTCGGCCTGCGCCACCACCGCACGCAGGCGCGCGATCTGCGGCTGCCGCGCCTGCGCGGTGCGTTCGAAGCTGGCCAGATCGCCCAGCGGGGCGCGGTGCACGAACAGCGGCGACAGCGGGCGGACTTCACCGCCGCTGCGCAGCAGCGTGGCCAAGGCGGCTTTCAGTGTCTGCAGGTCGTTGAGCGATTTCTGGTACTCGCGTTCGGCCTTGTCGCGCGCGACGTTGGCCTGCAGCCGCTGGGCGCGGGTGGCGAAGCCCTCGCGTTCCAGCTTGAGCGCATCGTCCAGATGGCGCTGCAATCCATCGCGTACATCCCGACGCACCGTGACCGCCTGCTCGGCCAGGCGTTGGCCGAAATAGGCCTGGGCCAGCTGCACGCTCAAGGACTGACGCTGTGCCTCACGTTCGGCGTCGGCCTGGCGGGTGGCGCCGGCGGCCGCCTGTTGTGCGGCGGGAATCAAGCCGCCGGTATACAGCGGCAACACCGCGGTGACCACCGGACGGGTGCGCCAGTCGCGCTCGGTGAACTGCAGCGGCGAGTCGATGCCGAAGGCTTCGGCGACCGGTGCCAGCGAGCCTAGTGGCAGGGTGAGGGTCTTCTGGAACTGCAGGCGCCGCACTTCGCCGGTGATCTCCGGCAGGCGCAGCAGGCGGGTGGCGTCCTGCAGGTCCTGCTTGTTGCGGACGGATGCATCGGCGGCGGCCAGGGCATCGGAGACCTGCTCCAGCCGCTGCTGCGATTGCTGCCAGTCCAACGCAGGCGGCGCGGCCTCGCCGGGCGGGGCGACCTGGGCACCGGCTTGGGCGACGGCCAGCGCGCACAGCAACAGCGGTGCCAGGCGGTGCAATGGGGAGGGGGCTCGCCGCAGCGATCGAGGCCGGCTCACGTGGTGGCAGGTCCGTTCGTAAAGAGGTCGGCAAAAGATAGTGGAGGCTGCGTGAAGCCGGAGTCTTCACGCGCGTCGGCAAGCGCGCGGAAGGTTTGATGTGGATCAAGGCGGCGTTGCCATCGCTGCGTAACATGGGACGCGTCGGCGCGGTGCTACCGTCGTGGTCAGCGCAGTGTCCATCCATCATGATGAAAGGAGTGGTGCCATGAGCCAGCAGTCGTCGCAGGGACGCAACACGGGAACGGCGCCGTCGTTCGAGCACGAACCGGACAGCAGTGCAGGCTACTGGTCGAACCGGCCGCAGAACACCCTGCCGCCGCCGGACATGATGGGCGCCTACATGCGCAACCGGCCGCTGCCGCCGGAGGGCATGGCGACGCGCCGGGCCTACATCATCGGCACCGGCATCGCCGGTCTGGCGGCAGCGTTCTACCTGATCCGCGATGGGCACATGCCGGCGGCCAACATCACCCTGATCGACAGCCTGGACATCGAAGGCGGCTCGCTGGACGGTGCCGGCAATCCGGACGAAGGCTACCTGATCCGCGGCGGCCGCGAGATGAACTGGAACTACGACAACTTCTGGGACCTGTTCCAGGATGTGCCGGCGCTGGAACTGCCCGAAGGCTTCAGCGTGCTCGACGAGTACCGCGCGATCAACGACCACGATCCGAACTGGTCCAAGGCGCGGCTGCTGCACCAGCAGGGCAAGATCAAGGACTTTTCCAGCTTCGGCCTGAACAAGGCGCAGCAGTGGGAGCTGGTCAAGCTTCTGCTCAAACGCAAGGAAGAACTGGACGATGTGACCATCGAGGACTACTTCAGCGGAGGCTTCCTGCAGAGCAACTTCTGGTTCTTCTGGCGTTCGATGTTCGCCTTCGAGAACTGGCAGAGCCTGCTGGAGGTGAAGCTGTACATGCACCGCTTCCTGGATGCGTTGGACGGCCTCAACGACATGTCCGCGCTGGTGTTCCCCAAGTACAACCAGTACGAAAGCTTCGTGGTGCCGCTGGCGCGCATGCTGCGTGCGCAGGGCGTGCAGGTGCAGTTCGATACGCGCGTGCACGATCTGGAGATGGCGGTGGACGGCCAGTCGCGCACCGTCACGGCGCTGCGCTGCAAGGTGGGCGGGCGCGAAGCGACGATTCCGGTGGAGGCCGGTGACCTGGTGTTCGCGCTGACCGGTTCGATGACCGAAGGCACTGCTTACGGCGACATGGACTCGGCGCCGGTGCTGGCGCGCGGCCACGCCGAGCCCGGCCCGGACAGCGACTGGGCGCTGTGGCGCAACCTGGCCCGGCAGTCGCCGCTGTTCGGCAAGCCGGAGAAGTTCTACGGCGATGTGGACCGCTCGATGTGGGAATCGGCGACGCTGACCTGTTTCCCTTCGCCGCTGGTGGAGAAGATCAAGCAGCTCTCGGTGAATGATCCCTACTCGGGCAAGACCGTGACCGGGGGTGTCATCACCATCACCGATTCGAACTGGGTGCTGAGCTTCACCGTGAACCGGCAGCCGCATTTTGTTGATCAGCCCAAGGATGTGCTGGTGGTGTGGGTGTACGCGCTGCTGATGGACCAGGACGGCAACCACATCAAGAAGCCGATGCCCGCCTGCACCGGGCGCGAGATCCTGGCCGAGCTCTGCCATCATCTGGGTATCGCCGACCAGCTCGATGCGGTAGTGGCCAACACCAAGGTGCGTCTGGCGCTGATGCCCTACATCACCGCGCAGTTCATGCCGCGCGCCGCGGGCGACCGCCCGCACGTGGTTCCCGCCGGCTGCACCAACCTGGGCCTGCTCGGCCAGTTCGTGGAGACCCGCAACGATGTGATCTTCACCATGGAGAGCTCGATCCGCACCGCACGCGTGGCGGTGTACACGCTGCTGCAGCTGGACAAGCAGGTGCCGGACATCAGCCCGACCCAGTACGACATCCGCAACCTGCTCAAGGCCGCGCGTGCGCTCAACAACGGCGAGCCGTTCCCGGGCGAGCGCGTGCTGCACCGGCTGCTCGGCAAGAGCTACTTCGCGCACATCCTGCCGCCGTTGCCGGATGCAGGAAAGGACAAGGGCGGGTTCATGGAGGAGGAGCTGTCGTGGCTGTCGGGCAAGGGCAGCCTGGCGCTGAAGGAGCTGTCGGCGCGGTTGGACAAGCTGGGCGAGCGCCTCGGCAAGCGCTGAGCCCCGCGCGCGTCAGTGTTGGCCGATCAACGGCAGGTCGGCCAGCGCTGCCAGCAGGATGCGGTTCACCTGCTGGTGGCGTGATTGCCAGGCGGGCAGTAGCCCAGGGTCGATCTGCGGTTGCCCGTCCAGCGCCGACAACCAGCGCTTGAACCGGCTGCGGTAGTGCGCCTGCGACACTTCGCCGGTGATGTCACTGCCGACCAGGCCGCCGCCACGCAGCGCTGCGATCACCGCCAGCGCGTGCGCCAGCTGGAAGCGGCCCTGGTCCCAGTTGCTGCGCACCACGTCTTCGGCGAACACATCCTTGTCGATCGACAGGTAGGTGGGTTGGGGCGTACGTGCCTGCTCGGCGGCGAAGGTGGCCACCAACGTCTCGGGGTCATCAAAGCGCCGGAACGCATCGGCCATGCCCAGCCGGTGCGCCCAGCCGACGTCCACGTCCAGGCTCCAATAGGTCAGACGGCCGCGCAGCAGGGGCGTCCAATGATTCTCCCAGGCGTGGCGCAGGGCGATGTCGGTCGAGGTGATGCCCAGTACGTGGACGTGGCTCACCTGCGGCAGGGCCGCGGCGGCATTGACCCAGGAGCCGCAGTGCATGCCGAACGGAAAGCGCATGTTGTCCGGATGGTTGTCCAGCACCACCAGCTGGAAGGGTCGCTGCGTTGGCAGGCGACGCAACAAGGCCAGGCTGAGGTGGTGGAAATCCCCGCTGCCCAGCAGCACCGTGCCGGTGTCGGCCGGCAGCTTCGTCAGCACCGTGTTGCCGAAACGGGCGAGGGTGGCGTGGCGGCAGGCGAAGCGCAGTGGATCGTGCCAGTGCGGCACGGCGAACGTGTTGGCGGCGGGCAGGGGCAGCACCGCGCCGTCCAGTGCCAGGATCAGGGGCGAGGGCATCGGCATCGGTCTCAGCCGCCACCGTCCGGCTCGCCCTGCAGATGCGGGGCCAGTCGGCGCAGCGCGGCGCGCAGCAGCGGTGAGCGTGCCCGCACGGCGTGCCGGGTGTGGGTGAAGCGTGCGCCCAGTTCGGCCTTGACCCGGGCATCGGTCCAGCCGGCCACGTAGTGGCTCAAGCCATGCTGCAACGCGTATTCCAGATTATGGATCCAGCTGACCGCATACAGGTTGTGCTCGCGGGCCTGTGGGTAGGCCAGCCCGAGGTACTTGTCCACCAGCTTGCCAGCGTGCACGTAGCACAGGTTCCAGCCGATCAACGCGCCCTGATGCCGGTACAGGAACAGCCGCCCCTGGCTGGGGCCATCGGCGAGCAGGCGCTGGAAGTAACGCGGGTCGAGCAGGTCGAAATGAATCTGGCTCTGCGCATAGACATTGCGGTACAGCGCATGCAGTTCGTTGAGCAGCTGTGGATTGGACAGGGCCGGGTCGCCGCTGGCGAGGCAGGTGACATCCAGGCCGGCGCGCGCGCGCAGCTTGCGCCGGATGTTCTTGCGCCGGGCGGCCGACAGTCGCGCGAGATAGCCATCGATCGAATCGAAATCGATGCCGACCCAGGCCAGCGGCATGCCCTCCAGGCTGATGAAGCCGCGCCGCTGCAGTGCACGCAGGAACGCGGCGCTGTGTGCATTGGCCCCAGCGTCCAGCAGCGGTGAGTCCACGGCGAGGTCCTTGACCACCAGCAGCGCGCAGTCGGCTACGGCATGGCGGCACACATCATCGGCCAGCGCCGCCGCCGACACGTGCGCCGGCAGCGGGGTGTACTCGGTGCTGGTGGCGCCGATGAAGCGCGTTTTCCAGGTCAGTGCGCGCCCCCAGTAGCGGGCCAGCGGCCACCCCAGCACACGGGCGCGCAGGGCCTCGTCCAGGTGGGTGGTGAGGTCCAATGGCGCGCGGAAGGTGGGCAGGCCGCTGGGCAGCCGGCCTGCATCGAAGCCGAGTGGTGGATGGGCGAGGAAGCCGTCCAGCAGCGCCGCCGGCTCCAGCGCGGTGCTGCTCGCATGCATGTCCGCTCAGCCCTTGGCCTTGGTCAGCAACTGGTCCAGCAACGTGATCGCCAGATCGATTTCGTCGTAGCTGATTTCCAGCGACGGCGCGAAGGTGATCACGTTCTTGTACCAGCCGCCCACATCCAGCACGAGGCCGATGCGCTTGCCGTCGTGGACGAGGTCGCCGGCCAGGCCGATGTCGACCATGCGGTCCAGTAGTTCGCGATTGGGGGTGAAGCCGTCGGCGGCGCAGATCTCCGCGCGCAGGGCCAGGCCCAGGCCATCCACGTCGCCCACTTCGGGGTGACGCTTCTGCAGGCCACGCAGGCCGTCGAGGAAGTAGGCACCCTTCTGCGGCACGGTGCGCTCGTAGTCGCGCTCCTGGCCCAGCTTCAGCACTTCCAGGCCGAGCCGGGTGCCGAGCGGATTGGAATTGAAGGTGGAGTGGGTGGAGCCCGGCGGGAAGATGGTGGGGTTGATCAGTTCCTCGCGTGCCCACAGCCCCGACAGCGGGTTCAGGCCATTGGTCAGCGCCTTGCCGAACACCAGCACGTCGGGGGTCACGCCGAAGTGTTCGATGGCCCACAGCTTGCCGGTGCGCCAGAAACCCATCTGGATTTCGTCGACCACCATCAGGATGTTGTACTTGTCGAGCACCTTCTTCAGATCGCGGAAGAAATTCGGCGGCGGAATCACATAGCCGCCGGTGCCCTGGATCGGCTCGACATAGAACGCGGCGTATTCGGCCTGGCCGGCCTTGGGGTCCCACACGCCGTTGTACTCGCTCTCGAACAGGCGCTCGAACTGGCGCACGCAATGGTCCGAGTACTCTTCCGGGGTCATGCCCTTGGGGCGACGGAACGAGTAGGGGAAGGGGATGAACATTGCGCGCTCGCCGAAGTGGCCGTAGCGGCGGCGATAGCGGTAGCTGGAGGTGATCGACGACGCACCCAGGGTGCGGCCGTGGTAACCACCCTCAAAGGCGAACATCAGGCTTTTGCCGTTGCGCGCATTACGCACGATCTTCAGTGAATCCTCCACGGCCTGCGCACCGCCCACGTTGAAATGCACGCGTCCCTCCAGCCCGAACCGGTCCTGCATGCCGGTGGCGATGGTCTTGGCCAGCTGCACGCGGGTGGGATGCAGGTACTGGCTGGCCACCTGCGGCAGGGTATCGATCTGGTCTTTCAGCGCATCGTTGAGGCGGCGGTTGGCGTAGCCGAAGTTGCAGGCCGAGTACCACATCTGCAGATCGAGGTAGGGCGTGCCGGCCGCATCGAACATGTAGCTGCCTTCGCAGCGCGCGAAGATCTTCGGCGGATCGACGTAATGCACGGTGTCGCCGAAGGAACTGTAGCGGGCTTCGTCGGCCAGCAGCTGTGCATCGCTGACGTTGGCCGAGGCGTTCTTGTCAAAGAGATTCATCAGGTCGATTCCGTAAGGGGCATTCGGGAGCAGCGGGTGAGGAGGGGGTCACGCGGAGGCGAGGGTGCGCGGCAGGGGCGGGCGCAGCAGCCTGCCGGCGAGAAGATCAGGCAGCAGTGCGGTGGCGTCGTGGAAGCTGTCGATGGCCGCATGGGGGATGCCGGCATCGCTGCAGTGGGCGATCAGGCGGCGCTTGGCAAACACGAAGTCGGCGTGTTCGGAGACGCAGAAATCCGAGGTGCCATCGCCGATCATCAACACGCGCGGTGCGTCTTCGGCCCGCGCGCGTGCGGCGACGCTGCACTTGCAGGTGCCGCTGCGGCAGCCATCGGCCTGGTGCGGGGATTCCAGTTCCCAGTGTCCGTCGCACCAGCGCAGGTGGTTGGCCACCACCGGCAGTGGCGGCAGGCCGTGGTTGGCGAGGATGCGGTGGATGGCGTAGTCCAGGCCGTCGCTGACGATGCGCAGCGGCAGCCCCAGTGCCTGGGCCTGGCGGACGAATCCGGCGAAGCCGGGGTCGATACGGATCTGGTCCAGGTGGGCATCCAGCGTGGCCGGGTCCAACGCCAGCAGGCGCACCTGGCCCTGCATGCACGCACGTGAACCGATCTCACCGGCCTGCCACTGGGCTTCCAGTGCCTGCCAGCCCGGCTGGCCGTACTGCACCAGCAAGGTGTCGATGACATCTTCGAGGCTGATGGTGCCGTCGAAGTCACACAGGATGCTCCAGCGCATGGGCACGTCCGTCCAGAGGGTGAGGAACCGTCGCGGCGGGGACACCGACGATGGGCTCACTCTAGGAACGCATCCTTTCCCGATCCTTTCCTGGACATGTGCTGGCCGTGTCCGCACGGGAACGGTTCAGCGATGTCGAAAACATGTCGGATCGACATAACCGGTGTAGCGTGGCCGCCATGTCCAAGTTCACCCGCCGCGTGTGTATCACGCTGTTGACACTGCTGGCCTGCGGTTCCGTGCAGGCGGCCACGCAGGACGACGGCGATCATTGGAGCGTCGCCCTCGGTGCTGGCGCGCAGCAGCTGCCGCGTTGGCTGGGATCGGCGCGCCAGCAGTGGCAGCCGATTCCCTTCTTCGATATCGAGGCGCCCGGCATCGGTGAACTGTCCAGCACCGATGGGCTGACCGTGCCGCTGCTCAAGGCGGGGCGATGGCAGACCGGTGTCTATGGTGACTACCTGTGGGGGCGCAGCCGCAGTGATCTCGGTCCGCATCTGGCCACTGCGGTACCGGTGATCAATGCCCGCCTGATTGCCGGCGGTTTTGTCGAGTACAAGGCCAGCGATGCGGTGGCCATCGGCGGGCGTCTCGGCCACGACCTGGGCAGCGACGGTGCCTACCTCAACCTGTACGTGGACTATGACCTGCCGCCGGTATGGTACCTGCAGCAGTCGCTGTCGTTGGGCTGGCGCGGCATGAACGGCGCGGCGATGCAGCGCTACTTCGGCGTGGGCACGCAGACGGCCACACAGCTGGACATCGGCCGTTGGCAGCCCGGCAGCGGCAGCCAACAGGCCTCGGCCAACTACAGCGTGTTCGTGCCCACCAGCGAGCACACCGGGCTGGCCCTGTCACTGGAGTACGCGCGCCTGCTGGGCGGTGCCGCCGACAGCCCGCTGGTGCAGCACTTCGGCAGCAGCGGCCAGTGGGAGCGCAGCCTGGCCTTCATTTACCACTTCTGAGGTGCCAGCCCCTTCAGGATCGCGTCGACATCGGCGTCGGTCCACCACGGGCTGTTGCCGATGGTCAGGGTGCGCGCGGCGAAATCGCGTGCCTGCGGGGTGGCCTGTGGCGGCACGATGCCGCGCAGATACGCATAGTCGGGCAGGGCATGGATGAACATGCGGCTCACGCCCAGGCCGCTGGACCACAGCGTGGCCAGTGCGGCATCGCGCGCGCGCTGGCTGGGCAGGCGCACCATCAACAGTGGCCAGGTGCCCTGCGTGCCAGGTGCGTCATCGATCACGGTAACCCCGGGAAGCTGCTGCAGGCGATCGCGCAGCTGCAGGCCGCGCGCGCGGGTAGCCTGCTGGAAGGCGGGCAGGCGTCGCGCGGCACGGGCACCCACGGCCTGTCGCCATCGGCTGACGCGGTGCTGCGGGATGTCCAGCGGGAATACATCGCCCACTGCGGCTTCCAGCGCGTGGCGCTGTAGTGCCTGGCGCAACGGATCGCCGTACACCAGCGGCAGCAGCGAAGGCCGGTAGCACAGCGCTAGTCCCAGCAGCTGCAGACTGCGCTGCAGTTCACGGCGCAGCTGCGCCGGTGCGTGTTCGTCGGCGGCGTCGCGCAGGGCGGCACGCAACGTCGGGTCGCGGCAGACCAGCAGGCCGCCTTCGAACAGGCTCAGGCCCTTGCCGGCCGCCAGGCTGAAGAAGCCGATGTCGCCGCGCAGGCCGACACTGCTGCGGCCCACCCGCGCGCCGAGCGCCTGCGCGGCATCCTCGATCACCCACGCACCCACGTCGCGCGCGGCCGCGCAGGCGTCATCAACATCGGCCACGCGCCCGCCCAGATGCGTGGGCAGCACGGCCAGCGTGCGCGCGCTGCACGCCTCGCGCAGCGCGTCGGCATCCAGGTCGAAGTGGCCAGGGCGGGTATCGCACAGCTGCACACGCAGGCCGGCGGCATGCACGGCAATGGGCACCAGCGGACACGTGTAGGCCGGTATCACCACCGTGTCGCGGCCGGGCGCGCGGTGCTGCAGCGTGCGCAGGGCGAGCAGCAGTGCCGCGCTGCCCGAGCAGGTCAGCTGCAACGGCGGGCTGCCCAGCTGCGCGCCCATCACCGCGCACAGGTCACCGCCGCCGGGCAGGAAATCCAGCCATTGCATGGGCAGGCCGGCGGTAGGCGGCAGTTCGCGTGGCAGGACGATCATGCGCGCGGGCCGTCCGCGTGGTGGGGATCGTGCGCCTCGGCCCGGCCCAGGCACAGGATGCCGATCACGATCAATCCCGCACCGAGCAGGTGGTGCGCAGTGAGTGGTTCGTGCAGCAGCCACGCCGACAGCAACAGCACGCTCACCACTTCCAGGTGCGAGGCGGCGAAGGCCGGGCCGATCGGCGCATGCCGCAGCAGGCTCATCCAGGTGAAGAAGGCGCCGATGTAGCCGATGATGGCGCCATACACCCACGGCTGCGCGAGGACCCGCAGTACCCAGTCGGTGCTGGCCTCCACCGGCAGCGCGCCGTCGCCGGCGAGCTTGAAGCACAGCTGCGCGAGCGTGTCGAACGCCATCAGCAGCGGGAACCCGACGAGATACAAGCGCTTCATGCGCCCAGCCCGACCACGACCACGCCGGCACAGACCAGCAGCATGCCGGCCACGCGCAGGGGCGTCAGCCGCTCACGGAACAGCAGCCGGCCGGCGATCATCAGCGCCACGATGTTGATCGACCCCAGCAGTACGCCCATCGACAACGGCACCAGTGACAGGAACGCGATCCAGGCGACGAATTCCAGCACGTAGCAGGCAATGCCCAGCCACAGCCAGGGGCGCCCCAGCATGTGCCGCCAGCGCTGCAGGCCTTCACCGTCCTGCGGGTCGCTGGCGGCGGCCTTGAACGCGAGCTGGCCGCCGGTGTCGAGCACCACGTTGACCAGCCACAGCGTGATGGCCAGCGAGCCCATCTCAGGCCACCTCCGGCAGGGCGCCGCGGCCGTCGGCGACAGCGTTGAAGAACGCCACGCTGCGCCGGATCACCTCGCGGCGTTCGCGGTCGATGGTGATCATGTGATAGCTGTCATCGAGCACGACCAGCTCGCTGGGGCCGCGGACCCGTGACATCACCAGGTGGGCGTTGCCGAGGCTGGCGACATCGTCTTCGCGCGCGTGCACCACCAGGCAGGGTGCGCGGACCTGGTGCAGGTGCCGGCGCGTCCAGTGCGACAAGGCATGCATCTCCGCCAGCGCATGCCAGGGGTTGCCGGGCAGCCCGGCCGCCGCGCTGTCGCCGGACAGCATCGCGGCACTGACCTGCGCGCGCAGGCGTTCGTCGCGCAGCCCGTAGGGGGGCTCTTCCATGAACATGCGGTCGCGGCCGATGCCCAGTCGTTTGAACCACGGCAGCAGGAACGACAGCCGCGCCACCGCGGGAATGTTCCAGCCGTCATAGCGGAACGTCGCCCCGTACACGCCCACGCCATGCACCCACTCCGGGCGCCGCGCGGCCAATGCCAGCGCCAGCACCGCGCCCATCGACAGGCCGCCCACGTGCAGCCGGTCCACGCGTGTGCGCAGCCGGTCCGCGGCCTGTTCAACGCCGTCGTACCACTGCTCCCAGCGGGTCTGCAGCAGGTCCTCGACGCTGCCGCAGTGGCCGGGCAACTGCACGCCGTGCACGGTGAAGCCGGCGTTGTGCAGGCCCTTTCCCAGCACCCGCATTTCCGCTGGCGTCCCCGTCAGGCCATGCACCAGCAGCACGCCGTGTGCGCCACCGGGGTAGAAGAATTCATGGGAAGCAGTCACCGTGTCGGCTCCGGCAGGTCACAGGGAGCCTGCAGGATCGCAACCGGGGTTTTCGCCAGCCTTTCATCGGCCGGGCCCGGGTCACCCGCGCTTCAGGCGCGGGAAGCGCAGGGAGACCTTGAGCCCACCGCTGGCCACGTTGAGGTAGGCGATGCGACCGTCCATGTGGTCCAGCGACGCGCGGGCAATGGCCAGGCCCAGCCCGGTGCCAGGCTCGCCGGTGCCGGGGGCGCGGAAGAAGCGCTCGCCCAACCGCGCCATCATCTCCGGCGGCACGCCCGGGCCGTTGTCTTCGACATACAGCGCCACCTCGCGCTCACTGACGTGCAGCCCCACGCTCACCGTGGTTCCGCGGCCGGCGTAACGCAGGGCATTGTCGATGAGGTTGTCGAGGGCTTCGTGCAGCAGCGGTGCATTGCCCATCACCCACCAGGGGCCGGCATCGCTGTGGTAGCCCAGGTCGATGCCGGCACGGATCGCATCGGGAACGCGCGCGCCCACCCAATGCGGTACGTGCGCGCCCAGGTCCAGTGCCTGCAGGGCGTCGGGAACGGCCTGCGCGCGCGCCAGGGCCAGCAGCTGGGTGCTGACCCGGGTGGTGCGCGCGTTCAAACGGCGGATGTGCTGCAGCGCTTCGCGCACGGCGTGCGGGTCGTCCAGCGCCAGCGCCTGTTCCACGTGCAGGCCCATCCCGGTCAACGGCGAGCGCAACTGGTGCGCGGCATCGGCGATGAAGCGGTTCTGCAGCGCGATCATCTCCGACTGCCGCGCGATCAGTCCGTCGATGGTGCTGATCAACGGCTGGATCTCCTCGGGCACATCGGCATCGGAGATCGGTGTGAGCTCGCCCTCGCGCCGGGCCAGGCGGCGGGTGAGCGGGGTGAGGATCTTCAGGCCGTGTTTGACCCCGAACCAGACCAACGCGGCCATGCCCAGGATCAGCGAGGCCATCAGCGGAATGGTGATCATCAGGATCTCCTGCGCACGATGGCGGCGGTCGGCCATGGTCTCGGCCACCGTCACGGCCAGGCGGTCGCCGGCATCGTTCATGGCCTGGGTGCAGACCGTGGCCATGCGCACCTGCTGGCCGTTGAGCTGGCCGTTGTAGAGCACCGGGTACTGGCGCTCACCGCATTCCTGCGAGGGGGCGTAGGCGCTGAAATCGGCGTTGCCGCTGATCGTGCCGTGGCGGCTGCTGTCCACGTTGAAGTAGCGGTGGCCGTCGGGGTCGTACTCGATCAGGAAGCGCGCCTGTGGCGACAGATCGCCGTTGACCGGCATGGTGCTGAGCATCTGCGCGAACGAGTGGGTGTCGTCGGTCAGGTTGCGGTCGTGGATGCGGTTGGAATATTCCAGCGCGATGTAATAGGTGAGCAGCGCATTGAGGATCAGCAGCGCCAGCATCGGCAGCGCCAGGAACGCCAGCAGGCGACGGCGCAGGCTGGGCGGGCCGCGCATCACGGGGTGGCTTCCTCCAGCATGTAGCCCAGCCCACGCACGGTGCGGATGCCCATGCCGCCGGGTTGCAGCTTGCGCCGCAGGCGGTGCAGGGCGATGTCCAGGCCGTTGTCGGTAAGATCCTGGCCCCAGTCGCACAGGGCGTCCACCAGCTGGGCGCGCGAGACGATGCGGTCCGGGCGCACGGCCAGCGCCGAGAGCAGGCCGAACTCGCGCGCGGTCAGTTCCAACGGCGCATCGCCCACCCATACCCGGCGCCCGGGCAGGTCCAGCCGCAACGGGCCGATGCGCAGTTCCGGGGCGCCATTGCTGGTGACCCGGCGCAGCTGCGCACGCACGCGCGCTTCGAATTCGTCCAGCGCGAAGGGTTTGACCAGGTAGTCGTCGGCGCCCAGGTCCAAGATGCGCACGCGCTCGCTCAGGCCATCGCGCGCGGTGACCACCAGCACGGCCAGTCCGTCGCCGCGCTGGCGCAGGCGTTGCAGCACCTGCTGGCCTTCCATCTGCGGCAGGCCCAGGTCCAGCACCAGCAGCGCATAGGCGGTGGCGCCGAGTGCGGCATCGGCATGCGCGCCGTTGTCGACATGGTCCACCACATGGCCCTGGCGGCGCAGCGACGCACACAGGCCGGACGCGATATCCGGGTCGTCTTCGGCGATGAGTACGCGCAAGGCCTGGCTCCAGTAGCCGGCGCACCGCCGCCACTGCAACGGATGCCGAGAGCGCGCAGGGTAGCGCCAGCAAGGCAGAGCGGGGCGTGAGTGGCCGGCGGGGAGCGCCCCGCGCTGAGGGTCCGTTCAGCTAGGCCGGGCGGACGGCCGCCGGTTCAGCGCGTTGGCGGATTGCCGGCAATCGTGCGTGCACCGGTGATGATCATGCGCAGCATCTGCGACAGCTGCTCGATCAGTTCGGCGTCCTTTTCCTGCGGCTGGTCGACCGCGGTGGCGCCCATCGCGAACACCAGCCGGGTGATCGCCTTGGAGGCCAGCGCCGGTTCGTGCAGCACCGCACCGCCGTCGGCGGCGGCCAGGCGGATCAGGTCCAGGCGCAGTTCGTCTTCGAAGTAGTTCAGTTCGCGGTCGACCGCCTGCTTGAACGCATCCGAGCCGGCACTGCCTTCGCGCAGCAGCACGTGCAGGAGTTTGTGATCGGCGCGCAGCTGTTCGAAGAAGGTCTCCACCGACAGGCGGATCACGCTGCGCTCGGAGGAGGCGGCGCGCTGGCGGGCCTCGCCGATGATGGTGCGCAGCGAGCGCCCGGCCAGGTCGATCAGGGCCACGGTCAGCTCGTCCATGTCGCGGAACTGGCGGTAGAACGAATTCGGTGCGATCCCGGCTTCACGCGCCACTTCGCGCAGGCTCAGGGTGGAGACGCTGCGGTGCGGGCCGATCAGCGCCAGCGCGGCGGCCAGCAGGTCGTCACGCGAGATCGAGGCTTTGCGCGCCGGATGGACGTCATCGGCGGCCGACAGGGGCAGGTCTGGGGAGGTCATCGGGGGCACGGCAGTCAAGTCCCTGAATCATAGCCGGTCCCGCCAGTGCACAACTGTATACACACATGTATGCCCGTGCGTATAGTGGCCTGCATGAGCGCACGTCCCCAACCTCCACGCCGCCGTTCCAGCCGCCTTGCGCCCCGCCAGTGGGTGCCCGAGGCGCTGTTCGACTTCTGGGCCACCGGCCTGCACCCGTTGTGGACGCTGCGCCGTGCGCGGGCCCGGCTGGTGGCGCGGGAAACGGCCAGTGCCGACGCGGTGACCCTGGTGCTGCGCCCGAACCGGCATTTCAAAGGCCTGGCGCCGGGCCAGCACGTCACCCTCGGGGTGGACGTGGAGGGCCGTCGGCTGAGCCGCAGCTACAGCCCCACCGTGCTGGCCGATGGCCGGCTGGTGATCACGGTCAAGGCGATTGCCGGCGGCAAGGTCAGCCAGCACCTGGTGCATGCCGCGCAGATTGGCGAGGTGGTCGAGCTGGGCCAGGCGTTCGGTGCGATGACCGTGCAGCCCGGCGCCGATGCGCGCCTGTTGCTGCTGGCCGGTGGCAGCGGCATCACCCCGATGCGTGCGCTGCTGCGCCAGCTGGAGGCGGCGGGCATGCCCGGTCGGGTCGACCTGGTGTACTGGGCACGCCAACGTGAGCAGGTGTGCTTTGCCGAGGAACTGGCGGCCCTGGCCGCGCGTCATCCGCAGTTCCAGCTGCATCTGGCGCTGACCCGTGATCCGCAGCAACCCGCGGCGCGCGTGGACGCATTCGCCTTCGAGGCGCTGGGCGATCTCGGCACGGCCCGCACCTTGATCTGTGGCCCGGGTGGTTTTGTCGAGGCTGCACAGGCGCGGCTGCAGGGGCAGGTCGGCTCGATCGAATCCGAGGCGTTCAGTGCGCCGGTGCTGGCCGATGTCGAGGACGGCCTGGTCCAGGTGGAACTGCGCCGCAGCGGCCGCACCCTGGCACTGCCGCGTGGCACCTCACTGCTGCAGGCACTGGAGGCCGAAGGCATCCGCCCGCCCAGTGGTTGCCGCATGGGCATCTGCAATACCTGCGTGTGCGCCAAGGCCAGCGGCGTCACCCGCCATACCCTCACCGGCGACTACGCGGCCGAACCGGCCACGCAGGTGAAGCTGTGCGTGAACAGCGCCAGCACCGATCTGATCCTGGAGCTCTGACCATGTCTTCCGTGCACAACCGCGCGCTGTCCGCCGCCCAACTGCAATCGTTCGGCGATGAACTCGATGCGCTGCGCGCGCGCCAGCTGGCGACCCTGGGCGCCGCCGACGCGCGCTACATCCGCCGCGTGGTGGCCGGCGTGCGCTGGACCGGCGTGGCCGGCCGCGCCCTGCTGTTCCTGGGCGCATTCGTACACAGCGTGCTGATTCCGGCGTGGATCGCCGGCGTGGTGCTGCTGGCAGTGTCCAAGATCCTGGAGAACATGGAGCTGGCCCACAACGTCATCCATGGCCAGTACGACTGGATGGGCGACCCGCAGCTGCAGGGCAGCACCTACGAATGGGACATCGTCGGCACCGCCGACAACTGGCGCAAGACCCACAATTTCCGTCATCACACCTACACCAATGTGCGTGGGCTGGATGACGACATCGGCTACGGCCTGCTGCGGATCTTCCCGGAACAGCGCTGGCGCCCGTTCTACCTGATGCAGCCGGTGGTGGCAGTGGTGTTCGCGCTGCTGTTCGAGTGGGGCATCGCGATACAGGATCTGCGCCTGGGCCGCTGGCTGGCCGGCAAGATGACCTTCAAGCAGCTGTGCGCGCAGGCGCGCCCGGTCGGTCGCAAGATGGGCAGGCAGATGTTCAAGGACTACCTGCTGTTCCCGGCGCTGGCCGGCCCGTTCTTCCTGCCGGTGCTGCTGGGCAACGTGGTGGCCAACCTGATCCGCAACGTGTGGACCTACGTGATCATCTTCTGCGGCCACTTCACCGCCGATGCCGAGACCTTCCCCAAGGAATGCGTGCGCGATGAAAGCCGCGGCCACTGGTACCTGCGCCAGCTGCGCGGCTCGTCCAACCTCACCGGCGGCAAGCTGATGAACGTGATGTCGGGCAACCTCAGTCACCAGATCGAACACCACTTCTACCCGGACATTCCGGCCAACCGCTACGCCGCCATCGCGGTGGAAGTGAAGGCGATCTGCGCGCGCTACGGGCAGCACTACAACACCGGTTCGCTGCCGAAGCAGTTTGGCCAGGTGATGTGGCGGATCGTGCGCCATGCGTTCCCGAGCAGGCCGCAGCGCGTGCGGGCTGCTACGGTGGTGGAGACCGCGTTGCCGCAGCCGGTTGAACCTGCCAGCCGCGCGGCCGCCTAGAGCTGCTGCTCCCACTGCAGCCGCCACACCGGTGCGGTGGATCGGTGCTGCTGCAGCTGCTGCCGGCCCTGCGCATCCCACAGCACCTGGCCCGAGACCAGGTCATGCCGCAGCAGGTTGTTGGCGCTGAGCCGCAGCTTGGTGCGCGGTCCCAGCGTCCACAGTGCATACAGGTCCAGTTCGCGCTGGTAGGCGTCGATGTCGATCTGGCCGTTGCCGATGCGCACCGGGCCCCCACTGCGGTAGGTGTAGTTCAGCCCGGTGCTCCAGCGCGGGTTGATCCGGTAGTCGGCGCCCAGCGAGCCGGTGAAACGCAGTTGCCCGTCCAGGCGGTTGTCCGGCCCGGGCACATCGTCCACACGCGACCAGTTGCGCGTGGCATTGATGCGGAAGGACACCTCCGGTGCGTTGGCGAGGAACCGCGCCAATGCGACCCGGGCATCCATCTCAAGCCCCCAGCTGCGGGCATCGCCTGCGTTGCGGGGTGTGGCGACCCATCGCCCGTCCTGCACGACGGTTTCGGTGCGTACTGCATCCTGGACGCGCCGCGCATAGATACCCAGGCTGAACTCGGTGCCGTCCTTGCCCTGGGTTTCATAGGCAATGTCCACGCCGGTGGCCAGCTCCGGGCGTAGCGACGGATTGCCCTGCTCGTCGGGGTTCAGCGGCCGGTTGTTGGTCGAGGTGTACGGGCGCGGAATCAGCGAGGTCAGCGTCGGGGATTTGTAGGTGCGGCTCAGCGCCACGCGCAGCTGGTCGTCGCGGGTGCCCGGCAGCTTCCACAATGACTGCAGCACCGGCGACAGCACGCTGTCGCGCTGCTGGATGGCGGCAAAGCCGCTGCCGGCGCTGCGGATGTCGATGTTCTCCCAGCGCAGGCCCAGGTACATCGACCAGCGTGGACTGAGCTGCAGCTCGTCCTGCCCATACACGGCCACGCGCCGGATGCGCGCATCGAAGGACAGATCGCTGATGCTGCCGGCGTTGCCCGCGATCGGCCGCAGCTGCTGCAGGCGGGCCTCATCGCGGCCATCGAGACTGCCTTCCCAGCCAAGTTCCAGCGTGTGTCGGCCGTGCGTGGGCAGCGCGTATTTTCCCGTGCTGTTGACGTTGTGCACGCGCAGGCGCGCGTCGGTGTGGTCATCCAGGTTCTGTCGGCCATCAATGCCGACGCCCTGTTCGCGGTAGCGGTAGCGTTCGCGGTTGCCACCCACGGCCAGCCGCGTGGTGAAGCTGCCGCCGGCAGCGAAGGCGTGGGTCCAGGCCGCGCTGCCACTCAGTTGTTCCACCGCGATGCGGGTGCGTTGCACGTAGCGGGCCTGCAGCAGCGGCGGCCCCAGCCAGTTGTCCCACGCGATGTCGGTGCTGCGCTGGAACCGGCTGGCGTCGGCCAGCGCCTGCAGCGCCACGGTATCGCCATTGTCCAGGCGGAGTTCCATACCGGGTGCAAGCGACACCGCCTCACGTGAGCCGGTGGCCCGCAACTGGCTGCTGCGCAGCACGTCCGCCTGGCCCGCGTGGTCATACGTCGATTCCACGGCGCGCTGTTCAACCAGGAACTCGCGGCGCGAGGCGCTGGCGGTTATCGACTGGCTGCGTTGTGCCTGGCGACGGCTGCGCTGCCAGGTCAGCGATGGCGTATTGCGCGCGTTGGAGAGCCCCCAGACCAGTACCAACGATTCGGCATCCTTGCGTGCACCGGCGGCCAGTACGATGTTGAGCGTACCGGCGATTGCCTCGGTGCGCAGGTCGGCGGTGGGCGCGCGGAGAATCTCGACGCGTTCGACCATCTCCGGGCTCAGCGCGTCCAGATCGAAGCCCAGCGGCGCCTTCTGCCCGTTGATCAGGATCTGGGTGTAGCCAGCGCCCAGTCCACGCAGCGACAGTGTGCCGCTACGACCGGGTGCCCCCTGGCCAACGCTGATCCCAGGCAGTCGTTTGAGCGCATCCAGCAGGGCAGGATCGCCGTACTGACGCAGCTGCGCGGCATCGATGACGATCCGCGTGGCGGTGTCATCGCGGCGCGCCTGGTAGTGCGCCGCCTGCACCTGCACGGTGTCCAGTGCAGTGGTTGGCGGGGTGCCGCCATCGAGGGTGGCCGATTGGGCCCAGGCCGTCGGGGCGAGGCACAGCGGCAGCAGCAGGATCGGACGGCAGGAAGCGGGCAGGGGCATGCGGGCGGTCCAGGACAGGGCCGGGGTGGCCGTGGGGCAGGCAACACCTGCCCCTCCTGCGACCAGGACGACCAGATGCAACGCGGGGTAGCAACGCGGTGGAGCGGGTCAGCGGCTCATGGCAGCCGGCGCTGCGGGTCGATGCGTTCGCCGTTGAACAGCATCTCCATGTGCAGGTGCGGGCCGGTCACGCGTCCGCTGCGGCCGGTGCGTGCGATCTGATCGCCGCTGCGGACCTGCTGGCCGACCTGCACGTCGGTGCCGTCGAGGTGGGCGAACAGGGTCTGCCAGCCGTTGCCATGGTCCAGCACCACCACGGTGCCGTACTGCGCGCCGCCGGGATATGCGGTGGTGGCGGCCATCACGGTGGCATCGGCCGGCGCCAGCACCGGCGTACCGACGCGTGCGCCGAAGTCGATGCCGCGATGCGCGCGTTGGCGGATCCCGCCGGCATCGCCGTAGTGCCCGGTGATGCGCGACTGCGCCAGCGGTGCGGCGAAGTGCATGGTGGCCGCAGCGAGCAGCGACGCGTCAGGTGTGGCGAGCGTGCGATGGGCGGTGATGGCCACGATGCCCAATGGGAGGGGCGTGGCAGCGGTGCCGGCCTGGACAAGCACCAGCATCGCGCCGAGGCCCAGCGCGCCCGCTCCGAGCAGCGTGCGCGCAACCCCTGGCAGCGCGCGCCCGGTGTCACCGGCCAGCATGTGTTGGATGCGCAGCCGGTGGCCGGCGGCATCGCGATGGGTCAGTGCGCTGGGGGATGACGCGGCCGCACCGTGGCCGGCCATGCGCAGGGCCTGCAGGTAGGCGGCGGCGAAGTCACGACGGGCGGTGTCGTCGGTGCCCAGTGCCAGCGCGTCGCAGCGCAGTTCCACTGCCATCTGCACGCGGGCGGCGAGGCGGCGCACGAACGGGTTGAACCACAGCAGCGCGTCCACCATCGCCATCACGCCGGCCCGCTGCGGATCACGACGGGCAAGGTGCGCCGCTTCGTGGGCCAGCACCAGCCGCAGCTGACGGTCGCTGAAATCCTGCACTGCTGTGGCAGGCAGCACGATGGTCGGGCGCGGCCAGCGCACGGCGAACGGGCTCACGGCGTGCGGGGTGAGACGGATACCGATGCCCTGTCGCGAATAACGCTCGGCGTGTTCGCGGCAGCCTGCGCCCGGCCACGCCGTCGGCGCGACAGGCGCTGCCGCGCGCACGATCCGCGCGACCGCCCGGGTGCCGCGCAGCAGGCGCAGCAGTGCGATGCCGGCACCGGCCAGATAGGCCGCCCACAGCAGCTGTGCGAGCGTTGGCCAGCCCAGCCGGGTTGCCGGGTTTGTGCCTGCGCTGATCGGCGTGCTGTTCGCGTCCAGTTCCAGCGCGATCGGCAGCGCCAGCGGCGTGGGCAGCGCGGCGACCTGCGCCGGTGCGGCGAAGGTCAGTGCGATCGCCAGCAACGGCGGCAGCACGGCAAGCAGCCAGAGGGACAGCCAGTAGCGGGTCGCGGCCGCCGACAGCTGCAGCCAGCGGTGCAACAGGCTACCCGCGCCCCACGCCAGGCCAGCACAGAGCAGGCTGCCCAGCAGGTGCACCAGCGACGCATCCAGTGACGGCAGGCTCATGGCTGCGACTCCCGGTCCGGGTCGCGCAGCAGGGCTTCGAGCTGCTGCAGCTCGGTGTCGCTCAGCAGGCGGCTGTCGGCGAAGGCCTGCACCGGCAGGCCGCCGTCGATCTCCAGCACGCGGCGGGCGAAGTCCGCGCTCAGCGCGGCCAGCGTCGCCACCTTGCCCACCTTGGCCCGATAGACGTTCAGACCATGCTCGGCCGTCTCATCGACCAGGCCCTTGTCGACCATGCGCTCGAGCGTCTTGCGCGTGGACGAATACGACCAGTCCAGCGTGGCGGCCACGCCGTTGTGGAGTTCGCGCGCGCTGCAGGCGCTCTGGCGCCACAGGCACTTGAGCAGTTCCAGCTCGGCGTTGGAGGGGGTGGGGACGCGGACCATGGCGACACCAGTGTCAGGAGGTGATGTCGCAAGTGTGCGACAACTGTCGCATGTCCCGCAAGAGGGGGTCAGTCCTCCCGATCCATCGTTCCCTCGGCCAGTGGCACCCGGCTGCCGTCGAGCAGGCCACGGCTGAGCACGCCGTTGTCGATGAACAGCAATTCGCCGTTCTCACCGTTCTTGATGCTGCTGTCGATGGCGATGATGCGCTCGCCATGGAAGCGGCTGACGTGCGGCATCGAGGTGTGACCCACCACGATGCGCTTCAGGTCCAGCTGCGTCAGCAGTGCCTGCACCTGCGCGGTGTCCATGCGTCCATCGAAATAGCCGCGGTACCAGATCGGGCTGGTCTTGCCGTCGAACAGGCGCGCGGTGTCCGGCGCGGCCTTGACCTGATCACGCGGAAGACCGACCGCGGCCTGGTAGGTACGGTTGGTGGTGTCCATGTCGCGCACCAGGTCCAGGTTCTCCGGGGCGATGCCGCCGTGCAGGAACAGCGTGTCGCCGATCCGCAGCAGCACCGGGCGGGTGCGCAGCCACTGGCCAATCGTGGAGTCCGGGCCATACAGCGCCGGGTAGGTGCGGCCCAGCAGCTGCGCGCTCTTGAGGTACTTCGGATTGACGTAGCGCAGGTCGTCGTAGAGCACCATGGTTTCGTGGTTGCCGAGTACGAAGTGCACCGCGCCACCGGCTGCGGCGGCGTCCTGTTGCAGGCGGTACAGCAGCCAGAACGCCTCGGTGACCTGCGGGCCGCGGTCGAACACATCGCCGGCCACCACCAGGGTGGCATCGCCGAGCGACCAGCGGTCCTGCGCATCGATCACGTGGTGGGCGCGCAGCAGCTTCACCAGCAGCCCGTACTGGCCGTGGATGTCCGACAGCGCCACGATGCGCGGTGTCGCCGGATACTGCGCCAGTTCTGCTGTACGTGGCGGCAGCACGGTCACCGGGTGCGGATAGCCGCATTGCGGTGCGATCAGCGTGGCTTCGCCCTTCGTGGGCAGCGTTCGCCGCACCACGTGGTCATTGCAGATCCACTGGGCTTCCAGGCCTTTGTCGGTGCGGAACACATACGGCCCATCGGCGTCGACGTGTTCGGCCGGCTGCGCCACCTCGCGTGCGCCAACGGTGGGCGCGGCCAGCAACAACGTGGGCAACAGCAGGGCGAGCAGGGGAGACAGCAGAGGGCGGCACGGCATCGCGTGGATCCTTGGCAGGCAGGTGGCAACGCGGGCCGGGCCCGCCAGAAGATCCTACGCTGCCGCCGCCACGCCCGGCATGCGCCGAAGGTACCGAAGGCTGTGCCGCAACGGGCGGTTGCAGCCGTGCTACTTCACGCCGGGACCGGCCTTGGCCGCGGCGGCGTGGCTGATCCGCACCTGCGACAGGCAGTCGCTGGCATCGGCCGGGAAGGTGAAGGCGATCATCGCCGTGCCGACTTCGGCGCCCAGGGTGGTGTTGCCACCGGGGCCATGCCCCCCGTGCAGGGAGTCCATCACCCACAGTTGCGGGTGGCGTTGCCGCAGCGAGCGCAATGGCACACAGCGGTCGGCCAAGGGCAATTGCAGCGAGAGGATGCGGCCATCCGGCCCATGCTCGATCTCGGCGCGGCTTGCGTACAGGTCGTCGCCAAAACGCAGCGCGACCGGGTCGGCGCTGTCGATCGGGCCGCTATCGGCCTGGATCCGCTGCATGCCGCGCAGCGTCTGTTCCGGCGATGCTTCCCAGCCCAGCGCCAGCCATTCCGTGTACGCCCACAGCGCGCGCTCGTCGTGCGCACTGGCGGGCGGGTCAGCGGCCGCTGCGCGTCCTGGCAACATGGCCTGCGCGGCGCACAGCACGCTACGGAGCAAGGACATGCGGTACCTGTCTGGTCGGGATGCCAGCGGCGATGGTAGCGCGGCGGTTTCAGCCGCGCTGCAGCGCCTGCCGTCCCGGCGGTTCGGGCAAGGTGTCGCTGGCCAGGACCACCTGATTGCGGCCGGCCTTCTTGGCCTGGTACATGGCCGCGTCGGCGCGGGCCATCAGCCGTTCGTAGTCGGGGTGGCCATCGTGCGCGGCCACGCCGATGCTGGCGGTCAGCGCCAGCGGCTGGCCGTTGCCGAGCTGGGCCGGGTGCTGCGCGATCTGCTTGCGCAGGTTCTCGGCGATCACCTGCGCCTGCACGGCGGTAGCCGCCACCAGTACCACCACGAACTCTTCGCCCCCGTAGCGGAACAGATAGTCGCTGCCCCGGGTGAGCTGGCCCAGCAGTGCGGCCACATGTTGCAGGGCGCGGTCGCCACCGTCGTGGCCGTGGGTGTCGTTGATCGCCTTGAAGTGATCCAGGTCCAGCAGCAGCACCGAGAATGGCGTGCCGGTGCTGTTGGCCAGATCGATCTCACGGCGCAGCACGGTCGGCAGGAAGCGGCGGTTGAGCAGGTTGGTCAGCGCGTCGCTGCCGGCATCCAGTTCGCCGATGCGCTCGAACAACATGCCCATCAAGGTGCGGATCCGTGCCAGCTGCTCGCGGATGTCCTGCAGTGCCGCCAGCCGGGCGGCGAGGTCGGCGTGCAGCAGGGCGGCGCGCAGCTGTGCATCGATGCTGGCCACCAGTGTGCCGACCTGCGCGGTCTCGCTGCTTTCGCCAAAACTGGGAATGCCCTTGTGGGTGAACCACAGGCCGAATTCCGAGTGCGCCAGGTCAACCGTATCGGCCTCGCTGCTCTGGCTGGCAATGGCGTACAGCAGCGCGTTTTCCCAATCCAGCAGCAGGGCGCGCTGGCGCTCGCGTTCGGTACTGACGTTCTGCACCAGCGAGAACAGCCGGTAGGCGGCATCGGTACGCGAGGAGCGCTCGCGCGCGTGGGTGTAGGCCAGCGTCATGCCTTCCAGCGCGATATCGATCACCGTGCTGATGCAGCTGATCGCGGCGAAGGCGATATCGGTATGGGGGGCACGCGCACGCAGCTGGGCAAACAGCGCGTGCTTGAGCACCCGCGCACCGCGCGTGACGAGGTCGACGGGAATGCCGACGCGGGCATGCACATCACCGATCACGCGCTGCGCGGCAACGGCGGCGGCTACGCCGGTGTCATCGGTGCTCAGCAGCTGCTGTAACCAGCGCTGCATCGACGGCTGCAGGCGTTGTTTTACCTGCTCATGGGACAGGAAGCGCGAGGCGCGCGGGTCCTGCAGCAACACGGCGTAGAAGCGTTCGGCCAGTGCGGGCGGGGTGTCCACCGCCACCGCACACAGCAGCGCGGCGGCAGCGGGGCCTGCTTCGTGCAGGCAATGGTGCCAGGCGTCGGCGAGCGGCTGGCTGGCCTCGTCCAGGGAGGGAATGTGCACGGTGGAGCGACCTGCGTGGATCAATCCCCCGGTATCGGCCGCTGGGGCAGGAAGCTGAAGGGGAGTCAGGACGATCCGGGCATGCAATGTTATAAATCACGTAATAGTCTCCCGCGGCCCACCGGGGTAGCCTGATCGCATTGCACAGGAGCTGTTGCCATGGGTCACGACCACGATCACCTTCCCAGCGAGATCCGCCACGAGAAGCCCCTGTGGTGGGCGCTCGGGCTGACCTCGACCTTCCTGCTGATCGAAGTGGTCGGTGCGTTCTGGACCAACAGCCTGGCGCTGCTGTCCGATGCCGCGCACATGGCCACCGATACGCTGGCGCTGATGATCGCGCTGATCGCAGTGCGGCTGAGTCGGCGCCCACCTGATGCCAAGCGCACTTACGGCTATGCGCGGCTGGAAGCGCTGGGCGCGATGATCAACGGCGCCATGCTGTTCGTGGTGGCCGGCTACATCCTGTGGGAGGCCATCGCACGGTTCCGCCAGCCGCAGGAAATCGCCTCCACCGGCATGCTGGTGATCGCCTCGGCCGGGTTGGTGATCAACCTGATCTCGATGCGCCTGCTGCGTGCCGGCAGCGGCGAGAGCCTCAATGTGAAGGGGGCCTACCTGGAAGTGTGGGCGGACATGCTCGGCTCGGTGGCGGTGATCGTGGGTGCGCTGTTGATCCAGTGGACCGGCTGGAAGCCGATCGACCCGATCCTGGCGGTGCTGATCGGGCTGTGGGTACTGCCGCGCACCTGGGTGTTGATGCGCGAGGCGATCAACGTGCTGCTGGAAGGCGTGCCCAAGGGCATGGACGTGGCCGCGGTGCGCACGGCGCTGTGCAGCCACGATGGCGTGCTGGATGTGCACGACCTGCATGTGTGGGCGCTCGCCTCGAGCACCCCGGCGCTGACCGCGCACGTGGTGATGGGCGCCGGCGTGGATGCCGACCGCCTGCGTCGCGACCTGGGCACGGTGCTGCACGAACGCTTCGGCATCGACCATGTGACCCTGCAGATCGAAGCCGACCACTGCGGCGATGCCTGCAGCGTCGGTCCGGGGCGTACCGCCGCCGCCGATGACCATGCCGGGCGTGATCATGCCGGGCACGTGCATGCCAACCCCGCCCTCGCGACCGGCGAGCAGCGTCGCAGCGGGCCGGACGCACAGGGCCATCACGGCCATCCGCATCCCTGAGCCGGGGCGCGGGGCAGGGCAGGTGGGCTTGCCGCTACAATGGGCGCCTGCCTTGCCACCTGTCGGAGATACTGCAGTGACCCGGAAACTCGTACTGTTGCGCCACGGCCAGAGCCAGTGGAACCTGGACAACCGCTTCACCGGCTGGGTGGACGTGGAACTGACCGAACAGGGTCGCCGCGAGGCCGCCGCCGCCGGCCGGCTGATGCGCGAGGAAGGGCTGCAGTTCGATGTGGCGCACACCTCGGTGCTCAAGCGCGCCATCCACACGCTGCAGGGCGCGCTGGCCGAGCTGGACCAGGACTGGCTGCCGGTCAGCAAGAGCTGGCGCTTGAACGAGCGCCATTACGGCGGCCTGCAGGGCCTGGACAAGGCCGAGACTGCAGCTAAGCACGGCGAAGACCAGGTCAAGATCTGGCGCCGTTCCTACGACATCCCGCCGCCGGCGATGTCGCTCGACGATCCGGGCCACCCGATCCACGACCGTCGCTACGCCGGTCTGGACCGCAACGCGCTGCCGGGCACCGAGTCGCTGGCGACCACGCTGGAACGTGTGCTGCCGTACTGGTTCGATGCGATCGCCCCGCAGTTGAAGGACGGCAAGACGGTGCTGGTCACCGCGCATGGCAATTCGCTGCGCGCGCTGTACAAGTACCTCAACCACGTCTCGCAGGACGCCATCCTGGAGCTCAACATTCCGACCGGCATTCCATTGCTGTTCGAACTGAACGACGATCTGAGCGTGAAGTCGTTCCGCTACCTGGGCGACCCGGAAGCGGCACGCAAGGCCGCTGAAGCCGTGGCGAACCAGGGCAAGGCGAAGTAGGTACCGACCGTTGGTCGGTACGATCTTTCCGTGCCGATATGCAGTGTCGCGAGTGCTGGCAATGTGCGGACCAACGGTCCGCACCCACCGCGAGGTCGGACCCACCGGGAGGTCGGACCCACCGCGAGGCGTGCCGGTCCGATGCCTGTGACCTTTGGCCGGTCCGTCGCGCCCCCTCCCGCGCTACGCTGCTGGATTGCCCGGTATCCGGGCAATGCATCCATCTGTAGCCGGAGAGTCGCATGAAGTTTTCCAAGCTGGTCCCGTTGGGCCTGACCGTCGCCATCGCCGCTTCGCTGGCGTCGTGCGGCAAGACCGATACCGCACCGACCGCTGCGGCCGATGCCAAGCCGGCCTTTGATCTGTCGCAGATCAAGACCCCGTTGATCTCGCTCAACAGCGCCGATCTGGACCCGGCGATCGCCGCGTGCACGGACCTCAACGGGTTCGTCAACAGCAAGTGGCTCACCGCCAACCCGGTGCCGAACGACCAGACCACCTGGGGCAGCTTCGAAATCCTGCGTGAGCGCTCGCTGGAAGTGCAGCACACGCTGGTCGAGCAGGCCGCAGCCAGCCAGGCCAAGGCCGGCTCGGTGGAAGCCAAGATCGGTGATATCTGGAAGACCGGTTCGGACGAAGCCAAGATCGAGGCCGCCGGCATCACGCCGCTGCAGCCGCAGCTGGACAAGATCGCCGCGCTGAGCGACACCGCCGCCATCACCCAGTACCTGCGCGACAGCCAGGCACAGGGCCAGGGCGTGCTGTTCTCGCTGTTCGCCAATGCCGACTACAAGGATTCGGCCAACGTCATCGCCTACGTCGGCCAGGGCGGCCTGGGCCTGCCGGAGAAGGGCTACTACTTCGACGATGCGCAGGCCAAGATCCGCGACGCCTACGTGGCCTACATCGCCCAGGTGCTGACCCTGTCCGGCGTGGATGCCGCGCAGGCCAAGACCCAGGCCAAGGCGGTGATGGACTTCGAAACCCGCCTGGCCAAGGCGTCGCTGTCGCGCATTGAAATGCGCGACCCGGCCAAGCGCTACAACCCGGTCAGTGCCGCCGAAGCGGACAAGCTGACCCCGAACTTCAGCTGGACCACCCTGTTTGACACGCTCAAGGTGCCGGCCGCAACGAAGTTCTCGCTGGCCCAGCCGGCGTTCTTCACCGAAGTGGACAAGATGCTCGCCGACGTACCGGCCAGCACCTGGCAGGCCTACCTGCGCTTCCACACCCTCGATGACGCTTCGCCGTACCTGAGCAGCGCCTTCGAAAAGGCCAACTTCGACTTCTACGGCACCACCCTGCGCGGCCAGAAGGAAATGCAGCCGCGTTGGAAGCGCGTGCTGGAGTCGGTCAACACGTCCATCGGCGAAGGCCTGGGCCAGCTGTACGTGGAAGCAGTGTTCCCGGCCGAGTCCAAGGTGGCCATGCAGCACCTGGTGGAAAACCTGTCGGTGGCGCTGAAGGCGCGCCTGGAAAAGCTGGAGTGGATGGGCGAAGACACCCGCAAGAAGGCGTTGGAGAAGTGGGCCAGCTTCACCCCGAAGATCGGCTACCCGGACAAGTGGCGCGACTGGTCGGGCTTTGAAACCAACGCCGACAGCTACCTGGGCAACATGCAGGCCGCGCGCGCGTTCAACTACCGCTACATGTTGAACAAGATCGGCAAGCCGGTGGACAAGACCGAGTGGGGCATGACCCCGCAGACCGTCAACGCCTACTACAACGCGACCAAGAACGAGATCGTGTTCCCGGCGGCGATCCTGCAGGCGCCGTTCTTCGACGCCAAGGCCGATCCGGCACTGAACTACGGCGGCATCGGCGCGGTGATCGGCCACGAAATGATGCACGGCTACGACGACTCGGGCAGCCAGTTCGCGGCCAACGGCAACTTCGACAACTGGTGGACCGACAGCGACCGCAAGGCCTTCACCGAGCGTACCGACCAGCTGGTCGCGCAGTTCGATGGCTATGAATCGCTGCCGGGCATCAAGGTGAAGGGCAAGCTCACCCTGGGCGAGAACATCGGTGACCTGGGCGGCCTGACCGTGGCCTATGACGCGCTGCAGATGGCGTTGAAGGAGAACCCCAAGGCCAATGTAGCCGTGGACGGCCACACCCAGGACCAGCGCTTCTTCATGAACTGGGCCACCGTGTGGCGCCGCAACTTCACCGACGGCGAGCTGCGCGTGCGCCTGAACACCGACCCGCACGCCCCGGCGAACTTCCGTGCCAACGGCGCGCCGTCGAACATGCCGGCCTACGCCAGCGCGTTCGAGTGCAAGGCCGGTGATGCGATGGTGCGCGGCGACGACAAGCGCGTCGTACTGTGGTGATCGCAGGCCGTTGAGCGAAATGAAAAACCCGGCGAAAGCCGGGTTTTTTCTGGAACACCGCTTGGAAAAAACCTTCCAGGTTCAGACCCGTGCGGGCTCACGCTTGAGCAGCTGCTGGAACGCGCCCAGCACGTCCGGATCGAGCAGGCCGCCAGCGGCATCGTCGAGAATGCGCATCGCGCGGCTGCGTTCCATCGCATCGCGGTAGGGGCGGTCGCTGGTCATCGCATCCCAGGCATCGGCGATGGTCAGAATGCGGGCACCCAACGGGATCTCGCTGCCACGCAACCCGTCGGGATAGCCACTGCCATCGTAGGCCTCGTGGTGCGAACGGATCAGCTGGGCCACCGCGTCGGCATCGGCGCGACCGGTGGCCGCGAAGATGCGCTCGCCGCGCTCGGGATGGGTGCGCATGATCGCCGCCTGCACCTCATCCAGCCGGGCCGGATGCAGTAGCACATGATCGGGGATGCCGATCTTGCCGATATCGTGGAATCGTGCGGCCAGGCCGAGCTGGTGGCGCTGCGCCGCATCGAGATCGCAATGGCGCCCGAGCTGCTCGCACAGCTCGCCAACGCGGTCGCAGTGGAAGCGGGTGTAGGGGTCGCGCATCTGCAGCGACATCGACAGCGCATCGATGGAGCAGGTCAGCGGATGGGTCGGGTCAAACGGGGTAGGGTCGGTCACGGGCGATTCTGCTGGCGAGCCTGGCCGCACGTGCGACCAGGCTCGGATGGATCAATGCCTCTGCAACTGGATGCCGTGCTGCTTGGCATACGCACCCTGGGCGGCGTCCAGCGCCTCCATCTCGGTGTCCATGCGCGTGCCCAGCTGCTGCAGCTGTTCGGCCAGCGGCGTGATCTGCGCCTGGCTGTAGCCCTCCGGCAGCGCGGCGATCTGCACCAGGATGCCGAACATCTCATCGGAGCTCTGCACGTAGGTGCGCAGCTTCTGGTGCACGTCCTTGGCATCCTCGGACGGCGGCATCTGGTCGATCAGCGTCAGGTGCTGCTGCATCTCGGCGCGTGCGCGCTCCAGGCCCGGCTTGAAGCTGGCGATGCCCTTGCCCGAGGCCAGCGCCTTCTGCAGTTCCAGGCCCTGGTTGCCGATGGTCCACTGCTGCACGGTCGTGGCGGTGCCGTTCCAGAACGCCACGTTTTCGGTCAGGTACTCGCTGGCGCTCATGCCGTTGCCGCCGCAGGCGGTCAACACGGCCAGGCTGGCAGCCAGCAGAAGGGGGCGGAATGATTTCAAAGCAACTCTCCTTGTCGCGGGCAAAAAGCAGGCAGACCCTCCGGCCCGCAGTAGCGGAGGGTCATCGGGGGAATCAGGATCAGCGTGGCGAGAGGGTCAGCAACAGCGCCTTGGCGGCGCTGAAGCGGTCTTCCGGCAACGGCAGCGGGTGTTTGATGCGCAGCTTGTCCGGGCCGTCCATGGTGTACAGCTTGGGCTGCTTCTGGATCAGCTGGATGACCGCCATCGGGTCGATGTCCGGCTTGGCCTCGAACACGATGCGCCCGCCGTTCTCGCCCAGGTCCAGCTTGCGGATGCCGAGCCGGTTGGCCTGCAGTTTCAGTTCGGCAATCGCGAACAGGTGCTTGGCCGGGTCCGGCAGCAGGCCGAAACGGTCGATCATCTCCACCTGCAGCTCGCGCAGTTCATCGCTGTCGCGCGCGCTGCTGATGCGCTTGTACAGGGTCAGGCGGGTGTGCACATCGGGCAGGTAGTCGTCGGGAATCAGCGCCGGCATGTGCAGTTCCACGTCCGCGCCGCGCGCTTCTTCGCCAGCGTCCAGGTCGGGCAGCTTGCCCAGCCGGATGCTGCGCACCGCGCGCTCAAGCAGCTCGGTGTAGAGGCTGAAGCCGACCTCGGCCATCTGCCCGCTCTGGTCCTCGCCGAGCAGTTCGCCGGCACCGCGGATTTCCAGGTCGTGGGTGGCCAGGGTGAAACCGGCGCCGAGTTCGTCCATCGAGGCAATCGCCTCCAGCCGCTTCTCCGCATCCGGGGTCATCGCGCGCTTGTCCGGCACCACCAGGTAGGCGTAGGCACGGTGGTGCGAGCGCCCGACGCGGCCACGCAGCTGGTGCAGCTGGGCCAGGCCGAAGCGGTCGGCGCGGTTGATGATGATGGTGTTGGCGTTGGGGATGTCGATGCCCGATTCGATGATCGTGGTCGACAGCAGCACGTTGTAGCGCTGTTTCTGGAAATCCAGCATCACCCGTTCCAGCTCGCGCTCGGGCATCTGCCCGTGGGCGATGCCGATGCGCGCTTCCGGCACCAGTTCGGCCAGGTCGCGCTGCATGCGGCCGATGCTTTCCACATCGTTGTGCAGGAAATACAGCTGGCCACCGCGCGCGAGTTCGCGCTGGAAGGCTTCGCGCAGCAGCGCGTTGTCCCAGGCGGTGATGAAGGTCTGCACCGCCAGCCGGTTCGGCGGCGGGGTGGCGATGATGGACAGGTCGCGCAGGCCGGCCATGGCCATGTTGAGCGTGCGCGGGATCGGGGTGGCGGTCAGGGTCAGCAGGTGCACGTTGGCGCGCATCGCCTTCAGCGCTTCCTTCTGGCGCACGCCGAAACGCTGCTCCTCATCGACCACGACCAGGCCCAGGTCCTTGAACTTCACGTCCGGCTGCAGCAGCCGGTGGGTACCGATGATCACATCGATGGTGCCGGCGGCCACTTTCTCCAGCTCGGCCTTGATTTCCTTGGTGCTCTTGAAGCGCGACAGCACTTCGACCCGGAGCGGCCAATCGGCGAAACGGTCGCGGAAGTTGCGATAGTGCTGTTCGGCCAGCAACGTGGTCGGCACCAGTACCGCCACCTGCTTGCCGGCGCTGGCCGCGGCGAACGCGGCGCGCACGGCGACTTCGGTCTTGCCGAAGCCGACATCGCCGCAGACCACGCGGTCCATCGGCTGGCTGCTGGCCAGGTCGCGCAGGGTGGCATCGATCGCGGCGAGCTGGTCGGGGGTTTCCTCGAACGGGAAACCGGCCGCGAACGGCTCGTACATGCTGCGGTCCACGTGCAGCGCCAGGCCGGCACGCGCACGGCGGCGGGCCTGGATTTCCAGCAGTTCGGCGGCCACGTCGCGAACCTTCTCGGCCGCCTTGCGCTTGGCCTTGGTCCACTGCTCGCCCCCGAGCGAATGCAGCGGCGCGGTTTCCGGCGATGCGCCGGAGTAACGGCTGATCAGCTGCAGCTGGGCGACCGGCACATACAGGCGGTCGCCCTTGGCGTATTCGATTTCCAGGAACTCGCCGGGCATGCCGCCGGCATCGAGCACGATCAGGCCACGGTAGCGGCCGACACCGTGGTCTTCATGCACGATCGGCGCGCCTTCGGTCAGCTCGCCGAGATCGCGGATGATCGCTTCCGGCTCACGTCCGACCCGGCGGCTGCGGCGGGTGGTACCGGCGCGTTCGGGGAACAGCTGGCGTTCGGTGAGCACCGCCAGCGATGGCGCATCCAGGGCGAAGCCGTTCTCCAGCGGCGCCACGGTGATCGCAAAGCGGGTGGCGGTGTCGGCCAGGAAGGCGGGCAGGTCGGTGACCACCGGCGGCTTCAATTCGGCCGCCAGCAGTACTTCCAGCAGCGCCTCGCGGCGCCCCGGTGAATCGGCGGCGATCAGTACCCGGCCCGGGTAGTGGCCCAGGAAGGACTTCAGCGCTTCGCCGGCCGGCGCATCGCGCGCGGCCACCGGCAACGGCGGCAGCGGTTGTTCGCCCAGCGCCTGCGCCTCGGCGATGCGCGGATGGTCGGCCGCCCACACCTCGATGCGCGGCAGCGCGTTGAGCTTGGCGCTCAACGCCTCCGGGCTCAGGTACAGCTCCTGCGGGGCCAGCAACGGCCGCTCGACGTCGTGGCGGCGCTGCTCGTAGCGGTTCTGGGTCTGCGCCCAGAACGCAGCGGCGGCTTCGCCTACGCCCGGGGCCATCACCGGCAGCATGTTCGGCTGCAGGTAGTCGAACAGGGTGGCGGTCTGGTCGAAGAACAGCGGCAGGTAATATTCCACGCCGGCCGGGGCCAGCCCGGACTTGAGATCCTGGTACAGCGCGCTGCGCCGGGTATCCACGTCGAAACGCTCGCGCAGCGTGGCCAGCACGCGCGACACGCTCAGGTCGTCCAGCGGCACTTCGCGGCCGGGCAACATCCGCACCGCATCCACCTTGTCCAGTGAGCGCTGGCTCTCCGGGTCGAAGGCGCGGATCGAATCGATGTCCTCGTCCAGCAGCTCCACCCGCAGCGGCGACTGCGCGCCCATCGGGAACACATCGAGCAGGCCACCGCGCACGGCGAAGTCACCCGGGTCCATCACCTGCGGCACATTGCGGTAGGCGGCGCCTTCGAGGCGACGTTTCTCCGCATCCAGGTCCAGGCGCTGACCCACCTTCAGGTCGAAGCTGCCGCCGATGATGTACTTGAGCGGGGCCAGCTGCTGCAGCAGCGTCTGCACCGGCACCACCACGATCCCGCGCTTGAGCGTGGGCAGGCGGTGCAGCGCGGCCAGGCGCTGGGAAATGATGTCCGGGTGTGGGCTGAAGGCGTCGTAGGGCAGGGTTTCCCAATCGGGGAAAGCCACCACCGGCAGGTCCGAGGCGCTGCCCAGCAGGGTGCGCAGGTCCGCTTCGATCTGGTTGGCACCGTGGTTGTCACGGGCGATGACCAGCAGCGGCCCGTCGTGGACCTCAGCCGCACGCGCGACGTACCAGGCCAGCGCCGTGGCCGATGCAGGAGCGCGCCACCAGGCGCGGAGCTGGCCGGAACGCGGCAGCGGAGGAGCGGGATAGGAGGTGCGAGACATGAACCGTCGATTTTAGCAGACCCGGCACGCCGCGCCGGGCAGGTCAGCAGGCGACGGGTGACGCCGGCCGGTTTATGGCCGGCGTGACATCAGCTGTCCAGCTCCAGCACCATGCGCACCAGGCCGGGGGTGCCGTTGGGATGCGGCACCGGCTTGAAGCCGAGCGAGGCGGCCAGCTGCTTCATGGGTTCGTTCTCTTCGGCCACATCGCCGTACAGGCGATCCAGGTACTTGCCGCGCGCCCATTTGACCAGCTTGCGCATCAGCTGCCGGCCCAGGCCCTGGCCGACCAGGAAACGGCTGACCAGGATGGCGTACTCGGCTTCGCGGGTGCCCTGGATGATCGAGGCACGGGCCACCGCGCCGACCACGGCTTCACCGGCCGGCAGCGACTCGGCCGCCACCAGGGTGATTTCGCTCTTCGGGTTGGGGTGGGTCAGGCGCTGGGTGGTTTCCGGCGACAGTTCCGTCACCGACTGCAGGAAGCGGTCGCGGATCTCCTCCGGCCCGAACAGGCTGAAGGCGGCGTGCAGCGGTGCCCCGTCTTCGGGGCGGATCGGGCGGATCAGCAGCTCATGGCCACTGGGCGCCTTGAAAATCTCGTGCCAGGGCGGCATGCGGTTACGGGTAGCCATACCGGTCATTCCTAGGTGGTCTTCGGATTCTCGCATCCCCGGGGGGACGTTCCGTGAACGGAACACTCACGTCAAACCGGGCTGCGGGTGGGTGGGCCGGCGCGGGCCGGCCCTGCCTTCACAGGCTTATTCGGCCTGCTTGAGCCACTGCAGGCGGGTGCTGGCACCGGCCTCGCCGAGGAACTGCTTGAGCGCCGGCATCGCCGGGGCCAGGGTCAGGTCGAACTGCCACGGCGGGTTGAGCAGCAGCATGCCGCTGCCGTTGAGGCGCAGCGGGGAGTCATCCGGGCGCACCAGCAGCTCGGCGGTCAACACCGACTTCACCGCCGGCAGGGCACAGGCCTTGCGCAGGAAGTGCAGTACGGTACGGCGCTGTTTGATCGGGAACCAGATGGCAAAGGTCGCCTGTGGCCAGCGGCTCAGGATTTCGCTCACCGAGGCCAGAATGGCCTGGTACTCGGCGTCCTGCCCTTCATACGGGGGGTCGATCAGGACCAGGCCGCGGCCGATCTTCACGCCGTTGGCCTTGGGCGGGATCAGTGCCTTGTTCTGTGCATAGCCATCGGCGTGAAAGACCGCCACGCGGCTGTCATGCGCGAACAGCGCCTTGAGCGATGCCGCTTCGGCGTCCTGCACCTCGCACACGGCCATGCGGTCCTGCTCGCGCAGGGTCTGGGCGGTCAGCAGCGGTGAGCCGGGGTAGCTGACCATGGCGCCGACCGGGTTGTCGGCCTGCACCGCCTTCAGGTAGCGCTCCACCACCGGCGGCAGCTTGGGCTGCGCCATCAGGCGCATCACCCCGTCCTCGGCCTCCAGCGTCTTGCGGCTTTCCTCGCTGGCCAGCAGGTAGCGGCCAGCGCCGCCGTGGGTGTCCAGCACGAAGAACGGGCTGTCCTTGCGCTTGAAGGTGTCGAGCAGGGCAAGCTGCACGATGTGCTTGAGCACATCGGCATGGTTGCCGGCATGGAAGGCGTGGCGGTAATTCATCGGCGCAGTGTACGGCGCGGCGGGCCCAGCGGCTATGCTGCGCGCATGAGCCAGCCCCTGCACAACGTCCTGGTGGTCGAAGATGAGACCGCCATCGCCGACACCGTCCTGTATGCGCTGCGCAGCGAAGGCTATGGCGCGCGCCATTGCCTGCTGGGGGGCGAGGCGCTGGCCACCCTGCACCAGCAGGCCTACGACGTGGTGGTGCTGGATGTGGGGCTGCCGGACATGAGCGGGTTCGAGGTGTGCCGCACGCTGCGCACCTTCAGCCAGGTGCCGGTGATCTTCCTGACCGCCCGCAACGACGAATTCGACCGGGTGCTGGGCCTGGAACTGGGCGCCGACGACTACATGGCCAAACCCTTCTCGCCGCGCGAGCTGGTGGCGCGGGTACGGGCGCGCCTGCGCCGCGCGGTGGCGCCGGTGGCTGACACCACGACCGGCTGGCAGCAGCACGGCCGTTTCGCGATCGACCGCGACGGCAGCCGCATCCGCTATGCCGAACAGCCGCTGGACCTGACCCGCTACGAATACGCGCTGATGGCCGCACTGCTGCAGCGCCCCGGCGCCATCCTCAGCCGCGCCCAGTTGATGGACCGTGGCTGGGACAGCGACGCCGACAGTGCCGACCGCACCGTGGATACCCACGTGAAGACGCTGCGCGCCAAGCTGCGCGCCGCCGGTGCCGAGCCCGACCCGATCCGCACCCATCGCGGCCTGGGCTACGCGCTGGAGGTCTAAGCCATGCGTCTGGGCCTGAAACTGTTCCTGGGCTTCTTCCTGATCGTGGGCATCGCGGCGTTCTTCGTGATGCGCATCTTCGTCAACGAAGTGAAGCCCGGGGTGCGCCAGGCGATGGAGTCCACGCTGGTGGATGCGGCCAACGTGCTGGCGGAAATGGCCGCGGCCGACCTCAAGGCCGGGCAGATCCGCAATGGCCGCTTTGTGGCCGACCTGGCCCGCGCGCAGCGCCGCGACCCCAAGGCGATGGTCTGGCGCTTCCCCAAGCGCAGCCTGGACTACCGGGTGACGATCACCGATGCCAAGGGCATCGTGGTGTACGACTCGACCGGGGAAGGCATCGGCCGCGACAACTCGCGCTGGAATGATGTCTACCGCACCCTGCGCGGCGAATACGGCGCGCGCTCCAGCCCGGAAGTTCCCGGCGATGACACCCAGACCGTGATGCATGTGGCCGCGCCGATCCACGACCCGGCCGATGCCAGCCGCCTGATCGGCGTGCTCAGCCTGGCCCAGCCCAATCGCAGCATCGATCCGTTCATTGCCGCCAGCCAGCGCGCGATCATGCAGCGCGGTGCATGGTTGATCGGGCTGTCGGCGCTGATCGGGTTGCTGATGACCGCCTGGTTGATGCATGGTGTGAGCCGGCTCAACCGCTATGCCAAGGCCGTCAGCGCCGGTGAGCCGGTACCGCCGCCGAAGCCGCGCCGCGATGAGATCGGCGATCTGGGCCAGGCGCTGGAAACGATGCGGCGCAAGCTCGAAGGCAAGGCGTACGTCGAGCAGTACGTACAGTCGCTGACCCACGAGATGAAAAGCCCGCTGGCGGCAATCCGTGGTGCGGCCGAGCTGCTGCAGGAGCCGCTGCCGGACGCCGACCGCGTGCATTTCGCCGGCAGCATCCAGGGCCAGGCGCAACGCCTCACCGAGACCATCGACAAGCTGCTGGCGCTGGCCGAAGTGGAGCAGCATGGCTGGCTGCAGAAGCGCGAACGGATCGACCTGGCGCCGCTGCTGCAGGCTGCCGCGACGGCGGTGGCGATGCGTGCGCAGGCCATGGCGGTGGCGATCGATATCGAAGCGCCCGAGGGCCTGGTCATCCAGGGCGATGCCTACCTGCTGCGCCAGGCGGTGAACAACCTGCTGGAAAACGCACTGGCATTCTCCAGCAGTGGCAGCCGCATCCAGCTCAGCGCCGCACGCGAGGGCGAAGGCGTGGCCCTGCGCGTGGCCGATCGCGGCAGCGGCGTGCCCGACTATGCATTGGAGCGGGTGTTTGAACGTTTCTACTCGCTGGCACGCCCGGCCACCGGCCTGCGCAGCTCCGGGTTGGGGCTGTCGTTCGTGCAGGAAGTGGCACGACTGCACGGCGGCAAGGTGCAGTTGCGCAATCGCGAAGGCGGTGGTGCCGTGGCCGCGCTGTGGTTGCCGTGGCGCGATCCCGCCGCGCAGATCCGGCGCTGAGCCCCGCCGCGCGGCGACTTCACACAGACTTCAAACTCAGCACAAACCCCGCACACGGCAGGCGGTGAAGCTGGCCCCCTCCCAAACGAGGACGGGCGATGAAATCCCTGCACATGCTGTTGCGCTTCGCCATTGTCGGCGGACTGATCCTGTTGCTGCTGATCCCACTGATGATGATCAAGGGCGTGATCAAGGAACGCGAGGCCTACCGCGACGAGGCCTACCTGCGCGTGTCGCAGAGCCGGGCCGGGGCGCAGACCCTGACCGGCCCGGTACGGGTGGTGCCGTGGACCGAGACCCGCGAAGTGGAGGTGGTCGATGCGGCCGGTACCAAGAAGAAAGAGATCCAGACCGAGCCGGGCTACTGGCTGCAGATGCCGGGCAAGTTGTTGGTGGATGGCCAGATGCAGCCCGATGAACGCCGGGTCGGCCTGTTCCGGGTGCCGGTATACAGCTGGAAGGCCAAGGTCAGTGCCGAGTTCAGCGACGATGACTATCCGATCAAGGCCGGCCGCGTGTATGGCACGCCGTACCTGGCGGTGGGCATCGCCGACGTGCGCGGGCTGGTCGGCTCGCCGAAACTGCAGGTGGATGGCGCCGCGTTGACGCTGCAGCCGGGCATCGGCGATGTCTCGGGCATGGGCAAGGGCCTGCACGTGCCGCTGCGCGGGTTCGACAGCACCGCCGGTGGCATGCTCAAGGGCAGCACCATCGAGCTGGACCTCGTGCTTGATGGCACGCGGTCGCTGGCGGTGGTGCCGGTGGGTGACGACAGCCGCATCGCGATCCGTTCGCCGTGGCCGCACCCGCTGTTCGGTGGCAGCTTCCTGCCCAACGAACGCAAGGTGGGCGAGCAGGGCTTCGATGCGCAATGGGCGGTGTCTTCGCTGGCCTCCGAGGCACAGCGCCAGCTGCGCAGCGGCAGCGAGGCCACCCCGGAAACGGTCAGCGTGGAGCTGGTCAATCCGGTCGACATCTATACCCAGGCCGATCGCGCCAGCAAGTACGGCATTCTCTTCATCGTGCTGACCTTCGTTGGCTTCATCCTGTTTGAACTGATCAAACGCCTGCGCATCCATCCGCTGCAGTACCTGATGGTCGGGCTGGCGCTGGCGATCTTCTTCCTGCTGCTGCTGAGCCTGTCCGAGCACATTCCGTTCTGGACCGCGTATGTCGCCTCGGCGGTGGCCTGCATCGGGGTGCAGGCGGTGTACCTGTCCGGCGTGTTGAAGAGCTGGGCACGCGGGCTGGGCTTTGCCGGCATGCTCACCGTGTTGTACGGCGCGCTGTATGGCCTGCTGGTTTCGGAGAACAACGCCTTGCTGATGGGCTCGCTGCTGCTGTTCGGTGTGCTGGCCGCGGCGATGTGGATCACCCGCCGGGTGGACTGGTACGAACTCGGCGCCAGCCTCAAGTAAGGACACCACGATGAACCTGCATCGACGGTTGCAAGAACGTGCCCGCCGGGCCTTGCCGGCACGGCTGGGGCGCTGCGCGCTGCTGGCCGGCGATGCAGGCGGGCAGGGCTGGCCATCGCCGCTGATGGCGCTGCCGGGGGCCAGGATCGCCCCCGGCCTGGTCCGCTTTGCACTGGCCGCCGACATCCGCGCGGCGGTGCTGGGCGAAGGCCTGGCTTGGCTGCGCGAGGCCCGCCAGGCACGCGGGCCGCTGTGCGATGCCGGTTATCGCCCGTGGCGGCAAGGCGCCGAAGCACTGCAGGAGATCGGCATCGACGGCCTGCCGGGCGATTGGCCGCAGCACACCCCGGTATTCGGCTGCGCATCCCTTGATCGCAACCGCTGGTTGCTGTTGATTCCCGTGGTAGGCCAGCTCTGGTACGGCTGGCGCCGCTGAGCGGTCTGCCAACCATGACTGATGGCCCGCGGTCGCAGCGGGCCGCGCTCGCTAGACTCGGCGATTGATCGTGGTCGGGCGCAAGCCGGGGGTAGCTGTGTTGAAGTGGGGCATGTTGAGCGTGGCATTGGCACTGAGCGGCGTGGCCGGTGCACAGACGAAGGAAACGGTGGACCTGGACATGGTCAGCCGGATCCGCCAGGAAGCCTTCCACCGTTCGCAGGTGATGGCTACTTTCAGCCATCTCACCGAACGCATCGGCCCGCGCCTGACCAATTCGCCGGCGATGGCCGAGGCCAACCGCTGGACCCGCGGCAAGTTCAACGAATGGGGCCTGGTCAATGTGCATGACGAGGCCTTCGACGGCTTCGGCCGCGGCTGGGAATTCAGCAACGCCAATGTGGAGATGCTGAGCCCGCGGGTGACCCCGCTGTATGCGCTGCCGAAGGCCTGGACCCCGGGCACGCCGGGCACCGTTGAAGGTGAGGTGATCAAGGTCGAGATCAAGAAGCTCGCCGACCTGGAGCAGTACAAGGGCAAACTGACCGGCAAGATCCTGCTGCTCAATGATGCACGCGACTATGCGCGCGCCAGTACGTCCGATTCGCACCGCCACGATGATGCCGGCCTGGCCGAGCTGCAGGTGTTCGCGGTGCCCAAGGACGTCGCCGACGCCAGCGCCGAGCGGGCAAAGAAGGCCAAGGAACACCGCGAGAAGCAGGCACTGGCGCAGGCCACCAATGCGTTCTTCGTCGAGCAGGGCGTGCTGGCCACGATCAGCATCAGCGGCTGGGACAACGGCATCATCCGGGTCGGCGGCGGCGGTTCGCGCAAGGCCGGCGAGTCGGTGGGCGTGCCCGAGCTGGCGATGATGGCCGAGCACTACAACCAGTTGGCGCGTGCGGTTGCGCAGAAGCAGGTGGTGAAGCTGCGGGTCAACGTGGACGCGCGCTTCACCGATGCACAGGACCAGCCGGGCCACAACACGCTGGCCGAGATCCGCGGCAGCAGCAAGGCCGATGAGATCGTGATGCTGGGTGCGCACATGGACTCCTGGCACACCGGTACCGGTGCGGCCGACAACGCCGCGGGCGTGGCGGTGATGATGGAAGCCATGCGCATCCTCAAGGCGGTGGGCGCCAAGCCCAAGCGCACCATCCGCGTGGCGCTGTGGAGCGGGGAAGAGCAGGGCCTGGTGGGGTCGCAGGACTACGTGTCGCGCCATCTGGCACATTTCCCCGAGCCGACCGATCCTGAGCAGAAGCTGCTGCCGGTGTCGATGCGCGAGCCGACCGGCCCACTGCAGCGCCTGCGCGACTACGACCGGTTCTCGGCGTACTTCAACATGGACAACGGTTCGGGCCGCTTCCGTGGCATCTACGCCCAGGAGAACCTGGCCGCGGTGCCGATCTTCGAGGCCTGGCTGGCGCCGTTCCATGACGTGGGCGCCACCACGGTGGCCACCCGCAACACCGGCAGCACCGATCACATCGCCTTCGACCGGGTCGGCCTGCCGGGCTTCCAGTTCATCCAGGACCGCCTGGACTACTTCACCAACGTGCACCACAGCAACCTGGACACCTGGGACCACGCCGAGCCGGAGGACCTCAAGCAGGCCGCCGCGATCGTGGCCTCGTTCGTCTACAACGCCGCGATGCGCGAGGAGAAGCTGCCGCGCAAGCCGCTGCAGGCGCCCTGAGCGCAGCCGTCGCGGACCGTCCCGGGGCGGTCCGCGCCCGTCAGGACAAGGTTTCCCCGGTTTCGGGCCGGGACGGGTAAAATTGCCGGGATTCCGCTTCCCGCCCCGAGCCTTCCATGATCTGCCGCACCCGTTTCGCCCCCAGTCCCACCGGCTACCTGCACATCGGCGGCGCGCGCACCGCGCTGTACTGCTGGCTGGAGGCCCGTCACCGTGGCGGCGAATTCGTGCTGCGCATCGAGGACACCGACCGCGAGCGCAGCACCCAGGGCGCGATCGACGCCATCCTGGAGGCGATGGACTGGCTGGGCCTGGGCTACGACGAAGGTCCGATCTACCAGACCCAGCGCGTGGCCCGCTACCAGGAAGTGGCCGAGCAGCTGGTCGCCAACGGCAAGGCTTACTACGCCTACGAGACCAAGGAAGAGCTGGACGCGATGCGCGAGGCCGCCATGGCCAAGCAGGAGAAGCCGCGTTACAACGGCGCCGCCCGCGAGCTGGGGCTCCCTTACCGCGACGACCCGAACCGGGTCATCCGCTTCAAGAATCCGCTCACCGGCACGGTGGTGTTCGACGACCTGATCAAGGGCCGCATCGAGATCGCCAACAGCGAGCTGGACGACATGGTGATCTTCCGTCCGGATGGCTTCCCCACCTACAACTTCGCGGTGGTGGTGGACGATTGGGACATGCGCATCAGCGAGGTCATCCGCGGCGACGACCACATCAACAACACCCCGCGCCAGATCAACCTGTACGAGGGCATCGGGGCACCGGTGCCGAAGTTCGGCCACATGCCGATGATCCTGGACGAGCAGGGCGCCAAGCTGTCCAAGCGCACCGGCGCGGCCGACGTGATGCAGTACAAGGACGCCGGCTACCTGCCCGACGCGCTGCTGAGCTACCTGGCCCGGTTGGGCTGGTCGCACGGTGACCAGGAACTGTTCAGCCGCCAGGAGCTGATCGACCTGTTCGATGTGACCAACTGCAATTCCAAGGCCGCGCGCCTGGACATGGCCAAGCTGGGTTGGGTCAACCAGCACTTCCTGAAGACCGAAGCACCGGCCGATATCGCCCCGCACCTGGTCTACCAGCTGGACAAGCTGGGCCTGGACCTGGCCGCCGGCCCGGCCCCGGCCGACGTGGTGCTGGCGCTGCGTGACCGCGTGCAGACGCTGAAGGAAATGGCCGAGAAGGCGGTGGTCTGGTACCAGCCGCTGACCGAATACGACGAAGCCGCCGTGGCCAAACACTTCAAACCGGGCGCGGAACTGGCACTCGGCAAGGCCCGCGAGCTGCTGGCGGCGGCCGCTGAATGGACCGTCGAGAGCGTCTCGGCCGCCCTGCACGACGTAGCCACGGCGCTGGAGATCGGCATGGGCAAGGTGGCGCAGCCGCTGCGCGTGGCCATCACCGGCACCCAGGTCAGCCCTGACATTTCCCAAACGGTGTTCCTGGCTGGGCGTGAAGAGGCCTTGAAACGCATCGACGTCGCACTTACTAAAGTACCGACGGCCTGACCACAGGAGACCGCGCATGCCTGCCAAAACCGCTTGTACCGCCCCCCACCATCACGTTCACGACGCCTCGGACTTCGTGAAGGTGGTCGAACGCGTGTGCACGGAGCGTGGGCTGCGACTGACCCCGATCCGCGCCAACGTGCTGCGCCTGATCGCCGAGGCCGGCAAGCCGGTCAAGGCTTACGAGCTGCTGGAGTGGGTGCGCAACGGCAAGGGCGTCGGTGCCGACGCCCCGCCGACCGTGTACCGCGCGCTGGATTTCCTGATGGCCAACGGCTTCGTGCACAAGCTCGAATCGGTCAACGCGTTCGTGGCCTGCCATCATCCCAGCAGTGCACAGCACTCGGTGCCGTTCCTGATCTGCAACAGCTGCCACAGTGCCGTTGAGCTGGAAGACAAGGAGATCGTCAGCCAGCTGGAGAAGCGCGCCAAGGAGCTGGGCTTCCAGCCGCAGGCGCAGACCCTGGAAGTGCATGGGTTGTGCGCGCGCTGCGCCGGTTGAAATCAACCACGGTGAGTACCGGCCGCTGCTCGGTACGCTGACGAAAACGCCGCGCATTGCGCGGCGTTTCCATATGTTTCAGCGGCCCGCGTCCGCCGTCTCCACCCGCACCACCACCGACATCCCCGGGCGCAGGCGCTTGGCCAGCGCCTGATCGGGATCGATGGCGATCCGGATCGGCAGCCGCTGCACCACCTTGGTGAAGTTGCCGCTGGCATTGTCCGGGCGCAGCACGCTGAACTCCGAACCGGTGGCCGGCGCGATCTGTTCAATGTGACCGTGCAGCTTTTCGCCGTCGAAGGCATCCACCGCGAAGGTTGCCGGTTGCCCGATGCGCATCTTCCAGGTCTGGCCTTCCTTGAAATTGGCCACCACCCACAGCGTGTCTGGAACCAGGAACAGCAGCTGTGAGCCGGCGCTGACGTATTGCCCCTGGCGCACCGACGCCTCACTGATCTGGCCATCGCGTGGGGCATGGATGACGGTATTGGCCAGGTCGATGCGCGCCAGCTCCAGCTGTGCCTGCGCGGTTGCCACGCGCGCTTCCAGGCTCTTGCGCGCCACCTGGGTCGAGGTGAGGGTTTCTTCGGCGATGCGGATCTGCGCCTGCGACTGCAGCACCGCCGCCTGCGCGGCCTGGGCGCTGGTGCGGAACTTGTCGCGGTCATTGAGGGCCACCAGCTGCTGGGCGGCCAGCTGCTCGTAGCGCTTGAGCTCGCCACGCGCACGCGACAGTTCGGACTGGCCGGCCGAGAGGTTGGCCTGCGCGCCGGCAATCTGCGCGCGGTTCTGGGCCTGCGCCTGGTCGGAATTGGCCAGTGCGGCGCGTGCGCTGTCCAGGTCGGCCTGGGCCTGGGCGACCTTTTCCTTGTAGATGCGGTCGTCGATGTGCACCAGCGCATCGCCCTGGCGGACGTGCTGGAAGTCCTTGACCAGCACCTGGGTGACATAGCCGTTCACCTGCGGCGCGAGCACGGTGATCTGGCCGCGCACATAGGCGTTGTCGGTGCTGACCCGGGTGCTCTGGAACGGCCACAGCGACCACGCACGCAGGATCAGCGCGATGCCGAGCAGCGCGATCCCGATCATGATCACCACGCTGCGCCGGCTCGGTGTGAGGTACTTCGGCACCGCCGCGGCGGTCGCCGGCGCGGCATCGGTCGGTGGGGCCGGGTTGACGTTCTCAGCGGTGCTGTCGTCGCGTGGCGGAGTGCTGGGCATGTCGGGACTCATCGGGGCCCCCCGGAGGCGGGCGCGGCGGTGGAAAGGGAAGAGCTGGGTGGATGACGCTTGCGCCACTGTTTGCGCACGGCGGTGCGTACCGATAGCAGCAGCAACCAGCCCAGGAAGGCCAGCGCGACGGTGCCACTCAAGGTGAACACATCGTTGAACGCGCGCACGTTGGCTTCGCGGCGGGTGGTCAGCGCCAGTTGCGCGGTGCCCTGCGCGCTGCGTTGTACCGGGTCGGTGATCAGCCCGGCGTACAGCTGCTGCTGTTGCTTCAGGCGCTGGGCGACCACGCCGTCGGCCGGGTCGAGCTGGCTGACCAGCGCGGCGGAGTAGACCTGTTCGCGGTGCAGCTGGTAGGTGCTCAGCACGGCCGAACCGGCCAGGCCACCCAGGGTCTGGGTGATCGAGACGGTGATCAGGAAGCTGATGATGTGGTCGGCGCCCTGCTTCAAGGCCTGGGTGATGCCGAGCATGATCAACGGGCCCATGAACATGCCCGCACCCACCGAGGCCAGGAACTGGCTCAGGAAGAAATCATGCGGACGGTCCAGGCTGGTGCGGCTCTGGTCGGCGAACGCTGCGCTGCCCAGCAGCAGGATGGCCATCAGCAGCTGCGCGATGATGCGCTTCGGCCCGAACGTGAGTGCGGCCGCGGCGATGCCGGTGATCACGCCGGCCAGGATCACCGCGAACAGCGGCCGCATCTGGTCCGGGCCCATGCCGAGCTGGCGCATCAGCCCGACCACGCCGTAGGACTGCTCGGTGGTGAGGAAGCGGATCAGGAAGGCACCGACGATGAAGTGCAGCACTGCCGGGCTGGCCAGCCAGCGCGTCTGCAGCAGCGGATTGCGCCGGTAGTGTTCGACGATGAAAGCGGTGGTGGACAGCGCGATGGCGGCCACCAGCGCCCAGCCCAGCCACGGCGTGTCCAGCCACCAGCGCACGTAGCCCTGGGCCAGCACGATCACCAGCAGGGCCACGGCCGGGGCGAGCAGGGCGAAGGTGAGGAAGTCCAGCGGCTCAAAGGCCTTGATCTGCACGCCAGGCGGCAGCTTCAGCAGCACCACGGCAGCAAAGGCGCACAGCGCCAGCCCGGCTTCAAACAGATACAGGTTGTGCCACTGGCCGGTATCCACCAGCTCCGGTGACACCAGCCAGGCGATCGGCACCGCCATCTGCGAGATGCCCACGCCGATCACCAGCAGGTTGCCGGTGAATCGGCGCGGCAGCGCCTGCAGCATGTACAGCGTGCCCAACGTGCTGCACGCCGCACCAGCAAAGCCGCTGGCCGCGCGGGTCAGCAACGTGGTTTCGTAGCTGCCCACGAACAGGTGCAGGACCGCCAGCGCGGCGTACAGGCCCAGCCCGATTTCGGCGAACAGGCGGATGCCATATTGCTGGCGGAACTTGAAGGCCAGCAGGTTGGCGGTCACGTTGACCATCGCATACGCCGCCACCAGCCAGCTGCCCTGTGCGGGAGTGAGCCCCAGCTGGCCCTGCATGAAGGGCAGGTTGGCAGTGACCAAGGCATTGCCCAGGCCGCCGGTGATGCCCACCAGCAGCGCCACCAGCGCGTAGGCCAGGCGCCGGTGTGGCGGATGCCACGGCATCGAGGCCGAACCGGGCATGGTCGGCTTTTCGTGCTCTTCCCAGGCGGGAATCGGTTTGAGGTACGACGACATCATCCCTCCTGACTTCAGGCCTCCTCGTTGGCGGCCCCCCGCAGCCCGCCGCGCAGCAGTTGCAGGGCGCGCGCGGCCAACCGGGCGCGCTCGTCGCGGGTCTTGCCACGCAGCGCCGCACCGAGCATGCCCGAGATCAACGATACATCGCTGACCTGCAGGTCCGGGCGGCACAGGCCGGCGTCGATCGCGCGCTGCATCGGGGCTTTGAGCAGGTCCCAGATGGTCTGGCGTGCGGCCTTGATGGCCGGGTTGTCCGGATCCACCGCACGCCAGTAGTCCGACAGCGCCGGTGACTGCACGATGCGCGCGGCCATGCCCTCGAACACTTCGAACAGCGCATCGTCGCGCTCGCCCAGGCTCTCCACCTGGCGCCGGATCCGCGCCACCGTGCGTTGCAGGAGCGCTTCGACCAGCGCGGTGCGATCGGGGAAATTACGGTACAGCGTGGCGCGCCCGACCTGGGCGCGGTCCACGACCAGGTCCAGCGGGGCGGTGACACCGTGTTGCCCGAACACCGCGTCGGCGGCATCCAGGATGAGGGCGCGGCGCGCAGCCGCATCGGCACGTTGGGTAGGCATGTTTTATTTTCGGACGAAAGTGTCCGTAATGAAAGCGCTCAAGCGTGGAAGGGTCATTTCCACTAGAAGGCCATCAAGCAAGGTCAAGCCAACGTGAAGTCAGGCCAGGGCCGGTTGCCGCTGCGGCCGTGTTTCGCGGATCGGCAGGTTGACCAGTGCTGCCAGTGCGGCCAGCGCCATGTCGGCGTACCACATCCACTGGAAGTTGCCCGAGTGCGCCAGCGCCACACCGCCCAGCCACGCCCCGAAGAAGCCGCCGAGCTGGTGCGAGAGCAGGGTCAGCCCGAACAGCGTGCCCAGGTAGCGCGGGCCGAACAGCTTGCCGACCAGGCCGACCGTCGGCGGCACCGTGGCCAGCCAGGTGAAGCCCAGCGCGGCGGAGAACACGTAGAAGGTCAGCGGCGTCGGCGGGGCAAGCAGGTACAGCCCGATCATCACCGCACGGCTGGCGTACATCCAGAACAGCAGGTACTTCATCCGGTAGCGCTGGCCCAGTGCACCGACGATCAGGCTGCCGGCGATGTTGAACAGGCCGATCAATGCAATCGAAGTCGAGGCCACCGTGGGTGACAACCCGCACAGCGCGATTTCACCGGGCAGGTGGGTGACCAGGAAGGCGATATGCAGGCCGCAGGTGAAAAAGCCCAGGTGCAGGCACCAGTAGCTGCGGTCGCGCAAGGCCATGCGCAGTTGCGCACGCAGACCGCCGTCATCAACCGGGTTGACCCCCGGCGCGTGGTCACTGGCGCGCCGCCGCAACGGCCACGCCAGCGGCAGCGACAACACCGTCACCACGGCCATGGTGATCATGGCGCGAGCCCAGCCGGCGCTGCCGATGATCCATTGCACCAGCGGGGCGAACACGAACTGGCCGAGCGAGCCGCCGGCGTTGATCAGGCCAGCGGCGAACGAGCGTTTCTCCGCGGGCAGGCGGTGCGCGGTGGCACCGATCAGCACCGAGAAGCTACCCGCACCGGCACCGGCGGCCATCAACAGGCCGAGGGTGAAGCTGAGTCCCAGTGGGCTGGTCAACAGCGGCGCCAGCAGCAGCCCGGCGGTGAGCAGCAGGGCGCCGAACACCAGCACCGGCAAGGCGCCGCGCTGGTCGGCGACAGCACCGAACACCGGCTGCACCGCGCCCCACACGAACTGGCCGATGGCCAGCGCGAAACTGATCTCCACCACGCTGACGCCGGTGCTGCGGTGAATCGGGTCGACGTACAGACCGCTGGTCTGGCGCACGCCCATGGTGACCATCAGGATCGCCGAGGCGGCGACCAGCAACCCCCAATGCATCGACGGCGCGCGCTGAGCAGCTGCGTTCATGCGCCCGCTCCCTGCGGCAGCGCCAGGTCGAGCTGATCGAGCAGGGTATGCAACTGGGCGGTACGGGTGCTGCCGAAGGCGGTTTCGATCTCGTCCTGGGCGCGCTGCCACAGTGGCTTGGCGCGGCGCAGGCACGCCTTGCCCGCTGCGGTGATGACGATCAGGCGCTGGCGGGCGTCTTCACCGCGCTGCTCGGCCAGCCAGCCGGCCTGCAGCAGCGGCTTGAGGTTGCGGGTGAGGGTGGTGCGGTCCATGCCCAGCGCAGCAGCCAGCTCACCGAGCAGGCGCGGTGTGGGCGCGCGGCGCAGGATCGAATAGGCATTGAGGCTGAGCCCGATGCCGGCCAGGTGCGCGTCATAGATCTGCGAGAGCTGGCGCGAGGCGCGGCGCAGGCGGAAGCAGGTGCAGGGGCTGGGGGGCAACGGGTCCATGGGGGCGGCCGGGGTGGGATGTCCGCATCATAGGTGTATATGCACGTAATGTGGAGCCCGGCCGGAGCGGATGCCCGGCCGGGCAATTACTGGATCAGCGCCTGCACCGGGTCCAGCTGGGCGGCACGCCGCGCCGGCAGGAAGCCGAAGCCGATACCGATCAGGCTGGAACAGGCGAAGGCGGCGATGATCGAGGCCACCGAGAACACCAGGTGGAAGCCCACATCGGCCAGCGCCAGCACCAGGCCCAACGCCAGCGCCAGGCCGATGCCGAGCAGGCCGCCCAACAGGCAGACCAGCACCGACTCGATCAGGAACTGCTGCAGGATGTCGCCGTGCCGTGCGCCGACCGCCATGCGCACGCCGATTTCCCGGGTGCGCTCGGTCACCGAGACCAGCATGATGTTCATCACGCCGATGCCGCCGACGACCAGCGCGATGGCCGCGATCGACCCGATCATCATGGTCAGGATGCCGGTGGTCTGCTCGATGGACGCGCGGATCTGCGCGTTGTTGCTCATGTAGAAATCCTGGCTGCCGTGGCGGCGGACCAGCAGCCGGGTGATCGCCAGTTCCGCAGCGTGCATCGTGACCGCGTCGGACACCCGCACGGTGATGCTGGAGACATGGCGCTGGCCAAGCATGCGTGCCATCACCGTGGTGGACGGCAGCCACACGCTGAGCACCGAGGCATCGCCCACGGCCGTGGCCGGCTTTTTCGTCACCCCCACGATGCGTGCCGGCACATTGCCGAGCAGCAGGGTCTGGCCGATCGGGTTGTCGGTCGGGGCAAAGAAGCGCGCCCGCGTGTTCGCATCGATCACCACCACCTGCTGGTAGCGATCCACCGCGGCGCGTCCAAATAGGCGTCCCTCGGCGATCTCCAGTCCGCGCACGCGGAAGTACTGCTCGCCCACGCCGTGCACCTGCGCGCTGGCCGAACGGTTGCCACGTCGCGCGGTTGCCGAGGTGGCCACCCCGGGCGTGGCGCTGTCGACGAAACGTTGCCCGGCCAGCGCGGTGCTGTCGCCTGGGGTCAGGGTTTCCACCAGGCTCGACCGCAGGTCGCCGAAACCGGTGCCCGGGTAGACCTCGATGGTGTTGGTGCCCAAGGCGGAGATATTGGACAGGATTGCCTGGCGCGCGCCGGTGCCCAACGCCACCACGGACACCACCGAAGCAATCCCGATGATGATGCCCAGCATGGTCAGAAAGGTGCGCATGCGATGGGCGTTCATTGCCCGCAGCGCCATGCGGAATGCCTCGGTGAAGCGGTCGCGCCATGCCTGCAGGCCGCCGCCCGTGGCGGGCGGTGGGGCCTGTGTGACGGTGGCAGGCCGCACAGGGGTGCCGGTGGCAGTACGGCGATCGGCCACGATCCGGCCGTCGCGGATCTCGATGATGCGTTGGGCGTGTTCGGCCACGGCCATGTCATGGGTGACCAGCACCACGGTATGACCTTCGGCATGCAGTTCGGAGAGGATCTTCATCACCTCCTTGCCCGACTGTGTGTCCAGCGCGCCGGTTGGTTCGTCGGCCAGGATCACCGCACCACCGTTCATCAGCGCCCGCGCGATGGAAACGCGCTGTTGCTGGCCGCCGGACAGTTCGCCCGGGCGGTGGTCCATGCGTTCGCCCAGGCCGAGCCGGCTCAGCAGTTGCCGGGCGCGCAGGTGGCGCGCCTGGGCGGTCATGCCGGCGTAGATGGCGGGCACCTCGACGTTGCCGACCGCCGACAGGTCATTGAGCAGGTGGTAACGCTGGAAGATGAAACCGAAGTGCTCGCGGCGCAGTTGCGCCAGTTCGTCCGGTGCCATCTGTCCGGTCTCGCGTCCGTCCACCTGGTAGCTGCCTGCGGAGGCATGGTCCAGGCAGCCCAGGATGTTCATCAAGGTGGATTTGCCCGAACCGGACTGGCCCACGATCGCCACCAGCTCGCCGGCGTGGATGTCCAGATCCACGTTGTCGAGCACGACCAGGGTCTGCTCGCCGGCGGCAAATGCGCGGTGCAGTCCGCGTACGCGCAGCAACGGCGCAGGCAGGTCCGTACTCATGCGGGTGGGGCCTTCGCATCGGCCTCGCCCAGCACCACCTGCTCGCCCACGCGCAGGCCGCTCGTGATCTGGACCTGTATCTGGTCGTCCAGCCCGATCGTGATCCGGCGCGGCTGTGCACGCCCATCCGTGCCCACCACCTGCACGGTGTAGCTGCCATCGGCGGCGTGGCTGCCCAAGGCGGCCGACGGCATGGTGGGTACGCCGGTTGCCCGGCCCAGCACGATGCGGACCTGCGCGGTCATGTAACTGCGCAGGTGCCCGTCGGCATTGTCCACCTCGAATACGCCGTTGTAGTACATCGCAGTGCGGCTGCCAGCGCCGGACAGCGCCGGTGCCGACAGCCCGGTGGCGTCCTCGCGGGTGATCGACTCCGGTGCCGGCGCGATATCGCGCAGGGTACTGGTGTAGCGGCGGGTGGGATCGCCCAGGATGGTGAAGAACACGTCCTGGCCGCGCGTGGCGTGCACCACGTCGGCCTCGGAGATTTCGGCGTATACCGTCATGGTGGCCTGGTTGCCGAGCATCACGATGGTGGGCGCGCTCTGCACGGCGTTCACCGTCTGTCCCTGCCGGGCGACCACGGCCAATACCGTGCCTTCAACCGGTGCGGTGATGCGGGTGTACTCCAGGTTGGTCTGCGCCACATCGACATCCGTCTGGCGCTGCGCGACTTCTGCATCCAGCGCGGCGATCTGCTCGCCGGTGGCGTCCACATCGGCCTTGGCCTGCTCGTAGTCGGCCCGCGAGATGGCCTGCAGGGCGACCAGTTTCTGCTGCCGCTGCAGGGTCAGTTCGTACTGGTGCAGCCGGCTGGCCAGCGCGTTGCGGTTGGCGCGCGCGCTGCGTTGCGCGGCCTGCGCGTTCTGCAGCGCGTTGCGCTGGGTGCGTGAATCGATCTCGGCGATCAGGTCGCCAGCCTGGACCTTGTCGCCCAGCGCGACATGCAGCGACTCGATACGACCGGAGACCTGTGCGCCGACGCTGACCAGGTGCGAGGGTTTGAGCGTGCCGGTGGCTTCCACGATCTGCTCGATATCGCCGCGGATCACGGATGCGAGCAGCAGCTTCGGCGGCGGTGCCGGCTTGAGTCCGTTGTAGGCCAGCGCTGCGGTGCCGAGGATGGCGGCGGCGAGGAGGAACACGGTACGGCGTCGCCGCGGGGACGGAGCGGCACTCACGGGTGCTGCTCCCGCGCGTCATGGGGCATGGGGAGTCCTTGCAGAGGGTGGGGCAGGCGGAGCGGCATGCAGTGTCGGCACGCAACCTTGCGCCAACCTTGTGTCGCCGCAGCGGACCTCAGCCGGGGGAAGCGACGGTGATCGAGGCCACGGCAATGAACAGCAGTACGCTGCCCAGCACCCACAGGCCATGCCGGAGCGTGCACATGGCCGGTCGCTGCGACAGCAGCGCGACCATCAGCGCCGCCGCGTAGGTCAGCCCGCCGGCAAGCAGCCAGGCGGAAGTGCCGGGGGCGTGCAGATGCAGCCACACGGCGACCGTCCCTGCGAGCAGGAACAGCACGCAGCGCACCTGCGCGTGATACCGGCGGGGCGACGCGCCAGCGTGCCGGGGATGCAGCGCCGACAGGGCATGTGCCGCGAACAGGAGACCGACGAACGCCAGCACCGTCGCACTGAATGCGGACGGATGGCGGCTGCTGCAGAAGATGACCAGCGCACTGCCGGGAAGTGCGAAGAACAGCGCGCCGAAGATGTGGATCAGTGCATCGGTACGTTCGCCTTCGGGCATCGCGCGCAGCCAGTGCCGCAGGTGGGGCCGTTGTGGATGGGCACGGCGCCGGTTCCAGGCGGCCGCGGTCAGATCGGGTCCGCGCCGGCGCGGATCGCGCGCGCGTTGCGCGTCAGCCATCGGGTACGTCCACTACCGCTGTGGGCCCTGCCGGAATGGCCGGGAACGTGACCCGTAGCAGCGCACCGCCGCCCGGGGCATCCAGGATGTCGATCCGGCCCCCGTGGCGGTCCACGACCTGCTGGACCAGGTTGAGCCCCAACCCGGCCCCGGTCTGTCGCGGCCGCAGCCGCTGGAACGGCTCGAACACCCGCTCGCGATCTTCGACGGGAATACCAGGGCCGTCGTCTTCAACATCGATGCAGGTGCCGTGCACCCGCACGATCACCTGGCCGCGGCCGTGCTCGGCGGCGTTCTGGACCAGATTGGAGACCACCCGGCCGATCGCATCGGCATCGCCCAGGATGGGCTGGTGGTCCGTGACGGCCACCGACACCGCTCTGTCCGCTTCGATCAGCAGCGGCGCCAGCTCGGCGACGACCTGCTTGACCAGATGTGCAAGGTCGATGGTGAGCTTCGGGCCATCCTTGTCCAGCCGGTGCAGGTCGAGCAGCTGTTCGGCCAGCGTGGCCAGCCGAGTGACCTCGACCGAGATGCCGCGCGATGTGGGATCGCCGGCCGCGTCGATCTTCAGGCGCAGGATCGCGATGGGCGTGCGCAGTTCGTGTGCTGCCGCGGCGATGAAGCGGCGCTGGCGGTCGTGCCCGTCGTCAAGCCGGTCCAGGGCTTCGTTGACCGCACGCACCAGCGGGGCGATCTCCACCGGCACGGCCGTCTCGGTCAGGCGCACGCGGCGGCGATTGGCCGAAATCCCACCGGCCTCGGCGGCGATGCGCTCGACACCGGCCAGCGAGCGCTTCACGATCAGCGGGGTCAGGATGATCGTCACCAGCGCGAGCAGCAGGAAGATCGGCAATGCCACCACGTTGGCGGCCAAGGCCATCTGCCACGTCAACGTGCTCTGCTCACCGTGCGCCATGATCGTGACCTCGCCGGCCGGGCTGGATTCGCGGCGCACGGCCACGGCCAGCCCATTGTCTGCATCGCGCCCGCGCAGGTCGCCGTAGGTGATGCCGTTCAGTGCGCCTACCAGCGAGGCGTACTGGGGGGGAACCCGGCCAAAGGTGACGTGGCGCCCCTGATCATCCTGCGCCATGAACCAGGCGGCGGGCGCCACCTTCAGCATTTCGGCGAGCGCCGGTGTCATCTGCACGAACAGCGCACCGTCCCGGTCGCGGTGCACGGCCTCGGCAGCCACGGTGGCGAACGTCTGGATGGTGTAGTGGCCGCCACTGTCGGCACGGACCAGCAGCATCAGCAGTGCGAAGAAGGCAATGACCAGTGCGAGCAGGTGGAAGATCAGTGGCTTGATGATCAGCGGCCACTTCAGCGAGGGTTGCCGCCGGGTCATTTGCGTTCCCGCATGAGGTAGCCGACACCCCGGATGGCGTGGATCTCCACGCCGGCATCGGCATCGCTCAGCTTGCGGCGCAGGCGCGAGACGTGCGAGTCCAGGCTGTTGGAATGGATGCCATCGTCGAAGCCGTACACGGCCATCTCCAGTGATTCACGCAGCACGGTCCGGCCCAGCCGCTTGGCCAGCGTGGCCAGTACCCGGATCTCACGGCGCGGCAGCTCCAGCCGCGCACCGGCCACGGTGGCTTCGCCGGAAGCGGGGTCGAACACCAGCATGCCCACGTTGATGGTTTCGATGTGCAGCCCGCCGGGCCGGCGGCGCACGGCGCGAATCCGTGCGAGCAGCTCTTCCAGCGCGAAGGGTTTGGCCAGATAGTCGTCGGCGCCCTCATCCAGGCCGGTCACGCGGTCGGGCAGCTGACCGAGCGCGCTCAGCACGATCACCGGCACGCCGGGGTTCTTCTCCCGCAGCAGGGGGATCAGCGACAGCCCGTCGCCATCGGGCAAGGTGCGGTCCAGCAGCACCAGGTCGTGCAGGCCATACAGCGCCGCTTCCCGGGCAACCGACAGCGTGTCGGCGTGGTCCACCACAAAGCGTTCGCGCTCCAGGGCGCCTTTGAGCGTGGCGGCGAGTTCGATTTCGTCTTCGACAAGCAGGATGTGCATCGGGTGACTCATGCAGGCAGTGGAGCCGGCGGAAGGGGCTCTGTACCGGTGCGGGCACGCAAGGTACTACAGCAACATTGCGTCAACGTGGCGTGCAGGCCGGTGGCATCGGCGCAAGCCTGGCGCAACCCGGCCCATCGACCATGCGCGCCGGATCGGGCCGCTTGCCGGCAATGACATTCGATTCTTCCCTGTCGCGGCGGTGCCGGCACTACGGCGCGTCGCGTGCCATGTTTCCCTCGTTCTGGAGTCACCATGAAGGCGTTTGTTCCCCTGTTGTTCCTTTGCATGCTGTCCGGCTGTACCACCGCCAAGATGACGGTGACCCCGGATGGCCGGCGTGGGGTGTCCATCGACTGTTCCGGCTCCAGCTCCTGGAGCGGGTGTTATGAAAAGGCCGGCCAGATGTGCCCCGGTGGCTATGCGGTTTTCAGCAAGGATGGCGATGAGGGCAACAAGATCGCAGTGGGCAACAAGGACGGTTTCAGCTCCACCCAGATCGCCACGCGCTCGATGCTGGTGGCGTGCTCGGATTGAGGTTGGCGTCCGGATCAGAAGCGTAGATCAAGCGCGGGGCGTCGCTCTTGCTGGTTTGGGCTGGCCTGTGCGGATCGCCAGGACACGCCGTGCATACGTCCATGCAGGCTTGTCCACAACCCGCACCGCGGGGCCTTGCACGGAAAAAATGCGCCGTGGACATTTCCCGAAGATGGGAGAAGAACCCAAAAAAGGGGGCCTTGCGGCCCCCTCAGGGTGAACCCACGACCCCAGTCGAGAATTCCGAACTCAGAAGAACGCGCGGATACCGAAGGCCACGCCGCGGCCCGGCAGCGGCGAGTAATCGCGCAGCAGCGAGGTATGCGGGCGCACTTCCTGGTTGGTCAGGTTGTTGCCATCCAGGAACACTTCATAGCTGTTGCTGTCGTTGCGATCCCAGCGGTAGGCCAGGTGCGCGTCGACCAGCGTGTAGCCCTTGCTCGGGTCTTCGTTCTGGGCCACGTCCTTCTGGCGGCTGTAACGTACCGCGCCCACCGAGGCGCGCCAGCCGTCCCTGGACCAGCGCAGGTCCGCGCCGACACGGGCCGGTGCGATCCGCGGCAGATAGCCGGTGTTGGCCAGGTCCACGCTGTAGTTGTGGTTGTGGTCGCCGTGCGGCACCGCGATATCGACACGGCGGCTGCCGCTGCCATCCAGTTCGGCCTTCACGTAGTCGCCGAACACGCGCAGATCCCAGTCGCCGGCATTGCCTTCGAACAGATGGAACAGCGCTTCGGCTTCGGCGCCCTTGAAGGTGGCGTCCTGCTGGGTCCACAGACGTACCGGCAGGCTTTCCACCACGCCGGTGTCGGCCAGGTAGATGAAGTCCTTGAACTTGGTCTGGTAGATGGAGGCCGAGAAATCAACCCGGTCGCTGTGGGTATGGATGCCCAGCTCGATGCGCTGGCCGCGCTCGGTCTTCAGGTTGGCATCGCCGATTTCCAGCGAGCGCGTGGCAATGTGCGCGCCGGCCGCGTACAGCTCTTCATTGGTCGGGGCGCGCTCGGAACTGTCGATGCCAAAACGCAGGTCGACCGCATCATTGAGCTTCCAGATACCGGCAGCGGACAGGTTGGTGGCGTCGAACTTGCGCGCGCGGTAGTCGCCGGTCGGGTCCAGTTTGACCTGGTCGTGGCGGCCGCCCAGTTCCAGCTTGAACGGGCCGAACTGCTTCTCCTGCAGCACGAACAGACCGATATTTTTGGTGCCGGTATCGGGCACGAACGCTTCCTCGCCCTTGGCGCCGAAATCGCTGTTGCCGAACTGCAGGCCGAAAGCACCATCCCAGCCGCCGATCTGCTGCTGCACCGCTTCCAGGCGGCCTTCGATGCCGCGGTTGGTGAAGCGGGTGGCGGGCGTACCGGCTTCCAGTTCGGTGTGCTCGTAGTCGGTATAGGCAGTACGCAGATTGATGTTCTTCAGGAACGCGACCGGGTTGTAGATGCCGCCCTTGGCTTCAAAGCGGTTCTGCACCATGTCGATGCGCACATCGTGCTCTTCGCCTTCTTCCTCCTCGCCATGGTCGTGATCATGGTCGTGGCCATCGCCGTCGGCATGCACATGCGCGCCGTTGGGAATGCCGTAGTTGGTGCGGTAGGTACTGGCCGACGCGCCGAAGTAGCCGCCTTCGCCGAGCCAGGTGGCGCCCACGCCGCCGGCGCGGGTGCGGATCGAGCTGTTGTCCAGGCGGCCGCGACGCGGCTCATCGGTGTCACCGGCCTCGTGCTCGTGGCCGCTGTGGTCTTCCAGGCCATCGATCACCGCGTAGCCCGGGATGCGGTAGTCATCGCCATTGCGGACCAGGCCATCCACATGCAGTACCCAGTTGCCGTTGACGCCATCGAGGCGGAACATGCCGCTGCGCTCGTCATTGACCGAGTTGCCGCGCAGTTCGGCGCGTCCGCTGAGCGGGCGGTCCGGCAGTTCACGCGCGATGCGGCCATCCACCACGTTGACCGCGCCGCCGATCGCGCCGCTGCCGAACAGCAGGGTCGCCGGGCCTTTGAGCACTTCGATCTGGTCGGCCAGGAACGGTTCGATGCTGCTGGCGTGGTCGGCGCTCACCGTGGAGGCATCCATGTTGCCCATGCCATTGGACAGCACTGCCACGCGCGGGCCTTCCTGGCCGCGGATGATCGGGCGACCGACGCCGGGGCCGAAGAAGGTGCTCTGCACGCCCGGCAGCTTGGCCACGGTGTCACCCAGGGTGCCGGCCTTGGCCTCGTCCAGGCGTTCACCGGCCAGCACGTCGACCGGGCGCGCCAGCGATTCGGCGTCGCCCTGCAGCGGCGAGGCGGTGACCTTGATCGTCGACAGTTCGGTGAGGTGGTGGTCGCGCGGGCCGGCGTCATCGGCAGCCAGGGCCAGCGAGGGGATCAGCGCGGCCGCAAGGGCCAGGGACAGGGTGTGCGGCTTGAGGGAACGGGAAGAGCGCATGGGCAGAAGGTCCGTCGTCAATTGTTACAATGTATCAATGGTGGGGCGCGCGGCTCCCAATGGCAGGGCCATGTGGAACGGGGTGTTGCAGGGGGAGGAGCAGGGGACGGGAGTGCGCGTCGGGATTGATGTTATATTATTCCATAACGCTTCGCCGACCCTGCTGGAAGTCATGCCCCTGTTCGCTCGAGTCCGCCATCTGCTGGATCGCTTCGGTGCCACCGGTTCGCTGCTGTGCGCGGTGCACTGCGCTGTGTTGCCGATCCTGCTGGCTGCCGCCCCCTCGCTGGGCCTGTCGTTCTGGCTGGGCGACCGTGTGGAGCTGGCCCTGGTCAGCTTCGTGACCCTGCTGGGCTTGTTCAGCCTAGTCTGGGGCTATCGCCGTCACGGCGCGCTGCGCGCGTTGGGTTTCCTGGTGCCGGGCCTGACCGCGCTGTGGGCCGGTCTGCTGTACGCACCGCTGCACCATTCAGCGGTACCGCACGCGGTGGTGATGACGCTGGGCGGGGTGCTGGTGGGCGTGGCCCACCTGGTGAATCTGCGCTTGAACCACAGCCACGTCCATGATGCCAGCTGTGCGCATTGAGGCGCTGTGGTAGGCTTTCCGATCGTGCGCGGGGGCGCCTGAGAGGGCGGCCCCGTCGAACCCGTGTCAGTACGGGGTTAATCAGATTTCAGACTTAAGGAGTTGACGACATGGGTAAGGGTGACCGCAAGACCGCCAAGGGCAAGCGCTTCAATGCCAGCTACGGCAATTCGCGCTCGCACGTGGTGAGCAAGGTGGCCGTGGGCGCAGCTGCGCCGGTCGCCAAGAAGACCGTTGCCAAGGCACCGGCCAAGAAGGCTGTTGCCAAGAAGGCTGTCGCCAAGGCCGGTTGATCGCGCCTGGCGGGTCGAAGAAACGCGGCGCTTGCGCCGCGTTTTTTTTTGCTTTTCTTTCGGTTACGCGCGAAGTCCACGCCGCATTCTTGCCTTGTAAGGCGCCGCGGTGCAGGTGGCTGGGGCCCCAACGCTCGCCTCATGCCCAGAACGAAGACAGCCTTTACTTGGAACCGGACGTGTGTCCGCTCGGCGGCTCAGCGCAACGCCGGCAACAATGTGTCGGGATTGCCATCGTTGGGCGCCGCCGGCACGCCCAGCAGACGGGTCAGCAACGGATAGACATCCACGTTGTCGAAGCCAGGCAGGGTTTCGCCCTGTTTGAACGACGGACCGTGCGCGATGAACACCGCGCGCATCGACGGCAACGCGTTGTCGAAACCATGCGAGCCGCGGTCGCCCGGCGCGCGCTTGGCGATGCGCTCGCGGGTGAGCGCATCCCAACCTTCATGGGTCTGGCACACGATCGGCGGCACGCGCGGATTGCTGCCGTACTCCCAGCGCGGTGGCAGCGCCTCGCGCTTCCAGCAGTCGTAGTGCGCGTGCGCGCCGAGCAGAATCTTCTCCGCCTGCTGCTGCTTGCCGGGCAGGGGCATGAAGCCGACCGACTGGCCTACCGACACATCCTTGGCGATGCGCGGGTCGATCATGTCCTCGATCACCAGCACCTGGCCGTCCGGCACGCTGGCCATGCCATGGTCGGAGACCACGATCACGTTGGTGCCTGCCGCAAGACCGCGCGCCTGCAGGCCGTCGAGCAGGCGGCCGATGGCCGTGTCGACCTCGCCAATGGCGGCAGCGTACTCGGGCGAATCCGGGCCATGGTCATGCCCGGCATGGTCCACCTGTTCCATGTACAGCGTGACCAGCCGCGGTGCCTTGGGGCCGGTTTCGCCCAGCCAGGCCAGTGTGGTGTCAACGCGGTCGGGCAGCGGCACGCTGCTGTCGAACACGCGCCACTGGCTGGGCCGCACGCCCTGGATGGCCGCTTCGCTGCCGGGCCAGGACCAGGTGGCAGTACGTACCCCGGCCTTCTCGGCACCGACCCAGATCGGCTCGCCGCCCCACCAGCGCGCATCGGTGACCGCCTCGCGCAGGTTCAAGCGGAACGCGCCGAGGGTCTCTTCGTGCATGTTGTTGTGGATGATGCCGTGGTGGTCCGGGCGTAGGCCGGTGACCAGGGTGTAGTGATTGGGGAACGTCAGTGCCGGATAGGAGGGGGTCATCCAGCGCGCGCGCACGCCGTCCTCCACGATCCGTGACAGGTTCGGGGTGATGCCGCGGTCGAGCATGTCCGCACGCAGGCCGTCGATGGACACCAGCAGCAGTTTCGGCGCGTCCGTGCGGGACGGCGAGGTGATCGCGCTGGCGCTGGCGCTGACGGCAGGCGGGGTGGAGGGCGCGCTGGCACAGGCGGCGAGCGTGAGAGTGGCGACGAGCGCCAGCGGCAGGCGGACGGAAATCATCCAACCATGATAGTCGCCGGCGGTGACGTGTCGAAGACAACCGATGGCAGGGGCGCACCCCTGCCGCGCATCAGGCAAACAGCGAATCGCGCTGTGCCTCCAGCTGCAGCAACGCCGCCTTGGTCGGCAGACCCCCGCCGAAACCGGTCAGTGCACCACTGCTGCCGATGACCCGATGGCAGGGCAGCACGATCGGCAGGGGGTTGCGGCCGTTGGCGGCACCCACCGCACGGCTGGCGGTGGGATGGCCGATATGCCGGGCCAGTTCGACGTAGCTCCAGGTCTGTCCGAACGGAATATCGGCCAGCGCTTTCCACACGCGCAGCTGGAACGGCGTGCCGTGCGGGGCCAGCGGCAGATCGAAGCCGATGCGCTCACCCTGCAGGTACTGCAGCAGCTGCGTGCGCACCTCGCGCAGGGCGTGCGCGTCGTGCTGCCAGTGCTCGCGCCCCTTGGCGTCGTAGCGGTTGTTCTCGAACAGGATGTGGTGGATGCCCTGGCTGTCGCCGGCGACGGTCAGCGCGCCGATCGGGCTGTCGAAGGTGTCGTAGAACAGGTTCATGGGGTCACTCCAGCAGAAGGCGTGGCCAGATGCCACAGGTGCAGGACGGCGTAGGCCCGCCAGGGTCGCCACGGCTGCGAGCGGGCTTGGGTGGTGCGCTCGCTCAGGCGTTGCCCGTCGCCGAGGACCTGTTGCAGGACCAGGTCGCCGGCGGGGAAGGCATCGGGCAGCCCTAGTGCGCGCAGGGCCATGTAATGCGCGGTCCACGGGCCAATGCCGGGCAGTGCCACGCAGCGCTCGACGAAGCTGTCCAGGCGCTGCCCGGCGCTGAAATCCAGGCGCCCATCGGCCACGGCGGTGGCTACCGCACGCACGGTGGCGGCGCGGGTGCGTGGCAGGCCGATGCTCTCCAGCGGCGCCTCCGCCAGCGCCTGCGGCGACGGGAACTGGCGGTCCAGGCCCTCAGGCATGTGCTCCAGCACCTGTCCGAAACGGTCCACCACGCGGCGGGCCAGGGTGGTCGCGGCGGCGACGCTGACCTGCTGGCCGAGCACCGCGCGCACCGCCACTTCAAATCCCTCCCAGCCGCCGGGAACGCGCAACCCGGGCCGTTCGGCGATACCGCGCGCGAGCAGCGGTTCCGCAGCCAGGCTGGCGTGCACGATGCGCAGGTCGGCATCGAGGTCGAAGATCCGGCGCACCCGGCGCACGATGTTGGGGATCGCGCGCGGGTCGACCTGGTCCAGCTGCAGGCGCAGCTCGGGCCGCTTCGGGTCGGCGCTGACCCGGATCACCCCGGGGCGCTCGGGCGGGCCGATCACGCGCTGGTAGCTGTCGGCATCGATCTGCTCGATCCCGGGGATGGAGCGGCGGCGCAGGAAGCCCAGCATGGCCGCGAAGTCCAGCGGCGGCCGGTAGCCCAGGCGCAGGGTCAGCACGCCCTCGGCGAGCGCGCCGCGCTGGCGGCGGATCGCGGTGGGCGGCATGCCGCAGCCTTCCAGGAACGCGGCGTTGAACCGGCGCAGGCTGTTGTAGCCGGCCGCCATTGCCACGTCGGTGACCGGCAATGCGGTCTCGGTCAGCAGCTGTTTGGCCAGCAGCAGCCGGCGGGTGGCGTGGATCTGTGCCGGCGCCGCGCCCAGCCGCGCCACGAACAGGCGCTGCAGTTGGCGCGCGCTCAGGCCCAGCCGCGCCGCCAGGTCCGCTACCGGGGCGTCCTGCAGGTAGCCGTCGTGGATCAGCGCAAGCGCGCGCTGCAGGGTTTCATTGCTAAGCGCGTCCTGCGCTTCCGGCGCCAGCTCCGGGCGGCAACGCAGGCAGGGCCGGAAGCCTGCCGCGGCGGCGGCTGCCGCGCTCGGGTAGTAGTCCACGTTGCGCGGCTTCGGCGGCGGTGCCGGGCAGACCGGCCGGCAGTAGATGCCGGTGCTGCGCACGGCGGTGAAGAACACCCCGTCAAAGCGTGCATCGCGAGCCAGGCGGGCACTTTCGCAGGCGGCGTAGTCCAGGGGCAGGGCGGTTTCCATGGGGGCCAGTCTATGCCCGTCCCGCGGGGGCGGCTCGCCGTTTTCGGACAGCTATGCAAACCGCCGCCGGGCTCGGTTCAGGGGCGGTTGCCGCGCGGGCCGTCGCGCGCACTAGACTGTGCATTCATGTGCCGCTGCGCGCACGCCTTCTGTACGGATACCGGGTTTCCATGTTGCTCAAGTCGTGGTGGTTGCCAGTGGTGTGCCTGGGTCTGGCTGGCTGCAGCCAGTTGGAGAATCCGGGCAATGTGACTGCCGCCGACAAGGCGGTGCGGGCGCAGGCCGCCGATGGCGATCACATGGTCTCGATCAACGCGGCCGACGTGCCGGCACCCGCGCCGCCGCCGCCCAAGCGCGGCGACCAGGGCTGGCCCGAGGTGGCGCTGGAAAACGGCAAGGCCTGGATCAGCTGTGCCACCGACTATGCCGGCGACGCGGGCGATGGGCAGGAACTGCTGGCGCTGGATCGCGGCAGCATCGATGCCGCGCTGGCGCCGTGCGCCGAGCGCGGGCTGCTGCGCGTGCGCTACGTGGGCAAGATCAATCCCGGCTTCGCCGAGCTGGTCGCACGGCTGGCGATGGTGGCCGAGGCCCAGCACATTTCCAAGCGCATCCTGGACCTGGATTCCAGCGGCGGCCAGGTGGAAGCGGCGATCATCGCCGGCGACCGCATCGGTGAATCCAACTGGACCATCTGGGTGCGCGAAGGCTCGGTCTGCCACAGCGCCTGCGTGTTCGTGCTGGCCGCCGGCGACAACCGTCTGGTGGCCGGCAAGGTCGGCATCCATCGGATGATGCGGATCAGCTCCAAGGCGACGTCGCGCGCCGAACTCAACCGCGAACTGCATGAGGTCTACGACAGCGTCAAGGATTACCTGCAGCGCAACGGCGTGGCGGTGGGCGTGGCCGACCTGATGATGACCGTGCCCAACCGCAGCCTGCGCGTGCTCAGCAGCGAGGAACTGCGCCAGTTCGGCCTGGATGGTACCAATGCGGTGCAGGACGACCTGGAGCGGATCAAGCAGATGCGCAAATGCGGCGATGATTTCGTGCGCCGCAAGGATGCCTTCCTGATCGCCTTCGACCAGCAGTGCAAGCGCGATGGCAGCGAACTGGAGGCGGTCAACAGCTGCGGTCAGACGCTCAAACAGCGCTACGGGTTCCCGGATGCGAGCTGCCCGGACGAAAGCCCGTTGTCGGAAATCGATGTGTCCACCTTGCTGCCGACGAATCTGTCGCCGCCGCGGGATGCGCCCACCGAACGCACCGCCAGCGAGGCGGGCCAGCCGCCGGTGGAAGCGGCCGAGCGCAACTGACGGTCTGCTCACGGTGTTCACGTAGACTCGAAGGCCATTTCCTCCAGCCAACGGTGTCCTGATGCGTGTTCCGCTGCTGCTGTTGTCCTTCCTGCTCCCGCTTGCTGCCAGCGCGCAGACGCCGCCCCCGGCCACCCCGGCGCCCGCGCCCGCGCGCCCGGCACCGGCTGCTACGCCCGCCGCCCGCCCGGTACTGACCCCGGCGCAGCAGGCGCAGGTGCAGAAGCAGGATGCGGAGATGACCACGGCGGCGTTGCAGGTCGCGCAACTGGTCGACACCAATCGCGCCGGCGAAGCCTGGAAGGGCGCCTCGGCGGTGGCCAGGAAGTCGGTGACCGAACAGACCTTCGTCAACCAGCTGAGCAGCGACCGCAAGCGCCTGGGTGCGCTGGCGTCGCGTGGCCAACCGGTGGTGACCCGGGTCAAGTACGCGCCAGGCGCGACGGTGCCCGAAGGGCTGTACATCAATGTCAGCTTCCCGACCCGGTTCGCCAACAGCGCGCAGCCGGTCCGCGAGCTGATCTCGTTCCGGCTCGATGAAGACCGGGTGTGGCGCCTGGCCGGCTACAGCGTGCGCGCCGCCACGCCCTGATCCCCGGGGCACCGCGGTGCCCCCACTACCAAGGAATGCACGATGAGTATCGAGATCCAGATGCTGGTGTGGTCGATCGTGCTGGGCCTGGCCCAGATACTGGTGGCCGACATGGCCGTCACCCGTGAGCGCGGGCTGGGCTGGAACGTGTCTGCGCGCGATGGCACGCCATCGCCGCTGGGCCCGGTGGCCAGCCGCCTGCAGCGCGCCCAGGCCAATTTCCTGGAGACCTTCCCGTTCTTCGCCGCCGCCGTGCTGGCGGTGGTGTTGACCGAACGCCAGAACGACACGACCGCGCTCGCGGTGCAGCTGTATTTCTGGGCGCGGCTGATCTACGTGCCGCTGTACGGCGCGGGCGTGCCCTATGTGCGCAGCCTGGTCTGGGCGGTGTCGCTGCTGGGCATCGTGCTGCTGTTGTGGACGCTGGTGTGAACCGGCGCCGACGCCGCTGATCCAGATCAAGGCCGTCACCGACACGGCGGCGGTATGCTCGACCGGCACAGGCAACCGCAGGAGGGAACCATGCCGGATTCGAACGCACCGTCAGTGGACGTAGTGGTGGTAGGGGCCGGCCCGGCCGGGCTGTGCTTCGCGCGTGCGCTGGCCGACACCGGCCTGAGCGTGACGCTGGTCGAGCAGCAGCCGCGCGATGCGCTGGCCGAACCTGCCTTCGACGGCCGCGAGATCGCGCTGACCCACGCCTCGCGGCAGATTCTGGAAGCGCTGGGCATCTGGGACCGGTTGGATCCAGCCGAGATATCCCCGCTGCGCGATGCCAAGGTCATGGACGGCGCGTCGCCGTTCGCACTCACCTTCGCGGCGACCCAGCGCGATGGCGGCGACCTGGGCTGGCTGGTGCCCAACCATCTGATCCGCCGCGCCGCATGGCAGAGCGTGCAGGGCCAACCCGGCCTGCAGGTGATCGCTGCGGCGCGGGTCAGCGGCGTGTTGTCCGGGCCCACGCACAGCGTGGTGAGCCTGGCCGACGGACGCCAGTTGCAGGCACGCCTGGTGGTGGCCGCCGACAGCCGCTTCTCCGCGACCCGGCGCATGCTCGGGATCGGCGCGCGCCTGCGCGACTTCGGCAAGTCGATGCTGGTCTGCCGGATGCAGATCGAGGTGCCGCACCAGCACACCGCCTGGGAGTGGTTCGGCTACGGCCGCACCATGGCCCTGCTGCCGCTCAATGGCGACCAGGCCTCGGCCGTGATCACCCTGCCGCCACGCGAGATCGAAGCGCTGCTCGGCCAGGACGAGGCGGCCTTCGGGCGCAGCATCAGCAGCTTCTTCGAGCACCGCCTGGGCGCGATGCGGCCGGTGGCCAAGGCCGTGGCCTATCCGCTGGTGGGGGTGTATGCCAATGCTTTCGTCGGCGCGCGTAGTGCGCTGATCGGTGATGCCGCGGTGGGCATGCACCCGGTCACCGCGCATGGCTTCAACCTGGGCCTGCAGAGCCAGCATCGCCTGGCCGGGGTGCTGCGCAAGGCGGCCGCACAGGGCGGTGACATTGCGTCACCGGCCGGGCTCGCCGCCTACGAGCGCGGCCACCGGCTGGCCTCGCGGCCGCTGTACGAGGCGACCAATGCGATCGCCGCGCTGTACACCGATGACCGCCTGCCGGCGCGCGTGCTGCGCCGGGCCGGGCTGCGGCTGGCACACGGGGTGGCCCCGTTCCGCCAGCTGATCGCCGCGCACCTGACCCAGCGTCAGGCGCCGGGCTGACCCTCAGGGGGCGTCGCTGTCGGCCAGGATGTTGATGACGGTGTCACCGAACTGGACCTGCTGGCCGGCGCGGATCTTGCACGCCTTGCGCAGTTCGACCTCGCCATCGACCAGCACCTGGCCATCGCCGATCACGGTCTTGGCTTCGCCGCCACTGGTGACCAGGTCGGCCAGCTTGAGCAGCTGCTTCAGTTCGACATAGTCGCGGTCAAGTTCGAATTCGAGGGTCTGCATGGTGGTATCGGCTGGAAATGAGCGCCATTGTCGTGGATACTGCGCGCGGCTGATAGCCTGCCGGAACGCTGATGGAAGAGTGCACATGGTCCTCATCCGGTCAGGGCTAGCCTGTTCCTGAACGGAAAGTGCGCGTCAGGCGCGACAGGACGCCGCGCAAGGCGCACAATAGACACCATTTTTAGCACGCCTGCATTCGCGGCGGTGCCCCCGGAGTTACCCAATGTCCCAAGAAACCCCCGCGCCGCTGCTGTTCGCAGATCTCGGCCTGTCCGACGCTGTGATGCAGGCCGTCGCCGCTGTTGGCTATGAAACGCCGTCGCCGATCCAGGCTGCCACCATTCCGGCCATGCTGGAAGGCCGTGACGTGCTGGGCCAGGCCCAGACCGGTACCGGCAAGACCGCCGCCTTTGCGCTGCCGGTGCTGTCCAACCTCGATTTCAACCAGGCCAAGCCGCAGGTGCTGGTGCTGGCACCGACCCGCGAACTGGCCATCCAGGTCGCCGAGGCGTTCCAGACCTATTCCTCCGGCATCCCCGGTTTCCGCGTGCTGCCGGTCTACGGCGGCCAGCCCTACGGCCAGCAGTTGACGGCCCTGCGCCGCGGCGTGCACGTGGTGGTGGGTACCCCGGGCCGGGTGATCGATCACCTCAACCGCGGCACCCTGGACCTGTCCGAGCTGAAGACGCTGGTGCTGGACGAAGCCGATGAAATGCTGCGCATGGGCTTCATCGACGACGTCGAAGCCGTGCTCAAGAAGCTGCCGGAAACCCGTCAGGTGGCGCTGTTCTCGGCCACCATGCCGTCGCAGATCCGTCGCATCGCGCAGACCTACCTGAAGAACCCGGCCGAAGTCACCATCGTCAGCAAGACCACGACGTCGGCGAACATCCGCCAGCGTTACTGGTGGGTGAGTGGCATGCACAAGCTCGACGCGCTGACCCGGATCCTGGAAGTGGAACCGTTCGACGCGATGATCGTGTTCGCACGCACCAAGGCGGCCACCGAAGAGCTCGCCGAGAAGCTGCAGGCGCGTGGCCTGGCCGCGGCCGCCATCAACGGCGACATGCAGCAGGCCCAGCGCGAGCGCACCATCGGCATGCTCAAGGAAGGCAAGCTGGACATCCTGGTGGCCACCGACGTGGCGGCCCGTGGCCTGGACGTGGAACGCATCAGCCACGTGCTGAACTACGACATCCCCTACGACACCGAAAGCTACGTGCACCGCATCGGCCGTACCGGCCGTGCCGGCCGCACCGGTGACGCGATCCTGTTCGCCACCCCGCGCGAGAAGGGCATGCTGCGTGCGATCGAGCGCGCCACCCGCCAGCCGATTGAAGAAATGCAGCTGCCGAGCGTGGACGCGGTCAACGACACCCGCATCACCAAGTTCATGAGCCGCATCAGCGACGCGCTCGATGCCGGCGGCAACGACTTCTACCGCGATCTGCTGCAGCGCCTGGAAAACGAGAAGAACGTGCCGGCGATCGACATCGCGGCCGCGCTGGCCAAGCTGCTGCAGGGCGATTCGCCGTTCCTGCTGACCCCGCCGGTGCGTGGCGCCCGTGAAGAGCGTGCCCCGCATCAGCGCAATGACCGCAACGATCGTGGTGAGCGTGGCGAGCGTCCGGCCCGTTTCGAGCCGCGCTTCGAGCGTGGCCCGCGTCGCGAAGACGACCGTGGCCCGCGTCCGCCGCGCCCGGAAGGCGACTTCGGCAACAACGACGGCGGCTTCGAACGCGCCCCGCGCCGTGACATCGCCCCGCGCGGTGCCGCCGAGCCGGGCATGGAGACCTTCCGCATCGAAGTGGGCCATGTGCACGGCGTGAAGCCGGGCAACATCGTCGGCGCGATCGCCAATGAAGCCGGGCTGGAAAGCCGCTTCATCGGCCGCATCGACATCCACGACGACTTCTCCGTGCTGGACCTGCCGGCGGAAATGCCGAGCGACCTGCTCACCCACCTGAAGAAGGTCTGGGTGTCGGGCCAGCAGCTCCAGATGCGCAAGGTCGAGCCGGGTGAAGACCTGACCCCGTCGGCGCGTCCGCCGTTCAAGCCGAAGTTCGGCCAGGGCAAGCCGCGTGGTCCGGGCGGCCCGGGTGGCAGCCGCGGTGGTCCGGGCGGCAACGACCGTCCGCCGCGCCGGGACGGCTTCAAGCCGCGTGGCCCGCGCGGCGCCTAAGCACCGCCGTCTTCTCGACAACGCCAGCCTCCGGGCTGGCGTTGTCGTTTCAGGGATCGGCTGGGCTGCCGATACCCCTCCATGGGGTTTCGCGCCGTCTCAACATCGCTGGCCCTAGCCTGAGCATTGGATCGAGCAAGAACGGACACAAACCCACACCTTGGCGCCGGGGGGATCCGCGATGCTGGAAAGTGGCAGGGACGTTGGCGACAAAACCGTACCGTATCTGACGCGGGGCTTGACCCTGCGTTTTGCCTTGTTGACCGGGATGGCAATCGGACTGGTGGGCATCTCCGCGCTGATCCAGGAGCTGCAGGCGGCCTCCACGGCCTGGATCGTCGGCCAGAGCCACTGGTCACGCAGCCAACAGCAGGCCAGCTTCGCACTCAGCCGCTATCTCAACCACGGTCGTCCGCGGGATCTGGCCGAAGCGCGCCAGGCGCTGGCGGTGCCGCTGGGCGACCTGGACGCACGCCGCGCGCTGGAGAAGCCCAAGGCCGACCTTGACCGTGCCCGCCATGGCTTTCTTGCCGGTGGCAATGCGCCGGGGGATATCAACCGGCTGATCATCTCGTTCCGCTATCTCGGCCACGTCGGCTATTTCCGCGACGCGGTGCGGCTGTGGCGCGAGACCGACGGACCGCTGCTGCAGCTCGCCGGCCTGGTCGGCTCGGCGCAGGCACTGCACGCGCGCGCCGACGTGGAACCGGTGACCCAGGCGATGCTGCTGGATCAGGTGCAGGGGCTGGATCGCGACCTGCAGGGGCGCGCCAAGGCGTTCTCGATGTCGCTGCAGCGCACCGCGGCGATCGTGCGCATGACCACGCTGCTGGTCGGCGGGCTGTCGGTGCTGCTGATCACCTTGATGGGGGTCCTGCTGGCGCGGCGGGTGCGCCGCGACCTGGTCGAAAAGGAAAGCCGGTTCCGTGCCGCGTTCTACCAGGCCACGGTCGGCATGCTCAAGCTGGATGCCCGCGGCGGGATCATCGAAGCCAACCAGGCCATCGCCGACATCCTCGACTACCGCCGCGAGGCCCTGCTCGGCATGGCGCTGCCGGATCTGCTGGTCGAAGGTGAGCTGGTGGTGGATGGCAAGGGCAGCATCGACTGGCCGCAGCAGCTGCGCCCGGGCGAGCTGCGTTTCCGGCGTGCCGAGGGCGGCCTGCTGTGGGGGCGCTGGAGCGGCACCATCGTGCGTATGCCAGGCCGCGACCTGACCGTGTTTGCGATCATCGAAGACGTCACCCAGAACCATGCACTGGCCCGCGAGGTGGAACACCATGCCAGCCACGACCCGTTGACCGGGCTGGTCAACCGGCGCGAGATCGAACGGCTGCTGGATCTGGCCCTGCTCGACGTACGCAGCGATGGCGGCGTGCACAGCCTGTGCTACATCGACCTGGACTACTTCAAGCTGGTCAACGACGGGCTCGGCCACGCGGCCGGCGACCAGCTGCTGCGCAGCTTCGCCGACTATCTGGTCGGGGCGGTGCGCGAGGGCGACTGGGTGGGCCGCCTGGGCGGGGACGAGTTCGCGTTGTTCCTGGCCAACGTGGCGCAGGATGAAGCCAAGCAGGTATTGCAGCGGCTGCTGCGCACGCTGAGCCAGGCCAGCTTCCAGCATGCCGACGGCAGCCCGCGGATCAGTTGCAGCATCGGCGTGGTCGAAGTCACCGCCGAGGCCGAGGACGTCAACTGGCTGATGAGCGCGGCCGACAGTGCCTGCTATGCGGCCAAGGAAGCCGGACGCAACCGCGTGCACTGCTTCAACGAGAGCCGCATGGCGCTGGACGAGCGTCGGCGTGAGGCCGAGCGGCTGGCGCGGGTGTCCAGTGCGATCGCCGAGAACCGCATGCTGCTGTATGCCCAGCGCATCGAGCGGGTAGGCGATCCGGAGTTCCTGCATTACGAAGTGCTGGTGCGCATGCGCAACCCCGACGGGGTGCTGCAGGCGCCGGGTGAATTCATGCCGGCGGTGGAGCGCTACGGCATGGGCATGGCGCTGGACCGCCACGTGCTGTCGCTGCTGTTCCGCCACCTGCAGGTGTGCCCGGCGCATGTGCAACGGCTGGGCTTGTGCAACGTCAACGTGTCGGCGCAGTCGATCGCCGAACCCAGTTTCCTGGCCTTCGTCTGCGACCTGCTCGAACGCAACCGCGGGCTGGCGCGCAAGCTGTGCTTCGAGATCACCGAAACCGCCGCGATCAGCAGCCTGGCCCAGGCCCGCAGCTTCATCGAAGGGGTCAAGGCGCGTGGCTGCCTGGTGGCGCTGGACGACTTCGGCTCGGGGCTGTCCTCGTTCGGCTACCTGCGCCAGCTGCCGGCGGACATGCTCAAGATCGATGGGGTGTTCGTGCGCGACATGGACATCGACCCGGTCAGCCGCGCGGCGGTGCGGGCGATCACCGAGATCGGCCGCGAGCTGCACATGACCGTGATCGCCGAATGGGTGGAATCGCGGGATGTGGCCGGCCAGCTGCAGCTGCTGGGGGTGGATGGGCTGCAGGGCTATGCCATCGAACGGCCGATGGCGCTGGAGCGGATGACCCAGCCGGCGCTGTGGCCGGCGCGCACGGGGGTGTCATCGGACGGCCGCCGGGGCCTGCCATGATCGCTTCGGGGCCACTGCCCGGGAGCCGCCATGCCGCCAGATGCAGATGAATGCTGTTCCCCGTGTCGGGCGCCGGTTCTTGCGATAATCCGCGCCAGGGGCGACACGCGGCGGGCGTGGCGGCAAAACGCAACGGGCAGGGCGGTGGTGTGAGGGACAGGCACGGCAGGTTCGGTGGGAACATCGCGGCGGGATCGCTGCTGATATGGCTGTTGCTGTCGCTGCTGCCCGGCCAGGCCGTGGCCGCCCCGCAGGTGGGGCGCGATGTGCTGCTGCTGGGCGCGGCCACCGCCGAACAGACCCCGCAGCGCGCCTGTGCACCGGATGTGCTGGCCCGCCATCAGGAAGTGCTGGCGGTGCCCGCGCCGGCCGAGGGCTGGTCCGGCGCGCCGCAGGCCGTGGACGTGTTCGGCGTGTTGTCCGGCGAAGTCCGGATCAGCCACGGCGAGCGCCAGATCTGCGGCAGCATGCATGACGCACGCACCCGCGATTCGCGCTTCCGCGCGGGGGTCGGCATGGTGGTGGTGCCCAAGGCCGGCGAGCACGAGCCGATCGTGGTGTCCTGGGCGACCCCGCTGAAACCGCATTGGATTCCCACCGTGCGGCTGGGTGCCCCCAGCCCCGTGCAGCAGAACGACACCGCGCGGCTGCTGGTGCGCGCAGCCTGCATCGCCGTGGCGATCGCGCTGGCCCTGTCCGCGCTGATGGGCTATGTCACCGCCAAGGACCGCTCGTTCCTGATCTATGTCGCGGTGTGCCTGATTTTCGTGCTGTGGCAGGCGGTGCTCGGCGGGCTCAGCGGCTATCCCGAGCCGTGGCTGCCGGTGCACGACCGCGCCTCGTGGTGGCTGGTGGCCCTGACCGCGTTCACCGAGGCGCTGCTGTTGCCGATCCTGTGGCGGCTCAACGGCGGCGACCGGCTCTGGCCGCAGTCGCGCGGGGCCCAGCAGGTGGTGCTGTGGGGCCTGATCGGGCTGGGCCTGTGCGTGCCCTGGATGGGCCTGGCCGCATTGGCCTGGTCGGCCGCCGCACTGGAGAACCTGTACCTGCTGGGCTGCACGCTGTGCCTGGCGGTCGGCGTATGGGCGGTGCTGCGCCGCGACCTGTACGCGCTGGCGGGGCTGAGTGCGTTGGCGCCGTGGTGGCTGATGATCATTGCCGATGCGTTGCGCGCGCAGTGGTTGATCGCCTACCGGATCGAAACCCTGCAGTTGTCGGCCACCTGGTTCCTGATGATGTCGGCCTACGCGTTGAACCTGCGCCTGGGCCGGCTGCGCCAGCAGCGGGACGAGATGCGCCAGCTGGCCGACACCGATGCGCTGACCGGCCTGCCCAACCGCCGCGCCGGCCTGCGCCTGCTGGCCCAGTACCTGGACCGCGCACGGCAGGAGCAGCAGCCGTTGGCGATCGGTTTCCTGGACATCGACCTGTTCAAGGACATCAACGACCAGTTCGGCCATGAGGTGGGCGACCAGGTGCTGGTGGCGGTGGCACGCGCGCTGCGCGGTGCGGTACGCAACCATGATGACGTGATCCGGATGGGGGGCGAGGAGTTCCTGGTGCTGCTGCCTGGCACCGCCCACGGCATCGCTGCGGCGCGGCTGGAGAACATGCGCGAACAGGTGGTGGCGGTCACTCCGCAGCTGGCCATCACCGGGCTGAGCGTGTCGGCCAGCATCGGCCTGGCGGTACTGCGCGCCGGTCAGGACGACCTGCCCGGGCTGCTGCGCCGCGCCGACCACGCCATGTACTGCGCCAAGCGGGCCGGCCGCAACCAGGTCTACGACGCTGAACAGCCCACCCCGGCCAACGACCCGCTGGCGGTCTGAACCACGCCGGCCCCCTGCGGCGGGCGTGTTTGCCGGATAATGGGCGGATGACAACCCGACTCAACAAGCACATCGCCGAAACCGGCTTCTGTTCCCGGCGCGAAGCCGACCGCCTGATCGGCGAACGCCGCGTCACCGTCAATGGCCATCCGGCCGGCACCGGTGCGGTGGTCGGCGAGGGCGACGTGGTGCTGGTCGACGGCCAGCCGCTGCGCGTCCGCGAAGCGAAGAAGGCCGGCGGCCGCAAGCACGTCTACATCGCGCTGAACAAGCCGGTGGGCATCACCTGCACCACCGAAAGCACGGTCAAGGGCAACATCGTCGACTTCGTTGGCCACGAGCAGCGGATCTTCCCGATCGGCCGCCTGGACAAGGATTCGGAAGGCCTGATCCTGCTGACCAGCAACGGCAACATCGTCAACCAGATCCTGCGCGCCGAGAACGGTCACCAGAAGGAATACATGGTGGCGGTCAACAAGGCGGTCACCGACGAGTTCCTGCGTGGCATGGCCCGTGGCGTGCGCATCCGCAATGAAACCACGCTGCCGTGCCGCACCAGCCGGCTGGCCAAATTCGGCTTCCGGGTGATCCTCACCCAGGGTCTGAACCGGCAGATCCGCCTGATGGCGGCCGCGTTCGACTACCGCGTTACCCAGCTGCGCCGCGTGCGCATCGACAACATCAAGATCGGTGCGCTCAAGCCCGGCCAGTGGCGCAACCTCACCGACGCCGAGCTCAAGGGCCTGCTGCCGCAGCAGCAGGAATGGTGACGGCGCGCCTCACGCCGTGATCCGGTGGCCGGGCTAGACTGCGCAGGCACCTCTTCCTGCCCATCCCGATGATCAAACCGTCCAAGCCGGACAACGAAGAACAGCGCCTGCTGGCGCTGCAGCGCTACCAGATCCTGGATACGCCGCAGGAGCGCGCGTTCGAGGATCTGGTCACCATTGCCACCGCGCTGTGCGGTACGCGGATGGGCGCGGTGACCCTGGTCGATCGCGACCGCCAGTGGTTCAAGGCCCGCCAGGCGCTGGGCGTTTCCGAAACCAGCCGCGAGATTTCCTTCTGCGGCCACGCCATCCTGCAGCCCGGCCAGGTGATGGTGGTCGAAGATGCACGCATCGACCCCCGCTTCCATGACAACCCGGTGGTGGTCGATGAACCGCACATCCGCTTCTACGCCGGCGCACCGCTGATCAGTTTCGAAGGCTTGCCGATCGGTACGTTGTGCGTGTTCGATGCCAACCCCGGCCAGCTCAATGCCGACCAGTCCGAAGCCTTGGCCGCGTTGTCGCGGCAGGTGTCGCTGGTGATGGAGCTGCGCCGCTATGCGCATGACATCCAGCAGCACATGAGCGACCGGGCCTGGTACGAGCAACGCCTGTCCGAATACAACGAACTGCTGGAACAGCAGAACGCCGATCTCACCGAACAAAGCCGCACCGACCCGCTGACCGGCCTGCCCAACCGCCGGGCGATGAGCGCGGCGCTGGAAGCGGCGGTATTCGACGCCGATGGCCAGCCACGGCAGACCGCGGTGGCGCTGCTGGACCTGGATCATTTCAAGACCGTCAACGATCTGTACGGGCATGCCAGCGGCGACCACGTGCTGGCCGAGCTGGCCCGGCTGCTGCGTGCGCACTTCGGCGGGCATGGCCTGGCCGCGCGCTATGGCGGTGAGGAGTTCGTGGTGCTGATGCCCGATACCCCACTGGCCACCGCCGAACTGCAATGCGATTTCCTGCGCATGGCGGTGGCCGACCTGCCACTGGGCATCCCGCTGACGATCAGCATCGGGGTTGCCGCGCATCACCATGGCGACCCGGTGGAGCAGACCCTGGCCCGCGCCGATGGCGCGCTGTACCAGGCCAAACGCGAAGGCCGCAACCGCGTGGTGCGCGCCGACTGAGCCGGTCGCAGCGGCTGCGATCCGCGCTTGCCACACTGCAAGGCCCCAGTCCGAGCGAGACCCCGCATGCTGCAGACCCTGGCCGTCGCCAACTACCGCTCCCTGCACGAACTGGTGGTCCCGATGGGCCGGTTGAACCTGGTCACCGGTGACAACGGCAGCGGCAAATCCAGCCTCTACCGCGCCTTGCGGCTGTTGGCCGAAACCGCCCAGGGCGGTGTCGCCGCCGCGCTGGCACGCGAGGGCGGGTTGAGCTCGGCGCTCTGGGCCGGGCCGGACCAGATCGACCGGCGCATGCGCAGTGGCGAGGTGGCGGTGCAGGGCACCGCACGCGGCAAACCGGTCGCGCTGCGTCTGGGGTTTGCCACCGACGCATTCGGTTATGCCATCGATCTGGGGCTGCCGGTCCCCAGCGATTCGGTGTTCGACCTGGAGTCGCAGATCAAGGCCGAGAGTGTGTGGGCCGGGCCGTTCCTGCGCAGCGCCAACGCGCTGGTCGAACGCCGTGGCGCGAGCGTGCGCCGGCGCGGTGCGCAGGGCTGGGAGGTGCTGGATGAACACCTGTCGGTGTTCGACAGCCTGTTCACCCAGGTGGCCGATCCGGTACGCATGCCCGAGGTGCTGCAGCTGCGCGAGTACATCCGGCGCTGGCGCTTCCACGACCACTTCCGTACCGACAGCAGCGCGCCGGCACGCCAGCCCACGCTGGCCATCCGCACCCCCGTGCTCAGCCACGACGGCCACGACCTGGCTGCGGCCTGGCAGACCATCCTGGAGATCGGCGATGCACCGGCGCTGGCGCTCGCTTTGGACGACGCATTTCCCGGCGCACAGGTGCTGATCGATCTGCATGAGGGACGGCTGTCGTTGAAGTTCCAGCAGCCGGGCCTGCTGCGTCCGCTGGCGGCCACCGAGCTGTCCGACGGCACCCTGCGCTATCTGCTGCTGATCGCGGCCTTGCACACCCCGCGGCCCGCGCCGCTGCTGGTCCTCAACGAACCGGAAACCAGCCTGCATCCGGACCTGCTGCCGGCGCTGGCGCGGCTGGTCATCGCGGCCAGCGGGCGCAGCCAAGTGTGGGTGGTCTCACATGCGAGCCGGCTGATCGCGGCGTTGCAGGAAGCACCGGACTGCAATGCGATCCGTCTGCACAAGGACATGAGCCAGACCCGTGTGCTCGGCCAGGGCCTGCTGGATGCACCGGCCTGGTACTGGCCGGCGCGCTGAGTCAGTCGGCGATGTTGCGCGCTTCGGCGGTACCGAGGATTTCCGGGTGCTGCACCGGCTTGCGTCGATTGAGCAGCGGATGCAAGAACACCGCGCCGACGATGATCGCCACGCCGGCGTAGAAGGTCGGGGTCAGTTCGCGTTGTTCGGACAGCAGCACCATCGCCAGCAGGATCGCGTAGACCGGTTCCAGGTTGGTCACCAGCTGCACGGTGTAGGCGCTGAGGTGGCGCAGTGCCACCAGCGCGAGCGCGAACGGCAACAAGGTGCACAGCCCGGCCAGAGCCAGCAGCAGCAACCCGTCATGCAGGTTCGGCACCACCCACAACGGGCTGGCCAGGGCGGGCAGCAGGAACGGCAGTACCGGTGCCAGCAGGGTGAGGGTGACGGTACCGGCGCCAAGTTCCAGCGCGGTCACGGTGAGCGGATCGGCATGGCTGACCAGGCGTTTGTTGAGCGAACCGAATACCGCCACCAGCAGCGCCGACAGCGCCCCCACCAACACCCCCAGGCGCATTCCGTCGGGTACGCCACCGACCACCAGGCCCACCCCCGGCAACACGGCCAGGCCGAAGGCCAGCTCGCGCAGCTGGAACGGGCGCTTGGCCACCCACGGCTCGATCACCGCCGTGAACACCGGCGCCAGCGCGATGCAGGTGGCGGCCACCGAAGCATTGGCCAGCTTCACCGCGCCATAGAACGTGAGCCAGTGCAGCGCAACCAGCGCGCCCACCCCGCAGTAGCCGGCGAACACGGCCGGCGACAACTGGCGCAGCCCGCGCCACACCCGTGGCACCAGGGCGAGCATCGCCACCACCAGCAGCATCCGCCACCACACCAGCGGCAACGCGGGCAGGGTGATCAGCTTGCCGAGGATGGCCGTGACCCCCCACAACAGCACACAGAAGTGGATTTGCAGCAGCGCTTTGCGGGTATCGGTCATCGGCATCGGCATATTGTGCGGCAAGCCGGGCGTCATCGCGATGCACGCCTGTCGACGTCCGTTCTCCATGGCATCCTGCACCGATGGATACTGCCTCCCGCGTCACCGGCGCCACCGTTCCCGATCCGTCCCCACGCGCCCGTGCCTGGGCCGGGCTCACCGCGCTCACGGCCGTGGCTGCCGTGGCACTGCAGTACGCACTGCTGCTCGAATCGGTGGGCAATACCCTCGGCACCGGCCAGGCGCTGCTGCGCCTGCTGGGCTACTTCACCATCCTCAGCAACATCGGTGTCGCCGCGGTGTGCCTGGCGCGCCTGCGCGGGCGCCGCGACGGTATGGCCGCACCCGCACCGAGTGCGGCGGTGGCGCTGTACATCGGCATCACCGGCCTGATCTACGTGCTGGTGCTGCGAACTCTGTGGCAGCCGCAGGGCCTGCAATGGTGGGCCGATACCGGTCTGCACTATGCCGTTCCGGTGCTGTACCTGCTGGGCTGGTGGGCCGGCCCGCACGGCTACCTGCAGTGGCGGCAGCTGGGGTATGCATTGCTGTTCCCGGTGGCCTACCTGGGCTGGGCGCTGCTGGTCGGGCGCTGGAGCGGGCAGTATCCGTATCCGTTCCTGGACCTGACCGCGCTCGGCCCGGTGATCGTGGCGCGCAACGTATTGGTGGTCGCGCTGGTGTTCGTGGCGTTGGGCGCGGTGTTGTGGCGTCTGGACCGGCGAATGAAACCGCCCGCAGCATCGCCCGTCCAATAGCAATGAAATGCCCGCGCGTGGCGTTACCGCGCGCCCACCTGATGCAGCTGTTCGCGCAAGGCCATCGCCGCGGCGGGATTGCGCTGCTTGGCCGCGCCAATGAACAGCACGTACACGTCGCGTGGCCCTTCCAGCGCCGTCGGCGCCGACGTGACGTGCGGCAGGTCCGGGTTGTCTTCACCGCGCGCCCAGCGCATCGCGCGCAGGCACCACTGCTCCAGGGCGCGGGCGGGATAGCCGGCACGCAGCGTGGCGCGCGCATGCATCAACCGCGCGTAGACGAAATCCGCGCAGGGATCGGCAAAGCTGGGATGGTCGGCTGACCCGCTGAACACCAGCGCCGCGCCATGCGCACGCGCCACGGCGACCAGCTCCGGCGTCCAGGCCGCCGGGTTGCGCACCTCCAACGCGTGCTGCAGGCGCTGCCCTTCGGCCTGCCGTGGCAACTGTTCCAGCAAGCGTGCGAATTCCTGCGCACCGGCCGGATGTCCTTCGCCGAATTGCCAGACCAGCGGTCCCAGCCGGTCACCCAGCGCCAGGATGCCTTCGATGAAGGCCTGCGCACGCGTGCCCACCGTGGCCAGGTCATGCGTCTGTGTGATCGTGCGCGGCGCCTTGGCCGAGAAACGGAAACCCGGCGGCGTCTGCTCGCGCCATTGCGCATACACCGCCGGCTTCTGCGCACGGTAGAAGGTGCTGTTGATCTCGATGCAGCCCAGCGCGCGGCTGGCATGCGCCAGTTCCTCGCGCTGGGCCAGCCCGGGCGGATAGAACGCGCCGCCGCGCCAGGCCGGAAACACCCAGCCGCCGATGCCGGTGCGGATGCTGCCGGGCGCTGTGCTCATGCGCCGCCGGCGTGCGCCTGCCACGGGTTGTAGCTGCCAAACCACCACAGGTAGCCTTCCGGATCGCGGCAGGCATAGCCCCGGCCACCGTAGTCCTGGTCGGCGATGTCGATCACCACCTGCGCCCCGGCGGCGATCGCCTGTGCGTAATGTGCATCCGGATCGGCCACGATCACGCAGGCGCTCTGGGTCTGGCGGCCGCCCACCTCATCGGGCTGCACGCTGTGCTTGCCCCATGCGCTGCCGTTCTCCACCGAGCCGAGCATGATCATGCCGCGCCCGTAAACCAGCTGCGCGTGGTACACGACGTCGCCGTCGGCGTACACCGCTTGTGGCTCGAAGCCGAACGCGCGCTGCAGCCAGTCTATGGCGGCCCGCGCATCGCGGTAGCGCAGGCACGGAATGATGGTGGATCCGAGGTCGGCTGGGGCGGTCATGCGGGTCTCCAGGGTGGGCCTGCTTCTGGCACAGGCGAGCCTGCGGGGGCCCGCGTTACCATCGTGCGAAACCCGGCGTTGGCAGCCCCAGCGGTTCTCAACGCCCCCGCGACACGCAACTGGAGACACTGTTTGAACACATCCTGGATCGGAGGCGTCGTGCTGCTGGCATGCGCACCTTTGGCGTCGGCAGCGGTGCCGGCGGAACTGCAGCGGCTGGACGCCACGGTAGAACGTGTGCGCAGCACCTTCGACGTGCCCGGCATCGCCGTGGCCGTGGTCAAGGACGGCCAGGTGGTGCTGGAGCGTGGCTACGGCGTGCGCGAGCTGGGCAAGCCGGCCCCGGTACAGGCCGATACGCTGTTCGCGATCGCCTCCAACACCAAGGCCTTCACCGCAACCTCGCTGAACCTGCTGGCCGAGCAGGGCAAGCTGAAGATGGACGACCGGGTGATCGACCATCTGCCCGGTTTCCGCATGTCCGATCCCTATGTGACCGGCGAGATGCGCATCCGCGACCTGCTCTCGCACCGCAGCGGGCTCAGCCTGGGCGCCGGCGACCTGCTGTTCTGGCCGACCACCGGCTACAGCAACCAGCAGGTGGTGCAGCGCCTGGCCAAGGTGCCGCTGAAGGCCGGCTTCCGCGACCGCTACGCCTACGACAACATCCTGTACGCGGTGGCCCAGCAGGTGATCGAGCAGGTCTCCGGGCAGACCTATGCCGACTTCCTGCAGCAGCACATCTTCACCCCGGTCGGCATGGCCGGTACCCGCTACAACGCCGACCAGCTCAAGCCCGGCGACAGCGCCGCCGTCGGCCACGCCAAGTACGACTTCAGCCAGCTGCGCACGGTGGCCCCGCTGACCTGGTCCAACAATGCCGGTGCCGGTGGCATCTATTCCAGCGTGCACGACATGGCGCGCTGGATGAACGTGCAGCTGGCCCAGGGCAAGCTGGAAAACGGCAACGCGCTGTTCAGCGCCAAGAGCCAGCAGGGCATGTGGCAGATGATCACGCCGCAGGTGGTGGCCGAGCCGAGCGTGCCGCAGCTGGCCGCCGCACGGCCCAACTTCGCCGGCTATGGCGAAGGCTGGAGCCTGAGCGACTACCGCGGCCAGAAGCTGGTCTGGCATACCGGCGGCTGGCCGGGCATGGTCTCGCGGGTAACCCTGGTGCCCGAGCAGAAGCTGGGCATCGTGGTGCTGACCAACCAGGAAGTCGGCGCCGCCTTCAACGCCATCACCATGGACGTGCTCGACGCCTACCTGCAGGCGCCGCCCACCGACTGGGTCGGCGCTTACGCCGCGGCCGTGGCCAAGGCGCTGGACAAGGCCGATGAAGGCTGGGCCAAGCACCAGGTCGCGCGCGACGCCCGCTCCAAGCCCTCGCTGCCGGCGAGCGGCTACGTCAACGGCTACCGCGATGCCTGGTACGGCGATGTGTTTGTTGAACAGCAGGGCGGCAAGCTGCGCCTGCGTTTCGGCCAGACCGCACAGCTGCGCGGCACGCTGGAGCATTGGCAGCACGACACCTTCATCGTGCGCTGGGATGACCGTTCGCTCAATGCCGATGCCTTCGTCAACTTCAGTCTGGACCCGGACGGCAAGGTACGTGAGGTGCGCATGCAGGCGATTTCCTCGCTGACCGATTTCAGTTTCGATTTCCAGGACCTGCTGTTGGTACCGATCGTGGCCGAGGCTGCTCCCAAGGGCTGAACCGCGTCCCCGATGTGAGCCGCAGGTAAAGGCAGAATGCAGGCCGCGATGGGATAATCGCGGCCTGCTTCACTTCGGGGTAATGGAATGTTCCGCTGGTTCGAATCGCTGATCCCGGTGTTCCCGCCGGTCGATGCACGCATGCCGCCACGCAACGTGGTGCCGTTCTACATCCACTACCTGCGCCCGGTCTGGCCGGTGCTGCTGTCCACGCTGATCGCCGGGTTGCTGCTGGCGCTGGTGGAAGTGGCGATGTTCGACTTCCTTGGTCGCATCGTGGACATGGTGGCCGAGCAGCCCGGCGCGGATTTCTTCCAGCGCCATGCCAACACCCTGGGCTGGATGTTGTTCATCACCGTGATCGCGCGCCCGATCCTGGTGGGCTTGCACAACCTGCTGGTCAACCAGGCCATCGTGCCGGGGCTGAGCAACCGCTCGCGCTGGCTGATGCACAACTATGTGGTGCGCCAGAGCCTGAGCTTCTTCCAGAACGATTTCGCCGGCAGCATGGCCAACCGCGTGATGCAGACCGGCACCTCGCTGCGCGAGTCGGCGGTGCAGATGGTCGATTCGCTCTGGTACATCGTGGTCTATACCGGCACCGCGCTGTACCTGTTCGCGCAGGCCGACTGGCGCTTGATGGTGCCGCTGATCCTGTGGCTGCTGGCCTATGTGGTGATCATGATCTACTTCGTGCCACGCGCGAAGGAGCGCGCCTGGATCGCCTCGGCCGCGCGTTCCAAGGCGATGGGGCGCATCGTGGATGGCTACACCAACATCCCCACGCTCAAGCTGTTCGCCCATGCCGGCCGTGAGCAGGCTTATGTGGCCGAGGCCATCGAAGAACTGGCGGTCAAGCACCGCCGCCAGACCCGCATCACCACCGGCATGGACCTCACCATCGCCGTCGTCAACGGCTTCCTGATCGCCGGTACCTGCGGCCTGGCATTGTGGCTGTGGAGCAAAGGCAACATCAGCGTTGGCGCGATCACGTTGGCCACCGGCCTGGTGATCCGCATCCACAACATGTCCGGCTGGATCATGTGGACCATCAACGGCATCTTCGAGGACATCGGCACGGTGCAGGATGGCATCACCACCATCGCCCAGCCGCTGACCGTGCAGGACCGCGCCGACGCGGTGCCGCTGCAGGTCAGCACCGGCGGCGTGCATTTCGATGACATCCACTTCCATTACGGCAAGGCCGGTGGCGTCATCGCCGGTCTGGACCTGCGCGTGCAGCCCGGCGAGAAGATCGGCCTGGTGGGCCCGTCCGGTGCGGGCAAGTCGACCCTGGTCAACGTGCTGCTGCGGCTGTACGACCTGGAAAGCGGGCAGATCCGCATCGACGGCCAGGACATCGCCGGGGTCACCCAGGAAAGCCTGCGCCGCCAGATCGGCGTGGTCACCCAGGACACCTCGCTGCTGCACCGCTCGATCCGCGACAACCTGCTGTACGGGCGCCCGGATGCCAGCGAGGAACAACTGCACGCGGCGGTGGCCAAGGCCCGTGCGGCCGCCTTCATCGAAACGCTGGTCGACGGGGAAGGGCGCCGTGGCTACGACGCGCACGTCGGCGAACGCGGCGTGAAGCTGTCCGGCGGCCAGCGCCAGCGCATCGCCATTGCCCGCGTGCTGCTGAAGGATGCCCCGATCCTGGTGCTGGACGAGGCCACCTCGGCGCTGGATTCGGAAGTGGAAGCCGCGATCCAGGACAACCTCGACGAACTGATGGCCGGCAAGACCGTCATCGCCATCGCGCACCGCCTGTCCACCATCGCGCGCATGGACCGGCTGGTGGTGATGGACGAAGGCCGCATCGTGGAAACCGGCACCCACGCTGAGCTGATCGCGGCCGGTGGTCTGTATGCGCGCCTGTGGGCACGCCAGACCGGTGGGTTCGTGTCGGCCGATCAGTAATTCGGCCGGCCGATTGCAGTGCAGGCGGGGCCGGTCGTACGATGCCTCCCGTAGCACGGGGAAACGCCAGCAGGAACAGGGAGATCAGGGCACATGGAAACCTATCGCAGCAAGGCAATGGGCTGGATGCTCTACGCAGGGATGATCCTTGGGGGCGCCGTGGCCGACGTTGCTGCAGCGCCGGCCTACACGTTCGAAACATGGTCACAGCCGGGCAACTGTGACCGGTACCGCGCACTGGACTACAACGTCAGGGGCCCACGCGCGGAAAAACCACTGGCCGATATGTCCGACCGGGTGGTATCGATAGTGGTCTCGCTGGGATCATCGGACGAGGATATCGAAGCGCTTCGGCTCGCCCAGCTCTGCAGGGCGCTGGACTTGACGTTCAGGTCCGTGATGCTTCCACCCCCGCGCCCCGAGCCCTGGAATCCGAATCCAGCCTATCCCCAAGGGCGCGCATTCGTCGCACACAACGGCATGCGGAGCGAGAAGATCGGGCAATCCATCTCGCTTCAGTACTATGAGAAATTCCTGTCGCTGTACTATTGGATCTCCAGGGAGGTGGAGGTAGAACCGACCCAGGCGTTGTTCGACGACGTTTCCTACGCGGACATCGGCGAGCACTGCCCACTTCGCGCACAGCAACTGAAGGACCGCCTTGTAGCTGCCGGCTACAGCATCGCCCTCTTCGACGAAGCCCCACCGGACAAGGACCTACTCTTGATCGACCAAGGGCCCTTCTACCTCTTCACTCGTGGCAACCGGACCATCTACGTCAAGATGCAGGGTACCTACACCGACCAACGGCGCGCGTTGGATTCGCATTGTGTGGGATCCATCGATCTGAAGATCCACCTGGATTGAGCGAGCGGTTCGCACCGACGAAAAAACGGCCCGGTTCGCACCGGGCCGTTTGCCTGTCCGACGAGGAACGCGGCAACGCTTATTCGATCGGCTGGTCCAGCATCAGCTGGCGCGCGAAGCGCACCGGCGGCGCGCCGTAGGACAGCATCTGATCGTGGTAGGCCTTCAGGTTGAACTTCGCGCCCTGCTTGTCCTGCACCGCCTTGCGCGTATCGAAGTGTTCCTGCGCACCGACGAAGTAGGTCGGTAGCTGCGCCGACGTCAACTGCGCGCGCACCCACTTGCCCGACGCCTCGCTTTCCTGCTGGAACGCATCGTGGGTCATCAGCTGCATCGCCTGCTCACGCGTCCAGTTGTCCACGTGCACGCCCTGGTCGAGGATCGCATTGGAGATCGTGCGCAGGTAGAACTTCAGCTGGACCAGGTGGAACAGCGGGTCGTTGTCCAGGTAGCCCTGCTCCTGCATCATCCGCTCGGTGTAGACCGCCCAGCCCTCGGCGAACAGCCCCGAACGCAGCACCGCGCGCAGCGTGGACGGGAACTTGCCCGAGTGCCAGCCTTCCAGATAATGACCCGGCGTGCCTTCATGGATGCTAAGCAGGTGGATCATGCGGCTGTTGTATTCGCGCAGGAACGAATCGACCTGCTTGTCGGTCCAGTCGTCCGGAATCGGCGACACCGCGTAGAACGTCTTCAGGTTCTTGTCCAACGGGCCCGGCGAATCGCAGTACGCCACCGCCACGCCGCGCTGGAACTCCGGCATCAGGATGATGTCCACCGGCGAATCGGGCAGCGTCATCAGGTCATGCTTGCGCACGAACTCGGTGGACTGCGCCAACGCCGCCTTGGCGTCCTCGACCACCTTGTCGCGGGCCGGCTTGTCGGCGTAGGCCAGTTCCAGCGCGGCTTCGATCGCGGCCTGCTGCTGCTCATCGCTCGGGTTGGCCGGCAGCGCCGGTGCACCCGGCTTGTCCTTCAACACCGTCTGCGCGATGCCGTACATGTCCTGGCGCACGCGCTTGAGTTCAGCACGCGCACGCTCACCGATCTCCGCGCGCGACAGCGAGGAATTCAGCGCGAACTTCAGCTTCTGGTCGTACAGCTGTGCGCCGATGCGGAAATCGCCCTTGGCATTCGGTACCAGGGTCTTGTCCAGCCAGGTCTGCTGTTCCTCGACCGCCTTCTTCAAGCCATCGATGGCCGCCTGCAGGCGCTTGCCGTCTTCGGCCGGCAGTTCGCTGATATGCGGGGCGATGAAGGTGTCCACGATGCTGAGGATGCCGCGGTTCTGCTTGGCCACGGTTTCGGCATGGATCTTCGGCACGCGGGCCGGGTCCAGGTTCGCGCGGGCCTGGGCGAAGATCTGCGGCAGCTTCTCCATGCGCGCGGTCGCCGACTTCAGGCGCTCGGGCAGCGGCGCGAATTCGCGTGCCATCAGGCCGTAGATCGCACTGCCGGCCACACCGTTGTAGATCTGCGGATCCCACTTGGAGGCCTGCAGCACTTCGGCGTTCCAGATCTCGGACTGCAGCTGGTTGCGCAGGATGGCCGCATCGACCTGGTTCTCGCGCGAGAGCTTGCTTACATCGATGCGGTCCAGGTCACCGACCAGGCCCTTGTAGGCGGTCAACACCTTCTGCTGGCCAGCGGCGCTGAGGTCATCGATCTCGCTGTCGTAGCGGTGATCACCGATCTGCGTGGCGCTGATCGGCGACAGCTGCATCCAGGTGTCCAGGGCACGCTTGGACAGATCGGCGAAGGCGGCATCGACCGCGGCATCGCCGGCGGTGGCCGCAGCCGGGGTGCCGTTTGCGACGGGCGGGGCGTCGGCCTGCTGGCAACCGCCGAGGGCGGCGATCAGGGCGAGGGCGAGAAGATGCTGGCGCATCGGCGATCCTGTGCAGTGGTCAATCCCCGAGCATAGGCCCCCGCGCCCGGCCGTGCCCGTGCCATTGGATTACCATGGCCCTTTCCACCGGGAGGGTGCGCCATGCAGTACGAAGGAAGCTGCCATTGCGGGCAGATTGCATTCGTGGTCGAGGCTGCCGAGCCGATCACCGAGGCGCTGGACTGCAACTGTTCGCTGTGCCGCCGCCGCGGTGGCCTGCTGTGGTTCGCGCCACGCGCGGCGCTGACCCTGAATACCGACCCGGCCAACGTGGCCACCTACCAGTTCAACAAGCAGCACCTGGAACACCACCATTGCCGCACCTGCGGCACCGCCCCGTTCAGCGAGGGCATGGACCCGCGCAGCGGGCAGCCGATGGTGGCCGTGAACGTGCGTTGCCTGCCGGGCCTGGACCTGGACGGGCTCAAGATCAACCGATTTGATGGAGCAAGCATGTGATGAAAGGGACGACCTGGCGCCTGCGTGGCGTCGTGGCAGGGATGCTGTTGCTGGGCCTGGCCGCTTGCGCCAAACATGAGGCCGCTGCGGACAGTGGTGGCGGCGCGGGCGCGGTAGCGTCTCCCGAAGGCGCTGCGTTGGCCTACGAGCACGACGTGCGCATCCGCATGGAAGCGACCGGGATCGGCGCGCGCGTCAAACAGGTGGCCGATGCCTGCCAGTCCAGCCGCTTCGGCGACTGCGCGGTGCTGCAGGTGAACCAGCAGGGCGGCGAGTACCCCAGCGGCTCGATCCGGGTCCGGATCGCGCCGAAGGGCGTGGAGCCGATCATCGGGCTGGCCGGGCAGGGCGGTGAAGTGTCTTCGCGCAACACCCAGGCCGAAGACCTGGCCCAGCAGGTGGCCGACACCGCCTTGACCAAGGCACGCCTGCAGAAGGAACACGAGCGCCTGTTGGCCTACCAGGACCGGAATGGCCTGGCCATCGCCGACCTGCTGAGCATCAGCCAGCGCCTTTCGGAAATCGAAGCGGGCGTGGAGCAGGCCAACAAGGATGCTGCGCAGCAGCGCCGTCGTATCGATACCCAACTGGTCACGCTGCAGTTCGAGACGTCGGCCGGGCAGCGCAGCCGCAGTGACATCGCCGATGCCCTGCGCGATTCCGGGGCGATCCTGAGCAGCAGCGTCGCCTTCCTGATCCGTGCCGTGGCGGCATTGCTGCCGGTGGTGGTGATCGGTGGGTTCGGCCTGTGGCTGGGCCTGAAGCTGTGGCGTCGCCGCCAGCGCCGGCGCCAGGCCGCGCGCTGAGTTCCTTGCTGCGCGGTACCGGGACTGCCGGTGCCGCGCAGGATTCAGCCTTCGTCGTGCTCGTACTCGACGAACACATCCAGTTCCAGCGCCAGTTCCTGCACCGCATCGCGCACGCGTTGGGCAGTGTAGGCATTGCCGACTTCCACTTCCAGTTCATGGATGCCCGGGCCGATGTCATCGGACAGCCCGGCCGAGCTGGAATCGTCATCGTCCATGTGCGGCATCAGGTCGTCGGTTTCTTCGACATGTTCAATGCCGTCGATGCCCTGCAACAGATCGCTGATCGCGCGGGCATCGTCTTCGCTGCCGGTGATTCGAAGTCGCAACATGGCCATGGAATACGCCTTGGGGGAAAGGAGTCTCCAGCCTAGCCAGCGTGCGGATAAGGGCGGGTGATGACGCAGCGACACCGCATCCACGCTGCGCTACACGTCCCGGTCACCTGCAGCAGGGCGGCCCAGCAGTTCATCGGGCAGCGCCGGTATCGGCGTGCGTTCGTCCTGCGCCTCGCGCTTGAGCCAGTCCATGAACGCCAGCGCGGTGGGGCTGAGCGGGCGGTGTTCGGCGTGCACCACGTAATAGGCGTAGCGCGCCTTCAACGCCGGGCCGGGCAGGCGTACCAGTTCGTAGCGCTGCAGGTAGGGCTGGGCGATGTGCTTGCGCGCCAGCACCGCGCCGATCCCGTAGACCGCCGCGCGCATCGCATCGGTGCTGTCGCTGAAGCTATGCAGCGAGGGCAGATCCAGCCCGCGCACGCCGGCGGCACGGAACCAGTCGCGCCAGCCCTGCGGGGACATGTCGCTGATCAACGGCAGCGCGGCGATCTGCGCCGGCTCGCGCAGCGCCGACACGCCGGCCAGTGCGGGGGAGGCGACCGGGCACAGTTCGTCATCCATCAGGTGGTACGCGCGCATCCCCGGCCATTGGCCCAGGCCGTAGCGGATGCCCAGCTCCGGCCCGTTCTCGTCGAAGCGCACCAGCTCGGTGCTGGTCTGCAGTTCGATGCGCACGTGCGGGTGCTGATGGGTGAAGCGCGCCAACCGCGGCACCAGCCAACAATAGGACAGCGAGCGGATGGTGGTGACCCGCAGCGGCACGATGTCCGCCTGCGGGTGCAGGTTGCCGGCCACCGCATTGAGATCGCTGAGCGCGGCGGCGGCTGCATCGGCCAGTTGCCGGCCCTCGGCGGTCAGCCGCACGCCGCGCGCATGGCGCTGGAACAGCACCGTGCCCAGCAGGACTTCCAGCTTGCGCACATGGTGGCTGACCGCGCTGGCGGTGAGGTGCAGTTCCTGGGCGGCACGGGCGAAATTCTGGTGGCGGGCGGCTACCGCAAACACCCCCAGTGCGGGCAACAGGGCGGGACGCAGGATCATGGTCGAGACCCAAATGAAATTTGTGGCTTGACCGGATTCTACGCGCTTGCGGGGCGCTCCCGGCAGGCGGATGCTGTGTTTCCCGCCGCCGGAGCCCGCCCCATGTTGTCGCCCTTGTTCGCACCCAAGCCCGCTACCTGCCTGTTGTCGGGGGCGCGGCCATGAGCGGGACACCGCTGGCCAGCGCGGCGATCGAGCGCGACTGGCGCACCCCCCTGGAGCTGACGGTGCTGGGCGCCATCTGGGGCTGCTCGTTCCTGTTCATGCGCGTGGCCGTGCCCGCCTTTGGCCCTTACGCGCTGGTGGAAGTACGGTTGTTGCTCGGCGCGTTGGTGCTGCTGCCCTTCCTGTGGCAGGCGCGCGCGCACTTCCCGGCACGCCGCTGGCTGTGGCTGGCCCCGATCGGGGTGATCAATTCGGCCATTCCCTTCGTGCTGTTCGCTTGGGCGGCGCAACGCGCCCCGGCCGCGATCGGCGCGATCTGCAATGCGATGACGGTGCTGTTCGCCGCGCTCATCGCCTTCCTGTTCTTCGGCGAGAAGATCGGCATGCGCCGCGCCATCGCGTTGCTGGTCGGTTTCTCCGGCGTGGTGGTACTGGCCACGGCCAAGGTGTCCGGGCTGAGCATCGGTGCGGCGGTGGTGGCCGGTGCCACGGCGGCGCTGCTGTACGGGCTGGGCGTGAACCTGGTCAAGCGCCACATGACCGGCCTGCCGCCGGCCGCTTCCGCCGGTGCGACGCTCAGCTGTGCGGCGATCGCCTTGCTGCCGATGGCGCTTACGCATTGGCCGACCACGCCGATCCCGGCGCTGTCCTGGGCCAGCGCCGTCGCCCTGGGCGTGGTCTGCACGGGCCTGGCATTCCTGATGTTCTACCGCCTGATCGCGCGCATCGGCCCGTCCCGCGCCTCGACCGTGACCTACCTGGTGCCGATGTTCGGCGCGCTGTTCGCCTGGCTGTTCCTGGGCGAACCGGTGACCGGGGCGATGCTGGTCGCCGGTGTGTTGATCCTGGGCAGCGTGGCTGCGTCGCAGCGGCGCTGAACCTGCGCAGCCGAGCATGGCGCGGCGCTACCAGAAGACAACCGCCGCACCGCAGGGTAGCGCCGCGCCATGCTCGGCGGCTGCTGCCTAGCGCACCGGCACGGCGATGTTGCACAGGTCGATATGCCCGGCCGGGCGCTTGTAGAAATCATCCACGCGATTACGCCGCGCTTCCACGGTATCGGCGAAGGTCTTTGAATCCGTGCGCAGCACCTGCAGCTTCGGCCGCTGCGCTGCGGGGACATCGCTGGCCCGCTGGATCGAACGGATCGGCGTGCGCTGATCGGCCTGCGCATAGAAGCCCATCGGCGCCGGCCCACGCGGCAGCGCGCTGAGCAGTTCCATGCCCTGCAGTACCCGGCCGACCAGGGTGATATTGCGGTCCAGCTGGCGCGGCGACTGCCCCGTCACCACGTACAGCTCGGCGCCGATGCTGCTGTCTTCCTCGTTGTTGCGCCCAGCGCCCAGCGCCCCGTAGCAATGCGCCAGCCACGCCTTGCCGTCCTGCCGGTCCTGGCCGACCGGGAAGCCATCGACGAACCCGGTCTGGTCCGCCCAGCCGTCGCGGTCGGGCAGCACGCTGACCTTCAGGCCGGTGCTGTCGCGCTGGAACTCGGCCGGCAGCTTGCGCTTGGCCGAACCCAGCGGCTTGGCCTTGGCCGCATCGTCGGCATCGGCATCGCCGAACTGCACCACGAAATTGTCCTGCGCGCGGTAGATGCTCTCGCCATCCCAGAAGTGCTCATGGGCCAGGGTCTGGATGTTGGCCACGTGCTGCGGCGCGAACGCGGGGGCCAGTTCGACGGTGACCCGCCCGCTGTCCAGATTCATGTACAGCAGGTTGGCCGGGTCCGGGGTACGCCAGTCGCTGTCCGGCGAGGCCTCCAGGATCTGCTGCGGGCTGCGGTAGGGCGTGGCGGCGAAGGCCGGGCCGGGCAGAACGCAGGCCAGGGCGAGGGCAAGCAGGGCAGGGCGACGAAGCGACATGGCGGTCCCGATCAGGAGAGTCAGCCGATTCTGCGTGAAGCCAGCCCCCCGCCGCCACCCATGTCCGCCGACAGGGTGACTAACGACACATTCGCTATAGCTCACTTCGCACTAGTGTTGACTCCACGCTAGTTGGAGAACGCAATGAGCGACCACGAAGCCCACTTGAAGAAGTTCCAGAAAGAGCTTAGCGCCGGCACCGTGTCGCTGGCCCTGCTGGCGGTCCTCGCCAAGGCCGGTGAGCCGCTGTACGGCTACCTGATCGCCAAGGAGCTGGAGCGGGTCGGCGAGGGTGTGCTCAGCGGCAAGCAGAGTGCGCTGTACCCGGTGCTGCGCAACCTGGAGGGCGGCGGGCTGCTGGAGAGCCACGTCGAACCGTCGATGGCCGGCCCGCCACGGCGCTACTACCGCATCAATGAACGCGGCCGCGAGGTACTGGAGCAATGGACCCAGGCCTGGCGCGCCACCCGTGATTCCGTCGATTCCGTGTTGGAGGGGGTACTGCAATGAACGACCAGACCACAGCAGGCAACGGCCTGCCGGCCACCATCCCGCAGTACCTGGCGCAACTGCGCGCCGCCCTGCACGACGCCGACCCGGCGATGGTGCAGGACGCCCTCTACGATGCCGAGGAATACCTGCGCTCGGAACTGGCGGCACAGCCGGGCCGCAGCGAGGCCGAGGTGATCGCCGATGTCGCCGGCAGCTATGGCGCACCGGAAGAGGTGGCGGAGATCTACCGCGAAACCGAGATCACCGTGAGCCGGGCGCTGCGTGTCCCCAGCGCCGGTGCCCGACCCGTGTCCCGCGCGGTGCCGGCCGCTGACGCCGCCGCTGCCACGGCGGGCAGCGCGCCGCCGCCGGCCGTGCGCCCGCGTTCCGCACTGGCCCGCTTCTTCGGCGTGGCGCTGGAACCGCGCACCTATGGCGCGCTGTTCTACATGCTGCTGTCGCTGGCCACCGGCATCTTCTTCTTCACCTGGGTGGTCACCGGCCTGTCGCTGTCGCTGGGCCTGCTGGTGCTGATCATCGGCATCCCGGTGGCGGTGCTGTACTTCGGTTCGGTGCGCGGGCTGTCGCTGCTGGAAGGGCGGCTGGTGGAAGCGCTGCTGGGCGAGCGCATGCCACGCCGGCCGACTTACTCCGACCGCAACCGCAGTTGGCTGCAGCGCATTGGCGACATGTTCACCGACGGCCGCACCTGGCTGACCCAGCTGTATTTCGTGCTGATGCTGCCGCTGGGCATCGTGTACTTCACGATCTTCACCACGCTGCTGTCGATCGCGCTGGCCTTCATCTGGTCGCCGATCGCCGCGCTGATGTTCGACAACAAGTACTGGGGCATCTGGATCGACGGCCAGCAGATGATGCCGATGTGGTTGACCCCGCTGTTGGCGATCGTGGGCGTGGTGCTGCTGTTTGCCACCCTGCACCTGGCGCGCGGCATCGGCCGCCTGCACGGGATGATGGCCAAGCACCTGCTGGTGCGGCTGTAAGGGCGCGATGGCGGAGGGAAAGTGCCGACCAACGGTCGGCACGCCTTTCAGCTGGCCTTGCGGCGCAACGGGGTCACGTTGCTGGCGATCTTGGCGGCCTTCTTCGGCTTGGCCGTGGCCGCCTGCGCGTGGGTGGCGAAGAAATCGCGCACTTTCGGGTACACGGTTTCGCGCCAGCGGCGGCCGCTGAAGATGCCGTAGTGGCCGGCACCTTCGACGATGAAATGCTCGCGGTGCTCGGCCGGGATGCCACTGCACAGCGCCTGCGCCGCTTCGGTCTGGCCGAGGCCGGCGATATCGTCCAGCTCGCCTTCGATGCTCAGCAGCGCGGTGCCGGTGATCGCGGTGGGGTCCACGCGCTCACCGTTGACGAACCACTCCCCGCGCGGCAGCAGGAATTCCTGGAAGACCACACGGATGGTGTCCAGGTAGTACTTGGCCGGCATGTCCAGCACCGCGTTGTACTCGTCGTAGAAATGACGATGTGCGTCGGCGTCTTCCATGTCGCCCTTGACCAGGTCGGCGTAGAAATCCCAGTGCGAACTGAAATGCCGGCTGGGGTTCATCGACAGGAACCCGGCGTGCTGCAGGAAGCCCGGATACACGCGACGCCCAGCGCCCGGATAGGTGCCCGGCACCGTATGGATGACGTTGTTCTCGAACCACGACAGCGGGTTCTGCGTAGCCAGGTTGTTCACTGCGGTGGGGCTGCAGCGCGCATCGATCGGGCCGCCCATCATCACCAGCGTGCGCGGAGTGGGCTCGCCCCGGCTGGCCATCAGCGACACCGCGGCCAACACCGGTACCGTCGGCTGGCAGACGCTGACCACGTGCAGTTTCTCGGCACCCAGATGGCGGATGAATTCCTGCACGTAGGCGATGTAGTCATCCAGCCCGAACTCGCCCTCGCTGCCCGGCACCATGCGTGCATCCACCCAGTCGGTGACATACACGCGGTGGTCGCGCAGCAGGGTGCGCACGGTATCGCGCAGCAGGGTGGCGTGGTGGCCGGACAGCGGTGCGACGACCAGCACGAACGGCTGGTTGAGCATGGTGTGCAGCTGGTCGGCTTCGTTGCTGTGGCGCTTGAATCGCAGCAGCTTGCAGAACGGCTTGGTCACTTCCTCATGGACGACGATCGGCACGCGCTCGCCGTCGACCTCGATTTCGTTGATGCCCCATTCCGGCTTTTCGTAATCCTTGCCGATCCGGTGGAACAGCTCATTCACGGCGGCCAGACGATCGGCACCGGGCATCTGCGACCACCAGTGGCCCTGGTTGGCGAAGAACTTGGCGTTGGCCTGTGCCTGATGTACCCAGGGAGCAAGCAGATTGCGGGTCAACTCATGCAGCTGATAAAGCATGGCGTCCGAATATGTATGGTCTTATGTTGCCGCGCAGCATAGCGCACCCGCGACGTGCCCGCGTTAATAGGGCTGTCGTCTCATTTGTTATCGAGATTCAGCGGTCGCCGCGTTCCAGCGCCGCCGCATGCCCGGCCAGGGCCGGCGACAACCAGCAGTGCGACCCCAGCGCGGTGAAGCCGACCGCCTTGAGCTGGCTGCGGTACCAGCGCGCCGGACGCGACTGGAAACCGTCGTGGTCGCCGTCGAACTCATCTTCGGCACTGAACGCTTCCAGGAAGGCGACGCCGCCGGTCAGTTCGGCGAAGCCGGCCAGCGCGGGGCGCAGCTCACGGCTGGGCACGTAGTGCATCACATCCGAGCAGACCAGCAGGTCCACTGGCGCGCACGGGCGCAGCCAGGCGAAGTCGCCCACCTTGGCCGGGTGCAGGTTGCGGCTGCGGCCGTAGCGGTGCACCGCGTAGTCACTGCTGTCAAAGCCCATGTACTGCACGCGCGGGCGCAGTTTCAGCAGCGGCGCACGCCAGGCCCCTTCACCGCAGCCGATGTCCAGCACGCTGCAGATCGGGCGTTCCAGGTAGTACTCGGCACTGGCGACGGCCAGCGCCACCTTGCGTGCCAGGCGCGCCGCGCCACCGGCCTGGTCGGCCTGGTACCAGCGCTGGAAGTAGGCCTGGTCGTAGTTCTTGTGCATGGGCGGCATCGGACAGAAGGGAAAGCGGCCGCCATCGTACTGCGTCAAACCGTCGCGCATGCGCGGTGGGGGCGAATCGGCCAGAATGAACACCATTCCACGCCAGCCGCCGGAGCAAGCGCATGCAGTCCTACTACTGGGTAAAAACCTTCCACCTGCTGTTCGTGGTGGCGTGGATGGCGGCCGTGTTCTATCTGCCGCGGATCCTGGTCAACCTCAGCGAAACCGCCGGGCAGCTGCCCGTCACCGAACGCCTGCAGCTGATGGGCCTGCGGCTGTACAAGTTTGGCCACATGATGTTCGGCTTCGCGCTGATCCTGGGCCTGGTGCTGTGGCTGGGCTACAAGGTCATCCCCGATTTCCCGACCATGGTCGCCCCCGGCGCGGCCGGCTGGCTGCACGCCAAACTCGGCCTGGTCGTGCTGCTGCTGATCTACTACTCCTGGACCGGGCGCCTGTTGAAGGCGGCGGTGAAGGGCCGCGCGCTGCCGTCCTCGCGTGCGCTGCGCTGGTTCAATGAACTGCCGCTGGTGCTGTTCATCGGCGTGGTCTACCTGGTGCTGGCCAAGCCGTTCTGAACGGAAATGGTCCACGGCGGATTTTCCACGTGTAAGGCTCCGCGGTGCAGGTGGCTGGGGCGCGGGCCCCGCTGCCCTTGCGCGCGAATGTCCCCCGGCGCCGGCCTGCGGCCGTCACCTCCTCCTTTACTTCGCCCGCAAGGGCAGCGGGGCCCGCGTACCGAAAACACCGGTGCCTCTTTGCCAGCGCTCGGTTTTACAGATGCGTTCCGAAGCCTTGCCCCCTTGGTGGCTGGCAGGCGACTGGGCAAAGTAAAGGAGGAGGTGACGGCCTACGGCCGGCGCCGGGGGACATTTGCCAAGGCGCCTGCCAGCCACCAAGGGGGCCCCAACGCTCGCATCACACCCGGAACGAATCCGCTGCCGTTGATCTGGAAGTGACACGCCCCTCCAATGGAGAACACCAAAAAAAAGCCGGACGCTTTCGCGCCCGGCTTTTGAGGTGCACATGGCGCGGCCCGATCAGGCCGCTTCGTAGGCACCGTAGCTGCGTAGGCGCTCGTAGCGCTTCTGCAGCAGGTCCTCGGTGGACAGCGTCTGCAGCGCGTCCAGCTCGTTGAGCAGCACGGCCTTCAGACGCTTGGCCATCTGGTTCGGGTTGCGGTGCGCGCCACCGGTGGGCTCGCGCACCACCTTGTCGACCAGGCCCAGGCCCTTCAGGCGCGGCGCGGTCAGGCCCAGCTGTTCGGCGGCATCCTTGGCCTTGCCCGCGTCCTTCCACAGGATCGAGGCGCAGCCTTCCGGGCTGATCGTCGAGTACACGCTGTATTCCAGCATCACGGTGCGGTCGCCCACGCCCAGCGCCAATGCGCCGCCCGAGCCGCCTTCACCGATCACCGTGCAGATCACCGGCACCTTCAGCTCGGCCATCTCCATCAGGTTGCGGGCGATCGCCTCGGACTGGCCGCGGGATTCGGCATCGATACCCGGCCAGGCGCCGGCGGTGTCGATCAGGGTCAGCACCGGCAGGCCGAAGCGTTCGGCCATCTTCATCAGGCGCAGCGCCTTGCGGTAGCCCTCCGGCTTGGGCATGCCGAAGTTGCGCTTGATCTTTTCCTTGGTGTCGCGGCCCTTCTGGTGCCCGATCAGCATCACCGAGCGGCCACCGATGCGGGCCAGGCCGCCGATGATCGCCTTGTCGTCGGCGAAGGCGCGGTCGCCGGCCAGTTCCTGGAACTCATCGCAGATGATGCGGATGTAGTCGGCGGTGTAGGGGCGCGAGGGGTGACGGGCCAGCTGCAGAATCTGCCAGGAAGACAGGTTGCGGAAGATCTGCGCGGTGCGCACCCGCAGCTTGTCCTGCAGGGCATGCACTTCGGCCTCGACATTGACCGCCGGACCGGCGCTGGCGCTGCGCAGTTCCTGGATCTTCGCCTCCAGATCAGCGATGGGTTGCTCGAAGTCGAGGTAGTTCGGATTCATCGGAAACCGTCGTGAAGTAAAGAGGGAAAGTGTAGCCGAATGCGTCGAAAAGCCCCGTACGCCGTCGTCTGGAAACCGACGGTAGCGCAGCGGGGCCGGGGGCGCCAGTCAGCTCAGGGCACGACCAGCACCGCGCTGCCCATCAGCTGGCTGCGGGTGGTCACGAAGTCGTTGTAGGCCTCGTTGGCCTTTACCGGCAGCTTGGACCCCAACATGGCCGTGGCCGCGGTGAAGGCCATCTGGGCCTGGAAGGCCTCCTGCTGCAGCTGCAGCTGGTCATCGGCGGTGGTGGCGTGCAGGTAGCGCGTGTACAGCTCGCGCAGCGGGCCGGCATGGGCCTCGAAGGCCGGGTCCAGCGCGGGCAGGGTGGCCGGGGCCGTTTCCAGCGGGTAGGCCGGGGCGACGTAGCCGCGCGGCTGTTCGCGCAGGTAGGCGCCGGCCTGGTCCATGTCGGCCTCCACATAGGCGATGAAGTCGGCGGCGGTGAAGATCTTGGTGCTGATCCGCCCGCCGCTCTCGTCCACGTGGGCCACGGTCTGTTCGTCCGGGAACGGCTCACGCACGCCGAAGGTCCAGTTCTTGTCGATGAACAGGGCGTGGGAGACCGCGTAGGGGCCTTCGAACGTCACGCCGCCAAGTTCGATCCGGCTCTTGCTGCTGCCGAAGTGCTTGAGCTTGTCAGGATCGGTGACGTAGATCTCGCGGGCGGTCACGTACTCGCCCAGGGTGGGGTTGATCAGCCCGCCCTTGCCGCGTGCGTAGACGATGAAGCGCACGTCGCCCAACTGCGTGCTCTGCAGGTGGTGCTCGCCGGGCTTGAGCTTGACCGGGCGCGAGGCATGGGCGGCGATCGGCAGTTCGTTGCCATCGATGCGCAGGGTCAGCGGCGTATCGGTGGGGTTGTCGATCTCGAAGGTCTGGCTCGGGCTGGAGCAGCCGGTGAGGGCAGTGGCTGCGAGCAGCAGTACGGTGAAACGCTTGATCAAAACAAAGTACCTGTCGTGCGGATGGAGCGGGTCAGTTCGACCACGGCGGGCTGTAGCGCACCTTGACGGTACGCACGGCGGGATCGGCGCGCAGTGCGTCGACCAGGTGGCTGTCCACGCGCACGGCGGTATCGCCGGCCACGTCGAGCATGCCGGCCACGGGGCCTTGTGCGGTGCCCAGCAGCAGGTCCAGGCGCAGCGGTGTGCGGCCGGGACGATGGCGGTCCAGCAGGGCATTGATGCGCGACCACACCGGCCCGTCCTGGCGCAGGTCCACGCGCAGCGACAGCCGCGTGGCGTAGTTGGCGCAGATGTCCTCGTAGTCCCAGCACTGGCGGATGCGCAGGGCATAGCCGCCGTTGAATTCGTCTTCGCGCAACCCGCCCTTGACCACCAGGATGCGGTCCTTGGTCATCAGGTGGCCGAACTCGGCCATGCCGTCGGAGAAGGCGCTGCATTCGACCCGGCCCTTGCCGTCTTCGAGCTGCATGAACACCTGGCTTTCGCCCTTGCGGCGCACGCCCACCACCAGCCCGGCCAGAATCACCGGGGTTTCCTGGCGCCAGGCGCGCTTCTCGCCGTCCTTGCTCGGGCGCGGCGGCGGAATCAGTTTCTCGAGCGCGCCCAGGTCGGTGCCGACCAGTTCCTTGACGTCATCGGCATGCGGGTCGAACGGGTGGCCACTGAGGTAGAAGCCCAGCGTTTCACGCTCGCCTTCCAGCAGCTGACCCAGGCCCCATTCGCGGGCTTCGGGCAGATCCAGCTGCATCGCGGTGGTCTGCGGGCTGGGGGCGCCGAACAGCGAATTCTGGCCGGACGCCTTCTCGCGCGCGAGCTGGTCGGTGGCCTTGAGCACCTCGGGCAACTGCAGCATCAACGAGGCGCGGTTCTTGCCCAGGCCATCCATCGCGCCGCAGTTGATCATCGCTTCGAGCGTGCGGCGGTTGAGCTTGCCCGATTCGGAACGCATGCAGAAATCCAGCAGCGTTTCGTATCGGCCCCCGCGCACGCGCTCGTCCACGACCGCTTCGCAGGCACCCTGGCCGACGCCCTTGATCGCGCCCAGGCCGTACTGGATGGTGTCGGCGGTGGCCGCTTCGAACATGTACGCCGAATCATTCACCCGCGGTGGCAGCACGGTCAGGCCGAGGTTGCGCACTTCGGCCAGGAAGCCGACCACCTTGTCGGTGTTGTCCATGTCCGAGGACAGCGTGGCCGCCATGAACTCGGCCGGATAGTGGCGCTTGAGCCAGGCGGTCTGGTAGCTGACCAGCGCGTAGGCGGCGGCGTGCGACTTGTTGAAGCCGTAGCCGGCGAACTTTTCCATCAGGTCGAAGATGGCATCGGCCTTGGCCTCGCTCACTCCGTCCTTGGCCGCGCCTTCGCGGAAGATCTCGCGGTGCTTGGCCATTTCGGCCGGCACCTTCTTGCCCATCGCGCGGCGCAGCAGGTCGGCGCCGCCGAGCGAGTAACCGCCCACGATCTGCGCCATCTGCATGACCTGCTCCTGGTACACCATGATGCCGTAGGTGTCTTTCAGGATCGCTTCGGTACGCGGATCGGGATAGATGATTTCTTCCTGGCCGTGCTTTCGCGCGTTGAAGGAAGGAATCAGGTCCATCGGGCCGGGGCGGTACAGCGACACCAGCGCGATGAGGTCTTCGAACCGGTCCGGGCGCGCGTCCTTGAGCAGGCGGCGCATGCCCGAGGATTCGAACTGGAACACCGCGCCAGTGTTGCCGTTGGCGAAGATGTCCTTGTAGGTCGCCGCGTCGTCCAGCGGCAGCGCGGTGATGTCCACCGGCGGAATACCGGCGCGCGCATGGCGCTTGTTGATCGCCTTGACCGCCCAGTCAATGATGGTCAGCGTGCGCAGGCCGAGGAAGTCGAACTTGACCAGGCCGATCTCTTCGACGTCGTTCTTGTCGAACTGGGTGACCGGGTTGCGGCCACGGCCGCCTTCATCGTGTTCGGCGAACAGTGGGCAGAATTCGGCCAGCGGCTCGGGCGCGATCACCACGCCACCGGCGTGCTTGCCGGCGTTGCGGGTGAGATCCTCGAGCTGGCGGGCCAGGTCGATCAGGTCGCGGACATCGTCTTCGTTCTGGTAGCGCTGGATCAGCTCCGGCGAGGCCATTTCCGAATCCTTGCCTTCACCCATGGCGTCCTTGAGCGAGATGCCCAGGATGTTGGGGATCAGCTTGGAGACGCCGTCGACCAGGCCGTACGGGAAGCCGAGCACGCGCCCGGAGTCGCGCACCACGGCCTTGGCGGCCATGGTGCCGTAGGTGATGATCTGGCTGACGCGTTCGCGGCCGTACTTGCGGGCGACGTAGTCGATGACTTCGTCGCGACGGTCCATGCAGAAGTCGATGTCGAAGTCGGGCATCGACACGCGTTCGGGGTTGAGGAACCGCTCGAACAGCAGGTTGTACGGGATCGGGTCGAGGTCGGTGATCTGCAGCGCCCAGGCCACCAGCGAGCCGGCACCGGAACCGCGGCCGGGGCCGATCGGGATGCCCTGGTTTTTGCCCCACTGGATGAAGTCGGCCACGATCAGGAAGTAGCCGGGGAAGCCCATCTTGATGATGGTGGCCAGTTCGAATTCGAGGCGGTCGACGTAGTCCTGGCGGGTCTTGCCTTCGGCCAGCGGATTCTTTTCCAGGCGCGCGTCCAGGCCCTTGCGCGCTTCGCTGCAGATCCAGCTGTCCAGCGTTTCTTCTTCGGGCACCGGGTAGTTGGGCAGGAAGTAGGTGCCCAGGCGCATTTCGATGTTGCAGCGCTGCGCGAGTGCCAGAGTATTGTCGATCGCGTCGGGAATGTCGGCGAACAGCGCGCACATTTCCTCGGGCGATTTGAGGTACTGCTGGTCACTGTAATCGCGCGGGCGCTTGGGGTCGTCGAGCACGCGGCCGGAGGAAATGCACACGCGCGCTTCGTGGGCGCTGAAATCTTCGGGCTGCAGGAAGCGGACGTCGTTGCTGGCCACCACCGGCAGGCCACGCTGGCCGGCGGCGAGCAGGGCAAACTGGTTGAAGGCTTCTTCGCCGTCGCGACCGGTGCGGGTCAGTTCCAGGTGCAGGCCATCGCCGAACACGCGCTGCCAGTCGGCGAGCTGTTGTTCGGCCAGGTCGTGGCGGCCTTCGCTGGCAAGGCGGCCGGCGAGGCTGTCGCGGCCGGCGAGGGCGAACAGGTTGTGGCAACCGGCCTTGAGCCATTCCGGATGCACGGCGACGCCGCCTTCGGGGCGGTGGCCTTCCATCCAGGCACGGGTGAGCAGGCGCGAGAGGCTGAGGTAGCCGTCGCGGTCGCGGCACAACAGGGTCATGCGCCAGGGGGTCATGCCCTCTTCGGCGATCATGATGTCGGCGCCGGCGATCGGCTTGATACCTACGGTTTCGGCGGCTTTGTAGAACTTGACCAGGGCGAACAGGTTGTTCAGGTCGGTCACTGCCAGGGAGGGCAGTTTCAGTTCGACAGCACGGCTGAGCAGGTTGGCCTGCTTGGCTTTTTTCGGGTCAGCCTGATCCGGCTTCGCCGGGACACGGATGGTCGAATCCGCCAGCGAAAATTCGGTGTGGACGTGGAGATGTACGAAACGGGAAGTGGACATGCCGGGCCAATGTAATGCCCGGTCAGGGTAGCGGCGGGCGGCAGGAGGAACAAGGCTTGACAGCGGTGTTACAGGGGGGCGGGTTGGCGGTTGTGTTCAGCTAACGTCAACAGCCACAGCCACAGCCACAGCCATAGCCACAGCCGGTGTGCGTGTGCCGAGGGGCTGGGGGGCGGCGGATGCGGGGGGCGCGGGACACGCCGTGAACCCATCCATGGGGGCTTGTTCAAAACATCCATGTTTTGAACAGTCCCGCGCCCCCCGCATCCGCCACCCCCCTGACGCTTGGCCGGTACGCATGGGGGGGCAAGGGCTTTGAGCAGGAGCCGTGGCATTCAGTTGATCGAGTGCGGGAGATCAACTTCGCCAGGTTGGGAGAAGAAAGGTAGTGCCGAGCCATGCTCGGCACCCACACCCCACCCAATTGGCGGTTACCCCATCGAATCCACAGGGCCGGTGTTGACGTTCGTTGCGCACCGACCCTCTGTGAAAAGGGGGGCACGGTTGGATCGGCGGGACCCTGAGGCGCATGGATGCGCCGCCGGAGCCTACAAGGACGTACTTGCGGCGTGTCCCGGTGATCCAACCGTGCCGCCCTTTAACTCGGAAAGCTGGCGCACCGCTCTTGCTCTTGCTCCAGCTCCAGCTCCAGCAGTTCAGCCAGAAACAGCCAGTTCACTCGCCCGCACGGGGGCGAAGCTGCGGCGGTGCTGGGGGCAGGGGCCGTGGCTGCGCAGTGCTGCCAGGTGGGCCGGGGTGCCGTAGCCCTTGTGCTGGTCGAAGCCGTACTCGGGGTGCTGCTGGTGCAGGTCCAGCATGAAACGGTCGCGGCTGACCTTGGCCAGGATCGAGGCGGCCATGATCGACCGGTCCAGCCCGTCGCCGCCCACCAGCGCCTGCGCCGGGCAGGGCAGCCCCTTGGGCACCACGTTGCCGTCGATGCGCGCGAACTGTGCCACGTGCGCCACCCCTTCCACCGCGCGGCGCATGCCCAGCATCGTGGCCTGGTAGATGTTCAGTGCGTCGATCTCGGCAACGTCCACCATCACCACATGGAAGGCCAGCGCCCGCTCCATGATCTTGTCGAACAGCTGATCGCGGCGCAGCGCGGTCAGCTGCTTGGAGTCGTCCAGTCCGCTCAGGCGTGGGCGGTCCGGGTCGAACACCACCGCCGCGACCGCCACCGGCCCGGCCAACGGGCCGCGTCCAGCCTCGTCCACGCCGGCCACGAAGCGCGGGGCCACGGTGGCCAGCGCCGCGCCGTCGAACAGCGTCAGCGACGCGGCTGCCGCGTGGCGCCGGCTCATGCCGCCGGTGCCGCGCGCGGGTTGCGCGACAGCAGCTCGGCCACCGCATCGGCGGCACGCGCCGAGGCATCCTGGCGCAGCTGCAGGTGCAGCTGCTGGTAGGTGTCCTGCAGATCGTGCACGCGCTGCGGATGGTCGAACCATTGCAGGATCGCCGCGGCCAGTTTGTCCGGCACGCAGTCGTGCTGGATCAGCTCGGGCGCCAGGTCCTTGCCGGCGAGGATGTTGGGCAGCGCGAAACGGTTGACCTTGATCAGGCCCAGCGCCTTGACGATGCGGTAGGTGAGTTCGGCCACGCGGTAGCCCACCACCATCGGGCGTTTGACCAGCATGGTTTCCAGCGTTGCCGTGCCCGAGGCCAGTACCACCACGTCGGCGGCGATCATCGCGTTGCGCGCATCGCCCTCGAGCAGGTGCGAATACGCCACCGGCAGTGCCGAGCGCGACAGCTGCTCGTTGATCAGCCGTCGGCAGGCCGGGTTGGCCGCCGGGACCACCACGTGCAGGCCCGGAATGCGCTCGGACACCTGCCAGGCCGCCTCGAAGAAGGCCTCGCCCAGCTTGCCGATCTCGCCCAGCCGGCTGCCCGGCAATACCGCCAGCACCTTGGCATTGCTGGGCAGGCCCAGGGCCACCCGCGCCTGCTCACGGTCGCTGTGCAGGGGAATCTCGTCGGCCATCGGGTGGCCGACAAAGCGCGCATCGATGCCGTGCCGGGCATAGATCGGCGGCTCCATCGGGAACAGGCACAGCACCAGGTCCGCGCTCGCCCCGATCTTCTCGGCGCGCTTCTCACGCCACGCCCAGACCGACGGGCTGACGTAGTGCACGGTGGTGATGCCGCGTTCCTTCAGCCAGCGCTCCACGCCCAGGTTGAAGTCCGGGGCATCGATGCCGATGAACACATCCGGCTGCCAGTCCAGCGCGCGGGTGCGGAACTCGCGGCGCAGTTTCAGCAGCCGCGGCAGGTGCCGCAGAATTTCGGTCAGGCCCATCAATGCCAGCTCGCTGGCGTCGAACCAGGTCAGGCAGCCGGCGCTGCGCATCGCATCGCCGCCGATCCCGGCGAACTCGGCGTTGGGAAAGCGCCGCCGCAGTTCACGGACCAGGCCCGCACCCAGCAGGTCGCCGGACGCTTCGCCGGCGACCAGCGCGATCCGCACCGGTCGTTCGGACGCATGGGCCAGCCCGGCCTTGTCCAGCGTGTCCACCACCGCCGCGAGGTCGATGATCTGCGCGGTCGTTCCGGCTGCCGTCTGCCCGCCCGGCGCCGTCATCGCAGCAGCGGCCTCTCGGCGTGCTCGATGAAGTCCAACAGGTCCTTCACGTCAGCGCTGTGCGCGGCCTGTTCGGCCAGCTGCACCTTGGCTTCGGCCAATGGCAGGCCGGCCACGTACAGCGTGCGGTAGGCGCGCTTGATGCTGGCGATGCGCTCGGCATCGAAGCCGCGGCGTTTGAGGCCTTCGCTGTTGATCCCGCGCGGGCGGCCCAGCGAATCGCTGCCGACCATGGTGAACGGCGGGACGTCACCGTTGGTCAGCGCACCCATGCCGAGGAAGGCATGTGCGCCGATCCGGCAGAACTGGTGCGCACCGGCGAAGCCGCTGATGATCACGTAGTCGCCCACGCTGACATGGCCGGCCAGCGTGGTGTTGTTGGAGAACACGCAATGGTTGCCGACATGGCAGTCATGCGCGACATGGGTGTAGGCGAGCATCCAGTTGTCGTTGCCGACCGTGGTGATGCCGCCGCCGCCTTCGGTGCCGCGGTTGATGGTGACGAACTCGCGGATCACGTTGTCGTCGCCGATCACCAGCTGCGTGCGCTCGCCTTTGTACTTCTTGTCCTGCGGTTCGCCACCGATCGCGGCATGGCCGATGAAACGGTTGTTGCGACCGATCCGGGCCGGGCCCTGGATCGAGCAATGCGGGCCGATCACCGTGCCGGCGCCGATGTCAACATCGGCACCGATCAGGGTGAACGCGCCAACCTGCACGTCGTCGGCCAGGCGCGCGGCCGGGTCGACCACGGCGGTGGGATGGATGCGTGGGGCGTTGTCAGTCATTCCTGCCTCCGTGGTGGCTCAGCCTTTGGCGCCGGCGCACATGACTTCGGCGCTGGCCACGATTTCGCCGTTGACCTTGGCTTCGCCGTAGTACCAGCCCATGTTGCGGATCAGGCGCTTCATCTGCACGTCCAGCATGAGCACGTCGCCGGGGATGACCTGCTTGTTGAAGCGGGCATTCTCGACCTTGACCATGTAGAACAGCTTGGACTGGGCGTCACGGCCGAGCGTGAGCTGGGTCATCACGCCACCGGCCTGGGCCAGTGCTTCGATGATCAGCACGCCGGGCATGATCGGACGGCCCGGGAAGTGGCCCTGGAAGTACGGTTCGTTGTAGCTGACGTTCTTCTGGCACAGGATGCGCTTGGCCTCGACGTCGAGTTCGACGACCTTGTCCACCAGCAGGAACGGGTAGCGGTGGGGGATCAACTCCTGGATCTGGGTGATGTCGATCGGGAGCTGCAGGGTGTCGTTCATTCTTTCTCCTTGCCAGCGGCCAGGACGCGGCGTGCCAATGCGTCCAGCTGCTTGAAGCGCGCGGCGTTCTTGCGCCACGTGCGGTTGTCGGTCAGTGGGGTGCCGGAGGAATACTCACCCGGCTCGTGGATGGAATTGCGCACCACCGATTTACCGGTGATCACGACCTTGTCGCAGATTTCGAGGTGGCCGACCACGCCGACATGCCCGCCGAGCAGGCAGTAACGGCCGATCTTGGCGCTGCCGGCGATGCCGGTGCAGCCGGCGATGGCCGAGTGGGCGCCGATCTGCACGTTGTGTGCGATCTGCACCAGGTTGTCCAGGCGCACGTCCTCGGCGAGGACGGTGTCTTCCAGGGCGCCGCGGTCGACGCAGGTGTTGGCGCCGATTTCGCAATCGTCGCCGATGCGCACGCCGCCCAGCTGGGGCACCTTGATCCACTTGCCGGCATCCATGGCCAGGCCGAAGCCGTCGGCGCCGAGCACGGCGCCAGGGTGCACGCGCACGCGCTTGCCGAGCTTGACCCGGGTGACCAGGGTGACCCGCGCGATCAGCTCGCAGCCGCTGTCCAGGCTGCAGTCTTCGCCGATGATGCTGCCGGCGCCGATGATGCAGTTCTCACCGACCACGCTGCGCGCGCCGATGCTGACGAACGGACCGACGTGGGCGCTGGCGGCGACCTGGGCGCTGGGATCGATCACGGCGCTGGGGTGGATGCCCGGCGGGCGCGTGGGCGCGATGTCGAACAGGGCGCCTATCTTGGCGAAGGTGGTGTACGGGTCCTGGGCGATCAGCGCCGCGCCGGGCGCGGCGTCGGCATCCTCGGCGCGCAGCACCACGATCGCGGCCTGGCTGTCGGTCAGCTGGGCGCGGTAGCGCGGATTGGCCAGGAAGGTGAGCTGGCCGGGGCCGGCATGGGCAAGCGTGGCCACGCCATGGATGGCGGTGCTGCCGTCACCATGGACCTGCAGGCCGAACTGCTCGGCGAGTTGCTGGGCGGTATAGGTAGGAGTATTCACGGCGCGAGTTTACCGTGTGGCGCAGGTTCGGTCATGCGGGGCGGGGGCGGGGGCGGTCTGCGGCTGGGTTGGTCGCGCTGCGGCGCCGGGTTGCTATCGGGTGGGATCATGGCGGCCAGCCCTGTCCGGGACACGGCGTGACTCCATCCATGGAGCCTCGTGGGCGCCATCCATGGCGCCCAACGGTCCCGGACAGGGCTGGCCGCCATGACCCTGCAGAATTTCCAAGGATCGCGGCCGGCACTACCGGGATCTCAAACGAAAACGCCGGGCAAAGCCCGGCGAGTGCGCAACGCGTCTGGTGGAGAGCCCCCTTCTAACGGGGGCTCGCCGAAGGCGCAGCAGTCCGTCAGAACTGCCCACCAAACGTAAACTGCAGGCGCTCGATTTCGTCGCCGTCCTTCTTCTTCAGCGGGAACGCATAGCTGATCGAGATCGGGCCGACCGGGGCGCGCCACAGCAGGGCCACACCGGTGGACACGCGCAGCTCGTTGGCCTTGAAGTTGTCCGTGCCGTTGTAGACGTTGCCGAAGTCGAGGAAGGCCGACACGCGCGCCGACGGGCTGTCGAACAGACGCGGGAAATAGGCTTCAACCGAACCGACGGTCTTCAGCGAACCACCCAACGGCTGGCCGTTCGGATAGCCTTGGGTGATTTCGCGCGGGCCCAGGGTGTTGTCTTCGAAGCCGCGCACCGAGTTGGTGCCGCCGGCATAGAAGTTCTCGTAGAACGGCAGGCCGGAGGCGGTCACGGTACGCGTGGTGCCGTCGGCATTGGTGATCACGCGGGTGGTGTCGTTGCCGTAGCTGTCGCCGTAGCCGACTTCGGCGCGGGTGTTGATGACCAGCGACGGGATGATCGGCCAGTACTTGGAGATCTGGTAATTCAGCTTGTAGTACTCGACCGTCGAACCCGGCAACGTGGTTTCCAGGCCGACGCGCTGGTAGGTACCGCGGGTGGGCATGAAGTAGTCGTTGCGGGTATCGCGTGCCCAGCCCAGCTCGGTACGCCACGAGTGGAACGTGCGGCGGCCGATCGCATCGATGTAATTGATGATCGACTGCGGCGTGGAGCCCGGGTAGGTGGTGATCTGGTTGCTGTCGATACCGACCATCAGCGAGACGGTGTCGTTTTCGGTGATCGGCACGCCGAACACCATCTGCGCCGAACCGTTGGTGCTGTTGTACTGGGCGGTATTGAAGTCGGAGTAATCCAGTTCGCGCCAGGACAGGTTGTAGCCCAGCGACACGCCGTCATCGGTGAAGTACGGGTTGGTGTAGCTGAAGCCGTAGCGCTGCAGGTAGCTGCTGCGCGAGGCTTCGACCGACACGCGGTTGCCGCCGCCCAGGAAGTTGTTCTGCGACAGCTGCACCGAGGTGGTCATGCCGTAGGACTGCGAATAGCCCAGGCCGAACACGAAGCTGCCCGAGGTGGTTTCCTTGACGTTGTAAACCACGTCGACCTGGTCGTTGCTGCCGGTGACCGCGGGGGTCTCCACGTCGACCGATTCGAAGTAGCCCAGGCGCTGCAGGCGGATCTTGGAACGGTCGATCGCGGCCTGCGAGTACCAGCTGTTTTCGAACTGGCGCATTTCACGACGCAGCACTTCGTCGGAGGTACGGGTATTGCCCTTGAAGGTAATACGACGCACCTGCACGCGCGGGCCCGGCACGACCTGCATGTTGATCGCCACGGTACGGTCGGCGCGGTTGCTGGTCGGAATCGGGTTGACCTTGGCAAAGGCGTAACCGATGTTGGACAGCGAATTGGTGATCGCATCCGAGCTGAATTCCAGCAGCGCACGCGAGAAGGTGTCGCCGGACTTCTGGATCACCATGCGCTCGACATCTTCCTGCGGGAGGATGGTGTCGCCGGTGACCTTGATGTCGGAGATCTTGTACTGCTCACCCTCGGTCACGCCGGCGGTGATGAACATGTCGCGCTTGTCGGGGCTGATCGAGACCTGGGTGGAATCGATGCTGAAATCGACGTAGCCGCGGTCCAGGTACCAGGAGTTGAGCTTTTCCAGGTCGCCGGACAGCTTTTCCTTGGAGTACTGGTCATCGCGGCGGTACCACGAAGCCCAGTTGTGCTCCTTGGATTCCCAGATTTCCAGGATGTCCTTGGCCGGGAACTTCTCGGTGCCCACCAGGTTGACGTGCTGGATCTTGGCGGCCTTGCCTTCCTTGATCGCGATGGTGATGTCCACGCGATTGCGGTCCAGCGGGCTCACGGTCGGGGTGATCTCGACGTTGTATTTGCCGCGGTCGTTGTACTGGCGGCGCAGTTCCTGGGTCACGCGGTCCAGGCTCAGGCGATCGAAGGTACCGCCCTCGGTCAGGCCGATGTCGCTCAGGCCCTTGAGCAGCTGGTCGCTCTTGATGTCCTTGTTGCCGGTGACGGTCAACTTGTTGATCGCCGGGCGTTCCTTGACCGTGACCACCAGGATGTTGCCCTGGCGGTCCAGCTGCACGTCTTCGAAGAAGCCGGTCTTGTACAGGGCACGGATCGACTCGCCGACCTTGTTGTCGGTCAGGGTATCGCCACGTTCCACCGGCAGGTAGGTGAACACGGTACCGGAGGTGATGCGCTGCAGACCATCGACACGGATGTCGCTGACGGTGAAGGGCTCGGCTGCCTGCGCCAGGGCGGGCACGCCGAAACCGGCGGCGAGTGCGAGGGCAAGCAGGCGGCGATTGGGGAGTCGCGTCATGTCACGTCCGGTTGGAGTCGAATGCAATGTTGCGGGATGCCGGCGCATAAGACGACGACAAAAAGGAAAAAGTTCATCGCGGGCCCAGGCTGAGGATGTCGTTGTAGAACGCCAACCCCATCAGCCCAGCCAACAGCGCCAGGCCGATGTACTGACCGGCGGCCATGGCCCGCTCGCTCAGCGGGCTGCCCTTGACCAACTCAATAAGGTAATACAGCAAGTGCCCGCCGTCCAAGATGGGGATGGGCAACAGGTTGATGATGCACAGGCTCAGCGACAGCAGGGCCAGGAAATACAGGAACCAGTCCAGCCCGCGCTGGGCCGAGACATTGGCGACACGGGCGATCGTGACCGGGCCGGAAATGTTCTGCAGCGAGGCGTTGCCGGTCACGATGCGGCGCATCATACCCAACGAATCGCCCGCCATCCGGGCGGTTTCGCGCAGCGCCACCGGGATGGCCGCAAGCGGGCCGTACTGCAGGCGGGTGTCGTAGGCCGGGGCCTGCTGAACCGGGAAGCTGATGCCGATCTGCCAGGTGGGCTGGCCGCGGCCGTCCTTGCCTTCACGCGGGGTCAGTTCCAGCGCGAGGCGCTCGTCGGCGCGCAGCACTTCCACCATCCCGGGGCCGCCACGCTGGCCCAGCGCATGGATCTGCGCGGCCACCTGGTCGGCGCCGTCGGTGCGCTGGCCGTCGACCGCCACGATCAGGTCGCCGGGCAGCAGTACGCCCTGCGCTGCCGAACCGGGCAGCACCGACTCGACCAGCGGCGGCTGCAGCCAGAACTGCCAGCCCAGGCCGGCCAGCTGAACCACCCGGCGTTCATCGAAACCGGCCGGCAGCTGCGACAGTGGCAGGGCGCGGGTCTGCACCTGGTCCTGGCCATCCAGCACTTCCAGTGCGGCATCGTGGCGATCCATCGCGGCGGTGGTCAGCGCCATGCTGGCCTCGCCGGCACTGGCCACCGGGCGGCCATCGACGCTGATCACGCGATCTCCGGCCTGCAGGCCGGCGCTCTGCGCCATGCCGCTGGTGCGACCGACGGTGGCGGAATAATCCTGTTTGCCCAGTACGAACATCACCCACAGCAGGGCGATGCACAGCACCAGGTTGGCCGCTGGGCCCGCCGCGACCACCGCGATGCGCTGCCAGACGGTCTTGTGGTTGAAGGCCTGGTGGCGCTCGGACGGGTGGACCTCGACCTCGCGCTCGTCGAGCATCTTCACGTAACCGCCGAGCGGGATCGCGGCAATGGCGAACTCGGTGCCGGCGCGGTTGCGGCGCATCCACAGCGGGCGGCCGAAGCCGACCGAGAAGCGCAGCACCTTGATGCCACAGCGCCGTGCCACCCAGTAGTGGCCGAACTCATGGAAGGTCACCAGCACCCCAAGGCTGACGATCATCCACCAGACGGATCCGATGAATTCACCCATGGTGGTCAGCATTGGCAGAAGCGGTATGGGGCATTCAGGCGTGGTCGATGGCGGCGAGGGTGAGCTGGCGGGCGCGCTGATCGGCAGTCAGCAGGACCTCCAGTGTATCGGCGGACTCCACCGACAGTGTTGACAGAGCGTTAGCCACCAGCGCCGGAATGGCAAGGAAAGCGATCCGCCCCTGAAGAAACGCTGAAACAGCGATTTCGTTGGCGGCATTGAGGATGGCCGGGGCGGTGCCGCCAGCGGCCATCGCCTGCCAGGCGAGGCCCAGGCAGGGGAAAGCGTCATTGTCGGGGGCTTCGAAATCGAGCCGGCCCTGGGTCAGCAGGTCCAGCCCGGCAACCCCGGATTCGATCCGCTGCGGCCAGCCCAGGCCCACTGCCAGGGTGGTGCGCATGTCCGGCAGGCCCATCTGGGCCAGGGTGGAGCCATCCACGAACTCGACCAGCGAATGCACCAGGCTCTGCGGATGGACCAGCACTTCGATGCGCTCGCCGGGGATGCCGAACAGGTGGTGGGCCTCGATCACTTCGAGGCCTTTGTTCATCAACGTCGCCGAATCGACCGAGATCTTCGGGCCCATGGACCATTTCGGGTGGGCCACGGCCTGGGCCGGGGTGACCTGGGCGAGCTGCTCGCGGCGCTGGCCGCGGAACGGGCCACCGGAGGCGGTGAGCAGGATCCGGCGCACGCCGGCGCCTTCCAGGCTGGCATCGCGCGAGCGCAGGCACTGGAAGATGGCGCTGTGCTCGCTGTCGATCGGAATGATCTCGGCGCCACTGGCGGCGGCCTGGCGCATCAGCAGCTCACCGGCCAGGACCAGTGATTCCTTGTTGGCCAGCAGGATGCGCTTGCCGGCGGCGGCAGCGGCCAGGGTCGAGGACAGCCCGGCCGCGCCGACAATCGCGGCCACCAGGGTGTCGCAGGCGTCGCTGGCGGCCAGGGTATCCAGCGCGTCCGGCCCGGCATGGGCCTGGGTGCGCAGCCCGGCCGCGCGCAGGCCATCGCGCAAGGCGGCATGCAGCGCCGCATCGGCAATCACCGCATGCTCGGGCTGGTGCGTGGCGCACAGCGCGATCAGCGCCTGCACCTGGCTGCCCGCGGCCAGCACACTGACCTGATAGCGGTCCGGGTGGCGCGCGATCACGTCCAGGGTGGAGGCACCGATCGAACCGGTGGCGCCGAACACGGCGACCCGGCGGGGAGGCAGAACGCTGTCCATGCTCAGAATCCGAAGATTTCCTTGCCGAGTGCGAACACCGGCAGGGCGGCCAGCACGCCGTCGACGCGGTCCAGCACGCCGCCGTGGCCGGGAATGATGTGGCCCGAATCCTTGGCGCCGGCGTGGCGCTTGAGCAGGCTCTCGTACAGATCACCCAGCACCGAGGCGAACACGGTGACCACCGCGGTGATCACCAGGCCGACCACGTGGCCGCTGTCGATACCCGCGAGGTAGCCGAAGCCGAGCGCGACCAGCAGGCCGGCCAGCAGCCCGCCGACCAGGCCTTCCCAGGTCTTGTTGGGGCTGATCCGCGGCGCCAGCTTGGTGCGGCCGAAGGTGCGGCCGGCAAAGTACGCGCCCGAATCGGCGGCCCAGACCACGGCCAGGGCGGTCAGCAGCCACAGGTTGCCCTGCGCGCTGCTGGCGTGGATGAGCACCAGCGAGGCCCAGGCCGGCACGATGGCCAGGGTGCCGGCGAGCAGCTTCAGCGCACGCGCCGGGCTGCTCGGGCTGGCGCCGAAGTTGAAGAAGCGCAGCCATGCCAACGCCAGCAGCCACCAGCCGATGCCGACCAGGGCGGCAATCTGGTACAGCACCAGCGAGCCGTCACCGGCCCACACCATCAGCACCATCAGCACCAGGTTCAGCACCAGCAGCACGGTGCGGGCGAGGGTGTCGTCGACGTCGGCCAGCTTCAGCCATTCCCACAGGCCGATCAGGAACACGGCGGCGGCGGCGGCGGCCAGCCACGGGGTGGGCAGCAGCAGGATCGCGGCGATGGCGACCGGCGCCATGATCAGCGCGGCGATGACTCGGGTTTTGGTCATGGGGTGGACGTCTCGGTGGCCAGGGCGGCGATCTGGGCGCTGGTCAGGCCGAAGCGGCGTTCACGTGCAGCGAAGGCATCGAGGGCCTGCTGCAGGACGGCGGCGTCGAACTCGGGCCACAGCACGTCGGTGAACCACAGCTCGGTATAGGCCAGCTGCCACAGCAGGAAGTTGCTGATACGGGTGTCGCCACCGGTGCGGATGAACAGGTCCGGTGCGGGCAGGTCGGCCAGGGCGACGCGGCTGGACAGCATCGCTTCGTCGATCTGTTCGGGCAGCAGCCGGCCGGCTGCGACTTCGACCGCCAGTTCGCGCGCGGCGCGTGCGATGTCCTGGCGGCCGCCGTAGCTGGCGGCAATGTTCAGGGTCATCGCCTGGTTGTCGGCGGTGCGTTGTTCGGCCAGCTGCATGCGGCTGACCAGCCCGGCGCCGAAGCGCTCGCGTTCGCCGATGAAGCGCACGCGCACGCCACGGCGATGCAGCTCGTCCACTTCGCGGTCGAGGGCATTGAGGAACAACTTCATCAGCGCGTCGACTTCCTCGCTCGGCCGGCCCCAGTTTTCACTGGAGAAGGCGAACAGGGTGAGCGCGGCGATGCCGCGTTCCAGACAGAAATCGATGGTGCGGTTGACCGCGCGCGCGCCGGCCCGATGGCCGATGACGCGTGGGCGGCGACGCTTCTGCGCCCAACGCCCGTTGCCATCCATGATGATGGCAACGTGGCGCGGCACGGGCGCGCTGGAGCTGGTGGTCGGGGCCTGGGACATGGGGCTCAGACCGCCATCAGTTCCTTTTCTTTTTCCGCAACCACACTATCGACGTCCTTGATGGACTTGTCGGTCAGCTTCTGGATGTCGTCTTCACCGCGCTTCTTGTCGTCTTCGCTGATCGACTTTTCCTTGATCAGCGTGGCGATGGCCTTGTTGGCGTCCTGGCGGATGTTGCGGATGGCGATCTTGGCGCCTTCGCCTTCCTTCTGCACCTGCTTGCCCAGCTCCTTGCGGCGCTCTTCGGTCGGCGGCGGCAGGTTGAGGCGGATCACGGTGCCGGCCACGTTCGGGGTCAGGCCAAGGTCGGAGGCGTAGATGGCCTTCTCGACGTCCTTGATCATGCCCTTGTCGAACAGCGTGATGACCAGCGAGTGGCCTTCGGAAACGCTGATCGAGGCGACCTGGTTCAGCGGGGTATCGCTGCCGTAGGCCTTGACGGTGATGCGGTCCAGCAGCGCCGGCGATGCGCGGCCGGTACGGATGGAGGTCAGGGTGTGCTTCAGAGCATCGATGCTCTTGGCCATGCGCGTCTGCGCGTCCTGCTTGATTTCGTTGAGCATCGCCCGAATCCTGGATGTAACTGGGAATCGGGCGATTATAGGCGAATACGGGCTTGTGCCGTCGTATTGACGCTTATGCCGCCGGCCGTTGAGGCCCTATGCGGCGGTGGGACGTGGCAGCGCCGGGCGATTGGCCGGCGCTGCACATGACTACCCCGTTCAGGCAGTCTGGTCGCGGCCCTTGACCAGGGTGCCGATGTTGCTGCCGTGCAGGATCTTCAGCAGTTCGCCCGGCTGGCCCATGTCGAACACGCGCAGCGGCAGATCGCTGTCGCGGGCGAGCGCGAAGGCGGCGGTATCCATCACTTCCAGGCCACGGCGGATGACTTCGTCGTAGGTGAGGCTGTCGAAACGGACCGCGTCGTCGTACTTGTTCGGGTCCTTGTCGTAGACGCCGTCGACCTTGGTGGCCTTGAGCAGCAGGTCCGCGCCGATTTCGATCGCACGCAGCGCGGCGCCCGAATCGGTGGTGAAGAACGGGCTGCCGACGCCGGCGGCGAAGATCACCAGGCGGCCTTTTTCAAGGTGGCGGATGGCGCGGCGGCGGATGTAGTCCTCGCATACATCGTTTATTTTGATCGCGCTCATCACGCGCGCCTTGGCGCCGAGCTTCTCCAGCGCGTCCTGCATGGCCAGGGCGTTGATGACCGTGGCCAGCATGCCCATCTGGTCGCCGGTGACCCGGTCCATGCCGCCTGCGGCCAGGCCGGCACCGCGGAAGATGTTGCCGCCGCCGATCACCAGGGCCACTTCAGCGCCGGCCTGCTGGGCTTCGATGACTTCACGCGCCAGCCGGTTGATGACCTTGGGGTCGATGCCGTAGTCCTCGTCTCCCATCAGCGCCTCCCCGGAAACTTTCAGCAGGATGCGGCGATAGATGAGATTGGACATGGTGGCCTCTGGATGCGTGGAAAACGCGGGAATTCTACTGGAAGCCGGGCCGGAGGGCGGATTTATTTTGCTGCAGTGCGGCGAGGGTGGTGCGGTTCTGCCGCCGCACCACCGCTAAACCCGTTCAGGCCGGCGCAGTGCCCGGCGAACGGGCGATGACACGGTTACGGCCCAGGTTCTTGGAGCGGTAAAGCACGTCGTCGGCCGCCTTCAGCAGGTCCTGAACATCGGCGAAACGCTCGTAGCCACCCTGGGTGGCCACGCCGGCGGAGAAGGTGACGAACAGCGGGCCGCCATCCAGTTCGGCCATGGGCGTGTTGACGATGGTGGCGAGCACCCGGCGCACCACTTCCAGCGCGACCGGTTCGGTGGTGTTGGGCAGCAGCGCGACGAATTCCTCGCCGCCGAAGCGGGCCACGGTATCGCTGGTGCGTAGCTGTTCCTGCAGCTTGCTGGCGAACATGCGCAGCACTTCATCGCCCATCAGGTGGCCGTGGGCGTCGTTGATCTTCTTGAAGTCGTCCAGGTCGATGAAGGCCACCGACAGCGGCCAGCCGTGGCGCGTGGCGCGCAGGAATTCCTGCTCGAGCACGGCTTCCAGCTGGCGCCGGTTGAGCACGCCGGTGAGCGCATCCCGGTGGGCCTGCTCGGCCAGGCGGTTGGCGCGCGCTTCGAATTCGTCGGCACGCTGGCGGGCCAGCGAGGCATCCTGCATTTCGCGCAGGTTGCGTAGCGTGGCCAGTTCCTGGGCGTGGTCGATCAGCTGCTGCACGCGCGAGGGCGAGAACAGCGTGGTTTCGAACAGGGCGCTGATGTCGGGCAGGGCTTCGCTGATGCGCGACAGCACCTGGTCGAACTGGGCGCTGTCCAGCTGCAGCTTCTCGTTGACCAGCTGCAGGGCATGTTCGCGCGCGGCATCGGCATCGGGATTGAGCCAGATATCGGCGACGGCGCCGGACAGGGCCACGCAGATCTGGAAGTTGTCTTCGGCGTCGGCCGGCGATTCGCTGCGGGCGATGCTGTCCACCAGGTAGCGCGGCAGGTCCCACTGTTCGGCCATCCACGCGCCGACCTCGGCGTGGCTGCACTGCAGGTGCTCGCGTTCAAGGGCGACCAGGGCATCGTTGTCGCGGGCCTGGCGCAGCAGCGGCAGGTAGTGCTCGGGCTGGGACTGGGCGAGCACCAGCACGCCGATGTCCTGCAGCAGGCCGGCCAGCATCAGCTCTTCAGCCTTGCGCAGGCCGCGGGCCTGGCCCAGCAGGCTGGAGGCCAGGGCGCTGAGGATGCTGCGCCGCCACGCGCGTTCGCGCAGGTCATGGCCTTCGCCGGTGGCGTTGAGGTCCTGGGTGACGGTAAAGCCCAGCGCGAGGCTGACGGTGGCATTGAGGCCGAGCATGGTCAGTGCCTGGCCGAGATTCTCGATCCGGCGGCGGCTGGCATACAGCGGTGAGTTGGCAATGCGCAGCATGCGGGCGCTCAGCGCCATGTCGATGGCGATGATGTCGGCGGCGGTGGTGATGTCCGCTTCCGGGTCCTGGGCCAGCTCGATGATGCGCAGGGCAATACCGGGGGGCGAGGGCAGGTTGCGGCAGAGCGCCAGGGCGGCTGTCAGCTCGGGAGGCATGTCTGGACTATTGATGTGTTGTGGCAAGAATACATGGAGTGCGTCACATATTTGGGCGGAAATTCTTGCGTTGGGGTAACAAATCGCGTTGGCAATCTTGCGCCGATCCGCCATGCAAGGCAAAACCAGCGGGCAAACGGCGTGGCGACTGGGCGACGGGGTCTTTGGTAACACATTCGCCACCGAATGGGGGAGTGGCGTTGTGCGGGGCGCCGCCGACAATGGGGTGCGGTGGGCGCGATGTGCGTGGGGAGGCTACCATTCGCGCTCTCAACCACAAGGATGCTGCAACCGATGGCCGTGAAGTCGCTCGAGGAATTCCTGTCCACGTCGAAGGAAAAGGATGTCAGTGCGGATGCGTTCGAGCTGGAAAGCCTGCACATGCTGGAAGTGCGGGTCGATGGCATGGTGTGGGCGAAGTCGGGTTCCATGGTGGCGCGCAAGGGCGCGGTGAAGTTCACCCGGCAGGGGATTCTCGAGCAGGGTCTGGGCACGCTGCTGAAGAAGATGGTGACCGGCGAGGGGTTGCAGTTGATGAAGGTGGAGGGGCAGGGCCGCGTGTACCTGGCCGATGCCGGCAAGCAGGTGACGCTGGTGCGTCTGGCGGGTGAGTCGATTTTCGTCAACGGCAACGATGTGCTGGCGTTCGAGACGGGGATCGATTCGAAGATCACGATGATGAAAAAGGTGGCCGGGATGCTGTCCGGCGGGCTGTTCAACATCAAGTTGAGCGGGCACGGGATCGTGGCGATGACGTCGCACTACGAGCCGATGACGCTGCCGGTGAACGCGCAGACGGGTCCGGTGTTCACCGATCCGAACGCGACGGTGGCCTGGTCGGGTTCGCTGTCACCGGAGATCGTGGCGGATATTTCGTTGGGCACGCTGGTGGGGCGCGGTTCGGGCGAGACGCTGCAGATGAAGTTCGCCGGCGAAGGTTGGGTGGTGGTGCAGCCGTACGAGGAAGTGGCCTTCCAGTCGAAGGGCTGAGCCAGCGCATTGGCCTTGCTCTGCATTGACGTTGGTAGTGCCGAGCCATGCTCGGCAGAAACAACCGCAACACCCAAAGTCAACGTCAACAGCAACAGCAACAGCAACCTTTCACTCCCGCCTGAAATGGGCTGGGGCGTTTGAGTTTGCAGGACACGCTGCAAGTCCCGCTCCGCGGCCCGGCCCAGCCGCTGGCGGCTGTGCGTTCAGTCGCACGCGAGGCAATGCCTCGCAAACGTGCGCCTTCACCCATGTAAGCTCCGTCGGCGCATCCATGCGCCTCAGGGTCCTGCAAACTCAAACGCCCCAGCCCATCGACACTTGGCTGGTGTGCAGTTGAGGTCAACTTCAACGGCAGCGGACGTTTCCCATTCGCCCAGCCCGCACCAGTGAAGCGCCGACGTTCTTGATCTTGCTCCCGCCCACAAAAAAGCCCGGCATATGCCGGGCTTTTTCGTTCTCGCGGTATCGCCGAGGCGATGCCGGGATGGATCAGGCCAGACCGGCCTGCTTCATCACTTCGGCGGCGTAGTCTTCCACCACCTTCTCGATGCCTTCGCCAACGGCCAGGCGCTTGAAGCCGATCACTTCGGCGCCAGCGGCCTTCAGGACCTGCTCGACCGACTGGTTGGTGTCCAGCACGTACGGCTGGCCGTACAGGGTCACTTCGTTGACGATCTTGGCGATCTTGCCGCTGATGATCTTTTCCAGGATGTCGGCCGGCTTGGACTTGTCCTTGTCGGACATCTTGGCCAGTTCGATTTCCTTTTCCTTCGCAACGAACTCGGCCGGCACATCGGCCGCCTTGTTGTGCGGCGGGTTCATCGCAGCCACGTGCATGGCCAGGCCACGGGCCAGCTCGGCGTCGCCGCCGGCCAGTTCAACCAGCACGCCGATGCGGCCGCCGTGCACGTAGGCAGCGACGTTGTTGGTCGATTCCAGGCGAACGATGCGACGCACGTCGACCTTCTCGCCGACCTTGGCGATGACCGCGGCGCGGGCTTCTTCGACCGACTCGCCGGCCGGCAGCTTGGCGACCTTCAGTGCATCGATGTCAGCAGCGCCCGAGCTCAGCGCGGTGCCGGCAACGGCCTTGGTGAAGTCCAGGAAGTTGCTGTCCTTGGCGACGAAGTCGGTTTCCGAGTTGACTTCGACCAGCACGGCCTTGTTGCCTTCCTGCGCGGCCACGATGATGCCTTCGGCAGCGACGCGGTCAGCCTTCTTGTCGGCCTTGGCCAGGCCCGACTTGCGCAGCCATTCGGCCGAGGCGTCGATGTTGCCGCCGTTTTCGGTGAGTGCCTTCTTGCACTCCATCATGCCGGCGCCAGTGCGCTCGCGCAGTTCCTTGACCAGGGAAGCAGTGATTTCCACGGGATTTCCTCACGAAAGAAAGGGGTTGGGCCGGCATGGTGGCCGGCCCGTATGACAGGGTCCTGTCATCGCGCCATCGGCAGCGGACAGGAACGGTGGGCGCGCGGCGCCCACCGAGGGCCTGGATCAGGCCTGGGCTTCGCCAGCCTTGTCGGCGGCCGGAGCATCGGCAGCCGGAGCGACAGCGGCCGGAGCGGCAGCAGCAGCAGCCGGAGCAGCAGCCTTCTTGGCCGGAGCGCGGCGGGCCGGCTTGGCTTCTTCGCCAGCGGCTTCGCTGAACTCTTCTTCACGGACGGTGGCAGCGTGCGGAGCAGCAGCCTTGCCTTCCAGCACGGCGTCGGCGGCAGCGCGGGCGTACAGCTGCACAGCGCGGATGGCGTCGTCGTTGCCCGGGATCGCGTAGTCGACCAGTTCCGGGTTGTAGTTGGTATCAACCACGGCGATCACCGGGATGCCGAGCTTCTTGGCTTCCTTGATGGCGATGTCTTCGTGGCCGATATCGATGACGAAGATCGCGTCCGGCAGACGGTTCATGTCCTTGATGCCGCCCAGCGAGGCTTCCAGCTTGTCGCGCTCGCGACGCAGGCCCAGCACTTCGTGCTTGACCAGCTTCTCGAAGGTGCCGTCGGTTTCGCCGGCTTCCAGTTCCTTCAGGCGGGCAACCGACTGCTTGACGGTACGGAAGTTGGTCAGGGTGCCGCCCAGCCAACGCTGGTTCATGAACGGCATGCCGCAACGCTCGGCTTCTTCGCGGATCGACTCGCGGGCGCTGCGCTTGGTGCCCAGGAACAGGATGGTGCCGCGCTTCTGGGCAACGCTGGAAATGAAGTTCATCGCGTCATTGAAGAGCGGAACGGTCTTTTCCAGGTTGATGATGTGGATCTTGCCGCGGGCGCCGAAGATGTACTGGCCCATCTTGGGGTTCCAGTAACGGGTCTGGTGGCCGAAATGGACGCCGGCTTCCAGCATCTGACGCATGGTGACCTGAGGCATTGCACTACTCCTGAATGGGAACCGGCCGCCACGGGTAATAGTTGGGCGGTCCGCCGCAAGGCGGGTGGTTCCGGGGTTTGGCTTCCCTGTCGCTTCCGTGACCGAACTCCTTGCGGAGCACCCCGGCACGGATATGGGCGGCAGGTGTGGATTCACCGGTGACGTCCGGTGTTGACGGTTTCCCCTGCACCAAGGCGCGGGGGATCCGGTCGATTATAGCCCGCTGGCGGCCGAGGGTGCAATTGGCGGGGGTGGCGGTGCCAGCGCAGCCTCGTCGGCATGGTCCAGGCGGGCCCGGAATTGACCACCCGCGTAGCCATCGGCGCGCGGCGGCAGCGGCCAGCTGCGCTGGCGGCCGGGCAGGACATAGCCGGCCAGGCCCGCGATCAGGGGGTGCCGATGGCCCTGGGCATCGATGAACACCAGGTCGGCCAGGTGCGCGTGGTGGTGGCCGCCATTGTAAAGCTGCAGCTGCGGCTGCGGGCCAGGCTGCACGGCGACCTGCAGGGCAGGGGTGGCGACGATGGCGGTGGGTGGGTCCAGAAACACCGGCAATGAATAGCGCGGTGCGTGTTGTGCGGGCAGGGCGGGATCGGGGCTGATGACCAGCCGATAGGCCTGCTGCACCTGTACGGGGGCCGCGTCCAGGCGAACCACGCGCAGGCGCTGACGCTGGCCGGGCGCGATCTCCAGCCGCGCCGGACTCAGAGCCAGGCCCTCGGTGGGGCGCAGTTGTTCGGCGTCGTCCTGCTGCTCCCAGCGGTACAGCCGGGCCTGGCCGGACCAGGGCGCGGGGCCGGGGTTGTGCAGCCACAGGGTAGTGTCGGCCTGCTCGGCCGGGAGCAGAACCGCTGTGGCGGACAGTTCCAGGCCCGGTGCGGCGAACGCCGGTAACCCCAGGGCCAGGGCGAGCAGGACGCGAAGGACCATATCAATAGGTGACCGTGACCCGGTCCTGGGCGTGCGCCTCGGCCGGTTCGGCCGGGGTCAGCGCCTGCACCTGGGGCGGTACCGGGGTGGGTGCGTCACTGCGTTGCTGCGCGGGCGGGCAGTGCCGATCCCCGGACGATGGGGCGGCAGCGCAGTCGGCCACGATCCGCAGCGCGATGCGCAGGCCGGTATGCGATTGCGCAAAGGCCGGGGAAACGATCGCCCACGACAGGGCGGCCAGGCAGGCCAGGAGGGCGGGAAACCGTCGCAGGGTCATCGAACATCACAGCCGGGGGACGTGGCCGGTATCGGCCGGTGCCCGGCCGGCTTGAGGGCTGGCGCGTGGCCGGGATCAGTAGGTGATGGTCACGGTGATGACGTCCTTGTAGCTGCCTTCGGCCGGCAGGGCGCCACTGGTGGGCGGCGCGCGGCCATACACGGTCACGGTCTGGGCGGCGCCGTTGCCGGTGCCGGTCACGGTGTCCACCCCGATCGTGTTGCCCCAGCGCTGGCTGCGCCCGCTGTCGCGATACAGCTCGTAGGCGATGAAATACGCGGGATTGGTGAGGTGCTGCATGCGCCGGGTGGTGGTGCCGAGCACGTGCTGGCCGTTGTTCAGGCCGATGTTGTAGGCGGTGCGGTTGATGCAGGTCAGGCCGATGGTCGAGAGGCGGTCGATGTTGCCGGTGATCGCGCCGGCGTTGTTGCCGAAATCCATGTCGGTGGTGATGTAGGTGCTGCACTGTGGCAGCACATTGGCGGTGACGGTGAACGGAAAACCGCCGGTGGCGGACTTGTTGCCGGTGGCGCCGGCACCGGCCGCGGTGGTGCACGCGGCCGGCGGGCTGGCAGTGCCGAGCAGCACTTCGTTGAAGGCATAGCGCAGGGTCACCGCGGCACCGCTGAAGCTGCTGCTGAAGCTGCCGGCGGACAGCACCTGTGCGGCCGGGACCTGGCCGTAGATGGTGACGAGGACATTGCCGCTGCCCCCGGTGAGCAGGGGTACGTTGTAGTTGAGGTCGACCACCGCCGCGCCAGGGCTCGCGCCGGGGGTCAGGCCCCAGACCGTGGTGCGGGTGGAATTGGAATACAGCTGGTAGCCCATCACATCCAGGGTGCTGTTGGTCAGGCTGCGGGTCGGCGTGGTGGCGCTGCCGGCGCTGCCGTTGCCGATCCCCAGACAGGCACGGACCGAGGCGGTGGCCAGCAGGCTTAGTGCAGTGGTGGTGCAGGTAATGGTGAAAGTGGTGGTGGTGTTGGTGACGCTGGCCGCGCCATTGGTGATCGGCCCGAATGCCAGGGTGACCGGAGTGGTGGTGGTGCAGGTGGTGTCCGCGCGTGCGGCCGGGCTGACGCACAGCACCAGCAGCATCAGCAACAGGCCCAGCAGCGCGCGGATCATGGCGTGGCCTCCGGCAGACAGGGCAGAGGGCCGAGCCGGGGTACCCGGGTGCTGTTGGCGGGAAGCTGGGCCAGGGTCACCGTGCAGTGGCCGCGTTCGGTGGTGATCTGCAGTTTCGCCGGAACGTGCAGGTCTTCCAGGTAGGCCTCGCCGTCGTAGCCGACCGTCGCCTGTCGCGCATCGGGCAGGCGGATCCGGCTGCCCGCGGGCAGCGGCTGGCCGTTGCCATCGTGCAGGATCACGGTCACCGCACGGGTCCGGCGCAGGCCGAAGTCGACCCCGATGCCCGCGCTCTGCCGGGGCGTGACCCAGCGGTCGACCTCGGCGGCACGCACATCGGCCGGCAACGCCAGGGTGTCGATCGAGAGGCGGTTGCGTTGCCAGGACAGCAGGGGCGTGACCAGCAGCAGTCCGTTGCGGTCGGTGTTGCCGATCACACGGTTTTCCAGGCGGACCGGGATGCCGCTGAAATCGCCGGTGGAGACCACCGCGAAGGCGTCGGGAACCTCGCGCGCGGCAAACACATGGCCGCCCATCCAGACCAGGCTGCCACTGGCGTTGGCATAGCCGTAGTCGCTGTTGCCCTGCCGCGAATAGCCCAGTGCGTAGCGGCCGGACCGGTTGAGCCAGCCCGCCTCGGCCAGCCCGCCACCGCCGCTGTCGCCGCCCCGCGCCTGTACCCGCCAGCCCATGCCGCCCTGGCTGCCATCGCCGGGCACCGGTTGGGACAGGTCGGCGATGTAGGTGTTGCTGTCGCCGTTGCGCTGCGCCGACAGGCTGGCCTGTCGGCCGCTGCCGAGCGCGGCCGACAGCGACAGGTACACGCTGCGGTCGCGGCTGTCGGACAGGTTCTGGTTGACCGACAGATACGCCGACCAGCGTTGGCCGATGCTGCGCGACCAGAACAGGCTGGCGTAGCGGTTGTCTTCGCCGCCGCGATAGCGCAGCCGCAGGTAGCTGGCGCTGAAGGCGCCGGCCCGTTCCAGGTTGAAGCCGAGCGTGGCCTGTTCGCTGATCTGCGGCGGCAGGCTGTTCTGCAGTGCGCCCAGGTCGCGGTAGTCGCCGTGGCTGCGGCGGCTGGACATGTTGAGGTTGAAACGGCGGTTGTTCCAGCTGTAGCCCAGCGCGTACTGGCCGCCCTGGCGGCCGTCGAAGCGGCTGCGTGCATAGGCCGCATTGACCACACCCGCATTGCCCAACAACCACCAGCCGCCTGCGCCGGCGTTGCCCACGCCGCCACCGCCTTCGGCATGCAGTTCAGCGGTGAAGCGGTCGCTGGCACCGTAGCGCCAGGTGCCGCTGGCAATCGTCTGCGGTTCATAGGCGAAAGAGCGGATGGCGTAGTCGCGACGCATCCGGCCCACCCCGAGCGACCAGTCCGACAGCCCCTTGGCAAGCAGCTGCTGGGTGCCGTAGAAGGCGAAATCCAGGGTCTGCATGCGCCCGAACGCGTCGGTGATCACCACCTGGGCATTGCCGGTGCCGCTGATGCCCGGTTGCGCGGCCAGCTGGAACGGGCCGACCGGCACCTGGCCGTTGTACTGGCGCAGGCCGTCCACGTAGAGCTCCACGTTGGAGGGCACCACCGCCTCGCCAAGGAAACTGGGCGTGGGGGTCAGCACGCGGTAGGGCTGCAGGCCGTAATTGCGGCCGACCTGGATGCCGCCCATGCGCACCGGGCGGCTCCAGTCGACGAAGCCGCTGTAGAAGTCGCCGACCGTGAGCGTCACTGCCGCATCGGGGAAATCCAGTTGCCAGCGGCTGTCCAGGCGGACGCTTTCGCCGCGCCAGCGCCGTTGCGGGTCCTGGTAGGTACGCATGATCGCGCTGTTTTCCAGCACGCCGCGGCCGAGCCCGAACACGCGCATCTGCGTGGTCAGCGCCAGGTTGCCGCCGGCATCGTTGTGGCTGCCGTAGAGGTCGTAGTTGAGCAGGCTGCCCGGTGAGGCCGAGGCCACCGGCGTGGTTTCGCCCGCGCGCTGCAGCCGCGTGGTTGGCAGATCCAGCTGCTCCAGTGGCACGTCCAGCGACAACGTCTGCTGGTTGGCGTCATAGCGCAGCACCACTCCGGTCAACTGGTCCAGCGGCACCGGGGCCTCGCCGCGGGCGCGGAAACCGAGCTGGCGCAGGGTGCCGGGGGAGGCCAGCAGCCGGCCCAGTTCCTGGGTGAAGGGCATCAGCCCACGCGGCGTGCGGTTCAAGGTCACGTCCAGATACAACGTCTGCGGTGCGGTCAGCGGGGTGGGCGCCGGGGCCGGCAGCATGGCGTCGCCGGAAACGCCCGAGGCTTCCAACCCGCCCTCCGCGGCGGCTTCGGCGGCCGCACTGGCCCACGGCAACAGGCTGGCACCGAGCAGCATGCGCGCGCAGGCCTCAGCGAGCCGGTGGCGCAACGGGCAGTGGCGTCTGGGCCGACTCACCATTGATCCTGGCCAGGAAAGTGGCGCCTGCCAGCCGCGCCGGCGGCACCTCCAGCGGCCAGCGCATGGTCTGGCCGGCGAGCACGTAGCCCAGCAACCCCGGGTGCAGGACCTGCGGGCGCTCGGGCGTGCCGATACCGACATCGGCCAGCTGCGCATGCGCGCGGCCGTCGTTGTGGACTTCCAAAGCCGGTCGACCATCGCCCAGTGTCACCAGGCGTGCCTGCAGCCGTGGGGTGCCCGGTTCGGTGGGTTGCACGAACACGGGCAGCGAGTAACGCAGCACGAACTGCATGCCGCTGCGCTGCGGATCCAGGCCCGGCACTTCGTCCACGATCAACCGATAGGCCAGTTGCTGCGGCGGTGCCTGCGGGTCGGTTCGGACCACCCGCAGCAGCTGCTGCTGGCCTGCCGAGAGCGCCTGCATCGGCGGGCTGACCTGCAGCTCGTCGGTGGGTTGCAGCTGGTCCTGCCCGTTCTGCTGTGTCCAGCGGTAGACGCGGACCTGCACCTGGACCGGTGCGGTGCCGCTGTTGCTGACCCACAGCGCATCGGCGTTCTGCCGTGCGGTGAGCTGCAGCGAGGTGGGGGCGACCTGCAGGCTGGCGGCGGGACTGGTGGCGGGCAGGGCGAGCAGGCTGCAGGCCACGACCAGCCCCCGCCAGGGGCGGGCCCCTGCGGAAATCGGCATGCGCGGCCCTCAGTAGGAGATGGTGGCGGTGACCGTGTCCTGGTAATTACCGGTGGCGGCGTTGTTGACGCTGGGGTTGGCGATCTGGCCGAACACGTTGTAGGCCACGGCGAGCCCGGTGCCGGTGCCAGCCACCGTATTGGTGCCGGTGGTGGAGCCCCAGACATTGGCATGGCCGCTGTCCTGGTAGAGCTGGTAGCCGACGTAGTTGTTGGTGGTCACCGCCGCATTGGTGTTGACCATGCGCCGGGTGGTCACGTCGTTGGCGGTGGCGGCGTTGCTGCCGGCATTCAAGGCGATGGTGTACGGGGTCAGCGCGGAGCACTGCGCGGTGATGGTGCCCTGCGCGTTGGACGGGGCGGTGGCGGTGGACAGCGCCGAGCCGAAATCAACGTCGGTCGCCGCGGCCGCGGTGATCGTGCAGGCCTTGGTGATGATGATCTTGACGTTGAAGGTGGTGGTGTCGGCGGCCAGCGCCGGCGTGGCGACGGCGGCCAGGCCAAGGCTGAACAGCAGGGGGCGGAGGGATCGCATGGCATGCTCCTTGGACGGGGTCCTGGATGAACAAGTCGATGTACTGCCTGACTGCGGGGACGTGCGCCGAGGCGCTAGCTCCGCTTATAGGCAGGCCGCCGTCGGGGGCGCGTGAGGAAAACTGGCCGCAATTCTCAGTTTTCACGTTCTGGCGGTGACCGTCGCCCCGGCCGGACGGCACCCAGCCGAACCGGGGCTGTCGGCGCTGCCACCGATCCCGTTCAGAATGGCCCCGGATCGGCGATAATGGCGGACATGAGCGTGAATCTGAAAACCCCAGAGGAAATCGAACTGATGCGCATCGCCGGCCGCCTGGCCAGCGAAGTGCTCGACGTGGTCACCCCGTATGTGAAGCCGGGCGTGACCACCGAAGAGCTGGACCGCATCTGCCATGACCACATCATCAACGTGCAGAAGGCCACGCCGGCCAACGTCGGCTACCGCGGCTTCCCGAAGACGGTCTGCACGTCGGTCAACAACGTCATCTGCCATGGCATTCCCAGCGAAGCCAAGGTCCTGAAGGAAGGCGATATCGTCAACATCGATGTCACCGTGATCAAGGACGGCTGGCACGGCGATACCAGCCGCATGTACTACGCCGGTACGCCCTCGACGATGGCCAAGCGCCTGGTCGATACCACCTACCAGGCCATGTGGGCCGGCATCCGCGCGGTCAAGCCGGGCGCGACGCTGGGCGACATCGGCCATGCGATCCAGAGCCTGGCCGAAGGCGAGCGCTTCAGCGTGGTGCGCGAGTACTGCGGGCACGGCATCGGCAAGGTCTACCACGACGAACCGCAGGTGGTGCATTACGGCCGTCCCGGCCAGGGCCTGGTGCTGTTGCCGGGCATGACCTTCACCATCGAGCCGATGATCAACGAGGGCACCCGCTACAACAAGGTGCTGCCCGATGGCTGGACCGTGGTCACCAAGGACCGCAAGTTGTCGGCGCAGTGGGAGCACATGATCGCGGTCACCGAGACCGGCGTGGACGTGCTGACCCTCTCGCCCGGCGAATCGCAGGTCTGAGCATGCTGCCGGCGAGCCCGATCCTGGACGCGCCGGCCGACGCCGTCGCCGACCCCGCGTGGTCGGCGCTGGCACGCCAGAACCTGCAGCAGGCCGATGCGCGCCTGTACCGCCGCTTCGACCAGGGCGACAACATCGAGCGCCTGTTGGCGCTGCGCGCCCGCGCCGCCGACCACCTGATCCGCCTGGCCTGGCAGCGCTGCCTGCCGGCCGATGCCGGCCTGGCGCTGTTCGCGGTGGGCGGCTATGGGCGGGGCGAGCTGTTTCCGCGCTCGGACATCGACCTGCTGGTGTTCGGCGCGCCGGATTGCCAACGTCGCCATGAAGCGGCGTTGGCGCGGCTGTTCGCGCTGCTGTGGGACTGTGGGCTGCCGGTCAGCCATGCGGTGCGCTCGGCCACCGAATGCACCCAGGCCAGCGCCGACCAGACGGTTCTTACCGCCCTGATCGAATCGCGCCCGGTATGCGCCGATGACGCGTCGCGCCAGGCCCTGAAGGCCGCGGTGAACGTGGACGGGCTGTGGCCACCCCGCAAATTCTTCCTGGCCAAGCGCGAGGAACTGTTGGCCCGCCACCAGCGTTTCGGCGACACCGCCGACAACCTGGAACCGGACATCAAGGACGGCCCGGGGGGCCTGCGCGATCTCAACACGCTGGGCTGGATGGCACTGCGCGCGTTCGGGGTGCGCGACCTTGAAGCGCTGGTCGGGCTGGGCCATCTTGGCGCCGATGAAGCGGCGGCACTGAAGCGCGAGCGCTGCGCCTTGGCGCGGCTGCGCTTCGGCCTGCACCTGGTGGCCAACCGGCCGGAAGAGCGCCTGCGCTTCGACTACCAGAAGACCCTGGCAACCCGGCTGGGTTTCGGCGATGACGTCGAAAGCCTGGGCGTGGAAAAGATGATGCAGGGGTTCTACCGCAGCGCCAGTGTGGTGCGGCGGATCAGCGACCGCCTGCTGCAGCGCTTCGAAGAACAGTTCGATGGCGAGGCGGTGCCCGAGCCGGTCAGCGTGGGTTTCTCGCTGCGCCGCGGCTACCTGGCCGCCAACGACAGCCGCTGGCCGCAGGGCGATATCGAACAGGTGTTCGCGCTGTTTGCCAGCTGGGCCTACAACCCGGACGTACGTGGCCTGCATTCGCTGACCGCGCGCGCGCTGGCCGAATCGCTGCCCGAGCTGCCGGCTTATACCGTGGCCAGTGCCGCGGCACGCGAACAGTTCCTGGCCCTGCTGCGCAGCCCGCGCGCGGTGGACACGCTGGCGCGGATGGCGCGGCTGGGCGTGCTCGGCCAGTGGATTCCCGCATTCGCGCAGGTCTCCGGGCGCATGCAGTTCGACCTGTTCCATGTCTACACCGTGGACCAGCACACCTTGATGGTGCTGCGGAACATCGGCCTGTTCGCCAGCAGCCGGGCCGATGAGCGTTTCTCGATCGCCCATGAAGTCTGGCCGCGGCTGCGCAAGCCGGAGCTGCTGCTGCTGGCCGGGCTGTTCCATGACATCGCCAAGGGCCGTGGCGGTGACCATTCCGAACTCGGCGCGGTCGATGCGCGCGACTTCTGCCAGGCGCATGCGCTGAGCAGCTCCGATACCGAACTGGTCGCCTGGCTGGTCGAACAGCACCTGCGCATGTCCATCACCGCGCAGAAGCAGGACATCTCCGACCCGGACGTGATCCATCGTTTCGCCACCCTGGTGGGCAGCCGCGACCGCCTGGACTATCTCTACCTGCTGACCTGCGCCGACATCGCCGGGACCAGCCCGAAGCTGTGGAACGCCTGGAAGGACCGCCTGCTGGCCGACCTGTACTTCGCCGCGCGCCGCGCGCTGCGCGACGGGCTGGAAAACCAGATGCCGGCGGCCGAACGCGTGATCGAAGCGCGCGAATCGGTGCGTGCACTGGTCCGCGAGCGCGGCTACGACGATGCCACCATCGATCGCCAGTTCGCGGTGATGCCCGATGAAAGCTTCATCCGCCTGCGCCCGGAGCAGCTGGCCTGGCAGGCGGCCGCGCTGGTGCCGGTGAAGCAGGGCCAGACCCTGGTCAAGGTGCGCCGGATCACCCCGGACGACCACGCACTGGAGGTGTTCGTGCATTCGCCAGACCGCGACGGCCTGTTCGCCGCGATCGTGATGACGCTGGACCGCAAGGGCTACGGCATCCACCGCGCGCGGGTGCTGGATGGCCCGGTCGACACCATTTTCGATACGTTCGAGGTGACCCCGGCCGACAGCTTTGCCGATGGCGACGCGCTGCGCCTGGAAGCGGCCCTGCGCGAGGCGCTGGCCGGTGATCTGGCCCTGCTGCGGCCCTCGCGGCGGGTGATCCCGCGCCAGCTGCGGCATTTCCGTTTCGCCCCGCGCATCGAGTTCCGCGACGTCGACGTGGGCAACGGCGGTGCCACCCGTTTCAGCCTGGTCGCGCCCGACCGCCCCGGCCTGCTGGCCGACGTGGCGTTCGTGCTGCGCAACCAGCGGCTGCGCGTGCACGATGCACGCATTGCCACCTTCGGCGAGCGCGCCGAAGACATGTTCGTGATCAGCGATGAGCACGACCACCCCCTGACCGAATCCTCCCGGCAGCAGTTGCATGACGCCATGCAGGCCTGCCTGGACCCTGATCGAAAAGCCGGAGACCCCCACTGATGGCCACCAAGCCTGCCAAGAAGACCGCCGCGAAGACCGCCGCGGCGACCAAGACTGCTGCCGCACTGAAGAAGCCGGCCGCGGCGACCAAGGCGCCTGCCGCAAAGAAGCCGGCGGCGAAGAAGGCAGCGGCCACCAAGGCCGTGGCCAGCCCCGCCGAGAGCGCGGCCAAGCGCAGCGCCAGCCGCGATGCCACCATCGCCCGCAAGTCGCTGCGCAAGCCGGCCACGCCGGGCGTGGAAGAACTCAAGTTCGGCATCGAAAGCGCCTTCGAGCGCCGTGCCACGCTGACCCTGCATGAACTGGAAGGCTCGACCAAGCCGCTGGTCGGGCGCGTCATCGACGGCCTGGAAACCGGTGAATTCCGGGTTGCCGAGCCCGATGGCCAGGGCGGCTGGAAGGTCAACGAATGGCTGAAGAAGGCTGTGCTGCTGTATTTCCGCGTCAACGACATGGCCGTAGTGGATGCGCGCCCGGCGCCGTTCTGGGACAAGGTCGAGTCGCGCTTCGCCGGTTTCGATGAAGCCAAGTTCCGCCGTGCCGGCGTGCGCGTGGTGCCCGGTGCGATCGCACGCCGTGGCAGCTACTTCGGCAAGGACGTGGTGCTGATGCCGAGCTTCACCAACATCGGCGCCTACGTGGGCGAAGGCACGATGGTCGATACCTGGGCCACGGTGGGTTCGTGCGCGCAGATCGGCAAGCACTGCCACCTGTCCGGCGGCGCCGGCATCGGTGGCGTGCTGGAACCGCTGCAGGCCAGCCCGACCATCATCGAAGACCATTGCTTCATCGGCGCGCGTTCGGAAGTGGTGGAAGGCTTCGTGGTCGGCCATCACAGCGTGATCGGCATGGGCGTGTTCCTCGGCCAGAGCACCCGCGTGTACAACCGCGCCACCGGCGAGATCAGCTACGGTTCGGTGCCGCCGTACAGCGTGGTGGTGTCCGGCCAGCTGCCGTCCAAGGACGGTTCGCACTCGCTGTACTGCGCGGTGATCGTCAAGCAGGTGGACGCCAAGACCCGCAGCAAGACCAGCGTCAACGACCTGCTGCGCGGCCTGGCTGACTGAGGCCTGCGATGACCACCACCGTGTATGGCTTGAAGAACTGCGACACCTGCAGGAAGGCCACCAAGTGGCTGGATCGCTTTGCGGTGGCGTACACCTTCATCGACTACCGCGAGCATGCGCCGAGCCCGGAGACCCTGATCGACTGGGCCGCCCAGGCCGGCGGCTTCGGCGCGTTGATCAACAAATCCTCCACCACCTGGCGGCAGCTGCCGGACAACCGCAAGGCGGCCGCGTCCGATGCCGAATGGAAGCTGCTGCTGCGTGAACATCCGCAGCTGATCAAGCGGCCAGTGGTGGTGACGGCCGATGGGGTGATGACCCAGGGCTTCTCCGACAAAGGCTTCAAGCAGCGGTTCGGAGTGGGCGCGTGAACGATGTGGTCGCGCTGACCTGCGATCTGATCGCGCGGCCCTCGGTGACCCCCGACGACGCGGGTTGCCAGGCCTTGCTGGCCGGTCGCCTGCAGGCGGCGGGCTTCCAGTGCGAACACCTGCGCCTGGGCGAAGTCGACAACCTGTGGGCCACCCACGGCCAGGGCGCACCGGTGCTGGTGCTGCTGGGGCATACCGATGTGGTGCCGACCGGGCCGGTCTCGGCCTGGACCAGCGATCCCTTTGCGCCGACGATCCGCGAGGGCGTGTTGTACGGCCGCGGCGCGGCCGACATGAAGGGCAGCGTGGCCGCCTTCGTGGTGGCGGCCGAGCAGTTCGTCGCCGCCCATCCCGAGCACCCCGGCACGCTGGCGGTACTGTTGACCAGTGATGAGGAAGGCGACGCCATCGATGGCGTGCGCCGCGTGGCCGATCTCTTCCGCGAACGCGCGCAGGGCATCGACTGGTGCATCACCGGCGAGCCCTCATCCACCGCCGTGCTCGGCGATCTGCTGCGGGTCGGCCGCCGCGGCAGCCTCTCGGCCACGCTGACGGTGAAGGGCGTGCAGGGCCATGTCGCGTATCCGGACAAGGCGCGCAATCCGATCCACCTGGCCGCCGCCGCACTGGCCGAACTGACGGCACGGCATTGGGACGATGGCTTCGAGAGCTTCCCGCCGACCAGCCTGCAGGTCTCCAACATCCACGCTGGTACCGGCGCGAACAACGTGATTCCCGGCGAACTGCAGGTGCTGTTCAACCTGCGCTACAACCCGCACTGGAACGCACCGACGCTGGAACGGGAAATCGCCACGTTGCTCGATCGCCATGCGCTGGACTACACGTTGAAATGGCATCGCAGCGGCGAACCGTTCTACACGCCGGAAGGCACACTGCGGCGGGTGGCGCGTGAAGTGCTGGGCGAATTCGCGGGCACACCGCCCGAGGAAAGCACCGGCGGCGGCACCTCCGATGCACGCTTCATCGCGCCACTGGGCGCGCAGTGCATTGAAGTGGGGCCGGTCAATGCGAGCATCCACCAGGTGGATGAAAACGTCCGCGTGGCCGATCTGGAGCAGCTGCCAGCGCTGTACCAGCGTTTGATCGAACGCTTGTTGGCCTGATTTCTGCAGGCAGCGCCCGCCGTCGCCCGTTACCGTAGTGCCGGCCGCTGGCCGGCTCCCATGATTGCCGGACGGAAAGCGGAGCCGGCCAGCGGCCGGCACTACTGGATCGCTGCGGCGCGGAGCGGGTCGCTTCGCTCCTAGGCCACGATCAGCCCGAACGCGGCCAGCGCCGCAGCCGCCTGGCGCTGCGAAATCACCGCCTTCTTGAACAGCTTGGCGTCCATCACGTTGAGCCCGCTGATGTCGGTGCCGCGCAGGTCCGCGCCTTCAAAACGCGTGAGCCGTGTCTGCGCATTGCGCAGGCTGCCACCGTTGAACACCGCATCGCGGAAATCGCAGCCGGACAGCTCGGCCTCGGAAAAATCCATGCCGTCCAACTGTGCCTTGCGGAACGACAGCCCGCGCAGGTCGGCGCTGACCAGCAGGCAATCGCGGAATTCCAGTGCCCAACCGGTCACCTCCTGCAGGTGCGCACCGGTCAGCTTGCAGTCCTGGAACTGCACCGAGGACAGCGTCGCGCGACGCCAGTGGCTGTTGTTGAGATCGCAATGCGCAAAGCGCGCGTCGCTGAGCAGGGCCGAGCTGAAATCGCACTGGCTGCCCCGGCATTTCGTCCACTGGCTTTCCTCCAGTGAGGCGGCCAGCCAGGACGCGCTGGCAACCGAGCACTGGTTGAACTGGAACCCGTCCATGTCCAGCCGCGAGAAGTCGCCGTTGTCGAACGTGCAGCCTTCGAAAATGGCTGCACGGGGATGCGCGGCGATGATGGCCTGCATGCGCGCGCGGGTGATGATGTCATCGCGGAAGGTGGCGGTATTCATGCCCTCATTCTGTGCGATGTGCCGGCGCAGCGGCAGCCTTGAAGGCGGCGACGGAATGTGTACAAACCCGGCCCGTCAGTCGAAGGTCCAGAACGGTGTTTTGATTCTGTCGCGCCAGAACGTTTCGCCGGCCAGGTAGAACTGCTGGGCCTGCGCCTTGGCGAACCAGCCAGCGGCCGCGTCCAGATCACGGGTCACGCCGGCGCGTCCACGGCCAAGCAGCAGGCCGCTGAAGTACTGGCCGTAGACGTTGCCCTGGTCGGCCGCCAGCCGATACCAGTGCAGTGCCTGCAGGCCATCGCGCGGCAGACCCATGCCGGTTTCATACAGTGCGCCCAGATCCACCTGGGCATTGGCATCGCCGCGTTGGGCGCGGGTCTGGATCTGGACGACCAACGGATGCAGCGTGCCATCGGGCTGCGCCGCGATCGCCTGCGGCAGCCGCGAGGATTCGGACGACATGTGGTTGTAGATCGTCGCGCGCAGGTCCCAGCGCAGGGCGCTGGCCGCTTCGCCACGTTCGCGGTGGAACCGGGCCAGCATCAGCATGGCCATCGGATTGCCGTGCTCGGCCGCAGCGCGATACCAGCGCTCGGCCTTGCGTGGCGAGGGGCGCAGCGCGGCCCCCTGGACGATGTTCGGGCCGTCGCCATGCAGCAGCTCGCCGGTGCTCCAGATCCGGCCCAGCGCCTCTTCGGCGCGGGCGTTCTGCAACGTCCACGGGGTGACGGCGACAGCCCGTTCGTACGCGCCCACCGCGCGCGGATCGTTGAACTGCTCGTAGGTTCTGGCGGCCTCCCAGGCACTGTCGAAGCTGCCGTCGGCGGCCTTCACCGCCAGCGCCTGGGCGATGCTGGCCGGCGTCCGCGCGGGGGTACTGCTGCAGGCGACCAGGGCGAGGCTGAGGGCGATGCCGCCCAGCCGTGAAGCGATGCGTCCGATGCGAAGGTTCATGCCAGCCGGGTCGTACAGGGGGGCGTGATTATCGCCTGCGGCCACGGTGCGGGGTTGTCCCGGGCTGTCGGCATGGTTGCCATCGCAACAGTTGCACCGCCGCCCAAACCCGGTTACGGTCGGATCCATGTCCTCGTTCCTGGCCACCGCCGTCAATAACAACCGCAGCAATCTGCGCGCGAATAATCGTGCGCGGCTACTGCGGGACTGCGACCAGGGCTAGTACAAGCAACACGCCCGAACCTCAGAAAACCCGCATCGGCCGATGCGGGTTTTTTTTTGGCCGCTCGGATCGCTGCACCCCGTGTATCCCCCATCATCAGGAGCTGCTCCCATGTGTTCGATCTTCGGCCTGTTCGGCCTGCAACCCGGCGACGACCTTCCGGCCCTGCGCCGCCACTGCCTGGAGCTGTCCCAGCGCCAGCGCCATCGCGGCCCCGACTGGAGCGGGGTGTACGTGGATGACGGTGCCATCCTGGTCCACGAGCGGCTGGCCATCGTCGACCCGGCCGGTGGCTCGCAGCCGCTGCTGTCCGAGGATGGCGGCCTGGCCCTGGCGGTCAACGGTGAGATCTACAACCATCGCGAGCTGAAGGCCGAACTGGCCCAGCCCTATGCCTTCCAGACCGGCTCGGACTGCGAAGTGATCAACGCGCTGTACCGTGAAGACCGCCCGGCCGCGTTCCTGAACCGCCTCAACGGCATCTTCGCCTTCGCCCTGTGGGACCGGGCGCAGCAGCGCGTGCTGATCGCGCGCGACCCGATCGGGGTGGTGCCGCTGTACTGGGGCCATGACAAGGCGGGCCGGCTGGTGGTGGCCTCCGAGCTGAAGTCGCTGGTGGATGTCTGCGCCGATGCGGCCCAGTTCCCGCCGGGGCACTACTACGACAGCGCCACCGACACGCTCACCCGCTACTACGAACGCCCCTGGCGTGACTACGACGCGGTGGAAGGTGTCGAGGCCGACCGCGCGGCGCTGCGTGAAGCGTTTGAACGTGCGGTGCATCGCCAGCTGATGACCGACGTGCCCTACGGCGTGCTGCTGTCCGGCGGCCTGGATTCCTCGCTGGTGGCAGCCGTGGCCGCGCGCTATGCCCGCCACCGTATCGAGGACGGCGACCAGAGCGAAGCGTGGTGGCCGCGCCTGCACTCCTTCGCGATCGGCCTGAAAGGTTCACCCGACCTGGCCGCGGCCGCCATCGCCGCCGAGGCGCTGGGCACCGTGCACCACGGCTTCGAATACACCTTCGAAGAAGGCCTGGACGCGCTGCCGGAGGTGATCCGGCATGTGGAAACCTACGATGTCACCACCATCCGCGCCTCCACCCCGATGTTCCTGCTGGCACGCCGGATCAAGGCGATGGGGGTGAAGATGGTGCTGTCCGGCGAGGGCAGCGATGAAATCTTCGGTGGCTACCTGTACTTCCACAAGGCGCCGAACGCGCGTGAATTCCATGAAGAACTGGTGCGCAAGCTCGACGCACTCAACAACTACGACTGCCTGCGCGCCAACAAGTCGATGATGGCCTGGGGTGTGGAGCCGCGCGTGCCGTTCCTGGACCGCGAATTCCTCGATGTGGCCATGCGCATCGATGCGAAACACAAAATGGTCGGGCAGGGCCCACAGGGCGCACGCCGGATTGAGAAGGCCGTGCTGCGCGAAGCGTTCGAGGGCTACCTGCCGGAGTCGATCCTGTGGCGGCAGAAGGAGCAGTTCAGCGACGGCGTCGGCTATGGCTGGATCGACGGGCTCAAGGCGCATGCCGAAACCCAGGTCAGCGACCGGGTGATGGCCGCGGCCGACAAGCGCTTCGTGCACAACCCGCCGCAGACCAAGGAGGCCTACTACTACCGCCACGTGTTCGAGCAGTACTTCCCCACCCAGGCCGCGGCCGAGACGGTGCCGGGGGGCAAGTCGATTGCCTGCTCCTCGCCGGCGGCGATTGCCTGGGATGCCAGCTTCGCGAGCATGGCCGACCCGTCCGGGCGCGCCGTGGCCGGCGTGCATGCGCAGGCGCTGACCTGAGCCATCGCCGGGGCGCTGCGCGTTTGCGCGCGTAGCGCCCGTAGAATTGACGCCTCAATCGATGGGGATCGGCAATGGAAGCAGACACCCGCGGCATGCGCCGTAGCGGGCTGGCATGGCGTTACCTGGGATGGGTGGTGCTGCCGCTGATCATCGGCGTGGGGCTGGCGCGCTATGCCGGCCCGGGCGTCGCGGCACAGGTGGCGCGCGCGGAATCCTCGCTCGGCGCCGACTGGGCCGCGCACCTGCACGCGCCGCTGGGCCTGTTCCTGTTGCAGCTGCTGGTGCTGCTGCTGGTGGCCAAGGGCGCCGGCTGGCTGTTCCGCAAGGCGGGGCAGCCCGCCGTGATCGGTGAGATGGCGGCCGGCCTGATGATGGGGCCGCTGGTGCTGGGCGCGGTGTTGCCGCAGGTGCATGGCGTGCTGTTCCCGGCGGCGTCGCTGGGATCGTTGGGCCTGCTCAGCCAGCTGGGCGTGCTGATGTTCCTGCTGGTCGCCGGTGCCGAGCTGGACCTGGGCGGTCTGCGCGGTCGGCGCCGTTTTGCGTTCGTGATCAGCCATGCCGGGATCGCACTGCCGTTCGTGCTCGGCGTACTGCTGGCGATCGGGTTGTACGGCGCGCATGCGCCCCGCGGGGTCGGCTTCACCGGTTTCGCCTTGTTCGTGGGGATTTCGCTGAGCATCACCGCCTTCCCGGTGCTGCTGCGGATCCTGGCCGACCGCGGTATCAGCCGCACCCCGTTGGGGCAGACCGCCATTGCCTGCGCCGCGCTCGGCGATGCCACCGCGTGGTGCCTGCTGGCGCTGATCGTGGCGGCAACGCAGGCGCAGGGCTGGGTGCCGGCCACGATCAACCTGGCCTGCGTGGTGCTGTTCGTCGGCGTGATGCTGGGCGTGGTGCGGCCGTGGTTCTCGCGACAGACGATCGCGCCGGGACAGGAAGGACGCTGGCTGCTGATCATGCTGTTGATGGCACTGGGCTGTGCGCTGGTGACCGAGATGCTCGGCATCCATGCGTTGTTCGGTGCGTTCGCGGCCGGCGTGGCCGTCTCCGGCAATGCCACCTTGCGCCACACCGTGGCGAGCCGGGTCGAGCCGTTCGCCGTGACGCTGTTGTTGCCGCTGTTCTTCGCCATGACCGGCCTGCGCATGCGTGCTGACGCGCTGCAGGCCAGCGACCTGGTGCTGTGTCTGGTGGTCATTGCGGTGGCGACGCTGGGCAAGCTGCTGGGCACCTGGGGCGCGGCGCGCAGCGCGGGCATGGGCAACCATGAGGCCTGGAAACTGGGTGCGCTGATGAACACCCGCGGGCTGATGGAACTGATCGTGCTCAACCTGGGCTACGAACTGGGTTTCCTCGGCGACCGCCTGTTCGCGGTGCTGGTGATCATGGCGCTGGTGACCACGGCGATGACCGGGCCCCTGCTGGGGTGGATGGAGCGCCGCGCGCGGTAGGGGGTGGTGGGGCGCGGTGGGACCGCGGTGGGTACCGACCGTTGGTCGGTACGCCATTTGCCGGCCAGCGGCCGGCACTACCGGTTGGTGGTGGGCACCAGCTTCAAGGTGTAGACGGTTGCACCCGGCAGGAACGGGGTCGGGGTGCCCTTTACCCAGTCCTCGTGCCCGGCGCCCCAGAACGGCGACAGCGGGTGGCCGCTCTGGCCGCCCGGCATGTGCACCAGGCCGTCGGCTTCGTGACCGGGCGAGACCACCATCCGTTGTGATGCGCCGAAGGCGGGGCCCTGCACGCGCGGCATGTCGCGGTCGCCGGGCAGCGGGTCGGCGGGCATGCACAACCAGCGTTTGCTGAAAGCGGGCAGGGCGCGGCTGACCGGGTGGCAGATCGCGGCGGTGTTGCGCTCGCCCCAGGTGCGCTTGGCCAAAGGACCGTCCTGTGCGGCAAGGTCGGCGTCCAGCTGTTTCGCCGCATCGGCCAGCAGCGCATCCCAACTTGCATACGCGGTGGGCAGCAGATGCGCGGGGCGTTCGCTGACCAGCGGCCACAGCACGCCTTCGATCTGCGCCAGGCGCGGTTCCAGGTACTGCTCGCCGAGCTGTCGCTTGGCCGGGGCCAACAGGCTGGCCGAGACCGTGTCCAGCACCATGCCACGGAAACCGCGCGCGATCCGGTAGCTCACCGAATCGGTGCTGGCATGCCCGTCCCAGTGTCGGCTGGCGGCTTCCAACCGCTTCAGCGCGGGGTCGTCGCTGTGGCTGACCACCTCGCGCAGCAGCACCCACCAGCGTTGCAGGAACACGGCGCGATCATCGAGCTGGATCGCCAGCAGGTCGGCTTCGCTGAAGCGGTCGCGTGCGTTGAGGTCATCGCGGATCTGCCGGCCGCGCGCGCCCAGGTCATAGCCGGCGTTGCCGACCTCGGCCAGCGCGTCGCCGTCGAGCACCCGGCCATTGGCGGTCCACAGCCGGTGCGAAGGCGGATCGATCAGCGCCGGCGACTGGTCGCTGTGGATCGGCCAGGGCGCGCAGTGTGCCGCGACTGCGGTCTGCAGACCGGCGGGCGGGCAATCGGCGCTACGGTCCGGGCGCGCGCCGATCAGCCGCCACGCGATACGGCCGTGTGCATCGGCGATCAGCAGGTTCTGGGTGGGAATGCCGGAGCGGTCGGCGATGCGCAGGGCATCGTCGAGGCTGCGTGCGCGCGCCATGTCGGTGAAGTCCAGGCGGATCGCGCCGGGCAACTGGGCGGTCCAGCGCAGCGCCTCGCCACTGCCGTCGGCGCGTGCGTGCAGGATCGGGCCCCAAGCGGTTTCGCGGACCTGCATCACCACGTCGGCGCCACCGGCCACGCGGATGCGTTCGGGGTAGGTCGTGATGCCGTCCATGCTGCCAGGTGCATGCGCGGGCACTGCGACGAAATCGGCGTTGTCGATGTAGCTGTTGGTGAAGCCCCAGGCCACATGGCCGTTGCTGCCCACCACGATCGCGGGCAAGCCCGGCAGCGAGAAACCGCTGACATCGACCCTGCCGCCCACGGCCTGCGGGTCGGCGTAACGCAGCCGCACCCGGAACCACAGGTTGGGCGCGCGCAGGCCCAGGTGCATGTCGTCGGCCACGATCGCGCGGCCGTCGGCGGTCAACGCGCCGGCCACGGCGAAATTGTTGCTGCCGTGCACGTCGGGCTCGGCATGGCCGGCCGCCGGGCCGGTGGCCAGCGTGCGCAGGTCCAGCTGGGTAGCGTCGGGCAGCGTCGCATTGCCGCGTGCGGCGCCGAACAGCGGCGCATCCCATTCACTGCCGTCGTGGCTGAGCAGGGCGTACAACGCCGGCGGCACCACCGCGCGGATCCGCGCCATCGCCAGTTCGCTCTGGTTGGTCGGGTCCTGCAGGTCGGCGTACATCGCCAGCCCGGTCAGGATGCTGTCGGTGGGGGTCCAGGCAGCCGGCGGCTGGCGCAGCAGCAGGTACGGCCAGGGCCGCACCTGCAGCCCATTCAGGCCGCTGTTGACGCCCTCGACGTAGGCCTGCAGCCGCTCCGGCCGGGCCCCGGCGGCGTTGGCCAGGTGGGCCTGGGTGCCTGCGCGCAGCCGGTGCACACGCATCCGCTGGTCTGCCGGGACGGCGGCGGGGCCGAACAGCTCGGCCAGCTCACCGGCCGCCGCGCGGCGCATCAGGTCCATCTCGAAGTAGCGTTCCTGGGCATGCACGAAGCCCAGGGCGCGCAGCGCGTCGGCCTCGTTGGCAGCCTCGATGGTGACCACGCCCAGCGCATCGCGGCTGATCGTCGCCGGTGCCCGCAGCCCGCCCAGCCCCTGCTGGCCCTCCAGCGTGGCCAGGCTGCCGTGCAGCAGCCACCACAGGCTGGCCAGGGCAATGAGCACGACCAGCAGCGACAGCCACAGCACCCGCTTGAGCCAACGACGCATGCCGCGCTTCCCGGTGAGGTTGTCTCCGGATTGTAGGGTGGAGCGGGGGGCTGCGAGCGCAACTGCAACTGATTCCGATTAGATCATTGGATTTCCGAATGCGGCACCATGTGCGCCATTGATCCACAGGAGCTCCCCACCATGAAAGGCCATCCGGACGTCATCGCCTGCCTGAAGGAACTGCTGCGCGGCGAATTGGCTGCGCGCGACCAGTACTTCATCCATTCGCGCCGCTACGAAGATCAGGGGCTGTTCGCGCTGTACGAGCGCCTCAACCATGAGATGGAAGAAGAGACCCAGCACGCCGATGCGCTGCTGCGTCGCATCCTGTTCCTCGGGGGTGATCCGGACATGCGCCCGCATACGTTCGAACCCGGCGTGACCGTGGAAGAGATGCTGCAGAAGGATCTGGAAACCGAGTACAGCGTGCGCAACAACCTCGCTGCCGGCATGAAGCTGTGCGAGCAGCACCAGGACTATGTCAGCCGCGACATGCTGCTGGTGCAGTTGAAGGACACCGAAGAAGACCACGCCTGGTGGCTGGAGCAGCAGCTGGGCCTGATCAAGCGGATCGGGCTGGCGCTGTACCAGACCAGCAAGATGGACGCCAAGGGGACGGCCGCGCATTGAATGCGCGGTGATGCGCCGTTGCGCATCCTCCCCACGGCAGCACTTCCATTGGGTTCTGCCCGCCAGCCAGCCTTCGCCAGCACGCTGCAGAATCCGTCGTCCGCCCGCCAGCATCCGCCCGCCAGCGACGAATGAAAAAGCCGGGGAAATCCCCGGCTTTTTTGTGTCTGATGGGTGCCGGCCAACGGTCGGCACCCACCGTGGTGTTACTCCACCGCCAGGCCTTCCACCTTCTGCCAACCGCGCGGCAGCAGGTGGCCACGCGTGGCACGCGTGCCCAGGTAGGTCTCCAGGTCCTTGTAGGACAAATTCATGGTGCGCGTACCGCTGCGTACCAGCAGGGTGTTGCCCGGGCCGACCGATACCACCGCCACCACGCGCTCGGTGGCGAGCTTGGCCTTGGGGATGTCGATGATCTTGTTGCCCTTGCCCTTGTCCAGTTCCGGCAGTTCGTTGGCCGGAATGGCCAGCAGGTTGCCCGAGCTGGTCACCGCCACGATGCGGTCGGTTTCCGGGTTGCCCACCACGGCCGGGGTCAGCACCCTGGAGCCGGAGGTCAGGTTGAGCATGGCCTTGCCGGCCTTGTTGCGCCCGGTGAGGTTTTCGAAGCGGGTGACGAAACCGTAGCCGTGCGTGGAGGCCAGCACGAAGCGGGTGTTGTTCTCGCCACTGGCCAGGGTCAGGAACTGGCTGCCCGGGGCCGGCGAGAAGCGCCCGGTCAGCGGTTCACCGTTGCCACGCGCCGAGGGCAGGGTGTGGATCAGCGTGGAATAGGCGCGGCCCTCGCTGTCCAGGAACGCCACCTGCTGGGTACTGCGTGCGCGCACCGCGCCCAGCAGTGCATCGCCGTCGCGGTAGGACAGCGTGGACGGGTCCATGTCGTGGCCCTTGGCCGCGCGGATCCAGCCCTTCTCCGACAGCACCACGGTCATCGGTTCGCTGGGCACCAGCTCGGTTTCATCGATGGCCTGGGCGGCGCCACGCTGCACCAGCGGCGAACGACGCGCGTCGCCGAACTTCTTGGCATCGGCGGTGAGCTCGTCGCGGATCAGCTTCTTCAGCTTGGCCTTGCTGTCCAGGATCGACAGGATCTTGTCGCGCTCCTTGGCCAGCTCGTCCTGCTCGCCGCGGATCTTCATTTCTTCCAGGCGGGCCAGCTGCTTGAGCTTGGTTTCCAGGATGTACTCGGCCTGTTCCTCGCTCAGCGCGAAGCGCGCGATCAGCGCCGCCTTGGGCTCATCCTCGGTGCGGATGATGTGGATCACTTCATCCAGGTTGAGGAAGGCCACCAGCAAACCTTCCAACAGGTGCAGGCGGCGCTCGACCTTCTGCAGGCGATGGTTGAGGCGGCGGGTGACGGTGGTGGCGCGGAACTGCAGCCATTCCGACAGCAGCGTCTTCAGGTTCTTCACCTGCGGACGGCCGTCCAGCCCGATCACGTTGAGGTTGACCCGGTAGCTGCGCTCCAGGTCGGTGGTGGCGAACAGGTGGCCCATCAGCTGCTCTGCATCCACGCGGTTGGAGCGCGGCACCAGCACCACCCGTACCGGGTTGGCATGGTCGGACTCATCGCGGATGTCTTCCAGCCACGGCAGCTTCTTGGCGCGCATCTGCGCGGCGATCTGCTCGATCACCTTGGAGGGCGATACCTGGAACGGCAGCGCGTTGATCACCACGTTGCCGTTTTCTTTCAGGAAGGTCGACCGCGCGCGCACGCTGCCGTAGCCGGTTTCATACAGGGTGCGCAGGTCGGCGATCGGCGTGATGATCTCTGCGTAGCTCGGGTAGTCCGGGCCCTTCACGTGCTCGCACAGGTCGGCGACGGTGGCGTCCGGGTCATCGAGCAGGTGCAGCAGGGCGCTGACGATCTCGTTGAGGTTGTGCGGCGGCACGTCGGTGGCCATGCCCACGGCGATGCCGGTGGTGCCGTTGAGCAGCAGGTGCGGCAGGCGGGCCGGCATCCAGGTCGGCTCTTCCAGGGTGCCGTCGAAGTTCGGGGTCCAGTCGGTGGTGCCTTGGCTGATTTCGCCCAGCAGCACTTCGGCGATCGGGGTCAGCTTGGATTCGGTGTAACGCATCGCCGCGAACGACTTGGGATCGTCGGTGGAACCGAAGTTGCCCTGGCCTTCGATCAGCGGGTAACGGTACGAGAACGGCTGGGCCATCAGCACCAGGGCTTCGTAGCAGGCGCTGTCGCCGTGCGGATGGTACTTGCCGATCACGTCACCGACGGTACGCGCGGACTTCTTCGGCTTGGATGCCGCGTTCAGGCCCAGCTCGCTCATCGCATAGATGATGCGGCGCTGCACCGGCTTGAGGCCATCGCCGATGAACGGCAGTGCACGGTCGAGCACCACGTACATCGAGTAGTCCAGATACGCCCGTTCGGCGTACTCGCGCAGGGGCAACTGTTCAAAGCCGTGGAAGGCGGGGCGGGCAAGATCGGTCATGCGGGATTGTTACCTGTGGCAAGGGACGGCGACGGCTGTCGCCCTCGCAGGCGGACGATTATCCGGATGCGGCCGGGGATGCCAAGCCGCGTGATGGATTGAGCAGCTGGCCGGCCCGTGCCACATAGCGCCCCGGGGGGCAGCCGAAGTGGCGGCGGAACACGGTGACGAACGCGCTGGGGCTGCTGAAACCCAGTTCGTGGGCGATGTCGGACACGCTCTGGCCATCGGACAGACGGCGCAGCCCGTCGGCCAGCCGTGCCTGCTGGCGCCACTGGGCGAAGCTGAGCGTGGTTTCATCGCGGAAGTGCCGGGTCAGTGTACGCGGCGACAGCCCGGCCCATTGCGCCCATTGCTCCAGGCTGCGGCTGTCGGCCGGGGCGGCGATCAGCTGCGAGGCGATGCGCAGCAGGCGCCGGTCCTGCGGCATCGGCAGGTGCATGCGCTGGCGCGGGGCATTGCGGATCTCGTCCAGCAGCACCTCGATCATGTGCTGCTGGCGCAGGTCGGCGGCGGCAACCGGCAGCCAGTGCGCGACCCGCTGTGCCAGCGCCTGCAGCAGGTCGGAGATGGCCACCACGCAGGGTTCGTCGGGCAGGTCGCGGGCGGCCTGCGGGGTGATGATCAGGCCCCAGCCGCGCAACGGCCCGGAGATGTCCACCGTGTGCGGCTCGCCGGGCGGCATCCAGCCGGCGCAGCCGGGCGGCAGCGACCAGTTGCCGTGGCGGGTGCGGGTGTTGAGCAATCCGGCCTCCACGCAGATCAGCTGGGCGCGATGGTGCTGGTGCCAGTCGATCTCCCGCTCCAGCCCGCGCGCGCTCTCGATCTGGAAGCCCAGCACGGGCAATCCGTCATCGCGCTCGATCCAGTCCAGCACGTCATGGCGGATCAACGGGGCGGCGAGCACAGCGTCCTCTGGCCTGAAAATGCTATTCATTGTCCAGATTGTAATACCGGGCCATCGGGGATGGCTATTAAGGTGGCCACCCCGCACTGTTCTGTCTGTTGCAACACAGCATATCGTTCCAGATTGAATATTTCCATTGAGAAATATTATTTTTGGAACAAAATACGCTCCATGATCTGTCCTGCCACTACTCCCCCCAGCTTCGGCCTGCTGCTGCGCCAGGTGCGCGACGGCCTGGTCCGCCAATTGGATGCTTCGATGGCCGAAGAGAACCTGGGTATCGGCTTCACCCATTACATCGGTCTGAAGGTGCTCTCGGCCATGGCCCCGTGTACCGCCAACGAGCTGGCCCAGGCCATCGACCAGGTTCCCAGTGCGGTTACCCGCCTGCTGGACAAGCTGGAAGCGATGGGCTGTGTCCGCCGCGAGCCGCACGCCCAGGACCGGCGCGCGTTGCAGATCGTACTGACCGACGAGGGCCGCCAGTTGTGGGCCCGGCTGAAGCAGCGTGGCGACCAGACGATGGACTTCGCCCTGCGCGACCTGTCCAGCGACGAGCGCACGCAGCTGCTTTCCCTCATGACCCGTGTACGTGACTCCCTCAATACGCCATGACTCCCATCCCTGATCGCACTTCCTCACTGCGCCCGCTGCGGCCGGTGCTGCTGTCCGTGCTGGCGCTGGCGCTGGCCGCCTGTGCCAGCACCGGTGGCCTGCAGCCGCACGGCACGCTGCTCGACGCCGACAGCCTGCAGACCCAGCGCACCCTGGCTGCCGATGGGCTGAGCCAGCCCGGCTGGCCGTCCACCGACTGGTGGCGCGCGCTGGGCGATCCCCAGCTTGATGCCCTGATCGCCGAAGGCCTGCAGCGCAACCCGGGCCTGGACGCGGCCGATGCGCGGCTGCGCCAGGCTCGCGCGCAGATTGGCACCGCGCGTGCCGACCGCCTGCCCAGCCTGTCCGCTTCCGGTGGTTACACCGGCGTGCGCCTGCCGACCTCGATGGTCGGCGAGGAGCGCGGTGGCAGCTACGCGGGCAGTGGCCAGGCCTACCTGAGCTTCAGCTACGGCATCGACCTGTGGGGCGGCAAGCGCGCCGCCTGGGAAGCGGCCGTGGACAGCGGCCATGCTGCCGACGTGGATGCCCAGGCCGCGCGCCTGAACCTGTCCGCGGGGATTGCCGAGGCCTACGCCCAGCTCGGCTATGCCTGGCAGCTGCACGACGTGGCCAGCGAAGAGCTGGCGCGTGCGCAGAAGACCCTGGACCTGACCCGTCAGCGCCGCAAGGCCGGCATCGACAGCGACCTGCAGACCCGCCAGGCCGAAGCGCGTATTCCGGCGGCACAGCAACAGCAGCAGGCCGCGCAGCAGCAGATCGACGAGGCGCGCACGGCGCTGGCCGCGCTGGTCGGGCAGGGCCCGGACCGTGGCCTGCAGATCGAACGCCCGCAGGTGCTCAATCCGCTGGCCCTGCAGTTGCCGGGCGTGCTGCCCAGCGAACTGCTCGGCCGTCGCCCGGACATCGTGGCGGCGCGCTGGCGGGTGGAAGCGGCCGGTCGTGAGATCCACGCGGCCAAGGCGCAGTTCTATCCCAGCCTCAACCTGACCGCGCTCGGCGGAGTGGTGTCCAGTGAAGTGGACCAACTGCTCAAAAGCGGCTCGACCTTCGCCTTCCTCGGCCCGGCGCTGAGCCTGCCGATCTTCGACGGTGGCCGCCTGCGCGCCAACCTGGACAAGACCGACGCGCAGTACGACCTGGCCGTGGCCGACTACAACCAGTCGGTGGTCAACGCGCTGCGCGATGTCGCCGATCAGGTCAACGCGGTGCGCTCGCTGGCCAGCCAGTCCGAGGCACAGCAGCAGGCCGTCAGCACCGCCCGCGCCGCGCACGACCTTGCCGAACAGCGTTACCGCGCCGGCATCGGCAGCTATCTGGACGTGCTCAGCGTGGAAGAACAGCTGCTGCTCGCCCAGCAGCGGTTGGCCACGCTGCAGTCCCAGCAGATCCTCGTTTCGGTCCGGCTGAGCCAGGCGCTGGGGGGCGGGTTCACGCCTTCCAGCGACACCGCCACGCACGCCGCTCCCCCTGCATCCACGCATTCCTGAGACACACTCCATGAGCCAGACATCCGCTCCCGCTGCCGCTCCGGCAGCCCCGTCCCGTCGCGGCAAGCTGCTGCGCGGCCTGCTGGTCATCGTCGTGCTGCTGCTGGCAGCGCTGACCCTGTGGTACTTCATGTTCGGCCGCTGGTTCGAAGAAACCGACGACGCCTATGTGCAGGGCAACCAGGTCCAGATCACACCGCTGGTGGCCGGTACCGTGGTGGCGATCAACGCCGATGACGGCATGCGCGTGCAGCGCGGCCAGCTGCTGGTACGGCTGGATCCGGCCGATACCGAAGTGGCGCTGCAGCAGGCCGAAGCCAACCTCGCCGGTACCGTGCGCCAGGTGCGCGGCCTGTACCGCAGCGTGGAAGGTGCCCAGGCGGAATTGAATGCCCGCCAGGTCACCCTGAAGCGGGTGCGCGAAGACTTCGCCCGCCGCAAGGACCTCGCCGCCACCGGTGCGATCTCCAACGAAGAACTCGCCCATGCGCGTGACGAGCTGGCCGGCGCCGAAGCGGCCGTGGCCGGTTCGCGCGAGACCTTCGAGCGCAGCCGCGCCCTGGTCGATGACACCGTGATCGCCACCCAGCCGGACGTGCAGGCTGCCGCCGCACAGCTGCGCCAGGCCTATCTCAACAACGCCCGCACCGGCATCGTCGCCCCGGTGACCGGCTACGTTGCGCGTCGTTCGGTGCAGGTCGGCCAGCGCGTGCAGCCGGGTACCGCGCTGATGGCGGTGATCCCGACCAACCAGATGTGGGTGGAAGCCAACTTCAAGGAAACCCAGCTGCGTCACATGCGCCTGGGCCAGGAAGTGGAGCTGCGCTCGGACCTGTACGGCGGTGACGTGAAGTACAAGGGCCGCATCGACAGCCTGGGCCTGGGTACCGGCTCAGCGTTCTCGCTGCTGCCGGCGCAGAACGCCAGCGGCAACTGGATCAAGATCGTGCAGCGTGTGCCGGTGCGCATCGCCATCGATGCCAAGCAGCTGGCCGAGCACCCGTTGCGGATTGGTCTGTCGATCAAGGCCGAAGTGAGCCTGCGCGACCAGAAGGGCACCGTGCTGCCGACCGAAGATGCCAAGGGCCAGGTGTTCGACACCGATGTCTATGCCAAGCAGTTGCACAGCGCCGATGACGTGATCCACCAGATCATCCAGAGCAACCTGCCGCAGCAGGCCAAGGCGAGCTGAGGCCACCATGTCCGCACAAGCCCCCGCCGCGCCCGGTCTTCCGGGCGCGCCAGGCGCGACGGCCGGCTTCATGCCGGCCAATGTCGCCCTGTGCACCGCTGGCCTGGCGATGGCCTCGTTCATGCAGGTGCTCGACACGACCATCGCCAACGTGTCCCTGCCCACCATCGCCGGCAACCTGGGCGCCAGTTCGCAGCAGGCCACCTGGGTCATTACCTCGTTCGCGGTGAGCACCGCGATCGCGCTGCCGCTGACCGGTTGGCTGAGCCGCCGGTTTGGTGAGCGCAAGCTGTTCATCTGGGCCACGCTGGCCTTTGTGATCACCTCGCTGCTGTGCGGGCTGGCCCAGAGCATGGGCATGCTGGTGCTGTCGCGTGCGCTGCAGGGTTTCGTGGCCGGGCCGATGTACCCCATCACCCAGTCGCTGCTGGTATCGATCTACCCGCGTGAAAAACGCGGGCAGGCGTTGGCGCTGCTGGCGATGATCACGGTGGTGGCGCCGATCTGCGGCCCGATCCTGGGCGGCTGGATCACCGACAACTACAGTTGGGAATGGATCTTCCTGATCAACGTGCCGCTGGGCATCTTCGCCGCGCTGGTGGTGGGCAACCAGTTGAAGGGGCGCCCGGAGCAGGTGGAAAAGCCCAAGATGGACTACGTGGGCCTGATCACCCTGGTGATCGGCGTGGGCGCACTGCAGCTGGTGCTGGACCTGGGCAACGACGAGGACTGGTTCGCGTCGACCAAGATCGTGGCGCTGGCCTGTGTGTCGGTGGTGGCGTTGGCGGTGTTCCTGATCTGGGAGCTGACCGACAAGGATCCGATCGTGGACCTGCGCCTGTTCCGGCACCGCAACTTCCGCGCCGGCACGCTGGCGATGGTGGTGGCGTATGCGGCGTTCTTCAGCGTGTCGTTGCTGATCCCGCAGTGGCTGCAACGCGACATGGGTTACACGGCGATCTGGGCGGGGTTGGCGACAGCGCCCATCGGAATCCTGCCGGTGATCATGACGCCGTTCGTGGGCAAGTACGCCTCGCGTTTCGACATGCGCATGCTGGCCACCATCGCGTTCGTATTCCTGTCCTTCACCAGTTTCCTGCGCTCGGGTTTCAACCTGCAGGTGGACTTCACCCATGTGGCCGGGGTGCAGCTGATCATGGGTATCGGCGTGGCGTTGTTCTTCATGCCGGTACTGCAGATCCTGCTGTCGGACCTGGACGGCCGCGAGATCGCGGCGGGCTCGGGGCTGGCGACATTCCTGCGTACGTTGGGCGGCAGTTTCGCGGCGTCGTTGACGACGTGGCTGTGGGCGCGGCGCACGCAGGAGCACCATGCGCACATCACCGAGCACGTGTCCGGCTATACCCCGGGCGTGCAGGATCAGGTGCTGGCAATGGGGCAGGGCGACCTGCAGCACGGGGCAGCGGTGTTGAACAACATGGTCAATCACCAGGCCTCGCAGATGGGCTTCAACGACATCTTCTTCCTGCTGGGCTGGATCTTCCTGGCGATCATCGCATTCGTCTGGCTGGCCAAGCCGCCGTTCGGCGCAGGCGCGGGCGCGGCGTCGGCCGGTGGGCATTGAGAAGTGGTGTGTTGAGCTGAAGCAAAAACCCCGCCGAGAGGCGGGGTTTTTGTTTGGGGAACTCAACCAGATGCGAGTACGGGTCTGATGATGCGTTCCGCGCAGGCGAGGCATTCCTGGTACGACCAGCGCCGCCCAATCGCGTCGATGGCGTCCAGCTCGCGTTCGATGATGGCCGAGCGTTCCACGATGGCCTGCAGAAACTCTTCTCCATGCCTGCGCATGAAGGGGAGGGCATGGGCAATCTGCTCTGGCTCGGCTTCGGCTACCGCGCACAGATCGAACAGGTCGCGGCCTTGATCTCGCCCGAGGTCTCCACCCGGATCTGCCTGCCCTGGTAAAGCACGATCTCCACCGGTTCGCGGGTCAGCGTGCCACCTGCAACCACATCGATTTCGCCGTCCGGCAGATAGAGCTTCACGTACTCGGCGGCTTCCTCGTATTCGGAGGAAATGTCCGCAGCGGCGTCGCTCAGTCTCGGATTCACGTAGCCCAGATACTGTGGGTCCGGAACGAACAGGTCGATGTCCTTGCTGTGGCGATGGGCCATACGCAGCATGAGTACCGTTCCTCCGCCGAAGGACCAGGTGGCGCCAGGCACCTTGGCTTCAAGGTCGGCCATCAATGCCAGGGCGGAAGGAAACAGGCGCTGCCATACACCGGGGCGGGTGAGGTCAGCGCTGATCATTTCCAGAGATCGCGCCTGCTTTTGACCTGGCCAGCAAGCCGCCGCAGTTGTTTCCATACGACTTCGCGAGGCATGTGTGCCTCCTTGTGCACCTGGTCGGCAACCGAAGCCAGCAACGATACCGGCGCATCATCGAGCAGCGCATGCAAATGCGGTTCGAATCTGCCGGGGGCCTTGCCTGAAATGAGAATCTTCTTGAGTTCGCCGCTGGACAGTGCGGACTTGTAGCTGACATTGCTGCTCAGCGCGGCACGCTTGAGTGCAGTGACCTTGGGCGGCACGCGTGGCTTTGCGTGGTTGAGCTCCAGGCGAAGCGACAACCCCAGCTGGGCAGCAAGCCGATCCAGCTTCTTGATTCCAATATCCGGTGCGCTGCCATTCTCCAGCTGACTGATGGTCTGCCGGGACAGCCCGCTCATTTCGGCGACCTGCGCCTGGGTGAGGCCCATTTCCGCGCGGCGGGCTTTGAGCGCATGGCCGAATTGGCTGAGCGTGTCCATGAAGGCACTCTAGCAATAGAGGTTGGCATGTCAAATAAATGCGACATGGAAAACCTCAAGGCACTGATATTTAAGGGTTAAGTGAAAATAAGGCGGAGTGATTCGGGTCGTTTGAACGACATGGGATATCCGCGGATGGCGGTGGCTCGGCGGCAGCGCGGCAGGGTATCTGCCGTGGGCGCGTCGCGGCGTCGCCTCTGTTGGCGAGCTGGCATGTCGGGTGGCCGCCCGATCTGTCGATTGAGCAAGTGGATCCCGGAAACGAAAAAACCCGCTTGCGCGGGTTTGATCATTTACTGAGTCATGGTGCCCAGAAGAGGACTCGAACCTCCACGAAGTTGCCCCCGCTAGCACCTGAAGCTAGTGCGTCTACCAATTCCGCCATCTGGGCGACTCAGGGGACGAATTCTGCGGGAGAAGCACGATTGTGTCAACAGGATTTCGTGAAAAAATTCGTTCATGGCGCGTTGCTGCGTCAATGCGCTTCATGGCGCGCGAATCGTGCATTTCATCAAACCGCAGAAACGAAAAAACCCGCTTGCGCGGGTTTGATCATTTACTGAGTCATGGTGCCCAGGAGAGGACTCGAACCTCCACGAAGTTGCCCCCGCTAGCACCTGAAGCTAGTGCGTCTACCAATTCCGCCACCTGGGCGACTCAGGAGGAGAATTATGCGGAAGCAATCGAGGGCTGTCAATGCACGGTGAACTGGCGAAGGCGGCGGCCCTGCCGAGCAGGGTGGGGTGCCGCACTTGACCAGGGCAGCCGCCCCTGAAAATACTCGCCGAACCTGCCAGCAAGGCGATCCGATGACGACCCCGATCCTGCATTTCCACCCCCTGTCTTCGTGCTGCCAGAAGGTGCTGGTTGCCGCACGCGTGCTGGGCGTGGCAGTGGATCCACAGCTGTTGAACCTGGGCGATCCGGTGCAGCGCGACGCCTTCCGCGCGCTGTCGCCGCTCGGCAAGATGCCGGTGCTGGTCGACCAGGGGCGGGTGGTGGCTGAGACCAGCATCATCATCGAATACCTGCAGCAGCATCACGCGCGCGGCGCGCGGCTGATTCCGGACGATCCGGAGCAGGCACTGCAGGTGCGGTTCTGGGACCGCGTGTGCGACCTGTACGTGATGACCCCGATGCAGGCGCTGACCGCCACGCTGTTGCAGCCGCAGGCGGCGGGCAATGCCGAGGCGGACGCCGCGGCGCGTGCTGCGTTGCTCAAGCGCTATGCATTGCTGGACGGGCAGCTCGAGGGGCGGCGTTGGCTGGCCGGCGAGGGGTTCAGTCTGGCCGACTGCGCGGCGGCGCCGGCGTTGTTCTACGCGGTGGCGTACGTGCCGATTCCGGATGTGCATGCGGCGCTCGCGGCGTACCTGGAGCGGCTGATGGTGCATACCGACGTAGCGGCGGTGATCGATGCCGCGCGGCCCTGGTTCAAGCACTTCCCGGGGCGGGCCGGGCTGGCGCGGCGCTACTACGATCCGGACGCCTAGCCTGGGCGATGGATTGGCCGGGGCCGGAAACGAAAAAACCCGCTTGCGCGGGTTTGATCATTTACTGAGTCATGGTGCCCAGGAGAGGACTCGAACCTCCACGAAGTTGCCCCCGCTAGCACCTGAAGCTAGTGCGTCTACCAATTCCGCCACCTGGGCGACTCAGGGGGCGAATTGTGGAGATGCCGCCCGGGCTTGTCAACGCTTTTGCGAAAATTCTTCACAAAGCTGCATGAGCAGACGCCTCGACCGGTTCTGCACACCGCCAGCGGTTACCATGGAGGCCAATGAAACCAAAGAAACCGACCCAGGGCGCGAAAGCCCCCAAGTCCCCGGCGCCCAAGCAGGCAGCCGGTCCGTCGGGCAAGCCCCGCGCTGCTGCCAAGAAAGCCGGCAAGCTGCCGGCCTGGATGCCCGAATCCATGACGAATCCTGCAGCGGCACCGCCGCGCGCAGGCAAGCGCGGCCCCAAGCCCGCCGCGGCCGGCCCGATTCCGACCCGTCGCCGCCCGCACCCGGGCAGCGAAAGCCCGACCGACGTGCTGGATCCGTTCGCCGCGCGCGAGGCCGAGCGCTATGCGCAGCCGATCGCCAGCCGCGAAGCGATCCTTCAGCTGCTGGACCGTTGTGATGGCCCGCAGACCGCCGAGGAGATCGGCATCCATCTGGGCCTGACCGAGCCGGACCGCGCCGATGCGCTGGGCAAGCGCCTGGGCGCGATGGTCCGCGACGGCCAGCTGGTGCAGAACCGCCGCGGCGGCTTCGCCCCCGTGCAAGCGGTCAACCTGATCACCGGTGTGGTCATCGCCAACCCGGAAGGGTTCGGCTTCCTGCGCCCGGTCGAGGGCGGCGACGACCTGTTCCTGCCGCCGTATGAAATGCGCAAGGTGCTGCACGGTGACAAGGTGCTGGTCAACGTGACCGGCATCGATCGCCGCGGCCGCCGCGAAGGCAGTATTTCGCGCGTGCTCGAGCGTGGCATGACCCGCCTGATCGGCCGCTTCAGCGTGGAGTTCGGCATCAACTACGTGGTGCCCGACGACAAGCGGGTGCAGCGCAACGTGCAGATCCCGCCGGATCAGACCGGCGATGCGCGCGACGGCCAGCTGGTGGTCTGCGAGCTGACCCAGGCCCCGGACACCCGACGCCCGCCGATCGGCCGCATCATCGCGGTGCTCGGCGACAAGCTGACCGCCTCGCTGATCGTGGAAACCGCGATCCACGGCCACGAACTGCCGTTCGAGTTCCCGCAGGAAGTACTCAACGAGGCCGCGTCGGTCCCGTTGGTGGTCGAGCCGGCCATGATTGGCAACCGCGTTGATCTGCGCAGCACGCCGCTGGTGACCATCGACGGCGAGGATGCCAAGGACTTCGACGACGCGGTCTACTGCGAACCCAATGCCGAAGGCTTCCGGCTGGTGGTGGCCATTGCCGACGTCTCCAATTACGTTCGCCCGGGCACGCCGCTGGACGACGAGGCACAGAAGCGCGCCACCTCGGTGTACTTCCCGGGCTTCGTGGTGCCGATGCTGCCGGAGACGCTGTCCAACGGCATCTGTTCGCTGATGCCCAAGGTCGACCGCATGTGCTTCGTCTGCGACATGCAGGTGAACCGCGAGGGCGAGGTGATCCACTCGCGCTTCTACGAGGCGGTGATGAATTCGCATGCACGCCTGACCTACAACCAGGTCTGGCAGGCGGTGGGCGAGAACGACGTGGCTGTGCGCAACCAGATTGCCGCGGTGCTGCCGCAGGTCGAACGCCTGCACCAGTTGTACAAAGTGCTGGCCAAGGCCCGCACCAAGCGTGGCGCCATCGAGTTCGAATCCTCCGAAGTACGCTTCGTGCTGGACAACACCGGTGAAGTCACCCAGGCCGGCATGCTGGTGCGCAACGATGCGCACAAGCTGATCGAAGAATGCATGATCGCGGCCAACGTGCAGGCCGCGCGCTATCTGCTGTACAAGCAGGTGCCGGCGCCGTTCCGCGACCACGCCAAGCCGCCGGAAGCCAAGTACGACGACCTGTTGGAGTTCCTCAAGGAATTCAAGTTGAGCCTGCCGGCATGGTCCAAGGTGCAGCCGGGCGATTACACCAAGCTGCTCAAGAAGGTGCGTGAGCGCCCCGACGCGGCGCTGCTGGAATCGGTGCTGCTGCGCAGCCAGAGCCTGGCGGTGTACTCGCCGGACAACCAGGGCCACTTCGGCCTGTCGCTGGACGCCTACGCCCACTTCACCTCGCCGATCCGCCGCTATCCCGACCTGCTGGTGCACCGTGCGATCAAGCACGCGCTCAGCGGCAAGCCGCTGGAGAAGTACACCTACTCGGCGCGCGAGATGGCTGCGATGGCGCTGCAGTGCTCCGAGCGCGAACGTCGTGCCGATGAGGCCGAGCGCGAGGTGGATGAGCGTTACCGCGCCGCGTGGATGGAAAAGCACGTCGGCGGCCAGTTCGAGGGCGTGATCAGCGGCGTGACCAGCTTCGGCCTGTTCGTTGAACTGGACGAATCCAAGGTCAACGGCCTGGTCCACGTGACCCAGCTGCCGCATGACTATTACCAGTTCGATGCGGTGCGCAAGACGCTCAGTGGCGAACGTCGCGGCAAGGCCTACCGCCTGGGCGACCGGGTGCGGATCCTGGTGCTCAAGGCCAGCATGGAAGAGCGCAAGATCGACTTCCGCCTGGTCGAAGAGAAGGACGACGAGGTGGCACCGCTACCGCCGCGTGGCGTCCCGGCCAAGCGCAAGAAGCAGAAGTACTGAGCACCCCAACGGAGCCCCCGCATGCCTGCCATCCCCGAATGCAGCGGTGGTTGCCAGTGCGGGGCGATCCGTTTCCATGTGCGTGGCGCGCTCACCGACAGCTCGATCTGTCACTGCCGGATGTGCCAGAAGGCCTTCGGTGCCTACTACGCGCCGTTGGTCTCGGTGCGCCAGGTCGAATTCCGCTGGACGCGGGGCACGCCACGCCGGTTTGCCTCCTCCAACGTGGTCCAGCGCGGGTTCTGCGCCGACTGCGGAACCCCGCTGACCTATGAAGCCCCCGACGGCATGGCCGTCGCCGCCGGCGCCTTCGACGAACCGGCACGCCTGCCGCCAACCGTCCAGTACGGGGTGGAGGCCAAGCTGCCGTTCGTGGATACGCTGGGGTCGCTCACGGTGATCCGTGACGAGGACGACCCGGAGGCGGCGTTCCTGCAGGGCATGGTGTCTCACCAGCACCCGGACACCGACACCCCCGATGGGCCACGCTAGGGCCTGCGTGAACGCCCGGCAGGGCAGGGCCGTCGCCGATGCTCTACCATAGCCACCCCCTGTCCCCTGTACCGGTCACGCCCCGCAATGAGCAAGCAAAGCCAGTGGATCGTCGGCGTCAACGCCGTCGCCTCCTCGATCGAGAACGATGCCGAGAACGTCCGCGAAGTCCTGATCGAGGCCGGGGCGAAGAATCCGCGGCTGGTCGAGATCGAAGAGAATGCGCGGCGCAAGGGCATCGACGTGCGCAAGGTGAACACCCAGGCGCTGGACGGCGTGGGCGGTTCGGTGCGCCACCAAGGTGTGGCCGCGCGCTACCAGGCCGCACGCACCTACGGTGAGAACGAGCTGGAAGGGCTGGTCGTGGCGGCCGAGGGCAAGGCCCTGCTGCTGGTCCTCGATGAGGTGCAGGACCCGCACAACCTCGGTGCCTGCCTGCGCAGCGCGGCGGCCGCCGGTGCCACGGCGGTGATCATTCCCAAGGACAAGTCGGCCTCGGTCAATGCGACCGTGCGCAAGACCTCGGCCGGTGCGGCCGACCTGATTCCGGTGGTGGCGGTGACCAACCTGTCGCGCTGCCTGAAGGACCTGCAGAAGCTGGGCGTGTGGATCTACGGCCTGGCCGGTGAAGCCACCGCGTCGCTGTACTCGATCGACCTCAAGGGCAACATCGCCCTGGTGCTGGGCGGCGAAGCCGACGGCCTGCGCCGCCTGACCCGCGAAAACTGCGACGGCCTGGTCAAGATTCCGATGCCCGGCGAAATCGAGAGCCTCAACGTCTCCGTCGCCGCCGGCGTAAGCCTGTTTGAAGCGGTCCGCCAGCGGTCGGTGTAACCGCTGACGCACCACAGGTAGAGCCACGCCATGCGTGGCTTCGCGGTGCCGGATGGAAGGGCAGCCACGCATGGCGTGGCGCTACCCTGGCATCACCCTGCGCTGCCACCCAGCGCCTTGAACAACGTCACATCGTTGATCAACTGCTTCTGCTTCACCGACGCCAGCGACAGCTCGGCGTCGCGGCGGGTCTGCTGCGCCTCCAGCCACGTGCGCAGGTCGGTGGCGCCGACCCGGTAGCGCACTTCGTACATGCGCTCGATCGCCACCGCTTCGTTGTAGGACGCCTGCGAGGCGGCCACCTGGGTGTCGAACTGGGTGCGCGCGGACAGCGCGTTGTCCACTTCCGACAACGCGGTGTACAGCGTGCGGCGGAAGCCGTTGGCGGCCACCTGGTAATCGGTGCCGGCCAGGCGGGTGTTCAACTGCGCCTGGCGCACATTGAGGAACGGCAGCGACAACCCGGCGCCGAGCGTGGCCACCGGATTCTTCAGCACGTCCGACAGCGAGGTCGCACCGCTACCGACGTTGCCGCTCAGGCTCAACGCCGGGTAGTACTGGGTGGCGGTGACCCGGATGTTCTTGAGGCTGTTGCGCAGCCGCAGTTCGGCCGCGCGCAGGTCGGGGCGACGGCCGAGCAGCGCGGCCGGCAGGCCCTCGGCGATCTCCGGGGCGCTGCTGCGTTCAAGCTGCTGTGGTTCATCGGCCAACGGCCACGGTTGGCCATCGAGCAGTACCGTGAGTGCATTGCGGCTGGCCACCCGCTGCTGCTCCAGCGCGCTCTGCGCCGCGCGCTGCGCCTCCAGGCTCTGGGTGGCCTGGCGCACTTCCAGGCGCGAGACCGCACCGGCATCGAAGCGCGCCTGGACCAGCTGCTGGGTCCGCTGCAGCCGCTCCAGGTTGGTCTGGCCGGCGGCAATGGACTGGTTGAGGAAGGCCAGGGTCCAGTACTGCGTAGCGACATCGCCAATCACCAGCAGCGCGGTGTTCTGGCGGTCTTCTTCGCTGGCCTGCGCTTCCCATTGGGCGATGTCGCGCTGGGCGCGCAGGCGCCCCCACAGGTCGATTTCCCATTGCAGCGACACACCGGCGGAACTGCTGCGGTTCCAGTCCGCACCCTGGTCGACGGGGCGGTTGCCGCTGCTGCTGAGGCTGCCCGACGGTTGCGGCCACAACGCGTTGTCGGCCAGCCCGGCCTGCAGGCGCGCGCGCTGCACGGCCAGCCCGGCGGCGACCAGGTCGGTGTTGGCGGCCAGCGCGCGGTCGATCACCCGGTCCAGGCGCGGATCGCCGAACTGGGTCCACCAGGTATCGGTGCGGATATCAGCGGTGGCGGCCTGCGGCTGCGCGGAGACCGCCTCGGTGGGCGCGTTGAGCGTGGCATCACCGCGCCCGTAGCTGGCCGGAACCGCGGGGGCATCGACGGCGTAGCGGCCGCTGCTGACACAGCCGGACAGGGCCAGTGCGGACAGGCAGGCCAGTGCCAGCGGACGTAGGGAGAAGAGATGCATGTTCATTCGCGCGCCAGCGCCTCCACAGGATCGAGTTGGGCGGCGTTGCGTGCCGGGAGGAAGCCGAACGCCACGCCGATCAGGCTGGAGCAGGCGAACGCCGCCACGATCGAGGCGGTCGAGAACAACATCTGGAAATCCGGGGCGAACTTGCCGAACAGCCAACCCACCACCAGCGACAGCCCGACCCCGAGCAGGCCGCCAAGCAGGCACACCAGTACCGCTTCGATCAGGAACTGCTGGCGGATATCGCTTTGCCGCGCCCCGACCGCCATGCGCACGCCGATTTCGCGGGTACGCTCGGTCACCGACACCAGCATGATATTCATCACCCCGATCCCGCCCACCAGCAATGCGATCGCGGCGATCGCGCTGATCAGCAGGGTCATGGTGCGGGTGGTCTGTTCGATGGTCTGGCGGATTTCGGCGCTGTTGCTGAGGAAGAAGTCCTCGGTGCCGTGGCGCATGACCAGCAGCTTGGAGATGGCCGCCTGCGCGGCATCCATCGGCGTGCTGTCATCCACGCGCACGGTGATGCTGGAAACGAAGCTCTGGCCGAGCATGCGCGACATCACCGTGGTGTAGGGCACCCACACGCTCAGGCTGGTGGAGCCACCAAAGCCGAAGCTCTGCCGCTGGGCCACGCCGATCACCCGCACCGGCACGTTGCCGAGCAGGATCACCTGGCCGACCGGGTCCTCGCCGTTGGGGAAGAACTGGGTGCGGGTGTTCTCATCGATGATCGCCACCTGGGCCAGGCCGCGCACCGCATCGGTGTCGAAGAAGCTGCCGGCCAGCAGGGTGACGCCCTTGACCCGGAAGAACTGTTCGCCCACACCGCTGACCTGGGCGGTGGCGGACTGGTTGCGATAACGCGCGGTCACCGAAGACGACACGCTGGGCGTGGCACTGTCGATGTAGCTCTGCCGTGCCAGGGCGTCGGCGTCGCTGGCCTTGAGCGTCTGCACGCGGGCCGAGCGCATGTCGCCGAAACCGCGGCCGGGATACACGTCGATGGTGTTGGTGCCCAGCGCGCTGATGTTCTGCAGGATCTGCTGCTGCGAGCCGTTGCCCATCGCCACCACCGAGACCACCGAGGCGATGCCGATGATGATGCCGAGCATGGTCAGGAAGGTGCGCAGGCGATGCGCGTTCATCGCCAGCAGCGCCATCCGGAACGCTTCGGTGAAGCGGTCACGCGCGGCGCGCCAGCTGTGGCCCTTGGCGGCGGCCACGGTTGGCTGGCGCTGGGCGCGGTACTGGGGCGCATTGGGATTGCTGCGGTCGGCGATGATTTCACCGTCGCGGATCTCGATGATGCGCTGGGCGTGCTCGGCCACACTCATGTCGTGGGTGACGATGATGATGGTGTGGCCTTCGGCATGCAGCTCGCCGAGGATGCCCATCACCTCTTCGCCGGATCTGGTATCCAGTGCACCGGTGGGTTCGTCGGCCAGGATCACCTCGCCACCGTTCATCAGCGCGCGCGCGATCGACACGCGCTGCTGCTGGCCACCGGAGAGCTGGCCGGGCTTGTGGTTCATGCGGTCGCCCAGGCCCAGGCGTTGCAGCAGCTGCTCGGCACGCGCGGTGCGCACCGGCCCGGGGCTGCCGGCATAGACGGCCGGTACGGCCACGTTGCCGCGCGCATCCAGGTCGCCGAGCAGGTGGTAGCGCTGGAAGATGAAACCGAAATGTTCGCGGCGCAGTTCGGCCAGCTCGTCCGGCAGCATGCTGCCGGTCTCGCGGCCGGCCACCTGGTAGCTGCCCCGGGTGGGGCGGTCCAGGCAGCCGAGGATGTTCATCAAGGTCGACTTGCCCGAACCGGACTGGCCGACGATGGCGACGATTTCGCCGGCGTGGATGTCCAGGTTGACGTCGCGCAGCACCGCAATGGTTTCATCGCCGGCCGGAAACTCGCGGCGCAGGTCGCGCAGCCGCAGCAGCGGCAGGCTCATCGACGTGGGCCCATGCCCGGGCCGCCGATCCGTACCTGTGCACCGCCGCGGCCGCCACCACCGGAGGCCGGCGCGGTGCCGCCTTCGCCGACGATGACTTTCTCGCCTTCGCTCAGCCCGGACAGCACTTCGGCGTTGGCGCCGTTGTTGATGCCGATCTTGACCGTGCGCGGTGCCGGCAGGCCGTCCTTGTCGACCACTCGCACCCGGTACTGGCCGTCGCGGGTTTTCGGGCCCAGTGCCACCGCCGGAATGGTCAGTACATCCTTGGCCTGTTTGAGCATCACCGACACCTGCGCGGTCATGTCGATGCGCAGCGTGCCGTCGGGGTTTTCCACGTCGAACAGCGCGTTGTAGTACACCGCGCTGCTGGAACTGGAGCTGGAGGAACTGGAACTGGAGGAACTGTCGTTGGCGATCGACGACGGCGCCGGATTGATCTGACGCAGGGTGGCGTGGAACTTGCGGTCCGGCTCGCCCAGCGTGGTGAAGTACACCGGCATGCCGGCCTTGATCTTGACCACGTCGGCCTCGGAGACTTCCGCGTTGACCGTCACCAGGTCCAGCCGCGCCAGCATCACGATGGTCGGCGCGGTCTGATTGGCGTTGACCGTGCGGCCTTCTTCTGCCACCACGGCGACCACCGTGCCGTCCATCGGCGCGGTGATGCGGGTATAGGCCAGGTTGGCGCGCGCGGTGCCCAGTTCGGTTTCGCGGCCCTTGATCTGCGCATCGAAGGACTGGATCTGCGCGCGGGCGGTCTTCAACGCGGCCTCGGCGGCATCGAATTCCTGCCGCGAGGTGGCTTCGGCGGCCAGCATCTGCTGCTGGCGCGCGAATTCCAGCTCGGCCTGGCGCAGGCTGGCCTGCTGCACCGCGCGCTGGGCCCGGACCTGGTCCAGCGAGGCCTCGGCGTTGAGCACCGCATTGTGCTGGGTGGTGGCGTCGATCTCGGCGATCAGGTCGCCCTCCTTGACGCTGTCGCCCAGCTGCACCTTCAGGGATTTGATCTGGCCCGACGCCTGCGCGCCCACGCTGACCAGCTTGTAGGCGTCGATCACCCCGGTGGCTTCCACGGTCTGCTCGATGTCGCCACGGCTGACCGGGCTGGTCGCCAGGGTCGGGGCGGCCGGCTTGCGCAGGTACCCTGCGACAAGCGCCACAAGCACGACGACGACGGCGATCAGCAGCAGTACGCGGCCGCGGCGGGTGGTGGGCAGGCGGGGCTTCACGATGATCGTCTACTCGGCGGACCGGCAATGCGGCGGTGTCAGCATTGTGAAGACCGCTCCGTCCGTGCTCAACTCTCCCCGTGTGTCGCTGTGTGTCCAGCGCCGCGTTTGAAACATGCGTACGCAAACCACTGGATGCGGTTCAGCTCCCGACAGGGGATCATGGCCGCATGGAGACCCTTCACCCGATGCACCGACTGCTGATCGTCGACGACGACAATGACATCCGCCAGCTGCTGGCCGAACAACTTGGCCGTGCCGGCTATCTGGTCAGTACCGCCAGTGACGGAAACGGCATGCGCCAGCTGTTGGAGCGCGAACACGTGGATCTGATCGTGCTCGACCTCAACCTGCCGCGCGAAGATGGCCTGACCCTGTGCCGCGACCTGCGTGCGCGTTCATCCACGCCGGTGATCATGTTGACCGCGCGCAGCGAGCCGATCGATCGCGTGCTCGGCCTGGAGATGGGCGCCGACGACTACCTGGCCAAACCGTTCGAACCGCGTGAGCTGCTGGCGCGGATCCGCAACGTGCTGCGCCGGACCGAGGCGCTGCCGGCCAACCTGGAGCCGCTGGCGATCCGCCGCGCGCGCTTCTCGCACTGGGTGTTCGACCTGGAGCACCGCCATCTGCTGGATCCCGATGGGCGCGTGGTGGTGCTGTCCGGCGCCGAGTTCCGCCTGCTGCGGGTGTTCGTCGGCCATGCCAACAAGGTGTTGTCGCGCGAGCAGCTGGTGGCCTTGAGCAGCGGGCGCAGCTACGAGACCCAGGACCGCGCGATCGACCTGCAGGTCAGCCGGCTGCGCAACAAGCTGGCCGTTGACGGTGGCAGCGACGGCCTGATCAAGACCGTGCGCAACGAGGGCTATGTGCTGGCCACCGCGGTCACCCTGGAATGAAGCGCCTGCGCCGGTTCTTCGCCTCCATGGTGGGGCGCCTGTTCGTGATCCTGCTGCTGGGCATGAGCGTGGCCGCGATCGGCGCGACCATGCTGGCCAGCGCCAAGCGCCAGCAGGAATTCGAGCGGCAGAACCTCAACCGCATCGCCGACCGCCTGCAGGGGTTCGTCAACCTGCTGGACGGCAACCCGGAGCTGCGTGACCGCCTGCTCGACAGCGGTGGCCCCAGCGTGCGCCGGCTGCCCGAAGGCGCGCGCATCGGCCGCCCCGATGCGGCGCTGATGCAGGTGCTCGATGACCGCCCCGGCCCGGTGGCCAGCAGCCAGGTGGCCTTCACCGGCTTCCGCTCGTGCCTGCCCCGGTTGCCCGAGCTGCCGCATCGCAAGAAGCCGCGCAACGGCCCACCGCGCGAACGCGACCCGGCCTTCATTCCGCCCAAGTGCCGGGTGGTAAGCCTGCAGCTGACCGACGGTACGCCGCTGCGGTTGGCGCTGGATTCGCCGGCGGTGGCGCACAACGGCATCCTGGCGGTGGACCCGCTGTTCCTGACCTTGCTGGTGATGGCCATCGCGATACTGGCTTATGTGGTTGCCCGCATGGCGAGCGCGCCGCTGCAGCGCCTGGCCGATGCCGCGGCTGCCTTGGGCGATGACCTGCAGGGTGCACCGATGCCGGTGACCGGGCCGCTGGAAGTACAGCGCGCCGCGGAGGCCTTCAATGCCATGCAGAAGCGCCTGCAGCGGCACCTGGGCGAACGCACCCAGATGCTGGCGGCGATCACCCACGACCTGCAGACCCCGGTGACCCGGCTGCGCCTGCGCCTGGAGAACGTCAGCGACGAGGCGCTGCGCGAACGCCTGATTGCCGATCTCGGCGCGATGCAGGCGCTGATCCGCGAGGGGCTGGAGTTGGCCCGCAGCGCCGAAAGCGCCGAACAGCGTGCCGCGCTGGATCTGGATTCACTGCTGGAGAGCATCGCCGAGGATGCCGTGGAAGCCGGCGATGACGTCCGCTTCGAACAGGGCAGTGGTGCGGTGCTGATGCTGCGCCCGCTGGCGATGCACCGCCTGTTCTCCAATCTGGTGGACAACGCGGTGACCTACGGCCAGTCGGCGCGGATCAGCGTGGAGCAGGACGCCGAGGAGGTGGTGGTGCGGATCCGCGACCGTGGACCGGGCCTGGCAGAAGACGAGCTGGAGGCGGTGTTCGATCCGTTCATGCGGGTGGAGACATCGCGTTCGCGCGCCACCGGCGGTGCCGGGCTGGGCCTGACCATTGCCCGCGCACTGGCCGAAAAGGATGGCGCGCAGCTGCAGTTGCGCAACCATCCGATGGGGGGGTTGGAGGCAGTGGTGCGCTGGCCGGCGTCATTGCGTGCGCCGGGAAGCCGCACCGGCTGAGGTTTCACGGCGCAAATGCACGCGGATTTGCCTACTATGGGCAACCCCGCACCCGCTTCCTTTGCATGAGCGTGCCTTACCCCGCCTGCTGCCACGCCGGTGTTCTGCCGCGAACCGCGCTGTGCCCGCTCCGCTTTCCGCCTGGTCCCCACGCATGACGGCAGTGGGGGAGGGGATCCGGTGGCGGCCGGCACGAACTGTCAATGCAGTGCAGCGCCTGTGCGCAGCGCTGCTGTGGCTGTGCCTGCTGGCCGGGCTGGCGCCGTCGGTCGCCGCTCAGGAAGGGCCGCCGCCGCTGCGCGATTACGCCATCGATGTGTGGACCTCGCGCAACGGGCTGCCGCACAACTCGCTGCGCGATATCGCACAGACCCCGGAGGGCCATCTGTGGTTTGCCACCTGGGAAGGGCTGGTGCGCTACAACGGCCTGGAGTTCACCGTATTCGACCGCAGCACCCGCCCGGGCCTGCGTGACAATGGCATTGGTGCGCTGTTCGTGGACCATGGCGGCGCGCTGTGGATCAGTGATTCGCGCGGCAACGTCACCCGGCGTGGCCCGGACGGGGTATGGCGGGTGTTCGAGCATCAGCCCGATACGCCGCAGGTGCTGATCCAGGCCATGCAGATGGACAGCCATGGGCGGCTGTGGCTGCTGTATGAAGGCAATGGCATCGGCAGCCTCGGCGCGGACGGCCGCATCACCTACCAGAAGCCGCCGGCCGACGTGCCGATGGCGATGAGCTTCACCAAGCTGGTGGTCGATGCGCAGGACCGGGTCTGGGTCGGCACGTTGAACGGGCTGGTGGTGCGCGATACCGCCGGCGTGCTGCGCCGCGCACCGGAGAACTTCGGGCTCGGCCAAGGCCTGGTCTGGCCCTACCGTGCGCCGGACGGGGTGATGTGGGTGGTCGCCGGCGAGCGGGTCTACCGCATGCAGGATGGCCTGCCGCAACTGCAGCACCGCCTGCCGGGCGTGATGCACATCACCGCGATGCTGCAGGACCGCCACGGCGACCTCTGGCTGGGCACCGAGAACCAGGGCCTGCTGCGGTTGTCGCGGCACGGGCTGGAACGGCTGCCGGCCGGGCTGGCGTTGCCGGGCGGGCGCGTGGTCAGCCTGCGCGAGGATGCCGAGGGCAGCATCTGGGTGGGCGCCAACGGCGGCCTGTACCGCCTGCGCGAGACCTTGTTCACCAGCTACACCGAGCGCGATGGATTGAGCGGCGATTACATCCGGACCGTGCTCGAAGACCGCCAGCGACAGCTGTGGATCGGCAGTGCCAGTGGCCTGGACCGACGCGATGCGCAGGGCACCTTCAGCCCGGTCGCACTGCGCAACAGCGGCGGCAAGACGCCCTCGGTGCTCAGCCTGGCCCAGGACCACCAGGGCGATGTGTGGGTGGGCACGTTCGGCGATGGCATCTTCCGCCTGGATGCGCAGGGCCGCACGGTGCGCAGCTATGGCACCGCCGACGGCCTGCCCGGTGGCAACATCCGCGCGATGAGCGTGGACCGTACCGGTGCGGTCTGGGCCGGCACGCAGAAGGGCGTGGTGCGGATCGACGCGCACGGGGTGGAGGTGCCGGCGATCCCGGGCATGCCCGGTGGCCTGATCACCGCGCTCGCGCATGATGCCGAGGGCGCGTTGTGGATCGGCACCATCGAAGGCATCCGGGTGCTGCGCGGCAACCGCGTGCAGCACATCGACCTGGCGCCGCTGGGCGGCGGGCGCAGCGTGTTCGGTTTCCAGCAGATCGGCGATGCAATGTGGATCAGCAGCGATCGCGGCCTGTACCGCTGGCAGGATGATCGCCTGGCGCGGGTCGGGCTGGAGCAGGGGATGCCGGTGGATACCGTGTTCCAGCTGGTTCCGGACCGGATCGGCAATGTCTGGATCAGCAGCAACCGCGGCGTGCTGCGCACCGACATGGCGATGCTCGACGAGGTGGCCGATGGCCGCCGCCGGCGCATCGATGTGGAGCACTACAACGAAATCGATGGCATGGCCAATTCGCAGGCCAACGGCAGCTCCGGTCCCTCGGCGATCCTGCGCCAGGACGGCAGCTTCTGGGTGGTCACCGCCGGTGGTCTGAGCATGGTCGACCCGCTGCGCCTGCAGCGCTTCCGCGAGCGCCTGGCACCGCCGGCGGTGATCGAAAACGTGCTGGTGGATGGCAAGCCGCTGCATTGGCAGGGACGCGAGCACAACACCATTCCCGGCGGGCGCCGGCTCAGCGTCAGCTATGTCGGGCTGAGCTACCTGATGTCCGAACGGATCCGTTACCGCACCCGGCTCGATGGCCTGGACAGCGGCTGGGTCGAGCGCGGCCCGCAGCGCAGCGTGGAGTTCATCGGGCTGCCACCGGGCGACTACACCCTGCACGTGTCAGCGGCCCACCCGGGCGGCAACTGGAGCGACAGCGAAGCGGTCTGGGCGTTCACGGTGGAGCCGTTCCTGTGGCAGCGGCGCAGCATGCAGGTGGTCGGCGGGATGCTGTTGCTGGCCGCGCTGATCGCGCTGTACCGCTATCTGATCAACCGCTACAAGGCCAGCAACATCCGGCTGGCGCGGATGGTCGATGAAGCCACGCTCGACCTGCAGGCGCAGACGGTGAACCTGCAGGCGTTGAACCTGGAAAAGACCGAACTGGCCGACCGCCTGGCGGTGCAGGCCGAGCAGTTCGAGCGGCAGGCGCGCGAGGATGCGTTGACCGGGCTGCCCAACCGCCGCGCCTTCGATGAAGCGCTGGCGCGCGACTTCGCCCGTTCCCAGCGCAGCGGCCATCCGCTGTGCCTGGTGGTGCTCGATATCGACCACTTCAAGGAGGTCAACGACCAGCACAGCCACAGCGTGGGCGACGTGGTGCTGGTCGAAGTGGCGCGGGTGATCGCCTCGGCCTGTCGCGATTCGGACATGCCCGCGCGTACCGGCGGCGAAGAGTTCACGCTGCTGCTCAACGACACCCGGCTGGATGAAGCCGCGCAGGTCTGCGCACGCCTGCGTGGGCTGTTCCATGACCACCCGGACTGGGCTGGCGTGCCCGGGTTGAAGGTGACCTTCAGTGCCGGCCTGGTTGAACTGGACGCGGCCGACCGCACCCCGATGCTGCTCTACCAGCGCGCCGACCGCGCGTTGTACCGGGCCAAGAGCGAAGGTCGCGACCGCACGGCCATCGGTTGATCAAAGCGGACGCGGCCAGGCGTTGGCGATCTTGCAGAACAGCTTGGCGGTCTGCTCGGTGTCATACACCGCGCTGTGCGCTTCATCGGCGTCCCAGCCCAGCCCGGCGGCGCTGGCGGCACGGGCAAGCACGGTCTGGCCGTAGGCGATGCCGGCCATGGTGACGGTGTCGAACACGCTGAACGGATGGAACGGGTTGCGCTTGTGGCCCACCCGGTTGACCGCCGCGTTGACGAAGCCCAGGTCGAAATGCGCGTTGTGCCCGACCAGGATCGCGCGCTGGCAGCCGTACTTCTTCACCGCCGCACGCACCGGGGCGAAGATGTGGTCCAGCGCATCCTTCTCCGACTTGGCCAGGCGGAACGGGTGGTCGAGGATGATGCCGGTGATTTCCAGCGATTTCGGGTCGATCTCCAGCCCATCGGCCGGCACCACGTGGGCGCTGGCGGTCTGGCCGGGATAGAGCAGGCCGTTGTCGTCCATTTCGATCGGCACCGCAGCGATTTCCAGCAGTGCATGCCGGCTGCTGTCGAAGCCGCCGGTCTCCACGTCGATCACCACCGGCAGGAAGCCCCGGAAGCGGGTCGCCATCAAGCGCTGGGCGACCGAGGGCGTAGCAGCAGTGTCCGCCGGGGGGGCGGCAGACGGGGAGAGGTCTTCAGTCATCCATCCAGTTTAGCAGAGCGCTCCGCGCGCCCCGGCCGCCGTGCGCAGGCCAGCAGCGCCATCGCGCACACCAGCAACGCCGCACCCAGCCCCGGCAGCAGCCAGCTCACCGGCCAGGCGGCCGCCAGCGCCAGCACACCCCAGCTGCGCAGATCGCTGTCAGGGCCCACCTGGCGCCAGCGCAGCCGTGCCGCCAGCCAGGCATCCACGCTGAGCCGGCCGCCGCCGTTGAGCAGCAATGGCAGCAGCATCACGATGAACAGCAGCGGCAGCTTGAAGTTGCCCTGGCCCTGGTCGCTGATCGCATAGCCCTGGGCCAGCGCCCCCAGCGAGTCCCACTGTTCGGGCCAATGCACCGCGGCGGTTGCCACCACGGTTACGCCGATCAGCAGTGCCGCCGCGCTGCGGGTGGCCAAGCCGAGCAGCAGGCACAGCGCACCGCCCAGTTCGGCCCAGGTGGCCAGCTGCCAGTTGAGGTCGGCCGGCAGCGCGCGGATCGGCCAGGGGAAGCTGGCCTGCACGCTGTCGAACCAGTTCTCGCCGCGCCATTTTTCCAGACCGGACTCGAAGAATTCCCAGGCCAGCAGCAGGCGCAGGCCGAGCGGGGCCAGCCAGTGGCCCAGCGCGTCGGTACGGGTACGCAGGGCGGGCAGGGCAGACAGGGATGCAGACATCGGGGGCTCCAGCAGCAACGGGGGTGCCTACCAGAGGCGGCCGCTGTGCGCGCCGATGCGCCCCGACTGACGCCGGTTCAGCGCGCAGTCGGTGCTGCCGGGCCGATCACACCCGTGGACAGCAGCTGCGCGAGCAGGTCGCGCCCAGGGGCGAGCAGGGCCGCAGCGTCCAGGCCATTGCGGGCTGCCAACTGCTGCAGATGCTGTTCGCCGCTGGCGGGCGTGGGATCGTCCAGCTGTTCAAGCAGGTGCCAGGCCAGCGCGCTGAGCTGGGAAAACACGATGCGGCCGGTGGGCACGCGGCGGGCCAGCAGGAACGTCGGTTCGGCCGGCGGCACACGGGGCTGGACGTCGCGGCCCAGCTGCTGCACCGGCCAGGTGTAGGCCAGTGGCCAGGCCAACGGCGAACGCTGCAGCAGCGCCATGGTGGGATCGAAACCGGGCGACGGTGGCGGCAGCGGGGTGGCGTCCGATCCCTGCAGGGCCAATTCCACCCACTCGTAGTGCGCCAGCTCGGCCAGGAACGGGCGGGGCAAGCCAGGTTGCTCCTGCAGCCATTCCACGAATTCGCCGGCGACTTCGGTGAACAGCGGCGAGCGGCAGCGATGCTCGACGAAGTAGCGGCGGCACAGCGCCGCCCATTCGTCCTCGTCCAGAACCTGCAGCAGCACCGGGAAGCTGCTGCCCAGCAGCGCCTGCAGGTTGTTGAACAGCAGTTCGCGGTAGATCTGCAGGCGGCGTTCCTCCAGGCCGTCCGGCGCGGGCTGGTGCGCGGGATCGCGCAGGTGCCGGGTCAGCGCGGCCTGCTGGTGCTGCAGGCGGTTCATGCAGCCACCGGGGCAGGGCTGGCGCGGGTCAGGATCCGGCGGACCCGCTGCAGTTCCTGGCGCAGCTCGGCATACGGCGGGAAATTGAAATCGCGTTCAAGCAGGGTCGGGCGCGGGCCGAAACGCGCGCGGGCTTCGCCCAGCAGGGCCCAGACCGGGTCGATGACCGGGCTGCCGTGGGTGTCGATCTTGAGATCGTCGGCCTCATCGTAGTGGCCGGCCACATGCTGGCAGACGATGCGCGCCGCCGGCAGCCCGGCGATGAAGGCGTGCGGGTCGTAGCGATGGTTGATGGCGTTGACGTAGACGTTGTTGACGTCCAGCAGCAGGTCGCAGTCGGCCTCGGCCAGTACCGCGCAGGTGAATTCCAGCTCGCTCATGGCCGCGTGCGGGGTGAGATAGGTGGAGACATTCTCGACGGCGATGCGGCGGCCCAGCCGGTCCTGCACCTGGGCGATGCGCGCGGCGGTGTGGCGCACGGCCTCGTCGGTGAAGGGTAGCGGCAACAGATCGTAGAGGTGGCCGTCGTCGCTGCAGTAGCTCAGGTGTTCGCTGTACAGGCTGACGTGATGGGTGTCGAGAAAGCGCCCGACCAGGTCGATGAAATCCAGGTCCAGCGGCGCGCTGCCGCCCAGCGACAATGACAGGCCGTGGCAGGTCAGCGGGTAGCGGGCGCTCAGCGACTGCAGGCGTTCGCCGAGCGCGCCGCCGAGCTGGATCCAGTTTTCCGGCGCGCATTCGAGGAAATCGATATCCCCGGCCGGCGCCGCATCCAGGTCGTCCAGCAGGGCGCGGCGCAGGCCCAACCCCACCGCCGCCGCAGGCAGCGGCGAGGGAGCTGGGCTCAGCCGCGGGGCACGGTCAGTGCTTGGCACCGCACTTGCCTTCGCCACACTTGCCTTCGGCGGTCTTCTTGTCGCCGGCCTTCGGTGCGGCCTTGGGCTTGTCCTTGTCGGCGCCGCACTTGCCTTCACCACACTTGCCCTCGGCGCCCTTCTTGTCCTCGGCCTTGGCCTTGTCGGCACCGCACTTGCCTTCACCACATTTACCTTCGGCGGCCTTGGCGTCGGTCTTCGGTGCCGCCTGCGCCGCCAGGGCATAGCCCTGCACCAGGTCGGTCATCGACAGCGCCGAGGCGGTGCCGGCAATGCCGAGGCTGCCGGCGAGCGCGGCACAGGTCAGCAGGGACACGCGCTTGTGGGTCTTGTTCATGCAGTTACTCCAAGGGATGGCCCGGGGGCCGGGGAACTTGCCAGCGGAGCATGCCGGATTGCCGGCATGCAGGGAACATCAGGCCAGGTATTCGCGTGCCATGACGCGGGCACGGTGCAGGCGGGCCTTGATGGTTTCGGGGGTGGTGGACAGCTGTTCGGCCATTTCGGCGATCGAGCGGCCCTCCAGGTCGCGTAGCAGGATCACTTCGCGGTAGTGCAGGGGCAGTGATTCCAGGGCGGCGGCACAGTCGCGCTGCAGGTCCATGTCCGAGCGCCGCGCGGCGGGCAGGATTTCTTCGCGCAGTTCTTCGTCGCGCCACTGGCAGCGGGCGCGCTTGAGCCGGTTGCATTCGCGTTTGACGATGCGGAAGGCCCAGGAGGTGAAGCACTCCAGCAGGCGCAGGCTGGCCAGCCGCCGCGAGACGGTGATCAGGCTTTCCTGGACAGCGTCTTCGACGTCATTGATGACGCAGTGATGCTCCGCGTAGCGGCGCAGGTGCTGGCGCGAATGGCGCAGCACGCGCTCCAGCGCATCGCGGTCTCCGCCGTGGGCGGCGTTGAGATCCTCTGAGGGAATGATCATCTGCATGGTCGGCGGGCTTGGTGGACATCATCTTGCGGGGGACACCAGCAAGAGTCCAAGGGCGGGGCGGACGATCCGCGACGTTGGCGGGGCAGACAGGTGGGGTTCATGGGAAAAGGCCAAATGCCAACGGCGCAGATCAAGAGCGGGGCGTCGCTTGTGCGGGTTTGGGCTGGCGTGTGTGGGTAGGCGGGACACGCCGTGAATCCATCCGTGGAGGCTTGTTCACAACATCCATGTTGTGAACAGTCCCGCCTACCCACCCACGCCAGCCCTTGGACACATGGCGTCCGCTCATTGAACGGCGGTAGAGCCGGCCACTGGCCGGCTGGCCGCGCGACGCGCGGCATCCAACGCAGGCGCGTTCAAGGTTCTTCTCCCATTTGCGGGAAACGTCCACGGCGTGTTTTTCCGTGTAAGGCCCCGCGGTGCAGATGGCTGGGGCGCGGGCCCCAACGCTCGCCTCACACCCGGAACGAAACCGCGCGGAGAAGGAAAAAAAAACGCCTGACCGGTGCAATGGGCATCCGGCCAGGCGTGGGGTATAGCACTGCCGGGCGCGAGGCGCCCGATGGATTACAGCTGTTCGGTGCTGCTGGTCTCGTCGCGCTTCTCGCGCGGCGGCAGCGGCTGTTCGCCGTGCACCAGGAACCACACGTTCTCGGCGATGTTGGTGGCGTGGTCGCCCACGCGCTCCAGGTTCTTGGCCATGAACAGCAGGTGCGTGCACGGGGTGATGTTGCGCGGATCTTCCATCATGTAGGTCAGCAGCTCGCGGAACAGCGCGGTGTACTGCGCGTCCAGCCGGGCGTCGTCGTCGCGCAGTGCCAGCGCCGCGGCGGCGTCGTTGTCGCGGTAGGCATCGATGGCACGGCGCACCTGCTGGGCGGCCAGCCGGCCCAGCGAACGCAGGCCCTGGATCTGCGGCAGCGGCGGGGCCTTGCTCAGCGCGATCGAGCGCTTGGCCACGTTGGCGGCGTAGTCGCCGATTCGCTCGATGTCGGCCGGAATGCGCAGGCCGGCCAGAATCTCGCGCAGGTCGCGCGCCATCGGCCCGCGCAGCGCCAGGCGCATGACATCGTGGCTGATCTGCTGTTCCAGGCCGTCGATGGCCTCGTCGTTGGCGATGATGCGCAGCGCGGCGTTCTCGTCGCGCTTCTCGATCACGTCCATCGCCGCTTCCAGCTGCGCGACGGACATTTCGCCCATGCGCACGATCTCGGCCACCAGCCGCTGCTGCTCTTCGTCGTAGCTCTTGACGATGTGGTCGTTGGGGATGTTCATGGAGAGTCCATTAGGTAGCGCCGGACCATGCCCGGCAGGCGTTGTCTGGGAATCAGCCGAAGCGGCCGGTGATGTAGTCTTCGGTCTGCCGCTTGTTGGGCTGCGAGAAGATCACTTCGGTGCGGTCGTGTTCGATCAGGTCGCCCAGGTACATGAAGGCGGTGTAGTCGGACACGCGCGCGGCCTGCTGCATGTTGTGGGTGACGATGACGATCGTGTAGTCGTGCTTGAGCTCTTCGACCAGCTGCTCGATGCGGCTGGTGGAGATCGGGTCCAGCGCCGAGGTCGGCTCGTCGAGCAGCAGCACGTCCGGGCGCAGGGCCACGGCGCGGGCGATGCACAGACGCTGCTGCTGGCCGCCGGACAGGCCCAGTGCGCTCTGGTTGAGCTTGTCCTTCACTTCGTCCCACAGCGCGGCCTGGCGCAGCGCCTGCTCGACACGCACGGTCATCTCGGCCTTGGACAGCTTCTCGTGGTGGCGGATGCCGTAGGCGACGTTCTCGAAGATGGTCATCGGGAACGGTACCGGCTTCTGGAACACCATGCCGACCTTGCTGCGCAGCCGGTTCATCGGGTACTTCGGCGACAGGATGTTCTCGCCGTCCAGCAGCACTTCGCCGCGCGCTTCCAGCTTGGGGTACAGCGCGTAGATGCGGTTGAAAATGCGCAGCAGCGTGGACTTGCCGCAGCCGGACGGGCCGATCAGCGCGGTGACGCGCTTCTCGGGAATTTCCAGCTCGATGTTCTTCAGCGCGTGGAACTTGTCGTAGTAGAAGTCCAGCCCACGCGCAGCCAGCTTGATCGGCGCCGGGGTGTGCAGGTTTTCGTGCGAGGCCGGGACCACGATGCGCTGCATCGGCACGGCGTTGGAAAGATCGTTCATGGCGATGTCCGCGGAAAGGTCAGTCATGGGAGATACGGTTGCGCAGCAGGATGCCGCGCGCGGAAAGGCTGACCAGCAACACGAACACGGTCAGCACCAGCGCGCCGGCCCAGGCCAGCACCTGCCAGGATTCATACGGGCTGCCGGCAAACTGGTTCATCACCACCGGCACGCTGGCCATCGGCTGGAACACGTTGCTGTTCCAGTACTGATTGCCGAAGGCGGTGAACAGCAGCGGCGCGGTTTCACCGGAGATGCGGGCCAGGGCCAGCAGGATGCCGGTGATGATGCCGGCGGCGGCGCTGCGGTACAGCACCTGCACCGTCACCTTCCACTGCGGGATGCCCAGCGACAGCGCCGCTTCGCGCATCTGCGAGGGCACCAGGCGCAGCATTTCATCGGTGGTACGCACCACCACCGGCAGCACGATGAAGGCCAGCGACAGCGCACCGGCGAAGGCCGAGAACTGCCCGCCGGTCTGCATCACGTACAGGGTGTAGACGAACAGACCGAGCACGATTGACGGTGCCGAGAGCAGGATGTCGTTGACGAAGCGGACCACGGTGCCGGCCTTGCGGGCGTTGCCGTACTCGGCCAGCCAGGTGCCGGCCAGCACGCCCAGCGGGGTGCCGATGGCAATGGCCAGGCCGCACATCACCGCGCTGCCGAAGAAGGCGTTGGCCAGGCCGCCGGCCTGCATCGGCGGCGGGGTCATCTTGGTGAACAGGTCCAGGTTGATCCCGGCCAGGCCCTTGGAGGCCAGCGTGAACAGGATCCAGCCCAGGAAGAACAGGCCGAACAGCGCGGTCAGGCAGGACATGCCCAGTGCAACCACGTTGACGATGCGGCGGCGCAGGTACAGCGGTTGGGCGTTGGCGGTGGACATCAGTTGCCCTCCTTGCGGGACAGTCGCATCAACATCAGGCGGGCGATCGCCAGCACCACGAAGGTGACGATGAACAGCACGAAGCCGAGCAGCAGCAGCGCCGAGCGGTAGGTTTCAGTGGCTTCGCCGAAGTCGTTGGCGATCAGCGCGGCGATGGTGGTGCCCGGTTCCAGCAGCGAGGGCGACAGGCGCACGCTGTTGCCGATCACGAACGCCACGGCCATGGTTTCGCCGAGCGCGCGGCCGAGGCCGAGGAAGATGCCGCCGATCACCGCCGAGCGGGTGTAGGGCAACACGATGTCCCAGCTGACTTCCCACTTGGTGGAACCCAGCGCGTAGGCCGATTCCTTCAGGCGGGTCGGCACGGTGAGGAACACTTCGCGCATCACCGAGGAAATGAACGGGATGACCATGATCGCCAGCACGAAGCCGGCGGTAAGCACGCCGATGCCCAGCGGTGGGCCCTGGAACAACGGGCCGATGATCGGCATCGTGCCCAGGTGGTCGTTGAGGAACGGGGTGACGTATTCGGTCATCACCGGGACCAGCACGAACAGGCCCCACATGCCGTAGATGATCGAGGGAATGCCGGCGAGCAGCTCGATCGCGGTACCGACCGGGCCACGCAGCCAGCGCGGCGCGACTTCGGTCAGGAAGAAGGCGATGCCGAAGCTGACCGGCACCGCGATCAGCATCGCGATGAACGCGGTGACCAGGGTGCCGTAGATGGGCGCGAGTGCGCCGAATTTGTTCTCGACCGGATTCCATTCCGACGAGTAGAAGAAGCTCAGGCCTTGTTCCTGCAGGGCATGACGGCCGCCCCACAGCATCGAGAGCGCGGCGCAGGCCAGGGCGATCAGCACCAGGAACACGGTGGCGATCAGGACCCATCGGAACAGTCGGTCGTTGCGGGCATCACGCAGGTCGCGCGTGGACGGGGCGGGTACTGGCTGGGCGATGGCATTCATGGCAAAGGCGGGGGCCCGAGAGGTGGTGCGGCGGGGTGGTGCGGCATGCGGGGAAAACCGCGGGCCTGCGCGATCGCAGGCCCGCCGGAACGCTTACTTGAACTCGCTGGCCCAGTAGCCTTCGATCTGGGTGACCAGTTCGGCCGGCAGCGGCACGTAGTGCAGTTCGTTGGCCTGCTTCTGGCCGTTCTCGAAGGCCCACTTGAAGAACGCAAGGGTGTCCTTGCTGCGCTGGGCATCCTTGGGCTGCTTGTGCATCAGCATGAAGTTGGTGGCGGTGATCGGCCACGCCTGGTCGCCCGGGGCGTTGGTGATGACCAGGTTGAAGTCCTTGGCGCTGGCCCAGTCGGCGCTGGCCGCGGCGGCGGCGAAGGTTTCAGCGCTCGGCTGCACCCAGTTGCCGGCGGCGTTCTGCATGGCCGCATACGGCATGCCGTTCTGCAGCGCGTAGGCCAGTTCGACGTAGCCGATCGAGCCCTTGATCTGCTTCACGTACGAGGCCACGCCTTCATTGCCCTTGCCACCCACGCCGTCCGGCCACTGCACCGACGTACCTTCGCCGACCTTGGCCTTCCAGTCCGGGCTGACCTTGGACAGGTAGTTGGAGAAGTTGAAGGTGGTGCCCGAGCCGTCCGAACGGTGGACCAGGGTGATCTTGCCGTCAGGCAGCTTGACGCCCGGGTTGGCCGCGGCGATCGCCGGGTCGTTCCAGGTCTTGACCTTGCCCAGGAAGATATCGGCCAGCAGCGCGCCGCTCAGGCGCAGCTTGCCGGTTTCCAGGCCTTCGATGTTGACCACCGGGACCACGCCGCCGATGGCCGACGGGAACTGGCCCAAGCCGGCCTGCGCCAACTCTTCGCTGGACAGCGGCTTGTCGGAGGAACCGAAGTCCACGGTACCGGCCTTGATCTGGGCGATGCCGCCGCCCGAACCGATCGACTGGTAGTTGATCTTGGCGCCGGTGGCGGTGTTGTAGTCGGCCGACCACTTGGACACCAGCGGGAAGATGAAGGAGGCGCCGGCGCCGGAGATCTCGGCGGTGAGCCTGTCACCGGCCGCCGGGGCAGCGGCGGGGGCGTCGGCGGCCGGTGCGGCAGCCTGGCCTTCGGCGCCTGGCTTGCAGGCGGAAAGACCCAGCGCGATGGCCAGGGAAAGGGCGGTCAAGCCAGCCGTATGCAGTTTCATGGATCACTCCGTAGCGGGAAGGGGGCCGGTCTTGCCGGCCGACGCTGCTATGAAATGATGTTTTTGTTACAGCCTGATGACGGCGTGACAGGGCGCACATGAAAGCCTTGCGTGGCGGGGCCTGTGGCGTTCAGCCGGGCAGTGGCCGGGGGGCTTCACGGTGCATCTCCGCCCTGGCCAGCGCGGTCCTGGTCGGTCGGGCGCGGGGGCCCCAACCGCCATGCGCAAACTGCTGTTGCCCTTGGAGAGAGACCCCTCCAATAGAAGAAGAACCAATAAAAAGGCGCGGATCTTTCGATCCGCGCCGGGCGGCGGCAAGGGGAGAGAGGACCTGCCGACGCCATTGCACTGTCCGGTTGGCAGCAACCGGTGGGTCACCCCGTGGGGGTGGCCCCTCAATACTTCAGGTTCTGGGTCCAGTAGGTCTCGATCTGCTTGACCAGGGCATCCGGCAGCGGCACGTAGTCCAGCTGCTTGGCCTGCGCATCGCCGCTCTTGTACACCCAGCGGAAGAACTCCTGGGTGGCTTTGGCGTTGGCGACGTTCTTGGGCTGCTTGCGCACCAGGATGAAGTTGGTGGCGGTGATCGGCCACGCTTCGGCGCCCGGGGCGTTGGTCATGACCAGGTAGAAGTCCTTGGCACTGGCCCAGTCGGCGCTGGCGGCAGCGGCGGCGAAGGACGCATCGGACGGCTGCACGATCTTGCCGGACGCGTTCTTCATCGCGGCGTAGGACATCTTGTTCTGCAGCGCGTAGGACAGCTCGACGTAGCCGATGCCACCCTTGATCTGCTTCACGTAGGCGGCAACGCCTTCATTGCCCTTGCCACCGATACCGACCGGCCACTGGACCGAAGTGCCTTCACCGACCTTGCTCTTCCACTCCGGATTGACCTTGGACAGGTAGTTGACGAAGTTGAAGGTGGTGCCCGAACCGTCCGAGCGGTGCACGACGGTGATCTTGCCATCGGACAGCTTCACGCCCGGGTTCAGCGCGGCAATCGCCGGGTCGTTCCAGGTCTTGATCTTGCCCAGGAAGATGTTGGCCAGGGTCGGGCCATCCAGCTTCAGCGCGCCCGGGGCGATGCCGGCCACGTTGATCACCGGCACCACGCCGCCGATCACCGACGGGAACTGGGCCAGGCCGGCCGCAGCCAGCTCTTCCGGCTTCAGCGGGGCATCGGACGAGCCGAAATCAACCGTGGCCGCCTTGATCTGGGCAATGCCGCCGCCCGAACCGATCGACTGGTAGTTCACCTTCTTGCCGGTGGCGGTGCTGTAGTCGGCCGACCACTTGGACATGACCGGGTAGATGAACGAGGCGCCCGCGCCGGTCACATCGGCGGCATTGGCGGCGAACACGGACGACGCGGCGAGGACGGCAACGGCGGCGCGCGACTTGAAGGCGTGGATCACGGGGTGGCTCCTGGGATGGATGAAGGTGCGGGGTTTCCCGCCCGGTGCTCATTCCATAACGGTTCGATGACAGTGCAGCGTCTGTCATATGACGCGACCGTGACACGTGTCATTGGCGGTGGACACGAAACGAAAAGGGCGCAGCCCAAGCTGCGCCCTTCCGGTCACACGATTACGTGATTGCCGCAGGTCTTACCAGAAGAACTGCATGCGGGCTTCCAGGATGTTCGGGTCGTCGTTGACGAACGTACGCGCGGTCGAGTTGTACTTCTTGCTGCTGACCATCACGTAGTTCAGCGCCAGCTTCACGTTGGAACGCCAGTACCAGTTCGCACCGACCGTCCACACGTCCATCTTGCCGCCGAGCACGCCATCGACGATCGGCGGACGCCCGGCCACCGGATTCGCATTGACGTTGCCGTCATTGAGATCCATGTGGTCGTAACGCGCGCCCAGCTGCCACATGCCACTGGCCGGCTCGTCCGGCAGGCCGGTGGACGGCACGCCGCCCTTGTAGCCCCAGCTCTCGCCGGTGATGTTCCACAGGCCGCTGACGTAGTAGCCATCGCTGGTGTAGTTGTCGTGCGAGTAACGCTTGGCCTTGCTGGTGTAGTACTCGGCCTGGGCCTTGAACGGACCGCCGATGTACATCGCTTCCGCACCAAGGGTGCTCACGCGATCGGTATCGACCATGTTGCCGCTGTCGACCAGGCGCGCGGTGGCGAGGTCGGCATTCGGACGGGCGCGCACGCGCAGGGTGTCCGCATCGGTGTCGTAGTCGACGTAGCTCAGGCCGAAATGCAGCACCTGGCCTTTCTCATTGATCGGCGCCCAGGTACCACGCGCGCCGTAGCCGCTGCCGTGGGCCAGGTTGCGGGTCAGCTCGCGGCCGAAGGCGCTGGCGGTGACCGACCAGTTGGCATCGCCGATGCTGTACGCGCCGCCCAGACGACGGGCCACCGCGTAGGTGTTGGTGACCGCGGCCTTGGAAATGAAGTCGTTGTTCTTGGTGCTGGACAGTTCTTCCAGGCTGTTGGGCTGCTTGAACTGGCCGAACTGCACGAAGTGGTTGGCGTTGCCGGCCAGCTTGTACTTCAGGTTGGTGTCCAGGAACTTGTCGGCCTTGGCGTCGTAGCCGACCACCCACTCGATGTTGCCCGGGCCCTTGCCCTTGAGCACCAGCTCGGCGCGACGCAGCTCGAACTCGCTGTTCTTGCCGTTGCCGGCGTCGCCGCCATTGAGGTCGGTGATGTCGTTGTCGTACCAGTTGCCGTCGGCCTGGACCAGGCCTTCGAAGGTGATCTCCGAACCGCCGATCACGTCGATGGCCACTTCAGCGTGGGCGGCGGGCACAAACAGCGCAGCCGCAACGGCCGCAGTAAGAAGTTGGCGATGCAGTTTCATGGAGAGTCAGCCTTGCAGGCAGGTGGGAAGTTGCTGCGCAGGCTAATTAGTGAAGATTGCGTAAATATGACAGTTTCGGACAAACCGACGGCCGCCCCGGGGCCCGTCGTTGCAGGGGCTGCCATTGATGCCTTGGCCAGATGACTGGCGGATTGCGTCCAGATGGCAGTCGCCGCCCGTGTTCAGGCGGCGGTTTTCTGCTTGAAGCGGCACAGGTCGCGGATCACGCATTGCGGGCAGTCCGGCTTGCGCGCCTTGCACACATAGCGCCCGTGCAGGATCAGCCAGTGGTGCGCATCGAGCATGAACTCGGCCGGGATCACCTTCACCAGCAGGTCCTCGACCGCGCGCACGTCCTTGCCCGGGGCCAACCCGGTGCGGTTGGAGACACGGAAGATGTGCGTGTCCACCGCCATCACCGGCTCGCCGAAGGCGGTGTTGAGCACCACGTTGGCAGTCTTGCGGCCGACCCCCGGCAGTGCTTCCAGCGCGGCACGCTCGCGCGGCACTTCGCCGCCGTGCTGTTCGACCAGCATCGCGCATGCGGCAATCACGTTCTTCGCTTTGGCGTTGTAGAGGCCGATCGTGGCGATGTACTTCTTCAGCCCCTCCTCGCCAAGCGCCAGGATTGCCTGCGGCGTGTTGGCGACCGGGAACAATTTGCGGGTGGCCTTGTTGACCCCGACATCGGTGGCCTGCGCCGACAACGTCACCGCCACCAGCAGTTCAAACGGCGAGCTGTATTCCAGTTCGGTCTTGGGGTGCGGGTTGAGTTCGCGCAGGCGGGTGAACATCTCGATCACATCGGCCTTGGGCATGCGCGCGCTGCGCGATGGGGCCTTGAGTACAGCCGCCATCACGAGAGGTTCCCGGCTGCTTTGGCCTTGGCCCGGGCCAGGATGGCGGCCGCAGCGGGAGGCAATGCCGGCTTCTGTGCGGGGCTTGGTGCAGGCGCGCGGCGCGCCTCGCGTTCGGCGGCACGGCGGGCCAGCCGCAGTGCGCGTTGTTGATGACGCACGCGCGCCTGCCAGGCCACCTGCAGCTGCTGCTGCGCCTGCTGCAGGCGCTCGGGCAGTTCCGGGTGCGCGGGCAGCAGCTGTGCATCGCCGGCGGCGGGCTGGTAGTCCATCAGCCCGGCGGCCAGTGCGGCGTCGAGATTGTCGTCAAGCACCAGCTGCAACAGGCGGGCGGGCAGGGCGGGATCGGAATGCGGCATGGTTCAGCGGTTCTGGAAGACCGGCGGACGACGCGCCAGGAAGGCCGAGGTGCCTTCGCGCATGTCCTCGGTGGCGAACATCAGGCCGAACTGTGCGCTTTCATATTCCAGGCCTTCGCCCAGCGCGCATTCGCCGCCGATGTGGATCGCATCGAGGATGCCGCGCAGCGCCAGCGGCGCGGCGTGGGCCAATTGCGACGCCAGCGCGGCCACACGTGCGTCCAGTGCATCGCTGGCCACCACTTCATTGACGATGCCCAACTGCAACGCACGCGCGGCGGTGATCGGGGCGCCGAGCAGGCACAGCTCCAGCGCTGCGGCGCGGCCGCACAGACGCAGCAGTCGTTGGCTGCCGCCGAAGCCGGGAATCAGACCGAGATTGATCTCCGGCTGGCCGACCTTGGCCGTTTCCGCGGCGACACGCAGGTGGCAGGCCATGGCCAGTTCCAGCCCGCCGCCCAGCGCAAAACCGTTGATCCGGGCGATCACCGGCTTGGGCATGCGTTCGATGCGGCGCATCAATTGCTGGCCGATCAGGGAGAAATCACGACCCTGAACCGGGCTCAGTCCGTTCATTTCAGCGATGTCGGCACCGGCCACGAAGGCCTTCGGGCCGGCCCCGGTCAGTACCACCACACGGATCTGCGGGGCTTCGGCAGCGGCGGCGAAAGCCGCGTCCAGGGCCTGCAGGGTCTCGCGGTTGAGCGCGTTGAGCTTGTCCGGGCGGTTGACCGTCACGGTGCGCACGGCGCCGTCGTCGCCAATTTCGAGGGGGGCCAGGGGGATCGGGGCGTCGGCCACGGCGGGGCTCCTGAAAAACGTTAAAAAAAAGTGATGTTGAACTCTTGAAACGAAGTCAGGTCAGAGGCTGCGTCGTTAGTGGCGGTTCAACGTTGCGACGGCTATCCTAACCCGTCGCCTCAGGGCGGCCCAACGCGTCCTGAGTTACCACCCCTGGAGAAACGTTTGATGAAGTTGCGTTCTATCGCGGTCGCCGTCGCGGCCCTGGCCCTGACGGGCAATGCCTTCGCCCAGGACACTTCGTCCGAAAAGGGCAAGCTGAGCTATTACTTCGGTTACGACTACGGCAACAACCTGGCTGAGCTGACCGCGCGCGGTGAACAGCTGGACATCAACTCGGTGGTCAAGGGCCTGCAGGATGCCTACGCCAAGAAGCAGCCGTCGATCACCGCCGAACAGTTGAAGCCGGCTGTCGAAGCCTTCCAGAAGCGCGAGCAGGGTCGTGCGCAGGCCGCCAAGGCCGAGTACGACAAGGCCGCTGCCGACAACAAGACCAAGAGCACCCAGTTCCTGGCTGCCAACAAGGCCAAGGCCGGCGTGCAGACGCTGCCGAGCGGCGTGCAGTACCGCGTGGTTGAAGCCGGCAAGGGCGCCAAGCCCACCCAGGCCAGCACCGTGCAGCTGGAAGTCGCTGGCCCGTACCCGTACGGCACCCGTCCGGCCGAAGCCCGCCCGCCGCAGCAGATTCCGGCGATGAAGGTGAGCGAAGTCGAGATGAAGGCCATGCGCGAAGCGCTGCTGCTGATGCCGGCCGGTTCGAAGTGGGAAGTCACCCTGCCGCCGGAACAGGCCTACGGTGCCGACCCGCGTACCCCGTTCCCGCCGAACGTCGCCGTGCAGTTTGAAATCAAGCTGATCAGCGTCAAGTAACACGACACACAGAAGTAAACGACGCGCCGGTGTCATCACCGGCGCGTTTTTTGTTTCCGCGATCCACGCGGTGGGCGATGCACGCACGCGCGCAAACCACCGGTATTCGCGCTACTGTTGCCCGGTGCCCTCCATGGAAACTCCCGCGCATGCACTGCCCACTCCCTGCATCGGCATCTGTGCGCTGGATCGCGCCGGGCTGTGCACCGGGTGCCTGCGCAACATGGATGAAATCAGCCGCTGGCGAACCATGAGCCGACACGAACACCATCACCTCATGCAGCATGCGTTGCCCCTGCGCGAACAACTGCGGCAATCGCTGCGCGGTTCGCTGGCCGAACACGAGCGCCTGCTGCGCGCGCTGCATCCGCTGGACCAGCCCCCGTCGGGGGATGGCTGGAACCGCAGCGAACTGATTGACCTGTTGCCGCCCGGTCCTCCGGTGGAAGCGGCGGTGCTGGCCGGCATCGTGCCGCGCGCCGATGGTGCGCAGGTGATCCTGACCCGGCGCACCGAGACATTGCGCCAGCATGGTGGCCAGGTCGGGTTTCCCGGTGGGCGCACCGAGCCGGACGACCGCGATGCGGTGGCCGCCGCGCTGCGCGAGAGCCAGGAAGAGATCGCGCTGGGCGCGGACCAGGTCCAGGTGCTGGGCTATCTGGACCCCTTCGTGACCATCACCGGCTATCGGGTGATGCCCGTGGTGGCGGTGATCGATCCGCGTTTCGTGGCGGTGCCCGAACCGGCCGAAGTGGCCGAGGTCTTCGAGGTGCCGCTGGCCTACCTGATGGAGCCGGGCAACCTGCACCAGGTCGAGATCAACCATCGTGGCCGGATCCGCCATGTGCTCGAGTACACCTGGCCGGGCCAGCGCATCTGGGGCGCTACCGCTGCCATCCTCTACAACCTGCGTCGCCGCCTGGAGCAGACCGAATGAGCGCTTCGTCTTCCGACTGGTCCACCCTGGTGGATGTGCAGCAACTGGCCACCGCGCTGGCGCAGGGTGAGGCGCGGGTGCTGGATGCACGCGCCACCGCCAGCACGGCGTTGCGTGTGCTGGATGCACGCTTTGCGCTGGCCGATCCACATTCCGGTGCCCAGGCGTATGCGCAGGGCCATATCCCCGGCGCGGTGCATGCCGATCTCAACCGCGACCTGGCCGACCTGGACAAGCCTGGCCAGGGCCGCCACCCCGTGCCGGAAAGCGACACCTTCGCCGCTCGGTTGGGCACGTGGGGGATTGGCCCGGACACCCAGGTGGTGGTGCATGACGCGGCCGATGGCAGCATGGCCGCCGCGCGCCTGTGGTGGCTGTTGCGCCTGATCGGGCACACTCGCGTGGCGGTGCTCGATGGGGGGCTGGCCGCGTGGCAGGCCGCCGGCCTGCCGCTCAGCACCGAGCTGCCGCAGGTGACCGCCTTGCCGCCATACCCCGGCCGCTTCGACCTCCGCCAGATCGCCTCGGCCGAAGAAGTCGCCGCCCGCCTCAAGCATTCCCCGGGCTGGTTGCTGGACGCGCGCGCGGGCGAGCGTTTCCGTGGCGAAGTCGAGCCGCTGGATCCGGTCGCCGGGCACGTGCCGGGTGCGGTCAGCCGGCCGTTCGCGCTCAACCTGCATGAGGGCCGGCTGCGTCCGGCGGCCGATCTGCGCGCGGCCCTGCAGCCGTTGATCGGCACCCACGATCCGGCGCAGGTGGTGGTGATGTGTGGCTCGGGAGTAACAGCCTGCCATCTGCTGCTGGCGATGGAAGTGGCCGGTCTCTCCGGCGCGCGGGTCTATGCCGATTCGTGGAGCGGCTGGGTCAGCGATGCCACCCGCCCGGTCGCCACCGGGCCGTAAACCGGGGCGCTGGCCGACGTCCTTCGCCTACTTCAACGGCTGCAGCGCCGTGGCCGCCAGCACGCGCGGCCACGGAAACAACGGGCCGGGATCGCGTTTGCGCGGCACCCGCCGCTCCGGATCATCGCTGGCCACTTCCTCGCGGGTATCCAGCCACTCGTGGCCGGCGATATGGCGCAGCGCCGGCAGCTGTGTGCACAGGTGCTGCAGCAGATCGATCAGGGCGGCAATCTGCAGGTCCGGGTAGACCTCGTCCATGGCCTGGTGGCGCGAATCCAGCCAGTGCGGATAGCGCCCACGGTTGACCAGTTCAATGCCGATCGAGCGCGGGTTGTAGCCGGTCACGTGGTGGGCCACGCGGTCGTCGCCCACGTACTGCACGATGCGGCCATCGCGGTCGATGTAGTAGTGCCCGCTGTTGCCGCTGCCGCTGTCGTACAGCACGCGTTCGCCATACGTGCGTGCCATCGCCAGGTCGGGCAGTTCGGTGCAGTGGATGACCACCAGATCGATCTGGTCGAGCCCGCGCGGCAGCAGCCGGTCCACGTAGGGCAGGGGCTCTGGAGCGATCGGGGGCGGCGCGCGATGGGGCATGCGGCGATGCTAGCATTCCGTCATGAACGCTCCTATCCATTCCCGCGCGGTGCCTGCATGAGCCGCGGCCACTGCATTCTTTCCCACGGTTTTGAAAGCGGCCCGGACGCCACCAAGGTGACCGCGCTGGCCGAGGTGGCCCAGCGCCTGGGCTGGACCCACGAGCGTCCGGACTACACCGACCTGGACGCGATGCGCCAGGTCAGCAGCGTCGGCGACGTGCCGGCCCGCCTGCAGCGCCTGCTTGGCCTGGCCAAGGCTGCGGCGGAACGTGGTCCGGTGGTGCTGGCCGGGTTGAGCCTGGGCGCCTACATCTCGGCGATCGCCTCGCTGCAGGTACCCACTGCGGGTCTGTTCCTGCTGGTGCCGCCGACGAAGATGGGCCCGATGCCGGCGCTGGAGGCGGCCAAGGTGCCGATCAGCGTGGTGCACGCCTGGCACGACGAGCTGATTCCGCCGGCCGAGGTGATCGGCTGGGCCCAGGCGCGCGCGGCGCGGCTGCTGCTGGTCGATGACGGGCACCGCCTGAACAACCACGTGGAGGCTTCGGCGCGGGCGTTCGAGGAACTGCTGCTGTCGCTTTGAGGGTGATTTGCAGGGCGCCGGCCAGCGGCCGGCACTACCAGGGGCGCTCGGCTGCGGGGCGCCGGTCAGGGCGATTCCGGCCCGGTCACGTACAATGCCGGTCCCGACGTCCGCGTCGGGCTGCCTGCCGTGCCCGCTGGCACCCTCTTTCCGCTGACCTGCGATACCGATCCCGTGAAATTCTTTGTTTCCTGCGCCAAGGGCCTGGAGTACCTGCTCGCCGATGAACTGCTGGCGCTCGGCCTGGACAAGGCCACCGCCACCATTTCCGGCGTCAACGCCGAAGGCGAGCTGCCGCAGGCGCTGCAGGTCGTGCTGTGGTCGCGCCTGGCCAGCCGCGTGCTGTGGCCGCTGACCGAGTTCGACTGCCCGGACGAAGGCTCGCTGTACCAGGGCGTGTCGGCGATGGCGTGGGAACGGCACATCAGCCCGGAGCTGACCCTGTCGGTGGACGCGCATGTGTCGGGCACCGAGATCACCCACGCGCGCTTCGCCGCGCAGCGGGTCAAGGACGGCGTGGTCGACAGCCTGCGCTCGAAGGGGCTGGAACGGCCGTCGGTGAACACCGAGTTCCCGGACGTGCGCATCAACCTGTCGCTGCGCAAGGGCCGTGCCACCATCTCCATCGACCTGGGCGGTGGCCCGATGCACCGCCGCGGTTGGCGCATGGCGCAGAACGAAGCGCCGCTGAAGGAAAACCTGGCGGCCGCCGTGCTGCTGCGCGCCAACTGGCCGAAGATCCACGCCGAAGGCGGTGGTCTGCTCGACCCGATGTGCGGCAGCGGCACGCTGCTGATCGAAGGCGCGCTGATGGCCGCCGACGTCGCCCCCGGCCTGCAGCGCCACGGCAGCATTCCGCCGAGCCGCTGGCTGGGCTTTGACCGCGAGGCCTGGAATGGCCTGATGGATGACGCGCGTGCGCGCGAAATCGCCGGGCGCGCCGCGCTCAAGCAGGTCATCCACGGCAGCGACATCGACCCGCATGCGATCCGCGCGGCCAAGGACAACGCCGAAACCGCCGGGGTGTCCGAGGCAATCTGGTTCGGCGTGCGTGACGTGGCCGAGGTGCAGGTGCCGCCGCAGGAAACCGGCTGTGTGGTCTGCAACCCGCCCTACGACGAGCGCCTGGCCGCCGACGCGGTGCTGTACCGTCGCCTCGGCGATGCGCTCAAGCGCGCGGTGCCGCAGTGGCGCGCCAGCCTGCTGTGCGGCAATGCCGAGTTGGCTTTCGCCACCGGTCTGCGCGCCGGCAAGAAATACCAGTTGTTCAACGGCGCGATCGAATGCGCGCTGATCGTCTGCGATCCGATCGCGGTGCCGCAGCGTGAGAACGCCGGCCAGCCGCGCGAGTTGAGCGAAGGCGCGCAGATGGTGGCCAACCGCCTGCGCAAGAACATCAAGAAATTCAAGAACTGGCGCAGCCGCGAAGGCATCAGCTGCTACCGCGTCTACGATGCCGACCTGCCGGAATACGCAGCGGCCATCGACGTCTATGAAGAGGACGGCGGCGCGCGCCGCACCTTCCTGCATGTGCAGGAATATGCCGCGCCGGCCACCATTCCCGACGTGGACGTGCGCCGCCGCCGCAACGAATTGTTGTCGGCCGCGCGCGAGGTATTCCAGGTGCCGGCCGAACAGGTCGCGCTGAAGTCGCGCGAGCGCGGCAAGGGTGGCAGCAAGTACGGCCGCTTCGAACAGCGCGGCGAGTTCGTGCTGGTCCGCGAGAACGATGCGCTGCTGCGCGTGAACCTGTTCGATTACCTGGACACCGGCCTGTTCCTGGACCATCGTCCGCTGCGCTGGCACATGGCCCAGGAAGCGATCGGCAAGCGGTTCCTCAACCTGTTCTGCTACACCGGCGTGGCCACGGTGCAGGCGGCGGTGGCCGGCGCGGCCACCACCACCAGCGTGGACCTGTCCGGCACCTACCTGCAGTGGTGTGCCGACAACCTGGCCTTGAACGGCAAGGGCGGCAGCCAGCACCAGTTGATCCAGGCCGATGCGCTGGCCTGGCTGGAAGCCGAACGTCACCGTTTCGACGTGATCTTCTGCGATCCGCCGACGTTCTCCAACTCCGCGCGCGCCGATGATTTCGACGTGCAGCGTGAACACGTGCGCCTGCTGCGTGCAGCGGTGGCGCGTTTGAGCCCGGAAGGCGTGCTGTACTTCTCGAACAATTTCCGTCGTTTCAAGCTGGACGAAGAAGCGATCAAGGAATTCGCCGAGTGCAAGGAAATCTCCGCCGACACCATCGGCGACGATTTCGAGCGCAACCCGCGCATCCATCGCGCCTGGGAACTGCGCCGCTACGGCGCCTGAGCCCGACAGGTAGAGCCACGCCATGCGTGGCTACGCCGCAATGATCGAAACCGACCCGCAGGTTTCGTGATGCCCGAAGGTAGAGCCACGCCATGCGTGGCTAAGCAGCAACGATCGAAGCCAACCCGCAGGGTTGATGACGCCGGAACAGAGGGCAGCCACGCATGGCGTGGTTCCACCCGTCGCGCTCAGAGCAGCGCGGCTGCCAACCCCACCACCGGCAACGCCCACGCCAGCGGCGCGATCCAACGTGGCCGGAACGGATACAGGCCAAAGGCGATCAGCATGCCGCTGATGGTCAGTGCGCCCAACCACAGCACCGGGCCGATTGCCCAGCCGTGATCCCATACGCACACCGCGAACGACACCGTCAGCAGCGCCCAGCCCAGCACCTGCCACCGCCGGCGGCGTGGGGGCGCGGCGGCGGCCTTGCCGTGAAGGTCGAGCTGGTGCTTTTCCATCGCCAGCGACAACGCGGTGAACGCGGAAAAGCTCAACGTGATCGCCAGCAGCATCATGCGCTGACCTCCGCGTCGGCGTCGGCCTTGGCCGCAGCCGCAGCAGCAGCCGCCGCCGCAGCAGCCACCTGCCGCTTCTTCTTCTCCGCCGCACTCAAGGCCGGCTGCCAGCGCTGCATGCGCAGCCCGCAATAGGCCAGCATCGCGCCGAAGGCGATCATCATCAGATCGAACCCGGCCAGCACCCAGTCGCCATTGAATAGCGTCACGCCGAGGTGGGCATGGGTGGTCAGCGCATTGACCACCGGGATCAGCGCGAACATCGCCGCGCCCAGGTACAACTGCCAGGCCCACATCAGGCGCTTGGGCCACAGGAAGGCCGCCAGCAGCGCCGCACCCCAGGCGTAGAAGAACACGTTGGCCTCGGCGGTGGCACGCTCGGCCATCTGCAGCGGCAGCAGGCGGTTGCCCCAGAAGTAGGCGGCGAACGCGATCGGCAGGCCGGCCACCGCGCCGATGTTGAGCGCGTCGACCAGGCGCAGGCCGAAGCCGATCTTGCCGGATTTGGCATGCTTGGGCCGTTCCTTCACCGCCCACAGCACCACGCCGCTGGCCACCATCAGGCAACCGATCAGGCCGGACAGGAAGAACAGCGCACGCAGGCCCCAGTCGGCGAAGCGGGCCAGGTGCAGGCCGTACATCACCCCGCGGGTCTGGGTGGCGCCGCCGGATGCCGGGCTGGCCTCGATCAGCGCACCGCTGACCGCGTTGTAGCGCAGCGAGGGGGTATCCACCGACAGGCGCTTGCCGTCGCGCTGCTGGATGTCGATCACCGCATTGGCTGCGCCGGGGTGGTACAGGGTAAAGCCGCCGACGTCGGCGCCTTTCCACTCGGCACGGGCGCTGTCCAGCAGCTGCTGGATCGGCTGTGCGGCGGCGCGACCCTCGGCCGGCGTCTCGATGTCGGCCAGGCGCGCGAAGGCTTCGCTGAAGAAGGCGTCCTCATCCTTGGGATAGGCCACATTCACGCCCCACGGCAGGTACATGAACATCAGGGTCACGATGCCGGTGTAGGTGATCATCGCGTGGTAGGGCAGGGCCATCACCGCGCTGACGTTGTGGAAATCCAGCCAGGAACGCAGGCCTTTGTCTTTGCGGAAGGTGAAGAAGTCCTTGAAGATCTTCTTGTGGGTGATCACCCCGGTGATGATCGCCACCAGCATGAACATCGCGCAGAAGCCCACCAGGTAGCGCGCCCACAGCACCGGGATGTAGTGCAGGTCGAAGTGCAGGCGGTAGAAGAAGTCACCGCCACGGGTTTCGCGCGCGGCCACTTCCTGCCCGCTGTTGGGGTCCACCGTGGCATCGCCGAAGCGGCCACCGCCGCGGCGGCTGCGCTTCTCGCCTTCGGCCGGCGGCTTCACCATCGATTCGGGGTTGCGCCAGAACATGCGCATGGCCGGATTGCGTGCGTCAGGCAGGCTGACGTTCCAACTTTCGGCCTGTGGTGCCTTGTGCTGCAGGAACTGGATCGCACGCTCGGCGGCGACGTCGGCGCTGACCGTGCTGCGCGGCAGCTCCGGACGCATCCAGCGGCTGATTTCCTCGCGGTAGTAGCTGGCCGTGCCGGCCATGAAGATCAGCAGCAGCAGCCAGCCCACCAACAACCCGGTCCAGGTGTGCAGCCACGCCATCGATTGGCGGAATCCGTTCTTCATGCGCTGGCCCTCAGCAGTTCGGTGCCCAACCACAACAACGCGGTGGGAATCAGGATGCCGACCCAGGCGCGCAGCGCGGTGCGCGTGGCGAAGGCCCACAGCGCCGCGCACGCACACAGCACGATGGCCACCAGCATGCCGGTCAGCACCGCCTGGCCACGCGCGATCGGCAGGGCGACGGCGAAGAACATCGAACACGTCGCGGCCAGCGCGTAGCCGCCCAGGATCGCGGCCAGCGAGCGTGACAACACGCCCAGCCAGGGGCGGGTGAAGAAACTACCGATGCGGGTAAACCAGCTGGCGTCAGGCGTGCTGTCCACGGGAACCTACGATGTCGAGTCGAACAACGGACATCACCGGCCAGGGCCGGTGATGGATGAAAGAGTGGCCGTCCGTGGCCGTGTCATCGCACGTGGCGATGGTTCCCTTGGAGAGCGGTTACAGCTTCCAGCGCAGGTTCAACCGCACATTGCGCGGCTCACCCCAGTACACGCCGTCGTAGAAACCCACGTTGCTGTAGTACTTCTTGTCGAGCAGGTTGTTGATATTGAGCTGGGCCGAGAAATTCTCGTTGAACTGGTAGCCGGCGAAGGCACTGACCAGGAAGAACGACTCCTGGGTGATGGCCGACTTGTAGGTCTTGCGGCTGGTGGCGTAGTCGGCCGCCGGGCGGTTGGACAGGCGCCAGATCTCGCTCTGCCAGGTCACGCCGCCACCCAGGCTGAGCTTGCTCCAGGCACCGCTGGGTCGCCAGCTGGTGTTGAGCCGGAAGGTATCCACCGGGGTGGTGGTGTTCTGGCGCACGCCCTGCTGGTTGCGGATGGTGGTGTGGGTATAGCCGGCCGACAGGTTCCAGCTTTCGCTGATGCTGCCCTGCGCTTCCAGCTCCCAGCCCTTGACCTTGTTGCCCTTGCCGGTGGAGCGGTAGGCGGTGCTGCCATCGGGCAGCGAGCCTTCCGGCACCGAGTCATCGACCTCGGCCACGTTGTCCTTCAGGCCCTTGAAGATCGCCGCGGAGGCGTTCAGGCGGCCGCCGAAGAACTCGCCCTTGACGCCGGCTTCCCACATGTCGCCCACCACCGGCTCGAGGTAGGTGTTGTTGCGGTCGCGGTAGTTCTGCGGCTGGAAGATGTCGGTGTAGCTGGCATACACGCTGAAATCGCGGGCGAAATCGTAGATCAACCCGGCGTAGGGGGTCAGCGAATCATCCGGCTTGTAGCCGCCCCGGGTGGCGCCGGTCAGGGTGCCGTTGGCGTCGTGGGTGTAGGTCCAGGAACGGGTTTCCCAGTTGCCGTAGCGGGCGCCGAGCACGGCCAGCAGCGGGTCGGCCAGCTGCAGGCGCGCGGCCACGTAGGCGGCACGCTGCTTCAGCTCGTCTTCGGACTGCAGCCAGCTGTAGCGGGTGACATCCAGCGGTGCGACATCGCCGGTCCAGTGCCGCCAGTCCGGCACGTTGTCATAACCCGGCGCGTAGTCCACGCCCGACGAATCCGGCACTTCGCCCTTGCGCACGGACTGGCCGACACCCACCACCAGCTCGTGCTCGCGGCCGAACAGGCGGAACGGGCCACCGGCATTGAAATCGAACACCTGCATGTCGGCACGCTCGCCGAAAGCGCCGATGTAGGCGATTACGCCGCTGCCGTCCGGGCGCGGGTAACCGGAGGCGCCGTACCAGACGTTGCCTTCGGTCTCGCGCTTGGAGCGGGTGAAGCTGCCCTTGAGTGCCCAGCCGTTGCCCAGTTGCTGTTCCAGGCGCGCGAAGGCGGTTTTTTCCACGATCGGCCAGCTGCTCCACTTGGCCGACAGGTTGGTCGAGCGCGGCAGGTTGGCCGGCTGGCCATCCACGCCCCAGTACGGCAGCACGCCCCAGGTGACGCCCTTGGTTTCCGGCGACTGGTATTCGTAACCGGCTTCGAGCAGGGTGCTGTCGGTCAGGTCGGCCTGCACGATGGCGTAGAACACGTCCTTGTCCAGGCGGTACACGTCACGGAAGGAATCGCTCTGCTGCTTGGCCGCCACCACGCGCGCGCGCACACGGCCGTCCAGTGCGATCGGGCCACCCAGGTCCATCTCCAGGCGCTGGTTGCCCCAGCGGCCGAGGGTCAGATTGGCGCTCATCGCCACTTCATCGGTCGGGCGCTTGCGCACCATGTTGATGGTGCCCGAGGGATCACCTGCACCGGTGGTCAGGCCGGTGGCACCGCGTACCACTTCGATGCGGTCGTAGATCACGCTGTCGGTGTTGGTCTTGATGTAGCCACCGAAGGTGTTGAGCATCCCATCGACCTGGAAATTGGTGATGTTGTAGCCGCGCGAAACGTAGTTGATGCGCTCGCTGTCGGTAACTGCCACGTGCACGCCGGTGACCTGGCCCATCACATCGGACAGCGCGAACAGGCCCATGTCATCCAGACGCTGGCGGGTAACCACCGTGACCGACTGCGGGGTGTGGCGCAGCGACAGGTCCAGCTTGGTCGCGGTGCGCGCCTGCTTGACCGTATAGGACGTGGGAACATCGCCGTCGGCGGTGACCTTGACCGTGTCCAGCGTGGTGGCATCGTCCGCCGGGGCATCGGCCAGGGCCAGCGGCACATGGCCGGCGAGGGCGGCCACCAGCGCGAGGGCGAGCAGGGAAGGTCGGGACAGCGGCGACAACGAACGGGCGATCATGGCAGGCAGGGTTCCAGGGTGGTCAAGCGGCAACACGCATTCCATTGCGGGCCGCGACCGAAGCGCGATGCCCTGTCGGCAGCCGTGCTGCCGGATGGATTCCGCGCAGGGCAAAGCCGCCATCGGCAGCACGCACGGCACGGAAGCGAAAATCAGAGGGTGTACACGGGGCAGGGCCGGAGCGCGGTGCGCAGCTCGTTGACCCGGTAGGCTAGGCGTACAGCCGATGAGCGAATGATAGTCATTATCATTTCGTTAGGCAAGTGTGATGACGGGCGCGCGGACGCGTCATCCGGGGTGCGCGGGAATGTCACTGACGGGACATGTGCCCTGCACAGAATGCTCACGCGTTTTGAGCGTTGTGCTCGGCGCAATCCCCTTCTGTCGTTCCCGGAGTTGCACGTGAAGCGCAGTGCGTTGGCGGTTGCCGTTGTGTCCGTTGTTTCCCTGGTCATGGTCGCCGAAGGGCGCGCCGAGACCGCCCCGGCAGGGAATGCCGCGGCCCCCGCCACCCTGGACACGATGATCGTCACCGGCACGCGCGGCAGCAACCGCACGCAGTTCGACACGCTGGCGCCGGTGGATGTGTTCTCACAGGAAGACATCCAGGCGATCGAGTCGTCCGATCTCAATGACGTGCTGGCACAGCTGGTGCCTTCCTTTGTGGTGCAGCGCATGCCGATGAACGATGGCCTGGTGTTCGTGCGCCCGGCCACGCTGCGCGGGCTGTCGCCGGACCAGACCCTGGTGCTGGTCAACGGCCGTCGCTTCCATCGCTCGGCGCTGCTGGGCGCGCGTGGTGCGCAGGGCCCGGACCTGGCGCAGATTCCGGTGCACGCGATCCAGCGCATCGAAGTGCTGCGCGATGGTGCCTCGGCGCAGTACGGCTCGGACGCCATCGCCGGTGTGATCAACATCATCCTCGACGACCGCGTCGGCGGCGAACTGTCGCTGGGCCTGTCCGAGTACAGCGAAGGCGACGGCCGTGGCCGCAAGATCGGTGGTCGCCATGGCTTCGCGCTCGGCGACAAGGGCAGTCTGTCGTTGTTTGCCGACTGGGACAAATCCGATGCCACCTCGCGCAGCCGCCAGCGCGCCGATGCCATCGCCTTCCAGAAGGCGCATCCGGATCTGGTCGTGCCCGATCCGGTGCAGCGCTGGGGCCAGCCGGACCTGGAGAACCGCCACGCGGGCTTCAACCTCAACCTGGCCTTGAACGACAGCATCGACCTATACGGCTTCGGCCTGTATGGGCACAGCGAAGGCCTCAGCGATTTCAACTGGCGCAACCCCGATGGCACCGCCTCGGTCTACAACCCCAGCCGCGTATTCCCCGGCTGGAACGCGCGCAGCCTGTACCCGACCGGGTTCAGCCCCAAGTACGGCAACGAACAGGACGACCTGCAGGGCGTTCTTGGCCTGCGCGGCTACTGGGGCGAGCGCTGGCGCTGGGATGTGAGCGGTTCGTACGGGCGCAATGAGATCGACTACACGCTGGGCAACTCGATCAATGCCTCGCTCGGCCCGGCCAGCCCGACCGCGTTCTACCTCGGCCGGTTGTCGCAGGTGGAAAAGAACCTCAATGCCGACGTGGTGTATTCGCTGCCGGTGAGCGCGTTGACTGCGCCGATCAACATCGCCTTCGGTGCCGAGACGCGCGAGGAAACCTACGGCGTGGATGCCGGCGACCCGGCGTCCTATGCGATCGGGCCGGGCGCGGTCACCGGCCTGGCCGGCGGCGCCAACGGCGCACCGGGGTTCAGTGCGGCCAACGCCGGGCGTTGGAGCCAGCGCAGCCGCGCGGCCTACATCGACGTCGAAGCGCCGCTGACCGCGCGCTGGACACTGGGCGCGGCCGCGCGCTACGAGCACTTCTCCGCGTTCGGCGAAAGCATCGACGGCAAGCTGTCCACGCGCTTCGAGTTCACCCCGGACCTGGCCCTGCGCGGCTCGGTGTCCACCGGCTTCCGCGCGCCCACGCCGGGCCAGCTGTATACCCAGAGCACCCAGCAGGGCCTGGATACGGTGACGTTGCAGGTGTTCACCACCGGGCGCCTGTCGCCGAGCGATCCGCTGGCGATCCAGCTCGGCGCGCAGCCGTTGAAGCCCGAGCAATCGCGCACCGCTTCGCTGGGCCTGACCTGGAAGACGGGCCTGGGCTTCTCCGGCTCGGTGGACCTGTATGACATCAAGGTCACCGACCGCTTCAGCCAGTCGGCCTCGTTCGCGGTGCCGGCCGGCGTGCCCAATCCGCTGGCCTACACCTCGGTGAGCTTCTACACCAACGACTTCGACACCACCACGCGCGGTATCGACGTGGTCGGCAGCCACACCACCGCACTGGGCAGCGGCACGCTGAGCACCACCCTGGGCTACAACTACAACCAGACCCGCGTTGATGGCGGCCGCACCGGCGTGGCCACCAATGACAGCCAGCGGCGCATCTTCGAAGAGCGCCTGCCCGAGCACAAGGCCACCCTGAGCAGCACCTACGCACTGGGCCGCTGGAGTCTGCTCGGCAAGCTGCGATACTACGGCGCATGGACCGATTCCTCGGGCAATGCCACTGGCGACATCTTCCAGCGCTTCGGTGCGATGACCTTCTTCGACCTGGCGGTCAGCCTGCGCGTCACCGAGCAGCAGACCCTGCGGATCGGCGCGGACAACCTGTTCAACCGCTATCCCGACGAGGCCAATTTCCAGGCCAGCCGCGGCCTGATCTATTCGCGCAATGCGCCGTATGACACCGACGGCCGCAATGTTTACGCCGAATACCGGATCCGCTACTGATGGACCGGCAACGACGCCATCTGCTGCGCGGCGCGCTGGCCTTGCCGCTGGCCAGTGCGGCGATGGGCACCACGATGGCCGCTGACATGCCTGCACTGCCGCCGATCGCTGGGCGCACCCCGGCGCAGTTGGCCGGCGATGAGGCCTGGTGGGGCCAGGTGCGCGCGCTGTACGACCTCACCGATGACGTGGTGATGCTCGACAACGGCTACTGGGGCGCGATGGCGCGCCCGGTGCTGCAGGCCTACCAGCAGGCCACTGCCACGGTGAATGCCGGCAATGCCTGGTTCGGCCGGCTGGCCTTCCCGCCGCTGTTCGAACACGCACGCGTGCAATTGGCGCAGGCGCTGGGCGTGGACACCGACGAAATCGCGCTGACCCGCGGCGCGACGGAGGCGATGCAGGCGCTGATCGGGGGCTTCCACCGGCTCGCCCCCGGCGACACCGTGCTGTACGCCGATACCGACTACGACAGCATGATCATGGCGATGCAGTGGTTGCAGCAGCGCCGCGGCGTGCAGGTGCAGCGGATCGCGTTGCCCGAGCCGTTCGACCACGACGGCATCATCGAGGCGTATCGGCAGGCGCTGGCACGCTACCCGCGCACGCGCCTGCTGCTGCTCACCCAGGTCAACCACCGCAACGGCATGCGGCTGCCGGTGGCGCAGATCGCCGCGTTGGCACGCGCGGCGGGTGCCGAGGTGATTCTGGATGCGGCGCACGGCATCGGCCAGGTCGATACCCCGCTGCGCGAGCTGGGCGTGGATTTCGTGGGCATCAACCTGCACAAATGGATCGGTGCCCCGGTCGGCGTGGGCGCGATCTACGTGCGCCGCGGTCGCGTGCGTGATCTCGACCCGTACATGGGCGAGGCCGACCACGACGACATCCGCACCCGCATCCATACCGGCACGGTCAACTTCGCCGCGTACATGGCGCTGCCGGTTGCGCTGGACCTGCACCAGCAGATCGGCGTGGCCAACAAGCGCGCGCGCCTGCTGCGGCTGCGCAACCAATGGCTCGATGCCCTGCGCGACGACGAACGGATCCAGCTGCTGGCCGCGCCCGACCCACGGCTCTCCAGTGCCATCGCCAGCTTCCGGCTGCGTGGGCAGACCACGATGGCCGCCAACACCGCCACCGCCCAACGCATGGTCAAGCAGTCCGGCGTATTCGTGGTGCCGCGCGAAGGGCTGGCCTCCGGCGCCTGCCTGCGCGCCACGCCCGGCATCTTCAGCACACCGGCGCAGATGGACGCGCTGGTGGCGGCGGTGCGTGGGGTGGCGGGGTAGGGGCCACGGCCTCACCGCTTCGCGCAGGCCTTCTTGATCGAGTCGTCGATATGCGCGGGCGCCTTGCGGCCGAAGGTCTCGCCGATGTCGCGGCGCAGGCGCAGTTCTTCGCACTGTTCCGGGTCGACCGAGCCGTCGATCACCGAGCCGCGCACCGGCGGTTGGCCGCGGCCGGCATCGGCCTGCATGCGCCGGCGGGCCTGGTACAGGTCGCGCTGGGCGCGGCTGCGTTCCTCCCAGCTCAGCTTGGGGTCCTTGGTGATCGGCCGGGTCACGCCGGTGTCCTGCTCGGGTGGGCAGGGCACGGTCTGGTAGATGGTCTGGCCAGCGGCGGCACATTTGTAGACGCGCCCGGCATGGGCGTTGCAGGCCAGCGCACACAGCGCCAGCGTCAGAATGATCCTTCGCACGATTCCCCCTGTGGGCCGTTCCAGCCCGGAATGCGCGGCAGAATACGCGAACCACATCGCAAAAACAGCCGGTCAAACTGTCAAGTTGCCGCGCCGCCCCCGGCTACCAGTGCATCCACACCGTGAGCGCGTGCAGCAGCAGGCCGATCAGGCCGCCGACCAGGGTGCCGTTGAAGCGGATGAACTGCAGATCGCGCCCGACGCTGAGTTCCAGCTGCTCCACCAGATGGCGCTCGTCCCAGCTCTTGACGGTCTGCGCGATGTGCTGGGTGACCCCGTCGCGCAGGCGGCTGGTCAGGCGCTCGGCGCCGTCCATCAGGTGCTGGTTGAGGGCCTCGCGCAACGAGGGATCGTCCTGCAGCGCCTGGCCGACCGCGGCCAGGCTGCGGCGCAGGTGGCCGGCCAGTGCCGAGTCTTCGCTGGACAGGTCCGCGCGCAGGCTGGCGTGGATGCGCTCCCACAGGCCCTGCACGTACTCCTGCACGGCCGGGTGGTCGATCATCTGCTGCTTGATCTGGTCGATCTTCTCGGCCAGCGCCGGGTCGCTGCGCAGGCGCTGGATGTAGTCGGCCAGCCAGGTTTCGTAGTCGCGCCGCAGTGGATGCTCGGGCTGGGCCAGGATCTGCTGCGCCTCGGCCAACACCGCATGGGCCAGGCGCTCGGCCAGGCTGTCGCCGATCTCATCGATCGGTTTGACCCAGTTGACCGTGCTGGCCAGCTTGGGCCACTCGCGCTGGATGTAGCGCACGATCAGTTCAGACGCGCGCTGCTTGACGGCCTCGGTATCCAGCCACTCGCTGACCCGGGTCAGGCCTTCGTCGAGCACGCGCTGGTGGCGGTTGTCGGCGGTAAGCAGGCCGAGCAGTTCGCCGGCGGTGGCGGCGGCGTTCCATTGCCGCAGCTGCTGGATCACGAAGCCCTGGATGCTGCGCCGGACCGCGGCTTCATCCAGGAAATCCAGCGCCTGCAGGGCCCAGCCGCGGGCCATATCGGCCAGCAGCCGCGAGCGGGCCGGGTCGGCCAGCCAGCTACCCAGCCGGCTGGCCGGGTCGAACACCTGCAACCGCGCCAGCAGCGCCTGCGGTTCCAGGAACTGGTCGCGCACGAATACCGCCAGGCTGTCGGCGATGCGCTCTTTGCTGCGCGGGATGATCGCGGTATGCGGGATCGGCAGGCCCAGCGGGCGGCGGAACAGCGCCACCACCGCGAACCAGTCGGCCAGTGCACCCACCGCGGCGGCCTCGCAGAAGGCCGAGACCCAGGCCCAGATGCCGCGTTCGCCCTGCAGGTGGCTGATCACGAAGCCGGCCAACATCGCCAGCAACATCGCCAGCGCAATCAGTTTGAGGCGGCGCAACTGGGCGCGGCGCGGATCAACAGGAGGGGCGACAGCATTCATGTCGGCAGTCTACCCATCTGCGCATGATCAAGCGGTGGTAGTGCCGGTCGCTGGCCGGCAACCACGGACCTCAGGCGTCGGCCAGCTGCTTGCGCAGTGCGGCCAGCTGCTGGCGCAGCAGGTCGTTCTCCACGGTCAGCGCGATCACGCGCTGGCGCAGCTCGGCCGGGCCTTCGCCCAGTGCGTTGAGCGCATCGGCGATTTCGGCCTCGCGGCTCGGGTCTGCCTCCAGGCTGCCGTCTGCGCTGTGCAGCACGTCCTGCGCGGGCTTGCGTGGCTTGCGCTTGGCCTCGCGCACGCGCTTGGCAGCCTGCTTCAGTTCGTCTTTGCCGGCCACGGCAGCCGCGCGCTGTTCGTCTTCGGGCAGGTCGGCCACGGCGGCGGCGGCGCTGATCGAAATCACCCCGGTCTTGACCGCTTCCACCAGCTCCGGCGCGGCCTGCTTGTGGATGCGCTCGATCATCGTCACCTGGCTGCTGCTCAGGCGGGCTTCGCGAGCCATGTCGGCGCGGCTGACCTTGGGCGCGGCCGCCCACGGCGGGCTGTCTTCGTCGCCGTCCAGACCGGCATCGGCGATCTCGCCATCGCTTTCCTTCTGCAGCTGGGCCTGCTCGGCACGATGGCGCTCGGCCAGGATGTCGCGCTTGCGCAGCGCCAGCACACCGCGCTGGAAGTCGGACACGCTGCGCCGGCCCAGGTGCTGTTCGATCATCCACAGATGCACGTCGTCCATCGACTGGAAGCGGGTGTTCTGGACGGTCTGGAAGGGCAGGCCATGCTTCTGGCAGATGCCGTGGCGGTTGTGCCCGTCCACCAGCACGTCGCCCCACAGCACCAGCGCGTCACGACAGCCTTCGGCCAGGATGCTGCGCTCCAGCGCGTCATGCTCGTCGACGGTCAGCGGGTCGATGTAGGCCTTGAGTTCTTCTTTGACGACAATGTCCATGCAATCCGGTAGGCGAGCGCAACGAGACCCACCATTGTAGAGACCGGCGCCGGCTAAGTCGCCGCCGCCGGGTTCAGGCTCAGCCGGTGGCGCGGATCATTTCGCCCAGCACATCGACGATGCGGTCGATCTGCGGCTTGTCGATGATCAGCGGCGGCGACAGCGCGATCACATCGCCGGTACAGCGCACCAGCAGCTGGCCGTCGCGGAAGCAGCGTTCGAACACTTCATACCCGCGCCCGCCCGGGGCGTCCTTGCGCGGGGCCAGCTCGATGGCGCCGATCAACCCGAAGTTGCGGATGTCGATCACGTGCGGGAGGCCGCGCAGGCTGTGCAGACGGGTCTGCCAGTACTCGCCCAGCTCGATGGCGCGTTCGAACAGGCGCTCTTCGGCGTAGGTCTCCAGCGTGGCCAGGGCCGCGGCGCAGGCCAGTGGATGGCCGGAATAGGTATAGCCATGGAACAGTTCGATCGCCGCCGGCGGGCCCTGCTGGAAGGCGGTATGCACCGCATCGGACACCAGCACCGCACCCATCGGTACCGCGCCGTTGGTCAGGCCCTTGGCCAGGGTCAGCAGGTCCGGGGTGACCCCGAATCGCTGCGCGGCGAAGGCGTTGCCGACCCGGCCGAAACCGGTGATGACCTCATCGAACACCAGCAGGATGCCGTGCTGGTCGCAGATCTCACGCAGCCGCTGCAGGTAGCCGGGCGCGGGCAGGATGACGCCGGCCGAACCGGCAATCGGCTCGACGAACACCGCGGCAATCGTGGAGGCATCGTGCAGGGCGATCAGCCGTTCCAGGTCATCGGCCAGGTCGGCCCCGTGGCGCGGCAGGCCCGGACTGAAGGCATTGCGCGACAGGTCCAGGGTGTGGCGCAGGAAGTCGCTGCCGGCCAGCAGCGGGCCGAACTGTTTGCGGTTGTTGGGCAGCCCGCCAATCGACAGCCCGCCGAAACCCACCCCGTGGTAGGCCTTCTCGCGGCCGATGAAACGGGTGCGCTGGCCATCGCCGCGCAGGCGGTGGTAGGCCAATGCGATCTTCATCGCGGTATCCACCGCTTCGGAGCCGGAGTTGGTAAAGAACGCATGGTTGAGCGTGGCCGGGGCCAGCGCGGTCAAGCGCTGCGCCAGCACGAACGGCAGCGGCGTGCCCATCTGGAACGGCGGCGCGAAATCCAGCGTGGCCGCCTGCTGCTGGATGGCCTGCACGATGCGCGGGCGCGCATGGCCGGCATTGCAGCACCACAGCCCGGCCGCGCCATCCAGGATCGGGCGCTCATCGACATCGTGGTAGTACATGCCCTCGGCCCGCACCAGCAGGCGGGGCGCGGCCTTGAACTGGCGGTTGGCGGTGAACGGCATCCAGAACGCGTCCAGCGACTCCGGGGTCTGCCGGGCCAGGGTGGACAGCGGGGTTTCGTTGCGGGGCATCGGTGACTCCGTGGGCGCCGGATGGTCACGACTCTATCGCAGTTGCATCACGGCGGCCCGTGATGGCGGCGGGTATAAAGGGGGCACCTTGTGGCCGCCAGCGGAGCCTTCGATGCACGCACTTCCCACCCGCGAAGACTGGCAGCGCCGCGCCGACGCGCTGGTGCTGCAGGGCCAGGCCTTCATCGATGGCCGCTACGTGGATGCCGCCGATGGCGCGCGGTTCAACTGCATCAGCCCCATCGACGGGCGGGTGCTGCTGCAGGTGGCCGACTGCGGCGCGCAGGACTCGCAGCGCGCGGTCGCGGCGGCCCGGCGCAGTGTCGAGGCCGGGCACTGGTCGCGCGCCGCGCCGATCCAGCGCAAGAAGATCCTGCTGCGGCTGGCCGACCTGGTCGAGCAGCACGCCGACGAACTGGCCCTGCTGGAAAGCCTGGACATGGGCAAGCCGGTACGCGACGCACGCCAGGGCGACCTGCCCGGCGCGGTGCGCTGCCTGCGCTGGACCGCCGAGGCGATCGACAAGGTGTACGGCGAAATCGCCCCGACTGCGGCCGATACGCTTGGCCTGATCAGCCGTGAACCGGTGGGCGTGGTCGCGGCGATCGTGCCGTGGAATTTCCCGTTGCTGATGGCGTGCTGGAAGATCGCCCCGGCGTTGGCGGCGGGCAATTCGCTGATCCTCAAACCGTCCGAACGCTCGCCGCTGAGTGCGATCCGGCTGGCGGCGCTGGTCGCCGAGGCCGGCATCCCTGACGGCGTGTTCAACGTGCTGCCCGGCGATGGCAAGCGCGCCGGCGAACCGCTGGCCCTGCACATGGACGTGGACGCACTGGCCTTCACCGGCTCCACTGCGGTGGGCAAGCGGCTGCTGCAATGCGCCGGGCTGTCCAACCTCAAACGCACCTGGCTGGAATGCGGCGGCAAGAGCGCCAACCTGGTGTTCGCCGACGCGCCGGACCTGGACAAAGCCGCCGAAGCCGCCGCCACCGGGATCTTCTACAACCAGGGTGAGGTCTGCACGGCCGCCTCGCGACTGCTGGTGCAGCGCTCGATCCAGGAACCGTTCGTCGCGCGCGTGCTCGCCCATGCGCGCCACATGCAGCCCCGGCATCCCTTCGAGCCGGATGCGCCGATGGGGGCGCTGGTCGATGCCGCGCACGCCGAACGCGTGCTGGGCTACATCGGACGCGGCGAAGCACAGGGCGCCCGGTTGCTGCTGGGCGGCAAGCGTGTGGAGGTGGTGGCCGGGGGCAGCTACGTGGAGCCCACCGTGTTCGACCAGGTCGATGCGGGCCAGGAGATCGCCCGCGAGGAGGTGTTCGGTCCGGTGCTGTCGGTGTTGGGCTTCGACCACGAAGACGACGCGTTGCGGCTGGCCAACGACTCCCCGTATGGGCTCGCGGCGGGACTGTGGACCCGCGATCTGGGCCGCGCGCATCGGGTCGCGCGCGGGCTGCGCGCCGGCAGCGTGTGGGTCAACCAATGGGACGGTGGCGACATGACCGCCCCGTTCGGTGGCTACAAGCAGTCTGGCATCGGTCGCGACAAATCGCTGCACGCCTTCGACAAGTACACCGAGCTCAAGGCGACCTGGATCCACCTCGGCAGCTGAGCCGGCCACGGGTGCGGGCCCGGTCACAGCACGACGGTGTCGTCTGCAACCATCGGCCGCAGTGCGTCATGGCCGTGGCAGAATCGGGCAGCTGCCCTTTCCTTTGTGACCGATGTCGACTTCCGCCGCACCTGACGTCAACTCTCCCCGCCGCGTGTTGCTGGCCAGCCTGATCGGCACCACCATCGAGTTCTTCGACTTCTACATCTACGCCACCGCGGCGGTGCTGGTGTTCCCGCACCTGTTCTTCCCGGACAGCAGCGATGGCGCGGCCCTGCTGCAATCACTGGCGACCTTCGCGGTGGCCTTCATCGCCCGCCCGGTTGGCTCGGCGGTGTTTGGCCACTACGGCGACCGCATCGGGCGCAAGGCCACCCTGGTGGCCGCGTTGCTGACCATGGGCATTTCCACCGTGGCGATCGGCCTGCTGCCCACCCACGCCAGCATCGGCATCGTCGCGCCGGCGTTGCTGGCGTTGTGCCGGTTCGGCCAGGGCCTCGGCCTCGGCGGCGAGTGGGGTGGGGCGGTGCTGCTGGCTACCGAGAACGCGCCGCCGGGCAAGCGCGCCTGGTATGGCATGTTCCCGCAGCTGGGCGCGCCGCTGGGGTTCCTGCTGTCGGCCGGCATCTTCCTGCTGCTGGGGCGGCTGATGAGCGAGGCCGATTTCCTGCAGTGGGGCTGGCGCGTGCCGTTCCTGGCCAGTTCGCTGCTGGTCGCGGTGGGCCTGTGGGTGCGCCTGAACATCCATGAGACCCCGCAGTTCCAGGCCGCGCTGGACCGCAACGAACGCGTGCGGCTGCCGATGTGGACGGTGATCCGCGAGCATTCGGTGCCACTGGTGCTGGGCACCCTGGGCGCGTTCGCCACCTTCGTGCTGTTCTACCTGATGACGGTGTTCACCCTGGGCTATGGCACCACGGTGCTGCACTACTCGCGCGAGCAGTTCCTGCTGATGCAGATGGTCGGCATCCTGTTCTTTGCCCTGGGCATTCCGATTTCGGCGCGCTACGGCGACCGCTGGGGCACGCGGCGTACGATGATCGTGGCCAGCGGCCTGATCCTGGGCTTCGGGGTGGTGTTCGCGCCGCTGTTCCAGGCCGGCAGCCCCTGGCTGGTGCTGGGCTTCCTGTCGCTGGGCCTGTTCCTGATGGGCCTCACCTACGGCCCGTGCGGCACCTTCCTGGCCGAGATCTACCCGGTGCAGGTGCGCTACACCGGCGCGTCGCTGTCCTTCAACCTCGCCGGCATTCTCGGCGCGGCACCGGCGCCGTATGTGGCCACCTGGTTGGCGGAACGCTTCGGCCTGCTCGCGGTTGGTTTCTACCTGTGCCTCACCGCGCTGGTCACCATCGTGGCGCTGTTGGCCATGGGGCGGCACGCCGCGCGCCGCCGCTGAGGCCGCGCCAGGTTCAGCGGAAGAAGCGCTTCAACGTGCGTCCCAGCCAGCCGCCCTGCTGGTGCTCGCGGGCGAACTGGTTCAGGTGCTGCTTGACCTGCGGCGCATAGGCCTTGTCGTCGCCGCGGATGTGGTTGAACAGCCAGCGCGAGAGCATCGTGCGCAGCTCGTCGCTGATGTCCTCGCCGGCCTGGAAGCGCAGGCGGTACTCGGCCACGCGCTTGATGAAGATCTCATGCACGCGCTTGTGCGCAGCGCAGAACGGATAGCCGGCTTCTTCCATCAGCTCTTCTTCGAAGGCGAAGTGCGACATCGTGTAGTCCACCAGCTCATCGATCACCTCGGCCACGCCCAGCCGTTGCAGGGTGCCCTGTGCGACATGCAGGTGGTTGAGCATCTCCACGATCCGCATGTGCTGGTGGTCGATGACGTCGATGCCGATGTTCAGGTCGTCCTGCCAGACCAGAAGTGCCATGGTGCGTTCCCCGCGCTGTTCAACTGGGAACGACTCTAGGGTGATCGCGACAGCCCCGCGTTGATCTCGATCAAGGCACCAGTGCCGGCTCGCGCGCCACGCTGGCCACGCTGGTGCAGCTGACCCGGTTGCGGCCACCGGCCTTGGCCAGGTAAAGCTGACGGTCGGCCTCGGAGATCAGCCGGTGCAGCGAATCGTGCTGCGGGCGCAGGCAGCACAGCCCGATGCTGACCGTCATCCGCAGCACCGTGCCGCCCAGGTCCACCTCCAGCGCGGCGATGCGCTGGCGCAGCAGTTCGAAATAACCGCGCGCCTCGTCCTCTTCCAGCCCCGGCACCAGCAGGCAGAACTCTTCACCACCGAAGCGCGCAATCAGGTCCTGGTCGCGTGCGTGCCCGGCCACCGCCGCGGCCACCGCGCGCAGCGCATCGTCGCCGGCTTCATGGCCGTGGGTATCGTTGATGTGCTTGAAGTGGTCGATATCGATCATCGCCACCGCCACCAACTCATCGCGCAGCTGCAGTTGCGGCAGCTGGCGCTGGCTCTGCTCCAGGAAACAGCGGCGGTTCGGCAGGCCGGTGAGGAAGTCGCGCGTGGCCAGATCCTGCAGCGTCCCGATCAGTTCCAGCTGGTCCACGTTCTGCGACACCCGGCAGAAAAATTCCTCGCGCGAGAACGGCTTGCGCAGGAAGTCGTTGGCGCCGTTCTTCAGGAAACGCGGAATCAGCGAGGGATCGGTGTTGCCGGAAATCCCGATCACCGCCACCTTGTCGCGCGAGCGCAGGGTGCGCAGGCGGCGGGTGAACTCCACCCCCTCCATGCCGGGCATTTCCTGGTCCACCACCGCCAGCCGGATCGCCGGATGCGCTTCGATGGCCTTCAGCCCGGCGGCACCGTCGGCCGCTTCGTAAACCTGATGGCCGTACATGCGCAGCAGCGAGGCGGCATACATGCGTGCCGACAGCGAATCGTCCACTACCAGCGCGGCGATGCGCCGGTTGCGCTCCAGCCGCTGCACCAGCCACACCAGGTAGTCGATGCTGCCCGGGGTGTTCTTGAGCACGTAATCGATGATCTGCTGCTGCAGCACGCGCTTGCGCAGGTCTTCGTCGTAGACCCCGCTGACCACCACGGTGGGCAGCCCGCGCGACAGGAAATACTCCACCACCTTGTCGCGGTCGCCATCGGCCAGCACCAGCCCGGTCAGCACCAGGAACCAGCCCTGTTCCTCATCCAGCAAGCGCCCGGCCTCGGCCAGGCTGGTGGCCACCGACACCGGCAATTCCAGCCGCTGCTCGATCGCTTCGCGCAGCATGCTGGTGAACGTGCGCGAGTTTTCCACCAGCAGAATCCGCTGGGGCAGAGCATCACCGGGGTCGCTGTCGAAAGCGCCCTGCAACAGTGCCGGCATGAGGCGTACGCTCGAATTCGAGTGAGTCGGCAGGGATAGCGGCCGTTTCAGGTGCAACTTTAGGGGTGGGGGTATCACCACAACGCATCGCGCAACCTGTACCAGGACATCGCCGCCACCAGCAGCGGTGTGCGCAGCAGCCGGCCACCCGGGAAACGCCGGTGCGGGATGCGCTCGAACACGTCCAGCCGCTGCGACTGGCCGGCAATGGCTTCGGCCAGCACCGCGCCGGCCAGGCCGGTCGCTGCCACGCCATGCCCGGAAAAGCCCTGCGCGAAATACACATTCGGGGTGAGCCGGCCCCAGTGCGGAGCACGATTGCGGGTGATGTCCACGTAGCCGCCCCAGACCTGGTCCATGCCCACATCGGCCAGCTGCGGGAACACCTGGTGCATGCGCCGGGTCATCCCCCCGCGCAACCCCGGCGGTGGCAGCGCGGAATAACTGGCACGACCGCCGAACAGCAGGCGGTGGTCGGTGCTGAGCCGGAAGTAATCCAGCGCCCAGCTGACGTCGGCCACCGCCATGTTGTTGCGGATCAGACCGCGCGCACGCTCTTCGCCCAACACCTGCGAGGCGCCGATATAGGTGCCCACCGGCATGATCCGGCTCTCCAGCTCCGGGGCGATGCCCTGCAGCCAGGCGTTGCCGGCGATCACCACGTGGTCGGCGGTGACCGTGCCGGCGGCGGTGCGCAGCTGCGGACGCGCACCGCGCACCAGCTGCAGCACCGGGGAGCGTTCGTGGATCACCACGCCCAGCCCTTCCGCCGCGCGTGCGAGGCCCTGCGCATAAGCCAACGGATGCAGGTGACCGCTGGCCGCATCGAACATCGCACCGCGGTAGCGCGGGCTGTCCAGCTGCTCGCGCAGTTGCTGGCGGTCCCACCACTGCAGGGGATAGTCGTAGCGCTCGGCCAGTTCGATCAACCCGGCGCGCAGCGCACGTTCCTGTACGGCCCGGATCGGCACGCTGGCGTGACCCTCTTGCCAGTCGCAGGCGATGGCGTAGTGCTGCAGGCGATGCCGCAGCAGCGCCATGCCCTCGCGCGAAAAGTCGAACAGCAGGCGGGCGTCGTCCGTGCCGACCAGGCGTTCCAGCGTATCCACCTCGCAGCCATAGCCGACGATGGCCTGGCCGCCATTGCGCCCCGATGCGCCCCAGCCCACGCGGTGCGCCTCCAGCACCACCACGCGGTAGCCGCGCTCGGCCAGCGACAACGCCGCCGACAGGCCGGTATAGCCGGCGCCCAGCACGCAGACATCGGCACTGCAATCGCCTGCCAGCGGCGCGCGCAGTGCCTGCGCCGGCACGCTGTCGGCGTACCAGCTGGGCACATGGTCCTGGTCGGTGCGGCTCATGGCGCGCGCCGGCAGGGAACGGAACAGGCGACATTCATCGCGACAGCATGCCAGCAACCCGGTGCGGGAAAACAGCGGACAGTCTGTCGCAGCCATCGCGGCGGGCACGTGACGGGCAGGGCGGTGGTGGCGGTGTCTTGCGCGCCCTCATGCCACAGGGGTACCGTGGCTGCAGGTCCTCCGAGCATGACGCATGGTCTCGCCCCCTTGGGTCGGCCTGCCCACCGACAGCACGATGCTGGGCCACCACCGGTTCGCGGTGGCCGGCGAGAAGTACGTCCGCGCCCTGGTCGAGGCGGCCGGGGTCACCCCCGTACTGCTGCCCAGCCTGCAGCCGCCGTTGCCCGCGCATGACTGGCTCGAACGTGTGCAGGGACTGTTGCTGACCGGGGCGGTCAGCAACATCCAGCCGCACCTGTATGCTGGCGCACCGAGCTGGCCGGGCAACCCGCATGACCCGGCGCGCGATGCCAACGCGCTGTCGCTGCTGGATGCCGCGCTGGCGCGCGACCTGCCGGTGCTGGCGATCTGCCGGGGTTTCCAGGAACTCAACGTCGCCCTGGGTGGCAGCCTGCACGCCCGCGTGCACGCCGTTCCCGGGCTGGCCGACCACCGTGAAGATCCCGATGCACCGGTGGATGTGCAGTACGGGCCGGCGCACCCGGTAACGCTGGCCGCCGACGGGTGGCTGGCCGAATGGGCCGGTGCCGAGGCGGTGTCGGTCAACTCGGTGCACGGGCAGGGCATCGCGCGGCTGGCAGAGGGTCTTCGCGTCGAGGCGCGTGCGCCGGATGGCCTGATCGAGGCCGCGCGCAGCCGCACGCACAGCTTCGTGCTCGGTGTGCAGTGGCATCCGGAATGGCGTGTCACTGAAAACCGGTTCTATCACAGTATTTTCCAAGCCTTCGGCGATGCTTGTCGCCGCTACTCCAGCAAAGCAGACCGGTCATGACCACCCGAACGCGTTCGCGCAAAACCGCCACCCCGTCGCGCAAAGCGGCCGCTTCCTCGCGCAAGGCCGCTCCGCCGCCGGTGCCGCAGGAAAGCGCGCTGCTGCGCTGGCTCAAGGAACGGCGCATCACCGAGGTGGAGTGCCTGGTCCCGGACATCACCGGCAATGCGCGCGGCAAGATCATCCCGGCCGACAAGTTCTCGCACGACTACGGCACCCGCTTGCCGGAGGGCATTTTCGCCACGACGGTCACCGGTGAGTTCCCCGACGACTACTACGAGCTGACCTCGCCGTCGGATTCTGACATGATCCTGCGCCCGGACCCGGACACCGTGCGCATGGTGCCGTGGGCGACCGACCCAACCGCGCAGGTGATCCACGACTGCTTCACCAAGACCGGCGAGCCGCACGAGCTGGCCCCGCGCAACGTGCTGCGGCGCGTGCTCGACGGTTACGCCGCGCTGGGTCTGCGCCCGGTGGTGGCCCCGGAACTGGAATTCTTCCTGGTGCAGAAAAACACCGACCCGGACTTCCCGCTGCTGCCCCCGGCCGGCCGCTCGGGCCGCCCGGAGACGGCGCGGCAGTCGTACTCGATCGACGCGGTAAACGAATTCGATCCGATCCTGGATCTGATGTACGACTACTGCGATGCGATGAAGCTGGACGTGGACACCTTGATCCACGAATCCGGCGCGGCGCAGCTGGAAGTCAACTTCACCCACGCCAATGCCATGGACCTGGCCGACCAGGTGTTCCTGTTCAAGCGCACCATGCGCGAGTCGGCGATGCGCCATGGGGTGTACGCCACCTTCCTGGCCAAGCCGATGGAGAACGAGCCGGGCAGTGCGATGCACATCCACCAGAGCCTGCTGCGGGTCAGCGATGGCCAGAACGTGTTCACCGGCGAACACGGTGGCGAGGACTTCAGCCCGCTGTTCGGCCACTACCTGGCCGGGCTGCAGAAGTACGTGCCGATGGCGATGGCGTTCTTCGCGCCCAATGTGAATTCCTACCGTCGGCTGGTGTTCGGCGAGGTCTCGCCGAGCAATGTGCACTGGGGCTTCGACAACCGCACCTGCGGGCTGCGCGTGCCGCTGGATACCCCGGAGAACATGCGGGTGGAAAGCCGCTTCGCCGGTTCCGACGCCAATCCCTACCTGGCCATGGCCGCCACCCTGGCCGCGGGCCTGCTTGGCATCCGCGAGCAGGGCTCACCGACCGCGCCGGTCAGCGGCAGCGCCAAGGAGCTGGGCTACGACCTGCCGCGCTCGCTGGGCGAGGCATTGGACGGGCTGGAGGGCTGCCCGGAACTGCGCGAGATGCTGGGCGAGCGCTTCTGCCGGGCCTACGTGTCGGTCAAGCGCAAGGAATACGAGACCTTCTTCCGGGTAATCAGCTCCTGGGAGCGCGAATTCCTGCTGCTCAACGTCTGATCGGGCCCAGCCGCCACTTTGGGCATGGCCGTGAGGACCGCGTGCTGGGAAAATGGGGGCGTGCCCGTTAGGCTGGCACCCGTTGCGCCGGTCCGGCCGGTTCCCCCAACTCGCACCTGACCTGTGGAGAGTCCGATGAAGCTGCGAATCCTCACCCTCGGCATTGCCGTTTCCCTGCTCAGCGCCTGTGGTGGCGCCCCGCAGGACGACAGCAAGGTGCTGAACGTCTACAACTACAACGATTACATCGCCGAAGACACCATTCCGACCTTCGAGAAGACCACCGGTATCAAGGTCACCTACGATGTGTTCGACAGCGATGAAATGGTCGAAACCAAGCTGCTGGCCGGGTCCAGTGGCTATGACGTGGTGGTGCCGACGCTGAACTTCTTCGGCCGCCAGATCCAGGCCGGCGTGTTCCTGCCGCTGGACAAGAGCAAGATCCCGAACCTGGCCAATCTGGATCCGGAGGTGATGAAGCGCATCGCCCAGCAGGATCCGGGCAACCAGTACGGTGTGCCGTACATGATCGGTACCACGGGGATCGGCTACAACGTGGAGATGCTCAAGCAGCGCTTCGGCGGCAGCACCGATATCGCCAACAGCTGGGATCTGATCTTCAAGCCCGAAAACATCGCCAAGATGAAGGATTGCGGGATCACGATTCTGGACACGCCGTCGGACATGATCCCGATCGCGCTGCACTACCTGGGCCAGGATCCGCACAGCAAGGACCCGGCCACGCTGCAGAAGGCTGCCGACCTGCTCAAGAGCATCCGGCCGTACGTGCAGAACTTCCACTCCTCGCAGTACGTGGGCTCACTGGCCAACGGCGGCACCTGCCTGGTGGTGGGCTGGTCGGGCGACATCATCCAGGCCCGCGACCGCGCGGCCGAGGCGGCCAATGGCGTGACCGTGGCGTACTCGATCCCGCGCGAAGGCGCGCCGCAGTGGTTCGACATGCTGGCCATCCCCAAGGATGCCAAGCATCCGCAGGCGGCCTACGCGTTCATCAACTACCTGCTCGAGCCCAAGGTCGCCGCGGCCAACACCAACTACATCCACTACGCCAACCCGGTGTCCAAGGCGACTCCGCTGGTGGATGCGGCGATTCGCAACGACCCGACCATCTACCCGCCGGCCGACGTGGCCGCCAAGATGTTCACCTATTCGATCAACCCGCCGGAGGTGGACAAGCTCTACACCCGGTTGTGGACCGAGGTGAAAACCGGGCGCTGAGTCCTCGTCTCCAGCGACAATAGGGCGTCTTTTCAGAGAAGAGAAGACGCTCGCTTGCCAAAATCAAGAAATACTCCGCTTCAACGGTAGGGATAATGGCCCTTCTGGTGAGTTGAGAAGGGAGCTTTTTCGAGTGCTTCACTCTTCGGAATATTCGTTCTTGGCAAAGTACTCAAGTCCATAGGCGTGCTCAGCAGCGAGGTCTCGATCAGTTCGGGCCATGCCTGCCGCTTCAGATGGAAGTGCAAAAGATGCGTCATAGTCGGACGTGCCTTTGGCAAGAAAGTCGTCAAAATGCGAAACTTCGTGATAGATCGTCACCGCCCTTGACCCTGTCTGATCATTTGGGTCAATTGGAAGTGAAAAGAAGTTTGGGCAGTAGTTGATGAGGTAGTTGATGCCCTGAGTTGTCCACGCATTGACACGATTGACTAATTCAATGGGGCAGTCGCAGGAGGGCTGGAGTAGAACCCCAAATCTAGAAGCCGTGGCGCCGACGATCTCTCGTATTGTGATGTTGACTGGGTCGACCTCATTGGGATCTCCATGATTTCCAAACCACGTTGTGTATCTTGGCGACTGATTGAAGGTGGCTATGATTGAGTCTTCCGTCTGTTCAAATCCATAGAGCGAGTCAAGGTAGCTCTTCGTATCCCCCGGAAGTTTCCGAGCTGCGGGCATGGATTCAACTATTGCGAGGAGCTTGTCCGGCGGGCACCTTGTGGGGTTTGAGGCTGTGCTGCTGTGCGAAGATCCGCGCTGGGATGGTGGTTTTGGGGTGATTCTGGGTGTGACGATGTCTATGAACGGAGACGTTTTGTAGATATAACGCTTGGATTCGCCGATCGGAGACGTCTGTGCTGCGTTGGGTTGTAGCTCCCGGTAGCGCACTCCTGGTGGCGAAATGCGATAGCGAGTATCGGGTTGAAGGTCGTAGCTTGCCGTGATGTCGACAGTTACTGTTCTTTTTTCCTCCGGGGCGAGAGTTATTGTTTCAAGTCGCGCTTCGCGAGTTAGGTTTACGTGAATCCCTCGATAGGCCGGGGTTGAGCCGTCGGCAGCAATAATCTGAAAAGAATCGCTCCAAAGGCGTCCATCCTTCAGCGAATTTGGCAGGCTCGTGAGAGGGATGGAGGCTGATTTTTCTCCTGCGTTTGTATAGGTCAACGTCAATCTGATGTGAGCATCGATCTGTGTTGAATCTTGCTGGACGTTGACCAATATTTCAGCGTACGCCCGAGGTGTCCCCGCGGCGAGGAATAGAGTGATCAGCAGTTTTCCAGCAATACTCATGAATTCAGTCCATTGAGTTGGGTTTGCACCATGCTGTTCTCGCACTCAGGTGGTCCCTGGTCAAATAGATATTGCCGGTTCTGTGAGGTCGTGTGATTTTTATGAAGGTGGGACCTTGTGCGGGTCTACTGATGATCCGCGTAGTCTCCGCAAGGCGTTGACGCTGCTGAAGTGAACGTCGTCGTTATTTCTTGCACAGGTGCGGAGGGCTAGAATGACGCGCCCCTTTGCCCCTGCTCCCGGAGCCCCCCCAATGTCCGCTGAAGTCCAGCCGGAAGTCGCCGATGCCCTGCCAAGCGACACGCCGGGCTATCTGTCCATCCGCGCGCTGCGCAAGGAATTCGACGGTTTCGTCGCCCTCGACGACGTCAGCCTGGACGTGCGCAAGGGCGAGATCTTCGCCCTGCTCGGGGGGTCGGGCAGCGGCAAGTCCACGCTGCTGCGCTGCCTGGGCGGTTTCGAAACGCCTACCCGGGGCAGCATCGAGCTGGATGGCCAGCGCATCAACGACCTGCCGCCGTACCAGCGGCCGATCAACATGATGTTCCAGTCCTATGCGCTGTTCCCGCATATGACGGTGGAACAGAACATCGCCTTCGGGCTGAAGCAGGATGGCCTGGCCCGCGACGCGATCCGCACCCGGGTCGGCGAGATGCTGGAGCTGGTGCAGCTGGGCAAGCTGGCCAAGCGCAAGCCGCATCAGTTGTCCGGCGGCCAGCAGCAGCGCGTGGCGCTGGCGCGGTCGCTGGCCAAGGGGCCCAAGCTGTTGTTGCTGGATGAACCGATGGGCGCGCTGGACAAGAAGCTGCGCTCGCAGATGCAGCTGGAGCTGGTCAACATCATCGAGACCTCCGGCGTGACCTGCGTAATGGTCACCCACGATCAGGAGGAGGCCATGACCATGGCCACCCGCATCGCGGTGATGGAGGCCGGCTGGATCCAGCAGGTGGGCAAGCCCGATGAAATCTACGAGCAACCGGCCAACCGGTTCGTGGCCGAGTTCATCGGTTCGGTCAACCTGTTCGACGGGGTGATCGACGAGGACCTGCCCGAGTACGTCACGGTGCGCACGCCGCTGTTCCCGGCGCCGATCTACGTGGCGCATGGCATCACCGGCTACGAAGGCCAGCCGGTGGCGTTCGCGCTGCGCCCGGAGAAGGTGATGATCGGCAAGGACGAGCCGGCCGCGGACACCAACAAGGCGCAGGGCGTGATCGAGGAGATCGCCTATTTCGGCAGCCACTCGGTCTATCACGTGCGCCTGCCGAGCGGCGCCAAGGTGCTGTCCAACTTCGCCAATTCGCAGCGTTGGGCCAGCGACGGGCTGACCTGGGGCGACAGCGTGTGGGTGCATTGGCGCGACAACGACGGCGTGGTGCTCACCGCATGAACGCGACCGGCTGGAAGCGTTGGCTGCCCGGCACCCGTGCCGGGGTGATCGCGGCGCCCTACCTGTGGCTGCTGCTGTTCTTCGCGGTGCCGTTCGTGATCATCCTGATGATCTCGTTCTCGCGCACGCAGGTCGGCTCGCCGCCGTATACATGGCTGCTGGAGTACGTGGACGGTGCGTTCTCGCTGAAGCTCAACCTGGGCAACTACGCCGCATTGGTGAAAGACAACCAGTACGTGCTGGCCTACCTGAGTTCGATCAAGATCGCGGTGATCGCCACGCTGCTGACGCTGCTGATCGGCTACCCGATGGCGTACGTGATTTCGCGGATGTCACCGGCCGCGCGCAACGTGGCGATGATGCTGGTGGTGCTGCCGTCGTGGACCTCGTTCCTGATCCGGGTCTACGCCTGGATCGGCATCCTGGACCGCAATGGACTGCTCAACCAGCTGCTGTTGAAGATCGGCCTGATCGATGCGCCGCTGCAGATCCTGTACACGCCGACCGCGGCCTACATCGGCATCGTGTACTGCTATCTGCCGTTCATGGTGCTGCCGCTGTACGCCAACCTGGTGAAGCTGGACAACCGTCTGCTGGAGGCGGCCTACGATCTGGGTGCGCGGCCGTGGCAGGCCTTCCTGCGGATCACGCTGCCGTTGTCGCGCACGGGCATCATCGCCGGCTGCATGCTGGTGATGATTCCGGCGGTGGGCGAGTTCGTGATTCCGGAGATGCTGGGCGGCCCCGATACGTTGATGATCGGGCGGGTGCTGTGGGGTGAGTTCTTCAACAACCGCGACTGGCCGATCGCCTCGGCGGTGGCGATCGTGATGCTGGCACTGCTGCTGGTGCCGATCCTGCTGTTCAACCGGCTGCAGCAGCGCGAGCTGGAAGGAAAGCTGGCATGAGCATGGTGCGCCGCAATCGGTGGTTGGGCTGGTCGGTACTGGGGCTGGGCTTTGCGTTCCTGTACCTGCCGATCCTGTTGTTGATGGTTTACTCGTTCAATGCCTCCAAGCTGGCGACGGTGTGGTCGGGCTTCTCGACGCGCTGGTACGGGGAGCTGTTCAACAACCGGCAGATCCTGGAGGCGTTGTGGATCAGCCTGAAGGTGGCGTTCTGGACGGCCTGCGCGGCAACGGTGCTCGGCACGATGGCAGCGATGGTGATGACGCGGATGCGGCGGTTCCCGGGCAAGACGGTGTTCGGGGCGCTGATCACCGCGCCGCTGGTGATGCCGGAGGTGATCCTGGGCTTTTCGCTGATGACGCTGCTGGTGTCGATGGGCGGCATTCCGGGCTTTCCGAGCCGGGGGGTGACGAGCATCTGGATCGCGCATGTGACGTTCACGCTGTCGTTCGTGACGGTGGTGGTGTCGTCGCGATTGCAGGAGCTGGACCGGTCGCTGGAGGAGGCGGCGATGGATCTGGGGGCGAGCCGGTTGAAGGTGTTCTTCCAGATCACGTTGCCGATCATCGCGCCGGCGCTGGTGGCGGGCTGGCTGTTGGCCTTTACGTTGTCGCTGGATGATGTGGTGATCGCGAGTTTCGTGGCGGGGCCGAATTCGACGACGCTGCCGATGAAGGTGTTCGCATCGGTGCGGATGGGGATCAAGCCGGAGATCAATGCGTTGGCGACGTTGATGGTGCTGGCGGTGTCGGTGGCGGCGGTGGTGGGCTGGTTCATCACGGCGCGCAGTGAGAAGCGGCGCCAGCGCGACATGCAGATGGCGCTGCAGGACAAGAGCTGACTTCAGCAACAGCAACAGCAACAGCGGGGGGTAGGTTGCCGGGGTTGGCGTCGGCATGGGCGGGTTGGCGGGACACGCCGTGAATCCATCCATGGAGGCTTGTCCACAACATCCATGTTGTGGACAGTCCCGCCAACCCACCCATGCCGACGCCCGATACCTTTCCGGCCCCTCACTCCCCACGGTAGAGCCGGGCCATGCCCGGCTGCCTCGATCGAGGCGCCTATCCACATTCGTCGTAACCGGCAACATCCAACTCACAACGGCAGGCGCAGAATGGTGGTCTGTCTTCTGGAGTACCGCGATGACCGTTGAAATCGTCAACCCTGCCACCGGTCGGGTCACTTACCGCCATGAGCTGCTGGACACCGCGCAGATCGAGCAGCGGCTGGCCGCGGCGGCCACGGCCTTTCCGTTGTGGTCGGCGCGATCGCTGCAGGAGCGTGGGGCGATCCTGCGTGGGATTGCCGCGCAGCTGCGCGCCCGCAAGGGCGAGCTGCAGGTGGCGATGACCAGCGAGATGGGCAAGCTCAAGGCCGAGGCGTTGGCCGAGGTGGAGAAGTGCGCGCAGGCCTGCGAGTACTACGCCGACCACGCCGCGGACTATCTGAAGCCGCAGCTGATCGATACCGAGGCCCAGCGCAGCTACGTGCGCTACGAGCCGATCGGTTGCGTGTTCGCGGTGATGCCGTGGAATTTTCCGATCTGGCAGGTGTTCCGCTTCCTGGCTCCGGCCTTCATGGCCGGCAACGTGACGCTGCTCAAGCACGCCAGCAATGTGCCCCAATGCGCGGACCTGATCCTGGCCGTGTGCCGCGACGGGGGCCTGCCCGAGGGGGTGTTCGATGTGCTGCACATCGACAATGACCAGGCTGCCGAGGTGCTGCGCGACCGGCGGGTCAAGGCGGTGACGCTGACCGGCAGCGAGCGCGCGGGGCGTTCGATCGCCGCCAATGCGGGCGATCAGTTGAAGAAATGCGTGATGGAGCTGGGCGGCAGCGATGCATTCGTGGTGCTCGACGATGCTGATCTGGACAAGGCCGTGGCCGCGGCGGTGAAGTCACGCTTCGACAACAGCGGGCAGACCTGCATCGCGGCCAAGCGCTTCATCGTGGTCGATGCGATCGCCGAAGCGTTCGTGGCGAAGTTCGTGGCCGCCGCCGCCGCGCGGGTCTACGGCGACCCGCAGGACGAGAAGACCACGCTGGCACCGATGGCACGCGCGGACCTGCGCGATGAGCTGCACAAGCAGGTCCAGGCCAGCGTGGCCAAGGGTGCGAAGGTGCTGCTGGGCGGTGAGCCGGTCGCGGGTAGCCATGCGGGTTATCCGGCCACGATTCTGGACAACGTGGTGCCGGGCATGCCGGCCTACGAGGAAGAGCTGTTCGGCCCGGTCGCGGCGATCCTGCGCGTGCGTGACGATGCCGACGCATTGCGGGTGGCCAATGACACCACGTTTGGCCTGGGCGGCAGCGTGTGGAGTGGCGACCCGGTGCGCGGCGAGGCGCTGGCCAAGCGGCTGGAATGCGGCGCGGCGTTCGTCAACGCCATCGTCAAGAGTGATGTGCGGCTGCCGTTCGGTGGCACCAAGCGTTCGGGCTTCGGGCGCGAGCTGGCCGACCACGGCATCCACGAGTTCATGAACATCAAGTCGGTCTACGTGGCTTGATTACAGCCAACGCACCCGCTTGAACAGGCGGTACAGGCCTACGCACACCGCGCCGACGCCGACGATCATCGCCGGGTAGGCCCAGGGGCGGTCGAGCTCGGGCATGAAGTGGAAGTTCATGCCATACCAGCTGGTGATCAGGGTCGGTGCGGCCAGCAGCGCGGCCCAGGCGCCGAGGCGCTTGACCGTCTCGCCCTGGGCCAGGGTAACCAGCGACAGGTTCACGCTGAGCGCGGTGCCCAGCATCTCGCGCAGGGTGTCGATCACATCGCTGATCCGCACGGCATGGTCGTGCACGTCGCGCAGGTACAGCTTCACCTCATCAGGCACCAGCTCGCCCTGGTAACGCTTGATCTGCGCCAGCATGTCCTGCAGCGGGGCCACCGCCATGCGCATCTTGTTGAGCTCGCGCTTGAGCTCGTACAGGCGCACGACGGTCTGGCGCTTGTAGCTGTCGGAGAAGATGTCGTGCTCCAGCAGCTCCAGCGTGTCGCGGTAGCGCTGGGTGATGGGCAGGTAGTTGTCGACCACGAAGTCCAGCACCGCGTACAGGCAGTACGACGGGCCCATTGTGCGCAGCAGTTCGGGCTCGCGCTCGACGCGCGCACGCGGGGCGGCATAGGACAGCGAGGCACCGTGGCGCACCGTGACCAGGAAGCGCGGGCCGAGGAAGGCGTGGGTTTCGCCGTACTGGATGCGCTCGTCCACCATCTGCGCAGTGGTCACCACCACGAACAGCGAATTTCCGTACGCCTCCACCTTGGGCCGCTGGTGCGCATTGCGGGCATCTTCGATGGCCAGCGAGTGCAGGCAGAACTCCTCCTGCAGCTTCAGCAGTACGCTGTCGGCCGGCTCGTACAGGCCGACCCAGACGAAACCGTTGCCGCTTTCGATCACATCGCTGATCGCGTCCAGGCTGATGTCGTGGCGCTTGCCCTGATCATCGTAGTGGACGCAGTTGATGACACAGGCCGGGTTGGCGGGGACGGCGTTTTCCATGGGGTGCATCGTGCGTCAGGCCTTGGTGACGGGCAAGTCACGGCGGCCCAGCACCCAGGCCAGGGCCAGGTGGATGGGCAGCAGCAGTACGATCCATTGCAGGTTGACCTGCGCCTGCAGGGTCAGCCAGTGCAGCACCAGGCCCAGCGCGGCGAGCAGCGCCACCGCCCACAGCACGATCCGGAACCATGCACGCGGCGCGCGACCGCGCAGCACGCAGATCGCGCCGGGCAGCAACAGCAGGCACAACGGCGAGAGCTGCAGCAGGTTGCGGTTGGCCCAGGCGGCCTGGTGCGCGCTGAAGCCCCACAGGTAGGTCAGCAATGCGCCGGCGATGCCGCAGAACAGCCAGAACGGCAGCGCCAGCCCGGCCACCACGCGGCGGCGCGGGCGCAGCGCCAGCACGGCGGCCGCTGCGAGCACGCCGCACAGCAACCAGGGCCACCACTGGCGTGCCGTTTCGACCGGCTCCGGTGCGATCCGGTGTGGCAGCAGTTCCTGTTCGGACTGCACCAGCGGGCGACCTTCGCTGTTGCGCGCCTGGCGCAGCGCATCGGCCAGCCGCATCGGCACGAAGGCTTCCTGCCAGCGCGACAGCGGCTGGTCGGCGAACGGGCCCAGCCCGATGTCGAAGCCCAGCCACATCCACGGCGAGGGCGAGGCCAGCCGCACCGATTCACTGCGGAAGGTATTGCCGCGCGAGCGCCCGGACAGCTGCGAGTGCAGCCCGCCGCCCAGCGCCTGGTCGATGCTGTCGCGGACCATGGTGGCGCAGTTGGCGGTGTAGTAGTCGTAGTGGTAGCGCGCGTTCTCGGGTTTGGCGCGCTCGGCCAGCGCCGCCGCCAGGGTGCGTGCCTGCTGCGGGTCCAGGTCCAGCCACTGCAGGCTGGCGCCACGGCCGCTGTCGCGGTAGTAGTACAGGTCTTCGTCCAGCGGCAGGGCCACCAGGTAGTACATCATGTCGCCGCGCACGAAGCGGCCGATGAAGTCCTTCTCGCTCGGGTCGAAGTAGCCGAAGTTGTAGGAGATCGCCTGGCCGGTGGTCGCGTCCTGCACCACGATGGCGTCATGCCCGAAGCGTTCGAAGAAGATCTCGCCGGGCTGCATGGTGACCACGCCGATCCGCGGCGCGCTGAGCGCGGCCGGGGTCGGCTGGGTGGCATCCACGGTGTCCAGTGCCAGCGCGCCGAACGGCACGCTGGTCAGGCTGGACAGACAAATCAGGAGCAACAGGCGGCACAGCGGCCACCGCTTGAGCAGGGGCCGCATGGCGTGGGTCAATCCTCGTTGGTGGGGTCGGGCGGCAGCACGGTCACGTGGAACGCCTGCACGCGGCGGGCGTCGGCACGCGCCACCCGGAACACGAAGCGGTCCAGGCTGAGCTCATCGCCGGTTTCGGGCAGGTGACCGATCGCCTCGGTGACCAGGCCACCGATGGTGTCGTAGTCGTCGTCGGGGAAGTCGGCGCCGAACCGCTCGTTGAAGTCCTCGATCGGGGTCAGCGCATCGACCACGTACTGGCCGTCGGCCTGGATCGCGATCTGTGCGGTGTGGTCCTCGGCTTCATCGTGCTCGTCGTCGATCTCGCCGACGATCTGCTCCAGCACGTCCTCGATGGTGACCAGCCCGGCGACACCGCCGTACTCGTCGACCACGATGGCCATGTGGTTGCGCGAGAGCCGGAACTCCTTCAGCAGCACGTTGAGCTTCTTCGCTTCGGGGATCAGCACCGCCGGGCGCAGCAGCTCGCGGATGTTGGCCGGCCCGTTGTCGGCAACCACGCCGCGCAGCAGGTCCTTGGCCAGCAGGATGCCGAGGATGTCGTCCTTGTTGTCGCCGTGCACCGGGAAGCGCGAATGGCCGGATTCGACCACCTGCTTCATCAGTTCAAGGAACGGGGCTTCCACCGGCAGCGAGACCATCTGCGAACGCGAGATCATCACGTCGCCCACGGTGAGCTCGGCCACCGAGATCGCGCCTTCCATCATGCGCAGGGTATCGGCGGCAATCAGGCCGTCTTCCTGGGCGGTGTGCAGCACCGCCACCAGCTCGTCGCGGGTGTGGGGTTCGCCGGAGAAGGCAGAGGTCAGGCGTTCGAGCCAGCTGCGCTTCTTTTCATTGGGCTCCTGGACGGAGCTACTACTGTCGTCTTCAGACATCTCTGGAAAAAAGGCACCCGGCGAGCCGGGCGTTGGATTCAGTCTAGCAGGATGCGCGGCGCTGTCAGCGCCCTCCGGCGGGCGTATTCACCCGTTCGGCGGCGCGGCCGGGGTGGCCTCCGGGGCGGCGGCGGGCGGCGGCGCCTCTTCCGGCGGCAGGTCCAGGCTGTAGGTGCAGCCGGCCAGGGTCTTGCCCGGGTGGCTCTTGACCGTGGACAGGCTCAGGATCACCGATTCGATCAGCGCCTCGCCGGTCTTGGGGTCGGTCACGTCGCGGCTGACCAGTTCGCGCCCGGCCATGAACTTGTCCGGGTTGTCGACCCCGTCCTCCAGCGCCAGGGATTTGGCCAGCGGGCGCGGGTCGGCCAGGTCCAGAATCGCCATGATGCTGGCGCCGGCCACCGCGATGACCTCGGTGCGCTGGCCGAACACGGTGATCGGGCTGGCCAGGCGGAACTCGCTCATGAACTGGTTGGTCTGGGCCAGCGGCTGCAGGCCGTTGGCGACCGCCTTGAGCGGGTCGGCGACCACCGGGGCCACCGCGTTGTAGTCAGCCAGGCCCTGGCGGCATTCGATCAGGGCGGGCAGGTCCAGGGTCGCGGCGTTGGCCACGGTGCCGCTCGACAGCAGGGCCAGGCCCAGGCAAAGGGGGGAGAAAACGCGCATCGGGGTCACTCGCGGGCTGGGGCGGCGCTCACTGCTCGCCGGCATAGGGGTCGGCGATGCCGAGCTCGGCCAGGATGTCGCGCTCCAACTGCTCCATCGCCTCGGCTTCCTTGTCGTCTTCATGGTCCCAGCCGAGCAGGTGCAGCACGCCGTGCACGGTGAGGTGCGCGTAATGGGCATTGAGGGCCTTGCCCTGTTCGTCGGCTTCGCGGGCCACCACCGGAGCGCACACCACCAGGTCGCCGAGCAGCGGGAACTTCACGCCCTTGGGCAGGCCTTCGGGAAGTTCGGCCGGGAAGCTCAGCACGTTGGTGGCGTAATCCTTGCCACGGTAGTGCCGGTTCAACGACTGGCCTTCCTTGGCATCGACCAGGCGGATGGCGAGGTCGGCTTCGCGGATGCGGCCCTTCAACGCGGCGGCAACCCACTTGCGAAAGCTCACCGCCGAGGGCAGGCCGGCGCGGGGCAGGGCGTAGCTGACGGCGACATCGAGGCGGACGGGACCTTTGGTCATGGCACGGAATTCCGGGTAATCAGACGATACAAGTGACAAGAAGGAAGAACGGGTGGCCGTCTTCCAGTCGATAGGAGCGCGCGCCCATCGCGCTCTGGGCGCAGGTGGTCTCGCGGGCCAGCACGGCGGGCTCAAGCTGGGGACGGCTGTCCACGGCCACGCTGGCCCGCCCCGCCTGCAGCAGATGGTCGAGCAGGAACAACGCATCGCCGGGTACCTCGCTCAGCGACACGCGGCGGCAGCCCAGCGCATCGGTGATCGGGCTGCGCAGCTGTGACAACGCCTGCGCGCGCGTGCCCTGGATGTGCGCCATCCGTTCGGACTCGGGCGCATTCGCGCGCGGCTGCCAGCGGGCCGGCCGTGCGGCCAGCACGTCGGTGATGGCCTGGTCCGGCACCGAGACCACGACACGCGGGTCCATCTGCACCGACAGGCACGGTGCGCGCATCGCCGACGCCAGCACGATGCGTTGGTCCACCAGCGCATCCCCGACTGCGGCGACGGCAGGCGAGGCAGCCAGCAGGGCCCAGCACAGCGTGAGCACGCGCGCGACCATGCCGGGTTACTCCGCCCCCGGCTTGAGCTGCTGCAGGTCGCGGCGGTCGTAGGCGCTGACGATGCGCGCCACCAGCGGGTGGCGGACCACGTCGCGCGCTTCGAAGAAGGTGAAGCTGACGCCATCAACGTCGCGCAGCACTTCAATGGCATCGCGCAGGCCGGACTTCACGTGCTTGGGCAGGTCGGTCTGGGTGAGGTCACCGGTGACCACCGCGGTGGAGCCGAAGCCGAGCCGGGTCAGGAACATCTTCATCTGTTCGATGGTGGTGTTCTGCGCCTCGTCCAGGATCACGAAAGCATCGTTGAGGGTGCGCCCGCGCATGTAGGCCAGCGGCGCGATCTCGATGACATTCTTTTCCAGCAGCTTGAGCACCTTCTCCACGCCTAGCATTTCATACAGCGCGTCGTAAAGCGGGCGCAGGTAGGGGTCCACCTTCTGGCTCAGGTCGCCGGGCAGGAAGCCCAGCTTCTCGCCGGCCTCGACCGCCGGGCGAACCAGGATCAGCCGCTGCACGCGCGATTCGTTCAAGGCATCCACGGCCATCGCCACGGCCAGGAAGGTCTTGCCGGTACCGGCCGGGCCGATCCCGAAGTTGATGTCATGGCCGGTGATCTGGTGCAGGTAGCGCGCCTGGTTGGCGCCGCGGCCACGCACGGTGCCGCGCTTGACCTTGATGGTGACGTCCTGCGCTTCGTAGGCGCGCTCCACCACATGCTCCACGTTGGCCTGGTTCAGGCGCAGGTGGATGGCGTGGCTGTCGAAGACGCTCTCGGCCGCTTCCAGGTACAGCGCCTCGATCAGCTTCTGCGCTTCCTCGGCCACCTGTTTGGGGCCGGTCACGCGGAACACATGGCCGCGGTTGGCGATTTCCACGCCGAGTTTGAGTTCGATCTGGCGCAGGTGCTCATCGAACGGGCCGGCCAGGTTGGCCAGGCGCTCGTTGTCTTCCGGGCTCAGGGTGAAATCGCGTTGTGCCAGTGCCGTCATTGCATCCGGCGGCCACCGGTCCGGGGACCTGACCGCAAGCTTGGGAAAGGAAGTACAGGGTAGCGCGGGCGTGGGGTCGCCGCCACAGCGGCAGGGGCGCGCAGGGTTCTCCACAGCGGCTGTGCAACACCGGTGCAGCAAGCTGTGGATAGCTCATGCCAGCCCTTGTGCGCCAATGCGTTCGCCGTGTTGGTCAAAAAAGTGTCAGGCGCCGGTCGGTCGTCCACAGGTGCTGTGGGTCACGTCGGGAGAAACATGTGGATAAGCCGGCGCGCGCCAGCGCCCGCAAGGCCTGTCAGCGCGTGATCATTTCATGACCAGTGCCGGCACGGTGGATGCCGGGGGTCTGACTTCCTCTTCACGTACGTGTGCGCAAGGTGAGGATCACCGTGTTCCTGACCACGCTTGGCGAGGCGACTTCGATGTCACGTGCTTGTTCTGCATCCACGCGTTGCGGGCCGCTGTTGATGGCCGCGCTGGTGCTGGTCGGCTGCACCGCGAAGGAGGAGCCGGCGCTGGGCACGCTGGAATGGGACCGGATCAGCGTGCCGGCCCCGGCAGCGGAAACCATCGTGGCGGTGCAGGTGCGCGAGGGCCAGCAGGTGCGCGCCGGGACGTCGTTGCTGCAGTTGGAGCCCACCCGCACCGCAGCCCAGTTGCAGGCCCTGCAGGCGCAGCAGGCCCAGGCCGGGCAAGCATTGCTGGAACTCCGCAACGGGCCACGCAGCGAAGACATCGCCCAGGCGCGCGCCAACCTGGCCGCGGCCCGCGCGCAGGCCATCGAGGCATCGGCCTACCTCGCGCGCCTGCAGCCGCTGGGGCGCCAACAACTGGTTGCCGCCGCCGATGTCGACCGTGCCCGCGCCGCCGCCGGCAATGCGCAAGGCGTGGTGCACGCGGCCGAACAAGCCCTGCTGGCGTTGGAACATGGCAGCCGCGTCGAGCAGGTTGCGCAGGGCGAGGCCGCAGTGCAAGCCGCGCAGGCCCAGGTCGACGCGCAGGCCGTCACCCTGCGCAAGCTGGACCTGCTGGCACCGCGCGCGGGCCGCATCGATGCCTTGCCGTATCGGCTGGGCGACCAGGCCCCGGTCGGCGCGCCGCTGGTGGTGATGCTGGTGGGGGAGCGCCCGTATGCACGGATCTACCTGCCCGAGCCACTGCGCCAGCGGGTCAAACTGGGCCAGGCCGCGCAGGTGCAGCTGCAGGGGCGCGAGGGCAGCTTGCCCGGGCACGTGCGCAGCATCCGCAGCGATCCCAGCTTCACCCCGTATTACGCGCTCAGCGGCGCTGACGCCTCGCGGCTGAGCTGGCTGGCCGAGATCGAGCTGGACCCGGGCAAGGACCCGGCGCAGCTGGCTGACCTGCCGGCCGGTGTGCCGGTGCAGGTCGTGTTTTGAGCAGGGCCGTACCGCCCCTCGGCGCCAGTGCCGCGGCTGCCGACCTGGCGATCCGCGCGCGCGGCCTGACCAAGCGCTTCGGCAAACTGGTGGCGGTGGACCATGTCGACCTCAGCGTGCCGCGCGCGAATGTGTATGGGTTCCTCGGCCCGAATGGTTCGGGCAAGTCGACCACCATCCGCATGCTGTGCGGCCTGCTCACCCCCAGCGAAGGCGAGATCGAGGTGCTGGGGCTGCGCATTCCCGAGCAGGCCGAAGTGCTGCGCCGGCGGATCGGCTACATGACCCAGCGCTTCTCGCTGTTTGAAGACCTCACCGTGCGCGAGAACCTGGAGTTCCTCGCCGCGGTGCAGGACATCCCGCGTGCGCAGGCGGCCCGCCGCATCGATGAACTGGTGGAGCAGTACCACTTCCAGGACCGGCAGAAACAGCTGGCGGGCACCCTCAGTGGCGGGCAGAAGCAGCGGCTGGCTTTGGCCGGTGCGGTGATCCAGCAGCCGGAACTGCTGTTCCTGGACGAACCGACCAGCGCCGTCGATCCGGAATCGCGGCGCGACTTCTGGGAAAAACTCTTCGACCTCGCCGACGCCGGCACCACGTTGCTGGTCTCCACCCATTACATGGACGAAGCCGAGCGCTGCCATCGCCTGGCCATCCTCGACCAGGGCGCGCTGGTCGCCGATGGCAGCCCGGCCGAACTCACCGCCGCGCTCGCCGGGCGCACCCTGGAGGTCAATGCGAGCCAGCCGCGCCAAGCCCAGCGCCTGCTCGCCGCGGTACCGGGCGTGCTCAGCGTGGCCCAGATCGGCAACACCCTGCGCGTGCTGCTGGCGCGCGAAGGCGAGGGTATGGAACGCATCCAGCAGGCCCTGCGTGCAGGCGGCCAGCAGGCCGAGGTGGTGGCCACGGCCGCCAACCTGGAAGACGTGTTCGTCTCGGCCACGCGCGGCCGTGAGGCGGAGGAGCACACGCAATGAACCTGCGCCGGCTATGGGCGATCGTGCTCAAGGAGCTGCGCCAGATGCGCCGCGACCGCATCACCCTGGCGATGATCCTCGGTATTCCGGTGATGCAGCTGGTGCTGTTCGGCTACGCCATCAACCTCAACCTGCGCCACCTCGATGCGGGGATTGCCGACCAGGCCAACACCGCCGCATCGCGCGCGGTGCTGATGGACATGATCGCCACCGACGTGATCACCCCGACCCTGCACGTGCAGACGCCTGAGCAGTTGATGCAGGCACTGCGCGAAGGCCGGATCAGCGTTGGCGTGGTGATCCCGGCCGACTTCGAGCGGCGTCGCTTCGAGGGCCGCGAAGCGATCCAGGTCCTGGTCGATGGCAGCGACACGGTGGTGCAGAGCGCGGCGGTGCAGCTGGCCCAGGTGCCGCTGGATACCATCCCCACCAGCAACCAGCGCCCGCTACGCGCCGGGGCGGTGGCCAGTGCCGGGCAGATCAGCGTGGTGGCCTTCTACAACCCGCAGCGGCGCTCGGCGGTGAACATCGTGCCGGGCCTGATCGGCATCATCCTGACCATGACCATGGTGATGTTCACTGCGGTGGCGATCGTGCGCGAACGCGAGCGCGGCAACATGGAACTGCTGATCGCCACGCCGCTGAGCAGTAGCGAGCTGATGATCGGCAAGGTGCTGCCGTATGCGGTGATCGGGCTGATCCAGACCAGCCTGGTGCTGCTGCTGGGGCTGTGGCTGTTCGACGTACCGGTGCGTGGCAGCGTGTTGGACGTCTACCTGGTGGCGATGCTGTTGATCGTGGCCAACCTCAGCCTGGGCCTGCTGATTTCGACCAAGGCGCAGTCGCAGTTCCAGGCGATGCAGATGACCATGTTCGTGTTCCTGCCCTCGATCCTGCTGTCCGGCTTCATGTTCCCGTTCGCGGGCATGCCACGGGTGGTGCAATGGCTGGCCGAGGTGTTGCCGCTGACCCATTTCCTGCGCCTGATCCGCGGCATCATGCTGCGCGGCGCGCGCTGGTGGGAGCTGTGGCCGGAAGTGGCCGCGCTGCTGGCCTTCATCGTGGTGATGATGACCCTGGCGATCGTGCGCTTCCGCAAGCGCCTGGATTGAAGCAATGCCGACCAACGGTCGGCATCCACCGCGGTAGGTGCCGACCGTTGGTTCCATCCACCGCGGTAGGTGCCGACCGTTGGTTCCATCCACCGCGGTAGGTGCCGACCGTTGGTCGGCACGCTTTCAGCTGGTCACCATCCGCGCGCGCAGCGAATTGCTGTACGCCTCGGTGATCACCACATCCACGAATTGTCCGACCAGCCGCGCATGCCCGGGGAAATTCACCGAACGCATGTTCTCGCTCTTGCCGGTCAGCTCGTTCGGGTCGCGCTTGGACGGACCCTCCACCAGCACCGTCTGCACGGTGCCCACCATCTTCTGCGAGATCGCCGTGGCCTGCTCGTGGATCCGCGCCTGCAGGCGCGACAGCCGGGCATGCTTTTCGGCATCGCTGATGGTGTCTTCCAGGTCCGCGGCCGGGGTGCCGGGGCGACGCGAATAGATGAAGGAGAAACTGTGGTCGAATCCAACGTCTTCGATCAGCTTCATGGTCTTCTCGAAATCGGCGTCGGTCTCCCCCGGGAAGCCCACGATGAAGTCCGAGCTGATCGAGATGTCCGGTCGCACTGCACGCAGTTTGCGGATCTTGGCCTTGAACTCCAGCGCGGTGTAGCCGCGCTTCATCGCCGACAGCACCCGGTCGCTGCCGGCCTGCACCGGCAGGTGCAGGAAATTGGCCAGCTGCGGCACGTCGCGGAAGGCATCCACCAGCGAATCACTGAACTCCAGCGGGTGCGAGGTGGTGAAACGGATCCGGCCGACGCCGTCGATCTCGGCGATGGTGCGGATCAGCAGGCCCAGGTCGGCGAACTCGCCCTCACCGTACGGGCCGCGGTAGGCATTGACGTTCTGGCCCAGCAGGTTGATCTCGCGCACGCCCTGCGCGGCCAGCTGCGCCACTTCCACCACCACGTCCTCGAACGGGCGGCTCACCTCGGTACCGCGGGTGTAGGGCACCACGCAGAACGAGCAGTACTTGGAGCAGCCTTCCATGATCGACACGAAGGCCGAGCCACCGTCGGCGCGCGGCTCGGGCAGGCGGTCGAACTTTTCGATCTCCGGGAAGCTGATGTCCACCTGCGACTTGCCCGACTCACGGCGCTGGCGGATCAGCTCGGGCAGGCGGTGCAGGGTCTGCGGGCCGAACACCAGGTCCACGTGCGGGGCGCGCTTGATGATCGCCTCGCCTTCCTGTGACGCGACGCAGCCACCGACCCCGATGATCACGCCGCGGCCGTTGTTCTTCAGTGCCTTCCAGTAGCCCAGCTGGCTGAACACCTTCTCCTGCGCCTTCTCACGGATCGAGCAGGTGTTCATCAGCAGCACGTCGGCCTCGGCGGGGTCGTCGGTGAGTTCCAGGCCTTCCGCGGCGGCCAGCACGTCGGCCATCTTGGACGAGTCGTACTCGTTCATCTGGCACCCGTGGGTCTTGATGTACAGCTTGCCGCGCACCGGGCCGTTCACCTGGGGCCTGGCGCCGGGCAGCGGCAGCAGGTCGGGGCGGGGGGCGTCGGGGCGGGGAGAATCGGAGGCAGGCAAGGCGGAGCCGGCCGAAGTCGGCACGGTCGAAGCTGGCGTCCCGGTCATGGCGCTTATTCCAGTCGGGTGGGCGGGCAGGCGGCCGGAAAGGCCGCAGATGAGCCGCATAGTGTATGCCGGGAAAGGCACGGAGGGCAGGGCGCATGACCTCGGGCGGGGCTGCCCCTTGGCAATCTCCCCCGAAGTTGGGACACTCGCGCCCATGAAGGGGATCTTGGGGATCTTTGCGCTGGCCTTGGCTGCGCTGACCGCTATGCCGGCCAGTGCGGGCACGCTGTACAAGTGCGTCGGCGCCGATGGCATCCCCAGCTACGTGAGCAAGCGGGTGTCCGGTACCAGCTGCAGCGTGGTCAGCAACTACCGTCCCGACCGCAGCGCCCCGCGCCGGTACGTCCCGCCGCCGGCACCTGCACCTGCGCCTGCAGCCGCCGCGATCGCCGCCCCGGCCACGCCGGCCCAGGCCGATCGCGCCGGTACCGGCACCGCGGTGAATGTCAGTGCCCCGGCCCCGACCCCGGCGGCCACCGTCCTGACCGCTGCCCCGGCTCCCGCGCCGCGCACCGGCAAGGCCCAGCGCGTGGTCAGCGGCCAGGTTTATTCCTATATGAAGGACGGGGTGCGCCACTACACCAGCGCGCGCCCGGCCCAGCTGGCCAGCCTCGGCCAGGTCCGCACCATCCACTACAGCTTCATCGAGCGCTGCTACGCCTGTGGCGCCAACCCGGGCGTCAACTTCGGTTCGGTACGGCTCAACACCACGGCCTTCCAGACCGAGATCGCCGCCGCGGCGCGCGAGTTCGGCGTGGAAGAAGCGGTAGTCCGCGCGATCATCCATGCCGAGTCGGCCTACAACCCGACCGCGCTCAGCCGCGCCGGTGCACAGGGCCTGATGCAGCTGATGCCGCCCACCGCGCGGCGCTTCGGTGTCACCGATTCCTACGACGCCGCGCAGAACATCCGCGGCGGCGTGCAGTACCTGTCGTGGCTGCTAAAACGCTTCAATGGCAACCTCACCCTCGCGGCCGCGGGCTACAACGCCGGCGAAGGCGCGGTGGACCGCCACGGCGGGGTGCCGCCGTACAGTGAGACCCAGTACTACGTCAAGCGGGTGGCGCAGCTGGCCGATCGCTATCGCGGTGCGCAGTCCACCACGCAATGATCGTCCGCGCCCATGGCGCTGACCGTCCCGAATGCCGTAATGTCGACCCGTAGTACCGCGTTGTGCCGCTGACTTCGGTTCAGCTACACTCGCGGCTGATTCAATGTGGACTGGCCCCCACCAGTCTACTGGCAGCCTCAAGCTACCTAAATCTATATCGGAGTGCCGGATGGCCAACGATGGGGTAAACGATCCAGTCAACACCGGACGTCGACGATTTCTTTCAGCAACCACTGCGGTGGTTGGAGCCGTCGGCGTCGGATTTGCAGCGGTACCGTTCATCAAGTCCTGGAATCCCAGCGCCCGTGCCAAATTGGCCGGTGCACCTGTGATTGCCGATATCAGCGCCCTGCAGGAAGGCCAGCGACTGGTCATGGAATGGCGTGGGCAGCCGATCTGGATCGTCAAGCGCTCCAAGGCCATCCTTGAAGCCCTGCACGGGCTGGACGGGCGGCTGAAGGACCCCGAGTCGGGCGTGAAAGACCAGCAGCCCGGGTACGTGCTCAAGCAGAATCCCGAATTCCGCGCGATCAAGGCCGACGTCTCGGTCCTGGTCGGGTTGTGCACCCATCTGGGCTGTTCGCCGGAGATGGTGGCCGAGATCCGCCCCGAGCCTTACGACCCCCAGTGGAAGGGCGGCTACTTCTGCCCCTGCCACAAGTCGCGCTTCGACATGTCCGGTCGCGTGTTCAAGGATGTCCCGGCGCCGATCAACCTGCTGGTGCCGCCGCACCATTACCAGGACGACAACACCATCATCATCGGCGTTGACCCGCAGGGGGCGGCTTGAGCATGGCCAACATCCTTACCCGCACCGCCAACGGTGTCGCCGACTGGGTCAATGCCCGCGCCCCCGGCCTGATGCCGGTCTACCGCAAGCATGTGAGCGAGTACTACGCGCCGAAGAACTTCAACATCTGGTACTACTTCGGTTCGTTGGCGCTGCTGATCCTGGTCAACCAGATCGTGACCGGCATCTTCCTCACGATGCACTACAAGACCAACGCGGCCGAAGCGTTCGCCTCCATCGAATACATCATGCGTGATGTGGAGTGGGGCTGGCTGATCCGCTACATGCACTCCACCGGGGCCTCGCTGTTCTTCATCGTGGTCTACCTGCACATGTTCCGCGGGCTGCTGTACGGCAGTTACCAGAAACCGCGCGAGCTGGTGTGGATCCTCGGCATGCTGATCTACCTGGTGCTGATGGCCGAAGCCTTCATGGGCTACGTGCTGCCGTGGGGCCAGATGTCGTTCTGGGGCGCCAAGGTGATCATCTCGTTGTTCGGCGCCATTCCGGTGATCGGCAACGGGCTGACCGAGTGGATCATGGGCGACTACCTGCCCAGTGACGCCACACTCAACCGCTTCTTCGCCCTGCATGTGATCGCGCTGCCGCTGGTGCTGTTGCTGCTGGTGGTGCTGCACCTGGGCGCCCTGCACGAAGTGGGGTCCAACAACCCCGACGGCGTCGAGATCAAGAAGGGTCCCAAGGGCAACCGCTGGTCGGCCACCGCGCCTACCGACGGCATCCCGTTCCATCCGTACTACACGCTCAAGGATGGCGTCGGCGCCGGCTTCCTGCTGATCATCGCCGCCTTCATCATCTTCTTCGCGCCGGCCTTTGGTGGCCTGTTCCTGGAGCATGACAACTTCACCGAGGCCAACCGCCTGGTCACCCCGGAACACATCAAGCCGGTCTGGTATTACACCCCGTACTACGCGATGTTGCGGGTGGTACCCAACAAGCTGGGCGGCGTGCTGGTGATGTTCTCGGCGATCGCCATCCTGTTCCTGGTGCCGTGGCTGGACCGTGCGCGGGTGAAGTCCTACCGCTATCGCGGCGTGCTCTCGCGGGTGCTGCTGGGCGTGTTCGCGGTGTGCTTCGTCTGGCTCGGCGTGATCGGCTCGGGCCCCGGCACCGATGCGCATGAAACCTACGTGGGCCGGGTGCTGACCTTCCTGTACTTCGCCTTCTTCATCACCATGCCGATATGGACCAAGCTGGACAGGACCAAGCCGGTACCGGAGCGGGTGACCACGCATGACTGACCACTGGATTGTCCGGCTGGCCTGCGCGGCCGCCCTGATGCTGGCCAGCAGCCTGGCCGGTGCCGCCGAGGGCGGCAAGACCCTGCAGGCCGGCAACGACCTCAACGACCGGGCCTCGCTGCAGCGCGGCGCGCAGCTGTACATGAACTACTGCTCCGGCTGCCACGCGCTGAAGTACCTGCGCTATTCGCGCATGGCCGAGGATCTCGGGCTGAGCGAGGAAGAGGTGATGAACAACCTCAACTTCACCGGTACCCCGATCGGCGAGCAGATCCCGGTATCCATGCCCAAGGCCCAGGCCGAAAAATGGTTCGGCAAGATGCCGCCGGACCTCAGTCTGATTTCCCGCGTGCGCGGCAGCGACTGGGTCTACACCTACCTCAAGTCGTTCTACGTGGATCCGTCGCGGCCACTGGGCTGGAACAACAGCCTGTTCCCGAACGCCTCCATGCCCAACCCGCTGTGGGAGATGCAGGGCCTGCAGCATGCGATCCACGGCAAGGCCGAAGGCCCGGGGCTGGACCCGCCGGTGACCGGGTTGAAGGTCGAGCAGCCGGGCAATGTCGATGCCGCCCAGTACGATCAGGCCGTCCGCGACATCACCAACTTCCTGGAGTATGCCGGTGAGCCGGCCGCGCTCAAGCGCCAGAAGCTGGGGGTGTGGGTGATCCTGTTCCTGGCCCTGCTGACCTTCCTGGCGTACCTGCTGAAGAAGGAATACTGGAAGGACGTTCACTGAGCGCCGATGGGGTGTCCGTTATTGATCGATCCGGCACCGGGTCGATCAGCCTATTGGCTTTTGTGATGGGCAGTTGCACACTCGGGTACTGTGACGACCGTCGGCAATGGGCTGGCGGCGCCGATGCGACCGGCGGTTACCGGACGTTGGAGAGCCTTTGATGGCGGCGAGCGTACGCATGCGGAATACCCTGACGCTGTTTTCCTCGAACGACGATGTCCTGTGCCATCGCGTGCGTCTGGTGCTGGCGGCCAAGGGCGTGACCTACGATTTCGTTCCGGTCGACCCGCAGAACCCGCCCGAAGATCTCATCGATCTCAATCCCTACCATTCGGTGCCGACCCTGGTCGAGCGCGAGCTGGTGCTGTACGCCGCCTCGGTGGTCAGCGAGTACCTGGACGAGCGCTACCCGCATCCGCCGTTGATGCCGGTCGATCCGTTGTCGCGTGCGCGCATCCGCCTGGCGATGCTGCGTATCGAACACGACTGGGTGCCGCAGGTGCAGGCGATCCAGCTGGGCAACAAGACCCAGGCCGAAGCCGGCCGCAAGCGCTTGAAGGAACTGCTGACCAGCGCGGTGCCGCTGTTCAAGGCCAGCAAGTTCTTCCTCAACCCGGAAATGAGCCTGGCCGACTGCGCGATGGCCCCGATCATCTGGCGCCTGAAGGCGCTGGACGTGCCGCTGCCCAAGGACGGCAAGTCGATCGAGGACTATGGCAACCGGATCTTCCGCCACCCCGGCTTCATCCGCAGCCTGACCGACCAGGAAAAGAAGCTGCGCGACCTGCCGGTCTGAGCCGGTGCAGCGCCGGCCGGCCCGTTGCTGCGCTGAACGATTCGGCCGCGGTCAGGCCAATGGCCTGCGCGCGGAGGCTGACCTGCGGGTAGGCGGGCGCGTACACTTGTCGCTACGCAATCGGATCCAAGACAGCCGGGCAGCGCCCGGCTCCACGCTATGACTGAAGACACTTTCCGCATGACCAGCCATCGCCCCTATCTGTTGCGGGCGCTGGTGGAATGGATCAACGACAACGACCTGACCCCGCACATCCTGGTCGACGCCGGCATGCCCGGCGTGCAGGTGCCGCAGAGCGCCGTCAAGGATGGCCGGGTGGTCCTGAACATCGCCGAGCGCGCGGTGGTCCAGCTGCATATCGACAATGACAGCGTGAGCTTCTCGGCGCGCTTCTCCGGCACCAGCTACCCGGTGCAGGTGCCGATCTCGGCCGTGCTGGCCGTCTACGCCCGCGAAACCGGACAGGGCATGGCGCTGCCCGATGACATCCCCGGCCACGAGACGGGCCCGGACGATGAACTGCCGCCGGATGACTCGCCGTCCCCGCCGGACGACGCACCGCCCAAGCCCAGCGGCCGCCCGCACCTGCGCGTGGTGAAGTAATCGATCGCCGCCGCAAGGCGGCGATTGCATGTGCAGCGCCGATCAACGGCCTGCGCTAGGGGCCTCAAACATCCTCTGCATCACGGGTATCGATATCCCGCCGGATCTCGCTGATCCGCGCCGCCGAGGGCCCCACGAAGGTCACCAGCTGATCGCCACGCAGCACCATGCGGCCGCTGTGGCGGTCCACGCCATCGTGCGAATACTCGAACTTGAAGGTGCGCTCCCAGCCCAGCCAGCCATTGGGCTTGCGGCATACGCGCAGCCCGGTGGAATGCACGCTCTGGTCGAGCCACTGCACATCGGCCGCGCGGCAGGCATTGCGGCCGAGTTCGCCGGCACGCTCGGCGGCGGCGCGGGCGGAGTTCCAGAACGCGTACGCGAACGCACCGGCAATCATCAACAGGATCAAACTGGGCATCGGTGACTCGGCGCGGTCAAGGAGGTCGAACCTCCAAGATGGCGACGAATGCGATGCAGATCAAGCGGCCGGGCAGGGGCGATCATCCGATGCGTGGCGGCGTCGGCTCGGGCGTGGTCGGCGCGGCCGGTGCGCGCGCTGGGGCGGGGGCCGTGGAGGGCGGCGGGGCGGGCACTGGCGTTGCCGGCGGCACTGGACCGGCCGGATCTGGCGCCACCGTCGGCATTGGCTGCATGGCCGGCGTGGTGGCCACCAGCTTCAGCAGCGCGGCCCAATCCTGCCGGTTGAAGTTGCATTCTTCTTCGCGGCCCGGCGTGCACCCCAGTTCCATGCCATCGCTGGCGTTGGCCTTGGCCGGCGGCAGTTCGATACGGCCGCTGCGGTCCAGCGACAGCTTGCGCATCGCCACGGTGTTCATCACGTTGCCGCCGATCAGGTACAGGGTGCGGTCGCCGCCGATGTTGGCCGCGATCACCACCTCGCAATGCGACTTCCAGTGGCCCACCGCGCCACTGCCCAGCGACTGCACCAGGCCGCTGTAGCTGAGCGTTTCCCGGCGATCACGCAGGAAGCACAGCAGGTCGCCCGGCGCGGGCTTTTCCTGCGCCGGATCGGTCATCCGGTACGGGCCGCTGTTCTGGTACGCCGCGCGGATGTAATCGATATGCCGGGGTGAGCGGGTGAAGCCCGTTACGCTGGCGCGGGTCATCACCCAGGAAATGAAGGCGGCCGACCAAGGGTTGTCGATCAGGAACGCACGGCAGTCGGTGTCGGTGTAGCGCGTGCCCGGCGGGGCCATGCAGCTGGATGCACCGGGCTGGTCGCCCATCGGCGACAGCGTGCCGCTCTGGCGCCAGTACCCCACCACGCGTTGCCAGGCGACCATGCCGTTGTCGGCGAGGTGCACGTCCTCGGCTTCGGTCGCGCTGAGGCTGGCCACGCGGCCGTCGCGGTCGATGAAGGGGCGATACCAGAGCCGATGTTCGTTGCAGGCGGTCTGCACGATGCTTACCGCCAGCGGGCTCAGCCCGAACCGGGGCGGGATGTCGCAGACTTCGGCCGCCGAAGCGGTCAGGGGCAGCAGGGCAGGCAAGGGCGCCAGGCAGGCGAGAAGCAGCAGACCGCGCATGCGCGCTCTCCGGGTGGGGGCGCGCCCAGCGTCGCAGACCGCACCTGCCGATGCCGTGAATACGGGCATCGGGTAGTGCCGGCCGCTGGCCGGCTCATTGCAATGCCGGGTGGGTCGAGAGCCGGCCAGCGGCCGGCACTACGCTTGGGCAGGTGGGTCGCCGAGCTTCAGTGACAGGTCAATCGCCTGCACGTGCTTGGTCAGGCCGCCGATGGAAATGCAGTCCACGCCGTCCTCGGCGATCGCGCGCAACCCGTCCAGGTTGACGCTGCCGGATACCTCCAGTGGAATCCGGCCGGCGGCGATCTTCACTGCCTCGCGGCGCAGGGCGGGCTCGAAATCGTCGATCAGGATGCGCTCGCAGCCCACTGCCAGCGCCTCGCGCAGCTGGTCCAGGTCTTCAACCTCGACCACCAGCGGCAACTGCGGCCACTGCGTGCGCGCGGCCTGCACCGCAGCGGTCAGTGAGCCTGCCGCGCGGATGTGGTTTTCCTTCAGCATCACCGTGTCGAACAGGCCCAGGCGGTGGTTGTCGCCTCCGCCGCAGCGGACCGCGTACTTCTGCGCCACGCGCAGCCCGGGCAGGGTCTTGCGGGTGTCCAGAATGCGCGTGCCGGTGCCGGCCACGGCCGCCACATAGCGTGCGGTGGTGGTGGCGGTGCCGGACAGGGTCTGCAGGAAATTCAGCGAGGTGCGCTCGGCGCTGACCAGGCTGCGGTTGCGCCCGTGCAGGATTGCCAGCACGGTGCCGGCGGTGACCTGCTGGCCTTCGGCCACGCGCCAGTCGATCTGGACCTGCGGGTCCAGCGCGCGGTGGGTGGCATCGAACCACGGCCGCCCGGCGATCACCGCGTCCTGCTTGCACAGCAGGTAGGCGCTGTCGGGGCGGTCGGGCAGCAGCGCGGCACTGACGTCACCGCTGCCGATGTCCTCGGCCAGTGCGCGCGCCACATCGGCGGCGACCACGGCGGCGTCTGGCGCCGCCCGCTCGGCGGCGTGGCTCATTTTTCCGGGAAATCGGCGATCTGGGCGGTGGCGATGGCCTCTTCGGCCAGCAGCACCGGGATACCGTCATCGACGCGGAACACCTGCTTGCGGTCGCGGGTCAGCAGGGCCTCGCGCAGGGGCTGGGCCTGGGCACTGCCGTCGGCCTTGGCCACGCCACCGGCGCCGATCGCGCGGTTGAGCGCCTCCAGCCCCTTGGCATCAAGCAGGGACAGGGGTTGGCGGGTGTCGGGCGAGCACAGCAGGTCGAGCAGCTTGCGATCCATGGATTCTTCGTCTTGCGTGGAAGACGGCTAGAATACGTCTTTAAGGCAGGTGACGGCCAATGACCCTCAACCAAACCGCGCCGCTCGTCGGCATCGTCATGGGTTCCCGCTCGGATTGGGAAACCATGCAGCACGCCGCCCAGAAGCTCGATGCGCTGGGTGTTCCCTATGAAGTGAAAGTGGTCTCGGCGCATCGCACGCCGGACGTGCTGTTCACCTATGCCGAGCAGGCGGGCCCGCGCGGCCTGCGCGCGATCATCGCCGGTGCCGGTGGCGCTGCGCACCTGCCGGGCATGATCGCCGCCAAGACCGCCGTGCCGGTGCTGGGCGTGCCGGTGCAGTCCAAGGCCCTCAACGGCATGGATTCGCTGCTGTCGATCGTGCAGATGCCGGCCGGCATCCCGGTCGCCACCTTCGCCATCGGTAATGCCGGCGCCTCCAATGCCGCACTGTTCGCCGCGGCGCTGCTGGCCCCGGAACAGCCGGCCATCGGCCAGGCCCTGGACGCCTTCCGCGCCCGCCAGACCGAAGACGTCATGGCCCACGACGACCCGCGTCAATGATTCCCAAGACTGTTGGCATCCTGGGCGGCGGCCAGCTCGCCCGCATGATGGTCCTGGCCGGTGCACCGCTGGGCCTGCGCTTCGAGCTGTTCGACCCGGCCGCGGACGCCTGCGGTGCCCAGGTGGCGCCGTTGCAGGTTGCCGCGTTCGAGGACGAGGCCGCCCTGGCCGCGTTCGCCGACCGCGTAGACGTGGTCACCTTTGATTTCGAGAACGTGCCGGCGCGCAGTGCGCAGTTCCTGGCCGAGCGCGTGCCGGTGTATCCGAGCCCGGATGCGCTGGCCATCGCGCAGGACCGGCTCAGCGAGAAGACCCTGTTCGGCGAACTGGGCATCCCGTTGCCGCCGTTCGCCGATATCCGCAGCCGCGATGAGCTGGCCGCCAAAGTCGCCGAGTTCGGCTTGCCCTGCATCGTCAAGACCCGCCGCCTGGGCTACGACGGCAAGGGCCAGTTCCGGATCCGCAGCGCGGCTGATATCGACGCCGCCTGGGAAACGCTTGGCAGCTACGTCGAAAAAACCGGGTTGATCCTGGAAGGCTTCGTCGCCTTCGAGCGCGAAGTGAGCGTGGTGGCTGTGCGCGGTCGCGACGGTGAGTTCCGCGCCTGGCCGGTGACCGGCAACTGGCATGTCGATGGCGTGCTGTCGGCCAGCCTGGCCCCGGCCACGCTGGCGCCGGCACAGCATGACGCAGCGATCGGCTATGCGCGTCGCCTTGCCGAACGGTTGGAGTATGTCGGCGTGTTCGCGCTGGAGCTGTTCTGCCGTGGCGATGAGCTGCTGGCCAACGAGATGGCACCGCGCGTGCACAACTCCGGGCACTGGACCATCGAAGGCAGCGAGACCTCGCAGTTCGAGAACCACCTGCGCGCTGTGCTCGGCCTGCCGCTGGGCGACACCCGCATGCTCGGCCACGCCTGCATGCTGAACTGGATCGGCGCGATGCCCGACGCCACCGCCGTGCTTGCCCAGCCCAGCGGGCACTGGCACGACTACGGCAAGCAGTCGCGCGAGGGCCGCAAGGTCGGCCATGCCACGCTGCGCGATGCGGATGCCGGTGCATTGGCCACAGCGCTGGAGCAGGTGGGCGCACAGCTGGATCGCACCGCCCAGGTGGTTCCGGTGGTCAAGACCCTGCGCGGCTGAAACCCGGCCCTGCGCTCAACCGCAGGGTGGGCATGCTGCGGTGGGTGCGCACCGTTGGTGCGCACCAGGGCGGTAAACGCGAACGGCGTGTGACACGTAGGCAGGTTGTGCCGACCGACGGTAGGCACCCACCGCCGTCGTGGCCGCGGCTCAATCGCGCAGCTGCGCGCTCACGAAATCCCAGTTGACGATCTTCCAGAACGCGTCCAGATAGCGCGCGCGCTCGTTCTGGTAGTCGATGTAATACGCGTGTTCCCACACATCACAGGCCAGCAGCGGCGTGCTCTGGCCGGTCAGCGGGGTGCCGGCGTTGCGCGTTACCTGGATCGCCAGCGCCCCGTTGGGGTGCTGCACCAGCCACACCCAGCCCGAGCCGAACAGTCCCAGCGCGGCGCGGTCGAATTCCTCGCGCAGGCGCCGTGCATCGCCGAAGTGGCGGGCCACCAGTTCGCCCAGCCGGCCCTGCGGATCGCCGCCACCGCGGCCGTGCAGGCATTGCCAATAGAAGCCATGGTTCCACGCCTGGGCGGCGGCATCGAACAGGCTGCCCTGGCTGATCCGGACAATCTCCTCAAGGCTCAGTTCGGCCAGCTCGGTCCCTTCGGTGCGCGCGTTGACCGCCTCGATATAGGCGCGGTGGTGGCGGCCGTGGTGCAGGTCCAGGGTCTCGGCCGACAGGTGGGGCTGCAGGGCGGTGCGGTCGTAGGGAAGGCGGGGCAGTTCGAGGGGCATAGGGTCGGCTGGCTGTGATCGGGGCGCCGGAGGCGGGGCCAGTAGGCTTACAATGGCGGTGGAGGGAAGTCTATCCGACCGGCGAGGTCGGGTTGTCCCGCATTGGAGGGAGAGTCGTTGTGGCGGTGATGCAGCAGATCCAGTCCGAAGTCGAACGTTACCCCCTCGTGTTGTTCATGAAGGGCACCCCGCAGTACCCGATGTGCGGCTTCTCCAGCCGTGCCATCCAGGCGTTGATGGCCGCCGGCGCGGTCGCGCTGCGCACAGTCAACGTGCTGGAGGAGCCTGAAGTCCGCGCCAACCTGCCGCGCTTCTCCAACCTGCCGACCTTCCCGCAGCTGTTCATCCACGGCGAGCTGATCGGCGGCTGCGATATCGTGCTGGAGCTGTTCGAGTCCGGCGAGCTCAAGCGCATCGTCGAAGAGGCATCCCTGGCGTGAGTGCCCTCCCGACCGACGTGGCCGGGAACGGCGCACTGGCCGATCGCATCATTCTTATTGCTGGCGCCGGCGGTGGCTTCGGCAGTGCCGCCGCCGTGGCCTGTGCCCAGGCTGGGGCCACGGTGGTCCTGCTGGGGCGCAAGCCGCGCCGCTTGGACCGGGTCTATGCCGCCGTCCAGGCCGCAGGCCCGGAGCCGCTGCTGTACCCCCTGGACCTCGAAGGCGCCACCCCGGACGACTACGCCACCCTGGCCGAGCGCCTGCGTAGCGAGCTGGGCCGGCTCGATGGCCTGTTGTACTGCGCCGCCGACTTCGCCGGGCTGACCCCGTTCGAACTGGCCGATCCGGCCGCCTTCGCGCGCGCCGTGCACGTCAATCTCACTGCCCCGGCGTGGCTGGCCCAGGCCTGCCTGCCGCTGCTGCGTGAGCGCGACGACGCCGCTCTGGTGTTCACCGTGGACGATCCGGCCCGGGTAGGGCAGGCGTACTGGGGCGGCTACGGGGCCGCCCAGCATGGCCTGCGCGGGTTGATCGCCTCACTGCACGACGAACTCGGGCGTGGCCCGGTACGGGTCAGCGGCCTGCAGCCCGGCCCGATGCGCACGGCGCTGCGGGCCCGTGCCTTCTCGCTGGACGAAGACCGCAGTGCGCGTGAGCCGGCCGACTGCGCCGCCGCGGCCGTGCTGCTGCTCTCTGCCGCCGGCAGCGCCCATCGGGGCCAGGTGCTGGACGCCTGAGCACCGCAGACGGGCGGACTCGCGCCCGGCGGGTGCGGGGCCGCCGTCATGCCGCTGCCATCGTCGGCCGCCATCATCAGATGTGAAGAAAGCGTCACGATAGCGTTGTGATCGTGTGTGGTTTGTCGCCAAACCGTCACAATCCGGCGCTACCGTGTTAATCTAGTGTTAACCGTTGCGGCTGAATCCAGCTCGCGGCTAGGGAACCCAGATCAAAGTCCAGTCAGCCCTCAGTCCGGCTGCTTGGGCGCGTTTTTTTCTCCGCCATCGCCAATCTCGCATCGAGGCTACCCCAAAATGACCCACCCACTCCGGATGTCCAAGCTCACCCTTGGTCTCGTGGCCGCACTTGCTGCCGCTCCCGCCTTCGCCCAGAGCACCTCTGCCGGTGTCGGCGGCCAGGTCACGTCCGCCGCAGGTTCGCCTGTCGTCGGTGCCGAAGTCACCATCACGCACACCGAGTCGGGCACGGTCAGCCGTGCCGTCACCGACGCGTCGGGTCGTTACAACGCGCGTGGTCTGCGCGTGGGTGGTCCGTACACCATCACCATCAACAAGTCCGGTGAAGGCACCAAGACCGAAGAGGGTGTCTACCTGAACCTGAACCAGGTCAACACCGTCAACGCCAACCTGGCGGGCGACGTTGCCGGCGCCACCAACCTGGATGCCGTGCAGGTCGTGGCCGTCGCAGGTGGTTCGGAAATTTTCAGTGCCTACAAGATGGGCACCGGCACCAACGTCGATCGCCAGACGATCGAGTCGCTGCCGTCGGTCAACCGCAACATCCAGGATTACATCCGCCTCGACCCGCGCATCTCGCAGGTCAGCAAGGCTGACGGTGCGATCTCGGTCGGTGGCCAGAACACCCGTTACAACGCCATCCGCATCGACGGCATCGGCGCCGGCGATCCGTTCGGCCTGGAATCCAACAACCTGCCGACCGAGCGTCAGCCGGTGTCGATGGATGCGATCCAGGAAATCAACATCGACATCGCCAACTACGACACCACCATTGCCGGTGGTACAGGTGCGGTGATCAACGCGGTGACCAAGTCGGGTACCAACAACTTCGGCGGCACCGTGTACTACGCGTACCGCGACAAGGACATGGTCCGCAAGGATCTGGAAGGCGTCCGCTTCAACGGCTTCGACGACGAAAAGACCTACGGCATGACCTTCGGCGGCCCGATCGTCAAGGACAAGCTGTTCTTCTTCGCCAACTACGAAAAGATGGAGCGTTCGGCCCCGGGCGTCAGCCTGACCGACAGCCCGTACGGCAAGGGCACCATCACCGATGCTGACATCGCCCGTGCGCAGCAGATCGCCACCGGTTACGGCTTCGACGCCGGCTCGCTCAACCCCCCGTCCAACAAGACCGAGGTGGAAGAGTACGCGCTGAAGATCGACTGGAACATCAACGAGAACCACCGCGCCGCGGTGCGTTACAACAAGCTTGAGCAGAACGTCGTCCGCTTCCCGCAGATCAGCAACAGCGCGGTTTCGCTGAGCACCTTCTGGTACCAGCAGCCCAAGACCTATGAATCCTGGATGGGTGAGCTGTTCAGCGACTGGTCCGAGAACTTCTCGACCGAGTTCAAGCTCTCGCACAAGGAATACAGCGCGATCCGTACGACCCCGTCGAGCCTGCCGCAGATCCAGGTCCGTGGCTTCGGTGGCGCCGCCAACAACTCGCTTTACTTTGGTACCGAACAGAACTCGCACGTCAATGCGGTCGAGAGCAAGGAGCTGAGCGCCTTCGGTGCCGCTACCTGGTATGTGGGCGACCACACTCTGAAGTTCGGCTTCGACTACTCCGACAACGACCTGCTGAACTACTACGGCCGCAACGTCAACGGCGTGTACGTGTTCAACAACCTGAATGATTTTGCCGCTGGCAAGATCAACCAGTACATCGTCCGTGCCCCGCGCGCTGGTGGCAGCTACGACGATATCCCGGCCAAGTACACCCTGAAGAATACCGGTGTGTTCATCCAGGATAGCTGGGCGGTCAACAGCAACCTGACCCTGCAGGCCGGTGTCCGCGTCGACATGCCGGACTTCAGCGACCAGGGTCTGTACAACCCGCGCATCATGCAGTTGTACGGGTACGACAACACCAAGTTGCCCGATGACAAGCTGGTGCAGCCGCGCTTCGGTTTCAACTACACCTTCGATACCGATCGCCCGACCCAGCTGCGTGGCGGCGTGGGCCTGTTCGGCGGCGCGGCCCCGAACGTGTGGCTGGCAGGCGTATACCAGAACACCGGCCTGAACTACACCGAGTACACGGTCAACAGCCCGACGACCAACTTCTTCACCCCGAACACCAACCCGCCGTACATCCCGACCAGTGGTGCCGGCGCGCGTCAGAACGTGGATATCGCCGCGCCTGACCTGAAGCTGCCGTCGGTGTGGAAGACCAATCTCGCCTTCGATCACGAACTGCCGTGGTACGGCATCGTCGCTTCGGCCGAGTTCCTGTATACCAAGGTGAAGAGCGCGATCTACTTCGAGCGCCTTGACCTGTACAACCAGGCTGGTGTTGATGCCACCCGTATTGGCCAGGACGGTCGTGAGCTGTACTGGAGCCCGGCGGGCTATCTGCCCTGCGTGGGTCTGGCCGCAACGCCGACCAACTGCTCGGTGCAGCAGAACCAGACGGTCAATGGCCAGCGCGTGGATGGCAAGGCAAATCGCCCGACCGACATGGGCGATGTGCTGCTGATGCGCAACACGGACAAGGGCAGCAGCCGCCAGTTCACCGCGGGCCTGAACAAGCCGCTGACCGAGAACTGGGGCTGGTCGCTGGCCTATACCTACACTGCGGCGAAGGAAGTCAGCCCGCTGACCAGCTCGCAGAACACCTCCAACTGGGGCAGCACCCTGATCGGTACCGCCAACGAGAACGTGGCCTATGACTCGCGTTATGCGATCAAGGACCGTATCACCGGCTCGATCAACTGGAAGAAGGCATTCTTCGGCAACTACAACACCACCGTGGGCCTGTTCTACGAAGGCCGTTCGGGTCGTCCGTTCAGCTACATCTACTACAACGACATGAACGGCGATGCCGCCGCCACCAGTGGCGCCGGCTACTTCAACGACCTGTTCTACGTTCCCAAGGGCCCGGGCGACGTCAAGTTCACCGGCGGTGCCGCGATGGAGAAGAAGTTCTTCGATTGGCTCGCCCAGAATCCTGACCTGGCGGCCTACCAGGGCTCGATCGCCCCGGCCAATGCATTCCGTACCAGCTGGGTGAACAGCTTCGACCTGCACGTTGCGCAGGAATTCCCGGGCTTCATGAAGGAGCACAAGGGTGAGCTGGCGCTGGACATCATGAATGTCGGCAACCTGCTCAACAAGAAGTGGGGTCGCATCGAAGATTACGGCTTCAACTCGACCGCCCGCGTGGCCAGCTACGCAGGTATCGATCCGGCTACCGGCAAGTACATCTACAACTTCACCGGCACCGCTGATTCTCCGACCATCCAGGAGAACAACAACGACAAGGGCAACACCGGCGTGTCGCGCTGGTCGATGCAGCTGACCCTGAAGTACAAGTTCTGATCCATCGAACTTGAGGTGTGATTGAAAACGGCCGGGGAAACCCGGCCGTTTTTTTGTGATTGACCCGTCCTGAATTTCGTTGACACCTTTTTCCCCGGGAAGAGGGATGTTCAATGAAATCAATAATCAGGCGCAGCCAGCGGGACTATTTGTTTACCCTAATATTTTCGGCCGTGGACCAAGTTGAGCTGACCTGCAAAGCGGCTCAGGAGCGGCATGGAATTCAAGTACGAAGCACGGTTCTTTCTTGGCTTTGCCGATATGGTCCGCAGGATTGGTCAGGTGGGACATCATCTGTCCCCATAACGACTTCACCGAAAAGTGGGCCAGCCAAGTCGCTGACCTCCGAGCAACATGCGGGTCCAACGGCGGGATGCCAACGAGAAAGCACAGCTCTTCGAGGCCTTCGTGGGTGTGGTCAAAGAGCACTACGGGGAGTGCGTTGTAGAAAAGCTTTCTGGCAAGTGCCCACGCAAAGGCGCCCCGAAGGCGTAAGCGTGTCAAGGGCTTGCCGACATTTTGGCATCAGTCGCCAAGCGTACTATCAGGCCGGCCACCGTCAGCAGCGGGAATTGGCCGACAGCGCTCGGGCAATCGCCCTTGTGGGTAGCTACTGCACGCAGCAGCCAAGCATCGGAACCCGCAAGCTGCGCGGTCTGATCGGCCCCGCTTTTGCGGGCGCTAGAGGGGGGCGATCGTCTATTTAGCATCCTGCGAGAGGCGCGGCTGCTGGTCCCAATGTGGCGGGCATATGACAAGACAGCCGACAGCTATCATCGCTTTCGTTGGCATTCCAATCTGCTCAAGCCTCGCCAGGGTCACGTGTTGCCAACCGGTAGCGAGCAGGTCTGGATTGCCGATATCACTTACCTGCCGACGCAAGAGAGATTCGTCTGTCTGAGCCCGATCACGGACGCAACATCGGGCGTATTTGGCCTCCTGGTGGCAGCCGGATCGTCCTTCACGGGTGTCAGCCTATGGCATGACGAGACGTGATCTGCGCTTTCAACTACGTAGATGCTGCTGCGCATGCCGACATGAGTGTGGTATTAATGATCGCAATAGGGAGAGGTTGCCTTGAAGTCAAGATATGGACTGTCGCTTTCAGCAATTAAGGCGTTGGGAGGATGCCTTGGTGGGGCTGTCGCATCCCCATTGGATAAAGATCCCAAATTCCGTGACGAAGCCATTGCCGTCTTGGCGTGCAGGTTAAGATACTGTCCCCAGTGCGAGTCATCTGGACGCGTTCTGGGGGGGTGTAAAAGTGGATCCCGCTTGGCGGCACTATCCGCGCGTGGGCCCATCATCGGGCTGACTTCGGCAACTCTACGCAGAGTCCATACGATTTTGATGCCCGGTGTTGCCGACTCTGGACGTTTTAGAGTTGGCAATGTCGTGGTGGGACTTGAGAGTTCGCCCGCGCCTTTTGTGAGCGCCAGAATTGATGTCGAGCGACATGTAAGGGACTGTGCGCCTTGGTATCATAAATTTTCATTGCAGGCTCGTGCCGCGCTCGTCGTCTATCTGATGGCGATCCTTCATCCATTCGAAGACGGCAATGGCAGAGTCATGCGCGCGCTTCTCACTATGCTTTCGGTTGAGGGGCAAAACGGTTCTGCCTTCTTGGCCTTCTTGGCAATCTTCATAAAACTCAGACAGTCGGAGCTTGCTTTGGCGCTCCAGCAGTTGTGTGAAGGTTCTCCGAGCGGAGTGCAGGATCTTTTTGATAAAGCAAGGGTAGAGTTTGCAAGTTTGGAGTTGAGGTCAGCAAGCGGAGAGGAGAGTGTTCGCTGTTGGGTGGATGGTCAGCTGTCGGAATTGACTCGTATTAACATGAATTACATCTTGAATGGAGCTTAAGATCATGAAGATCGGAGTTGCAATTGCATCTATTGTTTTAGCCATGGGTATGTCCTCCCATTCTGATGTCGTATTTGCTCAAGTCTGCGGGTCCTGGACTTGCCCGCCTGGTCCTCAGTACCCTGGTGATGGAAATACGCAACGAGAGGATGATCAGCCCGGTTTCATCATCCATGGGGTGATGGTTCACGGCGTAGAATGTAATGCCTCGTATGAGGAGAAGTATGCTGGAATCATTCGTGAACTCCAGTCATGGGTCCCCTATGATCGTGCGCTAATATTGAAGTATCAGTTTGTCGGCTTCGGATTTTCAGGTAGTCTGACCGAGGGCGGTGGAGAGATCTGGCAGATATTCCCGCAGGGGGATAATGTTCCGCTTCTGTATCCCACGGAAAGCCCCTATGCTCACTGCCGAGCCAAATAGGGTGTCTGAGCGCGTGGGGCTCAAAATTCTGCTCCGTTGCTTGCAGTGTTGAGATCAATCGAATAGGCTTTGCGCTGCCGAAAATCAGGGTGCTGGTTGGGGCGGAAGTGTATCCAACGGTCGGGCTTCCCGGCCGTTTTGCTTTTTAAGGGGGCAGCAGTAAAGTCGTCTACCTTGAGGAAGCGAAAAGAATGGAAATGACGATCACCGAAAAGCCGGCGCGCACGCTGCCGGTGCAGGACGCGCGGATCTACCCGCGCGGTGGGCTGGATGTGTTGTCGCGGGCCGAGGTGGCGCGTCTGCGCGATGCCTCCGGCGGTGGCATGCACGAGCTGCTGCGGCGCTGTGCGCTGGCGGTGCTGACCAGTGGCAGTGCCTCGGACGATCCGCGCGCGGCGCGCGATCTGTATCCGGATTTCGATATCCAGGTGGCACAGCAGGACCGAGGCGTACGCATCGATCTGGTCAATGCCCCGGCGATGGCCTTCGTCGACGGCGAGATCATCCGCGGTGTGGCCGAGCTGCTGTTCGCCGTGGTCCGCGACCTGGCCTACATGGCCATCGAGATGGGGCCGGCCTACGCGGCCGAGCTGGAGACCTCCGAAGGCATCACCAACGCGGTGTTCGGGCTGCTGCGCAATGCGCGCATCCTCAACCCGGGCGACCCGAACCTGGTGGTGTGCTGGGGCGGCCATTCCATCGGCCGTGACGAGTACCTGTACACCAAGCAGGTCGGCTACGAGCTGGGCCTGCGCGGTCTGGACATCTGCACCGGCTGCGGCCCGGGTGCGATGAAGGGCCCGATGAAGGGCGCCACCATCGCCCACGCCAAGCAGCGCAAGCACGTCACCCGTTACATCGGCCTGACCGAGCCGGGCATCATCGCCGCCGAGTCGCCGAACCCGATCGTGAACCACCTGGTGATCATGCCGGACATCGAGAAGCGTCTCGAAGCGTTCGTGCGGATCGGCCACGGCATCATCGTGTTCGCCGGTGGCGTGGGCACCGCCGAAGAGATCCTGTATCTGCTCGGCATCCTGCTGCGCGAGGAAAACAAGGACCTGCCGTTCCCGCTGATCCTGACCGGCCCGACCGTGGCCGCGCCGTACTTCGAGCAGATCGACCGCTTCATCCGCCTGACCCTGGGTGAGGAAGCGGCAAGCCGCTACGAGATCATCATCGGCGACCCGGTTGCGGTGGCGCGGCGGATGAGCCAGGGCATCAAGCGCGTGCGCGAGCACCGCCTGGCGCAGAAGGATTCGTTCTTCTTCAACTGGTCCATCGAGATTCCGTGGGACTACCAGCAGCCGTTCGTGCCGACCCATGAGGCGATGGCCGCGCTCGATCTGCACCACGGGCGCCCGCCGCACGCACTGGCAGCCGACCTGCGTCGTGCCTTCTCGGGCATCGTGGCGGGCAACGTCAAGGAAGACGGCATGCGCCGCATCGAGGAGTTCGGCCCGTTCGAGATCCACGGTGACGCCGACATGATGCAGGCGCTGGACGAACTGCTGCGCGGTTTCGTCGAGCAGCGCCGGATGAAGATCTCCGGCGAGTACCAGCCCTGCTACAAGGTCATGGCCTGAACGCGGATTCCCGGGCCCAGCGGCCAGGGATGCGGCAGCTCTGAAACAGGCCGGGCAGGGGTGCCCGGCCGCGCTAGAGGGTCCGCGGGCGTCAACTGATTGACGCCCGTCGCCCCCGGGCGACCGTTCGTCCTGCCGCCGCTTGCCGCCAGGCGGCGGGGCGTCCATCTTCTGTGCCATCACGCTGGGGAGCGTTCCATGCAATCGCGCCGATCCAAGGGTTTCACGCTGGTAGAACTGATGGTCACGCTGGTGGTACTGGGCGTGCTGTCTGCGATTGCCTTCCCGAACTTCCGCAACACCCTGCGCTCCAACCGCGTCAGCACGTCCAACAATGAAATTGTCGGCATGCTGTCGCTGGCGCGCAGCGAGGCGGTCCGCAACAAGCAGGGCGCGGGTGTCTGTGCCAGCAAGACCGGCAACCTGTGTGACGGCGACTGGTCCGATGGCCTGATGGCCTGGTCCGACCTGGACGGCAACGGCGCGCTCGACGGCAACGACACCGTGCTGCGCTACGCCAAAGGCAATGCAGAGCTGGTCCTGACCGGCCCGGCCCCGGCCCAGATCCTGTTCGATGCGCGCGGGCGTCGGCGCAGTGCCGCCGCCCAGCAGATCATCCTGACGCCCGCCAAGTGCGCGGCGGGGGATCCGCGTCGAACCCTGACCGTGAATCTCTCCGGCCAGATCCGTGTGGAACGAGGGACATGTTCATGATGCGCAGGAATTTCAACGGTTTCGGCCAGCGTGCGCGCGGCTTCAGCCTGCTCGAGGTGCTGGTGGCGCTGCTGGTGCTTGCCTTTGGCCTGCTCGGTTTCGCGCTGTTGCAGACCATGAACGTGCGCTTCGTGCAGAGCGCGAACTACCGCACCCAGGCCACCAACCTGTCCTACGACCTGATTGACCTGATGCGTGCGCAGCGCACCGATACCCTCAACGGGGGCGGCTACGTCGATGCCTCCTTTGCCGCCGGCACGATCAGCCCGAAGGGCGCCTGTGCGTGGCCGGTCGGGGCGGCGGTGACCGCCAAGCAGAACGTGGCGCGCTGGCAGTGCCAGGTGGTCAAGACGCTGGGCGACAAGGCCAGTGCGCAGGTGCAGTACAACAATGGCCAGGTCACGGTGGCGATCAGCTGGGGCGACCAGCGCTGGGATGCCAAGGACCCGGACAGCCTGACGTCCTTCGGCCTGGTGTCGCAGCTATGAGTACGATGATGCCCTCCCGCAAGTACATGACCGGCTTGTCGCTGATCGAAATGATGATCGCGATGATCATCGGTCTGATCATGATGCTCGGCGTGGTGCAGATTTTCATTGCCTCGCGCTCGGCCTCGCAGCTGTCCGAAGGTGCTGCACGCACCCAGGAAAACGCGCGCTTCGCGCTGGACTACCTGCAGCGCGACCTGCGCATGGCCGGTCACTTTGGCTGTGTCAACGACCAGGCGCATGTGGTCAAAGGCAACAACTCGATCGGTTACCACATTGCCGGCGTGGTCCCCGGCAGCGGTGTGCCATTGGACTTCTCGGTGCCGATCCAGGGCTACGAGGCCGGTGGCACCGCGCCCACCAACTCGCTCACCATCGGGGCCACCTGGCAGGCGGCACTGGCCACACCAGACAGCATCCAGAAGCTCAAGCCGGCACCCATCGCGGGCAGCGACATCCTGGTGCTGCGCTTCTTCCATCCCGATGGCGTGGCGATCAATACCCTGACGTCCGCGGCCAGCGAATCCAAGATCGGCATCAGTACGGCCAGCGCACAGCGTCTGGCCGCGGGTGTCAGTGGCGGTCCCAGCGTGTTCGGCGTCGCTGACTGCACCCGTGCCGAGGTCTTCACCGGTCAGCTGAACGGCACCACCGTCACCGCCGATGCCACCGATCTGTCGCAGTACGCAGCCAACAACGCGGTGACCATGCTGTACCGCGCCGAAGCGGTGGTCTATTACATCGCCAGCAACGGCACCGGGCCGGCGCTGTACCGGGCCCGCGCCGGCTCCGGTGGTGGCTACGGCGATGGCGAGGAACTGGTTGAAGGCATCGAGAGCCTGCAGTTCCTGTACGGGTTGGACGCCGAGGTCAACATCAGTCGCGCAGCACCGCCCACCGGCAACATCGTCGAGCAGCGCGCGGGCAACAACGTGAGTACGGCCACCACGGCCGCCGCGGTGGCGCAGTGGCGGCGGGTGGGGCTGGTCCAGGTCGGCCTGCTCGCGCGCAGCCCGCAGCAGGCCTCGGCGGAAGCGCCGAAGGATGCCAACAACTATCTGGGCGTGCTGGGGGTGACCATCGTCCCGCCCGCCACCGACGACAAGCGTTTCCGCGCCAGCTATGAAGTGTCCGTGGCGCTGCGCAACCGACTGTTCGGGAATTGACTGCCATGAAGAGCCTGACCCAAGTCAAGCGTGTGCACCCGCGAGCCACGATGCACCGGCAGCGTGGTGCCGTGCTGTATGTGGCCCTGATCATGCTGATCCTGCTGGCGATCCTCGGCGTGGTCGGGATGCAGGTGGCCGGCATGCAGGAAAAGATGTCGTCCAACTACCGCGCCACCAACCTGGCCTTCCAGAATTCCGAAGCGGCCGTGCGTGGCACCGAGGACGCGGTCGAGAAGATCGCCAACCGCGAAGCGGCCGGCGCCAATGCGCTGGTCAGCAGTGGTGACATCCAGCAGCGCTGCGACGATGGCTACGACCCGATCCTCTGGGTGCAGCAGTCCAAGCTGGGTAGCAAGCCGCTGGTCAACGTGCGCCAGATCGATGGCTGCATCCAGGGCGAGGGCACGCTGGACATGGGCAAGCCGCTCGACAAGCCGACCGCCGTGTACCAGATCACCGGCTACGCCGCCGACTCCAACGCCGATGGCAGTTCGTCGACGGCCATTGATACCGTGTTCAAGCTCTGAGGGCTGCCGCAATGATGTCGCGCAAATTCAAGACACTGCTCGCCGGCTCAACCGTGCTGCTGGCTGGCGGTGGCTACTTCGTCTACAGCTTGATGGCCGCCCAGGCCCAGGGCGTGTTGGCGCAGGCGCCGCTCAATGACCAGGTGCAGACCGCACCGGCCTTCATCATGGCCGTGGACGATTCCAACTCCATGACCTTCGAGCGGATGTTCACCGGCGGTGACGGTCGCATGCGCTGGAATTCGAACAACGGCAGCTTCTTCAGTTCCGCCGGGGTGTTCTACAGCGTCGGTGACGCATGCAACAACAATTCCACCGACTGCTATCTGTACCTGTACCCGCACCAGAACTTCAATGCCAGTTACTCGCCGGGGCGCGCGATTCCGCCACTGGATATCTTCGGGTTCGCGCGCTCGCCGACCTACAACGCCAGCTATTACAACCCGAACGAAGTCTATGAGCCGTGGCGCCGTGCCGACGGCACGCTGTGGGCCAACGCGTCGACCACCGCGGCCCGTGCCGATCCACGCTCCGGCTTCACGGGTTACAACGTCACCTACAATCTGACCACGAACCGCACCAATACCGATGAGTCGTTCCAGTTCGTAAGCGGGATGAGGATTCCGGATCTGACCGGTACCGGCACACGCTATTACCGCAGCGGTTCCTGGCGTACGGCAGTGCGTGATATTGGCAGTGACGTCAGCTACCCGGTGGACTACTTCCCGGCAACGTTCTATCTGCCCACGTCGGCGGCGGCACCCAGTGGCTACATCACCAAGGATGCTACCACTCGTCCGAAGATCGACGGTGCCTGCGGCCCTGGCTGCGATATGTATCGCTACCAGATCAAGAGTGAAAATTACTCCAACATCGCCGACTACAACACGGCGATCCAGAACTTCGCGAACTGGTTCCAGTACCACCGCAACCGCATCCTGGCGATGGTCGGCTCGTCCAGCCATGCCATGGTGGATGTCAGCAACATGCGGGTGGGCTACTTCACCATCAACGGCCTGAGCCCGGTAACCATGTACGACATGGCCACCAACAAGGCCGACCTGTACACGCAGATCTACAAGCTGGCGCCCAACGGCGGCACGCCGAACCGCCAGGCGGTGGAGTACCTGGGCAAGCAGTTCCGCCGCACCGATGCCGGCGCGCCGGTGCAGCTGGCCTGCCAGAAGAACGGCGGCATGCTGTTCACCGACGGCTACACCAATACCTCCAGCTCGGTGAGTGGCTATGCCAATGCGGACGGCACCAACGCCGCGCCGTTCAATGGTGCACCGTTCAAGGACAGCTACAGCAACACCATCGCCGACATCACCGCCGCCTACTACGGTGGCGCGGACTGGACGCCCTTGCGCAACGATGCCGGATTCCCGGCCGGCCAGGTGCCCGTCAGTCCACAGTGCAAGACACTCGATGTGGGTACGCCGGCATGGAAGCGGCTGGATTGCCAGACCAATCTGCACATGAACTTCTACGGCGTGACGCTGGGTGCACAGGGCAAGATCTATGGCCGCAACCAGGCGGCCACTGCGGACCCGTACGCCAATCCGCCGAACTGGGATGGTAGTGGTGACCCGACCGGCGTTGATGACGGTACCGTCATCGATGAAATCTGGCATGCCGCCATCAACAGCCGCGGCGAGTTCATCAACGCGCAGACACCGGCCGAAGTGACCGCGGCGATGCGTCGGGTGCTGTCCTCGATCACCGGTGGTGGTTCGCCCTCGGGCAGCATGGGCATGACCGGTGCGCGTATCGGCGCCGGTTCGCTTACGGTGACCCCGCGCTATGACATCACCAATGAAGCGACCGACTGGTACAGCAAGTTGACGGCCGCCAAGGTCAGCGTGAATCCCAAGACGCAGGTCGCCGAGTACACCGAGACCTGGGAGGCCTCCAGCCGGATCAGTTCGGTCGGCCGCCAGGTCGTGATGAACAAGGGTGGCACCGCGCTCGAGTTCAACGCCGCCAACGTGAGCCTGGCGGACCTGTGCAAGGCCAGTCCGCTGACCCGATGCACCGATGCCGCACTCACCACGATGGGGGCCACCAATGCCACCGCGGTGGCGTACCTGCGCGGCGAGACCAGCCGTGAAGTGCGCAACAGCGGCATCTACCGCGACCGCACCACGCTGCTGGGCGACATCATCAATTCCAACCCGGTGGTCAGTTCGCCGCTGGACGACTACGGCTACCGCCAGATCGGCGGCACCCTGGCCACGACCTACGCCACCTACCTGCAGACCAAGATCAAGACCCAGAACTACATGGTCTATGTCGGCGCCAATGACGGCATGCTGCACGGCTTCGATGGCGGCATGAACGGCAGCAGTGTGGACACCGCCGACGGCGGCAGGGAGCGCCTGGCCTATATTCCCTCGACCTCGCTGGGTCACATGGGCAACCTGTTGCTACCCTACAAGGCCGGTTCCAATGACCAGCCGTTCCAGCACCGCTATTTCGTGGATGGCCCGGTTGCGGTGTCCGACGTGTTCAATGGCACCAATTGGCGTACTGCGCTGGTGGGCACCGCCGGTGCCGGCGGCCGTTCGGTATTTGCACTGGATGTGACCGACCCGACCAGTTTCGGCACCGGTAGCGTGTTGTGGGAAATCAGTGACACCAATGCCGATGCCAATGTGAGCGGCAATATCGGCAATGTGCTGGGCAAGCCGGTCATCGTGCCGGTGCGCGATGGGGCCACTTATCGCTGGAAGGCGATCTTTGGCAACGGCTACGGCAGCATCAACGGCAAGGCCGTGCTGTACGTGGTCGACATGGCCTCTGGTGCCGTGACCATGATCGAGGCCGAGGAGGCCGGCAACACCATCTCCGGCAGCAATGGCCTGGGCAATATCGTGGCCATCGATCGCTGGCGCGATACCAAGCAGGACGTGCGCGGCCGTGATGGAGCGGCCGACACCGTATACGCCGCCGATCAGCGTGGCGCGATCTGGAAGTTCGACCTGCGCACCAATGCCAAGGTGACCACGCCGTTGTTCACCACGGTCCAGCACGCCGAGCGCGCCGGTTCTGCCACGCTGAACTATCGTCAGCCGATCACCGGTGGCCTGACCGCTGCGACGGGTGCCGGTGGCGGGGTGATGCTGTTCTTCGGAACGGGCAGCTTCTCCTTCGTCAATGACACCTCCGACTTCACCCAGCAGGCGCTGTACGGCGTCAACGACACCAGCAATGGTGTCCCGCCCAGTACCTTGACCGCTGACAACCTGGTGGCCTACAGCGTGGTAACGACAGGCACGGAGCGCACCCTGATCACGGGCACGACCCCCGCCGGCGCACGGGGGTGGGTGGTCAATCTCCCGGCAACGACGGGCGAGCGGTTCGTCGGTAATCCGACCGTCGTATCAGGCGTGTTGTTCATGCCGACCTACGTCCCCAATCCGGCGACCAAGGGCTGTTCGACCAACGGGTCCAACTGGCTGTTCGGGCTGGATACCCTGACCGGCGCCGGTGCGATGTCGGACATGCGTGTCGGCAGTCCGGGGGGTACCCGCCCCAGCATCGGTACGGCTGCCGTCCAGCTGAAAACCAATGGCAGCGCGCCAGTCAAGGACGTCGGTGCATCGTCGATTCCACGCCTGCGCAGTGGCGCGGGTGGTGGTCCGCCCGGCGGCAACTCGTGCTGGATGCTGGTGAGCGTGTCCGGTGGTGAGCCGATGTACGCGCCGTATCCGTGTGGCCGCCAATCCTGGCGCCAGGTGCAATGATCATGAAAGGACAAGGATTCAACACCATGAAGCGTCTGCAGAAGGGCCCGTCGCTGATGGGGGGTTTCACTCTGATCGAGTTGATGCTGGTGATCGGTGTGATCGCCGTGCTCAGCGCGATCGCGTTCCCGTCCTACCTGGAGCATGTGCGCAAGTCGCGCCGGGGGGCGGTGAAGGCGGACATGGTGGAGTACGCGCAGCGTGCTGAACGCCTGCACTCTTCTGAGAATTCGTACGCCAACTTCAAGCTGCCGTACACGGTGTCGCCGCGCGAAGGGGGCACTGCGTACTACAACCTGAAGGTGCAGGTGGCCCAGTCCAGCTTCACCATCACCGCCACCCCGCAGGGCACCCAGACCAAGGACAGCTGTGGCGAGATGACCATCGACCAGGCCAACCGCAAGACGGCCAAGGACACGCTCAGCAGCTGCTGGTAAGCGCGAGCGGGCAGGGCGTCGCAGTGGGTGTTGCCCTCGGGCAAATCCACCCGTACAATGCGCCTCCCCGCCCGAATAGCTCAGCCGGTTAGAGCACTTGACTGTTAATCAGGGGGTCGTTGGTTCGAGTCCAACTTCGGGCGCCAGATTTTGAAAAAGCCGCGAGAAATCGCGGCTTTTTCTTTTTGTGTGTTCTTGTTCGTGCTGCGGTCGCCGTCATTGCCCGCAGGCGCCTGTACCAGGGTGGGTCTCGGATCGGATCCGCCCGCTGTTGTTGACGACTACCTTGCCAAGCAGACGGTCGTGTTGGCAGATCCGCAATGTCGCGTTGGTCCCCAGCGCGCGCCCGTCCCGGAGAAAGCGGATCCTGCCCCGGTCGAGGTTGGACGCGATGCGCCAGCCCTTGGGTAGCGTGAAACGCTCGTGGTGGAGGACTTCACGTATCCCGGGCGCAGTGGCGTGACGGGAGGGGTTCACCAGGATGATCCAGCCTTGAGCCCAGCGGTCCGCGTCGGCGCATTGGTGGCCGTCCGCACTGGCGCACAGGCTGACGTCGGCCCGGCGGTGGATGGCGGCCATCCGGGCATGGGCCAGGTGGGTGCTGAGCAGGTGACGCGCGCTGCTGGCGCGCTGGCGATCCAGCAGTGCCGTCAGTGCGGGGAGGGCGATTCCCGCCAGTATTGCCAGAATCACGAGCACCACCATGGCCTGCAGCAGGGTCCAGCCCTGCTGGAGCCGGGAAACGCCGAACGCGGGTGGGACGGAGGGCATGGGCTCACCGGGCAACGGGGAGGAGACGTCAGCCTGCGCGGCGCCGTGGGCGTCTTGCATCCTCCAGGCACGCCTTCGCGCGTCAGCCATCCCCTCAGCCTGCCGTCACCAAGTGCCCCGGTATACTGGTGGGCCCGGTCTATGGCGCCACCATGAGCGATCGCTTCGAACTTGTATCCCCGTATTCGCCGGCGGGTGACCAGCCGGCGGCGATCGAGAAGCTGACGGCCAATTTCGAAGCCGGCATCGCCAAGCAGACCCTGCTCGGCGTGACCGGCTCTGGCAAGACCTACACCATCGCCAACGTCATCCAGCAGGTGCAGAAGCCGACCCTGGTGATGGCGCCGAACAAGACCCTGGCCGCGCAGTTGTATGGCGAGTTCAAGGCGTTCTTCCCGCACAACGCGGTCGAGTACTTCGTCAGCTACTACGACTACTACCAGCCCGAGGCCTATGTGCCGTCGTCGGACACCTTCATCGAGAAGGACAGTTCGATCAACGAGCACATCGAGCAGATGCGCCTGGCCGCGACCAAGACCCTGCTGTCGCGCCCGGATGCGATCGTGGTCGCCACGGTCTCGGCGATCTACGGCCTGGGCGCGCCGGAAGATTACCTGTCGCTGCGGCTGATCCTGTCCAAGGGCGAGCGCATCGACCAGCGCGACCTGATCAACCACCTCACCCAGCTGCAGTACACCCGCAACGAGTACGAGCTGCACCGCGGCACGTTCCGGGTCCGCGGCGAAGTGGTGGATGTGTTCCCGGCCGAATCGGACAGCGAGGCGGTGCGCATCGAGCTGTTCGAGGGGGAAGTGGAGCAGATCAGCATGTTCGACCCGCTCACCGGCGAAAGCCTGCGCAAGCTGATGCGCTACACCGTGTATCCCAAGACCCACTACGCCACCACCCGTGAGCGCGTGCTGGCGGCGGTGGAGACAATCAAGGCCGAGCTCAAGCCGCGGCTGGAGCAGCTGTACGAGCAGAACAAGCTGGTCGAGGCGCAGCGGTTGGCGCAGCGTACCCAATACGACCTGGAAATGATGGCCGAGGTCGGCTACTGCAACGGCATCGAAAACTACTCACGGCACCTCACCGGCAAGGCCCCGGGCGATCCGCCGCCGACCCTGTTCGACTACCTGCCGGCCGATGCACTGCTGGTCATCGACGAATCGCACGTGACCATCCCGCAGATCGGCGCGATGTTCAAGGGCGACCGTTCGCGCAAGGAAACGCTGGTGGAATTCGGTTTCCGGCTGCCATCGGCGCTGGACAACCGGCCGCTGCGATTCGAGGAATGGGAAGAGCGCTCACCACGCAGCATCTACGTGTCGGCCACGCCCGGTCCCTACGAGCTACGTGAGTCCGGTGAGGAGATCACCGAGCTGGTGGTGCGCCCGACCGGTCTGATCGACCCGGTGGTGGAAATCCGCCCGGTCGGTACCCAGGTCGACGACCTGATGTCGGAAGTACACGAGCGCATCAAGCTCGGCGACCGCGTGCTGGTCACCACGCTGACCAAGCGCATGGCCGAGAACCTCACCGAGTACCTCACCGAACACGGCATCCGCGTGCGCTACCTGCATTCGGACATCGAGACCGTCGAGCGCGTGGAGATCATCCGCGACCTGCGTCTGGGCAAGTTCGATGTGCTGGTCGGCATCAATCTGCTGCGCGAAGGCCTGGACATGCCCGAGGTGTCGCTGGTGGCGATCCTGGACGCGGACAAGGAAGGTTTCCTGCGCTCCACCGGGTCGTTGATCCAGACCATCGGCCGCGCCGCGCGGAACCTGCGTGGCAAGGCCATCCTGTATGCCGATCGCATGACGCGTTCGATGCAGGCGGCCATCGATGAAACCGACCGCCGCCGCGCCAAGCAGGTCGAGTACAACGAACTGCATGGCATCGTGCCCAAGTCGGTGCTGCGCCCGATCACCGACGTGCTTGAAGGCGCGCGCTCGGAAGCGTCGGAGAAGGAATCGCGCGGCAAGGGCAAGGGCCGTGGCGGCCGTATCGCCGAAGAGGCCGTGGATTACCGCAGCCTGGAACCGGCGCAGATCGCCAAGCGCCTGCAGGTGCTGGAGCAGAAGATGTACCAGCACGCCCGCGACCTGGAGTTCGAAGATGCCGCGCAGGTCCGCGACCAGATCCGCCTGTTGAAGGAGGCCAGCCTGGGCTGAACGGACCTGTGTGAAATATCTTCACAAAAGTGTTGCGCTTGCCGGGGGACGTCCGTAATATACGCGGCCTGCACCGACGCATTCGCAGCGGCGCAGGAAACAAAACGGGCGGTTAGCTCAGCGGTAGAGCACTACCTTGACATGGTAGGGGTCACAGGTTCGAACCCTGTACCGCCCACCACTTCAGTCCCAGCGACTGCGGTGGAACATCAGAAAAGCCGGCCCTCAGGTCGGCTTTTTTGCTATGTGCGTTTCAGCGTTGTGATGATGGCCGTGAGCGCTTGACGCAGCATGCGGCAGTTGCCGACAGCTATCCTCTGACCTTTCCGATGGCGCCACCGTTGGCGCTGGCCAAGCATGCTGTTTTCGCCTTGGCCATTCCTATGCCTCGCACGGGGGCTTCACGCTGCTGCGATCCGGCGGCACCGCTGCTGTTTGGCAATGCCTGCGTGGCCGCGCTGGTCACAGGCATCTGCGCGGCCGTATTCGCCCCTACCTTGCTGGTGTTTCCTGCGGCGCTGCTGGTGCTCGCGCTTGGCGCGGTGGCGTGGTTGTGGCCATCGCGGGGGCGTTGGCTGGGCGCTGCGTTGCTGGGCGTGGGCTGGGCGGCAATACACGGGCACTGGACATTGCAGCAGCAACTGCCCGCGAACGCCCTGCCTGCCGAGTACGCATTGCGTGGCACGGTGGTCAGCCTGCCCGAGCATCGGCCACGCAGCACCCGCTTCCGCTTTCGCGTGGATGACGATGCGTCCCTGCCGGATGCCGTGCGCGACCGCGATTTCGATCTGAGCTGGTACGACGATGGCCGCGTGGACGCAGCGCCCGCGCGGCATCGCCTGCAGGCTGGCGCCCGCTGGGAGCTGAGCGCGCGCCTGCGGCCGCCGCGTGGGCTGCTCAATCCGGGGGGATTCGATGCCGAGCGACACGCTGTGCTGCAGCGTGTCGCCGGTAGCGGCCATGTCCGCGCGGCCCAGGCGGCCCGCGCACTCGGCGCGCCACGCGGCGTGCCGGCCTGGCGCGAGCGCATGGCGACCGCGATTGCCCGCCAGGTGCCAGGCGAGGGCGCGCGCTTCATCCAGGCCCTGGCGCTCGGCGACACCCGGGCGCTGACCGCGGACGACTGGGACGCGCTGCGTGCGCTGGGGCTGACCCATCTGGTCGCCATTTCCGGTTTCCACGTCGGGCTGGTGGCGGGCTTCGCGGCATGGCTGGCCATGCTGGTCTGGCGGCTCTGGCCGCGCTTGGGCAAGGTGTGGCCGAGGCCATTGGCGGCGGCTGTCGCGGCCGTGGCCGGGGCGGCGCTGTATGCCGCGGTGGCCGGCTTCGCGCTGCCCACCGTACGCACGGTGCTGATGATCGCGGTGGTGGCGGCGGCGCGGTGCGTGCGGCGGCGGATGACGGTGGGGCGGGCGCTGGCATTGGCCGCGCTGGTGGTGCTGGCGGTGGATCCGTTGTCGGTGCTGGCTGCGGGCTTCTGGCTCAGCTTTGCCGGGGTGTTGTGGCTGGTGTGGTGCCTGCCCGGGCGTGATGTGCACTGGCTGCGGGCGTTCCTGGGCGCGCAGGGGGTGGCCACGCTGGCGCTGCTGCCGCTCACCGTGGCGCTGTTCGGCCAGGCCTCACGGGCGGGGCCGCTGGTGAACCTGCTGGCGATTCCCTGGTGGAGCCTGGTGGTGGTTCCCCTCGCGCTGCTGGGGACGGCGATGGAAGCGCTGCTGGACGGCGCGGGCGCCTGGCCCTGGCGGCTGGCGGCCGTGTGTTTCCAGGCCAGCTGGTGGTTGTTCGGCTGGGTCGCGCGCAGCGAGCTGGCCTTGTGGTGGTTGCCGCAGGCCGGCCGGTTGGCGCTGCCGGCCGCGCTGGCGGGAGTGTTCTGGCTGCTGCTGCCACGCGGCAGCGGCGCGCGCCTGCCGGCGTTGCTGTTGTGCCTGCCGCTGCTGTGGCCGCCGCGCGGGCTGCCGGAGGAGGGCGAGGTGGAGATGCTGGTGGTGGATGTCGGGCAGGGGCTGGCCGTGGCGGTGCGTACCCAGCGGCATGTGCTGCTGTACGACGCGGGCCCGGCCGCCGAGGCCGGCTTTGACGCGGGCGAACGGGTAGTGGTGCCGGCGCTGCGGGCGTTGGGCGAGTCGCGGCTGGATCGGCTGGTCCTCAGTCATGGCGATCGCGATCATGCCGGGGGCGCGGCGGCGGTGCGGCGGGCATTCGATGAACCGCCGCTGCAGGCACCGCGCAACGCGGTGGCAGGGATCGGCCAGCCCTGTGCGGCGGGTGTGGCGTGGCGCTGGGACGGGGTCGACTTCGCGTTCCTGCATCCGCCGCCCGGGGCCGACTACCAGGGCAACGAGAGCAGCTGCGTGCTCCGGATCAGCACCGCGCACGGCGCGGTCCTGCTGGCCGGCGACATCGGCAACCGGGTCGAAGCCGACCTGCTGCGGGCCGTGCCGCAGGCGCTGCGCGCCGAGGTGGTGGTGGTGCCGCACCATGGCAGTGCGGGCTCCTCCAGCGCGCCCTGGGTGCAGGCGGTGTCGCCGCGGCTGGCAATCGTCTCGGCCGGGCACGGCAACCGCTTCGGCCATCCGCGCGCCGAGGTGGTGGCACGCTGGCAGGGCGTGGGTGCCGAAGTGCTCACTACCGCCGACAGTGGCGCTCTGCGTCTCTGGTTGGGGCGTGAAGGTCTGCAGGTGCGTGAACAGCGGGTTTTTCAGCCGCGTTGGTGGGATGCTGCGGAGCGGGCGCGGTCGGCTGCTATTCTATCGGCGGTGAAACAGGCGGCCGATGGGCCGGAGGGTTGAAACGTGTGGGAACTGGTCAAGGCCGGTGGCTGGCCGATGGTGCCGCTGCTGCTGTTGGGCGTACTGGCTTTGGCGATTGTCCTGGAGCGTTTCTGGACCTTGCGACGTAACGAGGTCCTGCCCCCTGGGCTGGGCCAGGAAGTACGCAACTGGGCGGCGCGCGGCAAGCTCGACCCCGCCCATCTTCAGTCGCTGCGCGCGAATTCGCCGCTGGGCGCGTTGCTGGCCGTGGCGCTGGAAGCACGCAACCGCCCGCGCGACCAGATCCGCGAACGCATCGAGGATGCCGGCCGGCACCTGGTGCACCGCATGGAGCGATTCCTGAACGCCCTGGGCACCATCGCCTCGGCCGGACCGCTGCTGGGCCTGCTCGGTACCGTGGTGGGCATGATCCAGATGTTCCTGGGCATCCTCGACCATGGCGTGGGCGATGTGAACCAGCTGGCTGGCGGTATCGGCAAGGCGCTGGTCTGCACCGCCACCGGCATGATCGTGGCGATCCCGGCGCTGATGTTCCACCGCTATTTCAAGGGCCGCATCGGCGGTTACGTGATCGAAATGGAGCAGGAGGCCTCGGCCCTGCTGGACGCGCTCGATGGCCGTCCCGGGGTGATGAACCCGGCTGCCCGCACTTCGCCGGGCGCTGCTGCGGCGGCACCGGTCACGGTCAAGGGCTGACGGATGCGTATCCGCAATGACCGGGTCCAGGACGAGCCGCATATCGATCTGGTCCCGCTGATCGATGTGATTCTCGTGCTGATCATCTTCTTCGTGGTCACCACCACCTTCGATGCGCGCTCGACGCTGCAGCTGCAGCTGCCGACCGCCAGCCAACAGGACAACCCCGAGCCGCCGCGCGCCTTGAGCGTGTTGGTGAATGCGGACGGGCGCTATTTCATCAACGACCAGGAAGTGCTGCGCACCGACGTGGAGTCGGTCAAGCAGACGATTGCCGCCGTTGCCGGCAGTGATCGTGAACAGACCGTGCTGCTGCGTGCCGATGCACGCACCCCGTACCAGGCCGTGGTCACCGCCCAGGATGCCCTGGGACAACTCGGCTTCCGCCGCATCGCAATTGCTACCGCGCCGGAGGTGCGTCCATGAGTAACCAACACGCCCCGATCTGGCCGATCTACAAGCGCCTGCTCGGCTATACCCGCGCCTACTGGACGTTCATGGTGGCCGCAGTGATCGGCATGGTGGTGGAAGCCGTGGCCGGCTATAACTTCACCAAACTGATGGAGCCGCTGGTCAACCGCGGCTTCGTCAACCCCGAGCCGCGCATGGCGGTGATCCTGCCGCTAACCATCCTGGGCCTGTTCGTGGCGCGCAGCGCGGCCACATTCGTCAGCGACTATACGCTGGCCCGCACCGGCCGCAGCGTGGTCCGTGACCTGCGCCAGCAGGTGCTGGAGAAGTACCTGCACCTGCCGTCCTCGCATTTCGATACCGAGTCGACGCCGGTCATGGTCAGCCGACTCAACTACGATACCGAACAGGTCACCCAGGCCAGCGCCGACGCGCTCAAAACCCTGGTGGCCGACACCCTGACCATCATCGGCATGCTGGCGGTGATGCTGCAGATGAGCGTCAAGGTCACTGTCGCGATGCTGGTGGTGGTGCCGATGATCGGCCTCATCGTTTCGTACGTGGGCAAGCGCTACCGGCGCATCAGCCGCGGCATCCAGGACGGCATGGGCACCATGGCCGCCACTGCCGAGCAGTCGCTGGCCGCACAGCAGGAAGTGAAGGTACACGGCACCCAGCAGCAGGAAATCGGTCGCTATTCGCGGCTGGCCAACCGCATGCTGGGCCTGAACATGAAGGTGGAAACGACCCGCGCGGCCGCTTCCAGCATGGTCCAGTTCCTGGCGGCGCTGGCGCTGGCGGTGATCGTCTGGGTGTCTACCCGCGAAGCGCTTGCCGGCCGCCTCAATGCCGGCCAGTTCATGGGCCTGATGATTTCGATGACCGCGATCATTCCCTCGTTGCGCCGCCTCACCAGCGTGCAGTCCTCCATCGCTCGTGGCGTAGCAGCTGCCGAGCGCCTGTTCGGCATCCTCGACATGCCGGTGGAGCGCGACAAGGGGCAGGCGAAGATCGGCCGTGCACGCGGCGAGCTGGCCTTCGAACACGTGATGCTGCGTTACCGCGAAGACACCGGAGTGGCTCTGGACGATGTCAGCTTCGTGGCCAAGCCCGGCACGGTCACCGCCATCGTCGGCCGCTCCGGCAGCGGCAAGACCAGCCTGATCCGGCTGGTACCGCGCTTCTACGAACCCAGTGGTGGCCGTATCACCCTGGACGGCATGCCGCTGGACGACTACCCATTGGCCGACCTGCGCCGCCAGGTGGCGATGGTCGGGCAGAAGGTGATGCTGTTCGATGACACCGTCGGCGCCAACATCGCCTACGGCATGGATGCCAGTGAAGAACAGATCCGCGCGGCGGCCGAAGCGGCCAATGCCTGGGAGTTCATCGCGCGCATGCCGCAGCAGCTGCAGACCCCGGTTGGCGAAAATGGCGCGCTGTTGTCCGGCGGCCAGCGCCAGCGTCTGGCAATTGCGCGCGCGATCCTGCGCGATGCACCGATCCTGATCCTGGACGAAGCCACCGCGGCACTCGACAACGAATCCGAGCGCCTGGTGCAGGATGCGCTGCAACGGCTGATGCCCGAGCGCACCACGCTGGTGATCGCCCATCGTCTGTCCACCATCGAACATGCCGACCAGGTGCTGGTCATGGACCACGGCCGCATCGTTGAACGCGGCACCCACAGCGAGTTGCTGGCCTTGGGTGGGCTGTACGAACACCTGCACAAGATGCAGTTCCGCGAAAGGCAGTCTTGATGGCAGGCAAAGGTACCCGGACGCCGCCGTACTGGTATGACGGCAGCGCTGTCCCGGTGTTGCCACGGCTGCTGGCGCCGCTGTACGGCGGTGCCATCGCGCTGCGGCGGATGCTGTACCGCCGGCGCTGGTTGAAGCGGTATTCGCTGCCGGTGCCGGTGATCGTGGTCGGCAATGTCACTGCCGGTGGCACCGGCAAGACCCCGCTGACCATCGAGCTGGTCAAGCGCCTGCGCGAAGCCGGCTGGAAGCCGGGCGTGGCCAGTCGTGGCTACGGCCGCGAAGAGGCCAAGACCCCGCGCTGGGTGGAAGCGACCACCGCCACCGCGCTCGGGGGTGACGAGCCGGTGCTGATCGCCTGGAAAACCGGCGTGCCGGTCCGGGTCGATGCCGACCGCGTCGCGGCGGGCAGGGCGCTGGTCGAGGCGGGCTGCGACATCATCGTCTGCGACGACGGGCTGCAGCACTACCGCTTGGCGCGCGACATCGAAATCGAAGTGGTCGATGCCCAGCGCCGCTACGGCAATGGCCGCCTGATTCCGGCCGGTCCCCTGCGTGAACCCGCCAGCCGTGCGCAGGACTGCGATTTCCGCGTGGTCAACATGGGCCAGGCCAGCGACGGCGTTGCCGCGCAACCGGCGTGCGGATTCGGCGAATGGCCGATGCAGCTGCACATCGACAGTGCGCAACCGCTCACCGGTGGACGCGCGCGTGCGCTGTCGCACTTCAAGGGCCAGCGCGTGCACGCGGTGGCGGGCATCGCTCATCCGAAGCGCTTTTTCGACATGCTGCGTGCGCAGGGGATCGGCGTGGTGCCGCATGCCTTCGCCGACCACCAGGCCTACCAGGCCTCGGATCTGCGTTTCGGCAGCGAACTGCCGGTGCTGATGACCGAGAAGGACGCCGTGAAATGCAAGGTGTTCGCCAACGAATGGCATTTCGCCGTGCCGTTGGCGGCCGACCTGCCGGCGGCGTTCTGGGTCAACCTGCTTGACCGGCTCGACAAGCTCGGCAAGCGCTGACGCCTGTCTTCCCCCGTTCTTACTGCGTTTCCCCTGCGTTGCTGCCGAGAGTGCCCGCATGAGCCAAGCCATCGATTTCGTCGTTGCCATCCCGGCGCGCTATGCCGCCTCGCGACTGCCGGGCAAGCCGCTGCGCCTGCTCGGGGGGCAGCCGCTGGTGCTGCACGTGGCCCAGCGCGCGCTGCAGGCCGGCGCCCGTGAAGTGTGGGTGGCCACCGATGACGCACGCATCGCGGACGCATTGCAGGGGCTGTCCACAGTGCGCGTGGCCATGACCTCGGCTGCGCATGCGTCGGGCACCGATCGCCTCGCCGAATGCGCCGTACAGGCCGGCTGGAGCGACGACACCGTGGTGGTGAACCTGCAGGGCGATGAGCCTTTCGCCCCCGCCGAAGGCATCCGGGCGGTGGCCGAAGCGCTGATCTACAGCGGCGCGGAGATGTCCACGCTGGCCACGCCGGTGGACGATGCACACACCGTGTTCGACCCGAACGCGGTCAAGGTGGTGCGCAAGCAGAACCTGGACGCGCTGTACTTCAGCCGCGCGCCGATTCCGTGGCACCGTGATGCCTTCGCCGGTTCGCGCGAGTCCCTGTCCGGCCAGCACTGGCTGCGCCACATCGGCATCTACGGCTACCGCGCCGGCTTCCTGCGCCAGTTCGCGGCCCTGCCGCCGGGCACGCTGGAGCAGCTCGAATCGCTGGAGCAGCTGCGGGCGCTGGAAGCCGGTTACCGGATCAGTGTGGCGTTGACTCCGGCCGCGTTCCCGCCGGGGATCGATACCCCCGAGGACCTGGAACGGGCCGAGGCCTGGTTGGCGGAGCATCCCTGAGCCGGGTGGCGCGAATTGCGCAGCGCGGCGACGGAAATCGGGCACTGGCGCGACGGTTGCATGACGCCGACTCCGGCATAATCGGGGCATGAACGTACAGCCCGTCCAGGACCTGCCCGAATTTGCCCCGTGGCTCAACGCCATCCCGACCACCCTCACCGAGCTGCGGGGTCGGCCGGTGGTGCTGGCTTTCGTCAATGCCGCCTCGGTGTGGTGCGCGCAGCGGCTGGCCGAACTGGCCCAGTGGCAGTCGCGCAACCCGGGCAAGCTGCAGCTGCTGGTGCTGCAGGTACCGCGCTTCGACTGCGAGCGCGACCCGGCCCAAGCCTTGAAGCTGCTGCGCCGCCAGGGCCTGGCCGCACCGGCGCTGCTGGACGCGGACTGGGACGGCTGGCGTCGCTTCGGCGTGAGCGCCTGGCCGACCCTGGTGCTGCTGGATGCGCAGGGGCGAGAACGCGAACGCCTGGTGGGGTTTGCCGGGGAGCTGGAGCGCTCGCTCAACGCCTTGTGCGAAGGCGGCTCGCGTCCGCTCGATGGTGAACTGGCATTGGCCCGTGAACTGCATCCGGAACCGCGCCTGCCGCTGCTGTTCCCGACCGGGCTGGCCGTCACGACCGAGCGCCTGTACATCGCCGATACCGGCCACCACCGCGTGCTGGAGTGCAGCCATGGGGGCCGCGTGCTGCGCCAGTTCGGGCTGGGCACGGCCGACTTCATGGACGGCGGCCCGGCCGAGGCGGCGTTCAACCGCCCGCAGGGCCTGGCGCTGGAGCGCGAGTCGCTGTACGTGGCCGACACCGGCAACCACGCGCTGCGCCGCATCCATCTGCTCACCGGCCAGGTCGACACCCTGTGCGGCAATGGCCGCCCCGGCGAGCCGAGCGAAGGCGTGGTCGCGCAGCCGCGCCAGGCAGCACTGAACCACCCGCAGGGCCTGGCGGTGGCGGACAACCAGATCCACATCGCAATGGCCGGCGACAACCGCATCTGGAGCTACCACCTGGGCCAGCGCGTGCTGAGCTGGCGTGCCGGTTCCGGGGCGATCGACGAGCGCGACGGCAGCGGCCACATGGCCGCGTTCGCGCAGCCGGCCTCGCTGGCTGCGGTGCAGCAGGTGCTGTACGTCTGCGATGCGCTGGGGTCCTCGATCCGCGCCATGCAGCTGCGCGGTGACCTGGTCCAGACCCTGGTCGGGCAGGGCTTATGGTCGTTCGGTGAACAGGACGGTCCGCGCAGCATCGCCCAGCTGCAGTACCCGCAGGCGATCGCGCTGAGCCCGGACGCGCCGTTGCTGTGGATCGCCGACACCGGCAACGGCCGCCTGCGCACGCTGCGCCTGGGCGGCGGTGAGCTGAGCACGCTGGAACTGCCACGACGCCTGCACGGCCCGGCCGGTCTGGCGCTGGGCGGCGGTGCGGTGTGGATTGCTGAAACCGACGCGCACGCCGTGCTGCGTTTTGATCCCGTGAGTGGCGTTCTGAGCGACGTCCCGATCAGCGAATGACCGTCTCCACCGCTCCGGCCTTCGATGGCAAGGCCTTTGCCGCCCATCTGAGCACCGCTCCTGGCGTTTACCGCATGTACGCCGCCGACGACAGCCTGCTGTACGTCGGCAAGGCGCGTGCGCTGCGCAACCGCGTGGGCAGCTATTTCAACGGCACGCCCAAGACCACCCGGATCATGTCGATGCTGTCGCAGGTAGCGCGCATGGATGTGACCGTGACCCGCTCGGAGGCCGAGGCGCTGCTGCTGGAGAACCAGCTGATCAAGTCGTTGTCGCCGCGCTACAACGTGTCCCTGCGCGACGACAAGACCTATCCGCAGGTGCTGCTTACCCGCGAGCAGTGGCCGCGGATTGCGCTGCATCGCGGCCCGCGTGCGGTACCCGGCCGCTATTTCGGGCCGTATCCGGGCGTCACCGCCGTGCGCGAAACGCTCAATCTGATGCACAAGCTGTTCAAGCTGCGCAGCTGCGAGGACAGCGTGTTCCGCAACCGCTCCCGGCCCTGCCTGCAATACCAGATCGGCCGCTGCAGCGCGCCCTGCGTGGAGCTGGTGGCGCCGCAGGACTATGCCGAGTCGGTGCGGCGCGCCTCGATGTTCCTGGAAGGCAAGAGTGACCAGCTGGCCAGCGAACTGGGCAGCCAGATGCAGGCGGCCAGCGAGGCCTTGGAGTTCGAACAGGCCGCACGCCTGCGCGATCTGGTCACCGCGCTGCGCAGCATGCAGACCCGCCAGTACGTCGATGGCCGCGCCGCCGACCTGGACGTGCTCGCCTGCGCCACCCAGGGCGCCAATGCCTGCGTGATGCTGCTGTCGTTCCGTGATGGCCGCAACCTGGGCACGCGGCCGTTCTATCCGCGCACCAACGGCGAGGAAAGCGCCGAGGAAGTGCTGGGTGCGTTCGTTTCGCAGTACTACGTCGAACACGCGCCACCGCGCGAGATCCTGCTCGACCGTGAAATTCCCGATGCCAGCCTGATCGAATCGGCGCTGTCGGCCTCGGCCGAGCACAAGGTGCAGCTGCGCTGGAACGTGCGCGGCGAGCGCGCCGGCTACGTCGAGCTGGCCAGCCGCAACGCGCAGATCACCCTGGTCAGCGAACTGACCAGCCGCAGCGCGCAGCACGCGCGCAGCGAAGACCTGCGGCAGATGCTGGGCCTGGCCGAGCCGGTCAAGCGGGTGGAGTGTTTCGATATCAGCCACACCATGGGCGAGGCCACCGTCGCGTCCTGCGTGGTGTTCGATGCCAGTGGCCCGGTGCGCAGCCAGTACCGGCGCTTCAACATCAGCGGCATCGAGCCCGGCGATGATTACGCCGCCATGCATCAGGCGATCGACCGCCGTTTCCGGCGTGCGATGGAGGAGGACGGCGTACTGCCGGACCTGCTGCTGATCGACGGCGGGGCCGGCCAGCTGGCCCAGGCCCAGTCGGCGCTGGCCGATCTGGGGGTGGAGGGGGTGATGCTGGTGGGTGTGGCCAAGGGCGCCGAGCGCCGTGCGGGGCACGAGGCGCTGGTGCTGCCCGATGGCCGTGAACTGCGCCCGGGCGCAGCGTCGCCGGCCCTGCAGTTCATCCAGCAGGTGCGCGATGAGGCCCACCGCTTCGCCATCACCGGTCATCGCGGGCGCCGCCAGAAGGCGCGCATGACCAGCAAACTCGAAGATATTCCCGGCATCGGCCCGCGCCGGCGCGCCAGCCTGCTCAAGCATTTCGGCGGCCTGATCGGCCTCAAAGCGGCCGGTGAGGCCGAAATCGCGAAAGTGGAGGGCATCAATGACGCCCTCGCTGCACGCATCTACGCTAACCTTCATGGACTGCCCACGCCCGACGCGGCGGGCGAGTAGAGAGACGCAATGAAGTTGACCCTCCCCACCTGGCTGACCCTGCTGCGGATCGTAATGATCCCGGTGCTGGTGCTGGTGTTCTACCTTCCCTTCAAGTGGACCAATTTCGCCTCCGCGGCGATCTTCGGCCTGGCTGCGCTGACCGACTGGCTGGATGGCTGGATCGCGCGCCGCTACGACCTGCAATCCGCATTCGGTGCCTTCCTGGACCCGGTTGCGGACAAATTGATGGTGGCCGTGGCGCTGTTCCTGATCGTGCAGGGCCATCCCACCGCGTGGATGGCGGTATGGGCGGCGGTGATCGTCGGCCGTGAAATCGCGGTATCGGCGCTGCGCGAATGGATGGCGGAAATCGGCCAGCGTGCCAAGGTGCGCGTGGCGCTGATCGGCAAGATCAAGACCACCGCGCAGATGGTCGCCTTGCTGTGCCTGCTGTACTCGGTGGCGCCGCACACGCCGATGAACGAAATCTGGATGGGCATCCCGGTGTTCCACATCGGCGACTGGACCCTGGCCATCGCCTCGATCCTGACCCTGTTCTCCGGCCTGCAGTACCTGCACGCGGCGTGGCCGAGCCTGCGCGAGGACGAGCGCCTGGCGCGGGAAACCACGCGTGCAAAAAAGAATGGCTGAGGGCTGTTGACAGCACCGCGTTTGGCTGTAGAATTTCGCCTCCCAAGCGGGAATAGCTCAGTTGGTAGAGCGCAACCTTGCCAAGGTTGAGGTCGCGAGTTCGAGTCTCGTTTCCCGCTCCAGATACGGTGTACGCAGCGGTTCCAGTGCTGCGGAGGCCAACGAAAAAAGCGACCCTCGGGTCGCTTTTTTCGTTTCGGCGACCCTGCGCGCCCTCACCCGGCCGGAACAGCGGCATGGAGGGGATGCGGAGCACTGGCAGGCGGCCGAACGTTGGGCATGGCAGGGCAGTTCTCCATCACCAGCCTGCGCCCCTGCACCCGGATGCAGTACCGCCGCTCCGCGTCGTCTGCCTCCCGCTGGAAGCTCGCGACCCACGGATGCGCCATCGGCGTGAGTGCTTCACCCAGGTGGTCCCCGGACGTGGAGGCCAGCGTGATTGTCTTCAGGCAACTCTGCAGCAGCATCTGGTCCAGCAGGCGAAGCCGTTGGTCGTGCACCTCGATCAGCAGCAGGCTGTCTTCATGGCCGGCGCCGCAGTACCCCATCGGCGTGGAGGGGTCCGATGGCAGGCGTACCAGCAGCGTGATGCTCGCGGCGTGATCGTGCCGCCGCTCCGCGTCATGCAGGAAAACCATCGCCTGCGCGTCAGTCAGCCGCTCTAGCAAGGGGGCATCCATGACCAGCGGCGTTCGGCTCGCCGGGGAGTTCAGCCACGCCGTCGGCTTGTCGCTGCCACCCGCCAGGATCAGGTGCTTTCCATCGTTCAACAGCAGCGTCAACGGCGCCGGCGATGCCGCAGCGCCCAGCGTCAACATCAGGACGACGGCCAGCGCCGCTGCCCGACCTTTCAGCCGTACTCGCGCGTTCAACGTGGTCGCCCTTGTTGCGCTTCGCACCAGGTCTCCACGGCATTGCGATCAAAGCCTGGGCAGGTGTTGTCCACCGCGATGTAGCGATAGGGCGACTGCGGCTGGTAGGTGAAGTGGTAGTAGTACCGGCGGTCCTTGCCGTACAGCCAGTAGTTCGAGGATCCGGCGTTGATGAGGTAGGGATCAAACGTGAAGATCGACGATTGCTCGGGAATGAAATTGTCCTGGTCGAACAGCAGCATCATCATGTTTGAGGCCGCGTGCGTCGCTACGCTGGCAATCAACCCGCCGGCGACGACAACAGCAACAGCCATGCGAGCGTTTCTGCGGAATGTGGGTTTCATGGGTTCAGTGTCGATGCGATGTTGAAGGGCGTGGATCCGCGGCCGCGGCCGAGTGCCATCAGGCATTTCATTTTCGTCGGCGTCCATGCAACAAGTTTGAACGATACGTGTGGAGTGGCGCTTCATACCCACTTCACCGGAACTTCATCGCGCCCCCGCCGGTGCATTTGAAGCTGTGTTCTCGTTATGACGCGGCGAACGCAGACATGCCTCCTACCTTTCCCAATGCTGACTACGACCTGGTGATTGTCGGCGCCAGCTTCGCCGGCGCGGCCTGCGCATTGGCTGCCGCCCAGTACGGCCTGCGCATTTGTGTGCTTGAGCGCAAGGCGGATCCGGGCGCACGGCTGCATACCACCGGCATCATCGTGAAGGAGGTCATCGAGCAGACCTGGTTGAAGCGGATCCCCGCCGAGCTGTTGCAGCGGGTTGAACAGGTGCGCCTCTACGCGCCCAACCTGCGCAGCGTGCGCTTGGCGGCCCCGGGCTACTACTTCATGACCACCGATACGCCGAACCTGATGCGTTGGCTGGCCGACGAGCTGCGTGCCAGCGGGGTGAACCTGCGCCTGCAGCACTCCTTCACCCAGGCGCGGCGGGAGGGCGATGGCTGGCAGGTCGACGGGGTGGGGCGTACGCGCTACCTGGTGGGTGCCGACGGTGCCAGCTCACGCGTGGCCCAGCGCACCGGGCTGGGCCGCGTGCGCGACAATCTGTACGGCGTGGAGCACGAGTTTGCCGACGTGCAGCTGGCCGAGCCGGGCGCGCTGCACTGTTTCGCCAGCAAGCGTTTCGCACCGGGCTATATCGGCTGGGCGGCGCAGAACCCGACGGGCATCCAGATCGGCCTGGCCCTGCGGCACGACCCGCAGCACGCGCGTCAGCCGGACCTGCACGGCTTCCTGTCGCAGATACGCGACGCCGTGGGCTTGCCTGCCGACGCGCGCCCCAGCGCCACCCGCGCCGGGCTGGTGCCGTGCGGCTTGCCAGATGGCCCGATCACTGCGCCGGGGCTGATGCTCACCGGTGATGCAGCTGGCATCGTCTCGCCGTTGTCGGCCGGCGGCATCCATTCGTCGTGGCGGCACGGCTGGACCGTGGGGGATGCGGTGGGCCTGCATCTGCGCGGCAACGGGCCCGCTCCCGAGCCGGTCGCGGCACGCGCCGCGCCCACGTTCCGGCGTAAGCGCCTGCTGCGTTGGGCGATGGACACGCTGCAGATGGACTGGCCGGTCAACGCGCTGCTGCACTCCGGGGTGATGCGGCGTGTGGCTGAGCAGATCTATTTCCATCGGCGTGGGATGCGCGATACGCACCGAGAGTGCGTGCCCTGACGCGTGCGTGTCGAGGCTGACCGCACGCCGCGCTTCCGGCTGAACAAGCATGTTGACGGCGTGAAGGAATCCCGACACAATAGCGCTCCTTCAACGCAGGTCGATGGGCCGACAGCCTCCAGCACCCAGGGTGCAGGGACGTCGGGGCAAGCAGAAATTCTGCGGGAATAGCTCAGTTGGTAGAGCGCAACCTTGCCAAGGTTGAGGTCGCGAGTTCGAGTCTCGTTTCCCGCTCCAGATTGCGACAGGGCCCTTCAGGGGCCTTGTTTTTCTCCGCGATGGCACGCGGGCATCCTGATCGGCCTAGCCGACAGGGATGTGAAAAAAGGTGTGAAAAGGCTGGTGTGTTACCTGCGGTTTCGGTAAGATACGCGCCTGATTTTGCGGGAATAGCTCAGTTGGTAGAGCGCAACCTTGCCAAGGTTGAGGTCGCGAGTTCGAGTCTCGTTTCCCGCTCCAAATCCTGACCAGGCCCCGTTCTCGGGGTCTTGTTTTATCGGGGTAAGATCGCCCGGTAAGCTGTAGGGTCACCGGCCTGGTGGCAGAGTGGTTATGCACCGGACTGCAAATCCGTTGAGATGGGTTCGATTCCCGTCCAGGCCTCCATTTAAAACCCTGATTTATCAGGGTTTTTTTATGCCCGTAGCTTTTTCGAGCCGGGCGCAAAAGCCGGTTGGGGGGGCGAAATCCCTTGTCTGCCCCCCGTTCCTGAGTGACAAACTCGCGTTAGCATGTGCGCAGTGCGTGTACGCGAGTTTGAGATCCAGGATGGCTACCAAGAGACGCCGCGGCAACACGTGGGACTACACCTTGCGCTGACCACCTGCGGAGGGGGCGCAGATGCGAGCCCGGACATCTGGCTGGCATGATCCTTGCAGCGTATGGGTACGGGATGGGCGGGTGGTGGAGGTTGCGTCGGATCTACCTCTGGTGGATGTGGGCATCTGGGCTGTGAAGGGCTGTATCTTGTGGCCATCAGCTCTCCCAAATCGCAAGATGTTGTGCTGCCCAGGCAGTGGTCATGTCAAATTGTAGCTTCCGTGACCCTTGAGGATGGTCTCCCCGGTGGACAGGTGCGCAATCAAACCTTACGCTCCGGGCCCATAGACTGGAGCTCAAGGTTGGTTCGACGGCCGTAAAGCGCGCTAGGACGAGGAGGGGGATCGGATTGATGTGTTTTGGGGAGATCAAGTCACTCTGGTGTGACAAAAATTGTCACTTATTGCCCAGAGAGTCAGGTACTTAAGCGCGAGCTTTCTTGGCTAGCATTTTTTTCCAAAATTGCCACTTGACTTCACGATTTCATCAAGTTTTTAGTGTAGTGTCCGTTCTTAAGGAAGTGTCCAGTTGCTACATGGAGTAGCGGATGGATGTGCGTAGACGAGAATTCTGCGCCTTGTTGCAGAGGTTGGACCCAACGCTGTTGCAAACTTCCAAAAAGGCCCGCTATAATGTGCGGCTGTCTAGTTACGAGTTGCTCGTAACCTCTAACTTATTGATTCTAATGGGGCAGGATATGGTGAACGACATGAGCGCGAAAGATCGACTGCAAGGCCTGGAAGCCAAGCTGCGTGAGCGCGGGGTCGTGGACGTCAAGTTTTTCTTTGATCACACCCGCAAGCCACTGCTGACTGGTGCTGTTTCGGACGTGATCGAGGTACTGGATGCCGTGGTTGGTAGCCGTTTTGACAAGGCTTCGGCCTTTGGCGACTCTGTGCACGCTGCGTAATCTTCTTGTAAAATCCTAGATCCAAAGGAGGGGCGCCCTGCGAAGGGCGCCCCTTTTTATTGCTATCAAGTCAGGGGAAGAGAGTGATTCTATCGGACGACGATGTAATCCGTTGCCTTCAGAAGGCGAAGGAACTTGCCGAGCATTACGAGGGTTACGTGCGCTCAGCCGATGCAAGCGCCCGTTCCATGGACGACATGGTTGAAGTGGCGAGGCAGTATCTTGAGAAGCGGGTGGACATCCACGATCTTGATGTCATAGCTGATGACAAGTGCGTTCGCGGAATGTTTGCGGCCTTCAGTGATGGTCACTACGAGATTTTCCTCCTTGCAGAGCTGGGTGAGCGCGAACGCCGTGTGGTGCTGACCAAGGAAATGATGCACGTGCTCCTGGACGAAGACCGTTGCAGGAACATGGACATCTATGGACACGTTCAAGAGGCGGCATCGTCCTTCTCTATTGAAGACTCGAATCCAGACTCACCTGTCGCAACGGAAGTTCTGGCCGAGATTGCTGCGATGGAATTTCTTCTGCCCTACGCAAAGCGTAAGGCGATCCTCCAGCACTGTGGTGATAATCCTGACTATGCGTTGTTCGCTCGTCGGTACGGCGTTCCGCAGAGCTATATCGAGGACTACTTGAGCGATAGGAATATGGCGGAGTTTGGGAAGATAGAGTGGTAATTGCTCTTGGGTTGACGTTTTCTGGCGCTGGTCAAAGGCCGCATTAGCTGAGTACCTGATCGACAATGTGGGCGCCTGATAGGCGCCTTTTTGTCGCGTGGCTGTTTGGTGCTTTGATCAAGAAATGCGTGCAAGAGACGTGCTTAGGCAATTCAATCGCACGGCCTTGATAGGTGGGTGTCGCAGGATCTGCGAACGCAATCAGTGCCCTTCCGCTCCTTGCTTCCTCCCGACTTCCGGTGGCGTTCGATCGCCAGTAGACCAAAAGGTCTACCAGACTCCCTGTACTGCAATATTATTTAGGTGCTCGGCCTGTCCTAAAAGGTTGATGACCAAGGGGGGGGGGGCAGTTGGATCGGCATCTTGCCTATGAACAGTGGCGGGGAAGGAAATGCTCCACATATGAGCAGGGGGTGAATGGCTCTGAGCTGTGGGTGGTCCAGCATCAGGCTTGGTTGCGCCTGGAGATCCAGCAGCAACGTCGGTTGCGGGATGCGCTGAGGCGCTGAGGCGCTGAATTGTGGGCATCGGGAATTCCTTCTTGCGCGTAGTGATAGGGCTGGTGGATTTTTCCCGTGGCTTGGTAGGTGTGGCAGTTTGCGTGGCATAGCATTGAAACCATTGCAGATACTGGCGGTCTTTCGGACTGCAAGTCCGTTGAGATGGGTTCGATTCCCGTCCAGGCCTCCATATCGAAACAAGTGAAAAGCCCGCGCAAGCGGGCTTTTTGCATGGTGGGCGTCTGCGGGCCTGGCGAGGGTCTGAATGCTTCAGGCAGCAGCTTTATTTAGGTAACTGAAAGTGCCAGCATTGGCGCCAGTTTTGACGGATACACCCATGCCGCTTTGTGCAATCGCCTATGTCAGCGAGGCCGTCAACGGCCTGACCGAGGCCGCTCTGGCAGCGCTGGTCGAAGACGCGGCGCGCTTCAATGCGGTGGCCGGCGTCACCGGCGTGCTGCTGTTCGATGGCCAGCGGTTCCTGCAGTATTTTGAAGGCCCGGATGACGGGGTCGGCGCGGTCCACGAGCGGGTGCTGCAGGCACGCAGCCATGTGCAGATCGTCGAGCTCGGCCGGGCGCGGGTACCGCAGCGCTACTTCCCGTATTGGGGCATGCATGGCATCGGGGTCGACCCGGCGTTGATGCAGCAGTTGTCAGCCGGAGAGTGGGAGGGGTTTGCACGTCAGCTACGCGATGGGCCGGCGCTGGAAAGCGGGCTGGACCTGCTGCTCAACCTGGCGGCCCGCACATTGGCCGCGTCGCCCGGTGCGGGCCAAATCAGATCCGTCTGATGGCTCCAGGCCGAACGCCTGCCTATGCTCGAGGGGCCGGTACAGCTCCCCTGTACCGGCTTTCCGGCGCGCTCCGCTACTCCCCAGCAGCGATCTCCCGCGCGTGACGCCCAGCGGGCATCGTCGTGACCGGATTCTTCCTCCACCTGGAGCTGCCCGCGACGTGTTGCCGCACGGGCTTGATTCCGGCCGGTTGCCGCCGTTAACTGACATCAGGGTGTCAAAGGCGCCGGCGCATGCTCGCGGTGGGGGATCGCGGCCTGTGTGAACGGTTCAGCGACGTGGCCGCCTTATACCTTATCCCGATTGACATGGCGCGAAGACCGTGCAAATTTTGGGTGAACAGAAAGTGAACTGCGCAAGTGATGTCGTTGCCGTACTTTTTCGCTGTGCCTAAGACGGGGTTGTTGCTCATCTCCAATGCAGGGCAAGTCCAAGGGAGGTCGTATGCATTACGGCGTACATGACTTGGCTGACGGCGTGCGCACCGAGCTGGAAGCCAGCTATACCAAGCATGGCTGTGGCCCGGAATTCTGGACAACCTACCAGCAGGTGCTGGAGCGCCTGGTGCCCAAGGGGCGTAGCCGCACCCAGGTCACCAACGAGCTGGCCTTGATCATCGAACAGCTGGGCATCGTAAGACGTGCGCAGATGGTGCCGCCGCGCACCGCACGCACGCGCTGAAAACCGGTTGGGGGACCGGTCCGCTACAACAATTGATGGACGCCGATACCCAGCAGCGTAAGCAGGGTGCCGAAGGCTGCCAGCGTGCGTGGTCGCAGCCAGCGGGTGGGGCGTTGCTGCAGGGCATTGGCACTGGCATGGCGGATCAGCCCGGTGGGCAGCTGCCAGCGGCGCATCTGTGTCGTGCAGGCGTCCACGCAGGCGCCGCAGCTGATGCACTCCGGCTGCGGGCCGGCGCGCACGTCCAGGCGCATCGGGCAGACGTCGACACAGGCCTGGCAGTCCAGGCAATCGCCGAGGCGATCGACCGGGAAGCGCGGCATCGGGCCGGCCAGGGCCGGGTGTGCGGCGCGGAACGCGTAGTCGTTGGCACTGACGGGATCGAGCAGGCCACGGCCGCGCTGGATCACGCCACCCAGCCCGGGCGGGCGTGGGCCGCGCGGTTCGCCGCGCCGTGGGTCGTAGCAGACCTGCGGCGTATCGGCGTCGCACAGGCTTGGGCAGAGCCGTGCATAGGGGCACAGGTCGATGCAGACCTGCTCACGCAGGAAGCCGGCGTTGCCCCAGGTGGCCGCGGCATAGAACAGCACCCAGAACGTTTCCCAGCCGCTCCACGCCGGTGGCCACAGGTTGCCGACCAGCGCCTGCATCGGGCTGAAGAAGCCGACGAAGGTGATGCCGGTCCACAACGCCACCAGCGCCCACAGCAGATGCTGGATGACGCGGGCCAGGGGGCGATGGCGCAGGTGGCGCGCACAACCCTGTTCGATCCAGCGGAACAGGCCACTCCACAGGGTCTGCGGGCATGCGTGGCCGCACCAGACCCGTCCGGCCAGCATGGTCAGCAGCACCAGCGCGCTGGCCAGTACCGCCAGCAGGCCGAGCAGGACGCCGACGTCTTCCGGCCACAGGGTCAGCCCGAACAGGTCGAAGCGACGTGCCGGCAGGTCGAACAGCAGCGCCTGGCGGCCGTCCCAGCGCAGCCAGGGCAGCAGGTAGAAGCCAGCCAGCAGCGCGCAGGAAAGCCCGGCGCGCCAGCGCAGCGGCGCACGCATGTTCTGCCGGGAGGGCGGCGGGGCAGGATCGAGCAGGTGCAGGTGGCGAGGCATGGTCAACCCAGTGGCACGTCGTCGTCGTCGTCACGGCGGAGTGGCCGCAACAGATACCAGGTGATGCCGCTGGCCGCGGCGGTGACCGCCCAGAACATGAAGAAGCCCACGGTGTAGCCGAGCTCGCGGCTCAGTGCGTGCTGCGGAAAGCTGATGTCGCGCAACTGCAGCGGGTCGACGAAGGCGAAGAACACCACGCTGGCCAGCCCGGCGGCAACGAAGCTGGGCCACAGGATGGCGCCCCATTGCTGGATCAGCAGCCGACGGCGGCTGGCCTCGGGCGGGTCATGCGGATCGGTCATTGCGGCCACGGTCAGGGGAAAGGGGCAGGGCGCGGCTATACTCCGCGCCAACCGGCCCCGGGCCGGGTTCGCGGGCGCGCCCCCGGTACTGACGCCCAGACTAAAAGGCGCCATCGCCGCCGACATTGATCCTGATCAAGACGCGCCGACGCCATTGCGGCGATGCTGTCTCCCGTACCTGTCGAAGGACTGCCATGCTGGACCCCGATACCCTCCCGCTGCCGACCCCCGCGCTGGCGCTCTGCAGCGAGCAGGAGGTGACCCGGCTGGTGCACGACTTCTATGCGCGGGTGCGCCTGGAGCCGCGACTGGCGCCGGTGTTCGCCGCGCGCGTGGAGGACTGGGACGCACACCTGGCGCAACTGGTGGATTTCTGGTCGGCGATGCTGCGGGGCACCCGCCGATTCAGCGGCGCGCCGATGCCCAAGCACATGGCGATGGACGAACTGGACAAGGACCTGTTCGACCGTTGGCTGCAGTTGTTCCGCCAGACCACCGCCGAATCCGGCAACGTGCCGATGCAGCGGCTGGCCGATGACGTCGCCGCGCGCATTGCCGATACGTTCTGGCGCCGCTTCCAGATGCTGCGCTGGCCAAGCCTGCCGATGGCCGGGCAACCGCGCCCGGATTGATCTGGCTCAATGCGGCCGGGCGTGGCTGCGCGCACGCTCGGGTCATGGATACCTTCTCGCCTGCCGCTGCCGGGCTTGCCTGGCACTTCGACCCCGAACTGCTGCGTCGTCACGACCGCCCGGGCCCGCGCTACACCTCCTATCCGACGGCGCCGCATTTCCACGATGGCTTCGATGCGGATGCACTGCGCACCGCCATTGCGGACAGCAACGCGCAGGCGCGCCCGTTGTCGCTGTATGTGCATGTGCCGTTCTGCAGCAGCCCGTGCTTCTACTGCGGCTGCAACCGGGTGATCACCCGCGACCAGGGCAAGGGCGTGGCCTACGTGGCGCGTGTGCTCCGCGAAGCCGACCGGATTGCGCCATTGTTCGATGCCGGCCGCGAGGTGATCCAGCTGCACCTGGGCGGTGGCACCCCGAACTTCCTGGCGGCGGCGCAGATGCGCGAGTTGATTGAGGGGCTGCGCCAGCGTTTCCGCTTCAGCGCATCGGCCGCGCGCGATTTCTCCATCGAACTGGATCCGCGCTTCGTCACGCGCGAGGACATCGCCATGCTGGCGGGGCTCGGTTTCAACCGTGCCAGCCTGGGCATCCAGGATTTCGATCCGACCGTGCAGCGCGCGATCAACCGCGAACAGGCCGTCGAGCCGACGTTGGAGATCCTGCGCGCCTGTCGCGAGCATGGCCTGCGTTCGGTCAACGTGGACCTGATCTACGGCCTGCCGCACCAGACGTTGGCCGGTTTCGCGCAGACCCTGGAAACCGTGCTGCGCGAGCGTCCCGACCGGCTTGCGGTCTATGGCTATGCGCACCTGCCGCAGCTGTTCAAGGCGCAGCGGCAGATTCCCGATGCGGCGCTGCCCACTGCCGAGTTGAAGCTGGCCCTGCTCGGCCTGGCGGTGCGGCGGCTGTCACTGGCCGGTTACCAGTACATCGGCATGGATCACTTCGCGTTGCCCGATGAGGACCTGTCGCGCGCGCAACGTGGCGGTCAGTTGCACCGCAATTTCATGGGCTACACCACCCATGCCGAAACCGATCTGGTCGGGCTGGGGGCCAGCGCGATCAGCCACATCGGCGACAGCTACAGCCAGAACCCGCGCGAGTTGCCGGCCTGGGAAGCGGCGGTGGATGCCGGTGGCCTGCCGGTGTGGCGTGGCCTGCGCCTGGACGCGGACGATGCCTTGCGGGCGGAGCTGATCGGCCAGCTGATGTGCCAGGGCGAGGTGGACGGGCGCGCCCTGTGCGCGCGGCACGGGCAGGATTTCGAGAGCTATTTCGCCGAGGCGCTGGCCGCCTTGGCGCCGCTGCAGGCCGATGGCCTGGCCGAGTACGCGGCCGGCGTGGTGCGCGCCACCGAGCGCGGGCGGCCGCTGCTGCGGCTGCTGGCGATGTGTTTCGACCGCTACCTGGCCCAGCCGGACCAGCCGGTGCGCTACTCGCGCGCGATCTGAGCCGGTCCACTGCCACGGGATCGCCCGCAGGGGTGTAGTACGCTTCGCCAACGTTGAAATCGCGAGCGTCTGCATGAAGATGATGCTGTACTTCGGGGCCGCCTACATACTGTTCTTCGCAGTGCCGTTCCCCTGCATCATGTACTACAGCATTGGCTACCCGGTGGCTGATGATATGCGGGTCGGCACGGGCTGGGCGCTGGCCCTGCTGGCGCTGTCGTTGCTGTTGTGGTCGGCGGTCGCCGCCGCCTATGTGCGGACGCTGCTGTGGTCGCCGTTTCGTGCCTATGCACGCGTCCGTGCCATCGAGCGGGGAGCGATCCATCGTCGCGCGCGGATCGTGCAGGCGCAGCCGACCAGGCGCAGGATCCAGGGCTGGCAGGAGTGGAAGCTGCGGCTGGCCTTCGAAAACCTGTCCGGTGCAGCCATCCAGGACGAGCTGTTGATCGTGGACACCAAGCCGGAGCTGCACCGTTTCGTGGCCGGCAACACGCTGGACATCCGGCTCAGCCCAGAGCCGGGCAGCTATCCCAACTTTGTCATCGACGGATCACGCTCGCAGATCGCCCATGGCAGCCTGCTTGTTCGCGGGTTGATCGGCATCGTGCTGGGCATGGTGCTGCTGGGCTACTACGCCTGGAGCTGGCTGGACCAGAGCCAGGGCCAGGGCTGGACCTTCCTGAGCCCGTGGCACCCGTTGATCACCATGCCGGCGAGCCTGTGCTTCTACCTGTTGGTGGGCTGGATGATCACCCGTTTGACCACCCGTTTGATCGGCATCGGCCGCGCTACCGAGGCATTGAACTACCTGGGCATCGCGACCCAGGCGCGGGTGCTGGGCGTGCGCCAGACCGGCTCCGAGATCAATAGCCAGCCCGAGCTGGAGTTTGACCTGGCCTTCGAGGATCAGCACGGCCGTGCGCAGACCGCCAGCGTGCGCAAGGTGGTGAGCCTGCTCGACCTGGCCGCGGTGCCGCGTGAGCAGGTGCGGATCCTGTACCACCCCAACGATCCCACCCAGGTGTTGATGCCGGATCTGTGAGGGCGGATTTCCAAATCCGGGCGCGATCAGGCACCCTATGCGCGCCGTGGCCCGGATGGCGAAACTGGTAGACGCATCGGACTTAAAATCCGCCGGAGGCAACTCCATGTCGGTTCGATTCCGACTCCGGGCACCAACACCATGAGGCGGCCTTCGCGCGCCTGCATTTGCCGCTAGCATGGCAGCACCTCCACTGCCTGCCCGCGCGGTCGCTGCCATGCTCAAGCTCCATATCGGCAACAAGAACTACTCGTCCTGGTCGCTGCGCCCGTGGCTGCTGATGCAGCAGGCCGGCATTGCGTTCGAGGAAGTGGTGCTGCGCTTCGACAGCTTCGACGCCGACTCGCAGTTCAAGCAGCAGGCCATGGCGTTGTCGCCCTCGGGCACGGTACCGGTGCTGGTCGATGATGGGTTGGTGGTGTGGGATTCGCTGGCCATCGCCGAATACCTGGCCGAACGTTTCCCCGGGCACGCGTTGTGGCCGACGTCGCAGGCCGAGCGCGCGCTGGCGCGGTGCGTGTGCGCGCACATGCACAGTGGCTTCGGGGCGCTGCGCCAGCACTTCCCGCAGAACATCGAAGCGGCGTTGCCGGAGGTGGGCGCGCGGGTGCTGCGCGAACAGCCGCAGGTGGTCGAGGATCTGCAGCGGCTGCAGGCGCTGTGGCTGGACCTGCTGGCACGTCATGACGGTCCATTGCTGTTTGATCAATTCAGCATCGCCGATGCGTTCTTCGCACCGGTGGTGATGCGCCTGAAAACCTATGCGTTGCCGGTGGCACCGGCGGTGGCGGCCTACATGGACGCGGTGCAGGCCTTGCCGAGCATGCAGCGCTGGATTGCCGCGGCGCTGGCCGAGCGTGATTTTCGTCCGTTCGAGGAACCTTACCGGCAGGCACCGGCCTGGCGCTGACGGGCGCATCCGCACGGCCTATGCCACCCGTTGGGTATCCGGAGCCCGGCAACGCGCGTTAGGCTCGAACGCATCGCGATGGGCGTGCAGCAGGAGGCGGGCATGAAGGCAGCAGGATGGGTGATGGTGGCGTGCGCTGGAGTGATCCCGCTGTCCGGTGCGGCGTTCGAGCCCACCGCGATGGATGCACGGCTGCACGGGCCGCCGACCCAGGTGGCCGTGCTGGGCACCGTGCATCTGGCGCAGATGGACGCGGGCTGGCGGCGGGAGTCGTTGCAGCCCCTGCTCGATACGCTCGCCGCCTACCGCCCGGATGTGATCACCGTGGAAGGCATGTCCGGCCCGCAGTGCGAGCAGCTGCGCCGGCATCCCTCGCTGTACGCCGACGCCGCGGAATTCTGCAGCAGTACGCAGGTGGCCCAGACCTCGACCGGATTGGCGCAGGGCGAGGCCATCGAGCAGATGGAAGACCGCCTTGATCACTGGCCAGCCGCGCCGTCGGTGGCGCAGCGCCGGCAGCTTGCCGGGCTGTTCGCGGCTGCCGGTGAGCAGGCGTCGGCGCTGGTGCAGTGGCTGCAGCTGCCCGCGGCGGAACGCCGCCCCGGCGATGGCGTGGATGCGGCACTGGCTGCGCGCCTGGACAAGCTGGCGGTCAACAACAACGAGAACTTCCAGATCGGTGCGGTACTCGCTGCCCGGCTGGGGCTGCAGCGGGTGTATGCGGTGGATGACCACAGCGCCGACAGCATCAAGCGCGGCCAGGACGCCAGCTACGACGCCACCCTCCAGGCGATATGGAACGCGCCCCCGCCCAGCTTTGCCGCGCGCCAGACGGCGCTGGAGCAGGGCGGCGACATGCTGGCGCTGTACCGGTTTCTGAACTCCCCTGCGGTACTGGAAGAAGCGCTGCAGATGGACTTCGGCGCGGCGTTGGCCGAACCGTCGGCACAGCGCTACGGGCGGCAGTACGTGGCCTGGTGGGAAACCCGCAACCTGCGCATGGCGGCCAACATCCGCAGCGCGTTCGCGCACGTACCCGGTGGCCGCGTGCTGGTGATCGTGGGCGCTTCGCACAAGCCGTACTTCGATCAGTACCTGGGCGGCATGCATGAAGTCGAGATCGTGGATGCGCTGGCGCCGCCGGTGCGCTGAATCTGTATCGCGCGGAGTGGGCGAACGCAAACTTTACGCAACCCCGCGACGCTGCCCGTAGGCTGCGCACGAGTTCACCACCGGCACAGGACAGGGAAATGGCACGACACGCAGGGAAGGCGCTGGCATGGGGTTTGACGATGCTGTGGATGGCGACGGCGCAGGCCCAGTCACCCAGCCTCGCCAGCACCGAACCGGTGGTGGTGGACATGGCCCCGGTGGTGGTGACCGGCGTGCAGCCCGGGCCGGGCCTGTGGCGGGTGAGCGGCGCCGACGGGCATACCTTGTGGATTCTCGGCACCGTGTCGCCGTTGCCGGCCAAGCTGGACTGGCGTGCCGATGAGGTACAGGCCGTGATCGCCAGTGCGCAGCAGGCGCTTGGCCCGCCTGGGTTCAAGGTGGATGCCGATGTCGGCGTGTTCCGTGGCTTGACCCTGCTGCCGTCGGCACTGAAGGCCGCGCATGATCCGCAGGGGCGCACGCTGGAGCAGATTCTGCCGCCGGATCTGTATGCGCGCTGGCTGCGGCTCAAAGCGCCGTACCTGGGGCGCGATCGCGGGGTGGAGAAGGATCGCCCGCTGGTGGCGGCCGCACGTTTGTATGCCGAAGCACTCAAATCAGTGGGCCTGCGCCAGCGCTCCACGGTCGGCGATACCTTGGAGAAGGCCTACAAGGCACGCGGCCTGAAGCCGGTGGAGACGCGGGTGGTGATCAAGATCGACGACCCCCGCCAGGCACTCAAAGAGGTGCGCAGCAGCACCCTGCAGGACGTGACCTGCATGCAGCGCACGCTGGATGTGGTCGAGCACCAGCTGCCATTGCTGGTCGAACGCGCCAATGCATGGTCGGTGGGCGACATCGAAGCGTTGCAGCGGCTGGCCGTGCAGAGTCAGTACGACGCCTGCATCACGGCCGTGGCGCAAAGCGAGTTCGGCCGCCGCCGCGGCCTGGTCGATCTGGACCGCCAGGCCGCGCAGCAATGGCTGCTGGCCGCACGTGCGGCGCTGGCCCGCAACGCGGTCACCTTCGCCACCGTTCCGGTGCATTCGCTGGTCGCTCCGTCGGGGTATCTGGCGCAGTTGGAGCAGGCCGGCTACACCGTGCAGAGCCCCTGATCCGATGGCGTATTCGCGGGCCCGCAAGGGCCTGCATCGCGCTATCCAGCCTGCGTGGTTCATGGCATAGTCGGCGGAGGTCACCGGGGGGACTGCCTGCATGCCGTTGCGTGCGATTGCCTATGTCAGCGACGCCATCGAAGGAATCAACGTTTCCGATATCGATCGGATTCTGGGCGCTGCGACCAGCTTCAACAGAGTCGCAGGTGTCACCGGTGTGCTGATGTTCGACGGCGCGCATTTCCTGCAGTACTTCGAAGGCCCCGAGGACGGGGTGAATTCGGTCTTCCAGCGCATCCTCAATGCACGCAGCCATCGTCATCTGCGCGAGCTTGCGCGCGGGCCGGTGCCGGTCCGTCATTTTCCGCGCTGGACCATGGCCTCGGCGTCGGTGGATGCGCAGGTGCTTACCTGCATCGTGGACCACGCGTGGCACGGGTTCACCGCGGCGCCGCCGGTCAATGGCCAGCCACGCGTCGGCTTTGCACGCCTGCTGGAATTGTGGACCGGGGTGTCGGGCGAACTGGAGCCGGCCGCACTGACCCTGGGCTCGTAACGGAATGGTTCCCGATTCGTAACACAACGATCACGGATCGCTGCCTATCCTATGCCTACCAGCTGTGACACGTCGTGCGGGGATACCCTCCAGGCTGTCTGAAAGGGTAGTAACCGCAGCTGGACCATTTTATGGCCGTCGTCCGTACTCTCCGCGGGCGGCGGCTTTGTTCTTTGTGGGGCCGGGCCGCACGCGTTAGGCTTGCAGCATCCACTGCCTGGCATTCCCCCCATGACCCCATCCCACCGGCTGCCCTTGCCCTCCTGCGTCTGCCCGCCATGGGCAATGCTGTGACGGGCGTTGCGATCGGGGCGGCCAGCGAGGCGCGCATCGGGGTGATCGGGCTGGGCTACGTCGGCCTGCCGTTGACCGTGGCCTTCGGTTGCCAGCAGGCCACGCTGGGCTACGACATCGATGTGGCACGCGTGGCGGAGCTGCAGCAGGGCCACGACCACACCCTGGAACTGGATGCGCAGGAACTGGCACAGGCACGGCATGCGCGCTACAGCGCGGTGCCCGGCGACCTGGCCGCCTGCAACGTCTACATCGTCACCGTGCCGACCCCGATCGATGCGCACGAACAACCCGACCTGGGGCCGCTACGCAGCGCCAGCCAGTTGATCGCCAGTGTGCTGGCGCCGGGCGACCTGGTCATCTACGAGTCCACGGTGTATCCGGGCACCACCGAAGAGGTCTGCGTGCCGTTGCTGGAAGCCGGCTCCGGGCTGCGTTTCAACACCGATTTCTACTGCGGCTACAGCCCCGAGCGGATCAATCCCGGCGACCGCGCGCGGCGTCTGGCCGATATCCGCAAGATCACCTCCGGGTCGACGCCCGAGGTGGCCGCGCTGGTCGATGCGCTGTATGCCCGGATCATCACCGCCGGCACCTGGCCGGCCCCGTCGATCCGGGTGGCCGAGGCGGCCAAGGTGATCGAGAACATCCAGCGCGACGTCAACATCGCGCTGGTCAACGAGTTGGCGCTGATCTTCGACCGCCTCGGTATCGACACCCAGGACGTGCTGGATGCGGCCGGCAGCAAGTGGAATTTCCTGCCATTCCGGCCGGGTCTGGTCGGCGGGCACTGCATCGGCGTGGATCCGTATTACCTGCTGCACAAGTCTGAAAGCGTGGGTTACCACCCCGACCTGATCCACACCGCGCGCCAGGTCAACAACCGGGTCGGCGCGCACGTGGCGCAACGGGTGCTGGCGCTGCTGGCCGAACGCGGCAAGGCGGCGGCCGGCGCGCGGGTGCTGGTGCTGGGCGTGACTTTCAAGGAGAACTGCCCGGACCTGCGCAACAGCCGTGCGCTGGAACTGGCGCAGGCGCTGCATGCCAGCGGGGCACAGGTGGACGTGCAGGACCCCTGGGTGGGCCCTGCAGCACTCGCCGACAGCGGCGTGCAGTGGGTGCCCGCGCCGGACCCGCAGGGCTATGACGCGGTGGTGCTGGCGGTGGCGCACGACCGTTTCCGTGCCTTCGACGCGGCGCAGATCCGCGCACTGCTGAACGGCGACGGGGTGGTGTACGACGTGAAGTCGGTGTGGCCACGGGACGTTGTCGACGACCGGCTGTAGACTCAAACGCGTTTGTTGATCAAGGAAAGCCATGCATCGTTATCTGGTCTACGTGCTCGCCATCCTGCTGTTTCCGGTCTGCCTGTGGCTGGCCGGGATCTGGCCTGCCTGGTATTGGGGCGTGGGGGTCAGCGCTGCGCTGGCGATCCTGGGCACCTGGGACCTGTTGCAGAAGCGCAGCACGCTGCGCCGCAACTACCCGGTGATGGCACATTTCCGCTATGGGCTGGAATCGATCGGCCCGGAAATCCGCCAGTACTTCGTGCAGAGCGATCTGGAGGACGTGCCGTTCTCGCGCCAGCAGCGCGCGCTGATCTACCAGCGTTCGAAGAACCAGATGGACGTGGTGCCGTTCGGTACCCTGCGCAGCACCTATGCGGTGGACTATGAGTGGATCAACCACTCGCTGGCGCCGACCAGCATCGGCCACCATGATTTCCGCGTGTTGATCGGGCCGAACTGCGCCAAGCCGTACTCGGCCAGCGTGTTCAATATCTCAGCGATGAGTTTCGGCTCGCTCTCGGCCAATGCCATCCGCGCACTCAACGAAGGCGCGCGGCGCGGCAGCTTCTACCACGACACCGGCGAAGGCTCGATCTCGCCGTATCACCGTGAGATGGGCGGCGACCTGGTCTGGGAAATCGGCTCGGGCTATTTCGGCTGCCGTGACGACAACGGTGGTTTCAGCGAAGAACGCTTTGTCGCCAACGCCAATACCGATCAGGTCAAGATGATCGAGATCAAGTTGTCGCAAGGCGCCAAGCCCGGCCACGGTGGTGTGCTGCCGGCGGCCAAGGTCAGCGCGGAGATCTCGATCACCCGCGGCGTGCCGATGGGGGTGGACTGCGTATCGCCATCCAGGCATTCCGCGTTCAATACGCCGGTGGAGCTGCTGCAGTTCGTGGCACGGTTGCGTGAGTTGTCCGGAGGCAAGCCGGTGGGCTTCAAGCTGGCGATCGGGCATCCGTGGGAATGGTTCGGCATCGCCAAGGCGATGCAGGAAACCGGGTTGTTGCCGGACTTCATCGTGGTCGACGGCGCCGAAGGCGGGACCGGCGCGGCACCGGCCGAGTTCATCGACCACGTGGGTGTGCCGATGCACGAAGCGCTGCTGCTGGTGCACAACACCCTGGTCGGGCTGGACCTGCGCGACCGCATCCGTGTCGGCGCGGCCGGCAAGGTCACCAGTGCGTTCGAGATCGCACGTACCATCGCGCTCGGCGCGGACTGGTGCAACGCCGGGCGCGGTTTCATGTTCGCGCTGGGCTGCATCCAGTCGCTGAGCTGTCACAGCGACAAATGCCCCACCGGGATCGCCACCCAGGACCCCAGCCGTTGGCGGCACCTGGATGCGACCGACAAGGCCACCCGCGTGCACAATTATCACGAGCGCACCCTGCGCGCGTTGGCCGACCTGCTGTGCGCGGCCGGCTTGAACGACCCCGCGGAGCTGGGCCCGGAGCACATCCTGCGCCGGGTTTCGCCGGTGGAGATCCGCTCGCTTGCCTCGCTGTACCGCTACCTCAGCCCGGGCGAACTGCTGCGCCAGGTGCCCGACCATGCGGTGTTCCATGATTACTGGAGTGACGCGCGCAGCGATTCGTTCCAGCCACCGGCGCGGATCCAGGCGCTGCGCAACAGCAAGTCGCGCTGATGGCGGGGAACGCGCACGCCCCGGTACTACGCCGCGGGCGTGCCGACGAGGCCGAGCGACTGTGGGTGCTGCGCACCCGCTGTGTGCGTGAGCTGTGCAGCACGGCGTACCCACCCGAGGTGATCGCGCCGTGGGCCGCCTCGCCGCCGCCGGCATCGTACGCTGACCTGATCGCGCAGGGCGGTTGCGTGGTGGCCGAGGACCGGGCGGCGCAGCTGCTCGGTTACGGCATCTTCGATGGCACAGGCAATGAGATCGACGCGCTGTTCGTCGACCCCGACTGTGGCGGGCGTGGCATCGGCCAGGCCTTGATGCAGGCCCTGCAGGCACTGGCCGATCCGGCGAGGCCGCTGGTGCTGTCGGCCTCGCTCAACGCGGTGCCGTTCTACCAGCGCTGCGGTTTCGAGGTGCTGCGCGAAGAGCAGTACCCGCATCCCAGCGGCGTCGCGCTCGCCTCGGTACGCATGCAACGCGCCCGATCAACGCCCATGCCCCGGTAGTGCGTGGAGCCGGCCAGCGGCCGGCACTACCGATATCCAGATCAACGGGCCTGCAGGTACTCGATCACGCCGCGCCCGGCGCGCAGCCCGCTGGCAAAGCATGCCGTGAGCAGGTAGCCGCCGGTGGGCGCTTCCCAGTCCAGCATCTCGCCGGCGCAGAAGGTGCCCGGCAGGTCGGTCAGCATCAACTGCTCGTCCATGGCCTCCAGGCGCACGCCGCCAGCGGTGCTGATCACTTCGGCGATCGGTCGCGGTCGCAGCGGCGACAACGGCAGCTGCTTCAGTGCTACGGCAATACGTTCCGGCGGCAGTTGCCCGGCGTCCTTGCCCAGCACTTCAAACAGCAGCGCGGATTTGACGCCGCCCAGCCCCAGCTGACGACGCAGGTGCTCGCCGAAGCTGCGACCCTGGCGCGGGCGCTGCAGCTTGTCCAGCAGCTGGGCTTCGGTCTGGCCCGGCAGCAGGTCCAGATGCAGCACGACCTCGCCATCGCGGGCGAGGGTATCGCGCAGGTCGGCGGCCATGGCATAGATCAGGCTGCCTTCGATGCCATTGGTGGTGATCACGCACTCGCCCTGCTGGATGCGCGGGGTGCCATCCAGCGCGGTCCAGTGCGCCACCACCGGCTTCAGCGGCGCGCCGGCCTGGCGGTCGCGGAAATAGGCGGTCCACTCCATATCGAAACCGCAGTTGGCTGACTGCAGCGGGGCGATGTCGATGCCGCGCGCGGCCAACGGTGCTTCCCAGGCGGCATCGGAACCCAGCTGCGGCCAACTGCCGCCGCCCATTGCCAGCACCACGGCATCGGCCTGCACGGCGACCTCGCCCTCCGGGGTCTGGAAGCGCAGCGTGCCGTCGTCGTTCCAGCCGGTCCAGCGGTGCTGCACATGCAGGCGCACGCCCTGTTCCTTCAGGCGCCGCACCCAGCCGCGCAGCAGCGGGGCGGCCTTGCGGTCGATCGGGAACACCCGGCCGGAACTGCCGACGTAGGTATCCACGCCGAAATCGCGCGCCCAGGCGCGCAGCGCCTCGGCATCGAAATCGGCCAGCCACCGGCCCACCTGCGCGGCACGCTCGCGGTAGCGCGAGACGAACACGGCCGGCGGGTCGGAGTGGGTCAGGTTCAGGCCGCCCTTGCCGGCGATCAGGAACTTGCGTCCGGGCGAGCCCTTGGCCTCGTACAGGTCGACCTGGTGACCCGCGGCGCGCACGGTTTCGGCGGCCATCAGCCCGGCCGGGCCGCCACCGATGATCGCCACGCGGCGCGCGGGGGAATGCTCAATGCTCATGCAGGGCGATCAGCGCGGCTTGACGTCGAGCAGTTCGACATCGAACACCAGCGAGGCGCCCGGGCGGATCGGGCCGGCACCGCGATCGCCGTAGCCGTAGGCGGCCGGGATCATCAAGGTACGCTTGCCGCCGACCTTCATGCCGGCGAAGCCTTCGTCCCAGCCCTTGATCACCTGGCCCTGGCCGAGGCCGAAGCTGAAGGGCTCGCCACGGTCCACCGAGCTGTCGAACTTTTCGCCGTGCTTGTCGGCCTTGTTCTCGTCGTAGATCCAGCCGGTGTAATGCACGGTGATCTGGCTGCCCGGGGTGGCCTCGGCACCGGTGCCGGGCTGGGTGTCGATCTTCTCGAACGTGGCGATGCTGCCACCCGGCGGCGGGCCGGGCGGGGTGCAGCCGGCCAGCAGCGACAACAGCAGGGGAGCAAGCAGGAACTTCGGCAGACGACGCATGGCGGCACCGGGTTGAAAACGGGGACGCAAGGGTAGCGCATCGCCGGGCGCTATCATGGGCGCATGTCGAAACTGCTGCTCAACCTGCGCCATGTCGCGGACGATGAAATCCAGGACGTGATCGCCCTGCTGGACAAGGCGGGCATCGCCCATTACCGCACCGAGGCCAGCCCCTGGGGGATCTCCTGGGGCGGCATCTGGATCCGTGACAATCCCGACCTCCCACGCGCCAAGGCGCTGATGGCCGAGTACCAGCAGGCCCGCGGCGAGCGGGTCCGGGCCGAACGCCAGGCCGCGCTGCGCGACGGCACCGCCGAAACTTTCGGCAGCCTGCTGCAGCGCCGGCCGCTGTTCGTGGTGGCAATGCTGCTGGGCATGGCCGCCGCCGCGGCGCTGGTGCTGCTGCCGTTCGTGCTGCTGCGCGGCTGAACCGCGCACCGGCCGGGGCCGGGCAGGGCGGCTGCCGGGATTTATAATGGGCCGATGATCGCCAATACCGCCGCCTACCATTTCGTCCCCGTTGCCGACCCCGATGCGCTGTGCGCGTGCCTGCTGGAGCGGGCGACCGCAGCCGGGCTGCGCGGCACCATCCTGGTCGCCGGCGAGGGCATCAACCTGTTCCTGGCCGGCGGCGAAAGCGGCATCGACGGCTTCTACGCCGCGTTGCAGGCCGATCCGCGCTTCGCCGACCTGCGCGTGAAGACCAGCTACAGCCAGATGCAGCCGTTCGCCCGGCTCAAGGCCAAGGTCAAGCCGGAGATCATCAGTTTCCGCATCGACGATGGCCAGCCGCTGGCCTATCCGCGTGCGCCGGCGATCGACCCGGCCAGCGTGCAGCGCTGGTTGCGCCAGGGCCACGACGATGCCGGCAAGCCGGTGGTGATGCTCGACACCCGCAACACCCAGGAGATCGAGTACGGCACCTTCCAGGACGCGCTGGTGCTGCCGATCACCAAGTTCACCGACCTGCCCGAGGCGCTGGCGCCGCACCGCGAGGCGCTCAAGGACGCCACCGTGGTCAGTTTCTGCACCGGCGGCATCCGCTGCGAGAAGGCCGCGCTGTGGATGCGCAACGAGGGCATGGACAACGTGCTGCAGCTGGACGGCGGCATCCTGGGCTACTTCGAGGCCGTGGGCGGCGAAGGCTACGAGGGCCGCTGCTTCGTGTTTGACGAGCGCGTGGCGCTGGACGCCGAGCTGAAGCCGCTGGTCGACAATGACGCGTAAACCGCAGGAATCAGCATCCCGCCATCGGCACTGGCGGGGGCGGTATCCAGCCCCATCTCAGCGGGATGACTTCTGGATGGAATGCGCTCATGCAACTGTCGATTCTTGATCTGGCCCCGGTCTGCGAAGGCAGCGATACCACCCAGGCCTTCGCCAACATGCTGGACCTGGCCCAGCACGCCGAGGGCTGGGGCTACCACCGTTACTGGCTGGCCGAGCACCACAACATGCCGGGCATCGCCAGCGCCGCCACCGCGGTGCTGATCGGCCATGTGGCCGGGGGTACCCGGCGGATCCGCGTCGGCGCGGGCGGCATCATGCTGCCCAACCACTCCCCGCTGCAGGTGGCCGAGCAGTTCGGCACGCTGGCCTCGCTGTATCCGGACCGCATCGACCTGGGCCTGGGCCGCGCCCCCGGCACCGACCAGCCGACGGCCCGTGCCCTGCGCCGCTACTTCGACAGCGCCGACCAGTTCCCGCAGGACGTGCGCGAACTGCTGCACTACTTCGAACCGGCCCAGCCCGGCCAGGCGGTGCGCGCGGTACCGGGCGCCGGTATCCCGGTGCCGGTGTGGCTGCTCGGCTCCAGCCTGTTCAGCGCGCGCCTGGCCGCCGCGATGGGCCTGCCGTTCGCGTTCGCCTCGCACTTCGCCCCCGACGCGATGGATGAAGCGTTGGCGGTGTATCGCCGCGAGTTCCGCCGGTCGGCGTATCTGGAAGCGCCGTACGCGGTGTTGGGCCTGAACGTGGTGGCCGCCGAATCCGAGACTGAAGCCAAGCGTCTGTTCACTACCCAGCAACAAGCCTTCGTCAACCTGCGCCGTGGCCAGCCCGGGCTGGTACCGCCGCCGATCGACGACATCGAAGCCTTCTGGCAGCCGCACGAAAAGCTCGGCGTGCAGAACGCGCTGGCGTGTGCGGTGGTGGGCGACATCCGCCAGGTGGGCGAGGGCATGGCGGCGTTTGCCGCGCGCCACAAGCCCGATGAGATCCTGCTGACCGCCAACATCTTCGACCATGCCGCGCGCAAGCGTTCGTTCGGTTTGGCGATGCAGGCGTGGCAAGCGAACGCGTAAGCGCTGCGTCAGTCACGCAGGGCGTGGCGCTGGCGAAGGTGGCGTGACCTTGCGGTTCACGCCACCGTAGCCGCCGATCGGGTGTGATGGGGGCTCCCGTTTGCAGGAGTCACCCCATGGCCGAGCACGATCGCCAGCAGCACATCCAACAACTGGCCGGGCTGATCGAGGGCATCGAGATTGCGATGTTCACCACGGTTGGCCTGGATGGGCGCTTGTACAGCCGTCCGCTCGGTACCCAGGAGGTCGCGTTCGATGGCGACCTGTGGTTCGCCACCGCGGCCGACAGCCCGAAGGTGGCCGAGATCGCGGCCAATCCGCGCGTCAACGTCGCCTATGCCTCGCCCTCGGGCAACACCTATGTGTCCGTCGCCGGTACCGCGCGCATCGTGGATGATCGCGCCAAGGTCGAGGCACTGTGGTCGCCGGCGATGAAGCGGTTCTTCCCCGGTGGCAAGGACGATCCCAACCTGCGCCTGATCCACGTCCGCACCGAATCGGCCGAGTACTGGGACGGCCCGGGCGGCTTGCTGGGCAGCGCGCTGCATTTTGTGTTGTCGGCGATGAGCGATGATCCGGCCGCGTTGTCCGATACCGGTACGGTGGATCTCAAGCCGGGTGCATGACAGGCCCGGGGCGGCGCGCTGGGCTAGAACGCGCTGGGCTAGAACCAGCGCTGCAGCTGCTCCATCGTGTAACTCACCAGCTGCCCGGAGCTGAAACCGAAGAACAACACCGCCGCGATGGCACCGATCCAGTTGAACAGCATCAGCATGCCATCGCGTTCCAGCAACGCCAGTGCGAACAGCAGCAGCTGGAAGCCGAACAGGTAGTTGGTGAACGGAATCGGCAGTGACAACAACACCGCGACCAGGATCAGCAGCAGGCCGGTGAACGCATGCGCCGGCAGCGGTACCAGTAGGCCCGGCAGGCGCGGTTTGAGCAGGCGGTCGAGGCGGCGCAACGCGCCGTCGATGCGGGCCAGGAAGCGGTGCATGGTGCCGCGCTTCGGCCCGCGGTTGGCAATGAATCCCGGCAACCACGGGCGGCGCATGCCGCACAGCATCTGCGCACCGATCAGCAGGATCAGCGGGCCGCTGACCGCGCCGCCGACACCGGGCACCGGAATGAACGCCGGCAGGATCGCCACGAACAGGAACACCCCGAACGCGCTCTGCTGCAGGTTCTGCAGGATCTGGCCCAGGCGCAGACGTTCTTCCGGGTCGCCGTGGTCGAACATCGCCAGCAGCGTGCGGATGCCTTCGTTGCGGTACTCCGGCCGGCCTTGATCCGGTGTGGGCGGATCAGCCGGTGAGTTCATCGGTCGCTTCTTCGTCCAGCGTGCGCAGCAGCAGCTTGTCCACGCGGGCGCCGTCGAGATCGACGATCTCGATGCGCCAGCCGGCCCAGTCGAAGTACTCACCGGCATGCGGGATGCGGCCGAAGAAGTGAATGCACATGCCGGCCAGCGTGTAGTAGTCGCCATCGTCGGCATCGGGCAGGTCCACATTGCCCATCAGCTCGCGCAGGTCCTCGATCGACAGCGAACCGTCGACCAGGTAGGAACCGTCTTCGCGGGTGACCACCAGCGCATCCTCGTCCACGTTCTCCACCGACTGCAGGCGGCCGACGACGGCGCCCATCAGGTCGCTGATCGTGACCAGGCCCTGGATCTCGCCGTACTCGTCCACCACCAGCGCCATCGACTGCTGTTCTTCGCGGAAGATCTCCAGCAGCTTCATCGCATGCGTGGATTCGGACACATACAGCGGTTCGCGCAGGTTCTGGAACAGCGAGTGGTCATCGCGCACCAGGCGGGTGACCAGGCTTTTCACTTCGAGCACGCCAACGATGTCCTGGTCGCCGGTGCGGTACACCGGGTAGCGCGAGAATTCGTTCTCGCGCATGGTCGTGAGGTTTTTTTCCGGGTCAGCCAGGGTATCGAGCCAGGCAATCCGGTTGCGCGGGGTCATCAGGCTGTCCGCGGTGCGGTCGCCCAGGCGCATCACGCGGTTCATCATGTCGCGCTCGTGCGCGTCGATCACCCCGGCCTCGTGGCTCTCGGCGACCAGCATGCGGATCTCTTCTTCGGTCACCGACGCCGCCTCGTCCTTGCCCAGGCCCAACACCCGCAGCACCAGCCGGGTGCTGTGCGAAAGCAGCCACACGGCCGGGAAGGCGATCCGGGACAGCCAGCCCATCGGCCAGGCGACCAGGCCGGCGATATCCTCCGAACGGGTGATCGCCAGCCGCTTGGGAACCAGTTCGCCGAAGATCAGCGTCAGGAAGGTGATCAGGGCTACCGCCAGCGCCTTGCCCACTTCACCCGAATAGGCGAAGGCCGGGAACATGCCGTGCAGCCACGTGGCGATCGCCAGGCCGATCGCCTCGCCACCGAACACACCGGTCAGGATGCCGATCAGGGTGATCCCGATCTGGACGGTGGACAGGAAGCTTTCCGGCTTTTCAGACAGTTCCAGCGCCCGCTCGGCACGCTTGCTGGTGCCGGCCATCTGCTTGAGGCGGCTCTTGCGCGAGGTCATGACCGACATTTCGGACATGGCGAAGAAGCCGTTGAGCAGGATCAGGGCCAGGACAATGATGAGTTCAAACACGGGCGTCGTCCCCGGTTGGTGGCAGGGAGGGCGTGTTCAAGCGATGTCGGCTACCGGAGGGCGCGTAAGCGCGGCGGTGCGGCGGGGGGTAAGGGTCGTCGTCCATAGGGTGCACCCGAAGGTGCGCGCGTATCTTAACAAAACGCCGGGGGAGGGGTGCAAGCAGGGTCGTTCAGACGGGCCCCGTGCCGCGTGAAGACGAGGGGAGTACCCGGATTGGACATCAAACCGTCATAATTCCGTCCGGTGCCGTCCTTCCTCGACGGCGAATAGGTTTCTCAATGTTCTCTCTGCAGACCATTTTCGGCTCCGGCAAACAGTTCTACACCCTGCTGGACGAGGCTGCCACGGCCGCCCAGGACAGCGCCAAGGCGCTGCACGCCATGCTGCGTGATGCCGACCGCCAGCCCGCGTTGGACGCCTTCAAGCTGGCCCGCCTGCGCGAACGCGCCGCCTCGGACAAGATCAGCCAGGCGCTGGTGGACAGCTTCATGACCCCGATCGAGCGCGAAGACATCGAAGCGCTGGGTTCGGCCCTGTACAAGATCCCCAAGCAGGTCGAGAAGTTCGCCGACCGCTATTCGCTGGCGACCACCCACCTGGAGCACATCGACTTCGCGCCGCGCGCGGCGATGCTCGAACAGGCCGCCAGCGTGGTGGTGGAAATGGTGGCCGACCTGCGCCACATGAACCTGGACCGCATGACCGCGCTCAACGAGCGGCTGCGTTCGCTGGAGAACGAGGCCGACCGGCTGATGCTCGAGCTGTACCGCGACATCTATTCCGGGCGCCTGGACAACCTGCAGATGTTCCTGCTCAAGGAGTTCTTCGAGATCCTGGAAAAGGCCATCGACCGGTGCCGCGAGGCCGGTGTGGTGGCGTACCAGATCGTGCTGAAGAACAGCTGACGGACGCCACAGCATGCTGACCCTTGTCCTGGTGGTGATCCTGGCCGCGCTCGTCTTCGAGTTCATCAACGGCTTCCACGACACCGCCAACTCCATCGCCACCGTGGTGGCGACCAAAGTGCTCTCGCCCGGCTGGGCGGTGATGCTCGCCGCCTTCATGAACCTCATCGGTGCCCTGACCGGCACCGCGGTCGCGCTGACCATCGCCTCGGGCCTGCTCAACACCAACGTGGTCGATGTGACCCCGCAGGTGATCCTGTGCGCGCTGCTGGGCGGCATCATCTGGAACCTGATCACGTGGTGGAAGGGCTTGCCGTCCTCGTCCTCGCACGCGCTGATCGGTGGCCTGTGTGGCGCCGGCCTGGCCGCCGCCCACAACAACTGGGATGCCCTGATCTGGTCCGAGCGTATCGGCACCTGGGCCCAGAACAAGGGCCTGCTGTGGAAGGTGTTCCTGCCGATGATCACCTCGCCGATCGCCGGCTTCCTGCTCGGCATCGTGGTGATGCTGCTGCTGTGGGCGATCATCGCCGGCATGGCCAAGGCCGGTGGCTGGCTTGGCCGGATGGCCCGTCCGCGCATCGTCAATGCGTTCTTCGGCAAGGCTCAGATCGTCTCGGCGGCCTACATGGGCTTCGCCCACGGCCACAATGACGCGCAGAAGACCATGGGCATCATCGCCATGACCCTGATCGGTGCCGAGGCAACCGGCGCATTGAACGACCTGCCGTCCTGGCTGGCCTTCATGCACCCGGACGCACATGCCGGTGACGGCATCGCGATGTGGATCGTGCTGACCTGTGCGGTGGTGATGGCGGCCGGTACCGCGTCGGGTGGCTGGAAGATCATCAAGACCCTGGGTCACAAGATGGTCAAGCTGCACCCGATCCACGGCTTCGCCGCGGAGACCAGCTCGGCCACCATCCTGACCCTGGCGGCCCACTTCGGCATGCCGGTCTCGACCACGCACAGCATCTCCACCGCGATCATGGGCGTGGGCTACGCCAAGAACCCGCGTTCGCTGCGCCTGGGCGTGATCGAGCGCATCGTCTGGGCCTGGATCCTGACCATCCCTGCGGCCGGTGGCTGTGCCTACCTGATGCTGCGTCTGTTCGAGATGTTCGGCTGGACGTAAGCGTCCGCTGAGCACGGTAGCGCCGAGCCATGCTCGGCGGCACGAAGAAGCCCGCCAATCGGCGGGCTTTTTCGTGGGCATCAGTACAACGTCAGCCGAGCATGGCTCGGCGCTACCAGTCAGCGGCCGCGGTCCCGCGCCAGCAACCCATACAGCACCGAATCGGACAGCTCGCCGCCCACGCACCAGCGCTCGCGCAGCAGCCCTTCGCGCTGGAAGCCGATCCGCTCCAGCACCTTGGCCGAGGGCTGGTTGCGCGGGTCGATCTCTGCTTCCAGCCGGCGCAGCCCGCGCTCGTCGAACAGGTGGCCGACGAAGCAATCCAGCGCCTCGCGCATATAGCCCTTGCCCTGTGCGTGCGGGGACAGGTTGTAACCGATCTCCGCGCGCCCGGAGGCCTCATCGATGGCGAATACCACGCAGATGCCCAGCAGCGGGCCCTCGGCATGTTCGCGGATGGCCAGCTTGAGCTGGATGCCATCGCCCATCGCGGCGACGTCCTCGACGACCTGCACGTAGGCCTGCTTGAGGTCGGTCCAGGCCGGGTGGTTCCAGTAACGCATCACCTGCGGGTCGGACTGGATCGCGAACAGCGCGGCGGCGTCGCCGACGCGGATCGGCGTCAGCACCAGGCGCGCGCTGCGCAGCTGCAGGGTGTCGGGGAAGTGCATGCGGGTTCCTTCAGGTGGCGGGCAGCGCCATGTGCAGCAGTGGATACGGTTGGCCCTGGCCATCCAGCGCCGAGCGCCCGGTGACCACAAAGCCCTGGTGCAGATAGAAGCCCACGGCCTGCGGGTTCTGTTCGTTGACGTCCAGCGCGGTGGCGCCAAGCTGATCGACGGCATGGCGCAGCAGGTGCCTGCCGATGCCGGTACCGCGCTGCGAGGGTGCAATGAACAGCATCTCGATCCTGCCGTCGGCCACGCCGAGGAATCCGGCGATGTCGCCCTCGACCTCACGCTGCACGTACAGGTCCACCGCTTGCAGGTACACCGTGCGGATCAGCGGGCGCAATGTGGCGATGGCTGCTTCCGGCAGGAAGGTGTGGGTGGCCCGCACCGACGCTTCCCACACCTCGGTGATGCGGTCGTAGTCGGCGGGCAGGGCGGGGTGGGGGCGGTCCATATCGGCGTGCACGATGGGGGAGTTGGATTATTGCCCGTATCGAAAACAAAAAAGTTCTGCTCCGCTCTGCTGGAGAAGTCCATGGCGCATTTTTTGCCGTGTAAGGCCCCGCGGTTCAGCTGGCTGGGGCCCGCGCACCAAAAGCACGGGCGCCTAGTTGCAAGCGCTCGCCTCAGACCCAGAACGAATCCACCGCTGTTGATCGCCTCTCCAAGGAGAGAAGAGCCACAAAAAAGCCCGCCGGGTGGCGGGCTTTTCGTGCTGGTGCAGGTGGACTTCAGACTTCCAGCGAGGCCAGGTCGCCCTTGTTCTCCAGCCACTGCTTGCGATCGCTCGCGCGCTTCTTGGCCAGCAGCATGTCCATCAGCGAATGGGTCTGCTCGCCATCGTCGATGGTCAGCTGTACCAGGCGGCGCGTGTCCGGGTGGATGGTGGACTCGCGCAGCTGCGGCGGGTTCATCTCGCCCAGGCCCTTGAACCGGGTGACGCTGATGGCACCCTTGATCTTCTCGCGCTCGATCTTGTCCAGCATGGTGCGCTTTTCTTCTTCGTCCAGCGCGTAGAACACCTGCTTGCCCACGTCGATACGGAACAGCGGCGGCATCGCCACGAACACGTGGCCGGCATCCACCAGCGCCGGGAAGTGCTTGAGGAACAACGCGGTGAGCAGGGTGGCGATGTGCAGGCCGTCCGAGTCGGCGTCGGCCAGGATCACCACCTTGCCGTAGCGCAGCCCGCTGATGTCGTCCTTGCCCGGATCGCAGCCGATCGCGATGGCCAGGTTGTGCACTTCCTCCGAGGCCAGCACGCTGCCCGAGGAGACTTCCCAGGTGTTCAGGATCTTGCCGCGCAGCGGCATGATCGCCTGGAAATCCTTGTCGCGGGCCTGCTTGGCGCTGCCGCCGGCCGAGTCGCCTTCGACCAGGAACAGCTCGGTGCGCGACAGGTCCTGGCTGATGCAGTCGGCCAGCTTGCCGGGCAGGGCCGGGCCCTGGGTGACCTTCTTGCGCACCACCAGCTTTTCGGTCTTGAGCCGCGCACTGGCGCGTTCGATGGCCAGCTGGGCGATCTGCTCGCCAAGGGCGACGTTCTGGTTCAACAGCAGGCTGAAGGCGTCGTGCGCGGCGCCTTCAACGAAGCCGGCGGCCTGGCGCGAGGACAGGCGTTCCTTGGTCTGGCCGCTGAACTGCGGGTCGGTCATTTTCAGCGACAGCACGAACGAGACCCGGTCCCAGACATCTTCCGGGGCCAGCTTGACGCCACGCGGCAGCAGGTTGCGGAAGTCGCAGAACTCGCGCAGCGCCTCGGTCAGGCCGGTGCGCAGGCCGTTGGCGTGGGTGCCGTGCTGGGCGGTCGGAATCAGGTTGACGTAGCTTTCCTGGACCAGCTCGCCCTCGGGAATCCAGGCCAGGGCCCAGTCCACGATCTCGTTTTCCTTCTTCAGGTGGCCCACGAACAGGTCCGCCGGCAGCATCTCGCGTTCGCCCAGCTCGGCCTTGAGGTAATCGCTCAGGCCGTCTTCGTAGTACCAGGTGTCCTGCTCGTCGGTGGCCTCGTCGCGCAGCTTGACGGTCAGCCCCGGGCACAGCACGGCCTTGGCACGCAGCAGGTGGCGCAGCGCGCGCAGGTTGTACTTGGGCGTATCGAAGTACTTCGGGTCGGCCCAGAAGCGCACGCGGGTACCGGTGTTCTTCTTGCCGACACTGCCGACCACTTCCAGCGGGGTGGCGCGGTCGCCATTGCGGAAGGTGATGCGGTGCTCGCTGCCTTCGCGCTTGATGTGCACCTCGACCAGCGTCGAGAGCGCATTGACCACGCTCACGCCCACGCCATGCAGGCCGCCGGAGAAGGTGTAGTTCTTGTTGTTGAACTTGCCGCCCGCATGCAGCCGGGTGAGGATCAGTTCGACGCCGGGGATCTTCTCCTCGGGGTGGATGTCCACGGGCATGCCGCGACCGTCATCACTGACTTCGCAGCTGCCATCCTTGTACAGGGTGACTTCGACCGTGCGGGCGTGCCCGGCCAGGGCTTCGTCGACGGCGTTGTCGATCACTTCCTGCGCCAGGTGGTTCGGGCGCGAGGTGTCGGTATACATGCCGGGGCGGCGCTTGACCGGGTCAAGGCCGGACAGGACTTCAATATCGGCGGCGTTATAACGGGCGTTCATCTGTCTTCAAAAAGCGCATAGCGACGGCGAAGTTTGCGGGCTGGCCGGTTTTTTTGCACGCCGCACGTTCAGGAGCCGGCCGACCGGGGTTGGATACACTGTGTCTGGTGGAAACCGTACCCCGGTGACCCCAACCCAAGCCAACACCGCGAGGAGTGCCCCATGAAGAAGTTGCTGACCATCGTTGCCATTGCCGCCGCCGTCGTGGCCGTGCCGCTGGCACTGGCGCAGAACGCCGGACAGGGCCAGCCCGCGCCGCAGCAGGGCGAACAGGCCGACAAGGCGCAGTCCGAGGCCGATGCCAAGGCCAAGCGCCGCGCCCAGGCCACCGCCGAAATGAAGGCCAAGGGCGAGCAGGCCCCGCAGAAGGAAGAAGAGGAAGAGGAAGCGCGCAAGAAGCGCTGATTCCGGCGCATCCGCGCTGCCGCCCGCCCGGGCGGGTTCCCTGGCGTGTGAAAAGAGCCCCGGCCCTTGTCCGGGGCTCTCTTTTTGTGTGAAGGCCGCACGCCGCCCTTGGGCTGAGGGCCTTCAATCTGTAAACTATGGCTTTCCGGGAGCAGTACGTGTCATCCATCAGCGAATGGACTGGTTCGGTCGTGCGCGATCGCCAGCAGGGTAGGCAGGAGGTGACGGTCCCAACGGTGGCCGGCACGGCTGACCCGACGTCGCAGACTGGCCCGACCCGCGCTGTTCCCCCGATCCCGCCCCCGGCGCGTGCGTACCCCGCAGCCACCGGCCGGATCTCCCCGAATACCCCCTTCACGTCGACCGTCCCCACCGGGGCCGGCGCCGTTTTCCCCTTCCTGACAGGACACCCCCAGCCATGACTCCCTTGATCTTCGTAACCGGCGGCGTAGTGTCCTCGCTCGGCAAAGGCATTGCCGCCGCGTCACTTGCGTCCATCCTCGAAGCCCGTGGCCTGAAGGTCACGATGATGAAGCTCGACCCGTACATCAACGTCGACCCGGGCACCATGAGCCCGTTCCAGCACGGCGAGGTGTACGTCACCGACGACGGCGCCGAGACCGACCTGGACCTGGGCCACTACGAGCGCTTCGTGCGCACGCGCCTGAGCCGCAAGAACTCGGTCACCACCGGCCGCATCTACGAGAACGTGATCCGCAAGGAGCGCCGCGGCGACTATCTGGGTGCCACCGTGCAGGTGATCCCGCACATCACCGATGAAATCCGCCGCTGTATGGACGAAGCCACCGAAGGCTTCGACGTGGCACTGGTGGAAATCGGCGGCACCGTGGGCGATATCGAATCGCTGCCGTTCCTGGAGGCGATCCGCCAGGTGCGCACCGAGCGCGGCCCCGAGATGGCGCTGTTCATGCACCTGACCCTGGTGCCGTACATCGCCGCCGCCGGCGAGTTGAAGACCAAGCCGACCCAGCACTCGGTCAAGGAGCTGCGCTCGATCGGCATCCAGCCGGACGTGCTGCTGTGCCGTTCCGAGCAGGTCGTGCCGGATTCGGAACGCCGCAAGATCGCCCAGTTCACCAACGTTTCCGAGCGCGCGGTGATCAGCGTGCCGGATGTGGACGTGCTCTACCGCATCCCGATGGGTCTGCACGTGCAGGGCCTGGACGAGATCGTGGTCAACCAGCTCAAGCTGGCCGACAAGGCCGGTCCGGTCGATCTGTCCGAGTGGGAAGCGGCGGTGGATGCCACCCTGCACCCGTTGGACGAGGTCACCATCGCGGTGGTCGGCAAGTACGTCGACCACCAGGACGCCTACAAGTCGGTGGGCGAGGCGCTCAAGCACGGCGGCCTGCGCCAGCGCACCAAGGTCAACCTGAAGTGGCTGGAAGCGCAGGAGCTGGAAGGTACCGACATGGCGGCGCTGAAGGACGTCGACGGCATCCTGGTGCCGGGCGGCTTCGGTGACCGTGGCTTCGAAGGCAAGGTGCTCACCTCGCAGTTCGCCCGCGAGCAGAACGTGCCGTACTTCGGCATCTGCTACGGCATGCAGGCCGCGGTGGTCGACTTCGCCCGCCATGTGGCCGGGCTGGAAGGCGCCAACAGCACCGAGAACGACCGCCAGTCGCCGAACCCGGTGATCGGCCTGATCACCGAGTGGCGCACCGCCAGCGGCGACACGGAAAAGCGCGACGAGCGCTCCGACCTGGGCGGCACCATGCGCCTGGGCCTGCAGGAGCAGCGCCTGAAGCCGGCCACGCTGGCCCGCGAGCTGTACGGCAAGGACGTGGTGTCCGAGCGTCACCGCCATCGCTACGAGTTCAACAACCGCTACCGCACCCAGCTCGAAGATGCCGGCCTGGTGATTGCCGGCAAGTCGATGGACGACACCCTGGTGGAAGTGGTGGAACTGCCGCGCGACCAGCATCCGTGGTTCCTGGCCTGCCAGGCGCACCCGGAGTTCCTGTCCACCCCGCGCGAAGGCCACCCGCTGTTCATCGGCTTCATCCGTGCCGCGCGCGAGCGCAAGGCCGGCGGCGCGCTGCTGCAGGAAGCGCGGGCCTGACCGCGCCCCGCGCCGGCCACCCGCGCCGGCAGTGGCGGGCCTGGCCGTGGGGCTGGGCCGCGCTGGGCTTCTCGATCGCCGCCTGGGGCTGCCTGTTCGTGATGCTGGTGCTGGTGGCGGCCAGCGTCGGCATGCCCGGCGATGGCAACCATGCCCTGCGCGCGGTGCAGCCCTTCATCTACCTCACTCTGGCGCTGTCGGCGGGGGTGGTACTGGGCTGCGTGGTTTCGGCGGTGCTGGCGCTGCGCCTGCGCCGACAGCCGGCCGGGGGCGGCGTCGCGTTGGCGCTGCTGGCCCTGCTGCTGGCGGTGCTGGTGGCGCCCTGGCTGCTGTCGCGCACGCTTTCGTATACGGTTTCCGCTGCGCCCCCGGCCGCGATTTGGCAAGCGGCGGGCGGGCGGGGATAATCACGCGGCATGCTTTTCCGGCGCTGGTTTTTCCGGCGTCTTCCCTTTCTGACTGGTAACCGGCCCGCTATGACCACGATCCGCAGCATCCACGCCCGTGAAATCCTCGACAGCCGTGGCAACCCCACGCTGGAAGCTGAAGTCATCCTCGAGGACGGTTCGTTCGGCCGCGCCGCGGTGCCGTCGGGTGCCTCCACCGGCACCAAGGAAGCGGTGGAACTGCGTGATGGCGACAAGACCCGCTACCTGGGCAAGGGCGTGCGCAACGCCGTGGCCAACGTCAACACCACCATAGCCAATGCGCTCAAGGGCTTCGATGCCGCCGACCAGGAAGGCCTGGACCGTCGCCTGATCGACCTCGATGGCACCGAGAACAAGGGCCGCCTGGGCGCCAACGCGCTGCTGGGGGTTTCCCTGGCCAATGCCCATGCCATGGCCGCCTCGAAGAAGCAGGCGCTGTGGCAGTACCTGGCCCAGGGCCGCGATGTGACCCTGCCGGTGCCGATGATGAACATCATCAACGGTGGCGCACATGCCGACAACAACGTCGACTTCCAGGAATTCATGGTGCTGCCGGTCGGCTTCACCTCGTTCTCCGAATCGCTGCGCGCCGGCACTGAAATCTTCCATTCGCTCAAGTCCGTGCTCAAGGGCCATGGCCTGAGCACCGCGGTGGGCGATGAAGGCGGCTTCGCGCCGGACTTCCGCAGCAACGTTGAAGCGCTGGACACGATCCTCGAGGCGATCGGCAAGGCCGGCTACACCGCCGGTGAAGACGTGCTGCTCGGCCTGGACGTGGCCTCCAGCGAGTTCTACGAGAATGGCAAGTACAACTTGGTGGGCGAGAACAAGCGCCTGACCTCCGAGCAGTTCGTCGACTTCCTGTCCGACTGGGCCGCGCAGTACCCGATCATCAGCATCGAAGACGGCCTGGCCGAGAACGACTGGGCCGGCTGGAAGCTGCTCACCGACCGCATCGGCAGCAAGGTGCAGCTGGTGGGTGACGACCTGTTCGTGACCAACCCGAAGATCTTCAAGGAAGGCATCGAGTCCGGCACCGCCAACGCGATCCTGATCAAGGTCAACCAGATCGGCACCCTGACCGAGACCCTGGAAGCGATCGCCATGGCGCACAGCGCCAACTACGCCGCCGTGGTCTCGCACCGTTCGGGCGAAACCGAAGACACCACCATTGCCGACATCGCCGTGGCCACCACCGCCACCCAGATCAAGACCGGCTCGCTGTGCCGCAGCGACCGCGTGGCCAAGTACAACCAGCTGCTGCGCATCGAAGAATCGCTCGGTGCCGGTGCGCGTTATGCCGGCCGCGACGCGTTCGTGTCGCTGAAGCGCTGATCCATGCGCAACTGGCGCTGGGTACTGTTGTTGCTGGCGCTGCTGCTGGCATGGCTGCAGTACCGTTTCTGGTTCGGCCCGGGCAATTCGGGTGAAGTGATGATGCTCGAGGCCCAGGTCGAGAACCAGAGACGTGACAACGCCGGTCTGCAGCAGCGCAACGATGCGCTGGCTGCCGAAGTGAAGGACCTCAAGGAAGGCCAGGCGGCCATCGAAGAGCGCGCGCGCAGCGAGCTGGGCATGATCAAGCCCGGCGAGAAGTTCTACCGCGTGGTCGAGGATGCCCCGGTGTCGCCGCCGCGCGCCCCGGTGGTGGCCGACCCCAACGCACCGCACCAGGACGTGCCCTGATGGGCAGCGTCTGGGCCGTGGTGCCGGCCGCCGGCCGTGGAGCCCGCTTCGGCGGCGCCACCCCCAAGCAGTACCTGGTTGCCGGCGACCGGGTCTTGCTGGCACATACGCTGGAAGCGCTGCTGTCGCACCCGGTCGTGGCCGGGGTGATGGTGGTGATTGCCGAGCAGGACGCCGACTGGCCGGGCTGGCAGTCGTTGGCCGACAAACCGATTCTCACCTGCACCGGCGGCGCTACCCGTGCCGCCTCGGTGCTGGCCGGGCTGCAGGCGCTGCCGGACAGCGTGCGTGCCGATGATTTCGTGCTGGTGCACGATGCCGCACGGCCGAATCTGGCCGCGGCCGATCTGGGCCGGCTGCTGGAAGTGGGGCGCAACGATCCGGTCGGTGCGATCCTCGCCGCGCCCGTGCGCGACACCCTCAAGCGTGCCGGTGATGACGGTGGCATCGATGCCACCGAGCCGCGTGCGCGCCTGTGGCGTGCGCTGACCCCGCAGCTGTTCCGCCGCCACCAGTTGGCGCGGGCATTGCAGGAAGCCGCCGATGCCGGCGTGGAGGTCACCGACGAGGCCATGGCCATGGAGCGCCAGGGGCTGCGTCCGTTGCTGGTGGAAGGCAACGAGGACAACTTCAAGGTCACCACCCCGGCCGATCTGTCCCGATTCGAATTCGAGCTGTCGCGACGCGCTCCCTGAGCGTGCGCGGCACTCCCCACTGCAGGTTTTCGTCATGACTACGCCGCATTTTCCTCCCGTCCGGATCGGACAGGGCTACGACGTCCACGCCTTCGGCACGGGCGACCACATCATGCTTGGCGGTATCCGCGTGGCGCACAGCTGCGGCGTGCTCGCACACAGCGACGGCGATGTGATCCTGCACGCGCTGTGCGATGCGATGCTGGGCGCGCTGGCGCTGGGCGACATCGGCCAGCACTTCCCGCCGTCGGACATGCGCTGGAAGGATGCCGACAGCAGCCAGTTCCTGGTCCATTGCAACCAGCTGCTGCGTGAGCGCGGCTGGCAGGTGGGCAACAGCGACATCACGGTGATCTGCGAGCGGCCCAAGGTGGGCCCGCATGCGTTGGCCATGCGCGAGCGCATCGCCGGGCTGCTGGGCGTGGCGCTGGATACGGTGAGTGTCAAAGCCACCACCTCGGAGACGCTGGGCTTCACCGGGCGCGGTGAAGGCATCGCCGCCCAGGCCGTCGTGCTGTTGGTGGCGCTGTGATCGCGCTGCCGCTGGCGTTTGGCGCGCCGTTGCTCACCGCAAAGATCCGCACCACGCCCGACGATTTCCAGGTGGACGAACTGCCGGCCTTCGAGCCGAGCGGGGAGGGCGAGCACCTGCTGCTCACCCTCCGCAAGCGCGGCGCCAATACCGCGCACGTGGCCAAGGTGCTTGCCCGTTGGGCCGGGCTGCCGGACATGGCGGTCAGCTACGCCGGCATGAAAGACCGCCATGCGGTCACCACCCAGCGTTTCAGCGTGCACCTGCCCAAGCGGGTCGCGCCGGACCCGGCGCTGCTGGCCTCCGATGAGATCGAGGTGGTCGAATCCACCTGGCACAACCGCAAGCTGCAGCGCGGCGCGCTGGCGGGCAACCGCTTCAAGCTGGTGTTGCGTGACGTGCAGGGCGATGCGGCGGCGATTGATGAGCGGTTGTCGTTGATCGCCGCGCGCGGCCTGCCGAACTGGTTTGGCGAGCAACGCTTCGGCCGCGACGGCGGCAACGTGCCGGCCGCGCTGGCGATGTTCGGTGGGCGTCGGATGCGCCCGGACCAGCGCTCGCTGCTGCTGTCGGCGGCGCGTTCGGCGCTGTTCAACCAGGTGCTCGCCGAGCGCGTGGCGCAGGGCAACTGGGACGCGCCGCTGGACGGCGAGGTGTGGATGCTGGACGGCAGTCGCAGCGTGTTCGGCCCCGAGCCGTTCACCGACCTGCTGGCCGACCGCCTGGCGCGGTTCGACATCCATCCCAGCGGCCCGTTGTGGGGCGAGGGCGAGCTGCGCAGCAATGCGGCGGCTGCGGCGCTGGAGCTGGCTGCGATCAGCGACGAGCAGTCGCTGGCCTTGCGTGCCGGGTTGGAAGGGGCGCGCCTGAAGCAGGAGCGCCGCGCGCTGCGCCTGCGCCCGGCGATGCTGCAGCACCAGTGGCTGGCGGCGGACGTGCTGGAGCTCTCCTTCGCACTGCCACCGGGCTGCTACGCCACCGCCGTATTGCACGAACTGGGCCCCGTCCAGGACGCCAGCCAGAGCAGCCCCACCGACGCCTGACGGACGCGCCACGCCTGGCGTGGCGTACCACCGGGCCGGACCGCTGAACGAAGGGCAGCCACGCGTGGCGTGGCGCTACCAGAGGCAATGGGTAGTGCCACGCCATGCGTGGCAACGGCAGCGCTCATGACCCCGAACGAAGGGCAGCCACGCCCGGCGTGGCGCTACCGGTGGGCGAGCAGCACCAGCACCGCGCCGGTGCCGCCTTGCCCCGCGGGGGCGGAATGGAACGCCAGCACATCGTTGCGCAGGCGCAACAGGCGATCGACCAGGTTCTTCAACACCGGCGCGCCGCCATCGGACTGCAGGCCCTTGCCGTGGATGATGCGCACGCAGCCGTAGTCGTGGGCATGCGCATCGAGCAGGAACTGCCGCATCAGGGTTTCGGCCTGTGCGGCGGTGGCGCCATGCAGGTCCAGTTCGTCCTGCACGGAATACTGGCCGCGCTTGAGCCGTTGGAACATGCGCGCCGGCAGGTTTTCGCGGCGGTAGCTGGCGGTGTCGCCGGCTTCCAGGGCACCCGTGCCCTGCAGCAGCCGTGCGAATTCACCTTTGGCCTCGTGCTCGTCCTGCTCGGCCATCCGCGCACGCGGCTTTGGCCGCGGCGTGGCCGGCGGTGGGGCGACCGGCTTGCGCAGCGGCGTCACCTCGCCGATGGCGGCGCGGAACAGGGCGGCGGGGTCTTCGTCTTCTGGGGCTGACATGCGCACAGCGTAATGCCCCCCTGCCGCGCTGCCTACCGTTTCCGGGAGGCAGCGCGGCGGCGGCCCGGTTCAGAAGTCCCGCGGTTGGGCCATGGCGCGGTCCAGGAACATCAGCCCCTGCTGCAGCGAACGTCGTGCGTCGTCGAGCCAGCGGAACGGGTCGGCGTCGGACAGGCGCTGCATTTCATCAATGTCGCGGCAGCCCTGTGCATGGGCGTGCTGCTCCTCGATGTGGGTCTGCGCGTATTGCATGAGTTCACTCAATTGGTTGGCCAACTCGCGCGTACGGTCCCGGATCTGGTCGGTGCCCGGATCATCGATAGAGCGGACGCGTTGGCTGGACTGCATGCTTCATACCCCTGTTTTAGCGGTTTAACTTTGATCTGGAATCAAATCGCTGCGCACATCGCGGGCCGCAGAACAGCCGGCCCGGCGTGTCGAACGATTCAAGGCACTCATCATTCAGGCAGTAGCCCGTGGCTTGGGGGCGCACGGTTCCCTGTGCGGTTTCAGCGTGTGCTTTCAACGAATGCGCGAGGTTCAATGCATCGAATGCTTGTGCCTGGTCGATAACGTCAGCCATCGGAAGGGTGTCGCTCGCTTCTCTGCCCGGTTGCCCGGACACGTTGGGGGTGGGAAGGAGGTGGAACCATTGGACCGCACTGACGTCGCACAGCTTGCGACTGCCCGAGGGAATCCAGAATGTTCCGCCCGATCAAATACTTGGCCCCGCTCAACCGGGGAGCAATGCGGCGCTGGCGGTATAGGCGCAGACGGTGCTGCGCACCTGCTCGCGCAGCTGCGAAATCAGCTCCGCCGCGATGCCATCGGCGATGGTGGCAAGCTGCGCCGGCGACGTTTCAATGGCGCCACCGGACAGCCGGCGGATGCTGCTGGCGCGGCCCTGCGCCTGGTGCTGGGCCACCCGGCCGATCACCGCCAGGGCGTCGTCGAGGTCGGGGCTGATGGCGGTGAGAATAGGGTGGGGAGCGGGGCTGTTGGTAGTCATGTCAGGATGTTCTTCCATTGTTGTCCTGGATATCCTGATTCGGTAAGATGTCCCCGTCAACCCCATTATCCCCGCGTTGCGATACCCCGTTTTCATCAACCGGGGGAGGCCGCGTGCCGGTGGGCTGGCCTGTCGCCGCGCCGGTCGCGTGGCCATTGCCAAGGAGACCCCCCGCATGGACAGAACCCTGGAGCTGGATCGGCTGATGCGCGAGCACGCACTGACGGCGCGGCAGGTCGGTCGGCTGGTCAATCGCCAGCCGCATACCGTGCGCAACTGGCGCAGCAGCCGCGACCGGACCATTCCCGCGCATACCCTGGAACTGCTGCGGCTCAAGCTGGATGCGAGGGTGTCGGGATGATCGCGGTCGGCGACCACGCGCTGGTCGCAGCATTCGTGGCCGCGATGCACGAGGCGGGTATCGTGCCGCGGTTGGCGGCCGGAGAACTGCAGCCGGATGGCCGCCTGCGCCGTTTCCATGTGCAGGGTGATCGGGCCGGCACGCGCAACGGCTGGTGCGTGCTGTTCGGCGACGGCGTGCCGGCCGGTGAATTCGGCCATTGGCGGACCGGCCAGAGCCATCGCTGGTGCGCACGGCCCAGCGTGATGCTCAGCGCGCAGGAGCGCGCGCAGCTGGAGGCGCGCATGGCCAGTGCGCGTGCCGAGCGTGAGCGCGAGCGCAACGCCCGCGAGATGCGTGCCGCCACACTGGCGCGCAACCTGTGGGCGCGTGCCGAGCCGGTGGCCGGGCAAGCCCACGCCTACCTGCAGCGCAAGGGCGTACAGGCGCATGGGCTGCGCCGGGTGGCTTGGCCGTTACGTGGGGGACCCGGCCAGCCAGGGCGGCAGATTGCCGACACGCTGGTGGTGCCGCTGATGGATGGCGAAGGCCGGATCGTATCGTTGCAGGGCATCTTTCCGGGCATCGACAGCGAACTCGGCCGCGACAAGAGTTTCCTGTCGGGCGGGCAGAAGAAGAATGCGTTCTATGTCATCGGCGAACCCATGTCGGGCCGGCCGGTGGTGTTCTGCGAAGGCTACGCCACCGGTGCCAGCGTGCATGAAGCCAGCGGCTGGTGCGTAGTGGTGTGCTGGGATGCATACAACCTGCCGGGAGTGGCCGGAGTGTGGCGGGCGGCGCTGCCGCAGGCGGAGTTCGTGATCGCCGCCGACTGCGATCGCTTCGGTGCCGACCCCGATCGCAATGTCGGCATCGATCAGGCCCGGCGTGCGGCCGAGGCCAGTGGTGCGCGCGTGGTCTGGCCGCAGTTCACCAGCGCGCTGGGCGAACCGACCGACTTCAATGATCTTGCCCAGCGCGAAGGCCTGGAAGCGGTACGCCTGCAGTTGCAGGCCGAGCCGCGCCGGGCTGCCGGGACGGCGCCGGAAGCGGTCGCCGAGGCCCCGGCCAGCTACACGGTACCGGGCAGACTGTGCCGCTTCGACACGGTGTCGGCGTTCCCGGACAGCGACAGCCGCGGCCGGCCTCTGCCGACCGCGCGCAACCTGGCCGAGCTGTGCCGGCGCACCGGCATCCAGGCGCGCTACAACACCATCCGCAAGGAACTGGAGATCCTGGTGCCGGACCTGCACGCCACCATCGACAACGGCCGCGAGGTGGCGATGAGCGAACTGCTGGACTGCATGCATCGGGTGCGGATGCCGATCAGCGGTTTCGAGAGCAGCCTGTGTGCGGTGGCCGAGGCCAACCGCTTCAACCCGATCGCCGACTGGATCGAGCAGCGGCCCTGGGACGGCGTGTCACGGCTGCAGGCGTTCTACGACACCGTGACGGCAGCGACCGACACCCGTCTGGCCGACGGGCGCTCGCTGAAGGAAGTGCTGATGCGCAAGTGGATGCTGTCGGCGGTGGCGGCCGCCTACGAACGGGATGGCGTAGTGGCGCGCGGCGTACTTACGTTCGTGTCACGGCAGAACCTGGGCAAGACCCGCTGGGCCAAGCAGCTGGCACCGCGGGCACTGGGCGTGATCGCCGATGGCGAAGTCCTCAATCCGGCCGACCGCGACAGCGTCAAACGCGTGGTATCCAAGTGGATCGTGGAGCTGGGCGAAGTGGATGCAACCTTCCGCAAGGCGGACATCGCGGCGCTCAAGGCCTTCATTTCCCGCGACAGCGACGAGCTGCGCCGGCCCTATGCGCGTACCGAATCGCGCTACGCGCGGCGCACCGTCTTCTTCGCATCGGTCAATGACCCGCAGTTCCTGCACGATCCCACCGGCAATACGCGCTGGTGGACGATCCAGGCCTCGGCACTGGGGGAACCGGCCTCGCTGGACATGCAACAGGTGTGGGCGGAACTGAAGCAGCGCTACGACGCCGGCGACAGCTGGCACCTGGATACGGATGAATTGGATGCGCTGAACGGCCACAACCGCGACCACGAGACGATCTCGCCGGTGCAGGAAATGATCGATCGCGAGTTCGACTGGAGCGCGCCGCCGACGATCTGGATCAACCCGATGCGCGCCACCGAAATCGCGCTGGCGGCCGGGATCGACCGACCGCTGCGCACCCACGTCAACGAAGCTGCGGCCTACGTGGTGCGGCGCTACGGGGTGTGCACGCGCAAGATCGGCAAGGACCGCAGCAAGGCCTGGATGATGCCGCCGCGCCTGCGCAGTGCAGACCTGCAGGTGCCGCTGTGAGCCACACCCGCACGGCGCTGGAAGGCTGGCGTGCCGAATGCGAGGCGCGCCACGTGCTGCTGCGGATTCCCGGTCGGGCGGCACGGCATCGCTACCTGGCCCGGGTCGCGCGGGTGCGCGGCGAACCGGCACGGATGCGCCTGCACGCCGATGTGATCGCGTTGTGGCACCAGCTGCGGCGGCGGCAGGGTGGGGGCGAGATGTTGGCGGATCCTGACGTAAAACCGGCGGATCCATTAATAAAAGTGAAGAGTCCTGCGTGCGAGCAAGCAGGACAATGCGGTACAGTAAACATATCCCCGTTGTCCGTTGGGGACATCTTGGAGAAGTCATGAACGTCCAGAAATTTGAAGCGTTCCGCCAGCAGGCCATCGAACTGTTCGACAGCCAGCCGTCGCGGGACAAGCACAAGCTGAGCCTGGATGCCATTTTCACGGCGCTGGTGCTGGCCGACGGCAAGTCTGCGAGTGGCCGTGCGCAGAACCGGCGCACCCGCGAGGAAGCTGCGCCAGCGTGGTTCGAGGACACCTTGAAGAAGCTGCGTGGCAGTGGCGAGGCCATGACGGTCGGCCGCTTCCTGATGCTGGCGGGGAAGTTCCCTGCAACCCGTCCCGACGCACTCAATGCCTCGCGCTGGCTGCGCGAGGCCGGGTATACCCCGCGCAAAACCGGCGGCAACCTGTTGTTCGATCTCTAGCCGCCACGCCGCCGGTGCGCGGCCACGTCCATTGCAGAACAGAGCCCGGCCTTGCGCCGGGTTTTTTGTTTGCGGCGTACGTTCACGGGAACCCATTCATACCCACCCCGTACCCCTGACATACCCGGCCTGCTGCACCGTGCTGATGGGGTTTTCTCCTCCAGGGGTATCAGGAGTACTGGAATAGCGGCGAAACCACTGGCAGCAGGATGACGGGGCACAGCGGTGTCGAACCTGTGACCTCCCCGTACCCTGATACCCGGGGATGGCAGCAATTCATGCAGCGACGCGGGGTATCCCCGAACGGGAAGAATTGTGCTTTTCCAGGATTGCAGGACAATAGGGATAACATAGATATCCTGAGTATCCTGACATGCACGATCCGCTTCCCAGCAGTGCCCAGCAACTGGCCGACGTGATCGGCGCCGATGCAGTGTTCACGCTGATCCAGCACTGGCCGCGCACGGCAGTCAAATCCACCTCGCGTGGGCGGCTGGTGTTGTACGTCCCGGCGCGCCTGCCCGATGGGCACCGGCTGGTGTCCATCCTCGGCTGGGACACCGCGCAGGCGATGGTGAAGGTGTTTGGCGGTGAACTGCTGTTCCTGGCCAGTTGCGCCGAGACCTTCGCCCGCCAGCGTCGACAGGCGATCCTGGAGGAGCTGGAAACCGGCGCATCGGTGGCGTTGGTAGCACGCGTGCACGGGCTCAGCGAACGCCATGTGCGGCGCATGGCACAGCAGGACCGCGCTGCAAGTGAAGCGCCGGCCAGCACGCCCGACACTGGGCGCCGTTACCGAATCCAGTGATCCCATGAACGAACCGGATGTACTCGCCGGCCTGCCGGACTGGCTCAAATTCGCCGGCGGTGCATCCGGCTTCATCGCGGCCGGCGCGCTGTGGATCCGGCAATGGCTGTCGTCGGCCAAGCTGGACCGCGCCGCCGACGACGCCAACGAACGCACGCTGGCGCGCCTGCAGGAGCAGCTGCTGGCCGAACGCGACCGCGCCGATACGCTGATGCGCGAACGCGAAGCGATGGCCACCGAGATCGGCTCGCTGCGGGGTGAAGTGCACGCGCTGCGTGCCCAGGTCGACAGCCTGATGGCGATGATCCGCGAGATGCGCGGAGCACCGGCATGACCGCCGCCGCCGATGCCGCACTGGGCGGGCGCAATGTCGCGGCCTTCCTGGACATGCTGGCCGTGTCCGAAGGCACCGACGATGGCCGCCAGCGCACCCGCGACCGCGGCTATGACGTGATCGTCGGCGGGGGGCTGCTCGACGACTACCGGCGTCATCCCGGGATTCTGGTGGCACTGCCACGTTATGGGATCAAATCCTCGGCGGCTGGCCGTTACCAGTTCCTGCGCGCGACGTGGGCCGATCTGGCCAAGCGTTTGTCGTTGGCCGATTTCAGCCCCATCGCGCAGGACCTGGCCTGCGTGGAACTGCTGCGCCAATGCGGCGCCCATGTGCTGGTCCGCAATGGACGCTTCGACGATGCCGTGCATGCGGCGCGGCGGATCTGGGCCAGCCTGCCCGGGGCGGGCTATGGGCAGCATGAGCAGTCGCTGGGCCGCCTGCGCTCGGCCTACCTGGCGGCCGGCGGGCAACTGGCATGAACCGCGCGCTGGTGCTGTGCGTGCTGCTGGCGGCCTGGACCGGGCTGGCCATTGCATTGGGCTGGAAGCTGCGCGACGGCAGCGCCGAGGTGGCCACCCAGCGTGTCGCGCTGGCGCGGCTGCAGCGCAGCCATGCGGCCACCGAGGCACGCGGTAAGCAGACCCTGGCCAACGTGCGCAGCGCCACGTCCAGCGAACAGCAACGGCTGCTTCGCCAACAGCAACGCCGTGCGACCGATGCGCGGCTGCAGCAGGAGATCGATCAACATGAGGCATCCATGCATGCGCGGGGCCGCGATCGCGGTGACGCTGATCCTGGCTTCATGCGCATCTGGCGCGCCGCCAATGCCGGCCAGCCACCCGTTGCCGGTGAATCTGCAGATCGCACCGGCCCAGCTGCAGCCGCCGCAAGCACTGCCCGCACCGGCGGGCGCTGACGACATGTCGCTGCTGCGCAACCACGTCGCCGTTGCCCACGCTTACCATGCTTTGGCTGACCAGGTGCGCGCACTGCTGTGCACGCTGGCGCGCAGCGAGGGCATCCAGGTCAACGCATCGGCGCCGACGTTGGCGGTTCCCTGTGATCAACCGCAGTAGCACACGCGGCAGGACAGCCCTGCAATGGGGTGTATCGAACGGGCCGGCCACACTGCAGGCCTGAGATCCCTGGAGCTTCCTCCCTCATGGCAGATGCCATCGCCGTTTCCCTCGCGCCGCTACAGGGCGCGATCATCGCGCGCCTGCAGGCGCGCTTCCCGAACTATTCCACCGTTGCCTTCAACCGCAGCACCGAGTTGGCCAGCATCACCACGCCGGCGGTGCTGTGCGAGCTGCTGAGCGCCGAGCCACTGGCGGCCGGCAGTGATGGCGGCAGCGGTCGCTTCGCCTGTGCGCTGCGGCTGCTGGCGCGGATCGTGATTGACGATGCCGCCCAGGCGGCCGCGCAGGTGCGTGACGCGGCGCTGACAGTGGCCACCGATCTACACCAGTGGGGGCATGTGCCCAGCGTCTCGAGCGAGCCGGTGACGGTGATCGGCATCGCGCCCGAGCCGGCTGACAACGTGCCTGCCGGACGCCTGATCTGGCGGGTCGAGTGGCGCGTGCCGGTGTTGCTGGGCGAGAGCGCCTGGGATGAGGCAGGCACCGCCGTGCAGGGCTTCTACAGCGTGGTGCCGGCGATCGGTTTGGCCCACCTGGACGACTACTGCCCGCTGCAGGCACAGCCATGAATGCCCTGGGCGAACAGCATCGCCTGATCGGCAATCTGCTGATGCTCGGCGTGGTGGCTGAACTCGATGAGGCACGCGCACGCGTGCGTGTCGACCTGGATGGCATGCGCAGCGACTGGATTCCCTGGGTGGCCGACCGTGCCGGGGCCGGCGTGCGCCATTGGAGCGCACCGGAAGTGGGCGAGCAGGTGGTGGTGGCTTGCCCCTACGGCGACCCGGCACAAGGCGTCGTGCTGGGCAGCATCTTCCAGGATGCGCATCCGGCGCCCGGCAACCGCCGTTCGCTGCATCGCACCGAATATGCCGATGGAACCCGCGTGGAGTACGACCGCCAGGCGCGGCGGATGACCATCGATGTTGGCGAAGGGCAGGTACTGGTGCGCTGTCGTTCGGCCCAGGTCGAGGCCAGCCACGGGGTGGATCTGAAGACTCCGGCCGTGCGCTGCAGCGGCAGTCTGTCCACCGAAGGCAACCTGGCGGCCGGCACCGGCGCCTCAGGCACCTTCACCACCGCCAGCGGCAACATCGTCACGGTCCAGCAGGGCATCGTGACCAACATCTTCTGAGGACGCCGATGAACATCCAGGGAAGCCTGCCCTTCAATGCGCAGGTATTCGCGCGACTGCGCGAGCAGGTCGATGCACTTGAACACTGCGATCAACTCGCCCAGCTCAGCGGCGAAATCCAGGCCGCGGCCGACGGCGTGGTTGCCGGCATCAATGAGCAACTGGCGGTGATCGAACCGATCATGGCGCTGCTTGCTGCACCGGGCGCGAACCCGGCGCAGATCGTCACCTGGATCACCGACTTCATCAGCGCCTTCCTCAAGCCGGTGATCAAGCCGTACGCGACACTGCCCTTGCAGCTCGCCCAGGTGGCGGCCGAGCTGGCGCAACTCACCAGTGCGCTGCAATCGGCCTCGGGTCGCATCGGCTGTGGCACCGGCAGCTTCGATCTGCCAACGCCTGCAACGCAGCTGCCGGACACGTTGTAGCGGCCACCCCTGCAATGTTTCGGCGCGGCCGCAATCGCGATCATGTCGGCATGCGCGGAATAGATGCCAACTCGGGAAAAACACTGGATGGCCTCGGCCATCTCCGTCAATCAGTCCGCGACATCCTGACCACACCGGTCGGCTCGCGGGTGCTACGCCGTGACTACGGCTCACAACTGTTCGAACTGCTGGATGCGCCGACCAACCTGTCGCTGCGCATGGACCTGATCGCCGCCACCGTGGATGCGTTGGCGCGCTGGGAGCCGCGGCTGCGGGTCGACCAGGTCGATATCGCGATGCCACGGCCCGGCCAGGTCAACGTCCATGTCAACGGAACCTATCTGCCCAACGGGCAGCTCATCACCATCGAAGGAATTGAGGTCAGCTGATGTCGTCCGGATCTTTCACCAGCGTCAACCTGTCACAGCTCCCCGCGCCGGCGGTGATCGAAGTCATCGACCACGACGTGATGTTCAACGAGATGCTGGCGCGCCTGCGTCAGCTCGACCCCACCTTCGATGCACTGCTGCCTTCGGACCCGGCCTACAAGATCCTGGAGGCGGTGACCTGGTTCCGCCTGCTCGACCGTCAGCGGGTCAACGATGCCGCACGCGAGGTGATGCTGGCCTATGCCAGCGGCAGCAATCTGGACCACCTCGGTGCGATCTTCGGGGTTGGCCGCCAGGTGCTCGATGAAGGCGCCCCGGACCGTGGCGTGCCGCGCGTGCTGGAGGCCGACGAGGACTTCCGCCGCCGCATCCAGCTCGGGCCGGAAGGATTCAGCGTGGCCGGCCCGGAAGGCGCCTACATCTTCCACACCCTCAGTGCCGACCCGCGCGTGCTCGATGCCAGCGCAACCAGCCCGACCCCGGGCGATGTGGTGATCTCGGTGCTGTCGCGCGAGGGCGATGGCAGCGCCGCCGCCGATCTGCTGGCGCAGGTCGCGCGCAAGCTCAACGCCGAGGATGTGCGGCCGATGACCGACCACGTGATCGTGCAGTCCGCGCGGATCACGCCGTATCAGGTCGAGGCACGTGTGTTTACGTTCGCCGGTCCGGACTCGGACGTGGTGCTGGACGAGGCGCGCACGCGCCTGCAGCGCTACGTGTCCGAGTCCCACCGGCTGGGCCGTGACGTGACCCGTTCGGCGCTGTTTGCCGCCCTGCATGCCGAAGGCGTGCAGCGGGTGGAACTGGTGGCACCGGCGGTGGACCTGGTCATGGACCGCACCGAAGCCAGCCACTGCACCCAGGTGACGATCACCTACGGCGGCATCGATGAGTGAACCCTCGCTGTTGCCGCCCAACGCCACCCGCGCCGAGCGCGCGCTCGAACAGGCCGTGCAGGTGCGGCCGCTGCCGGTGGCCCTGCAGGCGCTGTGGGATGCCGACCGTTGTCCGGCCGCACTGCTGCCCTGGCTGGCCTGGGCGTTGTCGGTGGATGACTGGAAGGCCTACTGGCCCGAACAGGTCAAGCGTGCCCGTGTGCGCGTGGCGATCGAGGTGCAACGCCGCAAAGGCACCGCCCACAGCGTGCGCCAGGTGGTGCAGGCCTTCGGCGGCTCGCTGGTGCTGCGCGAATGGTGGGAGACCGAGCCGAAAGGCCGGCCGCACACCTTCGACATGCTGCTGACCCTGTCCGGCGAAGGTGGCGAGAACGCCACCGCGCGCTACGTCGATGACGTCATCGCGGAGGTCAGCCGGACCAAGCCGGTGCGCTCGCACTTCACTTTCACCCAAGGCGCGCAGTTCAACGGTGCCCTCGGCATCGGCGCCGGGGCCCGCGTGGCGTGCTACCGCCGTCTGAACTTCGTTGAAGGATAAAACCGCATGCAATTGATTGTTACTTCGGCCGGCCGTGCTGCGCTGGTCAACGCCGAGAACACCGGCACCAACACCGTGCGCGTCGCCGCGATCGGGATCGGCTCGAGCGGCTTCACCGCCAAGCCCGACGGCAGCGACACCAGCCTGCCGGGCGAGGTCAAACGCCTGACCACCTTCGCCGGCCTGGTGGTGGCCGCCGACACCCTGCACGTCACCATCCGCGACGACAGCAGCGATGTCTACAGCATGCGCGGCATCGGCCTGTACCTGGAGGACGGCACGCTGTTCGCGCTGTACGGCCAGGCCGGGGTGATCCTGGAGAAGGCCGCGCAGGCGATGATGCTGATGTCCGCCGACGTGGTGTTCACCCAGGTCCAGGCCACCTCGCTGACCTTCGGCGATGCCAATTTCATCAATCCCCCCGCCACTACTGAAGTACAGGGCGTGGTCGAGCTGGCCACCGATGCGGAAGCCATCGCGGGTAATGATGCGCAGCGTGCGCTCACCCCGCGTGCGAGCAAGGCGAGCCTGGATGCCCGCCTGGGTGCCAACGCGCCCACTCCGTTCGCGCGCAACCTGCTGGCCGTCAGTACGGCGGCAGCCATGCGCAGTGCGCTGGAACTGAAGGGCGCTGCGTTGAAGGACGAAGGCGCCGGCAAGGGGCTGGATGCGGACCTGCTGGACGGCAAGCACGGCGACCACTATCTGCAGTGGAGCAACCTGGTCGGCGCCCCGGCCACGTTCCCGCCGGCCACCCACGCCCATGCCTGGTCCGACATCCAGGGCAAGCCGGCCACGTTCCCACCGACCGCGCATGGTCATGTGACTGCCGACATCACCGGTCTGGACGCCGCATTGGCGGCGCGTCCGCTCAAGGGCAGCAATGGCACCTGGCCGGACGTGGTGCCCACCGCCGCCGATCTGTTCGAGGCACCCGCGGCACTGCGCGCATTCACCCCGGAGACGACCAATGCACCGGGCAGCTACGGCGTGGCGGCCGCGTGGAGTACCAACGGCAAGTTCGACAAGGTCAACGGCATCGGCATCCACCAGCTGGCCTTCAGCAGTGATCGCAGGCTGTTCTGGTCGCAGTCGCAGAACGGGCAGCAGTTCAACGCCTGGGATGAGCTGTGGACCACGCGGAACTTCGATCCGGCGAGCCGGGTGAAGAAGTCGGGGGACAGCATGACCGGCACGCTTTCAACGACCGAACTGCGTGTATCGGCGCCCGCTACCGCCAGCGGGTACAGCGCGGTCAATCTCTACAACGGAGGCACGATCTTCCAGTGCGGTGCTGATAACCCGTACTACGGTGCGTTCTCGGTCAACGTCGGCGCAGTCAATGATGTGCCGGTCAACATCGTCCAGAACAACAAGATGGTGATCCAGCTTCTATCTGGCGGGTACATCCGTGCTTGCGGCTCACCTTGGGACAACCTGGATCAATATCATGCGCTTGCAGTCCACGGCGGAATGGCTTCGACCGGGAGCGCGGCAGCGTTCGTTCTTCATGAGCGGGAGAACAATGTCAACCAGATGCACACCTACTACTCGCAGGGCTTGTACAGGATCTGGTCATCCCTTGCCAACAGGGACGTGCTCCAAATCACGCCCAATGGCGCCGTCACCTCTCCGGGAGGGTTTGACACCGCATCGTCGCGGAAGCTGAAGCAGATTGATGGGCCGATGCCGTACGGCTTGGCGGAGATCGAGCGGCTCCAGACAGTAGCTGGACGCTATCGACATGAGTACAACGCCGACGGTCGAAAGCGCCTGTTCTTCGTGGCGGAACAAATGGCAGAGGTCATCCCTGAGGCGGTCACAAGCGATGGTGTTGAGTTCAGGGGCGAGCGCGTCGCTTCGATCAAGATGGAGCAGCTGCTTCCTGTGATTGTGAAGAGCATCCAGGAACTAGCCAGTCTGCGTCGGGAGGATCAGGAAAGCCTCACGAAAATGCGCGCAACGATTGCTGCGTTGCAGTTCGAACTCCGTGCAATGCGTGGGGAGGCCTGACATGGCCTCCGGTTATCGCCGCAACGGCGTTGACTTCGATGACATCTTCGATTTCTACGCCCAGGGCGCCACCTCCCGGCAAACAGGGAGGCGCCTGAATGGCGCCGACCTGAGCCAACGCTATGCGCACATCTCATTCGGCGGAAAAGCGGCCGATGTCGGTCACCGTGTTGATGGCGTGGATCTATCCAACCTTTGGGCAGCCAAGGGCACGGCGTCTTACGTGATCGCCGGTCTGCATGGCAAGGAACTCAGTGCCCACGATGGCGCTGCGACCAATCAGCCGCAGGTGTACGCCACGGTACAGGTTTACCTGGTTTCTGATGGCGCATGGGTGGTCTCCGGTAGCACCGCGCGAGGCCCCGTCGGTCAGGACGCGCCCACTTCGGGCCGATGGCTCCCAGACGGAGCGTCGGTATCAGACTACGAGGTGATGTTCCAGGTCAGTGCCAGCGGGAACTCTGGCCATTCGGTGCAGAACAGTGCGCCGGGATATGCCTCACTGACGACGGGTCGATCCGCGTCACTGACCCTGGGTGCGATCTCAGCAGTCAATACCACCTGGCGGGACGCTTATTTCGAGGTGCTTATTCACCTGCGCCGCATCTCGACCGGATCGGTATCGCTCACCAAAGTGACCGGAAGCATCAGCACCAACGGCTGGGTCTGATCCGGACCTCCCTGCAATGGGACCACGCGCACCAAAACCGCAACATGGCCACGTACTCCGGCTCTCACCAAACATGGAAAAATCCAATGGCTGAACAGTTTCTCCACGGTGTCGAAGTCATCAACATCGATGACGGCACCCGTCCCATCACCACCGCCGCGTCGAGCGTGATTGGTATCGTCGGCACCGCGCCGCGCGCCGGCCTCGACTTCCCGATCAACCAGCCGGTGCTGGTCACGTCCCGCCAGCAGGCGGCCAAGCTGCGCAGCGGCACGTCCGCCCAGGGCGAGGGCACGCTGCCCGCCGCGCTGGATGCGATCTTCGACCAGGGCACGGCCGTGGTGGTGGTGGTCCGCGTTGATGGCGGCCAGTCCGAAGCGACCGCACTGGCGGCCGTGGTCGGCGGCACCAATCCGGCCGATGGCAACTACCAGGGCAGCTATGCGCTGCTGTCGGCCGAGTCGGTGCTCGGCGTCAAGCCGCGCCTGCTGATTGCGCCCGGCTTCACCCACCAGCGCCCGGAAGACCCGGCCAATGTCGGCACCGCGCTGGCCAATCCGGTGGTTGCCGCACTGAAGGGCGTCGCCACCAAGCTGCGTGCGGTGGTGGTCGCTGACGGTCCGGACAGCAACGATGCCGCCGCGATCGTCGCCGCCGGCGACCACGGCAGCCAACGCGTGTTCCTGGTCGATCCGGGCGTCAAGCGCCTCAACAGCGCCGGCGTGATCGAGGTGCAGCCAGCCTCGGCCACCGTCGCCGGTGCGATCTCGCGCAGCGACAACGCGCGGGGCTGGTGGGCGTCGCCCTCCAACATCGAGCTCAACGGCGTGCTCGGTACCACCCGTGCAATCGACTTCGGCCTGGACGATGCCACCAGCCGCGCCAACCTGCTCAATGCCGGGAACGTGGCCACCATCATCCGCCAGAACGGCTTCCGCCTGTGGGGCAACCGCACCCTGGCCACCGACGGCAAGTGGCAGTTCCTGTGCGTGGTGCGCACCGCCGACATCATCGCCGATTCGCTGCAGGCCGCGCATCTGTGGGCGGTCGACCGCGGTATCACCAAGACCTACGCCGATGACGTGCGCGACGGCGTGCAGGCCTACCTGCGCAACCTGGTGGCCAACGGCGCGATCCTCGGCGGCGACTGCTGGATCGACCCGGAATTGAACACCGCCGAGAACATCAAGGCCGGCAAGTTCTACTGGGACTTCGACTTCACCCCGACCTATCCGGGCGAGCACCTGACCTTCCGGATGCACATGAACGACAACTACATCTCGGAGATCTTCTAAGCATGGCGCGCAATATCCGCAAGAACTTCAACTTCTACGTCGACGGCAAGGGCTTCGCCGGCGAAGTGGAATCCTTCACTGCCCCCAAGCTGACCCTGAAGACCGAGGAGTTCCGTGCCGGCGGCATGCTGGCCCCGACCGAGATCACCCTGGGCCACGAGAAGCTGGAATGCTCGGCGTCGCTGCTCAGCGACGACGCCGACATCATGTCCAAGTTCAGCGTCGCCCAGGGCAAGGAGTACCAGTTCACTGCCCGTGAGGCGCTGGAATCCAGCGATGGCACCGTCACCACGGTGATCCACTCCATGCGCGGCAAGGTCAAGGAAATCGACCGCGGCGAGACCAAGGCCGGCGAGAAGGCCACCACCAAGCTGACCATCAGCCTGAGCTACTACCGTCTCACCCACGGCGCCCTCGTGGTGCAGGAACTGGACGTGGTGAACATGGTCGCGCGCCAGAACGGCGTGGACCTGCTGGCTCCGATCCGCGGCGCGCTGGGCATCTGATTCCCACGCCGTGCGTACTACCCGGGGCGATCGTGTATCGCCCCGTTTTCATCCTTCCAGGAGAGTGCACCCCATGACCACCAAGAAGAAGAGCGCTGCCGACCACGTCATCGAACGTCGCGGTTTCGCCGAGATCACCCTGTCGCGTCCGGCCAGCATCGAGGGCAGCGAGCACGCCGTGCTGCGCATGCGCGAGCCGACCGTGGAAGACATGGCCGCGTTCCAGGACGACAAGGGCAGCGAGGCGGTGCGCGAGATCGGCATGCTGGCCAACCTGTGCGAGCTGCCACCGGCGGCGATCCGCAGCCTGCCCATCCGTGACTACGCCCGACTGCAGGCCGCGTTCGCGCTTTTTACGAACTGACGCCCACGCAGATCCGCCAGGGCACCCTGGCACTGGCCGGTCATACCGGCTGGTCCCTGGCGGAGATTTCGGCATTGACCGTGTCCAGGTTCATCTGGTGGATCGAGGGGTTGCCCGTTTCGCATGACTAGTACAACAGACAAAGAGATGCGTGACCTGCAGGCCGAAACCCGGCGCCAGTCGATCACGCTGGCGGGCCTGGGGCGGCGTTGGGCGCGGGAGTCGGCGGCGGCCTGGGGACAGGACGTCTCCAAGGGCTTTGCCGCCGCCAGCAGCGAGATGTCCAAGACGTTCTCGGCGATGCGCGCCGACATCAGCCGCTTCGAAACCCAGACGCAGGCGCAGTGGGCGGCCAACCGCCGCCCACTGTCCTTCGCGCTGGGCCGGCGCATGGTGGTCAATGCACGCGAGGGCAAGGCGGCCGGCGAGCGCTTCGGGGCATCGTCCGGGCAGTTGATGGGCCTGGTGGGCCGGATTGGTGGTGCCGCGCAGGCGGCCGCCAGCGTGGAACAGGGCAATCTGGCGATCGGTCGCTCGGCATCGTTGACCACGACTCAGCTGGCGACGATGTCGACCCAGCTGGTGCAGGTCGCACGCGATTCCAACCAGACCACCCAGGACGTGCAGAAGGCGTTCGGCCGGATGCTGGCCGGGGGGCTGCGCTTCGATGCGGTGGCCGGCTCGATCGGCAGCGTCAGTCGCGCGGCCAAGGCCACGTATGTCGACATCGATGCGATGGCGACGCTGGCGCAGTCGCTGCAGAGCGCGCTGGCGGTCAGCCCCAGCGGGCTGCAGCAGGCACTGGGCAGCATCGCGGTGGCCAGCGACAAGGGCACGGTCAAGATGGCGCAGATGACCGCGTTGTTGCCGGGGCTGGCCGCAGGCTTCCAACGCGTAGGCCTGTCCGGCAACGAGGGCGTGGCCAGCATGGCGGCGGCGCTGCAGGTGGCACGCGGTGGCGCCTCTTCGGACAAACAGGCCGCGGGCAATACCCAGGCCTTCCTCGATGACCTGGTGTCGCCGCAGGTGGCCCAGCGCGCCAGCGCCACGCTTGGCCTGAATCTGGCTGACGTGATGCGCCAGGCACAGTCCAGCGGTGGCAATCCGTTCGATGCCGCCATCCGCGGCATCCTGCAGGCCACCGCGGGGGATCTGTCCAAACTCGACGCGGTGTTCCAGAACAACGGCTCGCGCGCGTTTCTGCGCAGCATGACCGTGGACTGGGCGCGCTACGGCGATGTGCGCCGTCAGGCACTGGTGCAGGGCGACGGAGCGATCGATGCGAAGTTCGGTGATGCCAGCCAGGCACTTGGCTTCAAGCTTGAGCGCCTTGGGAATTCGTTCGAACGCCTGAAGCAGGTGTTCGGCAAGGCCATGGGGCCGGCCGTGGGCAAGGTCGCGGACGGCTTGTCGGGCCTGCTCGATACGGCCACCGGCTTCGTCGAGAAGAACCCGCAGCTGGTCGCCGGGGCAACCAGTGCCGGCGTGGCGTTCGCGGCATTGGGAACGGTGGTCAGCGGCGCGCAATGGGCCTTCCGTCTCGCGGAAGCACCGGTGCTCCAGGTGATGGGGTTCCTGCAGCGCTGGCAGGGCGGGCAGACCGTGCTGCAGATGGGGCGCCTGGGCAACGCGGCGCTGCGAGTGGGTGGTGCGCTGCGCTGGGTGGCGATGGCCATCGGTGGCATCGGCGGGGCACCGTTGCTGGCCATCGCCGCTGCGCTCGCGGCGGCTGCGATCGGCGTAAGCCTGCTGTGGAACGGCATCAAGGAAATGTTCAATGGTATCGGCGCCGGTATCAGCGACTCGATGCAGCCTGCGTTGAGTCTGTTGTCGGAGACCTTGTCCGAACTGCAGCCTGCCTGGGACCTGATGGGCACCTCACTGGAGTGGCTCAAGGAGAAGTTCGTCACGTTGGTGGGGCCGATCAATTTCTCGGCCGAATCGATGGGTGTGTTCCACGCCGTGGGTCATGCCATCGGCCAGATGCTGACGTTCACGATGCGCATCGCGATCGGGTTGGTTTCGGCAGCGCTGCACAAGATCACGATGCTGGGCAAGTCGATTGCCGTGCTGGGGGTCTATGCCACCGAAGGGTGGAAAGCCGGTGAGTTCGCGCGCAAGGATCTGCAGCGCGAGGACGATGAGTGGACGGAGAAGTTCAAGGCGAGCGTGATGCCGCCCAATCCAGCCGCTGCCATCGAAGCCGGACGCAATCGCACCCGCCAGATCAAGGCCGGGCAGGACAAGGCGAAGGAAGCGCCCGCGCAGGCGGCCGTCGGTATCGCCGGGCTCGGACTGGAGGGCATGCCGCTCGGTGCACTGGGTGCCGACTTCGACCTGGCCGCCCTGCAGGGCAAAGCGCCGCCGGCGTTGTCGCTGGCGGCGGGCAAGGCCGGCAGCGCACCGGCACCGGCCACCATGGTCAACACCTGGAACATCACCCAGCTTGCCGGTGAATCGGCCGAAGCGCTGGCCCGTCGCGTGATCGCGATGCTCGAGCGTGAACAGGCCGTACGGCAGCGCAGTTCGCTGGCAGACGGAGTCTACAACTGATGGCGTATCGTCAATTCATCTCCGGCCAGGTCTCCAAGTACCTGGACCGGTTCAACGGCAACAGCAGCGGCAATGCACCGGTGCTGCTGATGCTGGGCGGGTTCAAGTTCAGCCTCAATACCGCCGTGTTCAACCAGATGCAGCGCAGCACGGCCTGGCAATGGCCCTCGCAGGCGCGGATCGGGCAGTATGGGGCGCTGCAGTACACCGGTCCCGGCGAGGACACGCTGGTGTTGCCCGGCGTGGTGTTCAGCGATTTCCGCGGCGGCAGCTACCAGGTCGATGCGTTGCGCCAGCTGGCAGCGATGGGGCAGCCGCTGCCCCTGCTCAATGCCTATGGCAAGGTGCTGGGCCGTTGGGTGATCGAGAAGATCGACGAGACCGCCAGCGAGTTCCACGCCGATGGCACGCCACGTCGCCAGGAATTTTCGGTTTCCCTGCGGAGGTTCGACAATGCTGACCTATAACACCCGCGAACATGACGTGCTCGACGACATCGTGTGGCGGCACTACGGCGTCCTCAACCCGTCCACGCTGCGCCAGGTGCTGGAGGCCAACCGTGGTCTGGCCGGACGTGGCAGCGTGCTGGCAGCCGGAGTGCTGGTGAACCTGCCTGTGGTGGTGCAACCGGCCGGGGCAAAGATGGGGGTGGCGTTGTGGGATTGAACATCGCACCGGCCTTCCGCGTGCTGGCCAACGACCAGGACATCAGCGACCGCATCCGCGAACGCTTCGTCAGCCTGAGCTTCACCGACGAAACCGGCACCGCTTCGGACATTCTCTCGATCACCCTGGCCGACCATCTCGCCGATGCCGCCTTGCCGGTACCGCCGGTCGGGGCGGAGCTGGAGCTGTTCCTGGGGTATGACGACCGCCTGCAGCGGATGGGGCTGTTCATCTGCGACGAAGTGCAGTTGTCCGGCATGCCGGGCAGCATGGTGATCCGCGCACGGGCGGCGCCGTTCGAGGCCAGCAAGCGCGGCAAGACCGATCTGCAGACGCAGAAAACACGGACCTGGAAGAAGGGCACCACGCTGGGCACGATGGTGGCGCGGATTGCCGCCGAACACGGCCTGCGTGCGCGGGTGTCGCCGGTGCTGGCCAGCGTGGCGCTGCCGCAGACAGTGCAGTCCAGCGAATCGGACATGAACCTGTTGCTGCGTTTGGCGCTACGCCACGATGCGGTCGCCAAGCCGGCCGGTGGCGTGCTGTTGTTCCTGCAGCGCGGCGATCTCACCACCGCCGAGGGCACTCCGCTGGAAAACACGGTGGTCACGCCGGGGCAGGGCAACAGCTACCAGGTGACATTTGCGGCGCGCAAGAATGCCGGCACCACCATCGCCTACTACCGCGACACGCAGAAGGCGCAGCGGCGTGAGGTGGCGGTGGGGCAGGGCGATCCGGTGATCCGGCTGCGCATGGCGGCCGCCGATGCCCAGGCCGCGCGAGCCATGGCACTGTCGGCACACCAGGCGCGCGCACGTGACAAGAAGACGCTGAAGTTCTCGATGGGCGGCGACCCCAACCTGCGCGCGGAGAGCATGCTGGTGCTCAAGGATTTCCGCGAGGGCGTGGATGGTGGCTGGCTGGTCAAGAAGGTGACGCATACGCTGGACCAGAATGGGTATGTCAGCGCCATCGAGTGTGAGCAGCCCAACAGCGCCGAGGAGGTCAAGCGTGCCCGGGCCGCACCCGTGCAGGACCGGATCCAGGGGGTGGAGGAGATCGGCTGAGCCGGTACGGGGCACCGCGCGCGACGGTGGCAGGGATTCAAGCCGGTCGATGCCGTCTGGCGGGGTAGGACGATCTGCCCGCATGCGGCACAATAGCTGACGCACTTGCGCGGTCTGTAGTCCCCGCTCCGGGGAGGGTCGGCCCCGCCAACGCTGGAAAGTGATGGAATCGAAGTCTTGAAAAATCAAGCGGTTAAATCGCAGATGCGGATCCTGGTCAGCAACGACGACGGTGTCGACGCCCCGGGCATCAAGATGCTCGCGTCGGTATTGCGTGACGCCGGTCATGAAGTGACCGTGGTCGCGCCGGACCGGGATCGTTCCGGTGCCAGCAATTCGCTGACCCTGGATCTGCCGATCCGCCTCAAACGCATCGACCACTACACCTGCTCGGTGGCCGGTACCCCGACCGACTGCGTGCACCTGGCGCTGACCGGCATGCTCGAATACGAGCCGGACATCGTGGTCTCCGGCATCAACAACGCCGCCAACCTCGGCGACGATGTGATCTATTCCGGCACGGTGTCGGCGGCGATGGAAGGGCGTTTCCTCGGCCTGCCGGCCGTGGCGATGTCGCTGGTGTCGCACAACCACGACCCGCGCAATTTCGAGACCGCGGCCCGTGCGGCGGTGGAAATCGTCACCCGCCTGAAAGCCGATCCGCTGCCGGCCGACACCATCCTCAACGTCAACGTGCCGGACCTGCCCTGGGGCGAGATCCGCGGTTTCGAGGTCACCCGGCTTGGCAACCGGCATCGCGCCGAGGCCTGCATTCCCCAGCGTGATCCGCGCGGCAACGAGGTGTTCTGGATCGGTCCAGCCGGGCGCGAGCAGGATTCTGGCCCCGGCACCGATTTCCATGCCGTGCGCAATGGCTTCATTTCGATCACCCCGATCCAGGTCGACCTCACCCGCTACCAGGCGTTGGAGAAGGTGGCCAGCTGGGTCGGCGGGTTGACCGCTACGCTGGACCGTCCGGCATGACCCCACGCCTGCGCCTGCAGCCCGAAGCGGTCGGCATCGGCATGACCTCCCAGCGTGTGCGCGACCGCCTGGTCGAACGCCTGCGCGAGGCGGGTATCGTCGACGAGGCCACGCTCAATGCGATCCGCGTGGTGCCGCGACATCTGTTCATCGATGAAGCACTGGCCTCGCGGGCCTATGAAGACACCGCGCTGCCGATCGGCCATGGCCAGACCATTTCGCAGCCGTGGGTGGTGGCGCGGATGACCGAGGCCGTGCTGCAGTCGGCGCCGAAGAAGGTGCTGGAGGTTGGCACGGGCTCGGGCTACCAGGCCGCCGTGCTGGGTGCGCTGGGCCTGGAGGTCTATACCGTGGAGCGGATCGGCGACCTGCTGCGGCAGGCGCGCAAGCGCTTCCGCGCGCTGGGCATGAACATCCGGACCAAACACGACGATGGTCGCATCGGCTGGCCCGAGCATGGCCCGTTCGATGCCATCGTGGTCACTGCCGCCGCACCGGCGCTGGTCGATGCGCTGGTCGATCAGCTGGCCGTGGGCGGGCGCCTGGTGGCGCCGGTCGGTGGATCGAGTGCGCAGTCGCTGGTGCAGTTGACCCGTCGCGAAGACGGCAGCATCGAGCAGCAGGTACTGGCACCGGTCACGTTCGTACCGCTGCTGTCTGGCATGCTGGATTGATTCCCAGGAGCGTTACGTCATGAAGATCTTTGGTCCGCTGTATGAGCGGGCAATGAAGTGGGCCGCGCACGAGCGCGCGCCGACCTACCTCACCGTGCTGAGTTTCATCGAGGCGATCATCTTCCCGGTGATGCCCGAGGTGATGCTGGCGCCGATGTGCGTGGCCCAGCCCAAGCGCGGCTGGTGGTTCGCGACCCTGAGCCTGGCCGGCTCGATGGCCGGCGCGCTGGTCGGCTATGCACTGGGCCACTATGCATTTGAAGCGCTCAAGCCGGTGTTCGCCGCGATGGGCATGCTGTCCAGCATCGAGGGCGGGATCGCCATCGTGCAGGCCAAGATGGCCGAGTCGCCGTGGGCGGTGTTCACCTTCCTGGTGCTGGGCGGCTTCATGCCGATCCCGATGAAGGTCTTCACGTGGGCATCGGGTATCGTCGGCGTGCCGCTGCCGCAGTATTTCCTGAGCATGTTGATCGGCCGTGGCAAGCGCGTGTTCGTGCTCGCGGCGGTCATTCGTATTGGCGGGCCGCGCGCGGAAGCCGCGCTGCGCCGTTGGATTGAACCGCTGGGCTGGATCGCGACCGTACTGCTGGTCGCGCTGATCGCCTGGCTAGTCTGGAGGTCGAAGTTCGCATGAGTGCTGATCGTTTGAGCAAGGGGATGCGCGCTGCCGCGTTGCTGGTGGTGGTGTCCACGCTGAGTGCCTGCGGCACGGCCACGGTGGTCAAGCCGTCCGCAGGCCGCGGTGTGCACACGACGCCGCAGAGCTCGGTGGCCAAGCCCGGGCAGACGGCTGTGGTGCGGCGGGGCGACACGCTGTACGCGCTGGCCCGCATCCACAACATCACCCCGCGCGATCTGGCCGCCTGGAACGGGCTGGCCGAGCCCTACACGATCTATCCGGGGCAGACGCTGCGTCTGTATCCGGGCAGTGGTGGCACGCCGGGCCGGGCGCCGACCACGGTGGTAACGGCACCGCGTCCAGGCACCGCAACGCCGGCACCCACGCCGTCGCCGACCACCGCGATCAAGAGCAACATCAGCTGGCGCTGGCCGGCCGATGGCGCGCTGGTGGGCAAGTTCGTAGCGGCCGATGTGACCAAGCAGGGCGTGGACGTTGCCGGCACCAGCGGGCAGCAGGTACGCGCCACCGCGCCGGGCGTGGTGGTGTACTCCGGTGCAGGCCTGGTCGGGTTCGGCGAGCTGATCATCATCAAGCACAGCGACCAGTGGCTGTCGGCTTATGGCCACAACCGCAAGCGCCTGGTCAACGAAGGCCAGAGCGTGAAGGCGGGCGAGCAGATCGCGGAGATGGGCCGTACCGGCACCACGCGCGACATGCTGCACTTCGAGATCCGCTACAACGGCAAGCCGGTCGATCCGCTGCTGTACCTGCCGCCGCGATAACCGGCGCCGGTAGACCCTGCAGCCACCCATGGGGTGGCGCTACATCGGGGTTGGGATGTACCGCGTAGCCACCCATGGGGTGGCTCTACCCTGGTAGAGCGATGCCATGCATCGCTGCGCTCTGGCCACCGGCCACGAAAAAGGCCGCCTCGCGGCGGCCTTTCCTGAACGAAATCAGCCCATTTCAGCCCTGCAGGATGAACGCCGCAGCCACCTTGCGGCCTTCGCCAGCCAGGATGTTGAAGGTGCGCGCGGCGGCCGGGTTGTTCATCACTTCCAGGCCGATGCCGCGGGTCAGGCAGGCAGCCAGCACCGCCGCGGGCGGGAACACCTGGGTGTCGCCGGTACCCAGCACGACCAGCGCCGGGTTCAGCGCCAGCACCGGTTGCAGGTGCTCAGGGGTCAGTGCAGCGATATCGGCCACCGGCCACGCCTCGATCAGGGTGTCCGGGGTCAGGATGAAGCTGCTGGCCAGGACGCGGTCGTTCACTTTCGCGGTGCGGCCGTCGGCAGCACGCAGCGCGTAAGCGTAATCGGGCAGTTCGTGGCTCAGTTGCATCGGGAAGTCCGGATTCAGCCGCGCGGCAGGACGATCTGGCGCTGTTCCTTGCTCGGGCGGTACAGCACGGCCACATGGCCGATGCGCTGCACCAGGGCGCTGCCGGAGGCGGTGGCCAGCTCGGCGATCATCGCGTCACGGGTCTCGCGGTCTTCGGCACCGACCTTCACTTTGATCAGTTCGTGGCGTTCCAGCACTTCGTCCAGCTCGGCCAGGAAGGCCGGAGTGACCCCCTTGCCGCCGATCTGCAGCAGCGCCTTCAGATCATGGGCATGGCCGCGAAGGAAGCGGGTCTGGGAGGAGGTCAGGACAATAGACATTCAGGAACAAGCGGTTAACTGGGGCGATCAGGGTATCATGACCACCCGTTCCGGCCCTATTCCCAATGGCTTCCCGCAGCAAAAGCAGTCAACGCTGGTTGAAAGAGCACTTTTCCGACCCCTTCGTGAAGAAGGCCCAGGCCGAGGGCATGCGCTCGCGCGCCGCCTACAAGCTGGAGGAGCTGCTCGAGCGTGACCGGCTGCTGAAGCCGCACATGGTCGTGGTGGACCTGGGCGCTGCCCCCGGGGGCTGGTCGCAGCAGGTCCGGCGCCAGATCGGCGACACCGGCCGGGTGCTGGCCCTGGACATCCTGGAGATGCCGCCGCTGGCCGGTGTGGAGTTCCTTCACGGTGACTTCAGGGAACAAGCCGTCCTATCGCAGTTCGAAGCCATGCTGGGGGATCAGCCGGTAGACCTTGTGCTCTCGGATATGGCCCCCAATAAAAGTGGGATGGACGCGGTCGACCAGCCGCGGATGATGCACCTGGCGGAGTTGGCGTTGGATTTTGCCGACCACCATCTCAAGCCGGGTGGCGCGTTCCTGATCAAGCTGTTCCAGGGCGTGGGCTTTGACGACTACGTGCGCGAGATGCGCCGTCGGTACGACAAGGTTTCCATCCGCAAGCCCGAAGCATCCCGCAAGCGTTCGTCCGAGGTGTACGCCTTGGGGCACAGCAAACGTGCGCAGATCAAGTAAGCTCAACCATACGAATCGCGTCAGGAATTAGAGGAACACCGGAGCCAATGAGGATGAACGACTTGACCAAGAACCTCCTGCTATGGGTGGTGGTCGCCGTGGTGCTGATGGTGGTGTTCCAGAGCTTCTCGCCCAAGAGCAGTGGCGCTGGAGCCCAGGGAGCGACCTACTCGCAGTTCCTGGACCAGGTGGACAGCGGCAACGTCCAGCAGGTGACCTTCAGCGGCGATATGCGCGGCGGCACCAACCAGATCTCCTACACCACGCGTGGCGGCCAGAAGGCCACCATCACCGCACCGCTGGATCGCGACCTGATCAACGTGCTGCGCGGCAAGAACGTGGAAATCGTCCAGGAAGAGCCGTCCAGCGGCATCTCGCTGGGCGCGATCCTGATGAACTTCCTCCCGGTGATCCTGATCATCGGCTTCTGGCTGTTCATCATGCGCCAGATGCAGGGCGGTGGCGGCGGGGCCAAGGGCGCCATGTCCTTCGGCAAGTCGCGCGCCAAGCTGCAGGGCGAAGACCAGATCAAGGTCACCTTCGCCGATGTCGCCGGGTGCGATGAAGCCAAGGAAGAGGTCGGCGAACTGGTCGACTTCCTGCGCGACCCAAGCAAGTTCACCAAGCTCGGCGGCAAGATCCCGCGCGGCGTGCTGATGGTCGGCCCGCCCGGTACCGGCAAGACCCTGCTGGCCCGTGCGATCGCCGGCGAAGCCAAGGTGCCGTTCTTCTCGATCTCCGGTTCGGACTTCGTTGAAATGTTCGTCGGCGTCGGCGCCAGCCGCGTGCGCGACATGTTCGAGCAGGCCAAGAAGCAGGCCCCGTGCATCATCTTCATCGACGAAATCGACGCCGTCGGCCGCCACCGTGGCGCCGGCCTGGGCGGTGGTCATGACGAGCGCGAGCAGACCCTGAACCAGCTGCTGGTGGAAATGGACGGTTTCGAGGGAGGCGAGGGCGTGATCGTCATCGCCGCCACCAACCGTCCCGACGTGCTCGACCCGGCGCTGCTGCGCCCGGGCCGCTTCGACCGCCAGGTCGTGGTGGGCCTGCCGGACGTGCGTGGCCGCGAGCAGATCCTCAAGGTGCACATGCGCAAGCTGCCGCTGGCCGACGACGTCGAGCCGATGGTGATCGCGCGTGGTACCCCGGGCTTCTCCGGTGCGGACCTGGCCAACCTGGCCAATGAAGCGGCGTTGTTTGCCGCGCGCGGTGGCGAGAAGGAAGTCCGCATGGACCACTTCGACCGTGCCCGCGACAAGATCCTGATGGGTGCCGAGCGCCGTTCGATGGCGATGAGCGAAGAAGAAAAGACGCTCACCGCCTATCACGAAGCCGGTCACGCCATCGTCGGCCGCCTGGTGCCTGAGCACGACCCGGTCTACAAGGTCACGATCATCCCGCGCGGTCGCGCGCTGGGCGTGACCATGTACCTGCCGGAAGGTGACAAGTACTCGATCAACCGCGTGGCGATCAATTCGCAGCTGTGCTCGCTGTACGGTGGCCGCGTCGCCGAAGAACTGATCTTCGGGCCGGACAAGGTCACCACCGGTGCCTCCAACGACATCGAGCGCGCCACCAAGATGGCCCGCAACATGGTCACCAAGTGGGGCCTGTCCGAGACCCTCGGTCCGATCGCCTATGGCGAGGAAGACGATGAGGTGTTCCTGGGCCGTTCGGTGACCCAGCACAAGAGCGTGTCCAACGACACCGCACGCCGCATCGACGAGGAAGTGCGCAGCATCCTGGACAAGGCCTACGCACGCACCACCGAGTTGATGACCGCCAACCTGGACAAGCTGCATGCGATGTCGCAGCTGCTGCTGCAGTACGAAACCATCGATGCGCCGCAGATCGACGCCATCATGGAAGGCCGCGATCCGCCGCCGCCGGCAGGCTGGAACAAGTCCAACAAGGATGGCGGTGGCAGCAACAACGACAAGGGCGGCGACGCCCGTCCGGTGCCGCCGATCGCCGGTCCTGCCGAACAGCTCTGAGCGGCAGGCAGAGTGATGACGAAGGCCGGGGAAACCCGGCCTTTGTCGTTTCCGGACAGCTACCATCGTTTGGCGCGTCATTTGCGCGCAGGCCGGATTGCGTCGTTGCAGGTGATAATGCGGTCTTGTTTTCGTCCTTTCGTTCCGGAGCCACCATGTCCCTTCCCCCGCCGCAGCCCGTTTCGCACACCATCGAAATGGTGATCGCCACGGTAGTCGGGGTGGCCATCGGCCTGACCGCCGACAACTTCCTGTTGGGGGCCGGCATCGGCATCGGCCTGGGCATCGTGCTCAGCGTGGCCAAGACCGTGTACGTCGAGCGCAGGCGTCGCCAGCAGCGCTGATCGCCTTCTGGCGGCTGGAGCGGGGCGCCGGCGTAAACTACGCGCTGGCGCTTTTCGTGGACCCACCCATGTTCGATATCTCTCCCCAGCTCGATTGCGGCGGCCGCGTGCTGCGGCTCGATCGCCCGCAGATCATGGGCATCGTCAACGTCACCCCGGATTCGTTCTCCGACGGCGGCGCGCATGACACGGTCGAGGCTGCGGTCGCGCACGGCCTGCAGCTGGTGGCCGAGGGCGCGGACCTGCTCGATATCGGTGGCGAATCGACCCGCCCGGGCAGTGCGCCGGTGTCGCTGGAGGAAGAACTGCGCCGGGTCATCCCGGTGATCGAACGGTTGGCGGCCGAGACGGCCGTGCCGATCAGCATCGATACCTTCAAGCCGGAGGTGATGCGCGCCGCCGTGGCCGCGGGTGCTGGCATGGTCAATGACATCCAGGCCCTGCGCCAACCCGGGGCGCTTGCCGCCGTCGCCGAGCTCGGCGTGCCGGTGGTGCTGATGCACATGCAGGGCGAGCCGGGCAGCATGCAGGACACCCCGCATTACGACGACGTGGTCGCCGAGGTCCATCGTTTCCTCGCGGACCGCATGTTCGCGGCGGAAATGGCCGGTATCGCCAAGAAGAACCTGGTGATCGACCTGGGCTTCGGTTTCGGCAAGACCACCGAACACAACATGATCCTGCTGGCGCGCTCGGCGCGCTTCCTGGAACTGGGCGTGCCGATGCTGGCGGGCCTGTCGCGCAAGCGCAGCATCGGCGAGTTGACCGGTCGCGATGCGCCACGCGAGCGCGTTGCCGGCTCGGTGGCCGCGCATCTGATTGCCGCCCAGCGCGGGGCGATGCTGCTGCGTGTCCACGACGTCGCCGCCACCGTCGACGCGCTCAAGATCTGGGCCGCCGTGGAAGCGGTGCCGATGCCGCGCGTGGATGCCGCCCCGGCGATGCCGCGCTGGCCGGACGAGGACTGATGGGCGCCGACCAGCGCCCGCTGGCCATCGCCGTGATGGGCCCGACCGCGTCGGGCAAGACCGCCACCGCGATCGCCCTGGCCCAGCAGTTGGGCGGGGAGATCGTCAGTGTCGATTCGGCGCTGGTGTACCGCGGGCTGGATATCGGCTCGGCCAAGCCCGACGCGGCCGAGCGGGCGCAGGCCCCGCATCACCTGCTCGATCTGCGTGACCCCTGGCAGACCTATTCGGCCGCCGAGTTCGCCGCCGATGCCGCCCGCGCCGTGGCCGATATCCTGGCCCGCGGCCGCATTCCGATCCTGGCGGGGGGCACCGGGCTGTATTTCCGGGCCCTGCTGCAGGGCCTTTCGCCGATGCCGCCAGCCGATCCGGCCACCCGCGCACAGATCGCCGCCGAGGCCGCCGAGCAGGGCTGGCTGGCGCTGCATGCGCAGTTGGCCCAGGTCGACCCGGCGGCGGCCGCCCGCATCCATGCCACCGACCCGCAGCGCATCCAGCGGGCGCTGGAGGTATATCGGCTGACCGGGACCCCGATCAGCGAATGGCAGAAACGGCCGGGCGTGGACCGCCTGCCGGTGCGCACGCTCAAGCTGGTGCTCGCACCGCAGGCGCGCAGCGTGCTGCATCAGCGGATCGAAGCCCGTTTCGACGCCATGCTCGGGCAGGGCTTCCTGGACGAGGTGAAGGCCCTGCGCGCGCTGCCCCCGATGGCCCAGGTCGCCGCCCCGCTGGACCTGCCGGCGGTGCGTGCGGTCGGCTACCGGCAGGCCTGGGAGTACCTGGACGGGCAGGGCAGCGCGGTTGAATTCCGTGAGCGGTCCATTTATGCCACCCGGCAGCTGGCCAAGCGCCAGCTGACCTGGTTGCGCGGCGAACTTGATGCGCGCTGGTTCGACCCCCATCTGGAGAAGGCTTCCCTGGCGGATGCGGTGTCGACCTTCGTCGCACGCTGAGCTCGCGCCTTCCTTCGCCCCGCCCGTGTACCATCAAGGATTCCGGTGGGCGGCGGGGGCCGTGGCAACTGCCGGAAAATCATAAAAACAATAATCAGGAGTGTGTAATGTCCAAGGGGCAATCGCTGCAGGATCCGTTTTTGAATGCACTTCGGCGCGAGCGCGTGCCGGTTTCGGTGTATCTGGTCAATGGCATCAAGCTGCAGGGAACGATCGAATCGTTCGACCAGTTTGTGGTGCTGCTGCGCAATACGGTCAGCCAGATGGTGTACAAGCACGCCATTTCGACCGTGGTACCGGCGCGCAACGTGCGGGTCGGGCCAGGCGGTGGTTATGTGCAGTCCAATGAGGGTGGCGCCGAAGGTGCCGAAGGCGATGAAAACGTTGAGTGACACGTTGAGCAACACGTTGAGCAATCCAGGAGTCGTGCGTGTTTGACCGTTCCAAACGAGGCGAACACGCCCTCCTGATCCAGCCGCATTTCGGGCGGCTGGAAGACGATGTGCTGGAAGAATTCACCGATCTGGCCCGCTCGGCCGGGGCCAGCATCGCGACCACGATCACCGCGCGCATGGATCGGCCGAACCCCTCGACCCTGATCGGCAGCGGCAAGCTGGACGAGGTCAAGGCGGCGGCCGACGCCACCGGCGCGGACCTGATCCTGGTCAACCATTCGCTGTCGCCGGGACAGGAGCGCAACCTGGAGCGCTTCCTGGAGCGCCGGGTGATCGACCGTACCGGCCTGATCCTGGACATCTTCGCCCAGCGGGCGCACAGCCACGAAGGCAAGCTGCAGGTCGAGCTGGCGCAGCTGCGCCACATGGCGACCCGGCTGGTGCGCGGCTGGACCCATCTGGAGCGCCAGCGCGGTGGTTCGATCGGCCTGCGCGGCCCGGGTGAAACCCAGCTGGAAACCGATCGCCGCCTGTTGCAGAAGCGGGTCGAACAGCTGCAGAAGCGGCTGGAAAAAGTCGAGGTGCAGCGCACCCAGATGCGCCGCGCCCGCGTGCGCAGCGAACTGCCGCGCGTGGCCCTGGTCGGCTATACCAATGCCGGCAAATCGACCCTGTTCAATGCGCTGACCGGTGCCGAGGCGTATGCCGCCGACCAGCTGTTCGCGACGTTGGACCCGACCGTGCGCCGCATCGCGGTGCCGGGTGGCAACGTGGTCCTGGCCGACACCGTCGGTTTCGTTCGCGATCTGCCGCATGACCTGGTCGCCGCGTTCCGCTCCACCCTGAGCGAAGCGCGCGACGCCGATTTCCTGCTGCACATCGTCGATGCCGCCGATCCGCACCGTGAGGAGCGTATCGCCCAGGTCGACGAAGTGCTGGCCGCCGTGGGTGCCGGTGATCTGCCGCAGCTGCTGGTGTTCAACAAGATCGACCGCATCGAAGGCGCCGAAGTGCGGCATGACGCGCAGGACGGCATTCCCGATACCGCGCGCCGTGAGCGCGTCTGGATTTCGGCGCGCGATGCACAGGGCCTGCCGCTGCTGCAATCGGTACTGGGCAAGCGCCTGGGCCTGCAGCACGTCACCGGCAGCCTGCGCCTGCCGCCCAGCGCCGGTCGACTGCGCTCGCGCCTGCATCAGTTGGAAGTGGTGCGCAGTGAACAGGCCGACGAGGAGGGCTGGCTGCTCGAGGTCGACATTCCGATTGCCGAAGCCGAGAAATTGGCCGCAGGCGAGGGCGGTGCCCCGATCCGTGCCCTGCTGCCGGAAAAACTACCGGAGTGGTGACACCCTTGTCCCTGCGCATTCCCACCGATGCCGAGCTCGGCGTCCTCGCCCACGACGTTGGCCAGCGCCTGCAGCAGGCGTCGCTGCAGCTGGTCACCGCCGAAAGCTGCAGCGGCGGGTGGATCGCCAAGGCCATGACCGATATCGCCGGATCCTCGGCGTTCTTCGATTGCGGCATGGTGGTGTACAGCTATGAGGCCAAACAGCGGCTGCTCGGCGTACGTGCGCAGACCCTGGAGCAGTTCGGCGCGGTCAGCCGCGAAACCGTGCTGGAAATGGTCTCCGGGGCGCTGATCAACTCCGGCGCGGGCATCGCCGTGGCGGTGACCGGCATCGCCGGCCCCGGTGGCGGCAGTCCGGACAAGCCGGTCGGCAGTGTCTGGATCGGCTGGAAAGGCCGCGGCGGCTATGCCCGTGCGCAGCTGTTCCAGTTCGAGGGGGACCGCGAAGCCATCCGCCGGCAAACCGTGCAGCAGGCGCTGACGGGAATTTTCGCCCTGCTGTGACATCCTGAGCGCGTGTGTCGACAGGAGCTGCGCGAATGTGGGAAACGCTGGGAACCGTCCGTGACCTGGGCCGTCTGCAGGAAATCGCCTCGGTCCTGATCCGTTATGGCTTCGGCGATCTGGTGCGCCGGATCGGCCTGGCCGATGTGCTGGAGCGGGCCGGTCGGCTGCTGCATTGGAACGATACCCAGCAGATCCTGCGGATGACCGCACCGGTGCGGGTGCGCCGGGCGATGGAAGACCTCGGGCCCACCTTCGTCAAACTCGGCCAGGTGCTGGCCACCCGCGTGGACCTGTTTCCGTCGGACTGGATCGCCGAATTCTCCGAACTCCAGAACGCCGTTCCGGCGCTGCCCTACGAACAGGTCCGCGAACAGCTGGAGGCCGACCTCGGCGCGCCGGCCAACGAAGTGTTCGCCTGGCTGGATCAAACCCCGATGGCCGCCGCCTCGCTCGCGCAGGCGCACCGCGCAACCCTGCACGACGGCACCGACGTGGTGTTGAAGATCCGCCGGCCGGGCATCCGCGAAGTGATTGAAGCCGATCTGCGCCTGCTGGCGCGCCTGGCGGAAATCATCGAGGCACGGCTGCCGGACCTGCAGCGCTATCGCCCTGCCGAAGTGGTGCAGCAGTTCCAGGTCTCGCTGCGACGCGAGCTGGATTTCGCTGCCGAATGCCGCAATGCCGAGCGCATCGCGCGCAACTTCGTCGGCCGCGACGACATCCTGATTCCCAGCGTGCACTGGCAGTGGACCTGCGAGAGCCTCAACGTGCAGGACTTCGTCGACGGCATTCCCGGGCGTGACCTGGCCGGCGTGGATGCCGCCGGGCTGGACCGCGTACAGCTGGCCCGTACCGGCGCCCGGATCGTGCTCAAGATGGTGCTGGAGGACGGCTGCTTCCACGCCGATCCGCACCCGGGCAACATCATCTATCTGCGCGACGGCCGCATCGGCGTGATCGATTTCGGCATGGTCGGGGCGATCTCCGAACAGCGCCGGTTCCAGGTCGCACAGCTGCTGCACGGGCTGGTCAGCCAGGAGCCGGAGCCGGTCGCCGATATCCTGCTTGACTGGGCCGGCGGCGTGGACGTGGACGAGTCGCGCCTGCAGCAGGACATCAGCACCTTCGTCGACCAGTACCGTGGCGTGCCGCTCAAGGACCTGCACATGGGCCTGATGCTGGGCAACATCACCACCTTGCTGCGGCAGTACTCGTTGACCCTGCCGGCGGATCTGGCCTTGATGATCAAGACCTTCCTGACCCTGGAAGGCATGGGCCGCCAGCTCGACCCGCAGTTCGATATGGCCAGCGCCGCGCGGCCCTATCTGGAACGGGTGATGTGGCAACGTTATGCACCCGGCGCCCTGCTCAAGCGCGGCAGGCGCAGCCTGATCGGCGCGATGGAACTGATGGGCGACCTGCCACGCGACGTGCGCCGGCTGCTGCAGATGGCGCGGCGTGGCCGGCTCCAGCTGAAGGTCGAGACCACCGCACTGCAGGGCTTCGGCGACCAGGTCAACCGCGCCGCCAACCGCCTGGTGATGGGCATTGTCACCGCCGCGCTGATCATCGGCTCCTCGATCGTCATGCACAGCGTCGGCGGCGTCTCCAGCCGCTGGCTGCTGGCGCTGGGCGTGGCCGGCTTCGTCGGCGCCGGCTTCTGCGGCGTGTGGATCCTGTTTTCGATCTGGCGCAGCGGCAAGAACCCCTAAGGGGTTCTTGCCGCTGGGATCCGCAGGATCCCGGCAATCGGCCGCACCTGCGACCGATTGCCTGTAGGGCCGACCGTTGGTCGGCCGCTCTTTAATGGAGCAACCGCACCGCCCCCAGGTAGAGCCGAGCCATGCTCGGCTGCCCTCCGTCCAGATGCCATGAACATCTGCCACGTAGGTTCAAACCGTCCAAACTCGGGACAACAGACCAACACCGACACCCTACGTGCCCGGAAGCTTGTGCCGCGCTGGCGCGCGGTCGCCGACCAACGGTAGGCGGCTACGGGTTGCTGAGGGCTTCGGTGGGATCTGGATCAACCTTTTGATGTCGGCTCTTCTCTGTGGGCACTTGCGTGTCCACATCGTTAGTAGTAATACTACTAACCATGGACCTGACCGACACCCAGCAGGCGATCCTGCAGTTGATCGCCGAGCGTATTGAGACCGATGGCGCACCGCCGTCGCAGACTGAAATTGCACGTGCCTTCGGCTTCAAGGGCGTTCGTGCCGCGCAGTACCACCTGGAGGCGCTTGAGCAGGCCGGGGCGATCCGTCGCATTCCCGGCCAGGCCCGTGGCATCCGGCTGGTGCAGGCACCGGCCCTGCAGGACGGCCTGCCGGCCTCGCTGTCGGTACCGGCGCTGCCCGACCATGTGCTGCGCCTGCCGGTGCTGGGCCGGGTCGCGGCCGGCCTGCCGATCGGTGCGGATATCGGCTCGGACGATTTCGTGGTGCTGGACCGGGTGTTCTTCTCGCCCGCGCCGGACTACCTGCTCAAGGTCCAGGGCGATTCGATGATCGACGAGGGCATCTTCGACGGTGACCTGATCGGTGTGCACCGCACCCGTGACGCCCGTTCCGGCCAGATCGTGGTGGCCCGCATCGATGACGAGATCACCGTCAAGCTGCTGAAGATGGGCAAGGACCGGATCCGGCTGCTGCCGCGCAACCCCGACTACAAGCCGATCGAAGTGATGCCCGACCAGGACTTCGCCATTGAAGGCCTGTATTGCGGCCTGCTGCGGCCCAACCGCTGACCCCTTTACTACGCTTCACCTGCACGGTCTTTTGTGGCGATTCTCTGGTTCTGCTGAGGTTGGTACGGATGTCCGATAATTTTTTTCCGAACGCCGGGCAGAATCTCAGCCTGTGCGATACGCCAGCCTTAAAGTGAACCCATGGCCAAGAAGACTTCCAAAGACAGCACCTCCACCGACTCGACCTCTGCAAGGACCACTCCGATGGACGAAAACAAAAAGCGTGCCCTCACCGCCGCCCTGAGCCAGATTGAAAAGCAGTTCGGCAAGGGTGCTGTGATGCGCATGGGCGACCGCGTCGTCGAAGCGGTCGAGGTCATCCCCACCGGCTCGCTGATGCTGGATATCGCACTCGGCATCGGTGGCCTGCCCAAGGGCCGTGTCGTGGAGATCTATGGCCCGGAGTCCTCGGGCAAGACCACCCTGACCCTGCAGGCGATCGCCGAGTGCCAGAAGAAGGGCGGCACCGCTGCCTTCATCGACGCCGAGCACGCGCTGGACCCGATCTACGCCGCCAAGCTGGGCGTCAATGTCGACGACCTGCTGCTGTCGCAGCCCGATACCGGTGAGCAGGCGCTGGAAATCGCCGACATGCTGGTGCGCTCCAGCTCGGTGGACATCGTGGTGATCGACTCGGTCGCGGCGCTGACCCCCAAGGCCGAAATCGAAGGCGAGATGGGCGACCAGCTGCCGGGCCTGCAGGCCCGTCTGATGAGCCAGGCGCTGCGCAAGCTCACCGGCAACATCAAGCGCTCCAATACCCTTGTGGTCTTCATCAACCAGTTGCGCCACAAGATCGGCGTGATGATGCCGGGCCAGAGCCCGGAAGTGACCACCGGCGGCAACGCCCTGAAGTTCTACGCCTCCGTGCGCCTGGACATCCGCCGCATCGGCGCGATCAAGAAGGGCGATGAGATCATCGGCAACCAGACCAAGATCAAGGTCGTCAAGAACAAGATGGCGCCGCCGTTCAAGCAGGTCATCACCGAGATCCTGTACGGCGAAGGCATCAGCCGCGAAGGCGAACTGATCGACATGGGCGTGGAAGCCAAGCTGGTCGAGAAGGCCGGCGCCTGGTACAGCTACGGTGAAGAGCGCATCGGCCAGGGCAAGGACAACGCCCGCGGCTACCTGCGCGACAACCCGCAGATCGCCCAGCGTCTGGAAGCGGAACTGCGCGAGAAGTTCCAGCCGGCCGAAGCGCCGCGCGAAGCCGGTCAGGACGACGAAGACGACGCCGAGTGAGTTTCCTGCGGGGCAGGGCAGCGCCGTCAGTGACGCTCGCCCTGTCCCGCGGTTTCAGTATTTCCCCGACGGGGGAAGCGCCAGGGACGGCGCATTTGATTGAGGGCCGCCATGCAGGATTCAGACGCGCCGGCACCGCGCCGCAAGCGCCGCGTTCAAGAGCAGACCCCGGTGCAGCGTGCGCTGGCACTGCTGGTACGCCGTGAGCATTCCCGGAAAGAGTTGACCCGCAAGCTGCAGGCGCGCGGCATCGAGACCGATGACGCCCGTGCCGCGGTGGACAAGCTGAGCGAGGCGGGCTGGCAGGACGATACCCGCTTTGCGGAGAACCTGGTCCGGATCCGTGCGAACACCGGCTATGGGCCGATCCACATCCGCGCAGAACTGGGCACCCATGGGTTGGACAGCGAGCAGATCGCACGGGCCATGGACACCTTCGAGGGCGATTGGACCGAAAACGCCCGCGATCTGGTCTGCCGCCGCTTCGGCGAGGCCGGCCCGCAGGAGCTGGCGCAGCGCCGCAAGGCCGCCGATCTGCTGGCCCGGCGTGGGTTTCCCGGGGACAGCATCCGCCAGGCCACCCGCTACGACCCAGAGGACTGAGCGGCCCGGGCCTGATACCCTTTGTGGTTTCGGCGGTCCTGTGTTGACACCCGGCCATTGGGGCTGCGTGCCAAGGATCGACCGGCACGCATGAAGCCAGCCCCCCATGACCGCATCCGCCAAATTCACCACCTCCCAGATCCGCAGCGATTTCCTTGAGTTCTTCAAGGGGAAAGGCCACACCATCGTGCCCTCGGCGCCGCTGGTACCGGGCAATGATCCGACCCTGCTGTTCACCAACTCCGGCATGGTGCAGTTCAAGGACGTGTTCCTTGGCGCCGAGAAGCGCAGCTACGTGCGCGCGGCCGACGTCCAGCGCTGCCTGCGCGCGGGCGGCAAGCACAACGATCTGGACCAGGTCGGCTACACCGCGCGCCACCACACCTTCTTTGAAATGCTGGGCAACTGGTCGTTCGGCGACTACTTCAAGAAGGACGCCATCGCCTGGGCCTGGGAGCTGCTGACCCAGGTCTGGAAGCTGCCGGCCGAGCGCCTGCTGGTCACTGTCTACCAGACCGATGATGAGGCCTACGCGCTGTGGCGCGACATGATCGGCATCCCGGAAGACCGCATCGTGCGCATCGGCGACAACAAGGGTGCGCCGTTCGCGTCAGACAACTTCTGGCAGATGGCCGAGACCGGCCCGTGTGGCCCGTGCACCGAGATCTTCTACGATCACGGCGACCACATCGCCGGTGGCCCGCCGGGCTCGCCGGATGAAGATGGCGATCGTTTCATCGAGATCTGGAACCTGGTGTTCATGCAGTTCGACCGCCAGCCCGATGGCACGCTCGTGCCGCTGCCGGCGCCGTGCGTGGATACCGGCATGGGCCTGGAGCGCCTGGCGGCGATCCTGCAGCACGTGCACACCAACTATGAAATCGACCTGTTCCAGGCGCTGATCCGCAAGGCCAGCGAACTGACCGGCATGGCCGACCTGGAAAACAAGTCGCTGCGCGTGATCGCCGATCACATCCGCGCCTGTTCCTTCCTGATCGTCGATGGCGTGCTGCCGTCCAACGAAGGCCGCGGTTACGTGCTGCGCCGGATCATCCGCCGCGCGCTGCGCCATGGCTGGATGCTGGGCGTGCGCCAGCCGTTCTTCAGCAAGCTGGTGCCGGTGCTGGTCGAGCAGATGGGCGTGGCCTATCCGGAACTGCCGGCGCAGGCCGACACCGTGGTGCGCGCGCTGCAGGCCGAAGAGGAGCGTTTCGCGGAAACCCTCGATTCGGGCATGAAGATCTTCGATGACGTCGCCGCCAAGGTCACCGATGGCGTGATCCCGGGCGTGGACGCGTTCCGCCTGTACGACACCTACGGTTTCCCGGTGGATCTCACTGCCGACATCGCCCGCGAGCGCGACATGCGCGTGGACATGGACGGCTTCAACGCCGCCATGGACACCCAGCGCGAAACCGCGCGCGCGGCCGGCAAGTTCGGCGGCGGCGTGACCCTGTCCGCCGACCTGGTGGCCACGCTCAAGCCGACCGTGTTTCTGGGCTACGACCGCCTGCAGGCCGACGGCCTGACCGTGCTCGCACTGCTCAAGGACGGCCGCCCGGTGGACGCCGCGCAAGCTGGTGACGCACTCATCGTGATCACCGACCAGACCCCGTTCTACGCCGAGTCCGGCGGCCAGGTCGGCGACACCGGCATGCTCACCGGCAAGGGCGTGCAGCTGCAGGTCAGCGACACCCAGAAGTTCGCCGGCCAGTTCCATGGCCATGTCGGCACGCTCGCCGAGGGCAGCCTGAAGGTCGGTGATGTGCTGTCCGGCCAGGTTGATGGCCAGCGTCGCGGCGCCACCATCCTCAATCATTCGGCCACCCACCTGCTGCACGCCGCCCTGCGCGAAGTGCTCGGCACCCATGTGCAGCAGAAGGGCTCGCTGGTCGCACCGGATCGCCTGCGTTTCGATTTCGCGCACTTCGCACCGATCAGTGCCGAAGACCTGGCGCTGGTCGAGCGCAAGGTCAACGAACAGGTCCGCGTCAACAATGCCGTGGAAGTGCGCAACATGGCCATGCAGGAAGCGCTGGATTTCGGCGCGATGGCACTGTTCGGCGAGAAGTACGGCGAGAACGTCCGCGTGCTGAAGATGGGCGACTACTCCACCGAACTGTGTGGCGGTACCCACGTCAACCGCACCGGCGACATCGGCCTGTTCAAGATCACCTCTGAAGGCGGCGTGTCCTCGGGTGTGCGCCGCATCGAGGCGGTGACCGGGCAGGGCGCGCTGGACCATGTGGCCCATGAAGAGGCCTTGCTGGATGAAGCGGCCGCGCTGCTGGGTGGCAACACCGGCGACGTGGTTGAGAAGATCCGTCAGCTCGGCCTGCGCCAGAAGCAGCTGGAACGCGAACTGGAGGCCTTGAAGGCCAAGCAGGCTGCCGGCGCTACCGCTGATCTGGGCGGCGCGGCGGTGGAGGTCAACGGCATCAAGATCCTCGCTGCGCGCCTGGAAGGCTTCGACGCCAAGGCGTTGCGTGACGCGATCGACCGCCTCAAGCAGCAGCTGGGCGATGCGGTGATCGTGCTGGCCGGTACCCAGGACGGCAAGGCTGCCTTGGTTGCGGGCGTGAACGGCGCCGCAACGGGCAAGGTCAAGGCCGGGGAACTGTTGTCGCACATCGCCAGTCAGATCGGGGGCAAGGGCGGCGGTCGCCCGGACCTCGCCCAGGGTGGTGGCGAGGACGGGCCCGCCCTTGCTTCGGCCCTGGCCGCTGTGGTGGATTGGGTCACCCCCCGTATCTGAACATCCTGAAGCCTCCTGCTCCTTGAAGGGGTGGGAGGCCTGACGGTACTATGGCGAATACCTTCCCTTTGTCGTGGGGCGTCCCTTGGCTGGGCGCCAAGCCGGTGGGGAAACACCACCGGTTCCCTGGAGACTTGCAAAAATGTTGATCCTGACTCGCCGTGTAGGCGAAACCCTGATGATCGGTGACTCGGTCAGCGTGACCGTGCTCGGCGTCAAGGGCAACCAGGTGCGTATCGGTATCACCGCTCCGAAGGATGTGGCCGTGCACCGCGAAGAGATTTACCAGCGGATCCAGCGCGGCGATGAGCCGAATGCATCCGGAAGTGAAAATTCTTCGGATTAAGGCTTTACCTTCGGGCGCGGAAAAAGTTATTATTCGCGCCCCCGCTGAGATGAAACGCAGCGGCGGAACAAGAACACTGGAGCGGTGCCCGAGTGGCTGAAGGGGCTCCCCTGCTAAGGGAGTATAGGGCTTAAAACTCTATCGAGGGTTCGAATCCCTCCCGCTCCGCCAGATGTAAGAAAAGCCCCTGAGTGCAGACTCAGGGGCTTTTTCTTTGTGCGTGTCGCCGGCTTACGCCACCGTTTGGCGATTGATGACCGCTTCGATGCGGTGGCCGTCCGGATCGATCAGGAAGGCGGCGTAGTAGTGCATGCCGTAGTCATCGCGCAGACCCGGCGCGCCGTTGCAGTTGCCGCCGCAGGCCAGCGCATCACGATGAAAGCGGTCGACCGCGCTGCGGGTGGGGGCACTGAAGGCGAGGTGGAAGCCGTCGCCCGGGGCCTGGGTGTCATCGCGCAGCTTCAGGCACAGCAGGTCCTGATCATCGATGTAACCGTAGCCGATCGCGGTGTCGTCCTCGAACACGCGGCGCGCGCCGAGCGCGCCCAGTGCCGCGTCGTAGAACCTGCCGGCCGCGGCCAGGTCACGCACGCCGAGTGAAATGTGGTGAAGCATCCTGCTGTCTCCGTAAACCATCGTGTTGGAGCCGGGGAGCATCGCATGCCGGCCGCGCAGCGGACATGTGGCGTGCACACTCACACCTGTGGCCGCCAACAGGCGTAGAATCCGCCCGCTGCCAGGGCGCTGATGCGCGCGCCCGGCGCTTCCCTACTTTTCCCTCCAGCCGCCGCCAGAGGACTTCCTTCCTGTCTGGAGGTATTGCTGTGTCCGTTGCTCTGTTCCGTATTGCCGGGGCGCATGCCCTGCCGGGTCGTCGCCCTGCAGGTGCCACGCCGCGCCTCACCCGCCTGATCCAGGCGATCTCCTGCGTGATCGCGGTCGCCGCCTGCGCGCCCGCCGCGCTGGCCGCCGATGCACCGGCCGAGCCTGCGCCGCCCAAGGATGACGCTGCACAGACGCTGCAGACGGTGCAGGTCACCGCCAACCAGCTCGGCACCGTCACCGAGGGCAGTGATTCGTACACCCCCGGCACCATCGCCACCGCCACCCGGCTGGTGCTTACGCCGCGGCAGACGCCGCAGACGATCAGTGTGATCACCCGCAAGGAGATGGACGACTTCGGCCTGACCGGCATCGATGACGTCATGAAGGTCACGCCGGGCATCAGCATCGTTACCTATGACAGCGAGCGCACCGAGTACTACGCGCGCGGCTTCGCGGTGCAGAACTTCCAGTACGACGGCATCCCGATGGCGCGCGATTCGGCGTACTCGGCCGGCAACACGCTGAGCGACATGGCCATCTACGATCGCGTCGAGGTGCTCAAGGGCGCCACCGGCCTGTTGACCGGCATGGGCGATCCGGGCGCGACCATCAACCTGGTGCGCAAGAAGCCAACCCGTGAACTGGCCGGCAGCGCCACGATCGGGGTGGGCTCGTGGGACAGCTACCGTGCCGAGGTCGACGTGGGCGGGCCGCTGACCGCCAGCGGGCGCGTGCGCGGCCGTGCGGTCGCCGCCTACCAGGACAAGCATTCCAACGTGGACCACTACCAGCGCAGCAACCAGGTGTTCTACGGCATCCTCGAGGCCGACATCAACGACAGCACGCTGCTCACCGTGGGCGCCGACTACCAGGACAGCGATCCGAAGGGCTCCAGCTGGGGCGGCATCCCGCTGCTGGATACCCAGGGCAACTTCAACCGCATGCCGCGTTCGTTCAACAACGGCGCCCGCTGGAGCCGCTGGGGCCAGTACAGCCGCACCGGTTTCGCCACGCTGGAGCACACGTTCAACAACGACTGGGTGGCCAAGCTGCAGCTCAACCACCAGGTCAATGGCTACGACGCTTCACTGGGTGCGGCCGCCGGTGGCAATCCGGACCCGGTGACCGGCGCGGGCGTGAGCATGTGGCTGGGCCAGTACATCGGCAAGACCACCAGCAATGCCGCCGATCTGTATGTGAGCGGCAAGTTCGAGTGGTTCGGTCGCCAGCACGAGCTGGTGGTGGGCGGCAGCGCGTCGCGCAAGCGCTGGGTCAACAACGGTTACTCGCCGCAGCCGGGCTACCCGACCGCGGTGGCCGACTACCGCGCCTGGACCGGCGACGTGCCCGAGCCGGACTGGCAGTGGGGCTATGGTGACAACCAGGTCACCCGCGAGAGCGGTGCCTACGTGGTGGGTCGCTTCGATCTGGCCGATCCGCTCAAGCTGATCCTCGGCAGCCGCATCGCCAATTACAAGTCGCCTGACACCGACGAGAGCGGCGTGATCGTGCCGTATGCCGGCCTGGTCTACGACCTCAACCGCAACTTCTCGGTATTTGCCAGCTACAGCACCATCTTCAAGCCGCAGGGCAACCAGGATGAGCGGGGCAAAGTGCTGGATCCGCTGGAAGGCCGCAGCTACGAGGCCGGCCTGAAAGCAGAGTTCTTCGACGGCCGCTTCAACGCCAGCGCGGCGGTGTTCCAGCTGGACCAGGACAACTACGCCGAGCCGACCGGCGGGCTCACCCCCAGCGGCGGCACCGCGTACCGCGGGCTGATGGGCGTGCGCACCAAGGGCTACGAGCTGGAGATGTCCGGCCAGTTGGCGCCGGGTTGGCAGGTGCAGGGTGGTTACGCGCACAAGGTGGCGCGTCAGCAGTCCACCAAGGTCTCCACGCTGGAGCCGGAAGATCAGTTCAGCCTGCACAGCAGCTACCGCCTGGGCGGCGCTGCACGCGCGTGGAGCGTGGGCGGCGGCGCACGCTGGCAGGGCAGTACGTTCGGCACGATCACCAACCCGGCCACGGCCGCGAGCATCGTCCATCGTACCGAGCCGTATTGGCTGGTGGATGCGATGGCGCGCTATGAGTTCAATGACCAGCTGTCGGCAACGCTCAACGTCAACAACCTGCTCGACAAGCGTTACTACACCATCTTCAGCTGGTACAGCACCTACACCTGGGGCGAGCCGCGCAATGTGCGGCTGACGGTGAACTACAAGTTCTGATGCAATGAAGACGCCCCGATCGAATCGGGGCGTCTTCTTTTCCGCAATGGCGTGGCTTACAGCGCCACGTCGAACACGATCACTTCGGCATCGCTGGCGTTCTCCAGCGTGAGCTGGGCTTCATCGGTGACCTGCAGCGCATCGCCGGTGTCCAGGGGGATGCCGTTGACCTGCAGCTGGCCACGCGCCACCTGCACATAGGCACCGCGACGTGCAGCCAGCGGCAGCTGCACGCGATCATTGCCGTCCAGGATCGTGGCGTAGAGATTGGCGTCCTGGTGAATCAGCAGCGAACCGTCACGGCCGTCGCGGGAAGCGATCAGGCGCAGCTGGCCACGCTTGGTGTCCGGGGCGAAATGGGTTTCCTGGTAGCTCGGGGTGATGTTCTCCTGGTCGGGGAACAGCCAGATCTGCAGGAAGTGCACGGGTGCATCGGCCGAGTGGTTGAACTCGCTGTGGCTGACCCCGCTGCCGGCGCTCATGCGCTGCACATCGCCGTAGCGCAGCACCGAGCCGGTGCCCATCGAGTCCTTGTGCTCCAGCGCGCCGCCGAGCACGTAGGAGACGATCTCCATGTTGGCGTGGCTGTGGGTGCCAAAGCCCTGGCCGCCCTGCACGCGGTCTTCGTTGATCACCCGCAGCGGGCCGAAGCTGACGTAGCGGGGATCGTGGTAGTTGGCGAAGGAGAAGGTGTGCATGGAGTTCAACCAGCCATGGTTGGCCTTGCCACGGGTATTGCTCTTGCGGATCTGCAGCATGGGGATTCTCCTGGGTGTTCGATGGTTTCGATGGCGGTCCGGGTAGCGTTGTCCGCTTCCCTTTCCTGTTGGCGCCAGTATCCGCTTGCACCCGGGGTTTGAAAAACGGATAGTTTCGCAAGCCATCATCGAAAAATTCGAATGCTCAAGCTCAGTCTGGACGCCCTGCAGATCCTGGATGCCATCGACCGCCGTGGCTCGTTCGCGGCGGCCGGCAAGGCGCTGCACAAGGTGCCATCGACCATTTCCTACACGGTGTCCAAGCTGGAGCAGGACCTGGGTGTGCAGCTGTTCGACCGGATCGGGCCGCGCGCGCAGCTCACCGCCGCCGGGCAGGCGCTGCTGGAGGAGGGGCGGCACCTGCTGCGCGCCGCGCGGGAGCTGGAGATGCGGGTGCGTCGGGTGGCCTCGGGCTGGGAAGCCGAGCTGACCGTGGCGGTGGATTCGATGTTCCAGCCGGCGCTGTTGGCGCAGGACGTGCAGGCCTTCAACGCGGTGGCTGAGCAGACCCGGGTGCGGCTGATCAGCGAGGCGCTGTCGGGAACCTGGGAGGCGCTGCTGGATCGGCGTGCGGATCTGCTGGTCGGGGCGGCAGGCGAGGGCCCGAGCGGGGGCGGCTATGTGGTCGAGCCGATGGGGGCGGTAGCGTTCGTATTCGCGGTGGCGCCCTCGCACCCGTTGGCCGCGGTCACCGGGCCGCTTGGGCGCGAACAGTTGGCCGAGTATTGCGCGATCGCGGTGGCCGATTCGGCGCGGCGGCTGTTGCCGCGTACGGTCGGGCTGCTGATGGGCCAGGAGACGGTGACCGTGCCCGATACGGTCAGCAAGTTCCGCCTGCAGTGCGCCGGGCTGGGCTTTGGTTTCCTGCCCGAGCCCTATGTGCACGACGCGGTGCGGCAGGGGCGGCTGGTGATCAAGCCGGTGGAGGAGCCCAAGCCCGATGAAACCTTCTGGCTGGCGTGGCGGCCGGGCGAGGAGGGGGCTGCGCTGCGCTGGTGGCGCGAGCGGATGCAGCGGCCGCAGGTGATGGCGGGCTGGTGGCCGACGATGCGGGCGTGGCTGGGCTGAGGCGCTGGCGTCAAACTGAATCCAGGCTGGGCTGTCATCGGATGGTCATGTTGGTGCGATAGAGCGGCCCCGGCCCAGTCCGTACCCTGCACGGCTCATCTTGATTCGTGTCTTGCCCATGAAGCGCCTGCTGCTGTTGCTGCTGGCCGGGGTCGGCCTGTGGCTGGCTGCGTGCTCATCGCTCTCTTCGTCCGCTGCCTCCACCTCGCTCAGCGATCGCTTGGTCGCGCCCGGTGGCGTGTCCACGCTGCTCGATACCGCGCGCATCGCCGCGGCGGTGGACAGCGTGCCCAATCGCCATGGCCGGGTCACCAGTCGCACCGGTGTGCCGATCTTCTGGCGCGCTTTCGATCCTGGCCAATACGGCGTGCAGTACCGCTATCTGGCGCAGCAGCATGACAACGGCCTGCCGTTGCGCACCGGCCTGCAGCTGGACGTGCCGCGGCCGTTCCAGCCGCAGGCGCCGCGCGGCACGGTGGTGCTGCTGCACGGCTGGATGATGAACGGTGATGCGATGCTGCCGTGGTCGTTGCAGCTGGCGCAGGCCGGCTACCGCGTGGTCACCATCGACCTGCGCAATCACGGCCAGTCCGGTGCGGGGCCGTCCGGGTACGGTACGTTCGAGTCGGACGACGTCATCGATGTGATCGATGCGTTGCAGGCGCGCGGTGAAGTGACCGGGCCGCTGTACCTGTTCGGCGTGTCCTACGGTGCGGCCACGGCGCTGTTCACTGCCGACAAGCTGGGCGACCGGGTCACCGGGGTGGTGGCGATGGAGTCCTTCGCCAATGCCGGGGATGCCATCCGCAGCATGATCCCGCACCTGATGTCGCTGCAGCCCAGCGACTGGAAGGCGCAGGCGATTGCCTCCTACGCGCGCTGGCGCTACGGCGGGCAGGACATCAACCAGGTCATCGCCGCGGCGAGTGCGCGGCTGGACCTGGATCTGGATCGCGTCGATGTGGCCCGCGCGCTGGCCGATACGCGTGCCTGCGTGCTGTTGGTGCACGGCCAGGACGACCAGCATGTGCGGGTGGACCAGGGCCGCCGGCTGGCCTTGGCCAGCCCGCGCGTGCATTACATCGAGATGCGCGGCGAAGACCACATCACCTTGCCGTTGCGGCTGGACCTGCTCGGTGGCGTGGTGGATGACTGGCTGGCGCATGAGGGTCGTGCCGGGGCGCAGTGCGCGTCGCCGGAGATGCCGCAGGAAGCCGATCGGATGGCGATGGCGCGGGTGGCTGCAACGCCGCGCGGTTGAGCAACATCATCCGACTGAAACGCAAAAAAAAACAGCAGCCGATGGCTGCTGTTTCCGTCTATGCAATGGTGCGCCCGGAGAGATTCGAACTCCCGACCGCCTGGTTCGTAGCCAGGTACTCTATCCAACTGAGCTACGGGCGCATTTGCATTGTCTGGTTGTGTGTCCTGCCATGCGTGTTGCCACGTTCGACGGGAGGGCAGGGCGGGCCTGCCGTTCGATGTAATGGTGCGCCCGGAGAGATTCGAACTCCCGACCGCCTGGTTCGTAGCCAGGTACTCTATCCAACTGAGCTACGGGCGCATTTACATCGATTTTTCGTGTTGCCGATACCGGCGGCGGAGCCGATACCCTGTTGATGGTGCGCCCGGAGAGATTCGAACTCCCGACCGCCTGGTTCGTAGCCAGGTACTCTATCCAACTGAGCTACGGGCGCGTCAACAGGAGCGGAATTATGCGGATCGACGCCGCATTCGTCAACGCCTTTGTGAAGGTCTTCATTCAAATGAATGAAAAATCGCCTCCACCACGGCCTCCGGCGCCTTCATCCACGCGAAGTGATCGGCGCGCGTGCCCAGTGTCGCGGCAGTCAGCACCTGCACGGTGGCGCTGACCTGCGGCAGTTTGGCCAGCAGCCCGCGCATCGAAGACGGCGGTGCCAGCCAATCCTGCGCCATCACCACCGCGCTGGCGCGGCCGTGCACGGCGTGCATGGCGCGGTCCAGGTCCTGGGGGATGCCCACGCCGGTGTAGTGATTGCTCAGCCCCACCTTGGCCCAATCGCCGATCAAGCCACGTGCCTCGGTACCGCCGAAGCCGAGCCGACGCCCGTGCAGGACGCCCTGACGTTGCGCCAGCCACGGCAGGAAGCGGTAGAGCAGGGGTAGCGTCCAGCCGCGCGGGCCAGGGAAGGTGCGCCAGAACGGGGTGCCGCTGGCGACCAGCCAGAAGCGCTGGAAGGCCTCCGGATGCAGCCCGGCGAAACAGCACGCCAGCTGCCCGCCCAGGCTGTGGCCACCGATGATGCGCTCGGCGCCGGGGCCGGCATCGAGCAGTGCCAGGCTGGCCGGCAGGTCGTGCTCGAGAATCTCGCGATAGCCCCAGTCCTGGCTGCGCGAGGGCCGCAGGCTGCTGCTGCCGTTGCCACGCCATTCGTGCAGATACACCGCGATGCCGCGCGCGGCCAGCGCCTCGGCCAGGGGCAGGTAGTGACGCGCGGCCACGCCGAGCGCAGGCAGCCACAACAGCCGTGCACGGGGCTGCGCAGGCACACGCGCCAGCAGTTCGAAGCGATGGCCGTCGCCGGTCACCACCGGCAGTGCGTGGGCCTGGATCATGCCGGCCGCGCGGCGCCGAAGTGGTCGATCACCAGCACCTCGCTGCGGCCGGGGTAGTAGCCGCTCTGCAGCCCGCGCGCGACGTAGTCGATGGCCGCTTCGCAGGCATTGGGCAGCGACAGCCCGCAGCACAGCTGTGCGGCAATCGCCGAGGCCAGCGTGCAGCCGGTGCCATGTGCGTCCACCGGCAGGCGGGTATGGATGAATTCTTCGCGGGTGACACCATCGAAATAGCGGTCGATCACGCGCGTGCCTTCATCCATATGCCCGCCCTTGAGCAGCACCGCGCCGGCACCCAGTTCCAGCAGCGCGGCGGCGGCGTCTTCGGCGTCCTCGGCATCCACGATGCGGCGACCCAGCAGCAGCTCCGCTTCGGGCGTGTTCGGGGTAAGCAGGGTGGCCAGGGGAATCAGGCGTTGGCGCATCGCGTCCAGCGCGCTGTCTTCCAGCAGTTTGGCACCGCTGGTGGCCACCATCACCGGATCCAGCACGATGTGGGTGGGGCGATACTTCTGCAGTGCATCGGCCACCAGCCCGATCACCTCGGCATTGGCCAGCATGCCCAGCTTGACCGCATGGATATCGAAGTCGGCGAAGCAGGCATCGATCTGCGCCTGCAGGAAATCCAGCGGCGGCACGTGCACGGCGCTGACTCCGCGGGTGTTCTGTGCGGTCAGCGCGGCGATCGCCGACAGGCCATGCACGCGGTGTGCGGCAAATGCCTTCAGGTCGGCCTGGATGCCTGCGCCGCCACCGGAATCGGAACCGGCGATGGTCAGGGCGGAAACGGGAGTGGATGGGCTCATGCCCCGATTGTGCCGGGGTACCCCGCATCCCGGTAGTGCCGGCCGCGGGCCGGCAGCGGCATCAACCCGTCCGCACACGATCAGCGGCGCAGCAGCGCCCATTGTCGGTACAGCACATAACCCAACCCGGTGCAGCCGGTCAGCAGTGCCGGCGCGAGCAGGGCGTCATAGCCGAAACGCAGGAACAGTGCCGCACCGATCACGCCGCCGGCGAGAAAACCACTGACGATCAGGCCGCTCAGGGTCAGCCGGCGGATCGGCAGCGGCAGCCCGCGCAGCAGGTGGCCCAAGCCGATGCCCAGGTCGGTGAACATGCCGCTGAGGTGGGTTGTGCGCACCACCGCGCCGCTGAAGGTGGTGGCCATCGCGTTCTGCAGGCCGCAGGCCATCGCCGCGGCCAACGCGCCCCAGATCTGCTGCTGCTTGAACAAGGGGATGGCCACCAGCAGCAACACCGATTCCAGGGTGAGCACCACACCGTAGCGGCGGCCCAACTGCAACGCGCTGTCCTGCACGATCATGCCGCTTAGCATCGCGCCCAGGCAGAACGCGATCAGCAATGCCCACAGGTGGCCGACCACGCGCCAGTCGCCTTGCGCCAGGGCCATGCCGAGCTGGCTGGTGGTGCCGGTCATGTGGCTGACCGCCTGGTGTTCAAATCCCAGGAAGCCGACCACGTTGACCATGCCGGCCACGCACGACAGGGCGACGGCCCCGATCCAGACCCAGGTGGGCAGCCGGATGCTCATCGACGGGAAGCAGGAAGGTGCACGGTGCGATCAGGGGCCTTCGATCGCGCCGTTGAATTTTACTTCCGAGAAGCTGTTGCTGGCCGGATCGAACAGCGCGCCCCAGAACTGGCTGCCCCCATCACAGACCCGGATCGCTTCGCGCGCGGGGTTGATGTCGTGGTCGCTGGGCGGGAAGGCGTTGATGTAGATCAGCTTGCGTCCCTCCATTTCGATGCCGACGTATTGGCGGTCGAAATCGCCTGCCTTGGGCACCTGCGCCTCCAGCGTGGGCAACTGGGCTTCCAGCTGTTCCACCTGCTGGCGGCTGGGGGCCCAGTAGCCGGTCACCCGCCCCGGCTCGCGGCCGGGGCTGGTGCGTGAGCAGGTGTCGAGCACCTGCGCGGCGATGAGCGGGCGGGTCACCACCCAGGATTGGCCGGCCTTGATCGCGGTCGGCACGGTGTTGCCCGGCCGCGTGTTGGACGGCGTGCAGGCGGCCGCCAGCGCGGCCAGCGCCAGCGGCAGGACGGCACGAGTGATGGAACGGTTCACAACACCTCCGAGGCGTAGTCGGCCAGGCGCGAACGCTCGCCACGGCGAAGCGTGACGTGTGCGCTGTGCGGCCAGTTCTTGAAGCGGTCCACCGCGTAGGTCAGGCCCGAGGTGGTTTCAGTGAGGTAGGGCGTGTCGATCTGCTCGACGTTGCCCAGGCAGACGATCTTGGTGCCGGGGCCGGCACGGGTGATCAGCGTCTTCATCTGCTTGGGGGTGAGGTTCTGCGCTTCGTCCAGAATCAGGTAGCGCGACAGGAAGGTGCGACCGCGCATGAAGTTCAGCGAGCGGATCTTGATCCGGCTGGCGATCAGGTCATTGGTTGCCGCACGCCCCCAGGCGCCGCCTTCCTGGGTGTGGGTGAGCACTTCCAGGTTGTCGGTAAGCGCGCCCATCCACGGCGTCATCTTTTCTTCTTCGGTGCCGGGCAGGAAGCCGATGTCCTCGCCCACGCTGACCGTGGCGCGGGTCATGATGATCTCGCGGTAGCGCTGCTGGTCCATGGTCTGGGCCAGGCCGGCGGCGAGTGCGAGCAGGGTCTTGCCGGTACCGGCGGTGCCGAGCAGGGTGACGAAGTCGATCTCCGGGTCCATCAGGGCGTTGAGCGCGAAGTTCTGTTCGCGGTTGCGCGCGCTGATGCCCCATACCGCGTGGCTGCCGTGGCGGAAATCATTGACCAGCGACAGGGTGACCTTGTCGCCATCGACCTTGGCCACGCGCAGTTCGACTTCATCGTCGCCGGGCAGGTAGGCGTACTGGTTCGGGTGCCAGCTCTCGTCTTCGCTGGCGATGATTTCGTAGCTGGTGCGGCCCTTGTCGCTCCAGCTGCGCAGGCTGTCGCTGTGTTTCTTCCAGAAGTCTTCCGGCAGCTCGGTGGCGCCGGTGTAGAGCAGGCTGAAATCGTCCAGCGCACGATCGTTTTCGTAATCTTCCGAGACGATGCCGGCGATCGCCGCCTTGATCCGCAGGTTGATGTCCTTGGACACGAACACCACCGGAATCTCCGGGATCTGCTCCTTCAACGCCAGGATCGCGCCGAGGATGGCGTTGTCCGGAATCACCGCGCCGAAGCTCTTGCCCGCGTCGAAGTGGCTGGTCTGGAAACGCAGCAGGCCCACGCTCTGCTTGCCGCGCAGCTGCAGCCCGTTCGGACGCAGCAGCGGAATGCCGTCGGCCAGGTTGTCCAGCCCGGAGGCCTGCACCAGCTCGTTGAGGAAACGGCTGACCTGACGGGCGTTGCGGCTGGCTTCGGTGGTGCCCTTCTTGCCGTTGTCGAGCTCTTCGATCACCTGCATCGGCAGGTAGACATCATGCTCCTCGAACTTGAACAGCGCGGTCGGATCGTGCATGAGCACGTTGGTATCCAGAACGTAGATGCGCTTGCCTCGGGTCATCGTCATTTCCTGGTGGCAGAACAGGGACAAGCCATCACGACCTGCGGGGCAGGGTGATGGCCATTGGGGGTGCCGGGTTGGTCACTGGGTTTTCGCGGCCTTCAGGGCTTCAAGGACGGTGTCTGCGTGGCCGGCGACTTTCACCTTGCGCCACGCCTGCACGATACGACTGTCAGGCGAAATCAGGAAGGTGCTGCGCTCGATGCCGCGCACCTGCTTGCCGTACATGTTCTTCAGCTTGATCACATCGAAGGCGGTGCACAGCGCTTCGTCGCCATCGCTGATCAGTGGGAAGGCGAAGCCCTGCTTGGCGCAGAAGTTGTCGTGGGATTTGACCGAGTCGCGGGAGACGCCGAACACGCGTGCGCCGGCGCGCTTGAACGCGGGCAGCAGGGCATTGAAATCGATGCCCTCGGTGGTGCAGCCCGGGGTGCTGTCCTTGGGATAGAAGTACAGCACCAGCCACTGGCCGGCCAGTTCGCCGAGGGTGGTGTGTGCGCCGCCGGAAAGCGCCAGCGGCAGGGAGAGAGTGGTGCTGTCCAGGGTATCGCCGATGTTCATGAGGTCCTTTTTCCGGAGCCTGGGTTATTTCTACTACAACTGCATGAAACGCCGCGCGCCCGTGACGAACGCGCGAAGTTTCAGAACTTCATCGGATCCATGATCGCGTCCAGGTTCAGGTGGTCGCAGAATTCGAGGAAATCATCGCGCAACGCGGCGATGTGCATGTTGGCCGGAACCCCGATGGTGACCTGCGCGGAGAACATCTCCGCCCCGGTCTGCATGGCGCGGTAGCGGGTGCTCTGCAGGTTTTCGATGGTGATGCCCTGGCGGTCGAAGAAATCGGCCAGCTGGAACAGGATGCCCGGCTTGTCGGCGGCGATCACTTCCACGATGTAGGGCAGCAGGTTGGACTGCGCCTGCTTGGCACCGGTGCGGTACCAGACCAGCTTCAGGCCTTCCTCGCGCTCGAGCCGGGTCAGCATCGCCTCCAGCTTGGCAACCGCGTCCCAGGAGCCGGTGGCCAGGGCGGTCACCGAGACATCGCGACCCACGGTGGCCAGGCGGGCATCGACCAGGTTGCAGCCGCTGTCGGCGATACGCCGGGTGACGGGCAGCAGGGGGGACTCCGGATGCGTCGTGTAGGCGTTGATCAGGAGATGGTTTTCGGTCGGCGCAGGCCGCGGCGTGGTGTCGGTCAAGGTGGTTCCGGGTGGTACAAGGTGAGTCTGAACGGCGCCGGCGACGGCGCGGTTGCCGGAGTCCAGCATACTTGCCCGCGCTTTCGACCCGCAAGTAACATGCAAAGTACATCCGGCCTGCGTTTACGTGGACCGGGTCCCCCCTTTCTTCCGAGCAACGTTTCCTTGTCCCTTTCCGGTCTCATCACCGCGCTGGCCACGCCTTTCCAGGCCGATGGCGCATTGGATCCCGACGGTTGGCAGCGCCTGCTGCACCTGCAACTGGAGGGTGGTGTTCACGGGGTGGTGGTAGCCGGTTCGACCGGCGAGGCCGCGACCCTGTCCGACGACGAGTACGACCAGCTGCTGCGCAGTGCGGTCAAAGCCGTGGCCGGGCGGGTGCCGGTGCTGGCCGGGACCGGGTTGTCGGGAACCGCCAAAACCATCGAGCAGACCCGCCGGGCCGCCGCCAATGGCGCCACGCATGCGTTGGTGGTGACCCCGCCGTACGTGCGCCCCACCCAGGCCGGGCTGATCGCGCATTACCGCGCGGTGGCCGACCAGGGCGGCCTGCCGGTGATCCTGTACAACGTGCCCGGCCGGACCGGCTGCGACATGCTGCCGGAGACCGTGGCCGAACTGGCCGCACACCCGAACATCGTGGGCATCAAGGAAGCGGTGGGCGATGTGGGCCGGGTGCAGGCGCTGCTGGCGCTGCGGTCGGCGGACTTCGTCATCCTCAGCGGCGATGACGGCACGGCCGCGCGCTCGATCCTGTCCGGTGTGGACGGGCTGATCTCGGTGGGCTCCAATGCCTTGCCGGGTGCCTACCGGCGCATGTGCGAGTTGGCTGCGGCCGGTGAGCGCGAGGCGGCCGAGTCGTGGGATGCACGACTGGAGCCGTTCCATGAATTCTGCGGCGTGGAGTCCAACCCGATTCCGGTGAAGGATCTGCTGCGCCGGATCGGCATCGGCCACGGGCTTCGCCTGCCGCTGCTGCCCCTGTCCGCGGCCCATCACGCCGCTGCCGAACATCTGGCCACCGACATCGGTGCGCTTGAAGCACTTTCCAACCACTGACCACAGTGGTCACCCAGGAGATTCCCATGCGTCAATCCGTTTCCGCCATCCGCGTGCTGTCCTTCGCGATCCTGGCTACCGCCACCCTTGTGGGTACCACCGGCTGCTTCAAGCGCGGTGCGAAGGGCGACTATGCGCTCGCCCCGGAAATGCGTCCGCTCGAAGTCCCGCCGGATCTGAACGTGCCCGGCGCCGCCGGTGGCGCCCAGGTGCCGGTGCTGGCCTCGCAGGTGGCCAAGCCGGCACCTGCTGCCGCAGCCGCCACCACCGCACCGGTCAGCAATGCCGGCTTCACCGTGGCCGGCGGCAAGGAAGAGGCGTTCGGCAAGGTCGGCGCCGCGCTGGAAGCCATTGAGGGCGTGAAGATCGCCAGCAAGGCCCAGCTGCTGGGTTCCTACGACGTGGCCTACGAAGGCAGCGACTTCCTGGTCCGCGTGGTCGGCGTCGACGCCGGTGCCTACGTCTCGGCGGTGGACCCGCGTGGCCTGCCGGCTACCGGTGCGGCCCCGACCAAGCTGCTGGCCGAGCTGAAGGCAAAGCTGGCCCCGTAAGGGCGAGCGTCAGGTCCGGCCGTTGGCCGGACCGGGCCGAAGCAATCAAAAAGGGCGCCCATGGCGCCCTTTTTCGTACCTGCACAACCCGCGGGCTCAGCGTTCCAGCAGGGGCAGCTTGTCCGGCTTGCCGTCCCATTCGCCCGCATCGGCCGGCGGATCCTTGCGCACGGTCAGCACCGGCCAGGCTTTGGCCAGTTCAGCGTTGAGGCCGACGAACACTTCCTGCCCGGCGGGCACGTCGTCTTCGGGGAAAATCGCGTTGACCGGGCACTCCGGTTCGCACAGGGTGCAGTCGATGCACTCGTCCGGATCGATCACCAGGAAGTTCGGGCCTTCATGGAAGCAATCCACGGGGCACACTTCCACGCAATCGGTGTGTTTGCACTTGATGCAGTTTTCGGTGACGACAAAAGGCATGGCTGGATCTGAATCCGACAGTAAGCCGGACAATTCTAGAACAGGTTGGTCCCCGGCGCGGGATTGAATCTCAATCGGCGTCGAAACAGTGCCTTGAGTGCCGGCCCGGCCCACTGTCGCGGCCAGCCATGGCGCAGCGATGCTCGCCTGTGCGACGCTGGCCTGGATCCACCGCCCTGCGGTCCGGCGGCCCCTTCCTTCCATGCAGGTGCGTCCATGTCCCCAGCGCTCCCCCCGTCGGCCAGCGGCGAGAACACCGGCTTCATCGTGCTGATCAGCTGCGTGGCCACCCTCGGCGGCTTCCTGTTCGGCTTTGACAGTGGCGTGATCAACGGCACCGTGGACGGGCTCAAGCAGACCTTCCAGTCCAGCCAGGCCGGGATCGGCTTTGAAGTGGCCTCGATGCTGCTGGGTTGCGCGATCGGGGCGTTCTTCGCCGGACGGCTTGGTGACCGGCTGGGCCGGCGCGGGGTGCTGATCATCGCCGCGGTGATGTTCCTGGGCTCGGCGATCGGCGCCGGTGCCGCGCACAGCTCGCTGGTGTTCGTGATCGCGCGGGTGATCGGCGGGTTCGCGGTGGGCGCGGCCAGCGTGATGTCGCCGGCCTACATCGCCGAAGTGGCCTCGGCGCGCTACCGCGGCCGGTTGGCGACGGTGCAGCAGATGGCCATCATCAGTGGCCTGTTCTGCGCCTTCCTCAGCAACTACCTGCTGGCCCGCGCCGCCGGGGCGTCGACCGAGCCGCTGTGGCTGGGGCAGGCGGCATGGCGCTGGATGTTCTGGGTGCAGGCGCTGCCATCGGCGCTGTTCCTGGTGCTGCTGCTGGTCATCCCGGAAAGCCCGCGCTATCTGGTGGTCAGTGGACGCCGTGCGCAGGCGCTGGCGGTGCTGACCCGGCTGTATGGCCCGGCCCAGGCCGCCGCGACGCTGGCCGAGATCGAGGCCTCGCTGGGCCAGGACCAGCACCGGCCGCGCCTGTCCGATTTGGTCGACAGCCACAGTGGACGGCTGCGCCGGATCGTCTGGGTCGGGATCGGGCTGGCGGTGTTCCAGCAGTTGGTGGGCATCAACGTGGTCTTCTATTACGGCGCGGTGCTGTGGCAGGCGGTGGGCTTTTCCGAAAGCGACGCGCTGCTGATCAACGTGCTGTCCGGCGCGCTCAGCATCGGCGCCTGTCTGCTGACCATCGTGCTGATCGACCGGATCGGGCGGCGCCCGCTGCTGTGGATCGGCTCGGTGGGCATGGCGGTATCGCTGGCACTGGTCACCGTGGCCTTCGCCAGTGGCACGCTCGATGCGGGCCGGCTGCAGCTCTCTGACGGCATGGGCCGGCTGGCGCTGGTGGCCGCGAACGTCTACGTGGTGTTCTTCAACATGTCCTGGGGCCCGGTGATGTGGGTGATGCTGGGCGAGATGTTCCCCAACCAGATCCGCGGCTCGGGTCTGGCCGTGGCCGGGGCGGCGCAATGGAGCGCGAACTTCGCCATCACCGTGAGCTTCCCGCTGCTGCTGGGCGGGATCGGCCTGGCCGGGGCCTACGGCCTGTATACCGTGGCGGCCACGCTGTCGATCTTCTTCGTGCTGCGCTACGTGCGCGAAACCAAGGGCCGCGCGCTGGAGCAGATGGAAGGATGAGGGCGGCGGCAGGCAAGCGGACCGGTGCGGCCGCCACAACGCAAAAACCCCGCCGGGGCGGGGTTTTTGGCTTTCTGCACCGCGACTGGTGCTCCCTAGGGGACTCGAACCCCTGTTTTAGCCTTGAGAGGGCCACGTCCTAACCATTAGACGAAGGGAGCAGACTTTGTCGCGAACTGCGCAGCGCGCTAGTATATGGACCTAGATGCCATTGGGCAATCCCGAAAACTCAACCGGAAGCGCCAACATCAATTCTTCTGCTACTCCGTTCAGCCTGCGCGTGATCCCGCGCGACCAGCACACCATCTCCCGCAAGGACATCAGCCCCAACGCGCTGCGCGTGCTGTACCGGCTGCGCGATTCCGGGTTCAGCGGCTATCTGGTGGGGGGCGCCGTGCGCGACCTGCTGGTTGGCGGCAACCCCAAGGATTTCGACGTGGCCACCGACGCCACGCCCGAGCAGGTCAAGGCGCTGTTCCGCAACTGTCGCCTGATCGGCCGCCGCTTCCGTCTGGCCCACGTGGTGTTCGGCCGCGAGATCATCGAGGTGGCCACGTTCCGCGCCAACATCGATGACGGCAGCGGCGACCGCGAAATGGAAAACGGCATGCTGGTCCGCGACAACGTCTACGGCTCCATCGAAGACGACGCGATCCGCCGCGACTTCACCTGCAACGCGTTGTACTACGCGATCGAGGATTTCTCGGTGCGCGACTATACCGGCGGCTTCGAGGACGTGCAGGCGCGCCTGATGAAGCTCATCGGCGACCCCGAGCAGCGTTACCGCGAAGACCCGGTGCGCATGCTGCGTGCGGTGCGTCTGGCGGCCAAGCTCGGCTTCCAGATCGAAGACGCCACCGCCGAACCGCTGCCGCGCCTGGCCGGGCTGTTGGCCGAAGCCGCGCCGGCACGCCTGTTCGAGGAAGTGCTCAAGCTGTTCCTGTCCGGGCACGGCGTGGCCAGCTTCGAAGGGCTGGAGCGTTACGGCCTGCTCGATGTCATGTTCCCGGAAAGCGCCGCGGCGCTGCGCAGCAACCGCAGCGGTGCGTTGCGCCGGATGGTGATCGAAGGCCTGCACAACACCGACCTGCGCGTGGCCAATGACGAGCCGGTGTCGCCGTCGTTCCTGTTCGCGCTGCTGCTGTGGCCGGCGTTCTGCCGCGCCCTGGCCAGCCTGCAGAAGCAGGGCGTGGCGCTGGAAGAGGCGCAGCGCCGTGCGGCCGACCGCGTCACCCTGCACCAGCTGACCACCATCGCGCTGCCGCGCCGGTTCTCGCTGCCGATGCAGGAGATCTGGTTGCTGCAGGGCCGCTTCAGCTCGCGCCAGCGCAAGCGCGTGATCCGCACGCTGACCCATCCGCGCTTCCGCGCCGCTTACGACTTCCTGGTGTTGCGCCAGGTCGCCTCCAGCGAGCACCAGGCCGATGTGGAGTTCTGGCGCGAGGCCCAGCTGCAGTCCGGCACCGAGCTGGACTCGGCGCTGGATGCCGCGCACGCCGAAGGCGAGGACGAGGAGGGCGCGCCGCGCAAGCGCCGCCGTCGCCGTCGTCGTCCCGGTGGGGCTGTTGCAGGCGAGTAAGCGGTGATCCAGGCCTGTATTGGATTGGGCGCCAACCTCGGTGATGCCGCGCAGACCCTGCGCGGCGCGTTCGTGGCGCTGGCGGCCTTGCCGCAGACCACGCTGCGCGCGCACTCGCAGCTGTACAGCACGCCGGCCTGGGGCAACCCGGACCAGCCGGCGTTCGTCAATGCCGCCGCGGTGCTGGACACCACGCTGGGCGGGGCCGAACTGCTGGACGCGCTGCTGGCGATCGAGCGCTCCTTCGGCCGGGTCCGCGATGCGGCCGTGCATTGGGGCCCGCGCACGCTGGACCTGGACCTGCTGCTGTATGGCGAACAGGTGATCGACCTGCCGCAGCTGCAGGTGCCGCATCCCTACCTGCATGAGCGTGCCTTCGTGTTGGTGCCGCTGGCCGAGATTGCCGGTGATGCCACGATTCCGGGGCATGGCCGGGTGCGGGATGCTGTAGTGCGGGTGGAGGCCTGCGGGATCGCTCCAATAGGGGGATAATGCCGGGCTTATCGCCACCGGTTATCAGCTCATGAGTACCCACGCAGACAGCAAGCCCTGGACCGTCCCGGCATTGGCCGAGGCCAAGCGCAATGGGCAGAAGCTGGTGATGTTGACCGCCTACGACGCCGGTTTTGCACGTGCGTTCGATGCCAACGGCGTGGACCTGATCCTGATCGGCGACTCGCTGGGCATGGTGGTGCAGGGGCACGATTCGACCCTGCCGGTAACCACCGACGACATGGTCTACCACACCCGCGCGGTGGCCCGCGTGCTGCAGCGTGCGTTGCTGGTGGCCGACCTGCCGTTCGGTGCCGACGCCACCCCCGAGCGCGCGCTGGACGCCTCACTGCGCCTGCTCCAGGCCGGTGCGGAGATGGTCAAGATCGAAGGCGCCGGCTTCAAGCTGGACGTGATCCGTTATCTGGTCGAACGCGAAATCCCGGTGTGCTCGCACCTGGGCCTGACCCCGCAATCGGTACTGCGCCTGGGCGGTTACAAGGTGCAGGGCCGCGGTGATGCCGCCCAGCAGCTGCGCGATGACGCCAAGGCCGCGGTCGAAGCCGGTGCCAGCCTGGTCGTGCTCGAGTGCGTGCCCACCCCGATCGCCACCCAGGTGACCGCCGATGTGGCGGTGCCGACCATCGGCATCGGCGCCGGCCCCGGCTGCGATGGCCAGGTGCTGGTGCTGCATGACTTCCTCGGCCTGGACAGCGGCCATCGCCGGCCCAAGTTCGTCAAGGATTTCCTTGCCGAAGGCGGCTCGGTGGCGGGTGCCGTCCGCGCCTACGCCGACGCCGTGCGCGACGGCTCCTTCCCCGACGCAGAACACGCCTACGCCTCATGATCGATACCGTCACCGAACTGTCCCGCCTGCGCGCGGTCGTCAACGGCTGGAAGCGCGAAGGCCTGCGCGTCGCACTGGTGCCCACCATGGGCAACCTGCACGCCGGCCACTATTCGCTGGTCACGCTGGCGCGGCAGTATGCCGACCGTGTGGTCTCCAGCGTCTTCGTCAACCCGACCCAGTTCGGCCCCAACGAAGACTTCACCCGTTACCCGCGCACGCCCGAGGCCGATACCTCCGGCTTGGAGCAGGCCGGCTGTGACGTGCTGTGGCTGCCGACCGTGGAATCGATGTACCCGTTCGGCATCGAACTGGCCGCCAGCGTCAACGTGCCGGGCATCAGCGGCCTGCTGGAAGGCGCGCACCGCCCGGGCCATTTCGATGGCGTGTGCACGGTGGTCTCGCGCCTGTTCAACCAGGTGCAGCCGGACGTGGCCGCCTTCGGCAAGAAGGACTACCAGCAGCTGGCGGTGATCCGCCAGATGGTGGAAGACCTGGCCTTCCCGATCCAGATCGTGGGCGGCGACATCGTGCGCGAAACCGACGGACTGGCGATGAGCTCGCGCAACCAGTACCTCAACGCCGAACAGCGCCCGGTATCCATCGTGATCCACCAGGTGTTGCTGGGCATGCGCGAAGGTTTCATCGCCGGCAAGGCCCGCACGGTGATCGAAGCCGAAGCGACCGCCGCGCTGCAGGCAGCGGGCTTCCAGGTCGACTACGCGGTGGTACGCCAGCCGGACCTGTCCGAGCCGGCCGACAGCAACGACGGCACCCGCGTGGCCCTGATCGCCGCCCGCATTGGCAACACCCGGTTGATCGACAACCTGGAGTTCTGAGGCCGCTGTTGCCCCAGCCCCCTGCAAAGAGCCGCCTTCGGGCGGCTTTTTGCGTTTTCAGGGCCACAGCCAGAGCCAGAGCCCTCAGCTGCAGGTGCCCGTGGATTGGGCGGGTGGAGGTGGGTGGGCGGGGCACGCCGTGAACCCGTCCGTGGGGGCTCGGCCAAAACATCCATGTTTTGGACGGCCCCACCCACCCACCCCCACCCGCCCATGGGTGAGATCCGGGTGGCCTTCGGGCGAGCAGGGCTGTGAGCCGCAGCCGCAGCCGCTTTGCGGCTGGCAGCGCCGGCGGCCGGCGGTTGCCCACCGCACACATGAAACCGTCAGGGAGGAGGCCAGGCCGCCCTATCCGGGACTGTTGAAAACAAGGATGTTTTCAACAAGCCCCCATGGATGGGTTCACGGCGTGTCCCGGATAGGGCGGCCTGGCCTCCTCACGCGCGCGGAAGTGAGACGCTGCTGTTCGCGGGGGAGTGAGCGGAAAGACATCCCCAACCCCTTGATCTGCCTGAACCACCAGCAGCGCCAAGGCATGGGCCTGGTCCATGACCCTGCCGCCCAGCCCGCGGGTGCTAGAATTTCCCTTTCCTCCACCGTTGTCCCGCTGCCATGCATCTGTCCCTGCTCAAGACCAAGATCCACCGCGCCACCGTCACCCACTCCGAGCTGAACTACGAAGGTTCCATCGCCATCGATGACAACCTGCTGTTGGCCACTGGCATCCGTGAGTTCGAACAGGTGCACATCTGGGACGTCACCAACGGTGCGCGTTTCTCCACCTATGCCATCCGCGCCGAAGCCGGCAGCGGCGTCGTCTCGCTCAACGGCGGCGCCGCGCGCCACGTCCAGGTCGGCGACATCATCATCATCGCCGCCTTCGCCAGCATGAGCGAAGAAGAAGCTGACAGCTTCCGGCCGAAGTTGGTATATGTGGACGGCAACAACCAGATCTCCCACACCAACGACAGCATCCCGACACAGGCCGCATGACACAGAACAACGGATTCGACCCGCTTCACTCCCATGCCCAGCGCCTGCGTGGCGCGAGCATCCCCTCGTTGATCGCCGCCGAACCCGGCCGCGCACAAACGCTGGGGCTGCGGGTCGGTCCGTTGTACGTCAATTTCGCGCGGCAGAAGTACGACCGCGCGGCCTTGGACGCACTGCTGCAGCTGGCCGCCGCGCGCGATGTCGCCGGCGGCTTCCAGCGCCTGTTCCGCGGCGAAACGGTCAATGTGACCGAAGGCCGCGCGGCGCTGCATACCGCGCTGCGCGGTGACACCGGCGGTGCGCCGGTAGCGGCCGAGGCGTTCGCCACCGCCGCCAAGGTGCGCGCCCAGATGGGCGAACTCATTCGCGCGCTGGAAGCAACCAACGTCACCGATATTGTCAGCGTCGGCATCGGCGGTTCGGACCTCGGTCCGCGCCTGGTTGCCGACGCGCTGCGCCCGGTCAACGGCGCACGTTTCCGCGTGCATTTCGTTTCCAACGTGGACGGCGCCGCCATGCAGCGCACCCTGGCCACGCTGGATCCGGCCACCACCGCCGGCATCCTGATCTCCAAGACCTTCGGCACCCAGGAAACCCTGCTCAACGGGCAGATCCTGCACGACTGGCTGGGCGGCAGCGAGCGCCTGTATGCGGTCAGCGCCAACCCCGAACGTGCCGCCAAGGCCTTCTCGATCGCCGCCGGCCGCGTGCTGCCGATGTGGGATTGGGTGGGCGGCCGCTATTCGCTGTGGTCGGCGGTGGGTTTCCCGATCGCGCTGGCCATCGGCTTTGAACGCTTCGAACAGCTGCTGGCCGGTGCCGCGCAGATGGACGAGCATGCGCTCAACGCCCCGCTGGAGCGGAACCTGCCGGTGCTGCATGCCCTGACCGACATCTGGAACCGCAACCTGCTCGGCCACGCCACCCATGCGGTGATGACCTACGACCAGCGCCTGGCGCTGCTGCCGGCCTACCTGCAGCAGCTGGTGATGGAGAGCCTGGGCAAGCGCGTGCAGTTGGATGGCAGCCCGGTCGCCAGCGACACCGTGCCGGTGTGGTGGGGCGGGGCGGGCACCGACGTGCAGCACAGCTTCTTCCAGGCCCTGCACCAGGGCACCAGCGTGATCCCGGCCGATTTCATCGGCTGCGTGCATAACGATGACCTCTATGTGCTCAACCACCAGGCGCTGATGGCCAACCTGCTGGCGCAGACCGAAGCGCTGGCCAACGGCCAGGGCAGCGACGATCCGCACCGCGACTACCCCGGCGGCCGCCCGAGCACGCTGATCCTGCTCGATGCGCTGACCCCGCAGTCGCTGGGCGCGCTGATCGCCATGTACGAACACGCGGTGTACGTGCAGTCGATCATCTGGAACATCAACGCCTTCGACCAGTTCGGTGTGGAGCTGGGCAAGCAGCTGGCCAGCCAGTTGCTGCCGGCGCTGCAGGGCGAGCCCAACGCCATCACCGACCCGGTGACGCTGGAATTGCTGGAACAGCTGAAGGGCTGAGCCACGTGCCGGGGCTGTGCTCCGGCGCGGCACTGCCGCACGAACTTGCTACGCCCCGCGCACGTCACCTACCAGGATGTAGAAATGAGCCAGGACACCTCCGCAACTGCCCGACCCACGCCTGACCAGGCCGGCCATCCCGATCATGCGATGTACCAGCAGATCCGTGAGGGCGTGGCCGCGATCGATGCGCAGCATGGCCGCAGTTTCGATGCCACCAGCGAACGCCTCACCGCCAGCCTGTTGCCGCTGGCGAAGGAAAACGGGTTGAGCCGGGTCGACCACGTGGTGCTGGGCCAGCAGGGCAGCCAGGCCGCGCCGGGCCAGTACGTCTTCGTGGTGCAGGGGGCGCTGGATAACCCGGCCCACCTACGCGCGCATACGGCCACCGCCGAAGCGGTGCAGACGCCGGTCGAAGCGTCGTTCCAACGCGTGCAGGCCACCGATGCACCGTCGCTCGCGCGTGAGCGCAGCGAAGAACAGCTGCGCCAGCAGAACCCGCAGCACGCCCCGCCGTCGCTGGGCTGACGCTGGCGTTACGGCCGTTCCGGGCTCGGCCGCTTGGCCAGCTTGCGCTGCAGTGATCGCCGGTGCATGCCGAGCAGGCGCGCGGCGGCAGAGACATTGCCGCCGGTTTCATGCATCGCCTGCTGGATGTGTTCCCACTGCAGGCGACTGATCGGGGTCATCGCATCCGGCGGCTCCAGTTCGCCGTCATCGGCCGGGCCATCGTCTTCCTCGCCCAGCGCCCGCAGGATCATCGGCACCGTGGCCGGCTTGGGCAGGTAATCGTCGGCGCCGAGCTTGATCGCTTCCACCGCGGTGGCGATGCTGGCATAGCCGGTGACCAGCAGAATCCGCATGTCCTCGCGCAACGCGCGCAGCGGCTGGATCAGTGAGAGCCCGGATTCGGCGCCCAGCTTCAGGTCGATCAGCGCATAGGCCGGCGGTTGCTGGCGCGCCAGCAGCAGGGCCGAGGCGATATCGCTGGCGGTGACGGTTTCCAGTCCCTTGCGGGCCAGGCTGCGCTGCAGGGTGCGCAGGTACAGCTCGTCATCGTCGACCAGCAGGCCATGGCTGGCAGCGGGGAGGGCAGGCAGGGTCATGCGGGGTTCTCCGGGGAAGCCAGGGGCAGGCGGAAGCCGACGCGGGTACCGGCACCGTTGGCCGGCCGCATCCACAACTCACCGTCCAGGCGCTCGATGGTGGCATGCGACAAGGCCAGGCCGACACCCAAACCTTCGGTCTTGCCGCTGTTGAACAAGGTGCCGGGCAGGACCGCCTGGCGTGCGTCGAAACCGTGGCCGTAGTCGCGCACCTCGCCAATCAGGTTGGCACCCTCGATGCGCAGGGTCAGGTCGACCTGCGGGCGCTCGGCTTTCTCGCCGGCGTCGGCGGCATTGTTGAGCAGCACCATCAGCAGGTGGCCGATGCCCGGGTCCAGCGGCAACTTCAGCGGTGCGTCGTCGTTGCGTTTGAGGGCGATGGTAGGGCGCACAAGTCGCCACTGTTCCAGCACCTGCGGCAGGGTCACCGTGTCGCGGCCCGGGGCATCGCCGGCGGCCGGCCGGGCCAGTGCCAGCACCCGCTCGCGACACTGCACCAGCAGCTCGCGCAGGGTTTCCACGTCGTCGCGCACTTCGCTGCTTTCGGTCTGGTCGGCGATGTCGTCGGCGAGCAGGGTCATGGTTGCCAGCGGCGTATTGAGTTCATGCGCGACCGAGGCGGCATGGGTGGCCAGCGCGACGATGCCTTCGTTGCGGACGAAGCGCTCGCGCAGCATCGCCAGTTCGTATTCGCGCTGGCGCAGCGCGATGGCCAGGCGGGTGGCGAAGACCAGCACCACCGTGGCCGACAGCAGGAAATTGCACACCACGCCCCACTGGTGCATCTGCATCTGGCTGAAATAGCCGCTGGGCAGCGGCAGCCCGAACAGGCCGCTCACCGCATAGCCGATCAGGCAGGTCGCAGCCACGGCCAGCGTCCAGCGCAGCGGCAGCGCCAGCGCGGCCAGCGCGATCAGGATCAGGAACAGCGAGCCGAACGGGTTGGCGACACCGCCACTCCAGCCCACCATCCAGGTCAGCACGATGACATCGACCAGGATGTGCCCGAAGGCGGTGAGTGGGGCGGTGTCTGCATCGTGCACGCGCAGCTGCGCATACAGGTTGAACAGGGTCAGCGCCGCCACCCCGGACCACAGCGGCAGCTGCGGCAGGTCCAGCCCGAGCACCCAGGTGGCCACCAGGATCGTGGCGGCCTGGCCAGCCACGGCCAGCCAGCGCAGGCTGCACAGCGTACGGAGAAAGGGGGCGTCGGGACCGTTCATTGGCGTCCATCGTATGCGCTCGCGGCGCTGCCTGCCTGCGACAATCGGCCGCATCGGCCAGGGCCACCTGCCGCGGGCGCCGAATAATGAGCGGCAACCAACGGCGGGCACCTTCCTGCACGCCGGGCGCGCTAAAATGCGCCGATGCATGACGCCGTCTCCAAACCGACTCCCCCCTCCGACACTGCCGTGTGGGCCCGCCGCCAGACCCAGTCCGTCCGCATCGGCGGCGTGGTGGTGGGCGGTGGACACCCCGTGGTGGTGCAGTCGATGACCAACACCGACACCGCCGACGTCGCCTCCAGCGTCAAACAGGTGGCCGAGCTGTGGCGGGCCGGGTCGGAGATGGTGCGCCTGACCGTCAACAATCCCGAGTCGGCCGCGGCCATCCCGCGGATCGTGGAAAAGCTGCAGATGATGGGCATCGAGGTGCCCCTGATCGGCGACTTCCACTACAACGGCCACCAGTTGCTGACCCAGGAACCGGCCTGCGCCGAGGCGCTGGCCAAGTACCGCATCAACCCGGGCAATGTCGGCTTCGGCAAGAAGAAGGACACCCAGTTCGCGCAGCTGATTGAGTTTGCGATCCGCTACAACAAGCCGGTCCGGATCGGCGCCAACTGGGGCTCGCTGGACCAGTCGCTGGCGGCGCGCCTGATGGACGAGAACAACCACCGTGAGACGCCGTGGGATGCCGGCCGGGTATTGCGCGAGGCGCTGATCCGCTCGGCGCTGGATTCGGCCGAAACCGCCGTCGAGCTGGGCCTGCCGCGCGACCGTATCGTGCTGTCGGCCAAGGTCAGCGGCGTGCAGGAGCTGATCGCGGTGTACCGCGACCTGGCCCAGCGCTCGGACTTCGCCCTGCACCTGGGCCTGACCGAGGCCGGCATCGGCAGCAAGGGCATCGTCGCTTCGGCGGCGGCGCTGGCGGTACTGATGCAGGAAGGCATCGGTGACACCATCCGTATTTCGCTGACGCCCGAACCGGGCCAGTCGCGCACGGCCGAGGTGATCGTCGCCCAGGAACTGCTGCAGACCACCGGGCAGCGTGCGTTCACGCCGCTGGTGACGGCCTGCCCGGGCTGCGGCCGCACCACCTCGGAGTTCTTCCAGGAACTGGCCAAGGTGGTGCAGAACCATGTGCGCGAAAAGATGCCGGTGTGGAAGATCAGCCATCCCGGCGCGGAGAACATGACCCTGGCGGTGATGGGCTGCGTGGTCAACGGGCCGGGCGAGTCGCGCCACGCCAACATCGGCATTTCCCTGCCGGGTACCGGCGAGGCTCCGTCGGCGCCGGTGTTCGTGGATGGCGAGAAGTCGGTGACGTTGCGCGGTGAGAACATCGCCCAGGACTTCGTGGCCCTGATCGACAGCTACGTCGAACGTACCTATGTCCGCAGCGTCGGATAAGCCGACGGCAATGGCCGCGCCGCGCGAACAGGCGGCGGGATTCCGACACTGGATCGCGCACAACGCCTGGCGTTTCGTGCTGCTGTTCGTCGGGGTGCTGCTGCCGCTGGCCGGCTTCGTGGCCCTGGCCGATGAAGTGCACGAGCTGGAGTCGATCTACTTCGACGCGCCGCTGCTGTGGACCTTGCACAACCTGCATTCGCCGGGCCTGGACCGCTTCTTCGTGCTGCTCTCCAAGCTGGGCTACGAGTGGTTCCTGATTCCGGCCGACGTGCTGATCGTGGCGCTGCTGGTGTGGCGTCGGCGCTGGCGCGAGGCCAGTTTCGTGGCGATCAGCTTCGTCGGCTCGGCGCTGCTGAACCTGGGCAGCAAGCAGTTCTTCCAGCGCGACCGGCCCAGCCTGTGGGAATCGATCGCCCCGGAGAGCACGTTCAGCTTCCCCAGCGGCCATGCCATGGGCTCGATGACCCTGGCCATCACCGTGGTGCTGCTGGCCTGGAACACCCGCTGGCGCTGGCCGGTGCTGGTACTGGCACCGGCATTCAGCCTGCTGGTGAGCGTGTCGCGGGTCTACCTGGGGGTGCATTACCCCTCCGACATCCTGGCCGGATGGTGTGCCGCGCTGGTTTGGGTGGTAGGGTGCTTCCTGGTCATGTTCCGGCGCCGGCATCCGTGGGGTCAGCGGCACCGGGCCTGAAGCGACGCCACTCACGCTGAAAACAGCGGGGGATCCGGCGGCCGCCGATAGTTCATGTGAACCGATACGGCCTGGGGTGAAAGGCTTAGGGGAAGGGGCAATCCAGCAGGGTGTGATGCGGACACCAGAACGCGCTGACAGGGCGGAAACGTCCTTGTTATCGCAATACTCCGCGGCTAGGCTTGCCCCCGATCGCAGCGTTTGATGAGGTACGTGGATGACGATTCGAGTGTATCTGGTGGACGATCATGCGCTGGTGCGAACCGGCATGAAGATGATCCTGTCCAACGAGACCGATATCGAGGTAGTCGGTGAAGCGGACTCCGGTGAGGATGCGTTGCCTGAGATCCGGCAGCTGCGTCCGGACGTGGTGCTGTGCGATCTGCACCTGCCTGGCGTGAGCGGCATGGAGGTCACCGAGCGGGTGGTCCGTGGCGATCACGGCACGCGTGTGGTGATCGTGTCGGTGCTCGAAGATGGTCCGATGCCCAAGCGCCTGCTTGAGGCCGGTGCCTCCGGTTACATCGGCAAGGGCTGCGATGCGCAGGAACTGCTGCGCGCGGTCCGCGATGCGGCACTGGGCCGACGCTACCTGGGCAGCAGCATCGCGCAGAACCTGGCGTTGTCCAACGTGGAAGGCAGCCAGTCGCCGTTCGATACGCTGTCGCCGCGCGAACTGGAAGTGGCCCTGCTGCTGACCCAGGGCCTGCGCCAGGAAGATATCGCCAAGCGGCTGAGCCTGAGTGCGAAGACGGTGAACACGCACAAGGCGCGTCTGTTCGAGAAGATGGGCATCCACGACAACATCGCCCTGGCGCGCATGGCCAGCCAGTACGGCCTGGTGGATCCGGCACGGCCGATGTAACCAGCGACGCGCGCTGAAGAACGAAAACGCCCGGGCATGCCCGGGCGTTTCGTTTTCCGGTAGAGCCACGCCATGCGTGGCTGCCCCTGAGACAGGCTTCAGTGCGCGCGAACCCGCGCCACGATCTTCGCGGCCTGGGCGGCGCTGTCACGCACCTTGTCCCACTCGCCGTTGTCGATCCAGTTGCCCGGCACCATCCACGAACCGCCGATGCAGACCACGTTCTTCTGCTCCAGGTACTCCGCTGCGGTGGTTTCGGTGATGCCACCGGTCGGGCACAGCTTCAGGTCCGGGATCGGGCCCGCCAGCCCCTTGATCATCGCCAGCCCGCCCACGGCCGAGGCCGGGAACAGCTTGCAGACGCGGAAACCCCGCGCATACAGCGCCAGCATCTCGGTCGGCGACGCCGCACCCGGCACCACCGGCAGCGCCGCGGCCGCCAGCGCGTCGGCCATGTGCGCCGGCGTACCCGGCGTGACCAGGAAATCCGCACCCGCATCGATGGCCTGCTGCATCTGCGCCACGGTCAGCACCGTGCCCGCACCCACCACCACATCGGGCAGCTCGCGCTTGAGCATCGCCAACGCCTCCATCGCCACCGGCGTGCGCAGGGTCAGCTCGATTGCCGGCAACCCGCCTTCCAACAACGCCGCGCTGACCGCGCGCGCCTGGTCGAGCGTATGCACGGTGACCACCGGCAGGATGCCGGCCGCGTGCAACAGGGATTCAGCGCGCTTCTGGTGTTCGGCAATGCTCATTCGTCGCTCTTCCTTCTTCTTTGACAGTCGACGCCAGGAAGGCGCCGCGATAAGTCGTGAGGCGGCGGTGCGGTCCCTTCCGGGGACGTCCAAAACATGGATGTTTTGACGAGCCCCCATGGATGGGTTCACGGCGTGCCCCGGAAGGGACCGCACCGCTGCCTCACCCACGGAACACCCACCGCCGCTTTTGGCGCAAACCCCTCAGGCGTCCTTGGCTTCATGCGGTGCATAAGCCGCCGCCGCATCGCCGCCCAACTCGTACTCCGCGTCGTAATTCCAGATATCGCCATCGGCCGCCGCCGGCCCACACGAAATCGAAATCGCACCCTGATCGGCCGGGCCGACCAGGCGACGGTTCATCGCGAACAGATTGCGCCCCATATCGTGCGCGGCCGGCGCCGTGTTGCGGGCCGGTTCGCGTGCCGCGAACTCCGCCGCATCCACCAGCAGCTCCAGCGTGCCTGCCTCGCCATCGAGACGCATCATGTCGCCCTCGCGCACCCGCGCCAGCGGACCGCCGCGCGATGCTTCCGGGGTCATGTGGATCGCCGCCGGGAACTTGCCCGAGGCACCCGACAGACGCCCATCGGTAACCAGCGCCACGCGCCGGCCCTGGTTCTGCAGCAGGCCCAGCAGCGGCGCCAGCGAATGCAGCTCGGGCATGCCGTTCGCGCGCGGCCCCTGGAACCGCACCACCGCGATGAAATCGTGCGGCAGCACCCCGGCCGCATGCAGCTTGTTGAGCACCTGCGGCGCATCCACCACCACCACCGGCGCTTCGATCGTGCGGTACTGCGGCTTCACCGCCGACAGCTTGATCAGCGAACGGCCCAGGTTGCCGCGCAGCAACCGCAGCCCGCCCTGTGCTTCGAACGGATCGGCGACCCCACGCACCACCTCCGGATCGGCGCTGTCGCGCAGCCCGTCAAAGTAGGTGAGCGTGCCATCGCGCAGCGCCGGCTCCTGGCCGTACTGGTGCATGCCGCCTTCGGCCACCGTCTGCAGGTCGGCGTGCATCAGCCCGGCCTCCATCAGCTCCCGGAACACGAACGCGGTGCCACCGGCGGCCGCGAAGCGGTTCACGTCCGCCTCGCCATTCGGGTACACCCGCGCCAGCAGCGGAACCAGCTGCGACAGCTGGTCCATGTCGTCCCAGGTCAGCACGATGCCGGCCGCACGCGCCACCGCGATCCAGTGGATGGTGTGGTTGGTGGAACCGCCGGTGGCCATCAGCGTGACCACTGCGTTGACGATCGCGCGCTCGTCGATCAGCCGGCCGAGCGGACGGAAGTCGTCGCCCAGCGCACAGATCTCCAGCGCACGCGCCGCCGCACGCCGGGTCAGCGCATCGCGCAGCGGTGTGTCCGGATTGACGAACGAGGCACCGGGCAACTGCACCCCCATCGCCTCGAGCAGGGTCTGGTTGGAATTGGCCGTACCGTAGAACGTGCAGGTGCCGGCGCCGTGATACGACGCGGCTTCGGCTTCCAGCAGCTCCTCGCGGCTGGCCAGCCCGGCCGCATAGCGCTCGCGCACTTCGGCCTTCTGCTTGTTCGGAATGCCCGGTGTCATCGGCCCGGCCGGCAGGAAGATCGCCGGCAGGTGCCCGAACGCCAGCGCACCGATCAGCAGGCCCGGCACGATCTTGTCGCACACGCCCAGGTAGACGGTGGCATCGAACATGTCGTGGCTGAGCCCGATCGCGGTCGACTGGGCGATCACATCACGCGAGAACAGCGACAGCTCCATGCCACCGCGACCCTGGGTGACGCCGTCGCACATCGCCGGCACACCACCGGCCACCTGCGCGGTCGCACCGAGTTCGCGTGCGGTGTCGCGCAGGATGTCCGGGTAATGCTCGAACGGCTGGTGTGCCGAGAGCATGTCGTTGTAGGCGGTGATGATGCCCAGGTTCGGCGTGACCCCGCCGCGCAGGCGCGACTTGTCGGTCGGGCCGCAGGCGGCGAAGCCGTGCGCAAGGTTGCCGCAGCTCAGCCGCGAACGGAACGGACCATCGCGCAGGGCGGCATCGATCCCGGCCAGGTAAGCGGCGCGCGAGGCGACGCTGCGCTGGACGATGCGCTCGGTGATGGCATGGAGTTGGGGATGCAGGCTCATTGGCTACCGGCTATGAGAGGGCGAATCGAACAACCCCGGAAGGGGTCAGTCACACCAGTGGACGCGCAGTTTCGCGCCGTCGAGGTCGATCGCGTTGAGGATGGGATACAGCTGCGGATTGTTGCTTTCCAGCGCCTGCTTGAGCACTTCCAGCTTCTGCTTGCCGCGCAGCAGCAGCAGACGTTGGCGGCTCTGGCGCAGGCCGTGCGGCGTGAGGGTGATGCGCAGCGGCCACTGGTTGGCACCGGGGCAACCGGTGGCATCCAGTGCCGCGTAGGGCAGGGTGCTTTCCAGTGCGCGGGCCAGGTCCCGGGAGCCGGGGAACAGCGACGCGGTGTGGCCGTCGTTGCCCATGCCAAGCACGCTCAGGCACGGGGCCTGGCTGTGCTGGGCCTGCAGGTTGGCGGTGTACACGCATTCGGGCAGCGGCTTGCCGATCCGCACCAGCGGATCGAAATGGGCGCCTTCGGCACGGCTGAGGAAGCTCTCGCGCACCAGCCGCGCGTTGCTGTCGCGGTCCTGCGGTGACAGCCAGCGCTCGTCGACCAGGCTCACTTCAACCCGGTCCCAGTGCACGTCCAGCTCGGCCAGCGCCTGGTACACCGGTGCCGGCGTGGTGCCGCCGGAGAGCAGCATGCGCGCCCGGCCGAATTCACCGATGTCGTGGTTGAGCACCTGGGCCATTTCCGTGGCGATGGCCTCGATCCAGCCATCGGCGTCGCCGTGGCGGATCAGGGTGAAACGATCGGTGTTGTCCAGGGTATTCATGCGTGGGTTCCAGGCAGGTCGCGTTCAACATCGGCGGCATAGGCGGCAGCGCCCAACAGGCCCGCGTGCGGATGCATCACCGCCAGCGACGGCACCCGCGCCATGATCGAAGAGAAACGCCCCTTGTGTTCGAAGCGCTGGCGGAAGCCGGAATGCTGCAACGAGTCGAGCATCTTCGGGGTCAGCCCGCCGGTCAGGAACACGCCGTCCCAGGCACCTTGCATCAGCACCAGGTCACCGGCGATCGCGCCGAACACCGCACAGAACACATCCACGGTGCGCATCGCCTGCGGATCGCCGTGCAGGGCGCGCGCGGTGACGTCCACCGGTTGCAGCTGGCCCGGATCGATGCCGGCCATCTCGCAGACCGCGCGATGGATGTTGACCAGGCCCGGCCCGCAGATCAGGCGTTCGTTGGAGACGCGCCCGAACTGCTCGGACAGGATCTCCAGGATGCGGATCTCTTCCGGCGTGCCCGGCGGGAAGCTGACATGGCCACCTTCGGTTTCCAGCGGATAGCAGCGGCCGTGGCGCAGGATCAGGCCACCCACGCCGAGCCCGGTACCGGGGCCGATGACCGCGTAATTGCGCGGCTGTCCCGGCTTGCCCGGTACCCAGGCGGCACCGCCGACCTGGATCACGTCATCGGGCTGCAGCAGTGAGATCGCCATCGCCTGCGCGGCGAAATCGTTGATCAGGTGCAGCTCGTCGAACCCGAGCATCTGCGCGGTGCGACTGCGCGAGATCACCCACGGGTGGTTGGTGATGCGCGCTTCATCGCCATCCACGCGGCCGGCCACGGCGAATACGCCGCGTTTGGCCTCGGCACCGACCTGGTCCAGGTAGTGGCGCGCGGCATCACCGAGCGAGGGAAAATCGGCGACCGCGAATTCGCGGATGCTGTCCTGCTGCAACGGTGCGGCCAGGTGGGTGTCGGCAAGCGCGAAGCGGGCATTGGTGCCGCCGATGTCGGCGACCAGAACGGGTTGCGACTGCTCCGTCATGCGTTGCCGTCCTTGTGGCCGGCATGGGCATCGCCATCGACGGGCAGGAACCCGGCGGCTTCTTCCGGGCCCCATTCGCCGGCCGGATACGGCTGCAGCGGCAGCTTGGCTTCCTTCCAGGCATCGCTGACGCTGTCGATCCAGGCCCAGGCCGCGCGCACTTCGTCATCGCGCACGAACAGCGCGTGGTTGCCGTTGAAGGCATCCAGGAACAGGCGCTCGTAGGCGATGCGGCGGTGCAGGCCGGTGGGGACCGACAGCTCCAGCTCCAGCGGATGCAGTTCCAGCGCGCCCCATTCCGGGCCGGCCAGGCTGCTCATCAGGCCCAGCTCGATGTTCTCCTGCGGCTGCAGCTGGAAGGTGATGCGGTTGGGCGTGGCATTGCGGCGGTGCGGGCGCTCGAACAACCAATGCGTGACCGGCTTGAGCGTGACCACCACGCGGGTGGTGCGCTCGGCCAGACGCTTGCCGGTGACCAGGTGGAACGGCACCCCGGACCAGCGCCAGTTGTCGATATGCGCGGTGACCCCGGCGAAGGTTTCCACATCGCTGCCTTCCGGCGGCTGGTAAGCCTGTGCGGGCTGGCCGTTGATGGTGCCGGCGGTGTAGCGGCCGCGCACGCTGTCACGCGCGGCGTGCTTGGCGTCGAGCGGACGCAGCGAACGCAGCACTTTGACCTTTTCGTCGCGGATGCGGTCGGCTTCCAGCGAGGCCGGCGGCTCCATCGCCACCAGGCACAGCAGCTGCAGGATGTGGCTCTGGACCATGTCGCGCAGTGCGCCGGAGCGGGCGTAATAGGCATCGCGGCCATCCACGCCTTCGCTTTCGGCGACCAGGATGTGCACCGACTCGATGTAGTTGCGGTTCCATACCGCTTCCAGCAGCGTGTTGCCGAAGCGCAGTGCGATCAGGTTCTGCACCGCGGCCTTGCCCAGGTAGTGGTCCAGGCGGAACACGCGGTCTTCATCGATCCACGCACCGATGGTGCTGAGGATTTCCTCGGCGCTCTTGCTGTCGCTGCCGATCGGCTTTTCCAGCATCAGCCGCGCCGGTGCGGCAAGCGCGCCACCCAGGGCCAGGCCCTCGCAGGTGGAGATGTACAGGCCCGGCGGAATGGCCAGGTAGCTCACGCATTTGCGGTGGACCAGATCGCGCACCGAATCGGCGACCGACTCGGGATTGCGCAGGTCCACCGAGCGGTAGTCGATGCGCTGCAGCAGGGACTGGATGTCGTCCTGGCTGGCCAGCGGCATCGCCTGCTGCAGGCGGGGGCGCAGGATTTCGCGGAAGCCTTCGGTGTCATGCGGGGACAGGGCCAGCGCGCGGATGGTGAAATCCTCCGGCAACAGGCCATCGCCCAGCAGGCGCAGCAGTGAAGGGAACAGATAACGCTGGGCCAGGTCGCCTGTGGCACCAAACAGGAAGAGGGTGTCGTGCATCGCTCGAGTTTCAGATCCGGGTGACATCGTTGTCAATCGCTTCTCGTCTATGTTCTCGGGGGGCTTGCTGATCGTCTTGTCCGGTGTTGCGGCGCAGCATGAATGGGCGTGGGACCCATGCATGATGGCCCAACGACCGGGCGCACCGGGAACAATGTGCTCCGTAGGGTGCGTCGCGGCCATGACCGACCATGGATACTGCCACGTGAAAACGTTTACATGGCAGAATGAGCAGACTGTATTCGATTGCAGTGGTCGCCGTCATGCGGCACCACGCCATCGACCTGCCATCGGGAGGGCCGAAGGCAGTTCCGCACAACAGCCCGGCAGCGGGCGGACTGGAATGGGTGATATGGCAAAAGTGCAGTTGCAGGGCGTGCGCAAGGTCTACGACAACGGTCAGGTGGCCGTCCAGGGCGCGACCTTCGAAGTGGCCGATGGTGAGTTGATGGTGCTGGTGGGGCCGTCCGGGTGTGGCAAGTCGACCTTGCTGCGCATGGTGGCCGGGCTGGAAGAGATCAGTGGCGGCACGCTGAGCATCGGCGACCGGGTGGTCAACGATGTGGCACCCAAGGACCGGGATATCGCCATGGTGTTCCAGAGCTACGCGCTGTACCCGCACATGACGGTGGCCGAGAACCTGGCATTCGGGTTGAAGCTGCGTGGGCACGACAAGGCGACGATCAGCAAGCGGGTCAACGAGGCCGCGCAGACGCTGGGCCTGACCGACATGCTCGACAAGCTGCCCAAGGCGATGTCCGGTGGCCAGCGCCAGCGCGTTGCACTGGGTCGCGCGCTGGTGCGCGAGCCGGCGGTGTTCCTGCTCGATGAGCCGCTGTCCAACCTGGACGCGAAGCTGCGCCACAGCGTGCGCACGGAAATCGCGCAGCTGCACCGCAAGCTGGGCACGACGATGATCTACGTGACCCACGATCAGGTCGAAGCGATGACGCTGGGCCAGCGGATCGTGGTGCTCAAGGACGGGATCATCCAGCAGATCGATACGCCGATGGCGTTGTACGACCGTCCGGCCAATCTGTTCGTGGCAGGCTTCCTGGGCAGCCCGGCAATGAACGTGCTGCGTGGGATCCTGGAGCGCACGGACAGCGGGATCGTGGTGCGCGAGGCAGCGCTGACGGCGCCGCTGGGCCAGGCCACGGTCGATCCGGCCTGGATCGGCATGTCGATCGCGGTAGGCGTGCGCCCGGAGCACCTGCAGCCGGCAGTGGCTGACGACGCAACGGCGTTCGAGGCGACAATCGACGGCATCGAGCCGGTCGGCAACGAGATTTTCGTGAACATGAGCACAGGCGGCCAGGCGCTGGTGATGCGTGTGGCACCGCAGGCACTGCCGGCGGTAGGCGAAACCATCCGCGTGGCGATCCACCCGCAGGGCCTGCACTTCTTCGACGCGGAAACCGGCGAGCGGCTGGAACTGCGCTGAGGTTTCGCTATTGAGGTTGGGTTGGTTGGCGGTTCAACGTCAAAACCAGCGCCTCATTGCCTTGGGCAGGAGAGCGCCGGGTAGCCCAGGCCGGGACACGCCGTGAACCCATCCGTGGGGGCTTGTTCACAACATCCATGTTGTGAACAGTCCCGGCCTGGGCTACCCGGCACCCTCCCTCAAAGTTTCCGTTGAGCGGCTGAGAGAGCAGCGCACACCATCTCCGCGGATTCGGGCTGCCTAGGCTAAAAGCCTAGCCGCGTCGCGACGGCCTGATGAGCTGGCGTCGACTCAAATGACATTCGGCGGTATCGACGCATGCGCACGCGTCGCCTCTCCCTTCCGCACAGGGGAAGGCTGGAGGCGGATATGCCGTGTAGCCCCTACCAGGACTGTTCACAACATGGATGTTGTGAACAAGCCCCCAGGGATGGGTTCACGGCGTGTCCTGGTAGGGGCTACACGGCGTATCCGCCTACCCGTAGCTAAGGAGTCGCCAAGCTCTTGACCTCGGCGCAGACCCCAACAAAAACAAGCAAACCTCAGCGCGCCAGCCCATCCAGCAGTGGCAGATGCGTGGCGTCCACGCCGGCCACCTGCAGCGGCTCGGCGCTGATTTCCAGCGGCAGTACCGCCAGCGCCAGATCGCCGGCCACGCTGGCCACCGTGCCGATCGCCGCAGCGTTCTGCAGTACCTGCGCACCGCTCAGCGTGCCATCGGCCACCCGCAGCAACTGCAGCGCCCGCTTGGCCTTGCCCAGGAAGTGCGTGCGCGCCACGATCTCCTGGCCCGGATAGCAACCTTTTTTGACGCTGTACCCGTTCAACCGGTCCAGCCCCAACTGCTGCGGCGTCCACTGCTCGCGCTGATCGGCCTCCAGCCGTGGCAGCCCATAGCGCAGATCCGACTGCCGCCAGGCCAGCGCGAAGGCCGCATCGCCCGGCACGGGATCGGCGTGCAGCGGACCGATCCGCAGCGTCCGCGGCAGCACATCGCCGCCCATATCCAGCTCCAGCGTCTCGCCAAGTACCGCGACTGCTGCGCCAACGGCCGCCTCCGGCGCAGTGAAGCTGCCGGCCACACCCCAGTCGTTGCGCACCGCGATCTTCACCTTCCGGCGGAACACAAAACGCTGCAATTGCGACGCAATCGCATCCCCGTCGCCATCGGCCAGCACCAGCAACACGTCCTCCGGGTCTACCCGGATCAGCTGGAACACAGCAATGGTGCGGCCCTTGGCGCTCAACCACGCGCTCCACTGCCAGTGCCGCAGGGGCAGGGCAGTGACATCACTGGAGAACTGGGCATGGGCGAACGCCGCCGCATCGGCACCGCTGAGACTGAGCAGCTGGTGACCGGAGAGGCGCGGATATCCAACGAAATCGGTAGGCAGGTTGTCAGGCACGTGAACGGGGTCTAAAATTTGTGCGTTGCGAGAACACCCATGATAGGCCAAACAACCCCCTCTCCCGAATCCGAGCCCGACGCGCCCCAGGCCACCGAGAAGCAACCGCTTCCCGAAACGCCCGTGGTGCCAGTGGAAATCGGTGGCCGCGGCGGACTTGATCCGGTGCGGTACGGTGATTGGGAAAAAAACGGACGCTGCATCGATTTTTGATCAGCATTGAGCCAACGCGGCATTTTGCCGCCCAGCCGAGACAACGAGCCCAGCGAATGGCCGCCAGAGAACGTCCCCTTTCCCCGCACCTTCAGGTGTATCGCTGGCAGATCCAGATGGCCACCTCGATTTTGCATCGAGCGACCGGCATCTTTCTGTCTGTTGGAGCCCTGATCATCGCCGGCGGCCTGCTGGCCCTGATGATGGGTCCTGAATCCTGGAATTGCTTCACCGGCCAGGCCGGTAGCTGGTATGGAAAGCTCTTCCTGTTCGCATGGACGTGGTCGTTTGCCTATCACCTGTGCAACGGCCTGCGCCATATCGTGCAGGACTTCGCCATCGGCTTCTCCATCCCCGCCTTCGTGCGCAGCAGCTGGATCTCCGTGTTCGCCAGCCTGGTGATCACCGCGCTGGTCTGGGCCTATGTCTTCATGGGAGCCGCCGCATGAACAAGTTCCGTACCCCGCTGAAGAACGTGCGCGGCCTTGGCGCAGCCAAGACCGGTACTGAACATTTCGTCATGCAGCGCCTGACCGCCACCGCGCTGGTCGGCCTGACCATCTGGTTCCTGGTATTCGTGCTGAGCCTGATCGGCGCCGATTACGTGACCGCCACCGACGCGGTGTCCAAGCCGTGGAATGCGGTGCTGCTGGTCGGCTTCCTGGTCGCGATGTTCTGGCACGCCCAGCTCGGCCTGCAGGTCGTGCTGGAAGACTATATCCACAACTCGCTGCTGGCCCTGGCGCTGCAGACCACGGTGAAGTTCATCGCCGTGCTCGGCGCGATCGTCAGTGTTTTTGCGGTCGCCCGCATTGCGCTCGGCGTTGCCTGAGTCCAGGCACCAAGACAGGAATCCAGATTAGATGTCCGCTTACAAGATTACGGAACACAAGTACGACATGGTCGTGGTCGGCGCCGGCGGTGCTGGCCTGCGCGCCACGTTCGGTCTTGCCGCCAAGGGCCTGCAGACCGTCTGCCTGACCAAGGTCTTCCCGACCCGTTCGCACACTGTTGCCGCGCAGGGTGGTATTTCCGCCGCGCTGGGCAACATGGGTGAGGACGACTGGCGCTACCACTTCTTCGACACCATCAAGGGTTCGGATTGGCTGGGTGACCAGGACGCCATCGAATACATGTGCCGCGAAGCGATTCCGGCCATCATCGAGCTGGAACACTACGGTGTGCCGTTCAGCCGTACCGAAGAGGGCAAGATCTACCAGCGCCCGTTCGGCGGCATGACCACCAAGTACGGTGAAGGCCCGTCCGCGCAGCGCACCTGCGCCGCCGCCGACCGTACCGGCCACGCCATGCTGCACACGCTGTACCAGCAGTCGCTGGCGCACAACGCGCGCTTCATGATCGAGTACTTCGCACTCGACCTGATCTTCGATGACGAAGGCGTCTGCCGCGGCGTGCTCGCCCTGGACATGGCCGACGGCTCGCTGCACCTGTTCCGCGCCCACGGCGTGGTGCTGGCCACCGGCGGTTACGGCCGCGCCTACTTCAGCGCCACCTCGGCCCACACCTGCACCGGCGACGGTGGTGGTCTGGTCATGCGCGCCGGCCTGCCGATGCAGGACATGGAGTTCGTGCAGTTCCACCCGACCGGCATCTACGGCGCCGGCTGCCTGATCACCGAAGGTGTGCGAGGCGAGGGCGGCATTCTGCGCAACAGCAATGGCGAGCGCTTCATGGAGCGCTATGCACCGCACTACAAGGATCTGGCCTCGCGCGACGTGGTGTCGCGTTCGATGACCATCGAGATCCGCGAAGGCCGCGGCGTCGGCGAGCACAAGGATCACATCCTGCTCGACCTGACCCACCTCGGCCCGGGCGTGATCGACGACAAGCTGCCGGGCATCGCCGAAAGCGCACGCATCTTTGCGGGCGTGGACGTGCACAAGCAGCCGATCCCGGTCATCCCGACCGTGCACTACAACATGGGCGGCATCCCGACCAACTACCACGGCGAAGTCGTGCGCAAGCTGGGCGACAACAACGATGCCGTGGTCCCGGGCCTGTACGCGATCGGCGAAGCCGCCTGCGTGTCGGTGCACGGTGCCAACCGCCTGGGTTCGAACTCGCTGCTGGATCTGGTGGTGTTCGGCCGCGCGGTGGCCAACCGCTGCGCCGAGACCATCAAGCCGGGCATGCCGCACAAGACCCTGCCGTCCGATAGCTGCGACAAAGCCCTGGGCCTGCTCGACAAGCTGCGTTACGCCAACGGCGACACCCCGACCTCGGTCATCCGCGATCGCATGCAGCGCACCATGCAGAACGATGCGGCAGTGTTCCGTACCAGCAAGACGCTGGAAGAGGGCTGCACCAAGATGGCCGAGATCTTCGACTCCTTCCAGGACGTCAAGGTCACCGACCGTTCGCTGGTGTGGAACTCGGACCTGATCGAAACCTACGAGCTGAACAACCTGCTGCTCAACGCGGTGGCAACGATCAACTCGGCCGAACAGCGCAAGGAAAGCCGTGGCGCGCACGCGCACGAGGACTTCCCGGACCGCGACGACGTCAACTGGCAGAAGCACACGCTGGTCAACGTCGACGACAAGGGCAAGTGCAGCTTCGACTATCGCCCGGTGCACATGTACACGTTGAGCAAGGACGTGGACGTGGTGCCGCCGAAGCCGCGCGTCTACTGAGCGCCCGCGGCATGACCACCGGCCACGCAGCGCCCGCCAACGCCTCCGCCCGCAAGGGTGGGGTCGTGCGTGCGCGGCAGGCCGGCGGTGTCGACTTCCTCACCTTCCGTGCTAGCCGCGCCTGCATCGCAGCGCGAGCCGCCTGAGCCAACGAGAACAGCCATGGCCGAGTTTTCCCTCCCCAAGAATTCCAAGATCGGAAAGGGCAAGCACTTCCCCGCCCAGAGCGGTGCGAAGAACACCCGTACCTTCAAGGTCTACCGTTGGAACCCCGACGACGACAGCAATCCGCGCACCGATACCTACGAGATCGACCTGGACAGCTGCGGCCCGATGGTTCTGGACGCGCTGATCAAGATCAAGAATGAAATCGATCCGACCCTGACCTTCCGTCGTTCGTGCCGCGAGGGCATCTGCGGTTCGTGCGCGATGAACATCGACGGCACCAACACGCTGGCCTGCACCCGCGCCATCGCCGACTGCGGCAAGGCCGAAGTGCCGATCTACCCGCTGCCGCACATGAGCGTGGTCAAGGATCTGGTGCCGGATTTGACCCACTTCTACGCGCAGTACGCCTCGATCAAGCCGTGGATCCGCACCCAGACCCCGCCGCCGCCGGACCGTGAGCGCCTGCAGTCGCCGGAAGACCGCAAGAAGCTGGACGGCCTGTACGAGTGCATCCTGTGCGCGTGCTGCTCGACCAGCTGCCCGAGCTACTGGTGGAACGGCGAGCGTTACCTGGGCCCGGCGATCCTGCTGCAGGCCTACCGCTGGATCGTCGACTCGCGCGATGAAGACACCGGCGCCCGCCTCGACGAGCTGGAAGACCCGTTCAAGCTGTACCGCTGCCACACCATCATGAACTGCTCGCGGACCTGCCCGAAGGGCTTGAACCCGGCCTTGGCGATTGCCGAGATCAAGAAGCTGATGATGGCGCGCCGCGCCTGATCCAGCGGTTCATGCTGCCGCCGCCCGCGCGGCGGCACCTGCGGCGGCACCGACCGGAAGGTCCGGTGCCGCTGTTGTTTCCGGCCTCTGCCGGCCGGTCTCCGGAGGAATGCATTGTCGATGGACGAAGCCACTGAACTGAAAAAGCTGCGCTGGCGCTGCCGGCGTGGCATGCGTGAACTGGACCAGCTGTTCGGCCGCTACCTGGACCGCTGCTGGTTGCAGGCACCTACCGAAGAACGCGAGGTTTTCCTGTTCCTGCTGGAGAGCGAGGACGATAAGTTGTGGCGTTGGTTCATGGGTTACGAGGAATGCCCGCATGCCCAGCCCGCCGCGCTCATCGCCCGGATCCGCGCCCTGCCGGCTTGAGTGGCGGCCCTCGCGCTGGCAGTTTGCCGCGCACCTGCTGCTGACCGCGCTGGCGCCTTGGGCGCTATGGAACACCGATCTGGCGCCCGCGTTGCGCGGGCCGGCCGCGCTGCTGGCGCTGGCCCTGGGGGGATGGGAGGCCTGGCGCTACCGCCGGCAACCGCCGCAGCAGATCGTCATCCCGCCGGGCGAGGCCCCGGTGCGGGTGGAGGGGGCGGTGGTGGAGGCGCTGGTGCTGGCCGACCGCGGGCTGCTGCTGCAGCTGGGCTGGTGCCACGGCCGGCGTCGCCACTGGCGGTTGTTCTGGCCCGATACGCTGGCCCCGGCGCAGCGACGTGAACTGCGACTGGCCGTGCACGCACGCTACATTTCCCGTTCACCGCCGGCAGTGGCACCATAGCCTGAATTGTCCGGCGTACCTGCATGTTCAAACCCATACCTGTCGCAATCGGTCTGCGCTATCTGCGCGCCAAACGCCGCAACGGCTTCATCTCCTTCATTTCGATGGCCTCCATCCTCGGCATCGCGCTGGGCGTGACCGTGCTGATCACCACCCTGGCGGTGATGAGCGGGTTCCAGAAGGAGATCCGCGATCGCCTGCTGCAGATGACCGCACACACCACGATCACCGCCGACGGCGCGCCGATGTCGGACTGGCAGCGGGCGGTGGACATCGCCAAGAAGGACCCGCGCGTGGCCGGTGCGGCACCGTACATCGAGATCCAGGCGATGCTCAGCGGTCCGCGCGTGCAGGGTGCGATCGTGCAGGGCATCGATCCGGCGCTGGAGCCGGGCGTGTCGGTGATCAACCAGAAGATCAAGAAGGGCAGCTTCGACAGCCTCACGCCGGGCAGCTACAACCTGCTGATCGGCAAGGAACTGGCGATCTGGCTGGGCGTGGATGTCGGCGACACCGTGCTGGTGACCCTGGCCGAAGTGCAGGGCACCCCGGTCGGGGCGATGCCGCGGCTGAAACGCTTCAAGGTCAGCGGCATCTTCGAGGCCGGCTACAACGAGATCGACCGTGGGGTGGCCTACGCCAACATGGACGACCTGGAGCGCGTGCTGCGCATGGACGGCGTCACCGGTGTGCGGCTCAAGCTGCATGACATGGACAAGGCGCTGGACGTCGGCGTGGACCTGGCGCACGGCCTGGGCGGCGCCTACCGGGTCAGCGACTGGACCCAGCAGAACGCCAACCTGTACCACTCGCTGCGCATGGAAAAAGTGGTGATGGGCATCCTGCTCTCGCTGATCATCGCGATGGGCGCCTTCAATCTGGTGTCCTCGCAGGTGATGCTGGTGACCGACAAGCAGGCCGACATCGCGATCCTGCGCACCCTCGGCCTGACCCCGGGCGGGGTGATGCAGGTGTTCATGGTGCAGGGCTCGCTGATCGGCATCTTCGGCACCGTGCTGGGCGTGGTCGGTGGCATCACCCTGACCTTGAACCTGGAGCGCATCCTGGGCGCGATCGAACACTTGTTCAACGTCAAGCTGCTGCCCGAGGACGTCTACTACATCACCGGCCTGCCGACCGACATGCAGACCCCGGACATCATCGTGATCACCGTGATCGCATTGGTGATGAGTTTCCTTGCGACCCTGTATCCCGCCTGGCGCGCGGCACGTACCCAGCCGGCGGAGGCCCTGCGTTATGAATGAAGCACTCACCCTGGGCGAGGAAGTCATCCGCGCCGAAGCACTGGCCAAGACCTATGCCGAAGGCCGCATGCAGACCCCGGTCTTCAATGGCCTGGACCTGCGCGTGTCGGCCGGCGAAACGGTGGCGATCATCGGCGCGTCCGGCGCCGGCAAGAGCACCCTGCTGCACCTGCTGGGTGGGCTGGACACACCGACCGCCGGTGAAGTCTTCGTCGCCGGCCAGCGCATGTCCGGGCTGTCGGACAGCCAGCGCGGGCGCCTGCGCAACCGCGCGCTGGGCTTCGTGTACCAGTTCCACCACCTGCTGCCCGAGTTCACCGCGCTGGAAAACGTGATGATGCCGGTGCTGCTGGGTGGCGAAGAAGTGGCCGATGCGCGCGCGCGCGCACGTGCGCTGCTGGAGTCGGTCGGGCTGGGGCACCGGTTGGAGCACAAGCCGGGCGAGCTGTCCGGTGGTGAGCGCCAGCGCGCGGCGGTAGCGCGCGCGCTGGTCAACCAACCGGCCTGCGTGCTCGGCGATGAGCCCACCGGCAACCTGGACGACAAGACCGCCGCGACGGTGTTCGAGCTGATGCTGGAGCTCAACCGTGCCCACCACACCAGCCTGGTGCTGGTGACCCACGACCGCAGCCTGGCCCGCAAGCTGGACCGGGTGCTGGAGCTGCGCGAAGGGCGCCTGCACGCGCTGGCCAACAGCGAGGTCTGAGCTGGCGGCTGAATGGCCGGCGCGATGCTCTCGCCGGCCTCACGCAGCGGGTGCATGATCGGCGCAGTCATCCCTGTTGGAGGCGCCATGAAAACCCTGATCGCAACGGCCGCGCTGTGCCTGACCCTGGTGGCCTGTGCCACCACCGGGCGGCTCACCACCGAACAGCGCCTGGCGCTGTACCGCGCCCACGCCGGTCCGCCACAGCAGAGCCTGCAGTATTTCGGCTCACTCAATGGCTGGACGGAGCTGGGTGACAGTGCGCTGGCGGTGTGGACGCGGCCAAGTGAGGCCTATCTGCTGGAGTTGCGCGGCCCCTGCCAGGGGCTGTCGTTCGCCACCGCGATCGGGCTGACCAGCCAGATGGGCCAGGTGTCCTCGCGCTTCGACAAGGTGCTTGTCCGCGACGGTACGCCGGGCCCGAGCATGCCGTGCTTCATCGGCAGCATCCGCAAGCTGGACGTCAAGGCGCTGCGGGCGTCCGAGCAGGAGCTGCGCCAGGCGCAGGTGCAGGAGCGTGAGGAAGGGCAGGTAGCGCCGGAGAAGTAAGGTGGGGGCTGCCCTGTCTTCGTTCTGGGTGTGAGGCGAGCGTTGGGGCCCGCGCGGCCAGCCAGCTGTACCGCGGGGCCTTACACGGCAAAAAGTGGAATCAGGCTTCCGGAACGAATCCGGCCGGCTTTTCCGCGTCCTTCTCGAACAGGTATTTGACCAGCTCTGCTTCCAGGAACGCGCGGTGCTTGGGATCGCGCGGGGACAGCCGGTTTTCGTTGATCAGCATGGTCTGGTGCGCCAGCCAGGACGACCAGGCGGTCTTGCCGATGTGGTTGAAGATGCGTTGGCCCAGCTCGCCCGGGTAGGGCACGAAGTCCAGGCCTTCGCTGTCGCGTTGTTCGTACTGGCAGAAGAGGGTGCGGGACATGGCGGTTACTCGTTGTTTCGGGAAGTCGGTGCGCGGGGCATTGTACGGCGCGCGCGCTTGGCCGGTGCCGGGGCGGGGGCGCCGTCCAGCAGCTTGCGGATCGGGGCGGGCAGGCCCAGTGCGGCCAGGCCCTCATCGGCTACCCAGCGCAGCGCCGGGTCGTCGCGATGCAGGCCATTGACCCGCCGCACCAGCACCTGCAGATGCAGGCGGTAGTGGCTGAAGGTGTGTTGCAGCACCGGCAGTGGCTCGGCCTCTTCCAGCGATCCATCCACATGCGCATCGAACCAGTCCTGCAGCGCGATGCCACTGTCGGCCTGTGGCAGCGTCCACAGCTGTGCCCAGATGCCGGTATCCGGGCGCTTCTGCAGCAGCACGCGGCCCTGTGCATCGCGCAGCAGCAGCGCCACCGCTTCGCGTTCGGGCAGGGTCTTGCTCGGCTTGGGCGTGGGCAGCTGCGCGGTGCGCCCTTCGCGGCGGGCGACGCAGTCTTCCTGCAGCGGGCAGATCACGCAGGCCGGTTTGTTGCGCGTGCAGACCGTTGCGCCCAGGTCCATCTGCGCCTGGGTGTAGTCGGCCAGGCGCGCGTCCGGCACCTGCTGCACATGCGCTTCGGCCAGCGCCCACAGCACTTTTTCCACCGCCGGCAGGCCGGGGAAGCCGTCGATGCCGTGGTAGCGGGTCAGCACGCGCTTGACGTTGCCATCAAGAATGGCGAAGCGATCATTCCAGGCTTGGCTGAGGATGGCGCCGGCGGTGCTGCGGCCGATCCCGGGCAGTGCGTGCAGGGCGTCGAAGTCCCGTGGCAGCTCACCGCCATGCAGCTCCACGCAACGTTGCGCGGCGGCATGCAGGTTGCGCGCACGGGCGTAGTAGCCCAGCCCGGCCCACTGCGCCATCACCTCGTCATTGCTGGCCGCTGCCAGCGCAGGCAGGCTGGGGAAGAACTGCAGGAACTTCAGGAAGTACGGAATGACCGTGCTGACCTGGGTCTGCTGCAACATGATTTCCGACAGCCACACCCGGTACGGCGAGCGCGGATGCTGCCAGGGCAGGTCGTGGCGGCCATGGCCATCGAACCAGGGCAACAGGCGCGCGACGAAGGCGTCATCGGTGCATCGGGCGGCGCTGGCGGCAGGCTGGCGGGGCATGGCGGTTCCGGAGAGGGGTAGAGCCACCCCATGGGTGGCTGCTTCTGCCCAAGGCAGGGCACCGGCCACACCGGGCGTTGCGGCAGCCACCCATGGGGTGGCTCTACAGGGATGCGATCAGCCGCCCAGTGCTTCGGGCAGCAGGGCGTCGACGAAGGCTTCCGGGTCGAACACGCGCAGGTCTTCCGGGCGTTCGCCGATGCCGGCAAAGCGGATCGGAATGCCGAACTCACGGGCCAGCGCGAACACGACGCCGCCCTTGGCGGTGCCGTCCAGCTTGGTCACCACCAGCCCGGTCACGTTGACCGCGGCATGGAACTGGCGCAGCTGCGAGAGCGCGTTCTGCCCGGTGGTGCCGTCGATCACCATCAGCACTTCATGCGGTGCGTTGGGGTCGAGCTTGCCGAGCACGCGGCGGATCTTGCCCAGCTCGTTCATCAGCCCGGACTGGGTGTGCAGGCGGCCGGCGGTATCGGCGATCAGCACTTCGGTGCCACGGGCCTTGCCGGCCTGCAGTGCATCGAAGGCGACCGAGGCGGCATCGGCGTTTTGCCCCTGGGCGATCACGGCCACGCCGTTGCGTTCGCCCCAGGCCTGCAGCTGGGCCACGGCGGCGGCACGGAAAGTATCGCCGGCGGCCAGCATCAGGCTGTGGCCGTCGTCCTTGAAGCGCTTGGCCAGCTTGCCGATGGTGGTGGTCTTGCCGACGCCGTTGACGCCGACGGTGAGCACCACGAAGGGCTTGGCGGTGCGGTCGATCAGCAGCGGCTTGGCAACCGGCTGCAGGATCGCGATCAGGTCGCTGCGCAGGGCGCTGAGCAGGGCGTTGGCATCGACGAATTCGCGCGCCTTCATCCGCTTGCGCAGGCCTTCGACCAGCGCGGTGGTGGCGCCCACGCCGACGTCGGCGGTGATCAGAGCGGTTTCAAGCTCGTCCAGCAGGTCGTCGTCGAGCTTGGGATTGCGCGAGAACAGACCGCCGAAGCTGCGTGCGATCACGCTGTTGCGCAGGCGTTCGCGCCAGCCGGACTTGCCCGGAGCGGCCGGGGCAACGGTGTCGGTAGGTTCGGCTGGCAGCGGTTCTGCGGCCTGCTGGGTCACTTCGCTGGCCACCAGCACCGGGCTGGGCAGCGGCGCGGCGATGGGCTCGGCGATGACGACCGCGGCCGGCGCAGGCGCTGTGGGAATACTGGCTGCAGGTGCGGCCGGTTCCGCTGCCACGGTGACGGCGGCAGCCTCCACTGCAACGGGCGCGACGGTGGTGCGTTCAACCACGGCGGGCGCTTCAGCGATCGGTGCCGCTGCGGCAGGTTCAACCGCTACGGGTTCGGGAGCCACCGTTTCGACCGGTACAGACGCGGCCGGGGCGTCCTGGCTGGCCTGCGGGAATGCCGCTGCCAGCTCTTCAGCCGAATAGTGCTGGGTCTTGGGCACGTCCTGCGGCGTGTCCTGGGGTTTTTTGCGGCGGAAGAAACTGAGCATGGGCAAAAGACACTGATATCAGAGGGCTATGCTACCACTGCGCCCCCAACGGCCCGGGGGCGTGGCGGTGGCAGCGGGGCGGTGCGCACCGGTAGGTGGCGCGGGGCTCAAGCTTCGGCCGGGGTGGCCGCTAACGGTTGTGAATGGCTGCGTCATTGGACGTGGCCTGGCAGCGCGGAGTGCAGCAACGTGAACGTGATGACCCTTGCCAGTTCCGGTATGCGTGCCGCCAGCCTGGGTGTGCAGGCGGCGGCGTCAAACGTCGCGCGGCTGCCGGTACCGGACGCTACCCGGATCGGCGTAGCGCAGGCCTCGGTGGAAGGCGGCGGTGTCCAGGCCCGTCTGGTCGAGGTGGCGCCGGATCCGGCCGCCCCGGTTCCAGACCTGCTGGCCGCCAAACAGGCGGTGCTGGCGTTCTCCGCCAACGCCACCTTGATCCGACGCAGCGACCAGATGCTAGGCGCGCTGCTGGACACGCGCGCCTGAGCCAGCCGTTGATGGCAACGTAAACGGTAGTGCCGGCCGCTGGCCGGCTCATAGCCGCGCAGGTCATGCGAGGAGCCGGCCAGCGGCCGGCACTACCGACGGCTGCCGGCCCAGGGCCGGCCCCCTTTGTTTTACGCCGACAACTCCAGCAGCAGCTTGTTGAGCCGGCGCACGTAGGCGGCCGGATCCTTCAGCGTGTCACCGGCAGCCAGTGCGGCCTGGTCGAACAGCACGCGGCTCAGGTCGTCGAAACGCGCGGCGTCCGCTTCCTGGTCCAGCTTGCCGATCAGCGGATGGCCGGGGTTGAACTCGAACACCGGCTTGCTGTCGGGCACCTTCTGACCGCTGGCTTCCAGAATCTGGCGCATCTGCATGCCCAGATCCTGTTCGCCGATGGCCAGGATCGCCGGGGAGTCGGTCAGGCGGTGCGAGACGCGCACGTCGGCCACATCGTCACCAAGTGCGGACTTGATGCGATCGACCAGGCCCTGCTTGTCCTTGGCGGCTTCTTCCTGGGCCTGCTTGTCCTCGGCGGTTTCCAGCGCGCCCAGGTCGAGGTCGCCACGGGCGACATCCACGAACGACTTGCCGTCGAACTCGGTCAGGTAGCCCATCAGCCACTCATCGATGCGGTCGGTGAGCAGCAGCACTTCAATGCCCTTCTTGCGGAACACTTCCAGGTGCGGGCTGTCCTTGACCTGGGTGTGGCTGTCGCCGGTCAGGTAGTAGATCTTGTCCTGGCCTTCGATCATGCGGCCCAGGTAGTCGGCCAGTGCGACGCTCTGCTCGCCACTGGCGTCGTGGGTGGAGGCGAAGCGCAGCAGGCCGGCGATCTTCTCGCGGTTGTTGAAGTCTTCGGCGGGGCCTTCCTTGAGCACCTGGCCGAACTGCTTCCAGAAGCCGGCATAGGCGTCGGGCTTGTCCTTGGCCAGCTTGTCGAGCATGTCCAGCGAGCGCTTGGTCAGCGCGGACTTCATCGAGTCGATGACCGGGCCGGACTGCAGGATCTCGCGCGACACATTCAGCGACAGGTCGTTGGAATCCACCACGCCCTTGATGAAGCGCAGGTACAGCGGCAGGAACTGCTCGGCCTGGTCCATCACGAACACGCGCTGCACGTACAGCTTCAGGCCCTTGGGCGCGTCGCGGTGGTACAGGTCGAACGGGGCGTGGCCGGGCACGTACAGCAGCGAGGTGTACTCGAGCTTGCCTTCGACCTTGTTGTGGCTCCAGGCCAGCGCATCCTGGTGGTCATGCGCGGCGTGCTTGTAGAACTCCTGGTACTCGGCATCGGTGATTTCGGTGCGCGGGCGGGTCCACAGCGCACTGGCGCGGTTGACGGTTTCCCATTCCAGCTCGGCCGGGGCGTCTTCGCCGTGGGCTTCCTTGGGCATCTGGATCGGCAGGCCGATGTGGTCGGAGTACTTCTTGATGATGCTGCGCAGGCGCCAGCCGTCGGCGAAGTCGTGCTGGTCGTCCTTCAGGTGCAGCACGATGCGGGTGCCACGCTCGGACTTGTCGATGGCCTCAACGTCGAACTCGCCTTCGCCGCGCGAGGACCAGTGCACGCCCTCGCTGGCCGGCAGGCCGGCGCGGCGGGAGTAGACGTCGACCTGGTCGGCGACGATGAAGGCGCTGTAGAAGCCGACGCCGAACTGGCCGATCAGCTGGGAGTCCTTCTTCTGGTCGCCGGAGAGCTGGCGCAGGAAGTCGCCGGTGCCGGACTTGGCGATGGTGCCAAGGTGGGCAATGGCGTCCTCGCGGCTCATGCCGATGCCGTTGTCCTCGAGGGTGAGGGTGTGCGCATCGGCGTCGAAGCTGACACGGATGCGCAGGTCGCCGTCGTTCTCGAGCAGGGCCGGCTGGGTCAGCGCTTCGAAGCGCAGTTTGTCCGAGGCATCGGCGGCGTTGGAGATCAGCTCGCGAAGGAAGATTTCCTTATTGGAGTACAGCGAGTGGATCATCAGCTGCAGCAGCTGCTTCACTTCGGTCTGGAAGCCCAGGGTTTGCTTTTGGGTCTGCTCGGTCACGGTGACGATGCTCCTTGGTCAATGCCGCGCCCGGCGCGGCGGCTGGCTCAAGGGGTAGGGGTGGATTGTCCCGAATTCAAGGGCGCCGCTGCACCTCCTGACGCCAACGGTAGCGCCACGCCATGCGTGGCTGCTCTGCTGCTCTTCATCCGGAGCTTCCACACGCCCTAGAATGACGGACCGAATTGCTGCTCCCGCTGCTGCCCATGACCTGCTTCGCCCGCATTGCTCTCCGTTCCACCCGCCTGCACCGGGGCCGCGCATGACCCCGCGCCAGCCGATCACAGCGGCCGTGGGCCAGGTCCGGATCATTGGCGGCAAATGGCGCGGCACCAAACTGCCGGTGCCGTTGTCGCCGGGGTTGCGGCCGAGCAGCGACCGCGTGCGCGAGACCCTGTTCAACTGGCTGATGCCGCGGATCGGCGGTGCGCGGGTGCTGGACCTGTTCGCCGGCAGCGGGGCGCTGGGGCTGGAGGCGGTGTCGCGCGGGGCGGCACAGGCCACGCTGGTCGAGCGGGATGTGGCGCTGGCCCGGCAGCTGCGCGAGTCGGTGGCCAAGCTGGGCGCGCAGGGGCAGATCGAGGTGGTTCAGGCCGATGCCCTGCAGTGGCTGGGCCAGCCGCCCAAGGGGCAGGCCGATATCGTCTTTATCGATCCGCCGTTCGCGGCCGGGTTGTGGGAGGCGGTGCTGGCCGGGCTGGGCCCGCATCTGGCCGCCGATGCGTGGCTGTACCTGGAGTCGCCGGGCGGGCAGGGGCCGGTGGTGCCGGCACCGTGGCTGCTGCACCGCGAGGGGGGTACCCGCGAGGTGCGTTTTGCCCTGTACCGCCGCGCCACTGCTACACTTTCACCAGATCACAACGCGTAGCTACCGTATGACCGTGGCCAACCGCCGCATTGCCGTGTACCCGGGCACCTTTGATCCGATCACCAACGGTCACATCGACCTGGTGAACCGGGCCGCGCCGCTGTTTGAGAAGGTGGTGGTAGGCGTGGCGATGAGCCCGTCCAAGGGGCCGACGCTGCCGCTGGAGCTGCGCGTGCAGCTGGCGCGTGACGCGCTGGGCCACAACCGCAACGTGGAAGTACGCGGCTTTGACACCCTGCTGGCGCATTTCGTGCGCTCGGTGCAGGGCGGCATCCTGCTGCGCGGGCTGCGCGCGGTGTCCGATTTCGAATACGAATTCCAGATGGCGAGCATGAACCGCCACCTGATCCCCGAGGTCGAGACGTTGTTCCTGACCCCGGCCGAGCAGCACAGCTTCATTTCGTCTTCGCTGGTCCGCGAGATCGCCCGCCTGGGCGGCGACGTGTCCGGCTTTGTGCCGGCCTCGGTGCTTGAGGCGCTGCGCAAGGTCCGCGAAGCGAAGTCGAACCCGTCGTAAAACCTGTCAGACCCATACATACCAAGAATCACCAAGGGAGGAATTCCATGAACAACACCATGCGTGCCATGTTGATCGCGTCGTTCGCGCTGGCCTTCACCGCCTGCAAGAAGGAAGACGCCGCGCCGGCCGCCGACGCCCAGCAGGCGCTGGTCGCCCCGGCCAAGGACGACGATGCGGGCTGGAAGAAGTACCTGCAGTCCGTGGCCGTGCAGAACATGGGCAACATCACCAACAGCCCGTTCCTGTACTACCTCTCCCCGGAATCGGATCCGGAGTTCGCCGCCAAGTACGAGCGCCAGGTTGAAAGCGCCACCACGGCGGTCGGTCGCGGCATCCAGCCGGGCAACATGCTGGCCTTCGGTTCGTCGGCCTCGGGCAAGATGGCCGACATGATCCAGGCCGTGTTCAAGGACGTGTCGCCGGATTCGATGAAGGGCGTGCGCGTGGTGTTCATCGGCCAGGCCGCTGATACCGCCCGTGTGCAGGCCATCGTGCAGCCGACCGGCGCCGAGTACATCTTCGTAGAAGCCAAGTAACCCGTGCAGTGGCGGCCGCGCCTCTGGTGCGGCCCGGGCGGCTTCCGGCGAGGAAGCCGCCGATGATCGGCCTGCGTCTGCGCAGGCCGGTCTTCATCCGCCGGCGCGGGCGTGGAGCAATACCGCCATGTCGCTGAAAATCAATGAGCTCTGCGTCAACTGCGACGTCTGTGAGCCGGCTTGCCCCAATCAAGCCATTTCGATGGGTGAAACCATCTACGTGATCGATCCGGCCCGCTGCACCGAGTGCGTGGGACATTTCGACGAACCCCAGTGCGTGGTCGTCTGCCCGGTGGAATGCATCGATCCGGATCCGGATATCCCGGAAACCCAGGAAGCCCTGCTGGCCAAGCTGTTCGGTCTGCAGCGCGACCATCCCGAACTCTACGTGGAGTCTCCCCCCGAATGAACACGCTGTCGCGTCGCTGGTTGCTGCTCGTCGTCCTGCTGTGGTCCCCGCTGGCCGGGTTCGCCGCCCCTGCGGCACAGACGTCCCTGGCCAAGCATCCCGATGGCGCCGCGATTGCCAGTGGCCATCACCTGGCCACCGAAGCCGGCATGGAGATCCTGGCCAAGGGCGGCAACGCCTTCGATGCCGCCGTGGCGGTGTCCTCGGTGCTGGCGGTGGTCGAGCCGATCAGCTCCGGCCTGGGCGGTGGCGGCTTCTTCCTGCTGCATGACGCGGCCACCGGCAAGGACGTGATGCTGGACGCGCGCGAAACCGCGCCGCAGTCGGCAACGCCGGCGGCGTTCCTGGACAAGAAGGGCGAGCTGGACCGCGACCGCTCGGTCAACGGCCCGTGGTCGGCCGGCATCCCCGGCCTGCCGGCGGCGCTGGTGGAGCTGTCGTCCAAGCACGGCAAGTTGCCGCTGCGCACCGCGCTGGGCCCGGCGATCCGCATCGCCAGCGACGGCTTCCCGGTGTACGCGCGCATGGCCAAGGGCTATGCCTCGCGCCGTGAAGTGATGGAGCGCTACCCCGGAACGCGTGAGGTGTACCTGCGCAATGGCCGGCCGATCGCCGAGGGCGATCTGTTCCGTCAGCCGGAACTGGCCGCCACCCTGGAGCGCCTGGCCGACAAGGGCTTCGACGGTTTCTACCGTGGCCAGACCGGCACGCTGCTGCTGGCGGGCGTGAAGCAGGCCGGCGGTCGCTGGAGTGCCGAAGAGCTGGCCGGCTACCGGGTCAAGCTGCGCGAGCCGATCGTCTTCAACTACCGTGACTGGAAGATCACCACCGCCTCGCCGCCGTCGTCCGGTGGCATCGCACTGGCTTCGATGCTGCAGATTCTGGAAGGTTGGGATCTGAACAGCCTTGACGAAGCGCATCGCACCCATCTGGTGGTCGAGGCGATGCGCCGCGCTTACCGCGACCGTACGTTCTTCCTCGGCGATCCGGATTTCGTGCAGATCCCGCAGAAGGTGCTGACCAGCAAGGATTACGCGCAGGGCCTGCGCGCGACCATCCATCCGGAGAAGGCCACCCCCAGCGACCTGCTGTCGGGCAACCCGACCCCGCTGGAAGACGACGAGACCACCCACTTCTCGATCATCGACCGTGAAGGCAATCGCGTCGGCGCCACCCAGACCGTCAACCTGTTGTACGGCTCGGGCCTGATTCCGTCGGGCACCGGCGTGCTGCTCAACAATGAGATGGACGACTTCGCGCTGAAGCCGGGCACCCCGAACGCCTTTGGTGTGATGGGCTATGCGGCCAACGCGCCGAAGCCGGGCAAGCGCATGCTCAGCTCGATGACCCCGACCTTCATGGAGTCCGCCGACAAGGTGGTGGTGCTGGGTACCCCGGGCGGCAGCCGCATCATCACCATGGTGCTGCTGGGCATCCTGGGCTATGACGCCGGCCTGGATGCGCAGCAGGTGGCGGCCTTGCCGCGTTATCACCACCAGTGGCTGCCGGACGTGATCGAGGCCGAAACCGGCGCGTTCTCGGCCGGGGCGATCCAGCAGCTGCAGGCGATGGGCCACAAGATCGACCTGCCCGGCGACAGCGCTGCTGGCGGGCGCGGGTCCAGCCATGTGTGGGGCAACCTGCAGACCGTGGAGTGGAACCGCCGCAGCAACACCCTCAGTGGTGGCAGCGATCCGCGCAACCCAGTCGGCAGTGCCGAAGTCAAACAAGCAAAGTAGTGCCGGCCGCTGGCCGGCAATCCTGGCATTCCTGCTGGCCGGCAACCCGATCAAACCCCGCCACCCGGCGGGGTTTTTCGTTACAGGCGCCAGCGCGCCTAGCGAATATTTAACGTCGTCCGCCGGATAATTTACCGATGAAACTATGGTCCATACGCGGTAACACACAGAAGCTGGACGGCGGCGCGATGTTCGGCAATGCGCCGCGCGCGGTCTGGGAGAAATGGGCGGCGCCGGATGATCTCAACCGGATCGAACTGGCCTGCCGCGCGCTGCTGGCCAGCCCGCTGGCGGGCAAGACGGTGCTGTTCGAAACGGGTATCGGCGCGTTCTTCGAGCCCAAGCTGCGCGACCGTTACGGCGTGCAGGAGCCGCGCCATGTGCTGATGGAATCCCTGCGCGAGGCCGGATTCGAGCACGAGGACATCGACGTGGTGGTGCTCAGCCACCTGCATTTCGATCACGCCGGTGGCTTGTTGGCGCAGTGGAGCGAGGGGCGCAGCCCGGAGCTGTTGTTCCCCAACGCGACCTTCCTGGTGGGGGCCGAGCACTGGCAGCGCGCGCTGCACCCGCACCCGCGCGACCGTGCCAGCTTCATTCCCGAGCTGCCCGGCTTGCTGCAGGCCAGTGGCCGGCTGGAAATCGTCGAGGGCGCCTATTCCAAGGCCCTGGGCAAGAGCGTGCGTTTCAGTTTCAGCGATGGCCATACGCCGGGGTTGATGCTGGCCGAGATCGTGGGCCCCGAGCAGGTCGATGGCCAGCCGCGCGGCGGCGTGGTGTTCTGTGCCGACCTGATCCCCGGGCGCTCCTGGGTGCACGTGCCGATCACCATGGGCTACGATCGCAATGCCGAGCTGCTGATCGATGAGAAGCGCAGCTTCCTCGAAGACAAACTCGCGCGGAACGTGCATCTGTTTTTCACCCACGACCCGGCGTGTGCGCTGGCGCAGGTGGCACGGGATGAGAAGGGCCGGTTCGGTACGGTGCACGAGCTGGGCGAACTGAAAGCGCGCGCGCTGGCCGGGTAAACCGACCTCGGGTCACGCAACATCGGTAGTGCCGGCCACTGGCCGGCACCCCGGAATATAGGCTCAATGTGCCTTGAGGCAGCCGCTCATGAACGTCTTGCGCGCATCACCGGCCAGCTTCTTGGTGGCGGCATCGGCGTTGCAGCTCTTCATGCGTTCCTGCGGCGTGGTCGGCGCGGCGGCGGCCGGGGCCGGGCCACTCAGGCAGGTCTTCTGCGCCATCTTGTAGTCTTCGCCGGTCTTGCCTTTGTTCTTGGCCGAACAGTCGGCCATGCGCTGTTGCTGCGGCGTGGCTGCACTGGCGACGACGGGGCCGCCGATCAGCAGCAGGCAGGCCAGCAGGGACAGGGTCTTCATGGTGCAGCTCCACGCGCGGGGTGATGGTGCGCGCAGCTTCTGCCTGCCGCTGCGTAGGCGGCGTGAACATTGCGGACGGGCCGCCGCAGGGGCAGCCCGTCCTGTTGCATCGTTGCCTCAGCCGGCTACGCGGGTGCCGAAGATGCGGTCGCCGGCATCGCCCAGGCCCGGCAGGATGTAGCCCTTCTCGTTGAGCTGGGCATCGATGGCGGCGGTGAAGATTTCCACGTCCGGGTGCACGGCCTGGACGGCGGCGATGCCTTCCGGCGCGGCCACCAGGAAGATGCCCTTGATGCGGCGGGCGCCGGCGCGCTTGAGCATGTCGATGGTGGCGATCAGGGTGCCACCGGTGGCCAGCATCGGGTCCAGGATCAGCGCATCGCGCTCTTCCAGGCGGCCGGTCAGGCGCTCGAAGTAGGGCACCGGCTGCAGGGTTTCCTCGTCGCGCTGCAGGCCGACCACGCTGACCCGGGCGGCCGGAATCAGCGACAGCACGCCACTGAGCATGCCCAGCCCGGCGCGCAGGATCGGCACCACGGTGATCTTGGCACCGGCAATGCGCTGCACCGTCACCGGGCCGGCCCAGCCAGCCATGGTGTGGGCTTCGGTTTCCAGATCGGCGGTGGCCTCGTAGGCCAGCAGGCCGCCGAGCTCATTGGCCAGCTCGCGGAAATCCTTGGTGCTCAGCGATGCATCGCGCATCAGGCCGATCTTGTGCTGCACCAGCGGATGGCGCACTTCGACGATTTTCATGGGAAGGGGGAGGGGGTAGAGGAGAGGCCGCTAGTGTGCCGCAACACCCAACCGAAGCCAAAATCCAAGCCGCCACGCCCGGTAGTGCCGAGCCATGCTCGGCAGGCCCACCAAACCCCGATCTCGCGCCTCCATGTCCCCGGTGTCATTCCCATGAAACCTCCCGGACATACCGTGCTGACCCATTCTTTACACAGATTGGGGAATGCAGTGCAGAAGAAGCGTCCGTTGGGCCTGGCGATCAGCCTTTCGTTGCTGGCGGTGATCACCCCGTCCGTCCATGCCGCCGATACGCCCGATGGCAGCACGGTGGCCGGCAGCGCCGCCGCGGGTGCCGCAGCCACCGATCTGGACCGCGTTGAAGTGCGCCCGCAGCTGGAGTCGCAGACCCGCGCGGTCGACCTCAAGCGCAGCAGCGATGCCATCGAAGACGCGGTGTCTTCCGATGCCATGGGCGTGTACCCGGACAAGAACGTGGCCGAATCACTGCAGCGCCTGCCGGGCGTCAGCGTGACCCGCGATCAGGGCGAGGGCCGTTTCGTGGTCATCCGCGGCCTGGATGCGAACCTCAACAGCGTCAGCATCGACGGCATCGCCATCGGCACCCCGGAAGATTCCAGCCGCGCCGCGCCGTTGGATGTGATCCCGTCGGACTCGACCGAGCGCCTGCGCGTGGTCAAGTCGCCGACCCCGGACATGCCCGGCGATGCGATCGGCGGCGCGATCCTGGTCGAATCCGCTTCGGCCTTCGACCGTGACGGGCGCACCCTGCGCGGCAAGATCGAAGCCAGCCACCAGCAGCTGTCCGGCAACACCAGCCCCAAGGCCGCCATCAACTACAGCGAAGTGTTCGCCGATACCTTCGGCGTGGCGCTGGGTGTGAACTACCAGAACCGCAAGTTCGAATCGGACAACACCGAAGTCGAATACAACCCCTACGAGGGCGGCGCCAAGGACGACCTGTTCGCCACCAGCCTGCAGCACCGCAAGTACGAAATAGAGCGCAAGCGCATCGGCGCCAACCTCAACTTCGACTGGCGTCCGAACGAAGACAGCCGGTACTACCTGCGCACGCTGTACAGCCAGTTCGATGATGCCGAAACCCGCCAGCGCACCATCTTCGAGTTCGGCGACGAAGGCGTCACCGCGCTGGGCGGCAAGCAGTACCGGGTTGACGACCTGGCTGCGGACAGCATCCTCAAGCGCATGCGCTACCGCACCAAGAAGGAAAATACCCTGGCTGCCAGCCTGGGCGGTGAGAACCGCCTGACCGGCGCGGTGATCGACTACAAGGTCGGTTACACCCGTACCGAAGAGCGGGTCAACGATGAGATGGAGGCGCGCTTCAAGTACGACGGCGACGATCTCAGTGCCCGCATCGACCAGAGCAGTGGCATTCCGCGGGTGACCCTCAGCGATGCCGGCTGGATGGACAATGGCAACTACGTGTTCGACCGCGTGGTGCTTTCGCCCAAGCGTGTGGATGACAAGGAACATAGCGCGCAGGTCAACCTGCGCTTCGACGGCGACGCGTCCAGCTACAAGTTCGGCCTGCTCGGCCGTTGGCGCGACCGCGACGTGAATGTGGATGAGCGCGAACTGCGCGTGGGTCCGAAGATTGCACTATCGGACTGGACCACAAGCAGCCCCGACCATCGCGGCGGCAGCCTCGGTGAGGGCATGAGTTCGGATGCGATGCGCCGCTACTGGGCGCAGTCCGGGTCGCAGTACAGTGCCCGCCCGCAGGACGTGGGCGGCAATGCGTTGACCTCGCTGGAAGAAGACTACACCGCCAGCGAAGACATCTTCGCCAGCTATGCGATGGGCACGTGGGACATCGGCGCGCTGCGCATCATCGGTGGTGTGCGCGTGGAGAACACCCAGTTCACCGCCACCGGCAACCGCGTGGAGGTGGCCAGCAACGGGCGCACCTATACGGTCACCCCGCTCACGGTCAGCCGCAGCTATACCAATGTGCTGCCGGGCCTGCACCTGCGCTATGACGCCGGCAGTGATTGGGTGCTGCGTGCGGCGGCCAACAAGACCGTGTCGCGCCCGTCCTTCGGCGATATCGCCCCGCGCATCGGCCTGAGCCGTGGCGACGAGGAAGTGCGGATCGGCAACCCGCAGCTGGACCCGTATGAATCGAAAAACCTGGACCTGTCGATCGAGAAGTACCTCGGCAGTACCGGCATTGTCTCGCTGGGCGTGTTCCACAAGTCGATCGACGGCTACATCGTCAACAAGCTGAGCAAGAACGACCCGGCCTATCCGGGCTTCGACGTCACCCGCGTGATCAACGGCAACCAGGCCAAGGTCAACGGGGCCGAGTTCAACTGGCAGCAGCAGCTGTCGTTCCTGCCGGCCGGCTGGGATGGCCTGCTGGTCGGTGCCAGCGGCACCTGGCTCGACACCGATTTCGACCCCGGCCTGGCCGACCGCCAGGGGGACGACTTCATGCTGCCGCGTGCCTCCAAGCATGTGTACAGCGCCCACATCGGCTACGAAAAGGCCGGTTTCAGCACCCGCATCGCCACCGTCTACCGCAGCGAGTACCTGGACACGCTGGGCGACAGCCGCGCCTACGATATCTACGTGGCACCCAACACCCAGCTCGATTTCAGCCTGGACTACAAGATCACCGCCAATGTGAGCATGTACTTCGAAGCGCAGAACCTGCTCGACAAGCCGCTGGAGCTGTACCAGGGCGTGCGCTCGCGCACCCTGCAGAATGAAGAATACGGCCGCACCTACGCGCTCGGCCTGAAGGTGGCACTGTGATGCGCGCTGCGCCGGCCCTGGGGCTGCTCGGCTTGGCCCTGCTGACGGCCTGCAAGCCCGCGCCGGCCCCCGCACCTGCCACGCCCGCCGGGCAGGCCATGGCCGCCGCCGCTGCACCGGCGCGCGACGTCGCCACCGTCGCCGAGGCCTTCCTGACCCCGATGACCCCGGCCGACAACATCGACTCGCCGGCCAGCTGGACCGCGCCGGATGGCACGGTGTGGCTGATCGCCACCGCCAAGAAAAGCGACAAGCTGGTGGTCTACGACGGCCAGACCGGCGCGCTTCTGCGTGATGTCGGCAGCACCGGCACAGCGCCGGGGCAGTTCGTGCGTCCCAACGGCATCGCGGTGATCGATGATCTGGTGTTGATCGTCGAGCGCGACAACCACCGCGTGCAGGTGCTGCAGCTGCCGGACTTCAAGCCGCTCGGTGTGTTCGCCGCCGATGACCTGCGCAAGCCGTATGGGCTGTGGGTGAACAAGCAGGCCAGCGGCTACGACGTCTACGTGACCGACTCCTACCATGCCGGTGAGGACGCGCAGGGCAACGATGTGCTGCCGCCGCTGGCCGAGCTGGACAAGCGCGTGCGCCGCTATGCGATGACCTTGCAGGGCGGCAAGGCCAGCGCGGCGCTGGTGTCGAGCATTGGCGATACCAGCGAGGCCGGCGCGCTGCGCGTGGTGGAGTCGATCTGGGGCGACCCGGCCAACGACCGCCTGCTGATCGCGGAGGAAGACGAGACCTACGCCAGCGAAGTGAAGGTGTACACGCTGGAAGGCCGCTTCACCGGCACCACCTTCGGCCGCGACGCGTTCAAGGCGCAGGCCGAAGGCGTGACCCTGCGTACCTGTGGCAAGGACGGCTGGTGGATCACCACCGAGCAGGGCAAGCAGCGCAGTGTGTTCCATCTGTTCGACCGCCACACGCTCAAGCATGTTGGTGCGTTCCAGGGCAACACGGTGGCCAACACCGATGGCATCTGGCTCAGCCAGGCCGCGTCGGCGCGCTTCCCGCACGGCGCGTTGTACGCCGTGCATGACGACCAGGGCGTGGTGGCCTTCGATTGGGCCAGCGTGGCCAAGCAGCTGTCGCTGCCGCTGGAGTGCGCTTCGTGATGCGCGCATCGCACATGGCCCGCGCACTGGGCCTGGCCTTGCTGCTGTGTAGCGGTGCCGCCTCGGCCGCCTCGGCGGAAGCCACGGCCGAGCCCAATACCCAGGTTCCTGCTGGCAGCCGCCACTATGCGGCCAGCGGTTTCCCGGATCGCATCGTCGCCTCGCCAGCGCAGGATGCCGCACGCGGCTTCTCGGTGGCCTGGCGCACGGACGCCTCGGTCAATGCACCGGTGTTGGAGTGGGTGCTGGCCGGCGATTCCCCCGATGTGGGCACGCCCACCCGCATCACTGCCAGCACGACCGCCCTGCAGACCGAGCTGGGCGGATCGCATCACCATCGCGCCGACGTCACCGGCCTGCAGCCGGACACGCTGTACCTGTGGCGCGTACAGGGGCACAACACCTGGGGCGCGTGGAACCAGCTGCGCACCGCCGGCCGTGCCGAACAGCCGCTGACCCTGCTGTACTTCGGTGACACCCAGAACAAGAACCTCAGCCACGTCTCGCGGGTGCTCCGCGCCGGCCTCAAGGCGGCCCCGGACGCACGCCTGAGCCTGTTCGCCGGCGATCTGGTCAGCGGTGGCGATGGCCAGGACGACAGCGAGTGGGGTGAGTGGTTCGCGGCGGCGGGCTGGCTGCCACAGGAAACCGTGGTGGCGCCTGCGATCGGCAACCACGAGTACTTCGAGGAGTTTGAAGACACCCCGCAGGAGCGCCGCGTGCTCGGCCGCCACTGGCCGGTGACGTTCGCGTTGCCGCGCAATGGCGTGGATGCCGCGGATACCACCACCTACTGGTTCGACTACCAGGGCGTGCGCATCGCGGTGCTCGATGGCACCTCGGCATTGGACCTGGGCACCGCGCAGGCGCAGGCTGCCTGGTTGGACAACGTGCTGGCCGACAACCCGCATCCGTGGAGCATCGTGCTGTTGCACCAGCCGTTCTACTCGCCCCGCGAAGGGCGCGAGAATGTCGAACTGCGCGATGTGCTGCTGCCGGTGGTCCGCCGTCGCAACGTTGACCTGGTGCTGCAGGGGCATGACCACACCTACGGCCGCCGCGGCGAAGGTCAGGCCGCCACCCCGCAGTTCGTGGTGACCGTGGCCGGGCCCAAACAGTACCGGCTTTCTGATGAGGCGCGCGCCAGCATGGCACCGGTTGGCGAGGACACGCAGTTGTTCCAGGTGCTCAGGATCGACCCGCAGCACCTGCGCTATGAGGCGCGTACTGCGACCGGCCGGTTGTACGATGGCTTCGAGTTGACACGCGCCGGGGATGGGCGCAAACAGAAGGTTGAACTGACGCAGGGACGCATCGCCCCCCGTGACTGCACGCGCGCGCAGACCCTCAAGGGCCGTGCCGACCGTTGCTGGGAATGACTGCCAGGCCGGGACGCAGCCCTGCGCCCGGCCGCCGTTGGAGAGCTTGATGGACACACGACGCGTTCTACCCCTGGCGGCAATCGCTGCCGCCTTGCTGTTGCTGGCCGGCGCCAGCGCGGCGACCAATGCCGTGCTGCATCCGTTCCTGGCCGCGCAGCCGAAGAACGTACCGGACGAGGCGAACCTGGCGGTGGAGATTCCGGCCGGCAGTTTCACCAAGTATGAAATCCAGGAAGACGGGCTGGTGCATGTCGACCGTTTCCAGTCGATGCCGGTCGCCTATCCGGCCAACTACGGCTCGATGCCACGTACCCTGGCCGGTGACAATGACCCGCTGGACGCACTCGTGCTGACCCGCGAACCCCTGCACCCCGGCGTGATCGTGCGCTTCCGCCCGATCGGCTTCCTGAAGATGGTCGATGGTGGCGAGCACGATGAGAAGGTCATCGGCGTACCCACCGACAAGCTCGACCCGACCTACGCCAACATCCGCGATCTCAACGATCTGCCCGCCATCGAGCGCCAGCGTATCGAGGCGTTCTTCCGCGTCTATAAAGATCTGCCCGAAGGCCGCAATCCCGTCCAACTCAATGGCTGGGGCAACGCCGCCGAGGCCAAGGCCCTGATCCGCGAAGCGATGCAGCGGTTCGACGCGCAGCAGCGGCGCGCCAAGGGCGACTGAGCCGTTTCTGCCTGACCGGCCGCGCGCGGCGCCCGTGGCGCGCTATCCTCGCAGGCTACAGGCAGGGGAGCCGGCGGCAATGCAGCAGACGCGGTGGGTAGAGGGCATGGGCACGGCGTTGCTGGTGTGGGAACTGCTGTTCCTGGCGCTGCCCGTCACTGCGCTTGATGGCTTTGCGTTGCTATGGCTGATGCAGCCCTCGGATCACCCGGATTATCTGCCCACGTTGATCGGCATGGTGCTGGCCAGCGTGGCGCTGCTCGGCTTCTGGCGGCTGACGTTCGGCTTCCTGCTCAATGGCCTGTCGTTGCGTGGCCAGCCGCGCTGGGCACGCTGGAGTGCGGGGCTGGGAACCCTGTTGTGCCTGGCGAGCCTGCTGGTGGGGATGATCTTCAACCGCCTGACCGGCTGGGCGCTGGTTGGAGTGATGGGCCTGCCCGTGCTGGTACCGCTGGGCCACATGTGGGTAGTTTCCCGCGCCACGCCGCGGCCGCCACCGTTGCCGTAGGGAAGAGGGAAACACATGGAAGAAGAGATCAAGCGCGGCGTGCTGAGCCTGCTCCAATGGCTCGTGATCAGCGTGATATGGAGCATCCTGCTCTATGGCTTGGGCTGGGTGACACTGAAGGCACTCACGGTTGGCCGGTATCCGACCGCGGAGGTGAGCGAGGCAGGGCAGAACTGGATTGCCTTCGCGGGCATGTGCGTGGTGGCGCTGGCATGGGGGCTGATCGCGCTGCACAACAATGGCCTGCTGGGGTAGGCGATGTCGACCCTCATGCGGCCGGCGACATCGCCTTGTGTGCACGCCGCAGGAACACGGCCATTTCCTTTTCAGCCTGTTTGTCGCCGTTGCGCTGAGCCACCACGATCCCCTGTGCCCACGCAGCCGCGGCGGCGGCCGGATCACCTGCGGCCAGGTGTGCCTTGCCGAGCAGCTTCCAGCCGGCCGAATAGGCCGGGTCCTGGAGGATGCACTGGCCCAGGTGCACGACCGCCTGTGCGGCATCGCCGGTATCGAGCAGCGCCTTGCCCAGGCTGAAGCGCAGCAGTGCGTTGTCGCGGCCCTGCGCAAGCAGGCGTTGCAGTGCGGGAATGTCCATGCTCACTCCGTGTCGGTGCGGGCGTAGCGGCCCCGGTGGAACACCAGTGCCGCGCCGGGCGCGGTGCTGAAGTGTTGCACGCGGCCGATGATCAGCAGGTGGTCGCCGGCCGGCAGCGTCTGCTCCACGGTGCAGACCATCCGCGCAATCGCCGCGCTGACCAGTGGCACGCCGTCGCTGTGATCCAGCCAGTGGGCACCTTCAGGGGTACGTCGGCGTAGTGGGTCGGCGAAATGGCGTGCCACCGCTTCCTGCGTGGACGACAGAACGCTGATGCCGAAGCGTGCGGCATCGCGGTAGATGGGCAGGTCCAGCGAGCGTTCACCGATGCTCCATAGCAGCAGCGGCGGTTGCAGCGACAGCGAGGCGAACGAGTTGATGGTCATCCCAATCACCGCGCCATCGGCACCGGATGCCGTGGCCACCGCCACGCCCGTGGGGTACTGGCCGAAGGCATCGCGCAATGCCCTCGGGGATGGCCCCGCGGGCGCGCCGTCAGCGTGTCCATCGGCAGCGCTTGCTGCCAACCGGGTAAGCGCCGTGGCTGCGGGGCCGTGCTGCATCAGCGTCCGCCTGCGGCCTGATAGCGACGTGCGACCTCGGCCCAATCGATCAACGCGAAGAACGCCGCGATGTAGTCCGGGCGACGGTTCTGGTAGTGCAGGTAATAGGCGTGTTCCCACACGTCCAGGCCCAGCACCGGCGTGCCACCGGACAGGCCGGCCGCGGCGCCCATCAACGGGCTGTCCTGGTTGGGGCTGCTCTCCACCCGCAGCGTGCCATCGTGCAGGGTCAACCATGCCCAGCCACTGCCGAAGCGGGTCTGCGCAGCCTTGGTGAAGGCATCCTTGAAGGCTGCATAGCCGCCCAGGTCGCGCTCGATCGCGGCGGCCAACGGGCCTTCGGGCTGGCCGCCGTGAGGGCTGAGTACGGTCCAGAACAGGCTGTGGTTGGCATGGCCGCCGCCGTTGTTGCGCACCACGTTGCGCACGGCCTCGGGCAGGGCGTCCAGGTCGGCGATCAACTGCTCCACCGGCACCGACGCGATACCCGCATCGGCGAGCGCGGCATTGAGGTTGTTGATGTAGGTCTGGTGGTGCCGGGCATGATGGATTTCCATCGTGCGCGCATCGAAGTGCGGTTCCAGGGCGTCATAAGCGTAGGGCAGGGCGGGCAGGGTGTAGGACATCGTGGACAGCTCCGTCAGAGGAGTCGCCATGTTCGGACCTCAAGCATGGTTTAGGTCAAGCGGTGTCGCGCACGCCGTTCAGGGCCGGCTCTGCGTTGCCAGGCATGTCAGGGAGTGCGTAACAGGGCTCACCCGTCTAGTCGCGCGGTTGTGCATCGACCATGCCGGTGGCGCTTTCGATGCGTGCACGGTGTTCACCGGGCCTCGCTATCATGCCCGCACAAACTTCCCGAGGTGATGGTCGTGTCGGTAGCGTTGGTGTGGTTTCGCCGTGATCTGCGGCTCCAGGACAATCCCGCCCTGCAGGCAGCGCTCGATGCCGGGCATGTGCCGGTGCCGGTGTACATCCATGCGCCGCACGAAGAAGGCCACTGGGCCCCGGGCGGTGCATCCAACGCCTGGCTGCACCGTTCGCTGGCCGCATTGGACGCGGCGCTGCGCACGCACGGCTCATCGCTGGTGCTGTGCCAGGGCGACAGCCAGCCCGAGCTGGAGCGGTTGATCGCCGAGACCGGCGCGGTGGCGGTGTACTGGAACCGCAAGTACGAACCGGCAACCCAGCCGCGCGATGCGCGGATCAAGCGCGAACTGCGCGAACAGGGCGTCCTGGCCGAAAGCCACAACGGCAGTCTGATGATTGAACCCTGGGACGTGGCCACGCTGCAGGGCAACCCGTACAAGGTATTCACCCCGTTCTGGCGCAATGCACTGACCCGCCTGCAGGTGCCTGCGCCGCGCCCGGTCCCGGCCACGCTGCCGGCGCACAGCGTGCAGGGCGTCGCGCTGGACGGCCTCGGCCTGGCGGCGTCGCTGCCGTGGGATGCGGGCTTCTGGGAACACTGGCAGCCGGGGGAAGCCGGTGCGCAGGAGGCGTTGACGGTGTTCATCGATGGGGCGCTGAGCGGCTACCGCCAGCAGCGCGATCTGCCCGACCGGGTGGGTACCTCGCTGCTGTCGCCACACCTGCATTTCGGTGAGATCGCACCGTGGCAGATCGTCCGTCGCCTGCAGCCCGAACGCAGTGCCGCCCGCGATGCCGACATCGACGGCTATATCCGCGAGCTGGGGTGGCGCGAGTTCTCCTACCACCTGCTGCACCACTTCCCGCAGACCACCGACCACAACCTCAATCCGCGTTTTGATGGGTTCGCCTGGGCCGCGCCCGATCCCGAGACGCTGCAGGCCTGGCAGCAGGGCCGCACCGGCATTCCGATCATCGATGCGGGCATGCGCGAACTTTGGGCCACCGGCTACATGCACAACCGGGTGCGCATGCTGGTGGCCAGCCTGCTGTGCAAGCACCTGCGCCAGCACTGGCGCGAAGGCGCGCGCTGGTTCTGGGACACGCTGGTGGATGCCGACCTGGCCAACAACACGATGGGCTGGCAGTGGGTGGCGGGTACCGGCGCGGACGCCGCGCCGTACTTCCGTATCTTCAATCCGGTGACCCAGTCGGAGAAGTTCGATCCGCAGGCACGCTACATCACCCGGTGGGTACCCGAGTTGGCTGCATTGCCGCTCAAGGCCCGGTTCGCGCCCTGGCAGCACCCCACGCTGCTGGCCGAGCTTGCGCCGTCGTACCCGCTGCTGCCGCTGGTCGACCTGGCTGCGGGCCGTGATGCGGCACTGGCCGCTTACCGGCATACCGGCGCGGCGTAAATCCCCGTGCGGCGTGCCCTGCGGGCCGCCGCTCAGCAACCTGAACACGAAGGGCATGGCGGTTGGTGTCGTCATGTCGGCATCGCGTCTGCCTGTTTATGCTCTTGGCGGCCCGCAAGCCGGCCCACCGGTAACCTTGGAGAACAACATGATCCGTCCCGCAACCCGTAACGTGGCTTTGGCCCTGATGACCGCCGCCGCCCTGTCGGCCTGCGCCACCGGTGGTTCCTATGTGCAGAGCGACCCGTACGGCAATCCCACCGAGCAGCAGAACCGCACCGGCCGCAACGCCCTGATCGGCACCGCCGTCGGCGTCGCCGCCGGCCTGCTCAGCGGCAACAGCGCCACCGAGCGCCGCCAGCACGCCATGATCGGTGCCGGTATCGGCGCACTCAGCGGTGCGGCGATCGGCCAGTACCAGGATCGCCAGGAACGCGCGCTGCGCGAACGTACCGCCAATACCGGTATCGACGTCTCGCGCGATGGCGACAACCTGACCCTGAACCTGCCCGATGGCATCACCTTCGACTTTGGCAAGGCCACGCTGAAGCCGCAGTTCTACGGTTCGCTCAATGGCGTCGCCCAGACCCTTGCCGAGTACAACCAGACCATGATCGAAGTGGTCGGCCACACCGACAGCATCGGCAGCGATGCGGTCAACAACAAGCTCTCCAAGCAGCGTGCCGATTCGGTGGCCGCCTATCTGTCCGCCCAGGGCGTGCAGGGTGCGCGTATCGAAACGATGGGCGCCGGCAAGGCCTATCCGATCGCCGACAACAGCACCGATGCCGGCCGCGCGCAGAACCGCCGCGTTGAAATTCGTGTGATTCCTCTGCGTCAATAACGCATAGCGTTATTGTCGCGCTCAGGCCGCAGGCCGGAGCAGAATGCCGCCCTTGCAGGCGGCATTCTTGTGGGTGCCAGCCGCTGGCTGGCACGCATGGAACATTTCCGAACGTTCGCGCCTTAGTGCCGACCAACGGTCGGCACCCACCGCATCAGGGCGAGCTGCGCCCTCCCAGTGCCGACCAACGGTAGGCACCCACCGCATCAAATCAGCACCCACCGCATCATCCGGCACCCACCGCATCATCCGACCTTACGCGGTCACCTTCTCCAGGATCCGCTTGCCCGTAGCCTGCAGCTCGACCTCCGCTTCAGCTTCCTGGTGCTGCTTGGCGTACTTCGCATTGGGGCACTGCGCCAGCATGTAGTTGGCGTCGAAGTTGAGCTTCTCGACCAGGAAGTCGACGAACGCGCGCACTTTCGGTGAGACCAGTCGGCCCCCGGCGAACACCGCGTTGAAGTCCACTTCCGGGCCGGTCCAGCCGGCCAGTACGCGGCGCACCATGCCCGATTCCACGAAAGGCTTGGCCATCACGTCGCCGGTCAACAACAGGCCTTCGCCGCACACCAGCGCGCCATTCAGTGCGGACGGGTCATTGGCCACCAGCAGCGGATTGACCGGGAAGTCGCGCAGATCGCCGCCGTTCTCGCCCAGCTGCCAGAAGAAGCGGTTGTTGTTGAGGTTGCGCGCCTTGCGCATCGCCAGGATGCGGTGGAACTGCAGTTCATCCGGATGCAGCGGCTCGCCGTAGCGTTCGATGTAGGCCGGGCTGGCAAACACCTGCGTGCGCAGGCTGCCCAGCTTGCGTGCCACCAGATTGGAGTCGGGCAGGGTGCCCACCCGCAGTGCCAGGTCGGCTTCGCCGGCGATCAGGTCGAGCTTCTCGTTGCCCAGGTGCATGTCCAGCTGGATTTCCGGGTACTGGGCATGGAACTGGCCAAGCAGCGGCGCGATCCAGGTGATGCCGATCGAGTAGGGCACGGTGAAACGCAGCCAGCCGCGCGGGCCGGACTGCAGCTGGTTGACCGCACCTTCGGCATCGTCCAGTTCGCGTGCGATGCGCTGGCAGTGCTCGTGGTAGACCGAGCCGGCCTCGGTCAGGCCCAGCCGGCGCGTGGTTCGATGCAGCAGCCGCGCACCCAGGCGCGTCTCCAGTTCCTGCACTTTGCGGCTGACCGTGGTCTTGGGCAGGCCGAGCGCATTGGCTGCGGCGATGAAGCTGCCTTGCTCGACCACTTTGACGAAGATCAGCGTGTCGTTGAGATCGTGTGCCATGACGGAGTCCGAAGTCGGGGAGGGAGAGAGTGCCCGAATGATTGTGCCGGGTACGGGACGATTATTCCCCTTAATCCGGACTAATCAAGTGGGAGTTTGAGGACTAATCTGGCGCCATTCCCGAATTGAAGGACGACAACCATGTGGTTGCGGAACATTCTTGGCCGCGTGCTCAGCGGCCACAAGGCCCCGCTGGAACTGGCGATGACCGTAGAGAAGCGCCTTCCGGCGTTCTCCCACAAGGCTTTTCGTGAGTTCACCCCCCCGGCCAACCTGCAGCGCGGTGGCAGCCTGCGGCTTGGCAGCCGCCCCGGTGACCGACTGGGCCGGATTGGGATTATCCCGGCAACGGGAGTGAAAGTCCCATGAGCGGGACGCTGGCCCCCGAGGTGCTGGTGCTGGGTGGTACCGGCAACGTCGGACAGGGCATCGTCGCGGCACTGCTGGAGGCTGGCAGCCCGGTGTTGGTGGTCGGCCGTGACCCGGCCCGGCTGGCGGCGCTGCGCGAACAGTTTGCCGATGAGCCCGGCCTGGAGACGCTGCTGGGCTCGCTGGGCGATGACGCCTCGGCCCGGACCGTGGCCGAACGCATTCGCGCGCGGCCGCGTGCACTGGCGGCGGTGGTCGATGCGATGGGCGGCCCGTACAACCGTGGGCGGGTGACCGACCGCAGCGGCGATGCGTTGCTGCAGGCGCTGCAGGCCGACGTGCTGCCGCACGTGCATGCCGGCCGCCACCTGTTGCCGCTGCTGCGCGGTGGCGGCCAGCCGCGCCGCTACGTGCTGGTGGGCAGCCCGGCCGGCTTCAAGCCGTGGGCGGGCTACGGTGAGTCGTCCATCACCACCTCGGCCACGCGCATGTACGCGCAGGTGATCCACCAGGAAGCACAGGCGCTGGGCGTGCGCGCGCAGATGCTGGAAGTGTGCAACCCGGTGTGTACGCCGGCCAATGCCGCCAACGCGTGCATCGAGTGGCCGAGCGCGTTGCTGGTCGGGCGTCGCCTGGTATCGCTGCTGGACAACTGCACCGACAACCGCGCCATCGTGCGCTGCGATGCCAGCGATGCCGAACTGCCACGCGGTCTGCTGCACCTGGACCGGCCACCTCCGCTGCCGCGCAACACCGTCGGCGCTGCTTGACCTCTACCAAGGTTGAGGTCGCAAGCTTCGCCACCCACGTTCGGCACTCCCCCCGATTTCGTATTACCACCCCTCCGTATGGATGCATCTCATGACTTCCCCCAACTCCACTCCGCATCGTTTCACCCGACGGCTGGCCATGGCCGGCGTGTCGATTCTTGCTGCTGCCGTGCTGGCCGCCTGCAGCGGTGGCCACGCTGAAGAAGCGGGCATGCCGCCGCCGCCGCAGGTCAGTGCCGCGCCGGTGCTGATCAAGCCGGTCAGCCAGTGGGATGACTTCAGCGGCCGCGTCGAAGCGGTGCAGAGCGTCGAGCTGCGTCCGCGCGTGTCCGGCTACATCGACAAGGTCAACTACGTCGAAGGCGAAGAGGTCAAGAAGGGCGACGTGCTGTTCACCATCGACGCACGCAGCTACCAGGCCGAGTACGACCGCGCCCGCGCCGAACTGGCCCGCGCCCGCACCCAGTCCACGCTGGCGCGCAGCGAGTCCGAGCGCGCCAAGAAGCTGTCCGACCAGCAGGCGATCTCCACCGAAACCTGGGAACAGCGCCGTGCTGCTGCCGACCAGGCCGGGGCGAGCGTGCAGGCCGCGCAGGCCGCGTTGGATGCCGCCGCACTGAACCTGGAGTTCACCAAGGTGCGGGCACCGATCAACGGCCGCGCTGGCCGTGCGATGGTCACCGCCGGCAACCTGGTCACTGCCGGCGACAGCGCCAGCGTGCTGACCACGCTGGTCTCGCTGGACACCGTTTTCGTGTACTTCGATGCCGATGAAGGCACCTTCCTGCGCTACGCCCAGATGGCACGCAAGGGCGAGCGCCCGAGCGAGCGCGACAGCGAGCTGCCGGTCAAGGTCGGCCTGTCCGGCGAAGACGGCTACCCGCACAGCGGCAAGGTCGACTTCCTCGACAACCAGGTCACCCGCAGCACCGGCACCATCCGCGTCCGTGCCCTGCTCGACAACGCCGACCGCACCTTCACCCCGGGCCTGTTCGCACGCGTGCAGCTGCTCGGCAGCGGCCAGTTCCAGGCCATGCTGATCGATGAAAAGGCCGTGCTCACCGACCAGGACCGCAAGTACGTGTACGTGGTCGACAAGGACGGCAAGGCACAGCGTCGCGATATCGCACTGGGCCGTACCGCCGAAGGCCTGCGCATTGTCGAGCAGGGCCTGAAGGCCGGTGATCGGGTGATCATCGACGGCGTCCAGAAGGTCTTCATGCCCGGCATGCCGGTCCAGGCCAAGGTGGTTGCCATGCAGCCTGCTGCGGCGCCGGTTGCCGCGCAGGCCACCGCACTGAATTGAAGGGCAGCCGACTGACCGTCGGCCCTACATAGCAGCCGACTGACAATCGGCTCTACCGTGTCTGCCATCGCCCCGTGCAGGGGAGTCCGCCACCGCTGTCGCACGCGACAGGGGCCGGGATCGTGCACGCCGGCGGTGGTGAAAACCCAGGAATCCACCCATGGACTTTTCCCGTTTCTTCATCGACAGGCCGATTTTCGCGGCGGTGTTGTCGATTGTGATCTTCGCCGCCGGCCTGATCTCCATCCCGATGCTGCCCATCGGCGAGTACCCCGAAGTGGTACCGCCTTCGGTGGTCGTGCGCACCGTGTACCCGGGTGCGAACCCGAAGGTGATCGCCGAAACCGTGGCCACGCCGCTTGAGGAAGCCATCAACGGCGTCGAGGGCATGATGTACCTCAAGTCCGTTGCCGGTTCCGATGGCGTGCTGCAGATGACCATCACCTTCCGCCCGGGCACCGACCCGGACGACGCGGCGGTGAAGGTGCAAAACCGCGTCGCCCAGGCCCAGGCGCGCCTGCCCGAGGACGTGCGCCGGCAAGGCGTGACGACCCAGAAGCAGTCGCCCACCTTCCTGATGGTGGTGCACCTGACCTCGCCGAACGGCAAGTACGACACCCTGTACCTGCGCAACTACGCACGCCTGCACGTCAAGGATGCCCTTGCACGCATCCAGGGCGTGGGTGATGCGCAGATCTTCGGCGGTGGCGACTACGCCATGCGTGCCTGGCTGGATCCGGACAAGGTGGCCGCACGCGGCCTGACCGCCAGCGACGTGGTGCGCGCGATGCGTGAGCAGAACGTGCAGGTCTCGGCCGGCCAGCTCGGCGCCGAGCCGATGCCCAACAGCCAGTTCCTGACCCTGATCAATGCCCAGGGCCGCCTGCGCAGCGAGAAGGAATTCGGCGATATCGTGCTCAAGAGCGGCACCGACGGTGAAGTGGTGCGTCTGTCGGACGTGGCCCGCATCGAGCTGGGTGCCGGCGACTACACCCTGCGCTCGCAGCTGGATGGCAAGAACGCGGTGGGTATCGGTATCTTCCAGGCCCCCGGCGCCAACGCGCTGGAGATCCGCGATGCGGTGATGGGCACCATGGATGAGATGCAGAAGTCGTTCCCGGACGACGTCAAGTACGAAGCCGTGTACGACACCACCATCTTCGTGCGTGATTCGATCAAGGCCGTGGTCACCACCCTGCTCGAAGCGATCGCGCTGGTGGTGCTGGTGGTGATCCTGTTCCTGCAGACCTGGCGCGCCTCGATCATTCCGTTGATCGCGGTGCCGGTGTCGATCGTGGGTACGTTCGCGGCGCTGTACGTGCTGGGCTTCTCGATCAACACGCTGAGCCTGTTCGGGCTGGTGCTGGCGATCGGCATCGTGGTCGATGACGCGATCGTGGTGGTGGAAAACGTCGAGCGCAACATCGAAGAGGGTCTCACCCCCTTGGCCGCGGCCCATCAGGCCATGCGCGAAGTGTCCGGTCCCATCATCGCCATCGCGTTGGTGCTGTGTGCGGTATTCGTGCCGATGGCCTTCCTGTCCGGCGTCACCGGCCAGTTCTACAAGCAGTTCGCCGTCACCATCGCCATCTCCACGGTGATCTCGGCGATCAACTCGCTGACCCTGTCGCCGGCCCTGGCCGCGCGCCTGCTCAAGCCGCATGGTGCACCGAAGGATGGCCCGAGCCGTCTGATCGATCGCTTGTTCGGCTGGGTGTTCCGTCCGTTCAACCGCTTCTTCAAGTCCAGCTCGGAGAAGTACGAGCGCGGCGTGTCCAAGATCCTCGGCCGTCGCGGTGCGGTGTTCGTGGTGTACGCGGTGCTGCTGGTGGGTACCGGCTTCATCTTCAAGATCGTGCCGCCCGGCTTCATCCCGACCCAGGACAAGCTGTACCTGATCGCCGGTGTGAAGTTGCCGGAAGGTTCTTCGATCGCGCGTACCGATGAAATGCTGCGCAAGGTCGCCAAGATCGCCCAGGAAACCGATGGTGTGGCCCACACCATTTCGTTCCCGGGTCTGAATGCCCTGCAGTTCACCAACACGCCCAATACCGGTGTTGCGTTCATTCCGCTCAAGCCGTTCAACGAGCGTCATGGCCGCACGGCGGCGCAGATCAACGCCGAGATCAACCAGAAGATCGCCGGGCTGCAGGAGGGCTTCGCCTTCGCGATGATGCCGCCGCCGATCCTCGGGTTGGGTAACGGCAACGGCTACCAGATGTTCATCGAAGACCGCGGCAACCTGGGCTACGGTGCGCTGCAGAATGCCGTGCAGGCGATGCAGGGCGCGGTAGCGCAGACCCCGGGCATGGCGTTCCCGATCACCAGCTACCAGGCCAACGTGCCGCAGCTGGATGCCGAAGTGGACCGGGTCAAGGCCAAGGCGCAGGGCGTGCAGTTGACCGAGTTGTTCGACACCCTGCAGACCTACCTGGGTTCGGCCTACGTCAACGACTTCAACCAGTTTGGTCGTACCTGGCAGGTGATCGCCCAGGCCGACGGCCAGTTCCGTGACAGCGTGGAGGACATCGGCAAGCTGCGCACCCGCAACGACCGTGGCGAGATGGTGCCGATCGGTTCGATGGTCACCGTCAAGCAGACCTTCGGCCCGGACCCGGTGCTGCGCTTCAATGGCTACCCGGCCGCTGACCTGGCCGGTGAAGCCGACCCGCGGATGCTGTCCTCGGCCGAGGCGATGAGCAAGTTGACCGAGATCGCCGGCAAGGTATTGCCGGTCGGCATGACCACCGAGTGGACCGACCTGAGCTACCAGCAGGCCACCCAGGGCAAAGCCGCCTTCATCGTGTTCCCGGTGGCCATCCTGCTCGCGTTCCTGGTGCTGGCCGCGCTGTATGAAAGCTGGTCGCTGCCGCTGGCCGTGATCCTGATCGTGCCGATGACGCTGCTGTCCGCGCTGTTCGGTGTGTGGATGACCGGCGGTGACAACAACGTGTTCGTGCAGGTCGGCCTGGTGGTGCTGATGGGCCTGGCGTGCAAGAACGCGATCCTGATCGTCGAATTTGCCCGGGAGCTGGAAATGGGCGGCAAGGGCATCGTGGAAGCCGCACTGGAAGCCTGCCGCCTGCGTCTGCGTCCGATCGTGATGACCTCCATCGCCTTCATCGCCGGCACCATCCCGCTGGTGCTCTCGCATGGCGCCGGTGCGGAAGTGCGCTCGGTGACGGGCATCACCGTGTTCGCCGGCATGCTGGGCGTGACCTTGTTCGGCCTGTTCCTGACCCCGGTGTTCTACGTGGCGCTGCGCAAGTTCGTCAGCCGCAATGGCGGCGGACAGCTGGTCACCCACGGCGAACCCACCATCCATCATTGATGCATCACCCCACAAGGATTCCCTGATGAACACTGCAACCCTCAAGATCGCCCTGGTCACCGGTGCCACCCGCGGTATCGGCCTGGAGACGGTGCGTCAGCTGGCCCAGGCCGGCGTGCACACGCTGCTGGCCGGCCGCAAGCGCGACGTCGCCGTCGCCGAGGCACTCAAGCTGCAGGCCGAAGGCCTGCCGGTGGAGGCGATCCAGCTCGACGTCGGTGATGCTGCCAGCATCGCCGACGCGGTGAAGACCATCGAAGAACGCCATGGTCGACTGGACATCCTGGTCAACAACGCCGGCATCCTGCTCGACGACATCAAGATCGCGCCCTCCGCGCAGAGCCTGGAGACCTGGCGCAACACCTTCGACACCAACGTGTTCGCGGTGGTTGCGGTCACCCAGGCGTTCCTGCCGCTGATCAAGGCCTCCCCGGCCGGGCGCATCGTCAACGTGTCCAGCATCCTGGGCTCGTTGACCCTGCACAGCCAGCCGGGCTCGCCGATCTACGGCTTCGCGGTACCGGCCTACAACGCCTCCAAGAGCGCGGTGAATGCCTGGACCGTGCAGCTGGCCTATGAGCTGCGCGAGGGCACCACCAAGGTCAACACCGTGCATCCGGGCTACGTAAAGACCGACATGAATGGTGGCGAAGGCGAGATCGAAATCAGCGAAGGCGCACGTTCCAGCGTCGGCATGGCGCTGATCGATGCCGATGGCCCCAACGGCAGCTTCACCTACCTGGGCGAGGTGCTGCCATGGTGATCCGCCTGTTGACCGCAGCCGTGACCAGCGCGCTGCTGGCTGGCTGCGTCAGCGTCGGCCCCAACTACAAGGCGCCACCGGCCACGCCGGTGAGCCTGCAGGGCGCCGCCGCGCCGGTGTTCACTACCAGCTCGCCGGTGGCCAGCTGGTGGGCCCAGTTCGACGACCCGGTGCTGGAACAGCTGGTACACGATGCACTGGGTACCAACCTGGACCTGCGCATTGCGATGTCGCGCGTGCGGGAGGCCCGGGCGGTGTTCGTCGAACAGCGCCTGGACCAGCTGCCGCACGTCACCAGCGGTGGCAGCTATGACCGCCGCAAGCAGCCCGATGCAACGGTGGGCGGCGATCGGGTATTCAGCGAGACCTACCAGCTCGGCTTCGATGCCGGCTGGGAGCTGGATCTGTTCGGGCGCCAGCGCCGTGCCGCCGAAGCGGCGCGTGCGGACCTGGGGGCCGAGCAGGACAACCTCGCCGATGCCCAGGTCACCGTGGCGGCCGAAGTGGCACGCAACTACTTCGAGCTGCGTGGTACCCAGAAGCGCATCGATGTGGCCAAGCGCACGCTGATCAATCTGCGCGACACCCAGAAGCTGACCGAGACCCGTTGGGAACTCGGTGCCGGCAGCGAACTGGACGTGCAGAGCAGCCGCGCACGGCTGAAGGCGATCGAGGCCGACATCCCGCTGCTGGAAGTGGCCGAAGTGCAGTCGCGGCATCGCCTGGCGGTGTTGCTGGGGCAGCGCCCCGATGCGCTGGATGCGTTGCTGCAGCCGCGTGAAGTGGCGGCCTACGCCAAGGCGCTGCCGCTCGGTGACACCACCGACCTGCTGCGCCAGCGTGCCGACGTGCGCAGTGCCGAACGTCGACTCGCTGCGGCCACCGCTCGGGTAGGCGTGGCCACGGCCGACCTGTTCCCGCGGATCAGCCTGAGTGGCTTCGTCGGCTTCCTGTCCGGCGATGCCAGCGGATTGGTCAACGGCAACAACAAGGCCTGGTCGGTGACGCCGTCGATCAGCTGGGCCGCGTTCGACTTCGGTACCGTCAAGGCGCGTCTACGTGCCAGCAAAGCCCAGGCCGACGGTGCCGCCGCCGAGTACGAGAAGGCGGTGCTGCTGGCGCTGGAGGACACCGAGAACGCGTTGACCCGCTACGCCAAGCAACAGGCGCGGCTGGCCATCGTCGCCGAACAGGCGCAGGCCGCACGGCGTGCCGAACAGCTGGCGCAGATCCGCTACCGCGAGGGCTCGGAGGACTTCCTCACCCTGCTCGATGCACAGCGGACCCAGCTGGCCGCCGACGATGCGCTGGCGGCTGCCGAGTCCACGGTGAATGTCAGCGTGGTCGGTGTGTACAAGGCGCTGGGCGGGTGGGGCCAGCAGCAGGATGCGACACCGCCGGCGGTGGCCAGCACCCTGCGATGAAGGATAGCGGGAGGACGTAGTGACGTCCTCCCGCTTGCATGCTGGCGGGCGGGTGTCAGGTTTCCCCGCAATGGCGTTTCAGCCAATCGCCCATTGACGGCTTTGCCACTGCAACCGCGTGCACGCCGGGTGCTACAAAACACCCCTTCTTTTTCAGGGGACCTGTGTGATGCAACACGACAGGCCGCGGCCACGCCCGCAGATGCACGAAACCCTGCCGGCTGCATCGGCACTTTCACCGTGGGTCATCGCATTGCTGGTAGTAGCGGCATTGATGGTCGCATTGGGCTTTTCCCGTCTACCCGGCAATCAACTGGCGATCGGCGTGGTCGCGATGGGCGTGTTTCTGGCCATTGCCGCCCGCATCTGCCAGGCGCGCGACCAGCACCTGGCGGTGTGCCGGCTGCTGGAGGCCCGGCATGAACCACGCTAGCGCGGCGCGGATGACCCGGGCCAGTTGCCTGCGGCATGGCCCGGGCATGGATCACTTCTGTCGCGGTGCTGCTGCGGCGTTGCCAGCGGCGAACTGCAGGTCCACCTGCACCGGATAGTGGTCCGAGGGCAGCACGCCACCGGGCCTGTCATCCAATGTGCTGAAACGCTGCACCTTGAAGCCGCGCACCAGGATCCAGTCCAGCTCCACGGTCGGCTTGCCGGTGAAATCATGGAAGGTCAGGCGCGGCCCATCGACCTTGCCGGCAACCCTACGCGCATCGGTCAATGCAGCGGTGAACGCCTGATAGGTGCTGCTGCCGGGCTCGGCATTGAAATCCCCGGTCACCACCACTGGAATATCCTTGGGGAGCGTGGCGAGCCGTGCGGCAATCAGCTTCGCACCCAGCACGCGGCGCGGTTCGTCTTCGTCGCGGTAGGGCAGGTGGGTGTTGAGCAGGTAGAAGCGCTGGCCGTCAGCCTGACGCTTGAACAATGCCCAGGTCACCATGCGCGGCATCAGGTTGCCCCAGGTAATGCTGCCGACCACATCGGGGGTATCGGAGAGCCAGAAATTGCCCGATTCCACCACGGTCAGCTGCGCGCTGTCGTAGAACACGCCCATGTGCTCATCGGCGTTGCCACCGCGGCGCCCTTCGCCAAACCATTGGTAGCCCGGCAGGTGTTCGACCAGATACTCGGCCTGCTTCTGCACCAGCTCCTGGGTGCCGAACACCGCCGGGTGCTGCTCATGCAGCAGCGCGATCATCGCCTCGCGACGATCCTCCCAGCGCCGCCCCGGCTCGGTATCCACCGGCGTACGCACATTGAACGACATCACCCGTAGCGGGGCAGGGCCCTGCGCCAACGCAGCACCCACCGGCAGCGCCAACAGGACCAGCGCCCACAGGGCCGGACGACGAAAACGAGACAGCATGGGAATCCCTCCATTCCACCAAGATGGCTGGGCTCCAGCGTCGCATGGATCCAATCGAAAGGGATGTGCAGCAACGGGTGATATGAGCGGAAACCCAACGCGTGGTGGGGCAGGGATATCGGCATCTGGCGAGCACCCGATATTCAACCCGACAGCAGGATCGAGCCGATCAACACATTGATCCCGATACCCAGCACCAGCACCCACAGCATCGAGGCGAACGCGTTGCGCCATGAACAGCCCAGCCCGGCCCGCAGCCACCGCATCTGCGCGTTGGCATACCAAAGGCAGGCCAGCGTCACGCCGACCGCACCGATGATCGTGGAGGGCTGGCCGGGCAGGGTGATCAGCAGTGTTCCGGCCGAAAAGACCAGCGCGAACGGTGCCGTCAGATAACACTGGGTATAGAACGGATGCCGCAGCGACTCGCGGGTCATGGCGCTGCGCTTGCGTCGCAGCAGGTGCACCGTGGCCACCAGTGGCCATACCGCAAAGCCGATCGAGCGATACAGCAGCAGCGTTTCCTGGTTGCCGAACACCGTGCGCGAAATGTCACTGGTGCCCACATAAACCTGGTGGGTGAGGTACTCCATGCCGTGCGCCACCAGCACCGCCAGCATCAGGAACATCGGCGGGCTGATCGCATCGTCGAAGCGATGTTCGGCGTCCTGTTTCAGCTCGGCATCGACGTAGCCGGCCATCCGCTGCGGGTGCACGATGACCCGGTACAGCGTGCGCGGAAAGAACAGGAACCAGGTGCAGAGTTCGTAGAGAAACTCTTCCAGCGATCGCAGTAGTTTGAGGAAATCCATGACCACCTCGTGCGCAGAGGGCCAAGGTGGGGCCCGGCCATGCGGTGAGCATCGCGTAGCAGGGCGCGCGCGTATAGAGGGGCGGTGGGTGTCTGTATTTTCAACAGGCAATAAAAAAGCCGGAAGTCCTGTCACCAGGAACTTCCGGCTTCTTTCCGGCCCCGTGGGGCCGGTTGTATGGTGGAGGTGGGCGGAATTGAACCGCCGTCCGAAGGCACTCCATCCCCGGTACTACATGCTTAGCTCACCGTTGAATCTCATCCTGTGGCAGCACGGTGTGCAAAGCGCACCCCAGGACCAGCCTGCTTTAGTTAAGTCGTGACTGACAGGCAGCCATCACAACCGGTTCCGTGATAATGACCCTACATCTACGAGCACGGGCACAAGTAGGTTCGGGGGTTCGCCTTAGGCGGCTGTAGAACTAAACGCTAAAGCTGTTTTTAGGCAGCGATTGCGAAGTCGTTCGAACCGTAGTTGTCGTCGTTGGCAACTAAAAGTTTGCTGCTGGATTAACGAGGAAAGCTGCCCCCTCGGCATGCACCAAGTAACTTCACAACCCCCGTCGAAACCAATGCACCCCCGGTTTCTTCAAGTTCTGTAAGGTAAAAACCTACCTGACATCGCGAATCCTACGCCAATCCGCGTGAACAGTCATCTTTCGGGCCGGGCTTCGCGCAACGGCCCGGCCGTCCATTCAGGTTTCCCTGCACGGCGAACGTCCGTTGCTGCGCCCGCGCAGAATCAGCGCTTGCCTTCCTGCTGGCGGCGGCTGTCGGCCTGGTGACGGGCCTTCTGCTTGCGCAGGTGGTTCTGCTCGTTGCGCTGGGTGATGGCCTGCTTGCGCACTTCCGGGGCGACCTGGGCCATCAATGCTTCGGCGCGGGCGATCAACCGGCGGTGCTCCAGGCTCTCAAAGGTCTGGTTTTCCGTGGCGTCGCGCCTGGCATTGCGCAGCAGGTAGGTCAGCACCTTGGTCAGAGCGGCCGGGTCCATGGCGCGGGTCAGTTCGGCGAAAATCGACTCATAGGCGCCGATATCTGCCTTAAGTTCGTCGATCGATGCCGCTACGGGCGCGGTTTCCTGAGTGATTTCCTGGGTCATGCGCCGTTCCTGCCTGTGTAATGAGCGGGGATTCTGACAGGTGTCGGCGGGCTGCGGGACATTACGGCCGCGGCCCGGCTCAATCTTCCTGCAGCTGCTCGAAGCGCAGGGCCAGGTAGTCGATCAGCGTGCGCACGGCCGGTAGCAGCCCGCGCCGCGACGGAAACACCGCATGCACGATGCCGTGCTGCGGCTCCCAGTCGGGCAGCACCCGCACCAGCCGGCCGTCGGCCAGTTCATCGCAGACCATCATGGTCGGCAGCATCAGCACACCCACCCCGGCCACCGCGGCAGCACGCAGGGCGATCATGTCGTCGCTGACCAGGCGTGGCACGTGGTTGAGCTGGGCCACGGTGCCGTCCGCCGCGGTCAGCCGCCAGCTGTGCAGCTGTTGGGGGGCGCTGAGATCGACGCTGGGAAAGCGCGCCAGGTCGGCCGGCACGGCAGGGGCGGGCTGGTGGGCGAACAGGAGCGGGCTTGCGGCGATGCACCAGCGCCGGGTGGCCAATGTGCGCACGACCAGGTCGCTGTCTTCCAGCGGCGGTGGGCGCACCCGGATAGCGATGTCCAGGCCTTCGCCGATCACGTCCACGCGGCGGTTGGTGGCCTCCAGCTGCAGCGATACCTTGGGGTGCTCGGCGAGGAAGTCGGCCAGCATCACCCCCATCCGCGCGTGCAGGATGGCCACAGGGACCGCGATGCGAACGGTGCCGCGCGGTTCGGCCCGCGACAGCGCGATGGCCTCTTCGGCGGCCTCGGCCTCCACCAGCATGGCCTTGCAGTGGGCGTAGTAGTCCTGGCCGACCTCGGTCACCGAGAAGCGTCGGGTCGAGCGTTGGATCAGGCGCACGCCGAGGCGTTCTTCGAGCAGGGCGATGCGCCGGCTGAGCTTGGACTTGGGCATGCCCAGGGCGCGCCCGGCCGGGGCGAAACCGCCGTGGTCCACCACGTGGACGTAGTAGGAAAGGTCGTTGAGGTCGATCATCGCCCGGCCGCCATCGTTCGTCAGGTGGGACGGTGAGGATAAATCCTGCGGTCTACCGGGTCCATCGTCTCGCCGATACCGTGGATTCCTCACCCACCAGACAGGAGTTCCCTCATGAGCACACCCGCCAATTTCAATGGCAGCGCCCCGGTCATCGACCCGGCCAATGCCGCCATGTTGCTGATCGATCATCAAAGCGGTCTGTTCCAGACCGTGAAGGACATGCCGATGCCCACGCTGCGCGCCCACGCCGGGGCGCTGGCGAAGATGGCCAGCCTGACCGGGATGCCGGTGATCACCACCGCGTCGGTACCGCAGGGGCCGAACGGCCCGCTGATTCCGGACATCCGCGCCAACGCGCCGCACGCGCAGTACGTCGCCCGCCGTGGCGAAATCAACGCCTGGGACAACCCGGAGTTCGTTGCCGCAGTAAAGGCCACCGGCCGTCGCCAGCTGATCATCGCCGGCACCATCACCAGCGTGTGCATGGCGTTCCCGTCGATCGCCGCGGTGGCCGAGGGCTACCAGGTCTTCGCTGTCATCGATGCCTCGGGCACGTATTCGAAGATGGCCGAGGAAATCACCCTGGCCCGGGTAGTGCAGGCGGGCGTGGTGCCGATGGATACCGCGGCGGTGGCCTCGGAGCTGCAGAAGACCTGGCACCGCGAGGACGCCGCGGAGTGGGCGCAGATCTACACGCAGATCTTCCCGGCCTACCAGCTGCTGATTGAAAGCCATGCCAAGGCACAGGACGTTGCGCTGAACCAGGAAGTGCTGGATTCACAGCGCGGCTAAGGCTGTTGGGGTGCCTGTTTGCGGCCCCCACGCTGCAGGGCCATGCCCAACAGCATGGCCGGCACGAACCACAGCGCCTCGGATGAGGCGATGCCCAGCCCGGCCAGTGCCGGGCCCGGGCAGTATCCGGCCAGGCCCCAGCCGATCCCGAACAGGGCGGCGCCGAAGATCAGGCGCCGGTCGATACGGCTGCGGGTGGGCAGCACGAAGTGCTCGGCCAGTTGCGGGCGCGGTTGTCGCAGTACCAGGCGGAACAGCGCGGTGCTGGTCAGCACGGCGCCGCCGAGCACGAACAACAGCCGCGGATCGAACGGTCCGGTGATGTCCAAGAAGCCCTGGATGCGGCGTGGGTCGGTCATGCCCGAGACGGCCAGGCCAAGCCCGAACATCGCGCCGGCGGCCAATGCGGCCAGCAGTTGACGGCTCATGCCACACCGCCGACGTGCCGCACCAGGTAGGTGGTGAGCATGGCAGTTGCCATGAACACTACGACCGCGACCAGCGAGCGCGATGAGAACCGGGCCAGCCCGCAGACACCGTGACCACTGGTACAGCCGCCGCCCAGGCGCGCGCCGAACCCGACCAGCAGGCCGGCGATCACCAGCAGTGGGCGAGGGTAGTCGGTGCGCGGCACCGCCGCGCCCGGTGCCCACGCCAGCCAGGCGCCACCGGCCAGGACCAGGCCGATCAGGAAGGCCCAGCGCCAGGCGCGGTCGCCCCGGGGGGAGGACAGCGTGCCGGCGACGATGCCGCTGATGCCGGCGATACGCCCGTTCCACCAGAGCAGCGCGGTGGTTGCCGCTCCGATCAGGACGCCACCGAGCAGGGCCGAGGGCCAGTCGGGCGGGATCATGCCGGGTGTCCGGCGCGGGGGAGCAGGTGGGGGCGCATGGTCACGACTTTAATTTAGATAAATCTAAATTAGTGCTCTCTGAGATAAAGTGTCAAGCCATGCATTCCCCGTCTTCCGTACATCTTCCCCCGGCGCGCGCCACGGCCATGGCCGAGCAGGCCGACCGTGCCGCCGCGCTGCTGAAGGCGCTGGCGCATCCGGCACGGCTGCGCGTGTTGTGCCGCCTGGTGGAAGGCGAAGCGTCGGTGGGCGAGCTGCAGCCGCTCAGTGGGCTGGGCCTGTCGGCACTGTCGCAGCACCTGGCGGTGTTGCGCGGCATGCAGTTGGTGGTGACCCGGCGCGAGGCGCAGACCATCTTCTATGCGCTGGCCCAGAGCCCGGCGTTGGGTGTGCTGGCCGCGCTGCATGCCGCGTATTGCCCGGCAGATGCCTTGGCGACGGCCTGAGCCTCAGAGCAGCTTGCGCAGGTAGATCCGCTGGTGGCCGGGCGGGAAGTCCTGCAGCCGGCCAAACACCTCATAGCCGTGCTTGAGGTAGAAGCCTTCGGCCTGCCAGTCGAACGTATCGAGCATCACTGCATGGGCGCCCATCGCACGCGCCTGCTGTTCGGCATCGGTGAGCAGGGCGTGGCCCAGGCCACGACCACGCTGGCCTTCATCCACCCACAACGCATGCACCATCAGCCAGCCGCCGTAGACATCGGCGGCCAGGCCGGCACACGGCTGCCCCTGTTCGTCATGGATCACGCGGTTCAACGGCTGGTCGTCCAGCGCATTGCCGCAGGCGGCGCGATTGAATGCGCGCAGCCCGGCATACACCGCCGCCGTGTCGTCGGCACTGGCCGTATCGATACGGGGCGGCGGGGGCGTGGCCATCAGGCGTCGCGGTTGTGCCGGCGCATGGTGCGCGACTTTTCGCGGGCCCAGTCGCGGTCCTTCTCGGCATCGCGCTTGTCGTGGGTCTGCTTGCCCTTGGCCAGCGCGATCTCGAGCTTGATCTTGTTCTTGCTCCAGTACATCGCGGTGGGCACGATCGTGTAGCCATCGCGCTGCACCTTGCCGATCAGCTTGTCGATCTCGTTGCGGTGCAGGAGCAGTTTGCGCATGCGCCGGTCTTCGGCCACCACGTGGCTGGAAGCCTGGATCAACGGGGTGATCTGCGCCCCGATCAGGAAGATCTCGCCGTCACGCACATAGGCGTAGGCATCGATGATGTTGCCGCGCCCGGCACGGATCGACTTGACCTCCCAGCCCTGCAGGGCCAGGCCGGCTTCGAAGCGATCTTCGATGTGGTACTCGTGGCGGGCACGCTTGTTGAGCGCGATGGTTTTGTTGGCCGTCGCGTCCTTTGCTTTATCCTTGCCGCTGTTCTTGCTCATTTCCGTATTGTCTCCGATTCGGGCCATCCCGGTCGATTCATCCGCAAACAGTAGTGCCGTATGCCAACTATCCGCCGTAGTGCCCTGGTCGAACATTCGGCTGCCCGCATGTTCGACCTGGTCAATGATATTGATGCCTATCCGCGCCGGTTCCGCTGGTGCTCGGCGTCGCAGATCCTGGAATCCGGCCCGGACCGGCTGGTGGCGCGGTTGGACCTGGGGTTGGGTTCGTTCTCGACCTGGTTCATGACCGAAAACACCCTGCAACGTCCGCACAGCATCGATATGCAGCTGCGCGATGGGCCGTTCAAGCGCCTGCACGGGCGTTGGGAATTTCACGTGCTGGCCGAGGATGCCTGCAAGGTCAGCCTGACCCTGGAGTTCGAGCCGACCTCACGCCTGCTCGGTCCGGCGCTGGCGCTGGGCTTCCAGGGCCTGGCCGACCGCATGGTCAATGATTTCGTCCGCGTCGCCGATGCGGAGGACTGACCCGTGATCGAGGTCGAGGTGCTGCTGGCCTGGCCGGACCGGGTCCAGTCCTGCCGGCTGCAACTGCCCGAAGGGACCACCGTGGCCGAGGCCATGGCCGCCGCCGCGATCGAGGACGCTGCCGATTGCCCGGCGGTGTCCGTGCACGGCGTATTGGCCCCGCTGGCGCAGGTGCTGCGTGACGGGGACCGGGTGGAACTGCTGCGCCCGCTGGTTGCCGACCCCAAGGACAACCGCCGCCGGCGCGCTCGCGCCGGCAGCTGAACCAGGGGGCCAGGCCTCAGCGGCCGCGCTGCTTCTTCTTGTCCTTGGCCAGGTTGCGGCCGAACTGGCGCACGCTGGTCTTGGCAAGGTCGGCGTCCTGGTTCGGGAAGTACTCGCCATCCCAACGGGTGACCAGGTCGTTCTCGAAGAACACCGTGAAGTTCTTCACTTCGGTATTGCCCAGCCGGTTCACGCGCTGGCTGGCGGTGTAGTCCCAGCGCTGTGCGTGGAACGGGTCCGGGATCGAGGGGGTGCCAAGCAGCGCGTTGACCTGCTGCTTGCTTTGGCCCACCTGCAGCTGACCGACGGCCTGCTCCCGGATCAGGTTGCCCTGATAGATGGGTTGCTTATAGATGATGCCGCAGCCCGTGGTGGACAGGGCAACGGCGGCGACCAGCAGGAGTTTGCGCATCGGGAATGGCGTTTGGGGAAATCCAGTCGATGATACACTCACGACGCGTCGCCGCGACCCAATCCGAGGCAGCTGGCGCTAAATCGCCAATGAACGGAGAACTATGGAAACCCACGACCTGCGCAAAGTCGGCTTGAAGGTGACCCATCCGCGGATGCGGATCCTGGCCCTGCTCGAGCAGCGCACCGCCCAGCACCACATGACCGCCGAAGACATCTACCGCCAGTTGCTGGAGCACGGGGATGAGATCGGCCTGGCCACGGTGTACCGGGTGCTGACCCAGTTCGAGGCCGCCGGCCTGGTGCTGAAGCACAATTTCGAAGGCGGCCAGGCCGTCTACGAGCTCGACCGCGGCGGCCACCACGACCATATGGTCGATGTGGACTCGGGCAAGATCATCGAGTTCGAAAGCCACGAGATCGAGGAGCTGCAGCGCAAGATCGCCACCGATCACGGCTACGAGCTGGAAGAGCACTCGCTGGTGCTCTACGTGCGCAAGAAGCGCCGGTAACGGGCCGCTGGCGGCCCGGATGCGATCAAAAAACCCCGGGCATGCCCGGGGTTTTTGTTTTCAGCGCCAGGCGCCGGTTCCGGCGGGGAGCCGGCCAGCGGCCGGCACTACCCGATCACGGAGGCCTCAGACCTGCAGCAGTTTGCGCGCGGCCGCGCGGGCTTCCTTGCTCACTTCCACGCCGCCCAGCATGCGGGCGAGTTCTTCCTCGCGCGCCTTCAGGTCCAGCTTCTCCACCGCGCTCTGGGTCATGCCATCTACCGGGGCCTTGCTGACCCGGTAGTGCGCGTGGCCCTTGGAGGCGACCTGGGGCAGGTGGGTGACGCACAGCACCTGACGCTTCTCGCCCAGGGCGCGCAGCTTCTGCCCGACGATGTCGGCCACGGCGCCGCCGATGCCCGAATCCACTTCGTCGAAGACCATGGTCGGCACCGCGTCCAGGCCCAGCGCGGCGACTTCGATCGCCAGCGAGATCCGTGACAGCTCACCGCCGGAGGCCACCTTGCGCAGCGCGCGCGGGGGCTGCCCGGCATTGGCGGCGACCAGGAACTCGACCCGCTCGGCGCCGTTCGGGTCGGGCTTGGCCACGGCCTGCGGCTCGATCTCGATCAGGAACTGGCCACCGCCCATGCCCAGCTCGCCGATCAGGGTGGTGGTGGTGTGCGACAGCTCGGCCGCGGCGGTGCGGCGGCTGGCGCTGAGCGTGGCGGCCACGGCCTGCCACTGGCCGGCAGCGCGGTCGATTTCCCCGGCCAGGGCCTGCAGGCGGGTGTCGGCGCCGCGCAGCTGTTCCACTTCGGCTTCCATTGCATCGCGCTGCTCGCCGAGGGCCTCCATCGGGACCCGGTGCTTGCGCGCGAGGTCGTGCAGGCGGCCGAGCCGGCGTTCGATGTCCTCGAACTGCTCCGGGTCGGCATCCAGGTCGTCGTGGACCCGATCCAGCAGCGACAGGGCTTCGTGCAGCTGGATGGCGGCGCTGTCGAGCAGGGCATCGACCTCGCCGAGCCGGCTGTCGTGTTCGGCCACCCGCGACAGCTCGTGGCGGGTCTGCTGCAGCAACTGCAGCACCGAGACGTCGTCATCGCCGTTGAGCCGGCTGGCGGCCACGTCGCAGGCGCTGATCAGCGCGCTGGCATGGGCCTGGCGGCGGTGGCTGCTGCCGAGCTGGGTGATCGAGGCCGGTTCGAGGTCCTCGCGCTGCAGTTCGCCGAGCTGGTGTTCCAGGAAACCGATGCGGTCGCTGACGTCGCCCTGGCGCGACAGCGCCTCGGCTTCGTCCACCAGCGCCTGCCAGCGCGCGGCGGCCTGGCGGACCTGGCCGCGCTCGGTATCGTTGCGCGCGTAGGCGTCCAGCAGCGAAAGCTGCGAGGGCCGCGACAACAGCGCCTGCTGTTCGTGCTGGCCGTGGATCTCCACCAGCATCGCGGCCAGTTCGGTCAGCTGGCCCAGGGTGACCGGGCGGCCGTTGATCCAGGCGCGCGAACCGCCGTCGGCGCGGATCACCCGGCGCAATTGGCACTGGTCGTCGTCGTCGAGTTCGTTCTCGCGCAGCCAGCGCCACGCCGGGGCGTCGCCGACGGGGGCGAACTCGGCCGACAGTTCGGCACGAGCGGCGCCGTGGCGGACCACGCCGCTGTCGGCGCGCAGTCCGGACAGGAAGCCGAGCGCGTCGACCATCAGCGACTTGCCTGCGCCGGTCTCGCCGGAAACCACGGTCATGCCCGCGCCGAATTCCAGTTCGGTAGCGCGGACGACGGCAAAATCCTTGATCGATAGATGTCTGAGCATGTTCTTGGGTTCTCGAGCCGCGCAACGCTAGCATGGGCGAGGGGATGCTCCAATGGCTTGCCATCGGCCCCGACAGCCATTATCTAAGGTGGCGTCTCACAGGCTGATTCCATGCACCCTTCCGCCACCCATCTTGCGCCACGCGCCCGCCACTTGTTGCGGACCCTGATCGCGCGCCACATCCAGGACGGCGAGCCGGTCGGCTCGCAGACCCTGGCGCGGCTGGCTGGGCTGGATGTCAGCCCGGCCACCATCCGCAACATCCTGGGCGACCTGGAAGACCTCGGCCTGCTCAGTTCGCCGCATACCTCGGCCGGGCGGGTACCGACCGCGCATGGCTACCGGGTGTTCGTGGACAGCCTGGTCAAGATGCAGCCGCCGGGGGAGGGTGACCTGAGCCGGCTGCGCAGCGAGCTGGCCACCGGCAGCGGCACCCAGGCCCTGCTGGGCAGCGCCTCGGAGCTGCTCTCGGCGATGAGCCACTTCGTTGGCGTGGTCAGTGCGCCACGTCGGGAGCAGTTCGCGTTCCGCCATATCGATTTCGTGGCCCTGGACGCGCGCCGGGTGTTGGCGATCCTGGTGTTCGCCGACAACGAGGTGCAGAACCGGGTGATCGAGCCGCGCCGCAGCTTCGAGCCGGGCGAGCTGGAACAGGTGGCCAACTACCTCAACGCGAACTGCGCCGGGCGGCCGCTGGCCGAGATCCGCGCGCGGCTGCTGCTGGAGCTGCGCGATGCGCAGTCGGAAATGGAACAGCTGCTGGCTCACAGCATCGAGCTGGCCGAGCAGGCCATGGTGCCGCCGGCCGATGACATGGTGCTGGCCGGGGCGACCCGGTTGATGGGCGTGCAGGACCTGTCCGACCTGGAGCGCCTGCGCGAGCTGTTCGAGGTCTTCGCCAGCAAGCGCGAGATCCTGCAGCTGCTCGAACGCACCATCCAGGCCCCGGGCGTGCGCATCTTCATCGGCGAGGAGACCGGGGTGATGCCGCTGGAGGGCGTATCGCTGGTGACCGCGCCGTACTCGGCCGATGGCCAGGTGCTGGGCGTGCTGGGGGTGATCGGGCCCAAGCGGATGGCCTACGACCGCATGATCCCGCTGGTGGAGGCTACCGCCCAGGTGCTGGGGGCTGCGCTGGGCTCGCCGGGCGGGGCAGGATTGTCCCGCGACAAGGCCTGAATTGTCCCGAAGCTCTTGAAACCGGAGGCCACGCCCATATAGGGGTGGGTGGAGGCGGGGAGTCACCGCCAAGGATCCGGAAATGAACCAAGACCAGTCTGATATCGCATCCCAGCAGCCGGACGCCGCCCAGGCCTCGGCCGATTCCCTGCAGCAGCAGTACGATGCCCTGCATAACGAGCTGGCGCTGCTCAAGGCCGAGTCGCTGCGCGAGCGCGCCGACCTGGACAACCAGCGCAAGCGCGTGGCCCGCGACGTGGAACAGGCGCGCCGCTTCGCCAACGAAAAGCTGCTGGGCGAGCTGCTGCCGGTGTTCGACAGCCTCGACGCCGGCCTGAATGCCGCCGGCAGCGAGCCGAGCCCGCTGCGCGAAGGCCTGGAGCTGACCTACAAGCAGCTGCTCAAGGTCGCCGCCGACAATGGCCTGACCCTGCTCGACCCGACCGGCCAGACCTTCAACCCGGAACACCACCAGGCCATCAGCCAGGTCGACGCGCCCGGCGCGGCGCCCGGCAGCGTGGTCCAGGTGTTCCAGAAGGGCTACCTGCTCAACGACCGCCTGCTGCGCCCGGCGCTGGTCGTCGTCGCCCGCGATTGACCCGGGCGGCCGGGCTGGCGCGACGCTGAACGCGTTGCGCCGCCACCGGACACAGTGTTCGGCGGATGGCTTGAATGTGTTCCCGCCATCCCCCACATCCCATTCATAACCCGGCAGCTGCCGGATGTTCCCCAAATTTTCAGGAGTCTCCCTCATGGGCAAGATCATTGGTATCGACCTCGGCACCACCAACTCGTGTGTGGCGATCATGGACGGCGGCAAGGCCCGCGTCATCGAGAATTCGGAAGGTGACCGCACCACGCCTTCGATCGTCGCCTACACCAAGGACGGCGAAGTGCTGGTGGGCGCCTCGGCCAAGCGCCAGGCCGTCACCAACCCGAAGAACACCTTCTACGCCGTCAAGCGCCTGATCGGCCGCAAGTTCACCGACGCTGAAGTCCAGAAGGACATCGCGCACGTGCCTTACGGCATCCTGGCCCACGACAATGGCGATGCCTGGGTGCAGACCAGCGACGCGAAGAAGATGGCGCCGCAGGAAATCTCCGCCCGCGTGCTGGAGAAGATGAAGAAGACCGCCGAAGCCTTCCTGGGTGAGACCGTCACCGAGGCGGTGATCACCGTGCCGGCCTACTTCAACGACAGCCAGCGCCAGGCGACCAAGGACGCCGGCCGCATCGCCGGCCTGGAAGTCAAGCGCATCATCAACGAGCCGACCGCGGCCGCGCTGGCCTATGGCCTGGACAAGGGCGACAACAAGGATCGCAAGATCGTGGTGTACGACCTGGGCGGCGGCACCTTCGACGTGTCGGTGATCGAGATCGCCAACGTCGACGGTGAGAAGCAGTTCGAAGTGCTGGCCACCAACGGCGACACCTTCCTGGGCGGCGAAGATTTCGACAACCGCGTCATCGAGTACCTCGTCGACGAGTTCAACAAGGACCAGGGCATCGACCTGCGCAAGGATCCGTTGGCCCTGCAGCGCCTGAAGGACGCCGCCGAGCGCGCCAAGATCGAGCTGTCCACCAGCCAGCAGACCGAAGTGAACCTGCCGTACGTCACCGCCGACGCGTCGGGCCCGAAGCACCTGAACATCAAGCTGACCCGCGCCAAGCTGGAAGCGCTGGTGGAAGACCTGATCAAGAAGTCGATCGAGCCGTGCCGCGTCGCGTTGAACGATGCCGGCCTGCGTTCGAGCGACATCAACGAAGTGATCCTGGTCGGTGGTCAGACCCGCATGCCGAAGGTGCAGCAGGCTGTCACCGAGTTCTTCGGCAAGGAACCGCGCAAGGACGTCAACCCGGACGAAGCCGTGGCACTGGGTGCTGCGATCCAGGGCGGCGTGCTGGGCGGCGACGTCAAGGACGTGCTGCTGCTGGACGTGACCCCGCTGTCGCTGGGTATCGAAACCATGGGTGGCGTGTTCACCAAGATCATCGAGAAGAACACCACCATCCCGACCAAGGCCTCGCAGGTGTTCTCCACCGCCGAGGACAACCAGTCGGCCGTGACCGTGCACGTGCTGCAGGGTGAGCGCGAACAGGCCCGCTTCAACAAGTCGCTGGCCAAGTTCGACCTGTCCGGCATCGAGCCGTCGCCGCGCGGCCTGCCGCAGGTGGAAGTGTCCTTCGACATCGACGCCAACGGCATCCTGCACGTGTCGGCCAAGGACAAGAAGACCAACAAGGAACAGAAGGTCGAGATCAAGGCCGGTTCGGGTCTGTCCGAGGACGAGATCGCGCGCATGGTCGCCGACGCCGAAGCCAACCGCGAAGAAGACAAGAAGTTCCATGAGCTGGTCCAGGCCCGCAACCAGGCTGACGCGCTGATCCACGGTACCCGTACCGCGATCAACGAGCACGGCAGCAAGGTCGGTGGCGATGTGATCGGCAAGGTGGAGTCGGCCCTGGCCGACCTGGAAACCGCGATGAAGGGCGACGACAAGGCACAGATCGAAGCCAAGTCGAAGGTACTGGAAGAGGCCGGCCAGGCGCTGTTCGCCGCTTCGGCTGCGGCCGAGCAGGGCGGTGCCGCTCCGGGCCCGGACGCCGGTGCCAACAACGGCGCGCACGACGATGTGGTCGACGCCGAGTTCACCGAAGTCAAGGACGACAAGAAGTCCTGATCCGGACCCGACACGGGACGTTGCACAGGCAACGTCCCGTTGTCGTATCCCCCGTAGATCCTGGCAGCCGTAACACGGTTTGTCGGGGACGCATCCCGACTGCCGGATACCGATTCAAGTTATGAGCAAGCGCGATTATTACGAAGTGCTGGGCGTGTCCCGCACCGCCAACGACGAAGAACTGAAGAAGTCCTATCGCCGTTGCGCGATGAAGTTCCACCCGGACCGCAATCCGGGCGACAACGCGGCCGAAGCCTCCTTCAAGGAGTGCAAGGAAGCGTACGAAACCCTGTCCGACAGCAACAAGCGGCGCATGTACGACGCCCACGGCCATGCTGCGTTCGAGCACGGCATGGGCGGCGGCGGTGGTGGCCCCGGCGGCCCGGACATGAACGATATTTTCGGCGATATCTTCGGCAACATCTTCGGAGGTGGCAGCGGTGGTGGTGGCCAGCGCCAGGCGCGTCGCGGGGCCGATATCGGCTACGTGATGGAGCTGGACCTGGAAGAGGCGGTGATGGGCGTGGAGCGCCGCATCGAGATTCCGACCCTGGCCGAGTGCGACGACTGCAACGGCAGCGGTTCGGAAGACGGCAAGGTCGAGACCTGCACCGTGTGCAAGGGCCATGGCCAGGTGCGCATCCAGCGCGGCATCTTCGCCATGCAGCAGGCCTGCCACAACTGCAACGGCCGCGGCAAAATCGTCCAGAACCCCTGCAAGACGTGCCACGGCAATGGCCGTGTCGAGGAAGACAAGGTGTTGTCGGTGAAGGTGCCTGCGGGCGTCGACAGCGGCGACCGCATCCGCCTGTCCGGTGAGGGCGAGGCGGGTCCGGCCGGTACTCCGGCGGGCGATCTGTATGTGGAAGTGCGGGTGCGCGAGCACGCCATCTTCCAGCGCGACGGCGACGACCTGCACTGCGAAGTGCCGATCCGGATCTCGCAGGCCGCGCTGGGCGACACCGTGCGCGTGGCCACGCTGGGCGGTTATGCGGAAATCCGCATCCCGGCCGAAACCCAGACCGGCAAGCTGTTCCGGATGCGCGGCAAGGGCGTGCGCTCGGTGCGCAGCCGCAGCGAGGGCGATCTGTACTGCCGCGTCGTGGTGGAAACCCCGGTCAACCTGACCCCCGAACAGCGCAAGCTGCTCGAGCAGTTTGAAACCACCTTCACCGGCGACGAAGCGCGCAAGCACTCGCCGAAGTCGGCGACGTTCATCGACGGCGTGAAGGGGTTCTGGGACCGCATGACCTCGTAAGCTGTACGCGATTCAAGCGATGTAACGAAGGCCCTCTGGCGACAGGGGGCCTTTTTTTGGGCTTTCTCCCGTCTGCGCGAAAAGCCCACCGCTCGCCTCACACCCAGAGCGAATCCGCTTTTGTTGATAGAACCATCTCTTGTCCGACGCAGGGCGGCGCTACCCGCACTCTGCGCCGTTCGGGTTGGCAGGCGTAAAATGTCGGCATGAACGAATCCCTCGAAAGCCACCTGGTCCACGGGCGCCGCCAGCGCCCGGACGGTCCGTCGCCGGTCGACGTCATCTCGGTACAGTCGCAGCTGGTCTACGGCTATGCCGGCAACAGTGCCGCGGTGCCGCCGTTGCGCGCGCTGGGCGTACGCGTGGCCGAAGTGCCCACCACGCTGCTGAGCAATGCGCCGTTCTACCCGACTACGCGCGGCCGCGTGCTGCCCGCCGACTGGTTCGCCGAACTCCTGCTGGGGGCCAGCGAACGCGGCCTGCCGCAGCGGGCGCGGATGCTGGTATCCGGCTATTTCGGCAGCGTCGGCAATGGCGCGGCCTTCGCCGATTGGCTCGATGACGTACTGCCGGCCTCGCCGCAGCTGCGCTACTGCCTGGACCCGGTCATCGGCGATACCCATACCGGCCCTTACGTGGAACCGGGGCTGGAAGCCGTGTTTGCCGAACGGCTGCTGCCGCATGCCTGGCTGGTCACCCCGAACGCATTCGAGCTGGGCCGTCTCACCGGCATGCCCAGCCTGGAAGAGGGCGATGCCATCGCCGCCGCGCAGGCGCTGCTCGCGCGTGGGCCGCAGTGGGTGCTTGCTCACAGTGTCGGTGGCGAGCCCGGCCAGCTGGTCACCCTGGCGGTCAGCCGCGAGGCGATCTGGCGCTGGTCCTCGCCGCACCTGCCGGTGGACGTGGCCGGTACCGGCGATGTGTTGATGTCGCTGCTGGTGGCGTTCCTGCTGCGCGGTGAATCGTTCGAACAGGCCATCTCGCGCGCGATCGCCGGCGTGCACGTCGCGCTGGAAACCACCCTGGCCAACGGCCACGAAGAGTTCGATGTGCTGGCCGCCGCGCCGGCCGCACTGGCCCTGCCGCGTCGCTTCGTTCCCGAGCGGCTGGCGTGAGTGCAGCACCGGTTGTCGTTGGCATCGTCGGCAGCGCCGGTGCCTACGGGCGCTGGCTGCGCGGCTTCCTGCAGCAGCGGATGGGCCTGCAGGTCATTGGCCATGATCCGGCCGACCCGCACTCCGAGGATCCGGAGACCCTGCTCGAACGTGCCGACGTGCTGGTGTTCTCCGCCCCGATCCGCCATACCCCGGCACTGATCGCCGATTATGTGCGCCGCTCGGCGGGGCGCGAAGCCGGACGACTGTGGCTGGACGTCACCTCGGTCAAAAGCGCACCGGTGGCCGCGATGCTGACCTCGCAGGCCGAGGTGGTCGGCCTGCATCCGATGACCGCACCGCCCAAGGCGCCCACCCTGAAGGGGCGGGTGATGGTGGTCTGCGAGGCACGCTTGTCGCGCTGGCAGCCGTGGGTGCAGCAGTTGTGCAGCGCCCTGGAAGCCGAATGCGTGCAGGCCACGCCCGAGCACCACGACCAGGTGATGGCGCTGGTGCAGGCGATGGTGCACGCCACCCACCTGGCCCAGGCCGGCGTGCTGCGCGAGTACGCACCGCTGCTGGGTACGCTCACCGAGCTGATGCCGTACCGCTCGGCGTCCTTCGAGCTGGACACTGCGATCATCGCGCGGATCCTGTCCTTGAACCCGGCCATCTACGAAGACATCCAGTTCGGCAACCCGCATGTCGCGCCCATGCTGGACCGCCTGCTCGCACAACTGCAGCAGCTGCGCGCGCAGGTGGCACAGGGCGACGACACCGCGCGCGCGGCGTTCCGCCAGCACCTGCTCGCCGACAATCGTGATGCGCTGGGCGAGCGCGTGCTGGCCGACGGCAACTACAGCTTCGAACGGGTCGGCTACCTGCTCGCCGACCTGACCGAACGCAACGCGATCAGCGTGCACCTGCCCGAAGACCGTCCCGGCTCCCTGCGTGAACTGCTGAACGTGTTCGAACGGCACGGCGTCAGCCTGGCCTCGATCCATTCCTCGCGCACCCCTGCCGGTGAAGTGCACTTCCGGCTCGGCTTCGTCGCCGGCAGCGATGCTCTGGCGATGCAGCAGGCCGCGCGTGAAATCGACGCCTCCGGCATCGGCCGGGTTCTGGCCCGCTGAGTCGCGGAGGTGCGTATTCATCCACAGGGGGTGTGGATGAGTGGCGCACAAACATGTGGATAACCGCGCGCAGCCGTTGCGGTATATCGCTGTCAAGATTGTTGGTCAGAAAATGACCAGGGGATCTGAGATTATTTTTTGTGGGGGTCTGCGCTGGCGGAAAAGGCAGCCACGCATGGCGCGGCTCTACCCGATCGGCGCAGCCGGCCAGCGGCCGGCTCTACCGTTATTCCGTGAGCGGCAGACAGCAAGTGACGCGTTGTCTTTGATCTGCGCCGGGCAAGCACCGATCAGGTGCTGAGCGTGAGCTCGCCGCCGCGCGTGCGGAACTGGCGGCCCTCGCGGTCCAGGTGCCGGCCATCGGCCAGCTCGTAACGCGGCGCGGGCTCGGCCGCACGTTCAGTGTTGCCTTGCCGCTCGGCTTTGAATTCGATGATCACGTAGCTCTCACCGTTGGCATCGGTGGCGGGGAACTGTCGGAACGACATCACGAACCTCCTGCAGCAGCGCGGGCCTGGGACGCCCGCACCATGCAACGCCGCACGTTAGCGGTGCGTCATCAATCGATGAACTGCAGTTTCGCCAGCTCCGCATACAGCCCACCTTCGGCCAACAACTCCTCATGCGTGCCCTGCGCGATGATCCGGCCGTGGTCCATCACCACGATCCGGTCGGCCTTCAGCACGGTCGCCAGGCGGTGCGCGATCACCAGCGTCGTCCGCCCCGCCATCAACCGCTCCAGCGCCTGCTGCACCGCACGTTCGCTCTGCGCATCGAGTGCGCTCGTGGCTTCGTCCAGCAGCAGGATCGGTGCGTCCTTCAGCAGCGCACGCGCAATCGCGATGCGCTGCTGCTGGCCACCGGACAGACGCGCGCCGCGTTCGCCCAGCTCGCTCAGGTAACCGTCCGGCAGCGCCTGCAGGAACTCATCGGCCTCGGCCGCTTCTGCCGCGCGCTGTACCTCTTCATCGCTGGCTTCCAACCGCCCATAACGGATGTTCTCCAGTGCCGTGCTGGCAAACAGCGTCGGTTGCTGCGGCACCAGCGCCATCTGTGCACGCAGCTGCGCCGGATCCACCTGGCGCACATCCACGCCATCGACCAGGATGCGGCCGGCCGCCGGATCGTGGAAGCGCAGCAGCATCGACAGCACCGTGCTCTTGCCAGCGCCGGAAGGCCCCACCAGCGCCACGGTCTCGCCTGGGCGCACGTGCAGGTTGAATTGCGCCAGCGCGGCGGTATCCGGGCGCTGCGGGTAATGGAAGACCACGTCTTCAAAACGGATCTCGCCGCGCAGGGGCTGCGGCAGCGGCTGTGGGTTGGCCGGGGCGGTGATCTCGATGTCTTCCTGCAACAGTTCGGCGATCCGCCCCATACCGCCGGAGGCGCGCTGCAGTTCGTTCCAGACTTCGGCCAGGGCGCCGACCGAACCACCGCCGATCAGCGCATACAACACGAACTGACCGAGCGTACCGGCGCTCATGCGGCGGTCGATGACATCGTGTGCGCCCAGCCACAGCACGCCGACGATGGCACCGAACACCAGCACGATCGCAGTGGCAGTCACGATCGACTGGGCACCGATGCGACGGCGGGCGGCACGGATCGACTCGCCCAGCGCCGCATTGAAACGGCCGCGTTCATACGGTTCGCGCGCATGCGCCTGCACCGTGCGTACCGCGCCCAGCGTTTCGGCAGCCAGGCTGTTGGCGTCGGCTACCCGGTCCTGGCTGGCGCGCGCGATATTGCGCAGCCGGCGTGCACCGATGATCACCGGCAGCACCGCCAGCGGAATGCCGACCAACGACCACACCGCCAGCCGCGGGCTGGTCACGAACAGCATCACCAGGCTGCCGACCACCGTGACGCTGCTGCGCAGGGCCACCGACATGGTCGAGCCGATCACGCTGCGCAGCAGCTCGCTGTCGGCAGTGAGCCGTGACACCAGCTCGCCGCTGCGGCTGCGGTCATGGAAACCCGCGCCCAGCGTGATCAGGTGCGTATACAGCCGGCTGCGCAGGTCGGCGACGACTTTTTCGCCCAGCAGCGAGACAAAGAAGAAGCGCGCGGCGGTGGCCAGTGCCATCACCACCGCAACCAGGAACAGCAGGGCGAAGGCGCGGTTGATCTGGCCATTGCTGTTGAAGCCGTGGTCGATCATCTGCTTGACCGCCGGCGGCAGGCTCAGCGTGGCCGCCGAGGACACCACCAACGCCACCAGCCAGGCGCTGAACAGCCCGGAATGACGACGCACGAACGGCCACAGCGTGCCCAGGCTGCCAAGCCGGCGCAGCGAAGGGGGCGGGGTGGTGGGGCTGTCAGTCATTCAGGGGGCCAGGGTCAGTGTGCAGTTCAATGCGGATACGATCACGGGTGGCGTCGCGCAGGCGGCTTTTCAATGGGTCGACCTGATCGGCAGGCAAACGCACCTGCAGTTCGACCCCGGCGGCGGTGAAGGTTTCGGCGCGCTTCTCGGCGCCGTGCCCGGCCAGTGCGGCGTGCAGCGCGCCCAGGTCTTCGAAGGCGGCGTGGATGTCCAGCTCGGCCAAGGCGATCAGCGGCAGCCGTGGGGCCGTACGCAGGCATTCGGCGGCGGTGCCGCCATAGGCACGGACCAGACCACCGGCCCCCAGTTTGATGCCGCCATACCAGCGGATCACCACCACCATCACCCGGTCGAAGCCCTGGCCGTCGATCGCGGCCAGGATCGGTCGACCGGCGGTGCCGGCGGGCTCGCCATCATCACTGGAGCGGTATTCGTTGCCGTAACGGTAGGCCCAGCAGTTATGGGTGGCATCGGCGACGGCCACCTGCTGCAGGAAGGTCAGGGCGGCGGCCGCATCGGCGATCGGCGCAGCGTGCGCGATGAAGCGGCTGTGCTTGATCTCCAGGCTGTGGCTGGCAGGGGTGGCGAGCGTATCGGGCATTCCCACCATTCTAGTGGGCCTGCCCGATTCCGGTGCGGGTCAGTTGTCCAGCAGCTGGCGCAGATCGTGCGGTATGCGCACTTCCGGGTACTGCTGCAGGTAGCGCTCCAGGCTGGCACGCGCGGTGTCGCGGTCACCGGCATCGCGGCGTTCGCGGATGCGTTTGATCCACTGCTTGCGTGGCAGCGCGGCATCGGCCTCGACTTCAGCGCTGAGCGTGTCGGCGCTGACCGCATCGGCGGCGACAGCGGAGACTTCTTCGGCAGTGCTGCGTTGGGCGCGCCGCATCACACCCGGTGCACCGCTGCTGCGCATCAGCTCGCCGGCCACGGGCGCGGCCATGCTGTTGCTGGACTTGGCCCGTGCGCTCTCCTGGAGTGGGGCGCCGGTGGTGGTGACCGGCTCCGGTGCGGCGGCGGGCGCAGCGACCGAATCCATGGCGTACGCCTGGGCGGCCTGCGGCGCGGGAGGTGCCGCCGCTGGCGCGGGCGGTGCGGGCCGCACCGGTGCCGCCACCGGTGCGGGCTTGGGCGGCTGCAGTGCCGGCGGGGTGGGCGCGGCCATGGGCGACGGCGGTGGCGGTGCGGCCCAGGGCCGGGCGGGCGCACTGTCCTTGGCGGATGCGGCGCGTTCGGCGGTGGCCGTAGCGGCCGCTTCGGCCGCCGCAGCGGGAGCATCGGGCGCTGCCGCCGCCGGCGACGCCTGCTCGGCCGCACTTGGAATCTGCGGTGCGTCCGGCTTCAGCTGCCAGGCAATACCGACTGCGAACACGACAGAAGCGGCGACGCCCAGCATCGCCGGCAATCGCGAGCGCGGCCGCCGCGCGCGTGGGCTGGCCTCCGCCACGGCGGCGGCTGCGGCGTCCTGCACGGGCGTCGGGCTCTGCACGGCGGCACGTGCCGCCGCCAGCACCGCATCATCCAGCGCGGCGGACGGCACGCTCGGCGTGGCACGGCCGAGCAGGCGGGCCAGGTCGCGTTCTTCCGGGGTCAGGGGATCGGGGCCGTTCATTCGTTCATTCCCGCGCGCAGCTTGTCCATCGCGTAGCGCAGCCGCGACTTGACGGTCTCCCGGCCGACGCCGGTGATCTGGGCGATGTCTTCCAGGCTCAGCTCCTGCTCCAGTCGCAGCTGCAGCACTTCACGCTGCTCCTCGGGCAGCTGTTCCATGGCCAGTTGCAGGCGGCGGCGCTGTTCGAATTCGGACAACTGGGTTTCTGGCGTGCGGCTGTCGCTCATCCGCGCCACGCGCTCGTCGGCATCGCCGGGTGCCGCAGGCCGATGCCGCGCCGCACGCCAGTGGTCGTTGAGACGATTGTGGGCGATGCGGAACAACCAGGTGGTGAAGGCGGCGTCAGGCTGCCAGCCGGCACGTGCGGCGATCACCCGCTGCCACACATCCTGGAACATCTCATCGGCCAGCGCGCCATCACGCAGCTGGCGCAGCAGGAAGCTGTACAGGCGGCTGCGGTGGCGCCCGTACAGGGTTTCGAACGCGCGCAGGTCGCCACTGGCCCAGGCCAGCATCAGCGACTCGTCGGTTGGCAGGGCAGCGGCGTCCACGGCGCACAGAGTAAGCGCTGGGCGGCATTCCGCATAGCCGCTCACGGGGGGCGGCAGGGCAGGCGACGACACGCTGGCAACAAGGGTAGGCACACCTTCTTCAACGTCCATCGGCGATGATCGGGGTTGCCGGTCTTCCATTGCCCCCCGGTACGCGCGCTATGCTCGGGGGACAGGGGAGGCGACGGGCATCCGGCGCCAGAATGAGATGAACATGTTGTCCAGTCAGGTAGACACGTCCTCGGGGCATCCGGAGCGTGACGCAGGGGTTTCCCCTGCGCTCGCGCAGACGCTGTGTGCGCTGCTGCCGCCCGGCGCGCGGGTGGCGCTGGCGTGGTCCGATCCGGGCCTGGGCGAGGGCGGCCAGGTGTTTCCGCCGTCGCGCGATCCTGCCGACGGGGTGGACGCCCTGCTGGGCGCGGACACCGCCGCGCAGGTGTCGCTGCAGCGCTGGCAGGACCAGGGCAGCGAGCTGGCGCTGAGCGCGGTATGTGTCGACGACGCTACTGCCGATGCGGCCTGGTGGGAGATGGGCCGCCTGACCCTGCAGGATGCTGTGGCACTGGCCCGGCAGCGCGAGCAGATCAAATCACTGGAGAACTCCAAGCGGCTGCAGCAGGCGCTCTATGAGATCGCCGACCTGGCCGGTGCGGACCTGGAAATGGCCGAGATGCTGCGCCATTTCCACCGCGTGCTGAATTCGCTGATGTATGCGCAGAACTGTTTCATCGTCGAGTACGACGATGTGCGCCGACGGGTGCGGTTCCTGTACTTCGCCGACCAGCAGGATGATTTCGTCGCCGACCCGGACCGCAGCTACGAAGAACATGAAATGCCGCGCAGCCTGACCTTCGCGCTGCTGCGCCACGGGCAGCCGTTGAGTGGGCCGTCCAACGAACTGTTGGCTGCGATGAACGATGAGTACGACCCGCAGCGGGGGCCGGAAAGCCTGGACTGGCTAGGGGTACCGATGCTGCGCGATGGCCGCGTGTGCGGCGCGATCGTGGTGCAGAGCTACGAGCAACGCGTGCGCTACAACGAGGCCGATCGCACCTTGCTGGGCTATGTGGCCCAGCACATTCTCACGGCGATGGACCGGCGCCAGGCGCAGGTGCAGCTCGAACGCCAGGTGGAACGGCGCACGCTGGAACTGCAGCGCGCCAACGGCAGCCTGCAGGACGAAGTGGTCGAACGCCGCCGCGCCGAAAAATTGCAGTTGGCGCTGTACAACATCGCCGAGATGGCGATGAGTGCCGAGAATCTGGGGCAGTTCTACGTGCAGGTGCACGCGGTCGTGAGCACCCTGCTGGATGCACGCAACTTCTACATCGCGCTGGTCAACGAAAGTGGCGATGGGCTGGAGTTCGTCTACTCGGTGGACGAATACAACGCCGCACGCGCGCCGCGTCCGTTCAGCAAGGGTCTGACCGAGCTGGTGGTACGCAACCGACAGCCGCTGCTGGCGTCGCGCGGGCAGATCGATGCGCTGCGCGATGCCGGTCGGGTACGCGAATTCGGCGCGCGCTCGCATTGCTGGCTGGGCGTGCCGCTGCTCAGTGATGACGACGTGGTCGGGGTGATCGTGGTGCAGAGCTACACGCCCGAGGTCAGTTTCACCCTGCACGACCAGCGCCTGCTGACCTTCGTGGCGCAGAACATCGGCAATGGTCTGGCCCGCCAGCGCGACCAGGAGCGGTTGCGCAATGCGCACGCCGAACTGGAAAAACGCGTGGCGGAACGCACCCGCGAGCTGGCCGAGGTCAACGACAAGCTGCTCGGCCAGATCGGTGAGCGGCTGCGCGCCGAGCAGCGGCTGACCCACCAGGCCATGCACGATGCGCTGACCGGTTTGCCCAACCGGCTGCACCTGCTGGACCGGCTGGAGGATGCGATCGAGCGCGCGCGGCAGCCGGGCGGGCCGGCGTTCGCGGTGCTGTTCCTGGACCTGGACCGCTTCAAGCTGGTCAATGACAGCATCGGCCACGCGGCCGGCGACCAGATGCTGGTCGAGGTGGCCAAGCGCATCGTCTCGATGGTGGGCGGCGAGGACGTGGTGGCGCGGCTGGGCGGCGACGAGTTCGCGATCCTGCTGCAGTGCGACCAGGGCCTGGCCTCCGCGCTGGAGTTCTCGCAACGCATGCTGGTGGCGCTGGAGGAGTCGATGTGGGTGAAGGGGCGCGAGCTGTTCCCGTCCGGCAGCCTGGGCATCGCGATGTGGAACCCGCGTTACCGCAATGGCGAGGAACTGGTGCGTGACGCCGACGCGGCGATGTACCGGGCCAAGGCACAGGGCAAGGACCGGTGCGCGGTGTTCGACGAGGCCATGCGCGAGGAAGCACTGCGCAGCCTGGACCTGGAGGCCGACCTGCGCCGGGCGATCATCAACCGTGATTTCCTGCCGTACTACCAGCCGATCATGCGCCTGGGCGATGGCGAGGTGGTGGGCTATGAAGCGCTGCTGCGCTGGCAGCACGAGCGGCGCGGGTTGCTGCTGCCCAGCGCGTTCCTGGACCTGGGCGAAGAGAGCGGGCTGATCGAGCAGGTGGACTGGCTGCTGTACGAAGAGGTGATCGGGCAACTGGCGCGCGGCGGTGAAGGCTATCTGTCGGTGAACGTGTCACCGCGGCATTTCCGCTCGGCCGATTTCACCTCGCGGCTGTTCGGCCTGATCGAGTCGGCCGGGGCCGATCCGCGCCGGCTGCGGTTGGAGATCACCGAGGTGGCCTTGCTCGACGATGGCCCACGCACGCTGCGGATCCTGCAGAACCTGCGCGATCGCGGGGTGCTGGTGCAGCTGGACGATTTCGGTACAGGCTTCTCGGCGCTGTCCTACCTGCACCGCTTCCCGATTTCCACGCTGAAGATCGACCAGAGTTTCATCGCCGGCCTGCATGGCCAGGATATCCAGAGCACCTACGCGCTGGTGCAGGGCGTGCTGTCGCTGGCGCGCACGCTGGGCATCGAGACGGTGGGCGAGGGCATCGAGAACGAGGCGCAGCGGCTGACGCTGCTGCAGCTGGGGTGCGATTACGGCCAGGGCTACCTGTTGGGTCGCCCTGCGCCGATGGCCTCCTTTGCCTAGTGCCGCGCCGGGCGCGGCACGCGTGCGTCAGCGCAGTGCGGCGCGACGCTTCTCGTCGATCCACTTGGAGGCCTGGGCCGGCTCGTAGGCGCGCATCCAGTCCAGCATGGCGTCGATATCCGAGCCGTACCACAGGTCCGCGCGCTGTTCCGGGTGCAGGAAACGCTCGTCGACCATGCGGTCGATCATGCCGATCAGTGGCGCGTAGAAGCCATCCACGTCGAGGAACGCGCAGGGCTTGTTGCCGATCCCCAGCTGGCGCCAGGTGAGCATTTCGAAGATCTCTTCCATGGTGCCGAAGCCGCCGGGCAGGGCGACGAAGGCATCGGAGAGGTCGAACATGCGCGACTTGCGCTCGTGCATCGAGCCGACGATTTCCAATTCGGTCAGGCCACGGTGGGCCACTTCCCAGTCGGCCAGCTGCTTGGGGATGACGCCGGTGACTTCGCCGCCGCCTTCCAGCACGGCGTTGGCCACCGTGCCCATCAGCCCGACATTGCCGCCGCCGTAGACCAGGCGCAGGCCGTCACGGGCGATGCGGTCGCCCAGCGCGATGGCGCGCTCGGTGTAGACCGGCTTGCTGCCGGCGTTGGAACCGCAATAGACGCAGATCGACTTCATGGGGGCTTCCTGTTGTGCGTGAATGTCGCGACCGGAAACGAAAACGCCCCGCCGAGGGCCGATGTTCCGGCTTCGTGACGGGGTGTGGTTTCGCGGATGCAGGTAGCGATTATCGCGCTTTCAGGGCGCTGGGGCCAATCGGGGCACCGACCCAGGGTCGGTGCCCACGCGTTGCTGGCGGTCAGGGTGCGGTCGGCAGACGTCAGGCCGCCTGGGACTGTTCGCGGCGCGGACCTTCCTTGAGTGCACGCCCGACCAGGCCGACCAGCAGGTCCAGTTCTTCGCTGTCCATACCGAAATGCGGGGTGAAGCGCAGCGAGTTCTCACCGCCATGGATGACGTTGATACCGTGGTTGCGCAGCCATTCCTCGGTGGAGCCGGTGCCGTAGCACTTGAACTGCGGCGCCAGCTCGCAGGAGAACAGCAGGCCGGTGCCCTGCACCTTGGTGATCAGCCCGCCCAGCTCGGTCTTGAGCTGTTCCAGCTTGCGCACGGCTTCCTCACCACGCACGCGGATGTTCTCGCGCACCTGCGGGGTGAGCAGCGACAGCGTGGCGCAGGCCACATCCAGCGCACGCGGGTTGGAGGTCATGGTGTTGCCGTAGATGCCCTTGCGGTACAGCTGCGCGGCATGTTCGGTGACCGCCAGGACCGACAGCGGGAACTGCGCGGCGTTGAGCGCCTTGGAGTAGGTCTCCATGTCCGGCACGTCCAGGCCTTCGAAGCCGGGGTAGTCAACGATCGACAGCACGCCATGCGCACGCAGGCCCGCCTGGATCGAGTCGAGCAGCAGCAGGCTGCCGTGCTGGCGGGTCAGTTCGCGGGCCAGCGCGTAGAACGACGGCGGCACCGAGCGGCCCGGGTCGCCTTCGCCCATCACCGGCTCCAGGAACACCGCTTCGATGAACCAGCGGTTCTGTTCGGCCTCGGCGAACACGCGCTTGAGCGCGTCTTCATCGTAGGGGGCGATCGCGATCACCGAGTCCTCGCCACGGTAGCTGGCCAGGTGCTGCATGTAAGTCTTGCGGCTGGAGTCCGAGTACAGGCCCGGGCGGTCGGTGCGGCCGTGGAAGCTGCCCTTGACCACCACGCGCTTGATCTTCGCGCCGGCATGGCGGGCACCCGGATCGGTCTGCAGCTTGGCGTTGACGTCGGCGATGCGTGCGGCCAGGCCAACCGCCTCCGAACCGGAGTTCAGGCACATGAAGTGGCTGTACGGGCAGCCGCCGCGGCGGTGGCCGATCTCCTTGCGCAGGGCCTGGATGAAGCGCTGCTGGGACAGGCTGGGGGTCATCACGTTGGCCATCACCTGCGGTGCGGCCATGGCGTCCATCACCGCCTCGGGGGTGTGACCGAAGCCGAGCATGCCGTAACCACCGGCGTCATACAGCACGGCACCCTTCAGGGTGACGACCCAGGCGCCGCGGGCGGCGAGGGCGACGTACGGGGTGACGGCGTCATCGGCATAGAAATTGACGAAACCGTCCTGCATCGCGTCGATCTGGGCGCGCTCGTCCAGTGCCAGCAGGGCGCCCAGGTCGGCGCGCACGCGCTCGAATTCGGCGGCGGCGGCGTCGATGGCGGCGACCAGCTGCGGGTGGCCGGCGGCCAGGCGTTCAAGGGTGGCGTCATCCAGGCCGGCGGTGAGGCGGGTGCCGGGCTGGGCGCGAAGGGGGGCGAGGCGTTCGATGAAGCTCATTGCAGATCTCCTGAAACGATTGGCGGCACGGCTGAAATGCAAAACGCGCGTCTATTCGCGCGCGCTTCGGGCATTCCTGCTCGTGCATCAGACTTCCAGCCCGATGCTAGCACGCGCCTTTTCGCGCGATAACCCCGCAAAAAACTGTTGCAAAGCAGCATTTTGCGCGACGTTTGCCAGATCCTGCATTGCCACCGAGGGCCAGTCGTACAATGCCCGACATTGCCTACACGTTGCCGTGCGTCTCTTGAAAAAGTCCGATTTCCATTACGACCTCCCGCCCGAGCTGATCGCCCAGGCGCCCTTGGCCGAGCGCTCGGCCAGCCGCCTGATGCTGGTGCCGCCGGCGCCTGCCGCCTTTGAACATCGCCAGGTGCGCGACCTGCCGGCGCTGCTGCGCGCAGGCGACTTGTTGATATTCAACGACACCCGGGTGATCCCGGCGCGGCTGTTCGGCCAGAAGGCCAGCGGCGGGCGGGTCGAGATCCTGATCGAGCGTCTGCTCGGCGCGCAGCAGGCACGGGCCCAGGTCGGGGCCAGCAAGTCGCCCAAACCGGGCAGCCGGATCGCCCTGGATGCCGGCGGCGAGGCTGAGGTGCTGGGCCGCGACGGCGAGTTCTATGTGCTCACGTTCCATGTGCCCGAGCCGCTGGAGCAGTGGTTGCTGCATGCCGGCCAGCTGCCGTTGCCGCCCTACATCCAGCGCGCGCCGGGCCTGGACGACCGCGAGCGCTACCAGACCGTGTTCGCCCGCGAAGTGGGCGCGGTGGCCGCACCCACGGCCGGCCTGCATTTCGATGAGGCGCTGCTGGCCACGCTGAAGGCACAGGGCGTGGACTTCGGCCACGTCACCCTGCACGTGGGCGCAGGAACGTTCCAGCCGGTACGCGTGGACGACCTGAAAGAGCACGTGATGCACCGCGAATGGCTGAATGTGGGCGCTGAACTGGTCCAGCAGGTCCGCCGCACCCGCGCCGCTGGCGGCCGGGTGATCGGGGTGGGCACCACCGTGGTGCGTGCGCTGGAAAGCGCGATGCGTGACGGCGAGCTGCTGCCGTACGCCGGGGAAACCCAGATCTTCATCACCCCCGGCTACCGGATCCGCAGCGTGGACGCGCTGCTGACCAACTTCCACCTGCCCGAAAGCACCCTGCTGATGATGATCTCGGCCTTCGCCGGGCAGCCCCGCGTGTTCGAGGCCTACCAGGCGGCCATCGCCGAGAAATACCGCTTCTTCAGCTACGGCGACGCCATGTTGCTGTTCCCCAAGGGGGAGTGACGGGGGCGGGCAGGGCGGTCGGGGCTGTTTTCAGCGACAATGGGCAATTATTTGCCCGAATCCCGCTCCATGTCCCGACTCCAGTTCCAGCTCAAGACCACCGACGGTCGCGCCCGCCGCGGCCGCCTGACCTTCCCGCGTGGAACCGTGGAAACCCCGGCCTTCATGCCGGTGGGCACCTACGGCACGGTCAAGGGCATCCTGCCCGAGCAGATCCGTGCGCTGGGGGCCGAGATCATCCTGGGCAACACCTTCCACCTGTATCTGCGCCCGGGCCTGGACGTGATCGCCGACCACGGCGGCCTGCACGGCTTCGCGCGCTGGAACGGCCCGATCCTGACCGACTCCGGCGGTTTCCAGGTGTTCTCGCTGGCCCACCGCCGCAAGATCACCGAACAGGGCGTGACCTTCGCCTCGCCCACCGACGGCGCCCGCGTGTTCCTGGGCCCGGAAGAGAGCATGCGGATCCAGAAGGTGTTGGATTCGGACGTCGTGATGATCTTCGACGAATGCACGCCGTACCCGGCCACCGAGCCGGTGGCGCGCGCCTCGATGGAGCTCAGCCTGCGCTGGGCCCTGCGCAGCCGGGATGCCCACGATGAGCTGGGCAACGACGCGGCCCTGTTCGGCATCGTCCAGGGCGGGGTCCACCACGACCTGCGCAGCCGCTCGGCCGAGGGCCTGCAGAAGATCGGCTTCGATGGCTATGCCATCGGCGGCCTGGCGGTGGGCGAGCCCGAGCACGAGCGCAACGCCATGCTCGACCACCTGCACCCGATCCTGCCGGCCGACCGCCCGCGCTACCTGATGGGCGTGGGCCGCCCGGAAGACCTCGTCGAAGGCGTCGCCCGCGGCGTGGACATGTTCGATTGCGTGATGCCCACCCGCAACGCCCGCAACGGCCACTATTTCACCTCCTTCGGCACGGTCCGCATCCGCAATTCACGCTACCAGCGCGACATGGATACCATCGAGCCGGGCTGCGGCTGCCATGCCTGCACCAGCGGTTACACCCGGTCCTACCTGCGCCATCTGGACCGCTGCAACGAAATGCTGGCGCCGATGCTGGGCACCATCCACAACCTGTATTACTACGAGAAGCTGATGGCCGACATGCGCGCAGCCATCGAGGCGGGAACCTTTGCCGCCTTCCGTGAGTCCTTCTACGCAGCCCGTGGCATGGCCACGCCGGCGCTGTAAGGGGCCCGTACAGCACCCGACCGGCGCGAAGACCCTGTCGAACGGCCCAAGGACGAAGTCCCGGGGCCATGGCATACTTCGAGGCTGACCATCGTTTCGCGGCGCGCCCGGCCCCATTGCCGGGACGTCTCCCAACCCAAGGACACCTGCTTATGAACCTGATCGCCTTCCTGATTCCCGCCGCCCACGCCCAAGCCGCTGGCGGCCAGCCGGGCGGCGGCATGGGTCTGACCACGCTGCTGTTCCCGATCATCCTGATCGCGATCATGTACTTCCTGATGATCCGCCCGCAGATGAAGCGCCAGAAGGAACACAAGGCCATGCTGGAGAAGATCAAGCGCGGCGACGAAGTGCTCACCAACGGCGGCATCGCCGGCGTGGTCACCGACATCGGCGACAGCTTCATCACCATCGAAGTGGCCGACAACGTGCGCATCCGCGTGCAGAAGGGCGCCGTGGGCAACGTGCTGCCGACCGGCACGCTGAAGTCGGCCAACTGAGCCACTCCCTTTCCGATGCACAACCGCGGCGCCGGGATGGGCGCCGCGCGGGACCCAAGCAATGCTCGAATTTCCACGCTGGAAGTACTTCGTCATCCTGATCGTGCTGGCGCTCAGTGCGCTGTACGCGCTGCCCAATATCTACCAGAAGGACCCGGCCGTCCAGATCACCGCCAACCGCGGCGGGCAGATCGATGACGCCCTGCGCGACCGCGTGCTGGCCGAGCTCAAGCAGGCCGGGGTCCACAACCTGGGTGCGGAACAGGAAGGCGACAGCCTGATCGTCCGCCTGCCGGACCTGCAGTCGCAGGCCGCTGCCAGTGAGACGCTGCGTGACAGCGTGGGCGAAAACTACGTCGTCGCGCTGAACCTGGCGTCGACCGTGCCCGATTGGCTGGCCAAGCTGGGCGGTCGCCCGATGGTGCTCGGCCTGGATCTGCAGGGCGGTGTGCACTTCGTGCTGCAGGTCGACCAGAAGGCTGCCCTGGACAAGCGTCTGGACGCCTACGCCGAAGACGTGCGCACCAGCCTGCGCGATGCCCGCATCGCCTACCAGTCGGTGGAGCGTCGTGCGGACAACAGCATCATCGCCACGATCAGCCCGTCCGCCGGTGCCGATGCCGTGGCCCGCGCCCGTGAGGTGATGGTCAAGGCGCAGCCGACGCTGGGCTATGAGGTCAACGACAACCGCATCGCGGTGAAGGTGCCGGAGGCCGAGCTGAACCAGATCGCCAACGGTGCCATCGAGCAGAACATCAACACGCTGCGCAACCGTGTCAACCAGCTGGGTGTGGCCGAGCCGATCATCCAGCGCCAGGGTGCCGACCGCGTGGTGGTGCAGTTGCCGGGCGTGCAGGACACCGCCGAAGCCAAGCGCATGATCGGTGCCACCGCGACGCTGGAATACCGCGCCGTGGTGGATGGCAATGCCCAGGATGCAATCACCAGCGGCCGCATTCCGCCGGAGGCCAAGGTCTACCAGCGTCGTGACAACGGCGGCCCGGTGTTGCTCAACAAGCGCGTGATCGTCACCGGTGACCAGATGGTCGCCGCGCAGGCCACCACCGACCAGAACGGCGCCGCGGCGGTCAGCGTGACGCTGAACAATGTCGGCGGCCAGCGCATGTTCGACTTCACCAGCGCCAACGTGAACAAGCCGATGGCGGTGGTCTACACCGAGCGCATCCCGACCGTGACCCTGGTCGACGGCCAGGAAGTGCGCAGCTTCCGGGTCAAGGAAGAAGTGATCTCGGTGGCCAACATCAACGGTGTGTTCGGCAAGAACTTCCAGACCACCGGTCTGGAGAAGAAGGAAGCCGAAGACCTGGCCAAGCTGCTGAAGTCCGGCTCGCTGGCCGCGCCGATGGACTTCGTGGAAGAGCGCGTGGTCGGCCCGAGCCTGGGTGCGGAGAACGTCAAGAACGGCATCACCGCGGTGGTGTACGCGTTCCTGTTCACCCTGGTGTTCTTCAGCATCTACTACCGCATGTTCGGCGTGATCACCTCGCTGGCGATGCTGTTCAACCTGCTGATCGTGGTGGCGGTGATGTCGATGTTCGGCGCCACCATGACCCTGCCGGGCTTTGCCGGTCTGGCGCTGTCGGTGGGCCTGTCGGTCGACGCCAACGTGCTGATCAACGAGCGTATCCGTGAGGAACTGCGCGCAGGCATGCCGGGCAAGACCGCGATCGTGACCGGTTACGAGCGCGCCAGCGGCACCATCCTGGACGCCAACCTGACCGGCCTGATCGTGGGCGTGGCGCTGTTTGCCTTCGGCACCGGCCCGCTGAAGGGCTTCGCGCTGACCATGATCATCGGTATTTTCGCCTCGATGTTCACGGCGATCACCGTTTCTCGTGCTCTGGCGACGCTGATCTACGGCCGTCGCAAGAAGCTCCAGAACGTGGCCATCTAACGGGACGACTCGCACATGAAACTGTTTCCGCTGCACATCCTCCCGAACGACACCAAGATCGACTTCATGCGTTGGCGCCATGCCGCGATGGTGGTCACCCTGCTGCTGTTCGTGGGTTCGATCGCGTTGATCGCGACCAAGGGCTTCAACTACGCGTTGGACTTCACCGGCGGCACCCTGATCGAAGCGCGCTTCGAGCGTCAGGTTGACGTCGAGAGCGTCCGCGCCAAGCTTGAAGGCAATGGCTTCGAAGGCGCCCAGGTGCAGAGCTTCGGTGGCAACACCGACCTGCTGATCCGTCTGGCCCCGCAGGGCGAGCACGCCCCGGGCACCGGCAATTCGGCCAGTGACCAGCGCACTGCCGCCGCCGTGGTCAAGGCGATCTCCACTGGCGACAACAAGGCCACCGTCCTGCGCAACGAGTTCGTGGGTCCGCAGGTCGGCAAGGACCTGGCGATGAACGGTCTGTACGCCACCTTGTTCATGCTGGTGGGCTTCCTGATCTACATCGCGTTCCGCTTCGAGTGGAAGTTCGCCATCACCGCCAGCATCGTGGCGCTGTTCGACCTGCTGGTCACGGTGGCCTATGTGTCGGCCACCGGCCGCGAGTTCGACCTGACCGTGCTGGCCGGCCTGTTGTCGGTGATGGGTTTTGCCATCAACGACATCATCGTGGTGTTCGACCGCGTCCGCGAGAACTTCCGCAGCCTGCGCGTGGAGCCGCTGGAGGTGCTGAACCGTTCGATCAACCAGACGCTGTCGCGTACGGTGATCACCGCGGTGATGTTCTTCCTGTCGGCGCTGGCCCTGTACATGTACGGCGGCACCTCGATGGAAGGCCTGGCCGAAACCCACATGGTGGGTGCGGTGATCGTGGTGCTGTCCTCGATCCTGGTGGCCGTGCCGATGCTGACCATCGGTGCGCTGCGCGTGACCAAGCAGGACCTGCTGCCCAAGGCCAAGGACATCGAGGCGCTCGAGCGTCGTCCGTAAGCCACCGGCTGCATGAAGTACCTGGAAAGCCGCGCCCTGCGCGGCTTTTCTTTTGGCCGCAGGCAGGGGCCCGCGCCCTGCGGCAGCGCCGGGTCATGCCCGGCGGCTCTCCCGCCATGTTCGTAAATTTCAGCGCCGCCATACCCACCCGTCGGTTGTGCTGCAGGGCCCCGCGCACTACGATCCCATGCGTTCCGCGCAGCCGCCCCGGTGGCGCGCGTTGCCCCCTTTCATCGCGCAGGCCAGGCCTGCGCCAGTTCAATCGAGGTCTTCATGGTCATCAAACCGCGAGTGCGCGGCTTCATCTGCGTCACCACCCATCCCGTCGGCTGCGATGCGGCCGTCAAGCAGCAGATCGACTACATCCAGGCCAAGCCGAAGATCGTCAACGGCCCGAAGAAGGTGCTGGTGCTGGGCGCATCCACCGGCTACGGGCTGGCGGCACGGATCACCGCCGCCTTCGGCAGCGATGCGGCCACGCTGGGCGTGTTCTTCGAACGCCCGGGCACCGAGACCAAGCCGGGCACCGCAGGCTGGTACAACACCGCTGCGTTCCACAAGTACGCCGAGCAGGCCGGTCTGTACGCCAAGAGCGTCAACGGCGATGCGTTCTCCGATGAGGTCAAGGCTAAGGTCATCGAGCTGATCCGGCAGGACCTGGGCCAGGTCGACCAGGTGGTGTACAGCCTGGCCGCCCCGCGCCGCAAGCATCCCAAGACCGGTGAGGTGATCAGCTCCACGCTCAAGCCGATCGGTGCGCCGATCACCCTGCGCGGGTTGGATACCGACAAGGAAGTGATCACCGAAACCACGATCCAGCCGGCCAGCCCGGAAGAGATCGCCGGTACCGTGGCGGTGATGGGCGGCGAAGACTGGCAGATGTGGATCGACGCGCTGCTGGAGGCCGGCGTGCTGGCCGAAGGCGCCACCACCACCGCCTTCACCTATGTCGGCGAAGAGATCACCCAGGCGATCTACTGGAACGGCTCCATCGGCGCGGCCAAGAAGGACCTGGACCAGAAGGTGCTGGGCCTGCGCGAGAAGCTGGAGAAGATCGGCGGCGACGCACGCGTGTCGGTGCTCAAGGCCGTGGTGACCCAGGCAAGTTCGGCCATCCCGACCATGCCGCTGTACCTGTCGCTGCTGTTCAAGGTGATGAAGGCGCAGGGCACCCACGAAGGCTGCATCGAGCAGCTCGACACGCTGTACGACATCCTCTACGGCGGCCAGGACAGCGGCAACGCCGTCGAGCGCCTGCGCCACCAGTTGGTTGCCGACGACGGTCGCCAGGTCGAGCTGATCGACAATGACGGCCGCCTGCGCGCGGACTACAAGGAAATGTCGCCGGCGGTGCAAGGCGAGGTGGTGGGCCTGTGGCCGCAGGTCACCAACGAGAACCTGTACGAGATCAGCGACCTTGCCGGCTACAAGGCCGAGTTCCTGCGCCTGTTTGGTTTCGGCATCGACGGCGTGGATTACGACGCCGATGTGGCCACCGACGTGCAGATTCCGAACCTGGTCGACATGGCCTGAGCACACGTGCCCACCGTGGGTGGGCACTGGCAACGCCATCGATGACGACGCACGAACGCCGGGTGATTACCCGGCGTTTTTCGTTGCAGCGGGGTCATCGTCGCGATGGATGGCGATGGCCAGCAGCAGGGCGACGCCGGCACAGCCTGCGGCCAGCCCGAGATTGGCACCCACGCCCAGCTGATCCAGCACTTGGCCGCCGGCCCACGATCCCACTGCAATGCCGACATTGAACACGCCGACATACAGCGCCGTGGCGATCTCCAGTGCATGCGGCGCGGCTCTCATCATCGCGCTCATCAGGCCGACCGAAACGCCGCCGTAGGCCAGGCCCCAAACCAGCAACGTCATCGCACCGCCAAGCGGGGTGTCACCCAGCGTCAGCCACAGGGCCGGCGTGAGCAGCAGCCCGGTGGCAATCGCGATCACCACCGGGCCGGGGCGGCGGCCGGCAACGATACCGGCGAGGAAATTGCCGGCAATGCCGGCGATGCCGTAGCCGAACAGCAGCGGGCCGATCCCGCTGGCCTGGAACCCGGACACCGTCAACAGCAGCGGCCGTACGAAGGTGAAGGCCATGAAGTGGCCCGCCACCAGCAGCAGGGTCAGCAGCAGCACGGCCTGCAGTCGCCGGTTGGAAAACGCCCCGCGCAGTTGTCGCGCCGTGGCCGAGGCAGCCACCGGCAGCGCCGGCATCACGGCCAGGTGCAGCAGCAGGACCCCGCCGCTGAGCAGCGCCATGCCACCAAATGCCCAACGCCAGCCGGCAAGCTCGCCGATCCACGCGCCCAGCGGCACACCCAGCACCGAAGCCGCCGCCACGCCGCCGAAGATGATCGACGTTGCCAGGCCGATCGCGTGGGCAGGCACCAGCCGGGCCGCCAAACCACCGGCAATGGCCCAGATGCCGCCCATGCAGAACCCGACCAGTGTGCGTGCCGCCAGCATCCAGCCCATGTCCGGCGCCAGCGCCGAGGCGATGTTGGCGAAGATCAGCATCGCGAGCAGGCCGCACAGGATCCAACGCCGGTCCACCCCACCCGAGGCGATCACCACGACCGGTGCGAACAGCGCGGCGAGCAGGGCAGGCAGGGAAATGGTCAGCCCTACGGTTCCAGTGCTGGCGCCGAGGCTGTCGGCCATACCGGTCAGCAGCCCAACCGGGAGCATTTCGGTGGTCACCACTGCGAACGTCGACAGGCCCACCGCAGCCACGGCCAGCCATGCGCGGCGTGCCGATGCCGTTGGTGTAGAAGAGGAAGGGGTCATGGCGTGGCACCGTGCACGGCCAGGCGGCGGTGTCCCCATACGGCGATCACCAGGACCAGCACACCGGCAGCCAGCGCGGTGCTGAAGCCGGCCCGTGCGCCATGGCCGTCCACCATCTGCCCGGCGACCGCCGCGCCCAGCGCCACGCCAACGTTCAGGCCCGCCAGCAGCCAGGTCATGCCTTCGGTCAGGCGCTGCGCAGGCACCAGGCGCTCGACCAGCGACATCGCCACGATCAGGGTGGGCGCGAAGAACACGCCGGCGAGCAACACCGCGGCGGCCAGCGCCGGAATGCTGCCCACCGCCAGCAGCGGCAGGGTGGTGGCGGCCGTGGCCGCACCGCCGATCAACAGCAGACGATGCATCGGCGTGCGCAGCTTGAGCAGGCCGAACAGCAGCCCGGCAACGCACGAACCCAGGGCATACGCGGAGAGCACCAGACTGGCCGCAGCCGGATGACCCTGGGCGTTGGCGAAGGCAACGCTGACAATATCCACGGTGCCCACGATGACGCCCATCGCCACCATCAGCAGGGCCAGCAACCGCACGCCCGCGAGCCGCATCAGCGGGCCGCTGCGGTCGGCGGCCGACACGTCCGCCAGCGCGGGTTCGGTGCGGCGCTGCGCGAGCAGGGCGCACGTACCCACGGCCAGCAGCAGCGCCGCCGCCAGCGGGCCGGCCTGCGGCAGCACCCCCACCGACAAGCCGACCGCCAGCGGCGGACCGGCGATGAAGGTGACTTCATCCAGCACGGTTTCCAGCGAGTAGGCGGTCTGCAGGCGCGGCTGGCCGCGGTAGATCGCCGTCCAGCGTGCGCGCACCATTGCCGACATGCTGGGCATGAAGCCGGCCAGCAGCGCACCGGCAAACAACGTCCAGACCGGTGCCTGCCAGGTGGCGCTGGCCAGCAGGATCAGCGTTCCGGTCACGCTCAGGGCGGTGGCGGCCGGCACGATGCGGCGTTGCCCATGCCGATCGACCCGGCGCGAGACCTGCGGCGACAGCAGGGCATAGGCCAGCACGAAGGTGGCCGACACCGCGCCGGCCAGCGCGTAGCTGCCGCGCAGCTGCACAAGCAGGGTGATGATGCCGATGCCGGTCATCGGCAGCGGGATCCGGGCCAGCAGCCCGGCAACCAGCAGCGCCCGGGTACCGGGTACGGCGAACAACGATCTATAGGAGTGGGTCACAGTGTGCTCTTGAAGGATTCGACTTGCCGGGCGGCGCGCGTCGGACAACAATACGTACGCTACGTATGTATAAAATCCTACATTCATACGTCGCGTATGTAAATAATCATTCGATCCGTATGTAAGGAGCACGCCGATGGTCCGCCGCACCCGCGCCGACATGGAAGCCACCCGCGCCAGCCTGTTGGCCACCGCCCGCAGGGTGTTCACCGCGCACGGTTACGCCGACACCTCGATGGATGACCTGACCGCCCAGGCCGGGCTGACCCGCGGCGCGCTCTACCATCACTTTGGTGACAAGAAGGGTTTGCTGGCCGCGGTGGTGGCGCAGATCGACGCGGAGATGGACGCGCGCCTGCAGGCCATCTCCACAGCGGCCCAGGACCCGTGGGAAGGATTTGGCCAGCGCTGCCGTGCCTATCTGGAAATGGCGCTGGAGGCGGACATCCAGCGCATCGTGCTGCGCGATGCCAGGGCGGTGCTCGGCGGGGCCACGCCCGAGTCACAGCGGCACTGCCTGGCGTCGATGCAGCAACTGATCACGCAGCTGGTGCAGGCGGGTATCGTGGATGACGTCGCGCCGCAGGCATTGGCCGCGCTGTTGTACGGCAGCCTGGCCGAAGCGGCGGTCTGGATTGCCGAGGGGGACGATGGCGCGGCGCGTCTGGCGCAGGCGATCGTCGCGCTGGACTGCCTGTTGCGCGGGCTGCGGGTCAAGCCCTGATCCCCCGCGATGCGCGGGGGGAGGGGGCTCAGGCGAAGTCGAAGTTCATCAATGGCCCGGCCGGGCCGACGAACTCACCCTGCACGTAGTCGACGCCGGCACTGAACAGCAGGCTCATCGAATTGGCATCGGCGACGAACTCGGCGATGGTGCGGATGTTGGCCGACTGCGCGCGGGCGGTGATCTCGCTGATCTTCTCGCTGTGCTCGCGGGTGCGGGCGAAATCGCAGGTGAAGTCGCGGTCCAGCTTGAGGAACTGCGGCTGGAAGTGCGCCAGCAGCTGGAACGAATCCAGCCCCGAACCAAACTGTTCCAGTCCGATCCGGCAGCCCAGCGGCGCCACCTCGGCGAGGAACTGCTGCGCATTGCGCAGATGCGTGAACACCTTGGCCTCCGGTGCGTGCAGCCACAGCCGTTCGCCGGGCACACCGTGTGCGGTGAGCTCGCGGCGCAGGGTCGCCACCATCAACGGATCGTTGAACGACTCCGGGGTGATCTTGACCATCATGTGGGTGGCATGGCCGGCCCGCATGCGCGCGCCCAGCACGCCGATCGCATGCGCCACCACCCAGCGGTTGATGTCGGCCAGCAGGCCGTGTTCCTCGGCGATGCCCAGGAAGGCGGTCGGGCTGAGCAGCTCGCCGTTGTTGTCCAGCCGCAGGTAAGCCTCGTACAACTCCAGCGGCTCGCCCTGCAGGTTGAGCACCGGCTGGTAGTGCAGCTGGAAGCCATCGCCGGCCAGCGCCTCGCCGATGCGTGCGACCCAGCGCTGGATGCGTTCTTCTTCGACGCGGTCGACTGCGGAGGGGTCGAAGATGCGCGTGGTGTTGCCCAACTCGGACGCGGCCTGCTGGCATTCGGTGGCGCGTGCCAGCACCTGGCCGATGCTGGCGATCTTCTCACCCACCTGCACACCGCCGATGCTGACGGTGACCGTGGCCGAGCGCGCGCCGATGCTGAACACCTCGGCGGCGAAGCGCTCGCGGATCTGGTCGGCCAGCGCCACGGTCTGCGCATAGGCACCTTCGGTGAGCACCGCGAAGCTGTGTTCGCCGAAGCGCGCCACCTGCACGCCATCGCCGACGCTGTCGGCCAGCACCCGGGCCAGCGCGCCGATCAAGGCATCAGCCGAATCCAGCCCGATGTCCGGCAGCAGCCGCGCATAGTGGTCCGGCTCGACCAGCAGCAGGCCGAACTGGCCTTCGCTGCGGCCGGCCTGGGCCACTGCGTTTTCCACATGCAGCATGAAGGTCGGGCGGTTGAGCAGGCCGGTGACCTGGTCGCGCTGGCGCAGGTCTTCGACCTCGCGCGCCAGCTCCGGGTCCAGCTCCATGCGGCGGCGGAACACCACCTGCAGGCAGGACTCGCCTTCGTAGCTGGCCTGGGTGAATTCCATGGTCGCCGCGAACACCGCGCCGTCCTGGTTGCGCGCATCCACCTGGTACTGCGGCGGCGGCGCCTCGCCCTTGCTGAGCGACTTGAGCAGCTGCTTGAAGCCGTCGACGTGCTGCGGGGCCACCATGTCCAGCAGCGAAATGCCTTCGACGTCATCGAAAGATTCGTAGCCGAACATCTCCAGGTACGCCTCGTTGGCGCGGATGTGCATGCCTTCGTGGACGTAGGCGATCGGTTCGCGCGAAGAGGCGATCAGCGCATCGCAGCGGCGCTCGGTTTCGCGCATCTGCGCCTCGATCCGGCGCAGGCCGCGGCGGGCGTGCAGGTCGGTCCACTCGTTGCGCACCACCGCCAGCACGTGCTCGGGGCGATGGCGCAGGGCGATGGCGCGGAAACCGTTGGCGCCGGCCTCGACCCATTCGTTCTCATCGATGCTCTCGGCCAGCAGGACCATCGGGATGTCCTTGCCGCTGGCCGCGATCTGCTGTGAGACCTGCAGCAGCGCGATGCTCTGCGCAGGCGCGGCCAGCACCAGGTCGATCGGCTGGCTGCCCAGGATCTGGACCAGCTCGTCATGGTTCTGCGGCCGCGCCGGACGCACCGCGATCCCGCTGTTGCGCAGCGTGCTGACGATGGTTTCAGCGTTCTCGCCGCTGTCATCCACGATCAGCAGGCGCACGGTGATGTCATTCGTGTTCTGCATTCACTACTCCCCGGACTGCAAACTTGATACACGATGCATGCGATTACGTCCATGCGGCAAACGGTAGCCGGTCACGGATCGTGCGCCTGCTCAGACCGCCTGGCCGGCGGCATGGCCGCAGGCCCAGGCCCACTGGAAGTTGTAGCCGCCCAGCCAGCCGGTCACGTCCAGCACTTCCCCGATGAAATGCAGCCCCGGCACCAGTTGCGATTCGAAGGTGCTGGAAGAGACCTTGCGGGTGTCCACGCCCCCCAGCGTGACCTCGGCGGTGCGGTAGCCCTCGGTGCCGCTGGCCACCAGCGGGAAGTCCTGCAGCAGCGCGGCGGCCTCGCGCAGCTGGCGCTCGTCGATCTGCTTGACCGGGCGGTCCGGCAGCCAGTGCTCGCACAGGCGCAGGGCCAGCCGGCGCGGCAGCACTTCGGACAACACGGTGCGCAACTCGGCGCTGCCGCGGTCGCGCTTCATCGCGCGCAGCCAGGCGTCGGCATCCTGGCCGGGCATCAGGTCCAGGCGCAGGTCGTCGCCGGGCTGCCAGAACGAGGAGATCTGCAGGATCGCCGGGCCGCTGATGCCGCGGTGGGTGATCAGCATCGAGTTGCGGAATTCGACGTCATTGCAGCGCGCCGTGATCGGCAGCGCCACCCCGCTGAGTTCGTTGAAGCGTTCCTGGTGCTTGCCGCTCAGGGTCAGCGGCACCAGCCCGGCGCGGGTCGGCAGCACGTCGTGGCCGAACTGGCGCGCCAGCTCGTAGCCGAAGCCGGTTGCCCCCATGCTCGGAATCGACAGCCCGCCGGTGGCAACCACCAGCGAGGCGGCATGGAAATGCCCCTGCGCGGTGTGCACGTGGAAGCCATCGGCACCGCGCTCGACCCGGGTCACCGCGCAGTCGGTGCGGATCTGCACCCCGGCCGCCGTGCACTCGTCCACCAGCATGCGCACGATCTGCTTGGAGGAGATATCGCAGAACAGCTGGCCGAGTTCCTTCTCGTGATAGGCGATGCCGTGGCGCTCGACCATCTCGATGAAGTGGTAGGGCGTGTAGCGCGCCAGCGCCGACTTGCAGAAGTGCGGGTTGGCCGACAGGAAGTTGGCCGGGGTGGTGCCGGTGTTGGTGAAATTGCAGCGCCCACCACCGGACATCAGGATCTTCTTGCCCACCTTGTTGGCATGGTCGATCACCTGCACGATGCGGCCGCGCTGGCCGGCGGTCAGCGCGCACATCAGCCCGGCCGCGCCGGCACCGATCACCAGCACGTCGCACGCAATGGGCTTCATCGCCTGGCTCATTCCTTGGCGCGCTTGCGCCAGGTCGGGATCACGTCCAGCTGCATCTGGTCGTTGATCAGCTGCACTTCGCCGTCCTGGATCAGCACGCTCCAGCGCATGGCGCGCTGGATCTGCCCGGCCCAGCGCTCCACGAATCCGCCCTCCAGATCGAGCACCGAGAGGTTGTCGAAGCGCTCCAGGCCCTTGGCCTGCTTGGTCCACCACACATCGGCGGCATGGCCGGCGAAGGTCACCACCTGCACCTGGCGGCTGCGGTTGCAGGCCTTGCGGATGCGCGATTCGTCAGGCTGGCCCAGGTCGATCCACTGCAGGATGTCGCCGGTGTAGTCGCGGTGCCACAGGTCCGGCTCGTCGTCGGTGCTCAGCCCGCGGCCAAATTCCAGGCGCTCTTCGGCATTCAGCGCAAAGGCCAGCAGCCGCACCATCAGGCGCTCATCGTTTTCCGACGGGTGCTGGGCCAGGGTCAGATTGTGGGTCGCGTAGTAGCCGCGATCCATATCGCTGATCTGCAGTTCGGCCTTGCGGATGGTGGCGGTGAGGGCCATGGGGATACCGTGAACAAAGAGCGCCATGATAATGGGTGGGCCATGACCCCGTCCGATCCAATCTCCACCGGCCTTGCCGCCAGCCACCTGCAGTTGCCGCCCGGCGACTGGCCGACCCTGCTCGATGGCTTGTGTGCACGCTTTCCGCGCATTGACCGCGCGCAGTGGCAAAGCCGCTTCGCGCGCGGCCGGGTGCTGGACGCGCAGGGCAGGGCGCTGGCGGCGGACCGGCCGTGGCAGGTGGGGCTGGAAATCCAGTATTTCCGGGAAGTGGCCGATGAACCGGTGATTCCGTTCGTCGAAACCATCCTCTACCAGGACGCGGATCTTCTGGTGGCCGACAAACCCCATTTCCTGCCGGTCACCCCCGCCGGCGGCCATGTGCGCGAAACCCTGCTGGCGCGGCTGGTGGCGCGCACTGGCAACCCGGACCTGGTGCCGCTGCACCGGCTGGACAAGCTGACCGCCGGGCTGGTGTTGTTCTCGGCCCGGCCCGATACCCGTGATGCTTACCAGCGCCTGTTCCGCGAGCGCCGCATCGACAAGACCTACGAGGCGCTGGCCCCGGCCTTGACCGCGATGGGCTTCCCGCTGGAGCGGCACAGCCGGATGGTGCCGGGCGAGCCGTTCTTCCGCATGGCCGAGGCCCCGGGCGCGTCGAACGCGCGGACCCGCATCGAGGTGATCGCGCGCAGCGGGGCGGTCTGGCACTACCGGCTGCACCCCGAATCCGGGCGCAAGCACCAGCTGCGCGTGCACATGGCCGCGCTCGGCGCACCGATCCTGGGTGACGACCTGTACCCGCAGTTGTGCCAGCGCGACGACCCCGGTTTCAGCCGACCCCTGCAGCTGCTGGCCCAGGCACTGGCCTTCAACGACCCGCTGACCGGCGAACCCCGCCAGTTCACCAGCCACCGCACCCTGCAGCCCGGGTAGTGCCGGCCGCTGGCCGGCTCCCCTAGATGCCTCCACCGCCGACCAACCGGTTGATCCAGATGGCCCAAGGCGCCGGCCAGCGGCCGGCACCACCGGTTACCGTCGCGCCAGCCAGCGGTCCAGTTCGGCCGCGAACGCCTGCCGGTCACGCGCGTTCAGCGGCGGTGGCCCGCCGGTCTGGACCCCGGCGCCGCGCAGTTCCTCCATGAAATTGCGCATCGACAGCCGCTCGGCCATGTTGTCGGGGGTGTACAGCTGCCCGCGTGGGTTCAGCGCGACGGCCTTCCTGGCCAGCACCAGCGCCGCCAGCGGGATGTCCTGGGTGACCACCAGGTCGCCTGCGGACACCCGCTCGACGATCACGCTGTCGGCCACATCCAGGCCCGGCGGCACCTGCAGGGCGCTGATATGGCGGGAGGGCGGGGTACGCAGCGCATGGTTGGCGACCAGGGTCAGCGGGATCTTCACGCGCTCGGCAGCACGGAACAGGATCTCTTTGATGACCCCGGGGCAGGCATCGGCGTCCACCCAGATGCGGGAAAGCAAGGGATTTGAGTCGGGCATTTGGCTGATCTTAAGGTAAGAAAATTCTGAATAGGGGCTGAGAATTTGTGTAGCATTGCCCAATCCCTTGTCCCGTCAGGCGTGACGAGGGAACGGCTGAATAAATCAGCTATCGCTTTTTCGGTAAAACACGCGTATCGTCGCTCTCACTGTGTTTGCTAGGGTCACCGTGAATCGTGGCCTGGTGCAGTTGATCTCACGATCTGCTCATCGATCCGCTTTACCAACGCCTGCAACTCAGTCTCGGCCCCGATTTCCGGGAGCCGCGATTTTTCCAACTTATGTTTCAGGAGTTAGTACATGTCTGATCGTCAGACCGGCACTGTCAAGTGGTTCAACGACGCCAAGGGCTTCGGCTTCATCACCCCGGAAAGCGGCCCGGACCTCTTCGTCCACTTCCGCGCCATCCAGGGCACCGGCTTCAAGTCGCTGCAGGAAGGCCAGAAGGTCACCTTCGTCGCCGTCCAGGGCCAGAAGGGTATGCAGGCTGATCAGGTGCAGGCGGCCTAATAGGCCCCCCGCTACCGTCAGGTTGCAATGAAACGCCGGGAGCGAAAGCTCCCGGCGTTTTTATTTGTGCGTTCGTTGCGCGGCCCCGGGGCAATGACGTCAGCGTGCCGCCGCCACGGTTAGGATGACGCTTTGAATCCGCGGAACCGTCGATGATCAAGGTGCACCATCTGGACCACTCGCGCTCGCAGCGCGTGTTGTGGATGCTCGAAGAGCTGGGGCTGCCGTACCAGCTGGTCAACTACCAACGCGACCCGAAGACCTGGCTGGCACCGCAGGCGCTGCGCGAGATCCATCCGTTGGGCAAGTCGCCGGTGCTGCAGGACGATGCGCTGGTGCTGGCCGAATCCGGTGCGATCCTGGAATACCTGGCCGACCGCTACGACAGCGCCCGCCAGCTCTCGCCCGAGCCGCTGCCGGCGCAGGCGGCCGAGCGCCTGCGCTACCGCTACTGGATGCACTACGCCGAAGGCTCGGCGATGCCACCGCTGGTGATGAGCCTGGTGTTCGCGCGGGTGCGCAAGGCGCCGATGCCGTTCTTTGCCAAGCCGATCGCGCGCGGCATCGTCGACAAGGTGATGAAGACCTTCGTCGGCCCGCAGCTGAAGCTGCACCTGGACTGGATGGAGGCCGAACTGGGCAAGGCACCGTGGTTTGCCGGTGAGCGTTTCACCGCCGCCGACATCCAGATGAGCTTTCCGGTCCAGGCCGCGGCCATCCGCGCTGGCGACATGGCGGCCTACCCGAAGCTGCAGGCGTTCGTGCAGCGCATCGAACAGCGCCCGGCCTACCAGTGTGCCATCGAGCGCGGTGGTCCGTTGAATCTCGGCGCGGGCGCGCGTTGAGCTTGTGGGGGCGCGGCGACGCCCCCATTTCATGACGATGAGCACTGAACCGCTGCACTTCGACAACCGCTTCATCCGTGACCTGCCCGGCGATGAAGAAACCGGCCCCCGCGTGCGTGAAGTGCGCGGTGCGGCGTGGTCCTCGGTACTGCCCACCCCGGTGGCGGCGCCGCAGCTGCTGGCGCACGCACCCGAGGTGGCCACGTTGCTTGGCATGGGCGCGGACCTGGTCGATGACGACGCCTTTGCACGCGTGTTCGGCGGCAATGCGCTGTATGCCGGCATGCAGCCCTGGGCGGCCAACTACGGCGGCCATCAGTTCGGTCACTGGGCCGGGCAGCTGGGCGATGGCCGCGCGATTTCGCTGGGTGAGCTGATCACCGCGGAAGGTGCGCGCTGGGAGCTGCAGCTCAAGGGGGCAGGGCGCACGCCCTATTCGCGCGGCGCCGACGGCCGTGCGGTACTGCGTTCGTCGATCCGCGAGTTCCTGTGCAGCGAGGCCATGCATCATCTCGGTGTGCCGACCACGCGCGCGCTGAGCCTGGTCGGTACCGGCGAGACGGTGGTGCGCGACATGTTCTATGACGGCCATCCGCAGGCCGAGCCGGGGGCGATCGTGTGCCGGGTGGCACCGTCGTTCATCCGCTTCGGCACGTTCGAGCTGCCGGCCTCGCGCGGCGATACCGCTTTGCTGCGCCAGCTGGCCGATGCCTGCATCGCGCGTGATTTCCCCGCACTGGCCGATGCCGGCGCGGACCGCCACGCGCGCTGGTTCGCGCAGATCTGCGAACGCACCGCGGTGCTGGTCGCGCACTGGATGCGGGTCGGCTTCGTGCATGGCGTGATGAACACCGACAACATGTCCATCCTCGGCCTCACCATCGACTACGGCCCGTATGGCTGGGTCGATGACTACGATCCGGACTGGACACCCAACACCACCGACGCGCAGGGGCGTCGCTACCGCTTCGGCACGCAGCCGCAGGTGGCGTACTGGAACCTCACCCGGCTGGCGCAGGCGCTGGCCCCGTTGTTCGACGATGTCGCACCGCTGCACGAAGGCCTGGCACGCTTCCAGGCGGTGCACGCGCAGTGCGAGCGCGAGGACATCGCGGCCAAGTTCGGCCTGGCCGACTGCCGTGATGACGACCTGGCGATGATGGCGGCCTGGCTGCAGATCCTGCACGACGGCGAGATGGACATGAGCATCGCCTTCCGTGCATTGGCCAGCCTGGATCCGGCTTCACCGTCGGTGGATATCCTCGATGCCGCGTTCTATACGCCGGAACGGCGTGCAGCGGTGTTGCCGGCCCTGCAGGCGTGGCTGCAGCAATACGCTGCCCGGGTACGTGGCGACCGCCTGGAGGCGGATGCGCGCGTGCAGCGGATGCAGCGCGCCAATCCGCGCTACGTACTGCGCAACTGGTTGGCGCAGGAGGCGATCGAGCAGGCCGAGCGGGGCGATTTGAGTGGCGTGCACACCCTGCTGGAGGTGCTGCGCCACCCCTATGACGAGCAGCCCGGACGTGAGCACTACGCGGGCAAGCGCCCGGACTGGGCGCGTGACAAGCCCGGCTGCTCCACACTGTCCTGCAGCTCGTGAGCAGGCCTGGGGGCCGGCCGGGTTAAGCTGTGCCGCCCCGTTTACTGCCCTGACCATGACCGATTCCACCCCCACGCCTGCCTGGGCCGGTCGCCTGCGCGACATCGCCGATTTCCCCAAGCCGGGCATTCTGTTCAAGGACATCATGCCGCTGCTGGCCGATGGCGCCGATTTCGCCGCCGCGGTGGATGCGATGGTGGCGCCGTGGCGCGATGCGCAGCTGCAGGCGGTGATGGGTATCGAGTCGCGCGGCTTCATCCTCGGCGCGGCGATGGCGCGGGTGCTGGGCGTGGGCTTCGTGCCGGTGCGCAAGCCGGGCAAGTTGCCGGGGCGCACCCTGAAACAGGAATACACCCTGGAATACCGTACCGACAGCATCGAGGTGCACGCCGACGCCTTGCCGGCCGGCGCACGGGTGCTGGTGGTGGATGACGTGCTGGCCACGGGTGGCACGCTGTTGGCGGCGCTGTCGCTGGCGCAGCAGCTGCAGGTCGAGGTCGTGGGCGCGGCGGTGCTGGTCGAGCTGGCCGGCCTGGGCGGCCGTGAGCGCTGGAACGCCGACGTGCCGCTGCTGGCGAACCTGGTGTACTGATCCCCAGGTTGCTGCGCGTTTTACCGGGGAGCCGGCCAGCGGCCGGCACTACCTTGTCCTCCACCATCGGGTAGTGCCGGCCGTTGGCCGGCTCCCCGCGATGCTAGGTAACGCATTACATCTGCCGCACGCGGAAACGACGGCCCTTGATCTTGCCCGCTTCCAGCCGCGAGATCGCCTTGCCGACATGCTCGCGCGCGATCGCCACGTACGAGCGCGTGGCGTAGATGTCGATCTTGCCGATCACCTTGGCCGACAGCCCGGCATCGCCGGTCAGCGCGCCGAGGATGTCGCCGGGGCGCAGCTTGTCGGTCTTGCCGCCGTCGATGCGTAGGGTTTCCATCGCCGCCTGCGGCAGCACCGCCGGACGCGCGGTGGCCAGCGGGGTTTTCTGCCAGTCCAGCGGCTTGCCCTGCGCGGCTTCCAGCGCGTCGGCGCGGTTGCGCTCGCGGCCGGTGACCAGGCTGATCGCAAGGCCGGTAGCACCGGCGCGACCGGTACGGCCCACGCGGTGCTCATAGGTTTCGATATCGGTGGGCAGCTCGTAGTTGATCACCGCTGCCAGGTCCTGCACGTCCAGTCCGCGGGCGGCGACGTCGCTGGCCACCAGCACGTTGCAGCTGCGGTTGGCGAAGCGCACCAGTACTTCATCGCGATCGCGCTGCTCCATCTCACCGTGCAGCGGCAGCGCGGAGAAGCCGAACTGCTGCAGCGAGTTGGCGACATCGTCCACGTCGCGACGGGTGTTGCAGAACACCACGGTCGATTCGGGGTTGTACTTCAGCAGCAGGCCGGCCAGCGCCTTCTGCTTGCTGGCCAGGTCGACTTCGCAGAACAGGTGGCGGATCGCCGGCGCGTGGTCGGCGCCTTCCACGGTCACTTCCACCGGGTCACGCAGCAGCACCCGCGCGATCTCGCGGATCTCATCGGGGAAGGTGGCCGAGAACAGCAGCGTCTGGCGGTCCTTGTTGGTGCGCCCGGCAATCTCGCGGATCGGCTCTTCAAAGCCCATGTCGAGCATGCGGTCGGCTTCGTCCAGCACCAGCGTGGTCACCCCGCCCAGGTGCAGGGCGCGCTTGCGGCCCAGCTCCTGGATGCGCCCGGGCGTTCCTACCACCACGTGCGGGTCGTGCGCTTCCAGCGAGGCCAGCTGCGGGCCCAGCGGCATGCCGCCGGTCAGCACCACCAGCTTCAGGTTGGGGATGCCGGTGGCGAGCTTGCGAATCTGCTTGCCGACCTGGTCGGCCAGTTCGCGGGTCGGGCACAGCACCAGCGCCTGCGCGCGGATCACCGACGGGTCCAGTGCCTGCAGCAGGCCCAGGCCGAACGCGGCGGTCTTGCCGGAGCCGGTCGGGGCCTGTGCGATCACATCGCGGCGCTCAAGGATCGCCGGCAGGCTTTGTGCCTGCACGGGGGTGAGCGAGGTATAGCCCAGGGCATCGATGCCGGGCAGCAGCGCTGGTTTCAGCGGCAGGGAAGAGAATTCAGACATGCGGTAGTGTCGCAGAAGTCCGCCCCGGCTGCCTCAGCCGATCAGCGCATGCACGCTCAGGTTGATGCCCAGCCCGCCACCGAGCAGCCAGCCGAACAGCAGCAGGGCCAGCAGCAGCGGCTTGATTCCGGCCTGGCGCAGCGCCGAAACGTGGGTGGTCAGGCCCAGCGCGGCCATCGCCATGGCCAGCAGCACCGTATCCAGGTCGATGGCCGCATGCACCACGCTGGCCGGTAGCAGCTGCAGCGAGTTGAACCCGGCCACGGCCACGAAGCCGAACGCGAACCACGGCACCACGATCTTCGCCCGCGCCGCGCCGGGCTGGGCGCGGCGACCGCGTGCCAGCAGCAGCGACAAGCCCACCAGGAACGGGGCCAGCATCATCACCCGCACCATCTTGGCGATCACCGCGGTATCGGCTGCGCCCTCGCTGACCGCACGCCCGGCCGCCACCACCTGGGCCACTTCGTGCACGGTCGAGCCGGTGAACACGCCGTACATCGATGCGCTCATCGGCACCCAGCCGTGGGCCAGGTTGAGCTGGTACAGCAGCGGGTACAGGAACATCGCCAGCGTGCCGAACACCACCACCGTGGAGACCGCCACCGTCACCTGTTCGGCACGCCCACGCACCACCGGTTCGGCCGCCATCACCGCCGCGGCGCCGCAGATCGAGCTGCCGGCCCCGATCAGCAGCGCGCTGTCACGGTCGATCCCCAACCAGCGCGTGCCGGCCCACCAGGCCAGGCCGAAGGTGCTGAGCAGCACCAGCGCATCGATCAATACGCCGGACACGCCGACCTGGCCGATGTCCTGGAAGGTCAGGCGCAGCCCGTACAGCACGATGCCGGCACGCAGCAGCCACTGCTTGGAGAAGCCGACACCGGCACCGGCGCGCGGGGCCAGCGCCGGGTAGAGGCTGTTGCCCAACACGATGCCCAGCACGATGGCGAGGGTGAGCGCGCTGATCCCATGCGCCTGCAGCCACGGCACCTCGGCCAGCGCCATCGCCGCGGCCGCGACCAGTGCCGTCAGCAGCAGGCCGGGCGCACGACCGCGCCAGCGCTGGGTCAGGGTAGGCGAGGACAGGGGCAAAGAGGGGGCGTTCACGGACAAGCTCCAACCGGATCAGGTGCCCAGCCTGCGCGCCAGGCCTAAACCTGTAAAACGCATTGTTCATGTCATTTCAACCTGTTTCATGGGTTAATGGCTGCATGCACCTCACACTGCGCCAATGGCAGGTATTCGTGACCGTGGCCGAGGCGGGCACCACCGCGGCGGCCGGGGAGCAGTTGGCGTTGTCGCAGTCGGCGACCAGCGCGGCGCTGAAGGAGCTCGAAGCGCAGCTGCCCACGCCGCTGTTCGACCGCATCGGCCGTCGGCTGGTGCTCAATGCGCACGGTCGCGCCCTGCTGGATCCGGCGCGGGCGCTGCTGGCGGCGGCCACCGATCTGGAAGCTGCGGCCGGCGTCGGCCGCGACCGGGCGGGCGATGTGCTGCCGATCCAGCTGCGGATCGGCGCCAGCACCACCATCGGCAATTACCTGCTGCCGGTGCGGGTGGCGGCGCTGCTGCACGACAACCCGCGCGCGCAGGTGGACCTGCGGATCGGCAACAGTGCCGAGGTGGTGGCCGCCGTGCAGCGACTGGAGGTCGATTTCGGCCTGATCGAAGGCCCCTGCCATGAAAGCGGTCTGCAGGTACTGCCCTGGCAGCGCGATGAACTGGTAATCGTGGCCGCGGCCCACGCGCTGCCGTCGACGGTGACGCTGGAGATGCTGGCGCAGGCGCGCTGGCTGCTGCGCGAGCCCGGTTCGGGTACCCGCGAGACGGTCGAGCAGGCGCTGCTGCCGCATCTGCATCATTTCGCCCGTTCGATGCAGCTCGGCAGCACCGAGGCGATCAAGCAGGCCGCCGCCGCAGGGCTGGGCCTGGCCTGTGTGTCCCGGCATGCCGTGGCCGACCTGGCCGCGCTGGGGATCCTGCAGATTCTGGATACACCGCTGCCGCCGCTGTCGCGCCAGCTGTGGCTGGTGCGGCATCCGGGCAAGCGCGTGCCGCCGCGGCTGGGTGAACTGTTGGCACTGCCCCCCCGCGTTTTCCAGCACGGCTGAGCGACGCCGCGGCCCGCCAGCCGGTACAATGGTCGGATGCCTCTGATTACTCTGCAAAACGTCGACTTCAGCGTCGGCGGCCCGTTGTTGCTGGAAAAAGCCGAACTGTCGATCGAACCGGGCGAGCGTATTGCCCTGATCGGCCGCAACGGCGCCGGCAAATCGACCCTGCTCAAGCTGCTGTCCGGCGACCACAAGCCCGACGACGGAGAAATCCGCGTGCAGCAAGGGGTGCGCGTCACCCGCCTGGAGCAGGAAGTGCCGCACGGCGCCGCCGGCAGCGTGTTCGACGTCGTGGCCGATGGCCTGGGCGAACTGGGCCAGTGGCTGGCGGAATTCCATCACCTGAGCATGGCCGACGAGTTCGACGGCGATGCACTGGGCGCGGTACAGGCCAAGATCGACGCCGCCAATGGCTGGGGCCTGGACCAGCGCGTCACCGAAACCCTGACCAAGCTCGACCTCGATGGCGAGGCCGAATTCGCCCGCCTGTCCGGCGGCATGAAGCGCCGCGTGCTGCTCGGCCGCGCGCTGGTGTCCGCACCGGACCTGCTGCTGCTCGACGAACCCACCAACCACCTGGACATCGAAGCCATCGACTGGCTGGAAATGTTCCTCAAGAACTGGAACGGCAGCGTGGTGTTCGTCACCCATGACCGTCGCTTCCTGCGCGCGCTGGCCACCCGCATCGTCGAGATCGACCGCGGCCAGGTCACCAGCTGGCCGGGCGACTGGGCCAACTACGAGCGCCGCCGCGAAGAACGGCTCAACGCGCAGGCCCAGGAAAACGCGCGCTTCGACAAGATGCTGGCGCAGGAAGAAGTCTGGATCCGGCAGGGCATCAAGGCCCGTCGTACCCGCGATGAAGGCCGTGTGCGCCGCCTCAAGGCGATGCGCAGCGAGCGTTCGCAGCGGCGCGAGCTGGGTGGCAATGTGCGCATGGAAGCGGCGCAGGCGGAGAATTCCGGCAAGAAGGTCATCGACGTCAAGGACATCTCGTTCGCCTTCGGCGCACGCACGATGGTCAAGGATTTCAGCACCGTGATCCTGCGCGGCGACCGCATTGGCCTGATCGGCCCGAACGGCAGCGGCAAGACCACCCTGCTCAAGCTGCTGCTGGGCGACCTGCAGCCGCAGAGCGGTGAAGTGCGCGCCGGCACCAACCTGCAGATTGCCTACTTCGACCAGTACCGTTCGGTGCTGCGCGAGGATTGGACCGCGATCGAGAACGTGGCCGAAGGCCGCGATTTCATCGAGTTCAATGGCAAGCGCAAGCATGTGCACGCTTACCTGCAGGACTTCCTGTTCTCACCCGAGCGTGCGCGTGCGCCGATCACCCGCCTGTCCGGTGGTGAGCGCAACCGCCTGCTGCTGGCCAAGCTGTTCGCGCAGCCGTCCAACCTGCTGGTCATGGATGAACCGACCAACGACCTGGACGTGGAAACCCTGGAGCTGCTCGAAGAGCTGCTCAGCGACTACACCGGCACGTTGCTGCTGGTCAGCCATGACCGTGACTTCCTCGACAACGTGGTGACTTCCACGATGGTGATGGAAGGCGACGGCGTGGTCGGCGAGTACGTCGGTGGCTACAGCGACTGGCAGCGTCACGCCGAACGCGTGGCTGCGATCGCCGCCGCTGCACCGGTGGTGGCGGCAAAGCCGGCGACGGCCACCGCGGCTGCCGCGGAACCGGCGGCCGCCAAGCGCAAGCTCAGCTACAAGGACGCGCGCGAGCTGGAACAGCTGCCGTTGAAGATCGAACAGCTGGAGAAGGACGTCGAAGGCCTCACCGCCGCGATGAACGACCCGGCGTTCTACCAGCGCAGCGCGCCGGACATGGCCGCCCACACCCAGCAGTTGAACAAGGTGCAGGCCGAGCTGGACGCCGCGTACGCGCGCTGGGAAGAACTGGGCGGCTGATGCAATCGGCGCCCGAAGGCGCCGATCGCTCATTTCAACCCGTGCAGGTCCCGCAGCTGGCTCGGCCTGGAGCCGAAGTACGCGGCCAGGTCGGCGATGTCCTGATCGCTCAGGTTGGTCGCCTGCGGGGTCATCAGTGCGTGCTGGCGGTCGCCGGCACGGTAGGCCTGCAGGGCGTGGGCCAGATAATCACCGTACTGCCCACCCAGTTTCGGGTAGGTCGGGTCGATCGGCTTGTTGCCGTCGGCCCCATGGCAGTCGATGCAGCTCTGGCCGGTGGCCTTGCCCTTGACCTGGGCACGGGCCTCGCCGGCCGCAATGCGACCGGTGGGCAGGCCGGCGGAGGAGCCTGAACCGTGCTCGCCACTGGCGTGGCCCGGGTCGGCGGCGGAATCTGCGCTGTTTTCCACCTGCGACTGCGAACAGGCAGCCAGCAGCAGGGCAACGGACAGGGCGATGGCGTGACGCTTGAACGGCGCGGCTTTCGTCATGAGCGGTGCTTATTTGGCGGTGGACAGGTAAACAGCGAGATCGGCGATCTCCTGTTCGCTGAAACTCATGGACTGCGCCTGCATCGTAGGATGCTTGCGCTTGCCATGGCGGTACTCGCTCAGCGCCTGGCTGAGGTACTGCTGGGTCTGCCCCCCGATCTTGGGCACCCGATAACTGGGATAGGCGTTCTTGTACCCGGTGATGCCATGGCATCCCTGGCAGGTGTACGCCAGCACGCGACCATTGTCGTAACTGCCGGTCGGGGCGGCGGGGGCGGCCGCGACGGGAGCCGGGGCGGGTACGGCAGGTGCGGCGGGTACTGCTGGAGCAGTTGCGGCCTGTGCGGCGGCCCCGAGGGGCAGGAGGACGGCCAGAAGACAAGCGGCGAGCGGCTGCGGGCGCATGATGTCCTTTCCGGTATACGGGTCTGGTCGTTCCGGCGTGGGGTACGGAACTGGCCCGAGTATAGCCTGCGATTTCATCTAGCTGAAACCGGGGTCGGGCAGGGCGTAGCCGCAGGTCACCATGACCTTTGGGATATGGTGTGGTCGTGACGTGGTGCATTACTTTGCTACAACACCTGCCCACGCATCCCCAGGGACACGACGATGTCGCGACATACCTTCCTGCACCGCCGCACCGGAACCTGCGCCGCTGCACTGCTGATCACTTCCTGCCTGCTGCTGAGCGGCTGCGGCGCCGGCGCCGGCAGCGCCGAGGCCCAGGCCGCCGAAAAGGACTCCAAGGCCGAAAAGGCTGCCGAGGCGGTACCGGTCGAAGCCGTGGCGGCCAGCCGCCGCGCGGTCGCGGCCAGCTACACCGGCACGGCCGCGCTGGAGGCGCGGGCCGAATCGCAGGTGGTCGCCAAGACCTCCGGCGTGGCGCTGGCGGTCCTGGTGGAAGAGGGCCAGCCGGTCCGCGCCGGGCAGCCGCTGGTGCGCTTGGACCCGGACCGCGCGCGGTTGGCGGTGGCGCAGAGCGAAGCGACCATGCGCAAGCTGGACAGCAACTTCCAGCGCGCACAGAAACTGGTGGGCCAGCAGATGGTCAGCGCCGCCGACGTCGACCAGATCCGTTTCGACCTGGACAACGCCCGCGCGCAGTACCGCCTGGCCACGCTGGAACTGTCCTACACCACGGTGGTCGCGCCGATCTCCGGGGTGATCGCCTCGCGCTCGATCAAGACCGGCAACTTCGTGCAGATCAACACGCCGATCTTCCGCATCGTCGACAACTCGCGGTTGGAAGCCACCCTCAACGTGCCCGAGCGTGAGTTGGCCACGCTGCGCGCCGGCCAGCCGGTGACGCTGGTGGCCGATGCGCTGCCGGGCAAGTCGTTCCCGGGCACGGTGGACCGTATTTCGCCGGTGGTCGATGCCGGCAGCGGCACCTTCCGCGTGGTCAGCGGCTTCGGCGAGGACGCCGCCGGCCTGCAGCCGGGCATGTTCGGCCGCATCCGCATCGATTACGACCAGCGCGCCGACGCACTGGTGGTGCCGCGCCTGGCGCTGCTCGATGACGGTGAGCCGGCGGTGTTCCGCGTGCGCGATGGCAAGGTTGCGCGGGTCGCGGTCAAGCTCGGTTATGCCGAAGGCGCCTGGGTGGAGATCCGTGACGGTCTGGCCGAAGGCGACCGCGTGGTCACCGCAGGCAAGGTGGCGCTGCGTGATGGCACGGCCGTGCAGGTGATCGGCGACAAGCCGGCCACCGTTGTGGCCAAGGCCGCCCCGACCAAGGCGGAGAGCCGTCAATGACATCGGCCGGCAACGACCACGGCAACGATCCGCATTCGGGCAGCGCGCCGCCGCAGGGCGGTGGCCTGGTGGAATTCGCCACCCGCCGCCGCGTCACCATCGCCATGTGCACGGTGACGCTGCTGCTGTTCGGCTTCATCGCGCTGGGCAACCTCAAGGTCAACCTGCTGCCGGACCTGAGCTATCCCACGCTGACCGTGCGTACCGAATACACCGGTGCGGCACCGACTGAAATTGAAACCCTGATCAGCGAGCCGGTCGAAGAAGCGGTGGGTGTGGTCAAGAGCCTGCGCAAGCTCAAGTCGGTTTCGCGCACCGGGCAGAGCGATGTGGTGCTGGAGTTTGCCTGGGGCACCAACATGGACCAGGCCAGCCTGGAGGTGCGCGACAAGATGGAAGCGCTGAACCTGCCGCTGGAGGCCAAGGCCCCGGTGCTGCTGCGCTTCAATCCGTCCACCGCGCCGATCATGCGCCTGGTGATTTCGGCCAAGCACGATCCGGCCAACGAGGCCGATGCGGTGCGCCAGCTCACCGAGCTGCGTCGCTACGCCGATGAAGACCTCAAGAAAAAGCTGGAGCCGGTTGCCGGCGTGGCGGCGGTCAAGGTCGGCGGCGGTCTGGAAGACGAGATCCAGGTGGATATCGACCAGCAGAAACTGGCCCAGCTCAACCTGCCGATCGACAACGTCATCAAGCGCCTCAAGGAAGAGAACATCAATATCTCCGGCGGCCGCCTGGAGGAGGGCTCGCAGCGCTTCCTGGTGCGCACCGTCAACCAGTTCGCCGACCTGGAGGACATCCGCAACCTGCTGGTGACCACCCAGAGCAGCACCGGCAGCGCTGCCGACGCGGCGATGCAGCAGATGTTCGCGATCGCCGCCTCGACCGGTTCCGACGCCGCCATCGCCGCTGCCTCGGCCGCGCAGAGCGCGTCCAGCAGCAGTTCCACCAACATCGCCAACGGCGTGCCGGTGCGCCTGAAGGATGTCGCCTCGGTGCGCCAGGGCTACAAGGAGCGCGAGGCGATCATCCGCCTGGGCGGCAGGGAAGCGGTCGAGCTGGCGATCTACAAGGAAGGCGACGCCAACACCGTGGCTACCGCCGATGCGCTGCGCAAGCGCCTGGAGCAGATCAAGCAGCAGATCCCCGGCGATGCCGAGCTGACCACCATCGAAGACCAGTCGCGCTTCATCGAGCACGCCATCAGCGATGTCAAGAAGGATGCGGTGATCGGCGGCCTGCTGGCGATCCTGATCATCTTCCTGTTCCTGCGCGATGGCTGGAGCACGTTCGTGATCAGCCTGTCACTGCCGGTCTCGATCATCACCACGTTCTTCTTCATGGGCCAGCTGGGGCTGAGCCTCAACGTGATGTCACTTGGCGGTCTGGCCTTGGCCACCGGCCTGGTGGTGGATGATTCGATCGTGGTGCTGGAGAGCATCGCCAAGGCGCGCGAGCGTGGCCTGGGCATCCTGCAGGCAGCGATCACCGGTACCCGCGAAGTGAGCATGGCGGTGGTCGCCTCGACCCTGACCACCATCGCGGTGTTCCTGCCGCTGGTGTTCGTCGATGGCATCGCCGGCCAGTTGTTCCGCGACCAGGCGCTGACCGTGGCGATCGCCATCGCGATTTCGCTGCTGGTGTCGATGACCCTGATTCCGATGCTGAGCTCGCTCAAGGGCCGGCCGCCGTTGTCGTTCCCGGAAGAGTCGGCACCGCAGCCGTGGCAGCCGGAAAAGCGCTGGCTCAAGCCGGTCGCTGGTAGCCGCCGTGGCGTCGGTGCGCTGGTGCGCTGGAGCTTCTTCGGCGTGGCCTGGGCAGTGATCCGCGTGTGGCGCCTGCTGGTGGCCATCATCGGCCCGGTGATGCGCAAGGCCAGCGACCTGGCGATGAAGCCCTACGCGGGCGCCGAGCGCGGCTATCTGCGGCTGCTGCCCGGTGCCTTGCACCATCCCGGTAAGGTGCTGGGCCTGGCTGCGCTGGCCTTCGTGGCGACCCTGGCGATGGTGCCGATGCTCGGCGCCGACCTGATCCCGCAGCTGTCCCAGGACCGCTTCGAGATGACCGCCAAACTGCCCGCCGGCACGCCGCTGAAGCAGACCGATGCGCTGGTCCGCGAACTGCAGCTGGGCCACGCCAAGGACGAGAGCATCGCCTCGCTGTACGGCGTCAGCGGCAGCGGCACGCGGCTGGATGCCAGCCCGACCGAGAGCGGTGAGAACATCGGCAAGCTCACCGTGGTGATGGCCGGCGGTGGCGATGCGCGCACCGAAGCGGCGATCACCGAGCGCCTGCGCGATTCGATGAAGCAGCATCCGGGCGTGCAGGTCGACTTCGCGCGACCGGCGTTGTTCAGCTTCTCCACGCCGCTGGAAGTGGAACTGCGTGGCCAGGACATGGCGACGCTGGAGCGTGCCGGGCAGAACCTGGCCGCGCTGCTGCGCGGCAACCCGCACTACGCCGACGTCAAATCCACGGTGGAAGAAGGCTTCCCGGAAATCCAGATCCGCTTCGACCAGGAACGCGCCGGTGCGCTGGGCCTGACCACGCGGCAGATTGCCGATGTGGTGGTCAAGAAGGTGCGGGGCGACGTGGCCACCCGTTACAGCTTCCGCGACCGCAAGATCGATGTGCTGGTACGTGCCCAAGCCGGCGACCGTGCCAGCGTGGACAGTATCCGCCGCTTGATCGTCAACCCGGGCAGCACCCGTCCGGTCACCCTGGAGGCGGTCGCCGACGTGGTCGCCACCAACGGCCCTAGCGAGATCCATCGCGCCGACCAGACCCGCGTGGCCGTGGTGTCGGCGAACCTGCGCGACATCGACCTGGGCGGCGCGGTGCGCGAAGTGCAGGACATGGTGGCCAAGCAGCCGCTGGGCGCCGGGGTGGGCATGCATATCGGTGGCCAGGGCGAGGAGCTGGCCGAATCGGCGCGCTCGCTGATCTTCGCCTTCGGCCTGGCGATCTTCCTGGTCTACCTGGTGATGGCCTCGCAGTTCGAATCGCTGCTGCACCCGTTCGTCATCCTGTTCACCATCCCGCTGGCGCTGGTCGGTGCGATCCTGGCGCTGATGCTGACCGGCAAGCCGATCTCGGTGGTGGTGTTCATCGGGCTGATTCTCTTGGTCGGCCTGGTGACCAAGAACGCGATCATCCTGATCGACAAGGTCAACCAGCTGCGCGAGGCCGGCGTAGCCAAGCGCGAGGCGCTGGTGGAAGGCGCGCGCTCGCGGTTGCGCCCGATCATCATGACCACGCTGTGCACGCTGTTCGGCTTCCTGCCGTTGGCCGTGGCGATGGGCGAGGGCGCCGAAGTGCGTGCGCCGATGGCGATCACCGTGATCGGCGGCCTGCTGGTGTCCACGCTGCTGACCCTGCTGGTTATTCCGGTGGTGTACGACCTGCTCGACCGTCGTGGCGATGCCTACTACCGCGAGCGTGGTCGCCAGCACAGGCCCATTTCCGCAGCCCCGGGCGGTGATACCGCACAGGAGCCGGCATGAGCGTTGCCGAGTTCTCCATCCGCCGTCCCATCACCACCATCATGTGCTTCGTGTCGCTGGTGGTGGTGGGGCTGATCGCCTCGTTCCGGCTGCCGCTGGAGGCCTTGCCGGACATCTCCGCGCCGTTCCTGTTCGTGCAGATACCCTACACCGGCTCCACCCCGGAGGAAGTCGAGCGCACCATCATCCGCCCGACCGAAGAAGCGCTGGCGACCATGACCGGGATCAAGCGCATGCGCTCGTCGGCCACGGCCGAAGGCGCCAGCATCTTCATCGAGTTCACCGACTGGGATCGCGACATCGCCATCGCCGCCTCGGACGCGCGCGAGCGCATCGATGCGATCCGCACCGACCTGCCCGACGACCTGCAGCGCTACAACGTGTTCAAGTGGTCCAGCAGCGATGACCCGGTGTTGAAGGTGCGCCTGGCCAGCAGCACCGACCTCACCGGTGCCTATGACATGCTCGACCGCGAGTTCAAACGCCGCATCGAACGCATCCCCGGCGTGGCCCGGGTCAACATCTCCGGCGCGCCACCCAATGAGGTCGAGATCGCGATCAACGCCGATCGCCTGACCGCACACAGCCTGAGCATCAACGAACTCAGCGAGCGCCTGCGCACGCTGAACTTCTCGATCTCGGCCGGCCAGATCGACGACAACGGCCAGCGCGTGCGCATCCAGCCGGTCGGCGAAATCACCGACCTGCAGGAACTGCGCGACCTGGTGATCGATACCAAGGGCCTGCGCCTGGGCGATATCGCCGACATCCGCCTGAAGCCGACGCGCATGAGCTACGGCCGCCGCCTCGATGGCAACCCGGCGGTGGGCCTGGACATCTTCAAGGAGCGCAGCGCCAACCTGGTGGAAGTCTCGCGTGCGGCGTTGGCCGAGGTCGAAGCGATCCGCAAGCAGCCCTCGATGCGCGATGTGCAGATCAAGGTGATCGACAACCAGGGCAAGATGGTCACGTCTTCGCTGCTGGAGCTGGCTGAAGCCGGCGCGATCGGCCTGCTGCTGTCGGTGACGGTGCTGTTCTTCTTCCTGCGCCATTGGCCGTCGACGCTGATGGTGACCCTGGCGATCCCGATCTGTTTCGTGGTCACGCTGGGCTTCATGTACTTCGCCGGCGTCACCTTGAACATCCTGACCATGATGGGCCTGCTGCTGGCGGTCGGCATGCTGGTGGACAACGCCGTGGTGGTGGTGGAGAGCATCTACCAGGAACGTGAGCGCATGCCCGACCAGCCACGGCTGGCCTCGATCATCGGCACCCGCAACGTGGCCATCGCGCTCAGCGCCGGCACGCTGTGCCACTGCATCGTGTTCGTGCCGAACCTGTTCGGCGAAACCAACAACATCAGCATCTTCATGTCCCAGATCGCGATCACCATCTCGGTGTCGCTGCTGGCCTCCTGGCTGGTCGCCGTCAGTCTGATCCCGATGCTGTCCGCGCGCATGCAGACTCCCAAGCTGGTGCAATCGGAAACGGGCGTGATCGGGCGGCTGCAGCGTCGCTACGCCAACGTGCTGCAGTGGACGCTGGAGCACCGCGGCTGGAGCGTGTTCGGCATCCTCATGGTGGTGTTGATCAGCCTGGTACCGATGAAGCTGACCAAGATCGACATGTTCGGTGGCGAGGGCGGCCACGATATCTTCATCGGCTACAACTGGAAGGGCGCCTACACCTACAGCCAGATGTCCGAGGAAGTTGCCCGGGTCGAGCGTTACCTGGACCAGAACCGCGAGTCGCTGCACATCACCCAGGTGTATTCCTGGTACAGCGAGCAGGAAGGCAGCAGCACCACGGTGACGTTCGATCCCCAGCACGCCGACAACCTGGCGGCGGTGAAGGAAGCACTGCGCAAGGGGCTGCCGCGCTCGGCGCGTGCCGACTACATCGTGGGCAACCAGGGTGGCGATGGGGGCGGTGGCGGCGGCAACCAGCAGGTGCAGGTGCAGCTGGTCGGCGACTCGACGCAGATGCTGCAGGAGATCGGCGAGGAAGTGGTGCCGCTGCTGGCCCAGCGCAAGGAGCTGCGCGATGTGCGTATCGACAACGGCGAGAAGGGCAGCGAGCTGTCGGTCCATGTCGATCGTGAGCGTGCGGCTGCGTTCGGGTTCAATGCCGAACAGGTGGCCAGCTTCGTCGGCCTGGCGCTGCGCGGCGCGCCGCTGCGTGAGTTCCGCCGCGGCGACAGCGAAGTGCCGGTATGGGTGCGCTTCGCCGGTGCCGAGCAGAGCAGCCCGGAAGACCTGGCCAGCTTCACCGTGCGCACCGGCGACGGGCGTTCGGTGCCGCTGCTGAGCCTGGTGGACGTGTCGATCAAGCCGTCGGCCACCCAGGTCGGGCGCACCAACCGCCAGACCACGCTGACCATCAAGGCCAACCTGGCCGAGAAGGTCACCGTGCCGGAAGGGCGCAAGGCGATGGAGGAAATGCTCACACCGATGAGCTTCCCGCCGGGCTACACCTTCACCTTCGACGGTGGCGACTACGGCGACGACAACGAGGCGATGCAGCAGATGCTGTTCAACCTGGTGATCGCGCTGGTGATGATCTACGTGGTGATGGCGGCGGTGTTCGAGTCGCTGCTGTTCCCGGCGGCGATCATGAGCGGCGTGGTGTTCTCGATCTTCGGCGTGTTCTGGCTGTTCTGGATCACCGGCACCTCGTTCGGGATCATGTCCTTCATCGGCATCCTGGTGTTGATGGGGGTGGTGGTGAACAACGGCATCGTGATGATCGAGCACATCAACAACCTGCGCCGGCGCGGGGTCGGCCGCACGCAGGCGCTGGTGGAAGGGTCACGCGAGCGCCTGCGTCCGATCATGATGACGATGGGCACGGCGATCCTGGCGATGGTGCCGATCTCGCTGACCGACACCCAGCTGCTGGGCAATGGCCCGCCGTACTACCCGATGGCGCGCGCGATTGCCGGCGGCCTGGCGTTCTCCACGGTGGTCAGCCTGCTGTTCCTGCCGACCATCTACGCCATCCTGGATGACCTGAGCAGCGCGGTGTCACGCATCATCCGCAGCGCGCGTGGCCTGCCGGCCAAAGACGCGGAACCAACCGACGCGGCGGCGGTCGAAGGCATGTGATGTGGTTGGGGGCCGTTGGGCGGCCCCCTTTTTTGCCGTGTAAGGCCCTGCGGTGCGGATGGCTGGGGCGCGGGCCCCAACGCTCGCCTCAGACCCAGAACGAAGACAGAGCAGTGGCCCTTGAAGGCCACCCCAAGGCCTGCGCGTTACCCCGCGACCTTGCCCCACACCTGGAACCCGGTGAGCCACAGGCCCAGCATGCTGCCCAGGTTGGTGAGCATGAAGGTCAGCACCACCCGGGTGACCCGGTTGCGGTACCAGCCCTTCACGCTCTGCGCATCGTCGCGCAGCATCAGGAAGTCTTCATAGGCCGGCTTGCGCAGGCGTGCTTCGACCAGCGCCGAGAACGCGCCGGTCGGAATGCTCAGCCGGAACGGCTTGAACGGCGCGACCACGATCGCGGTGAGGATGCTCAACGGATGGCTGCCCGCCAACAGGCAGCCCAGCCCGGCCAGGCCGCCGGTATACATCGCCCAGGTAGCCAGCAGCTCGCCACCCATGCCCAGCCCGCCGCGGTAGAAGCCCAGCGCGATCCCGGCCAGCACCACGGTCAGGATGGTCAGCGTGATCCACGGGATGTTGCGCTTCTTCGGCACGTCTTCCAGCGAAGCACGCAACGGGCCCGGCGCATCGGTATCGGTTTCCAGATACTTGGCCAGCCCGGCCAGGTGCCCGGCGCCGACCACGGCCAGCACTTCGCGCTGGGCCGGGTCATGCACCTCGCGCAGACGCGTGGCCATGTAACGGTCGCGTTCGCCGATGATGGTTTCGTAAAGCTCGGGGCTCTCGCTGGCGAACTCGCCGAAGCTGGCTTCGAGCATGTCGCCCTGCTTGAGCTTCTCGATTTCGTCCTCGCCAACGTCTTCCGACGCGAACAGGCCGGCACCCAGGCCCATCACCAGTTTGATCTTGCCGAAGAAGCCCAGCCGCTGCGACGCACGCTTGAAGGTCAGGCCCACTTCGCGGTCGATCAGGTGCACCGGCAGGTTGTGCTCGCCGGCCAGGGTGACTGCACGCTTGAGCTCGGCACCGGGCTCGATCCCCAGCTGCTCGGCGAGGCGGCGCTGGTAGGCGGCCAGTGCCAGGTTGGCGGCGAACAGAGCGACGCGGCCCTTGCGGATCACCTCGACCAGGTCCAGCTTGGCCAGCGCGTCCGGGTTGGTCAGCGCCTGCAGGCGCTGCGCGTCGAGCTCCACGGCGACCGCATCGAAACGGCCGCTGCCGATCGCGCGCTCCACCGCTTCCACGCTGGCCTGGGAGACGTGCGCGGTGCCCAGCAGGGTGTAGCGCACGCCGTCGCGTTCGACCACGCGCACGGGTTGGCCGGCGAACAGGGTGTCGTCGGTATCGATCTGGGTATCAGTCATTGCGTCATTCATTCGAAGGGGCGCTGTCGGCACCATCGCCGAGCGCGCGCTGCATCTGGACGGTGTCCAGCCAGCGGCCATGCTTGCGGCCGAGGCCGCGGAAAACGCCAACGGTATGGAAGCCGAAGCGTTCGTGCAGTTTGATCGAAGCGGTGTTGGTCGGTTCGCCGATCACCGCCACCATCTGCCGGTAGCCACGTGCCACGCAGGCATCGATCAGGCCCTGCATCAGCGCCGTGCCGACCCCGCGTCCCTGGAATGCGGCATCCACGTAGACCGAGTTCTCCACGGTCCACTGGTAGGCGATCCGGCCACGGTAGGTATTGGCGTAGGCGTAACCGGCCACCTGCCCATCGACCTCGGCCACGAGGTAGGGAAAGCCACGGCCGAGCATGTCGTGCATGCGCCGCAGCATCTCGCTGGCGTCGGGGATGTCGTACTCATAGGTGTTGACGAAATCAGTGACCTCCACCGCGTAGATCGCGGTGATGGCCTCGATGTCGCCGTCGCGGGCATCGCGCAGCAGTACGGTCACGGGGCAGGGGTCCTGTCGGCTCAGTCGATGTAGCGCTTGAGCAGGTCGCCATACGCATCGATGCGACGATCACGCAGGAACGGCCAGATCCGGCGCACATGCTCGCTGCGCTGCAGGTCCACCTCGCACATCAACACGGTCGGCTCGGTACCGGCCTCGGCGATGAACTCGCCCTGCGGGCCGAGCACGTGGCTGTTGCCCCAGAACTGGATGCCCGAAGCACCCAGCGGCGAGGCTTCATGGCCGACACGGTTGCAGCTCAGCACCGGCAGGCCGTTGGCCACGGCGTGGCCGCGATGGCTCAGCACCCACGCATCGCGCTGGCGGTTCTTCTCGTCCTGCTGGTCATCCGGGTCCCAGCCGATCGCGGTGGGATACAGCAGCAGCTCGGCACCGGCCAGCGCCATCAGTCGCGCCGCTTCCGGGTACCACTGGTCCCAGCACACCAGCACGCCCAGACGGCCGACGGAGGTATCAATCGGCTTGAAGCCGATGTCGCCCGGGGTGAAGTAGAACTTTTCGTAGAAGCCCGGATCATCCGGGATGTGCATCTTGCGGTACTTGCCCAACAGCGTGCCGTCCTTTTCAAAGACGACCGCGGTGTTGTGGTACAGGCCGGCGGCGCGGCGCTCGAACAGCGAGCCGACGATCACCACCGCATGCTTTTTGGCCAGTGCGCCAAGGCGTTCGGTGCTGGGGCCCGGGATCGGCTCGGCCAGGTCGAACTCGTCCACCGACTCGTGCTGGCAGAAGTACGCGCCGTTGTGCAGTTCCTGCAGCAGGATCAACTTGGCACCCTGTGCGGCCGCTTCAGCCACGCGCGCTTCGATCACGGCCAGGTTGGCCTCGGCGTCGCCATGGTTGCGCTCCTGGATCAGGGCGACGGAAAGGGTGTGGCGTGAGCTCATCCGGATGCGGTCCTGCGGGGGAAAAACGCAGTTTATCGCGGATGGGTGCACGCGGCGTGCTGGCCGCTAAATGCCCCGAGCCGGACTTCACACTTTCCGCGAACAGCCCTCGGCGGGAACATCTCTATGGGCAGGGCCATCGGGCACGGGGGGACGGGACACGCCGTGAACCCCGCTCCGCGGTCCGGCCCAGCCGCTGGCGGCCACGAAAAGCCACGGCAACCACCAAGCGCCACCTGCTGTTCCTGCCGCTGCACGCATTCTGTCGAGGGCGGGGGCCGGGCATCCCCCGGAGGGACACTCCACGGCATGGATGCCGTGGAGTAGCCTACAGGGACGTACTTGCGGCGTGTCCCGGAGGGGGATGCCCGGCCCCCGCCCAGCGCGCGACAACCGAAACGCTGCTCTGCGCTCTAAAGCTCTAAAGCTCTAAAGCTCTAAAGCTCTAAAGCTCTAAAGCTCTACAAGCTTTGCAGGCTTCAGGCGACCAACCCTTCAGGCAACTGCATGGTGATGCAGTGCAGGCTGCCGTTCTGCCAGATCAGCGAACGGCAGGGCACCTGCACAATCTCGCGGTCCGGGTAGGCCTGGGCCAGCACGTCGCGTGCGGCGTCGTCTGCCACATCCCCGTAGGCCGGCATCAGCACCGCGCCGTTGAGGATCAGATAGTTCGCATACGACGCGGCCAACCGACGACCCTCATCGATCACCGGCTGCGCCCACGGCAGCGGGAACAGACGGTACGGCTCGCCCTCGGCGGTGCGCAGCGCGGCCAACTCGTTGCCCATCGCCTGCAGCTCGGTGAAGTGCGAATCGCTGCTGTCATCGCAGGCTTGGTAGACAATGCTGTCCACCGAGGCGAAGCGCGCCAGCGTATCGATGTGGGCATCGGTATCGTCGCCCTCCAGATACCCGTGGTCCAGCCACAGCACCCGGTCCTGCTGCAGCCACTGGGCCAGGTCCGTGCTCAGCGACGCGCGGTCGCGCGTCGGGTGACGCTCGTGCAGACACTGCCAGGTCGTCAGCAGCGTACCGGCGCCATCGGTCTCGATCCCGCCGCCTTCCAGCGCGAACGGAATGCTCTGTAGCGCCGCGTTCGGCGCGAACACGCCGGCCGCGTGCAGCACGCCCACCAGCTGATCATCCAGGCTCGCGTCGAACTTGCCGCCCCAGCCGGTGAAGCGGAAGTCCAGCAGGCGGAAGCCGCCATCGGCACGGCGCAGCGTGATCGGGCCCGAGTCGCGCAGCCACGTATCGTCGTACTGCGCGGTGACGAAACGGACCCGCTCCATGGTGATCCGGTTGGAGCGCAGGCGCGCATCGGCGTAGGCCTCCAGGTCATCGTCGGCGACGATGATCAGCACCGGCTGGAAGCGGGTGATGGCCGCGACCAGCGCGATGTAGGTGTCCTCGACGTCACCCAGGCGGTCGGCCCAGTCGGTGTCGGCGTGGGGCCAGGCGATCAGGATGGCGGACTGGGTTTCCCATTCGGCCGGAAAGCGGAGCGTGTCGTTCATGGTCTCGGTGCGATGGCCCGCCACAGGACGGGCGGAAAGTGAGGGGTCAGCGGATCGGCGGCTTCGGGCCGACTTCGTTGGCGTCGGCCTTGTTGGCCACCACGTCGATCACCTTCTGCTTCTCGAAGTAGACGGTGAACTGCGGGTAGACCCAGCGATTGATGGTCGGCCATTGGCGCTTCTGTCCGCCGCGCGGGTCCAGGCGCTCGCCCGGGTCGCCGAACTGGGCCTGGACCTGCTGCATGCTCTGGCCGCGAACGGGCAGGGCGGTGGCGGGCTTTTCATGGCTGCGGTCGATCAGCAGGGTGTCGGCATGGACGCTGGAAGCGGCCAGCAGGGCCAGCAACGGCAAGGTGGTCAGGTAACGCTTCATCTCGATCTACTCCCCAGTGGTCAAGAAAGGCCCCACGACCCACGGTCGTGAGCTACCCGGCGATTACAACAAAAACGGCAGCAAAAAGCCGCCCGGAGGCGGCTTTTTGTTCATCACCCGGTCCGGTGAGGGACCGGTGGCGGCCGTGAGGCCAGCCGGCTCAGCGCTGGCGAGCCTTGAAACGCGGGTTCGACTTGCAGATCACGAAGATCTTGCCGCGACGACGGACGACCTTGCAATCGCGGTGACGGGTCTTGGCCGACTTCAGGGAAGACAGGACTTTCATTGCATACCTCGGCGTAAACGTTGGATTCGGTTGGAGCGCGGCCGCGATATGCAGATGACAATCGGCAGGTGACGCCCGTTCAAGCCCGCCATTCTACCGGGCTTTTTCCCATCCTTTCAAGTGGTTGGGCCAAAAAAGTCTCAGGCCGCCCCGGGCAGGGGCTAGAATGGGCGGTCACATCTACCGGGAAACCCATGAATCAGCTTCCATCCGTGCTCACCATCGACGGCCCGTCCGGGGCTGGCAAAGGTACTGTCAGCCGCATTGTCGCACGCCGGCTGGGCTGGCATTACCTGGATTCGGGCGCCCTGTACCGGGCGGTGGGCGTGGCCGCCAGCTGGGCTGATATCGATACCTCCGACGCCTCGGCGCTGGTCCGCTGCACCTTTGACACCCATGTGCGCTTCGTCGAAGCGGCCGATGGCGGGTTGCGGGTGATCGTGAACGATACCGACGCTACCGATGAGCTGCGGCTGGAGACCACCGGAGCCCTGGCCTCGGCCATTGCCGCCATTCCGGAGGTCCGGGCGGCGCTGAAGGAGCGCCAACGCGCATTCAGGATGGAGCCCGGTCTCGTCGCAGACGGGCGTGATATGGGGACCGTGATCTTCCCGGACGCCCCGTTCAAGGTCTTCCTCACCGCCAGTGCCGAGGAGCGCGCCGAGCGCCGGCATAAGCAGTTGAAAGACAAGGGGGTTTCTGTTAACTTTGATGACCTCCTGCGCGAGATCATGGCCCGCGACGCCCGTGATGCACAGCGCACAGTGGCGCCCCTGAAGCCGGCAGACGATGCCGTCATCATCGACACCAGTGGCATCGGCATCGACGCAGTCGTTGCCAACGTGTTGGATCTGCTTCCGGTTTCGGGTGCCTGATCCGTTGTACAGGAGGACCGTCGGAACATCGGCGGTTGTCGCACCATCGCAAGGCAACAAAAGCTCCGTCCCGCAATGATGCGTGGCGGTTTTCCTACTTAACACACGACCTGCGTTACCGGGGTCGACCAACAGGCGGGCAGTAAACGGGACCCTCGCGGGGACCAATGCCCATGTGTCCAACAGAGTAAATCTAATGACCGAATCATTTGCAGAGCTGTTCGAAGCCAGTCAGGCCAATCTGGCCAAGCTGAAGCCGGGCTCGATCGTCAGCGGTGTCGTTGTTGAAGTCCGCGGCGATGTCGTGGTGATCAACGCCGGCCTGAAGTCCGAAGGCATCGTGCCGATCGAACAGTTCCGTAACGACGCTGGCGAGATCGACGTCGCCGAAGGTGACATCGTCAAGGTTGCCCTCGACTCGATCGAGAACGGCTTCGGTGAAACCGTTCTGTCGCGCGAGAAGGCCAAGCGCGCGATGGTGTGGGACGAGCTGGAAGAAGCGTTGGAAAAGAACGAAACCATCACCGGCCGCATCAGCGGCAAGGTCAAGGGTGGTTTCACCGTGGACATCAAGGATGTCCGCGCGTTCCTGCCCGGTTCGCTGGTGGATGTGCGCCCGGTGCGCGACCCGGCTTATCTGGAAGGCAAGGAGCTGGAATTCAAGCTCATCAAGCTGGACCGCAAGCGTAACAACGTCGTGGTGTCGCGTCGTGCAGTCGTCGAGAGCGAGCACTCGGAAGAGCGCGAGCAGCTGATGGACAAGCTGCAGGAAGGCGCGATCCTGAAGGGTGTCGTCAAGAACCTGACCGATTACGGCGCATTCGTGGACCTGGGCGGTATCGACGGCCTGCTGCACATCACCGACATGGCCTGGAAGCGCGTGCGCCATCCGTCCGAAGTCGTGAACGTCGGCGACGAGCTGGACGTACGCGTGCTGAAGTTCGACCGCGAGCGCAACCGCGTTTCGCTGGGTCTGAAGCAGCTGGGCGAAGATCCGTGGGATAACATCGCCCGTCGTTACCCGGCCAACAGCCGCGTGTTCGGCAAGGTCTCCAACGTCACCGATTACGGCGCATTCGTCGAGATCGAGCCGGGCGTCGAAGGTCTGGTGCACGTGTCCGAGATGGATTGGACCAACAAGAACGTCAACCCGTCCAAGGTTGTGCAGGTCGGTGACGAAGTTGAAGTCATGGTCCTGGACGTCGACGAGGAGCGTCGCCGCATCTCGCTGGGCATGAAGCAGGTTGCCGCCAATCCGTGGGAAACCTTCGCCGCCATCTACAAGAAGGGCGACAAGGTTTCGGGCCAGATCAAGTCGATCACCGACTTCGGCATCTTCATCGGCCTGGACGGCGGTATCGATGGCCTGGTGCACCTGTCGGACATCAGCTGGAACACCACCGGCGAAGACGTGGTCCGCAACTTCAAGAAGGGCGACAACCTGGACGCCGTCGTCCTGGCCGTCGATCCGGAACGCGAGCGCATCAGCCTGGGCGTCAAGCAGCTGGAGCAGGATCCGTTCGGCCAGTACATGGCTGCCAATCCGAAGGGTTCCAAGGTCGAAGGCGTGGTCAAGGAAGTGGACGCCAAGGGCGCTACCATCGAACTGGCTGACGGCATCGAAGGCTACGTGTCCGCTCGCGACGTTGCGAACGAGCGCGTGGACGACGCGACCCAGTTCCTGAAGGTCGGCGACAAGGTTGAAGCCAAGTTCGTGGGCATGGATCGCAAGGGTCGTACCCTGCAGCTGTCGATCAAGGCCAAGGACGATGCGGAAATGCGCGAAGTGCTGGAGGAATACCAGTCCTCTTCGGCTTCCAGCGGCACCACCCAGCTCGGCGCGCTGCTGCGTGCACAGCTGAACGGCAACAAGTCCGAGTAATCGGCCTGACGCTGTAGTCGTTTCCTGGGCGGCCCGGACACTAGTCCGGGCCGTTTCAGGGTCTGAGTTCCTCCCCAAGAGCCCGTAATGACCAAATCCGAGCTGATCGAAATCCTGGCGCGCCGACAGGCGCATTTGAAGTCGGACGATGTCGATCTGGCAGTGAAGTCGTTGCTGGAAATGATGGGTGGGGCGCTGGCCGGCGGGGATCGTATCGAGATCCGCGGGTTCGGCAGTTTTTCGTTGCACTACCGGCCACCACGGCTGGGGCGCAACCCCAAGACCGGGGAATCGGTCGCGTTGCCGGGCAAGCATGTCCCGCACTTCAAACCGGGCAAGGAGCTGCGCGAACGCGTCAGCGCCGTGGTGCCGCTGGAAAGCGATCCTGCCTGAGTACCCGCATCCGCCGCGCGGATGCATGATTTCCACCGGGTTGGCTGGTAGAGCGGGCTGTTAGTCCGCTACTCTTGAGGCCTCCCGGAACTGGAGCTGGTGCATGAAAGTCGTACGTCTGCTTATCCTGCTGGCGGTTCTCGTGGCTGGGCTCATCATCGGTGCGCTCAATTCGGATCCGATCGTCATCAGCCTGGGCTTTACCCAGATCAATTCCACCACCGGCCTGGCGATCATCATCGCCCTGTTGTCCGGTGCCATCATCGGCGGCGGCATCGTGCTGGCCAGCCTGGTGATTCCGTTGTACGCCAAGCTGCGCAAGGCGCAGAAGGCCGCCCCGAGCGTGGTCGCGGCGCCGGCGGCCTCCCCATCCTCTACTTTTGACGGACGCTGAGCGCCGATGGAATTTGTTACCGAGTGGTTCTGGTTTTTCCTGTTCCTGCCGTTGGCGGCATTGTCCGGTTGGGTGATCGGGCGGCGCGGCGGGCAGCGGCATGGCGACAACCAGGTCAGCCGCCTGTCCAGCACCTACTTCCGTGGCTTGAACTACCTGCTCAACGAGCAGCCGGACAAGGCCATCGAGCTGTTCCTGCATATCGCCGAGCTGGACAAGGAGACCTTCGAGACCCAGGTCGCGTTGGGCCATCTGTTCCGCCGCCGCGGTGAAGTGGACCGTGCGATCCGCCTGCACCAGGGCCTGGTCAACCGTGCCGACCTCAGCGATGCGCAGCGCGTACAGGCGCTGCTGGCGCTGGGCGAGGACTACATGAAGTCCGGCCTGCTGGACCGCGCCGAAACCGTGTTCACCGAACTGGCACAGATCGACCAGCGCGCCCCGCAGGCGCTCAAGCACCTGATCGGCATCTACCAGGCCGAGCGCGACTGGGAAAAGGCGATCGACAACGCCAGTCGCTATGAAGAAGTCACCGGCGAGCCGATGGGCAAGCTGATCGGGCAGTTCGAATGCGAGCTGGCCGAGCGTTACCGCGGTGCCGGCAAGATCGAAGAGGCGAGGGCGGCCATCGCCCGTGCCTACCAGGCTGACGCAATGTCGGTGCGCGCGGGCATTCTGGAAGGCCGGCTCGAGAACGACGCCGGCAATGCCGAGGCGGCCGTGCGCGCGTTCGAGCGCGCCGCGCGCAACGATCCGGAATACCTGCCGGAAGTGCTGCAGCCGCTGATGCTGAACTACCGCAAGGTCGGCGATATGGGCGGCGCGCGCGCCTTCCTGTCGGAGATGACCGAGCATTACCGTGGCATCGCCCCGGTGCTGGCGCTGACCCAGTTGATGGAAGAGCAGGAGGGCGTCGCCCCGGCACGTGCCTACCTGGGGCGTCAGCTCAAGGACCGCCCGTCGGTGCGTGGCGAGTCGGCACTGATCGACCTGACCCTGGCCGAGGGCGCGGATTCGACCGCAACCCTGCACGATCTCAAGCACATCACCGACCAGTTGCTGGTGCGCAACCCGGCCTACCGCTGCACCCGCTGTGGCTTCGGCGCCCGCACCCACCATTGGCAATGCCCCAGCTGCAAGGAATGGGGAACGGTCAAGCCGCTGCTGAATTACGCGGTGCTCTAAGCCCATGTCCGTGGCTTGGATGAGTGCGCTGCCGCTGGTGCTGGCTGTCTCGGCGGCACTGACCTGGGGCGCGCGCCACTACGCGCTGCGCCGCAACCTGATGGACCAGCCCGGGGAGCGCCGCAGCCATGGCGTGGCGACTCCGCGCGGCGGCGGCATCGCCATCGTGTTGACCCTGCTGTTGGCTGCCGCGTCTGCCGCCCTGGTGTGGCCGGGTGCGCGCACTCCATTGCTGGTGTTCGGGCTGGGCCTGGTGCTGGTGGCCGGGATCGGCTGGTGGGACGACCATCGTCCGCTACCGGCACTGCGCCGGCTGCTGGTGCATGTGGTGGCCGCCAGCCTACTGGCCGGGCTGGTCTGGCAGGCCACGGGCAATCCGTGGCAGACGCTGCTGGCGCTGTTGTTCACGACGTCCCTGATCAATATCTGGAACTTCATGGATGGCATCAATGGGATCGCGACTTCCCAGGCCATCCTGGCCGGGCTGGCCTTTGCGCTGGTGCTGCCGGGGCCGCTGGCCCTGGCCGGCATCGTGCTGGCGCTGGCCTGCCTGGGTTTCCTGCCGTTCAATTTCCCCCGGGCCCGGATCTTCATGGGCGATGTCGGCAGTGGCGCGCTGGGCTATGCGATCGCCGCCCTGGTGTGCCTGGCCAGTGTCACTACCCAGGTCTCGTGGTTGCTACTGCTGGTGCCGCTTTCAGCCTTTCTCGTGGACGCGGGCTTCACACTGCTGTCGCGCATGCTGTCCGGGCAGAGATGGATGGATGCCCACACCCAACATCTGTACCAACGTGCTGTCAAAGGTGGTGCAGGCCACACTTCTGTTACAGGGATGTATTTTGTTTTTGGCCTGTTCAGTATTACAGTGTTTAATGCATGCACCAATTTGCAGCCGAGGTGGGAGGCTGCCGTGGCCGTCGTGTGGTTGTTGTTGACGACTGGTCTTTGGCTACTCCTGCGCAAGGGAATGCGCAACTAGAAGGATTGTTTGGTTTATGACGCCTTGGCAGGACCGTTTCACCAGTTTGCTACCGCGCGCTGCCATCGTGACCCACGACCTGTTCATGGTCTGGGCCTGCTGGCAGTTGCTGCATGCCGGCCGCTATTCGATGCTGGCCGATGCTCCCTCGCTGCCACTCTGGAACATCGACACCACGCTGGTGTTGGCGATCCAGGCCGTGGTGTTCTGGCGGGTGGGCCTGTATCGGGGGCTGTGGCGCTTCGCCAGCGTCGCCGATCTGCTCAATATCTTCAAAGCCAGCTTCATCGGCCTGCTCGCCATCGTGGTGGTGCTGGCCTACAAGCGCTTCAGCGGCGTGCCGATGTCGGTGCTGGTGATCTACCCGTTCGCGCTGTCGGCGCTGCTGGGTGCCCCGCGGCTGCTGTATCGCGCGTGGAAGGACTACCAGTCGCTGCAGTTCGATGCCAGTGCGCGCCGGGTACTGATCCTCGGTGCCGGCCAGGCGGCCGAAGCGCTGGTCCGTGATCTGCGCCGCTCCGGTGATTTCGAGCCGGTCGGGCTGCTCGATGATGCCCCGCACCTGCAGGGGGCCAAGCTGCAGGGCCTGCCGATCCTGGGCCAGCTCGAAGACGCCCCGACCGTGGTCCGCGAAACCGCGGCCAAGCTGCTGGTGATCGCTATCCCGTCGCTGGACGCGGTCGGCATGCAGCGGGTCGTGGCGATCTGCGAAAGCACCGGCGTGCCGTTCCGCATGGTGCCCAAGCTCAATGACGTGCTGCTCGGCCATTCGCTGCCGGGCGAGCTCAAGGAAGTGGCGATCGAGGACCTGTTGGGGCGCAAGCCGATCCTGCCGGACTGGTCGCTGATCCGTGGCTGGCTGGGCGGGCGCACCGTGCTGGTGACCGGCGCGGGCGGTTCGATCGGTTCGGAGCTGTGCCGCCAGTGCGCGCGCCATGGTGCCGGCCGCATCATTCTGCTGGAAATGAGCGAGCTGCTACTGCTGACCATCGAGGCCGAGCTGATCCGCAGCTTCCCGGACCTGGAAGTGGAAGCGGTGCTGGGCGACTGCGGCGATCCGGCGGTGATCCGCCACGCGTTGTCGCTGGGTAGCGTCGATGCCGTGTTCCATGCCGCCGCCTACAAGCAGGTGCCGGTACTGGAGCGCCAACTGCGCGAAGCCGTGCGCAACAACATTCTGTCCACCGAAACGGTGGCGCGCGCCTGCGTCGAAGCGCGGATCGAACATTTCGTGTTCATCTCCACCGACAAGGCGGTCGATCCGGTCAACGCGCTCGGCGCGAGCAAGCGCTATGCGGAGATGATCTGCCAGAGCCTGGACCAGAAGACCAGCCACACCCGTTTCGTGACCGTGCGTTTCGGCAACGTGCTGGCCTCGGCCGGCAGCGTGGTGCCGGTGTTCCGCGAGCAGATCCTCAAGGGCGGCCCGGTGACGGTGACCGACCCGGAAGTCACCCGCTATTTCATGACCATTCCCGAGGCCTGCCAGCTGATTCTGCAGGCCGCCGCGTCGGCCTCGCATGGGGCCATCTACACCCTGGACATGGGCGAGCCGGTGCCGATCCGGGTACTGGCCGAGCAGATGATCCGTCTGGCCGGCAAGCAGCCGTACAAGGACATCGCGATCATCTATACCGGCCTGCGTCCGGGCGAGAAGCTGCACGAGACGCTGTTCTATTCGGACGAGGACTATCGCCCGACCGCGCACCCGAAGATTCTCGAAGCCGGCGTGCGTACCTTCGCCCGCGAACAAGTGCTGGGCAACGTACCGAAGCTGCGCGAAGCGATCGCCAGCTACGACACCGATGCGATCAACAGCATCCTGTTCGCGACCATGCCCGAGTTCTCGCCGTTGCAACAGGACGATCACGTCGAGTCGGCTAAAGTGCTTCCCTTTCCGGCACGAGAGGCCAACAGGCTGTGACGAGCAAGCGTATTCGCAAGGCGGTTTTTCCGGTCGCAGGGCTGGGAACCCGGTTCCTGCCCGCCACCAAGACGGTGCCCAAGGAAATGCTGCCGATCATCGATCGGCCGCTGATCCAGTACGCCGTTGATGAGGCGATCGAAGCCGGGTGCGACACCCTGATCTTCATCACCAACCGCTACAAGCATGCGGTGGCCGACTACTTCGACAAGGCCTACGAGCTGGAGCAGAAGCTCGAGCGCGCCGGCAAGCTTGAGCAGCTCGAGCTGGTCCGGCATGTGCTGCCCAATGGCGTGCGCGCCATCTTCGTCACCCAGGCCGAAGCGCTTGGGCTGGGTCATGCCGTGCTGTGTGCCAAGGCGATCGTCGGCGATGAGCCGTTCGCGGTGCTGTTGCCGGACGATCTGATCTGGAACCGCGGCGACAGTGCGCTCAAGCAGATGGCCGATGCCAACCAGGCAACCGGTGCCAGCATCATCGCGGTGGAAGACGTGCCGCACGACAAGACCGGCAGCTACGGCATCGTGGCGACCGAGGCGTTCGACGGCCGCCAGGGGCGCATCAGCGCCATCGTCGAGAAGCCCAAGCCGGAGGACGCGCCCAGCGATCTGGCTGTAGTGGGGCGCTATGTGCTCAGCCCGAAGATCTTTGAGTTGCTGGAATCCACCGGCACCGGTGCGGGCGGCGAGATCCAGCTGACCGATGCCATCGCCGAGCTGCTCAAGAGCGAGCAGGTGGATGCGTTCCGCTTCGAGGGTACCCGCTTCGACTGCGGCACCCATCTGGGCCTGGTCGAGGCCACCATCCGCTTTGCGTTGAACAACGAGAAGCTGGCCGGTCCCGCGCGCGAAATGCTGAAGAAGGCCCTGGCCGACAGCTGACGGGTAGATCCGGGCCATGCCCGGCTGGCCGTTGACCGCGCCCTGGGGGTCGTTGCCGAGCGTGGCTCGGCACTACCGATCGGATGTGGGCGCACACAGCAGAAGGGCAGCCTCGTGGCTGCCCTTTTTGCGTTCAGCGTATTGACCAAGGGCCGATGCCCATACCGGTGACGGGTGCCGGCGCGGGGCCGGCACCGCCGCATGCATCAGAGCGCTTCGAAGATACCCGCCGCGCCCATGCCGGTGCCGATGCACATGGTGACCATGCCGTACTTCTGCTGGCGACGGCGCAGGCCGTGCAGCAGGGTGGCGGTACGGATCGCACCGGTCGCGCCCAGCGGATGGCCCAGCGCGATGGCGCCGCCCAGCGGGTTGACCTTGGACGGGTCCAGGCCGCAATCGCGGATGACGGCCAGCGACTGTGCGGCGAAGGCTTCGTTGAGCTCGATCCAGTCCAGCTGGTCCTGGGTCAGGCCGGCCTGCTTGAGCGCCTTGGGAATCGCGGCGATCGGGCCGATGCCCATCACTTCCGGGCGCACGCCGGCCACGGAGAAGCTGACAAAGCGGGCCAGCGGCTTCAGGCCGTAGTCCTTGACCGCCTGCTCGGAAGCCAGCAGCACCGCACCGGCGCCGTCGCTCATCTGCGAGGAGTTGCCGGCAGTGACGGTGCCGCCGAACTGGCCGTTGCGGAACACCGGGCGCAGCTTGGCCAGGCCTTCGGCGGACGAATCCAGGCGCGGGCCTTCATCGGTGTCCACGATGCGATCGCGGGTGATGATGCGGCGGCCGTCGGCCAGGTCGGGCTGGCGGGTGCGCACGTCGTAGGGGCTGATCTCGTCCTTGAAGTCGCCGTTCTGGATCGCGGCGATGGCCTTCTGGTGCGAGGCGAGGGCGAATGCGTCCTGCTCCTCGCGCGAGACCTTCCACTCTTCGGCGACCTTCTCGGCGGTGATGCCCATGCCGTAGGCGATGGCGACGTGGTCGTTGTCGAACACGCTCGGGGCCATCGCGATCTTGTTGCCCATCATCGGCACCATCGACATCGACTCGGTACCACCGGCCAGCATCAGGTCGGCGTTGCCCAGGCGGATCTGGTCGGCCGCCATGGCCACGGCCTGCAGGCCGGAGGAGCAGAAGCGGTTGACCGTCTGTGCGGCGATGGTGTCCGGCAGGCCGGCCAGCAGCACGCCGATGCGCGCCACGTTCATGCCCTGCTCGGCCTCGGGCATCGCGCAGCCGATGATGGCGTCGTCGATGCGGTTGACGTCGATGCCCGGCGCCTGTGCGACCACGGCGCGGAGCACGTGGGCGAGCATGTCATCGGGACGGGTGTTGCGGAACACGCCCTTGGGTGCCTTGCCGACCGGGGTGCGGGTGGCGGCGACGATGTAGGCGTCCTGGATTTGCTTGGTCATTGCAGTGATCTCTTGAATAGGGGTTGGAAGAGGTTGCCGGCCAGCGGCCGGCACTACCGTTTTCTTCCGTCAGTTCCGCAGCGGCTTGCCGGTCTTGAGCATGTGCGCGATGCGGGCCTGGGTCTTCTCCTGCTGGGCCAGTTCGACGAAGTGCTTGCGCTCCAGGGTCAGCAGCCACTCTTCGTCCACCAGCGTGCCGCGATCCACTTCGCCGCCACACAGCACGGTGGCGATGCGCACGGCGATTTCGTAGTCGTACGGGCTGATGAAGCGACCTTCCAGCATGTTGACCAGCATCATCTTGAAGGTGGCGATACCCACGTCACCGGCCACCTGGATACGGCGTGCCGGCATCGGCGGACGGTAGCCACCTTCGGCCAGCGCCTGGACTTCGGCCTTGGCGATGTACAGCGCTTCGAAGCTGTTGAACACCACCTTGTCGGTGGCGCGCATCAGGCCCAGTTCCTGGGCGTTGACCGCCGAGTTGGAGACCTTGGCCATGGCCACGGTTTCGAAGGTCTTCTTCAGTTCGGCGAACACGTCGCCGCCCGGGCCCGCGGCCTGGGAGGCGCGCACGGCCAGTTCCTTCAGGCCACCGCCGGCCGGCAGCAGGCCGACACCGGCCTCGACCAGGCCGATGTAGCTTTCCAGCGCGGCCACGCTCTTGGCGCTGTGCATCTGGAATTCGCAGCCGCCGCCCAGAGCCAGCCCGCGTACGGCGGTCACCACCGGCACCAGCGAGTACTTGATCGCCTGGCTGGTGCGCTGGAAGTTGTGCACCATCTCTTCGAACTGGTCGACCTTGCCGGCCTGCAGCAGGCCGAGCGCACCGGCCAGATCGGCACCGGCGGAGAAGGGTTCCTTCTGCTGCCAGATCACCAGGCCCTTGAAGTCCTTCTCGGCGCGCTTGATCGCTTCCTGCAGGCCGTTGAGCACGTGGTCGGAGACGGTGTTCATCTTGGTCTTGAAGCTGACCACGGCGATGCCGTCGCCGTCGTGCCACATGCGCACGCCGTCGTTCTCGAACACGGTTTCGCCCGGGCTGAACTGCTCGCCCAGCAGCGGATCGGGGAAGCGCTGGCGCTGGTACACCGGCAGTGCCGAGCGCGGCAGCTTGGCATTGCGTGACGGGCTGTAGCTGCCTTCGGCGGCATGCACACCCTCGCGGCCATCGAACACCCAGTCCGGCAACGGCGCATTGCTCATGCTCTTGCCGGCCACGATGTCATCGGCGATCCACTGTGCCACCTGCTTCCAGCCAGCGGCCTGCCAGGTTTCGAACGGGCCCAGCGACCAGCCGTAGCCCCAGCGGATGGCCAGGTCCACATCGCGCGCGGTCTCGGCGATGTCGGCCAGGTGGTAGGCGCTGTAGTGGAACAGGTCGCGGAAGGTCGCCCACAGGAACTGCGCCTGCGGGTGCTGGCTCTCGCGCAGCTTGGCGAACTTTTCGGCCGGGTTCCGGATCTTCAGGATCTCCACCACTTCCGGGGCGGCGGTGCGGTCGGCGGCGCGGTAGTCCTGCTTTTCCAGGTCCAGCACCACGATGTCCTTGCCGACCTTGCGGAAGATGCCGGCGCCGGTCTTCTGGCCCAGCGCGCCCTTGGCGATCAGCGCCTCCAGCCACTTCGGCGACTTGAAGTATTCATGCCAGGGGTCATTGGGCAGGGTGTCGCCCATGGTCTTGATGACGTGGGCCATGGTGTCCAGGCCGACCACGTCGGAGGTGCGATAGGTGGCCGACTTCGGGCGGCCGACCAGCGGGCCGGTCAGGCCGTCGACTTCATCAAAGCCCAGGCCGAACTGCTGGGTGTGGTGGATGGTGGACAGGATCGAGAACACGCCGATGCGGTTGCCGATGAAGTTCGGGGTGTCCTTGGCGTACACCACGCCCTTGCCCAGGGTGGTGACCAGGAAGGCTTCCAGGCCTTCCAGCACCGAAGCATCGGTGGTGGTGGCCGGGATCAGCTCGGCCAGGTGCATGTAGCGCGGCGGGTTGAAGAAGTGCACGCCGCAGAAGCGGTGGCGCAGCTGCTCGGGCAGCACGTCGGCCAGCTTGTTGATGCCCAGGCCGGAGGTATTGGAGGCCAGCACGGCGTGATCGGCCACGAACGGGGCGATCTTCTTGTACAGGTCCTGCTTCCAGTCCATGCGTTCGGCGATGGCTTCGATGATCAGGTCGCAGTCTTTGAGCTGCTCCAGGCCGGTCTCGTAGTTGGCCGGGGTGATCGCCTCGGCGTAGGACTTGCTGGCCAGCGGGGCAGGGCTGAGCTTGCCCAGGTTGGCGATTGCCTTGAGCACGATGCCATCGGCCGGACCTTCCTTGGCGGGAAGGTCGAACAGCACGGTGTCGACGCCGGCGTTGGTCAGGTGGGCCGCGATCTGGGCACCCATGACGCCGGCACCCAGTACGGCGGCGCGGCGGACTAGCAGGGAATTGGACATGTCGATAAGCCTTTGGTTGTCTGGAAGCCGGGCATGGCCCGGCTCTACGGGGTGGAGAGGGAGCTCGACGGAGCGGCGGTGCCCGCGCTGGCGCGGAATCCGGCTTCGGCGAAATGGATCAGTTCCTGGGCGGCATGGGCACGATGCGCCGCTTCGGTGACACCTGCGGGTCGCTTGATCAGGCCGAAATCGGCCATGGCGTAGGTCAGCGACCCGGCCAGGAAGTCCAGCCGCCAGTACAGCTCTTCCTTGCTCAGGCCTGGCACGCAGGCCGCGATCGCCTTGCCGAACTCGCGCAGGACGTGGCCGTAATGGTCGGAGAGGAATTTGCGCAGGTTGTCGTTCTTTTCAGCGTAGGCGCGTGCGATGACCCGCACGAAGGCGCCGCCGCTCTGACGGTCCTGGGCCATCGCCAAGGCCGGCTCGACGAAGGCGGCCAGTACCGGGCGCAGCGCGCCGGGGTGCTCGCGGCGGGCGCTGTCCAGCTGCGACAGGCGGGCGCTGGTCATCTCGTCCATGCGCCGGCGGAACACCTCGTTGACCAGGTTTTCCTTGGAGCCGAAGTGGTAGTTGACCGCCGCGATGTTCACATCGGCCTGGCTGGTGACCTGGCGCAGCGAGGTTCCGGCGAAGCCATGCTGGGCGAACAGCTCTTCGGCGGCGCCGAGGATGCGGTCCTTGGTGGAGAAATGAGCGGGCTTGGCCATGGGCGGGACAGGGTTCAATCAAACGATTGTTTGATATTAGACCTGTGGCTGCGCGCTGGCATTGTGCGGCGCACAATGGAAGGGAAGCCGTTCATCCATGTCCGGGTGGGCCCCGTGCGTGGCTGGCGACCTTGACCAATCTGAATGGAGAAGCCTTCCTTCGTGGGGATCTGGCCTGCCGAGCATGGCTCGGCACTACCGGACATCTCTGGGACACGTTAGAATCGCCTCACGTATATCAGGCTAAGCCCGCGTTTTGACGCGGGTTTTTTTCATGTTAATCTCGGGCCGATCAGTGGCCCGCCCAACGGAGTATTCCCATGGCGCTGGAGCGCACCCTTTCCATCATCAAGCCGGACGCCGTCGCCAAGAACGTCATCGGTGAAATCTACGCCCGCTTCGAAAAGGCCGGCCTGAAGGTCGTCGCCGCCAAGTACAAGCAGCTGTCGCGCCGTGAAGCCGAAGGCTTCTACGCCGTGCACCGCGAGCGTCCGTTCTTCAACGCGCTGGTCGAGTTCATGGTCTCCGGCCCGGTGATGATCCAGGCGCTGGAAGGCGACAACGCCGTGCTGGCCCATCGCGACCTGCTGGGCGCCACCAATCCGAAGGAAGCCGCGGCCGGTACCATCCGCGCCGACTTCGCCGAATCCATCGATGCCAATGCCGCCCACGGCTCGGACTCGGTCGAGAACGCCGCGATCGAAATCGCCTACTTCTTCGCCGCGACTGAAGTCGTCTCGCGCTGAGAGTGATGCCGTGAACGAGGTCGTACAGCCAACCGCCATCCCATCCGTGCTCATCTCGAGCCCGGCTGTGGCCAAGCAGAACCTGCTCGACCTCGATCGCGAGGGTCTGGAGCGCTTCTTCGCCGACACCCTCGGCGAAGCGCGCTACCGCGCCCATCAGGTCATGAAGTGGATCCACCATCACTACGTCACCGATTTCGATGAGATGACCGACCTGGGCAAGGCGCTGCGCGCCAAGCTCAAGCAGCATGCCGAGGTCCGCGTCCCGAACATCGTGTTCGACAAGCCTTCCGCCGATGGCACCCACAAGTGGCTGCTGGCGATGGGTACCGATGGCAAGAATGCGATCGAAGCGGTTTACATCCCGGACAAGAACCGCGGCACCCTGTGCGTGTCCTCGCAGGTCGGCTGTGCGCTGAACTGCACGTTCTGTTCGACCGCCACCCAGGGCTTCAACCGCAACCTCTCCACCGCCGAGATCATCGGCCAGGTGTGGGTGGCCGCGCGTCACCTGGGCAACATCCCGCACAAGCAGCGTCGTCTCACCAACGTGGTGATGATGGGCATGGGCGAGCCGTTGATGAATTTCGACAACGTCGTGCGCGCCATGAGCGTGATGCGCGACGACCTGGGCTACGGCCTGGCCAACAAGCGGGTGACCCTGTCGACCTCCGGCCTGGTGCCGCAGATCGACCGCCTGTCCACCGAAAGCGACGTGTCGCTGGCGGTATCGCTGCACGCGCCCACCGATGCGCTGCGCGAGACCCTGGTGCCGCTCAACAAGAAGTACCCGATCGTCGAGCTGATGGCCTCCTGCGCGCGCTATCTGCGCGCCAACAAGCGCCGCGAATCGGTGACCTTCGAATACACCCTGATGAAGGGCATCAACGACCAGCCCGAGCACGCCCGCCAGCTGGCGCGGCTGATGCGCCAGTTCGACAACGCCGTGCAGACGTCGCACGCGGGCAAGGTCAACCTGATCCCGTTCAATCCGTTCCCGGGCACCCGCTACGAGCGCTCCGGCGACACCGAAATCCGCGCCTTTCAGAAGATCCTGCTCGACGCGCAGGTACTGACCATGGTGCGGCGTACCCGCGGCGATGACATCGACGCGGCCTGTGGCCAGCTCAAGGGGCAGGTCATGGACCGTACCCGGCGCCAGGCCGAATTCAACAAAACGCTGCAGGACGGGAAAAGCCGGGATGCCGCTGCCTGATTGCCGATTGCCAGCCGTTGTTTTCATCGCGCTGGCATTGGCCGGCTGCGGCAAGCAAGGTCTCAAACCCCCGTCCGGTCCGCTGGAAGTCGCGCCGGTCTATGAGGTCCGTGACGACGCGGCCACGCGCCGCCGCTTCAGCTTCCAGGACCAGATGACGCTGGCCAACGAGGCTTTCAGCAGGGGGCAGCTGGACGCCGCGGAGAAGAAGGCGCGCGCCGCGTTGAAGGCCGATGGCAGCCGTCCGGAGGTGTATCTGATGCTGGCGGCGATCGCCAATCAGCGCGGTGCCGATGCCGAGGCGGGGGCGATGTACCGCAAGGCTGCCGAGCTGGCGCCCGAGCGCGGTGATGTCCTCAACAACTATGGCGCGTGGCTATGTAGTCATGACCGCGCGGCCGAGTCGCTGACCTGGTTCGACCGGGCATTGGCAGACAGTACCTACGCCACGCCCGGGGCTGCGCTGGCCAATGCCGGGGGCTGTGCACTGGATGCCAACCAGCCTGAGCGGGCCGTGCGTGACCTGCGTGCCGCCCTCCAGGTGGACCCGGCCAACGCCTATGCGCTGGAGTCGATGGCCCGCAACGAGTACGCGCAGGGCCGCTATTTCGAGGCCCGTGCCTTCGCGCAACGTCGTCTTGCGGCTGCACCGGCCACACGTTCCGTGTTACAACTTGCCTCTGAAATCGAGGCGCAGCTTGGTGACAAGGTCGCATCCGGTCGCTATCTGCAGCGAATTCGCGACGAATTTCCGCAGGATGCGGCTCCTAATCCCCGGGGTTGAAGCATTGTGATTGATGACCAGACTGTGAACGCTTTTGACACTGCAGCCGGCTGTGGGGCCCGTCTCCGCCAGGCGCGGGAAGCGGCAGGACTGACGCTCGAAGCGGTGGGGCAGCAGTTGCGCATGCCGACGCAGGTAGTGAAATCACTCGAGGAAGAGCAGTGGCAGCGCCTGGGCGCGCCGGTGTTCGTCCGCGGCCAGCTGCGCAGCTATGCGCGCCTGCTCAACGTCGATATCGGCGATGTGCTCGACCAGGCCCAGATCGGGCCGGTGGTGCCGCCACAGCTGGTCAGCCATACGCATACCCCGCGTGCGCGCCGGATCGCCGAGAGTCTCGGCCGCCGTGCGTTGTACGTGGGTATCACCGCCGTGTTGGCGGTCCCGGTCTGGTACGCCAGTCGTGGCCATTTCGATGCCGGCAATACCCCCAGCACCGCCTCGCTGGATGTGATTCCGGCCGCCGTTCCGGTGGCCGGTGGCCCGGCCCCGGCCGATCCCGTCAGTGCGCCCGCCGCACCGGCGGCGACGCCTGCGGCGGCCCCCTCGGCGCCTTATCTGGCCTCGCTGACCCCAGTGCCGCGCGCGACCACCACGCCGGCCCCGGCCGGCGCGCTGAGCCTGCATTTCAGCGACGACAGCTGGGTCGACATCTCCGCCCCGGACGGCAGCACCGTCGAGAAGGCATTGATCAAGTCCGGCGAGACGCGCAGCTTCAATCCGGGCCAGGTGGCGCGGATGGTGCTGGGCAATGCGTCGGCGGTCGAGGTTCAGCAGGCCGGCACTATCGTCGACCTTTCGCCGTACCAGCGAGCCAACGTGGCACGCTTTACGGTATCCTCTGACGGCTCCGTGGCTCCGGTTTCACACTAGAGTCGCGTTTCCCAATCCAATTCAAACAGCTCCTCCTGACGGGCGGGGCGAGAGTACGCATGGCGATCGACGACCTGCTCGACGAGCACGAACAAAGTGAACGCGTCCGCGGCTGGCTGCGGAAGAACGGTGTCAGCATCCTGGCCGGTGTGGTGATCGCCATCGGCGGCATTGCCGGTTGGCAGTGGTGGCAGAAAGAGCACAGCAGCAAGCTCGCCGGCGCCAATGTGCAGTACCAGGCCGTGCTGAAGAACCTGCAGGACAAGAACCTGGAGCAGGCGGCCAAGGGTCTGAAGGACCTGGAAGGCGGCAACGCCAGCATCTACGCCGACCTGGCTGCGCTGCAGCTGGCCAAGGCGCAGGTGGAGGCCGGCAAGAACGAAGACGCGCTGGCAACGCTGCGCGCGATCTCGGCCGATCCTGAAATCAAGCCGGTGGTCGAGCAGCGCATTGCGCGCCTGCTGGTGGCGACCGGCAAGACCGAGGAGGCGATCAAACTGCTGTCCAGTGCCACCGACAGCGCCAGCCTGGAAATCCAGGGTGACGCGTTGATGGTGCAGGGCAAGCGTGACGCCGCCCGCGGGCAGTATGAGAAGGCGCTCAAAACGCTGGACGTGGCAGCGCCGGAACGGCGTGTGCTGGAAACCAAAGTGATGGATGCCGGTGGCACCGTCACCGATCCTGCGGAGTCGGTGTAATGAACCAGATGGTCATGATCAAGCGCGTTGCCACCCTGGTCCTGATGGGCGTGGCGCTGTCCGGCTGCACTACCGTCAAGGGCTGGTTCGCCGGCAAGGACGCAGCTGCCAAGAAGGCCCTGGAGCCGGCGGAACTGGTGAAGTTCGAGCCGACCGCCAAGGTCGACCGGATCTGGAGCGTCAACGTCGGCAAGGGCGAGAAGCGCATCGGCGTGCGTCAGGGCCCGGTCGTGGCCGATGGCCGCGTCTACGCGGCCGCCATCTCCGGCGGCGTGCACGCCATCGATCTGCAGACCGGCAAGAAGGTCTGGACGTATGAGCCGGCCAAGGTCAAGAAGCAGCCCAAGCTGCGTCTCTCCGGTGGCCCGGGCGTCGGCGAAGGGCTGGTGGTCATCGGCACGCTGGACGGCCAGGTGATCGCGCTCGATGCCAACGACGGCACCGAGAAGTGGCGGGCCAAGGTGCCCGGCGAAGTGATCGCCGCCCCGGCCATTGGCCAGGGCATGGTGTTCGTGCGCAGCAACGACGGCCGTGTCACCGCACTGGATGTCGGCAACGGGACCCAGCGCTGGTTCAACCCGCGTGAGCTGCCGGCACTGACCGTGCGCGGCAATGCCCCGGTGGTGGTTGGCCCGGGCGTGCTGTTCATCGGCAACGATGATGGCTCGGTGTCGGCGCTGGCGATGCAGGACGGCCGTACCGTGTGGGACCAGATGGTCGCCAACGGCGAAGGCCGAACCGAAGTGGAGCGCATGTCCGACGTGGACGGCGCCCCGGTGCTGGAAGGCAACACGCTGTATGTGGGCAGCTTCAAGAATCAGACCATGGCGATCGAAGGCCCGACCGGCCGTCCGCTGTGGTCGCGCGATCATGGTGGCGCCGGCGGCGTCGCCCTGACATCGGGCAATGTGTTTGTCACCGACAACAAGGGCGGCGTGTTCAGCCTGGACAAGAGCAGCGGGTCGGCCATGTGGTCGCAGACGGGTCTGGCCCGTCGCCTGTTGACCGGTCCGGTGGTGCATGGCGACTACATCGTGGTCGGTGACTACAAGGGGTACCTGCACTGGTTGCGGACCGACAATGGCGAGTTCGCGGCTCGCGCCAAAAGCGGCGGCGACGCCCTGCTGGCGCAACCGGTGGCAGCCGATGGGATTCTGCTGGTGCAGAACGTTGATGGAAAGCTGACCGCGTTCCGGTTGGCACAATAAGGAGTTACCGCGATGCTGCCCTTGGTCGCCCTGGTTGGACGGCCGAATGTCGGCAAGTCCACGCTGTTCAATGCGTTTACCCGTACGCGCGACGCGCTGGTCCATGACCAGCCCGGCGTGACCCGGGACCGTAATTACGGTGTTTGTCGTCTGAATGAAGACAAGCCTTTTCTGGTTGTCGACACCGGTGGTATCGCCGGTGAAGAAGAAGGCCTGGCTGGTGCTACCGCGCGCCAGGCGCGCGCTGCCGCTGCGGAAGCGGATCTGATCCTGTTCGTGGTCGATGCCCGTGAGGGGCCGATGGACGACGAGATCCTGTCCTGGCTGCGCAAACTGGCCCGTCCGACCCTGCTGTTGATCAACAAGATCGATGGCATGAACGAAGACACCGTGCGTTCGGAATTTGCCCGTTACGGCTTCAGCGAAATGCTGACCGTCTCGGCCGCGCACCGCCAGGGCCTGGATGATCTGCTGGACGAGGTCGTGGAGCGGTTGCCGGAAGAGGGCACCACCGAGACCCTGGACACCGATCCGAACCGCATTCGCATCGCCTTCGTCGGCCGCCCCAACGTGGGTAAGTCGACGCTGGTCAATCGTCTGCTCGGCGAAGAGCGCATGATCGCCTCCGAAGTGCCCGGTACCACCCGTGATTCGATCTCGGTGGACATGGAGCGTGACGGTCGCGAATACCGGCTGATCGATACCGCTGGCCTGCGCCGCAAGGCGCGTGTCGAGGAAGTGGTCGAGAAGTTCAGCGTCATCAAGACCCTGCAGGCCATCGAGCAGTGCCAGGTGGCGGTGCTGATGCTCGATGCGTCCGAAGGTGTGACCGACCAGGACGCCAGCGTGCTGGGTGCGGTGCTCGACGCCGGCCGTGCGCTGGTGGTGGCGATCAACAAGTGGGATGGGTTGACCGACTACCAGCGCGAGCAGGCTGAAGCGCTGGTGTCGCGCAAGCTCGGCTTCGTGCCGTGGGCGGAAGTGGTGCGCATCTCGGCCAAGCACGGCTCGGGCCTGCGTGAGCTGTTCCGCTGCATCCACGCCGCGCATGCCTCGGCCACGCACGAATTCAGCACCAGCGAAGTCAACAAGGCGCTGGAAACGGCCTACGAGACCAACCCGCCGCCGGCGATCCGTGGTCACGTGTCCAAGCTGCGCTACGTGCATCCGGGCGGCTCCAACCCGCCGACCTTCATCGTCCACGGCACCCGTCTGAAAGACCTGCCGGAGTCGTACAAGCGCTATCTGGAGAACTTCTTCCGCAAGCGCTTCAAGCTGGTCGGCACGCCCGTGCAGTTCATCTTCCGCGAGGGTGTGAACCCGTACGAGGGCAAGAAGAACGTGCTCACCGAACGTCAGCTCAAGCGCAAACGGCGCCTGATCAAGCACGTCAAGGGCAAGTGATGCAAAGAAGAGCCGGCGCAAGCCGGCTCTTCTGCATTGAGGGTAGGTAGTGCCGGCCGCTGGCCGGCAACCCCGGCCAACCATCCGGAGGTTGCCGGCCAGCGGCCGGCACTACCTGCGCGATAATGCCCGCATGCACCCCACCCCAGAACTCACCCCCACCCAGGCCCGCGAACGCCTCGCCCACGGCGCGCTGCTGATCGACGTGCGCGCGTCGCACGAACGTGCCAATGGCATGGCAGAAGGCGCGCTGGGCATCGCCAAGGACGATCTGCTGGCCGCGCCCGCCACGCACCTGCCGGTCCCCGGCCGCGAGATCGTGCTGATCTGCCAGAGTGGCAAGCGCTCCATGGACGCTGCACAGGCGCTGCGCGATCTGGGCTACACGAATCTAGCCTCCGTGCAGGGCGGCACCACGGCCTGGCGCGGCGACGGGCTGCCACTGGTGCAGCCGCTGCAGAGCGATACCGAGCGCGACTTCAACGAACGCTATTCGCGGCATCTGCTGTTGCCGCAGGTGGGTGTGGCGGGCCAGAAGACGCTGCTCAATGCACGCGTCCTGCTGCTGGGTGCCGGTGGCCTCGGTGCACCGGCCAGCTTCTACCTGGCAGCGGCCGGGGTAGGGCACCTGCGCATTGCCGACGATGACGTGGTCGAGCGCAGCAACCTGCACCGGCAGATCATCCACACCGATGCCAGCATCGGCCAGGCCAAGGTGGATTCGGCGCGTGAGCGGCTGCTCGCGCTCAATCCACGGCTGGACGTGGAGGCCCTGCAGACGCGGGTGACCTCGGAGAATATCGATGCGCTGCTGACGGGCGTGGATGTGGTGCTGGATGGCTCGGACAACTTCCCGCTGCGCTACCTGCTCAATGACGCCTGCATCCAGCACGGCATTCCGCTGGTGTACGGTGCGGTGGAGCGTTTCACCGGCCAGGTGAGCGTGTTCGATGCCGGCCGCCAGCGTGGCGTCGCGCCGTGCTACCGCTGCCTGTTCCCGGAGCCGCCGCCGGCCGAATTCGCCCCGAATTGTGCCGAGGCGGGCGTGCTCGGGGTGCTGCCGGGCATGGTCGGCCTGCTGCAGGCCACCGAGGTGCTCAAACTCCTTCTCGGCATCGGTGAGCCGCTGGTCGGCCGCCTGCTCAGCTTTGATGCCCTGGGCATGCGCTTCCGCGAAACCCGGCTGCGGCCGGACCCGGATTGCCCGCTGTGCGCGCCCGGCCGCGCATTTCCCGGCTACATCGACTACGCGGCCTTCTGCAGCGCCGGGTAGTGCCGGCCGCTGGCCGGCAACCTCATCGCCGCCGGAAGGATCCGGAGGTTGCCGGCCAGCGGCCGGCACTACAGGTAGGTATGGAACGATTACGGGTTGTTTTGCCCGCACCGTTCTGTTTTCAGCACGATATGACGCAGCATGGACGCTATTGCTGTCTCACGCTTTGCCCTATCGTTGTGCCATCTATGTAGTCTGGGGAACAACCGCATGGCGGTGGAAGCAGGTGCCAGTGAACTGGTGAAAGTGGTGGCCCTGTTGGGCGCGGCCGTGGTGATGGTGCCGCTGTTCCGGCGGCTCGGGCTGGGCTCGGTGCTGGGCTATTTCGCCGCGGGCCTGGCGATCGGTCCGTTCGGCTTTGGCTGGTTCTCCGACCCGCAGGCCATCCTGCACACCGCCGAGTTGGGCGTGGTGATGTTCCTGTTCGTGATCGGGCTGGAAATGCGCCCCTCGCACCTGTGGAGCCTGCGCAACGAGATCTTCGGGCTGGGCACGCTGCAGATCGTGGTCTGCGGTGCGGTGCTGACCGGGGTCTGCATGCTGTTCGGTTTCCCGCTGCCGGTGGCCTTCATCGGCGCGGCCGGTTTCGTGCTGACCTCCACCGCGGTGGTGATGCAGCAGTTGGCCGAGCGTGGCGATATCGCCTTGCCGTCGGGGCAGAAGATCGTCTCCATCCTGCTGTTCGAAGACCTGTTGATCGTGCCGCTGCTGGCGGTGGTCGCACTGATGTCGCCGTTGCATGCAGAGGCGGGCGCCAGCTCGCGCTGGGTCAGCATCGGCATCGGTGCCGGAGCGATTGTCGGGCTGGTGCTGGTCGGACGCTTCCTGCTCAATCCGCTGTTCCGCATCCTGGCCGCCGCCAAGGCGCGTGAGGTGATGACCGCCGCCGCGCTGCTGGTGGTGCTTGGTGCGGCGCTGCTGATGCAACTGGGTGGGTTGTCGATGGCGATGGGCGCCTTCCTGGCCGGCGTGCTGCTCAGCGAGTCGACGTTCCGCCACCAGATCGAGGCGGACATCGAACCGTTCCGCGGCATCCTGCTCGGCCTGTTCTTCCTCAGCGTGGGCATGGCGCTGGACCTGACCGTGGTGGCGAACAACTGGCCGCTGATCGTGTCCGGCGTGCTGGCGTTGATGCTGGCCAAGGCAATATGCATCTACGTGGTGGCGCGGATCATGGGCAGTGACCACCACCAGGCGGTGGATCGCGGGGTGATGATGGCGCAGGGCGGCGAGTTCGCCTTCGTGTTGTTCTCCGCGGCGGCGGCAGCCGGGGTGATCGGAGTGGAGATCAACGCCAACCTGACCGCCATCGTGGTGCTGTCGATGGCACTGACGCCGCTGTTCGTGCTGCTGCACGATCGTTTCACGCCGGCACGCGAAGTGTCGATGGACGGCATCGAAGCCGCCGATGGGCTGTCCGGCAGCGTGCTGATGATCGGTTTTGGTCGCTTCGGCCAGGTGGCCAGCCAGTCGCTGCTGGCGCGCGACGTGGACGTGACCATCATCGACAACGACATCGAGATGATCCAGAGCGCCGAGCGCTTCGGCTTCAAAATTTACTACGGCGACGGCACCCGCCTGGACGTGCTGCATGCGTCCGGCGCCGGGGTGGCGCGCGCGATCGCGGTGTGCGTCAACGACAGCGCGCAGGCCGACCGCATCGTTGAACTGGTCGCGCACGAATTCCCGCAGGCCAAGCTGCTGGTGCGCTCGTTCGACCGTGAGCATTCACTGCGCCTGATCCATGCAGGTGTCGATTTCCAGATCCGCGAGACCTTCGAGTCGGCAGTGGCGTTCGGTGAGGCCGCGTTGATCGAACTGGGCCTGGATGAAGAGGATGCCGCGACCATCGCCGGCGAGATCCGTCGCCGCGACGCCGAACGCTTCGAGCTGGAGATGGCCGGTGGTGGCCTCACCGCCGGTGCGCACATGGTGTTTGGCAGCGCGCTGCCGGGCGTGCCGACACCGACGCCGTTCACGGCGCCCAAGCGCAAGGCGCGCACGCTCAATGCGGACGACGTGCCGGATGTCTCGGAGGAAGAGTAGGGGGCGTTGGCCTCTCCCTTTTTGCAACTATTCCCATAGTTCTTGATGGCTACGGACTGGAGACTGGGCGTCCATTTTCCTGCCTCGCTGGATTCGGTCCTGGCACGCGTTGACGCGTGGCATGACGCGGCTCGATCCAGAACAGCAATCAATGACCGTTGACACACAGGACGCCGCTGCTGGGCATGTCGCCCCGTCCACTCGTTACCTCGAATGCCCATTGCGCCAGACGTTCATGGAGCTGCATGAGGACAAGGGGTGCCTGAGAATCCGTCTGGGCACGATCGGCATGCCCTGCCTGGTGGTCCATGCCACCTTCAGTGGCTTGGGCAGGGCGCGGGCGGTCCAGCAGGGCCGGGTCGAAACGTGGCTGGCCAAGGGCTATGTCGAGTGCGCGTGTACGGTGGGAATCATCGACGGCAGTGTGGCCGATGAACTGTTCTGCGATGGACGGGAGCCGCACCCGCTTCTTGTTCCCTTCTTCGAGGTCACCGGCGCGGACACGCTTGAGGGAGGGCCGCTGCGATTGGCGCTGTTCCGCAATGGCTTTGCCTGGCACGAAGATTTCGACCTGGAATGCTTGGGCGATCTTGGTCTGCATGCGGGTGTCATTGTCGAGGGCGATGTCCACGTAAACGGCGTGCTGAGCCAGCTCACGTTTTGCACGCCCGCGTTCATCCTGATCAGTGGCGATGTCTACGCCAAGAGCCTGGGGCACCGTGACAGTTGCATGCGCATCCTGGGCGACGTGCATGTAGAGAACATCATCTATGGCGAGTACAACGACGGCATGCTCTGCATCGAGGGCTCGGTTCATGGCCGAGCTTTCATCAGCGACGATCACTACATGTACGCAGGGGGCGACTATCACGCTGCCGTGACTACAGATGGTGAGAACTGGAGCTGCCTGTCGCCCGAGCTGTTTGAAGACGATGACGATGAGTTTCCCTCGCTGTCCGAAGAGGCGATCCGGCGATTCATGCGGGAAGGGCGCGACCCCTTCGTTGCGGGGGCGTCGCTGACGTATCGGGACGTTTCCGTTCCCACCCCTCCAACACCGGTTGCGCAGCCGGTATCGGCATTCATGATGAGGATTCGCGCCTTGGTTGAAGTCGACGATGTCGAGGGATTGACCTCGCTCATCGAGGGATGGCCGGTACGCGACCAGGAATGGCTGATCGCTCTGATGGGACGACTCTCCGCACCCAGCACGACACCAGCACAACGGACGCGATTGCAGGCTGTGGCCCGTTCGCTGAACCCATCGCCGGAGCAGCGGGAGCAGTGGGGGGCGCGCATCAGCGGTGGGCGGGGCGGACCGAATCAGGGACAATAGACGACCGTCGCCCCCACGCCTGCCGCCTTCGATGAGCTCATTGACCCCTGATACCGCCGCTTCCGCCCGCATCCTGGACGGCCGCCGCATCGCCGAAGACCTGCTGGACAGCCTGAAGGTGCGCGTGGACGCCCGCCTGGCGGCAGGGGGCAGCCGGCCTGGGTTGGCAGTGGTGCTGGTGGGGGGCGACCCGGCCTCGACCGTGTACGTGCGCAACAAGCGCCGTGCCGCCGAGAAGGTTGGCATCGAGGCCTTCGACTACGATCTGCCGGCCGGGACCAACGAGGCCCAGCTGCTGACCCTGATCGACCAGCTCAACAACGATCCGAAGATCCACGGCATCCTGGTGCAGCTGCCGCTGCCGGGCATTCCCGATGCCAGCCGGCTGATCCACCGCATCGACCCGCGCAAGGACGTCGATGGCTTCCACCCGGAGAACGTCGGCCACCTGGCCCTGCGCGAGTTCGGCCTGCGCCCGTGCACCCCGCGCGGCATCGTGACCCTGCTGGGCCATACCGACCAGCCGGTGCGCGGCCGCAACGCCACCATCGTGGGGGTCAGCAACCATGTGGGGCGGCCGATGGGGCTGGAGCTGTTGATCGCCGGCTGCACTGTCACCAGCTGCCACAAGTTCACCCCCAAGGACGTGCTGGAGCAGTCGGTGCGCAACGCCGATATCCTGGTGGTGGCCGTGGGCCGCCCGGGCATCGTGCCGGGTGAATGGGTGAAGCCGGGCGCGGTGGTGATCGACGTGGGCATCAACCGCCTGGACGACGGCCGCCTGGTCGGCGACGTCGGCTTCGAGGCCGCCGCCCAGCGGGCGAGCTGGATCACGCCGGTGCCGGGCGGGGTAGGGCCGATGACAGTGGCCACGCTGATGCAGAACACCATCGAGGCCGCAGAGGCCTTCTGAGCGGGCGGGCACGCCTGTGGTGCCGGCCAGCGGCCGGCACTACCCGCTGAATGTGTGCTGCCTGGCGCGACACAGCGTCGCATCTGCCCCCTGCCCAAGGGGGCGAAATCAGGGTAAAATGTCGCGCTTCCCCACATCTCGGGTATGCCGATGCTGCGCATCCAGGCTGAAGCTCTCACCTACGACGACGTCTCGCTCGTCCCCGCACACTCCACGATCCTGCCCAAGGATGTCAGCCTGGATACCCGGCTGACCCGCGACCTGCGGCTGAAGCTTCCGATCCTTTCCGCGGCCATGGATACGGTCACCGAAGCACGCCTGGCCATCGCCATGGCCCAGCTCGGTGGCATGGGCATCATCCACAAGAACCTCAGTGTGGAGCAGCAGGCCGCCGAAGTGGCCACGGTCAAGAAGTTCGAAGCCGGCGTGATCCGCGACCCGATCACGGTCGGTCCGGAAACCACCATCCGCGACGTGCTGGCACTGACCCAGGCGCGCAACATCTCCGGCGTGCCGGTGGTGGATGGCGGCCAGCTGGTCGGCATCGTCACCCATCGCGACATGCGTTTCGAGACCGAGCTCGACGATCCGGTCCGCCACATCATGACCAAGAAGGATCGCCTGATCACGGTCAAGGAAGGCGCCGCGTCCGATGAAGTGCTGCACCTGCTGCACCGCAACCGCATCGAGAAGATCCTGGTGGTCAACGATGATTTCGCCCTGCGTGGCCTGATCACCGTCAAGGACATCCAGAAGAACACCGATTACCCGAACGCCGCCAAGGACATCGCCACCCGCCTGCTGGTCGGCGCGGCCGTCGGCGTTGGCGGTGATACCGATCGCCGTGTCGAGGCGCTGGTCGCCGCCGGCGTGGACGTGCTGGTGGTGGATACCGCGCACGGCCATTCGCAGGGCGTGCTGGACCGCGTGCGCTGGGTCAAGAAGAACTTCCCGCAGGTGCAGGTCGTCGGCGGCAATATCTGTACCGGTGAAGCGGCGCTGGCGCTGCTGGACTGCGGTGCCGATGCGGTCAAGGTCGGCATCGGCCCGGGCTCGATCTGCACCACCCGCGTGGTGGCCGGTGTCGGCGTGCCGCAGATCACCGCCATCGACCTGGTGGCCGAAGCGCTGCAGGACCGTATCCCGCTGATCGCCGACGGTGGCATCCGCTACTCCGGTGATATCGGCAAGGCGCTGGCCGCCGGTGCATCGACGATCATGGTCGGCGGCCTGCTGGCCGGTACCGAGGAATCGCCCGGCGAGACCGAGCTGTTCCAGGGCCGCTCGTACAAGAGCTACCGCGGCATGGGTTCGCTGGCCGCCATGGAGAAGGGGTCCAAGGACCGTTACTTCCAGGACGCCTCCACCGCCGACAAGCTGGTACCCGAAGGCATCGAAGGCCGCGTGCCGTATCGCGGCCCGGTCGGCGGCATCATCCACCAGCTGATGGGCGGCCTGCGCGCCACCATGGGCTACGTGGGCTGCGGCACCATCGAAGACATGCGTACCCAGCCGAAGTTCGTCAAGATCAGCGGCGCCGGCCAGCGTGAGAGCCACGTCCACGACGTGCAGATCACCAAAGAGCCGCCGAACTACCGCGCCTGATCCGGCGATGAGCGAAGAGGAACGAGGAAGCAGCTTCCCGTTCCTCTTTCTCTATCCGGCATCGATTCGGCCATTTTCGTTTTTCGTTTCCACTCCTGCATTGCCCGGGCGCCATGACCAACATCCATAACGACAAGATCCTCATCCTCGATTTCGGCGCGCAGTACACCCAGCTGATCGCGCGTCGCATCCGCGAGCTCGGCGTGTACTGCGAGATCTGGGCGTGGGACCACAACCCGGCCGAGATTGCCGCGTTCGGTGCCAAGGGCATCATCCTGTCCGGTGGCCCGGAATCGACCACGCTGCCGGGCGCGCCCGCCGCACCGCGGGAAGTGTTCGACAGCGGCCTGCCGATCTTCGGCATCTGCTACGGCATGCAGACCCTGGCCGCCCAGCTGGGCGGTGCCACCGAGGCAGCCGACCAGCGTGAGTTCGGCCATGCCGAGGTCAACGTCGTCCACCCCGACGCGCTGTTCAAGGGCCTGAGCGACCACGGCGGCGAGCCGAAGTTGAACGTCTGGATGAGCCACGGCGACCACGTGTCCGTGGCCCCGCCGGGCTTCACCGTGACCGCCGTGACCGACCGCATTCCGGTGGCCGCCATGGCCAACGAAGAAAAGCGTTGGTACGGCGTGCAGTTCCACCCGGAAGTGACCCACACCCTGCAGGGCCAGGCGCTGCTGCGCCGCTTCGTGGTGGACGTGTGCGGCTGCGAAACCCTGTGGACCGCGGCCAACATCATCGACGACCAGATCGCCCGCGTGCGCGAGCTGGTGGGCGATGACGAAGTGATCCTGGGCCTGTCCGGCGGCGTCGATTCGTCGGTCGTGGCCGCGCTGCTGCACAAGGCGATCGGCGACAAGCTGACCTGCGTGTTCGTCGATACGGGCCTGCTGCGCTGGCAGGAAGGCGACCAGGTGATGGCGATGTTCGCCGAGCACATGGGCGTCAAGGTCGTTCGCGTGAATGCCGCGGACCGCTATTTCAGCAAGCTCGAAGGTGTGAGCGATCCGGAAGCCAAGCGCAAGATCATCGGCAACCTGTTCGTGGACATCTTCGATGAAGAGTCCACCAAGCTGAAGAACGCCAAGTGGCTGGCGCAGGGCACCATCTACCCTGACGTGATCGAGTCGGCCGGCAGCAAGACCGGCAAGGCCCACGTGATCAAGAGCCACCACAATGTGGGCGGCCTGCCCGAGCACATGAAGCTGGGCCTGGTGGAGCCGCTGCGCGAGCTGTTCAAGGACGAAGTGCGTCGCCTCGGCGTCGAACTCGGCCTGCCGCGCAGCATGGTCTACCGCCACCCGTTCCCGGGCCCGGGCCTGGGCGTGCGCATCCTCGGCGAAGTGAAGCGTGAGTACGCCGAGCTGCTGGCCAAGGCCGATGCCATCTTCATCGACGAGCTGCGCAAGGCGGATCTGTACGACAAGACCAGCCAGGCGTTTGCTGTGTTCCTGCCGGTGAAGTCGGTGGGCGTGGTCGGTGATGCGCGTGCGTATGAGTGGGTGATTGCGTTGCGTGCGGTGGAGACGATTGATTTCATGACGGCGCATTGGGCGCATCTGCCGTATGAGTTCCTGGGGACGGTGAGCAACCGGATCATCAATGAGTTGCGGGGGGTGTCGCGGGTTGTTTATGACATCTCGGGGAAGCCGCCGGCGACGATCGAGTGGGAATGATTTGAACGAACGAGGGCGCCGAGAGGCGCCCTCGTTGTTTGGAAGTTGCGGATTGGAGGGGGGGCATAGGCCTGGGTCCGAAAGTTGATGCCTATCTGACGCTGCTTCAATATCTTTGGCAGCCAGCCGCCTACGTCCTTGTTTCATAGAGCCACAGCATTCGAGATATCAAGCCCGTCGCGCTGGTAAATGCGTTTTTGGCCTTGCAGGATTGATGGCTTTGAGAGCGGGAAGGAGCATGATGGAACGGATGTGGATGGTGCGCGGCGATGGTGGCAGCGTGTTTGACGCTTTTCGAGAGCGTGGGGTAGTTGCTGTGGGCTGGAATCCGCTGGCCGCTCATGCAAAACAGGGCGGCGCGCACCAAAACCGATACAAACAAATGGCCCGCAGTGCGGGCCGTTTGTTTTGGTGCCTGCAAGGCATCCGGCGACAGTCCGACCACCACGATTTCAGGATCGATATCGAGTGAACTTACCTGCTGCGCTGGAAAGCGGCAGTCGGCGACATTGGGTCGGACCGGGGTTTAGGCGAGGACAGCTTGGCCGATCCCGCCGCGCGCAACAGGCCCTGGAAAGTAGGGCAGTCAGCATGATTCTCGGCCGGGCACACGGCCGCGTGCCGCAGACCCTTGCTCAGCGCCTTTAGCCTTGCGACTGTAGCGTCCACCTCGTCGGCTTTCGCTGCCAGAGCGCCGCGGTTGATGTTCGTCCGCCCATCCGCGGAAAACATGACCTTGATTTCATCGAGGGAGAAGCCGGCAGATTGCCCCAGTGCAATCAGCGCAAGCTGGTCCACGACAGAAGGCGAAAAGGTCCGCCGGAGCCCGGAGCGCCCCGTCGACGCGATCAAGCCCTTTTCCTCGTAGTAGCGCAGCGCTGAAGCGGGCACGCCAGACCGCTTTGCCACCTCGGCGATGTCCATCCGAAACCCCTTGACCTCAAGTTGACTTGAAGTTGCATAGTGCAACTCATATCCCATCACGTCAAGGAAAAGCAAATTGAACGACATACCGAACAGCCCTGAACGCTCCCGGTCCACGCAGAGTCTGGAGAAAGGCTCCATTCGTAGCTCGTTGGACGTCGCGATGGAGGCCATAACGAAGGAATGGGGTCCACTCAGCACCAAGGTTGTCGCTGCGTGTCGAGGCCACTTGGAGCATCTCCTCAAGGCGCCGGCCACGGAGGATTGGCTGGAGGAACTGCATCGGGATGCGCCCGCAAACAAGGAGCTGCACCGCGACTCCCTCAATGGGTTCGTCCTCTTGGCACACACCGAACCAATGGGGCTGTATAGGCCGCCTCACGACCACGGCCGGGGGTGGGTCATCTATGCACTTCAGCAGGGTGAAATCGAAATGGGTACTTACACCCGACTGGTCAGCGCCGACGGCAGCGTTCAGTTGGTGCAGAGAGGGGCGACGACGGTGCGTCCAGGCGAGGTCCAGGTCTATCTTCCGGGGGATATCCACGACACACGCTGCGTAAATGGACCCGCGTTGCTATTCCGCTTCACGGAGCGAGACTTGAAGAAGGAGGACAAAGAAGAGCATCGCGTCACCCGGTACGTTGATCGTGATGGGACATGGATGCCGGAAGGCTCGTGACTGCCCCGCTCGCACCGGCGGCCGCAATGGAACAATGCCCAAAGTTGCCTGGGCGACGGAGGGCTGCCGCGACTGTCGCCGTGTTATTGGCCATGGTTCTCGCCGTCCTCGACGCAGCCGTAGTCAACGTTGCACTACCGAGCATGGCCCGCTCTTTACAGGTGTCCCCGGGAACATCGATCTGGATCATCACCGCTTACCAGCTCGCGTTGGTGATGGCCCTGCTGCCGTGCGCTGCGCTGGGGGATAGTCTTGGCCATCGCCGAGTTTTCACCGGGGGAGTTGCGCTGTTTACGGCCGCGTCCGTGTTGTGTGCAGTGTCGCCATCACTTCCTTGGCTCGTCGCGTCACGTTTCCTTCAAGGTCTAGGTGCTGCCGCGATCATGGCGCTCGGCATCGCCTTGCTTCGCGCCATCGTGCCCCAAGACCGGTTCGGAACCGCGATCGGCTGGAACGCGCTGGCCGTGGCGCTCTCGTCTGCGGCGGGCCCCACCATCGGCGCAGCGATCCTCGCTGGCGCAAGTTGGCCGTGGCTATTTGCTCTGAACCTGCCGTTGGGTGCAATGGTTCTTCTTGCCACGCGGGCACTGCCTCACGTCAAGGGCACGGCGCGCCCCCTTGACAAGATCAGTGTCGCATTGAACGCCGCCGCGTTTGCATCGCTCGTCGTCGGCATGGAACTACTGACTGCGCATGCGGTGCCTGCGGCATTGCTGATCGGTGCCGCAGCCATCACCCTGGCGGCCTTGATCCGACGGGAACTGCCGAAGGAGGTGCCGTTGATTCCTCTAGACCTGCTGCGCACGCCTTCGTTTCGCACTTCAGTGGTCGCATCGTTCTGCTGTTTCGCCGGCATAACCCTCGGCTTGTTGGCGCTGCCGTTCTACCTGCAGCACAATCTCGGGCTGGACCCCTTGATGACGGCGTTTTACTTGGCGCCCTGGCCCCTGACGGTGGCGATCGCGGCACCATTGGTTGGCCGTCTTGCTGATCGCGTCTCAACAGCTTGGCTGTGCGTGGTAGGCGGTGCATGCCTGGCGGTCGGGCTGTCTGCGACCGCAATGTGGGATCTACAGCAGAGCGCGCGCCCCTTGATGATCTTCACGGTGCTGTGCGGGCTGGGTTTTGGTCTTTTCCAAGTGCCCAACAATCGCAACATGTTCTTGGCGGCGCCCCGCGCAAGAAGCGGTGCTGCCGGAGGCATGCAGGCCACGGCCCGTCTGGCGGGGCAAACCGTCGGCGGGGTTGTCATGACTCTGATCTTTACCCTTTTCCCCGTCGACACGGCGCCGGTGCTTGCTTTGGGGATCGGTGCCACGCTGACGCTGGCAGCTGGTGTTCTAAGTGCACTTCGGGTGGACACGTAGGAAGGTGTTGGTGGCGACAAGGACGATGCCGACGACGAGGGCAATGCACCCGTGTGATTCACGAGAATGGCGGCTCGGATGTCTCATCAATTGGCAAAGCTCGTTCCCTTCGCAGACCGTCCTTGGCCTGAGTGGCTGCGCTTCATCGTGCTGTCCACCGGCTTCTATCTCAACGAACTGATGCAGCCGGTCAAACTGCTGCTGGATGCGGGCCACGAGGTGACCTTTGCCACGCCGCAGGGGCGGGCACCTACGGTGGATGCGTCATCGGTGACGCCGGCCTACTTCGGCGACGATGCCGCGCAGTTGAAGGCGCATAAGGATCTGCTGGAAAAACTGGCCTTGACCTCGCCGACAGCCTCACCGGTGGTCAGCCTGGCGCGTATCGAGCAGCAGGGCTACGCGCACTTCGATGCGGTCTACATCCCCGGTGGCCACGCGCCGATGCAGGACCTGCTGAAGAGTCCGGCACTGGGCCGGTTGCTGGCCGATTTCCACCAGCGCAACAAGACCACCGCGCTGGTCTGCCACGGGCCGATCGCGCTGCTGTCTACGCTGCCGGATGCGGCGGGTTTCGTAGCGACGCTGGAAGCCGGTGCCATGCCGGCTACGCCGCAGTGGATCTACAGCGGCTACCAGATGACGGTGATCAGCAACCAGGAAGAAGAGCAGGCCAAGCCGTTGCTGGGCGGCGGTGAGATGAAGTTCTACCCGCAGACCGCGCTGGAGCGGGCGGGTGCGAGGTTCAGCAGCAACACCACGCCGTGGACCGCCCATGTGGTGGTGGACCGCGAGCTGATTACCGGGCAGAACCCGGCATCGGCGTTGGAGGTGGGGCAGCGGTTGGTTGAACAGTTGAAATAAGTCGGTTCGTTCTGAGTACTTATATTTCCGGAGAATTCCGCGCGAACTGTGCGGGATCTCTGCCAGTTGGCAAGCCGCGTTATCACGGACGCCTTAATGGACGACGGCGGCAAGAGGCCACGGTGGGGGCATGCGCTGATGGGCTTCCCGGCCGCTACACTGACCCCCTACGCCCGATGGAATCTCGCCCATGTTCACTGGAAAAGTCGCAGTGGTTACTGGCTCCACCAGCGGTATCGGTCTTGGCATTGCCACCGCGCTCGCGCGGCAGGGGGCCGATATCGTGCTGAATGGATTTGGCGATGCGGCGGAGATCGAGAGAATCCGTTCCAGCCTGGAGGCCGATTTTGGCGTAAGGGTCGCGCACGATGGCGGCGACCTTTCCCGTGGTGAGGCGGTGCGGGAAATGATTGCCCATGCCGTCGAGAAGATGGGGCGTATCGACATCCTGGTGAACAATGCGGGCATCCAGCACACCGCGTCGATCGAGGAATTCCCGGTCGAGAAGTGGGATGCGATCCTCGCGCTGAATCTATCGGCGGTGTTCCATGCAACAGCGGCCGCCTTGCCCTACATGAAGCAGCAGGGATCGGGCCGTGTGATCAATATCGCGTCGGTGCATGGACTGGTTGCGTCGGTGAACAAGTCTGCGTATGTGGCGGCGAAGCATGGCGTGGTGGGATTCACCAAAGTGACGGCGCTGGAGAACGCAGGCACGGGCATCACGGCGAATGCCATCTGCCCGGGTTGGGTACGAACGTCGCTGGTGGAGCAGCAGATCACCGCGCTGGCGGAACGGGAGGGAACGGATCAGGCGTCCGCCGCGCGCGCACTGCTGGCCGAAAAACAGCCCTCGCTGCAGTTTGTGACGCCCGAGCAGCTCGGGGAAATGGTGGTCTTCCTGGCCTCGGACGCCGCTGCTCAGATTACCGGCACGGCACTTCCGATGGATGGTGGCTGGACAGCCCGCTAACTGGCCGGCTGTGCACGCCGCTGCAGCATCGGCAGCGCCACCAGGTGTGCGAGGTGGCCCACCACGGGCGCTGATCGCCATGCTGCCTTGGCATTGAACGCCGAAGTACGCATGAAAACACTGATAGCCGAGAAAATACGGTTTAGGACGTGATTGGGGGGGCGGGAGGCCGCGTGTATCATCGCGTTCAACAACGAAGGTGTAGCCGCGGCGGTCGGCGAGGTGCACCTATCCAATGGTCATTGGAACGCAAAGGAGAATGCAGCATGACCCCGCTACCCCGATTACATGTGGATGCCAGCCCGCGCGCACAGCGGCCGCAATCCCAATCCCTGAAGTTCTTGTTCCTGGTCGCAGCGATACTTTCGATCTGCACCTTGACCGGTTGTGTCTCGTTGCCGACCGCGCCGGAGTTGGTTGCACGCAGTAAGTGGAAGGGGCGCCCCGCCGAAGATGCCGTGCGCTTCTTCGGCAGCCCGCATGACATGCAGCGCTCTGCAGACGGAAAGCGCGCGGTGATGAGCTGGTACACGGACACCTCGTATACCCAGCGTGAGGCGGTTGGGTATTCCCAGGAGCGCCAAGGCAACGTCCTGGTCAACACGACCCACATGGATGACGTGGCGCATGCCGGGCGTTGCATCATCTCGGTGACCGTGGACAAGGACAAGCGGATCGTCGATTTCAAGGCGGACGCCGGCAAGTTGCTGCTGTCCAGCGGGTGTGCCGGCGTCAAGCTGGGGCCGCCATGAAGACGTCCATTCGCGGGGCATGGCTTGCGGGGATGGCGCTGATGGCGGTGTCCGGTACGGTGGTTGCCGAGGATTGGTGGGTGGTCTACGCCGGCAGCGATCCCTACAAGCTTGAGTTGTTGCTGGTGGACAAGGATTCGCTGGCGGCGGTCGCAGGTCCGGGGCGCGCGCAGCGCTCGCAGATGGTGGCCTTGCTTGATGGCCTGCATGTGGCGACCGTGCAGCAATACCGTTGCGCCACACGGCAGACCAAGATCGAGAGCGCCAATGCGTTCTCCAATGACGGTGCACCCAGCGCGATGAAGATGCAGTTTCCGGACGGTTGGACGGCGCTGCCCAATGACGTGCACGAAGCGGCCTTCTCGTTCGTCTGCGCACCGCAGGATCGCGAGAAGAATGGCATGCGCCCGGTGCAGAAGGGGTTGGACCGCGCAAGCGTGGTCGAGCATCTGGAACGAGTCAAAGCCCAGGCGGCCGTTGCCTACCTGAAAGGCAAGCAGGAGCAGGCGGAGAAGGCCAAGGTCGATTACGTGATGGATGAGCTGGATGTGCTGCTGAACAACAAGCCCGCAGCGCCTGCGTCGGCGGAATCATTCCGATAGGCCTGCGTTGAAATGACAAGGGCGCCGAACGGCGCCCTTGTTGGTTGCAGCCGGCAGTTGGCCTACCAACGCGCCTCCAGCTGACGGAACGGCTGCTTCAGCAGCACGCCCTGATCGTCGTAGTCGCGCACCATACGCCCATCCACCCGCACTTCCGCCGGGCGCGTCCGTGCCGGCCACCACACCCGCACAGCGGTGCCCTTGCGCAGACCCTGGCCCAGCGTCAGCTGCAGGGTGCCGTCACGCTGCTTTGCCTGCAGCTGCAACGTGCCGTACGCGGTGGGCAGGCGATCAATCGCCAGCCCCTCACCGGCCACCCACGACGGCGGCGTACCCGGCAACAGCGACAGCGCATCATCGTCTTCGCGCATCAACATGCCGAACAACGTGCGGCCATACTCCGCGCCGATCCAGGTATGCGGCATGTCGCCGAGGTAGCGCGGGAAGCGCAGGCGTGAATGCACCACTTCGGCCAGCACCTGCCACTCCAGTGGGCGGCGGTCGTGCAACAGACCTTGCAGCAACTCGTCGGCGGCTGCGGGCTGGCCCAGGTGCACATAGCTGAGCACGTTGCGGATTTCATACGGGGTGTAGGCGTACAACGCGCCAGGCTGGTTGCGCTTGCGCACATCGTCCAGGTAACGCGCGAAGGTGGTGCGCAGTGCTTCGGCAGGCAGTACGTCCTGCGCGCCGGTGGGGTCGAGTGCGATGGAGACGCCGGTGGGGTCGCCGTCGCCGAGGTCGGCCGAGGAAGGAATGAAGTCGATGCCCTTCCACGCCATGGTCGCGCGGATCGAGGCCGCCAGTGCATCGTGCAGGGCGGTGTACTGCGCGCGTGCCCACGCAGCGGTTTCGTGATCGCCCAGCGATTCGGCCAGCCACGCGCCGTCATGCCAGCCCTTCAGGCCCCAGTAGTCGTCCCAGTAGCTGTGGGTGGGCGAGGGGTAGCCTTCGTGGCTGATCGAGGGCGCGAGGATGCCGGCGAAGCGCTCCGGTGCAGGCTGGCTGGCCATGTAACCGGGCACCAGGGTGCGCTCGCGCAGTTCCTGCAGGAAGCGCATGGCCGCCTTCACCTTGGGCAGATAGGCACGCACCGATTCGGGGCCGCCGTCGAGGCGCGCGACGTCGGCGACCAGCGCGATGTACTGGCCCTGGCTGTCGTATTCGATGTCCGAGCCGAAGCCGGTGTTGACGCTGCCGTCGTCGTTGAGGATCGGCGAGACCAGGCCGTTGGCATGCACGCCGTGTTCGCTGTACCAGGCCAGGTAATCGCGCGCGACCTGGCGTTCGCCCATGCGTAGCAGCACCGCCGAGGTGGCCATGCCATCGCGGATGAAGGAGCGGTTGTAGTTGCGCGGGCCGGGTTGCATGGCCGGGCCGGTCTGGTTGATCAGCATGTAGGCGGCCTGCGCGCGCAGCATGTCCACCAAGGAAGGATCGGGCAGACGCAGGCCGACCTGGCCGAGCCGGGCCTGCCAGTCGGCGGAGGCACGCTTGGCGAGCGTTTCGTAGAGGGCATCCGCATCGCGGGGCAGATCGCCCAGGGCCAGGTCAGGGGCCTGCGGCAAGCTGCCGTCGACTGCGGTTGCCGCGGTGCCAAGCGCGAACACCAGCACCACCGAGCGGCTGGCACCGGGCGCCAACTGGATGCGGTAGGCCAAGGCGGCGGCAGCCAGGCCATCGGCATCGTGTGCCTGCCGCGCAGTGGGCAGGGTGCCACTGGCGATGGCCGCGGTGATTTCGGTGCTGCCATCGGGGCCGAACGCGGCGGTACCGGCGGCGTCCACCGGGGTCAGCGACTGCAGCAAGGTGCGGCCGTTGATGCGCACGCTGTTGTCCGCCACCGCGATGTCGCGGATCGGCGAGAGCCCGCCGTTCTGCCACGGCGGGTTCATCTGCATCGGCCGCACGGCCAGGTTCAAGGTGCCGTCCACCGGCGTACTGCCGGTGTTGCGCAGGCGGTGGCGCACGAAGGTGACCGGCTGGCCGCTGAGTTCAACCGCGAATGCCTCGCTGTCCAGTTCCAGCCCGGGTTGTGGCGACCACGCCGCGGTGGGCATCGGCTTCCAACCGTCGCGCAGTGCATGGCGCACGGGGCGGTCGGCGGCACCGGCGGCGCTGCCGTCGGCATTGCGCCAGATCGGCTGCACCAGCGGTGCGCCCTTGTAGGCTTCGATGTTGCCGTACTCATCGAAGATCGATTTCTGCCGGCCGGCATGCACGCCAACGGCGGTCCAGTAAGTCTGCTGCAGGTGCAGCGACGCCGGGAACAGGGTGCGCTGCGCGCCGCTGGCGGCAATCTGGTAACGCTTCATCGGCGTCATCACCGCTGCCGGACCGAGCAGGCGGACGCGCTTGATCTGCGGTGCGGCACCGTCCACGCTCAGGCGCAGCGCCTTGGCCGTCACCGGCGCGTTGCCGGCCAACCAGCTCTGCTGGCGGCTGCCGGCCTGCGGGTCGGTGGCCAACTCGCTCCAGGCACCGTGCGTGTCCTGTACCTGCAATCGCGCTGCGCCGTGCGCGCCGGCCCACTCCACCACCAGCCCGGTGGTGGGCTGCGGGCGGGGCAGGGCGATGTCGAGCGCGTGCGTGTTGCTCTTGAGGATCGGAAGGGAGACCGCGTCGCCCCCTTGCCACAGCGCGGCGGCCTGCGAGGTGGTGAGTCCGGATACCTGCGCGCTGGTGGTGCTGTCCAAGGGCTCCAGTTCAAAGATGGAGACGCCCCAATCGGAGGTGCGGTCCGGGCTGGCCAGGCGCAGGTAGCGGGCCTGGCGCGGGGCGAAGAACAGGGTTTCGATGCCGCCCAGCGAGTCGGCCATGGTGTACGCCGGCTGCCACTGTTTGCCGTCCAGCGAGGTCTGCAGGCGGTAGCCCTCCGGATTGGAGACATCCCAGGTGATCCGCGCACCGCTGAGCGACGCGGGCTTGCCGAGGTCCACCTGGAACCAGTGGCCGGGGCTGAAGGCGCCACCGGTGACCGTCTTCGGGTTGCCATCGATGAGGTGGCTGACCGCCATGGCCGGCACCTGCTGCGAGGAGCTGCTGGCCTGCCATTGGCTGCGTGGGGGCAGGTTCTGGGCCGAAACGGTCACCGCCAGCATCACGGCCGGCAGAAGCAGGGCACGCGCGACGCGGTGCGCAGGCGTGCGCGGGACAGTCCAGCGATTGGCAGGCAACCCCATCCAGCTCTCCTCGGCAACCCTCGACATGAGGTAGGGCCAACGCTAGCAGGGGATGTAATCGTTTACATGACGCGTCGCAATATCTGAGTTGCCCGCGTGGCGGCATCTGGACGCGAGCGGCGTCACGTTCGCTGACACGGTCTTCGCTGAACCCGCGAGCAGTTCACGGATCAGGCAAGGCGGAATGGCGGGCGGGAACAGGGCCGGGTCAGGATCGAACACGGTTCAGCACGGCCGATCTCTCGCCTGTCAGTCGACCGTACCAATTTTGCCGGTTGTCAGTTGACAACATTCAGTGTTGTGTCCAGACTGGAGACTGTGGATGGCTCGTCCCGTGCACCCGAAGAAGGAGGTCGAAGCGATCATTCGCTATGCCGAGCAACACGGCTGGCGGGTTGAGGTCTGCAGTGGCCATGCGTGGGGGCGGCTGTATTGCCCATTCAACGATCGGGAATGTCGATGCGGCGAGTTCTGTATCTCCAGTGTCTGGAGTACACCGCGTAGCCCAGGCAATCATGCGCAGGCGATTAAACGCGTCGTGGACAACTGCGTTGCACATCGCAGGCAGCGCGCCGGCAAGGAGTAACACGATGGAATACACCTTCACCTTGAAGTACCAGTTGGCCGAAGCGGATGTAGATCCGCAGGCGTTGGTAGAGCGTCTGGGCGAGGCCGGCTGCGACGACGCGCTGGTCGGTGTCGGCCTGCCAGGCCGGCTGGCACTCGCGTTCACCCGCGTTGCCGACAGCGCCGAAATCGCTGTTTACAGCGCGCTGGCGGATGTGCGCAGCGCAGTGCCGACGGCCAGCTTGATCGAGGTCACGCCAGACCTGGTGGGTTTGACCGATGTGGCGCAGATCGTGGGAGTTTCCCGGCAGAACATGCGCAAGCTGATGCTGGCCCATTCCGCGAGTTTCCCCGCCCCGATGCACGAAGGTAGCGCGTCCCTCTGGCACCTGGCCGACGTGCTGGTCTGGTTGCAGGGGCGTGGCTATGGGCTGGCCGATGGGGTGCTGGAGGTGTCGTGTGCGGCATTGCAGATCAATCTGGCCAAAGAGGGGCGGCGGCTTTCGCGCGGCTCGGTGGAAGCGCTGGATGTACTCGTGGGTTGAGCTCTCAGGTCGGATAGCCCTTGTGTTTCCATTGCAGCGGCCACAGCCTCACGGTCATGAATCCCTCTGCCCACAGTGCACTGAACGACGCTGGCCTGATGCTTCCCTCCGCGTGGGAAGTCCCCTTGGCGGCTGCGCGCATCACCGCGCAGGCGATCGGTGCCTCCTCCGCGGATGTGTTTCGGGTGCAGCGCGAGGATGGATCCGTCTGCTTCCTCAAGTCCGAACACGCCGATGGCTTCAGCGAACTTCCCGGCGAAGTGGCGCGGTTGCGCTGGCTGGAACAGCAGGGGGTAGCAGCGGCCCGCGTGCTGGATGCGCGGGAGGAGGGCGGGCGGCACTGGCTGCTGATGACGGCGCTGAGTGGCGTGGACCTTGCTTCTTCGCCCGCGTTGGCACCGGCACACGTGGTCGCCCTTGTGGCCGACGCGTTGCGCTGCCTGCACCAGATACCGGTGGAGGCGTGCCCGTTCGATCAGCGCTTGCCGTTGCGACTGGGAATAGCTGCCGCGCGGGTGCAGGCGGGCCTTGTCGACGAGGAGGATTTCGATGACGAACGCATCGGACAATCCGCCGGGCAGGTGCTGGCCGCACTGCAGGCGACAGCGCCCGACACGTTTGATCTGGTGGTCACCCACGGCGATGCGTGTCTGCCCAACCTGATCGCCGAGAAGGGCCGCTTCAGCGGTTTCATCGATTGCGGCCGTGCCGGCGTGGCCGATCGCCACCAGGATCTGGCATTGGCCGCGCGCAGCATCGCCGACACCCTGGGTGAGGCGTGGGTGCAGCCGTTCTTTGCGCACTATGGCATGGCACCCGACCCGCAGCGGCTGGCGTTCCACCGGCTGCTCGACGAGTTGTTCTGAGCGTGCGTTGATCAAATCGCCCTTCGCCCTGTAGTGCTTGACGCATCGTCAAGCAACGCAGGCGCGAACTTGACGGCGCGGTGATTCCGCACCCGCACGTGATTGCACACACTTTCCCCGAAGCCAGCGCCGACCTGCTGCTGGCCACCATGTCGACCGGGGAACACCATGATCCGCATTCCAGTATCCGATACCGCGCATGCACAGCTGACCCGCGCGTCGCGCTGGCTGTGCGCCATCGCCTTCGTGGGCATCGCCGCGGTGTTCGCGATCTCCGTGCTGGGTGGCTATCGCCAGGCACAGGCCATCCTCAAGGATGCCGTGACCGTGCAGGTGCCGGTGCAGCTGGACAACATCGAGGAGCAGCACGGCCGCCGGGGCCGGGTTACCCACGACTACCACTTCCGCTATCGGTTCGAAGCCAACGGGGTGGCCCACGACGGGCGCTTCACCACCTCCGAGGCCAACGCGGCAGCGTATCTGGGCGAGCAGGCGCAGGTGACGATTGCCTACGCACGCAACGACCCGTCGCGTTTCGAGCGTGTGCAGCGCCTGCAGAACCAGAAGGGGTTGGGCGCCGTGCTCGGCCGGCTGCTGGTGGCGCTGGCGCTGATGGCGCTGCTGATGTTCGTGGTGCACCTGCTGCTCACCCGCAAGCTGTTCGTGCGGCGCGCGCTGCCGGCAATGCCGCTGTCCTGAGGCGGCCGATGAAACCTCTGGTTGACAGCCGATCCGGCCACGGTAGGGTGGCCGATTCCCACCCGTTCTGGTCCTTTCCCATGCCTGCCCCGGAGTTCGCGGATCAGTTGTCACGCCATATGCGCCGGATCCGCGCCAGCGCGGGTGGGGTGGCCGCCGAGATCGGCATCAGCCGCGAGGCGGTCAACAACTGGCGCTCGGGCGCCTCGCTGCCGAGCCGCCGCCACCGTGACCGCGTGCTGGCCTGTGCCAATTACCTGCGGCTGACCGAGGCCGAGTGCAATGCGCTGCTGCGCGCGGCCGGGTTCGAGCCGGAGTTTCCGGTGGAACCGGATGCGCCTGCGCCCGCAGCGGCGTCCGCGCAGCCGATTCCGTCCACGGTGCTGCAGTTGTTTGATCGCTTGCAGCAGCTGCGACCCTATCCGGTCAGCCTGCTGCTGACCCAGGCGCATTGGGGCCAGCCGCCGGAGCGCGAGGCGATCCTGGCCGAAGCCACCACCCGCTACGGGAGCGAGCGCGTGCTGCACCTGCAGCCGCCGTTCCGTACGGATGATGGCGACCAGGCTTATTTCGCGCTGCTGGCCGCGCAATGCGGCCTGGAGGGGGTAACCTCCGACGCCGGATTCGAGGCGGCGCTGGCGCGACGGCTGCAGCAACCCGGGGCGCTGTTCTGCCTGGTCAGCCGCTTCGAGCAGGGCGCTGCGGGGCCGCGCGACGTGCTGGCCGGCATCCTGCGCAGCCTCAGCGAGATGTACAGCGGCAAGCTGCACCTGCTCATCTGCGGGGGCGCGGCGCTGGCCGATCTGAAATACCAGGGCGGCGATCTGTCGTTGCTCAACATTGCCGCCAGCGAGAGCTGGCCGGAGCTGGGCAGCGAAGACCTGCAGCGCAGCAGTCGGCACGCGCTGCCTGCGTATACGCTGACCCGCGCGCTGCATCTGTCCGGTGGCCATCCGTTGCTGGCGCAGGCCGCGCTGGTGCTGCTGGCCGATGCCGGGCTGGATGACGAGGCGGTCATTGCCACGCTTTCCACCCATCCGCGTTTGTGGGAGGCGCTGCTGCCGCTGCTGCGCGAGCCCGCGGCGCGGGTGGCGGTGGAAGGCTGGTTGGCGCGGCCACGGCTGGCGCCTGCGCGCCCCTACCTGGTGGATCCGCTGCTGCGGGAGTTGTATTGGAACAACCTGCTGGTCGCGCGGACACATGCCGACGGTGCCTGGCTGGAATGGCGCTGCGACGCGATCCGACGCGCGGCGCGCCAGGTCATCGACAGCCTCGCCGAGCTGCCGACATGAGCACGGCCGCAGCACTGCTGCGCTGGCGGGGATGGCGGCTGCTGCTGATCGCCGGGCTGACCTGGTTTCTGGTCAGCCTGTTGTTCGCGCCGATGTTGAACCCATGGGTAGCCTGGCGGATTCATCGCGACGGCGACAGCATGATGCTGATGCAGCAGGCGCGCACCGACATGATGTTCCTGCGCGAGGAGGCGCTGGTGGCGTGGCTGCAGACCGAACAGTGGCCGACACACGTGCAGGTGCCCGGTGTGCATGATCCGGCCGATGCCGTGCTGCAGGCCGAGCTGCCCGCGCCCTGGGTGCTGCGGCTGCGCTTCACCGAGCGCTTTCCGGCGCATACCGGGCTGCCGGGAACCGCGCTGCAGTTGACCCTGGATCCGCAGCGGCAGCACTGGCGATGCGAGGCCGGTACGCCCGCGCCGCCGTCGCGCTGGCTGCCGCCGGAGTGCCGCGCGCGCTCGGCATGGACCCCGGGCGACTGGATGACGCTGGTGCTGGTGCTGGCCGGCATCGTGCTGACGGTGCTGGGTCTGCTCTGGTATCGGCTGCGTCCGGCGGTGGCCGCTGTCGTGCGCACGCCGCGGCAGTTGTTCGCGCAACCGCTGCAGGTGCTGCCACGGCTGGACCGGCAACTGGGCTGGCTGCGCCTGCGTGAGCGGGTGCTGCGCGAGGCGGGGGTGGCGACGGTGCGCTGGCGTGAGGCCGTGCGGCAACCGCTGGGTTCGCCCGCACAGCAGGCGGCCGCGTTGGCGGCACGGGTGGGGGCGACCGAAACCGAGGCACACGACTGGACCTTGCCCGGCAGCGTGCGTGAGTGGCGACTGCCGGAGACCCTGCCGCTGGCATTGGAACGGCTGTGGCTGTACCTGCCGGATCCGCAGCTGGCGGGCGAGATGATCGTGCAGCAGCTGCGTGGCATGCCCAACGGCCAGGACGTGGTGCTGGTGGTCAGCCCCACCGTGGCGGCCGATGCGGCGTTGATGGCCTATGCGCAGGACCCGGCCAATCTGTGCGTCTGCCTGGAGCAGGCCGCGCAGACCCGCTGGCTGCTGCAGCCCGGCGCGCAGGCGCAGCTGGTCGGCCTGTTGGCGCAGCAGCTGAAAGTGACCCGTATTTCGCCGTACCAGACCCATGGCGGGATCACCCGGCCGGCGGCGTTCTTCGGCCGTGAATCGCTGCTGGCGCGGGTGCTCAATCGTGAGCCGGGCAACTACCTGCTGGTCGGCGGGCGGCAACTGGGCAAGACCAGTTTGATGAAGGCGATCGAACGCCGGTTCGTCGGCCACCCGCGCGTGCACTGCTGCTATCTGTCACTGCGCGACCATCGCCTGACCGTGCGCCTGGCGGCCGCGCTGGAGATGGCGGAAGACACCGGCATCGATGCGCTGGTGGCGGCGCTGGCCGCGCGTGCGCAGGGCCGCCGGGTGCTCCTGCTGATCGATGAAACCGACCTGTTCCTGCGCGACGAGGCCGCACAGGGCTATCCGCAGTTGGCGGCGCTGCGCGCGATCAGTGAGGAGGGCCGCTGTCATTTCATGCTCGCCGGGTTCTGGGATCTGTACGAAGCGGTGACCCTGGATTTCGCCTCGCCGCTGCGCAACTTCGGTGAGGTGATCCATGTCGGCGGGCTCGAGGAGGCGGCCTGCCAGGCACTGGCCACCGAGCCGATGGCGCGGCTGGGCGTGCACTTCGCGGCCGCGCCGTTGCCGCAGCAACTGGTGGCCGCCTGCGGCCGGCGTGCCAACCTGGTGGCGATCGTGTGCCAGCAGTTGCTGGGGCAGTTGGGCCGCGGCCAGCGATTGATCGATGCGGCGCAGCTGCATGCGGCCTTGGTCTCCGAGCCTGTGTTCGACGCGCTGGCCGGTTGGGCGCGCTTGAGTCCCGACCCGTTGGCGTGCCGGCTGGATCGGATCGTGGTGTACCGCGTGGCGTGCGCGCAGCTGGCAGCGAGCGGGGCACGTGGGGTCAGCCTGGAAGAGTTGCTGGCGGGGTTCGATGCGGCAGCGGTGGTGGTGGATCCCGAAGCGCTGCGGCGGGCGCTGGCGCGACTGCAGCTGGCCTACGTGATCCGGCGCGAGGACGACGGCCCCCGCTTCGTGTTTGCGGTGCCGCTGTTCGCTACCCAGTTCCAGCTGGAAGAGGCGCAGGCGCTGCAGCAGCGCGAACTGCAGGCGATGGCGGCCGCCACGTCGAGCTGAGGCGGCGGACGGCGACGGTCGTCTGCGGCGCTGCTCGAAAAGTGTGGAAAGCGTCACGACGTGACGCATGTCGCTGTGTCATTGCGCACGATTCTGCGATAGTGACAGCCTGTTCGTGCACGACGGCGGAGTGATGCTGCATCCACAGGACCTGTCCTCTTCGCAGATCGGCGCGGTGCTGGCCACCGCCTGGGGCGTGCAGCCGGCGACCGTGATCCAGCGCCCGACCGGGGCCGATGCCGGTGCCACGGTGTACCAGATCCATGCGATCGACGGCGGCCGCTGGTGGCTGAAGTGCCGCCGCTATGCGGTGGCAGATGCGGTCTGGGAGGTGCTGCAGTACCTGCGCCAGACGCTGGGGCTGGAGGAAGTGGCCGCCCCGCATCCGACCCTGGAAGGTGCCCCTTCGCTGTGCGCGGCGGGCCTGCAATGGACCCTGTTCGGCTATGTCGAAGGACAATCCGGTTTCGAGTCGGCGTTGTCGCCGCCGCAATGGCAGCGGCTCGGCCGGGTGCTGCGCCACGTGCACGACGCGCGCTTGCCCGATGCACTGCAGGCCGGGCTGGCCCAGCCGGGTTTTGACGATGACACCGCGGTGGAGCGGGTAGGGGCATGGCTGCAGCGCGGCGATGCGCGCTGGCCGACGCCTGATGCGCTCGCCGAACAGTACCTGCGCTCGTGGCGCCAGCACCGGCCCCGCATCCTGGAGGTGTGGCAGCGCTGCGTCGCGCTGCGCGAACGCCTGGAAGGGCAGCCGTTGTCGCGGGTGCTGTGTCATGGCGACCTGCATGCCGGCAACCTGCTGTTGCGCGCCGATGGCGGATTGAGCCTGATCGACTGGGACGACATGATGCTGGCGCCGCGCGAACGCGACCTGATGTTCGTCGGTGCCGGGGTGGGCGGGCGCTGGGGCCGCGAGGATCCACCGCGCTTCCGTGAGGGCTACGGCGCGGTGCATATCAATACCGCGCGGCTGGCCTACTACCGGCATTGGCGGATCCTGCACGACGTGCAGGAATTCCACGACCTGCTGCTGGAACCGGGGGCAGCGGCACGGCCACCCTCGCAGCGGCTGCAGGCTCTGCGCCACATGGACGAGCAGTTCGCGCCGGGCAACGTGGTGGATGCGGCCGCACGCGCGGACGCCGCCGCACGCGCACGGGCCGGCTGACCGGCGTTATTCGCCCGGTTTGGCCCCGGCGCTGGCGGCCTCGCTGGCCGCACGCCGTGACAATACTGCTTCGCGATGCGCGATATAGGCGTTGGCGGCCAGGATGATGCTGGCTCCGAGCACGGTCCAGCGGTCGACGGTTTCATTGAACAGCAGCCAGCCGAACAGGCTGACCAGGGGCAGCTGCATGAAGCTGATCGGGGTCAGCGCCGAGACTTCACCCAGGCGCAGGGCCCGCGTCCACAGCAGCTGGCCGATGGTGCCGAACAGGCCGGTCGCCGCCAGCCACAGCCAGGCGATACCGGCCGGCCAGACCCATACGAACAGCGCTGGCACCAGCGACAGCGGCACCCAGAACACGTAGGTGTAGAACACCACCGTATCGGCGCCGTCGACGCGGGTGAGCTGCTTGATCTGGATCGCCACCAGTGAGCTCATTACCGCGGCCAGCACCGCCACCAGCGTGCCGGGGGTGAAGCTGTCCGAGCCGGGCCGCACAATGATCAGCACGCCGATGAAGCCGATGATCACCGCCGCCCAGCGGCGCATGCGCACGGTCTCGCCCAGCCACAACACCGCGGCGATGGTGACGAACAGCGGCGTGGAATAGGACAGCGAGATGGCCTGCGACAGCGGCAGGTGGCCGATCGCCCAGAACCCGCACAGCATCGAGGCCAGCCCGATCGCGCTGCGCAGGAAATAGCGCGGCAGCTGCTGGGTTTTCAGCGGTGAACGACCGGGGCGGATAAGCATCGGCAGCAGCGCGAGCAGGCCGAAGGCGTTGCGGAAGAACGCCACTTCCTGGGTTGGCACGTGTGCGGTGGCGAAGCGGATCGCCACCGCCATGAAGCCGAACGCCAGGGTGCTGCCGAGCATCAGCAGCGCCGCACGCATCGGCGTCGGCGCGGGCAGGGCCAGCGGTGGGGTCACCACTGGGCGCCGATCAGGCGCGGCTCCGGTTCGATGGGTACGCCGAACTTCTCCAGCACCGAGGCCGAGATCTGTCGCGCCAGCGCCAGCAGCTGTTCGCCGCTGGCGCTGCCGTAATTGACCAGCACCAGCGCATGGCTCGGCGCCACGCCGGCATCGCCGTCGCGGAAGCCCTTCCAGCCGCAGGCCTCGATCATCCAGGCCGCCGACAGCTTGCGTCGGTTGTCCTGGTCGGCCGGGTACACCGGCAGGTCGGGGAAGTGCTGCAGCAGCACGTCCACCTGCTCCAGCGGCAGCACCGGGTTCTTGAAGAAGCTGCCGGCGTTGCCGAGCACATCCGGGTCGGGCAGCTTGCGCTGACGGATGGTGATCACTGCATTGGCGACATCGGCGGCGACCGGCAGCTCCACACCCATCGCCTGCATTTCCTCGGTGATGCCGGCATAGCCCAGGCGCAGGGCGTGCAGCAGCGGCAGGCGCAGTTCGATGGCGGTGATCAGGTAACGGTCCGGCGCCTGTTTGAACAGGCTGTCGCGGTAGCCGAACTGGCAGGCCTCGGTATCGAAGCGAACCCACTCGCCGGTGTCGCGGTCCCACGCATCCACGGCCTGGATGAACTCATCGACCTGCACGCCATAGGCGCCGATGTTCTGGATCGGCGCGGCGCCGGCGGTGCCGGGGATCAGCGCCAGGTTCTCCAGCCCGGACAGGCCATTCTGCAGCGACCACATCACCAGCCCATGCCAATTCACCCCGGCACCGGCGCGGACCACGGTGTGGTCGGCACGGTGTTCGAGAATCTGGATGTCGCGGTTGGCGAACACCAGCACGGTGCCCTCCACATCGGCGGCGATCAGCACGTTGCTGCCGCTGCCCAGCACCAGCAGCGGCTGCCCGGCCACCTGCGGCAGTGCGAGCACCTCCGGCAGCGCGTCGGGGTCGAACACCTCCAGCAGCTGCGCGGCGGTAGCCTCGACGTGGAAGGTGTTGAGCGCCTTCAGCGAGGCGTTTTCGGTCAGGGTCCAGGCAGGCATTGCATTACTCATAGGGGGGCCACCGCGCCGCGGCTGGGGGCTTCGCGGCGGCGACGGATCGCCTCCACGCAGTCCTGCACCAAGGCCGGGCCACGGAAGATCAGGCCGCTGTAGCACTGCACCAACGCCGCACCGGCCGCCATCTTGGCCACCGCATCGGCACCGGACTGGATGCCGCCGACGCCGATCAGCGGCATGGATTCGGGCAGCCGCGCGCGCAGGCGGCGCAGCACCAGGGTGGATTGGCCGAGCAGCGGCGCACCGGACAGGCCGCCGGCTTCTTTGGCATGCGGGTCGTTGGCCACCGCGCTGCGGTCGATGGTGGTGTTGGTGGCGATCACGCCGTCGACCTTCAGTTCACCCAGCACGCGCGCAGCGGCATCGATGTCGCGATCGCTCAGGTCCGGGGCCACCTTGACCAGCATCGGCACGCGGCGACCGTGCTTGGCGGCCAGGTCTTCCTGGCTGTCGCGCAGCTGCGAGACCAGCTGGCGCAGCGCGGTTTCTTCCTGCAGCTCGCGCAGCCCGGCGGTATTGGGCGAGGAGATGTTGACGGTGATGTAGTCGGCCAGCGGGTACACCTTCTGCAGGCAGTGCTGGTAGTCGTCGAACGCCTGCTCGTTGGGGGTGTCCTTGTTCTTGCCGATGTTGATGCCGAGCAGCCCGTTGCGGCGCTTGGCGCGTTCGACATTGCGCACCAGCGCATCCACGCCCAGGTTGTTGAAGCCCATGCGGTTGATGATGGCCTGGTGGGCCGGCAGCCGGAACAGCCGCGGCTTGGGATTGCCCACCTGCGGGCGCGGGGTGATGGTGCCGATTTCGACGAAGCCGAAGCCCAGCGCCAGCAGTGCATCGATGTGCTCGCCATTCTTGTCCAGGCCGGCGGCCAGGCCGACCGGGTTGGGGAAGTCCAGGCCGAAGGCCTTGGTCGGCATCGGCGCGATGCGGCTGCCCAGCAGCGGCGTGGTGCCGGTGCGGTAGGCCAGCTCGAGGGCACTCAGGCCGAGACCGTGGGCGCGTTCGGCGTCCAGGCAGAACAGGAAGGGGCGGGCAAGCGAATACATGGTGTCCAGTCAGTCCAGCGTGCCGATGAAGGCACGGGTTTGATATTCAAAGGCGATGTGGCCGTCCTGGGCATGGGCGTCGAACAGCTGGCGCAGCGCCAGCAGCATCGGAGCATGCCGCGGATGCCCCGCCTGCGGGGCGTAGGAGGAAGACAGCAGACGTCCGCGCAGGCCGTCGAAATCCATGCGCTGTACATTCGGCAGGCACGCGGTCCCGCGCAGGCCCTCGCCGTACCAGGCGCGCATGGTGTCGTCGTCCTGATAGCGTTCGGCGACCTCGGTGTAGTCGGTACCGAACTCCAGCAGCAGCTGCTCGTAGCCGACCAGGAACGGCGAGGCATCGAGCAGGCGCGAGTTCCAGAACACCAGCGCCATTCCGCCCGGGTGCAGGATGCGCGCCCATTCGCGGCGCACCGCCGTGGTGTCGAACCAGTGGAAGGCCTGGGCGGCGGCGACCAGGCCGACACTGTCCTGGGCCAGGGTGGTGGCCTCGGCGGTGCCTTCGACCAGCTTCAGGCGCAGGTAGTCCGGGGCCAGCCACTGTTCGGCCGCGGTGCGCATGGCGGCATTGGGTTCCACCGCAATCACCGGGTGGCCGGCGGCCAGGAACAGGCGGGTGGAGATGCCGGTGCCGGCACCGATATCGGCCACCAGCGTTTCGGTGGGGACACCGATATCGTGATGCAGCCAGTCCAGCAGGGCCGGCGGATAATCGGGACGGTAGCGGACGTAGTCGGCGACGCGGCTGCTGAAGCGTTCGGTCGAATCCGGGCGGCTCATGCGCACCTCACGAATTGATGGCGACCAGCCAGGCCAGGCCGCCGAAGAACAAGAGAAGGATCACAATCGCCAGCAGGCTGCCGATCACCACCACCCAGCCCAGGATCAGGCCGGCTACGGCCATGCCGTCGCCTTCCAGCTCAAGCGGGCGGCGGCGCAGCTCGGCGCGGGCCATGTGCCCGGTGATGATCGCCAGCAGGCTGCCGAGGAAGGGCATGGCGGTCCAGCCGAGGATGCCGGTGATCAGGCTGACCACGGCCAGCGCACTGGTCTGGCGGGGGGGCTGGTGCATCCGGGTCCTCCTGGGCAGAGCGCCCATGATAGTGCTTGTGCCCGGATTAGCCCATCAACACCTGGCCGCCGTCGACATTCAAGGTATGCCCGGTGATCCAGCTTGCCAGCGGCGAGCACAGGAACAAGGCCGCGTTGGCGATCGCCTGCGGTTCCCCGAAGCGGCCAAACGGAATCTTCGCCAAGGTGGCGTGGTACAGCGTGGGGTCCTGCTCGCGGCGGCGTGCCCACAGCCCGTCCTCGAATTCGATCGAGCCCGGGGCGATGGCATTGACGCGGATCCGCTGCGGGGCCAGCGCCAAGGCCTGGGAGGTGGTGTAGTGCATCAGCGCGGCCTTGGCGGCCGCGTAGGGCGCACCGCCCGGACGCGGCTGCTGCGCCGCGATCGAGGCCAGGTTGAGGATGCAGGCGTCGTTGGACTGCTGCAGCCACGGCAGCGCCAACCGTGACGCACGCACCGCCGCCATCAGATCGATGGTGAGGCTGGCCTCCCAGCCGGCCTCATCGTCGTTCATGCCGTAGCCGGTGGCGTTGTTGACCAGCACATCGATGCCGCCCAGTGCCTGCGCGGCATCGGCCAGCCATGCGCCGATGTCGTCAAGGACCGACAGGTCGGTGCTGCGGGTATGCAGCGACCGCCCCAACGCCTGTGCCTCCGCACGCAGCGCGGCAAGCCCGGGCTCACCGCGTGCGCAGACCGAGACGTCGGCGCCTGCCGAAGCAAACGCCAACGCCATCACGCGCCCGATGCCCTTGCTGCCACCGGCGATCAACACCCGGCGCCCGTTGAAATCCAGGCGCGGGCCGGTGCTGGCTTCAGGCGCGTTGCCCATCACAGGTCGAACTTGATGCCCTGGGCCAGCGGCAGCGAGTCGGAGTAGTTGATGGTGTTGGTCTGGCGGCGCATGTACACCTTCCAGGCATCGGAGCCGGACTCACGGCCACCGCCGGTGTCCTTTTCGCCACCGAACGCGCCACCGATTTCCGCACCCGAGGTGCCGATGTTGATGTTGGCGATGCCGCAGTCCGAACCGGCCGCCGACAGGAAGCGCTCGGCGGTTTTCAGGTTGGTGGTGAAGATCGACGAGGACAGGCCCTGCGGCACGCCGTTCTGCATGTCGATGGCTTCGTCCAGGGTGCTGTACTTCATCACGTACAGGATCGGCGCGAAGGTTTCGTGCTGCACCACTTCATCGCTGTTCTTCAGCCCGGTCACGATCGCCGGCAGCACGAAGTTGCCCGCGCGGTCGATGCGGGTGCCGCCGGTCTGCACGGTGCCGCCGCTGGCCTTGGCCTTTTCGATGGACGCCAGGAACTGCTGCACGGCGCCGTCGCTGTTGAGCGGGCCCATCAGGTTGGCCGGGTCGGTCGGGTCGCCGATCTTGCCTTCGACCTGCTTGTAGGCCTTGATCAGCGTGGCCAGCACGTCGTCATGGATGGATTCGTGCACGATCAGCCGGCGCGTGGTGGTGCAGCGCTGGCCGGCGGTGCCGACCGCACCGAACACGATGCCGGGGATGGCCAGCTTCAGGTCGGCGGTTTCGTCCAGGATGATGGCGTTGTTGCCGCCCAGTTCCAGCAGGCAGCGGCCCAGGCGGTGGGCGACCTTCTCGGCGACCTGACGGCCGACCTGGGTCGAACCGGTGAAGCTGATCAGCGGCACGCGCTTGTCGGCGACCATGGTCTGGGACAGCTCCACGCCGGCATCGTTGATCAGGAAGAAGATGTCCGGGAAGCCGGCACCGCGCAGCGCGTCGTTGCAGATCTTCATCGAGGCGATCGCGGTCAGCGGGGTCTTGTTGGACGGCTTCCACAGGCACACATCGCCGCAGATGGTGGCCAGGAACGAATTCCACGCCCACACCGCCACCGGGAAGTTGAACGCACTGATGATGCCGACCAGGCCAAGCGGCTGGTACTGCTCGTACATGCGGTGGCCCGGGCGCTCGGAATGCATGGTGTAGCCGTACAGCATGCGGCTCTGGCCCACGGCGAAGTCGGCGATGTCGATCATCTCCTGCACTTCACCGTCGCCTTCGGGCTTGCTCTTGCCCATTTCCAGCGCGACCAGCGAGCCCAGCGCATCCTTGTGCGTGCGCAGCGCTTCGCCGCACAGGCGCACGGCTTCGCCACGGCGCGGGGCCGGGGTGGTGCGCCAGACCTTGAAGGCTTCCTGGGCGCGCGCGATGATGGTTTCGTAGTCGGCGGGGGTGGTCGCGTAGACCTGGGCGATGGCCTCACCGGTGGTCGGGTTCACCGAGGTGATCACACCGGCATCGGTGGCGGTGGACCACTCGCCGTTGCCAAGGTAGGTGCCAGCGTTGGTCGCGTCGAGGCCGAGGGCCTTGAGCAGGTCAGAGGACATGCAAACTCCTGTTGCGTAACGAAGAGGGCGCAGCCGCTGGCAGGGTGGGGGGCGGCATGCAGAACGCCGATTTTAGCAGACCCTCGCCCGGCGCCGACCCGGCGTGCCATGCCAGTGCCGGACGCCGGCCGGCAACCCCGACACAGCGTCCCAGCCGCTAGAATGCAGCATTGACCGGGGTGGCCATGGCCGTGGCCCGGTCGCCTCGTCCCCAGGAGTCTGAATGAACGTTACCGTTGCAGAAGGTGTGGTCGTCGGGAACCGTCTCCCGTTCGTGCTGTTTGGCGGCCTGAACGTGCTGGAAGACCTGGATTCGACCCTGCATGCGGCCGAGCACTTCACCAACGTGACCCGCAAGCTGGGCATCCCGTATGTGTTCAAGGCGTCGTTCGACAAGGCCAACCGCTCTTCGATCCATTCCTACCGCGGTGTCGGCCTGGACGAAGGCCTGCGCATCTTCGAAGAGGTCAAGCGCCGCTTCGGTGTGCCGGTGATCACCGATGTGCATGAAGTGGCACAGGCCGCGCCGGTGGCCGAAGTGGTCGATGTGCTGCAGCTGCCCGCCTTCCTGGCGCGCCAGACCGACCTGGTGGTGGCGATCGCGCAGACCGGCCGTGCGGTCAACATCAAGAAGCCGCAGTTCCTCAGCCCGACCCAGATCAAGCACATCGTTGCCAAGATCCGCGAAGCCGGCAACGAGAACATCATCCTGTGCGAGCGGGGGGCGCAGTTCGGTTACGACAATCTGGTGGTGGACATGCTCGGCTTCCGCGAGATGATCGAATCCACCGGCGGGCTGCCGGCAATCTTCGACGTCACCCACAGCCTGCAGCGCCGCGACGCGGGCAGCGAAGCCTCCGGTGGCCGTCGCCGCCAGGTCGCCGAGCTGGCCCGTTCGGGCATGGCGCTGGGTCTGGCCGGTCTGTTCCTGGAAGCCCACCGCGATCCGGATCACGCCCGCTGCGACGGCCCCAGTGCCTTGCCGCTGGCCGCGCTGGAGCCGTTCCTGGCCCAGATCAAGGCGGTGGACGACCTGGTCAAGGGCTTCGACGAACTCAACGTCAACTGAGTTTGTCGATACCCGGCGCGCAGGCCCGGCCTTGGTCCTGCCGCTGAATGTGGGTATCCTTCACGGCTGCACGCATCGCGCGTGCAGCCTGTGGCCCCGTAGCTCAGCTGGATAGAGCGTCCCCCTCCTAAGGGGAAGGTCGCCCGTTCGAATCGGGCCGGGGTCACCATCGATGACCAACCTGTCTGCGGCTGCGAGGTGTCTGCGCAAGCCTGGGTTGTTCACTACGTCATCTTCGGCCCTTGCCGGGTCTGCTCATCGCGCTGCTGTTCCTGTGCCTGGGCCAGTTCCTGCCCCCGGCTCTGTTCCTGTGGGCCGCGGCTCTGCTGGGCAACTGCATACTGCTGCTCGGGTGCTGCAGCCAGGGCTTCCTGTGTCGGCATCTGCGCGCGGTTGGCCGCGGGGTCTGGCGACGCGCCATGTCCTGAGCGCATCACCAGCAGCGTGGTACCGGCGGCTCGAGTTTCGGTGGCATCGTTCAAGGCCATCTCCACCTTGTCGCCGGGCTTGAACCCGGCCTCCACGGACAGCCGGTACGCGCTGGCCAGAAGCCGGTCGCTGTCCTGGTCCCACGGCTTGTTGTGCTTTTCATCGAGCTTCGCCACAGACGAACGCAACTGCGCCACCAATCCGGCATCTTCCGGGCGCGGCAGCATGCTGTGTCTGCGGTCTACCTCTGCACGATCTGGCGTGGTGGGCGGTGTGTTGTTCGGTGCGGGCGTATTCGGTGCGGGCGCGGGCGGGTTTGCAACAGCGGGCGTCACGCTGCCCGGCGGCTGGGATGCCGGTGTGGTCGCCCGCTGTGCGAGCGCCTGCGCGATTTCCTGCGTCGTGGTGACGGAGCGGATCTCCATCCGCTCGTCATCCTTGCCCGCCAGGGTGGCGAGCGAGCCATCCTTCTGCACCTGCAGGGAGTAGGGCATGGGCGCGATCATGTCGCGTGCGTGGTCCTGGGTGACAGCTGCCACGGCATCGTCGATTTCCTCCGCGGTGCGTTGAATACCGGCGCTGCGGTAGGCCGCTGCCACCTGGCCACGCAGGCCGAACTCGGTGGGGGTGGGGTTGGCGCGGGCCACCTCGGCCATGCCGCGCAGTTCCTGCACGCCTGCTGCCTGGCTTTGGCGTGTGCGGTTGAGCTCCTCGATGATGTTGCCTTCGGCCGGGTTGGTGCCGTAAACCCAGCCGGGGGTGTGCCACTGTCCGTTGGCATCCTGCGTGTACTTCTCGCCGTTGGATGCCCTCAGCGGTTGCGGCTGGGTCTGGGCGTTGCTGATCACCTCGGGCACCGGCTCGATGCGGGCGAAGTCATTCCAGCCGTACTGGTTGTACGCAACCTGGTAGCGGGCAGTGAGCGCCTCGGGGGTGTTGGCGGCGTTCTGGGCAATGATGCGCTGGGATTCCAGTTCCAGTTGGCCCGCCTTTTCCGCGCCGACGACCACGCTGCGATCAAGGGGAATGCGCCCATCGATCACCTCGTGGATGGACAGGTTCCATGCACCGTTCTGCGGGTTGCGCACGTAGTGGCGGCTGGTTTCAAACGGCTCGCGCGGCGGGGTGTTGTCGCCGCGAGCATCGATGCGGAAGGGGTCCTGGGGTTTGGGCAGGTTGGCCAGGCCCAGCGAGTACGAGTCGTTGGCCGCCTTGTAGTTGAGCTCGTCCACGAGCCGGCCGGCAGCCACCATCTGGAGGTCGCGGTAGTTGCCGTCCGGGGTGGGCGCGCGCACGGTCCGGCTCCAGGTGCCGTTGGCGTCTTCCGGGTTGCGGGTCCATTCGTTGCCGCTGCGATCCACCTGGGTGTAGACGGCCTTTTTGTCCTGGTGCTGCGCCCAGTACTCCCCCGCGAAGCCGCCGGCCACGCCGCCGGCCAAACCCGTGATCACGGCACCGGGGCCGGTCCACGAGCCGGTAACGATTCCATAGCCGGCCCCCAGCAGGAAGCCGCCGCCAAAGCCGCCGGCGGTGCGGCCTACGAAGTGGGTGGCGGCGGAATTTGCGCCGGCTTCGTTGCCCTCCGCGCGCAGTTCGGCCACGCGATGGCCGGTGATGGCGAAGTCCACGGCAAGGGCGGCCACCCCGGCCGCCCCGAGGACACGTGCTCCGGTGAGCGGCCCGCGTGCGGCGGCGACCTCGGCGGCGGCACCTTCTGCGGCGCCGGCGCGACCTGCGCTGCCGGCCAGTTCAGGGGCTGTGGGCGTTGGCGCGGGACGCGCGATGGACAGCGGCATTTCCGGATTGAACGCCGTGCGCACGCGCACCGCAGTGGGTTCGTTCAGCGGCAGGCGGCCGCCATGATTGGCCTCTTCAATGGCCGTGCCCAATGAAGCACGGCCACCCCAACGATCGCTCAGGGTGGTGTTGCCGGGTTGGTCGATGGCGTCGAGCGCCAGCCGCAGGTTGGTTTCGGACTGGGTGACGGCGCGCCAGCGTAATTCGTCAGGCGCGAGGGTTTTCAGCTCGGCAATCTGGGCGGCGTGGGTGCGCTGATAGCCGTCGAGGTCGGCAAAGAAGGCACGGACGCTGGTATTGGCCTGCGCGGGCGTCATGCCCTGGGGCGTGTTGGTGACCAGGTCGCCGTTGATGATGCCGGCGCGCAGGGTTTCGGTCAGGGTTTCGACCTTCGCCGCCACGCGCTGCAGTGCCAATGCCTGCTGCTCGGGCGTCGCGGGCAGTTTGCCCATGGCGGCCCTGCCTTCGGCGGTGTTCTCGATTTCCTTCAGCGCCTGCCTGAGCTGGTCCGAGTAATCGCCCAACGGTCCACCCGGATGCGGGGAGATGCCCATCTGCGCGGCCAACGCCTGATTGGCGGGCAGGTTGATGATGTTGCCCGCGCCATGAAGCTCGAAATGGCCGGCTCGGGCAAGCCGCTGCAGCATGAGGTTCTTCTCATACAGCGCCTGCTCGATGAGGTGGTGTCCCTGGAAAACCGGTGTGTCAGGCATCGGCGAATGTCCCGCTCAAAAGTCCGTTTCAGGGGGTTACAGTGCGTAGGTGTCCTTGAGTTCAACGCCAGCCAGATGGGCTTGGCCAAGGGCATCGAACATCACACGGTCGCAGATGGGATCCAATCCACTGCGCGGCTGGCGGAAGATGTGCGCAGCACCCACCACCGCCTTGTTGAACACCAGGCAAGCGCCGCCGAGCACGCTGTAGAAGGGTTCGTCCTCGCCGGTGATGAAGTTGTAGTCGGTCTTCACCTTCACCTGCGAAGCGGGCACGTCCAGCGCATCCAATGTGCGGATCACATCGCAGAAGTAGTACTGCGGGCCCGGGGAGCCATCGGCCAGGGTGAAGTCGCAGGCGACGAACGCAAAGGCCTGTGGGTCCACGGAAGCGAACACCTCCTTGAGTGCCTGCGAGACGATCCAGATGCCGGCCAGCTCTTCAAAATCCCGCGGCATGCCGCCCTTTTCCGGCACGTGCACCAGGTGGGGACGCTCCGGGTACTGGCCGGGTTCGCCTGTAGGCGGGGCCACCACCTCCATGCCCGGGGAAACCAGTTTTTCCGCGTTGGCAATCTCCAGCCCGGGGAACTGACCGTTGCCCCAGAAGCTGGATGTGATGACATAGAACTCGCCCCGGTGGGATTCGGTCTCAACCGAGACGGGAATGGCAGTGGGCTCGTTCATGGGCTTCCATCATGGATGCGGAGGTAGAACAGTACCGAGGGGCGGGCTGATCGTAGCCGGGGTGAGGGGGAGGGGCAAGTTTGCCGCATGCCGGCCACTCATCCACTGTTGACCTGGGATGCGGGACGCTCGCCTGCGCAGGTGCCGGGCTCGCTGGCGCCACACGGGAGAGCGGCATGTCAGTGACGATTCGCAACGCCGGGGTGAAGGATCTGGGCCAGGTTGCGGTCTTGTTCGACACCTATCGCCAGTTCTACGCGCAGCCGGCCAATCCCGCGTTGGCGCGCGACTTCATGCAGGCCCGGTTATCGGAAGGCACATCGCTGGTACTGGTAGCCGAAAACACGGACGGTACGATCCTGGCCTTCACCCAGCTGTATCCGCTGTTCGATTCGGTGGGGGCCATGCCCAGCTACATTCTTTACGACCTTTTCGTGTCGCTGCAGGCGCGCCGTCAGGGGATTGCCCGGTTATTGATGGTTGAAGCGGTGAACGAGGCGCGCCGGCGCGGGGCAGGGCGGGTGGAGCTGCAGACCGGGCGCGACAACCTGCCCGCGCAGGCCCTGTATGAAGGACTGGGCTGGGCGCGCGACAACGACTTCTTCATTTACGCCATTCATCCGTAGGCCGCCGCGGTATCAGAACCGCTGCGTGGCTTCACGGCAGCAATTGCACGGCGTGGTCATTCCGCGTGCGTCCCCGCATCGTCGCAGCGCGTGCGTTGCATGGGGAAGTCGATGGCCTTGACCGCACCGCTGCGCGCGCCTTCGATCCTGGCCAGCAGCTGGTCATCGCCCTTGCGGGTATAGGTGATCCGCTGCGGGAAGTCGTTGTGCGGATTGACGAAGTGGGCCTCCGTTCTGTTGATCCGTTCAAGCTGGAATTCGGTACGGTCCTGCCCGGAGGGCAGGGCGATGAACGCAAGGTCGCCGCCGTCGATCTGGCGCAACTGCATGAACTCGTAGCTGACGGTCCGGCCACCCTTCACCGTTCGGCTGGTGCCGAGCATCGTGCCGCCTGCCAGCGTGCTCCACTGCTCGCCCGTGCCAGGCTCGGCGTCGCTTTGGCGCCAGCAACCCGTCAGCCAAGTGAGGTGCTCGATATCCGCAACGGCAGCGGCGCAATGCAAGGGTGCACAGGCAAGCACGCATCCTGCGATCCACATCGGTACACCGCGCATGTCGGCCTCTCGTGCAGGTGAGTAGGGGTGGAGGGTAGCGCCGGGGCATGCTCCAGGCAATGAAGTGACTCGGCCGATCGGGTCGATGCGTGAGTGATCGCATGCACGGCAATCACGGCAATTGAACGCACGCTGCGCGCGGCATTGATGTCACTTAACGCTGTGTTTTGCAGGTCACGCCAACGTCATCGCCATTGCGGAAAAGTCGTTCCACCCAAGCACGGGCTTTCAATCCGCAACAGGAGTAGATGACAGTGACGACCGAATCGAAGACCGCCCATACCTTGAACGACCTGATCGAGATCGCCCGCGACGGCGAACAGTTCTACACCGAGGCTGCCGGCAAGGTGGAAGACACCGAACTGTCCGCCCTGTTCACCCGTATCGCCGGAGTGAAGTCGGAGATCGTGCGGTCGCTCAGCAGCACGGTGCTGGCGGCCGGTGGCAAGCCGGCCGAGCATGGCACGGTGGTGGGGTCGATGCAGCAGTTCTACGGCAAGGTGCGCGCCACCCTGGGCGACAAGCAGTACGGCTACGTGGCCGAGCTGGAGGAGTCGGAGGATCGCCTGCTCAAGGCATTCAAGGACACGCTGACCGACAGCGATACGCCGCCGGCCGCGCGCCAGGAAGTGCAGCGTCTGCTGCCGCAGGTGCAGGAATGCCATGCGGTGATGCGCGACCGTAAGCATGCAATGAAGCACTGAATGCGCTGAGGCCGCGGCGGCGGCCACGGTGATCGATGCGCCCCGGCTTGTCCGGGGCGCGTCTTTTCAGGCGGGTGCCTGGCGGCCCCGCGACGGGGCCGGGGGCGGCTGTGATCGGTTCCGGACGTGCGCGTACGGGGGGCGGGGATTTGGTGCATACTCGATTGAAAGAACCGCTTGGATTCGCTATGGAACACATGCGTTGGCTGACGCTTCGTCTTAGCAACAATCAATCCATCGGGCCGAGGGTGCTGCTGGAGCTGTGGGCCAATGCCTGCGAAACCAACCAGTCCACGGTGTCGCGTGAGACGCTGCCCGGCAAGTCCACGTCGTACGCGTTGCATGCACCGACGTCATTGGCGTATCCCAAGCGTGCGGAATTGCGCATGCGCAAGCTGCTGGAGGATGCCGGTTATACCTTTACCCTGGGATCGCTGGCCGATCGCCCCGCGCCGCAGCCGGTGCGTTTCCGATGAGTGCGGGCGGCGCGATGCGTCGCCGTTGATGTTGTTGGGTGTGTGATTGCCACGCATGGCGTGGCACTACCCGGGTTGGTACGAAGGTTGGGTAGAGCGACGCCATGCGTCGCTGCGGTGCCTACGGGGCGGGGTTATTCTAGGGTGCGCAGCATGATCCGTACCGGGAAACCGCCGGCGTGGATCAGCGACTCCAACGGCTGCCACCCCAATCGCCGGTACAGGCCGCCATCGTCGGCTTCGGTCTGCAGATAGACCTCGCGCACGCCAAGATCCGCCGCGCGCTGCATCAGTTCTTCAATCAGCTGTGCGGCGATGCCCTGGCCGCGATGACTGTCGCAGACATACACGCCACCCAGCCAATGCAGGCGCTCGGGGCGCTCGGTGCGTTCGTGGAACTTGAGTTGTGCAGCAGCCACCGGCTGCCCGTCGACCAGTGCCACCATCAGCAGCGGCAACTCGTCCGATTGCAGGAACACTTCCAGGCGCTGCTGTTGATCGGCCAGCGTCACGCCAGGAACCTGCTGGCCCCACGCGTTGAAGTACCAGTCGGCCAGCACCGGCAGCAGTTCGGGGTGTTCACTCAGGGCAATCAGCTGCATCACGCTTCCGTGTGTAGACGGCGGTCGCCGAGCATACGCGTTTGGCGCGTGCAGCGCGTACTCAGCTGTCGGGATATACGGCCAGGATGTCGCAGCGATCCGCCACGCGGTTGATGCTCATCGAGGCCAGGTTGCTCTTGGCGGGGCCATCGCTCAACGCCTCGATGGAGGGGTCGATAATCGGCAGGATCTCGACGCGGTCCCCTGGATTGCCGCAGATCACCCCGCTGTTGAAACCGGAGTGGAAGCGCAGCTGCGGGGAGTTGACCAGCGAGCGGCACAGTGTGCCCACTTCAACCACGTAGTAGCGATGACCACCGGCGCGGCGCGGATTGGTTTCCACGGTGATGCCGCGGGAATTCTCGTTCCAGCCGCGCACGTCGCGGGTGCTGAAGCAGTAGGACGGTGAGCCGCGGAACGTGCGCCGCGTCTGGGTGACGCTGACGGCCTCCAGGGTGGGGATCGGGCTGCGTGTGGTCTGCCGGGCATCCTGGGAGAATTCGCGGCGACTGATACGTTCGACCGAGGCGACGGTGCAGCTGCGGTCATCGGCCAGCACGCGTTCCTGACCGCCACCGCAGACCCAGCTGTCGGTGGCGACTACGCGCGGCTGGGCAGCATCCAGCACGCCGGGGCAGGCCGAAGCGAAGTTCACGCGCCAGGCAGACTGATCGGCGGCCAGCAGCGAAATGCTGCCCGGGTTGACCTGGTTCATTTCCAGCAGGCCTTTGGCGTCCATGCAGGTGGGGCCGGGGGCCACCCGTGCCGACGTCTGCGGGGCTGCCGGGGACGTGGACTGCGCGGCCGCCAGGGGTACACAGACCACGGCAAGGGCGAGCAGGGCCGGGCGATACCGGCGCAACAGCGGGGCTACCTTGTAGGAAGACGTCACGGCATGCACTCCTTGCTGACTGGACGAGCCGACTATAGCACCGGGATGTGACAGGGCTGGCCGGCCAGGCCCCGGGGGTTTGCGCGCGGGACGGGGGGCGCGCAGACTCGGCTCCCCCGCCTCTGCCGTGCCGTCTCCTTCGCATGTCTGCCGCCGCCTTCAATCTGCGTCGCTATGGTCGGTCCTCCGCGGCGGACCGGCATGCGTTCGCGCAGTGGGTGGTGCCGTTCGGCGGTGAACTGGAGTTCGAACTGGAAGGCCGTGGCGCACGCCTTGACCGGTTGCAGGGTGCCTTCGTCGCACCGTCAACAGGGCATGCGCAGGGTGCCTGGGACGACCAGCCGTTCCTGATCGTGGACTGCCCGGTGGCGCTGCTGGACGATGACACCCTGCAGCGACTGGATCGGCAGCCGGTACTGGCGTTGCCGGCACCCGTGCGGGCGATGGCGCAGCGGCTGTGTACCGATGCGTCGGCGCGCTTCGATGCGGCCACGGTGGCACGCGAATTGCCGGTGTTGCTGCAGGCGTTTTCGCTCGCCGGCAGTGCCACCCGCCTGCAGGCCGTGTGCGCGCGCATCGATCAGGCGCCGGGGCAGGACTGGCCGGTGGAGCGGATCGCCGCGGCGGTCGGGGTCAGCGGCAGTCGCGCGCATGCGCTGTTCCGCCAGGCCTTCGCACTCAGCCCGCAGGCCTGGCTCAGCGCCAGCCGGTTGCGCTGGGCGCGTGCGCAGTTGGCACACAGCGATGCATCGGTTGCCACCATCGCCCAGCATGCCGGCTATTCCGAACACAGCGCCCTGACCCGCGCGCTGCGCCGCGAATGGGGCATGACGCCGGCCGACTACCGGCGCCGCCATCGGCAGTAGCCTGGGTCAAGCATCGGTACTGCAGCCTGCCTACACTGGCCGATCTTTCCGAAGCGGCAGGCGTACGCAGGCAGATGAATCGATCGATGGGCGTGGGCATCGCCAACGGCATTGCCGCCGGAGCGCTGTGGGGCGTGGTGTTCCTTGCGCCGGCGATGCTGAGCCAGTTCGGCGCGGTGCAGCTGTCGGCCGGCCGTTACCTGGTCTACGGGTTGATCGCCGTGGTATTGCTGGCGCCGCGTTGGCGCGAGCTGCGCACGCGGATTGGCATGGCCGAATGGCGTGGCCTGTTGTGGCTGAGCTTGGCCGGCAACCTGGTGTATTTCGTGTTGCTGGCCAATGCGGTGCAGTGGGCCGGTGGTGCGGCCGCATCACTGATCGTGGGCCTGATTCCAGTGGTGGTGACCCTGGCCGGCGTTCGCGAGGAGGGGGCGGTGCCATTGCGCAGACTCGCCCCGGCACTGCTGCTGTGCCTGTTCGGGGTCGGCCTGGTCGGCTATGAGGCGCTGCTGGCCGAGCATGCGCAGGGCTCCACCGGTCGCCGTCTGCTGGGGTTGGCGTGTGCGTTCGGTGCGCTGTTGTCGTGGGCGCTGTATTCAATCGGCAACAGCCGCTGGTTGGCACGCCGCCCGGACCTGTCCGGGCACGACTGGTCGCTGCTGACCGGGGTGGCAACCGGGGCCTTGGCGCTGCTGCTGGTACCCACCGCCTTCGTGACCAGTACCGCCACGCACAGTCCCGCCGACTGGGCCAGCTTCTGGCTGATCAGTGCCGGGGTGGCGGTGGTGGCCTCGGTGCTTGGCAACGCGTGCTGGAACCGCGCCAGTCGCAACCTGCCGCTGACCTTGACCGGGCAGATGATCGTGTTCGAAACCCTGTTCGCGCTGCTATATGGCTTCGCCTGGCAGCAACGCTGGCCGACTCCGATCGAGAGCGTGGCAATTGTGTGCCTGGTGTCGGGGGTGCTGATGTGCGCGCATGCGCACCGGCCGCCGCCGGCCGTGGCCGAGCATGTGGGGTGAACCGGCAGGACAGCTGGGCAGGCGGTGCGTTGCGCAAAGCGCTGCGCTGCGGTGATGGTCACATCGGCAACTTTTAGGCGACGTTGCCTGCAGATCGGTCGCTGCGGGTTTTTGCAGTGCAACACTTGACAAGCCGGGGGGCGACGGTGTTTTCTTGACCCATGGTCTTCGCCCTCGCCACCGCCCTGTTGCACACCCCCGCGCATGCGGGCGGCCAGGCCGTGTCGACCGGTACCACCATTACCACCGCCACCACTCGCCCGGTGCGGCCCGTCGTCTTCGCGTAATTTCCGAAAACAACGGCCCCGCACCAGATCAGGTTGCGGGGGACACTCCTTCAGCCTGAATGACGCGGGGCCTCGAATCGAGGTCAGCATGTCTTCTGTTGCCGTTCCCGCCATCGCCGTTGCATCCCCCGTCGCCACCGCCCCGGCCCTGCGTGCCGGCACCGCTACGGTGGTGCACAAGTTCGGCGGCACTTCGGTGGCCGATGCCGAGCGCTACCGGCATGTTGCCCAGTTGCTGCTTGCCCGCGATGAGGCGATGCAGGTCACCGTGGTGTCGGCAATGAAGGGGGTCACCGACGCGTTGATCGCGCTGGCGGGCGTGGCCGCTGACAACAGCCCCACCTGGCGCGACCACTGGCATGCGCTGCGTGCACGCCATCGGGGCGCAGCGGTGGCCCTGCTGGGCGAGCATGCCGGCCCGACCGTGGAGTGGCTGGACGCGCGCTTCGAACACCTCGCCGAGGTGCTGGGCGCGTTGGCGGTGATCGGCGAGCTGCCCAGCGAAGTGCTGGACCGGGTACAGGGGCTGGGCGAGGTTTACTCCGCGCAGCTGCTCGGGGTGTACCTGCAGACCCTGGGCGAAGACTGCGCGGTGCTGGATGCGCGCGAGGTGCTGGTGGTGGACCGCGGCGAGCTCGGCGTGGACGTGGACTGGGTGCAGAGTGCGCAACGGTTGGCGCTGTGGCGCGAGACGCATCGCAGTGCGCGGGTGGTGGCAACCGGTTTCGTGGCACGCGATCGGCGCGACCGCGTCACCACGCTGGGGCGCAATGGCAGCGACTACTCCGGTGCGATCTTCGCGGCGCTGTTCAATGCCGATGAACTGCATATCTGGACCGATGTGGACGGCGTGCTTTCGGCCGATCCGCGGGTGGTGCCCGAGGCGGTGCAGCTGGAAGCGCTGAGCTACGACGAAGCCTGTGAGCTGGCGTATTTCGGGGCCAAGGTGGTGCATCCGCAGACCATGTCGCCAGCCATCGAGCGCGGCCTGCCGATCATCATCCGCAACACCTTCCGGCCCGATCACCCGGGCACGCGGATCACCGCCGAGCGCACCGTCTCCGGCCCGATCAAGGGGCTCACGCTGAGCCCGGATCTGGCGCTGCTGAACCTGGAGGGCACCGGTCTGATCGGCGTGCCGGGGACGGCCGAACGGGTGTTCGCCGCGCTGCGCAACGCGCATGTGTCGGTGGTGATGATTTCGCAGGGTTCTTCGGAGCATTCGATCTGCTGCGTGGTGCGTCAGGGCGAAGCGGCGCGGGCCCGCGATGCGTTGCTGCATGCCTTCGCGCATGAGCTCAGCCTGGGCCAGGTGCAGCGCGTGCAACTGACCGACAATGTCAGCGTGCTTGCCGCGGTGGGCGATGGCATGGCCGGGCAGCCCGGCGTGGCGGCGCGCCTGTTCGAATCGCTGGGCCGTGCCCAGGTCAATATCCTGGCCATTGCGCAGGGCTCCTCGGAACGCAATATCTCCGTGGCGGTCGACAGCCGCCATGCGACCAAGGCGCTGCGCGCCGCGCATGCTGGATTCTGGCTGTCGCCGCAGACGTTCTCGGTGGGCGTGATCGGGCCGGGCAATGTCGGGGCGGCACTGCTGGACCAGCTGCAGGCCGCGCAGGTGTCGCTGCTGGGGCGGGCCAATGTCGATCTGCGGTTGCGTGCGGTGGCTTCGCGCAGCCGCATGCTGCTTGATACCCGTGGCGTGGGCGGTGACTGGCGTGCGGCGTTGGCCGGGCCGGGCGAAGCCACCGACCTGGCGCGTTTCACCGAGCATCTGTTGTCGGCGCACCTGCCGCATGCGGTGATCATCGACTGCAGCGGCAGTGCCGATGTTGCCGACCGCTACGCCGGCTGGTTGGCCGCGGGCATCCATGTGGTCACCCCGAACAAACAGGCCGGCGCCGGCCCGTTGCCGCGCTACCACGCGATCCGCGAGGCAGCGGCGGCCAGCGGGGCGCGGTTCCGTTACGAAGCCACCGTGGGCGCCGGGCTGCCGGTGATCACCACGTTGCGCGATCTGGTCGATACCGGCGATGAAGTGCTGGCCATCGACGGTATCTTCTCGGGCACGCTGGCCTGGCTGTTCAACAAATACGACGGCGCGGTACCGTTCTCGCAGCTGGTCGTGCAGGCGCGGGGGATGGGTTACACCGAGCCGGACCCGCGCGACGATCTTTCCGGTGTGGATGTCGCGCGCAAGCTGGTGATCCTGGCCCGCGAAGCCGGGCGTGAGTTGAGCCTGGAGCAGGTACAGGTGGAAAGCCTGGTGCCGGAGGTGCTGCGCCAGGCCAGCGTGGACGACTTCATGGCCGGGCTGGGAGCGGTGGATGCGGTGTTCGCCGAGCGCCTGGCCCAGGCCCGGGCGCGTGGCGCGGTGCTGCGCTACGTCGCCCGCTTGTCGGCGGACGGTGCGCAGGTGGGGCTGGTCGAATTGCCGATCGGGCACGCCTTCGCCAACCTGCGCCTGACCGACAACGTGGTGCAGTTCACCACCCGCCGCTACTGCGACAACCCGCTGGTGGTGCAGGGCCCGGGCGCGGGCCCGGAAGTGACGGCGGCCGGTGTGTTCGCCGACCTGCTGCGGGTGGCCGCCGGTGAAGGAGCGCGCCTGTGAGTGCATCGGCAACCGGGCAGCAGGCGCGTGCCTTCTCGCCGGCATCGGTGGGCAATGCTGCGGTCGGCTTCGACATCCTCGGCCATGCCATCGCCGGGGTTGGCGATACGGTGAGCGTGCGCCGGATCGCGGAACCGACGGTGCGGATCGTGGCGATCCGCGGCACCACCGTGGACCTGCCGTTGCGTGCCCAGGACAACACCGCCGGTGCGGCATTGCTGGCGATGCAGGAGGCGCTGGCCTTGCCGTTCGGGTTCGAGCTGGAGATTGATAAGGGCATTGCGCTGGGCTCGGGCATGGGCGGTTCGGCGGCCTCGTGCGTGGCGGCGCTGGTGGCGGCCAATGCACTGCTCGACGCACCGCTGTCGCGGCAGGCGTTGTATCCGTTTGCCTTGACCGGTGAAGCGGTGGCCAGTGGCGGGCGCCACGGCGACAACCTCGGGCCGATGCTGCTCGGTGGGTTGGTGTTGAGCACGGCCGAGCGGTTGGTGCCGATTCCGGTACCGGCGGCCTGGCACAGCCTGCTGGTCCACCCGGACGCGGTGCTGGAAACCCGGCGTGCACGCGCCGCGCTGCAGGGCCACTACGCGCTGTCGGAATTCGTGGCGCAAAGCGCCAATCTCGCGCTGGTGTTGAGCGGCTGCTACAGCGGTGACGCGGCTCTGGTGCGCGCCGGGCTGCGCGACGTATTGGTGGAGCCGCGCCGCGCCGGCCTGATCGGTGGCTTCCACGCGGCGCGCGATGCGGCATTGGCGGCCGATGCGATGGGAGCCAGCATCTCCGGCGCCGGCCCCAGCGTGTTTGCCTGGTTTGAATCCGAAACGGCGGCGCACGCCGCGCAGGCGGGCGTGCAGCAGGCCTTCGCCGTGGCCGGGTTCAGCAGCCAGGCATGGGTATCGCCGTTGCATGCGCCCGGCGCGCAGTTGCTGTGAGCGCGCTTGCCGAAAGCGCACGGTCCCTTTCCATTGCCAGGATGTCTCGATGAAGTTCGTTTCCACCCGTCATGTCGCGCCCGCTGTTTCACTGAGCCAGGCCATCGCCGCCGGGCTCGCTCCCGATGGCGGCCTGTACGTCCCCGAGCAGCGCCCGCAGCGGCAACGTTGGCACGCGCAGCAGGATCTGGCCGCGAATGCGGCCGCCGTGCTGGCACCGTATTTTGCCGGCGATGCGCTGGCCGGTTCACTGGACGCGCTGTGCGCGCAGGCCTTCGATTTCCCGGTGCCATTGCGCGCGCTGTCGACCCCGGGCGATCACGTGCTGGAGCTTTTCCATGGGCCCACGGCGGCGTTCAAGGACTTCGGTGCGCGCTTCCTTGCCGCCAGCCTGGCCCGGTTGCAGCGCGATCAGGCGCGCGAGCTGACGATTGTGGTCGCCACCTCCGGCGATACCGGTGCCGCCGTCGCTGCTGCCTTCCATCGCCAGCCGGGTATCCGCGTGGTGGTGCTGTATCCCGATGGCCGGGTCTCGCCGCGCCAGGCACATCAACTGGGCTGTTTTGGCGACAACATCCGCACGCTGCGCGTGGCCGGTTCGTTCGATGACTGCCAGGCGATGGTCAAGCAGGCGCTCGGCGACCGTGCGTTGCAGGCGCAGGTGCCCTTGAGTTCGGCCAACAGCATCAGCCTGGGCCGTTGGCTGCCGCAGATGAGTTACTACGCCGACGCGGCGCTGCGCCACCATGCCGCCACCGGCGAGGGGCTGAACCTGGTGGTGCCTACCGGCAACCTGGGCAACGCGATGGCGGCGGTGCTGGCACGTGCGATGGGCTTGCCGCTGGGCACGATCGCCTTGGCCACCAATGCCAACGATGTACTGCCTCGCTATTTCCACGGCGCGGACTACCAGCCCGGTACCAGCGTGGCGACGCTGGCCAATGCGATGGACGTGGGGGCGCCCAGCAATTTCGAGCGGCTGCGCTGGCTGTATGCCGACAATGACGCCGCGTTGCGTGCGGACTTCCGGGTGGAGGCGGTAAGCGATGCGGCGATCCGCGAGCTGATCGCCCGACGCTGGTCACAGGCCGGGGAGGTGTTCTGCCCGCACACGGCCACGGCGATGACGTTGCTGGAGCGGTTGCGCGCCGAGGGCGCACAGGGGCATTGGGCGGTGGCCGCCACCGCGCATCCGGCCAAGTTCGAATCGGTAGTGGAGCCCTTGATCGGCCAGGCACTGGACGTGCCGCCGGCGTTGGCCGAACTGCTGCAGCGGCCGGCGCAGGCCGAGCCATGTGCGCCGGACTATGCGGCGCTGCGCGCGGTGCTGCTGCAGGGGAGATAGTGCCGGGCGAGCCCGGTGGCGCATCAGGCGTCGCCGGAGAGGTGCTGCAGGCCGGCTTCGTCGAGGATCTCGACGGTGTTCAGGTGGGGCAGGGCGATCAGGCCCTGCTGGCGCAGCTTGGTGAAGGTACGGCTGACCGTTTCCATGGTCAGGCCGAGGTGATCGGCGATATCGCCGCGGCCCATCGGCAGCGTCACGCGCAGGCCGTTGCCGCCCAGCAGCGCTTCGCGGGCGGCCAGCCGCAGCAGGAAATCGGCCAGTTTCTCGGCCGGTTGCAGGCGGCCCAGCGCCAGCGCGGCATCCTGGGCATCGTCGAGCGCCTGGCAGGCCCGCTGCAGCAGCTTGCGTTCCAGGTGCGGGAAGCGTGCGCGCAGGTCTTTCATCTGGGTCAGGCTGACCCGGCAGACGCGGCTGTCGCCGATGGATTCGATGTCGTAACGGTGGTGGTCACTGCCGCTCAGGCCGAGATAGTCCCCCGGCAGCACAAAGCCGCTGATCTGGCGGCGGCCATCGGCCAGGGTGCGGACCAGACGCAGCGCACCGTCGGTCAAGGTATAGACATGTTGGCGCGGCTCCCCGGCACGGGCCAGGGTGGCGCCCAGTGGCAATGGCACCGAGACGGTAACCCGCTCCAGTGCCTGCACCTCGTCCGGCGACAGCGCCGAGCACACCGCCAGATGGCGGACCGAGCAACGCAGGCAATCGCGCAGCGGCGAGCAGCCCGGCGCGGTGGGGTCTTCTACAGCAGAAAGCGCGATGCCGGAGTGGGGCCGGGACATGTCGAACCAGGGAGCGGGGCCTGCTTATGATACGTCATGCGGCCAATCGGCCGGTCCAATGACCAGGTGCGGGGCCGAAGCGGCCCGCTGCGGCTAGAATATGCCGCTCGCTCATTCCCCACGTTTCCGCAGGAGTCCCGCAAGTGATCAAGCCCCGTACGCCGCCCGGCATCATGGAGTTGCTGCCGCGCGAGCAGATCGCGTTCCAGCGCATGCTGGACGTCATCCGCCGCAACTACGAGCGGTTCGGGTTCCTGCCGGTGGAAACCCCGGTGTTCGAATTGTCCGATGTGCTGCTGACCAAGTCCGGCGGCGAGACCGAGCGCCAGGTGTATTTCGTGCAGTCCACCGGCGCGCTGGCCAATGCCGCCGAAGCCGGTGACAAGAGCCTGCCCGAGCTGGCGCTGCGCTTCGACCTGACCGTGCCGCTGGCGCGCTACGTGGCCGAACACGAACACGACCTGACGTTCCCGTTCCGTCGCTACCAGATGCAGCGCGTGTACCGCGGCGAGCGCGCCCAGCGCGGCCGTTTCCGCGAGTTCTACCAGTGCGACATCGACGTGATCGGCAAGGACGCGCTGAGCACGCGTTACGACGCCGAAGTGCTGGCCGTCATCCACGCGGTGTTTGCCGAACTGCGCATCGGTGACTTCTCGGTGCAGTTGAACAACCGCAAGCTGCTGCGCGGCTTCTTCGAAAGCCTGGGTGTGGCCGATGGCGAGCGCCAGCTGGCGGTGCTGCGCGAAGTGGACAAGCTGGACAAGCGTGGCCCGGATTACGTGCGCGAAACGCTGGTCGGCGAGGGCTTTGCGATTCCGGCCGAACAGGTCGAGCGCATCCTGGCCTTCGTGGCCGTGCGTTCGAGCAGCCATGCCGATGCGCTGGCACAGCTGGACGCGCTGCTTGCCGATACCGCCGCCAGCGACACGCTCAAGACCGGCGTGGCCGAACTGCGCGAAGTGCTGGAGCTGGTCAAGGCGCTGGGCGTACCGGAAACGGCGTACTGCCTGAACTTCTCGATTGCCCGTGGCCTGGATTACTACACCGGCACCGTGTACGAAACCACGCTGACCGACCACCCGCAGATCGGCTCGATCTGTTCCGGTGGCCGCTATGAAGACCTGGCCAGCCACTACAGCAAGTCCAAGCTGCCGGGCGTGGGCATCTCGATCGGCCTGACCCGGCTGTTCTGGCAGCTGCGCGAAGCCGGCCTGATCGACGGTATCGAGGACAGCAGCGTGCATGCGCTGGTGGCGCTGATGGATGACGCCAGCCTGCCGCAGTCGCTGGATATCGCCCGTCGCCTGCGCGCCGGTGGCATCAACGCCGAAGTGCAGATGGAGCCGAAGAAGATCGGCAAGCAGTTCCAGTACGCGGCCAAAGCCGGCATCCGCTTCGTGGTGTTGGCCGGTGAAGACGAGCTGGCGCGCGGCGTGGTGGCGGTCAAGGACCTGCTGCGCGAGCAGCAGTTCGAGGTTGCCCGCGAGGAGCTGGCCAGCACGCTGCAGGTCGAACTGGAGCAGGCCAAGGTCATGCCGTGAAGTGGCCCGGAGCAGCCGTGCTGCTGCTCCTGCTGGCTGCCTGCCGCAGCGACCCTGCGCTGCACAGCCAGCGGCTCGGTCCGGGGCACTACCGGCTGGTGGTCGATCGCTGCCATGTGATCGACCCGGCCCAGCTGGAGGGGGACCTGCGTGCGCTGGCCGGGCAGACGTGCCCGAAGGGGGCGGGGCCGCTGGAAGCTGTGGAGCGCATTCCCAGCCGCCAGGGCAGCCTGTTCGGCGAATGCCTGCGCAGAGGGGCGTCGCGGGCCGAAGTGCATTGCGTGGCTGCCGGCGCCTCGGGGGCGGTGCTGCCTCCCCCTGGCCCCATCTGAACGGCGCGATCTGCCCGCGCGCAGGCAAACAGCCCTGCCGCTTGATTCCCAATGCCCGCCTTCTGGCGGGCGTTTTCGTTTCCGGGGCCTGAACTGGTTCTTTCCACCTCGCCGCGGGGTTTGACCCTGCCCGCTGGTTTGCGCTAATGTATTAGCACGCTATTACATTGATACGATGAAACTACGTCCGCTCCCCCGTGAAAAAGATGCCCAGGCCGACCTAGCCTGCCTGGCCGGTGCCTTCGCCGCGTTGTCCAGCGCGGCCGAGGTGACTGCCTTCCTGCGCGACCTGTGCACGCCGGCCGAGCTGGAGGCGCTGGCGGACCGCTGGAAGGTGGTGCCGCTGCTGCAGCAGGGCGTGCCGTACCGCGAGATCCACGAATTGACCGGTGTCAGCGTGACCACCACCGGCCGTGTGGCGCGCTCGCTGGATCACGGCCACGGCGGCTATGCCGCCGCCGTCAGCGCGACCGCAACGCCCACGCCCCCCGAATCCGAGTAGAGACCCGCCCCCATGAGTGCAACCCAGACCGCCCCGGCACGCGACCGGCTGCGTATCGCCATCCAGAAGAACGGGCGGCTGGCCGAGCCGGCGCGCAGCCTGCTCACCGCTTGCGGGCTGAGCTGGCGGCAGAGCCGCGACAAGCTGTTCTGCTATGGCGAATCACTGCCGGTGGACCTGCTGCTGGTCCGCGATGACGACATCCCGGGGCTGATCGCCGATGGCGTGTGCGACTTCGGGATCGTCGGCCGCAATGAGCTGGACGAGCAGGGCGCGGCGCGCCGTCGGATCGGCCTGCCCGATGCCTACCAGGCTCTGCGCGGGCTCAACTTCGGCCAGTGCCGGCTGATGCTGGCGGTGCCGGAGGAGTGGACCTGGACCGGCGTGGAACAACTGGCGGGCATGCGCATCGCCACCAGCTACCCGGCGATCCTGGCCGACTGGCTGGCCGCACGCGGTGTCAGTGCGCAGGTGGTGGAGTTGTCCGGCTCGGTGGAGATCGCGCCCCGGCTGGGCACTGCCGACCTGATCTGCGACCTGGTCTCCAGCGGTGCCACGCTGGCGGCCAACCAGCTCAAGCCGGTGGAGACCCTGCTGGAAAGCGAGGCGGTGCTGGCCGGGCCGGTGCGCATGCCCGATGACGCCCGTGCCGGGCTGATGGCGATGCTGCTGCGGCGCCTGGATGCGGTGAAGGTGCAGGACAGCAAGCTGCTGATGTTCCGCGCCGAGCGGGACCGCGTGTCCGAGCTGAGCCGCCTGCTGCCCGACGCCGATCCGCTGGTGCAGCTGCCCGATGACGGCGGCCGTCTGCGTTTGCAGACCATGTGCCACGGTGCGTTGACCTGGCAGCGGCTGGAGGAGCTGGAGCGCGCAGGCGCCCAGGGGTTGATGGTGTTGAGCGTGGAGCGTTCGCTGGCATGAATCGTCTGCAGTGGTCCCAGTTGGATGCCGGCGCCCAGGCGCAGGCCCTGCAACGCCCGGTCCAGGCCGTGGCGGTGCGTACCCGTGAATCGGTGGCGGCCCTGATCGCGGCGGTGCGTGCCGACGGCGATGCCGCGTTGCGTGCGATCAGCCTGCGCTTCGACGGCGTGGCCCCGGAGGCATTTGAAGTCAGCGAGGCCGAATTCGACGCCGCCGAGCAGCAGGTATCCGCCGAGCTGCGCCAGGCGATGGTGGATGCGGCCGCACGCATCCGCGTCTTCCACCAGGCCGGGATGAGCCAGGGCTATGCGGTGGAGACCGCGCCGGGCGTGCACTGCGAGCGCGTGGTGCGGCCGATCGGCCGGGTCGGGTTGTATGTGCCGGCCGGGAGCGCGCCGTTGCCCTCGACCGCGCTGATGCTGGGTGTGCCGGCGCAGTTGGCGGGCTGCCGTGAAGTGGTGTTGTGCACGCCGCCACGCAAGGACGGCAGCGCCGATCCGGCGGTGCTGGTGGCCGCGCGGCTGACCGGCGTGCACCGGGTGTTCAAGCTCGGCGGCGCGCAGGCGATTGCCGCGATGGCCTATGGCACCGACAGCGTACCGGCCTGCGACAAGCTGTACGGGCCGGGCAACAGTTATGTCACCGAAGCCAAGCAGCAGGTGGCGCAGGACGGTGCGGCCGCCATCGACATGCCGGCCGGGCCGTCCGAAGTGCTGGTGATCGCCGATGCCGGGGCCAACCCGGCCTTTGTCGCCGCGGACCTGCTCTCGCAGGCCGAACACGGCCCGGATTCGCAGGTGCTGCTGCTCAGCGACGATGCCGCGATGGTCGAACAGGTGGAGCTGCAGGTGCAGGCACAGCTGGCGCGGTTGTCGCGCGCCGACATCGCCACCCAGGCGCTGGCCTCGTCGCGCTTGATCCAGGTCGACTCACTGCAGCAGGCGTTCCAGATCAGCAACCGCTACGCGCCCGAACACCTGATCCTGGCGCTGCGGCAACCGCGCGACTGGCTCGACCAGGTGGAAGCGGCCGGCTCGGTGTTCCTCGGCGACTACACCCCCGAGGCATTGGGTGACTATTGCAGCGGCACCAACCACGTGCTGCCCACCGCCGGCGCCGCGCGTGCCTACAGCGGGGTCAGCGTGGCCAGTTTCCAGAATCTGATCAGCGTGCAGTCGGCCACCGCGCAGGGCATCGCGGCGATTGGCCACTGCGCGCGTGTGCTGGCCCGGGCCGAAGGCCTGGACGCGCACGAGAATGCGGTGGCACTGCGCATGGAGACGGCGGCATGAGCGCGCCCCCCTCCGTGCTGTCGCTGGTGCGCCCGGACCTGCAGGCGTTCGCCGGCTACTCTTCGGCGCGCAGCAGCGCGCTGGTCGGCGATGTGTGGTTGAACGCCAACGAATCGGCTTGGGCCAACCCGGCCGATAGCGAGGGCCGCGCCCGACGCTATCCCGAGCCGCAGCCCTTGGCGCTGCGTGCGCGGCTGGTCACGCTGTACGGCTGTGCGCCGGACCAGTTGCTGATCGGCCGTGGCAGTGACGAGGCGATCGACCTGCTGGTGCGTGCGTTGTGCGTGCCGGCCTGTGATGCGGTGTTGGTGACCCCGCCGGTGTTCGGCATGTACGCGGTATGTGCCCGCCTGCAGAACGCCCCGCTGCTGGAAGTGCCGCTGCACGATGACGGCCACAGCTTCAGCGTGGATATCGAGGCGGTGATCCGCACTGCGCTGGACGGCGATGCCAAGCTGGTGTTCCTGTGCTCGCCGTCCAATCCGGCCGGCAGTGTGGTGACGCTGGCGGATATCGAACACGTGGCAACGGCGCTGCGGGGCAGGGCACTGGTGGTGGTGGACGAGGCCTATGCCGAGTACGCCGAGCAGGGTTCGGCCATCTCCTTGCTGGACCGCTACGACAACATCGCCGTGCTGCGGACGCTGTCCAAGGCGCATGCGTTGGCGGCGGCGCGGATTGGCAGCCTGATCGCCGATCCGGCGTTGATCCAGCTGCTGCGCCGCTGCCAGGCCCCGTATCCGGTGCCCGGCCCGTGCGCGGAACTGGCCCTGGCCGGGTTGGCCGACGGCTGCCTGCAGCTGACCGCTGAGCGCGTGGAGCGGATCAAGTCCGAACGCAGCCGCCTGCAGCGTGGGCTGGAGGCCTTGCCCGGCGTGGTGCGGGTATACCCCTCGCAGGGCAACTACCTGCTGGTGCGTTTCGAGGATGCGCAGCAGGCCTTCGAGGCACTGCTCGATGCCGGGGTGGTGGTGCGTGACCAGCGCGCCGCGCCGCAGCTGCACGACGCACTGCGCATCAGTATCGGCTCCAGCCTGGAGAACGACCGCGTGCTCAGTGCGTTGGCCAAGCGGAGGGCCGCAGCATGACCCCCATCCTGTTCGTGGACCGCGACGGCACCCTGATCGAAGAGCCGGCCGATTTCCAGATCGATGCCTACGAGAAGGTCCGCTTCGTGCGCGACGTCATTCCGGCCATGCTCAAACTGCGCGACGCCGGCTACCAGTTCGTGATCGTCAGCAACCAGGACGGGCTGGGCAGCGCGGGCTACCCGCAGGCCAGCTTCGATGGCCCCAACGATCTGATGCTGCAGATATTCGCCAGCCAGGGCATCGTGTTCCGTGACGTGCTCATCGATGGCACGTGGCCGCACGACAACGCGCCGACCCGCAAGCCGGGCATCGGCATGCTGCTGCCGTACCTGCAGGACCGCAGCATCGACTGGGCGCGCTCGGCGATGGTGGGTGACCGCATCACGGATATCCAGTTCGCCGAAAACATGAACATCCGCGGCTTCCAGTTGCGCACCGAACAGTTCGGTGGCGAGTGGGACTGGAACACGATCGCGCATGAGCTGGCCGATGCGCCACGCCGCGCCGTCGTACAGCGCAATACCAAGGAAACCCGGATCCGCGTCGAGGTCGACCTGGACCGCACCGCCGAGCCACAGACCCACACCGGGCTGCCGTTCTTCGACCACATGCTGGAGCAGATCGGCAAGCACGGCGGTTTCGCGTTGCAGGTACAGGCCGAGGGCGACCTGCACATCGACGAACACCACACCATTGAAGACACCGGCCTGGCCCTGGGCCAGGCGCTGCGCGAGGCGCTCGGCGACAAGCGCGGGATCGGCCGCTATGGCTTCACCCTGCCGATGGACGAGACCCTGGCCAGCGCGGCGCTGGACTTCAGCGGGCGCCCGTATTTTGTATTCGAGGGGGAGTTCAAGCGCGAGCGCGTGGGCGATATGCCGACCGAACTGGTGCCGCATTTCTTCCGTTCGCTGTGCGACGCGGCCGGGCTCAACCTGCACCTGAGCGTGCGGGGCGACAACGACCACCACAAGGTGGAAGCCTGCTTCAAGGCGCTGGCGCGTGCGTTGCGCCAGGCACTGCCGCGGCAGGGCACCGCGCTGCCGAGCACCAAGGGGGCGCTGTGACCGAGGTTGCGTTGATCGATGCCGGTGGCGCCAACCTGGGCTCGGTGCGCTATGCGCTGGAGCGCCTGGGGGCCACGGTGCGGCTGGTGCGCGACGCGCACGGCCTGCAGGGCGCAGCGCGGGTGATCCTGCCCGGGGTGGGCGCTGCACCGCACGGGATGGCGCGCCTGCATGCGCAGGGCCTGGTGGAACCGCTGCGTGCACTGCAGGTGCCGCTGCTGGGCATCTGCCTGGGCATGCAGCTGCTGTTTGAAGGCTCCGAAGAAGGGCATGTGGAATGCCTGGGGCTGATGCCCGGCGTCGTCCGCCATCTGCACCCGGCCACGGGCATCCGGGTACCGCACATGGGCTGGAACCGGCTGCTGCCCCTGCGCGAATCGCCCCTGTTGGACGGGGTGCGCGAGCGTTCCAGTGCCTATTTCGTCCACAGCTATGCCGCCCCGCTGGGCGAGCACACCGTGGCCGCCTGTGACCACGGCGGCCTGTTCGCGGCGGTGGTCCAACGCGGGCTGCACAGCGGCGCGCAGTTCCACCCGGAGCGCTCGGCCGCCACCGGCGCGCGCATGCTGCGCAACTTCCTCGAGACCGAACCCACATGAGTTTCACTGTCTATCCCGCGCTGGACATCCGCGAGGGCCGCGTGGTGCGCCTGCTGCAGGGCGACTATGACCAGCAGACCACCTATGGCGACGACCCGTTGCCGCGTGCCTGTGCCTTTGCCGCGGGCGGGGCACGCTGGATGCACCTGGTCGACCTGGACGCCGCACGTGCCGGCGGCTACACGCTGGCCCCGCTGCTGGCCGCGATTGCCGCTGACAGTGGCCTGCAGGTGCAGACCGGCGGCGGCGTGCGCAGCCGCGATGACGTCGCGCGCATTCTCGACGCGGGCGCCTCGCGCGTGGTGGTCGGTTCGGTGTCGGTGCGTGCGCCGGCGACGGTGATCGGCTGGCTGGCCGAGTTCGGCCCCGAACGGTTGACCATCGCACTGGATGCGCGCCAGGCCGACGACGGCCGCTGGCTGCTACCGGTGCATGGCTGGACCGAGACCGCCGAGGACACCCTCGACGTACTGGCCACGCGCTTTGCCGAAGCCGGCATGCGGCACCTGCTGTGCACCGACATCGCCCGCGACGGCATGCTGTCCGGGCCCAACATCGGCCTGTATCAACATCTGGCCGCGCTGCTGCCCGGCGTGGCGGTACAGGCCTCCGGCGGCATGCGCAGTGCTGCCGACGTGGCCGAGGCCAAGGCGGTGGGGTGTGGCGGGGCGATCCTCGGCAAGGCGCTGCTGGAAGGGCGCATGACCCTGGAAGGCGCGCTCGCATGTTGAGCCGACGACTGATTCCCTGCCTGGATGTGCGCGATGGCCGTGTGGTCAAAGGTGTGCGTTTCCGCGATCACGTCGATATGGGCGACATCGCCGAGCTGGCGCTGCGCTACCGCGACCAGGGCGCCGACGAACTGGTGTTCTACGACATCGGTGCCAGCCCGGAAGGCCGCGCGGTGGACGTGGGCTGGATCGAGCGGATCGCACGGCTGATCGATATTCCGTTCTGCGTGGCCGGCGGTATCAGTGATGTCGAGACCGCGCGCCGCGTGCTGTATGCCGGGGCCGACAAGATTTCGATCAACTCGCCGGCGCTGGGCCGGCCGGAACTGATCGAGGAACTCGCCGATGCGTTCGGCGTGCAGTGCGTGGTGGTCGGCATCGATTCGGTGCGTGAAGCCGATGGACAGTGGCGGGTGCGGCGCTTCAGCGGCGACCCGGACAAGACCCAGGCCGTGCCGGTGCGCACGCTGGACTGGCTGGTGGAGGCCCAGCGCCGCGGTGCCGGTGAGATCGTGCTGAACTGCATGGACAGCGATGGCGTGCGCCGCGGCTATGACGTGGCCCAGCTGCGCCAGGCGCGCGCGCTGTGCCAGGTGCCGCTGATCGCCTCCGGCGGCGCGGGCGAGATGCAGCACTTCGCCGATGTGTTCGACCAGGCCGATGTCGACGGCGCACTGGCCGCCAGCGTTTTCCACAGTGGCGCCATCGCCATTCCCGCGCTCAAGCAGTTCCTGCGCGCGCAGCAGATCGAGGTTCGAGATGTCTATTGAAGTACTGCCGTCGCGCGAGGCGCTGGATGGCCTGGATTGGACCAAGGGCGACGGCCTGTTGCCGGTGGTGGTGCAGGATGCCGACAGCCTGGCGGTGTTGATGCTCGGCTACGCCAGCGCGGAATCGCTGGAGATCACCCTGGCCACCGGCCACATGACGTTCTACAGCCGCAGCAAACAGCGGCTGTGGACAAAGGGAGAATCGTCGGGGAACGTGCTGTCGGTGGTGGCGGTGCGCGTGGATTGCGACCGCGACACCTTGCTGGTCAGTGCCCGCCCGGCCGGACCGACCTGCCACACCGGCAGCGCGAGCTGCTTCCCGCAGGCGCCGGGCAACTTCCTGGGGCGGCTGGATGCGCTGGTGCACGATCGCGAGCAGCAGCGCCCTGCCGGCAGCTACACCACCACGCTGTTCGAGGCGGGCACGCGGCGGATCGCACAGAAAGTGGGCGAGGAAGGCGTGGAGACGGCATTGGCCGGGGTGGTGCAGGACGATGCCGCGCTGCTGGGCGAATCGGCCGACCTGCTGTTCCACCTCACCGTGCTGCTGCGCGCGCGTGGGCTGTCACTGCATGACGCGGTGGCGGTACTGGCGGCCCGGCACGCCGGTTGAGTGTTGCCGAGCGTTGCGTTTAACGGGTCTGCAACGCGGTGCAGGCGATGATGCACGGCTCTACAATCCCCCACCCCCCGAACGGACTTCGCCGATGACCCGTAATGCTGCCTGGCTGGCCTGCCTGCTGTTGATGTCCACGCCTGCCCTGGCCGCCGAGGTCACCGTGACCGGCAAGGTCTACCAGGAGCGCGACGGCAAGCCCGGGCGCGGCCCGACCGACCCGGGGCTGGCGGGGGTACAGGTCTCCAATGGTGAGCAGATCGTGCGCACCGCCGCCGATGGCAGCTATGCGCTGCCGGTGCGCGAGGGCCAGACGGTTTTCGTGATCAAGCCCGACGAATACCGCTTCCCGGCCGCGGCGAACGGTCTGCCCGGTTTCTGGCGCCACTACGCGCCGCAGGGCTCGCCGCGACTGAAGTACGACGGCATCCGCGCCACCGGTGGCAACACCCGCAACTGGGACTTCGCGCTGGAGCCGGCCAAGGGCACCGATGCGGCCCGTGCCGGCTTCGAGATGCTGGTGTTCAGCGATTCGCAGACCGCCAGCAAGCAGGACATCAGCTACTACCAGCGGGCCATCGTCGAGCCGATCATCGGCAAGCACCCGGCGCGACTGGGCACCACCCTGGGCGACATTGTCAATGACGACCTGAGCCTGTACCCGGCGATCAACAAGGTCACCGCGCAGCTGCAGGTGCCGTGGTTCCACGTACCGGGCAACCACGACCTGGACATGGACGCGGCCAACGACGCGCATTCGCTGGACAGCTGGCGCGCCGAGTACGGCCCGGATACCTATGCGGTGGAGGAGGGCGGGGCCAGCTTCGTGTTCCTGGATGACGTGGTCTACGACCCGAAGGCCACGCCGAAGTACGTCGGCGGCCTGCGCACGGACCAGTTCACCTTCCTCGGCAGCTACCTGAAGGGCCTGCCGCGCGACCGCCTGGTCGTGCTGGGCATGCACATCCCGTTGTTCGACGCCGCGCCCGGCCGCGAAACCTTCCGCCGTGCCGACCGCACACGTCTGTTCGCGCTGCTCAAGGACTTCCCCAACGTCTTGGTGCTCAGCGGCCACAGCCACACCCAGCAGCACTACTACCACGGCGCCGCCGAGGGCTGGCAGGGCAGCAAGCCGCTGCACGAGTACAACGTCGGTGCGGCCTGTGGTGCGTTCTGGTCCGGGGTGAAGGACAGCAACGGCATTCCGGATGCGACCATGAGCGATGGCACCCCGAACGGCTACGCGGTGCTGGCGGTCAAGCCCGGCGGCGACTACGCGCTGACCTACCACGTGGCCCGCGCCCCGGATGACTACCAGATCGGCCTGCATGCGCCGCAGGTACTGCGCAAGGGCGCGTACCCGGCCTGGGGCATCTACGCCAATGTGTTCATGGGCCAGGCCGATACGCTGGTCGAGTACCGCGTCGATGGCGGCGCGTGGCAGCGCATGAAGCGGGTCGAGCAGCCCGATCCGCGTCTGCTGGTGGAGAACGTCGCCGACGACACCGCCGAGCGCCTGCGCGGCTACGACCGCTCGCCGGAGGCCACGCCGTCGCCGCACCTGTGGCGCGGCGCGCTGCCGACCGACCTGGATGCCGGCGAACACAAGGTGGAAGTGCGCGCGGTGCACGGCGATGGCCCGACCGCCACCGCCAGCACCACCTACCGGTTGCAGGTCGGCAAGCCGTGATGGCGTGCCGGCAGGGGCTGTGATGCGATCCGCCAATACACCCCTGTACGGCATCGCCTGCTTTGCAAAGGCCGGCCGATCGCCGAGAATCCAGTCGATTGAATCGTTTCAAGCCAAGGCATGCGAGTGAGCGTTGCGGCACCGTTTCCGGATTCTGTTCCGGACCCTTCCGACGCGTCTCCCGCGTCGTCCTTCCGCCCGGATGCACCGGTTGAAGCGCTGATCGTGGCCGATGTCGGTGGCACCTTCGCGCGCGTGGCGCATGCGACGGTGCGTGCCGGCCAGGCACCGCAGCTTAGCGGCCTGCGCCGCTATGCCTGCGCCGACTACCCCAGCCTGGCCGCGATCCTGGCCGATTTCGCCGCGACGCTGGCCACGCCTGCCGACACCGCGGTAGTGGCCATTGCCGGCCTGCTCGATGGCGACCACCTGGTCAACACCAACCTGGCCTGGCCGGTGTCGGTACAGGCGACCCGGCGCGGCGCCGGGCTGGCGTCGCTGGCCTTGATCAATGATTTCGAGGCGGTGGCCTATGCCATTCCCTTCGTGCAGGCCGAGACGCTGCATGGCTTGAACGGCGCGCCGGGCGAAGGCCTGCGCTGGCCGGCGCTGGTGCTTGGCCCGGGCACCGGCCTGGGCGCGGCACTGCGTTTCGAAGGCGGCCCGCGTCCGGTGCTGGCCAGCGAGGCCGGGCATGCCGCGCTCACCGCCGGCAACGCGTTGGAACTACAAGTGCTGCAGCAGATGCTGCAGCGCTGGGCACACGTGGACAGCGAACGCATCCTGTCCGGCAGTGGCCTGATGAACTTGTACCCCTGCCTGTGCGAGCTGCGCGGCAGTACGCCGCGTTGGCAGAGCACCGAGGCGCTGATCGCCGCCGCGCATGCGGGCGAGGATGCACTGGCGGTGGAAACGCTGGAGGTCTTCTGCGCCTGGCTGGGCAGCCTGGCCGGCGACCTGGCGACCACCTTCGGTGCGCGTTCGGTCTATCTGGCCGGCGGAATTTCTTCGCGGATCGAGCGCTTCCTGCACGATGGTCGCTTCCAGGCCCGCTTCCTCGACAAGGGCGTGATGCGCGAAGTGCTGCGGCAGGTGCCGGTGTGGCGGGTGGACCATGGCGAGCTGGGCGTGATCGGCGCGGCGGTCTGGCATGCCGGGCAGGGCGCACGCGCCGCTGCGTGAACAACCGCATCCGGGCTACCGGGTGCGGCATTGACCATTGCTGGGAGGGAATCGGATGACGGATCGCAGACAGTTCCTGCAGGCCGGTGCACTGGCCGCAGGTGTGATGGCGTTTCCCCGCGTGCAGGCCAAGGCCGCCGCAGGCGCGCGCGTGGTATCGACCTGGGACTTCGGGGTGGCCGCCAACCAGGCGGCGTGGAAAGTGCTCGGCACCGGCGGCAGCGCCCTGGATGCGGTGGAGGCCGGCGCGCGCTGGGCGGAAAGCGAGCTGTGCAATCCCACGGTGGGGCGTTGCGGCAATCCTGATCGCGACGGTGTGCTCAGCCTGGACGCCAGCATCATGGCCGGTGATGGCCGCTGCGGCTCGGTGGCGGCCCTGACCGACATCCTGCATCCGGTTTCAGTGGCCCGCAAAGTGATGGAGCAGACCCCGCACGTGATGCTGGTGGGCGAGGGCGCGCAGCAGTTCGCGCTGCAGCAGGGCTTCGCGCGGGAAAAGCTGCTGACCCCGGAAGCGGAGAAGGCCTGGCGCGACTGGCTGAAGACCGCGCAGTACACGCCCGAGATCAATGCCGAACGCCGCACCCGGCCCGGTGACAGCAGCAACCACGACACCCTCGGCATGCTCGCTCTGGACGCCCAGGGCCAGCTGGCCGGTGCCTGCACCACCAGTGGCATGGCCTGGAAGCTGCATGGCCGGGTGGGCGACAGCCCGATCATCGGGGCCGGGTTGTATGTCGACAACGAGGTCGGCGCAGCGACGGCATCGGGAGTGGGTGAAGAAATGATCCGCAACGCCGCCTCCTTCCTGGTGGTGGAATTGATGCGCCAGGGCCGCAGCCCGGCGCAGGCCTGCCGCGAAGCGATCGCGCGGGTGGTGCGCAAGCGCCCGGAGGCCAGCAAGACCCTGCAGGTGTGCTTCCTGGCGCTGTCGCGCAGCGGTGAAGTGGGGGCGTATGCGCTGCACCGTGGCTTCGTCTATGCGGTGTGCGACGCCGAACGCCAGGATCTGCTGCGCGATTCGCAGTCGGTCTATACCAGCGAGCAGGTATGAGCACGCCGCGCCGGTTGCTGGAAATCGCCTCCAATTCGGTGGCCTCCGCCTTGGCCGCGCAGCAGGGCGGTGCCGACCGCATCGAGTTGTTCGACAACCTGGCCGAGGGCGGCGCCACGCCGTCGTTCGGCAGCATCGCGCTGGCCCGCGAGCAGTTGCGGATTCCGCTGTATGTACTGATCCGCCCGCGTCCCGGCGACTTCCTGTATGACGCCGCGGAAGCCGACATCATGCTGCGCGACATCGAGAACTGCCGGCGACTCGGTTGCGATGGCGTGGTGATCGGTGCATTGGATGCCGATGGCGGCATCGACATGACCCTGTGCCGGCAACTGGTGGCCACCGCCGGCCCACTGGACGTGACCTTCCATCGCGCCTTCGATGCGGCGCGTGACCTGCCTGCGGCGCTGGAGCAGGTAGTGACGCTAGGTTGCGCGCGCGTGCTGAGTTCAGGGGGGCACGGCAGTGCCGAGGCCGGTGCAGGCGTGCTGGCAGCGTTGGTGGCGCAGGGGGCAGGGCGCATCGGCGTGATGGCCGGGGCAGGGCTCAGCGCAGGCAACATCGCCACGGTCGCTGCGCGCACCGGTTGCCGCGAACTGCATGCTTCGGCCAAGGCGCCACGGCGTTCGGCCATGCGCCACCACAACCCGGCCCTGACCGGGCTGTCGCCGGATTGGATCGCCACCGGCGTCGACGAAGTCGCCGCGCTGCGCGCCGCGCTGGACCGCTGACAATCCCGCAGAACAAAAAACGGCAGCCACCTGATACCAGCGTGGCTGCCGTGGAGGAACATCCCCGCCCGAAGGCGGGGTAACGTCTTAGAACTTCCAGTTCACGCCGAAGTACAACTGGCGGCCGGCATAGATGTTGGACACCAGGCGGGCCTGGCTGTCGTTGCCCAGGTAGCTGCGCAGTTCGGACTTGGTGGCGTTGAGCACCGAGGCGGTCAGCGTCCAGTCCGGGGTGATGTTGTAAGCGACGTTCAGATCCAGCTGATCGTAGGGCTCGGTGTAGGTGGTCATGCCATTGATGAGACCACCGACCACTTCACCACGACGGTTGTACGAGGCACGTGCCAGGAACTTATCGTTCTCGTAGAACAGGGTCACGTTGGCCTGGTTCTTGGCGCTGCCGACCAGCGGCGAGGAGCCGATTTCTTCGCCATCGAGCACGATCGACGCCAGGTTGGTGTCGTTGTAGGTGTAGTTGGCCTGCACGCCGAAGCCGAAGCCGAAGGTGTACTGGCCGTACAGTTCCACGCCCTGCGAGACGCCGTCACGGCCGTTGGCCTGGGTTTCGTACTTCTGCACCGTCACCGATTGCCCGCCGACGGTCATCTGCTGGTCGCGCACCACCGGCACGGTGAAGTTGTCCACGTTCTTGCGGAACAGCGACACGCCGGCCACCGCGCCGGGCTTGAAGTACCATTCCAGGCCGAGGTCGAACTGCACGGCCTCGAACGGCTCCAGCGCCTTGTTGCTGCCCGAGCCATACCAGCCGGGGGTGTCGGTGCCGCCGGCGACGCGGCGGTCGTTGCTGTATTCCTCGCTGACGTAGCGCAGGCCACCCGGGTAGGCGATGGAGGTGTAGCTGGGGCGGGCGATCACCTTCGATGCCGCGCCGCGCAGCACCAGGCTATCGGTGATGTCCCAGGCGATGTTGAAGCTGGGCAGGAAGTCGGTGTAGGTCTTGTCCAGCGAGCTGAGCGTGTAGACCTTGTCGCGCACCTGGTTGTCCGGCAGGCGCACGAAGCCGCCCTGGCAGCGCAGGGTCGGATCGGCGGCCGGGTCATCGCAGCTCATCGGTGCACCGGCGGCGTTGTCGACGAAGTAGTCGTTGAAGCGCTCGACCGAATCGCTGGACTGCGCGAACTGCTTGGTACGGACCACACGGACACCGACGTTGCCGCGCACGCGTTCGGTACGGAAGTTGGCCTGGAAGTAGCCGGAGTAGATCTTCTCGTTGACGTCGTAGACGAAGTCTTCTTCGGTACGGTTGTGCGAACCGCCGTAGGTCTTGTTCAGGTAGTCGATGTAGGCCGGGTAGTTGACGCCCGGGAACACGTTGGCGTTGAAGCCGCCGGCGATGTTGCTGATCGGGTTGGACAGGAAGAAGCCGGGCTGGGCGTTGCCGGCGGTGGGGTCGCAACCGGCCTGGTAGCGGTTGTTGTCATAGTCGGCCGGGTCCAGGCCCGGGCACACCCAATAGGTGTTGCCGGTGTTGCGGTGGACCTTGCCATCGCGGTACTTGGTACCGAACTGGATGGAATCCAGCCAGCCGGCTTCAAACAGCTTGGTGACATCGGCCTGGAAGTAGTTCTGTTCGACCTCGGTCTTCATCCACGACGAATCGGTGGAGCCGGTATCGACTTCGGCAATGCCGGCCATCAGCTGCTGCTGCAGGTCCGGCGAGAACTGCACCGACGGGGTGCCGGTCAGGTCCCATGCGGTGTACTGATTGCCCGACTGCCACGCGTTTCCAACCTTGCGGCGCGGCTTGGCCGACATCCGGAAGTTCATCGACGGGCCACCCTCGGACCAGGTGCGGCCACCGGTGAAGGACGCCTTCCACAGCGGGCTGATGTCCCAGTCGATGGTCAGGTCGGCCGTCTGCGAGAGGGCCTTTTCCTTGCTGTAGCCACCGGTCAGCTGCGGGGTGGGGATGGTGCAGTCGTCCGGGCCCCAACCACCTGGCTTCATGCCGGCCGCAGCGGCCTCTTCTTCGCTGCAGTAGTAGGTCTTGCCGGCCAGCTTTTCATACTGCGCACCGGTGACGATGCTGCCACTGGGGTCGAAGGTCAGGCCGTTGAGCAGGCGACCACCGTCCCAGTTGCCGTCCTGGTTGTAGCGCGCCAGGTTCCACTCCGGCACCTTGAGCATGTTCTGGGTGTAGTCACCCTGCAGCTCGAAGCGGAAGTAGTTGGCGGTCAGGGTCAGGTTGTCGATCGGCTTGAACTGGAAGGTCAGCTGGCCGCCCTTGCGCTCGCGCTTCTCTTCCTTCACCGCGAAATTGACCGAGGTCGGCATGAAGAACTCGCTGTAGTTCTTGCCGGTCTGGTTGTTGAAACCGGACTGCCCCCACCAGTAGTGGATGCCGTCCTGAGGCAGCAGGCCGCCGTTGGCATCACGGGCGGTGGTGCCGTCGCCATACCACTGGTAATCCTCGGTGCTGGCTTCCATGGTGCGGCTGGTGCGCTTCTGCTGGGTCACGCCGACCAGCACGCCGAAGCGCTCGTCCTTGCTGTGCCAGGAGTACAGCGCCGACGCCTGCGGATCGATGTCGTGGCTGGTGTCCGACGAGGTGCCTTCCAGATTCACGTAGCCGGAGTTGGCTTCCATCTCCAGCGGGCGACGGGTGTGCAGGATGACCGTGCCGCCGATGCCGCCTTCATCGATGCGTGCTTCCGGCGACTTGAACAGCTCGGCGCTGGACAGCATGTTCGACGGCAGCAGGGTGTAGTTGAACGAACGCGTGGCTTCGTTGTTGGTTTCCGAGGAGGCGACGAAGTTGCCGTTCAACTGGGTCAGGGTCAGGTCCGGGGCCAGGCCACGCACGCTCACCGACTTGCCTTCGCCACCACTGCGGGTGATGACCACGCCGGGCACGCGCTGCAGCGCGTCGGCCACGTTCTTGTCGGGGAACTTGCCCACGTCCTCGGCGGTGATCACTTCAACCACGGCGTTGGCGTCGCGCTTCTGCTGAAGGCTCTTTTCGATCGCGTAGCGGTAACCGGTGACCTGGACGCTGTCGAGCGTGGTGGCTTCCGGCGATGAAGCGGGGTTGGCCTGTTGTGCGAAGGCACTGACCGGGGCCAGCGCGGCGGCGAACAGCGCGGCGGTGATGGCTGCCGACAGCGTGTCGCGGTGGCGCATGCGTGACATCTTGTTCATTCCACTCTCTCCCTCTCCTGGATTGAAACGGTGGCGATACGTTATTGAATCGATCTAATGATTGGAACCGCTGTTGCCAGCGTCGAGGTACCGTGCGTCCCGCATGCAGCACGCGGTGGGCCCCCACCCACCGCTCCGGCCATCGTGACCGTTTGAAGTTGGATCGATCTAAACGATTGGCGGGGAATTTTTAGCACGGCCCGGCGGGGGAAGCATGCTGCTCCGCAATATGGCCGCGTCGTGTCAGCAGGGTGACTAACCGCACATTTCCATGAAAACGTTTTCTCGCGCGCGGCGAGGGGCGAGCGCTGGCGCAGGGCAGTCGCACCGGGGTCGGGGTGGGCAGACCCTGGCCGACACCGCCGGATGTTGCGCCGCAGAATGCAACCACGGAATTTCCCGTGCTTTACTTAAATCGATCTAAATTCACCAGAACGTGGATTTGGCGCTTTCCTGATGTCCCGCACTCTCCCCCCTGCCGCAAGGCGCGGGACGGGGCATCAGCGGCCCGGCTTCGGCCGGGCCACCCTTCACCGCACCGACATCGACCACAGGATCCAGCATATGCGCCGACTGCCGTCCGCTACTGTCGTTTTCCCGCCCCTGCGACGCCCTCTGGCCGGGTTGGCCTGCCTGCTGGCGCTGGCCTGCGCGCCGCTGCTGCAGGCCGCACCGGCCGCGCTCGAGCGCGAGGTCAACACGTTCATCGGCAGCAAGGACGATGGCAACACCTTCCCCGGCGCGTCGGCCCCGTTCGGCCTGATCCAGGTCAGCCCGATCGGCAGCCACTACGCCGGCTGGCGCTATGACGACGAGAAGATCCGCGGCTTCGGCCATTCCTTCGTGTCCGGTGCGGGCTGCTGGGAGCAGGGCGGCCAGGTCTCGGTACTGCCGGTGACGGGCAGCATCGGCAAGGGCGGCGATTTCAACATCGACGATGCCAAGAGCTTCGACCACAAGCGTTATGCCTCGACTTACAGCCATGACGGCGAAGTCGGCCAGGCCGGCTACTACAAGGTGCGTCTGACCAATTACGGCGGCATCGATGCCGAGGCCACCGCGCGCACCCGCGCCGCTGCCGAGCGCTATACCTTCGGGGTGGATGCCAAGACCGGCCACGTGCTGGTCAACGTCGGCCAGGCCAACGAGCGCCATTCGGTGATCGGCAGCGTGATCGATGTGGTGGGCGACCGCGCGGTCGAAGGCAAGCTGGTCACCAAGAGTTTCTGCGGCGGCCATCAGTACACCACCTGGTTCCGTATCGAGTTCGATCGTCCGTTCCAGGCGTTCGGGACCTGGGGCGAAGAAGGCGGCCTGCCGGGTGCGCGTCATCGCATGGAAGGCGAGCAGAAGCCCAGCGGTGCCTGGTTGAGCTTTGCGCTGGACAAGGGCGGCCGCGCGGTCACCGCGATCAGTGCGATCTCCCACGTGGACGCCGAAGGCGCGCGCCTGAACCTGCGCAGCGATGGCATGCAGGGCGGCAAGCTGCTGGGCTTCGACCGCATGCGTGCGCAGGCCCAGGCACAGTGGCGCCAGGAGCTGTCCACCGCGCGCATCGAAGGCGCCAGTGGCGATGATCGCAGCGTGTTCTACACCGCGCTGTACCACGCCTTGCTGCAGCCGATGACCGGCAACGATGCCGATGGCCGCTACCGGGGTTATGACGACGCAATCCACCGTGCCGACGGCTGGACGTACTACGAGTACTTCTCGCTGTGGGATACCTACCGGGCGCAGAACCAGTGGCTGGCGCTGACCCGCCCGCAGGTGGCACGCGACATCGGCCGCAGTCTGCTGGCAATCAACACGCAGGGCGGTTGGCTGCCGCGCTGGGGCTATGCCAATTTCGAAACCAACATCATGACCGGCGATCCGGTCACGCCGTTCCTGGTCGACCTGTGGCGTTTCGGAGCCCTGGCCGGCAGCGAGCAGGAGGCCTACACCGCGCTGCGTCGTAATGCCTTCGAACAGCCGCCCGTGAACTCGCGGCATGCCGGGCGCTCGGGCAACCCGGGCTATGTGGAGAACGGTTTCGTCGGCTATGACCGCGCATTCCCCTCCAAGGGCATGGACGTGGACCCGCACCATGGCGGCTCGGCCACGCTGGAATACGCCCTGGCCGACTGCGCGCTGGCACAGATGGCCGATGGCCTGGGCCATGCGGCCGACGCCGATACGCTGCGCGCCCGCGGTGGCAACTGGCACAAGGTGTGGGACCCGCAGGTGCAGGATGCGGAGACCGGCATGCAGGGCTTCCCGCGTCCGCGCCTGCCCGATGGCCAGTGGTATACGCCTTCGGACGGGCACTACAGCCCGCGCTCGCACCACGGTTTCCATGAAGGCACCGCGTGGCAGTACCAGTGGCTGGCACAGCAGGACGTGCCGGGCCTGGTCCAGGCCATGCACGGCCGTGAGGCGGCCGGCAAGCGCCTGGACGCGTTCTTCGCTTACGACGCGCTGGTGGCTGCGCCGCTGACGGCCGCGCGCAAAGAGTGGGTGGTGGGCCCGTACAGCTATTACAACCAGTACCGCTACAACCCCAACAACGAGCCGGACCTGCATTCGCCGTGGATGTACACGCTGATCGGCCAGCCGTGGAAGACCGCCACGGTGGTGCGCGCCGCGCAGCAGCTGTTCACCAATGCGCCCAACGGCGTGACCGGCAATGATGACCTCGGCACCATGTCGGCCTGGTACCTGTTCAGCGCGATCGGGCTGTACCCGGCCGTGCCGGGCAGCGGCCAGTTCCTGCTGCACACGCCGCGCTTTGCCAAGGTCGAACTCGACCTGGGCCAGGGCCGTCAGCTGACCTTGAACGCGGCCGGTGCCGATGGCCGCGCGCTGCAGTACATCCAGGGCGTGAGTGTCGATGGCAAGGCGCATGCACCGGTGTGGCTGGACTGGGACCGCCTGCAGCAGGGCGGCCGCATTGATTACACGCTGGGCGCGCAGGCACCCACCCGTGGCTGGGGCACCCAGGCCGACGCGCTGCCGCGCTCGTTCTGCGCCACCCCGGGTGCGGTGCTGGAATGAACCCGGGCCGCCGCGCGCGCCTACCTGCCGGTGCCGACGTTCGCGTCGGTGCCGACAGGGACCGTTCGCCGGTGCGATCGTTTAGGCTTGCGGAATGAACAGGAGCGCCTGGACGCGATGAAAGACAAGACCCCTCCCGCCGGCAAAGCCGGGCGTGCGGTCACCGTGACCGATATCGCCGAGGCCATCGGCGTCTCGCGCGCGACCGTGTCGCTGGTGCTGCGCGGCAGTCCGCTGGTCAATGTCGATACCCGCGCCCGGGTCGAAGCCGAGCTGCGTCGGCAGCGCTACGTCTACAACCGGGGCGCGGCCAACCTGCGCCGGCGCACCTCGTCCAGCGTGGCGTTGGTGATCAACGACCTGTCCAACCCGTTCTTCGCCGAATTCGCTTCCGGGGTCGACGAGGCGCTCGGGGCCAAGGGCTATGTCACCCTGCTTGGCAGCACCGGCGAATCGCCCGAACGCCAGCACGCGGTGCTGACCACGCTGATGGAACACATGCCGGCGGGCTTGATCCTGTCGCCGGCCGAGGGCAGCGATGCCGTGCAGGTGCGCCAGGTGCTGGGGCATGCCAACGTGCTGCTGTTCAACCGTGAACTGGCCGGCGCCGACTGGGACTTCCTGACCCTGGACAACCAGCAGGGCGCCTACCTGGCCACCCGCCACCTGATCGAACAGGGCCACCAACGCATCGCCTTTTTCGGTGGCCATGCCGATTCCAGCTCGTGCCACCAGCGGCGCAGCGGGTATGCGCAGGCGCTGGCGGAGGCGGGCAGGGAACTGCACCCGCAGTGGCTGATCGAATCGGCGCCGAACCGCCTGGAAGCCGCCGCGCGCACCGGTGAGTTGTTCGCGCAGGAGCCGGCGCCGACCGCGGCGGTCTGCTACAACGACAGCGTCGCGCTCGGGTTGATGCTCGGCCTGGCCTCGCGCGGAGTGCGCCCTGGCCAGGATTTTGCCGTGACCGGTTTCGATGATATTTCCGAGGCGGCGGTGGCATTGCCGCCGTTGACCACCTTGACGGTCAACCCGCGCGAGCGTGGCCGTCAAGCGGCCGAGCTGCTGCTGCAGCGGCTGGACCACCCCGACGCGCCGCCGCAGCGTACAGTTGCGCCGGTGCAACTTCGTATCCGCGCCAGCAGCGGCACCGCCGCTGCCTGATCGCCTTCCATTTCACCTGCTCGCGCAATGAGGCGCGTACTGAATGCCCATCTCCCCGACGCCCCGCATGCCCACCTCGTCTTCCTCGTCCGCGCCCGTGGTCAACACGCGCATGGCGCTGGGCGTGGCCACCACGATCTTCTTCATGTGGGGCTTCCTGACCTGCCTCAATGACATCCTGATTCCGCACCTGAAGGCCGTGTTCGAGCTGAACTACGCCAAGGCGATGCTGGTGCAGTTCACCTTCTTCGGCACCTACTTCCTGATGTCGCTGCCGGCCGGCCGGCTGGTCGCGCACCTGGGTTACAAGAAGGGCATCGTGGCCGGTCTGGCGATTGCCGCTGTGGGCGCGCTGGGCTTCTGGCCCGCCGCCGAGCTGCGCGTGTATGAAGCCTTCCTTGGCGCGTTGTTCGTGCTGGCCACCGGCATCACCGTGCTGCAGGTCGCCGCCAACCCGTACGTGGCACTGCTGGGGCCGGAACAGACCGCATCAAGCCGCTTGACGCTGGCCCAGGCGCTGAATTCGCTGGGTACGGCGATCGCACCGATCTTCGGCGGCCTGCTGATCCTCGGCAACACGGTCAAGAGCGCCGAAGAAATCGCCGTGCTGCCCTCGGCCGAACAGATCGCGTATCGCGTGCAGGAAGCACAGTCGGTGCAGGGCCCGTATGTCGGCCTGGCCATCGCGCTGGCGCTGCTGGCGGTGTTCGTCTACCTGTTCCGCCTGCCGGCGCTGACCGAGACTACCGAACAGGCCGACTCCGGCACGCACACGTTGCTGGACGCCCTGCGCCACAAGCACGTGCTGTTCGGCGTGCTGGCGATCTTCTTCTACGTCGGCGCGGAAGTGTCGATCGGCAGCTTCCTGGTCAACTACCTGTCGATGCCGAGCATCGGCGGCTTCAGCGAGAAGGAAGCCACGCATTACGTGTCCGCGTACTGGACCCTGGCGATGATCGGGCGGTTTGCCGGCTCGGCGATCATGACGCGGTTCTCCCCGCGCGTGCTGCTGACCCTGTTCGCGGTGGTCAACGTGCTGCTGCTGGCGCTGACCATGCTCAGCCAGGGCCAGACGGCGCTGTACTCGGTGGTGGCGATCGGCCTGTTCAACTCGATCATGTTCCCGACCATCTTCGCGCTCAGCATCGAGCGCCTGGGTCCGCTGACCAACAAGGCCTCCAGCCTGTTGATCATGGCCATCGTCGGTGGCGCAGTGGTGCCGTATCTGCAGGGCCTGCTGGCGGACGCGATCGGCTTGCAGCCGTCCTTCATCCTGCCGCTGATCTGCTACGGCTACATCATCTTCTACGGTCTGTCGGGCTCGCGCCCGAGCGCCGAATTCCGCCAGGGAGCCTGAGGCCAGAATGAGCAAGATTGTCTGTTTCGGCGAGATTTTGATCGATCTACTTGCCCAGCCACCGGCCACCGCGGATACCCCGCGCGCGTTCCTGCAGTACGCCGGCGGGGCCCCGGCCAACGTCGCCGTGGCGGCGGCGCGGTTGGGGGCCGACACCCATTTCGCCGGCATGCTCGGCCAGGACATGTTCGGCGACTTCCTCGCCGACAGCCTGGCCAGCGCCGGGGTCACCACCGACTGCATCGTGCGTACCGACGCGGCCAAGACCGCGCTGGCCTTCGTGGCACTGGATGACAGCGGCGAGCGCAGTTTCAGCTTCTACCGGCCACCGGCGGCGGACCTGCTGTTCCGCAGCAGCCACTTCCGGCCGAACTGCTTCGATGGCACGCGCAGCTTCCATGTATGTTCCAACAGCCTGACCGAAGCGGAGATCGCGGCGACCACGCTGGACGGCATGCGTCGTGCACGCGCGGCCGGGGCGATGGTCAGCATCGACCTCAACCTGCGTCCGGCGCTGTGGCCGGCCGATGTCGATCCCGCGCCGCGGCTGTGGGAAGCGCTGCTGCTGGCCGACCTGGTCAAGCTCTCGCGTGAGGAACTGGACTACCTGGCCGCCGCGCAGGACGGCGGCGATGCCGCGGTGATCGCCCGCCTGCTGGCCGCGCAGGCGCAGGCGGTGGTCGTCACCGACGGTGCCGCGCCGATCCAGTGGCATACCCGCCACGCCCACGGTGTGCTCAACGGCTTCCGCGTGAACACGGTGGACACCACCGCGGCCGGCGATGCCTTCGTCGGTGGGCTGCTGTTCGGGCTGGGCGAGCGCGGTGGTGACGGCGATGCCTTCGCCGGCTTCTGCCAGACCCCGGCCGGACTGGTCGAGGCGATCCGCTTCGGCGCGGCGGTCGGCGCGCTGGCGGTGACCCGCAAGGGCGCATTCGCCGCCATGCCCACGCTGGATGAAGTCCAGCACCTGCTGCAGCAACAACAGGAAAACGCCGCATGAGCACGCCGGTTCCCGCGACCCCTGATTTCCGTTCGCCTGCCTTCCTGCGCGCGCACATCGCGCAGACCATGGCCTTCTACGCGCCGCACGAGATCGACCCCCAGGGCGGCTTCTTCCACTACTTCCGTGACGATGGCAGCGTGTACGACGCCGGACACCGCCACCTGGTGAGCAGCACCCGTTTCGTGTTCAACCACGCCATGGCTTACCGCGAGTTCGGTAAGGCCGAAGACCTGGCCGCGGCCGAGCATGGCCTGCGCTACCTGCGCGAGGTGCATCACAACCCGGCCACCGGCGGCTATGCCTGGACGCTGCGCGATGGCGTGGTCGAAGACACCACCAACCACTGCTACGGCGTGGCCTTCGTGCTGCTGGCCTACAGCTGCGCGCTGAAAGCGGGCATCGAGCAGGCGCGGGCGTGGATGGACGAAACCTGGCAGCTGCTGGAACTGCGCTTCTGGGAGCCGGCGTTCGGCCTGTACAAGGACGAGGCCGATGCCCAGTGGAACTTCAGTGACTACCGTGGCCAGAACGCCAACATGCACATGTGCGAGGCGATGCTGGCCGCGTTCGAGGCCAGTGCGGAGCCGCGTTACCGGGACCGCGCACTGCTGCTCGCCCAGCACATGACCCAGCGCCAGGCCGCGCAGGCCGACGGCCTGGTGTGGGAGCACTACGACCCGCAGTGGCAGATCGACTGGAACTACAACCGCGACAACCCCAAACACCTGTTCCGTCCGTGGGGATTCCAGCCGGGCCACCAGACCGAGTGGGCCAAGCTGCTGCTGATCCTGGACCGGCACGTGCAGGCGGACTGGCTGGTGCCGACCGCGCGCCACCTGTTCGACGTGGCCGTGGCACGTAGCTGGGACGATGCGCGCGGTGGCCTGTATTACGGCTTCGCGCCGGATGGCACGGTCTGCGATGACGACAAGTACTTCTGGGTGCAGGCCGAATCGTTGGCTACCGCCGCGCTGCTGGCCGCGCGCACCGGCGAGGCAGAGTACTGGGACTGGTACGACCGGCTGTGGGGCTATGCCTGGCAGCACATGATCGACCACCGCTACGGCGCCTGGTACCGCATCCTGGACGCGGACAACCGCAAGTACAGCGACGAGAAGAGCCCGGCCGGCAAGACCGACTACCACACCATGGGCGCCTGCCACGAAGTGCTCAACGTGGTGCGCACCCCCATCCAGGGCTGAGCGCAGCACTACCGGTAACACCGCGATCGGGGAGGGAAGGGCCGTGTACGGGAATCTGCAGGATCGACTGAACAACGGCCGCCGCGCCTGGCGAGGTGTGCTGGCCAGCCTGCTGCTGTGGGCACTGGCCAGCACCGCCAGCGCCGCGCCGCTGCAGGCGCAGTGGACGTTCCGGCTGTTGCCCGGCGACGCACAGCTGCAGGCGCATCCGCAGCTGGCCTCGTGGCGCAGCGCGCAGGTGCCCGGCGCGGTGCACACCGACCTGCTCGCCCACGGCTTGATTCCGGACCCGTACGTGGGCGCGCCGGAGGCCGGCCTGCAATGGATCGGCCTGGCGGACTGGGAATACCGCACCCGCTTCGATGTGGACACCGCCACATTGGCGCAGGCGCATGCCGAGCTGTCCTTCGAGGGCCTGGACACCTTCGCCACGGTCACCCTCAACGGGCAGCCGCTTCTGCAGGCCGACAACAGCCACCGCACCTGGCGGGCCCGCGTCGAGGGCCGCCTGCGCGCGCACGGCAATGAACTGCAGATCGTGCTGCGCTCGCCGATCCGTACCCTGCTGCCGCAGGTGCAGGCGATGCCGCACAAGATCGCCGGCAACTATCCATCGCCCTATGGTGACGAGCCCAAGGACGCGATGGTCGGCAATTTCGTGCGCAAGCCCGGCTACCACTTCGGTTGGGACTGGGGCCCCCGTTACGTCACCGCCGGTATCTGGCGCCCGGTGCAGCTGGAAAGCTGGGGTGCGCAGCGCCTCACCGATGTGGCGGTGCAGACCCGCGCACTGGATGCGGCACGGGCCGAACTGGAGATCGCCGTGCAGGTTGAAAGCGCGTCGCGCGACAGCGTGGCGGTGCGTCTTGAGCTGCTCGACCCGGACGGCAGGACGGTGGCACGGATCGATCGCAACGCGCCCGTGGTCGTTGGCGACAACCGCATCACGCTGCCGGTGACGCTGCAGCAGCCACGCCGCTGGTGGCCGGTCGGGCAGGGCGAGCAGGCCCGCTATACCGTGCGTGCGACGCTGGCCCCGGACACCGCTGGCGCCACGCGCATCGAGCAGCGCACCGGCCTGCGCACGGTGGAACTGCGCCGCGAGGTCGACCGCAACGGCGGCCAGGGCTTCGCCTTCGTCATCAACGGCGTGCCGATCTTCGCCAAGGGCGCCAACGTCATTCCGTTCGACATGTTCCCGGCGCGGGTGGATCCAGCGCGCCTGCGCCGTGAGCTCACCGCGGCGCGCGATGCCAACATGAACATGCTGCGCAACTGGGGCGGCGGCTATTACGAGGACGATGCGTTCTTCGACATCGCCGACGAGCTGGGCCTGCTGGTCTGGCAGGACTTCATGTTCGGCGGCGGCATGCAGCCCGGCTACGATCCGGCGTTCCGCGCCAATGTGGTGGCCGAGGCCCGCGACAACGTGCGCCGCCTGCGCCGCCACCCCAGCATCGTGCTGTGGGCGGGCAACAACGAAGAAGAAACCGCCTGGAAGGACTGGGGCCACGGCCGCGACCTGAAGGCGGCCGATCCCGCTTTCGCCGCCCGCGTGTGGCAGGGCTACGTGGACCTGTTCGGGCAGGACCTCCGCCAGGTGGTGGCCGAGGAAGGGCTGGGCGTGCCGTACTGGTCCAGTTCGCCCAGCAACGACCTGGACGAGAAGGCCAACGATTCCACGCGCGGCGACAAGCACTACTGGCAGGTCTGGGGCAACCCGGCGCTGTCGGTGCAGGCCTACCTGCGCGAGACCCCGCGCTTCATGTCCGAGTATGGCCTGCAGGCCTGGCCGGTGCTGCGCAGCCTGGACGGCATCATTCCGGCCGCCGAGCAGCGGGTGGACAGCCCCACCGTGCGCGCGCACCAGAAGTTCATGGCCGGGGAGGGCAACCAGCGCCTGCTCAAGTACATCGAGGACGAGTTCGGGACGCCGCAGGATTTCCCTGCCTTCGTCTATCTCAGCCAGGCGATGCAGGCCGAAGGGATTGAGCTGGCCGCGCTGCATCACCGCGCCTCGCGCCCGTACACGATGGGCTCGCTGTACTGGCAGCTCAATGATGTGTGGCCGGGCGCGTCCTGGTCGAGCATCGACTACGCCGGGCGCTGGAAGGCACTGCATTTCCACGCCAAACGCTTCTTCGCCGACCATGCCGTTGCGGCATTGCGTGACGAAGGGGAAACCCGGATCAGCCTGCTCAACGACCGCCAGCAGGGCCTGCAGGCGACGTGGCGGCTGCGGGTGATGGATGTCGATGGCACGCTGCGTGACGAGCAGCGGCATACGCTGGCGTTGCCGCCGCTGGCAGCGCTGGAGGTAGGCCGTTATACCGATGCCCAGTTGCTGCGCGGCGCCGATCCGAGCCGTACCGTGGCGGTGGCCGAGCTGTGGGACGGCGAGCGCTTGCTGTCGCAGCAGGTGGTGTATTTCAAGGCCGCCAAGGCGCTGCAGCTGCCGCGCGTGGACATCGAAAGCACGCTGCGTGCCGATGGCGAAGGGTATGTACTGCGCCTGCGTGCCCCGCAGTTGGCGCGCGCGGTATGGGTCAGTTTCGACGGCCTGGATGCGGCGTTGGAGGACAACGCACTGACCCTGGTGCCAGGCGAAGCGGTCGAGATCCGTCTGCGCGCCGACGCCGACCTGGCCACGCTGCGTAAAACGCTGCGCGTCCAATCGCTGAGCGACGTACTGAAAAGGTAGAGCCACGCCACGCGTGGCTGCTTCTGGCGCCATCTCCGAAGCCCACCACCACGCATGGCGTGGCGTTACCCCGGGCGGGATTACATCCCGCTCTTGTTCGCCACTTCGATGCCGTCCACCAGCACCCGGATGCGCTGTTCGCGGAAGGCCGCGAACAGGATCGCGCGCGTCTTCTCCACGATCACCTCATGCCCGGCGATATGCCGCAGCCAGGACTGGGTGGTAGTGAACGAGAAATGCGTGCCCGGGTGCGCCGGGTGCTGCACCCACACGCTCTCCTGCGCGCTGACCAGCTTCATGCCGCCCCAGAACCAGTCGCGGGTCAGTTTCACCGGGGTGGCCCCGGCCATGAAGTCGATATCCATTACAGGGTGATCTGCTGGAAATTCTCGACCCGGTCGTGGCCGTGGGTGGCCTCGCCGGTGCGCGGCAGCGGGTAGTCGTCCAGGCGGTCGAGCAGGCGCGTCTGCACGCCGGCCTCGCGGGCAGCATCCAGTTCCTCGACCACATCGGAGAGGAACACGATCTGACCCGCCGGCACGCCGATGGCCTCCACGATGCGACGGTAGCTGTCGGCGTCGCGCTTGCCGCCCACTTCGGTGTCGAACCAGCCGGACACCAGCGCGGTCAGGTCACCGGCCTCGCTGAAACCGAAGAACTGCTTCTGTGCCGGTACCGACCCGGAGGAATACACGTACAGCGGCAGCCCGGCGGCATGCCAGCCCCGGAGCACGGCCGCCACTTCCGGATAGAAGTGCGCCTTGTAGTCGCCGTTGCGGTAGCCGCTTTCCCAGATCATGCCCTGCAGCGCCTTCAGCGCCGTGTGCTTGCGGTCCTGGTCGATCCAGCCCTGCAGCGTCTCCACGATCAGGCTGTCCTGGCAGGCGCCGCCGATCTCCACGGCCACCGCATCCAGCCAGCGGCGCACCTCCGGCTGCTGGCCATGCGCGGCGACAAACGCCGGCAGCGCCTTGCGCGCATACGGAAACAGCACGTTCTTGACGAACGAAATGCTGCTGGTGGTGCCTTCGATATCGGTCAGGATCACGGTGGGATGCGGCATGGATCAGTCGGCCTGGTGCTGTTGGGCGTGGTAACGCGGGAAGGTCTGGGCGATGTCACTGCCGGTGAAATGGCCGACCCAGCCGTCCGGCTCGGTGAAGAAGCGGATCGCCACGAAGCTCGGGTCTTCGCCCATGTCGAACCAGTGGGTGACGCCATCGGGCACCGCGATCAGGTCGTCCTTCACGCACTCGATCTCGTAGACCTTGTCGTCCACATGCAGGGTGAACAGGCCCGAGCCGGCCACGAAGAAGCGCACCTCGTCTTCCTTGTGGAAGTGTTCGTCGAGGAACTTCCTGCGCAGCTCCGCGCGGTTGGGGTTGTCCGGGGCGATCGAGGCCACGTCCACGCTCTTGAAGCCGTGCGCGGCCACCAGCCGGTCGATATCGGCCTTGTAGGCGGCGAACACCGCCTCCTGGCTGGCGCCCGGCGCAACGTCCTGGGTGGCCTGCCAGCGCTCGAAGGTGACCCCGATCTTCTTCAGCTCGGTGGCCATCACCGTGCCGTCGCGGGAGTCCAGCAACGGGGCGTCCGGGGCGGTGTCATGGAATATGCGGAGTCGGCTCATGGCGGCAGCAGCGAGGCGAAAGGGGGGAGGGAAAGGGTACCAGCGCGGCGCCGGAAGTGGGGACGCCGCTATTCAGCCGCGCAACTCAGCCGCGCAGCCTGCGCAGCTCCAGCTCGCAATGCAGCAGGAATTCGAACGCCTCCAGGTGACGGCGCGCCTCGGCCATATCGCGGCCCCAGGCATACAGGCCGTGGCCATCGATCAGATAGCCCCACAGGCTCTGGCGGTCCAGCAGGTCCTCGACCTGGGCCGACAGCACGTCCATATCCTGGGTATTGGCGAACACCGGCACCTCGATCGCCATCTCGTGCGTGCTGTTGCCGTGGAAGGCCTTCAGCAGCTCGTAGCCCTCCAGCCGGATATGCCCCTGCGGCGCATACAGTCGCGAGGCGATCGTCTGCACCGGCGAATGCGTATGCAGCACACAACCGATGTCCGGGAAGCGGCGGTACAGCTGGGTATGCAGCAGCGTCTCCGCCGACGGCCGCAGCGGCCGACCCACGGCCTTGCCGTCGAAGTCCACCACCATGATGTCGTCCTCGACCAGGCGTCCCTTGTCCTTGCCGGACACGGTGATCGCCGCATGGCGGTCATCCAGGCGATGGGAGAAATTGCTGCTCGTCGCCGGCGTCCAGCCGGCCTGGGCCAGCTCGCGCACGTTGTCGATCAGCACCTGGGCCAGCGCGCTCAGGCGCGCGGTGTCATACGGAAAGGTGGGGGCGTTCATGCCCCCATTTTACGGTGCCCGGGGGCCTTTGGGTGCGTCCTGTGCCGGCCAGCGGCCGGCACTACCGCCATTTCGTTCCGTCATCGGAAGGCCGTCTGGCGGCAGGGCGGTGTGGGTTTGCGGGGGTATCCGCGCCATGGATGGCGCGGCTAAGCCTCCAGGGATGGATTCACGGCGTCCCCCGCAAACCCACACCGCCCTGCCAACCCACGCATCAACTCAGAGCCGCCGTTGACGTTGCCGTCGCAGCAGCGCATTTACCGCCCGCGCATGCGGCTATGCCGGTAGCCATACCCGAAGTAGATCGCGAAACCGCCGAGCGTCCAGAACCCCATCAGCATCCAGTTGTGTGCCGTCATCGCCGTCAGCAGCGCAATGCAGCTCAACACCCCCAGGCTGCAGATCAGCCACGCCATCGGCATCCGGAACGGACGCGGCAGGTCCGGCTGCGTCCGGCGCAGGATCAGTACCCCCGCACACACCGCGGCGAACGCGATCAGCGTCCCCATCGAGGTCAGCTCGCCCAGGATGTCCAGCGGGAACAGCGCCGCCAGCAGCGCGATGCCAATGCCCGTGATCACCGTATTGATATGCGGCGTACGGTACTTCGGGTGGATCTTGGTGAACACCGGGGGCAGCAGGCCATCGCGGCCCATGATCATGAAGATGCGCGGCTGCCCGATGATCATCACCAGCACCACCGACGACAGCCCGATCAACGCACCGATCTCCACGATGATCCGCAACCAGCCCAACTGCGGATGCGCGGCCACGGCCGTCACCACCGGCTCGTCGGTGCCCAGCAGCGTGTACGGCACCAGCCCGGTCATCACCGCCGCCATCGCGATGTACAGCACCGTGCAGATCACCAGCGACAGCAGCATCCCGATCGGCATGTCGCGCTGCGGCCGATGCGATTCCTGCGCCGCCACCGACACCGCCTCGAAGCCGATATAGGCAAAGAACACCATCGCGGCACCGCGCAGCACCCCCTCGAAGCCGTACTTGCCGGGCCCCGCGTTTTCCGGAATGAACGGCGTCCAGTTGGCCGGGTCCACGTACTTCCAGCCGGCGATGATCACCAGCACGATCAGCCCAGTCTTGAGCACCACCATGGCCATGTTCATCGCCGAGGACTTGCTGATGCCGACGTAGCACAGCCAGGTCAGCAGCAGCACCAGCACCGCGGCCGGAATATTGGCGATCGCCCCGGTCGGGCGCAGCTGGCCGTCCAGCGGTGCACTCACCAGCGCCGCGGGCAGATGGATGTCGAAATGGCTGAGCAGGCTCAGGAAGTAGCCGGTCCAGCTGACCGCCACCGCCGAGGCCGACACGCCATATTCGAGCACCAGCATCCAGCCGATGAACCAGGCCGAGAGCTCGCCGAAGGTCGCGTAGGTATAGGTGTAGGCGCTGCCGGAAACCGGCACCATCGCCGCGAACTCGGCATAGGCCATCGCGCAGAACGCGCAGCAGATCGCCGCCAGCACGAAGGACAGCATGATGGCCGGGCCGGCGTGATTGGCCGCCGCCTGGCCGGTGATGACGAAGATGCCGCCGCCGATCACCGCGCCGATGCCCAGCGCGGTCAGCCCCCAGGGCCCCAGGGTGCGGCGCAGGCTCAGCCCGTTGGCGTCTTCATGGGCGGCGTGCGGATGCTTGGTGGCCCACAGTTGCTTGAACATGGTGTGTTTTCTTATAGGTATAGCGAACGTGGCACGGGCCGGCCGGGTGGCCGGCCCGTCGGAACCATCAGGCGGGCTTGTTCAGCTTGCTGTGGCGGATGCCGTAGCCGAAGTAGATGCACAGGCCCAGCAGGGTCCAGCCGATGAACAGGTGCCAATGCACCGCGAACGCCTGCCAGAACAGGAACAGGCACGACAGCGCGCCCAGCGGGCAGATCACCCACACCAGCGGCACGCGGAACGGACGCGGCAGTTCCGGGCGGGTGTAGCGCAGGATCAGGACGCCGATGCAGACCGTGGCAAAAGCCAGCAGGGTGCCCATCGAGACCAGTTCGCCCAGCACGTTCAGCGGCACCATGCCGGCCAGCGCGGCGGCGAGCACGCCGACCACGATGGTGGACCAGTACGGGGTGCGGAAGCGCTTGTGGACCTTGCCGAACAGCTTCGGCAGCAGGCCGTCGCGCGAGATCGTGTAGGCGATGCGGGTCTGGCCCATCATCATCACCAGCACCACCGAGGACAGGCCGGCAATCGCACCGATTTCCACCGCGGTCTTCAGCCAGGACAGGCTCGGGTAGGCTTCCAGCGCGGTGGCCACCGGCTTGTCTGTGCCCAGCAGGTGGTAGGGCAGCATGCCGGTCAGCACCGCGCACACGATGATGTAGACGATGGTGCACACCGCCAGCGAGCCGAGCAGGCCGATCGGCATGTTGCGCTGCGGGTCCTTGGTTTCACCGGCGGCGGTGGAGACCGCATCGAAGCCGATGTAGGCGAAGAACACGATGGTGGCGGCACGGAACACGCCGCTCCAGCCGAATTCGCCGGAGACGCCGGTGTTTTCGGGGATGAAGGGGTGCCAGTTGGCCGGGTCCACGTGCGCCGCGCCGATGCCGATGAACAGGCAGATCACGAAGACCTTGATGGCCACGATGATGGCGTTGACGAAGGCGGACTGGGTCACGCCCACGTACAGCAGGCCGGTCACCGCCGCCACGATCAGCACCGCGGGCATGTTGAACAGCTTGCCGGAGGCAACGAACTCCTGCCCGGTCCAGGCAATGGGCGCGGCGCTGAGCGCATCCGGGAACGGCATGTGCAGCGTGGTGGTGATGAAACTGATCAGGTACGCCGACCAGCCCACCGCGACCGAGGCCGAGGCGAACAGGTACTCCAGCACCAGGCACCAGCCGATGAACCAGGCCATGCCTTCGCCCAGGGTGGCGTAGGAATAGGAATAGGCGCTGCCGGAGACCGGCATCATCGCCGCGAACTCGGCATAGCACAGGCCCGCCAACGCACAGGCGAAGCCGGCAAAGACGAATGACAGCATCACCGCCGGGCCGGCGTGGTTGGCCGCGGCCTGGCCGGTCAGCACGAAGATGCCGGCGCCGATCACCGCGCCGATGCCGAGCATGATGAGGTGTTTGGCTGTGAGGGTCCGTTTCAGTGTGGGCTCGCCATCCAGGCTGCCTTCGATCGGTTCGCCAGCATCGACGTGTGCGGATGGTTGGACCGGTTTGACCCTCAACAGAGACTTCAGCATGCAGTGCTTCCCTAAGTGAACAAAGGTGAGGTGCGCGATACTTTGCCGCGCACCCTGATGGCGACTGGGCGCCCCTGCGGAGCGGGGCCCGCTGTACCTTAGCCAAAGCTGAAGCCTGCGCACAAGCACAAATGCAGCATGGCCGGGCGATAATCGGCAAATTCCGCCAGATACCGCTGCCACCATGACGTTGAAGCCTGAACCCGTTGCCGTTGCTGACGCCGCGCTACGTGCCCAACTGGCCGAATACGCGCAGCGACAGCCCCGACACGCTGCCCTGGCTGCCGAATTCAGCACACTTCTGGACGACCCCGAAAATCCCTTCCTGCGCGAGCGCCTGGCCGGCCATTTCACCGGCAGTGCCTGGCTGGTCAGCGCCGACGGCGAGCGCGTACTGCTCACCCACCACCGCAAGCTGGACCGCTGGCTGCAGCTGGGCGGGCATGCCGATGGCGTCCGCGACCTGGCGCAGGTGGCGCTGACCGAGGCCGAGGAGGAATCCGGCTTGAGCGCGCTGGTGCTGGAGGACGGCGCGCTGTTCGACATCGACAAGCACTGGATTCCCGAGCGCCGCGACGTGCCCGGCCACTGGCACTACGACGCCCGCTACGTGGTGCGCGCGCTGGGCAGCGAGCAGTTCGCGGTCAGCGAGGAATCACTGGCCCTGGCCTGGCGCGACATCCGTGACGTGGCCGATGCCATGATCGAAACCCCCGACGGCGACGATTCATTGCCGCGCATGGCAAAGCGGTGGTTGGCGCGGTGATGAAGCACCGACGACGGCCCTAGCGGTTGATACCCATCCCGGCGCCGGAGCGAAACGCAGCCGAGCATGGCTCGGCTCTACCAAAGCAACAGCCAACCCGGGTAGTGCCGAGCCATGCTCGGCAACCGCGCCCCAGCGCGGCACAAGATTCCGCAGCCGCAATCCCGAAGCACCGACAACGGCCCTCGCGGTTGATACGCCTCCGACGCCTGCATCCGGGTATCGCGGCGCCGGAGCGAAGCGCAGCCGAGCATGGCTCGGCTCTACCAAAGCAACAGCCAACCCAGGTAGTGCCGAGCCATGCTCGGCAACCACTACCCTCAATACAACACGCGCGTCCGCAACGTGCCCGGAATCGCCGCAAGCTCTTCGCGTACCGCCGCGGCGTCGGCCTCGCTGCCGGTGATGTCGATTACCACGTAGCCCACCTTCGCATCGGTGCGCAGGAACTGGCCGTCGATGTTGAGGTTGTGCCGCGAGAACGCCTCGTTGACCTTGGACAGCACGCCCGGCACGTTCTGGTGGATGTGCAGCAGGCGCAGGCTGTCGGCATGCTCGGGCAGGGTGACTTCGGGGAAGTTCACCGCCGACAGGGTGCTGCCGTTGTCGCTGTAGCGGACCAGCTTGGCCGCCACTTCCACGCCGATGTTGTCCTGCGCTTCCAGCGTGCTGCCGCCCACGTGCGGGGTCAGGATGACGTTGTCGTGCGCGGTCAGCGGCGACACGAACGCATCGCCATTGCCCTTGGGTTCGACCGGGAACACATCCAGGGCAGCGCCGCCGATATGGCCTGAACGCAGCGCGGCGTCGAGTGCCTCGATGTCGACCACGGTGCCGCGCGCGGCGTTGATCAGGTGTGCACCAGGCCGCATCCGGGCCAGCTGCCCGGCGCCGATCAGCCACTGCGTGGCCGGCGTTTCGGGTACGTGTACGGTGACGATGTCGGCGCGCGCCAGCAGGTCGTCCAGGCTGATCGCGGCACGCGCGTTGCCCAGCGACAGCTTGGTTTCGATGTCATGGAAAATCACCTGCATGCCCATCGCCTCGGCCATCACCCCGACCTGGGTGCCGATGTGGCCGTAGCCGATGATGCCCAGCGTCTTGCCGCGCACTTCATGGCTGCCGGCGGCGGATTTGGACCAGCCACCGCGATGGCATTCGGCGTTCTTCTGCGGAATGCCACGGGTGAGCATGATCGCCTCGGCGATCACCAGCTCGGCCACGCTGCGGGTGTTGGAGTAGGGCGCATTGAACACCGGGATGCCGGCCAGTTCGGCCGCGTCCAGGTCGACCTGGTTGGTGCCGATGCAGAAGCAGCCCACCGCCATCAGGCGCTTGGCATGGCTGAGCACCTCGGCATTGAGCTGGGTACGCGAGCGGATGCCGACGATGTGTGCCTCGGCGATGCGCGCCTTCAGTTCGTCCTCGGGCAGCGCCTTGCTGTGCAGTTCGATCTGCGAATAGCCGGCCGCGCTGAACACGTCGATCGCGGTCTGGCTGACCCCTTCCAACAACAGCACACGGATATCCTGCTTCGGGAACGAGGTCTTCTTCGGCGACATGGGCGGCGGGCGACGTGAGGGGGACAAGCACCCAACTATGCCAGAACGGCCGCGCGATTGTGCAGTGCGCCAAAGCCGCCCGGGGATGGTTTCAGCTGCATCCAATTTGACCGCCGCTGCACTGCCGGGGCTGGACGCCACTGCACCCGGCTGGCAGGCTTGCGGGCTTCCTTGTTCCGTCCCGACTGCCATGACCGATCCGCGCCTTTCAACGCTGTTGCAGGACTGCCCCGGGCTGCGGCTCACCACCGAGCCGGCCGACCTTGAGCACTACGGGCGCGACTGGACCCGGCGCTGGGCCCCGGCGCCGCTGGCGATCGCGTTGCCCGGCAACGTCGAGGAAGTGCAGGCGATCCTGCGCTGGGCCAGCGCCGAGCGCGTGGCGGTGGTGCCGTCCGGCGGCCGCACCGGCCTGTCCGGCGGCGCCGTTGCCGCCAACGGTGAGCTGGTGCTCAGCCTGGAGCGGATGAACAAGCCGCTGGCCTTCGACGCGGTCGACCGCACGCTAACCGTGCAGGCCGGCATGGCACTGGAAGCGGTGCACAACGCCGCGCGGGAGCACGGCTTGATCTACCCGGTGGATTTCGCTGCGCGCGGTTCGTGCTCGATCGGAGGCAACATCGCCACCAATGCCGGTGGCATCCGGGTGATCCGCTACGGCAACACCCGCGAGTGGATCGCCGGGCTGAAGGTGGTCACTGCCGACGGCCAGCTGCTGGAACTCAACAAGGGCCTGATCAAGAATTCCAGCGGCTACGATTTCCGCCAGCTGCTGATCGCCTCCGAAGGTACCCTCGGGGTGATCGTGGAGGCCACGCTTCGCCTCACCGATCCGCCGCAGGCCAGCAACGTGATGCTGCTGGCGCTGCCCTCGTTCGAAGTGTTGATGCAGGTCTTCGCCGCGTTCCGTGAGCGCATGCAGCTGCAGGCCTTCGAGTTCTTCACCGACCGCGCGCTTGAACACGTGCTGGCGCATGGCGCGCAGGCGCCGTTCGACGAGGTGCATCCGTTCTACGTGGTCACCGAGTTCGCCGCCGGCGATGACGCCCAGGAGGCCGCGGCGATGGCCGCGTTCGAGGCCTGCATGGAGCAGGGTTGGGTCAGCGACGGCGTGGTCAGCCAGAGCGATGCGCAGGCCGCGCAGCTGTGGCGGCTGCGCGAAGGCATCACCGAGGCGGTGGCACGCTACAAGCCGTACAAGAACGATGTGTCGGTGCGGATCTCGTCGATGCCGGCCTTCATGGCCGAAACCCAGGCGCTGATCGGCGAGGCGTACCCGCATTTTGACGTGGTCTGGTTCGGTCACATCGGCGACGGCAACCTGCATATCAACGTGCTCAAGCCCGACGCGACGGCGGATGCGGAGTTCCTGATCCAATGCGAGCACGTGACCAAGCTGCTGGCCCAGGTGCTGGCCCGTTTCGATGGCAGTATTTCGGCCGAACACGGTATTGGTCTGGTCAAGAAAGGCTATCTGGACAGCACCCGCAGCGCGCCGGAAATCGCCCTGATGAAGGCGGTCAAACGTGCGTTTGATCCACAAGGGCTGCTGAATCCCGGAAAAGTGTTCGACCTCTAAGCCGCGACAGGCTTTCACGCAGCCTATACGCTCTGCGCTTTCCACCTCGAACGACAACATGATGATGCGTCCGATCCTGCTGCTTGCCATCCTCGCCCTGCCGCTGTCGGCACTGGCGTCCAGTTTTGCCGGTTCCTCCGCGGGCTCCGCGTCCGGTGCCTCCTCGGCCGGTTCGTCCAGCTCGGGCGACGACAAGATCGTGCTGGATGCACGTGACGATGCCGCCGCGTTCGTCGCCAGCGATGGCGCCATCCGTGGCGCGCGCCTGGAAGCCGCACTGCTGCACCTGCGCGAGCAGGATGCCGGCAACCGCCAGGCCAGTGATCTGGTGCTGGCGCGGACCCTGCTGGCACGCTGATGCCCGCGCTGCGCCGTTGGGCCCGCCGCTGGCGCTGGGCGGTCCTGACGGCGTTGCTGGCCGCGCCGCTGGCGCAGGCCGCGCTGCATGTCGAAGCGCAGGCCGAAGGCCTCGACGCCGCGCAAGCGGTGGCGGCCGCGCGCGTGGCGCAGCAGGTACAGACGCTGTTGCCGCCGCAGTGGCAGGCCCGATTCGATCGACCCGTGCGCATCACCTGGTCGGACACCCTTCCCGAACACGTGCATGGCCGCGCCCGACAGGGGGCGATCACGCTGCGCCGTGCATTGCTCGATGAGGTGCACGAAGGGCAGCCATTGCCGCGCGCCGTGCAGGCAGCGTTGATACACGAATTGACCCACGTGCTGGACCGCTCCGCACATGGCGGCTGGTCGCGCACCGCACGCTGGCGCGATCTCAGCGGCTGGCAGCAACGCCCCTGGCGGTTGGGCCGCAGCGCCAACGCCTTCGCCGAGCGCAGTCCGGACGATTACGAGCGCTACAGTCCCGCCGAATACCTGGCGGTGAACGCCGAGCACTACCTGCTCGATCCCGACTACGCCTGCCGGCGCCCGGCACTGGCCGCATGGTTCGCCGCGCAGCTGGGGCCGACGCCGCAGCAGGCTGCCTGCGACCGGCGCCTGCCGCTGGTACAGGCCGAAGACACCACTGGCGCGGCCTCGCTGCTGGAGCTGGACCCGGCCCGGATCTACGCGGTGGATTACCTGCTCGCCGAAGGCAACGAGCAGATGATGAGCCGCTGGGGCCACAGTATGCTGCGGCTGGTGATCTGTGCGCCGGGGCGGCCGCTTGGCCCGGCATGCCGGATGGATCTTTCGCAGCACCGGGTGCTGTCGTTCCGCGCGTTCGTCGGCGATGTGCAGATTTCCAGCTGGGCCGGTTTGACCGGTGCCTATCCGTCGCGATTGTTCGTGCTGCCGTTGAACCAGGTGGTCAACGAATACACGCAGCTGGAACTGCGCGGGCTGTCATCGGTGCCGCTGCAGCTGTCGCAGGCCGAGATCGGCGGCCTGCTCGAACGGGTGGCCCAGGTGCATTGGAGTTACGACGGCCGCTACCGGTTCATCAGTAATAACTGCGCGGTGGAGACTGGCAAGCTGCTGCAGGAAGGCGTGCCGCGGCTGGCCTCGCCGGGTTTGAACCGGATCACCCCGCGTGGCCTGCTGACACGGCTGCAACGGCAGGGCCTGGCGGATGCGTCGGTGCTGCACGACCGTGCGCAGGCGACCCGGCAGGGCTATTACTTCGCCTCCGCGCAGGATTACTACCAGCAGTTGTTCGACGTCGCCCGTGCCGAGCTGGCGCTGGACGATCACGATGTCACGCACTGGCTGCAGCGTCCGGCCGCGCAGCGCGGCGCCTGGCGCGAGCGCGGTGGGCTGCGTGCCACTTCGGCATTGCTGCTGCTGGAACAGGCGGCGCTGTACCGCCAGGAACTGCGCGCACGCGATGTGCTCAAGCGCGAACTGGTGGCGCCGCGCGATCCTGCCGATCCCGCGCGTGCCGCACTGCTGGCGCTGCTGCACGATGCCGACCAGCTGGTCAGCCCGGCCGCGCTGATCGACGAGGGTGGCTACGGCTTGCCGCAGCACGACGAACGCGCGCAGGCGGCTGCGGCCACGTCACGGCTCAGTGCGCGCGGCGTGTCGGCCTGGAAGGATCTGCAGGCTCAGCTGCGTGGCCGCCTTCCGGGCGCGCAACAGCAGGAACTGAGCGCCATCGATGCCAACCTGGCCGCACTGGGCGCACGCATGCGCCGCCTGGCCCAGGCCGATGCGGCTACTGGCGCGGCAGCTCGATGACGAAACGCGCGCCGCCCAGCGCGCTGGTGGTGCAGGAAACGTGGCCGCCATGCGCATCGGCAATCGCCTTGACCACGGCCAGGCCCAACCCGCTGCCGCCGCGCTGACGCGAGCGCGAGCCATCGCCGCGCATGAACGGGTCGAAGATGTGCGCGCTCAGCGCCGGGTCGATGCCGGGGCCTTCGTCATCCACAGCCACCTGCACATGGGTGAGGGTGTCGTGCACGGCGATTCGCACCCGGCCGGGCGTGGCGTAGCGGCGCGCGTTTTCCAGCAGGGCCATCAGCGCCTGGCGCACCCGGGTCGGGTCGCAATGCGCCGGGTGTTCCTCGCGTGAGGTTTCCAGTTCCAGCACGAAGCCGCCGCTGCGGAAGCCGGGGTCGACCAGGGTCATCACCGAGTGCACCTCGGCCACCACGTCGCAGCGTGCGCGGCGCACGTCCAGCCGCGCGTTGTCGGCCAGACTGAGCACGCGCAGGTCCTCGATCAACCGCGACAGGCCTTCCACCTGGGCCAGCAGGCTGCGGAACTGCGCTTCATCCGGGGCGAACACGCCTTCGGCCAGGCCCTGCAGGCGGCCGCGCAGGATGGTCACCGGGGTGCGCAGCTCATGGGCGATGGCTGCGTGCCACATCACCCGGTCCGCATCCATGTTCTGCAGGCGTCGCGCCATCGCGTTGAAGTCGTCCACCAGCAGTGCCACTTCGCCCAGCGAGTGGTCGCTGGTATCGGCGCGCGCACCGAGGTCGCCCCCGGCCAGTTTGCCGATGCTGTCCACCACCGAATTGAGCGGGATGAGGATGCGCTGCGACAAGCGGATGGAAGCGGCCACCGCCAGTGCCAGCCCGATCAGGGTGACCCCGGCCATCCACACCAGCTCCGGGCCGGTCGGTGCCCAGCCGGTCGGTTCTTCGGCGGCGGTCGGGTAGAAGTTCACCAGGATCGCGTACAGCAGGTAGGAGCTGAGGATCATCATCACGATGACCCCCAGCACCATCAACGACATCGACACCACGATGTGGCGGCTGAGCCCGGGGCGGCGCATCAGTGGTCGGCCATGAGCCGGTAGCCGACACCGCGCACGCTGGCCGGCACGTTTTCCAGCCCCACATCGTCAAGCTTGCGGCGCAGCTTGCTGACATGGCTGTCCACGGTGCGCTCCAGCGCCTCGCTTTCCGGCAGGCAGTCGTGCATCAGTTCGCTGCGGCTGAAGATCCGTGACGGTGCCAGTGCCATGCAGTGCAGCAGCTTGTACTCGGTCAGGGTCAACAGCAGCTCGTGGCTGTAGCCGTCGCCTTCCACGTGCACGGTGTGGGTAGCAGGATCGATCACCAGCCGGCCCACGCGCAGGATGCCGGGCAGGGCGTCGCGGCGCACATTGAGCGTACGGCGCAATACCGCGCGCACCCGTGCGGCCACTTCGGCCGGGTTGAACGGCTTGACCACGTAGTCGTCGGCGCCCATCCGCAGCGCGGTCAGCTTGTCCAGGTCCTGGTCCAGCGCGGTCAGCATGATCACCGGGGTATCGCCGCGCTGGCGCAGTGTGTTGAGCACGGTCCAGCCATCCATGCCCGGCATCTGCACGTCCAGCAGGATCAGGTCAGGGCGGGCGCTGCGGTGCAGGGCCAGCGCGTTCAGTCCATCCTGGGCGCGCAGCGTGCGCAGGCCTTCGCGCTGCAGGTAGGCAGCGACGATGTCGGCGATTTCCGGTTCGTCCTCGACGATCAGGACCAGCGCGTTGAGCGAGCGATCCCAGTGCGCGGCGGCGCTGGGTGAATCAGTGGCATGCATGCAGGGCAGGGCCAGAAGGTGCTTGTGCTCCATCGTATCTCCACAGTTCCTCCATCGAAACCCCATGCAGGCCACGCAGACTTCGCCGTTCATGATTATTGCCGGGTATCCGGCGCCCTGTGCAACCGATGAAAACCATCAGGATCCAAGCCACCGTGTGGGTGGTACTGGCGGCCGCGCTGACGGCCTGCTCCACGGAAGAAGCGCCCGTCGTGGCCGTGCCGGACGTAACCGTGCTGGCGGTGTCGCCAGCGCTCGTACAGCGCGAGGATGAACTGCCCGGGCGGGTGGCGGCGGTGCGCACCGCGCAGATCCGTGCGCAGGTGGGTGGCATCGTGACCCGGCGGCTGTTCGAGCAGGGCGCCGAGGTCAAGGCGGGCACGCCGCTGTTCCAGATCGATCCGGCCGCCTTCCGCGCCGATGTGGACAGTGCCGCCGCCCTGCTGCAGCGCAGTGAAGCAGCGGCGCTGCGCACCCGTGTCCAGGCCGAGCGCCTGCACTCGCTTGCGGTGGCCCAGGCGGTGAGCCAGCAGACCCGCGACGATGCCCATGCCGAGCATCAGCAGGCGCTGGCCGATGTCGCCCAGGCACGCGCCACGCTGGCCCGGCGCCGGCTGGACCTGCGCTATGCCACGGTGGATGCGCCGATTGACGGCCGCATCGACCAGGCGCTGGTCACCGAGGGTGCGCTGGTCGGTGCCGGGGATACCACGCCGATGGCCATCGTGCAGCAGCTTGACCAGGTGTATGTGGACGTACGCCAGCCGGCGTCGATGCTGGAGAGCATCCAGCGCAGCGTGGTGGCGGGCCAGATCAACAAGGCCGAGGGCCTGCCGGTGGTGCTGGTCGGCGATGGCGGACGCGTGTACCCCGAGCAGGGACGGATCCTGTTCTCCGGGATCAACGTGGATGCCGAAACCGGCGACATCGTGCTGCGCATCGTGGTGGACAACCCCGAGCGGCGCCTGCTGCCCGGCATGTTCGTGCGTGCGCGGGTACCACGCGGCGTGCAGCCGGCAGCGTTGCTGCTGCCGCAGCAGGCGGTGCTGCGCAGTACCGGCGGTCAATCGTATGCCTGGGTGATCGACAAGGCGGGCAAGGCGGTGATCCGCACCCTCGAGGTCGATGGCCAGGTCCAGCGCCAGTACGTGGTCAAGCATGGCCTGCAGGCCGGTGAGCAGGTGGTGGTGGAAGGCCAGGAGCGCCTGCAGGAAGGGCAGGTGGTCAATCCACGCCCGTGGAAACAGCCGGCTGCGGCCGGCGCGCCTGCCGCGCCTTGAGCGCAGCGTCGTAACAAGGAAGGCACATGCCACAGTTTTTCATTGACCGCCCGGTATTCGCCTGGGTGCTGGCCATCTTCGTGGTGCTCGCCGGTGCGCTGGCGATCCCACGGCTGGCGATCGAGCGCTACCCCAGCGTCGCCCCACCCAGCGTCAGCATCTACGCCAGCTACCCCGGTGCCACCCCGCAGACCATGGACGATGCGGTGGTCGGGTTGATCGAGCGCGAGCTGTCCGGGGTCAAGCACCTGCTGTATTTCTCATCCTCCACCGATACCTCCGGTGAAGCCTCGATCACCGCCACCTTCCGCCCCGGCACCGACCCGGAGCTGGCCCAGGTGGACGTGCAGAACCGGATCAAGGCGATTGAAGCGCGCCTGCCGCAAGTGGTGCGGCAGAACGGTTTGACCGTGGAAGCATCCGATTCGGGCTTCCTGATGCTGGTCGGGCTGAAGTCCACCGATGGCCGACTGGGCGAAGTGGACCTCAGCGACTACATGGCGCGCAACATCGTGGAGGAACTGCGCCGCATCGATGGCGTGGGCCGGGTGCAGCTGTTTGGTGCCGAGCGCGCGATGCGGATCTGGGTCGATCCGGCGCAGCTGACCGCCTACCGCTTGACCCTGTCCGAACTGGGCACGGCGATCGGCGAGCAGAACGTACAGATCGCGCCGGGACGGGTCGGCGATTCGCCCACCGTGCCCGGCCAACGGGTGACCATTCCGCTCACCGCCGAAGGCCAGTTGACCACGCCCGAAGCGTTCGCGGCGATTGTGCTGCGCGCCAATCCGGACGGTTCCAAGGTGGTGGTCGGTGACGTGGCGCGGGTGGAACTGGGGGCGCAGAGCTATGCCTGGGGCACGCGCGAAGACGGCGTGCCGGCCACGGCGGCGGCCATCCAGCTTTCGCCCGGGGCCAACGCGGTGCGTACGGCCAACGCGGTACGTGCGCGCATGGCCGAGCTGGCGCCGACCCTGCCGGCCGGAATGCAGGCCACGGTGCCGTTCGATACCGCGCCGTTCGTGGAGATCTCCATCCGCAAGGTGTTGATCACCCTGTTGGAAGCGATGGTGCTGGTGTTCGCGGTGATGTACCTGTTCCTGCAGAACATCCGCTACACGCTGATTCCGGCGATCGTCGCGCCCATCGCGCTGCTGGGCACCTTCGCGGTGATGCTGGCGGCGGGGTTCTCGATCAACGTGCTGACCATGTTCGGCATGGTGCTGGCGATCGGCATCATCGTCGACGATGCCATCGTGGTGGTGGAGGGCGTGGAGCGGATCATGGCCGAGGAAGGCCTGCCGCCGCGCGAAGCCACCGCCAAGGCGATGAAGGAACTGACCGGTGCGGTGATCGGCATCACCCTGGTGCTGACCGCGGTGTTCATTCCGATGGCGCTGGCCGATGGCTCGGTGGGGGCGATCTACCGGCAGTTCACCCTGGCCATGGCCGTATCGATCCTGTTCTCTGCGCTGCTGGCACTGAGCCTGACGCCGGCGCTGTGCGCCACCCTGCTCAAGCCGAGCACGCGCGGACACCACGGGCGCGGCGGCTTCTTCGGCTGGTTCAACCGCGGTGTGGAGCGCATGACCGGCGGCTACCAGAGCGGGGTGGTGCGCATCCTGAAACGCGGCGGCCGCGCCATGGCACTGTTCGCGGTGCTGCTGGTGGCGCTGGGCGTTGGTTTCCAGCTGCTGCCCAGTGCCTTCCTGCCGGAAGAGGACCAGGGCTACTTCATGACCTCGATCCAGCTGCCGGCCGATGCCACCGCCGAGCGCACCCTGGAGATCGTCAAGGCGTACGAGACGCACGCCGCCTCGCGTCCGGGCATCGCCTCCAACCAGTTGATCCTGGGCTACAGCTTCGCCGGCTCCGGCCCGAATGCGGCGCTGGCCTACACCATGCTCAAGGACTGGGGGCAGCGCGACGGTGCCACCGCGGCCGATGAAGTGCAGCGTGCGCAGGCGGCCATGGCGGCCACGCCGGAAGGGCAGGTGATGAGCCTGATGCCGCCGGCGATCGACAGCCTGGGCACGTCCTCGGGCTTCGAGCTGCGGCTGCAGGCACGCACCGGGCAGACCCACGCGCAGCTGCAGGCCGCACAGCAGCAGTTGCTGGCGCTGGCCACGGCCAGCCCACTGCTGCGGGATGTGTACGCCGAAGGCTTCCCGGCGGGCAGCACGGTGCGGTTGGAGATCGACCGGCACAAGGCCGAAGCGATGGGTGTGCGTTTCACCAGCATCAGCGACACGCTGTCGGCGGCGATGGGCTCGCAGTACGTCAACGATTTCCCCAACGCCGGGCGCCTGCAGCAGGTGATCGTGCAGGCCGATGCGGCCCACCGCATGCAGGTCGAGGACGTGCTGAAACTGCCGGTACGCAATGCCAATGGCGGCATGGTGGCGCTGTCCGAGCTGGTCACCCCGGTGTGGTCGCAGGCGCCCTTGCAGCTGGCCCGCTACCAGGGCTTCCCGGCACTGAGTCTGTCCGGCGCACCGGCCGCGGGTGTCTCCAGCGGCCAGGCCATGGCCGAGATGGAACGCTTGGCGCGGCAGCTGCCGGCCGGCTTTGCGCTGGCCTGGACCGGGCAGTCGTTGCAGGAGCGCGAATCGGGCGCGCAGGCTCCGTGGCTGATGCTGCTGTCGATGCTGGTGGTGTTCCTGGTGCTGGCCGCGCTGTATGAGAGCTGGACCATTCCCACCGCGGTGATGCTGGTGGTGCCGTTGGGCCTGCTCGGTGCGGTGGCGGCCGTGCTGTTGCGTGGGCTGCCCAATGATGTGTTCTTCAAGGTCGGCATGATCACCGTGATCGGGCTGTCGGCGAAGAACGCGATCCTGATCGTGGAGTTCGCGCGCCAGTTGCAGCAGCAGGGCCGTGGCCTGGTCGAATCAGCAGTGGAAGCGGCGCGGCTGCGGCTGCGGCCGATCCTGATGACTTCGCTGGCGTTCGCCCTCGGCGTAATACCGTTGATGCTGGCCACTGGCGCTTCTGCTGAAACCCAGCATGCCATCGGTACCGGCGTGTTCGGCGGCATGGTGACCGCCACCGTATTGGCGGTGTTCTTCGTGCCGCTGTTCTATGTCCTGGTGCAGGGCGCGCGGCAATGGCGTGCACCGTGGCGCCGCCGCAAGGGGAAAGGTGGATGAGCGCAATACTGGAACCGGCGCAGATCGAGGCGGCCGAGCAGGCGTTGTTGACCGCCTTGCAGGCGCACGACGTGGACGCGTTGAGCGGTTGGCTGTCGCCGGCGCTGTTCTTCACCGACCCCGGCGGCCAATGGCTGGGGGCCCATCCGTGCGTCAGCGCGTGGTCGAGCCGACAGCTGCGGATCAGCGCGATTGACGAAGGCGAGCGCGAGCGTTTGTTGTGCGGCCAGCTCGCGCTGGTGTCCAGTGACGTGCGGCTGGGCTATGCCACCGAGGGCGCTGAACACCAGCGCGAGCTGCGTCTGCTGCGGGTGTGGGCCAGCTGCTCCTCGCCGGCCGGTCTGCACCTGCTGTCGGTGGGCGTGCTGCCCGCGCGCGGCGGCTGAACAGGCCGTCACGGCCGGGTGGCGGCTTCACCTTGGATTAGGCGCACCGCGCTAGCATCGGGGGTTGATCATGAAAACCGCAAGGAGTCGAACATGCGTGCATCCCCTTGGATGTTGAGTCTGGCCATCGTGACCGGGCTGAGTGCATGCCAGCCGGCGCAGCAGGACCCGGCGACGGCCGCCGCTGGAAAGCAGGAAGCGCCGCCCTCGGCCACGGATGCCACCTCGGACGAGCGCAGCTTTGCGTTCCAGTGCGGCGATCTGGCCGTACACGCGACCTACCGCGGCCAGGATTCGGCCACGGTGGTGATCGGTGAGCGCACCTATGCGATGGCTGCGCAGCAGGCCGCATCGGGCGCCAAGTACGGCGACGGACAGGGCAATGTGCTGTGGACCAAGGGCACCACCGAGGGCGTGCTGAGCCTGAAGGGCGAAGCGGACCGCACCTGCACCGGTTCGGGCGAGGAGGGGGCCAGTGCACCGGCGCCCACACCGTCGCCGGCAACGGCAGGCGCTGCCGATGCCGCAGGTTTCCGCGCGACCGGCAACGAGCCCGGCTGGCTGGCCCAGGTGGGCCCGGGCGCGACGCCTTCGCTGCGCGTGGAGACCGACTACGGCGAGCGCAAATTCGAGATTGCCGCGCCGACCCAGGGCAAGGATGGCTGGTCGGGCAAGGCTGCCGATGGCACCGATATCAAGCTGACGTTCCAGCGCACGGTATGCCAGGACGACATGAGCGGCCAGGCCTTTGGTGCCACCGCGATGCTCACCGTTGGTGCGCGCCAGTATCACGGCTGTGGCGATTTCGCCGGTGCGCCGTCGCTGGCGGCCAAGCCGTAACCCCGAACGTTCGGGTCAGGGCAGGTCCTGCGGGCGGCAGGGGTCCGGCGCGGTGTCGGTGAACAGGTCGTAGCGGGTGCCGACACCGATCAGCGCCTGGCGGAGGCCGCAATCGGCGTGGTGGCGCGCGAACAGGTCGGCGAAGATCTGCTGCCGGCCCTCGCAATACTGCTGGTTGGCGGCGTCCAGTTCGCGCCGCCGTTCTTCGTCGTAGGGTTCTTCACCGGCGAAGTGCTGGCAGGTGTTCTCGCGGGCCAGGAAGGCACGCACGTCCTCGGGCATCGTGCAGTAGATGCGGATGTCGTCCAGATCGTAGACATCATTGGAAACCGGGCAACCCGCATCGGCGCGGGCGCGCTCCAATGCCTCCAGGGCGTCGGGCGGCTCCGCTGCGGCTGCCTCGGTGGCCGTCGTGACCTCCACGCCGGCAGCAGGCACAGCGGCCGCCATGGGCGCGGTCGCGGGCGCTGCTGCGGCATCGCCAGCGGGGCTGTCCACTGCCCGCGGCGCACAGGCCGCGAGCAGGGACACACACAATGCCAGCGCGATGCGCTTAGTCGGCACGGCCGGCAAACTCACCGGTTTCGGTGTTGACCAGCACACGTTCGCCGTTGGCGATGTACTCGGGCACCATGATCTCGATGCCGGTGCTGAGCTTGGCCGGCTTCGGGCGCTTGGTGGCAGTGCCGCCCTTGAGCTCCGGCGGGGTCTCCACCACTTCGAGCACCACGCTGGACGGCATCTGCACGGCCACGGGCACTTCGTCGATGACCTGCACGTAGATGCCGGTCAGGCCGTCGGTGATGTAGCCGGCGTCATCGCCCACCACATCGGCATCGAGCGTGTACGGGGTGTAGTCCTCGTCATCGAGGAAGACGAACGCATCGCCGTCCTTGTAGGAGTACGTGGACTGGCGGCGCAGCAGTTCGACTTCCGGCAGGTTGTCGTCGGCATCGAAGCTGGCGTCGAGCTTGTTGCCGCCCGGCACGCTGTACATGATGAAGCGGAAGCGGACGTTGCCGCCGCGACCCTGCGGCGAGCTGCGCTCGATGTCGCGGATCTGGTAGACGCCGTTGTTGTATTCGACGACGTTGCCTTTCTTGATGTCGTTGGCTTTCATGGGAATGAGGGTCGGTTCGTGGGAGGTGGCGGGCACCAGACTCAGGTGCCCTGCGGGATTGCGGGTTTGCTTACTTCGGCGCCAGACGCACGGCACCGTCCAGGCGGATGGTCTCGCCGTTGAGGTAGGTGTTGCCGAGGATATGCGCGACCAGGCCGGCGAAGTCTTCCGGCTTGCCCAGGCGCGGCGGGAACGGAATCGAGGCGGCCAGCGATTCCTGCACGGCCGGCGGCATGCCATCCACCATCGGGGTCCAGAAGATGCCCGGGGCAATGGTCATCACGCGGATGCCGAAACGCGACAGTTCGCGGGCCATCGGCAGGGTCATGCTGACCACGCCGCCCTTGGAAGCGGCATACGCGGCCTGGCCGATCTGGCCTTCATAGGCGGCGACACTGGCGGTGTTGATGATCACCCCGCGCTCGCCGTCTTCGCCGGCGGCGTTGTGCTGCATGCGGTTGGCCGCGGCCTTGGCGACATTGAAGCTGCCGACCAGGTTGACCATGACCGTGTTCTGGAAGCTGGCCAGCGGCATCGGCGCCTCTTTGCCCAGCACGCGGCCGGCGCCGAGGATGCCGGCGCAGCTGATGGCGGCATTGAGCCCACCCAGGAAGTCGTGCGCGGCATCGATCTGCGCCGCCACGGCGGCTTCGTCGCTGACGTTGGTGGAGAAGTAGCGGGCGTTGGCCTCGCCCAGCTCGGCCACGGCGGCCGCACCCTTGTCGTCATTGAGGTCGAACAAGGCCACTTTGGCGCCCTGGGCGACCAGGTGGCGGGCCACCGACAGGCCCAGGCCGGAGACGCCGCCGGTAATCACGGCGCGGACAGAAGACAGCTGCATTGCACGATTCCGCTGGTTCAAGAACCGCCGATTCTAGCGGAAGCGGCCGCCATCGCCGTTGTGCAGCGCGTGGTGGGGTTCAATGCCGGCGCGCCAGGCGCCGGGCGAACTCGTCGGCCGACAGGCCCGGGGCGAACAGGAAGCCCTGACCGACCGGCACGCCCAGGGCCCGCAGGAACTGGCGCTGCGGCTCCGATTCGATGCCCTCGGCGACCAGGCCCAGGCCCAGGCTGCGGGCGATGCCGCAGACCGCCTCGCAGACCGCCACGTCCGAGCGGTTGCCGGGCACTCCTTCGACGAACAACTGGCTCAGTTTCAATCCGTGGATCGGCAGGCGGCGCAGGTAGTTCAGCGCGCTGTAGCCCTCACCGAAATCGTCGATGGTGAGCAGCACGCCCATTTCACGCAGCCGCGCGAAGGTCTGCAGGGTATCCGGGGCATCCTCGATCAGCACCCGCTCGGTGAACTCCAGTTCCAGCGCGCTGCCGGGCAGGCCGAACTCGTCCAGCACCTGGCGCACGTTGCGCGCCAGATCCTCGCCGACGAACTGCCGGTAGGAGACATTGACCGCCACCCGCACGATGCCCAGCCCGGCGTCCTGCCACTGACGCACCTGGCGGCAGGCCTCGCGCAGCACCCACTGCCCGATCCGCACGATGTCGCCGGTGCTTTCAGCATGGCCGATGAAGATGTCCGGGCGCAGTTCACCCAGCTGTGAGTTGCGCCAGCGGATCAGCGCTTCGGCGGCCACCATCTGGCCGCTGTGCAGGTTTACCTGCGGCTGGTAGACCAGATGGAACTCGTCATCGTCCAGCGCCCGGTGCAGGCGGCTCTCGATCTGCAGGCGGTCGTGCTGGCGCTGCGCCAGTTCCGGGGAGAACACCTGCCAGCCGTTGCGGGTGCGGCGCTTGCAGTCGTACATGGCGATGTCGGCGTTCTGGATGAGCTGCTGCGGGCGCAGGCCATCCTGCGGCGCGCGCGCGATGCCGATGCTGGTGGTCACCGCGAACTCGTCGCTGCCGAAGCGGAACGGCGTGCTGAAGGCGTGGGTGATCGCATCGGCCAGGCGCTCGGGCTGATCGGCCTGGTCGCGGGTGTCGCACACCACCAGGAACTCATCGCCGCCGAACCGGGCCAGCAGCCCTTCGGTCCCGATCGCGGTGCTGATGCGGCGGGTGGCGTCGATCAACAGCTCGTCGCCGGCGTTGTGGCCGAGCAGGTCGTTGACGGTCTTGAAGCGGTCCAGGTCGATGTACAGCACCGCAACCCGGCAATGGGTGGGGCTGGCCATCCGCGCGGCCAGGTCGTTGAGGACCGCATCGCGGTTCATGATCCCGGTGAGCGGGTCGGTGCGCGCCTGGATGCGCAGGGTTTCCTCGGCCTGCTTGCGCGCGGTGATGTCCTGCACGGTGCCGGCGATGCGCGCGGCATCAACGTCACCGGCTTCGGCCTCGCCGATCATCCGCACCCAGAACGAATGGCCGTCGCTGCGCTGGCCCTGCAACTCCAGCTCGAACGGCACCTGGCGGTCGATCACATCCAACAGGGCCTGCTGCAGCTGCGAGCGGTCATCCACGCGCAGGCATTCCAGCAGGTGCGCCATGTCGTGCAACGGCAGTTCCTGGCCGAGGATGCGTGCGGCCTCGTCGGTGAGGTACAGCCGCTGCAGGCCGCGGTCCCATTCCCAGCCGCCGATGTGCGCCAGCGATTGGGCGCGGTCGAACAGGGTGTTGTTGCGTTTGAGTTCGGTGATGTCGCTGAACAGCGCGAACACATGGTCCGGGCAGTCGCGGCCGTTGCTGTAGACCGGTACGTTGGTGGTGGAGATCCAGATCATCCGCCCGCGTGGCCGGTGGTACAGGCCGACGATGGTGCTGCGTACGATCCGCCCCAGTTGCAGGGAAATACTGGCCGGCCACTGTTCGCGGGTCAGCGGATGGCCGTGCTCGTCCACGCTGATCCAGTCGTCCGGGGCCAGCAGCGCCTGCAGGCTGCCGCCATTGCCCTGGGTGCCCAGGATGCGGTGCGCGGCCGGATTGGCCGACACTACCCGCAGCTGGCGGTCGAACAGGATCACGCCCTTGTCGATGGATTCCATCAGCAGCCGGTAGCGCGATTCAGCCTGCCAGCGGCTGCTCAGATCGCGCGCCACCGCGACGATGCAGTGCTCGCCCCCATGCTCGAACCCCGCCGAGTGCACCTCGACCGGGAAGCGGCTGCCGTCGCCGCGCATGTTGGTGACCTCGATGACATAGGTCTCGCCGCGGCGCAGCGCTTCCCAGACCGGGTCGAGATGGTCGCTGGGCAGGTCCGGGTTCAACAGCTCGATCGGCTGGCCGATGATGTCCTCGCGGCTGCGCCCGTAGGCGTGCACGCCGGCCTTGTTGAGGTCCAGCACCACCCCGGATTCGCTGAGGATGCTGACCGGATCAGGTACGGCATCGAACAGCGCGGCGTAACGGCGCAGCGCCGACTGCCGCTCGTCCATGGCTTCCTGCAGCGCCTGCTGTACGTCGTGCAGCACGCCATGCAGGTCCTCGCCCGGCGGCTGCGCCAGGGCGCGTTCCAGTGCGGCCAGCGCGTGGACGTGGGCGGCGAGGTGATCGCCAACCGCAGCGTCCGGGCGCGGGCCGCTGCCGTTCACAACGCCGCCAGCGCCTTGCCGGCCTTGCTGCCGGTTTCCCGGCCGAGCAGACCTGCCAGCCAACGCCCGGTCGCGGCCAGTGCCGGCAGGTCGATGCCGGTACGCATGCCGATGCCGTGCAACAGGTAAACCACATCTTCGCTGGCCACGTTGCCGCTGGCGCCCTTGGCATACGGGCAACCGCCGGCGCCGGAAACGGCCGAATCGACCACGCGCACACCTTCCTCCAGGCAGGCATCGATGTTGGCCAGCGCCTGGCCGTAGGTGTCGTGGAAGTGCACGGCGAGCGCGGCCATCGGCACTTCGCTGGCCACCGCGTGCAACATCGCGCGCGCCTTGCGCGGGGTGCCCACACCGATGGTGTCGCCGAGCGAGATTTCGTAACAGCCCATCGCATGCAGGGCCTTGGCTACGCGCACCACCTCGCTTACCGCCACCTCGCCCTGGTAGGGGCAACCAAGCACGGTGGAGACATAGCCGCGCACCTTGACCCCGTCGGTGGCGGCGCGCGCCAGGATCGGCGCGAACCGCGCCAGCGATTCGTCGATGCCGGCATTGGTGTTGGTGCGGTTGAAGGTTTCCGACGCGGCGGTGAACACCGCCACTTCCTCCACGCCCACCGCGCGGGCGCGGTCGTAGCCCTGTTCGTTGGGCACCAGCACCGGGTAGGCGATGCCGGGCACACGCACGATGCCCGCATAGACCTCGGCTGCGTCGGCCAGTTGCGGCACCCAGCGCGGGCTGACGAAGCTGGTGGCTTCAATGGTGAGTAGGCCGGTCTGCGAGAGCTGGCGGATCAGCTCGATCTTGTCGGCAGTGGCCACCGGCTGGGCTTCGTTCTGCAGGCCATCGCGCGGACCGACTTCGACGATACGGACGAAATCATCCATGGCGGGCCTCCCGGCGGACGGGAAGACACGCGGCCAACAACAGGCGGGGCAGGGGTCGGATCACAGGGGTACCTGGCAGAAGAGGGTGACCCACCTTCCCCGGTGGGCCACGAAAAGGGGATACGCGGGCTGGGCGACAAAGCGGCCAGCTCGCGGTGTACGCCCGCGGGGCGCATGGGCCGGATGCGGCGGCTCAGCCGGGGCGGTGGCAGACCGCTTCGATGTTGTTGCCGTCCGGGTCCAGCACGAAGGCCCCGTAATAGTCCGGGTGATAGTAGGCGCGGATGCCGGGGCCGCCATTGTCCTGGCCGCCGGCCGCCAGCGCCGCCTGGTGGAAGGCATCGACATCGGCGCGGCTGGCCGCACTGAAGGCCACGTGCACGCCGCCGCCCGCGCCTGGCGCGTTGCCGATCCAGAAGTCCGGCTTGCCGGTGCGGCCGAAGCCGGCATGGTCGTAGTCGCCGCTCTGTTCGGCGCTCACCTGCATCACCACGCCGATGCCGAGCGGCGCCAGAGCCTGCTGGAAGAAGGCCAGGCTGCGCGCGAAGTCGGCGCAGCGGATACCGATATGGTCAAGCATGGAAATCTCCTTTCGGCTCAGTCCTGGGTGACCCAGTGCGGGGCGCGCTTGTCCAGGAACGCGCCCAGACCCTCCTGGCCCTCCGCGGAGACCCGCAGGCGGGCGATCAGCGCAGCGTTGTCGCGGTCCAGGGCGTCGCGGTCACGACCCACGCTGACCCGGCGCACCAGTTCCTTGGCCGAGGACGAAGCGATCGGGCCGGCCTTGTCGAGCAGGCCGAGCTGGCGCTGCACGGCCTCGTCGATCCGTTCAGGTTCGATCAGCTGGTGAACCAGGCCGATGCGCAGGGCGGTTTCGGCATCGAAGTGCTCGCCGGTGGCGAACCAGCGGCGGGCCTGGCGCGGGCCGATCGCATCGATCACGTAGGGGGAGATCACCGCCGGCAGCAGCCCCAGCCGGCTTTCGGTCAGGCCGAAGCGGGCCACGGTGCTGGCAATGGCGATGTCGCAGCAGGCCACCAGGCCGACCCCGCCGCCGAACGCCGCGCCGTGGACGCGGGCGATGGTGGGCTTGGGCAGCTCGTCCAGGGTGCGCATCAGCCGGGCCAGCGCCAGCGAATCCTGGCGGTTGTCCTCCTCGCTGGCGGCGGCCATGCCGCGCATCCACTGCATGTCCGCGCCGGCCGAGAAGGAGGCGCCCGTGCCGGCCAGCACCACGGCGCGTACATGGTCGTCGCGCCCGGCCGCCTCCAGCGCCGCGGTCAGCTGGGCAATCAACGCCGCGTCGAAGGCGTTGTGCAGGGTGGGGCGGTTCAGCCACAGGGTCAGCACCGAGGCGCTGCGTTCGATCCGTAATGCTTCACTCATGGGGGGCCTGCGGTTGCTCCATACATGTATGGATCATAGCGGGCCAGGCGGCGCGGGCCATGACGCGACGCGGCGATGCTAGAATTGATAACCATTCTTATCAACCAGAAGGCGCTCTGTGACGTTGTCCGAACTGCCTTTGCACGGCTCCGCCCTGGTGGAATCCGTGCAGGAACTACACGCAAACGATGCCATCGCCCGGCGGCTCCGAGAACTCGGTTTCGTCAAGGGTGAAGATGTGCGTCTGGTAGCCCGTGGTCCGGTCGGCGGCGAGCCGCTGCTGGTACAGGTCGGGTTTACGCGCTTTGCCCTGCGCCGCAGTGAAGCGGCGCGCATCGTGATCACCGATATTGTTGCCGGAGGCCGCGCATGAGCGCCGACGCTGCAATGCTGCGCGTGGCCTTGGTGGGCAACCCCAATAGCGGGAAGACCGCGCTGTTCAACCAGCTCACCGGTAGCCGCCAGAAAGTGGCCAACTACACCGGGGTGACCGTGGAGCGCAAGGAAGGCCGCCTGCGCGCGCCGTCCGGACGCGAGTTCGCCGTGCTCGACCTGCCGGGGGCCTACAGCCTGCAGCCGGCCAGTTTGGACGAAGCGATCACCCGCGACCTGTGCCGGGGCTTCTACCCGGGCGAGGCCGCGCCGAACGTGCTGCTGTGCGTGGTCGATGCGACCAACCTGCGCCTGCACCTGCGCTTCGCGCTGGAGCTGCGCGAGCTCGGCAAGCCGATGATCGTGGCGTTGAACATGGTCGATGCGGCCGAACGCCGCGGCATCAAGATCGACGTGCAGGCGCTGGAGCAGGCACTCGGCGTGCCGGTGGTGGAAACGGTGGCCGTGCGCCGCCACGGTGCCGCCCAGCTGGTCGAACGCCTGGACGCGATGGTGCCGCACCTGCAGGCACCGGTGGCGGCCGCCGATACGGACAGTGACTATCACGCCCGCGTGCGCGCCATCCTCAACGCGTCGGTCAGCATGCCCACGCGCACCGCCAAAATCGACGACGCATTGGATCGCTGGTTGTTGCACCCGGTGTTCGGGCTGCTGACCCTGGCCGTGGTGATGTTCCTGATCTTCCAGGCGGTGTACGCCTGGGCCACCCCAGTGATGGACCTGATCGAAGCCGGTACCGGGGCGCTCGGCCAATGGGTAGGTGGCGCCTTGCCGGCCGGGCCGCTGAACAGCCTGCTGACCGACGGCATCATCGCCGGCGTCGGCGGGGTGATCGTGTTCCTGCCGCAGATCCTGATCCTGTTCGCCTTCATCCTGGCGCTGGAGGAATCGGGCTACCTGCCGCGTGCCGCGTTCCTGCTGGATCGCATGATGGCCGCCGCCGGCCTGTCCGGGCGCTCGTTCATCCCGCTGCTGTCCAGCTTTGCCTGCGCGGTGCCGGGCATCATGTCCACCCGCAGCATCCAGGATCCGCGCGACCGCCTGGCCACCATCCTGGTGGCGCCGCTGATGACCTGTTCGGCACGCCTGCCGGTGTACGCGCTGCTGATCGGTGCGTTCATTCCGGAAAAGACCGTGTGGGGCATCTTCAATCAGCAGGGTCTGGTGCTGTTCGGCCTGTACGCGGCCGGTATCGTCAGTGCGCTGGCGATGTCGTGGACGATGAAGAAGTGGCGCCGCGACAAAAGCGAGCATCCGCTGATGCTGGAACTGCCGTCCTACCGCATCCCGCACCCGCGCGATCTGGCGGTGGGGCTGTACGAACGCGGCATGATCTTCCTCAAGCGCGTGGGCGGCATCATCCTGGCGCTGACCATCCTGCTGTGGGTGTTGCTGTCGTTCCCGGCCGCGCCGGTGGGCGCGACGATGCCGGCGATCGACTACAGCTTCGCCGGCCAGATCGGCCATGCGATGGCGGTGTTCTTCGCGCCTTTGGGCTTCAACTGGCAGATCTGCATCGCGCTGATCCCGGGCCTGGCCGCACGCGAAGTGGCGGTGGCCTCGCTGGCCACGGTGTATGCGCTGTCGGCGGCCGACGATGATGCGGCCAGCCAGGCGCTGACGCCGTTGATCAGCGATGGCTGGTCGCTGGCCACGGCGCTGTCCTTGCTGGTCTGGTACATCTACGCCCCGATGTGCATCTCCACGCTGGCCACGATCAAGCGCGAGACCAACTCGTGGAAGCAGATGGGCTTTGCCACGTTCTATCTGTTCGCTGCGGCCTACATTGCCTCGCTGATCACCTACCAGGTGACCGTGGCCCTGGGCGGCGGCTGATGGAGACCAGCCTGCTGTTGCAGTACGTCGTCATCGCGCTGGCCGTGGTGGTGAGTGCGTGGGTGGTGTTGAAAAAGCAGTTTCCCGGCACGGTGCGCAAGGCGCGCGGGGCCATCGCGCTGGGGCTGGTGAAGCCGCAGCGCGCCGCGTGGCTGCAGGCGCTGGGCCGGAAGATCGCCCCGCCGGCCAGCGGCGGTGGCGGCGCCTGTGGCGGCTGCGACAGTTGCGGGCCGACGCCACCGAAGCAGCATTGAGCGAGCAGCCACGCATGGCGTGGCTCTACCTGCCGTTGAAGACAGCCATCCATGTGGAGGGTGCCGGGTAACCCCGCCCAGGACCGTCCACAACATGGAGGTTGTGGACGAGCCCCCATGGATGGGTTCACGGCGTGTCCTGGGCGGGGTTACCCGGTACCCTCCAAGCTTGGATCAATGAGACGCCGGCTCTTGCCTTTGTGCCGTTGGCGTTCGGCTGCTGCAGCCACGCATGGCGTGGCTCTACCGGGCTTGGGCGCCGAGTGCGTCGACTTGCTTGAGCCAGGCGTCGCGCTGGGTGCTGCTTGCGCTCCGCACCGGCCCGAAGCCGGTGATCCTGACCGGTTTGATCCCGCAGAACTGCAGAATGGTGCGGCGGATCTGCTGGTGCCCCGGCATGCGGTAGACCCAGCGGTAGTACCACGGTGGCGTGTCCAGCGTGGTGATCACCCGCGCGCTGCGGCCGCTGAGCAGGCGGTCCCACCACAGCGAATCCTTGCGATAGCGGAACGCGTAGCCGGGCACGAACGCGCGGTCGAAGAAGCCCTTCAGCAGCGCCGGCATGCCACCCCACCAGGTCGGGTAGACCAGCGCCAGATGCTCGCACTGGCGGATCGCTTCCGTGGCGCGCAGCAGGTCCGGCTCCAGCGGCTGGATCTGGCGATAGCCGTGGCGCAGGATCGGGTCGAAGGCCAGTTCGCCCAGGCGGAACAGCTGCACCCGGTGGCCGGCAGCGAGCGCGGCCTGCTGGTAGCGGTCGGCGAGGGCACCACACAGGCTGTCGGCGTCGGGATGACCGAGCAGGATCACAATGTTCAAAGGCAGGCGATCGCGGCAGTGGAGGAGCGCGCAGCCTGGGGTCTGCCCCATGGGGCAGAGTCAAGCCGGCTGGCAGTCGCCTACCGCCAGGCAGGCGTCCAGCGGGGCGTGACCGCCGGCATCGATCAGCGCGGTCACCTCCACGCGCAGCCCGGACAGCGCGGCATCCAGTGCCTGCAATCGTTGGGATTCCGCGCGCACTGCCTGCTGTCGGCCCGCCAGCATCGTGTCCACCCGTGCCCAGTCGATCGCGCCATCGGCACGCCGCAGCGGTGCCACGTCCGCCAGGCGGAAGCCCAGCGCGAGGGCCTGGCGGATCAGCAGCACCATGTTCAGATCCTGCGCGCTGTAGTCGCGGTAGCGGTTGATCCGCGGCACCGTGGCCAGCAGCCCACGCGCCTCATACAGACGGATCGCCTTCTGGCTGGCACCCGTGCGCCGCGCGACTTCGGAAATCCGCATCGTTCAGTCCCGTACCCGGCCGCGGGCACCGCCGGTGACCAGCACACGTCGCGGAAAAAATTGCATGGAACGCTCGCCAGGAAAGATCGGGCCATCAGGGTAGCAAGCGCGATTGGCTGCGCAGCCCCTTGGCGGCATCGTCGGCAACCGCTAGCCTGCGTGCATGACTACTTCTCCGCTTCGTTTGCTCATCCACGGTGCTTCCGGTCGCATGGGCCAGGCTTTGCTCCGGCTGGCGGCCGACAACCCGGCCCTGCAGGTAGTGGCGGCCGTGACCCGGCGCGCGCCCGTGCAGCGCGTGATCGAGGGTGTGCCGCATTTCGCTGCCAGTGAGCTGTCCGGTGCGCCGCCGTTCGATGTGGCCATCGACTTCAGCCTGCCCGAAGGCTTCGACCCGGTGCTGGCACTGTGCGTGGCACGCGGGGCCGGGCTGGTCTCGGGCACCACCGGCATCAGCGAGGCACAGCGCCAGGCGCTGATCCAGGCGGCGGCGGGCATTCCGCTGGTGTGGGCGTCCAACTTCAGCCTGGGCGTGGCAGTACTGGACGAGCTGGTCGAGCGCGCGGCCGCGGCGCTGGCCGGCTGGGACTGCGATATCGTCGAATCCCACCACGTGCACAAGCAGGACGCGCCCTCGGGCACCGCGCTGACTCTGGGCGCCGCCGCGCTCAAGGGCGGGGCGCAGCCGCACTACGCCAGCCTGCGCGCCGGCGACATCGTCGGTGAGCACCTGGTCCAGTTCACCGGGCTGGGCGAGCGCATCGAGCTGACCCACCGGGCCACCAACCGCGACATTTTCGCCCGTGGCGCGCTGTTTGCCGCCATCCAGCTGAATGGGCGCACGCCCGGCAGCTACCGGGTCCGCGACCTGCTGGCCGGGGCCGGCCCCGCCCCGACAGCCTGAGCAGGGGCCGGGTCCGCCTGAACCATCGGCGGGCCCTTCACGTGGATACGCCAGCGGATGCATGCAAACGCTGGCGTCGCGGGGTGCTTGCCTTTACAATTCCCGCTCGCCGAATCACGACAGCCGGACCGGTCCCGAACCGCAGTCCGCGCTTTTTTGCAGCCGCTTTTTCGTGGAGCGCAGGCGTGACTTCGGCGACCCCTCGGTAGCCAAAGTGAGATTTCCGTGACCCAAGCCGCAATCCTCGTCCTCGAAGACGGCACCGTATTCGAGGGCGAATCCGTAGGCGCGCCCGGCCTGTCCGTCGGTGAGGTGGTGTTCAACACCGCCATGACCGGTTACCAGGAAGTGCTGACTGATCCTTCCTACGCCCGGCAGATGGTCACGCTGACCTACCCGCATATCGGCAACACCGGCATGACCGACCAGGATGACGAAGCCCACAAGGTGTGGTCGGCTGGCCTGATCGTGCGCGACGTGCCGCGCCGTCCCAGCAACTGGCGCAGCCAGGTGTCGCTGCAGGACTGGCTGCTGCAGCGCGGCGTGGTCGCCATCTCCGGCATCGACACCCGCAAGCTGACCCGCATCCTGCGCGAGCGCGGCGCCCAGAACGGTGCGCTGATGGCCGGCGATGACATCAATGTGGAAACGGCACTGGAAGCGGCGCGCAAGTTCCCGGGCCTGAAGGGCATGGACCTGGCCAAGGTGGTGAGCACCGACAAGGCCTACAGCTGGAACGAGGGCCAGCTCGACCTGAACAGCAACGCGTTCGCGTCCGCCGCACCGCGCTTCAAGGTGGTGGCCTACGATTTCGGCGCCAAGCTCAACATCCTGCGCATGCTGGCCGAACGCGGCTGCGACATCACCGTGGTGCCGGCGCAGACCCCGGCCGCCGACGTGCTGGCGATGAACCCGGATGGCGTGTTCCTGTCCAACGGCCCGGGCGATCCGGAACCGTGCGACTACGCGATCGCGGCGATCAAGGTGTTCCTGGACAAGAAGCTGCCGACCTTCGGCATCTGCCTGGGCCACCAGCTGCTTGCGCTGGCCTCCGGCGCCAAGACGGTCAAGATGGGCCACGGGCACCACGGCGCCAACCATCCGGTGCAGGACCTGGACGACGGCCGCGTCATGATCACCTCGCAGAACCACGGGTTCGCGGTGGATGAAGCCTCGCTGCCGGCGACCCTGCGGGTGACCCACCGTTCGCTGTTCGACGGCACCAACCAGGGCATCGCACGCACCGACGTGCCGGCGTTTTCCTTCCAGGGCCATCCGGAAGCATCGCCGGGTCCGCACGATGTCAGCCCGCTGTTCGACCGTTTCGTGACGTTGATGGCGCAGGCCAAGGCCTGATCCACCGCGCCGCTGCCGAAGGCGCGGCGCAGTCACCCCCGACACGCTGTACTGACTTAGAGAAGACAATGCCCAAGCGCACTGACCTAAAAACCATCCTCATCATCGGTGCCGGCCCGATCGTCATCGGCCAGGCCTGTGAGTTCGATTACTCCGGCGCCCAGGCCTGCAAGGCCCTGCGTGACGAGGGGTACCGCGTGGTGCTGGTCAACAGCAATCCGGCCACCATCATGACCGACCCGGAGATGGCCGACGCCGTCTACATCGAGCCGATCAACTGGCAGACGGTCGAGAAGATCATCGCCAAGGAAAAGCCCGATGCCCTGCTGCCGACCATGGGCGGCCAGACCGCGCTGAACTGCGCGCTGGACCTGGCCGACAACGGCGTGTTGGAGAAGTACAACGTCGAACTGATCGGCGCCAAGCGCGACGCGATCATGATGGCCGAAGACCGCGAGCTGTTCCGCGTGGCCATGGGCGAGATCGGCCTGGACTGCCCCAAGGCCGCCGTGGCGCACACGCTGGAAGAAGCGATCGAGATCCAGGCCCGTGTCGGCTACCCGACCATCATCCGCCCCAGCTTCACCCTGGGCGGCAGCGGTGGCGGCATCGCCTACAACCGCGAAGAGCTGATCGACATCGTCACCCGCGGCCTGGAACTGTCCCCGACCACCGAAGTGCTGGTGGAAGAGTCGGTGCTGGGCTGGAAGGAGTTCGAGATGGAGGTGGTGCGCGACACCGCCGACAACTGCATCATCGTGTGCTCCATCGAAAATCTGGACCCGATGGGCGTGCACACCGGTGACTCGATCACCGTGGCGCCGGCGCAGACCCTGACCGACAAGGAATACCAGCGCCTGCGCGATGCCTCCATCGCCGTGCTGCGCAAGATCGGCGTGGACACCGGCGGCTCCAACGTGCAGTTCGGCATCAGCCCGACCACCGGCCGCGTGGTGGTGATCGAGATGAACCCGCGCGTGTCGCGTTCCTCGGCACTGGCCTCCAAGGCCACCGGCTTCCCGATCGCCAAGGTCGCCGCCAAGCTGGCCGTGGGTTACACCCTGGACGAATTGAAGAACGAGATCACCGGTGGCCTGACCCCGGCCTCGTTCGAGCCGTCGATCGATTACGTCGTCACCAAGATCCCGCGATTCGCCTTCGAGAAGTTCCCGGCGGCCGACGCGCGCCTGACCACCCAGATGAAGTCGGTGGGCGAGGTGATGGCGATGGGCCGCACCTTCCAGGAGTCGCTGCAGAAGGCGCTGCGTGGCCTGGAAACCGGCAAGATCGGCCTCGACCCGACCGGTCTGGACCTGTCCAACGAAGACGACATCACCACGATCAAGCGTGAGCTCAAGGCCCCGGGCCCGGAGCGCCTGTTCTTCGTCGGTGACGCGTTCCGCGCCGGTTTCAGCGTGGAAGACGTGTTTGCGCTGTCGCACATCGACCCGTGGTTCCTGGACCAGATCGAAGAGATCATCCAGGCCGAGGCCGACCTGGCCGCTGACGGCATCGATGCACTGGACGCCGCCCGCCTGCGCAAGCTCAAGCGTGCCGGCTTCTCCGATGCGCGCCTGGCCGAGCTGACCGGCACCAACGAAGCGGCCGTGCGCGCGCTGCGTCGTGCGCACAAGGTGCGCCCGGTGTACAAGCGCGTGGATTCCTGCGCGGGCGAGTTCGCCACCGGCACCGCCTACCTGTACTCGACCTACGAGGACGAGTGCGAAGCGGCGCCGAGCAACCGCGACAAGATCATGATCCTGGGCGGCGGTCCGAACCGCATCGGCCAGGGCATCGAGTTCGACTACTGCTGCGTACACGCCGCACTGGCGCTGCGCGCGGATGGCTTCGAAACCATCATGGTCAACTGCAACCCGGAAACCGTCTCCACCGATTACGACACCTCCGACCGCCTGTACTTCGAGCCGTTGACGCTGGAAGACGTGCTGGAGATCGTCGAACTGGAACAGCCCAAGGGCGTGATCGTGCAATACGGCGGCCAGACCCCGCTGAAGCTGGCGCGCGCGCTGGAAGCCAACGGCGTGCCGGTGATCGGCACCTCGCCGGACTCCATCGACCTGGCCGAAGACCGCGAGCGTTTCCAGCAGCTGGTCGACAAGCTCGGCCTGAAGCAGCCGCCGAACCGCATCGCCCGCAACGACCAGGAAGCCCTGCTGCTGGCACGCGAGATCGGCTACCCGCTGGTGGTGCGCCCGAGCTACGTGCTGGGCGGCCGCGCGATGGAAATCGTCTACGGCGAATCCGACCTGGCCCGCTACGTGCGCGACGCGGTGAAGGTCTCCAACGACTCGCCGGTGCTGCTGGACCGCTTCCTCGACAATGCCGTGGAAGTGGACGTGGACATCATTGCCGACAAGGACGGCAACGTGCTGATCGGCGGCGTGATGGAGCACATCGAAGAGGCCGGCGTGCACTCGGGTGACTCGTCGTGCTCGCTGCCGCCGTACTCGCTGTCCGCTGAAACCCAGGCCGAGCTGCGTCGCCAGGTGGTTGAGCTGGCCAAGGCGCTGAACGTGGTCGGCCTGATGAACACCCAGTTCGCGATCCAGGTCGGCGAGAACGGCGAAGACATCGTGTACCTGCTGGAAGTGAACCCGCGTGCCTCGCGCACCGTGCCGTTCGTGTCCAAGGCCACCGGCATGCCGCTGGCCAAGATCGCCGCGCGCTGCATGGCCGGCAAGAGCCTGGCCGAGCAGGGCGCCACCAAGGAAATCGTGCCGGAGTACTACTCGGTCAAGGAAGCGATCTTCCCGTTCGCCAAGTTCCAGGGTGTCGATCCGATCCTCGGGCCGGAGATGCGCTCCACCGGTGAAGTGATGGGCGTGGGCCGCAGCTTCAGCGCCGCCTTCGCGCGTGCGCAGGAAGCCGGTGGCATCAAGGCCCCGCCGCTGGGCAAGGCCTTCGTCTCGGTCCGCGATCCGGACAAACAGCGTGTGCTGCCGGTCGCCCAGGCCCTGCTGGAGCGCGGTTACACCCTGGTGGCCACCCGTGGCACCGGCGCGTGGCTGCAGCAGCACGGCATGGACTGCGAAATCGTCAACAAGGTGGTCGAAGGCCGTCCGCACATCGTCGATTCGATCAAGAATGGCGACATCGTCTACATCGTCAACACGACCGAAGGGCGTGCGGCGATCAACGATTCGTTCTCGATCCGTCGCGAGGCGCTGCAGCACCGCGTCACCTACTCGACCACCATTGCCGGCGCCAAGGCGCTGGTGCAATCTCTGGAATTCCGCGGGACCGGCCCGGTCTGGTCGCTGCAGGAACTGCACAAGGAGTTGAATGCATGAGAGCCCCGATCACCCTGAAGGGCGCGCAGCGTCTGCGCGAAGAACTTGACCACCTCAAGGGGGTCAAGCGTCCCAAGGTCATTGCCGCGATCGCCGAAGCGCGTGCGCATGGCGACCTGAAGGAAAACGCCGAGTACCACGCCGCGCGCGAGGAACAGGGCTTCATCGAAGGCCGCATCAAGCAGCTGGAAGGCGAGCTCTCGCATGCCGAGATCATCGACATCTCCAAGCTCAACGCCGGTAGCAAGGTGGTGTTCGGTGCCACTGTCGAGCTCTCCGACATGGACAGCGAGGAAGAGAAGCGCTACCAGATCGTGGGTGATCTGGAGGCCGACATCAAACTCGGCCTGATCGCGATTTCCTCGCCGCTGGCGCGTGCGTTGATCGGCAAGCTGGAAGGCGACGCGGTCACCATCGACGCACCGGCCGGCCAGCGCGAGTACGAAATCGTCAGCGTCCAGTACCTGGACTGAGTGACGATGGCGACAGCGACGCTGCTGCTGCCCGCACGCAGCCGGTTTCCGGCTGCGCCGTTGCCCGAAGATGTGGCAAAGGCGCTGGGACGGGCGGTTCGCAGCAGCGTCGAACCCGGCGAGCGTGCCCAGCTGCAGCGGCATTTCCAGCTGCAGCCTGCACAGTGGCCGGTCGCCGCCTTGACCCGCCAGCTGGACGTCGGCGATGCGGGCGATGCTGTCTGGCTGCGTGCCGATCCGGCCTATGTGGTGCCGGATATGCACGGCGCACGGATGATGGGCCACGGCGACACGCTGCGGCCCGAGCCGGAGGACGTCGCCCGGTTGTTGCCTGCACTGCAACCCTTGTTTGCCGGCTTCGGTTTCAGCCTGGATGCACCGCAGCCGTCGCGCTGGTACCTGCGGCTGCCACCGGGCACCACGTTGCCGGCGTTTGCCTCGCCCGATGAGGTGCTCGGCGATGACCTGTTCGCCTATCTGCCGGAAGGCGAGACCGGACGCCGCTGGCGTGCCCTGTTGACCGAAGCGCAGGTGGTGCTGCACCAGCACGACTGGAACGCGCAGCGCGTGGCGGCGGGCAAGCGGGCGATCAACTCGCTGTGGTTCTGGGGCGGCGGCGAACTGCCGCAGTGCGTCAGCACCGCGCACGTGCAGGTCCGCAGCCGCGAGTCGCTGCTGCAGGCGCTGGCCAAGGCGGCCGGTGTACAGGCCGATGGCGACCAGCAGGTGGACGCGCTGGTCGACCTGCGCCAGCTGCGTTCGCTGGAACAACTCGGCAACGATGCGATCCGCCCGTTGCTGGCCGCATTGCAGCGCGGCGAACTGCGTCGGCTGGTGCTGGATTTCGAGGACGGCGCACGTTTTGAGATCGACAAGGGCCAGCGCTGGCAGTTCTGGAAAAAGCCCCTGCAACTGCACGGGTAATGCCGGCCGCTGGCCGGCAACCTCGCACGGCCGCATGGGTAGTGCCGGCCGCTGGCCGGCAACCTCATACCGCCCGATTCCAGGAGGTTGCCGGCCAGCGGCCGGCACTACCGCGGGTATCATGTTGGGGGCTGCCATTGGCAGCACCTTTCATCCCCGATCGAGCCTGCCTTGCCTTCTCCCGATTCCCCCCAGATCCAGCGCCGTCCCGTGCCCACCCTGGCCGCGTGGCCGGCCGACATGCTGCCGCTGCTGCAGCGCCTGTACGCCGCGCGCGGTGTCACCGATGCCGCGCAGGCCCAGCCGAAGCTGGCGCAGCTGCACGCGCCGGAGCTGATGGGCAGCATGCAGAACGCGGTGGCTTTGCTGGCTGCGGCGATTGCGGCCAATGAGCGAATCCTGGTGGTCGGCGATTTCGATTGCGACGGTGCCACCGCCTGCGCGGTCGGTGTGCGCGGGCTGCGCATGCTCGGCGCACGCGATGTGGTACATGCTGTGCCCAACCGCATGCTGCACGGCTATGGCCTGTCGCCGACGCTGGTCGCCGATCTGGCGCCGCTGCAGCCGGGCCTGCTGGTCACCGTGGACCATGGCATCGCCTGCCATGCCGGTGTGACCGCGGCCAAGGCGTTGGGCTGGAAAGTGCTGGTCACCGACCACCATCTGCCCGGTGAGCAGCTGCCGCCGGCCGATGCCATCGTCGATCCCAACATCAACGGCGACGCGTTCCCGAGCAAGGCGCTCGCCGGCGTGGGCGTGATCTTCTACGTGCTGATGGCGCTGCGCCGCCACCTGCGCGAGCAGGGCGCGTTTGCCGCCACCCGCGAGCCGGATCTGCTGACCCTGCTGGACCTGGTCGCGGTCGGTACCGTCGCCGATCTGGTCGTGCTCGATGCCAACAACCGCGCCCTGGTCTCAGCGGGTCTGCGCCGGCTGCGCGCCGGGCAGGGCTGTGTCGGCCTGCAGGCACTGATCGAAGCCAGCGGCCGGGATCCAGCGCGGCTGAGCGCCACCGACATCGGCTTCGCGCTGGGGCCGCGCTTGAACGCCGCCGGGCGTCTGGAAGACATGGCGCTGGGCATCGAACTGCTGCTCACCGAAGATCGTACGCAGGCGCGCGAGATCGCCACCACGCTGGAGCAGATCAACGCCGAGCGTCGCGCCGTGCAGCAGCTGATGACCGACGATGCCGAACTGGCGGTGTCACGTGCGGTGCTCAGCGCCGAAGGCGAGCGCCCGATCGCGGCCTGCCTGTTCGACGCCGAATGGCATCCCGGCGTGGTCGGCCTGGTTGCCTCGAAGATGAAGGATCGGCTGCATCGGCCGGTGATCGCTTTCGCCCCGTCCGAACCGGGCAGCGATTCCCTGCGCGGCTCGGCGCGTTCGATTGCCGGCTTCCACATCCGTGATGCACTGGCGCTGGTCAACGCAGCGCATCCGGGGCTGATCGACAAGTTCGGTGGCCACGCCATGGCCGCCGGGCTGAGCCTGCCGCATGCGCGGCTGGACGATTTCCAGCAGGCCTTCATCGCCGTAGTCCAGGCCAGCATGGACCCGGCCGCGTTGCAGCAGCAGCTGCTCAGCGATGGTGAGCTGGCCCCGGGCGAACTCGATTTCCGCCATGCCGAGGCCCTGCGCCTGGCCGGGCCATGGGGGCAGGGCTTCCCGGAACCGCTGTTCGACGGCCATTTCCAGGTGGCGCGCTGGCAGGTGCTGAAGGAAAAACACCTGAAACTCAGCCTGCGCGTGCCCGGTCGCACCGAACCGCTCAACGCCATCCATTTCAGTGGCTGGACCGGCAACGCGCCGGCCAACCATGTCCACATCGCCTACCGGCTGGTCAGTGACGACTACCGTGGCGGTGGGGCGATCCAGTTGATCATCGAGCATTGCGCGGACGTTTGAAGCCGGGATGTAGCGGGGTCTGTTGGCACCGCTGGCCCCGATCTTCGGCGTTCGCTTGCGGTCGTTGCCTCAGTTCCTGCCCGCGCACATGCGTTTCAGGTCAACCTGGTCCACGCTCCTGATCTCCACCGACATGCCTTCCGGAAAGAGCCGGGTGTCGGGGAACTGCCCGACCATTTCCACTGTTCCCATGGACCATAGCTCGTCCTCGTAGGTGGCTGTGTAGCGCCCGTGAATGGTGACCGGGTTGCACGCCTCGCGCCCCAGCAGCAGGCTGCTCGGCTCCTCGGGCGATACGAGGGCGTCCAAGACCTGTTTGGCCTCGCCAGGCTTGATTCGAATGGCGCCGATCCCTCCGGAGTAGCGGTAGGCGACCGGGTCCTGGAAGAGGAGAAACTCGCCCACGATCTTGACGAGGTGGCCGGTGATTGAAATGAGGTGGCCGTCGAGCCTTGCAGTGCCTGAGGCGAGCGTCAGGAAGGACTGCCTGCATACGGGCTCATGCAGCGTTCCATGCATGCCGCACTCACGCCTTCCCAGCAGGTTCTCGGGCTCGGCAGCGTCTGCTGCGAATGGCGTCAGAAACATAAAGGCCGCAAGTGCGCTGGTGATCCGTATGGACATTGTCGGCTGCCTCTCAGTGGCTTCAGTTCTTGTCCGCACACATGCGTTTCAGGTCAATCTGGTCGGCCGTGTTGATCTCCACTGATACTCCTTCCGGAAAGAGCCGGCTCACAGGGGCTTGTTCGAGCATGTCCAAGGTCCCCATGGACCAAAGCGCGTCCTCGTAGCTGGCGGAGTAGCGCCCTCTGATCGTGACCGGCTGGCATGCTTCACGCCCCAGCAGCAAGCTGCTCGATGCATCGGGCGATACGAGCGACTCCATGATCTGGCTTGTATCACCGACCTTGAGTCGAATGCCCCCGACACCTCGGGAGTAGCGATAGGTCACAGGGTCTTGGAAAAGGATGAATTCACCCTGGATCTTGACCAGATGACCAGATGACCGGTGATCGCAATGAGATGCGTATCCAACCTGCCAGCACCCATTGCAAGTGTCTGGAATGACTGCCTGCATACCGGTTCGTGTAACTCCCCGTGCATGCCGCACTCCGGCCTGCTCAACAGCGCGCCTGGCTCCGTGGCATTCGCCATCGGTACCAGGAGCATGCAGATGGCCGAGCTTTCAATGATCCGTATAGACATTGTTGGCTGCCTCAAGCTGATCCGTGCGCTCGATAGTCTGGCCGGTAGCATCTGTTACTGCGACAGGGCTGCCCAGAATGTCTGTATGAATGTACTCAACTCTGGACGTCTGAGCTTGGGCCGCCGAAATGCCCAACGCAGCTAGAAGATACAGAAGGGCGTTGTACCGGCTTAAAGCCCGAGCCGGGTACCGTGTTGCACCGCTCGCGCTGCCCACCAATGGTCTCATCATTAGTTCACCTCTCCTGGCACGAAGACCTGAGGTGTAGGCGGGCTTGACCAATCCGAGCAACCGGCGCTGTTGCAGGCACGAACAACGTGGGTCGGTGAACAGGCCCGCGTGACGTGGCCGTAGCTCTTATTGGGCCCCGAGTACTGCACGACTCCGGTCTGATAGGCCATCAGCTCGTAACGTTCAGCAGTGGGACTCGCTGTCCACATGACAGAGCAGAGAATCTTGGGTGCGCCAGTTCGGGTGGAGTTGGTGATCCGCGGTAGAGCAGGGGGTAGGTAGATCGTTGTGGACACGGTGCCGGAATAGTTGCCGCAGCCGGAGCGGTTGCAGGCCTGTACCCGGTAGAGGTAGCTGCCGTCGCCCCGCCCTGAGACGGTTGCAGAGGTGGAGGCTCCATTGTGAACTTGAGTCCACTGGCTGCCGTTGGCGGCCTCTTCAAGCACATAGCTGGTTGCCGTCTCCGAAGCGGTCCATGAGATCGAGTACTGAGGCGCATTGCTGCTGGCTGGTGCGCTCAGCGTCGGAGATGCTGGCGGCACGAGTACCTGGATTGGCATCGGCGAAGATGCGGGGCCGCATCCGGCGCTGTTGCATCCCCTGACCCGGAACTGGTAGTTCCCGGTGGCAAGGCCACTGATCACGGCGCTGCTCTGGGCATCAAAGTAGGCGCGGGTCCAAGGCCCGCCTCGCTGCTGCTCCAGCTCGTAGCTCGAGGCTCCCGCCACGGCATTCCAGGTGGCGGTGAAGGAGCCCGAGCCGCTGTAGTCGGGCATGCTGAGTATTGGGGCTGTGTTGGGTGCACCCACGACGTCTACTGTGCGTACGTCAGAGAACGCGCCACAACCCGCCGGGTTGCAGGCTTTCACGCGATACTGGTAGCGACCGCCTGCCTTGCCCGAGACAGCGTGTGTCAGCCCAGACCCGGTGTAGACGTCCTGCCAAGCGGCGCCATTCACGCTTTCCTCAAGTGAATACTCGCTGGCACCGCTGACCGCGGACCAGCCGACAACGTAGTTCCCGCCCACCACGAGGGCAGGTGCACTGAGCACGGGTTCGCCCGACGGCGGCAGGGCTACCGCCGTGCTCTGGACTGCGCTCCACGATCCACAGGCAGACGCGCAGCCGCGAAGCCTGTAGCTATAGTTGCCGTCCGAGCGTCCAGCCACGATGTACTGGGTAGCAGTGCCGCTGTAGAGATCCTGCCAGTCACCGAAGTTGATCTGCTCCTGCAGCTCGTAGCGTGCAGCACCGGCTGCAGAGCTCCATTGCGCTGTATAGGTTCCACTGTTACTGAACGCGGGAAGTGTCAGCTTCGGTGGTGTCGGTACGCTGGGTACGTGGTCGACAATCAGTCGCGCAACCAGACTCCCACCGAGGTAGGCATACTCGGTATCCTGGCCTTTGCGGAGATCCTCCGTCCGTCGAAGCACGCCATCGAGGCTGTAGAGCGAACGAATCTCCCCACCGGCCTCATCCATTGATGACACGCGGCGCCCCTGGCTGTCATAACGATAGCTTTCTTTGCCCACGGCACCGCGCAGTCGATTGCCGTAGTCGAACTCGTAGCCTTGACCGTTCTTGCTGCTCAGGTTGCCTTGTGCGTCGTAGCTCAGGCCGATCACTGTGCTTCCGATTTCATTCCGGATATTGGTCAGCTGGTTCTTGTTGTCGTACCAATAGAAGTGCTGTTTGACGCCACCAAGTTGCCAGCTGGCGATGTTGTCCAGGGCGTCATATGTATAGCGATGCACACAATCACCACCGAAGCTGCAGGAACGTGCTTCGATCAGCCGGTCCATCCCGTCATAGGCCATCGTTCGGTCGTAGTGCTGGCCGCGCACGCCATCCAGAAGCTGCGCCGTGTTGCCGGCCGCGTCGTAGGTCACGCCTGTATCAAGCACGCCGACGTCGGTGCTGCGCGACGGGAGCTGGCGAGCGTTCAATTGAAGTGTGTGGGGAATTCCGTTTCCGTACACGAATGATCTGATTGCGCCGTTCGGGTAGTAGCTCACGCTGCCAGCCAGCGCCACGCCTGTCGACTGCTCCCAGACGCCACTGGGCTGTCCCAGTGCATTGGGCGCGTAGGTCAATATGCGCCCGGATGGAAGCACATGCCGGCTGAGATTGCCGTTTGCGTCATAGCCATAGCCGACGCTGCGGAGCTGGCCATCGCCGGGGTTCAGTGACTCTCCGCTTAGCAGGCGGCGGCTGTTGTAGTCGAAGGCGTTGATCGCTACGAGCTGCCCGGCGCTGTCATTCTGGGTGGTGACAGATCGGGGCAGTCCATCTGGCCAGTAGTTGAACGTCTGACTGCCGCGGCCATCCGGGAAGCGCAGGGTGCTGACTCGGTTCCGGGCATCGTAACTGCGATCAACCCGCCGACCGGAGGCATAGGCTTCAGTGCGATTGCACGCGGCGGCGTCAGGCAGGTCCAAACCATTGACCGTCCAGATCGTGTTGCCTGTCGCGTCGTACTCCATCACGGTCGATCCATCTTCCGGCTCAATTCTCTTGCAGAGCTGGCCGTGATTGTCATAGACGTAGCGCCGCCAGACGCTCTGGCTGGCATCACCGTTCCTGCGGCGCAATGAGGTGACACGTCCAAAGACATCGCGACCGATGTCCATGAATACGCCTTCCGGCATGCTGATGTCGCGCGGCAAGTCGTAGGTGGGCTGGTGGTACGCCTGATGACTGGTGATCGTGACTTGATTGCGCGGGTTGATGTTGCGCACTATGAGCTCGCCCAGATAGTCCGTTCTGGTTGTGAGGACTCCGAGCTCACTGTCCTGCCGTTTTTCGACCAGTCGACCAAGCGCGTCGTACGCCTGATACGAACCTGGCATCACAGCATTGAACGGCACTGTGCCATCCGCAGCTGGATTGCGTGGGAAGGACTCGAATACGTTCCGCCCGGAGGTGTCATATCGCCGCGCCTGCCAGCGCTCACTGGCGGCAGGACTGGCAGTGTCTTCAAGGCTTTCCGCGACTGGGCGCCAGAATGCGTCGAAGTAGGTGGTCTTCTTCTGCTGACCGACCGTGGAGACGTGACGCCAATGACCCGCGCTGAGGCCAACCTCAGGAGATTGAACCTGTTCAAATCGCGCGGCTACGTTGTTCCACGCAGTCCCGTTCGTGCTCGGATAGATGATGCGGGTGATACGGCCGGCAGCATCATAGCCATAGCCGGTGACATAGCCGTTCTCATCGGTGGCAGATTGCACCCATCCATTCCCATCGACAACGGCGGACAGGCTGGTGCCATCAGGATGGCGGATCAGCTGCGGCAGCCCTCGGTACCAGTTGTCCAGATGGGTGACACGTGCATTGCCATCTGTAACCGTCGCAAGCGAACCATTGGCGTGATAGCTGAAGCTTCGAGTGTTCCTGCCGAAGGAGTATTCACGTACGGCGAGGGCAGTAGTGGCATCGAATTCGGTGCGCGTTGTCTCCACGCCGTCGATGGTGGCGCGCGCCGTCTGTCCCAGCACCCAGCGGCCGATATTGTCCTGATACTCCTGAGTTTCCACTCGTGAGTAGCCCAAGCTGTTGTATCGGCGATACCGCAACGGCCTCGCATACGCATCGAATTGCTGAACTTCTTCCAGGTAGGAATCTGCCGCCTGCTGATTGCCACTGGAAGCGCTGATGGTGGATGGCTGGGGCAGGTTGAACCACGTCCCGCAGCCTGTACCTTGGCAGCCGTTCGTCAGAGTGCCTGCACTCTGTGGGGTCGAGGGGGGCGCGTCTGGATCTGCATTGGAGATGAAACCATCTTGTGCAATGACAGTACGTTTGATGGGGCGTGCATACGTTGTAGAAACATCATTGCCGCCCCACAAGGCCCCATAGCGTGGAGAGAATGGCTGGCCGACCACTTCGTCATCACTGATGTACTCGTACGTCTCCTCCCGGACGACCCTTCCGCCCACGTCAACGCGGCGCTTACCCAGCAACGTACCCTCGTTGACGCCGAACTGCATTCCGTATCGATAGAGATCCGTTGTTCCGTCCGGCTGGAGAATTGAAGATGTCTTGCCCACCGAGCACACGGCGCGATCAGTACAAGGTGTGTACGGAACCGGTACGGCGGTGCCCCAGTATGCTGAGCGACCACTGCCGTATCGGTAATGCCATGCATGGGGAGTGTCCAGGCCAGGCCCCGAGATCGACTTGGCCACCAGGCTGAACATGTCGTAGTAGTTGGGCGTACCCAGGTAGTAGGTGTGGGGTTCGCCGCCGACACCCGGAACATCGATGACGCAGACGCTTTTGCGCACACCGCTGCGGGGGTGTCGCAGGTGGCGGAACTCGAACTGGCCTTGTGCACCGGAGGGATGAGCGGCGTTCAGTGTGAATGCCGCATCGGTCACCGGAGGGACATTCATGCAGCCCGGCCCAAGTTCGGCGTCCCACATTTCATACAGCGGTTTCAGGCTGCCGCTATATCCGTAGCTCCATGCGCTTTGATCTGGAAGCACCACCGAGGTCAGGCTGTCGCCGCTGTATCCATACTGCCAACGACGGCCGTTTGCCTCCCCCTGGCTGAGGCGACCATTGACATAGGTCAGTGCGATCTCGCGGCCGTCGCTGGCGACGATGCGCTGTGGATAGCCTTCGCTGCTGTAGTGATAGTCCACGCTGTTGCCGAATCGATCCTCGATGCGGCTTGCCAGAAGAAACACCTGCACGCGCGCACGAGTGGTTCTGTTTCGTCCTTGAACTGCAGCGATGGACCGCTCGACACCAATATCGAATATGTACTTCAACCCATCCGGGGTGTGCATGATGAATCCATCACCCGGGTATCCGTTCTTCATGGGGGTGCAGGTGAAGCCATCCAGGTCACGGGTTGACCACAAGGCCGCATCCCCCTCGCCAAGCTTGGGGAAGGTAGAGGTCACTTCGCGGGCGAGCAAGGCCTTGCTTCCCTTGCCGGGGATGCGAACGGTGAATCCGTGGAAGATGTCGCTGAGCCGCGCCTGAGTTCCTGTCGACGGGTAGAGACGCTCGGCGCAACGTTGTTTGGCTTGGCCGACCGAGTTGGTGTTCCATTTAAAGAACGCATCCACCACACCTGAGATGCTCGGTACATCCACGTCCCAGTTACCAACACCACCAAACTTGTCGATGTGACCAATGACTGGCTCGGCGACGATATTCAGGCGCCTGCGAAGCTCGACGGGCAGGGCATCGTTGCCTGACAGGGAGATATCGGCGATACCGAACTCGGTGCCGCCGTTGAAGAGACTCACACTGTCGCCGAAGAGACCATCGTCCAGTGCTGACAGCTGCTGGGCGGCGCGCACCTTCTGCGAATACTCCTGATACGGTTCGACGCTTGTTGCCGCCCAACTGCTCGCAACAGGCGTTCCAGCCGATAGAGCGAGAAGTGCCACAACGTGGCCAAGACGTCGCCACGGGGCGGTACGGGTGGGGTAGCGTTTCGCTCCTGCGCAGATCGAGCGGGGGTCTTTGGCGCGGATCGTTGTCGCAGGCTTGTCAGACGACGCGTCAACGAGCGGATTCGGAGAGGTAAAGCGGATGACCATGGCGCTTCCTTGCCCAGAGTTTTATGTTGAATCTCTGCCACACGGCAGAGCAGATCGTGGCCGTTAAGGGTTAACGTTCACGCTCCCGTCGCCCGATCCTAACAATAATTTCACCGGTCCGTGGGACCCGCTTCCCGGAACTGCGACTCCATAACGCAACCCCAAGTGGTGCGCTGGCAGGTCTCCTACTCCCGCACCTCCGTCACCAACGTCGGCATCTCCCACGCACCGCCGGCAGCGACCAGCCGACACAGGCCGCTGGTCGCATCGGCAGTAACCACGAAGTGTTTGCCATCCCAGCCCCAGCTGTGGGTGGACCAGCAATCGCCCAGGCCGCGGCCCTTGTTGGCGGCGCTGATGGTGCGGCCGTCGTCATCGCCGCCCAGGGTGGTGACCAACTTGGGCTGGTAGGGCGCACGGTCGTTGACCACCCAGTAGCCGGCACCTTCGTTGTACGCACCACGCCAGCAGATCATTGAAACCAGCAGCTTGTCCGCACTCAGGCGCTGCACGTTCATTTCCTGCGGGCCGTCCTCGGCCAGCCTGCCGCTGGGGTCCAGCGCGTCGCAATCGTCCTCCGTGGTGACGGCGGTGATCGCCGCGCGCAGCGCGGGCGACTGCGCCAGCGCGGTATCGGTGGCACGTGTGGCCGGAATCTTCGCCAGCGTCACCACCGGTACCGGCAGCGCGGGCAGCACGGAACTTTCGGGGCGGCTGCCCTTGCGCATCACCGCGCCCGGCGTGCCGAGCCGGCCCTGGAACTCATCCATTTTCAGCAGCACCGCCGAGGCGCCGCTGTCAGACAGTGTCCAGCGCCGGCCATCATCGCCGACCGCCACGATCGTACTGTCGCGGGTCAGCGACTTCAGCAGCGCAGCCACCTGTGGGGCTGACAGCGTGGTGGTACCGCTCTCGGCGCTGTAATCCAGGGCGCCAAGGCGGCTGCCGTCGATCTCCAGCGTCAGGCGCTTGGGCAGGGTGGTTTCATCGTACTGGCCGAGCATCAACTCGGCGCGGATCGGCTGGTCCGGTCCGCCACGGCGGGTCAGCAACACCGACACCGGCAGGTTGTCGCCCTCATCGGCCTGATAGCCCGCCGCGCGGCAGGTGCGCGTGTTGTCGCAGGCCAGGGTCCAGTCGTTGTGGGTGAAGGACAAGCCGGTCACGGGAGCGGCGGCCTGGGCCGGCAGGAGCGGGGCCAGCAGCAACAGCGGCAGCAGCGAACGCAGGGACATCGCACATCCTTGTAGTGAAGCGGCGGGGCAGGCATCTTGCGCCCAGGCGAGGTCCCGCGCCAAGCCTTGCACCGGCTCAACCCCATTTCCCCGCATCGCCCGTTCAACCTGCTGTCATCGGATGAGGAGCGTCACATGCAAAGCGCACTGCACAGGATCGGCATGCTCGGCATGCTGTGGATGGGGCTGCAGGCCGGGGCCGCGGATGCGCGCTCGCCGCCGCGCCCGATGCCGTTCGAACCGTTGCTGCAGGTGGCCGGCGCCGAGGTGCCGGTGCAGCTGCGGCGGGTGACGCTGGACAGCCGGGTGGTAGCCGGGCTGGGCGAGACCCGGGTCGAGATGGAGTTCTTCAACCCGAACGCGCGCCTGCTCGAAGGCCAGCTCGCCTTCCCGTTGGCCGACGGTCAGCAGGTGGCCGGCTTCGCGCTGGACATCAACGGCGTGCTGCGCGACGCGGTGCCCGTTGCCAAGGCGCAGGGCCGCCAGGTGTTCGAGGCGATCGAGCGGCGTCGGGTCGACCCGGGCTTGCTGGAGCAGACCGCCGGCAACCAGTTCCGCCTGCGCGTGTATCCGATTCCTGCCCACGGCAGCCGTCGGGTGGTGCTGACCTTCCGTGACACGCTGGCCGTGGAGGCCAAGGGCCTGCGCTGGCAGCTGCCGCTGCAGTTCGCCCGCGGGGCCGCGCAGGTCACGGTGCAGCTGCAGGCCAGCGGCACCGGGGTTCCGGTGGTGGCGGCGGGAACGCCGTGGCGGTTTGAATCGCGTGATGGCCTGCATCAGGCGCACTGGGAAGGACGCGGTGATGCGCTGCCACAGCTGGCGCAACTGCTGCTGCCGCAGGTCCGCCAGGCCGATACGGTGACCGGCCTGCAGGACGGCGAGCGCTTCGTGCTCGCGCAGATCCCGGTCCCGGCAACCTCGGCCCCGCGTGTGCTGCCCAAGCGCGTCGGCCTGCTCTGGGATGCCTCCGGCTCGGCCCGGCAACGCGACCGTGCCGCCGAATTGGCCGTGCTGGACCGCTACTTCCGGGCGATCGGCGAGGGTACGGTGCAGCTGACCGTGCTGCGCGACCGCGCCGAACCGGCGCGTGAGTTCCGCCTGCGCGGCGGCGACTGGAGCGCGCTGCGGGCGCACCTGGCGGCGTTGCCGCTGGACGGCGCCAGCGCGCTGGGTGCCTGGACGCCCCGCGCCGATATCGGCGAATACCTGCTGGTGAGCGATGGCCTGGCCAACTATGGCGCGCGGACCTTGCCCGCACTCGCCGCCGGCCAGCGCCTGTATGCATTGAGCGCGGCCGGTGCGCGCACCGATGCGCCGCGCCTGCGCGCATGGACGTCGGCGCACCATGGGCAGTTGCTGCAGCTGTCCTCTGCGGCCGAGGTGGACGCGGTGCTGCCGCTGCTGCTGCAACAGCCGGCCGAAGTGACCGGCCTGCAGGGGCGCGGCGTTGACCAGCTGGTGGCTGATGCCAGCAGCGTCAATCAAGGCTGGCTGCGCGTGCTCGGCCGGGTCCAGCGTGATGACGGTGAGGTCACGCTGACCCTGCGCCTGCCCGATGGCCGCACCAGCGAGCAACGCGTATCTGTTGCCCGCGCCCGCGCGCTGGACGGTGGCCTGGTCGCACATGCCTGGGCCAACGCGATGCGCGCCCAGTGGGACGCCGACCCGGTCGGCAATGCCGCCGCGCTGCGCGGGCTGTCGCAGCGCTTCGGGCTGGTCAGTGCCGATACTTCGCTGCTGGTGCTGGAGACCCTGGACGACTACCTGCGCTACGGCATCCGTCCACCCGCACCGTTGCGCGCCGACTACGATCGCCTGCATGCGGTGCGGCTGGAGGATGACGCACAGCTGCGCCGCCAGCGCCTGGACCAGGTGGCGCGGCAGTTCACCGAGCGCCAGCGCTGGTGGAACACCCGCTTCCCGAAGACGGCCCCGCCGAAAGACGTATCGGCACCGACCAAGGCCATGCCGGTGGCCGCACCCGCCGCGCCGATGGCCGTGGGCGAAATGGTCGAGTACGCCGAGGCGCGCGCGAATGACATTGTGGCCGCCCCGGCACCGCCCGCCGCGGCCGGGGCCCCCGCACCGATGGCGCTGGCCCGTCGCGCCCGCACCGAATTGGATTCGGTCCAGACCACCGGCAGCAAGACCAACGCGGGCAGCATCGCGGTGACGTTGGCGCCGTGGGCACCGGATTCGGCCTATGCCCGTCGCCTGCGTGCGGCCCCTGCAGCGCAGCTGTATCCGCTGTATCTGTCCGAGCGCACCGAGCATGCCGACAGCAGCGCGTTCTATCTGGACGTGGCCGACCTGCTGCTGGAAAAGGGCCAGCGCGACCTGGCGCTGCGGGTGCTGTCCAACCTGGCCGAGATGCAGCTGGAAAACCGCCACGTGCTGCGTGTGCTGGGCTACCGGTTGATGCAGGCCGGTGCCCCGGCACTGGCGGTGCCGGTGTTCCGCGACGTGCTGGCGATGGGTGAGGAAGAGCCGCAGAGCTTCCGCGACCTGGGCCTGGCACTGGAAGCCAGCGGCCAACCGCAGGCGGCGCTGCAGTCGCTGTACGAAGTGGTGGTGCGGCCCTGGGACAGTCGCTTCGATGGCATCGCGTTGATCACGCTGGATGAGTTGAACACGCTGGTCGCACGTGAGCGGCTCGATGCCGGTGCAATCGACAAGCGCCTGCTCAAGTCGATGCCGCTGGACCTGCGTGTGGTGCTCAGCTGGGACAGCGACAACAGCGACATGGACCTGTGGGTGACCGATCCCAACGGCGAGCGCGCGTACTACGGCAACCGCCTGACCTACCAGGGCGGGCAGATGTCGCAGGACTTCACCGGCGGCTACGGCCCGGAGCAGTTCTCGCTGCGTGATGCCAAGTCGGGTACCTACAAGGTGGAAGCCAATTTCTTCGGCAGCCGCGAGCAGCTGGTCACCGGTGCCACCACCTTGAGCCTGCGCCTGAGCACGCATTGGGGCACCGGCAAGCAGCGCGACCAGCAGGTGACCATGCGCCTGAAGGATCGTGCCGATACGGTGCTGGTGGGGGAGTTCGAGGTGCGCTGACGCGTTTCCTCGTAGGAATGTGACGAGTGGTAGCCGCCCCGTGACCAATGGGGCGGCTACCATCATCACTCCAGAGCATCCTGACCGGCCCTTTCGATGGACCCCGCAATGGCCAAGGCCACACCCACCCGCTGGCGTCCCGCCACCCGTCTTCTGGTCTGGGCGGCGATCCTGCTGGGCAGCGGGGTGGCCAATGCCTTCGTCGAGGTGATGGACGCCAGCCGCCGCGGCGAGGGCCTGGCGCTGTGGCAGCCGCTGATCTGGGAGTTGAGCAGCGCCGGCATGATCCTGCTGACCCTGCCGCTGCTGTGGTGGGGCTGCCAGCGCTGGCCGCTGCATGCCGATACCTGGAAGCGCCGGCTGCCGCTGTACCTGCTGGCCAGCGTGGGCTGGTCGCTGCTGCACGTGGCGGGGATGATGGGGCTGCGCCATCTGGCCTATGCCAGCCTGGGCGAGCACTACGTGGACGGCTCCGCCTGGGCCACGCGGCTGCTCTACGAATACCTCAAGGACGTGCGCGCGTTCTTCAGTCTGGTGGCGATCGAGCACTTCTTCAGCTGGTTCGGACGTCGCCGCCAGGGCGAGGCGCACCTGCTGGCCGCACCGGAGGATGCGCCGCCGGAAGAACCGGTGGACCGCCCCGAGCGCTTCCTGGTGCGCAAGCTGGGCCGTGATTTCCTGGTGGCCACCGCCGACATCGAATACGCCCAGGCGGCCGGCAACTACATGAACCTGCATGTGCGCGGCCACGACTACCCCCTGCGCAGCACCATGGCCGCGCTGGAGGCCCGGCTGGACCCGGCCCGGTTCGTGCGGATCCACCGCAGCTACGTGCTCAACCTGGCCTGCCTGGTCTCCATCGAGCCGCTGGACAGTGGCGAGGCGAGGGTGCATCTGGCCGATGCCACGGTGCTGCCGTGCAGCCGCCGGCAGCTGCCGGGGCTGCGTGCGGCACTGGGCCAGGGCGGCGGCGTGGGCACCGTCCAGGCCCAGGTCCATCTACATGAACGGGCGCTCTAAGTTACACTTGTGGTCTTGTCCCAAGCCTTCAAAACCGCCGATATGATCGAGCTCAATCCCGTGCGCCAGCGAATCACCGATCTCACCGATCGCGTGCTCTCGCTCAGGGGGTATCTTTGACTACGACGCCAAGAAAGAGCGTCTGGAAGAAGTAACCCGGGAACTGGAAAACCCTGACATCTGGAACAACGCCGAGTACGCCCAGAATCTGGGCCGCGAACGCGCCAACCTGGAAAAGACCGTGGGCGGCATCGCCACCATCCTCGACGGTCTGGCCGAATCCGGCGAACTGCTGGAGCTGGCCGAGTCCGAACAGGACGAAGACACCGCGCTGGCCGTGGTCGCCGATCTGGACAAGTACCAGAAGCACGTTGAACAGCTGGAATTCCAGCGCATGTTCTCCGGCCAGATGGACAACGCCCCGGCCTTCGTGGACATCCAGGCCGGTGCCGGCGGCACCGAAGCCCAGGACTGGGCCGAAATCCTGCTGCGCATGTACCTGCGCTGGTGCGAATCGCGCGGCTGGAAGACCGAGCTGATGGAAGTCAGCGGCGGCGACGTCGCCGGCATCAAGTCGGCCACGCTGCGCGTGGAAGGCGATTACGCCTATGGCTGGCTGAAGACCGAAACCGGCGTGCACCGCCTGGTGCGCAAGTCGCCGTTCGACTCGGACAACCGCCGCCACACCAGCTTCACCTCGGTGTTCGTGTCGCCAGAAGTCGATGACAACATTGAAATCGACATCAACCCGGCCGACCTGCGTACCGACGTGTACCGCTCCTCCGGTGCCGGTGGCCAGCACGTCAACAAGACCGAGTCGGCGGTGCGTATCACGCACATTCCGACCAACACGGTCGTGGCCTGCCAGACCGGCCGCAGCCAGCACCAGAACCGCGACAACGCGATGAAGATGCTGGCCGCCAAGCTCTATGAGCTGGAAATCCAGAAGCGCAACGCAGAACGCGACGCAGTGGAGGCCACCAAGTCCGACATCGGCTGGGGCAGCCAGATCCGCAACTACGTGCTCGACCAGAGCCGTATCAAGGACCTGCGCACCGGCATCGAACGCTCGGACACCCAGAAGGTGCTGGATGGCGACCTCGACGAATTCGTCGAAGCCAGCCTCAAGTCCGGCCTCGCGGTGGGTGCCAAACGCATCGACGCCTGACGCTCGGGGCCGCCGCGCGCGGCCCCGACCCGTTGTGCCCGGGCCGCGCCCGGTTTCGCAATCCGCCCCGGTCATCGGCATGATGGCGGGGCACGTACCTCCCCCCATACATAGACCCACGCCATGAACGATCAGACCCACGCGCCGCAGCCCCCCGTCGACGAGAACAGCCTCATCGCCGAGCGCCGCGCGAAACTGACGGCGCTGCGCGGGCAGGGCATCGCCTACCCGAACGATTTCCGCCGTGAACATTTCGCCGGCAGCCTGCAGGCCGAATTCGCCGACGCCGAAACGTGGACCGCCGAAGCGCTGGAAGCCGCCGACCGCCAGGTCAGGATGGCTGGCCGCCTGATGGCCAAGCGCGTGATGGGCAAGGCCAGCTTCGCCCAGATCCAGGACGAATCCGGCCGCATCCAGCTGTTTCTGCAGGGCAGCACCCTGGGCGATACCTACACCGCCTTCAAGGGCTGGGACGTGGGCGACATCATCGCCGTGGAAGGCGGCCTGACCCGCACCAAGACCGGCGAGCTGTCGGTCAAGGCCACCAGCATCCGCCTGCTGACCAAGTCGCTGCGCCCGCTGCCGGACAAGTGGCATGGCCTGGCCGACGTCGAGCAGCGCTACCGCCAGCGCTATGTCGACCTGATCGTGACCCCGGAGTCGCGCGAGGTCTTCATCAAGCGCTCGCGCATCATCCGCGCGATGCGCGCGTGGCTGGACAACCGCGACTTCCTGGAAGTCGAAACGCCGATGATGCATTACATCCCCGGTGGCGCCGCGGCCAAGCCGTTCACCACCCACCACAATGCGCTGGACCTGGACCTGTACCTGCGCGTGGCCCCGGAGCTGTACCTCAAGCGCCTGGTCGTGGGTGGCCTGGAACGCGTCTACGAGATCAACCGCAACTTCCGCAATGAAGGCGTGAGCACCCGCCACAATCCGGAATTCACCATGATGGAACTGTACGAGGCGTATGCCACGTACAACGAAGTGATGGACCTGACCGAAGGCGTGATCCGCGATGTGGCCAGCCAGGTGCTGGGCACCACCGAAGTGGAGTGGGACGGGGCGAAGATCGACCTGGGCCCGGCGTTCCGCCGCTGGCGCATGGACGAGGCGGTGCGCCACCACAACCCGGAGATCAGCCTGGCCGACTGCACCGACCGCGACGCGCTGCTCCGCCATTGCGAGCGCTTGAAGATCCGCATCAAGCCGTCGTACGGCTGGGGCAAGCTGCTGCTGGAGATCTTCGAGGCGACGGTCGAACACACCCTGATCCAGCCGACCTTCATCACCGACCACCCGGTCGAGGTGTCGCCGCTGGCCCGCGCCAACGACGACCAGCCCGGCTATACCGACCGCTTCGAGCTGTTCGTCAACGGCAAGGAGCTGGCCAACGGCTTCTCCGAGTTGAACGACCCGGAAGACCAGGCGGCGCGCTTCCAGGCCCAGGTCACGGCCAAGGAAGGTGGCGATGACGAGGCCATGCACTACGACGCCGATTACATCCGTGCGCTGGAGTACGGTATGGCCCCGACCGGCGGCCTGGGCATCGGCGTGGACCGGCTGGTGATGCTGCTGACCGGCAGCAGCTCGATCCGTGACGTGCTGCTGTTCCCCTACATGCGCCCGGAAAACTGAGACGTACGTCCGGGTGCCTGGCACAGGCCACCCGGACGGGGTTCCGCTCCCGTGGCCGCGCGCGTATGGTTTCCGCGTGGCCATAGCAGCAATGGCGGGATGGCCACGGACCATGATCGGGCAGGGCGGGCGGCGTGACACCCGCATCACACTGTGACCACGATCATGAACCGGGGCGATCATGTCGGGAGGCGACGGATGCAAGGTGCCAGTGTGCAGAGCGGCGGAGTATCCTCTCCAACGCATGTTCCAGTGTGGTCCAGGAAGACGGCGGAAGCAGCCTTGAATATTGTCATCGTTGACGATCAGACGTCGGCGCGCACCATGCTGCGGCATGTCATCGAAGACATCGCGCCGGAACTGAGCGTGCATGATTTCGGCGACCCGCTCACCGCCCTGGCCTGGTGCGAATCGCATCCGGTCGACCTGCTGCTGCTCGATTACCGCATGCCGGAAATGGATGGGCTGGAGTTCGCCCGCCGCTTCCGTCGGTTGCCCAAGCATCGCGACATCCCGGTGATCCTGATCACCGTGGTCGGCGACGAGCCGATCCGTCAGGCCGCGCTGGAAGCGGGCGTCATCGATTTCCTGGTCAAGCCGATCCGCCCGCGCGAACTGCGCGCGCGCTGCTACAACCTGTTGCAGCTGCGCCAGCAGTCGGAGAACGTCAAGCAACGCGCGCTGTCGCTGGAACAACGGTTGCTGGCGAGCATGCATGAGGTGGAAGAACGCGAGCGCGAGACGCTGTCGCGGTTGGCGCGTGCGATCGAGTTCCGTGACGCCGGCACCAGTGCCTACCTCGAACGCATGGCCCACGTGGCCGGGCTGGTGGCCGAGCAGCTGGGCCTGCCCGAGGAAGAGGTCAAGCTGATCGAGATGGCCGCCCCGCTGCATGACATGGGCAAGATCGCCATTCCCGATGCGGTGCTGCTCAAGCAGGGCAAGCTCAACGAGGAAGAGCTGGCGATCATGCGCCGGCATCCGCGGATCGGCTATGAGCTGCTCAGTGGCAGCCAGAACCGTTTCATCCAGGTCGGCGCGTTGATCGCGCTGCGCCACCATGAGCGTTACGACGGCAGCGGGTATCCCGATGGCCTGATCGGCGATGCGATCCCGCTGGAAGCGCGGATCGTCGCGGTTGCCGATGTGTTCGACGCCTTGATTTCACCACGACCGTACAAGGAAGCATGGACGATGGAAGCCAGCCTGGCGTACCTGTATGCCCAGCGTGGGCGCCTGTTCGACCCCCGCTGCGTGGATGCGCTGCTGCGTGGGCGCGAGCAGCTTGAGGCGATCTGCGCCCAGCATTCGACCGCCTCGTCCCGACCGGGCACGTAACATGTCGTCCCTGTACCTGCGACTGAAGCGTCGGCTGGTGCAACGTCCGGATTCCGAGCACGGCCAGGTGGTCGTGCGGGTGGCGTTGATCTCGCTGATCCTGGTCTATGTGCTGCTGACCGGCGCGCGCAACCACCTGCTGGAGCAGTACGAAGGCGTGCTGACCACGACGCTGGTCGGGTTGGGCTACGCGCTGCTGCTGTTCGGCTGGCTGCTGTGGCAGCCGCAGCGCTCGCACCCGCGGCGCATACTGGGGATGCTGGCCGATTATGGGCTGATCACGGTCGGCATGATCCAGATGGGCGAACCGCTGGCCTGGGTGTACGCGGTGGTGATGTGGGTGACGGTGGGCAACGGGCTGCGCTACGGTAACCACTACCTGGTTGGCGCCATCGTGCTGGCCATGCTCAGTTTCGGCACCACCGTGCTGATGACACCGTACTGGATGGACAACGCCAGGCTGGCATTCTTCCTGTGGCTGGGCCTGGCAGTGGTGCCGATGTTCGCCTCGACCCTGCTGCGCCGACGTACGCGAGTCCCGACCATGAACAACACCGGACATGACCACCGTGCCCCCGCCGTCGGTGCCGCTGGCAGCGGCGGCAAGGGCAGCCTGCTGGCCCGGTTCAAGCAGCGCCTGTCCGGCCGGCCGGACAGCGAGCACGCGCAGAACCTGATCCGCATCGCGATCACTTCGCTGTTCATCATCTACCTGGGCTGGCGCTACCTGGAGACCGACGGCGACACGCTGCTGGCCACCTGGCTGATCCTGGCCTTCGAGCTGACCATCTCGGCCGGCCTGCTGGTCGGCATCCTGATCCGCCCCGGCGTGTCGCACGTGCGGCGGGTGATCGGCATGCTCACCGACTACTCCTGCATGGGCGTGATCATGACCATCCAGGGCGAGCCGGCCGCGCCGCTGTATGCGGTGTGCCTGTGGGTGACCATCGGCAACGGCATGCGCTACGGCAGTACCTACCTGCGCGTGGCCACGGCGATGGGCTGCCTGGCGTTCCTGTCCACGGTCACGCTGTCGCCCTACTGGCAGCAGCACAGTTACCTGGGTTGGGGCCTGCTGCTGGGCCTGGGCGCGATTCCGCTGTACTTCGATTCGCTGCTGCACGCCCTGACCCGTGCGGTGGCCGAGGCGCGCCAGGCCAACGAGGCCAAGAGCCGCTTCCTGGCCAACATGAGCCATGAGTTCCGTACCCCGCTCAACGGCCTGGCCGGGATGACCGAGGTGCTGGCCACCACCCGCCTGGACGAGGAACAGCGTGAGTGCCTGAACACCATCCAGGCCTCCGCGCGCAGTCTGCTGGCGCTGGTGGAAGAGGTGCTGGACATCTCGGCGATCGAGGCCGGCAAGGTGCGCGTGGAGCACCATGAGTTCGCGCTCGCCGACGTGCTGCAGGCGATCAACCTGATCCTGACCCCGCAGGCGCGCAGCAAGGCGCTGGAGTACCGGGTCCAGGTGGACGAGCATGTGCCGCCGCGCCTGTATGGCGATGCGGGCCACCTGCAGCAGATCCTGCTGAACCTGATGGGCAACGCGGTGAAGTTCACCGACGACGGCTTCGTACACCTGCATGTGTCGTTGCTGGGCGGGCAGGGCGGTGAACGGGTGACGCTGCGTTTCGAGATCCTCGACAGCGGTATCGGCGTGCCAGCCGCGCTGCGTGAGCGCCTGTTCGATGCCTTCGAGCAGGCCGATGTCGGCCTGGCCCGTCGCCATGAAGGCACCGGCCTGGGCACCTCGATCGCCAAGGGTCTGGTCGAATCGATGGGCGGACGCATCGGCTACGCCGCCAACATTCCGCGCGGCAGTGTGTTCTGGGTGGAAATCGCGCTGGACGTGGCGTTGACCCCGGCGCTGGGTGCCGAGCCGGCCGAGGGCGGTAATGTCATCGCCTTCTCCAATCCGTTCCTGCGCCATCGCGCGCGGGTTCGCAGCCTGCGCGTGCTGGTGGCCGACGACCACGAGGCCAATCGCATGGTGCTGCAGCGCCTGCTGGAGAAAGCCGGGCACAAGGTGTTCTGCGTCAACGGCGGCGAGCAGGTACTGGACATGCTCGAACAATCGGATTTCGACACGGCGATCGTCGACCTGCACATGCCGGGCATGAGTGGGCTGGATCTGCTGAAACAACTGCGGGTGATGCAGGCCAGCGGGATGCCTTACCTCCCGGTGATGGTGCTCAGTGCCGATGTCACCCCCGAATCCATCCTGCGCTGCGAGCAGGCCGGGGCGCGTGCGTTCCTGGCCAAGCCGGTGGTGGCCACGCGATTGCTGGACATCCTGGCCGATGTTGCCGCCAATATCCGGCCGGAGGCGGGTATCCAGTCGGTCGCCGCCGTGCCGGTCGGGACGGGGGCGCTGGATCCAGCGGTGCTCGATGAACTGGCCGCGTTGGGCATGGGCGATACGTTCGAGCAGCAGTTCATCGCCCAGTGCCTGAGCGATGTGGATGCGTGCATGGTGCAGATCCAGCAGGCCGGTGAAAGCCAGGGCTGGGAGGCGTTGCGCGAACACGCCCACGCGCTGCGCGGCGTGGCCAGCAACCTGGGACTGGTGCAGGTGGCCATCGGCGGCGGTGAACTGATGCGGATGCCCGACTGGCAGCTCAAGGCCGAGTGGAGCCTCCGTGTCTCCAACCTCGTCAATGCGCTGCGCCAGGGCAGGAAAGCGCTCGACGCCCGTGCTGTTGCCCTGCGGCAGCACGACGGCGGCGAGCGCACGCCTTCCTGATCACGGCGGGAAATCAGGAAGCGTCGGCGTTGCGCCGTCCCTGCGCGCGGACCAGCCGATCCATGGTCCGCAACGACTTTTCCCCCAGTTGCATCGCCGTATCGACCCAGATTTCGGTGATCCGCATCATCTCGTGCAGCGGCACCATGCTGGACACCTCCGACACTTCGCGCATGGCCGCCCAGGCGTGCGGAATGCGCCGGCTGTCCTTGATCACCTGCTCGACCGCGGCCACGCCTTCGCCAACCGGCACCACCACGTCGACCAGGCCCATCTCGTGCAGCTGGCGGGCGGTGTACAGATTGCCTTCGAGCATGATTTTCTCGGCCAGGCGCGGGCTGATCCGTTGGCACATGAACGAGTACGCGCCCATGCCGGGGAACAGGTCGAACAGCACCTCCGGCAGACCCATCAGCACGCCTTCCTCGGCCACGATGGTGTGGCAGCTCAAGGCCGCCTCGAAGCCGCCACCCAGTGCATTGCCCTGGACCAGGGCGATGCTGTGGGCACGCACACCGAGCCCGGCATGGAAGGCGTGCACCCCGCGCACGCAGCGCTGGGCGTAGTCGAGTAGGCGGGCCCGGTCGCCTTCACGGATCAGGCGGCAGAACAATTCCAGATCGCCGCCGAGGTTGAATACATCACTGTCCGAGGCCAGCACCACATGCGGGGACAGCGCATGGGAAATGCTCAGACGTTCGCCGAGTTCGCGCTGGTAGCCCACGATATCGTCCACCAGGCGCGAGGCGAAGCAGGGGCGACCGGGCTGGTCGACCAGATTGGCGTGCATGTGGATCCAGTACACGTCGCGCTGGAGCTCCTCCGTGATGCGCAGGGTCGGGTGCAGCTGCGGGCGAGGGGCAAAGGGATGGACTGCAGACATGGGAGTTCTCCGTAAGACCGTCCGGCCGACCGCAATGCGGACGGAGAATGAAGGGGGCGAGCGGAACGTGCGGCGGCGAGTGATTCTATGCGCGCGGTGTGAACCGCCCGCAAGCGGTCGTCTCGGCCCCGGCCCCGGCAGGGCCCCAATGCAAAGGCCCCCGCCGTTGCCGGCAGGGGCCCAGTCTTCACCCGATCCCCGCAAACCCTTACGGGGCGGGGCTGTCGCGGAGTTCGCGGCGCAGAATCTTGCCGACGTTGGTCTTCGGCAGCTCTTTTCGGAATTCGACGATTCTGGGGTGCTTGTAGCCGGTCAGGTTGGCCCGGGCGTGTTCCTTGACCTGTTCGACGGTCAGGTTGGGGTCCTTTTTGACGATGACCACCTTGACCACCTCGCCGGACTTTTCGTCCGGGACCCCGACCGCGGCCACTTCCAGTACCCCGGGCATCATCGCGATGACGTCTTCGACTTCGTTGGGATACACGTTGAAGCCGGACACCAGGATCATGTCCTTCTTGCGGTCCACGATGTAGAAGAAGCCCTGTTCATCCATGCGCGCCATGTCGCCGGTGTGCAGCCAGCCGTCGGCATCGATCGCCTGGGCGGTTTCGTCCGGGCGCTGCCAGTAGCCCTTCATCACCTGCGGACCCTTGATGCAGAGCTCACCGACTTCGCCGGTGGCCAGGATCTTGCCGTCGTCATCCTTCACGCAGGCGTCGGTGGACGGAATCGGCAGGCCGATCGCGCCGTTGTACTCGGCCAGGTTGAGCGGATTGATGCAGGCCGCCGGCGAGGTTTCGGTCAGGCCGTAGGCCTCCACCAGGGTGACCCCGGTGGCCTTCTTCCAGCGCTCGGCCACCGCCCGCTGCACGGCCATGCCGCCGCCGAGGGTGAACTTCACCGTGGAGAAATCGATCTCCTCGAAACCGGGCGTGTTGAGCAGGCCGTTGAACAGCGTGTTGACGCCGGTGATCGCGGTGAAGTGGTTGTTCTTGAGCTCCTTGACGAAGCCCTTCATGTCGCGCGGATTGGTGATCAGGTAGTTGCAGCCGCCGAACTTCATGAAGACCAGGCCGTTGGCCGTCAACGCGAAGATGTGATACAGCGGCAGGGCGGTGATGATCACCTCCTTGCCCGGCTCGATCCCCGAGGTGGACAACCAGGCCGAGGCCTGCTGCATGTTGGCGATCAGGTTGCGGTTGGTCAGCATCGCCCCCTTGGCCACGCCGGTGGTGCCGCCGGTGTACTGCAGGAAGGCGACGTCGTCGTGGTCGATCTCCACCTTCGGCAGGGTGTGGCGGCTGCCCAGCTTCAGCGCCTGGTTGAAGCGCACCGCGCCGCGGATGCTGTAGTTGGGCACCATCTTCTTGATGTACTTCAGCACGAAGTTCACCAGTACGCCCTTGGCGCCGAGCATGTCGCCCAGGCCGGTGGTGATCACCTGCTTGAGCGGCGTATCGGCGATGACCTGCTGCACGGTGTCACCGAAGTTGTCGACCACCACCAGTACCGCGGCGCCGGAATCGACCAGCTGGTGCTTGAGCTCACGCGCGGTGTACAGCGGGTTGACGTTGACCACGGTGAGGCCGGCGCGCAACACGCCGAAGGTGGCCACCGGGTACTGCAGGCAGTTGGGCATCATCAGGGCGACGCGGTCGCCCTTCTTGAGTTGCAGCTCACCCAGCAGGTAGGCGGCGAACTGCTCGACCAAGGCATCGGTTTCGCCGTAGGTCAGCACCTTGCCGAAGCTGGAATAGGCGGGACGGTCGCGGTACTTGGCCACCGAGGTATCGAACACGGCGGAGACCGAATGGAACTCGTTGACGTCGATCTCGGCAGGTACGCCGGCGGGATAGCTCTGCAGCCAGGGACGTTCCAGACTCATATTCCCCCTCCAGGAATCGTGGATGAAATGGTGCGATGACGGAGAGTATCCGCCAGTTCATGCCTTGGCAGCATACCGTTCCGAATGGAAAACGCGAAGGCCCGGTGAATGTGCCGTGCAGGCGGTGCATAGGCGCTGCTGGGTGATGGCGACACAGGCTGTCGCAAGCGGTTCACCGCGTGCTGCATCAGGGCTGCCTGCGCCGCGTGGATTCGTTGCACTGCAGGGCGGCTTCCATCAGGGGTATCGCCCAGCGCGGGGTGATGCGCAGCTGCTCGGCATCGTCAGGGGCAGGCCAGGCGAGCTGGCCGACCTCCATCTGCAGCAGCAGCTGCGGGTCGGCGACGGCCTCGCCGGGAGCGACGTCCACGCTGTTGTCGTAGACCTGCAACTGGGCCAGTCGTGGCATCAGGGTGATCAGGTTCTGCAAGGCCAGTGGATAACGGCGGCGGATGTCGGCTTCATCGATCGGGTGGCCGCCGGCCTGCACGCGTGCCTGGACCCGGGCGATGTGCTGTTCCGGCGAGGCCAGCCCGCAGTACCACACCAGCACATCGTGGCTGGCGGTGGCGTTGGCCAGTGTGGCGGTGATGGAGTTGCCGCCCAGGGTGGTTTCGAAGGCATGGTTGCGGCGTTCGCCGATGGCGCTCTTCAACCGCTGGAAGCCTTCGGCCCAGGCGTGGCCATTGGCCTCGGCCTGGCCCATGTGCAGCTCGCTGCGCAGTTGCCGTGCCCAGCTGTCCGGGTTGAACCAGTCCAGCCCGGCTTCGCGCAGCAGGTGGCCACCGATGGAGCTCTTGCCGGCGCCGTTTACCCCGGCCAGCACGAACAGGAACGGGCGCGCCGCCATCAGTAGCCGGTGCCGGCCTGGACCTTGCCCTTCAGCTGCGCCGGCTTGCGCAGCAGCGCACGTGCCTGCTCGCCCGCCGCCGCACCGTCCAGGCTGGACAGGCGTGCATCGAAGCTGTCGCGCAACTGCTGCAGGGCCGGGTTCTGTTCGCGCAGCGAGGCCAGGTTGCGCTGCAGGTCGACGACCTGTTCCTGCAGGGCCTGGTACTGCTCGGCGGAGATGATCACCGCCTGCGGTTCGTTGTGGTTGGTGACCAGCACCATCTGGCGCTCGCGCACGTCCTGCATGACCTTGCGCCAGTGCTCCTTGACCGACGAGGCGGTGGTGCGGGTCAGTTCGGTGATCGGGTCGAACTTGAGGGCATGCAGCATGGCGGTCGCTCCACGGGGGTGGAACCAGCCTAGTCCAAAAGGTAGGCAATAGCCATATTGGGAAAAATAGGAAATTAAGCCATGTGAAGGCGGTTCGGCAGGATTTCGTCCGGTTCCGAGGTTCCCTGCGGCCGCAGCCGGACAGACTGTGAAGACGTTCATAGGAGTCTTCAGGTCATGCGTAAGGTGTTGTATTTGTTGCTTCTGACGGCCACGGCACCGGTTCTGGCCGCGCCGCCACCCATGGTCCAGCTGGATTTCCCGGTGTTGGCGCCGGGCGAGAGCGGGCAGTTCCGGGTAGCGGTGCCGGCCTATGCCGGCGGGGCGGGGCGCGTGTCCTATGCGGCCCATGCGCTGATGCCGGGCAGTGATCTCGACCGCGGCTACCGGTTTGTCGCGGCGACCTGCGGAGAGGGTTTTGAAGGCCGGGTGCATTACGAGGACCGCGGCGTGGTGTGCTCGCGCATCGGGCAGGCGCCACATGCGGCGTTCGAGATGGTGGTGAGCGTGCTCAACACCGGTGCGGTGGATGGCGAAACGGTGATGGAGCAGGGATTGAGCGCCCTGATCATGGACGAAGGCGCGTCGTCTTCGCCATGGCATCTGTACAGCGTGCGCCCCTGACCGGAGCGGATGTGAAAACGCCCCCTCACGACGGTGCCGTGAGGGGGCGCAGGTGGCAGCCGATGCCGGGGTGTTACTTGCCGGCGAGCTGGCGCAGCACGTACTGCAGCAGGCCGCCGTGCTTGAAGTACTCCACTTCCTTCGGGGTCAGCAGCATCACGTGCGCCTCGAACGACTTACTGGTGCCATCGGCCTTGGTCGCGGTGACGGTGGCGGTCTTGCTGGCACCGTCCTGCAGGCCGCCGATGTCGATCACTTCCGAGCCGTCCAGGCCCAGGCTCTGCGCGTTCTCGCCGGCCTTGAACTGCAGCGGCAGCACGCCCATGCCGACCAGGTTGGAGCGGTGGATGCGCTCGAAGCTCTCGGCCATCACCGCCTTGACGCCGAGCAGGTTGGTGCCCTTGGCGGCCCAGTCGCGCGACGAGCCGGTGCCGTATTCCTTGCCGGCGAACACCACCAGCGGCACGCCTTCGGCCTTGTACTTCATGGCCGCATCGTAGATGGCCAGCTTCTGCGGCTCGCCACCGTCGTGCGGGAAGTACAGCGTGTTGCCGCCTTCTTCGCCACCGAACATCAGGTTCTTGATGCGGATGTTGGCGAAGGTGCCGCGTACCATCACGTCATCGTTGCCGCGACGGCTGCCGTAGCTGTTGAAGTCGGCCGGCTGCACGCCGTGCTCCTGCAGGAAACGGCCTGCGGGGGAGTCCTTCTTGATATTGCCGGCCGGGGAGATGTGGTCGGTGGTGATCGAGTCACCGAACAGGCCCATCACCCGCGCGCCGTGCACGTCTTCGATGTGGCCGACCTGCATGGTCATGCCGTCGAAGTAGGGCGGGTTCTTGATGTAGGTCGAGCTGGCGTCCCACGCATACAGGTCGCCATCGGGCGACTGGATGGTGTTCCAGCGGGTATCGCCCTTGAACACGTCGGCGTAGTTCTGCTTGAACATCTCCGGCCCGATGGTGGCGGCGATGACGTCGCCGATTTCCTTGTTGCTCGGCCAGATGTCGCGCAGGTAGACCGGCTTGCCGTCCGGGTCGTTGCCCAGCGGTTCGGTGGTCAGGTCGATGTCGGTGGTGCCGGCGATGGCATAGGCCACCACCAGTGGCGGGCTGGCCAGGTAGTTCATCTTCACTTCGGGGTGCACGCGGCCCTCGAAGTTGCGGTTGCCCGACAGCACCGAGGTCACCACCAGGTCGCCGCTGGCGATGCCGGCGCTGACTTCGGTGGGCAGCGGACCCGAGTTGCCGATACAGGTAGTGCAGCCGTAGCCGACCACGTAGAAACCGATCTTCTCCAGTTCGGTCAACACACCGGCCTTCTCGAGATAATCGGTGACCACACGCGAGCCCGGGCCGAGCGAGGTCTTCACCCACGGCTTGCGGTCCAGGCCCTTGGCGGCCGCATTGCGGGCGAGCAGGCCGGCACCGATCATCACCGCCGGGTTGGAGGTGTTGGTGCAGGATGTGATGGCGGCAATCACCACCGCGCCATCCTTCAGGCGGAAGCGCGTGCCGTCCATGTCGATGTCGGCATAGCCCTTGGCCAGCTGCTCGTTGCCCACTGCCGCGCCGCCGCCTTCGTTGACGAACTTGGCGACGTCTTCGTTGCGCTTGTCGCGGTTGGTGGTGAGCCCGCCGAGGTTGTCGCGGTAATTCTGCTTGACGTCTTCCAGCAGCACACGGTCCTGCGGACGCTTGGGGCCGGCCAGCGACGGCTTGACCTGGCCCATGTCCAGTTCCAGCGTGGCGCTGTAGCTGGCATGCGCGGTCCGTGCGTCGTGCCACAGGCCCTGGGCCTTGGCATAGGTTTCCACCAGCGCGATCTGCTCTTCACTGCGGCCGGACAGGCGCAGGTAGTTCAGCGATTCGTGATCGATCGGGAAGATGCCGCAGGTGGCACCGTATTCCGGGGCCATGTTGCCGATCGTGGCGCGGTCGGCCAGCGGCAGGTGCTGCAGGCCTTCGCCGAAGAACTCGACGAACTTGCCCACCACCCCGTGCTTGCGCAGCATCTGGGTGACGGTCAGCACCAGATCGGTGGCGGTGGCGCCTTCGGGCAGCTTGCCGATGAGCTTGAAACCGACCACCTGCGGGATCAGCATCGAGGACGGCTGGCCGAGCATCGCCGCTTCGGCTTCGATGCCACCCACGCCCCAGCCGAGCACGCCGATGCCATTGATCATGGTGGTGTGGCTGTCGGTGCCGAACACGGTGTCCGGATAGGCCACGGCCGTACCATTCTTGTCAGCGGTCATCACCACCCGCGCCAGGTTCTCCAGGTTCACCTGGTGCACGATGCCGGTGTTGGGCGGCACCACCTTGAAGTTGTCGAAGGCCTTCTGGCCCCAGCGCAGGAAACCGTAGCGTTCCTGGTTGCGCTGGAATTCGATCTTGCCGTTGAGGTCCAGCGCATCCGGGGTGCCGAACACGTCGACCTGCACCGAGTGGTCGATCACCAGTTCGGAGGGGATCTGCGGGTTGATCTGTTCCGGGCGGCCGCCGAGTTTGACCACCGCATCGCGCATCGCGGCCAGGTCGACCACGCAGGGCACGCCGGTGAAGTCCTGCAGCACCACGCGGGCCGGCATGAAGGCGATCTCGATGTCCGGTTCGGCCTTCGGGTCCCACTTGGCCACCGCTTCGATGTGGTCCTTGCCGACCGTGATGCCGCCATCCTCATGCCGGAGCAGGTTCTCCAGCAGGATCTTCATCGAATAGGGCAGGTGGGAGATGTCGAACTGCTGTCCGAGCTTGGGCAGGCTGAAGTAGTCGTAGGCCTTGCCGCCGACGTCCAGCTGGCTGCGGGTGGAGAACGAATCGCTCATGCGGGGTGACTCCTCTTGCGGATGGCTTGCGTTGGCCCGCCCGAAGCAGGCCTGCTTGCGTTTGCCGGTGGCCCTGGGGCACCGGATCGGCTCAAGTATGCGCGATCCGGCGCCGCTCCAAGACCGGCCTGGCGCAGGACGCAAGGTTACACAGGCGTATGTAGCGTGGATGTCATCGCTGTGTTTCCGGGGGCCGGTACGCAAACGGGGCGCCCTGAGGCGCCCCGTGGTGGTGCATTGCGGCGGCGGCGGTGCGCGCCGCGCAGGGGTTACTTGCCGTTGGCGGCATCGATGAGCGGGTTGCCGGTCTTGGCACCGCCGCCACCGTTGCTCTTGGACTTGGCGGTGAGCACGCCGTTCTTGCCGAACTCGAACACGGTGGACTCGTTGATGTTCTTGCCGAAGCTCTTGATCTTGGTGAAGTCGTAGTACCAGACCTGGGTATCGCCCAGCTGTTCGCGGCGGTTCGGCGCGCCGAAGGCCTCGCTGACCTGCTGCTGGGTGGTCTTGCCGATCACCGCCGCATCCATCTGCTTCTGGGTGATCTCGGTGCCGGTGACATAGGCGCCGAACGGGTTGAAGGCGTGCGCGGCCGGTGCGGACAGGGCGAGCGGGGCGGCGAGAAGCAGGGCGAGGGCGTAGCGGCGCATCGGGAGAGTTCCTTTTCTGGTCGATGAGTCGGGAGGACGGCCATCGGGGCGTCCTGCTCCGGGCGACAGCGGTTGCCGCTCATTCAGTCTAGCCCGTGGGAGGGCGGGGCAGGGGCGCGGCCGGTCACAGAATCCGCGATTTGCCCGGCCGGGCGGAAGTACGTACAATTCATGCATACTTTTTGAGGCGTACCCCATGGAAGCCACCGTTGCTGAACGCGGGCAGATCACCCTGCCCAAGGCCGTCCGGGATGCGCTCGGCCTGACCAAGGGCACCCAGCTGAAGGTTGAGCTCGACGGCAGCCGCATCATCCTGCGCAAGAGCGTGGACGATGCGATCTCGCGCGCCCGCGGCAAGTTCGCGCTGGACGGTTTCGATTCGGCCGAGGCCGCGGTCCGCGCGGTCCGCGACGAGGAATGAGCGCGACATGATCGCCGTCGATTCCCCGGTCCTGATCGAACTGCTCAGCAACGGCCCCCAGGCCGACGCGGTAGAAGCCTGCCTGCGCCAAAGCCTGGTAGGGGGCCGCGTGGTGATCTGTGGGGTGACCCTGGCCGAAATCTGCGCCTCGTTGCGCGGCGGTGCCGAAGTGCAGGAAGCGCTGGAGGAAATGGGCATCCATTTCAGCCCGCTGGAAGCCAAGTCGGCACTGCGGGCCGGTGAGATGCACCGCCGTCATCGCCAGCGCGGCAACGACCGCCGCGGCCTGGATGATTTCATGGTCGGCTCGCACGCACTGCTGCAATGCGATGGGCTGATCACCTGGAACGACAAGTTTTACCGCGACTACTTCAAGGGCCTGAAGCTGATCGTGCCGCACGCCTGAGCCCACTCTTTAAACCGCATTCTTCAAAGAATTACCCGGGAGTTGTCATGTTGGAAGCCTACCGCCACCACGTAGCCGAGCGCGCCGCGCTTGGCATCCCGCCGCTGCCGCTGAGCGCCCAGCAGACGGCCGACGTCATCGAACTGCTGAAGAACCCGCCCGCCGGCGAAGCCGAGTTCCTGCTCGAGCTGCTGACCCATCGCGTGCCGGCCGGCGTGGATGACGCCGCCAAGGTCAAGGCCTCCTACCTGGCCGCGATCGCCTTCGGCAGCGAAACCAATGTGCTGATCAGCCGTGAGCGCGCCACCGAATTGCTGGGCACCATGCTCGGTGGTTACAACGTGGCCCCGCTGGTGCAGCTGCTGGACGACGCGGCCGTGGGCGCGATCGCCGCCGATGCGCTGAAGAAGACCCTGCTGGTGTTCGACGCCTTCCACGATGTGCAGGAAAAGGCCAAGGCCGGCAATGCCAACGCCCAGGGCGTGCTGCAGAGCTGGGCCGATGCCGAATGGTTCACCAGCCGTCCGGAAGTGCCGGAAAGCCTGACCATCACCGTGCTCAAGGTGACCGGCGAAACCAACACCGACGACCTGTCGCCGGCCCCGGACGCCACCACCCGCCCGGACATCCCGCTGCACGCCCTGGCGATGCTGAAGAACAAGCGTGATGGCATCGAGCCGGAAGAAGACGGCAAGCGCGGCCCGATCAAGTTCCTCGAATCGCTGAAGGACAAGGGCCATCTGGTCGCCTACGTTGGCGATGTGGTCGGTACCGGTTCCAGCCGCAAGTCGGCCACCAACTCGGTGCTGTGGTTCACCGGCGAAGACATTCCGTTCATTCCGAACAAGCGCTTCGGCGGCGTGTGCCTGGGTTCGAAGATCGCCCCGATCTTCTACAACACCATGGAAGACGCCGGCGCGCTGCCGATCGAACTCGACGTGACCCAGATGAACATGGGCGACGTGGTCGAGCTGCGTCCGTACGACGGCAAGGCCCTGAAGGACGGCGCGGTGATTGCCGAGTTCAAGGTGAAGTCCGACGTGCTGTTCGACGAAGTGCGTGCCGGTGGCCGCATTCCGCTGATCATCGGCCGTGGCCTGACCGCCAAGGCGCGCGAAGCGCTGGGCCTGGCCCCGACCGATCTGTTCCGCCTGCCGATGGACCCGCCGGACACCGGCAAGGGCTTCTCGCTGGCGCAGAAGATGGTCGGCCGCGCCTGTGGCCTGGCCGAAGGCCAGGGCATGCGCCCGGGCACCTACTGCGAACCGAAGATGACCTCGGTGGGCTCGCAGGACACCACCGGCCCGATGACCCGTGACGAGCTGAAGGACCTGGCCTGCCTGGGCTTCTCGGCCGACCTGGTGATGCAGTCGTTCTGCCACACCGCCGCGTACCCGAAGCCGGTGGACGTCAAGACCCACCACACCCTGCCGGAATTCATCTCCACCCGCGGCGGCATCTCGCTGCGCCCGGGCGACGGCGTGATCCACAGCTGGCTCAACCGCATGCTGCTGCCCGACACCGTCGGCACCGGCGGCGACTCGCACACCCGTTTCCCGGTGGGCATTTCGTTCCCGGCCGGTTCGGGCCTGGTCGCCTTCGCGGCCGCCACCGGCGTGATGCCGCTGGACATGCCCGAATCGGTGCTGGTCCGCTTCAAGGGCAAGATGCAGCCGGGCGTGACCCTGCGTGACCTGGTCAACGCGATCCCGCTGTATGCGATCAAGTCCGGTCTGCTGACCGTGGCCAAGGCGGGCAAGAAGAACATCTTCTCCGGTCGCATCCTGGAAATCGAAGGCTTGCCGGACCTCAAGGTCGAACAGGCTTTCGAGCTGTCCGATGCCTCGGCCGAGCGTTCGGCGGCCGGTTGCTCGGTGCACCTCAACAAGGAACCGATCATTGAGTACCTCACCAGCAACATCACGCTGCTGAAGTGGATGATCGCCGAGGGCTACCAGGACGCACGTTCGCTGGCACGCCGCATCGAGAAGATGGAAGCGTGGCTGGCCAACCCGGAACTGCTGGAAGGCGATGCCGATGCCGAGTACGCCGCGGTGATCGAGATCGACCTGGCCGACATCCACGAGCCGATCGTGGCGTGCCCGAACGACCCGGACGACGTCAAGACGCTGTCCGACGTGGCCGGTGCGGCCATCGATGAAGTGTTCATCGGTTCGTGCATGACCAACATCGGTCACTTCCGTGCGGCGGCCAAGCTGCTGGAAGGCAAGCGCGACATTCCGACCAAGCTGTGGGTCGCCCCGCCGACCAAGATGGATGCCTCCGAGCTGACCAAGGAAGGCCACTACGGCACCTTCGGCACCGCTGGCGCACGCATGGAAATGCCGGGCTGCTCGCTGTGCATGGGCAACCAGGCACAGGTGCGCGAGGGCGCGACGGTGTTCTCCACCTCGACCCGCAACTTCCCGAACCGTCTGGGCCGCAACTCCAACGTGTACCTGGGTTCGGCCGAACTGGCCGCGATCTGCTCGCGTCTGGGTCGCATCCCGACCAAGGAAGAGTACATGGCCGACATCGGCGTGCTCGATGCCAGCAGCAAGGAGATCTACCGTTACATGAACTTCGACCAGATCGAGGACTACCAGGACGTGGCCAAGACGGTCGCCGCCTGATGCGGTAGTGCCGGCCGCTGGCCGGCACCTCGTTGCAACAGGAAACCCCCGGTGAAAGCCGGGGGTTTTTGTTTGAGGGTAGTGCCACGCCATGCGTGGCAACGTTTGACGCAGATCGAACGTGGAGGGTTGCTGCCACGCATGGCGTGGCACTACCTGGTGGCAAATGTCGTTGTTGCATGTTCTGCTATTGCCGTACTGATCTGGATCGTCCCATGCATTTCACCGCTGTATCTTTCACACCCGACGGCGTTAGCCGTCGTTCGATTCGCCCGTTCGCGACGTTGCTGATGGCCATGGCGGGACTGTGCGCTGCTTTCGCTGCATCTGCCTACGAAGAGCCGCCGGCCGTGGGTATCAGTTCGATGGCGAACAATCCGCCGCGCTTCGCCGCGGCGGTGTACAAGACGGTGCCACCGGGCACCAAATCGCTGACGCTGGAAATCCACGTGGATGCGCAGGGCAAGTGGACGTCGGCGGCGATCATCCGCAGCAGCGGCTGGGCCGCCATCGATGCCGCCTACCTCAAGGTAAGCGAGCGCTGGGAGTATCGGGTGGCCGTGCGTGACGGCGAGCGCGTGGCCGGCATCGTGCGTCTGCCGGTGTCGTTCTGTCTGGTGACCTGCGATCCGGAGCCGGCGGCGACGCAGGAAGAACCGGCCGAACCCACGCCGGTTGCTGCGGCGAACGCCGCATCCGATTACCCCCGCGCCATCGCCATCAGCCGTTCGGCAATACGTTCCAGTGGCACCATTTCTTCGGTGGCGCCCAGCTTGTAGGCGGCGCCGGGCATGCCCCAGACCACGCTGGTGGCTTCATCCTGCACCAGGGTGGGGGCACCGGCGTTGCGCAGCTCAAGCAGGCCACGCGCGCCGTCATCGCCCATGCCGGTGAGGATGGCGCCGATGGCATTGCTGCCGGCGCATTCGGCGACCGAGCGGAACAGTACGTCCACGGCCGGTTTGTGCCGGTTCACGGCCGGACCATCGTCGACCCGGCAGCGCCAGCGCGCACCGTCGCGGATGATCCGCAGGTGCTTGCCGCCGGGTGGCAGGTAGGCGTGGCCGGGCAGCACGGCTTCGCCGTCGCTGGCCTCGCGCACGGACATGGCCGAGTGGCGGTCCAGGCGTTCGGCGAACGGGGTGCTGAAGCTGGCGGGCAAGTGCTGGGTCATCACCACGGCGGGGGCGTCGGCGGGCATGCCCTCGAGCACCACGCGCAGGGCTTCGGTGCCACCGGCCGAGGCGCCGATGGCGATCAGGCGGTCGGTGGTGCGGAACTGGATGGTGCGTGGCGTGGCACGCGGGGCCAGGGTGTCCAGGGTGACCCGCGGGGTGATCGGGCGAGCCAGGGTGCGCACGCGCGAGCGCGCGGCCATCTTGACCTTGCCGATGATTTCCTCGGCATAGCCCTGCAGGCCACGGGACACGTCGAATTTCGGCTTGGACACGAAATCCACCGCGCCCAGTGCCAGTGCCTGCAGGGTGGTGTCGGCACCGCGCTCGGTCAGCGAGGAGATCATCACCACCGGCAGCGGATGCAGGCGCATCAGGTTTTCCAGGAACGCCAGCCCGTCCATGCGCGGCATTTCCACGTCCAGGGTGATCACGTCCGGGGCCAGGCGCTTGATCTTCTCGCGTGCCAGCAGCGGGTCGGCGGCGGTGCCAACGACCTCGATGCCGGGGTCGCTGGCGAGGATCTCGCTGAGCATCTGCCGCACCACGGCGGAGTCGTCGACGATCAGCACGCGGCAAGGGCCGTTCTGGGTCATTCGAACAGCTCCACGCCACCGGTGACCGGGGCCTTGGACAGGCGCGCACGCACCGCCGATTCGGTGGCGGCCACTTCGGCTTCGTGGGCATGCGGCAGGCGCTGCACCACGACGCGGCCGGTGGTGGCGAAGAACCACACCTTGCGCGGATGGATGCCGCACAGGTCCTCGGCCAATACCGGAATGTGCTCGGCCTGCAGGTACTGGCGCACGAACTCGGCGTTGCGGGTGCCCACCGGGTTGCTGGTGAAGCCCTTGAGCACGTTGGCGCCACCGAAGACCTTGGCTTCCAGGCGCTTGCGGTGCGCGCCGCGCTTGAGCAGATCGTTGATCAGCAGTTCCATCGCATAGCTGCCGTAGCGCGCGGGCGCGCCATCGCCGACGTTGCCCTCGGGCAGCAGGAAGTGGTTCATGCCGCCGATCTTCAGCACCGGGTCGCGCAGGCAGGCGGCCACGCATGAGCCCAGCGTGGTTGTGAGCGCGGTGTCGTCGTCGACCACCAGGTACTGGGTCGGCAGCAGCTTGGCCGCGGTGACCTTGAAGCGGCTGTCGAAGTAACGCATGACATCGTCGTTGCGGACCGCCAGATTCATGCCGGGGCCCCCGGCGCACGTTTGTACAGGGTGCGCCCGCAGGGCTGGATCAGGTCGGCGGCGTGCAGGTAGTTTTCCGAATGGCCGGTGTAGAGCAGGCCATCGTCGCCCATGTGCTGGATCAGCCGCGAGAGGATGCCGCGCTGGGTGGGTTTGTCGAAATAGATCATCACGTTGCGGCAGAACAGGGCGTCGAAGGGGCCGCCGACGTCGTAGCGGTTGGCGAGCAGGTTGAGCGGGCGGAAGTCGATGAGGTCGCGCAGCGCGGGATTGACCCGGCACTGGCCGTCGTTGGGGCCGCTGCCACGCTGGAAATAGCGTTTCTTGATCGCCGGGTCCAGCCCGGCGACACGGTCGATGGCGTACACGCCACGGCTGGCGGTGGCCAGTACCTGGGTGTCGACGTCGGTGGCGAGGATGCGTACCGGGGGCTTGAGCGTGCCGAAGGTCTCGCAGGCGGTGATCGCCATCGAGTAGGGCTCTTCGCCGGTGGAGGCCGCGCACGACCACAGCTGCAGCGTGCCGTGGCCACCTCGCGTGCGCAGCTCCTCGGTGAGCTTCTCGAAGTGGTGCGGTTCGCGGAAGAACGCGGTGAGGTTGGTGGTCAGCGCATTGGTGAATGCCTGCCACTCCTCGCCGCCGTGCGCTTCAAGCTGGTCCAGGTAGTCCTGGAAGTTGCGCAGGCCCAGCGCGCGCAGCCGGCGCGACAGCCGGCCATAGACCATGTCGCGCTTGGCCGGGGCCAGCGAGATGCCGACACGCTGGTAGATCAGGTCGCAGACGCGGCGGAAATCACGGTCGGCGAACTCGAATTCGCGACCGTTCTGGGAGGTGGCAGCAGCAGGTGCAGAAGGCGTGGACACGGGCGCACTCGAAAGGGGAGGGAAGGCGGCGGCCGGTGGCCGCCGCGGCACGATCAGAACTCTTGCCAGTCGCCTTCATCGGCGACCGGTGCGCGCGCCACGCGCGGGGCCGGCTGGGCGCGCGCAGCGGGGCTGGCAGCCGCGCGCCGCGCCGGTGGCGCTGCACGGACGGCGGCAGGTGCGCCGATACGTGCGGTCACGGCGCTGACCGCTGCGGCCACGTGGTTGTCGAGGCGGAAGATGGCCACGGCATCGGCCAGCTGGGTGGCCTGTTCTTCCATCGCGCGGGCGGCGGCGGTGGCTTCTTCCACCAGCGCGGCATTCTGCTGGGTGGTTTCGTCCATCTGCACCACGGTCTGGTTGACCTGGTCGATGCCGGCCGACTGTTCCTGCGAGGCGGCCGAAATCTCGGCCATGATGTCGGTGACGCGCTGCACCGAGGCGACGATCTCGCCCATGGTCGCACCGGCCTTGCGCACCAGCGCGGAGCCGTCGCTGACGCTGGCCACGGATTCGTCGATGAGGCCCTTGATCTCCTTGGCCGCACCGGCCGAACGCTGGGCCAGGGTGCGCACTTCGGAGGCGACCACGGCAAAGCCGCGACCCTGCTCACCGGCACGCGCCGCTTCCACCGCGGCGTTGAGCGCCAGGATATTGGTCTGGAAGGCGATGCCGTCGATCACCGAAATGATCTCGGCGATGCGCTTGGAGCTGGCTTCGATCGCGCTCATGGTGGTGACCACCTGGCCGACCACGTCGCCGCCCTGGGTGGCAACGCCATGCGCACCGATGGCGAGCTGGTTGGCCTGGCGCGCATGCTCGGCGTTCTGGCGCACGGTGGAGGTGAGTTCCTCCATCGAGGCGGCGGTTTCTTCCAGGTTGGCGGCCTGCTGCTCGGTACGGCGCGAGAGGTCGCTGTTGCCGCTGGCGATCTCGCCGGCCGCCTGGTTGATGCTGCCGGCGGCGGTCTGGATCTGGCCGACGATCTGGGTCAGCTGGGCGACGGTGGCATTGGCATCGTCGCGCATGCGCGCAAACACGCCCTGGAAATCGCCCTGCATGCGCACGCTGAGGTCGCCTTCGGCAATGGCCGAGAGCAGCTGCGAGAGCTTGCCCAGGTTGTCGTCGCTGACCTGCATCATCGCGTTGAGGTTGGCGATCATCAGGCGGAAGTCGTGGTCGAAACGGGCGGTATCGCCGCGCTGGCTGAAGTCACCGGCGGCGGCGGCCGCGCCGAGACGCTTGATCTCGCTGTTGATGCTGGCCAGGTTGTGCTTGACCGTATCCACGGTGGCGGTGATGGCGGCCTTCTCGCCCGGGTAGCGGGCGATGTCGGCGGCCAGGTCGCCCACGGCGTAGCGCTGCACGACCTGCAGCACCGCGTCCATGGTCTGCACGTGTGCGCCGACCAGGGTGTTGGTTTCATGCACCATCAGGCCGTACTCGCCGGGGAAGGCCGACTCATCCATGCGGAAGCTGGTCTGGCCGGCGTCGTGCTGCTGGGCCATTTCGCGCTGGCCGCTGATCACGGCGTGCAGCTGCTGCTGCATGCGCGCCATGCTCTCGAGCAGGCGGCCGGGTTCGTCGTGCGCCTGCTCGCCAATGCGGCTGTCCAGTTTGCCGCGGGCGATGCTCTCGGCCACGCTGGTGGCCTGGCGCAGCGGCAGGGTGATGCGGTTGCCGATCAGCCAGCTCAGCGCCAGCACGATCAGCACCAGCGCACCGCCGCTGGCAGCCATGATCGCGGTGAACACCAGGGCCTGCTGCTGCACGTCGTCCATGTAGACGCCGCTGCTGATCACCCACTGCCACGGCTTGTACAGGCCCGCGTAGGACGATTTGTCATACAGGCCTTCGGCACCGGCCTTGGCCCACTTGTAGGAGACCACGCCGCCGCCCTGGCCGGCGACCTCGACCATGTCGTGGAACAACCGCACGCCGTCTTCGGAGCGGAAGTCCTTCATGTCCTTGCCGATCAGGTCCTTGCGGAACGGGTGCATCAGCACGCGGTAGCCGGTGTCGTAGACGCTGTAGTAATAGGCATCGTTGTCGGCGCGCATACGCTGCAGCGCCATCAGTGCCGCGTCTTTGGCCGCCGCTTCGCTCAGCTCGCCGCTCTTGGCCAGGCCGTGGTAGTGGTCGAGGATGCCGTAGGTCAGCTCGACCTGGATCTTGAGACTGTCCTTGCGGGTGTCGGTAAGGTCCAGGTACTGCATGCGCGCGGCGATCACGGCCAGCGCGATCACGCCGACGGCGATCAAGGCGGTGAGCAGGTTGAGCTTGCGCCTGACGGACAGGTTGGAGAAGTACTGGTTCCAGCGGCTGATCAGATTCATGGGCAGGGCGTCTTGGGTCGACAAACGTGTCGAGGCAATGCAGTTATCGGCCGCAGGCCGCCACGGTTGAGGTGCGGTGGCTGAGCGTATTCAGCTTTGGCCGGGGCAAGCGCGGCGCGCTACAACCAAAAGGCCCCGATGCGGGTGCATCGGGGCCTGGGGAAACATCCGTGACGCGCCAGTGCGCGGCGGCTTAGAACTCCTGCCAGTCGCCGTCAGCCAGCTCGGTGGCCATCGGGCGTGCCGGCGCGCGGCGGACCGGCGCGGCGGCAGCGGCCGGGCGTGCGGCACGCGGGGCCGGGGTGCTGGCGGCGGCGTAGGCAGTCTGCGCGACGACCGCATCATGCTCGTCGAGCTTGAAGATCGACACCGCATCGCTGAGGTGGCCGGCCTGTTCTTCCATGGAGCGCGCGGCGGCGGTGGCTTCTTCCACCAGCGCGGCATTCTGCTGGGTGGTTTCGTCCATCTGCACCACGGTCTGGTTGACCTGCTCGATGCCGGCCGACTGCTCCTGCGAGGCCGCGGAAATCTCGGCCATGATGTCGGTCACGCGCTGCACCGAGGCAACGATTTCGCCCATGGTGGCGCCAGCCTTGTGGACCAGGGCCGAGCCTTCGTTGACCTTGCCGACCGAGTCGTCGATCAGGCCCTTGATCTCCTTGGCGGCACCGGCCGAACGCTGGGCCAGGGTGCGCACTTCGGAGGCGACCACGGCGAAGCCGCGGCCCTGCTCACCGGCACGGGCTGCTTCCACGGCGGCGTTCAAGGCCAGGATGTTGGTCTGGAAGGCGATGCCGTCGATGACCGAGATGATTTCGGCGATCTTCTTGGACGAGGTCTGGATCGCGCTCATGGTGCTGACCACCTGGCCGACCACTTCACCGCCCTGCGAAGCGACGGTGTGCGCACCGATGGCCAGCTGGTTGGCCTGGCGTGCATGTTCGGCGTTCTGACGCACGGTGGAGGTGAGTTCCTCCATCGAGGCGGCGGTTTCTTCCAGGTTGGCGGCCTGCTGCTCGGTGCGGTGCGAGAGATCGCTGTTGCCGGTGGCGATTTCACTGGCGGCCGAGCTGATGGCCTGGCTGGAGTGCTTGATGCGGGTGACGATGCCGCTGAGCTGTTCGGCGGTGGCGTTGGCATCATCGCGCATCCGGGCGAACACGCCCTGGAAGTCGCCATGCATGCGTGCGCTCAGGTCGCCCTGAGACAGCGCGGCGAGCAGGTTGGAGATCTGTTCGATGCTGACCGCGTTGGCGTCGAGCAGGCCGTTGATCTGCTGGGCCAGCTGCAGGAAGAAGCCATCCTTGCCTTCGGCATCGATGCGGCCGGACAGGTCGCCGGCGGCGGCCTGGGCGATGACGCGGGCGACTTCGGCTTCGACCAGGGCTTCGGGAGTGCGGTCACGCCATTCCACGACATGGCCGACGGTCTGGCCGTCTTCGTTGGCGATGGAGGACACGACCTGGGCGAACTGGGCATCGCCGAACTGCATCGGGCGACGGCTGACGCCGTGCTGCTTGAGCTGGGCGAGGGTCTTCTGATCCATTTCGCCGCCGTGCTCGAGCACGCTGACCTTGCTGCCGATCAGCGAAGCGCTGGCGTCGAAGTCGGGCAGGTCCTTGCGGATCTCCGCTTCGTACTGGGTCAGGGTGTGCTGCAGGGCGCGGTTGCTGTAGACGATGTTGAGGCTGTCGTCGGTGAGGTAGACGCCGGTGGAGCTGTAGTCCAGCGCGGTGCGGATGCGCAGGTTCTCGCGGGCGATGGCCTGGTCGGTCTCGGTGCGCTCGCGCAGGTCGCGCTGCATGCGCTGCATCGCCTGCAGCAGGTCGCCCACTTCGTCCTTGCGGCTGAGGTCGATGTGGCCATCGAGCTTGCCGCCGGCCACGTCATTGGCCACTGAAACGGCGCCACGCACGCTGCCCACCAGCGAACGGGCAAACAGCCACACCAGCACCAGGCCGAGCGCGGCACCGCCGAGCAGGGCGATGACGGTCAGGGTGGCGGAGGCGGCATAGGTGGATTCGGCTTCGTCGCGCGAGGCGCGGGCGAGCCGGTTGTCTTCGGCGATCAGCGCTTCAAGAGCCGCGGAGGCCTGGAGATGCTTGGCGCGGGTTTCACCCACGAAGGTGTCCACGGCATCGTCGGGCAGGTCCAGTTCCAGCATTTCGCTGACCGAATCGTAGGACGCCAGCGAGGCGGCCCAATCCTTGGCGAAGGTGTCGAACAGCTTCTTCTGCTGGGGATTGTCGATCAGTTCGGGGTATTTCTTGACGGCCACGTCGATCTGGCCGCGCAGTTCGGCAGCACGCTTCTTGGCGTCGGCCTTGACGTCGTCGCTGGCGCGGATCAGGCCCTGATAGGCCGAGTTGCGATATTCGCCGACCATGCCGCGCAGTTCGCCGGCCAGGCGGATGCTTTCCATCCGGTGCCCGGCCAATTCGGTGGTGACGTTGTTCAATGAGTACAGGCCGCGATAGGCCACGATGCCCTGCAGCAGCATCACCAGCAGGATGACGCCGAAAGTCAGCATCAACTTGGGCATCAGTTTGAGGTTGTTGATCCAGGGCATGGGCAATGCAGTCTCCAGTGGCAAACGCGTCCGGGCGTCGTGCCCGGTTGCAGCGACCACGCCGGCCAATGCCGGCGTGGCAGGGCGTACGACGGATTACTTGATGTTGGCGAGCTTGAGGCCGGCCGGCGAGCTGACTTCGATTTCAGCGCGCGATGCGTCGCGGGCGATCTTGCCGATCACGCAGACGGTCTTGCCTTCCAGCGATTCGAGCGGGAAGCTGAACTTGCCGCGGTTGGCGCCGGCGATGCGGGCCGAGAAGGTGTGGCGCGGGAAGGCGCCGCCCATGTACAGGAAGGTGGGCTGGCCTTCGGAGCCTTCGGCGTAGCGGGCCTTTTCGACCTTGCCGCAGACCATGCCATCCTTGCCGACGGAGCGTGCTGCCATCTCCGGCGGAATCATGTCGGCCGACTGGGCGAAAGCGGACGAGGCAGAGGTGGCGAGCACGGCAACCGAGAACAACGCAAGCAGGGACTTCATCGGGGAATTTCTCCGGGGAGTTGGACAAGTTGGCCCGGCCTTGGGCAGCCCTGGACGGCCGGGTTCTGAACCAGCTATCGGCCGTGCTGAGCGGAACTGAAGAACTTTTTTCACATGGCCCACACGCGAGCGTGGGGTGGCATGGGGTCAGGCGGCGTCTTCGACGAGGTTGGGCTGGCCCATGTCGGCGCTGTCGAGGAGGGTTTCGATGTCGAGGAGGATCAGCATGCGATCGTCCTGGGTGCCGATGCCGGAGATGAAGCGGGTGTCGACGGCGGCGCCGAATTCGGGAGTGGGGCGGATCTGTTCGGCGCTGAGCGGGATGACGTCGGAAACGCTGTCGACGACGATGCCGACGACGCGGTCTTCGACGTTGAGGACGATCATGACGGTGAAGGCGTCGTAGGTGGCATTTTCCAGGCGCAGTTTGAGGCGCAGGTCGATGACGGGGACGATGGTGCCGCGCAGGTTGATGACGCCCTTGATGTAATCCGGTGCGTCGGGTACGCGGGTGACGGAGTCGTAGCCGCGGATTTCCTGGACTTTGAGGATGTCCACGCCGTAGTGCTCGGCGCCGAGGGTGAAGCTGAGGTACTCGCCACCGCTGCTGGCGGCGTTGGGATTGTGGTCGTTCATCGAGGGGATCCTGGGTCGGGCGTGGCGGTCGAAAAACCGGGCGTCACGCTGGATATCGGCCTGGATCGGGGCGACTTTAGTTGTTGAGCTGATGCTGGAGCTGGAGCTGGAGCTGGAGCCGGAGCAACTGCAACAGCCACAGCCACAGCCGGTGGGCGTTGCTTGGTCGCGGGCTGGGCTGGCGTGTGCGGGTTGCCGGGACACGCCGCAAGTACGTCCGTGTAGGCTCAGGCGGCGCATCCATGCGCCTCATGGTCCCAACAACCCGCACACGCCAGCCCCTCGACCGGTGGCTGGTGCCCATGGAAAGGCGAAGGCTAAAGCTAAGCCAGAGCCAGAGCCGGAGCCGGAGCACAATGCGTCGCCTGCCTGGGTTTTGTGGGTAGTGCCGAGCCATGCTCGGCACCTCAACCCCACCGCTGCGGGCTGTTGCTCTCAACAAGGCGCCGGGAATCTGTCAGCGGGTCGGTGTGGTTGGGTAGAGGGGGCCCTGAGGCGCATGGATGCGCCGACGGAGCTTACATGGACGTACTTGCAGCGTGCCCCGTCTACCCAGCCACACCGACCCAGCCCCGCAGCACCCAACCGCCGCTTTTGACGTAAAAAGTCAGCCCAAAATCGAAATCAACTTTCCCCATTCTTGCGAGCGCTGCGCTGGCGGTCGATGCGGAAGATGTAGCGCTGGATCGCGCTGTCCGCGCCGCGCGGCAGGGTGTCGAAGCGCAGGCCGACGCGCTTCATTTCCACTCCGTTGGGCAGCTTCTGCGCGCGCATGTTGCAGGCCACCAGCGACAGCGTGATCGGGCTGTTGTCGGGCAGCTCCAGCCGGCACAGGTCGTAGCGCTTCTGCAGGCCAAAGACGTTGCAGTCCACTGGCACCGTCACGGCCAGGCCGCCGCCGCTGATGTCCACCACGCGCAGCGAAAGCGGTTCGCGGCGGTCTTCGTTGATCGGCAGGATCAGCTGCGGGGAGTCGGTGATCGGGGTTTCCAGGCGGTACAGCTCGCGCCGCTGCAGGTGCACCATCTCGGCCGGGAAGGGGGCGCGGAAGCCGATGTGGCCCTCGTTGCGCACCCGTTCCAGCCCATCCAGGCGGAAGCGCACCATCACCCGTTCCAGCTGCCCGAAACAGAGCAGGTGGTCGGCCTGTTCGGCGGCACGGTTGGAGGTTTCCGCGGGGCTGCCGTCGAGCAGCAGCACGTCCTCGTCTTCGTCCAGCTCCAGGATGGCGGTGGGGAAAGACTGGTCGCGCCCATCGATATGCGCGTTGATCAACGAACGCTGGTCGATCAGCGCCTGCAGCAACTGCCGGATCTGGCGGGGGTTGCGGACCAGGAACCGGTCGTCCGTGCCGTCGTCATGCGCGGCGTGGGTTCCGTCGTGTTCGGGAAGGCTGCCTTCGGACATGGAATCTGCTGGGTTGGGCGGGTGCCGGCATCACAGGACGCCGGGGCTCTGTCCGTTTATCGGCACTCCATCACAATTATGTAGGGTGAATGCAGGAATTGCATCGCCGCTGAAACGACGACACCCCGCCGAAGCGGGGTGTCGTGGATCAAGCGTGGCTCGGCGGGGACGGCTTAGAACTCCTGCCAGTCGCCATCGTGGGCCATGGCCGGCTCACGTGCCGGCAGGCGCCGGGCCGGGGTGGGGGCCGCCGGGCGGCGTGCCGCTGCCGGAGCGGTGTGCCGCACCGGGGCAGCAGCAGCGACCACGACCGGGGCGGCCTGTCCGTCCAGCTTGAAGATCGACACCGCATCGGTGAGATCGCCGGCCTGTTCTTCCATGGAGCGTGCGGCGGCGGTGGCTTCTTCCACCAGCGCGGCATTCTGCTGGGTGGTTTCATCCATCTGCACCACGGTCTGGTTGACCTGCTCGATGCCGGCCGACTGCTCCTGCGAGGCCGCGGAAATTTCGGCCATGATGTCGGTAACGCGCTGCACCGAGGCGACGATCTCGCCCATGGTGGCGCCGGCCTGGTTGACCAGCTGCGAGCCTTCGGCGACCTTGCCGACGGATTCATCGATCAGGCCCTTGATCTCCTTGGCGGCACTGGCCGAACGCTGGGCCAGGGTGCGCACTTCGGAGGCGACCACGGCGAAGCCGCGGCCCTGCTCGCCGGCACGCGCCGCTTCCACGGCCGCGTTCAAGGCCAGGATGTTGGTCTGGAAGGCGATGCCGTCGATGACGGTGATGATGTCGGCGATGCGGCGCGAGGATTCGTCGATCTCGTGCATGGTGCTGACCACGCGGCCCACCACGTCGCCACCCTGCGAGGCCACCGATGCCGCACCGATCGCCAGCTGGTTGGCCTGGCGGGCGTGCTCGGCGTTCTGGCGCACGGTGGAGGTGAGTTCCTCCATCGAGGCGGCGGTCTCTTCCAGGTTGGCGGCCTGCTGCTCGGTACGGCGCGAGAGATCGTTGTTGCCCGAGGCGATTTCACCGGCCGCGGTGCTGATGCTGCTGGAGGCCTGCTGGATGCGGCCGACGATCTGGGTCAGCTGGGCGACGGTGCTGTTGGCATCGTCACGCATGCTGGCGAACACGCCGTGGAACTGGCCGTGCATGCGGGCGGTGAGGTCACCGTTGGCGATGGACTGCAGCAGGTGCGAGAGCTGGGACAGGTTGCCGTCGGCGACCTGCATCATGGTGTTGAGGTGCTCGATCATCGTGCGGAAATCGTGATCGAAGCGCTGCGCATCGCCACGCTGGCTGAAATCACCGGCCGCGGCGGCCTGGGCCAGCGACTGGATCTGGGTGTTGATCGCCAGCAGGCTGGCCTTGGCCGCATCCATCGACTCGTGCAGGATCGCGCGGCTGCCGGGCAGGCGGCGCGCGTTCTGCGACAGGTCGCCGGCGGCGTACTGGTTGAGCACCGTGATGGCGTCCTTGATCGCGTCCAGGTGGTCGAACACCACCGTGTTGGTGCCCACGGCCAGCTCGCCGTACACGCCCGGGAAGTCCACCGGCATGCGGTGGGAGATGTCGGGGCCGGCGTGCATCGCGGCCATCTGACGGGTCTCCTCGGAGTAGCGGCGCAGCATGCTGGTCATTTCACCGGTGGCGGCCAGCATCTGGCCGGCTTCATCGGCACTGGTGGCGCGGATGTTGACGCTGAGGTCGCCGCGGGCCACCGACTTGATCGCATGCACGGCCTGGCCGAGCGGACGGGTGATGACGCGCGAGATCACCACGGCCAGCGCGGCGGCCACCAGCGACAGCAGCACCATGCAGGCCACGATGGCGATCACACTGGTGCGATGGGTGGCGTTGGCGGCCTCGATCTTGCTGTCCATCAGGCTGTTGCTGAAGGCGCCCAGCTCCTTGAGGTGGTCGAACAGCTGGCGTCGTGCCGGGCGCGACTTCTCGTCGGAGATCTGGCGCGCCAGGGCGCCGTCACCGGCGGCAACGGCGGCGCGCAGCTCCTTGTTGGCACCGAAGTAGGCCTCAAGATCGGCGGCTACCTTGGCGTACAGGGCGCGCTCGCGATCACCGGCCGGCAGCGCCGCGTAGGCGCTCAGTTCGTCGCGGACCAGCTTGGCGGTGTTGTCCATGCGGGTGTGGTAGTCGGCGACCTTTTCGGGCTGGTCGAACATGCTCACCTGCGCCATTTCGTAGGTGCGGAATTCGCCGAGCTGCGAGCGCACCTCGCCCAGGTGCTGGACCGAGGGAATATCGTTGCTGGCCATCGCGCCCAGTTCGGCATTGGCGCCATTGAGGCGGACCAGGGCGAACGCGCCCAGCACGACGGTCATCAGGGTGGTGAGGGTGAAGCCAACTGCCAGCTTGCGGGCGATGGGCAGATCGTGGAACCACTTCATGGTTGGAACTCCGGGCAGGGCGGTGGCGCGCAGCCGTGGGGTGCTGGGCGAAGGAGATCGGATCGGAAGGCGAGGAGCAGGCGCGCGATGTTGGCGTCATCGCTATTGCGGATAACGGCGCTGTCCGGGTGCAACTTGAGTGTTCGAGTTCACATTTTTTCAGCGGATCGGCCGAACCGCCGCCGCGCCGTGTTGGTTGCATAAGCAAGCAACGCCGGGGCTTTCGCTTTATGCGAGCAGAAAGCGATTCAATACGCGCGCGTATCGGCGGCGTCGGACATCACATTTCTGAGCGCCAGGCGCGAAACAGCAGCGGCGGTAGTGCCGGCCGCTGGCCGGCTTCACGGAACAAAGAGCAGCAAAGCAGGTAATGCCGGCCGCTGGCCGGCTCCACGGAAAATGAGCAGCCGGCCAGCGGCCGGCACTACCTACACCGCAGACCAGGAAGCCCCCGCTAGTAGCGGGGGCGCGCCGACAGGCGCGGGGTGTTGGAAGGTTGTGAGGTGGCGCCCAAGCTTTGCTGAGCAAACCTTGGGGATATTTCGCGATTGCGAAATATCAAGCCGCCAGCGGCAGCCGCAGCGAGCGCACCAGGCCGCCGATATCCACGATCAGCGACACGCGCCCATCGCCCAGGATGGTGGCGCCGGACACACCGCTGATGCGCCGGTAGTTGTTCTCGATGTTCTTGACCACCACCTGCTGCTGGCCAACCAGTTCGTCCACTTCCAGTGCGATCTTCTGGCCATCGCCTTCGACCACCACCACCAGTGAATCGTCCTTGGTGCGCCCACCGAAGCCGTAGTACTCGCTGAGCGAGAGGATCGGCAGGTACTCGCCACGGACGCGCAGCACGCGGCCTTCGCCGGCCATGGTGCGTACGTCCTCGGGCTGCGGCTGCAATGCTTCCAGCACATAGGCCAGCGGCAGGATCACGGTTTCACCGGCGACAGAGACGGTCATGCCGTCGAGGATGGCCAGGGTCAGCGGCAGCCGGATCAGCACACGGGTGCCATTGCCGGCCTTGCTTTCCAGCTGTACTTCGCCACCCAGCGCCTGGATGTTGCGGCGGACCACGTCCATGCCCACGCCACGCCCGGACAGGTCGGTGACGGCATCGGCGGTGGAGAAGCCGGGCTGGAAGATCAGGTCCCAGACCTGCGCGTCGGTGGGGTTGTCGGGCACGCTCAGGCCACGCTCGAGCGCCTTGGACAGGATCTTGTCGCGGTTCAGGCCGCGGCCGTCATCGCTGACTTCGATCACGATGTGGCCGCCCTGATGGGACGCCGCCAGGGTGATCGTGCCGGTTTCGTCCTTGCCGGCATCGCGACGGATGTCGGGCATTTCCAGGCCGTGGTCGATCGAGTTGCGCACCAGGTGCACGAGCGGATCGGCGATTTTTTCGATCAGGCCCTTGTCCAGCTCGGTGCCTTCGCCAATCGTGCGCAGGCGGACCTGCTTGCCCAGGCGCGAGGAGAGGTCGCGGACCAGGCGTGGGAAGCGGCGGAACACTGCGTCCACCGGCAGCATGCGCACGCCGATGACGGCTTCCTGCAGGTCACGGGTATTGCGTTCGAGCAGGTCCAGGCCGGCAAACAGCTGCTCGGCGTGGACCGGGTCCAGTGCATGCGAGACCTGCTTGAGCATGGCCTGGGTGATGACCAGTTCGCCGACCAGGTTGATCAGCGCATCGACCTTCTCCACCGCCACGCGGATCGAGGTTTCCGCTTCATGTGCGGCGGCAGCGGCCGGTGCGGCGGCGGGCGCTGCGGCAACGGCCACCGGTGCCGGGGTGGCCGGGGCGTTGGTCGCCAGGCTCGGCGGTGCGGCCGGACGGATGTCCAGTTCGCAGTCGTCCACGACCCAGGCGAAGGTGTCTTCGATCTTGCTGCGCGGCACCTTGCCAACCAGGCCAAGGTCCCACGCCAGGTGGGCCTCGAGCGGATCGAGCTGGTCGAAACCGGGCAGGCGTTCCAGCCGTGCGGCGACCTGCAGCGAGCCCAGGTGTTCGAGCTCGCGGATGATGCGCAGCGGGTCGTTGCCGCTCATGAACAGCGACGGCGAGGGCACGAAGCCGATCTGCCACGCTTCGGGGATGTCATCGGCCTTGGCCGCGACCGGGGCAGCAGTGGCGCTGGCGGCCTGGCCGGACAGCACCGCTTCCAGGCGTGCCTTGATACTGGCTACCGCCTGCGGATCGGCCGGCTGGCCGTGTTCGGCTTCGCGCAGCAGGGCGCGCAGCACGTCCACCGAGGACAGCATGGCGTCCACGGCGGTGGCTTCCAGTGCGCGCTTGCCGGCGCGCAGTTCGTCCAGCAGCGTTTCCAGCACGTGGGTGAGCGCGGCGATCGCATCGAAGCCGAAGGTACCCGCGCCGCCCTTGATGGAGTGCGCGGCGCGGAACACCGAGTTGATGATCTCAGGATCCTGCTGGCCCGATTCGAGCGCCAACAGGCCCGCTTCCATTGCGTCCAGCCCCTCGCGGCTTTCTTCAAAGAACGTGGCGTGGAAACGTTGCAGATCCATGCTCATGGTGCGTCGGGTCCGGTTGCGGGAGGGGAAGGGGTGAAACGGAAAACGGGGAAGCGGTGTTGGGCTCAGCCCAGCACTTTCTGCACGGTGGCGACCAGCTGTTCGGGGTTGAACGGCTTGACCAGCCAGCCGGTGGCACCGGCGGCCTTGCCTTCGGACTTCTTGTCGGCGGCCGATTCGGTGGTCAGCATCAGCATCGGCACGAACTTGTAGTCGGCCAGCTGGCGCAGCTCACGAATCAGCGAGATGCCATCCATGTTGGGCATGTTGACGTCGGTGACCACCGCGTTGAACCGCTGGCCCTTGGCGCGACCGAGCGCGACCGCGCCGTCTTCGGCTTCTTCGACGGTGAAGCCGGCCGAGGTGAGGGCGAAAGAGACCATCTGGCGCATCGACGCCGAATCGTCCACCACCAAGATACGTGCGCTCATGCAGCGTTCTCCACAGATTTCAGGTTGTCATGGGTTGCGTCCAGGCCCAGGGCCTGGGTGACACCGAGCAGGCGCGCGGCATCACGGAAGGTGGCAGTGCAACCGTCGAATCCGGTCGGGTGGCCTGCCTTGCGGCGGGCGTCGACGAATGCGCACAGGACCTGCATTGCTGCGGTATGGATACGGCTTACTTCGCTGGCATCCAGCGTCAGTTCGCCGGCCTGGTCCACAAGGGGGGCCAGGCGGGTTTTGAGCTCGGTGCTGGTCTCGATACCGAGATCAGTCCCCAGGGCCACAGTGCTCATCGTTGCTCCGGACAAACGGTTCCATGGTCTATAACGGCCTGAACCGGGGAAGCTTTAGGGAAAGGAGCGGTCAGCTCAGCAGCTGGGTGGCATCGAGCAGGATCATCGGCTGCGCGGTGACGCGCGCCACGCCGCGGAACAGGTCGTTGGAGATCTGGCAGATGCGCGCGGTGTCGGGCGGTTCAATCTGCGAATCGGTGAGGTTGGCGACATCCTCCACCGCCGAGACACGCAGGCCCATGGTTTCGCCTTCCTCTTCGAGCACCACGATGCGGGTGTTGGCGTCTTCCTGGGCCGGGCCGGCGCCCAGGTGGACGCCCAGGTCCATGACCGGGACCACCTGGCCACGCAGGTTCATGATGCCCAGCATTGCCGGGGCGGTGCCGCGCAACGGCAGCAGGGGCACCGGCAACACCACTTCCTGCACCTTCAGCAGTTCCAGCGCATAGGCCTGGGCGCCACAGCGCAGGCGCAGCCAGCGCGAGGTGCGCTCGCTGGCACGACGGTTCTCGCGCGGGCTGGAGGCCGGGTTGCGGGCCTGGGCCTGCAGCTCCTGCCAACTGCCCGGGCGGCTGTGGGCCGAAGGCGCGGTGAAGGTGGGAATAGGCAGCGCGGCTGGCGCGGCGCGCGTCATTGGTGCAGGTGCAGGCGCAGGCGCAGGCGCGGGTGCGGGAGCTGGGGCGGGTGGCGCTGGCGGTGTTGCGACCGTTGCGGCGACCGGTGCGGCGACCGGCGCAGGCGCGCTGTCGTGCAGCACCTCTTCGGGCAGGTCGCCCCAGTCGGGTCGCGCATCGCTGGCGGCGGCCATGATCGGACCCAGCGCGGGGTCGTTCATCAGTTCGTCGAGCAGGTCCAGGTTCCCGGGGGAGCCGGGCGACGTCGGCGTTTCGTGCGCGGCGGCCACGGTCTCGACCGGCGGCCCCAACGCGGGGTCGTTCATGAGTTCGTCGAGCAGATCCAACATGCCCGGCGAGCCGGGCGACGTCGGGGTGTCGTGCACGGCGGCCGCAGGCTCCACCGGCGGACCCAATGGGGGGTCGTTCATCAGTTCGTCGAGCAGGTCGAGCATGCCCGGTGAACCGGCGGCGGTCGGGGTATCGAAGGCGGGCGCGGCGTCGGGCGCGTGCTCGGGCGCCAGCGCGTCGACGTCAGCGGGGGTGTCGAGCACGCTGAATTCGGCGCGGATGGCCTGTGCGACTTCTTCGGCGTCGGCTTCAAGGGGTTCGGCAGGTACGGCGGTCGGCACGGGCGCTGCATCGGCCACGGTGGGTGCCGCAGTCACTGCCGGCACGGCGTCGCCGAGCAACTGCTCCAGGTAGTCGTCCAGGACGCCGGCGGTATTCATGCCGCGCGCTCCATCTGCAGCGCGTCATCGGCCAGGATCCATTCCAATGCGCGCCGGTAGGCGGCCAGGCCGCGGCCGGGGTAATCCTCGGACTGCGGCGGCACGGTCAGGCTGGCGGCGTTGCAGATGCGCGTATCGACCGGAATCGCGTCTTCCCAGACGCGCAGGCCGTGCTTGTCCTGCATCTGCTTGACGGTTTCGTTGCCGGCACGGGTGCGGCGGTCGAACAGGGTCGGCAGGATCGACATCGGCAGGGTGCGACGGCGCGAACGCTCGACCATCTCGCCGGTGCGCACCATGCCGTCCAGCCCGTGCAGGGCCAGCGGCTCGGCCTGGGTGGGAATGATCAGGCGGTCGGCCGCGGCCAGCGCGTTGATCATCAGCAGGCCCAGCGTGGGCGCGCAGTCGAGCAGGATGTAGTCGTGCTGGCCCTGGTGCCGGGCCAGTGCGTTCTGCAGGGCCAGGCCCAGGCCCGGCTGGTTGGCGCTGCGCCGTTCCAGGGTGGCCAGTGCCGCCTGCGCGCAGACGTAGTCCAGGCCGGGGATGTCACTGTGGTGGCTGAGCGTGGACAGCTCGGCCGGGGGCGCGGCGAACAGTTCCAGCACGCCCGGCGGCGGCGGATCCAGCGGCACGCCGAAGGCGCGGGTCAGCGACGAATGCGGATCCAGGTCGATCAGCAGTACGCGATGGCCGAGCGTGGCCAGGCCGCGGCCGAGCGCGAGCGAGGTGGTGGTCTTGCCGACGCCACCTTTCTGATTGGCGATTGCCCAGATACGCATCGGTTCACTCCTTCATTGCAGGGGGAACGGCGGCGCCAACACGGCTGCCGGCCGGCACCGGTGGCAGACGCACCGGTGTGATGGGGGAAGCAGCAGGGGCGGCGGTCTTGCCCGTTCCTGCGGCGGCGGTCTCGGCGGTCAACTGCGTGCCGATCGGGTCCACGCCCTGCGCGGTATCGGCCAGGATGATCACCATGACGCGGCGGTTGCGGTTGCGGCCTTCGGCACTGGCGTTGTCTTCGCGCGGGCGGAACTGGCCGTAGCCCACCATCGCCAGCCGCGACGGCTGCAGGCCCTGGTCGGCGAACAGGTGCACCACGCTGGCCGCACGGGCGGCGGAGAGTTCCCAGTTGGACGGGAACAGCGCGGTGGCAATCGGGATGTTGTCGGTGTGGCCTTCCACGCGCACGCCGTTGGGGGCGTCGTGCAGGACCTGGGCCAGCTTGGCCAGGGTGTCGCGCGCGTGGATGTCCAGCGAGGCCGAACCGGTGGGGAACAGGATGTCGCTGTTGATCTCCACTTCGATCCACAGCTCGGTGCGGCGCACGGTGATCATGCCGCGCTCGATCAGCGGGGCGAGCGTGGCGGTGAGGCGGTCGGCAATCGTGTTGAGCTGGCGCTCGGCACGTTGCAGCTGTTCCTGGTTGCGCACCGACACCGGCATGCGCATCTGCGAGGCCATCGCCGGCAGCAGGGTGGGATCGTTGGAGGGCGCCGGCGCGGACGGGCCGACCCGGTTGCCGGCCTTGATCACCGAGGGGCTGTCCCAGCCGCCCCCCTGGACCTGCTGGTTGCCCACCTGCACCGGATTGATGGTGCGCGGGGCGCCACCGAAGGCGGTGGTCAACGCGTCGGCCATGACCCGGTACTTGCCCTCGTTGAGCGAGGAGATGGCATACATGACCACGAAGAAGGCAAGAAGCAGCGTCATGAGGTCGGCATAGGGGATCGCCCAGGCCTCATGGTTGGCATGCTCTTCGTGATGCTTGCGACGGGCCATGTCAGTGCAGGAACCCGGACAGATTGGTTTCGATGTTGCGCGGGTTCTCACCCTGGGCGATGGAGATCAGCCCTTCGATGATCATTTCGCGGTCGCGGCTGTTGTGGTGGATCACGCTTTTGAGCTTGGCCGAGACCGGCAGGAACAGCAGGTTGGCCGAGGCGATGCCATAGATGGTGGCGGTGAACGCCGCGGCGATGCCGTGGCCGAGCTTGCTCGGGTCGGCCAGGTTCTTCATCACCGCGATCAGGCCCAGCACCGCGCCGATGATGCCCAGCGTGGGCGCGTAGATGCCCATGCCCTCGAACACCTTGGAGGCGGCCAGGTCCTGGTGTTCCTGGCTGCTCAGCTCGATTTCCATCATGTGCCGGATGGTTTCCGGCTCCACGCCGTCCACCAGCAGCTGCAGGCCCTTGCGCAGGAACGGATCGTGCTGCGCATCGACCTGTGCTTCCAGGCCGAGCAGGCCCTGGCGACGGGCGATGTTGCTCCACTCCACGATCTTCTGGATCAGCTCGCGGCGGTCGCTGCTCGGCGGCAGGATGACCCAGCGCACGATTTTGAAGGCGTGTTTGAACACCGCCGGCGAGGTGTGCAGCAGGATCGAGGCGATGGTGCCGACGATGACGATCACGAAAGCCGCCGGCGACCACAGCGATGCCAGACCGGCGCCCTTGAGGATGCTGCCGCCGACCAGTGAGGCCAGGGCGAGGAAAAGTCCAATGAGGCTGAGTCTGTCCATGGGTCCGTTATCGGCTTGTGTGAATGGGACTTGAGACGCCGACGGGGTCAGGTGCTACGGCGGTCACACTTTGTTGGGGCAGCCGGGCATGGCCCGGCTCTACCTTTTCTCAGCCGGGCATGGCCCGGCGCTACCTTTCTCAGTCAACGCAGGCCGTCGACGTCGAGGATCAGTGACATGCGGCCGTCGCCGATCAGGGTTGCGCCGGCGTAACCGCGCAGCCCGCGCAGGGCCTTGGGGAGCGGCTTGATCACCACTTCCTCGCGCCCGCGTACCTGGTCCACCACCAGCCCGAAGCGTGCCTCGCCGGCCTGCAGCACCACGATGGTGAGCAGCGGCGATGCGGCCGGTTCCACCGCCAGCCAGTGGCGCAGGTCGACCAGCGGCAGGGTGTGAGATTTGCGGTCGAGCACAGCACGGCCGTCGAACCAGCCCAGCGAGGTGTTGGGGGCATGCAGCACCTCCATCACGCGGGCCAGGGGCAGGGCGTAGACGTCCTCACCGGCCTGCACCAGCAGGGTCGGCAGGATCGCCAGCGTCAGCGGGACGCGGATCATGAAGCGGCTGCCACGGCCCAGCTCGGACTGGATCTGGATCTGCCCGCTGAGCTCGCGGATGCGCGACTGCACCACGTCCATGCCGACGCCGCGGCCGGAGATGTCGGTCACTTCCTGCTTGGTCGAAAAACCGGGCAGGAACACCAGGTGCAGGCATTCCTCGCTGGTCAGGCGGGCGGCGGCTTCCGGGTCGATCAGGCCCTTCTCGCGCGCTTTCTGGCGCAGGCGCTCCGGGTCGATGCCGGCGCCGTCGTCCTGCACCTCGATACTGACGTAGTCACCTTCCTGCTGGGCCGACAGGCGGACATGGCCGTTGCGCGGCTTGCCCTGGGCTTCGCGCAGCTCGGGGGTTTCCACGCCATGGTCGATCGCGTTGCGCACCAGGTGCACCAGCGGATCGGCCAGGGCCTCGACCAGGTTGCGGTCCAGCTCGGTTTCGGCGCCGACCAGCTCCAGCTCCACTTCCTTCTTCAGGTTGCGGGCAACGTCGCGGGCTACCTTGGGGAAGCGCGAGAACACCTTGCCGACCGGCTGCATGCGGGTGCGCATCACCGCCGACTGCAGGCGCGCGGTGGCGATGTCCAGGGTGGACACCGCACGGTCGAGCTCTTCGTCATGCAGGCGCGCACGCAGGGTCTTGAGCCGATTGCGTGACAGCACCAGTTCGCCGATCAGATTGACGATCGCATCCAGCCGCTTGGTATCCACGCGCACGGTGTGTTCGGCCTCGGCCACCGGCTTGTTCGCGGCCGGTTTGCCTGCAGGCGGTGCAGCGATGGCGGCGCGCGGGGCAGCGGCGGGCGCGGCGGCCACCGCTTTGGCGCCGGGGACCGCGCCGCCGTGCAGCTGGTCCAGCAGGGCTTCGAATTCGTCTTCGCCGATCAGGCCGTCGTCGGCTTTTTTTTCAGCGGCCACCGCGGTCGGTGCGGCGCCGCCGTGCAGCTGGTCGAGCAGGGCTTCGAACTCGTCATCGGTGATCAGCTCGCCGCTGAGGGGGGCAGCCACGGCGGCGGCCGGGGCCGGGGTAGCCGGGCCGTTGACGTCGAACTGGGCGATCAGCTCCGGCGGTGCGTAGCCAGGCTCGGTACCGGCCGACACCGAATCGAGCATCGACTGCAGGTAGTCCAGCGACTGCTGGGCGGCATCGAAGTGATGCGCCTGCAGGGTGGCCTTGCCCGAGCGCGCCATGCCGAGGGTTTCCTCGGCGGCATGGCACAGTTCGACCATGGCCTGGATGCCGAGGAAGCCGGCACCGCCCTTGAGCGTGTGGAAGCCGCGGAACACCGCATTGAGCTGGTCGCTGTCCTGGGGCGACTGCTCCAGCGACACCAGCTGTTCGCCGAGGCGATCCAGGATCTCCTGGGCCTCGAGGATGAAGTCGGCAGCAATATCGTCTGGAACAGCACTCATAGGATTACAGCCCCAGATCCGAAAGCAGGTCGTCGGCGTCCACCTGCGACACCTGATGGCGGTCCAGCCCGGACACGGCCGGGCCGGCCAGGCCGTTGTCGCGCTTGTGCGCGGTGTCATCCTGCGGCGGCAGGCCGAGCGCACCAAAACCTTCGTGGACCCGGCGCACGATGCCGACCACACGGCGGATGATCTGCCCGGTCAGGTCCTGGTAGCTCTGGGTCAGGGCGATTTCGGTGAGGTTGTGGCGGATCCGGTCCAGCTGCTGGTCCTGGTCGGGGGTGAGCCCGTTGGCGCGCAGCTGTTCGGTCAGCGCCCGGCATTCCTCGGCCAGGTCCAGGGTGCGGTGGGTGGCCTGTTCGGTCATCGCCACCACGTGGTCCAGACGCGCGCAGGCATCGTCCAGCTCGCCGGCTTCACTGGGCAGGCTGGGCAGTTCGCCCAGCGCCTGGCCCAGCTCGCGGGCAAGCCGGTTCAGCCCGGCCATCATCGGCTGGGTACGCAGTGCGGCCAGCGCGTCGATCTCCTGGCGCCAGCCGGCCTCGTCACCGCTTTCCAGCGCGGCCAGGGCGTCCTGCAGGCGCTGCACCAGCGCGGATTTGTCGCTGAGGGTTTCCATCAGGCGCTCGCCGCCAGACGTTCGAAGATCTTGCCGAGCTTTTCTTCCAGGGTCTGCGCGGTGAACGGCTTGATGATGTAGCCGTTGACGCCGGACTGGGCTGCTTCGATGATCTGTTCGCGCTTGGCTTCAGCGGTAACCATCAACACCGGCAGGGTCTTGAGCTTGGCATCGGCGCGGATCGCCTTGAGCAGGTCGATACCGGTCATCACCGGCATGTTCCAGTCGGTGACCACGAAATCGAACGGCTGGCTCTGCAACAGCGCCAGCGCGGCATGCCCGTCCTCGGCTTCGGCCGTATTGGTGAAGCCCAGATCGCCCAGCAGGTTCTTGACGATACGACGCATGGTCGAAAAATCGTCGACGATCAGGATACGCATGTTCTTGTTCAAAGCACTTTCCTCGGTCTTAATTGTTTTCGAGGCCGGCGTCGGCCGCCTCGAAGATCTTCAGTCGGCCACGCAGGCGCAATACCGCCTGGCCATGGATCTGGCAGACGCGCGACTCGCTGACACCGAGTACCGCGCCGATCTCCTTCAGATTCAGTTCCTGCTCGTAGTACAGCGACAGCACCAGCTGTTCGCGCTCCGGCAACAGCCCGATCGCGTTGCCCAGCTCGCGGCCGAATTCGCCGCGCTCCAGCACCTGCTGCGGGGTCGGGCCACCCTGGGCGACGGTATCCAGTTCGCCCTGGTCTTCAATCCGTGATTCCAGGCTGAGTACCTGGCCGCGTGCGGCGTCTTCCATCAGGCGCAGGTAGTCGGGCAGGGGCATCTCCATCGCCGCGGCCACTTCGGTGGCGCTGGCGGCGCGGCCGGTGCTCTGCTCCAGCCGACGGATGGTGGAGGCAGCGTCGCGGGCACGCCGGTGTACCGAGCGCGGCACCCAGTCGCCACGGCGGATCTCGTCGATCATCGAACCGCGGATGCGGATCGAGGCATAGGTTTCAAACGAGGCGCCCTGGTCGGCGTCGTAGCTGCGCGAGGCCTCGATCAGGCCCATCATGCCGGCCTGGATCAGGTCATCGACCTCGACACTGGCCGGCAGGCGCGCGGCCAGGTGGTGGGCGATGCGCCGGACCAGGTCGGAGTGCTGGGCAATGCACTCGTTGGCGGCGGTGCGTTGCACCTCTTTGTATTGTGCGGCGCCTTTCATGCGGTCACCCCGCGTTGCTTGAGGATGCGTTCCAGGAAGAATTCAACGCCACCGCGCGGCTCGGTCGGGGCCTGCCAGCGGGCGGTACGGCGGGCGATCTCGATGATCGCCTGTGCGGCCGGGCTGGACGGGTAGGCCTTCACCACCGGCTGCTGGCGTTGCACCGACAGGCGCAGCCAGTCGTCCTGCGGCACGCAGCCCAGGTAGTTCAGCGAGACATCGGCGAGGAACTTCTCGCAGACCCGGCTCAGCTTCTCGTACAGCACGCGGCCCTCGTTGGGGTCGCGCACCATGTTGGCCACCACCTGGATGCGGTCCACCCCGCGCTCGCGCGAGAGCACCTTGATCAGGGCGTAGGCATCGGTGATCGAGGCCGGCTCGTCGCAGACCACCACCACGGTGTCCTGGGCGGCCTGGCAGAAGGTCAGCACGCCGTCATTGATGCCCGCCGCGGTGTCCACCACCATGATGTCCAGCTCGCGCTCCAGTTCGGAGAACACGTTGACCAGGCCCACGTGCTCGGCCGGGGCCAGCTCGGCCATGTGGCGGCGACCGGACGCGGCCGGCACCACCAGCACGCCACCGGGGCCTTCGATGATGACCTCCTCCAGCGTGCAGCGCCCGGCGACCAGGTCGGCCAGGGTCACCTTGGGCTGCAGGCCCAGGATCACATCGATGTTGGCCAGGCCCAGGTCGGCATCCAGCAGCAGGGTGCGTTTGCCCATGTCGGCGAGCGCCACGGCCAGATTGGCCGAAACGTTGGTTTTGCCCACGCCGCCCTTGCCGCCGGTGACGGCGATGGTGCGGACCGGGCCCAGCGGCTGGCTACGGGTAGCCGACAGCGGGAAGGTCTTGGTCAGCTTGGCGTACTCACGCGACGGCATGGTTCAACTCCGGGTTGCAGGGCATATCGGCCGCGCGGCGCAAATCTTCAAGGCGAAGTACAAGATTGGCCGCACTGGCCCGGTGCAGGTCTTCAGGAACGTCCTGGCCATCGGTGACCCAGGTGATCGGCAGGCGGTGGTCCACGGCCACCGACAGTGCGCTGCCGAAGCGGCCGGTTTCATCCAGCTTGCTCAGCACCACACCCTGCGGGTTGGCGGCGCTGAAGCGGCGGACCACCTCGTCCATGTCGCCGAAACTGGTGTTGGCCGGCAGCACCAGCAGGGTGCGGATCTGCTCGGCGGCGCGCAGCCACTGCAGCTGGGCGGCCAGGGCACGGTCGCGCGGGCCCAGCCCGGCGGTGTCGATCAGCACCAGCTTGTAGTCCTTCAGACGTTCCAGCAGCTGGTTCAGGTCGCTGCCGCTGCTGGCCTCGTGCACCGCGATGCCGAGCTGGCGGCCGAAGCCGTACAGCTGCTCGCGGGCGCCGATGCGGCCGGTATCGGTGGTGACCAGGGCGACATCGCGGGCGGCGTGCTTCTCGGCGAAGCGCGAGGCCAGCTTTGCAATCGTGGTGGTCTTGCCGGCACCGGTCGGGCCGACCAGGGCGATGACACCACCCGCCTCGAGCGGGTCGACCGGGGCGATGGGCAGCTTCTTGGACAGCAGCCCCAGCATCAGCCCGCGGCCGCGGTGGGCTTCGGTGTCCAGCGGAATCTGCATGGCCACGTCGCGGCTGATGCCGGCGTCGAAGCCGTATTCGTCCATCAGGTCCAGCGCGGCGGCGCGCACCGGCGAACCGCGCAGGCGCTCGTCGGTGAAGCGGTGCATCTCGCGCTCGATGACCTGGCGCATGCCGGCCACTTCGTGACGCAGCTGGCGGATCTCTTCGTCATCGCGCGGCACCACCACCAGTTCGGGGGCGATGGCCGGCTGGGCAACGACGGGGAGGGCGGGTGGGGTGGTGGCGACCGGTTCGGCGGCCATGACCGGTGCAGCTTCCTGCGGGGCGGCGGCCTCGGTGATGGTCACCGGCAGCGGCGGCATCGCCACGCTGGCGGCCGGCGGTGCATGCATCTGGAAGTGCGGCACGTCATCGGCCAGCCCGTCCAGCGGCGGGTCGATGATGAAGCGGGCGCGGTTGATCGGCGCGGCGTTGGCGGCCGGGGCAGCTGCAGCGGCCTGCTCGACATTGAACGGGGCGAAGATCTGTTCCGGCAGCGACGTTTCGTTGACGCTGGGGCTGACGCCGGCGCGGGCCAGGGTCGCGGCAAAGCCGCTGCTGCCCGGCGGCGGCACGATTTCATTGGCCGAATCCAGCGTGCGCCCGGTGGCACCGACGGCGGCGCGGGCCAGCGCGGCCACGGCCGAAGTGGTGGCCGCGACCGGTTCCGGTGCGGCGACCGGTACCTTGCGCCGGGTCACGGCGGCGATCACTGCATCGGCGGCATTGCGCGGGCGCGGTGCCGGCGGCGGGGCGACGTCCTTGCGCGCCGCTTCCAGTGCGCGCTGCACGGCGCCTTCGTCGTAGTTGGCCGCCGCCACGATTTCGACGCCTTCCTCGATCCGGCGGTTGGACAGAATCACCGCGTCCGGACCGTGTTCCTTGCGCACCAGGTTCATGGCCGAGCGCATATCGGAGGCGACGAAACGTTTGATTTTCATGCTGTGGTACCGGGACTGGGGCGGCGGAGTAGTGGAAGGGAAGCGCTGGTTGTCGGTGGTCTGCACGGTCCGGGTTTCCCTTTATTTCCTGCTGCGGTGATATCGAATGGGGGTGTCTGTTTTCTGGCGCGTTGCTGTCGGCGTTCCGACTCAGCTGATCGTGCCGACCAGCTTCAGTCGTTTGTCCTCAGGCACCTCGCTGTAGGCCAGCACCGACAGCGAGGGGACGCTGTGGCGCACCAGCCGTGCCAGCGCGGCACGCACGGGGCCTGGTACCAGCACGACCGCCGGCTCGTTCTTCGCTTCCTGCTTGCCGACACATTCGGCCAGGCTTTGATGCAGTCGCTCAGCGAGTCCGGGTTCCAGCGCGGCGCCGTTGCCCTGTGTGGACTCCTGCAAGACGCGTTCCAGTTGTGGGTTGAGCGTGAAAACCGGCAGCTCCGCCGACATGCCGGCGATCTCCTGCACGATGAAGCGGCCCAGCGCATTGCGCACGGCGGCGGTCAGGGCGGCGGGGTCCTGGCTGACCGGTGCGTTTTCCACCAGCGATTCGACGATCTTGCGCAGCTGGCGGATCGGAATGCGCTCGATCAGCAGGTTCTGCAGTACCCGCACCACCGCCGACAACGGCAGCGACTTGGGGGTGAGGTCTTCCACCAGCTTCGGCGCACTCTTGGCCAGGTTGGCCAGCAGCTGCTGCACTTCCTCGTGGCCGAGCAGTTCCGGTGCGTGCTCGCGGATCAGGTGGGAGAGATGGGTGGCGACCACCGTGGCCGGGTCGACCACGGTGTAGCCCATGGATTCGGCATGGGCACGCTGGTGTGGCTGGATCCAGGTGGCATCCAGGCCGAACGCGGGGTCCTTGCCGGCAATGCCTTCCAGGGTGCCCAGCGCGCTGCCCGGGTCCAGCGCCAGTTCGCGGTCGGGGTGGATCTCAGCGGTGGCCACCGGCACGCCGTGGATCAGCAGGCGGTAGGCGGTAGCCGGCAGTTCGAGGTTGTCGCGGATGTGCACCGAGGGAATCAGGAAACCGATGTCGTGGGTGAGCTTGCGGCGCACGCCCTTGATGCGCGCCATCAACTCGCCGCCTTGAGTCTTGTCCACCAGCGGAATCAGCCGGTAGCCGACCTCCAGGCCCAGCGGATCGACCGGGCGCAGTTCGTCCCAAGTCAGCTCGGCGCTCGGGGCCGCGGCGGCACCGGGCAGGCCCAGGCCCTCGCTGCGGCCAGGCGTGCTGGTTTCGGCGGCACGGGCGGCCACCACGCTTTTCTTCCACAGTTTGTAGGCGATGAAGCCCAGGATCGCCGCCAGCGTCAAGAAGGCGACGTTCGGCATGCCCGGCACCATGCCGACCACGCCCAGGATCGCCGCGGCGATGGTCAGCGCACGGTGCTGGCCGAACACCTGGCCCATCATGGCCTGGGCCATGTCCTGGGAACGCGAGGCGCGGGTGACCAGCATCGCCACCGCCGAGGACACCAGCAGCGCCGGCAGCTGCGCCACCAGACCGTCACCGATGGAGAGCAGGGTATAGGTCGCCGCGGCGTCGCCGAACGGCATGCCGTGCTGGAGCACGCCCACGGCCAGGCCGCCGAGCAGGTTGATGAACAGGATCAGGATGCCGGCGATGGCGTCGCCGCGGATGAACTTGCTGGCGCCGTCCATCGCACCGTAGAAGTCGGCTTCCTCGCGGACTTCCTCACGCCGGGCCTTGGCCTCTTCACGCGTCAGCAAACCGGCGTTGAGGTCGGCATCGATCGCCATCTGCTTGCCGGGCATGGCATCCAGGATGAAGCGGGCGGTCACTTCCGACACGCGCCCGGCACCCTTGGTGATCACCACGAAATTGATGATGGTCAGGATCGCGAACACCACGATACCGACCGCATAGTTGCCGCCGATCACAAACTCGCCGAACGCGGCGATGACCTTGCCGGCCGCGTCGTGGCCGTTCTGGCCGTTGAGCAGGATCACGCGGGTGGAGGCCACGTTCAGCGCCAGCCGCAGCATGGTGGTGATCAGCAGCACGATCGGGAAGATGGTGAAGTCCAGCGGGCGCTTCACGTAGACCACCGCCAGCAGCACCATCAGCGAGATGGCGATGTTGAAGGTGAACAGCGCATCGAGCACCGGTGCGGCCAGGGGCACCACCACCATGGCCAGCAGCGCCAGCACGATCAGCGGGGCGCCAATGCCATGCCGGATCATGTCCAGCGCCTTGCGCACGTTCATGCCACTGCCTGCGGGTTGGGCGCTCATGCGCGGCCTCCCTTGCCGAATTCATCCACATCGATGCTCGGTGCAGCGGGCATGGGGCCGCCGCGCCAGGTGCGCAGCTGGTAGACGTAGGACAGGACCTGGGCAACAGCCGAATACAGTCTCACGGGAATTTCCTTGCCAAGTTGACCTTCCCGATACAAGGCGCGTGCCAAAGGCGGGGCAGACACGATCGCGACCTTGTTGCCGTCGGCGACGTCACGGATGCGCAGGGCGGTTTCATCCACGCCCAGGGCAACCACGGTGGGGGCGTTCATCTTTCCGCCTTCGTACTTCAGAGCGACCGCGTAATGGGTCGGGTTGACCACGACGACGTCGGCGGTGGGCACCGCCTCCATCATCCGGCGGTTGGACATCTGCTGCTGCAGCTGGCGGATGCGGCCCTTCACCTCGGGGCTGCCCTCGCTTTCCTTCATTTCCCGGCGCAGCTCTTCACGGGTCATCTTCAGCTTGCGCATCCAGTTCCAGCGCTGGTACGGGGCATCGATGGCGGCCAGCAGCAGCATCGCCCCGCCGGTAGCCAGCATCAGCTTCAGGGTGAAGCCCAGCCCATGCACCATGGCCATTTCCAGTGGCTGGTTGATCAGGTCGCGCAGCGGCCGGATGCCGTGCCAGACCACCAGCCCGGCGGCGGTGCCGACGAAGGCGATGCGCAGCAGCGACTTGGTGAACTCGGCAATGGCCTCGGGGCCATACAGGCGCTTCATCCCGGCCATCGGGCTGAGCCGTTTGAAATCGGGCATCAGCGACTTGTTGGACCAGCGCAGCCCGCCCATCGCCACCGGTGACAGGAAACTGGCGAGCAGGCACACCAGCACCAGCGGCCACATCGCCACCAGCAGCTGCAGCAGGATCTCGCCGAAATGGCCGAACAGGGCCTGCGGATGCATGCGCAGGCTGGGCTCGGGGCTGAGCGCCTGCTTCATCCAGGCCTGGGCGCTGCGTACCATGCCGCCGGAGAAGGCCATCATCGCCAGCACGGCCGCGCCGAACACCGCCGCCGTCGCCAGCTCACGCGAACGCGGGATGTTGCCCTGTTCACGGGCATCGCGCAGGCGTTTTTCGGTGGGTTGTTCGGTTTTTTCGCCGGCTTGTTCGTTTTCGGACATCGGGGGCAGGGCACGGGGGTGTGGTTACCCGGTGTCGTGCAAGAACCGTTCCGTCTTATTCGCCGCCCATCATCGGTACCTGCATTTCCTGCTGTACGCGCTCGTCCTCGCGCTGCTGCTCGGCCTGGACCGCCCGTTGGCGCAGTTGCTGTTCGTGGTCTACACCTTCGAGCTGCTGCAGGGCATCGTCCACCGGCGTCTGAACCGCGGCCTCGGTCGGCATGGCTGCGCGGCGTTGGGCCGGGTCCGCGGGATCGCCCTGGATCAGGAACAGACGCTGGCCGGCCGGCGCGTCGGCCGTTGCCTCACTGAGCAGGACATGGTCGACCCGCTGCATATCGTGCTGCTTGGCCAACACCAGCAGACTGGCGCTGATGCGTTCGCTGGTCGCATCGAAGCTGCGCCCGTGCTGGGCGTCCAGCGTGCTGACGCCTTGGCGGATCTGCCGGTAGAGCGCCTGGTCGGCGGCGGGGAGGTCATCGAGTGCGCTGCGGGCAGGTGCCGGGGCCGGAGCCGGAGCCGGAGCGTCGGTGTGCGTGGCCACCCGCTGCGGCGCGGAGGTTTCAGTGACTGCGGCCACCCGGATAATGCCGTCGACGCGCTGCAGGTGCAGAATCGGGCTGTCCACATCCCAGCGGCCGTCCGGCCCGGGTTGCAGTGCCAGTGCGGTAGTGGCTCCCTCCAGGTGATGGGCCTCGCGCGTCCTGGCGACGGCCTCAAGTGCAGCCTCGAGGCGTTCCGGTCGGGGCGCCACGCCGTGTGCCGCATAGGTGCTGGCCAGATCCAGGCGATCCTGTTCCTGCGCCGAGCGCGCTACGGGCAGGGGCGGGTCGGTTATCCGTGCGACGTGCTCGGCCAGGGCCGGCTCGAGCAGGGAATGGGTGGCCTGGAGTTCACGCGCGGTGCCGGCATCGGCTGGCCTGCCGTCGGAGTGCCATTGCCCATGGGAGTCCAGGCGGTACTGACGGCCGTCGGAGGCGACCATGGCCCTCGGGTCGAGCGCGGCCTGTATCGCCTCGGGGACGGGGCCATGGCGTTGCCACTGCTGCGCCGCATGCACGGCCTCGTAGCGCGCGGCAATCGCGGCGCTGCCGTGCGCCACATTTGATTCCAGGATGCGCTGGGCGTGCTGGTCGAGTTCGGCGGTGCGCTGCGTGCTGGCCAGCTCGCGTTCGTAGTAGGGAATTCCTTTCTCCATCACACCGGCGGCAACCAGACGTGACCATTGGCTATTGTGTGGATCCTGTTGCCAGTCGGCCGGGCGCAGGCTGGGGCGATCCGAATCAGCGGCTGGGATGCGATAGGGATCCAGGGGCCGCAGCACCTGTGCCATCGCCAGGGCCGCTGCGGTGCTGCTGGCCAGATAGTTGAGCTCTGACGCTTTCTCCGGCAGCGCGGAGAAGCGTTGCGGGCGAGGATCAGAGGCGGTGCCGTTGGCATCGGAACCGGAGCCGCCACTACCGGACAGATCGGCGGGCTCCTCACGGATCCACTGCTGGCCATTGAACGCCCACTCGACCTGCGCGCGGTCCGTTTGATTGAAGATTTGCCGCATATCCCAACGTTCGGCCAACTGATCACCGACCGTTCCCCCGACAACGGCCCCGTAGGCAATGAAGGCCGACACCCCCGGCCCGGTCGCGCTGCCCGCTGCAGCCCCGGCTGCCGCGCCACCCGACCAGCCCCCCAGGCCACGACCTGCGTAGTGGCTCAGTTCGGACTGGGCTGCATCGGGGTTGCTCTGGCCGTACAGGAGCCCAACCCGGTTCGCGGTGTGGGTGGCATCGACGAGGCTGGCGGCTGCGCCGGCGAGAGCGGCCGCGCGTAGGGCGGGGTTGGGGTGGCTATGGGGCGGCGGGACTGGGTGCGTGTTGCTCAGGCGCTCCAATCGAGCCAGCCCGGCCTCTATCTGCTCGCTGGGTCGTCCTGCCAGCATCCCCAAAGGACGAGTGGTTCCAACCAGCTCCTGTGGGTTCTGCTTCAACCGAACGTTCATGCTTCTAAAGTAGAGTCGGCTGTCAAGCATCAGGCGATGCTCTTCATCGAGCAGGGGTACCCCCGCATAGTTGGTGACGACGCCGATGTCGGAGGCATGCAGGTAAGAGCGGGCCGAGATGATCTCAAATACTGCCTGGGTGCCTTGCTGGGCTTGAACCCTCAACAATACGCCACGAGAAACTCCATCAATGGATTGGATGTTCTCGTTACGCAGCGCGCCAGGGAGTTCTACTGCTGAGAACGTTCGAGTCGGGTCCGCACCGCTGCTTAGCGAGAACGCATTGCCGCGGGTAAGTGCGATGAAACGGCCAGAAAGATCGGCCCAGGGGCCGTCATCAGCGTGGTAGAGCCATTGGGTGGCAGGCCCCCTATAACCATTTGAGATCAGTTGAGAGAGTGTGATCTCATGTGCTTCTGCAACTGCATTGAGGAATTCGCGTGATTCGAGCAGCCTTGCAGCATCACTATTGTTGATGATGCGCAACCCGATGGCCGATTGATCGAGCATTGTCGCGGCATCATTCGCAGATAGGCCGCCCGTCAACCTCCCGCTGTAGAGAAGTGTTACCTCTCCGGGACTTTCTGCATCTACCAATGCTGCCAACGCTCGAAGAGCCTGTGGCGTTCGGTACGCAGCAGGGTTGTCCTGCAGCAGGCTGATCGCCTCATCATGGGTGAGTGGTCTGCTCAGAGGATGAGCCCAGGATCGAAATCAAGGTTGACTTGGTAGGTCGTATTTGCAGCAAAGATGCCACCGTCCTTGTAGGCATGCAGAGCCTCTTGCAGGTCGGCGATGATCTCCGCCTGGTGGACTTTCAACGGGGGAGGAAGGCCAAAACTTCCGTTGACATTCACCAGCCGCCAATGCGACCAACCCGGCTCACCTCGTGCCCCCCCTGCATCAAGAAGGTCAAGGCGAATCGCTAGTTGGGATCCTTTCCAATAGAACGTCCAGATCGTCTGATGTACAAACTCTTCACGCCCATTCCGAATATTTCTTAGATAAATATCCCGCTCGCGATCAATAGTCCAATCTCGTGCACGGGTGCCACGAAAGATCTCATCGATCTCCTTCAGTCCGAAGGACTCGACATCTTTGACTGGAATTCGCTCGTTGACAAATGGCATGGGATGTTCCGTGACTACTTGATGAGGGGCACGAGCCGGACATGCCAGCAACTTTGCTCAATTAAGGCCTCGAGAGCCAGGAAGTCTTCGGAGGTGAGAAAGGCCGCTGCCTCGCTCTTGTTGATGATACGAAATCCGTCGACTGCTTGGTCGAGCGCCACGGCCACCTGGTTGCTGCTGAGACCAGAGGCGGTGGGTCCGCTGTAGAACAGCGTGATGCGTCCAGGACTATCCGCATCCACCTGTGCCGCGAGCATACGCAGTGCATCGGGTGTCCGGTAGGCCTGTGGATCCTGCAACAGCCGGTCAATGGCCTGCTCGGCGCTTAATGGTGCTACCACTTAGAGCGCACCGGGAATAACATCCAACGTAACCGTGAAGTCGGTGGTTGTCGCGTGGATACCCCCATCCTTGTAGGCGGTAAGTGCATCCTTCAAATCATCGATGATCTCGCGTTGGTGCGTCATGAGTGCACTCGGTAGGCCGTAGCTACCATTCACATCCACAAGCTTCCAATGGGCCCAGCCTGGTCCGCCTCTTTGTTCGCTGCCATCGACAAAGTCGAGTCGAAGAGTGAGCGGCGCTCCCTTCCACGAGAAGGTCCAGATGGTCTGGTTGCGAAACTCTTCCCGGCCTGTGTCGACCTTCCGCAGATAGATGTCCTGATCGCGATCTATACACCATTGGCGGGATCTTGTGCCTCCTGGCCACCTGGCATCAATCTCCGAAATTCTGCAGGTTTCGCGATCCTCTTCGGAAATACGTTCGTTGATGAATGGCATGGCGCTCTTCAGTGTTGGAGTGTTCTGGCGGCTACGCCATGAGTTTGGCACAACCATAGTCCGCGACATCCAGAAGCGATATGTGCGCGCGGATGTACGGCATGGTTGGAAAGACACTTCTGCGTTGAATGGCTTGGGCGGGTAGCAGGCGTCTTTCGCTGTATGGGCCGACTGTAGCAACACGTCATGGTGGCCCGGACGGATTGAAATCACATTCTTCTGCTTGTGCGCCAATTGCGTCACGCAATAGCGCCGCGGGTACTCGTCCTACTCAACCCGCCCGCGATCCATCCTCGGACTTGAACCCGTCCGCCACCTCCACCCGTGGCCGCTTGTGGTCGTGCAGCTGCATGAACCGCTGCGGGTCCACCGGACGGCCGAGCAGGTAGCCCTGCAGGTAATCACAGCCCAGCCGCTCCAGGTACGCGCGCTGGCCGGCGGTTTCCACGCCTTCGGCGACGATGTCCATGTCCAGTGCGTGGCCGAGGGCGACGATGGCCGAGACGATCACCACGTCTTCGGAGCTGTTTTCCAGGTCGCGGACGAAGGCATGGTCGATCTTGATCTCGGTGGCGGGCAGGCGCTTGAGGTAGAGCAGGCTTGAATAGCCGGTGCCGAAGTCGTCGATGGAGATGCCGACGCCCAGGCTGGCCATTGCCTGCAGCAGCTTGAGGCTGGCATCGGTGTCGCGCATGACCGTGCTTTCGGTGATTTCCAGCACCAGCCGGCGCGGTTCGAGGCGATGGGTGCGCAGCGCGTCGCGCACTTCCTGCAGCAGGTGCGGGGCGCTGAACTGGATGGGCGACAGGTTCACCGAGACCGTCCAGCTGTCGTGGCCGGCATCCTGCCACAGGCGCAGCTGGCGGCAGGCTTCATTGAGTGCCCAGTGGCCGATGTCGTTGATGACGCCGCTGCGTTCGGCCAGGCGGATGAACCGGTCCGGTGGAATCAGGCCCTGTTGCGGGTGGCGCCAGCGGATCAACGCTTCGGCACCGCTGACGCCCTGGCCCGCAACACGGATCTTGGGTTGGTAGTGCATGAACAGCTGGTCGGTGCCGATGGCGCGGCGCAGGTCGGCCAGCAGCTGGAACTGCTGCTCGGCACTGTCGTTCATCCAGTCGGCGAACACCGCGTAGGCATTGCGCCCGGATTCCTTGGCCTGGTACATCGCCGCGTCGGCGAAGGCCATCAGCTGGCGTTCGCTGGCGGCGTGATCGGGGCAGATTGCGATGCCGATGCTGGCGGTGACCTGTAGATCGTGATCGGGCAGCAGCGGCCCGCCGCCGACGGAGTGGATGATGCGGCTGGCCAGGGTGGCGACATCCTCATCGTTGTCGATGCGTACCACCAGCACGAACTCATCACCGCCCAGCCGCGCCAGTACATCGGCCGGGCGCAGCAGCTGCCGGGTACGCTCGGCCACGGCGACCAGCAGGGCATCGCCGGTCTGGTGACCGTAGGCATCGTTGACCTGTTTGAAACCATCCAGGTCCATGAACATCACCGCGAAGCGATTGCCGCGCAGTTCGGCTTCGGCCAGGGCCTGCTCGATCCGTTGCTGCAGCAGCAAGCGGTTGGGCAGGCGGGTCAGCGGATCGTGCAGGGCCGCCTGGGTGAGTTCGGCCTGGGCATCATCCAGCGAGGTGCGCAGGTGCTGGTTGCGCAACCGCAGCAGTTGCGCCTGCATGCGCTGGTCCAGCCACGACACGATCAGCACCACGGCGAGGATCGAGATCGTCAGGATCAATACGACGATGGCCAGCCACTGGGTCTGCAACCCATCGCCCGCGGCGGCGCCGCAGATGCTGTCGGCCGGGAAGCGGGCGGCAGCCATACCGGTGTAGTGCATGCCGACAATGGCCAGGCCGAGCAGGATGGCCGGCAATACGCGATGGCGCAGGCGGCGCTCGCTGTGGCGCAGCCGGAAGGCCAGATACAGCGCGGTCCACGAGGCGGCCACCGCGATCACCAGCGACAGGGTAAGCCAGCCGGGCTGGTAGTCGATGCCCGGCTGCATGCGCAGCGCCGCCATGCCCAGGTAGTGCATCGAGGCGATGCCGATGCCCATCAGCAATGCACCCAGTGCCAACCGCGAATGCGGCAGGGTGGGGCGTGACACCAGCCACAAGGCGAACACCGAGGACGCGATCGCCGCCAGCAGCGAAATCGCGGTCCAGGCCAGGTCGTACCCCAGCGGAATCGGCAGGCGGAAGGCGAGCATGCCGATGAAGTGCATGGACCAGATGCCCAGGCCCATCGCGAACCCCCCGCCCCACAGCCACAACGTGCTGAGCCGCGCGCTGGCGGCGGTGGTGACTTTGTTGGCCATGTCCAGCGCGGTGAACGAGGCCAGCATGGCGACCAGCAGCGAAACCACGACCAACGACGGTGTGTAGCTGCCGATGAGCATCAATGACTCTCCATGTTCAGCACATCTGCGATACGTCTGGAAGACATCTCTACACGTGCCTGGCCGACGGCATGCCACCACCCGGGGCGGTTTAGCCGATGCGGCCTGCCCAGCCTACCGCCAGCCCCGGGGGGTCTGGCAAGAGGCAATGTGATGATTTTTGTGCTGCGTCGTGAAGCGGGCGTGATCAGTGGGTGACGCCGTCCGCGGCCTGGAAGGCGGCGTCGAACAGGCGTTGCACCGGCGGGCCCATTTCACCAGCCAGTACGGTGAGCAGGAACAGGCCCAGCAGCAACGCTACCGGCAACCCGAGCTGGATCGGATTCAGTGCCGGCGCCGCGCGCGCGAGCACGCCGAAGGCGAGGTTGATCGCCAGCATCGCCACGGTCAGCGGCAGCGCGAGGCTGAGTGCACCGCGGAACACCTGCAGGGCGAAGGTCGGCGCGGCACTGAGGAAGGCGTCAATGTTGGGCAGCTCGCTGCCGATCGGGACCGCCTTGTAGCTGTCCATCAACAGTGAGATCAGCGCGAGATGGCCATTGGAAGTGAAGAACAGCAGGCCGAACAGCAGGTAGAACCACTGCCCGATCACGCCCGAGCTGCCGCCACGCAGCGGGTCGCTCATCTGCGCGAAAGCCAGGCCAGTGCCCTGTGCGACCAGTTCGCCAGCCATCGCGCCGGCTTCGAACACCAGCCGCAGCAGGAAGCCGATCGACACGCCGATGGCCAGCTCGCGGGCGATGCTCAGTACGGTGACCGCGTCGAACCCGGTCCAGGCCGGGACCGGTGGCAACATCGGCGACAGCGCCACGGCCAGCGCACCGGCCAGTACCACGCGGACCCGCGAGGGCACGGCACGGGTACCGATCAGCGGCATGGCCATGATCATCGCGCCGATGCGCAGCATGGTCCACAGGATGGTGCCGATCATGCCGAAGGCCTGCAGGCCGTCGGCTGCCATCTGGGTAGCGGAATCCATCAGTACGCCTCCGCTACCCGATCAGGTGCGGAATTCGCTGGAACAGCAGCGTGGTGTATTCGACCAGGTGGCCGATCAGCAGGCTGCCAAGCGCGAACAACACCGCCGTGAGCGCGGCGGCCTTGGCAACGAAGGCGATGGTGGGTTCGTTGAGCTGGGTGGCTGCCTGCACCACGCCGACCACCACGCCGACGATCAGCACGGTGAGCAGCAGCGGGCCGGCCACCCACAACACCACGATCAGGCCGCCGCGCAGTTCGGTCAAGGCGAGTTCGGGGGTCATGTCACTGCACCGCGTTGAAGCTGGCGGCAAGCGTGCCCACCACCAGTACCCAGCCATCGACCAGCACGAACAGCAGGATCTTGAACGGTGCCGAGACCAGCATCGGCGAGAGCATCATCATGCCCATCGACATCAGTACGCTGGCCACGACCAGGTCGATGATCACGAACGGGATGAAGATCAGGAAGCCGATCTCGAAGGCGGTCTTCAGTTCACTGGTGACGAACGACGCAACCAGCACCGGGAACGGGATGGCATCGGGGCTGGCATAGGTGCCGTGGCCGGCCATACCGGCGAAGGTCATCAGGTCGGTTTCGCGGATCTGCGCCAGCATGAAGGCACGCAATGGCTGGGTGGTCAGTGTCCAGGCGGTCTGGAAATCGATCTCGCCGTTGAGGTACGGCGCCATGCCGCTGCCCCACGCTTTCTGCCAGACCGGCAGCATCACCATCGCGGTAAGGAACAGGGCCAGGCCGAGCAGCACCTGGTTGGACGGCGTCTGCCCGGTGCCCAGTGCCTGACGCAGCAGGCCCAGCACGATGATGATGCGGGTGAAGGCGGTGAGCACCAGCAGCATCGACGGGATCAGGGTGATCGCGGTCATCAGCAGCAGGGTCTGCAGCGGCAGGCTGACCGGCTGGCCGCCGATCTTGCCGACATTCACGTCCGGCAGGGTGGGGCTGCCGGGCAAGCCCGGGGCGGCCATCGCCAGCGCCGGCAGGGCGCACAGCAGCAGGGTCAACAACAGGGGCAGGTAACGGGTCCAGGACGCTCTAGGGCCACGCATGATCAGGTTTCCTTGCGCAGCCGCTGTTGTAGCAGCTGGGCGAAATTCGGCAGGTGTTTGAAGTCCGGCAGCTTGGCCGGCGCAGGGGTGGGCAGCGGTTCGGGCAGGCGGTGCAGGGTGTTGATGCCGCCGGCGGTGACGCCCAGCAGCAGCTGCTCGCCGTTGACCTCGATCACCACCACGCGTTCCTTGGCGCCCACGTTGAGGCTGGCCACCAGGCGCATGCCTTCGGCCGGGCGGAAGCCGCTGCCAGGCATGCGCTTGAGCAGCCAGCCCAGCCCGACGATCAGCGCCAGGACCGCCAGCAGCGCCAGCACCGCACCGAACATGCTCGGTGCGGCGGCGGCATGCTGGCCTACCTTGACGGTGCCGGCGCCGGCGGCGATGAGAGCCGATGCGATCAACGCAGTCTCCGGATCCGTTCGCTCGGGCTGACCACATCGGTCAGGCGCACGCCGAAGCGGTCATTGATCACCACCACTTCGCCGTGGGCGATCAGGGTGCCGTTGACGAACACGTCCAGCGATTCGCCGGCGCCGCGTTCCAGTTCCACCACCGAGCCCTGGTTGAGCTGCAGCAGGTTGCGGATCGGCAGACGTGCGCGGCCGACTTCCAGCGACAGCGTCACCGGCACGTCCAGGATCACGTCCAGGTTCAGCTCGTCGCCGACGGCGGTGTTCTCGGACTGCAGCTGGGTGAACTGCGCCGGTGCCGGTTCGTTGGTTTCGATATCGTTCATTGCGGGTCTTCCTGCAGTACGGGAGCACGCGGGCGGGTGCCCGGGGGATGGGTGGCGGTGATCTTCACCGCGTTGAAACCGTTGGCGACGCCGAACTCACCGGTGAATACCGGAACGTTCTCCACGCACACCGGCACCTGCTTGGGCAGCTCGATCGGCAGCACATCGCCGATTTTCAGCTTGGTCAGCTCGCGCAGGCTCATGCGCTTGGTGGCCAGCACGCTGGACAGGGTGACTTCGGCGATGTTGAGCTGTTCGCGCAGCATCACGCCCCAGCTGGCATCGCGGTCGTTGCGGTCGCTCTGGATGCCGGCGTCGAGCAGCTCGCGGATCGGTTCGAGCATCGAGTAGGGCAGGGTGACGTGGATGTCGCCGCCGCCGCCGTCGAGTTCGACATGCAGCCTGCACACCACAACGTACTCGCGCGGGGTGACGATGTTGGCGAAGTGCGGGTTGATCTCGGAGTTGATGTACTCCAGTTCCACGTCCATCACCGGCGCCCAGGCTTCCTGCAGGTCGGCGAAGGTCTGCTTGAGCAGCAGGTGGATCACCCGCATTTCGGTAGCGGTGAACTCGCGGCCTTCGATGCGCGTCGGGTAGCGCCCGTCACCGCCGAAGAAGTTGTCCACGATGGCGAACACCAGGGTCGGCTCGAACACGATCAGGCCGGTGCCGCGCAGCGGCTTGAAGCGGATCAGGTTGAGGTTGGTGGGCACGTAGAGCGAGTGCATGTAGTCGTTGAACTTGATCAGCTCGATGCCACGCACGGACAGCTCGGCCGAACGCCGGATCAGGTTGAACAGGCCGATCCGCCACAGGCGGGCGAAACGCTCATTGACCATTTCCAGGGTCGGCATGCGTCCGCGGATGATGCGGTCCTGGCTGGCGAAGTCATAGTTGCGCGCCTCGCCGGGCGGGGTGGCGTCATCCTCGGTTTCGACCGCACCCGAATCCACGCCATGCAACAGCGCATCGATCTCGTCCTGGGAAAGCAGGTCATTCATGGTTGGCCCTTACTGGGTGACGAAACTGGTGAAAAGCAGTTCGTCGGCGCCCTTGTTGCCGGTTTCGGCCTTGAGCAGCTTCTGCACTTCGGCCAGCGAGTCGGCCTGCAGGCGTTCCTTGCCGGCGCGGTCGGCGATCTGTGCCGGTTCCACCTGCGAGAACAGCATCAGCAGCTTGGCGCGGATGGCCGGGGCATGCAGCTTGATGGCTTCCAGAGCGGCCGGGTCACGGGTCATCAGCTGCACTTCGACCTGCAGGTAGCGCGGGCCGTCGAAGCTGCTGTTGAGGTTGACCACGAACGGCGGCTCCAACCCGAAGTACTGCGCCGGGGCCGGGACGGCCTTGGTCGCGGTGGACGGCTTGGCCGGTTTGTCGTCGTGCGAGGACTGGGTGAAATACCACACACCGCCACCGGCGGCGCCGGCGGCCAGCACGGCGACCAGGGCGGTGATCAACAACGGACTACGCGGCTTGGCGGCCTTGTCCTTGTCGGCGGATTTCTTGGTTTTGTCGGCGGCTGCGGCCACAGGGGGAAGCTCCATTGGATTGCTTCCTGCCTACATGCAAAGCGTGTGCCTGAATGGCCGCGGCGGCGGTTGCCGGAAAATTGACGGGGTCGAAGCGAAGCGCAGCCACGCATGGCGTGGCTCTACCCGCCAGCCGTCCAGGTAGTGCCACGCCATGCGTGGCAAGCGACCCACAACCCGGGTAGTGCCATGCCATGCATGGCAATCACTTAGGCGTAAGCGTCAACCAGGCCGCGTTGGCGCATCAACTGGGCGGGCGACAGGGTGACGTCGACCAGCGCCGGTTCGCCGTCGTCGCCACCGCGCGCCGCTTGGCCGCCGTTGGCGTTGCCGTCCTGGGCGGTGTGCTGCTGGCCCACATCCGCATTGCCAAGCTGGAAGCCCTGCTCGTTGAGCATTTCACGCAGGCGCGGAATGCTGCTCTCCAGCGCATGCCGCACCTCGGCATGGGCGCTGCTGAAGCTGGCATGGACCTTGTCGCCGTCCATCTGCAGACGCACTTCAATCTGGCCCAGGTCGTGCGGGGTGACCTTGATCACCGCGTGGCCGATCTTCTGGTCGGCCAGCCAGCCGATGCGGGCGCCGATGGCGTCATCGAAATCCTCGCCGCCCACATGCGGGGGGACGGTCGGGCTACCGGTGAGCGCGCTGGTAGCAACACCACTCTTGAGCTCGGCCACCGCATGCAGGGCGTGCAGCAGCGGGGTGGCCGGGGCGTCGCCGCCGTCGTCGTTTGCGGCCGATATGGCCTCGGTGACGGTCTTCAGCAACAGGCTGTCATCGCTGGTCTCGGCGATGTCCTGCGGCAGGGCGATCGGGCCCGGTGCGGCGGCGCCATCGGTGGCCGGCGCGGAGCCTGCCGTGCCAGGCAAGGCGGGCGCGGCGACCGGCGTGGCAGTCGCGGCGGCACCCAGCAGAGGGTCGGTGGCGACCGGCGTAGCGGTGGCCGGCAGCGTCGGGGTGGCGACGGCGGCCTGCGGGTCGAGCCCGCTCAGCGCCAGCCCGGCCAGGCCCAGTGGCGGCCATGGGGCGGCGTCGGTGGGATCGGCCGGTTCGCTGCTGTCGGCTTTGCTGGTCGGGGCGGTGGCTGGCGTGCTGCTTTCGGTACTGGTGTCGCTGCCATCGGCCGGGCTGGTCGGCGCGGCGGACTTGTCGCCCGGCGCATTCTGGCCTGCATCGGGATGGGGCGCGGTGTTGGCCGATGCCGGGGTCTTCGCCGACGGCTTGCGGCTGGGTTCGGCGGTGCTGCCGGCGTCGGCCTTGAGCAGGGCGTCAAAGTCCCGGCGGCTGCCGGAGGCACTGTCAGCGCGTGGGGTGCTGCTGCCGGCGTTGGCCGGGGTCGGCGCGGTGCTGCCGAGCAGGGCGGGGGGCATCACGGGTTGCCTCCGTTGTCGTTGTCTTCCTGGCGGGCCTGGCGGCTGCGGCGCGCGCCAAGGTCATCCATCTCGCGCTGGTCGCGGCGGTCGGTGACGACCTTCTCCTGCGCGCGGTAGCTGGCCGCCAGCTGTTCCAGCACCTGTTTGTCGCGGCTGGCTAGCAGCAGCCGTGCGCGTTCGGCGTCGACCTTTTCGCGGTTGTGGTCCACGGTCTGGCGCTGTTGCGCCACCGCGCTGTCGAGGCGGTCCAGGAAGGCACGCCGGTTCAGCAGCTGGGCCGGGCTGGTGGCCGCCATCTGTGCGTTCGCCATCTGCTCGTTGGAATACTCCTCGGCGTAGCGGCGCAGTTCGTCCAGCCGCGACAGGTGGGTATCCAGTGCACGCTGGCGCTCGGCCAGGTCACGGGCAACCTCATCCTCGTGGTCCTGGGCGCGCTTGAGCAGGGGATCGAATCGCTTGGACTGCATCATGGCTTAAACCTCTGGTTCCACCAGCCGCTTGAGTGCGGCCTGGCTGTGCGGCAGGTCGGCGGCCTTGCCGACGTCCTGGCCGAGGAATTCAACAATGTCCGACCAGCGCTCCAGCGCCTCGTCGGTGGCCGGATCGTTGCCACGCTGGTAGGCGCCGATCGCGATCAGGTCGCGGTTGCTGGAGTACGCCGATACCAGCCGCTTGAGCTTGCGGATGCGCAGCCGCCACGGTTCATCGGCGATTTCCGTGACCACGCGGCTGACCGAGGACTCTACGTCGATGGCCGGGTACAGGCCGCTGTCGGCGACCCGGCGCGAGAGCAGGATGTGGCCGTCCAGGATGGCGCGTGCGGCATCGGCGATCGGGTCCTGCGGATCGTCGCCTTCGGTGAGCACGGTGTAGAAGGCGGTGATCGAACCGCGGCCCTTGGCGCCGTTGCCGGCGCGTTCGACCAGTGCCGGCAGCTTGGCGAACACCGACGGTGGGTAGCCGCGGGTAGTGGGCGGTTCGCCGACGGACAAGCCGATCTCACGCTGGGCCTGGGCGAAACGGGTCAGCGAGTCCATCAGCAGCAACACGTTCAGGCCCTGGTCGCGGAACCATTCGGCAATCGCGGTGGCGCGGTAGGCGCCGTGCAGGCGCGCCAGCGGCGGGCGGTCGGCCGGGCTGGCTACGACCACCGCGCGGCGCAGGCCTTCCTCGCCCAGCGTGCTTTCGACGAAGTCGCGCACTTCTCGGCCACGTTCGCCGATCAGCCCAACCACGATCACATCGGCCGCGGTGTAGCGGGTCATCATGCCGAGCAGGGTGGATTTGCCCACGCCGGAGCCGGCGAACAGGCCGACACGCTGGCCACGGCCGATCGGCAGCAGCGCGTTGATCGCGCGCACACCGACGTCCAGCGGCTGGGTGATCGGCTCACGCGCGAGCGGGTTGATCGACACACCGGCCATGCCGACGGTGCCTTCGGCACGGATCGGGCCCTTGCCATCCAGCGGAATGCCGTCGCTGTCGATGACCCGACCGAGCAGGCCTTCGCCGACTTCCACACCGCCGCGGCCCAGCGCAGGCACCACGCGCGCATTGGGCAGCAGGCCATGCAGTTCGGCGCTGGGCATCAGGTAGGTGCGTTCACCGGCGAAGCCGACCACTTCGGCATCGACCCAGCCGCCGTCGGCCACTTCCACCTTGCAGCTGGCACCCATCGGCGATTCGCAGCCAACCGCTTCCAGAGTCAGGCCGACCGCGCGGCGCAGGACGCCTTCGCGGATCAGGCCACGGCCATGCGCACCGTCGGGCTGGATGCCGTCCAGGCGCGCGGCCAGGCGCAGGTTGCGCGCGGCGGCCCAGTCGGCGGCGGGTGGGGTATGGGTATCGGTGTTCATGCGCCGGCTCCGGACTTGCGCAGCACCGCATCCAGCGCGCCACGCAGGCGGGCTTCCAGGGTACCGTCGATACGCACGGTCTCGGCGTGCACGCGCAGGTCGCCGCGGCTCAGGCTGAGATCGGGGCTCAGGCGCTGGTTCGGCGACAGCTGCAGCAACGGGGCCAGGGCGGCGATGTCATCGGGATGCAGGCGCACCTCGACCTCGCGGTTGGCACCGCCGACCGCATCCACGGCCTCGCCGACCAGCTGTGCGAGCAGGGCCGGGTCGGCCTCGTAGGCACGCCCGACCAGGGTGCCGGCGATGCGCACGGCCAGTTCGCCGAGCGCGGCCACCACTTCGTTCTCCAGCCGCACCAGCGGCCGGCTGAAGTTGTCCAGGATGCCTTCGATCTGCGCGATCAGGCGGCGCACTTCGGCCTGGCCCTGTGCATGGCCCTCGGCATGGCCGTGCTCGAAGCCTTCCTTCTCCGCGTCGTCCTGGATCTGCTGGATCTCTTCCAGGGTGGGCGGCTGCAGCACCGGTTCGGGTTCATGCTCCGGATCGGGTTCGGTGAGCTCGAAGGTGTCGTCCAACGGTGCTTCGGGCACCGCCAGCAGGTCCGGGGCAAGCCAGCGCACGGCGTTGTTCACAGCATGGCCTCCGCGTTGCCGCCGATGGTGACGGTGCCTTCATCGGCCATGCGCTTGACGATCGCCAGGATCTCGCGCTGCGCCACTTCCACATCCGACAGGCGCACCGGGCCACGGGCCTCCATGTCTTCGAGCAGGATCTCGGCGGCACGCTGGGACATGTTGCGGGTGATCTTGTCGCGCACCTTGATGTCGGCACCGCGCAGGGCCAGGCCCAGACGCTCGCCACTGACTTCACGCAGCACCAGCTGCAGCTCGCGGTCGTCGAGGTCGACCAGATCGTCGAACACGAACATCAGGTCCTGGATGCGGCCGCTGAGCGGCGCATCGATGCGCGCGATCTCGCCCAGGATGGCCTGGTCCTGGCCGCTGTCCATGAAGTTGAGGATGTTGGCCGCGCACTGCACGCCGCCGATGTTGGACGACTTCAGGTTCTGGTTGCCTGCGAACTGGCGCTCCATGATTTCATTGAGCTCGTTCAGCGCGTTCGGCGGGATGCCGTCCAGGGTGGCGATGCGCAGCAGCACGTCCACGCGGGTGCGCTCGGGCAGCAGCTTGAGCGCTTCGGCGGCCTGGTCGGTTTCCAGGTGGGCCATCACAATGGCGATGATCTGCGGATGCTCGTTGCGGACCAGGTCGGCCACCGCACGCGGGTCCATCCACTTCAGTGCGTCCAGGCCGGTGGTGTTGCGGCCGAGCAGGATGCGATCGATCAGGCTGCCGGCTTTCTCGCTGCCCAGTGCCTGCACCAGCATGTTGCGGATGTAGTCGTCCGAGCCCACGCCGAGCGAAGTCTTGGAGCCCAGTTCGCTGCTGAACTGGTCCATGACCCGTTCGACCTGGTCGCGGGTGATGTCGGTCATGGTGGCCATGGCGATGCCGATCTTCTGCACTTCCTTGGGTTCCATGTGACGCAGCACTTCGGCCGCGTCCAGTTCGCCCAACGAAAGCAGCAGCACGGCGGCGCGTTGTACGCCGGTCAGTGGCGGGGCGGCATCAATCATTGGCCACCCAGCCCTTGACCACCTGGGCCACGCGCTTGGAGTCGGTCTTTACAGCTTCACGCGCCATGCGCAGTCGTTCCTCGTAGGAGTCCACCGGCAACGCCAGCGTTTCGTGTCCGGCCGCATGCAGGCGCTCGCTGCCCAAGGCGGGCAGGCCTTCGCCATCGTCCACCAGCTGTACATCGGCGCTGTGCGGTTCCAGTGCATCGTCGGTGTTCTTCTTGTTCTGGCCGGTGATCGAGCGCAGCGCCGGGCGCAGCACGCCGAACACCAGCGCCAGCACCACGATCGCACCGAGCAGCAGGCGCAGCCCGTCCTGGACCTGCGGCAGTTCCCACCACTTGGGGCCTTCCACCGGGGTCACTTCACGCACGAACGGGGCATTCATCACCGACACCGTGTCACCACGTTCGGCACTGAAGCCAACGGCCTGCTTGACCAATGCTTCGACGCGGGTCAGTTCGGCTGCCGACAGCGGCTGTTCGGTGGTCTTGCCGTTGGCGCCGGGGCGCGGCACGTTGTCCACCAGTACCGCCACAGACACCCGCTTGATCCGGCCGGCCGGCTGGCGGGTGTGCTGCAGGGTGCGGTCCAGCTCGTAGTTGCGGGTGGCGTTCTTGGAGGTCTCGGTCGGCGCGGCGGCCACCGGCGGCGGTGCGGCGGCGGGGCCGGGCGGGGTATTGCTGGTGGCACCGGGCACGCCCTGCGGGCCGGGGGTGCTGCTGCTGTTCTCGCTCATCTGCTCGCTGCGCAGCTTCTGGGGCTCGCCGTTGTACAGCTCGCGGGCTTCTTCGATCACCGAGAAGTCCATGTCCACGCTGACTTCCGGATTGACGCGGCCGGGGCCGGTCATCGGCTCGAGCAGTTCGCGGATGCGCTGGTTGAACGAGGTTTCCTGGCGGCGCACCTGCTCGAACTGCGCGGCATTCATCGCCGCATCGCTGTTCGGGTCGGACACGCTGAGCATGCGCCCGCTCTGGTCGACCACGGTGACACGCTCGGGGGTGAGGTCAGGAATGCTGGCGGCGACCATGTGCACGATCGCATCGACCTGGCCGCGCTCGAGCTGCTGGCCACCACGCAGTTCCAGCACGACCGAGGCGCTGGCAACATCACGCTGGCGGGTGAACGCGCTGGGCTTGGGAATGGCCAGGTGCACGCGCGAATCGCGGACCGGGCGCAGGGTGTTGATGGTGCGCGACAGTTCGGTTTCCAGCGAGTGCTGGTAGCGGGCGTTTTCGACGAACTGGCTGACGCCGAAGCCGGGGTCGCGCTCCATCAGTTCAAAGCCGAGCCGGCCGCTGTCGGTGAGGCCCGAGCCAGCCAGCTTCAGGCGGGCGTCGTGCAGGTTCTTCTCGGGTACGACGATGCCGCCGGTGGCCGGGTCCAGTTCGAAGGGAATCTGGGCGGTGCGCAGCAGATCGGTGGCCTCGGCCGTGGCCTTCTGGTCCAGCCCGGTGTACAGCGGCACCATGCCGGGCTTCTGCGACCAGAAGAACACGAACAGGCCTGCCGCCACGGCCACGGCGATCATCGCCATCAGTCCGAGCCGACGGGTGATCTGCAGGCTTTGCAGCCGGTCGAACCACTGGCCCGCCTTTTCGGCGTTCAGGGATTCCTTGGTAAGCGACAGGGCCATGCGTTTCTATCCTTACAGCGGCATGTTCATCACGTCCTGATAAGCCTGGACGAGACGGTTACGGACTTCCACGGTGGCGCGGAAGGCGATCTGGGACTGCTGCGAGGCGACCATCACTTTGGCAAGGTCGGCACCGGGCTCACCCAGTTCGAACGCCTTGGCCAACGCGCCGGATTTCTGCTGCGCTTCGTTGACGCCGGCGATGGCGCCGCGCAGGGTTTCGGTGAAGCTCGGGCCCTGGACGTCCTGGGGGGTAACCAGGCCCTGGATGGCATTGCTGCGCGGCAGCTCGGTCAGCGGGCTGGCAGCAGGTTGCCCCATCTGGGTCTGGAAGGAGCGGATCTGGGAAAGGACGGAGGTGACGGAGTGCGACATCTGGAACGTTCCGAAGCTGGGATGGGGTTTCAGGTGAATACGTTGCAAGTGGCGTGCCGAAACCGCTGCATGGTTCAGTTTTGTGGGGATGCGGGCTGGCGGCGGCGTTGTCGCGCGGTAGTGCCCGGTTGCCGACGCGGGTGTCGGATAGCCGACGCCGGAAAACCGGCGATGGCGCTGTTTTTCCTTGTAAGGCCTCGCGGTGCAGGTGACTGGCGCGCGGGCCCTGATGCCCATGCGCGCGAATGTCCCCCAACGCGCGCCTCAGTTCCTGAAGAAGACGGCAGTACCTTGAGGACCTCCATTGTCAGATCAGGCCCGTCCAGCCGCCTGCCCGCGGCTGTTGCCCTTGGCGTGAGACGCCCCCCTGAAAATGGGAGAACAACCCAAAAAAGAACCAGGCAGCACCCGGACTTTCAGATCAACCGGCCAGTTCAGCCTGGTCGCGTTCGATGCCGTACTTGCGTTCGGATGCAGTGGCGCGCGCGCAGGTAGCCATCCTCGTGTAGCCACGCTTTGGAGGCCGCATTTCGCTCTGGCAGCTAGGGCTTCAGCGTCCAACGGCCGCTGTTCTGGCGGTGGGCCGGGGCGATCGGGCCGGACTGCTGCGTGAAGACGAACATCCCTTCACCATTGCTCAGGCAGGTGAGCAGCAGGGTGTATGCGGCGGTACCGCCCGGGAAATCTTCACGCATCTGGATTTCTCCGATATGCGGGGCGTGGCGCCGGTAATGGTAGGTGCCCTGTACGCTGACCGGGGTGCCGAGGATGTCCAGCACGTACTGGCTGGCAGCGAAGTTCACCTGCACCATGCGCCCGGCGTTGGGGTTGTCCGGTCGATAGAGCGGGTCGCTGACGTTGGTGAACTGACGTGCATCGAGTGTGTCCGGCAAGGTGCAGGCCGGAGTTGCCAGGGCGGTGGCTGGAAGCAGGGCCAGGCTGAGCAGAACAGAGGGCAGGTTCATCGGACCACCTCGAACAGGACGGGCCTTTGATGCTAGTCAGCGGGTGGCGCGTGTCTGTAGGAAATGTTGCAATCGGGCTACAGGCCGTTGCCTTGAATGCCCCAACGAAAAAGCCCGGGACATGCCCGGGCTTCAGCGTTGGCACCCTATGGGTAGCGCTCAGCCGGCCAGCTCGGCCTGGTCACGCTCGATGCCGTACTTGCGCAGCTTTTCCACCAGCGTGGTGCGGCGCAGGCCGAGCAGTTGGGCGGCGTGGGCCACCACGCCCTGGGTGCGCTCGAGGGCCTCGTTGATCAGGTTGAGCTCGATGTTGGCCATGTGGTTGCGCAGGTCCAGGCCGGCGTCGGGCAGGGCGGCGGTGCGGGTGACCGGGCCGATGCCGTTTTCCAGCGGGGCGCTGCCGGCCGGGGCCGGGGTGTGGAACGAGAAACTGCGCAGGTCCAGACGTTCGTCGCTGCTCGGCGGTGGCACGACCGGCGCCACGGCGGCAGCTACGGTGAAGTCGCCGCGGTAACGGGCCGGCAGGTCCTGCACGCGCACATTGCCCGAGGGATGCAGCACGGCCAGGCGCTCGACCAGGTTGGTCAGCTCGCGCACGTTGCCCGGCCATTCGTAGCTGGCCAACGCCTGCAGGGCTTCGGCAGTGAAACGCACTTCGCCGCGACCGGTACGGGCCAGCTGGCCGGCGATGGTGGTGACCAGTGCCGGCAGATCTTCGCTGCGCTCACGCAGTGCCGGAACATCGATCGGGAACACGTTGAGGCGATAGAACAGATCCTCGCGGAACTTGCCATCGGCGATGCGCGATTCGAGGTCGCGATGGGTGGCAGCGATCACCCGCACATTGCAGCGGATGGTCTGGTTGCCGCCCACGCGCTCGAAGCTGCGCTCCTGCAGCACGCGCAGCAGCTTGACCTGCATCGGCAGACTCATGTCGCCGATTTCATCGAGCAGCAGAGTGCCGCCTTCGGCCATTTCGAAACGGCCCTTGCGGGCACTCAGCGCGCCGGTGAAGGCGCCTTTTTCGTGACCAAACAGTTCGCTCTCGAGCAGTTCAGCCGGGATCGCGCCGCAGTTGATCGCCACGAACGGCCCATCGCGACGCGGCGAGCGCTGGTGAATCGAACGCGACACGACTTCCTTGCCGGTACCCGATTCGCCCAGCACCAGCACGGTGGTATCGAACGCGGCCACCTGGTCGATCATCAGGCGCAGCGCGCTGACGGCGGCGCCGTCACCGGTGGGGCCCTGTTCCTGCACGGCACCGGCCTGGTGCTCGGCATCGAGCCGCTTGAGGCTGGCCCGGCGCAGCAGCGCTTCCATCTGCGCATGGCGCAGCGGTGCTTCCAGCGGCCAGACATTGGCTTCGTGCAGGCCATGTTGCTGGGCGAAGCGGGTGGCATCACCGTCGATCAGCATCACCGGCGGCGGCAGGGCGCCCTGGCCGGCCCAGGCGAACAGCGCATCGCTGCGCGCGCCGGGTTCCAGGCTGCCGATGATCACGGCCATCCAGTCGGTGGGGCGGTGGCGGGTGGTGTCGATGTCGGCCGCGTCGGAGACCCAGCGCGGGTTGAAGTCCATGAATTCGAGCAGGGCAACAGTGCGCTCGGCACGCACGGCGTCGTTGTCCAGCACCAGAATGCGCGACTCACTCATGATCCATTCCCCTTCAGGCCTTCCAGGATCGGCATGACTTCCTGGATGTACGACAGCTTGCTGACGAAGTTGTCGGCACCGGCACGCAGGGCGTGCTCGCGGTGCTCGGCGTCATCGAAGTGGCTGGCGATGACGATGTACGGCGCGTCGTCCTGCGACTTGATCAGGCGGGTGGCCTGCAGGCCGCCCATCTCCGGCATGGCCAGGTCCATCAGCACCACGCGCGGGCGCAGCGACTCGGAGCGTTCAATCGCTTCCAGGCCATTGGCGGCGCTGCCGATCACGTCCAGCCAGTCCACCTTGCGGAAGTGGCGCATGGCGGCGTTGATGAAGCCTTCGTGGTCGTCGACCAGCAGGACGGTGAGCTTGTTCATGCGTTCCATTTCCTTCAGCCCACCCGGGCCAATAGCGGGGTGCGGGCATTGTGCCTGCGGCGCTCGCGCGCCGGGGCGATATCGAGTTGTTCACGGTACTTGGCAACGGTGCGGCGGGCGATGTTGACGCCCTGGCGCGAGAGCAGGCCGGCAATGGCTTCATCGGCCAGCGGACGGCCGGCCGGTTCGGCATCGATCAGGCGGCGGACCATGGCCTTGACCGCCTGGCCGGAGACGCTGGCGCCTTCCAGTCGCACCGCGAAGAAGTGCTTGAGTTCCAGCGTGCCGCGCGGGGTCTGCAGGTACTTGCCGGTGGTGATGCGCGAGACGGTGGACTCGTGCATGCCGATCGCATCGGCCACTTCCTTCAGGGTCAGCGGTGCCATCGCCTCTTCGCCGCGGGTCAGGAACCCGGCCTGGCGTTCGATGATGACGCGGGTGGTACGCAGCAGGGTGTCATAGCGCATCGACAGCCCACGGGTCAGCCAGCGGGCTTCCTGCAACATGTCGCGCAGGGGCTGGCCAGCTTCGCCTGCCTCGCCAACGGCCTGTTCGTAGCTGGGGTTGATGCTGAGCCGGCGGCTGGTGGCCGGGTTCAACGCGACCTTCCACTGGCCATCGGCGTGCCAGGCGATCACGTCCGGAATCACCGCGGCGTTGTGCTCGGGCAGCAGGCTGTCGCCCGGGCGCGGCTGCAGCGACAGGATCAGCCGCACCGCTTCATGGATGTCGGCCACTTCAGCGTCCAGCTGCCGGGCCAGCGCGAGGTAGTCGTGCGCGGCCAGGCTGGCCAGGCCTTCATCCAGCACGCGCTGGGCCAGGTGCCGTGCCGGCACGCGGCCGGGCAGGGCGCGCAGCTGCACGCTCAGGCATTCGTGCAGGTCCTGGGCGGCCAGGCCGGCCGGGTCACCGTGCAGGATCTGCTGGCGCACCGCTTCCACCCCGGCCGCATCCACGTCGCAGCGGGCGCTGGCCAGCAGCTGCAGCTGCGCCAGCGGCGCTTCCAGGTAACCGGCTTCGTCGCAATGCTCCAGCCAGAAGCTGGCCACGGCCAGCTCGCGCGCATCCAGGTCCAGCGACAGGCGCTGCAGGGCACGCAGCTGCGGGTCGCTGGATTCGTCGGCGGCGATGCGCTGCAGGCGATCGTCGTCGCCGTCGTGCCAGCTGGCCCCGGCCACATCCCACAGGTTGGATTCGGGCAGCTCATCGAAGGCGGCCACTTCCAGCGTGGTGGTGGCGTCGCTGGTGTCGGCGGCGACCGGCTCGGGCGCTTCCTCGATTTCCAGCAGCGGGTTGGTCTCCAGCGCGCGGCGGATTTCCAGCTCCAGCTGCATGCCGTCCAGCTGCAGCAGCCGGATCGACTGCAGCAGTTGTGGCGTGAGGTGCAGTTGCTGACCCAGCTGGGTCGACATCGTCGGTTTCATGCGTGTTCCCCGTCGCGCCGACTCCCCGGCGCGGTATGGAACACATCTTGCTTGTGTTCCCGCGTGGGCGGAATCAGGGGGTTCCTGAGTCGGGTCGTCAAATACCTGACAGTGAGTAGGGGTTTCCCCTACACCAATTCGGTTATTTGACGCCTTGCGCCGCTGGGATCTTGTATTTCCGTGGCCGAGGCGGCGTGATGCTGTTCAAATTCCTGACAGTGCCGCCTTGAGGGTGGCCGGGGTGTCGGGGAATCGGCGCGAAGGCGCGCGCGGTTACTCCAGCTCGTGCTGGTGGCGGGCGGCCAGCAGCAACAGATCATTGGCGCGACGGCAGCCCAGCGATTCCATCATGCGTGCGCGGTGGGTCTCCACGGTCTTGACGCTGATGCCCAGGTCCGCCGCGATTTCCTTGTTGCTTTCGCCCTTGCCGATCTGGCGCAGGATCTCGCGCTGGCGCGGCGACAGGGCGGCAATGCCGACCGGCTTTTCCCTGCCCAGCATCGGCGCCAGCATCTTGGCCGAGATCTGCGGGCTCAGGAACACCTGGCCGGCATGGGCGGCACGCAGCGCCAGCTCCAGCTCCTGCGGGGCGGCATCCTTGACCACGAAGCCGACCGCACCGCGGTCCAGGGCATCGCGCACGTGCACGGCATCGTCGTGCATGGTCATCATCACCACGCGGGTGCCGGGTGCACGCAGCAGGATGTCGCTCAGCGCTTCCAGGCCGGTACGGCCAGGCAGCGAGAGGTCCATCAGGATCACGTCAGGGCTGTGCTGGATGGCCAGTTGCAGCGACTGTTCGGCATTGCTGGCCTCGGCCACGACGTCCACGTCGGCAAAGCCCTGGAGCAGCCGGCTGAGGCCGGCGCGGACCAGGGTGTGATCGTCAACGATGAGAACGCGCACAGGCAGAGTGTGAACAGGCAGCGGGGAGGTCGTCACCTTAACGGAGTGGCGGGCTACCGCCAAGCCGAATGCGTCACAGTCGGGGGCGTATGGAGCCCAATCCGCTCAGCGCAGGCGCCGCGCGTCGGCGATCTGGCGCCGGTGCAGGCGGAATAGATGCCGCTCCAGCGCCATTTCCAGCGCATCGCTCATCGGCTCGAAGCGCAGCCACAGGAACACACTGCCGGCACCGCTGGCCGCTTCGGCCAGTACCGCCACGGGCAGGTCGATATGGTCGGGCAGCCAGTCGCAGGGCTGCAGCCGGATCACGCCCAGGCTGCCGGCGCTGGCACCGCTGCGGGTGCCCAGCTCGAGCCGGATGCCGCGCCGCGACCAGCGCAGCGGGCGCAGGTCCAGGTCCTGGGTGCTCTGCCGGACCAGTCGGCCCAGCAACACCATGGTCAGGTCCAGCTTGGCCTCCAGCCGTTGCAGCTGGGCGGTGGCTTCGCCGCGCTCGTCATGGCCGTCGTCGCCGCGCGAATCCTCCACCAGGGCCACGCTGCGCAGCAGGGTCTCGGCGCTGCCGGGGCGGATCACCGCGCTGCCGAGGCGGAATTCGGCCGGCAACGCGACCTCGCAGCTCAGCGTTTCATCGAACAGCTCGCTCTCGGCCGGGTGATGGATGTCGCTGGTGCGCCGTTCGGTCATGTCAGGGATTCTGCAGTGAGGTAGGCACGGGCGGCGCGGCCGGCGACAACGCCCTGGCGCAGATGCTGGGCGGCGTCGTCGCGCTGGCTCATCATCATCACCATGATGCGCTGCTGGCGGCCTTCCAGCGCGCTCAACCCAGGCACATCGGTGAGCGCCTCGGGCTGTGCCAGCCACGCCTGCTGATGGTCATGCAGCGCGTCCAGGCAGTGCGCGGCATGGTCATGGTCTTCGGCCAGCAACGCGCGTTCGAGCGCGTCGAGGTCGGCATTGAGGGTGTCCAGCGACAGGGCCGCCTCCATCACAAGGCTGCCGCGGTCGGCTGGCGCTGCTCGCGTGGAATCGCGTTCCAGGCGGCGTCGATCTCGCCCAGCAGATCCAGCGACTCCTGCAATGCGGCCGGGTCGTTGTGCAGGTTGGCTTCGGTCAGCCGGTGCATCACGTAGTCGTACAGCGAGGACAGATTGCCGGCGATCTCACCGCCGGCCTCATGGTCCAGCGAGCCGTTGAGGTGGCCCACGATCGCGCAGACTTCGCCGATCGCCTTGCCCTTGCGTGCCTGGTCGCCGCGTTCCAGGCAGGCCTGGGCCAGCCGTACGCGTTCCAGTGCACCCGACAGCAGCAGCGCCACCAGCTTGTGCGGGTCGGCGTCGGTGATCGCGCTCTGCACGCCAACCTGTCGGTACTGCTCGGTGAATTGACGGTTCGAACCGTACATCAATCATGTCTCCTTCATGCGGGGCCGCGTGCCTCGCGGTCTGCGGCACCGGGGTGGAGCCTGCGTGGGTCCTGCGTCGATACCGATATCGGCCGTGGGCGCCCTCAACTTGAGTGCGCCACAGCGGTATTACTTGGCGAGCTGGTTGAGCTGGGAGGTGAGCGAGGAGGTCACCTGGCTCATCTTGCCCATCAACGCATCCAGGGCGAGGAACTGCTTCTTGTAGCGCGCCTCGACACCGGTCATGCGCACGTCCAGCGCCTTGCGACGCTTGTCGATGTCGGTCAGGGTGGTGTCGATGCTCTTGGTGCGCGATACGAACGCGCCTTCCTTGCCAACGGTGGTGCTGACATAGCCGTCGATCAGGTTGAACAGCTTGGCGGCCTGGCCGTCATCGCCGGTGATGGCGGTGCGCACCGCACCGGCCTGGTTGACCAGTGCCGCTTCGAACTTGGTGGCATCCAGTACCAGGCTGCCGTCCGCATTGGGATAGGCGCGGGTCTGCAGGCCCAGGGTCTTGGGGTCCAGGCCGGCCGCGGCCAGGTCCTTGAGCACGCCACCCATCACCGCGCGCAGCTGGCTGGAGGCGCCACGCATCTGTGCATCGCCGGTGAGCGAGGACGGTTCCTTGGTCTTGATGTCGTACTTGGTGGCCGTGTTGATCGCCGCGATCGCGCCGTTGTAGGCGGTCACGAATTCCTGCATGACCTTGCGCGCGGCGGCCACGTCGGTACTGATGGTGACGGTGCTTTCGCCGGGCTTCTTGAGGTTGAGGGTCAGGCCGGGGACCACGTCGGTGACGGTATTCTCGCTGCTGACCACTGCGACGCCATCGATGGTCAGCTTGGCATCGGCCGCCGCGGTGCGCTCGCTCATGCTGGCGGCCAGTGCGGTCAGGTCGGCATTGCCGGTGCCAGCGCGCAGCTTGATCGCGTTGGCGGTGCCGGACTTTTCCTGCGACAGCGACAGGAACTGGTCATCGCCGGAAGCAATCAAGGTGGTCTGCACGCCCAGGCTGCGCCCGGCTTTGTCGATCTTGGTGCGGATCGAAGACAGGGTGTCATCGGCCTCGACCTGGATCTCCAGCGACTTCATCTTGTCGCCCACACCCACATCCAGCGTCAGCGTTCCGACGCCGAAGGTCTTGGTCTTGGGCACAGCGGTGTCGGCGATCCACTTGTTGGCCGCGGCCAGCTGGGTCACGTTGACTTTGTGGCTGCCGGTGGCCGCCAGATTGGTGCTGGTCGCGGTCAGGAAGTCTTCGGTGCCGGTCTTGGTGACGCTGACCAGGCGCGCGTCGAACGCGGTGGACGCCTTGAGCCCCTTCAGCGAGGTGCTGAGCAGGTCGAACGCGGACTTGACCGTGCCCACCGCCGAGAGCTGCATCTTGGCCTTGGACTGCTGCAGGTTCAGTGCGTTGTCCGCCGGCTTGCGGTCAGCCGCCACCAGGTTGTTCACGATGGCGGAAATGTCCAGTCCAGAACCGATGCCGCCGTAACCGAAGTCAGCCACGTTGTTTCTCCTGTCTGTATGCCGCTGCGGCGATGCCGCGCGGTCATGCTGTCAACGAAATTAGCGGCCGGAGCCGCCAGGTCTTTAGAACCACGTTGATGCAGGAGTTGTGCCAGAAGCACCTGGCGGGTGGCGCATCGTGAAAATGGCACGCGCTTTGCAGGTGTTCCAGGGCAGGGCCGCGGTAAGAGGCCGGGCCGGTGGTCTGTAAAAAACCCTCCTCCAATGCAGAGGAGGGGTCAGGCTTACTGAAAAGCGGGGGGAGACGAAGCCACCCGGGGAGTTCAGTCAAAAAGACAGCGCTGATAACAGTAATACCGCAGGGGCGGGCCATGGCCACGGTGCCGACCATGGACATGGCCCGTTCCTGCGCAGCGGATGATGCGGGGTTGCTTTCGCCGCCGGCCGAAGCCGGCGGCGAAGGCGCGTGGATCAGCGCAGCAGGCTGAGCACGTTCTGCGGCACCTGGTTGGCCTGGGCCAGCATGGCCGTACCGGCCTGCTGCAGGATCTGGGTGCGGGTCAGCTCTGCGGTTTCCTTGGCGAAATCGGTGTCCTTGATGCGGCTACGCGACGCGGACAGGTTTTCCGAGGAGGTCTGCAGGTTGGCAACGACCGAGGTGAAGCGGTTCTGGATCGCACCCAGGTCAGCACGGGTGTTGTTGATGGCGCTCAGGGCCTTGTCAACCACTTCCATCGCCTGCTGTGCACCCTTGACGGTGGACACGTCGATCTTGTCGGCGAACGACTTGGCCACTGCCGTGGTGCTGGCGGCGACGTCGGCCGGGCCGGTGGCGCCGGTCCAGGTGCCGGTTTCCAGGGCGATGCCCAGGAAAGCGCCATTCTTGTCGACGCTGTCCTTGACCGAGGACAGGTTGATCTTGCCGCCGCCGGCCGCATCGGCCTCGGCGAGCACGCCGGTTTCACCGAGCTTGGCGTTGATCGCGCTGACCAGGGCCTTGGTGGCCGCATCCTGGGTCTTGGTGCCGTCGGCACCGCCCTGGGCGGCAACGTCGACGGTGTCGATGGCCACGGCAGCACCGGAGGCGTTGGTGATGGTCATGCCCGCGATCTTCACCGCGGTGGCACCGTCAGCCGGTGCGGCAGCGACGAAGCTGATGCTGTCGAAGCTGGCGCCGCCCAGGGCGTTGGCCTTGGCGTCCACGACCTTGTCGATGGCGATGGCCTGACCGGCATTGGCGCCGACCTGGAACAGCTGGCTGGAGAACGAACCGTCCAGCAGCTTGGTGCCGTTGAAGTCGGACTGCTTGGCAACGCGGTCGATTTCGCTGACCAGCTGGGTCACTTCGGCCTGCAGCGCCTTGCGGTCGCTGGCGGAGTTGGTGGCGTTGGAGGCCTGCACCGACAGCTCGCGGACGCGCTGCAGGTTGTTGCCGATTTCGGTCAGCGAACCTTCGGCGACCTGGGCCAGCGAAATGCCGTCGTTGGCATTGCGGATGGCGACGTCGGTGCCGCGGATCTGGGTACCAAAGCGCTCGGAGATGGCCAGACCGGCCGCATCGTCCTTGGCGCTGTTGATGCGCGAACCCGAGGACAGGCGCTGGATGGTGGTGGCCAGGGAGCTGCCGCTGGTGCTCAGATTGCGCTGGGCATTCAACGACATGGTGTTGGTGTTGATGACTTGTGCCATGGGAGTTCCTTCAGGCTTGGGTGGTGCGTGAGACGGTGGAGACGGCGCCGGTCAGGCCGGCGCCGTCGGATGCGGCGGCGATCAGCGCAGCAGGCTGAGCACGTTCTGCGGCACCTGGTTGGCCTGGGCCAGCATGGCCGTACCGGCCTGCTGCAGGATCTGGGTGCGGGTCAGCTCTGCGGTTTCCTTGGCGAAATCCGTGTCCTTGATGCGGCTACGCGACGCGGACAGGTTCTCCGAGGAGGTCTGCAGGTTGGCAACGACCGAGGTGAAGCGGTTCTGGATGGCACCCAGGTCAGCACGGGTGTTGTTGATGGCGCTCAGGGCCTTGTCAACCACTTCCATCGCCTGCTGTGCACCCTTGACGGTGGACACGTCGATCTTGTCGGCGAACTGCTTGGCCGGGACGGCCGGTGCGGTGGAGGCATCGGTGTAGGTGGCGCCGGTAGCGGCGACAGTGAAGCCCTTGTAGGCGCCGGTCTTGTCGATGCTGTCCTTGACCGAGGTCAGGGTCAGGCCGGTGCCGGCAGCGTCGACTTCAGCAAAGACGCCGGTTTCGCCGATCTTGGCATTGATGTGCGAGGCCAGCGCAGTGGCGGCGGCGGTACCGGTGGCGGCAACGCTGCCCGCGCTCTTGACGGTCAGGTCGGCAAAATCAACCTTGGCGCCCTTGCTGTCGGTGATGCTCAGGCCGGTCAGGGCGATGTCGGCGGTGGCGCTGCCGGCAGCGGCGATGGCAACCGCACCGGTGGCGAACTGGGCGCCGCCCAGGGCGTTGGCCTTGGCGTCCACGACCTTGTCGATGGCGATGGCCTGACCGGCATTGGCGCCGACCTGGAACAGCTGGCTGGTGAAGCTGCCGTCCAGCAGCTTGGTGCCGTTGAAATCGGACTGCTTGGCAACGCGGTCGATTTCGCTGACCAGCTGGGTCACTTCGGCCTGCAGCGCCTTGCGGTCACTGGCGGAGTTGGTGGCGTTGGAGGCCTGCACCGACAGCTCGCGGACGCGCTGCAGGTTGTTGCCGATTTCGGTCAGCGAGCCTTCGGCGACCTGGGCCAGCGAAATGCCGTCATTGGCATTGCGGATGGCGACGTCGGTACCGCGGATCTGGGTACCAAAGCGCTCGGAGATGGCCAGACCGGCCGCATCGTCCTTGGCGCTGTTGATGCGCGAACCCGAGGACAGGCGCTGGATGGTGGTGGCCAGGGAGCTGCCGCTGGTGCTCAGGTTGCGCTGAGCATTCAACGACATCGTGTTGGTGTTGATGACTTGTGCCATGAGGAGAGGTCCTTGAGCAGTGCACGTACGATGGGTTAGACGCCCCTGACGTGCTTCAGGGGCGGCTCATGTCAGCGCTGCAACAGGCTGAGCACGTTCTGTGGAACCTGGTTGGCCTGGGCCAGCATGGCGGTGCCGGCCTGTTGCAGGATCTGGGTGCGGGTCAGTTCGGCCGTTTCCTTGGCGAAGTCGGTGTCGCGGATGCGGCTGCGCGATGCCGACAGGTTTTCCGAGGAGGTCTGCAGGTTGGCGACGACGGAGGTGAAGCGGTTCTGGATGGCGCCGAGGTCGGCACGCACGCTGTTGACCGATTCCAGCGCCTTGTCGACAATTTCCAGTGCCTTCTGTGCGCCGACGTAGGACGACACGTCGAGGTCCTGGACGAAGCCGGGCGTTGCGGTGGCAGCGACGGACGTCGGGGCGGCGGCGGTGGAGTTGACCAGGCCCAGGGCGGTGCCGCCGGTGATGACCAGGTCCTGGTCGGCCTTGACCGTGGTCATCTTCAACGCATAGGTGTCGGGGGTACCGGTGGTGGTGATCACTTCGGCATACACGCCGGCTTCGCCGATGCGGGAATTGATCTGGGCGGCGGCCGAGGCGGCCAGTTCGCTGGTGGTCTTGCCGCTGATGGTGCCGATGGTGGTGCCATTGATGGTCAGGCCGGTGATGTCGGTCTGCGCGGTGATGGCGGTGACAGCGGTGCCGGTGGCGGCTGGGGCGAACTTGGCGTTGCCCAGCGAGCTGGCCTTGGCATCGACGACGTTGTTGATGGCGATGGCCTGGCCGGCATTGGCGCCGACCTGGAACAGCTGGCTGGTGAAGCTGCCGTCGAGCAGTTTGGTGCCGTTGAAGTCGGACTGCTTGGCGACGCGGTCGATTTCGCTGACCAGCTGGGTCACTTCGGCCTGCAGCGCCTTGCGGTCGCTGGCGGAGTTGGTGGCGTTGGACGCCTGCACGGCCAGTTCGCGGACGCGCTGCAGGTTGTTGCCGATTTCGCTGAGGGAACCTTCGGCGACCTGGGCCAGCGAAATGCCGTCATTGGCATTGCGGATGGCGACGTCGGTGCCGCGGATCTGGGTGCCGAAGCGCTCGGAAATTGCCAAGCCGGCGGCGTCGTCTTTTGCGCTGTTGATGCGCAGGCCCGACGACAGGCGCTGGATGGTGGTAGCGAGCGAGCTGCCGCTGGTGCTCAGGTTGCGCTGAGCGTTAAGCGACATCGTATTGGTGTTGATTACCTGTGCCATGGGTCGTCTCCCTTATTGGAATCCCGGTGGTGAATGAAACGAAGCGCCGCCGATTTTTTTGTTTGGCTGTGTGCTTCGCTGTTGCCAAATGAATAACGGCGCTTTGTCAACAACCTTTAGGCAGAAATGTCGCCGGGGTTGTCTGAACCGCTGTCCGGGGCCATGGCGTGGCTGCCGGACATAAGGGTTAACGGCCGGCGGAGCGGGAATTCAAGGGTTTTTTTGCGAATGCCCGGTGCAGGGGCGGCGCCTGCCCGCCACCAACGGGGCCCAACGCTCGCCTCACACCCAGAACGAAGCCGCGGCTGTTGATCCGGGCGTGAGACACCCCTCCAAGGGGAGAAGAACAAAAAAAAGGCCGCGATGCTGTGCGCATCGCGGCCCTGGGGCGAACCAGGACGTCGGTTCAGCTCATCGAATCATGTTGAACAACGACATCGACTGCATCTGCGAGAACAGGGTCTGCGCGGCCTGCAGGGCGGTCTTTTCGAGCTGGTACTGGCTGATCGCGTCGGCGTAGTCGAGGTCGCGCATCTGCGAGAGAGTGCCCTTGAGCGTGACCGCGTTGGCTTCACGCATGTCCGAGGCATTGTCCAGCGCCTTGAGCTGGGCACCGCCGGCGGCGCGGGAGTCGATCATGCGCTCGGAGGCGCGGGCGACGTCGCGCAGGCCACTTTGCAGGAGGTTCTGCTGGGCGGCGGCCTTGGCGGGAGTACCGGTGTCCATCGACAGCGAGCCGATCAGGCTGTCCAGGGTGCTGAAGATGTCGCGGCTGGTCGAGGCGGTGACCTCGAAGCGATCCCCGGCGGCGGGCTTGCCTTCGATGTGCAGGCGCACGCCGTTGACCACCACGTCATCGCCCGGCTTCATGCTGCCGGTGGAGACCACCGTACCGCCGGCATCGAGCACTTCGTACTGGTCCGCGGCGGTGAAGCGCAGGCTGAAGGCCTGGCCGTTCCAGCTGTCGGTGCCGTCGCGGGTTACGTTGGTGAGCACGCCGGTGCCGGTGTTACCGGTGGCGGCGCCACCGTCGACCTGGCCGTCGCCGGTGACGATGCGCAGGAAGATCTCGCTGCCGGGCAGGGCATCGCGCACGTAGGTATCCGGGCCGACTTCGACCTCGCGCTGGGTCTGGTCGCCGTTGTAGACCACCTTGCCGTCGACCTGGCTGAACGGCGGGCTGCCGTCGGCGGTGCCGCCGAACAGGTAGCGGCCGGTGCCATCGGTGCTGTTGGCGAGCGCCAGCAGATTGCCGCGGATCGCTTCGATTTCCGTGACCATGGACTTCTTGTCGGCCGGGGCCAGCGCCGGGTTGTTGGCGTAGATGGTCAGTTCGGTGATGCGGCCCATCATGTCGCCGACCTGGGCCAGCGCGTTTTCCTGCTGGCCGAGGCGGTTCTGCACGTTGCCGGCATTGAGCTGCATGCGCTCCAGCGCGGCCAGGGTCCGGTCCAGGCCGACCGCGCTGCCGGAGGCGACCGGGTCGTCCTTGGCGGTCACCAGTTTGCGGCCGGTGGCGATCTGCTGTTCCAGGTGGCTCATCTTGGCCTGCTTGGCCATCATCAGCGACACCGACTGGTTGAACATCATCCCGGTGGAAATGCGGTTGTTCATCGCGAGACGGCCCCCAGGATGGTCTGGAACATGTTGTCGGCGGTGGAAATCAGCTGCGAGGCGGCCTGGTAGGCCTGTTGCAGGCGCAGCATGTCCGAGGCTTCCTCGTCCAGGTTGACGCCGGAGACGCCATCGCGCGCGGCCTGGGCCTGGTCGGTGATGACCTGCTGGGCCTGCAGCGAATAGTCGGCGGCGCGGGCGGCGGCGCCGACCTGGGTGGTCAGCCCACCGAGCGCACCGGTGAGGGTCACGGTGCCGGCGTTGAAGGCCTTGGCATTTTCGACCTTGGCCAGCAGCAGGGCGTTGCTGTTGTCCGAGGAGCCGGCCGGGGTGGGGCCGATGCTGAACGTGTCGCCGGTCTTGGGCGCACCGTCGAGCACGAAGCTCCAGCCGTTGGCGCTGATGGTCTGGCCGGCGGTGTAGGTGAACGGACCGGTACCGTCGATGGTGTACTGGGTACCGCTGGTGAACACGATGGCGGCCGGATTGCGCAGGTTGGCATTGGCGTGGTCGGTGACCTTGACCCCGGTGAGCTTGCCGGTGCCGGTGTTGCTCAGCCCGGCGCTGCCCTTGATCGGGGCGGCAGCAGCGATGCGCGAGGTATCGGTGATGGCCACCGACATGTTGCCGGCGACACCGGCCGTGGGCTGCAGCAGCATGCGGTCGTTGGCGGCCGGGGTGCCGCTCATGACCAGTTCGACGCCGTTGATCTTCAGCGGGTCGGTGGCGCTGCCGGTGCCGGTCATGGGGATCGACGCACCGGTGTCGGCGCGGCTGGCCTGCCACTGGGTGCCATCGAACTTCAGCACGATGTTCTGCCCATCCAGCTTGGACAGATCGCCAAAGCTGGCGGCCATCGTCGCGCTACCGGTGTTGTTGGCGTTGCTGGTGATGCGCGGGTTGCCGATGTTGAAGAAATCACCGCCCAGGTTGCCGTACAGGTCCGCACCCTGGTGATGCACGTCGTTGAAGCTGCTGGCCAGGCCGATCGCCAGCTTGCCAAGTTCGGCCTGGGTGGGCGTGAGCACGGTGTCGCGGAATTCCAGCAGGCCACCGATCTGCCCGCCGATGGTCTTCGGCTCGATGGTGATCTTCTGGCCCTGGCTTTCCAGCGCCAACTGCAGGCGCTCGGGCATGTACGGGTCGGTGACGGTGGTGACCTTGGAGGCGGTGGTACCCACCACCAGTGCCTGGCCGCCAGCGGTGTAGACGTTCATGATGCCGCCGTCCTGCATCACCGCGTTGCCGCCGGTGTAGCCGACCAGGTTGGCGATCAGCTGGTCGCGGCGGTCGAGCAGGTCCGGCGCGGCGTTGGCGGCGTTGCCACCGATCACACCGTTGAGCTGGGCGATTTCCTTGGCCAGCCGGTTGATCTCGCTGGCACCGGCGATCAGGCCGTTGTTGACCTCGCCGTTGAGGTTGTCGAGCTGGGCATTGAGCTGCTGGAAGCGTCCGACCAGGCTCTTGCCGCTGTCGAGCATGCTCTGCCGGTCGGCCGTGCCCGAGGCGTTGGAGGACAGCCCGCTGACCGAGTCGAAGAAGTTCGACCAGACCCCGGCCACGTTGGTCGCGGTATCGGAAAACATCGCATCGACGCGGTCGGCCATGGTGGACAGCTGCTTGAGCCGGGCCAGTTCGCCACTGCCATCGAGCAGGCGCGAGATCGCCAGCTGGTCGGCGACGCGGCGGATATCGGTGATCCGGGTGCCGTTGCCCACATCGCCATACCCGTAGTTCTGCGGGTTGGCGGTGGCGAAGTCGACCTTCTGCCGGCTGTAGCCGGGCGTGTTGATGTTGGCGACGTTATGGCTGGTGGTCGCCAGTGCGCGCTGGAAGGCGAGCAGGGCGCTGGTGCCGGTGGAAAGTACGCTGGACATGGGTTACCTCAACGACGGATGACACCCAGCCCGGTCGGGCTGGCGGTGCTGGCAAAGGTGCGGCCCAGGCGCTGGCTGGCATCGCCCACGGCGGCAACGGCGCGCTCGATGGTCGGGCCGCCGGCGATCGCGGCGATCTTGGCCGCGTAGGCCGGGTCGGTGGCATAGCCGGCCTTCTGCAGGCCCTGGGCGAAGCTGCGGACATCGCCGCCGGCCTGCAGCGCGTTCTGGTAGCGCGGGCTGTTCTTGAGCAGCTTGACGTAGTCGGCGAAGCTGTCGGCGACCGAGCCATAGGCACGGAAGCTGGCGGTTTCGTTGCGGCGCACGCCATCGACATATTCATGGGTGCCGGTGGTGGCGCGCTCGCCGCTCCAGCCACTGGCCTTGATTCCGAACAGGTTGTGCGAGCTGCCACCGCCATTGCGCTGGATCAGCTTGCGGCCCCAACCGGTTTCCAGCGCGGCCTGGGCGACCAGCGCCTTGGCATCCACGCCGAGTTCGCGCGCGGCCTGCTGGGCATGACCCCAGATGCTGGCGACGAAGCCTTCCGGGGTGTGCGCGCCGAGCTGCGCGGCCGCGGTGCTGCCGGCCAGCGTGTCCACCGCGCCGGGGGCGCGGCTGCCGTTGCCGTTGAGGTCGCGCCAGCGGTCATCGGACATCGCCGCCCAGTTCTCCTGGGTGGGTTCCTGCACGCCAGCGGCGGCGCTGTACGGATCACTGCGGCCGATCGCCTCGTGCATCTGGCTGCTTTCGCGGCCGGCGATCAGGTCCAGCGCACGCTCCATCGGCTGCAGCACCGCCGAAGGCTCACCGCCATTGAGCTGCTGCAACAGGTCCACTTCGCGTGGCGCCGTCGCCGGGGCGTTGGCCGCGGGCAGCGGCATCGCGGCAGCGGCGGGTGCGTTGAGCCGGTACGCGCGCAGCGCCGCCGCCGGATTCAACGTGGTATCGGTCGGCTTGGTCGCCTCGCCCTCGGCCGCGCCGAGCTGGCGGGCGATCATCGTCGACAGCCCCAGGCCACGGCCACGGGTCATGGTTTCGGCGATCTTCTTGTCGTACATCTCGCGGAACATGGTGTTTTCGGCGGGGAACAGCGAATCGCCGAAACTGGCATCGCGCATGCTTTTGACCAGCATCTGCGCGAACTGGCCTTCCAGCTGGCGCGCGACCTTGTCGATCTTGGCCGGGCTGTTGGGCTGGGCCGGGTTGAGCTCCAGTGCGGGTTGAATGCGCATGTCAGATCACCTCGAGTTCGGCGCTCAGCGCGCCGGCCTGCTTGAGGGCTTCCAGGATGGCGATCAGGTCGCCGGGGGCGGCGCCGACCGCGTTGACCGCGTGCACGATTTCGTCCAGCGTGGTGCCGCCGGTGAACTTGAACATGCGGCTGCCATCGTTGGTGGCGGTGATGGTGGACTGCGGGCTGGCCACCGTCTGGCCGTTGCTGAAGGGGCCGGGCTGGCTGACGTTGGTGTTCTCGTTGATGGTCACAGTCAGCGAGCCATGCGAAATCGCTGCGGCGCCCACGCGCACCTGCGAGCCGATCACCACGGTGCCGGTACGGGCATTGACCACCACCTTGGCCGGCGCGCTGCCGGGGGTGAGTTCCAGGTTCTCGATACGGGCCAGCAGGCCGATCCGCGCGCCCGGGTCGGCCGGCGACTGCACCGACACGGTGACGCCATCGACGGCGCGCGCGGCGCCTTCGCCGAAGGCGCTGTTCAAGGCCGTGACCATGCGCGAGACGGTGGTGAAGTCGTTCTTGTGCAGGTTCAAGGTGATGTCACCGCCGGCGCTGAACACGTCGGGCAGGGCACGCTCGACCGTGGCACCGTTGGGAATGCGGCCCACGCTGGGCACATTGACCGAGACGCGCGAACCGTCCTTGCCCTGCACGCCGAAGCCACCGACCACCAGATTGCCCTGGGCGATCGCATACACCTGGCCGTCGGCGCCCCGCAGCGGCGCCATCAGCAGCGAGCCACCACGCAGCGACACCGCGTTGCCGATCGAAGACACGGTGATGTCGATCGGTTGGCCGGGCTTGGCGAACGGCGGCAGCTCGGCATGGATCGCCACGGCGGCCACGTTCTTCAACTGCGGGTTGACGTTGGCCGGCACGTTGACGCCGAGTTCGCCGAGCAGGTTTTTCAGGCTCTGCACGGTGAAGGGCGCCTGGCTGGTGCGGTCGCCGCTGCCATCCAGGCCCACCACCAGGCCGTAGCCGACCAGCGCATTGCTGCGCACGCCGCCGACCTGGGCCAGGTCCTTGATGCGTTCGGCAGAGGCGGGGGCTACGACCACCAGCATCGCCAGCGCGCCAACCAGGGCGCGCATCACGTAGAGCGACGCCATGCGTCGCTGCCCCAACAGAGAGAAGAAAGAAGTCATGTCAGGCTCAGAACGGCGTCAACGCCGAGTTGAAGAAGCGGCTCAGCCAGCCCATCGCATTGGACTGGGCCACCGGGCCGCGGCCGCCGTACACGATGCGGGCATCGGCGACACGGCTGGACGGAATGGTGTTGTCGGGGAAGATGTCCGCGGCGCGCACGATGCCCTGCACCTGCACCAGCTCATCACCCTGGTTCAAACGCAGGTTCTTGGCGCCCTGGATCACCAGGTTGCCGTTGGGCAGGCGCTGGATCACCGTGACCGTCACGCTGCCGAGCAGGCGGTTGCTCTGCGCGGTGGTGCCCTTGCCGGCGAAATCGCGCGATCCCTTGGCGCTGGCACTGAGGATGTCCCTGCCGCCCAGCGTCACCGGTGCGCCGAAGATGGTCGGGGTGCCGATGCTCAGGTCCGATTCCTTGGCGGTGGTGGTGTTGGCGGTGGTCTGCGCGGTGGTGTTCTCGGTCAGGGTGATGGTCAGCAGGTCGCCGACATCCCGCGCGCGACGGTCCGAGTACAGCTGCAGGCCGGGACCAGCGGCGTAGATCGCGCCGGCGGTGGCTTCGGCCACCGGTGCCACCACCGGGACGACCGGCGCCATCGCCGGGTAGGGCCGGACATCGCCGGCAATCACGCAGCCGCCGAGCAGGGCGGTCACGGCGCTGGCAAGCAGCAGGCGAAGGGTAGGGCGCAGGGGCGACATGGCAGTTTTCCGGTGGGGCCGATCAGACGTTCTGGTTGAGGTAACCGAGCATCGCGTCGGTGGTGGAGATCGCCTTGGCGTTCATTTCGTAGGCGCGCTGGGTCTCGATCATCGACACCAGTTCTTCGACCACGTTGACGTTGCTGCCTTCCAGCGCGCCCTGCACCACGGTGCCCAGGCCATTCAGGCCGGGGGTGCCGTTCTGTGCCGGGCCGGAGGCGGTGGTTTCCAGGAACAGGTTTTCACCGCGGGCCTGCAGGCCGGCCGGATTGACGAAGTCGGTCAGGGTCAGCGAGCCGATCTCCACCGAGGCGGCGTCGTCGGCCATCTTCACGCTGATGGTGCCGTCGGTACCCACGGTGAGCGACTGCGCGCCTTCCGGAATCTGGATGCCCGGCTGCACCGGGTAGCCGCTGTTGGTGACCAGTTCGCCCTGCTGGTTGCGCTGGAACGAACCATCGCGGGTATAGGCCGAGGAGCCATCGGGCATCTGCACTTCAAAGAAGCCGCGGCCGTTGACCATCACATCCAACGCGCGGCCGGTCTGCTGCTGGCTGCCCTGTTCGAAATTCTTGGAGGTGGCCACCACGCGCACGCCGGTACCGATCTGCAGGCCGGTGGGCAGCTGGGTCTGCGCCGAAGACGCGCCGCCAGGCTGGCGGACCTGCTGGTACAGCAGGTCTTCGAAGCTGGCGCGGTCCTGCTTGAAGCCGGTGGTGTTGGTGTTGGCGAGGTTGTTGGAAACCACCGACATGCGCGTCTGCTGCGCATCCAGTCCGGTCTTGGCGATCCACAATGCCTGGTTCATGGCGATGTTCCTGTATTGGTACGGGTTGCCCCATGGGGGCCGTCACTAGGGCAATGCATGGCGCGTGCCAGAACCGCGCCGGATTTACGTCGTTGCGGTGCGCGCATCAGCCGCCCAGGCGCAGCAGGCTGTTGGCACTGCGCGCGTTCTCGTCGCCGTGCTTGATCACCTTCACCTGCATTTCGTACTGGCGCTGCAGCTGGATCATCTGCACCAGCGCACCGGCGGCGTCGACGTTGCTGCCTTCCAGCTGGCCGCTTTCCAGCGACTTGCCCTGGGCCTGCGCGAACGGCTGCTGCGGGTCGGTGTTGCGCATCAACCCGTCCAGGCCGCGTTCGAGCTTGTCATCGGCGGCCTGCACTACGCGGATCCGGCCGATGTTGGCCATGGTCTGCGGACCTTCGCCGAGCGGGATGATCGAGATCGTGCCGTCGTTGCCGATATCCATCGCCTGGTGCGGCGGAATGGCGATCGGCGCGCCGTTCTCATCCAGCACCGGATGGCCGCCGGCGGTCACCAGCTGGCCATTCGGGGTGATCGACAGCGCCGCACCCCGGGTATAGGCCTCACCGCCGCCCGCCGGGGCCTGCACCGCCAGCCAGTTGCCCGACTGCAGCGACAGGTCCAGCGGGTTGCCGGTGATCTGCTGTGCGCCCATGCGCCTGTTGAAACCGGCGTCGACGTGCAGGGCGTCCACGCGCGAGGCGTAGCCGCTGCCCTTGACCGGGAAGGCCTCGGTGTTGGCGAGGGCCTCCTTGAAGCCAGGGGTATCGGTGTTGGCCAGGTTGTGCGAGAGCGTGCCCTGTGCCTGCAGCGAGGCACGTGCACCGGTCATCGCCACGTAGAGCGCCTTGTCCATCGTTGTAATCCCGTGATGCGGTCAGTGGCTCATCAACGGATGTTGATGATGGTCTGGGTGATCTGGTCCTGCGTGGAGACCATCTGCGCGTTGGCCTGGAAGTTGCGCTGGGCGGTGATCATGTTGACCAGCTGCTCGGTCAGGTCGACCGTGGAGGCTTCCAGCGAACCGGCCTGGATCTTGCCCAGGTTGGAGCTGTCCGGAGCGCCGGTACGCGGCGTGCCGGAGTTGAAGGTTTCCACCCACAGGTTGTTGCCCTTGGCTTCCAGGCCCTGCGGATTGTTGAAGGTGGTCAGCGCCACCTGGCCCAGCGCCTTGTCGTCGCCGTTGGAGTAGCGCGCGTAGACCACGCCTTCTTCGGACACGGTGATTTCGTTGAGCTTGCCCGCCGCATAGCCGTCCTGCTGGGTGTTGCGCAGCGCGAACTTCTCGCCGTACTGGGTGGACCCGGTGACATCCAGGGTCAGCGCCAGCTGGCCGGCGCCGGTGCTCGGGGTGAACGGGGTCAGGGTGATCTTGCCGTTGGCGGGCGCAGTGAGCGCGCCGGCGTTGTCGAACGTCAACGTGGTCGGCGCACCGGCAGCCTGGCCGTCGACATAGTTGTAGACCTGCCACTGGTTGGCGGTGGCGGTCTTGACAAAGTACGAGGTCTGCACATGGCCTACGCCCAGCGAGTCGTACACGGTGACGCCACCGGTGGAATGGTTGTAGCTGTTGGAATCCTTCGGGTCGAACGTGGTGACCGTGGGCACCTTGGCGTTGGCCGGCAGGGTGAAGCTGACATTGACGCCGCTGGTCTGCTTGGGCGGGCTGTCGGTGGTCAGCAGCTGCAGGTCGACCATGCGGCCGCTGTCGAAGTTGGTGCCGTCCGCGTTCGGTGCGAACACCTGCAGGCGTGCACCCTGCGGGTTGGTCACAAAGCCGGCCTGGTCGGTCTGGAAGTTGCCGGCACGCGAATACACGCGGGCACCGTTCATGGACATGGTGAAGAAGCCTTCACCGGAAATGGCCATGTCCAGGCTGCGCCCGGTCTGTTCATTGTTGCCCTGCGAGAACTGCTGGGCCACGTTGGTCAGGCGCACGCCGGAGCCGATCGCATTCTTGGACAGGCCATAGCTGGTGGCCGAGAACAGGTCGGCGAACTCGGCGCGCGATTCCTTGAAGCCGGTGGTGTTGACGTTGGCGATGTTGTTCGCGGTGACGTTCAGATCGGCATTGGCAGCGTTGATGCCGGACAACGAGACATTGAAGCCCATGGGAGTTCTCCTGGTATGCGGGTGGGGTTGGCTCAGCTGATGCGGAGCACGTAGTCGATCGGGGCCGTGCCCAGGCCCTTGAGATTCAGGTACAGACCGTCCGAGCCGACGGTGACGCTCTCCACCGGGGCCTGCACGTAGGTGTTGACCTTGGTCTTGGTGCCGGCGGCATCGACGTGGTTGGCGGCGATGGTGTAGCTGCCCGCCTCCATGCGCTTGCCGCTGGCATCCTTGCCGTCCCACTCGAAGGTCACTTCACCGGCGGCCTTGGCCTCGACGCTGATCGAGTTCACCTTGACCCCGTTGGCATCGGTGATGTCCACGGTGACGAAACCCGCACCCGGTGCGGCAACCATGCCGCTGGTCTTGCCTTCGGCTTCCAGCGACCACTTGGGCGAGGGCACCAGTACCTTGTGGCCCACCAGTGCCGCGCCGCGCAGGATCTGGTCGCTGGACATCGCGCTCTGGAAGCCCTTGACCGTGTTGTTGAGGTCGGTGATGCCCTGGACCTGCGAGAACTGCGCCATCTGCGCCACCATCTGGGTGTTGTCCATCGGCTTGAGCGGATCCTGGTGCTGCAGCTGCTCGGTCATCAGGCGCAGGAAATCGGCCTGGTCCAGCGTGCTTTTCTTCTTGTTCTTGTCGCTGTTGGGCGCGTTCAGGCCCAGCGCGGAATAGATGTCGCTGTTGTTCTGGCCAACGCCGCTGGTGCTGCTCATGACGGTATGTCCTGCAAAGGGGAGGGTCAGCGACCCATGGTCAAGGTGGCCAGCGCCAGTTCCTTGGCGGTACTCAGCATTTCCACGCCGGCCTGGTAATTGCGCGAGGTCGAGATCAGGTTGACCATCTGCGCCACCGGGTCCACGTCGGGCTGGTAGATGTAGCCGTCGGCATCGGCAAGTGGATGGCCAGGCTCATAGCGCTTGATCGGCGCCGCCTCGCTCTTGCTGATTTCCTTGACCTGCACCGTGGTGATGTTCGGGTCGGTGCGGCTAGTCACCGACTGGAACACCGGCTCCAGCGGCTTGTAGACCGCCTCGGCGCTGCCGGCGACGGTGTCGGCGTTGGACAGGTTCGAGGCAATGGTGCTCATGCGCACCGACTGCGCCTGCAGTGCCGAACCGGCGATATCGAAAATAGGCAGGTTGCTCATGGCTTATTGCCCCGTGATCGCGGTGAGCATCGAGCGCACCTTGGATTCAACGAAACTCAGCGACGCGCGGTACTCCAGCGCGGCGCGGCCGTAGGCGGCACGCTCGGCATCCGGGTCCACCGTATTGCCGTCGATGCTCGGCTGCACACCTTCCTTGGTGACCTGGAAGGGATTGAGCCCGCCGCCGATGGCGTAGTGCTGCTCGTTGGTGGTCTTCATCAGACCATTGCTGTCCAGCCCCTGGGCGTTGCGCAGGGCGGCATCGAAGTCCAGGTCCTGGGCCTTGTAGCCGGGGGTGTCGGCATTGCTCAGGTTGCTGGCAATCAGCTTCATCCGCTGCTCGCGCAACGGCATGGCCTGGGCATGGACCCCCAGATAGTCGGAAATCAGATTGGGCATGACGCACTCCCACGGGACGATGTGGGGAGTGGTGCAAGGCGCGTGCCAGAAGGGGGAGGGCAGTCGCCGCCACGGGCGGCAGCCACGCATGGCGTGGCTCTACCTGTTCTTCAGGTCACAAGGCGCCGACCCGCTGTCAGCGGGTCGGGGTGGGTGGGGTTGCGGGGCCCTGAGCGCCATGGATGGCGCGACGGAGCCTACAGGGACGTACTTGCGGCGTGCCCCGCAATCCCACCCACCCCGGCCCAGCCGGCAGCAGACCCACCGCCGCCGTTGATCTTGATCTTGGTCCTGATCCTGGGCCTCAAGCCGCAGCAGCCACCTTGCGCAACCGGTCCAGCAGGAAGTCGGCCAGCTCGTGCGGCGAATACTTGGCCACGAAGGCATTGGCGCCCACGCGCTCCACCATCGCGTTATTGAAAACGCCCGACAGCGAGGTGTGCAGCAGCACGTACAGCCCGGCCAGGCCCGGATGGCGCCGGATTTCCGTCGTCAGCGTATAGCCGTCCATTGCCGGCATCTCGATGTCTGAAATCACCATCGCATAGCGCTCGGCCGGGTTCTCGCCGGCTGCGTGGATCTGCAGCAGGTGGTCCAGCGCCTGCTTGCCGTCCGAGAGCAGGGTCGCCCCGACCCCCAACTGGTCCAGCACGCTGCGGATCTGCTGGCGTGCCACCCGCGAATCATCCACCACCAATACCTGCAGCTGCGGGCCATCGGCCGGCAGCGCCAGCGACGGGTCCAGCACCGCCTCGCCGCGGATCTGGGCGATATCGGCCAGCACGCTTTCCACGTCGATCACCTGGATCAGCTCGCCCTGGAACCGCGTCACCGCCGTCAGATAGCTCGACTCCGCACCCAGTTCCGGCGGCGGATGGATGTCCTCCACCGCGATGTTGACGATCCGTTCCACCCCGCTGACCAGGAAACCCTGGATCGAACGGTTGAACTCGGTCACCACCAGGTAGCCCGGTGCCTTGTCCGCGTCCGGCTCGCGTTCGGGGTGTCCGATCGCCAGCCCCAGGTCCAGCACCGGCACCGAGCGGCCACGGACATCGGCCACACCGGCGAACTGGCTGGGCAGCCCGGGTACCTGGAACAGGTCCGGACGGCGCAGGACTTCCTGCACCTTGAACACGTTGACGCCAAAAAGCTGACGTCCGCCGAGCCGGAACAGCAGCAGGGCCAGACGATTGTGGCCGGCCAGGCGCGTACGCTGGTCGATGCGGTTGAGCAGGTCATGTGACATGGGGGTGGTATCGGCGCTACCGCGCCCGACTTGAGCCCGGCCGTGCACCGGCTCCGGCACGCCGCTTGCAGGACGCTGCGCATGTGCCTTGCCCGTGGAGCCACCATGCGTACCTTCCTTCTTGTTGTGTTGGCCCTGGCCGCCTGGCCTGCGCTGGCCGCTGGCGGCTGGCAGCCCGTGGACAGCATCCGCAACGCCGCCTTGTCGACCCTGCCCAGCGGCAGCGAAGGCGACACCACCCTGGACTCGGCCCTGCGCCTGCCGGCCTGTAGCCAGGCCCTGCGTGCGCAGCCCACCGGCACCAGTACCGTGGAAGTCAGCTGCCCCGATGCCGGGGGTTGGCGCCTGTTCGTGCCGGTCAAGATCCGCCGCAACCAGACCGTGCTGATCCTCAATCGCGGCATTGCCGCTGGAGAAGTGATCGCCGTGGCCGATATCACTACTGCACAGCGTGATGTCGCCCGCATCGCCGGGGCGGCACTGGCCGATCCAGCGGCTGCGGTCGGCCGCGTCGCCCGACGCACGCTGGCGGCCGGCAGCCTGCTGGCCGCCAATGATCTGGTCGCCCAGCGGTTGATCCGCCGCGGTGACAGCGTCGCCCTGGTCTCGCGCCGGGGCGGGGTGGAAGTCCGGGTCGCCGGCAAGGCGCTGGCCGATGCGGGTGAAAATGAACGGGTTTCGGTGGAGAATCTGTCGTCCCGCAAGGTCGTACAGGGTACCGTGGCCGCCAGTGGCGACGTTTTTGTGACGCGTTGAACACAATGCTGAATCGACGACGGAATCCGGATAAAAAACTGCAAAACCCCCTAAAGATGGCGGCCCCGATGCCGTTATCCCTTGTGAACCGCACTCCCAGGACAACCCCATGAGCCAGAAAATCGACGGCAACCTGCAGGCCAACGCCCATCTGCGCAGCGTCGCTGCCGGCAGCAAGCCCAGTGTCAGCGCCGATTCCCCGGCGCGCCCGGTCGAAGCCGTCGACAGCCTGCGCCTCACCGGCGAGGCCACCACGCTGCAGGCCATGCAGCGCGAACTGAGCACCGCCCCGGCCATTGATGCCCAGCGCGTCCAGGCCGTGCGCGAGTCGCTGCAGAACGGTACCTACAAGATCAACCCCGATGCCATTGCCTCGCGCATGCTCGAGCTGGACCAGCAGCTGCAGGGATGAAGCTGGCGATGAGCGAGCCATTGCAGCGCCTCAGCGATGCCTTGGACGTCGAGCGCCAGGCGTTGGTCGAACATGATGTGCAGGCCCTGATCCGCGCCACCGGTGCCAAACTCGATGCCCTGCGGGCACTCGAGGCGGCGCTGCCGGTGGGCCAGGCCGAGCGCCTGCAGGAGCTGGCCGAGCGCAACCGCGCCAACGGCGTGCTGCTGTCGCGCCGGCGCCGCGAGGTCAACTGGGCGCTGCGCCAGCTCGGCCGGAGCGAAGAGTCCTCGGCGTACGACGCCAAGGGCCAGGCGCACACCCTGCACACGCGGCGGCCGCTGGCCGTCGCCTGATCTCTCCGCGGTGGCCGGCGCCTGGCGCGCTGGGCTGCCGTCTTTTTGGGTGGACGCGTATATTGGGCGCCTGTTTCGACTGCCCGATGTGACCGTGACCGCCACTTCTCCTCTTGTCACCGCGCCGCTGCCCTCACCGGCGGTCCTGCTTGCCCTGTTCGAGCGGATCAACGAAGGCGTGCTGCTGTTCCGCGAAGATGGCAGCGTCTCGCTGGCCAACGCCGCGGTCAGTGAAATGCTCGGCCAATCCGAGCGTGACGCCGGCCAGGGCCCGGCCCAATGGCTGCGCCAACTGCTGCCGCCGGATGCGCTGGAACACGCGCGCCTGCACGGCCACTGGAACGGCAGCCTGCCGGTGGGCGAGCGCATGGTCATCGCGCATGTCTACCAGCATGACGATGCCGGTCAGCGGCATTACCTGGCCCTGTTCCGCCGCATTGAAGGCCAGGAAGACTATGAGCGCGAGTTGCAGCAGCGTCACGCCGAGCTTCGCCAGGCCTACCTGCGCCTCAACGGTACCCAGGAGAAGCTGCTGCAGTCGGAGAAGATGGCCTCCATCGGCCAGCTTGCTGCCGGTGTGGCGCACGAGATCAACAACCCGATCGGTTACGTGCACTCCAACCTGGGCAGCCTGCAGGAATACCTGCGCAGCCTGTTCACCGTGATCGAGGCCTACGAGCGTGCGTTGCGTGCGCCGGACCCGAAGGCGCTGATCCCGGAAATCGACGACATCCGCAACCGCTTCGATATCGACTTCATCAGCCGCGACCTGCCGCAGCTGATGGCCGAATCGCGCGAGGGCATCGAGCGGGTGACCCGGATCGTGCGCGACCTGAAGGACTTCTCCTATTCCGGCCGGGACGAGTCCTGGAAGCTGGTCGACCTGCATGCGGGTCTGGAATCGACCATCAACATCATCTGGAACGAGCTCAAGTACAAGGTGACCCTGCACCGTGAGTTCGGCCAGCTGCCGCTGGTGGAGTGCCTGCCGTCCGAGCTCAACCAGGTCTACATGAACCTGCTGCTCAACGCAGGCCATGCCATCGCCGAGCGCGGCACCATCACGGTCAGCACCGGGGTGGACGGGGACCATGTCTGGGTGGAGTTCGAAGACACCGGTGGCGGTATCTCGCCGGAGCTGCGCCAGCGCATCTTCGACCCGTTCTTCACCACCAAGCCGGTGGGCAGCGGCACCGGGCTGGGGCTGTCGATTTCCTACAGCATCATCAACAAGCACCACGGCCGCATCGACCTGGACAGCACCCCGGGCGTGGGCTCGAAGTTCCGCCTGGTGCTGCCGATCAAACAGCCGCGCTGATCACTCCTCGTCCGGGGCCGCGATCGCCGCCGGTGGCGCGGTATTCGCCCGGCGCTGCTCCTCGTGCGTGCGGAACGCCTGGTGGATGTGCTTGCGCAGCTCGTCGTCGTTCCACGGCTTGGTCAGGAACCGGTAGATCGCGCCGCGGTTGATCGCGTCCGTCACCGTGTTCAGATCGGTGTAGCCGGACAGCACCAGGCGGATCGTGTCGGGGTAGAGCATCTTCACCCGGCCCAGGAATTCGGTGCCGCTCATGTCGCTCATGCGCTGGTCGGACAGGATCACCTGCACGTCGTTGATCGCCAGCAGGTCGAAGGCATCGCGGACGTTGCCCGCGGCGAGAATGCGGTAGCCGTCGCGGCGGAACAGGCGCACCAGCGAGCGCAGCACATTCTCCTCATCGTCGAGCAGCAGCAGGGTGCGGTCCGGGCGGGTTTCGGCGAAGGCTTCAGGGCGCAGGTAGCGGCGGCGCAGGGTCATGCCGGCGGCATCGGCGGACATCGGCTCGCCGAACAGATAGCCCTGGAACACATCGCAGTCATTGCGGCGCAGGAAGCCGAGCTGGGCCTGCGACTCCACGCCGTTGGCAATCACCGTCATGCCCAGCTGGTGGCCCATGGCGATGATCGCGCGCGCGATGGCCGCCTCGCGGTTGCCAGCCGGGGCGCTCTTGATGAAGCTGCGGTCGATCTTCAGCTTGTCCACCGGGTAGCGCACCAGCGCACTCAGGCTGGAGTCGCCGGTGCCGAAGTTGTCCAGGCTCAGGCTGATGCCTTCGTTGCGCAGGTTGACCAGGGTTTCGTGGACGAAATTGACGTTGTTGGTCAGCGCGCTTTCGTTGATCTCCAGGGTCAGCATGTGCGCCGGCACCCCGGCGGCCTGCATCAGCGACATCACTTCGGCGAAGAAGTTCGGGCGCAGCAGCTGCAGGGTGGAGACATTCACCGCGATGGTGAAATCATCAAACCCCTGGTCGCGCCACAGCCGCGCCTGCTTCAGCGCCCCCTCCAGCACCCAGGTGCCGATCTGCACGATGATGCCCAGCCGCTCGGCGGTGCGCATGAAGCGCTCGGGCACCAGCATGCCCAAGGTCGGCGATTGCCAGCGCAGCAGCGCTTCCATGCCCACCACGTGGCCATCGCGGGCGCTGACCAGCGGCTGGTAGCGCAGCTTGAGTTCGCCATTGGGAATGGCATCCACGATCTGCCGCGCGATGATGCTCTCGCTGTGCGCGCTGGACGGCGTGTCCACCGCATGGATGCGCACCGCATTGCCGCCTTCGCGCGCGGCCTGGTGCAGCGCATCCTCGGCATGGTCGAGCAGCCGCGAGGTGCCTGTGGCGTGCTCCGGGCACAGGCTCACGCCCAGCTTGCCGGTCATGAACAGCGTGTACGGCAGCACCGACAGCGGCAGCTCGAGCTGCTGGCGGATCTCCTCGGCCAGGTCTTCGGGCAGCGGCACGTCAGCGCCGCGTGGGACCGCGATCAGGAACTCATCGCTGCCATGCCGCCACAGCTTGCCGCGCCCGCGCAGGTGGTGCTGCAGGCGCTGGGCCACCAGCACCAGCGCCTGGTCACCGACTTCGGCGCTCATGTTCTCGTTGACCGAGGCGAAGTGGTCGATGTCCACATGCATCAGCATCAGCGGGGTGCCGCCGGAAGCGGCTTCGGTCACCATCGCCTGCAGTTCGGGATTGCCCGCGCCCAGGCGCGGCGGCGCATCCTCGATACTGACCAGGGGCAGGGAAGGGTTCCACATAAGGCTTAGTGTTCCAGGGTATCGGTGGTGGTCGAATCGCTGCTGCGGTAAGGCAGGTACAGGTCGACCAGGGTGCCGGCGCCATGCGCCGATTCAATTCTCAAAGTGCCGCCCACGCTCTGCGCGCGTTCGCGCATCACGATCAGGCCCAGCCCGCGCGGGCCATCCGGGTCGAAGCCTTCGCCATCGTCGCGCACCTGCAGGTGCAGCCCGTGGTCGCCTACGTCGTGCAGTTGCAGGCTGACCTGGCTGGCGCGGGCATGCCGCAGCACATTGGTCAGGCTCTCCTGCGCGATCCGGAAGCAGGCCTGCTCGATGTCGCCCTGCGGGCGCCGCGGCAGCGGCTGGATATCGGGCACCAGCTCGATCGCCGCCGAGCGGAACAGCACGCTGGCCTGCCAACGCAGTGCGGCCTCCAGCCCCAACGCGTCCAGCTGCGGCGGGCGCAGCAGGGTGGAAATATCGCGCAGCTTGCCCACCGTGGCATCGGCGAGCTGGATGATCTGCGCCAGGTCTTCTTCACGGCGCTCGGCGTCGGCCTCGTCCTGCGCGGCATAGGCGGACAGCTTCATCGCGGTGATCGCCTGGCCGATATCGTCGTGCAGGTCGCGCGAGATCGCCCGGCGCTCGTCCTCCTGCAGCGAGAACAGCCGCCCGGCCATCGCCTGCAGCTCACGGTTGCTGGTTTCCAGCGCCTCGCGGATACGCTCGGGCTCGCTGAGGTCGCGCACGATCAGCAGCTTGCAGTTGCGCCCGCCGTAGCGCACATCGCCCACCGCCAGCCCGGCCTGGAAGCGCTCGCCATCCAGCCGGCGCATGCAGATCACTTCACCTGCGCCGGTAGCGGGCAGCGGGAGCGGGGCGAACAGTTGGGCGCGCACGCGACCCAGGTCCTGGCTCGCCACCAGTTCGGCCAGCGGCTCGCCGAGCAGGGTGTGCTGGCCATAGCCGAACTGCGCCGATGCGCAGGCATTGGCGTACAGCACGTGCTCATCGGACAGGATCACCACGCCATCGGGCAGCACCCGCACCAGCTCGCGGAACTGCTCCTCGCGCTCGCGCAGCAACCGCCGCGATTGCTCGCGCTCGGTCACGTCCTGCAGGGTGCCCAGCACGCGCGGGCGGCCGGCATCGTCGTGGCCACTCTCGGCGCGCAGGTGCACCATCAAGGCGCGCCCGTCCATCGCCAGCAGCGGCAGCAGCACGTCGATCTGCACCCGCTCGCCGGCCACATCCTGCAGCAGCTGCTCGGTAAGCGCGGCGGTGGCCGGATCGGCCGGAATCAGCAGTTCCTCGAAGCGGTGCCAGCGGCGTGCTTCCGGCGGGCGCCGGCCGAGCAGGTGGTAGACCTGGTTGGAGTAGCGGCCCAGCCCGGTGCCCGGGTCCACTTCCCAGGCGCCGATCCGGGCCATTTCATGCGCTTCCTCAACCCGCGCCAGCGCCACGTCACGGCGGCGCAGGGCCTGGTCCTCGCTGGTACGGTCGATGGCAATCAGCAGCCGCGCCTCGTGGCCGTCGTAGTCGATGGCGCTGCTGCGCATCTCCATCCGCCGATGGCTGCCGTCCTTGAGCACCAGGTCGGCGGTGATCACGCACAGCTGCTCGGGCTGCTCGCGGATCTGTTCGAGCTTGGCTGCCAGTGTCTGGGCATCGCCGCTGGGCCACAGCGCGGTGATCGGCATCGCCATGAATTCGTCGCGGTTCCAGCCGAACAGGCTGCTCGCGGCCGGATTGACGTCCAGGATCGCCAGCGAGTGCAGGTCGTAGACCAGGATCGGCCCCGGATTACCCTGGAACATCTGCCGGTGGCGGCTGTCCGAACGTTCCAGCTGCGCATGGGTCTGCAGCACATGCTGGGCCAGCGGGCGCAGCAGCAGGTAGATCAGTGCGGCACTGGCGATGACGAAGAAGGCGCCCTTGGCGGTCTGCCAGTGCGCGGCCGACTGCATGTCGTCGGTCAGCAGCTGTACCGCCGCGTCGCTGCACAGGATCCACACCAGCGCCAGCACCAGGTAGGCCAGCACCACCCGCCAGCGGTCGCGGCGCAGGCCTTGGGCGAGCGGACGGTCGGGGGTGGGCAGGGACGGCGGGCCGGACGGGTCGACAGGCATGGGGCGGGGCAGGGACCGGAATCAGGGCGGGCGATATGCATCTTAGTGGCTGCGGTGTGCTTTGGGGGTGGGCAGCGGTCCGCGCGCGGCTCAATTATCGGCAGGAGTGGCCGCTAACGTTTTCGTTCCCGGTTGTCGGGTGCGTTATCGGAGTCTTACCGCGTGGACCAAGGGATTATCGCGAGTCTGCTGCAGCACCCATTGGCGTCGGCCCTGGTCATCCTCGACCGTGCCGGGCGCCCGCTGGCGGCCAACCCGGCGGCGCGCGAGCATGGGCTGCCGGCAACCGTGGCGGCCTATGGCGAGCTGCTGGAGGACCTGCGCCTGCTGGCGGCCGACGGCGGTCTGGTGGCGTGCCAGCTGCCCGGCGGGCCGCGTGGCCGCTTCGATGGCTGGATGCGCGCCGTGCACGATCCGGAAGGCAACCTGCTGGCCTTCACCCTGAGTGTGCCCGAGCCGGTGGCCAACTATGCCGGCAGCCGCTGGGAGCTGGCCCTGGACCATGCCGGCCACGGCCTGTGGGACTGGGACCTGCCCAGCGATGCGGTGACCCGTTCGCGGCGTTGGGACGGCGTGCCGGGTGCAGCGGGGCCGAGTACTGCCGAGGAGCGCACCGCCGGCGACGCCGGTGCGGCCTTGCTGGCACCCATCCACGGCGATGACCAGGCCAGCGTAAGAGCGGCCCTGGATGCACATCTGCGCGGTGAAGGCGAGGTCTACACGGCGCAGTACCGCGTCCGTCATCCCGATGGCGACTGGCGCTGGGTGCTGGATCGCGGCCGGGTGGTGGCACGCACCGCCGATGGCCAGCCGCTGCGCATGGTCGGCACCCACACCGACATCCAGGCCCAGAAAGAGCTGGAAGCACAGCTGCGCGAGCAGCAGGTGCATCTGCGTGAAGCGCAGCGGATCGCCAGCATGGGCAGCTGGTCGTGGGACCCGGACAGCCGCCAGTTCTGGTGGTCGGCGGAGTTCCGGGCGCTGCTTGGCGTCGGCGATGACCCCCTGATCGGCCGCCGTCGCTGGTTGCGCCAGCTCGGGCCGCGCTCGCGCAGCCTGCTGCGCCATGCCTGGCGGCGCATGCTGCGCGATGGCAAGACAGCCACGCTGGAGCTGGAGCTGCCGCGTGAAGGCGAGGGCGTGCTGCACCTGCGGCTGTGGATGCAGCCCCTGGCCGGCCCGGACGGGCGCATCCAGCGCTTGCTCGGCCAGGTCCAGAACATCACCGAACAACACCAGACCGACGCACTGATCCGCTGGCGCACCGAACTGCTCAACCGGGTCTCCGCGCTCGGCCGGATCGGCGGCTGCGAGATCGAAGTGGCCACCCGCCATATGCAGTGGACCGAGGAGTGTTACCGCATCCACGGCCTGCGCAAGGAGCCGATCACCCTGGACCAGGCGCTGGCGCTGTACACCCAGGATTCGCGCGATGCCTTCGAGGCGGCGCTGGCCCGGATCGCCGAGGGTGGCCTGCCCGAACAGCTCGACCTGTGCTTCTACCGGCAGTCCGGGCTGCGCATCTGGGTGCAGGTGCTGGTCGAACTGGACCACCGCGATGGCCTGCCCACCCGCTTCGTGGTGCTGTTCCGTGACATCACCCGCGAACGCGAGGCCAATGAACGCATCGAGCTGCTGGCCCACTACGACCTGCTGACCGGCCTGCCCAACCGCATGCTGTTGCGCGAACAGACCGCCGAGGCGATCGAGGAAGCGCGCGACCGCGGAAGTTCGCTGGCGATGCTGTTCATCGACCTGGATGGCTTCAAGACCATCAATGACACCTTCGGTCACGCCACCGGCGATGCGCTGCTCAAGGCCGCCGCCTCACGCCTGCACCAGAACCTGCGCAACGCCGACCTGTTCGGACGCTTCAGTGGCGATGAGTTCATCGTGGTGCTGCGTGACCTGGCCGATCCGGAAGACGCCGGTCACGTCGCCCGCAAACTGATCGCCTCGCTGGCCGAGCCGCTGCACCGGGGCGAGACCACCTTGAAAGTCGGTGCCAGCGTCGGCATCGCGATGCTCGATGAGGGCCGTAACGATTTCGAATCGCTGCTGCGTGCCGCCGATGCCGCGATGTATGCGGCCAAGGAAGCCGGGCGCAACACCTACCAGTACTACAGCCAGGACGCGCTGCTGCGGATCCAGCGCAAGCTCGAGATCGAGCATGCGCTGCTCGGTGCCATCGAGCGCGAAGAGTTCAGCCTGGCCTACCAGCCGTTGCTGCATGCCGACCACGGCCAGCCGCCGGCGATTGAAGCCTTGCTGCGCTGGCACCGTCCCGGCATCGGCTATTGCAGCCCGGCCGAGTTCATCCCGATCGCGGAAAAATGCGGGGAAATCGTCCGTATCGGCGACTGGGTATTGAACGAAGCCTGTCGCCAGGCGGCGGTCTGGGAGAAGGCCGGCCTGCAGTTCGACCGCGTCGCGGTCAATGTCTCGGCGGTCCAGTTGCGTGATCGCGGTTTTGCCGAGCGCGTGATCGAAATCTGCAACGCGCATGACTGGCCGCCGCAGCGGCTGGAGCTGGAACTGACCGAGTCGGCGTTGATCCGTGATACCGACGTGCTGCGCCATTGCTTCGACGTGCTCGAACGCCACGGTGTGCCGCTGGCGGTGGACGACTTCGGCACCGGTTTCTCCAACCTGCATTACCTCAACCGCTTCCCGGTCGGACGCCTGAAGATCGACCGCAGCTTCGTGCAGGGCATGCTGCACGACGCCGGCACCGCCGAAGTCACCCAGGCCATCGTGCACCTGGGCCATGCGCTGGGCATGAAGGTGGTCGCCGAGGGCGTGGAAACCGAGCAGGAAGAAGCCATGCTGCGCCGGCAGGGCTGCGACGAGATCCAGGGCTATCTGTATTCGCGCCCGCTGACCCCGCGCGACCTGGCGCAATGGCTGAAAGCCGGCGGTGCCCAGATGGCCCCGCGCCAGGCCCTCACCGCCGTCTCCCACGCCGTGTAACACCAAGACAGCGCGCCGCCACCGCGCATGGCCGGGGGTAGTGCCGAGCCATGCTCGGCAACCGCGCGCAGCGCGGCACAAGTCCCGAAGCCATTCCCAAACGGCCCACGCTGCATTACCGACGTTGAGCCCGGCCGGCGCCGGCAATCATGACCGTTGCCGGGTCTTGCGGCGCTTGCCTGCGATGACCCGATCATCCAGCACCGTGCAGTTGTTGAATGCGGCAAAGCGCTGCAGTTCCTCGCGCAATGCTGGAAGGAACGCATCCCGGTCCACGGTCGCGTCCTCCCAGTGAAAACTGAGCACCTCAAGCCGCTGTTCCGCGCGGTGGGCCTTGCAGTCCATCCGCCCAACCAGGGTGTCGCCGAACAGCACCGGCAGGCAGAAGTAGCCGAACACCCGCTTGGAGGCCGCCACGTAGCACTCGATCCGGTAGTCGAACCCGAACAGCGCACTCAGGCGATCGCGGTGGATCACCAGGTTGTCGAACGGGGAGAGGATTCTCACGCCGGGCGTGATCCGATCCAACTGCTCCAGCGCGGCGACGTCGACGTATCCGCTCACCCTTTCGCCAGCGTCCAGCACGGCCACCGCACCGGCTTCAACCTGTGCCTCCACCACCTCGCGCATGGCATCGCGCAGGGCGCTGCCCGGCTGCAGGTGCAGCAGCTGTTTCGAGGTAAACACGCCATGCGCGCGCAGGGTGGTCTGGAACAGGTGCGCGGCATGCTCGCGGAGCGTCGGAACGCGCAGGTCGATATCATCAGGCAGGCAGCGTGAGGTGAGGTCGTAGGTTTTCTCCATGCCATTGCGCTCGCAGACCATCAGATCGCCGCGCATGAACAGCGTTTCGAAGGCCTGTCGCCCCGGCCCCTGGTTCCACCAGGCGCCTTTTTCCCTGCTGCCCTGATCCAGATGACGCATCCGCATGGGGCCATCGGCCGTGATCCGGGCCAGGATCTCCTTCATCAGGCGCTTGTCGCCATTGCGGAAATAGCGGCTTTCGCCCTTGCGGATGGACACCATCCGCGGCAGCGCGAAACGGTAGTCGCGCATCGGCAGATAGGACGCGGCGTGGTGCCAGTATTCGAAGATCTTCCGTTCGCCGATCAGCGCGTTCAGATGCGCCGGGTCGTAGCTCGGGACGCGGTTCCAGAGTACGTGGTGATGGGCGCGTTCCACCACGGACAGGGTGTCGATCTGTACATAGCCCAGATGGCAGATCGCACGGTGGGTGGCCGCCTGACCGTCACCAAACGGCTGCTGCGTTGCCAACCCCTGCGTGTGCAACGCCAGATGCCGCAGTTGTGAATTCAGTGCAGGACGCATGCAGGACACATCGGGAAGGGCCGAAGGGATCGCTGGATGGTAGCGATCCGGACCCGCGCCCGAAAGGCGTCAGGGAGGGGTGGTTGCCGCCAGTGCGTCGCCACTCAGGCCCAGGTCCCACGCCAGGCCGGCCAGCGCAGGATCGGCGTGGGTGGCCGCCGCAATGGCCGAAGCCTCCGCGCGCTGCAGCATCCGCACCAGCTCGGCCTGGCCCAGCTGTTCCAGCTGCGCGAGCAACGCGCGGCCCTGCAGTGGCGCCGTCCCGCCCGCCACGGGCGAGGTCGCCTCAGCCATCATCGACGCCAAGGCGTCGGGCGCGCTCACGGGGGAGGGGGCAACAGCAGAGGGGGCGGTGTTCAACAGCATCAGGTCATCTTCTGCAGCAAAGGCGGAAAGCGCAAGCACAACGGCCCCGGGATCACCGGGGCCGTGGGCGGTGCCGGAACCGGCACGCGACATCTGGATCAGAACAGTTCGACCGCGCCGGCGGCCATGCTCTGCTGGGCCACGGCCTTGTGCGGCGGACGTTCCCATTCGCTGCGCATTTCGCGCAGGCGGCTGCCGGTACGCTGCAGGGCGGTGGCGATTTCTTCGTCGAACACGCCGCCATTGCGATGCAGCAGTTCCTGCAGGGCCACCGCTTCGCGGTTGATCGCAGTCAGGCGGTCCAGGTGGGTATGTACGCCGCCCAGGGCCTGGGTGGCGATGTCCTCGAACTGCAGGGCACGCACCGCTTCGGCCACGGAGCTGTCGATGGCGCGGCCACACTCGGAAATCTCGCGCATGCCATCGCCAAGCGAGGCATTGATCTGGGCCACGTTGTCCAGCATCTGCGCCGCTTCGTGGCGGGCTTCGCGGGAGCGGTCCATATCGCGGGAGGCCATGTGCGAGACCGTCTCGCGGACCTTGGCGATGGCATCCTTGGAGCTGTGCGCCAGCTTGCGGATCTGCTCGTTGAAGGTGGTCGAGCGCTCGGACAGGTTGCGCACCTCATCGGCCACCACCGCAAAGCCACGACCGGCTTCACCGGCACGCGCAGCTTCGATGGCGGCGTTCAGGGCAAGCAGGTTGGTCTGGTCGGCAATCGACTTGACGTCTTCCAGCAGCGCGAAGATGCCATCCAGGTGCTGCGCCATCTGGTCGATGTGCTGCACGGTATTGCTGCTTTGGCCGCTGACCTGCTCCAGCGCCTCCACCAGCTGCTCCATGCGATGGCTGGCATGCTGGGCGAAGCGGGCCACGTCGACACCGGCGCCACCGTCTTCACCGGCACGGTCGACGATCCGGGCCAGGGCCTGGCTCTGTTGGCGCGACTTGCGGTTCATGGCGTCGAAGCTGCCACCCAGGCCACCGACCGCATGGCGGATCAGGTCGCGGGCACGTTCGACTTCGCCGCGCGAGCCATCGACTTCGTTGGCCACGAACGAACGCAGTTCGGTGAGCAGTTGGTCCTGCTCCCGCAGCATGCGGGCATGTTCAGGCGAGCGCTGGGTCTGCGCGCGGGCAGTCCACCAGGCAAAGCCCAGCCAACTGAGCGTCATCGTGGTCAGGATCGCCCAACGCAGGGCGGCTGGCCACTCGAAGCCGATGGCGAACGGAAGCAGGAGGGTCAAGGCCAGGGGGGCGGCCAGACGGATGAAGATGCGTGAGTACATGGACGTTCTCGGGAAGTGCACGGTTGAGGTATCGGCCGTACCCCCATTTGCTTTAGTGCTGCACTGCACATTGGCGCAAAAACCGTGACCCCCTCCCGGATCAGCGCAGCTGCCGGTCCACCGCTTCGATCATCGCCTTGCGTGAGATCAGGAAGTCCCAGTACTGGCCGCCGGTCTGGCGCCACAGCACCGCCGAGCGCACCGCGGCCAGCAGCAGTGCCCGGATTTCGGCCACCACCCCGGCCTGGGCCAGGTAGTGCGGGTTGCCCTGGACCATCACCCGCGGCTTGAGGTGGCTGATGGTGTCGGCATACAGCCCGCCCAGCGCGGCCAGCACGTCCGGGTGGGCGCTGTCGCCCAGCTCGGTGGCCTGGCGCTGGGCCTGTTCGATGCCCTGGCTGACCTTCTCGACCACGCCATGCTCACGCACGAAGCGGCGCTCCAGCTGCAGCACCGCCAGTGCCAGCCGCGGCAATGCCTCGTCCTGGCCCTGGTTGCGGAAATAGTTGTGCAGCAGGCGCAGCCCCGGGGCCACGTTGCTGGCGCTGCCGAAGATGGCCTGCGGGCTGTCCGCATCGATGCGGAACACGCTGTCGATCGCGGTGCGCACTACCGACGCTTCGGAATGGCCGGTTTCGGCGATGCGGCGCACCTGCTGCAGGGCCTGGGCGATGCCGGCCAGAGCAAGAACGCGGTCGTCGACGGAAAAACTCATGCAGCAGATACCTCAAAGGGGGAAGGGACGGTCCGCAGCCGCTGTTCCAGCGGCGCATCGGTGGCGGCGATCACCGCGCCGCCCAGGCAGACCTCATCGTCATACAACACCAGCGATTGACCCGGAGTGACGGCGCGCTGCGGCTGGGCGAAACGGACCAGCAGGCTGCCATCCTCCTGGACCTCCACCTCGCAGGCCTCGTCGGGCTGGCGGTAGCGGGTCTGCGCGGTGCACTGGAAGCGGCGCGATGGTGGCGCCCCGGCAATCCAGTGCGCGGTTTCCGAGTGCAACCGGGTCGAGAGCAGCCAGGGGCTGTCACGGTCCTGGTCGACGTAGAGCACATTGCTGGCCACGTCCTTGCCCACCACATACCACGGCGCGGCCGGGCGGCCACGCACGCCGCCGATGTTCAGGCCCTCGCGCTGGCCCAGGGTGAAGAAGAACACGCCGGGATGTTCGGCGATCAGGGCGCCGTCGGGGTCACGGATCTGGCCGGTTTTGGCCGGCAGGTAACGGCCCAGGAACTCGCGGAAGTCGCGCTCGCCGATGAAGCAGATGCCAGTGGAGTCTTTCTTGGCATGGGTCGGCAGCCGCGCGTCGCGGGCGATCCGGCGCAGGTCGTTCTTCTGCAGGTCGCCGATCGGGAACAGGGTGGCGGCCAGCTGGGCCTGGCCCAACTGGTGCAGGAAATAGCTCTGGTCCTTGCTGCGGTCGGCGCCGCGCAGCAGCGCCCAGCGCCCGCCCACCTGGGCTACGCGGGCGTAATGACCGGTGGCGATACGCTCGGCGCCCAGTTCGCGCGCTGCATCCAGGAAGTGCTTGAACTTCACTTCGCGGTTGCACAGCACGTCCGGGTTCGGGGTACGGCCGGCCGCGTACTCGGCCAGGAAGTGCTCGAACACCCCCTGCCAGTACTCGCCGGAAAAATCGCGGAAATGGAACGGAATGCCAAGCAGGCCGCAGACCGCCACCGCATCGCGGCGGTCGTCTTCGGCGCGGCAGTCGCCGCTGCCGTCATCGGCCCAGTTCTGCATGAACAGCCCGGCCACCGGCTCGCCCTGCTGGACCAGCCGCCAGGCGGCGACCGAGGAGTCCACGCCGCCGGACACGCCGACCATGATCCGCGGGGTACTCATACGGTCTCCCTCACGATCGACAGCGGATGGCGTTGGCCGGCGAGGTAATCGGCGACCACCTCCCAGACCAGCGGGCTGCGCAGGCGCGATGGATCGGCCTGCAGTTCGGCCGGGCTCAGCCACAGCGCGCGCTCGATGCCGGCATCCAGCGCGCGGTGGGGGTCATGGGCGACCGGTTCGGCGGCGTAGGCGAAGCGCAGGAAGGCGGTGCCATCGGGGGCGGTCCACTGGTAGGTGCCGATGAAGGCGCTCAGGCGCACCGTCCAGCCGGTTTCTTCCAGGGTTTCACGTACCGCGGCGGCGGCCAGCGACTCCTCCGGCTCCAGATGGCCGGCCGGCTGGTTGAGCACGCTGCGCCCGTCGATGGACTCCTCCACCAGCAACAGGCGCCCGTCCTTCACCACCACAGTGGCAACGGTGACGTGGGGCGCCCAGCGGGAGTCCTGCACTGCACTCACTTCAGTACTCGTCGGTCTTGGTCAGTTCGTTTTCCATGTCATCGGCGGTGCGCATGGCCGCATCGATGGCATCGCTGAGCACGTCGGAGCTGGCGTTGGCATCGATCTTGACCACGAACATGGCCAGCTGATCCTGCTTCACCCAGGCACCCAGCTTGGCGTCCTGGGAATCTTCCAGCAGGCGGTTGGCCACCGCCGCGGGGAACTGCTTGCCCGGCGAGGTGTAGCCCGGCGACCAGATCTCGCGGATCTTGTGGCTGCCGTATTCTTCAACCGAGGAGCGCACGAAGACCAGCTGGCTGCGGTCATCGCCCGCATCGAAAACCAGCTTGTAGTCGCCGTCTTCGTCGATTTCGTAGGGGTAGCCCAGCTTGTCCAGCACACGGCCGACAGCCTTGTCGGGCGTCGCGGCCTGGGCCCCGAACACGGTAGCGGTCAGCAACAACGCGGTGACGATCCTTTTCATGAAATCCCTGTGAAAGTGTGGGTGGATGTGTGGATTGTGAAGGGCGGTGGGGGGCGACGTCCAATCCGGCGAGCTCGGCCCTATAATGGGCGGATGCCTCGCGAGCCCTCCCTAGAACCCCACCACGACCACGGCGTCCTGCTTGAGCCGGCCCGTCCGGAGGTGGTGCCGCCGCCGTTCTACCAGGTCATGCTGTTGAACGACGACTACACCCCGATGGATTTCGTGGTGACCGTGCTGCAGCACTTCTTTGCCATGGACCTGGACAAGGCCACCCAGGTGATGCTGCATGTCCATACCCGTGGCCGTGGCGTCTGCGGGGTGTTCACCCGTGAAGTGGCCGAGTCCAAGGTGGCCCAGGTCAACGAATTCTCGCGCATGAACCAGCATCCGCTGCTGTGCACGATGGAAAAGGCCGGCCCCTGAGGGGTAGCGCCACGCCATGCGTGGCTGCCTCGGCTTCACTCCAACCGCGCCAACGCCATGGCTGCCACCTGCAGATCCACGGTCGCGTCGTCGCCATCGGCCAGGAACCACACGGCCGACAGCCCCGCGCTGGCCGCGATCCAGCGTAGCAGTCGACTGCGCTCCAGCCCGCCCAGCGCGGCCACCTGTTCCAGCCGCGCCGCGAAGATGGCCTCGCGGGTCGCCACATGGATGCCCGGCCCGCACAGGTCCGGGTTGGTGAACAGCACCGTGTAATCGAAGGCGCGGTCGCCGAACAGGCGTTTGGGGTCGATCGCCAGCCAGCCGCGCGCGCCGAAATCCAGCACGTTGTCGTGGTGCAGGTCGCCATGCAGCGGGCGCTGTTCGATCTGCCCGGCCAGCACTGCCAGCGCCAGTGATCTGCACTGTTCCAGCAATGGCGACAGCGCGACCGGTGGCGCCAGCAGGTCGGCGAACCAGTCGTCCAGCCTGACCAGCCCTTCAGGCGCCGGGCCACGCGGCCGGTGCAGCCGCTGTAGGACGTCGCACAACCGTGCAGTGGCCGCAGGATCCTCGCCGCGGATCGACATCGGGCGCAGCGAATCCCCCGGCACCGCACGCTCGATCAGCACGGCGGTGTCTTCGTGGGCCAGCAGCCGGGCCGCGCCGTCGCCGCCCCACCAGCGCAGCAGGCGGTGGCCGTTCTGCTCTTCGGTCTCCGTGCTCATCTTCAACATTGCCGGGGAGCCGTCGGGGAGGCGGACCGGCCACAGCCGGGCATGCGGGGTGGTGATGACATCGCCATCACGTTCAAGCTGCCATTTCGTGAGCTGTAGTTCGGGCATGATGGAGTCGCTGGGAATCTGGACGCGGGAATCGGAGTGCTAACGCCGTCTGAACGCACCGATCCGCTAGGGTGATGGAAATTGCGCAGCAAGGCCGCATATTGTCCCTAACTGCCGCCGGAGTAGAACATGTTCAGTAAAGACCTCGAACACACCATCGGTCAGTGCTACAAGCGCGCCCGTGAGGCCCGACATGAGTTCATGACGGTGGAACACCTGCTGCTGGCACTGCTCGACAACCCGTCCGCCCAAGCCGTCCTGAAGGCCTGTGGTGCGGACGCCGAACGCCTGCGCCAGGAGCTGGAGCAGGCCATCGAGGCGTCCGTCTCGCGCCTGGCCGAAGACGATGGGCGCGACACCCAGCCCACCCTGGGTTTCCAGCGCGTGCTGCAGCGGGCCGTTTACCACGTGCAGTCCTCGGGCAAGAAGGAGGTCACCGGCGCCAATGTGCTGGTGGCCATCTTCGGCGAAAAGGACTCCCACGCTGTCTATTACCTCAACCAGCAGGACGTGACCCGGCTGGATATCGTCAATTACCTCTCCCACGGCATCGCCAAGCTGGGCGAGGAGGGCGAGGTGCCGCCGGCCGCCGATGGCGAAGGGCGGGCCGAAGGGGCCGAGGGCGAGGGCAAGGGTGACGCCCTGGCCGAGTTCGCCAGCAACCTCAACGACGCCGCCCGCGCCGGGCGCATCGACCCGCTGGTGGGCCGCCGCGACGAAATCGAGCGCACCATCCAGGTGCTGTGCCGCCGCCGCAAGAACAACCCGCTCTACGTGGGCGAGGCCGGCGTGGGCAAGACCGCCATCGCTGAAGGCCTGGCCAAGCGCATCGTCGAAGGCTCGGTGCCGGACGTGCTGGCCGATGCGGTGATCTATTCGCTGGACCTGGGCGCGCTGGTTGCTGGCACCAAGTACCGCGGTGATTTCGAGAAGCGCCTCAAAGGCGTGCTGACCGCGCTGAAGAAGATGCCCAACGCGGTGCTGTTCATCGATGAGATCCACACCATCATCGGCGCCGGTTCGGCCTCGGGTGGCACCATGGACGCCTCCAACCTGATCAAGCCGGCACTGGCCTCGGGTGAGCTGCGCTGCATCGGCTCCACCACGTTCCAGGAGTACCGCGGCATCTTCGAGAAGGACCGTGCTCTGGCGCGGCGCTTCCAGAAGATCGACATCGTCGAGCCGACCGTGGGCGAAACCTACGAAATCCTGCAGGGCCTCAAGCCCCGTTATGAAGCGCACCACGGCGTGACCTACGCCGATGACGCGCTGCAGGCGGCGGTGGACCTGTCGGTCAAGCACATCGGCGACCGTCTGTTGCCGGACAAGGCGATCGACGTGATCGACGAGGCCGGTGCCCGCCAGCGTCTACTGCCGGAAGGCGAGCGCAAGGAATTGATCGACATCGAGGAGATCGAGACCATCGTGGCCAAGATGGCGCGCATTCCGGCCAAGCAGGTCAGCGCCACCGACAAGGATGTGCTGCAGCACCTGGAGCGCAACCTGAAGATGGTGATCTTCGGCCAGGATCCGGCGATTGAAACCCTGGCCTCGGCGATCAAGCTGGCCCGCTCGGGCCTGGCCAATCCGGAAAAGCCGATCGGCAACTTCCTGTTCGCCGGCCCCACCGGTGTCGGCAAGACCGAGGTGACCAAGCAGCTTGCGCTGCAACTGGGCATCGAGCTGGTCCGCTTCGACATGAGCGAGTACATGGAGCCGCATTCGATCAGCCGTCTGATCGGTGCGCCCCCGGGCTATGTCGGCTTCGACCAGGGCGGCCTGCTCACCGAGAAGATCGTCAAGACCCCGCACTGCGTGCTGTTGCTGGACGAGGTGGAAAAGGCCCACCCGGACATCTTCAACATCCTGCTGCAGGTCATGGACCGCGGCGTGCTCACCGACACCAACGGGCGCGAAGCCAACTTCAAGAACGTGGTGCTGGTGATGACCACCAATGCCGGCGCGGCCCAGGCCTCGCGACGTTCGATCGGCTTCACCCGCCAGGACCATGCCACCGATGCGATGGAGATCCTGCGCAAGAGCTTCACGCCGGAATTCCGCAACCGCCTCGATGCGGTGGTGCAGTTCCAGCCGCTGGGCTTCGAGCACATCCTGCGCGTGGTCGACAAGTTCCTGATCGAGCTGGAAATGCTGTTGCAGGAGAAGCACGTCAGCCTGTCGGCCACCCCGACCGCGCGCGACTGGCTGGCCCGCCACGGCTTCGACCCGCTGATGGGCGCCCGCCCGATGGCGCGGGTGATCCAGGACAAGGTCAAGCGTCCGCTGGCCGACGAACTGCTGTTCGGCAAACTGGTCAACGGCGGCCGGGTCAACATCGACGTCCGCGACGACGAGTTGTTCGTGGAAACCCAGGCCGAGCCGGAGCGCCGCCTGCCGGCTACGGTGGAGTAAACAGCGTTCACGGCCGATGGCCGTGACAGCCACCCGCCCGGCTCACGACCATGGGTTGTGGGCCGGGTGCGTTGGGCGTCGGCTCATTCCAGAGCCGGCGAAACAAACTGCAACTGACAGAAGCCTGCAGAGGGCGCGAACGTCGATTCCCAGTCGTCGCCAGGTGCCAGTTGGTCGAGCGCGGCAATGGCGGTAGCGGGCATGTCGCAGCTGGGCCAGAGCCAGGTCAGCAGGGCGCGCTGCGCGCCATCGGCGTCGCTCAGAAAGATCCCGGCCTGGGCGAGTGGGAGGGGTACGCCGGCTGCGCGGAGCGTGTTGCGGTCATGGTCATCGTTGAACAGATGGCGATCGGCCCCGAACCGAACGGCGATGTGATAGGGGACTTCGGTTGGATCGATCACGGCAGCGACGCCCGAAAGCATGGCGCGCATCAGTGCGGCGGCCGAGTTTTCGGGTGCGGGCGTAGTCGATGGCGCTTGTCGTGCCACTTCGGGGGACGACAGCAGGATGAAGGGAGGTGCAATGTCTGCGCGCCACCGTGTGGTGCCATCTCGATGCATGGTCGGCAGCTCCACCCTCCAATGCAATCGACCTTCTGAATCCTGGCTGCGCTCGGCGCCATCGCTTGCCCAGGCGCTGGTCAGTGCGGTCATCTCCCCGGATAGTTCCAGGCTCATATACGCGTCTGGACGCTCCCGCATTTCAAGGTAGGCCATGCGTTCGGCAGCGTTGGGCAGGTCGTGCCCATCACCTGCAATCCAGCGCGGCAGATGGGCAGCCCTGTTGGGCCCGGCGACAGACCCGTACATCAGGTCGTCGTACGCGTGTGGTGGTTGCGAAAGAGGTAGCAGGTCCATCACTGCCTGTACACGTTCAATAGCCGGCTGCCTCGCAACGGCTGGGAACACGCTGATGAGCAGCATGCCAGCCAAGAGCGTTGGGCCGTGCCAGCGATGACGCATTCCTTGTCCTGATCTGGCTGGGAATGTGCAATGGCGGTCGGGTGTCATCGAATTTGGCATTGGAACCGGACATCAGGGCGGGTTGGCAGCGTAAAAGGGTCCGCGGGCCCTGAACATGCAAGAGATTGCGTTTTCATTGCTGATGCAACCCAGCCATGGGTCGTGATTCGATTGAAGTCATGAAAAAGCCCCGCAAGGGGCTTTTTCATGCCACCCCGGGATCACTCAGCGGCGCGCCTTGGCGCGCGTGGCGAACTCCTGCGGGCTGATCGATTCCACTTCGCTGATCGCACACTTCTGCGATTTGGTGCGCAGGCTGCTGGCCCCGCCACCACACAGCTCGCCTTCGCGGCCAGGGGTGAGGAAGGCCAGTTTCGGCGACATCGCCGCGCTGCTGCAGCTGCTTTCGAAGCGCACGACATAGTGCTTGTCGGCATTGCGCAGCAGCACGTCCTGGTTGGCGTTGGCGCGCACGATCTGCTGGTCCGCGGAGAGCGTGATGCACTCGGCCGCAGCGGCGGGAGTGGTTTCGGCAGCGTGGGCGGCGGTGGTGAAGCCGGCGACAGCCAGCAGGCTCAGCAGGGACAGGGTCTTCATGGCGGGGGCCGTTTCACGATCCGGATTGGATCGACGACCAGATTGACCGCTGCCTGGCCAGTGCGAATCTGCAGCAAGGCAGGCTGACCGACGTCAGGGTGCACACGGTCAGGGTGCCGGCTGGCAGGGGGTGGGGGCTGAATTGCGCCCACGCAAAAAGGCCAGCTCCTGGCTGGCCTTCTGGCGGGGCTTCTGTTGGGAAGCCGCCCGAACCGCTTATTTCATGCGGTACGTGATACGACCCTTGGTCAGGTCGTAGGGCGTCATTTCGACCTTGACGCGGTCGCCCGTCAGGATGCGGATGTAGTTCTTGCGCATGCGGCCGGAGATGTGGGCGATGATTTCATGCCCATTTTCCAGTCGGACGCGGAAAGTGGTGTTCGGCAGCGTCTCGCTGACGGTGCCTTCGAACTCGATGGAGTCGTCTTTCGACATGTAGTCCTGTGCAGTTCTGCAATCGGCCTGGCTGGCCATAAGAGCGGGCATTTTACGCGCGTTCGCCGCTTCATGCAAAGTTTGCGTTAAGCGCCCGGGTTTACTGGGCATTCACCCCTGAAAGCCGGCCAATGCACCCGCGCCCAACACCCCAAACCGTTCCGTCCAGCGCCCGGCCGGTGCATCCCGTCGTACCTGCTCGCGCACCAGGGCCAGGAACCGGTCCCGATCCCAATGTTCAGCCCCCATGCGCAGCAGGTGGTCGTTCTCCACCTGGGCATCGATCAGCGGCCAGCCCCACTGCGCCAGCCGGTGCGCCAACGCGGCCAGTGCCACCTTGGAGCCGCCACTGGCCGCACTGAACATGCTTTCGCCGAAGAACATCTGCCCGATCGCCACCCCGTAGATGCCGCCGACCAGCTGCTCGCCGTCGAAGACCTCCACCGAGTGCGCGTGACCCAGCTGGTGCAGCTGCACATAGGCATCGCGCATTCCGCGGGTGATCCAGGTGCCATCCTGGCCCGGGCGCGGGATGGCGGCGCAGGCGTCGATCACCGCGTCGAAACAGGTATCGGCGCGTACCGTCCAGGCACTCCCGCGCAGCTCGCGGCGGAAGCGTGCGGACAGGTGCAGCCCATCGGTACGGAACACCATGCGCGGGTCCGGCGACCACCACAGCAAGGGTTGACCTTCGGAGAACCACGGAAAGATGCCGCCGGCGTAGGCATTGAGCAGCCGCACCGGGTGCAGGTCGCCGCCGACGGCCAGCAGTCCGTCCGGATCGCGCAGCGCGGTTTCGGCGGGCGGGAAGGGGGCGTCCGGGCGGTCATCGAGACGCCAGGGCAGGCGGTTCTTCATGCCGGGTCTGCCGCCTTGAAGGGGCTGTGCGCCTGCAGCGACTGTGCATAGCGCGCCACGTCATCACGTTCGTGCGCGCACCAGCTGGCCAGCGCGCCGGCGAAGGCGGGCTCGGCCACCCAGTGGCGGCTGCGCACGGTATGCGGCAGGAAGCCGCGCGCGAGCTTGTGCTCACCCTGCGCTCCGGGCTCGAAGCGGGTCAGCCCCTCGCGCAGGCAGTACTCGATGCCCTGGTAGTAGCAGGTCTCGAAATGCAGGCCGGGCAGGGTGGCGCCGCCCCAATAGCGGCCGTACAGCGTGTCCGCACCGCGCAGGCACAGCGCGCCGGCAACGGGCGCACCCTCGTGCATCGCCAGGAAGATCACCAGCTGGCGCGGCATCGTGGCAGCAAGGTGGCGCAGGAAGGGCAGCGTCAATGCCGGGGCGTTGCCGTACTCGGCGAAGGTCTGCAGGTAGAAACCATGCATCGCCAGCAGATCCTCCGGCGTGGCCTCATCGCCATGCACGATGCGATACGTGACGCCGCTGCGGGTCAGTTTGGCGCGCTCCTGGCGGATGTTCTTGCGGTGCTTGTGGTCCATCGCCGCGAGGAAATCGCCGAAGGACTGCCACGTGCCGGGGTTGTGCCACTGGAACTGGATATCCTCGCGCAGCATCCAGTCGGCCCCGAAGACGCTGTCTTCGTCGGCGCGATGGAAGTTGATGTGCGCCGAGGACCAGCCCATCCGTTCGACCTCCGACCTCAGGGCGGCCAGCAGCGCGGCGCGGTCGGCGTCGTTACGGGCCAGCAGGCGCGGCCCGGTCACGGGCGAGTACGGCGCCGCGCCGAGCCATTTGGGGAAATAGTCCAGCCCGTGCCGCGCGTAGGCATCGGCCCAGGCGTGGTCGAACACGAACTCGCCATGCGAGTTGTCCTTCAGATAGCCCGGTGCCGCCGCGATCAGCGTCTCCCCGTCCCAGAGGGTGAAGTGCCGCGGACGCCAGCCCCATTCGGGGCGCAGGCAGCCGTGCTCTTCCAGCCCGGCCAGGAAGGCGTGGCTGACGAAGGGGTTGTGGCTGTTGTGCAGGGCGTCCCAGGTGGTGGCCGGGACGTCGGACAGGCGGTGGAGGAAGCGTGGATCGGGCATGGGGACAGGATAGGGCAGGGCAATGGTTGGCGGGGGTTTTGGCGGTGGATCAATGTCTTTTGGCTGAGTGATTGAAAGGTTGTTCGGGTGGTGGCGACAAGTGTGTGATGGCGCAATGCCTGATGGAGGGGTGAGCGGCAAGGTGTCCATGCGCACTCATTCGAGGAAGGGGTGCGTTCCGACCATCTATCAACGTTGAAGGAATCATCATGAAAACGACCAGTCCATGGCGACCGGCTGCACTCGCGTTGTTCGTCGTGTGCGGCAGTGCTGCCGGTGCTGCCGGTGCTGCCGGTGCAGCGTCAGCGCAGCATGTATCTGCAAGAGTTGCCATGGAGACCGATGCGGGTCTCGATGCTCTGCTGACCCGTGAGGCGCAGCGACTTCTGGATGCAGGTCGAATCAAACAGTCCCGGGCGGCCAACGTGACGGTGACGGCCTGGCTGGACATTCCAGGCAATCGGTTGTTCATCGATTTTGGGCGGGGATTCCGGCCCAATGAAGATGATGGCTCTACAGAAGAAGTTGAGCAGTACATCGGCAACACGCTGGGGGTATATGCAGATCGCGCCGGTCTTCAGGAGGTGCAGGTGCAGATTCTGTATGAGGGGCGGCCGTTCGAATACTACTTTCCTGAGCCTCATGCTGCGAAAGCGGTGGAGGGATCAAATCGCGCTATCCCCGGGGTCGTACTCGTGTCTGCGGGGCATGGACTGGTTCGTGTCCATCCCGGTGGAGAGTGGGAATTTCAGCGGCCGATGTTTCATGGTCTGCGAGAGGGCCTGATAACGCCCGGGTATGCGGATGAGCTCCAGCGATTTCTCCAGGACAGAAGTCTGGCGACCGTGTTTCGCGCGCGGAGCGCAAGTTTGGAGCCTCATCCCGAATCGATGCGGGCATGGGGGCAGATGTCGGCGCGCTACCATCTCAGCGCGTTGCTGCCAGGGCGTGCAGATATCTGGAACCACTTTGCGGAAAGCAATGACAGGGATCGCGAGGTAAAAGACGACATTCGGGCGCGCCCGTACTATGCGAATCACCTTGACGCTGAGGGCATGATCAGCATCCATACCAACGCAGAGGACACTCAGGTTGCACGTGGCACCAGAGTCTATTTCCATCCGAGGAAGCCTGGCGACCGCGCGCTTGCGGAGATGGCGCTGTGCTACATGAAGGAGGTGATCACGGCTCAGGCGGGATATGAGGACTTCCCCGTTTCAACGTCGCCTTCAACGCATCCGCATGGTGAAAATGGCTTTGCCGCCATGCCGTCAGTCGTAGTGGAGGTCGCATTTCACACGAACGCGACAGATGCCATCGCGCTGCAGGACGCGACCTTTCGAGAGGCGTCGATGAAGGGGCTGGAGAAAGGCTATCGCCTCCATCGAGAAGGGCGGGGCTGCAAACCGCTCAAGGGCGAGCCTATCGAGGGTGTCACCATGTCCCAAGGCACCACCCGCGAGATCGAAGTGCCCTTCGAAGGCTATCCCCAATACCCCTTGCGCGTCATCACCCGCAATGTGGGCTGTCCGCCGGGTTGGACCTGCCGTGATAACGAGGTCATCCTGGAGGCGGCCCAGGAGGCGCCCTTCCAGATTGCGCTGACCTGCAACAACAGCGGCTCGGCACCATTGCTCTGGGAAACGTCGTTGATCGATGACGATGGGGTGAAGTCCGAGCCGGTTCGGCACGTGCAGCAGTGTGTTCGCGCGTCCTGACGGTTGGCGTCCTGCCTGGGTGGCATGAAAAAGGCCGGCGCCAGGCGCCGGCCTTCGGAATGATCATCCGGGCAACAGGCCTCAGCCCAGGTCGCCCTTCGCATCCAGGTAACGCTCCGCGTCCAGTGCGGCCATGCAGCCGAAGCCGGCCGAGGTGATCGCCTGCCGGTAATGCTGGTCGGCCACGTCGCCGGCGGCGAACACGCCTTCCACCGAGGTCTGGGTGGCGTTGCCGCCGAGGCCCGAGCGGATGTCCAGGTAGCCGTTGTTCATGGTCAGCTGGCCATCGAACAGGCTGGTGTTGGGGTGGTGGCCGATTGCCACGAAGAAGCCGTGGGCCTCGATGTCGCGGGTGCTGCCGTCCTGGGTGGACTTCACCCGCACGCCGGTCACGCCGGCGTCGTTGCCCAGCACTTCGTCGATCTGGTGGTGCCAGACGGTCTCGATCTTGCCGGCGGCAACCTTGGCGAACAGCTTGTCCTGCATGATCTTTTCCGCCTTGAGGGTGTCGCGGCGGTGGACCAGGTAGACCTTGCGGGCGATGTTGGACAGGTACAGCGCCTCTTCCACAGCGGTGTTGCCGCCGCCGACCACGACCACGTCCTGGTCACGGTAGAAGAAGCCGTCGCAGGTGGCGCAGGCCGACACACCGCGGCCCTTGAAGGCCTCTTCCGACGGGATGCCCAGGTACTTGGCGGTCGCGCCGGTGGCGATGATCAGCGCGTCACAGGTGTACTCGGCGCTGTCGCCGATCAGCTTGAACGGGCGCTGGGACAGGTCGGCGGTGTGGATATGGTCGAAGATCACCTCGGTCTCGAAGCGCTCGGCGTGGGCCTGCATGCGCGCCATCAGGTCCGGGCCCATCAGGCCATGCGCGTCCCCCGGCCAGTTGTCCACTTCAGTGGTGGTCATCAGCTGGCCACCCTGCTGCAGCCCGGTGATGACTACCGGCTTGAGGTTGGCACGCGCGGCATAGACGGCGGCGGTCCAGCCAGCGGGGCCGGAGCCGAGGATGACGAGCTTCTGGTGGCGGGAGGGCGTGGAATTGCTCATGTAGACTCGCGTTGAGGTAATGGGGCGGGGCGCGGGCGGTGATTGCACGGCGTCCAAGCGAACCCATAGAGTGGCGGCAGGGGCGGGGCGATTCAAGGCGACCGGTAGAGCGGCGCAGCCCAGAGGGCGGATTGCCCGGCGCCGCGCCGGGGTTTTGACGGTGGCAGCTGAATTGTCCAGCCGCAGGAACTGAAAAGCGCGGCTCAGTCGTTTATTATCAAGCACTAACAGTGCATTCCCAAGGTCTGGTCTAAGGTGGCGAAACAGGTCCCGGAACGATCCAAGTCTCCCGACAGCAAGGCGTCGTCGCGCAAGCCGGCGGCCGCGCCTGCGCCTGCCGACAATCCAGGCCGGCAACGGCTGTGGCGCGACCTGGGGTTGATCGCGATAGCGCCGGCGCTGCTGTATCTGGTCGCCAGTCTGTTCACTTATTCGGCAACGGACCCGGGCTGGTCGCATACCGGCAGCGTGGTCGCACCGATCCACAACATGGGCGGGCGGGTCGGCGCGTGGGTGGCCGATGTGCTGCTGCAGCTGTTCGGCTACATGGCCTTCCTGTTGCCGGTCGTGCTGGGCGCGCTGGCCTGGATTGCCATGTTCGGGCTCAAGCGTGAAAGCAAGGGCGAGCACGATCTGGACCCGGCGCTGCGGCTGGTCGGGCTGGTCGGCTTCCTGATCGCCGGCACCGGCTTCCTGCACGTGCGCCTGTTCACCGGCGACGTCGGCCATGCCGGCGGCATTCTGGGTCGGCTGGTCGGCAACTCGCTCAGTGCCGGTTTCGGCGCGCTGGGCGCCAACATGTTCGTGCTGGTCCTGCTGCTGGCCTCGATCACCCTGGCGACCGGCATCTCCTGGTTCGTGGTGATGGAGAAGATCGGGCGCTGGGTGCTGGCCTTGCCGCCGCTGCTCAACAAGAAGAAGGAGCAGGCCACCGAGTGGCAGCAGACCCGCGCGCTGCGCGAGGAGCGCCAGGAAGTGCGCAAGGTCGACGCCGAGGTGCGCGCCAAGCGCGAGCCGGTCAAGATCGAGCCGCGCCCCGAGCCGGTGCTGGAGAAGAGCGACCGCGCCAAGCGCGAGACCCAGATTCCGATGTTCCGCGGCGTCAATGGCGATGGCTCGGACGTGCCGCCGCTGGCGCTGCTGGACGATCCCAAGCCGCAGCCCAAGGGCTACGACGAGGAGACCCTGGAAACGCTGTCGCGCCAGATCGAGTTCAAGCTCAAGGACTTCCGTATCGACGCGCAGGTGGTGGGCGCCTATCCGGGCCCGGTGATCACCCGCTTCGAGATCGAGCCGGCGCCGGGCATCAAGGTCAGCCAGATCAGCTCGCTGGACAAGGACATCGCCCGCGGCCTGTCGGTCAAGTCGGTGCGCGTGGTCGATGTGATTCCGGGCAAGTCGGTGGTGGGTCTGGAGATCCCCAACGTCACCCGCGAGATGATCTACCTGTCCGAACTGCTGCGCTCCAAGGAGTACGACAAGTCGGCCAGCGTGCTGACCCTGGCGCTGGGCAAGGACATCGCCGGGCGGCCGACCGTGGCCGATCTGGCGCGCATGCCGCACCTGCTGGTGGCCGGTACCACCGGCTCGGGCAAGTCGGTGGCGGTCAATGCGATGGTGCTCAGCCTGCTGTACAAGGCCTCGCCGAAAGACCTGCGGATGCTGATGATCGACCCGAAGATGCTCGAACTGAGTGTCTACCAGGGCATTCCGCACCTGTTGGCGCCGGTGGTGACCGACATGAAGGAGGCCGCCAACGGCCTGCGCTGGTGCGTGGCCGAGATGGAGCGCCGCTACAAGCTGATGAGCGCGGTGGGCGTGCGCAACCTGGCCGGCTTCAACAAGAAGGTCAAGGATGCCGAGGACGCCGGGCAGCCGATGATGGACCCGCTGTTCAAACCGAACCCGGAGCTGGGCGAAGCCCCGCGGCCGCTGGAGACGCTGCCGTTCATCGTGATCTTCATCGACGAATTCGCCGACATGATGATGATCGTCGGCAAGAAGGTTGAAGAGCTGATCGCGCGCCTTGCACAGAAGGCGCGTGCGGCCGGCATCCATCTGATCCTGGCCACCCAGCGCCCGTCGGTGGATGTGATCACCGGCCTGATCAAGGCCAACATCCCGACCCGTATCGGCTTCCAGGTCAGTTCCAAGATCGATTCGCGCACCATCCTGGACCAGTCCGGTGCGGAAACCCTACTGGGCCATGGCGACATGCTGTACCTGCCGCCGGGCACCGCGCTGCCGGACCGCGTGCATGGCGCCTTCGTCTCCGATGAGGAAGTGCATCGCGTGGTCGAGCACCTCAAGGCCAGTGGCCCGACCGACTACATCACCGGCGTGCTGGACGAAGTGCAGATGATGGGCGATGGCGTGGTGGTGGGGGCCGGTGGCCTGCCCGAAACCAGCAGCAGCGGCGACGAGTCCGATCCGCTCTACGACGAGGCCCTGCGCATCGTCACCGAGACCCGGCGTGCCTCGATCTCCGGCGTGCAGCGCCGGCTCAAGATCGGCTACAACCGTGCCGCGCGCCTGATCGAAGCGATGGAAGCGGCCGGGGTGGTCAGCCCGCCCGAACACAATGGCGACCGCAGCGTGCTGGCGCCGCCGCCCCCCAAGTAAGCCCGCGCACGCCGTCCAGGCGTGCTGCAAAAGGAAGCTGCAATGAAGCCGATGGTCTGGATGATGGTGGGCGGATTGGCATGGCTGCCAGCGCTGGCGCACGCGGATGCTGCGCCAGCCCCAGCGCCGCCATCGGCGGTGGCGCCCGCCGCCACGCCTGCCGAAGCGGGCAGCGATACGCAGGCCAGCAACAACTACAGCTTCGTGCGCTACCGCGCCGACTACGTGGTGCGCCCGGATGCGGGCAATGTGCAGACCGAAGAATACGAGATCCTGCTCAAGACCAAGTCCGCGGTCGAGCAGTTCAGCCAGGTGCGGCTGAGCTACAGCGAGAAGATGGAAACCCTGAAGGTGCTGGCGGCCTATACGCTCACCGCCGATGGCCAGCGCCGCGATGTGCCGGCCGACCGCATCTATACCCAGGAAAGCTATTCCAGCGCGGCGGCGGCGATGTATGCCGACCGCAAGGTGAGGGTGGTGGTGTTTCCCAACCTGGCCCCGGGCACGCGGCTGGTCTACCAGACCCGGCGCACCCAGAACACGCCGTATTTCCCCGGCTATTTCGGGCTGTGGGAAACCTTCAGCGTGTTCAACCAGTACGACGACGCGCAGGTGACCCTCAGCGCACCGGCGAACCTGCCGATGCAGGTCCAGCAGCGTGGCGTGCAGGGTAGCGAGAAGCCTGTCGTGCGCGGCGGCCAGGCACAGTGGGCATGGCGCTACCGGCGCAGCGATCCGCTGCAGGTGCAGAACTGGTCGGCGGCGGCCTGGGAGTTCAGTCCGTCCATCATGGCCAGCACCTATCGCGACTGGCCGCAATTGGCCCGTGCCTACCAGCTCAAGGGCGGCGAGGCGGCCAAGGTCACCCCGGGCATCCAGGCGCTGGCCGACCAGCTCACTGCCGGCATCACCGACCGCCGCGAGCAGGCGGCGGTACTGTACCGCTGGGTGGCGCAGAACATCCGCTATGTCGCGGTGTACCTGGGCAACGGCGGGCTGGAGCCGAACCCGGCGCAGAGCATCTTGGACAACCACTACGGCGACTGCAAGGACCACGTGGTGATCCTGGAGGCGCTGCTGGCCGCGCGCGGCATCGGCAGCACCGCGGTGCTGATCGGCGCTGGGGGTGGCCCGACGTTGCCGGCGATTCCGATGCTGGGGCGCTTCAACCATGCCATCACCTACATCCCCGAGTTCGACCTGTACCTGGACTCGACCACGTCCTATGCCCGCTTCGGCCAGCTGCCCGACGGTGACCTCGGCGCGCCGGTGCTGCACACCCGCCAGGCGACGCTGGCGCGCACGCCGGACAACGATGCAACGCGCAATGGCAGCGGGCTGGAGGTCGATTTCCAGTTCGATCCTTCCGGCAATCTCAGCGGCCAGACCCGCCAGCAACCGCGCGAAGTCAGCGAGATCGGCATGCGGGGGTCGTTCGCAAGGCTCAATGCGCAGAACCGCACCCGGGTGGAGGAGTCGATCATGGCGTCGTCCGGTTTCGACGGCAGCGGGTCGTTGACCCTGCTCGGCGATCCGCAGGACCTGACCCGGCCGTTCAACTACCGCTACGACTTCCACGCCAGCGACTACGTGGACTTCGGTGTGGTCGGCGGCATGATTCTGCCCGACGCCCCGGGCGGCGAGTCGTTCCGTGACATCTACGCCACCACCTCGGCGCCGGACAACGCCACCCCGTTCTACTGCAACGACAGCCTGCGCGAGGAAACCTATCGGCTGGTGTTCCCGGCCAAGGTGCCGATCGTCGCGATCCCGCGCAGCCAGCAGTTCAACAATGCGGCCGGTGAGTACCAGCTGGACTGGAGCCGGCAGGGCCAGACCATCATCGCCCGCCATCGCCTGCACCAGCGCGCGGCACGCGGTGATCAGGCGCTGTGCCAGCCCGCCGACTACGCCGCGTTCCGCGAGCTGTACCAGCAGGTGCGGCGCGGTTTCCGCGGACAGGTGCTGTACGGCGACTGGAAGACCGTGCAGGCCAATCCGTAAGGGCCCAGGTCAGGGCGCGCCGTCGGTTGCCTCGAGAATGGCCAATCCCGAGAAGCCGTGGTGGACCTGCCGATACAGCTCGCGGTAGCCGGCATAGTCCTGCGGCTGGCAGAACGCCTGATCACCGCGTGCCGCGGCCTGCCGCAGGCGATGGGTTGCCATCAGTTTCTGGCCGTCTTTGCGCCAGGTCAGCGAGTAGCTGCCTGCTGGATTCTCGAAATCCACGTCAGCCGGCAATCGACGCGCAACGATGCCATCCGGCAGGGTCAGCGCATACACCTCGGTGCGATCGGTGGCCGTGCAGTGAAAAGGTACGCGCATTTCCGAATCCGGATTCGTACTCAGGATGTGCCGGAAGGATTCCAGGCCGGGGAGGGGCGGTGCGCCCAGCACCAGGTTGCCGCTGAAGTCGGCATGGTGCTTTGCCTCCACCGTGGCCGTGACGCCGAAGGGCTGGCCGAGGTCGGCGGGATCGCCTGAAAAAGCGAATCGCGCATGCCCATCCAGTCCCGCGCTGGCCATGATGCTGCGCGCCACCTGCTCTTCATTCTGCGGGGTGATCTGTGCGGCGTGATGGCGGAAGGTGATCTCCATTTCATGGCCCATCGTGTAGTCCAGGCGGGCCGTGAAGCTGCCGCTGCGGTCGAACACGGCATCCATGTGTACCTTGCCGCCGGCGCGCACCGCATCCGGGACAGGCGTCCGTGAGATCGTGCCATCGCCCGTATGCACGGCCGGCAGCCCGAGCACGGCTGCGGGCAGTTGTCCGAATCGGGCGCGGCTATCGGTGGGATCCAGGTACGTGTCGAATTCGGCGACATACACCACCGCATGATTGAACTGGGCCAGTTGCGGGACGCTCATCAACTCCGGCCCGCCACCGGCGCTGACCAGAGCAGGGGTGCTGTGAATGCCCTTGGCGGCGAGCAGTGCCTGCAGCAATGCGACCTGGTCCTTGCAGTCGCCATAGCCGTGCTCGATCACGGTGGCGGCCGGATTGGGTTCCAGTGCGCCATTGCCCAGGTAGACCGCGACATAGCGGATCTCGCCAGCCACCCATTGATGGAGGGCGGCAGCCTGCTCACGACGGTCGTGGATGCCGGCCGTCAGCCTGTCGGCCGTGGCCTGGATGGCTGGGGTGACGGCGGCTGCCGGTGCGGCTTTTGCGTGATACGCCGTGCCTACGTCCGCCCACTGTTTGAAGGTGCTGGCCATGATGCTGGGGCTGAATCGCCAGGTCGGCGCGCTGTGGGCCTGGAGAGGCTGAGCGGGGCGGTATGGCAGCCTCCATTGCCAGTTCGCCTTGCCCTGCGACCGCACGGGGGTGTCGCTGCCTTGCAGGTCCGTGCTCTTGACCTGAAGGGCCAGGCCTGCTGGCGCGGTCAGTGTCACTACCGCGTCGGCAATCTCAACGAACGGGCTGAAGATCTCCGCCACCTCGGCGTGGCCCTTGAAGTAGGGGGTGATCTGGTCGCGTCGATAGCGATAGACCACCTTCGCTCCGGGGCTGAGGCCGGAAAACACGATCAACTTGACCTTGTGGTCGGCGAAGACAGGCGCATCGGCAGTGGCCGGGCTCAGTTGGGTGTAAATCCGCTCCGTCGGCACATCGATGCGCGTGCCCTGTGGGTCGATCGCGTAGGCCTCCAGCACCTCCAGTCGCTGCATCTTCTCGCTGAAAGGCAGGTATACGGTACCGAACTCTTCCACGCCCTGCCGGGTATGCAGGACGATCTCCTGGGAGATGATGTGGGTGCTGCTGGCATCGGCGTGGATCTGGTGATCGGCACGATAGCGGGCGACGGTAATGTTGGTGGTTGCCGGTGCAGGAGCGGGTTCATCGTGGGAGACAGTAGTGACGCCCGCTGCTGGCGATGCGGTCGATGCGACGGCAGAAGTGGTGATCGTGGCAAGACCGGCAGCTGCCAGCAACAGCGTCTTCTTCATGCGTGTTCATCCATGTGATGTCGAACATCCATCATCCCCAACGGAGTGGAGGCAGCCAGAGCGGTTTGCGCGGCTGTGTGTCGCATCGGGAGCGGTGGTCACGGGCGTTAAGGGGCGGTTTCGTCTGGCCGGCGATGAACGGGCGGATTCGCCCCATTCAGCTTATGATGCCCACACTGTTTCCCATCCATCTCCCATCGCCCGGATACCCACATGCACACTCCTTTCCGCCGCTATCTGGTTGCCGCCACCCTGGTCATCGCCAGCGTCGGTTCGGCCTCTGCCTGGGCTGGCGCCCGCGACGAACTCAATCGTTTCACCCAGGGCTTGAAGGGCCTGGACGGTCAGTTCAGCCAGCAGGTGTTCGACAGCAAGGGCAAGGTCAAGGAGAACACCAGTGGCCGCGTCGCGCTGTCCGCGCCGCGCCTGTTCCGCTGGGAATACATCAAGCCGCATGAGCAGCTGATCGTGGCCGACGGCAAGAAGGTCTGGGTCTACGAGCCGGACCTGGAGCAGGCCACGGTGCGTCCGCAGGGTGCGCAGGAGCAGAACAGCCCGCTGACGGCGCTGATCAACCCGGCGCTGCTGGACAAGCAGTACGACGTCAGCGAAGAAGCCGCCGCCCGCGACGGTCTGCAGTGGCTGTCGCTGTCGCCCAAGCGTGAAACCGACACCGCCTTCCAGTACGCCGCATTGGGCTTCAATGCCCAGGGCTTGGCGCGGATGGAAGTGGTGGATGCGGTCGGCCAGCGCACGGTGATCAATTTCACCGGCTGGAAGCGCAACCCGGGCTTCGCCGCCGGCACCTTCAGCTTCGCACCGCCCAAGGGCACCGACGTCATCGGCGAGTAAGCGGGCGCGCGCCCGCGATAGAATGGGCGCGTGGCCAGAAACCGAACGACATTCAATGGGCCCGATCTGCTGACCGTGGATCGGGACAACATGCGCCCGCTCGCCGAGCGGATGCGCCCGCAGACGCTGGACGAGATGGTGGGCCAGAAGCGCCTGCTCGCACCGGGCAGCGCGCTGCGTCGGGCGGTCGAATCCGGGCACGTGCATTCGATGATCCTGTGGGGGCCGCCGGGCTGCGGCAAGACCACGCTGTCGCTGTTGCTGGCGCACTATGCCGATGCGGAGTTCCGCGCCATCTCGGCGGTCCTGTCGGGCCTGCCGGAGGTGCGCCAGGTGCTGGCCGAGGCCGCACAGCGGTTCGCCGAAGGACGGCGCACGGTGCTGTTCGTTGATGAGGTGCACCGCTTCAACAAGGCGCAGCAGGATGCGTTCCTGCCGCATATCGAGCGCGGCACCATCGTGTTCGTCGGCGCGACCACCGAGAACCCTTCGTTCGAACTGAACTCGGCACTGCTGTCGCGCTGCCGCGTGCACGTGCTTGAGTCGGTGTCGCCGGCCGATATCGTGGAGGCGCTGGAGCGCGCGCTGCAGGACCGCGAGCGCGGCCTGGGCGCGGAGGAGCTGCAGGTCACTCCGGAAGCCTTGCTCGAAATCGCCACGGCCGCCGACGGTGACGTGCGCCGCGGCCTGACCCTTTTGGAAATCGCGGCCGAACTGGCCAGCGGTGACGGTGGCCGGATCAGCCCGGAAATGCTGATGCAGGTACTGGCCGACCGCACCCGTCGTTTCGACAAGGGCGGCGAGCAGTTCTACGACCAGATCTCGGCGTTGCACAAGTCGGTGCGCAGCTCCAATCCGGATGCGGCGTTGTACTGGCTCACGCGCATGCTCGATGGGGGCTGCGACCCGTCCTATCTGGCGCGTCGACTGACCCGCATGGCGATCGAGGATATCGGCCTGGCCGATCCGCGCGCCCAGTCGATGGCACTGGAAGCCTGGGACATCTACGAGCGCCTGGGCAGCCCGGAGGGCGAGTTGGCCTTTGCCCAGCTGGTGCTGTACCTGGCCAGTACCGCCAAGTCGAATGCCGGCTATGCGGCCTTCAACCTGGCCAAGCAGGAAGTCCGCGAGACCGGCACCCAGGAGGTGCCGCTGCACCTGCGCAACGCGCCGACCAAGCTGATGAAGGAGCTGGGCTACGGCAAGACCTACCAGTACGACCATGATGCCGACGGTGGCATCGCGCTGGATCAGACCGGCTTCCCGGATGCGATGGGTGAGCGGGTGTATTACCAGCCGGTCGAGCGCGGGCTGGAGATCAAACTGAAGGACAAGCTCGACCGCCTGCGCGCTGCGCGTGCGCAGGCCCGCGCCGCCAAGGGCGCGGACTGATGGGCGGCGTGGGCGTGTGGTGGCAGCAGCTGGGCCTGGTGATGGCCGGTGGCGCATTGGGCGCGGCACTGCGTTTCATGCTCGGCGATGCGCTGCTGCGCCAGTTCGGCCACGGGTTTCCCTGGGGCACGTTGACCGCGAACCTGGTCGGCGCCTTCGCGGCCGGCTACCTGATGATGTGGCTGCAGAGCCGCGGCAGCCAGGCGCCGTACTGGCGTGCCTTCCTGATCGTGGGCCTGCTGGGTGGGTTGACCACGTTTTCGGCATTGATGATGGAAACGCTGGTGTTCGCCCGCACCGGGCGCGGGGTGATGGTGCCGCTCTACCTCGGTGTGACCCTGGTGGGCGGAATGCTGCTGGTCTGGGCGGGTGCACGTCTGGCCGAGCACTGGCGCTAGCAACACCTGGGGGTGCGCATCGCTTGCCCGGGTGTGGCCAAAACGTTGCGGTTGCCACGACAGGTGCTGAAAACGCTGGATTAAAGTGATGTCTCACGATATCGTGCGCGCCCCCGTTCGCATCCTCGTCCGTCATGCGCGATGAACAAGACCCCGGCACTCTGGAACTGACGCTGCCGCGCAAGCGCGGCCGTCCGCCCACGTTCGGCTACGCGATGACCGATGCGCAGCGTGCTGCGCGCTACCGTGCGCGCCGCGCCGGGCAGGCCGATGACGCCGACGTGCGCAGCTGCAGCGACATGGTGCTGCTGGACAAGATCCGCGGCGCGATCAGTGGCAAGGATCCGGAGTTGACCGGGTTCCTGGTGCATGTGCTGTGGCAGCGCTACCCGCTGCAGCTGAAGTAAGCGCCGCCAGCGCAGGCGCCAGGTAGCCGAGCAGCCGTTCGGCTTCGCTCCAGTCCGGCAGGCCTTCCAGTTCCAGTTCGTGCAGATCGCTGGCGATCTCCGCCAGGGCAGGCTGCCCCAGCATGCGCAGGACGCCGGCCAGCCGATGCGCGTGATAGGTCAGCGCGGTACGTTGCTGGCGCTCCAGCGCCTGCGTCAGGGCCTGCAGCTCGTCCTCCAGTGCGCGCAGGAAGTGCGACCACAGTGGGTCATCGGCGGGCACGGCGGTGGCGGCTGGCGGTGGCGCGGCAGTGACCGGTGGGCGCTCGGACAGCTCCAGTGCGACCAGCAATGCGTCGGTATCCAGTGGTTTGCACAGCACCGCGTCCATGCCACTGGTGCGGCAGCGCTGCTGGTGGGCGGTCGAGTGTGCAGCGGAAATGGCCACCAGTCGTGCCGGCGGTCGCGACAGCTGCTGCTCCATGGCGCGCAGTGCTTCGGCCAGCGCATAGCCACTCATGTCCGACAACCCGCAGTCAAGCAGGACGATCGCGCAGGGGGCCGCGCGTTGCAGGCGCAAGGCGCTGGTGGCATCGCAACAGGCGGTGACGCTGGCCCCCAGTGCTTTCAGCTGGCGTGTGGCGAAAGCACGGTTGAGCGCATGGTCCTCGACCAGCAGCAGGGTGTGCCCGGACAACGGCAGTCCGGACGGGCCGTCGCCATCGCTGTGGCGCCGCACCGGCAGGGTGACCTCGAACGCGCTGCCCTGACCGGGTTCACTGCACAGGCGGATGTGACCGCCCAGGGCCTGGGCCACGTCGTGGCAGATCGACAGGCCCAGGCCGGCGCCGCCGAGCTGCCGGGAGTGCTGGTCGTGCGCCTGCGAGAACGGCTTGAAGACATCGGCCTGCTGCTCGGCGGCAATGCCGATGCCCGTGTCCGCCACGACCAGGCGCAGTTGGGTGCCGTCGTTGACGGGCAGCAGCGCCAGGCGCACTTCGATCCTGCCGTGCGCGGTGAACTTCAGTGCATTGCCGAGCAGGTTGGTCAGGATCTGGCGCAGAGCATCACCATCCAGCCACAGCGGCGGCCACGGCAGCGGCGCCACCTGCAGGGCGAGCTGCAGGCCTTTTGCTTCAGCGGTCGGGCGGATCACGCTGAGGCAGTCGGCGGCCAGCTGATGGATATCGTGCCAGGCCGGGGTGGGCTGGAACTGGCCGGCGGCCAGTCGTGAATAGTCCAGCGCATGGCCGAGCAGCTGGCGCAGGCCGGCACCCGCCGCACGTGCGGCGTTGACCAGTTGACGCTGGCCCTGGTCCAGCCCGGACTGGCTGAGCAGATCCACCGAGGCCACCAGGGCCTGTGCGGCGTTGCGCACCTCATGGCTCATCAGGCCGATGAAGCGGGCCTGGCGGCGTTCGTTGCGCTGGGCATGGCGTTGGGCGCGCAGCAGCCAACCGGTGATGGCCAGCAGCGACAGCAGGCCCAGCCCGGTGGCGAGCAGCTCCCAACGGAAGTGGCGCGACAGTGCGCCCAGCGTGGGGGCGCCGAAATAGTTGACCTGCGCCCATTGCTGCAGCAGCTGCGCGTGCTGGGTCGGGGTGATCGCGTCCATCGCCTGCTGGATCTGCGCCAGCAGTGCGCGGTCCTCTTCGCGCGTGACCAGGTGCATCTGGCCGGGCAGGTCGCCGGGTGCATTGTGCAGGGCCAGGCTGTCGGCGTAGTCGCGACGCACCATCGGGCGCATCACCACGTCCAGGCCGATCGCCACGTCGGCGATTCCGGTTTCCACCGCCGACAGTGCGCCATGCAGGTCCGGCATGCCGATCACCTGCAGGTGCGGGTAGTGCGCCTGCAGCCAGCTGTTGTAGCGGCCGCCCTGGATGACGGCCACGCGGCGATGCCCGGCGCTGCCGAACGGAGGCGGGGTGTCAGGACCAAGGCGGCTGGCCATCAAGGTCTGGCCCCGGTAGTACGCCGACGAAGCGGTGAGGTTGGTGCACGGGGCGTCGTCCAGCGGGCCGAGCAGCAGCATGATGTCGGCACGTCCCTCGCACAGTGCGCGCAGCGCCTCGTGGGTGCTCGGGTGCTGCTGCTCGCGCAGGCGCAGGCCGGTGCTTTCGCTGACCAAACGTGCATAGCCGTTGATCAGGCTGGCATGGCGCGAGGTCACCGGGGTTGCCGACAGCACCCGGTGCTGGGCCGGATCCACCGCTACCTGCACGGTGCGTGGGGTGCTGAAGGGCGGTTGCGCCGCACACGGCAGTGCGCTGCCCAGCAGCAGCAACGTGCCCAGGCCCAAGGAGTACCACCTGGGCGGACTCATAACGCGGCCAGTTGATGACGCAATGTGTAGAGGTCGCGATCGGTGCGCAGCCCCAGCTTGCGGTAGGCCGCATGCTTCTGGGTGCTGATGGTCTTGATGCTGCGATGGCGACGGCTGGCGATCTCGCTGACCGACAAGCCGGACAGGCAGAGCTGCAGTACCTCGCGTTCGTTCGGCGAGAGACGGCGCTCGTCGGGATCCTGGCGATACTCCGCCGGCAGGTGCAGGTGGCCTTCGGCGACCCGGCCCACCGCCAGAGCCAGCTCATCCAGACGTTCGCTCTTGGCCACCAGACCACGCGCCCCGGCATCGGTGACCGCCGAACTCATGATCCGGTTGATGTGTGCGGAAAACACCAGCAGCCGCACGCGAGGGAAGCGACCATGCAGCAACTGCAACAGTTCCAGCCCCTGCAGGTCATCGCTGGACAAGGTGTAGTCGATCACCGCCACATCCACCGGCTGCGCGGACAAGGTGGCAATCAGGGCATCGCTGTGGGCATGGCTGCCCACCACCTGGAAACGCGGGTCGGCGGAGAGGTGGACGAGGGTGCCGTGCCGGACAACATCATGGTCGTCGAGCAGGGCGATCTTCAGGACAAAGGGGATGGCCTGTCCGTTCATATGATCTGAGTGCTGTTGGACAATGGAGACCCGCCGTGGAGGGGATAGGTACATTCTCCCTGCATCGGTGTGCGGCATGATCGATTCAGCGCGAGTTTAGGATGATTCCTATGACCAGTACGCGAGCGCCGTCACTTTCCGGGCAGATCGTTGGGTGCGTTGGCGTAGCGCGCGCGGAAGTTGTGGCTGATCACGACGTGGCGACGCGGCGAATGGCGTTTTATCCCTATCCCCACGTCGCGACCTGCTCCACTGGGATTCGGATGCCGGACGGTGATCGTGATCGTCGTGGGTGATCGTTATTCGCAATTCAATTGATCGTGCGTGAGTAGGGCCGACGTCGGATTCATCGTTGCTCGCGATCCAGCAGGCGCCGGAATCGCGCGGCCAGCTCCAGCACCATCGGTTCGGCAGTGGCACGGTGCAGCATCGCAATCTCGAAGCTGTCCACGGGGCGCAGGCCATGGCGGTGGGTGAGGGCGCGATGGTCGCGGGTCACGGCACGTGCGGGCAGCAGGCTGATGCCCATGCCATCGGCGACCGCGCCCTGGATGCCGCTCAGGCTGGAGCTGGTGAAGCTGATCCGCCAGCGTCGGCCAAGCCCTTCGACCGCGGCAATCAGGTCGTCGCGGTACAACCCGCGCGGCGGGAACGTGACCAGCGGCACCGGGTCCTGTTGGATGCACGGGCTGTGCGCACTGTCGACCCAACGCATGGTTTCCGGCCAGCAGGCGACGGCTTCGCGGCTGTTGCGGCGCTGTTTGACCAGCACCAGGTCCAGCTCGCCGTGGTCGTAGCCGCTGGCCAGGTCGCGGCTGAGTCCGCTGGTGACTTCCAGCTTCACCTGCGGGAAGCGCCGGTTGAAGGTGCCCAGCAACTGGGTGGTGCGTGCGCTGACGAAATCCTCCGGTACGCCCAGGCGCACCGTGACCGCGACAGTCGCGCCGGCCAGCGCCTCGAACATCTGGTCGTTCAAGGCGAGCATCTGCCGGGCATGCCCGAGCAGCGTCTGCCCGGCATCGGTGGGGTGGACGTCGCGGTTGCCGCGTACCAGCAGCGGGTGCCCGGCCATGTCCTCCAGACGGCGGATCTTCTGGCTGATCGTGGACTGGGTGGAGTGCAGCCGGGCGGCGGCCGTGGTGAAGCTGCCGCAATCGGCGACCATCACGATCGCGCGCAGCAGGTCCAGGTCGAACAGGCTTCGAGTGGGTTTTGCACTGGCAGCCATCGGGGTATCCAGCTTGTGAATGGATGTGGTTCTAGCACGCGGGCCGGGCCACGGCCATAGGCTCAGTCGGTGTTGGAAGTCGTGGCGCGGCCCAGGCTGCGCGTCACCCGCGTGCCGGCCTCCTGCAATCGTTCGATCAAGGCGGGCGGCCCCAGCACCTCGAACTCCATCTCCATGGCCAACAGCCAGTACACCACCGAGCCCAGTGGGTTGGCGGCGCAGCACAGCAGGCAGCGCTGCGCATCCAGCGCCTCGAGCGTGCCGGCCGAGGCGGGAATGCGTGCCTGCATCTGTGCCAGGGGCGCATGCAGGATCACCCGTGCCTGTCCGGCATGCGGCTCCGGCGACAGCCGCTGCGCCACCCACTGGCGCAGGTCGCCATTGCCGGGCGTGGGGCGGGGACGGAAGTGCGCGCCCAGGTGTGCGTCGCCGGTGATGCGGTCGATGCGGAAGGTGCGCCAATCGGCACGGGTGGTGTCCCAGGCCGCCAGATACCAGCGCCGATCGGTGTGCACCACGCCCTGCGGCTCGACCTGGCGGCTGCTGGCGACACCGTCGCGGTCGGCGTAGTTGAAGCGCAGTTGCAGCTGGTCGCGGCAGGCGCAGGCCAGCGTGCTGAGCAGGCCGGCATCCACCACCGGACCGACCTGGTCCAGCGGCAGGATCGCCGAGCGCAGTGCATCCAACCGACGCCGCAGGCGCGGTGGCATCACCTGTTCCAGTTTGACCAGGGCGGTGATCGCGGTCTGCTCGATGCCGCTGACCGTGCCGGTCACCGCCGTGCGCAATGCCACGGCGGCGGCCATCGCCTCCTCGTCATCCAGCAACAGTGGCGGGAGCGCGCGCCCGGCGCGGAATGCATAGCCGCCGGCGACGCCGCTGCTGGCCTGGATCGGGTAGCCCAGGGCGCGCAGGCGGTCGATGTCGCGGCGCAGCGTGCGTGGGTGCACCTCCATGCGCGCGGCCAGCTCCGGGCCGGCCCAGTGCGGGCGCGACTGCAGCAGTGAGAGCAGGGACAGCAGGCGGGCGGAGGAGGTCAGCATGGCAGGCAGGGTGGCAATGATTGCGGACAGGTACTGTCCGCAATGGTGACTAGGCTGTGTCCACGGTGCAAGGCCGGGTTGGCCGCACCTTTCCGCCCATCCACAAGGAGTTTCCCATGTCCCTGGTTTTCTACTGGCACCCGATGTCCAGCGCCTCTCCGGTAGCCGCTGCCCTGGCCGAACTGGCCGTGCCGCACGAAGCGGTGCGGATCGATATCCGCAGCGGCGAGCAGCGCAGCCCCGAGTACCTGGCGATCAACCCGAACGGCAAGGTGCCGTGCCTGGTGGTGGACGGCACGCCGATGTTCGAGGGGCTGGCAATCCTGCAGTGGCTGGGTGCCCAGTACGGGGTGGCGCAGGGGTTGTGGCCGCAGGACGGCACGCCCGAACGGCTGCAGGCACTGTCCTGGACCACCTGGGCCTACGTGACCTACAACCCGCTCTTGATCCAGCTGTGGACCGCAAGCCAGGACGGCGCGCTGCGCAGTGCCGAGCATGCCACCGCCGCGCTGGACGGGCTTCGCCACCTGCAGGATCTGCTTGAAGCGCGCCTGGCCGCCCAGGACTGGATGGTGGGCCAGGATTACTCGCTGGTGGATCTGGTGCTGGGCTCGGTGCTGGGCTACGGCACCTTCTTCGGGGCCACCCTGGACGGGCATCCGCACGTGCAGGCATGGCTGGCACGGGTCAAGGTGCGGCCGTCGATGCAGGGCGACGGCTGAGCCATTCCGGTGATGCCACTTCGCCGTGATCCGACGGAGTGGTATTTGGATTGCACATGTCCCGCATGTGGAAATTTAACTGGTGGATGCCGGGTGCCGGTTCTATGGTGCTCGCATCCTTCATTTCGCCAGATGCCCGATGACCGTCTCCCGTAGCGCTGTGCTTCCGTTGTTGCTGATGCTGTCGGTACCTGCTTTCAGTGCCGAACGCGCCGACCTGCTGATCCAGCACGCCACGGTGATCGACGTCGAGCACGCGCGCAGCCTGCCCAACCTGACGGTGGTGGTGCGCGGCGATGACATCGTGGCCGTCGGCGAAGACAAGGCAATGGCCAAGGCCTGGCAGGCGACGCGTAGCATCGACGCCACGGGGCGCTTCCTGATTCCGGGCTTGTGGGACATGCATGTGCATTTCGGCGGCGGTCCGGCACTGATCGAAGAGAACAAGGCACTGCTGCCGCTGTACATCGCCCATGGCATCACCACCATCCGCGATGCCTCCGGCGATCTGCCCGAGCAGGTACTGCAGTGGCGCGAACAGATCCGCGACGGCCAGCTCGCCGGGCCGCAGCTGTTCACCTCCGGCGCCAAGATCGAAGGCATCAAGCCTGTCTGGAAGGGCACCCTCGAGGTGGGCAGCCAGGCCGACCTCGATGCGGCCTTCGTGCGGTTGAAGCGCGATCAGGTCGACTTCGTCAAGATCACCGACAGCACCCTGACCCCGGAACTGTTCCTGGCCGCGGTCAGTGAGGCGCGCGCCAACGGCCTGCGCGCTTCGGGACATATTCCGATGGCGCTGACCGTGCAGCAGGCGGTCGACGCGGGGATCAGCTCGATCGAGCACCTGGATTACGCCTACAAGGCTGGCGTCAAGGATGAAGCGGCGATCGCTGCCGACTTCGCGGCCAAGCGCATCGATCGCGCCGAAGCCAACCGTCGCCTCGACGCCGGCTTCGATCGTGATACGGCAATGACGGCCTACCGTGGCTTCGCCGCCAAGGGGGTTTCGGTGACGCCGACCCTCAACGGTGGCCGCATCCTGGATTTCCTCGACCAGGACAATCACGCCAATGACCCGTACCTGACCTATATCGGACCGAAGCTGCAGGCCACCTACCAGTGGCGCGTGGAGCGTGCGGCCAAGGCCAGCCCGGAGCAGATTGCCGCCCGTCACCGTGAGTACCACCAGGTGGCCGCGGTGCTGCCGATGTTGCAGCAGGCCGGGGTGACGATCATGGCCGGCACCGACGCGGGCTTTCTCAATTCGTTCAACTACCCGGGCATTGGCTTGCATGACGAGCTGAGCCTGTTCGTCAAGGAAGGATTGACGCCCGCACAGGCGCTGTCGGCCGCTACCCGCGCCGGCCCGGCCTGGTTTGGCACGTTGGACCGCTATGGCGGCATCAGTGCGGGCAAGGCCGCCGACCTGGTGCTGCTTGAGCACAATCCGCTGGAGGACATCAACGCCACCCGCGCGATTCATACGGTGGTGCTGCGTGGCCATGTGTACGACCGCAAAGCGCTGGATGCACTGTTGGTGCAGACCCGGGCCAAGGTGGCGGCATGGAAGGCCGAAGGCGAGGGCTGAGCACACCACGCCAGCGGCGGCTGGCATTGCAATAGATTGCATGGTGGTGCACTGGCGGGGGCGCCAAGATGGTGCCTTCTTCCTGCGTGCCCCAAGGATCCGTGCTGCCGATGCGTTCCATGCTGCTGGCGTTCCACCGCTACGCCGAATTTTCCGGGCGCTCCAGTCGCCGTGAGTACTGGATGTTCCAGTTGTTGCTGGTGCTGTGCGTTCTGGTGCTGCAGGGCTTCATCGCACTGGCACGGGTGATGGCCAATGCGACCTTGGTGGCGGTGGCCGAACTGCTGGTCGGGCTGTTGATCGTGGGCACGCTGCTGCCCGGTCTTTCGGTCACGGTGCGGCGACTGCACGATTTCGATCGGTCCGGCTGGTATGTGCTGGTGGCGTTGATCCCGTTCCTGGGGCCGCCAATGCTGTTGCTGTCGATGCTGGCGCGGGGCGATGCACAGCCGAACCGATTCGGGGCTGTGCCACAGGCGTGAGCGCCGCCGCAGATCGTGCGTTTTGCAACAAGTTGTAGGGCCTTGCCCGTGCATCACTTCCTATCATGCGCGCCCCTCTGCGGAAGGCGGCACGCAACGACATGTGCAGCCGACGCGGAGCTTCTTTCATTCAAGGCTGCTGCACACCATGAGTTTCATCACTACCGCCATGCTTCCCCTCAATCGCTATGCGCAGTTCTCCGGGCGCTCCAGCCGTCGCGAGTACTGGACATTTACGCTCTGCGTGTTCGCCTGCAATCTGGTGGCCTACACCATCTTCAGTATCGGCCTTGCGATGGATATCGGGATTCTGGCTGGGATTGGCGGCATTGTGTACTTGGCGATCAGCTTGGCGTCATTGATTCCCAGCCTCGCCGTCACCGTACGTCGCCTGCACGACACCGACCGGTCGGGCTGGGCCATGCTGATCAGCATCGTGCCATTTGGTGCCATTTTCCTGCTGATCTGGCTGCTCACGGCCGGTGCACCGGCCGCCAATCGCTTCGGCCCGCCGCCGAGCGTCTGATCCCGTTCGCCTGATCCAGTACAGCGCCCCGCAATGCGGGGCGTTGTGCGTTTGGATCAGACGGAGGCGACTTCATTCGTGCGCGTGAGGTGCAGCGAGCGACCGATCTGCGCGGCCTGATCCAGCAAGGGTGCGGCCTGGCCGGATTCCACATCCATCAGCACGGTGGAGGACAGCACCGGCGCGCCGCAGTAGTCGAAGATGCCGGTGTCGATCTGGGTTTTCATGGCATCCGTGTAGTGACGTCGCTGCCAGGTGCGTTCGTCGGCCCCGCCCAGTGCAACCAGATGCACCTTCAGGTGCTGCAGCTTCTTGGCGACCTTGCCGTCTGCGCCCTGGGCATACGCCCAGCCATTGCTGAAGACGCGATCGATCCAGCCTTTGAGCTGCGCCGGCATCGACCACCAGTACACCGGGAACACCAGCACCAGGGTGTCGGCGCGGTCCAGCCGTGCCTGCTCGGCGAGCACGTCGGCGGGGACGGCGGCGTTGCCTTTGTAGGCGCTGACGTCGCCCGCGTTGTAGCGCGGGTCGAAGCCTTCCGCGGCGAGGTCGGCGAGCTCGACGCTGTCGCCGCTGGCCGCGCCTGCGTGGTGGGCGATCTGGTGGGCGATGGCGTGGGTGAGTGAGGCGGAGTCGGGGTGGGTGTGAACGATGAGGGTGTGCATGGGGTGTCCAGGGTGGGGAGGGCGTGTATACTTTTAGTAAGTTACGATTCGTAAGTTACCTTTGGTATATAGCCATGTCAAGCGATCCGGATGGATTTCAGGCGCCCGCGCCCCGACGTCGGATGAGCCGCGAGGAGCGCTTGCGGCAACTGCTGGAGCACGCCTGGCGCCTGGTCCGCGAGGAGGGCACCGAGGCGCTGTCGTTGGGGCGCCTTGCTGAACTGGCTGGTGTCACCAAGCCGGTGGTGTATGACCATTTCGGCACGCGCGCTGGCTTGCTGGCGGCGCTGTATCGGGACTTCGATGCGCGTCAGAGCGTGGTGATGGATGCGGCGCTGGCCGCGAGTGGCCCGACGCTGCAGGACAAGGCGCAGGTGATTGCCGCGTCCTATGTGGCGTGCGTGCTCACTCAAGGTCGCGAAATTCCCGGCGTGATCGCCGCGCTGGCCGGGTCGCCGGAACTGGCCAAGGTGAAGCGCGAGTACGAGGCGGTGTTCCTGGAACAGTGCCGCGGCCTGCTCGCGCCGTTCGCAGCAGGCGGGACGCTTCCGGTTGCGGGGTTGTGGGGCATGCTCGGCGCTGCGGAGGGGCTCTCGTATGCGGCGGCGACTGGCGATATCACTGCCGACCAGGCGCAGGCAGAGTTGTCGGCCTCGATCATCGCGATGGTGAAGCGTGGTTGAACGTGGCGCGAAAATGACGGTCGCGTGGCGTGTTGTCGCGATGTTCTGAATTGTTTAGTGACATGCGCAGCGCGTCCACGCGCAGCCCTGCAGAACGCACGGGCGGGTAACACCGCGGCGCCTACGGTGGATTCACCGGCATCATCATGTTGCCGCTCACCGGAGATGCACAGATGGGTACCAACCAGAACCCGCAGCAGAACCAACCAGGCCAGAAGCAGCAGGATCAGAAGCAGCAGGGCCAGCAGGAGCCGCAGCGCGATCCGCAGCGGCAGGGGCAGCAGCAACAGCAGGATCCGGACCAGAAGCGTGAGCGCACTGGCCAGCAGGGCGGGCAGGACGAAGAAGAGTAAGCCTGCAGCACCCGCGTGATTGATTGATCGAATCAGGGCAATGGCCCGGCCGATGGTCGGGCCATTGCGGTGTGTCGGCGCAGCGATACCGACACATTGTGATGTCAGTGATACCCATTCGCATTTAGGCTACACTGGGCCGATAGCGATGACCCCTCGCCGTCGCCCGCGAAGGGCCGGTCGGGCCGGGCATCGCGCCTTGTCCCGAGTCGTGAGCCGCCCATCCGTGTTGACCTGTCTGTTCGCCTCGTTTTCCCCCTGGTTGCGCACTGTGGGTGTCGCCGCCGCATTGGGTGCCGTCGTGGTCGCACCGGCCGCCGCGCAACAGCGCAATCCGCAGCAGAAGGTTGGCCAGACCGTGCTCGACGAGCCGGCGCAAAGCTATCGCTTCGAGCATTTCGTGATCGACAGCCCCGACCACATGCGGCGCTGGCGCATCAACCTGGGCGTGCCGACCAAGGCCGCCCGTGCACCGGTACCGGTGCTGTACATGCTCGACGGCAATGCCGCAGCGATGGTGCTCGACCAGGCCCTGCTCAGCGACCTGGCCGCGCACGCCGCGCCGGTGCTGGTGATGATCGGTTACGACAACGACCTGCGCATCGATTCGCCGGCACGCACGCGTGACTACACCGCGTGGATCGACACCGCCGACGATGAGAACGGCACGCCGCAATCCAGTGGGGGAGGTGCGTTCGCGTTCATGGATCTGATCGAGCGCCGGATCAAGCCGGAAGTGCAGCGCCGGGCTCGCGTGGACCTGCAGCAGCAGTCGCTGTGGGGGCATTCGCTGGGCGGGCTGTTCGTGCTCAGCACGCTGTATACGCGCCCGGCCGCATTCCAGCATTACGTGTCGGCCAGTCCGTCGCTGTGGTGGAGCCAGGGCGCGCCGCAGCGCGACATGGAGCAGCAGTTCAGCGCCAACAACCAGGGCCAACCGGCGCGGGTGACGCTGATGCTGGGCGGCGATGAGCGCGTCGGCAATCGGGGCGCGCGGGACATGAACAATCCGCGGGTGGTCGCACACCTGCGCCGGATCGGTGGTGCCACCCCGGATGCGGCCTTCCAGCTCAGCGAGCGCCTGGCCAAGGTGCCCGGCCTGAAGGTCGACTACCGCGAGTTCCCCGCGCTCGGCCACGGCCCGATGCTGCCGGCCTCCCTGAAAGCCACGCTGAGCGCGTTGTACGGCATCGCCGACCGCAGCGCGCAGCCGTCCGCACCGACCGCCGGCACCGACGACTGAGGTCCGCGGCCCATACCCCACCCAGGCAGCCCGTGGCCCTGCGCCACCGTCGCAGTGCATCGCGGCCACGCCAAGGCAACCACTGTGACAACGCGCCCGATGGCGCGCCCCCTACAGAAGGAGTCTGCTCATGTATTCCCTGAAAAAACTGCCGCGTCTGGCCACCCTTGCCCTGGCGCTGTCGATGGCCACCAGCGGTGCGTTCGCGCAGCCGGTGTTCGATGCGCCGGCCAATGGCTTCCGCGGTGAAGTGATCAGCCGTGGCGAAAACGTGGTGCCGGGCAGCAAGGCCGAGGTGATCGGCCGCCAGTTCGTGCCGGGCCAGCAGGTGACCCTGTTGCGCGGTGAGACCGCGCTCAACGACACGCCGTACGTGGTTGATGCCGATGGCAACTTCAAGGCCAACATCAGCATCCCGGCCGACGCCGTGCCGGGCCAGCACCCGGTGGTGGTGCGTGCCAGCCAGCCGGCCGCCGCGGCGGTGTTGTCACTGCGGGTGTCGCCGAACATTCCGCTGAGCGGCCAGCAGGCCTTCGCGCAGGTCTCGGCCAAGCTGGTCCAGGGTTTGTACCAGTCGGCCTACAGCGCCAAGAGTGATGCGGTGTTCGTGACCGCCGCGGTTGGCCGCCCACCGGTCAAGCAGTCCGAGCTGCTCAAGCTGGACCCGAAGACGCTCAAGGTCACCGCCCGGGTCACCCCGGCCGCCGTGCCGGGCAGCAAGGACGGTGCGGTGTTCGCGGTGTACGGCGTGGGCGTGGACGATGCCAATGGCAATATCTGGGTGACCAATACCCGCCAGGACACCGTGGCGGTGTATCGCCAGAAGGATCTGTCGCTGGTGCGCCAGTTCGACATCGGCACCGTGCCGCATGCGCGCGACGTGGTGGTGGACAGCCGTGCGGGCAAGGTGTTCGCCTCGGCGGCCGGCGAAGACCATCTGTCGGTGTTCGATGCCAAGACCCTGCAGCCGCTGGCGCCGATCAGCCTGGCCTCGGGCGTGGACGACAAAGAGTTCACCCCGATGAGCCTGGTGCTGGATGAAGCCAGCGGCAAGCTGTTCACCGTCAGCATCGGCACCCCCGAAGCGGCCGTGATCGATACCGCCAGCGGCAAGGTGGAGAAGGTCATCGACCTGGGCAACGCGATCAGCGCCTCGGGTGTGGCCTTCGATGCGGCGCAGAAGCGCCTGTACGTGGCGTCGCAGGGCACTGACAACCTGCTGATCGTGGATGTGGCCAGCGGCAAAGTGCTGCACGACGTGGCCGTCGGCGCCGGGGCGCTGAATGTTGCCTTCGATCCGGTCGCCAAGCTGGCCTACGTGACCAGCCGTGGTGCTGGCACCGTGACCGTGGTGAACGGGGACGGCAAGATCGTTGCCAATCTGGATGGCGGCACGTTCCCCAACCACGTGCGTGCCGATGGCAAGGGCAGCGTGTTTGCGGTGAACAAATCGCGCAATGCCGAAGACCCGAAGGGCGATCGCATCACCCGCATCGCACCCACCCGTCGTTGATGTCCTGAGCGCGCGCGGGGCAGGGGCCCTGCGCGCGCATGACCGGAGAATTCCATGTTGAACACCTTGCAGGCACGCCAGGGCGTGCTGGCCCTGGCCTTGATCGCAGCGCTGAGCGCCTGTGGTGGCAAACCTGCCGAAAGTGCGTCCAGTGCAGGCTCGCCTGCTGAGGCCGCAACGCCGGCTGCCTCTGCCGTTGCGGCGTTGCCGAGCGGTTGGCAGCACCTGGTCGGCACCGATGTGCCGTCAATGCACGACCTGAAGCCCGTACTTCCGGTGACGGTGACCTCGGACGATGGCGCCCCGGTGACCATCGATGACACCGCGAAGATCGTGGCCGGTGGCGATGATGTGATCGCCGTGATCGAGGCATTGGGCATGGGCGCGCAGGTGTACGCAGCACCGCTGCGCTCGGCCACGGAAGCCGGCCGCAATGCGCCGAAGCAGTTCCTGTTCAATCGCACCACCGGCGTGGAGGGCGTGCTGAGTCTGGAAGGTTCGTTGTTCATCGGCAACAGCCTGCGTCGCCATACCGAACTGGCCAGGAAGCTGCGCGGCGCCGGTGAACCGGCCGTGGTCATCGATGACCTGCAGCCGGCCCCGGACAAGGTACGCAAGGTAGCGGCCGCACTCGGCGTAGCCGAAGCGGGCAACACGTTGGCGGCCCAGGTACAGGCGCAGCTGGATGCCGCAGCCAAGGTGGCGGCGGGTGCGACGCATCATCCTCGCGTGATTCATCTTTCCGCCACCGGTGCCGGTGGCGCACCGACTGTGGCCGGGGCCGACAGCGCATCGGGCAAGCTGATCGCACTGGCCGGGGGTATCAACATCGGTACCGAGGCCGGCGTTGCCAACTACTCGGCGCTGAGCAATGAAGGCGTGGTCGCTGCGGCACCGGAGGTGATTGTGGTGACCGAGCATGACCTGGAACTGTTCGGCGGCGAAGCCGGGCTGTGGAAGGCCTACCCGACCTTGAAGCAGACCCCGGCCGGTGCAGCCAACCGGGTCTGGGTGATGCCGGATGTACAGCTGAAGTCGGCCAGTGTCGGCTCCGGTGCCGGTGCGCTGGCGTTGGCCAATGCGCTGGCGGCAGTGCCATCGCCGTGAGCAGGGATTGACGATGATGCGCGGAGCGCGCCGGCGAGGCGGTGGCATGGTGCTGGCGGTGATGGGGCTGGCGTTGCTGGGGGCGGTCCTGGCCTCGTTCGCGGTGGGTCCGCTGCGGTTGCCGCCGCAGGAAGTGCTGCAGGCGGTGGCGGTCAAGCTGGGGTTGCTGGACCCCTCGCACGTCAGCACGCGTGACCTGGCGGTGGTATGGAACCTGCGCATTCCGCGCGCCCTGCTCGGCGCGCTGGTGGGCGCGTCGCTGGCCATGGCCGGGGCCAGCCTGCAGGGACTGTTCGGCAACCCGCTGGCCGACCCGGGCATCGTGGGCGTTACCCAGGGCGCCGCGCTGGGCGCGGTGTCGGCCATCGTGCTGGGCGCCGGCAGCGTCGGCGGCTGGACCTTGCCGTTGGCGGCATTCGCCGGTGGCGCCGCCGCGATCAGTTTGACCTACGTATTGGCTCGACCGGGCCGCAACAGCGGCACCGCGACCCTGCTGCTGGTGGGCATCGCGATGGCCGCGTTCTGTTCGGCGGCGATCGGCTTTTTGACCTACATCGCCAGCGAAAGCGAGCTGCAATCGCTGGTGTTCTGGCAGATGGGTTCGCTGGCGCAGGCCGACTGGGCCGATGTGGCGGCGGCGCTGCCGGTGTTCGTGATCGGCACCTTCGCGCTGCTGCGCCTGGCCACGCCGTTGGACATGCTGGCGTTGGGTGAGCGCCAGGCCCAGCACCTGGGCTTGGATGTGAAGCGCACCCGGCTGAAGTTGATCGCGTTCAGTGCATTGCTGGTCGGGGCTGCGGTCGCGTTCGCCGGTTCGATTGGTTTCGTTGGCCTGGTGGTGCCGCACGTGGTGCGCATGCTGGTTGGCCCAGGCCATCGCTGGCTGCTACCGGTATCGGCGGTAACCGGCGCGTTGCTGATCGTGGTGGCCGACACCGCGGCGCGCACCTTGGATCCGCCGGCGGAGATTCCGTTGGGCCTGTTCTCGGCGGCGCTGGGCGCGCCGTTCTTCCTGTGGCTGGTGCTGCACCAGCGGCGGAGCGGGGCGATATGAGTACGCCCTTTCTGCAGTTGGATGCGGTGGGCCTGCGCTTCGGCGAACGGCAGATTCTGCATGGCATCAGCCTGGGCTTCGAGGCGGGAACGCTGACCGCCTTGGTCGGCCCCAATGGCGCCGGAAAATCCACGTTGCTGGCCGTGGCCAGTGGCGACGTGCCGGCCGATAGTGGGCGGGTGACCCTGCACGACCGCCCGATCGCGCACTGGAAGGCGATGGCCCTCGCGCGCGAGCGTTCGGTGATGCCGCAGGACCATGCCGTGCGCTTCGCCTTCACGGTGGATGACGTGGTGGCGATGGGGCGTTTGCCACACCCGGCCGACATGGCGCGCGACACGGCGCTGATTGAACGCGCGCTCGGCCAGGCCGAGATGCACGCGCTGCGCCAGCGCGAGGTACAGACCTTGTCCGGCGGTGAAGCCGCACGCGCCACCTTCGCGCGGGTGCTGACCCAGGACACGCCCTTGCTGCTGCTGGATGAGCCCACCGCGGCACTCGACCTGCGCCATCAGGAGCGCACTCTGCGCGCGGTGCGCACCTTGGCCGATGAGGGGGCATGCGTGATCGTGGTGCTGCACGACCTGAACCTGGCCGCGGGGTATGCCGACCGCATCGTGCTGCTGGAGAAGGGCCGGGTGGCAGCGGACGGGACGCCTTCGCAGGTACTTACCCGTGAGCATATCGAGCGCGTGTACCAGCAGCCGGTGCTGGTGCTGCGGCATCCGCAGCGGGATGTGCCGCTGGTGGTGGTGGCGGATCCGACACCCGGGCCAGGCGCTCCCTAGCGCTCTGCTGCCAGATGCGTCAATGCACCTGCAGGGCCACCGGTGACGGTGGCCCTTTGTTGTGGGGGGAAAGGAAGACGCCAACGCACTTTGCAACTGCTTGCATGGTGGGGCGGCAGGGCGACATCGACACTCCGGGGTGCCACGTCCGCGCTTCATCGCGCAAGCGTGTTCCCCCAAGGGCCCGACCGGGCCCGATCGTTCCAGGAGATGTTCGAATGCGTGCTTTGCTTCCCCGCCGACGGTTCCTCGCGCTTGCCGTTGGCGCTGTTCTGATCACACCGTTGCCGCTTGCCGCACAGCAGGTGGTGGCCGATGGCGACGACCTCACCCCGTCTGCCGGCGACTATCACACCACCGATCCGGTGCTACCCGGAGATACCTCGGGCTACGCATTCCATGCGTTGAATGGCGGCACCATCGTGGCCGGTGGTGAAGTCAATCTACGCACGGAAGGTGATCGCGCTGCCGCCGCCCATGCAGAAGGTAGCGGCAGCCGCATCACGCTCACGGGTGGCAGCGTGCTGACCAGCGGGTTCGGCGCGGCGGGGCTGTCGGTTGCCGACAGCGGCAGCATCCTGGCCAGTGGTATGCGGATCGAGACGCTAGGCCGCCAGGCAAACGGGGTGGACGTTTCCGCAGGGCACGTGGATCTTGAGGACGTGCAGGTGGTGACGTCCGGCGCGTTGTCACACGGATTGTCGGTACGCCAGGGCGAACTGAACATGCGCGGTGGCAGCGTCGAGGTGAACGGAACGCAATCCAACGGCTTCATGGTCACCGATGGCACGTTGCACGCAGAGAACGTGCGGGTACAGATGAATGCCGCGGGCTCGGCGGCCTGGATCACCGGCAACAGCAGTGTCACCCTGCGCGCCGTCGATATCATCGGCAACGCTCCCGGTGCTGGCGGGGTACTTGTCGCGCTTGGCAGCGACGCGCTGCTGGAAGATGTGAACATCGATCTGATCGATCCCTTGTCCGGGCCAGGCCTCAGCGTCGGCGGCGACGTGCAGATGCTGCGTGGCCGGATCCATGTAGCCGGGGCGAATGCGACGGCAATCGACTTTGGTCAGTCCGGTGGGCGTCTGCGTGTCGATGGTACGGACATCTCGGGCCATCGTGGCATCCATATGATGCAGGGCGCCGAGCTGGAGCTGTACAACGCAACCGTCGCTTCGACCAAGGAAGCGCTCAACATCAATTCCGGTGGCTCCAGCGTGCGGGTCGATGGTTCCCGTCTGACCGCCAGCGACGGCGTGGGCATCCTGATGTTCGGCGACTCGCAGCTGGATGTTGTGGGTTCCACCATCACCGCCCACGGCACCACCCACCAGGCGCTGAGCGTTCTGGGCGGGACCGCGCGGGTGGAGAACAGCCTCCTGCGTACGACCGGCCTCAACGGGCATGGGCTGTATGTCGAAGGTCTCAACGGCGGGCGGCCACAGGCGGACGCCCGTAGCGTGGACATCCTCACCGAGGGCGATGGCGCGATTGGTGCGATAAGTCGACTGGGTGGCAGCATGCATCTGGCCGACAGCGTGGTGCGCACCACCGGCCAGAAATCCCATGGCGTGCTCGCTGGCGGTGCCGGTGAGATGAGCCTGCGCAATACCCATGTGCGCACCGAAGGCGAGGGCGCGTGGGCGGCGGTGATCAATGACCGCGGCCGGATGCTGATCGACGGCGGTTCGCTGGTCAGCGCCGCGCACGGCGGCCTGTGGTTGCGCAGCAGCCGCGACAGTGCCGTAACCCTGGCCAACGGTGCGGTGCTGTCCGGGGGCAATGGCATTGCCTTGGCGTTGGATGCGGCGGTGGCCGGGCGCTTCGATCTGCGCGTCGAAGCGGGATCGCTGCTGCACGGCGATATCGTGACCACGCCGGAAGACGTGGAGGCCGGTCTGGTACCGCAGGCCGAACTGCACGTGGCACTGAGCGGGGGCGCGCAATGGCTCGGCAGCAGCGCCTTGGCGCAGTCGGTGCAGTTGGACGGCGGCAGCCAGTGGCAGCTCAGTGGTGATGCACGGATGGATGCGTTGGACGTACGCGACAGTGCCGTGTGGCTGTCGTCGGCGGATGCAACGGCCTTCAACACCTTGAAGGTGGACGGTGACCTGTATGCGGACAATGGGCTGTTCGTGTTCCATGGGCGGCTTGGCGACGACGCGTCGCCGATCGACCGGCTGCACGTGGCGGGAGACAGCAGCGGCAACGCACAGGTGCAGGTGGACAATCTTGGCGGCTTGGGCGCGCCCACGGTGGAGGGGCTGCAGCTGATCCAGGTCGATGGCGCGTCGCACGCGCTGTTCACCCTGGCCGGGCGTGCGGTGGGCGGCTCACATGAGTACTTCCTGCATCAGGGCAGCGTCTCCGATCCGGGAGATGGCCAGTGGTATCTGCGCTCAAGCTGGTTCGACCTGTGCCAGGAACGCCCGACCGCACCGGGTTGTTTCGATCCGGATCCTGAGCACGGCGGTGGCGGCGATCCGATCCTGCCGCCGGTTACCCCGCGGCCGGTACTGCGCCCGGAAACGGGGGCCTATCTGGCCAACCAGTCGGCAGCAGCGAGGATGTTCGAGCATTCGCTGCACGAGCGCGCAGGCCATCCGGGCTTTGCCCAGGGCCGTGGTGCGTGGGTGCGCACCGCGCGGCAGCAGGCGGATTTCAATGCGGTGGCCGGGCAGTTGTCGGTGAACGGCGATACGTCGCTGGTGCAGGTGGGCAGCGATCTGTTGCGGTGGGGCCAGGACAGCGGCGCCCGTCTGGGGGTGATGCTGGGCAGTGGCCGTAGCACCAGTACCGTGGTGTCCGAACTGACCGGTTACTCGGCCAAGGGCCGCGTGCGCGGCAATGCCGTGGGGGTGTACGCCACTTGGCTGCAGCACCCGGGCCAGTCCATCGGCGCGTATGTGGATGCCTCGGCACAACACGCCCGCTACGACAACACGGTGGAGGGCATCGGGCTGGCCCGTGAGCGCCATGACGCACGCAGCAGGGCAGTGTCGCTGGAAGCCGGGTACGGTTTCAGCCTGTTCGAACGCGGCGATGCACGCCTGCAGTTGCAGCCACAGCTGCAGCTGCGCTACCTGGACTACACGGCCGATCGCCATGTGGAATCCAACGGCACGCGCATCGACCAGCACGATGCCGGTGGTTTCAGTGGACGGCTGGGGTTGCGCGTGTCCGGCCACGGTACGGCGGCGCGGAATACGGTGCAACCCTACCTGGCGGTGAACTGGCTGCGTGGCAGCGACAGCAATGCGCTGGCCTTCAACGGCGAAACGTTGAAGGCGCAGATTCCTCGTGACCGCTATGAGACCCAGCTGGGGGCCGAGCTGCAGTTCGGGCAACGCTGGAGCGCGTGGGGCGGCATCAAGCTGCAGCACGGCAATGGCGGCTACCGCGATCTCGGCGCGCAGCTGGGTATGCGCATGGGCTGGTAAACCGGCGCTGCGTCAGTGACAGGGAAGGGCCAGCGGAGACGCTGGCCCTTTCGCGTTCACCAGCCGAACCGGGCGTTGGCCATCACCGTGCGGCCACTGCCGTAGTAGCACGAGGACGGGCCGGTGCAGGTTGACACGAAGCGCTTGTCGGCCAGGTTGCTGGCATTGAGCGAGAGTTGCACGTGGGTGCTGCCGATCCGGCCAAGGTCGTAGCGGATGGCGGCGTCGAACAGGGTGTAGGACGGAATCTGATAGAGGTTGGCGCTGTCGCCATAGCTCTTGCCGTTGTAACGCGCGCCGGCTGCCAGGCTGAGTCCGGACAGGGCACCGCCCTGGAAGGTGTAGTCGGCCCAGAACGAGGCGCTGTAGTCGGGCACCATCACCAGTTCCTTGCCCAGGTACTGATCGCTGCGGGTCATCTCCGAGTCCATCCAGCTGGCGGCGCCGATCAGGCTGAAACCGGTCAGCGGGGTGATCCGGCCTTCCAGCTCGACGCCGCGGATGCGGCCTTCGCCGTCCTGGATCGAGCACTGACTGTTGCCGGTGTTGCCGCAGGTGTTGTGGGTCGGGTCCGGATCCTGGGTGACGATGTTCTGCTGGCGCAGCTCATACGCCGACAACGTGACCAGCCCATCGACGTGGGCCGGCTGATACTTCACGCCCGCCTCCCATTGCTTGCCGGTAACCGGCGCGAACGTGCTGCGGTTGAAGTTGAGCAGCACACTGGAGGTGGACGGCTGGAACGACTCGGCATAGCTCAGGTACGGGCTGAAACCGCTGTCGAACACGTACAGCACGCCGGCATTGCCGCTGAAGGCTTCGCTCTTGATCACGCTGCGCGGCTGGGTGACGGTGGCACCGGTGACCGGGTTGCGGGTTGCGCTGGAGGAATCATCCTTGGTCCAGTCGTAGCGGCCGCCCACGGTCAGCCGCCACTGGCCGAGCGCGAGCTGGTCCTGCAGGTAGATGCCGCTTTGGCGGTTGGTGCCGGAGGTGGGGCTGAGCGAGGTCACGCGCGGCACGTAGCCGCTGTAGACCGGGTTGAAGATGTTGATCGGTGCCGGGTTGCTCATCGCCCCACGCACGCCTTCCCATTCGGCCTTCTGCCAGTCCCAGCCGAACAGCACGGTGTGCTCGACCACGCCGGTGGCGAAGCGCGCCTGCAGGCGGGTGTCCAGCGTGTCGCCGTCGGAATCGCCGGTGCCGTAGGTGGCACGACGGGCCTGGGTACGGCCATCGGCATTGAGTGCACCGCTGGTGACCACGCCGCGGTACAGCGAATCGACGTGGGTACGACGCGCGCTCTGGCTCAGCGTGAGGTGGTCGTTGAACTGGTGTTCGAACAGCCAGCCGGCGTTCCACAAGGTGCGGTTGAAGGTGTTCCAGTCCGGCTCGCCGATGAGCGTGGTGTTCTTCATGTGGCCATAGCGGGTGGCCTTGAGCGTGCCGTCCATGGGCAGGAACTGGTAGGTCGAGCCACCCTCATCTTTCTGGTACATGCCCAGCAGGGTCAGACGGGTGCGCTCGGCGATCTGCCAGGTGTAGCTGGGCGCGAGGAACCAGTGCTGCTGCTCGGTGTACTTGATCTGGGTGTCGCCATCGCGGTACAGACCCACCAGCCGCACCAGGTGTGCGTTGTCATCACTGCCGGCGCCGACATCGAACGCTGCGCTGTACTGACCATTGGCATCGATGCCCAGACGCAGCTGCTGTTGCTGGTCCGGGGTGGGGGTCTTGCTGACCTGGTTGACCATGCCGCCGGGAGCGACCTGGCCATACATCACCGCAGACGGCCCCTTGAGCACTTCGACCCGCTCCAGGTTCCAGCTGTCGAACATGCTGCGATTCCACTGGCTGCCCTGCGGGGCGCGCATGCCATCCAGGGTGACGTTGTTGGACCAGCTGCCGGCATCGAAGCCACGGATGCGGAAGTCATCCACGCGGTTGTCAATGCCCGAGCTTTCCAGGCTGACACCGGCCACGTAGCGCATCGCGTCGTTGAGCGACTGCACGCCACGTGCATCCAGTTCGGCGCGTTCGATCACCGACACCGACTGCGTGGTTTCGGCGATCGCGGTATTGGTCTTGGTGGCGCCGCTGGTGCTGTTGGCGGCGCGATAGGCATTGACGCGTACGGCGTCCAGGTTGGTGGCGGACTGGGCCGCGGCGTTCCAGACCAGGCTGCTGGCAGCCAATACGCAGGCCAGGGACAGCGAGGTGCGGCGCGGGCCGCGTGCAAGGGGGGAGGGCGAAGCGGGCATGTCGGTCACGGCTCGTTGGGGCGGAATGCCTGGCCAGTGGCGATCGGCTGATGCGCGGGCGGCAATGCCGCAGGCGTCGATCCCGCTCCAGGCAACCGGGATCTGCACGATATTTTAACGATTTCGCTCAGTGATGCAATTGCAACCCATTCGCATTGGTGTGACTGCGGCAATCCGTCGCAACCTCGCTTCGCCCGGCACGTATGATGCGAACCCCGCGCGAGGGTGCACCCGCGCACTGCTGTCTCAAAGGAAGGAACCGATGCTGTCTCCCCTGCGTTGTGCCATCGCTGGCCTGCTGCTCACTACGCTGGCACCTGCCAACGCCGCAGAAACACCGACCGTGTCGCTGCGCGAACAGGTGGAGCAGGCCGATGCCTACGAGGTGACCCATGCGCCGGGCAAGGCGGCCGCAACGAGTCGGGTGCGGGTGCAGCAGTTCGCCAACGGCGACCAGCTCACGACCTGGGACGACGGCGGCGTGCTGTTGCTGTGCGAGAAAGTGGGCTTCATCAAGGTGCCGGCGGACAAACCCGAAGTGGCGTCGCTCTCGCAGGAACAGCGCAAGATGCTGCTGTTCACTTCGATGATGGGCAGCATCGGCGCGGTCGCGATGGTGATGGAAGCAGCGGGTGACACCCTGGCGGTGCCCGCCGATGGCAGCGCGGCGCAGCGCATGGTGGAGTCGCACTGGGCCTATGGGGTGGAGCGCAGCGAGATCACCAGCCAGCGGCTGCCCGACGGCGCGCTGCGCGTGCGGTCGCTCAAGACTGAAAACGTGACAACGACGCCGGCCTCGTCGCCTGATGACACCTTCAGCACCGATGAGGACCGTGCCGCTCGCCTGGCTGAGCTCACCGCAGTGGGCAGTTGGACCGACATATGGATTGGCGCCGCGCCGAAACCAGCGCAGCTCGACGCTGGCTTTTCGTTGAAGGGCTGGGTCTCCACGGACGATGCCCGGCCGGCCACGGTAGGCGGGGCGCGTGCGACGGCCGGTTGTGCCGACTGAGCGTGCAGTGGGGTGGCAGTGTTCCACTGGCACGCAATTGTCTCTGCCATGACAACCAGTGTTCCACCAATATCTACTAAATTCGCTTGATGTCACCGCCGCCAGGTCTACAATGGCGCCATTCCAACCGGGACACCCCGATGCGTTCGCAGCCGCTCCTGACGTTTTTTACCCTGACCCGCGCAAGCGCGGTACGGGTGCGTCTGCCTATCGGAGCTTCCTGCTGCTGACCCGTTGACGGTCATCGCTGGACCCCAAGCAGAGCGCCCACCAGGGCGCTCTTTTCGTTTCAACCGTTGCAGATATTCCCCAAGGAGAACGTGCCATGCACCAGATCGCCGAGCCCCAAACCTGGCCGCACGCCCGTTAGCCAACGGCGGCGTGCGGCTCCTCGATGTTGGCGACGAGAGCAATCACCATGAACACCACGACCCAAACCCTTTCCCACTGGCGCAACCTGGGCATCATCGCCCACATCGACGCCGGCAAGACCACCCTCACCGAACGCCTGCTGTGGAAGACCGGCGAGATCCGCCGTGTCGGCGAAGTGCATGACGGCGCGGCCACCACCGACTTCTCGGCGATCGAGCGCGAGCGCGGCATCACCATCGGTGCGGCCGCCGTGCAGGCGCATTGGTCGCCGCGCGGTGGCGAAGACCATCGGCTGACCTTGATCGACACCCCTGGCCACATCGATTTCGCGATCGAAGTGGAACGCTCGCTGCGCGTGCTGGATGGCGCGGTGGCGGTGTTCTCGGCGGTGGATGGCGTGCAGCCGCAGTCCGAAACCGTGTGGCACCAGGCGCGTCGCCATGGCGTGCCGCTGATCGCCTTCGTCAATAAGATGGACCGCATCGGTGCTTCCTTCGAGCGCGTGCTGGCGCAACTGCAGGACAAGCTGCAGGCGCGGCCGTGGGCGCTGGGCTGGCCACTGGGCGAGGAAGCCCGGTTCCACGGTTGGGTTGATTTCATCGATGCCCAGATCGTGGAATGGGACGACGCCGGCAATGCACTGCGCAGCGACTGGACGGCCGAACAGGCTGCGCAGTGGCAGCCGCAGCGCCAGGCGCTGATCGAAGCGGTGGCCGACCATGACGACGCGCTGGCACAGGCGTGGCTGGAGGGCAGCAGCATCGACGCAGCGCTGCTGCGTGGCGCGCTGCGTCGGGCCACGCTGGCCGGTGCGGGCGTACCGGTGCTGGCCGGTGCGGCGTTCAAGAGCAAGGGCATCGACACGTTGCTGGATGCGATCGTGGACTTCCTGCCCTCGCCATTGGACCGCCCGCCGGTAGTGGCAACGCAGGGTGAAACGCCGGTGTTGCTGCCGCCGGACCCGGCCGGCCCGTTGGCGGTGCTGCTGTTCAAGATCACCCACCAGAGCCATGGGGCGCTGAGTTTCGTGCGGCTGTATTCGGGCCGTTTGAAAGTGGGTGACAGCGTGGCCAGCTCACAGCATGCGCAGGGCCGACGGATCGGCCGGTTGGTGCGCGTGCAGGCCGACCAGACCCACGACATCAAGGAAGCCGTGGCCGGTGACATCGTCGCCGTGATCGGCTGGAAGGATGCGGTGAGCGGTGAAACGCTCAGTGCGCCGTCCGCGCCCTTGCTGCTCGATGCGATCCAGGCGCAGCACGCGGTGCTGGCCTGGCGGCTGACAGCAGACAAGGCGGCCGACCTGATCCGCATGGCCCAGGGCTTGGCCAGCCTGGCCCAGGAAGATCCCTCGTTCCACGTCGAAACCGATGCGGGTACCGGGGAGACCCTGATCTGGGGCATGGGCGAGTTGCATCTGGAGGTGATGGTGGAGCGCCTGCGCAGCGAGTGGAATGTGCCGGTACGCACCGGTTCGCCACGCGTGGCCTACCAGGAAACGCCGGCTGCGGCGGTGGAGGGTGTGGAAGGCAAGGTGGCCAAGCAGACCGGTGGCCAGGGCCAGTTCGCGCGGGTGCTGATTGACGTGGCACCCACCGGTGACGATGCGATCCGCTTCATCGATCGCACTGTGGGCGGGGTCATCCCCAAAGCCTTCGTGGCGGCGGTGGAGAAAGGTGTGCGCGCGGCGTTGCAGGAAGGTCCGCGCGGGCATCCGGTGGTTGGTATCGAGGTGACCCTGAGCGACGGCCAGACGCACGCCAAGGATTCCTCGGAGCTGGCCTTCCATCGGGCCGGTAGCGAGGCGGTCAAAGCGGCACTGGCCAAGGCCGGTACGCGGCTGCTGGAGCCGGTGATGGAACTGGCGATCCACGCGCCGTCGGCCAACGTCGGCGACGTGATCGGTGACCTCAACCGGCGCAATGGCCGGGTGGCGTCCATCGAGGACCACGGTGCGCAGGTGGAAGTGCTGGGCTACGCACCACTGGCCCGGTTGTCGGGCTACACCACCGCGCTGCGCTCGCTGACCCAGGGGCGCGCGTCCAGTGACATGCGCTTCAATGGGTATGAGGAAGTGCAGGCGGCTTGATTAGTTGCATGTTGTAGCAAGGGCAGGGGCCGGGAAACCGGCCCCTGCTTGTTTTCAAATGCATCGCCTTCAGCGGATGTGTACCATCTTCACCCCCATTCCTGTTTCCGGAACCGACATGGCCAGCACCCACTTCTATCCGATCGGTACCCCCGGCCAGCCCTGGGGCGATGCCGAGCGCGCGCAGTGGCGTGCCCGCCAGCAGCGTCAGCGCAGCTATCACGACGACGTGGTGGCCGTGCTGGACGGATTGAGCGAGCGCTTCGAGGTGGTCCAGTACGGCCAGCTCGACTACGCGCCGGATCATTACCCGCTGTTCGCCGCCGTCAACCGCGACTGGGATCCGACGCTGCCGACGGCGCTGATCACCGGTGGCGTGCACGGCTATGAAACCAGTGGCGTGCACGGTGCGCTGCAGTTCCTGGAGCAGCATGCGCAGGACTATGCCGGGCGGATCAACCTGTTGGTGGCGCCGTGCGTGAGTCCGTGGGGCTATGAACGCATCCAGCGCTGGAACCCGAACGCCGTGGATACCAACCGTGCGTTTCGTGCTGATGGCCTGGCCGAAGAAGCCGCCGCGCTGATGCGCTGGGTCGCCGGGCGTGGCGACGCCTTGTTGATGCACATGGACCTGCACGAGACCACTGACAGCGACGTGCAGGAGTTCGATCCGGCACGCACCGCCCGCGATGGCGGTGAACTGGTGCCCGAGACGATTCCCGACGGCTTCTACGTGTTCGGCAACAGCGAGAATCCGGCGCTGGCATTCCAGCAGGCCATCATTGATGCAGTGGCCAAGGTCACCCATATCGCCCCAGCCGATGCCGACGGCAAGCTGGTGGGCGAGCCGATCCAGTCGCCGGGCGTGGTGATCGGTCCGTCGCGGCCGATCGGCGCCTGCGCCGGCTTTACCGATGCACGGTTCGCGACCACCACCGAGGTCTATCCGGACAGCCCGCGAACCTCGCCGGCGGAGTGCAACCAGGCCCAGGTGACGGCGGTGTGCGCTGGGCTGGACTACGCGTTGGCGTATCGCTGAATCGCAATGGCTTCGTCACCGCCGTCCATGCGCAACCCCGCCGCCGCCGATGATGGCGATGCACTGCATTTCTGCAGCACCTGTGCGTTTTCCGATGCCTGCACCTCGCAGGGCTACGACAAGACCGCCCTGGCCGAGCTGCATGTACTGGTGGACCATGTCGGGCCCTACCGCGCCGGGGAGTACCTGTTCCGGGTGGGCGATCCGTTCGATTCGATCGCTGCGGTGCGCGCCGGCATGGTCAAGACCTTCATCGAGGACAGCCAGGGTAATGAGCAGGTGCTGGGCTTCAGCCTGCCCGGCGAGGTGATCGGGCTCAACGCCATCCACGGCGCGCGCTATCCGTGCAATGCCGTGGCGCTGGACACGGTGCATCTGTGCCGGTTCTCGTTTCCGAAGATGAGCCTGCTGGCCACGCGCATGCCCGGGCTGCAGGCCAAGCTGTTCAGCCTGCTCAGCGCGGAGATCGGCAAGGTGGCGCTGCTTGCGGCCAACCATCGCACCGAGGCGCGCATGGCCGCGTTCCTGCTGGATCTGTCCGAACGTTATGCGCGGCGTGGCTTTTCACCCGTGCGCTTCAACCTGACCATGGCCCGGGTGGAGATTGCCAACTACCTGCGGATGGCACCGGAAACCGCCAGCCGGGTGCTGCGGCGGCTCATCGATGATGGCGTGATCGCAGTCAATCAGCGGGAGATCCAGCTGCTGCAGCCGGCCCAGCTGGCCGCCCTGGCCGCAGCCAGCGAGAGTGGGGAACCGGCGGCCTGAGCCGTGCCGGTACTCATCAGTACAGCTCGCAGTGCAGCCGCCCCTGCTCGTGCAGCCTGTCCCAGGCGGAGATTGTGGTTTCCGCCGCAGGTGCGACGTTGTTGATCGCCTGCCGCACCGCGCCTTCAAGATGCTGCTTGTTGCCGCAGAGGTAGACATGCGCGCCGCGCGCCAGCAACCCGGCAACCTGGTCGGCATGCGCGGCGATGGCGTGCTGGACGTAGACCTTGGAGGCACCATCGCGCGAGAACGCGGTGTGCAGGCTGCCCAGCTGCCGCTGTTGGTGCCAGGCTTCAAGCTGCGGTTGGTAGAGGAAGTCCTGCGCGCGGTGCTTTTCGCCAAAGAACAGGCAGGTCTCACGCGTGTTTCGTGCCGCTTGGGTTTCCTGCAGCAGGCCCATCAGCGGTGCGATGCCGGTACCGGTGCCGACCAGCAGTAGCGGGCAGTCCGGGTCCTCCGGCAGGTGAAAGCCCGGATTGGAACGGCAGTAGACGCGGACATGGCCAGCAGCGTCACCGTCACGCAATAGCGTGCCGGTCGCAGAACCCTGCCGCTCGCGGCCACGCAGGTGGTAGCGAACCTCGCGGATGCACAGGGCCGCCTGCGCGCTGCCCGCAGGGGAGGCGATGGAATAGGCGCGAGGCAGGCACGGCGAGAGTAGTGCTTCAAGTTGGGCCAGCGGCACGCTGCCTGGGCTGGCGTGATCCTGCAGGATGTCCAGCAGGTCGGTGCCGTGCAGGTAGGCCTCCAGTGCCGTGCGCTGGCTCATCTTGAGCAGGCCTTTGAGATGCTCACTGCCGCCCAGCCGGGCCAGTTCGCGCAGCACGCCCTTGCCGAGCAGGCGCAGTTCCTTGCCGCGCAGCACGCCGGCCGCTTCGGGCTGGCCGTACCAGCATGCCAACGCGTCCAGCAGCGCCGGATCCGGGCTGGGCATCACGTGCAGGGTGTCGCCGGCGCGGTAGTTGATGCCGCTGCCGGCCAGATTGAGCTGCACCTCCCAGGCGGCCGGGTCGCTGCGGTTCAAGCGGCGGCGTTCGACGATGGGGGCGGCGAAGGCGTTGTCCTCCCCATAGGCGGTGACCTGCAGGTGCAGATCGCGGCCGGCATCGGCGCGACCGCCCAGCACCTCGCCCAGTACCGGCGCCCAGCGCTCGAAGAAGTGCGCATAGCCACCATCAGCGTCGACCCGGTTCATGATTGGCACGGCCTGACGCTCGGCGAGCAGGGCATCGAGTGCCTTGCTGAAGCCGCAGAAGCGCGGGTAGCCGGTGTCGCCCAGCCCGAACACTGCATAGCGCAGGCCGGGCAGGGCGGGAGACTGGCGCAGCGCTTCGGCAAAGCGCTCGCCATTGGCCGGTGGCTCGCCATCACCGAACGAGCTGGACAGCGCCAGCAGCACGTCGCCGGCGCCCAGCGAGGCGATATCGATCTCGTTGAAGGGCAGCACCCGGGCGGCATGTGCCTGCAGGGCCGGCAATGCGCCCAGGCGATGGGCCAGGGCGCGGGCGTTGCCGGATTCAGAGCCGTAGCCGACCAGCACGCGTTGGATGGGAGCGGCAGCGTTCACGCGGCGGCGTAGGCGTCGTCGAACTTCTCCTTGCTGAACTCCACGGCGTCGAAGTTGCCCATCAGGTCGTTCACCACGCGGCGGATGCTGATGTAGGCCGTGATGCTGCCGTCGGCATCGAACAGCGGCTGCACCGTGGTATCTACCACATACAGCACACCGCCCTTGCCCAGGTTGGGCACGATGCCGGTCCAGGTCTTGCCGGCCTTGATGGTGTCCCACATGTCCTTGTAAACCGCCTTGGGCACGTCCGGGTGACGCACGATGCTGTGCGGCTGGCCGATCAGTTCCTCGCGCTGGAATCCGGTAAGGGCGCAGAACAGGTCGTTGGCATAGGTGATGTTGCCCTGCAGGTCGGTGGTGGAGATCACCATGACGTTCTGGACGGCAGTCAGCAGTTGGGCGGTGTCAGGGCTGTAGTGCATGGTTTTTCCTTGCAGCGATGGGGGTGGGCCGGGACCGGCGCACCGTGACGACGTGTCCAGGACAGGATCGGCGCAGCACGCGGGCAGGGCCTTGATATCGGTCAAGGTCGTGGCGGAGGTCGCTGCGACATTGCGTCGCATCCGGTCATGCCAGGGGGTGAAATCTCCCCAGCTTCTTCACGCCTGTGAACCGGTGGAAAGTGACTGATCCTTGCTCCCTCTCAATTGATCAGGAGCGGAGATGGAAACCGTAGTGGAGTTGCCTCCCACCGGGGAAGGCCAGCAGTTCAGCCACTATCGCATCGGGGGCACGCTGGGCGAGGGCGGATTCGGGCGCGTGCACGTGGCCTGGGATGAGCGGCTGGCGCGCGAAGTGGCGATCAAATTCGCGGCGCGCAACGATGGCGGCCAGCGGGGGCTGCGCTACGAGGCCCAACGACTGGCCGCGCAGGCGCACCCTGCATTTGTGGCGGTGTATGCGCTGGAGGAACATGCGGGCCAGCTCGCGATGGTGATGGAGCGCATCCGCGGCAGTACCTTGGCGCAGGCGTTGGGCAAAGCCGGTGCGCTGCCTGCCGAGCGGGTGCTGCGGCTGGGCACGGAGGCGGCCGAAGCACTGGCCGCCGCGCATCAACACGGCTGGGTGCATGGTGACCTGAAGCCCTCCAATGTGATGCTCACCGAATGTGGGGGCGTGCGTATCCTGGATTTCGGCGCGGCTGCGGCCATCGATCCAGAGCAGACCGTCTCGACGGTGTCGGCGCAGAGCGCGGCGGGGACGCTGGCCTATCTTGCCCCCGAACGGCTGCTCGGTGCGCGCGCCGGGGCCTCCGGTGACATCTATGCGCTGGGGCTGGTGCTGTACGAGGCGCTCAAGGGCGTCCGCGATGTGGAGGCCGACGCGGCCTGGGGCGGTCTGCACCGGCGCTTGTATGGCAGTACCGCAGGGCGACGGCTGCCGGCTGGCGCGGATGCGGCGCTGACCGGCTTGATCGAGCGCATGACACGCCGGCACGCACGGGACCGCCCCGGCTCGATGTCCGAGGTGCACCGGACGTTGCTGAAGGCGCAGGAACAACGGCGCGAGCGCCTGCGCAAACATGCCGATCGCCGCGCGGTGCTGGGTCTGATCGCGCTGTTCGGTGTGTTTGCCGCGTTCGTGCACGACCGCGAGATGCGCCGCGCGGCACCGCTCGCAGTCGTCGAGGCGGCTGCCAGCACCCTCGCGCCGGTGGCCCGCGCCGAGCGTCTGCTGGGTGATTTCGACCAGCCTGGCAGCGTGGCCGAAGCGGTGGTGCTGCTGGAGGGTACGCTGGCGGCCGACCCACACGATGCGGGTGCGGCGGCGCTGCTGGTGATCGCCTACTGCCTGCGCTACGCCGGGGATGAGCGCGATGAAGTCTGGTTGAAGCGCGCGCGCCAGGCCGCCGTGCAGGCCGAGCGCGAAGAGCCGCAACTGGCCATCGTGCAGGCGGCGCGGGGCTGGGTGGAGGAGTATCTGAACAACAAGGCCGATGCCGAGCGCCACTATCTGCGGGCGCGGGTGTTGGACCCGGGTGATCGCCATGCATTGCTGGGTTTGGCACGGCTGTACGCCCACTCCGACCGTGCCGAGCAGGCGCAGCAGGTATTGGCCGAGGCCATGCGACGGCATCCGCAGGAGCGCTGGTTTGTGGATACGCGCGGCGCACTGCTTTACCAACAGGGTGACCTGGGCGGTGCCGAGCAGGCGTTCCGGCACAGCATCGCGCTCAAGCCCAACGGCGTGCAGGCCTACGTCAGCCTCAGCGGCGTATTGCTGCGCGCGAACCGCATCGATGAAGCGCTACAGGTGTTGCAGCAGGGGCTGCGCCACGGCAGCAATGGCCGCCTGTATGGCAACCTGGGCAATCTGTTGTACATGCGTGGCGATTACGCGGAGGCGGCCACCGCGTTCGAGCGCGCATTGTCCGATGCGAAAGGCAGCCCCAACGACTATCTGAAATGGGCCAACCTGGGCGACACCCTGCGCTGGCTGCCGGGCCGCGAGGCACAGGCCCGCGCGGCGCACCAGCGTGCCTTGCAGATGGTGGAGACGCTGCTGCAGCGCAGCCCGGACAGCGTCACGCTGGGCAGTCGCAGCGCGCTGTACGCCGCACGGCTGGGGCAATCGACGCTGGCACGGCAGCGCATCGCCGCGGCGCTCGGGCGTGGCAGCAACAGTGCCGACCTGCAGTTTCGTGCTGCCCTGGTGGCCGAACTCGGCGGCGCGCGCGAGACGGCGTTGACCCACCTGCAGGACGCTATCGCACGCGGCTACCCGCTGCATATGATCGCCAGTGAGCCAGACCTTCTGGCTCTGCGCCGGGACCGGCGCTATCACCGCATGCTTACAGGGAAGACAGAATGAGTGTGAACATCACCCCGCCCGCGGCGGATGCCGCGATCATCCGGGTCAGTTTCGATATCGAGCAGGTCAGCTCGGACCTGTTGTGGCAGGCTGCCGAAGTGAAGACGCATCGCGATCTCTATTCGCCGGTCGGCCGCTATGCCGGTGCCGTGCATTTCCGTGAAGGCGATACGGTCAGCGTGGAGGTCACCGCGTACGGCAGGCCTGACACGCTGATCTCCACCAACATTCTGGATGCCATGTTGTACACGGTGCCGCACACGTCGGGAGAGCGCTTCTCGGCACCGTCGCCGTTTTCGAGCGTGCGCGCCACCACGCCGATCGAACAGTGGCAGTCGGCGCAGATCGAGCACGATCACACGCATGGCGTGAGCGCATCGGTGCAGCGCTCGCTGACTCCGTTGACCGTCGTGCAGGACGACGGCCGCTGGAAGCTGTCACTGATTTTGACGGTGGTGATCGAGCGCAAGACCAAGGCCGGCCCCGTGCAGGAAATCCGGGTGTTCTCGTTCGACCCGGAAGCCGAGGTGGGGTCGGGCACCGAGCCGCCGGCCTGACACCATGGCCGCCGTCATTACATGAAGCGGATGATGTAGTAGGCGGCCATGTTGCGTGGGCGTGTTTCATACGCGCTCACGCGCCCGGTGACAGGGTCGCTGGTCTGCTGGGTTGTCGGGGGCAGATTCTGGGCCATCGCAGCGTTGCCGGATACGGCGCTGCCGGTGGCTTCGCTGTAGTCATGCTGGTGCGCCTGCAGGGCATCCCACTGCAACGAGCCGACACCGGCATAGCCGGGGCTGCCATCGGGGTGCCGGCGCTGGTCCAGGTCCGGATCCACGCCCGCGCCAGCGTCGACACCGCGGACGAAGGTGCCGCGCAGATCGGGCAGGTTGAAGAGGCCGCGACCGAAGTCGCCGCCATACAGGATGCCCAGCACGGCGTAGAGCTGCGGGTAGTTGACGATGAGCAGCTCGCGACCGTCGCAGACCATCCAGCCCATCGCCTCCAGCAGGGCACGCACCTGGTTGCCATCGCTGCCCGCAGGAACGGTGGGGGCAGCGGGGCTGCCGGTGGGCCATGCGGGGTTGGGTTGATCGGAAACCTGGTTGACGTCACCGAGGTACAGGCAGACGCTGCCGATGGGCTGGGATGTGTTCATGGTTCCTCCGCAAAGTGGGGCAGGGCGTCGCCGTCCTGCAGGACGCTGATATCGGTGGGCACCATCTGCTGCCAGGCCTCCCGGGTAGGCGCCAGCGTGGGCGTGGCAGACACTGTCTTGAGGTCGTCCACCAGGTCCAGGTAACGCAGTGTTGGCGGCGCGCTCGCTGGCTCGGCGTCCAGCGTGGCCTCGAAGCTGGGCACCAGTGCATCGTCGCCAAGCCACATCATTCCGGTTGCCAGGAAGTAGAGCAGGGCATTCTCGTGGCCCGGCGCCACCGGCAGCAGGACCCGTGCGTGCGCGGCCTGCAGGAACGGGGTCAAGCCGGGATCGTCCGGGTCGAGTGCGGGCGCCGCCTCCGGATCGTCGATCAGGGTATAGGTCAGCTCCGGCCATTCCAGCGCCTGGTCCAGCCACAGCTGCAGCGCAGGCGCCAGGCGGGCATCGAGCGCATCGGCCCCGGTGCGCCGCTGGCACAGGGCAAACAGCCCGCGCAGCCCGGCGCGTTGTAGTTCAAGGCGAACGGTGCGCTGCTGCGCCTGGCCATCGGGATGACGCCGCGGTGACGCACCGGCGGCATCGAGATAGCGGAGCAGGTCGCGTCGATACGCCTCCATCAGGCGATTGTAGAGGCGTGATTTCCACGCCGCGAGCAGGCCCGGCGCGCAGGTCAGGCGTACATCGATGTTCAATCCGTAGATGGGCAGAGGCGTGGCTGCTGGCGTTGGATCGTCCAGCGCACCGGCAGGCGCGACCAGTACGATGCCGATCGGCAGCGCGCCGGTCTGGCCGCCCAGGGTGACGTCGACCTTGGCCGCGTCGATATCACCGTGCACCGTGAAGTCGGCCGTGCCGATGTTGCCGCGCACGCTCCAGCCGGGGCTGGCACTGGCCAGCGCGATGCTGGCCGAGACCGCCTGATAGCCCGGCGGCAGTGGCAGCTGCTGGCTCAGCAGTGGCGTGCCGGTCTCGAACACCGCGCAGGCGTGTGCCTCGGGCGCGGGCGGAAGTTCGCTGAGGTCCACGCCATAGCGCGCCGACAGCGCGGCGTAGTAGCAGGGATTGTCCGGGTCCAGCGACAGGTCATCGAACTGGCGCAGACCCAGTTGCGCGGGCGCCAGCGGCTGCGCCAGGTCGACCCCGTACTGATCACGACGTGCGCGCACCAGCCGCTCGCCCGGCCGCGGAACGCGATACTCAAGCATCAGCCGATGACCGACGGAGACCACCCAACAGCGGTAGCGGGCGTTGAGCCAGCGGTAGACCCCGCGTTGGTTGTCCGCACGGCCGCGACGATCGAAGCACTGCGACACTTCATTGCGGCGGGTGTGCCGGTGACGCTGCAGCCGCTGCTCCCCCAGCTGCGTGGTGACGCGCTGTGCAGCGCGCTGGACGATCCGACGCGCCAGCGTGCCGCTGTCGGTGCGGGTATCGCGGGTCGGGTTGGTATCCACCGGCATCAGTGTGTAGCTGCCGTCCTGCTGGCACTGGGCAGGGGGGCCATAGGTGGTGGAATAGTCCAGCTTGAACTGCTCACGCAGCGCGTTGTGTACTTCCGACTCGAGCGTGCTGCCGACACCGTTGCGCTCCTCGAGGTAGGAGTTGGCCTGGTCCGCCTGATCCGTGCGCTCGCTCTGCGCATCGACGCGCTCATGCCGGGCGCGGACCTTGCGCTCATCGGCCATCACACTCTCGATATGGCTGACTTCACCCAGTATGTAGCCCAGCAGGCGGCGCTTGACGAGCTGAAGTTCGCCGATGGCATAGGGCTGAATCGATATCGCCGACGGATCCACCACCTCGACCGGGCCGGCCGCAGGAAGTGGGAATACAGGGGTGGGCAACAGCAACGTGGCGGCCAGGCCATCACGCAACCGTTCTGGCGGCCAGCGATTTTCCAGACCCGGCGCGGTATCCCCTGCAAGGCGGCGCAACAGTGTCGCGGCCTGGATCGCGCGGGTGAGCGCGTCGCGTTGGCGGCGGTCGTAGCCGAGCACGCAGTTCAACGCGAACACGTTCTGCCACGCCCGATCAAGGGTCTGGGCAAACGCTGCCGAGGCCATGATCTCCGTGATGATCGGCCACGGCTGGCCCCACACCCGCACGATCAGGTCGATCAGACCCTCACGGCTCGGCAAAGGCATCGTCGCGGCGACCAGTGTGAAACGCTCCAGTGCGACGAACTCGGCGCCGAGTGCGGCCACGGTGGGCGCGTATTGGCCGGTGTACGGCGCATCGTCCTGCACGAACAGCACCGCCTGTTCCAGCATGTGGCTACGGGCGCTGTCGCCGCTGGGCAGCAGCGCGGCCAACTGGCAGTAGAGGCGCGGATCGTCTGTGGCACAGGCCGCGATGTAGGCGATGAAGTTGTCTTCCAATGCCCGTGTCGATGCGCCAGGCCATGCCCGCAGCTGGATGTAGGGGAACAGGTCGCCGGCTTCTTCGACCAGGGCCTGTTCCACTTCGCCTGCGACCTGCTCCGGTGGTGGCGCCGGGGGGGCCGCTTCGCCGAGAACCTGCGGCGACGCGCTTCCACCGGGATAGCGAAGCTGGTCCAACACCAAGGCTGCGCGGGTGACATCAAAGTGCAGTTGGCCGGCGACGCGCTGGTTGGGCGAGGTTTCGGTGCGGGCGTCGAACACCAGCGTCGGATCGCCCGATGCCAGGTGCTTGCGTGCGATCAACTGCCCCTGCCAGAACACATCCACGTCGCAGGCCAGGGCATCAGCGGCGAAGACCCAGCCGATGCGTACGGGGCCCTGTTCGAACACCCCGGGGGTGTCAGGGCTGGGAATGTCCATGCGCGGCCCCCTCGAACGGCCCTGCAATCCGTGCCGTTTCGGTATAGCCGCCGGGATAGCCGGTGTCCACCAGCCATAGCTCAATGGCACCGTCGGGGGTGGTGCGCCGCTCGATCTGGCCCCAGAGAATCCGGCTGCTGGGATATTCATCCCAAAGCGAGAACCTCAGTCGCGGGGCATCGCTGCTCAGGATCCTGCGGGCGATGAGGTTGCCGGGCTGCAGGGTATAAAGGGCCCGATCGATCAACATCAGGGCCACGTCGAACGCACCCTCCACCGGGTCACTCCAATAGATCTCGATACTGGCGTCGGGCGAGGGTGCCCAGATGTTGCTGGGCAGGGGCGGTGATGCCGCGGGCAGATCAGACGTCGAGGCTGCAGTGGTCATGATGAGGCTCCTTGGTAAGGAGCGGGACGGGCCGGAGCCCGTCCCGCGGCGGATCAGGCCTTGGCCAGCGAGTAACCCGTCCACATCGAGCCGGTGACGATCAGCGAATCGCCTTCCAGCACTTCGGCCTGGGTCAGGCTGATCTCTTCCTGGACCAGGCGCTGGCCCTTGTAGGTGAACTGCGAGACCACCGCGACGTACATGCTCGTACGCACGTCCTCCATGAACAGCCCGCCCGGCCAGATGATCTGCGGCTCATAGATGGCATCGTGGCCGCGCAGGATGGAGGCTTCCACGCCGATGCTGAAGTTGTTGACCACCCGCACTTCGTTGAGCACCAGGTCGGTGAAGCTCTGGTTGATCACCGCGCCGTTGGAGCGACGGTCCTGCGAGGCGACGCTGTCGATGGTGAACGCGGCGGAGGTCTCGGCGAAGGTGGCCGGTTTGGCCGAGGTGTCCATGTTGTCGGGGCGCTTGGGATCGTTGGAGTAACGCACCTGCAGGCCGAAATCAGCCGGAATCTGGATGACCGAGTTACCACCCGGCGGCGGTGCGGCGATCTGCCAGGCAATCGTGGCCAGGGTGGGGTTGCTCACCGGCTTCTGGAACACGGCCAGTCGAACGGTTTCGCCGGTTTCGTTGATCAGAGTGATGGTCGACATGAAGGACTTCCTTGAGGTTGATGGTTGATGGATGAGACGCGACGTGCGCCTCACCCACCCCGTACTCACAATCCGTGCCAAGTCCGCAGAGCCTGCCGCAGCAGGGGCTGGCGCGCAATCGGGAAGATTCCGACCGGGGGCTGACACGTCGGCTGACATGTCCGGCATGTCAATACACAGTGCCTATCGGCTTCGGGTACGATCCGGTAACAGCCAGGGAAGGGGGCAGGGACCGGTGTCGCGACGCACAGCTGACAGGGAGGCCACGTTGTCCGCGCCGATCGAGGCGATGGCGGCACAGGCCGACGCAACGCTCGGATTCACGGTGCTCTGGCACCCGCGTCGCCGCCGCATTGGCGAGCAGGCAGCGCTGATCTTTGAACGGGGCGTGGCGGTGTTGAACCGGAATACGCCGGACTTCTTCGCTGCCGGCAGTGACATCGGCGAGGCGCTGGAGCATCAGGGCGTTTCGCGGCAATCGCTGCGCTTCCACGCGCGCGATGACGGCGGTGTGCTGTTGAGCCTGCCCGCATCGACCATGCGTTGCGAAATCGATGGCGTGCTGCTTGGCGACGACGTGCGCGAAACACCGATTGCATTCGACCCGGCTCGGCTTCGCCGCGGGGTGGTGCTTCGGTTGGGCGGCAGTGTGCTGCTGTGCCTGGGCCATATCGGCGTGGGGGGCGCAGGGCAGGGGGAAAGTGCCTTGGTCGGGGTGAGTGCGGCAATGCGGCGGGTACGCGCTGCGATCGCCCAGGTCGCGGCGACCGACATGCCAACCTTGATCCTGGGTGAAACCGGCACCGGCAAGGAGCTGGTCGCGCAGGCGATCCACGCCGCCAGTGCGCGCTCGCACCGGATGCTGGTGAGCGTGAACATGGCCACCTTGAATGAGTCGCTCGCAGCGGCGGATCTGTTCGGCGCGAACAAGGGCGCCTACACCGGTGCACAGGTGGCACGCGAAGGCTATTTCGCAGAGGCCAACGGCGGCACGCTGTTCCTGGATGAGATTGGTGATACGCCCGCCACGGTGCAACCGATGCTGTTGCGGGCGCTGGAAACCGGTGAATACCGTGCACTGGGAAGTGCGCGCAGCGAGCGCGCCGACGTGCGCCTGGTGGCGGCCACCGACCGCGACCTGTCCACGCCCGGCTTCAACCAGCCGCTGCTGCGCCGCCTGGAGGCGTTCGTGATTGCGATGCCCTCGTTGCGTGAGCGCCGCGAGGACATCGGCGTGCTGATCGTGCAGCTGCTGCAGCGCTGGCAGGGGGGCGAAGCGGCGCCGGTGGAATTGCCAGGATCGGTGATCCAGGCGCTGTGCCTGTACGACTGGCCGGGCAACGTACGCCAGTTGGCCCATGTGCTGCGGCGACTCACCTTGGCGGCGCAGGTGCAGGAATGGCCGGACATGCAGACCTTGCTGCCGACAACCCTGCCTGCGCGTCCCGCGGCGGTGGAGGCAGGGCAGGGAACGTCTGCCGCACCTGCGGTGCGCTATCGGTCACCGTCGCGGGTGGGCGAGGGCGATGTGATTGCCGCGCTCGAGGCGCATCAATGGTGCGTGCGCAAGGCCGCCGAGCATCTTTCCGTGTCGCGTGCGTCCTTCTACGTCCTGCTGGAGGCATCGCCGACGATACGCCGCGCAGATGATATTCCGCTGGATGAAATCAGCCGCGCGGTGGCGCAGGCACCTGACGACCCAAATCATTGGGCCTCGCAACTGCGCACGCCGCGCGAATCGCTGCGCCGACGCGTGCGCCAGCTGGGCCTGGCCAGGCGCATCTAGTCCAGGTATTGCGCAGGGCGAAGCGGTGGGCACAAGGCACGCCGATCACTTGGCATGGAACGTGCGTTTACCCCTCGTGACAGCCATCCGGCCTGTCTCAACCTAACGAGGGTTACCCAATGACACGCATCGACTTCGTCGGTCGCGGGCTGCTGTTGTCCGCGATTCTCACGCTGGCAGCCTGCAGCACCCGCACCATCAAACCCACACCGCCACTGTTGATTGGTGCACCCGTCGTCAACGTGGTGGATCCTGGCAAGCTGATCGTGCATACCCTGCCGATCGGCGCGGGAAACTGCCAGATTGCCCAGTGCCCTTCGGGTAACCGCCTGGTGGTGATGGACTGCGGCTCCAAAGGCGCCGGCACCCAGGACTGGGACCGCAGCAAGGTGAGGAAGTACGTCGACACGCTCATCGACAGCAAGAGCGAGATCACGGTAAGCGTCAGTCATCCGGATGAGGATCACTACAACTACATTGCTTCCGTGTTTGCCGGCATGCCGGTGAAGCAGCTGTACCTGGGGGGTGCCTGGGGCCAGTACAACAGCACCTTCCAGGACTGGGTCCACGCGCAGATGGTCAATAGCACGATGCAGGTCACTCTGTACCCGAGCTTCTATGCCTCCACCCATCCCGAGCCAGGCCTGAGCTGCTGGGAGCCGCAGCAGGGCGGAAGCAGCATGCAGGTGGCCAGCTATATCCTCGGCGTCAACGCGGGCACGACGAAGAACGATGGAAGCATGGTCGTGGCGATGCGCTATGGAAAATTCGCCACGACCTTTACCGGCGACATGACCCAGGAGACCGAGAATAAACTGCAGCTACCCTCACAGCTCGGCAGCTTCAAGGCCAATCTGCTGACCGGCGCACACCACGGCGCCTCCAGCCAGGGCAGCAATTCAGCGACCTGGGCCCATGCCACCAGCCCTGATTTCGTGGTCTTCAGTGCCGGACTTCGCTACAGCCATCCGCGCTGCGAATCGGTGGACCGCTACACCACCGTGGGTGCAGCTCTGCCCGAGCATGACTATTACTGCGGGGTTACCGGAGCAGGCGAAACCCGTAGGACCAAGAACAACATCCTGGTGACCGATTCCAATGGATTGATCGTGATCGAAGCCGACGCCCAAGGCGCCATGAAGGTGCTCCCCGTGGTGTTCTGAACCACGCAGCGGCAAGCTGAAGGAGGCGACTGCTCACGGGCAGTCGCCTCTGTGCTGCTACTGGATATCGCCGTACGAGCAGCCCACGATCACCCAGCCCGGCGAGTAGCTCAGGTCTACCAGGACGCGGGCATTGCGGTCTTCGCCCAGCGCCTTGCGGTAGTCCATGCCTTTCCAACCGTAGGTCTCTTCCATGGCGGCCTGGTCCGGGCGCGGTGACATCCCGCCGATGCGATCCACGATCGCCTTGCCACGGCTCAGCTCCTGCCCCTGCGGCACCTTGAAGGCCAGGTGCATCTCGGTGGTGCTGGACATGTTCACCAGGTCGGATGTTTCGCCCCAGGCGGATATCGGCTTTTCGCTCTTCCACAGGCTGAGTGCCGAATCGCCAGCGGCGTCGGTGTGGGCGAAATCAGATACTTCCTCGGCGTTGATCCTTGCAACGAAATCCGCGACCTGGGCGGCGCTCAGCTTGCATTCCAGCAGGCGAGACAGGGTGGATGCGGTGCTGTCCTGCGCCGATGCGGCGACGGGGAAGAGCAGGGCGAGCAGGGCACAGGCAACGACGGTTCGGGTGGACATGGTGCCTCGATGATTTGGGGTGAACAGGGAAGGGCGCGCAGCCGCTGTTGTGAGCGCAGTCTACGCCGGTAGACGCATGGCAAATAGACCCGAGATACCTTGGTGTCCGGCGAGGTGATGGACATGGACGGGCGCTCTGCGATCATGGCCGCACCTTCGTCTGCGCATGAGCTGGCATGGACAACGCGATCATCTACGTCTGTGGAATTCACAGCCTGTCCATGGCGATCTTCCACATGGCTTTCTGGAGGCTGTTCCGTTGGCGCGAGGAACTCGCGAAGCTCGGGCCGGCGACCCGGGCAATTACCCAGATACTCAACCTTCGCCTGATTCAGGTCTTTCTGGGGGTAGCTGCCGCTTGCTTTGTGTTGCCGCAACAACTGCTGGGCACGGTGCTTGGCCAGTCCTTGTTGGGTTTCATGGCGCTGTTCTGGTTGGCGCGGCTGGTGGAGCAGATTGTCTTTCTGCGCATTCGGCATTGGATGGTGCATCTGCTAAGCGCGATGTTTGCACTTGGCGCCATTGGCTTTCTTGCCGCCTTGCTGCTGGCCCTTTGAAAGTGCATGCCGTCTGCCGATCACCGGCATACCTCCTTAAACAGACGTGCGAAGTTGCCGCCCAGGATCTTCTCGATGCGTCAGCAGGCCGATGTAGCACCCCAGTCGGGCCGCCCTGCGTTTTAACATAATATACATTATGCGAAATGGCGTATCCGTCGATTCGTTGGGTCCGCATGGCGATGGTTCGGCCTTTGGATTGGCCCCAACAGCTGTTCGTCAGCAGACAATTCTGCCCCGTTGAGGCAGAGATTCTGGTTCGCAAGGCAGACATTCTTGGGCCGCCGCAAGCCGCCGCAGAAATTTCTGGGTGCTAGTTGTCTGGTTGAACAAAGTTCCGCCCTTGGATCGCCTGGGTGCGCCGGGTTCAAATGCAGCCATCTCGCCCGCAGAGTGCAGCCATCCAGCCCTCAGTCTGCGTTAGATCTGGGGCTTCTACGGTTAAATTTCCTGCAAATTCTCTCGATCTGGGGACTAAAATTGTAGTGCCACATCGTCTTGGTCTTCCTAGTGGGCAATGCAATGAATTCCCTGTCTACCTTGCAACAGATGATCATCGTCGCCGGCGTCTTTGTAGCGCTTGTTGTTTCCATTACCGTGGCGGCAGTTCGGCTAGCCAACCGCCAAAATGCAGCAGAAGCCCGAGACCTGGCTGGAGGAAAGTGCCCTTGTTGTGGCAAATCTCTTGATGGCTGATGTTTCAAGTAGCGAGCCTCTAGCCTTCAAAACGTCTGACGCTCGCAGGTATTGATGGTAAGCCCGGGAACGTTCCCAGAGGCAGCTACTAGAGCGAACGTGCCCTCAAAAGTGCCGTCAATAGTGTTCCTAATTAATGGCCTTGGCTGAGATCTACGCAAGCCCGCGTTCCTAGTTTGTGGCCTTGGATGAGCTCTTCTTAGCTCGCTGCTTGGGACTTGTCTTCCGCGGACCGGAAGTCACCTGGCTTCGTCTAAGGGCAGCCTCTATATCGGCCGGCAAGTTCTGGAGCTTGGCCAGTTGCTCTTCTAGCGCTGCAGATCGGCCACGCTGATTGTCCACCATCTGTAGTGCTGCCGCAGTAGCTGAGTGTGCCTTTTCGAGGCTACCCCGCATCTCTGCTTCAATCGATGCATGTCTTTTCAAGGCGCTGGCTAGCTGCGCCTGCAACACCTTGCTCTCTTGTCTAGCGCGATCAAGATCACCCAATGCGCGGTTTTCGACAGATCTGACGTGCGCAGCCAGACTCTCGCGCTCAGATCTCGCTGATTTCTCAGTCTCTTGGAGCCTGTCGTAGAGCGCCTGGCGTGAGTCCTCCACTTGCTCAATCCGCTGAATAGCGGCGGTTCGTTGCTCGGCCAGTTCCGCAGCCTGCAGCTGAAGCTGATCGACCAATCGCTGCAATTCGGTGGCCCGGGCGCATGCGAGGCGTTCCGCAGCAACTGCCGCCTCTGACCTCGCAAGGATAGCGCTCATCTCACCTGCAAGCGCCTTGGACCGGATAAGAAGCTCCTCTTGCTTGAGTGCAAGGTCCTCGCGCACCTCGGAGAACTCAGCAAGGACCGCCTCACGCGCATGTTCTAGCGCTAGCGCCCACCATTGCCCGGCAAGCTTGCCCACCACAGCCGGAGCGTCTTTCACGCCTGGACTCTCAGGGTGCAACCGACTTCCGAGGCTTTGCCACCAGGTCTCCAGCAAGCGGGTTACCGTGTTCGGGGATCCCGTACCTAGGTGCGCCCGAACGCGCTCCACCGTCGGGCGCTCGCCCTTTGCGACAAGCGCGTCAGCGGCGCTGTGCACGTCCAGTTCCGTGATTCCGCGAGCCATTGAGCTATCTCCTGTGCGGGCGCCCTGCCCCGTTGATTCCGTACTGGTGATAAGTGATGATTATCGCTAGTACAGTCCCTATTTCATATCGTACATTATGTACTATGAAGAAAAATTCCACCTTTCCGGCTGCGGCTCCGAATACCTCGAGCCTGGTATTGCCCGAGCAACTCGCTCAAAAGGCTGCCGACGCTGTCCGCGAGCTGCTCGCCGAAGCCGCAGCCGCGAACACTACTCGCAGCTATGCGACCGCTTTGCGCTACTGGGCTGGATGGCACCAAGCGCGTTTCGGCATTGAGCTGGCTCTGCCGGCCAGTGAGGCAGCCGTAATCCAGTTCCTGGTCGACCACATCCAGCGCAAAGGCAAATCAGGTCTGGTTTCGGAGCTGCCGTCAGGCATTGACCAGGCTCTTGTTGCTGCGGGTCTTAAGGCCAAGATTGGTCCTTTGAAGCTCTCGACGGTCACCCAACGGGTCGCGGTTCTGTCCACGGCGCATCGGCTCAAGCGTCTCGACAACCCTTGCGAGCTGCCCAGTGTGCGCATGCTGTTGAGCCGGGGACGCCGGGCAGCGGTAAAGCGAGGCGAGCGCCCGACTAAAAAGACTGCGATCACGCGAACCGAACTCGAGGCTATGTTGGCAACTTGCGACAGCAGCCTTGAGGGTATCCGTGACCGCGCCCTCCTCTGCTTTGGGTTTGCCAGTGGCGGCCGCCGGCGCAGCGAGATCGCCGCTGCTGACACGCGGGATCTGCGGAGGACTGGCGACAGCGGCTACATCTATCGGCTGGAGTTCTCAAAGACACAGCAGGCGGGAGTCACGGTGGATTCGACGCCGGACAAGCCAATCCTTGGACGCAGCGCCGAGGCGCTCGCCACGTGGCTGAAGGCCGCGCGAATCGATGAGGGGGCAATCTTCCGGCGGATCTGGAAGGGACGGGTCGGCCCTGCCCTATTCCCCGGCTCAGTGGCTACCATCGTGAAGCGCCGGGCTAGGTTGGCGGGCTTGGACGGGGACTTTGGGGCGCACAGCTTGCGCTCCGGCTTCGTGACCGAGGCAGGCAAGCAAGGTGTGTCGCTACCGGCTGTGATGGCGATGACCGAACACCGGTCGGTGGCGAGCGTGATCGGGTACTTCCAAGCCGGAGCAGCGGAAGACAACCCAGCTGCTCGCCTATTGAAGTGATGACGGCTTTAGGCCATCAGCAAGCACTGACAACAGGCTTGGCCGATGGCTCAGGATCGGCTGGATCTTTCCAATGTCCGCCAGAGCGCAGTGACCCCAATACTTGGGCTCCGGCCCATAAGGTCCTGCTGCGCGCCGACGAAGGAATGAACTAAGCTCTTTTCAGCTTTTAGGGGAACGGGGTCGCTATGAGCTCATGAATCATGTTCGCAGCGGGCCACCTGCAGCCTTTTAAGGCTGCGCGATTCCTCCGAGAGCGAAGCTCTTTGGAATGGGAGGAATAGCCAACCTATCTGGGAAAAGAAGTGCTGAGCTTGCCCAATGAGTTGACCATCCGCTGGACGGTGGCAATCTCAAAATCCTCACCGTCTCCGTCGTGAGTGCCTTTGTTCAAGTAGCGCCACGGTAGTTGCAATAGCTCGGTGAGAGCTTCTTGCCGCTTAGCCCATGCCTCCCCAGGGAGGCGCGCTTGTTCAATACCAGTGGCGACGGCCTTAGACAAGCCGTCCACCAGATTCCTGAGCTCAGGCTCGCCAGTAGGGCCGCGTAGGAGAAGATTGAGCTGGCCTAGGTCAGCGTCCCGATTGGTCAAAGACTTCCACGTCTTGGCCGTGAGGTTCTCCAATGCTTGCCGGCTTGATGCCAGAGCCTGGCGCTCGTCGTTATTTTCCAAGCGTTCGATAGCTCGTCGCAGATAGTGCCGATCTGTGCCCCCGAACACACGGGGTTGATGATCACCGTCATGATGCTTGAGTATGTAAAGCGCTGAGGCGCCTTGGTCCAACCTCTGTTGGACCTGATTGATGAACTCGTTGCCATGACAGGTAATGACCATCTGCTTCTCACGCAGACGCGCATCGCCGAAAAGCGTGTCGCGGATGCCTTCGCGGTGGTCGTGATCGATAGCATTCACCGCGTCATCGAAGACCAGCAGCGGCAAGTTCAGCTTGATGTTCTTGGCCAACAAGATGGCCAAGCCCAAGCAGCGCAAATGTCCTTCACTCAAGACAGCCAAGGCATCGTGGTTCTTTTCAGGTGTGCCAGCGAAAGAGACCATGATTCGCTCGCCGCCGCGTTGTGGAAGCATCAGGTCTGCCAAGATGTCGTTCGCGTGGTCTTGAGGGTTGAAGCTGTTGTAAAGCTCCTTGGTGGTATCGCTCAAGTCCGCAAGCAAGCCAGCTGGCAACCCATCGCGATACGCCCTTATTGCAGTTAGGTAGTGCTCATAGCTCACCTGGATACGCACCTCGAGCTCTAGGGCCTTGGCTTCTGCTTCCACTTCCGCAATCAGTTCAGCGTTGGCCTCAGCGAACCCGTCAATCTTGGCTTGCTCTTCCACAACGTGCGCATCATGAAGCCGCCTGCGGGTGCGCAGTTCCTCAACCTGCTCTCTCATTTCTTCTAGCTGCTCAACTTCCACTTGAAGGAGCGCTCTTTGGTTCTGCCGGTGACGGATACCTACATCACGATCTTCCAGTTCCCGGATGTTTCGCAACACTGCCCGCCAGGTGGCTGGCGTCATCAGTGCAGTGGTCCAGACAGGCACCTCTTCTCCCTGCTCAATCCATTGCACCAGGTCCGCCATATCGTCACCGGTGAATGGCCTGAATCTATGGGCAGTTTTCAGTTGGTCGCGAAGCCACTTTGAGACCCGCGTGCACTTTCCAGCAAGGTCTCGCTGCTCTTGTTGGAGTTGAGCCAAGTCGCGCAACAGCTCAATGCCAGTTACTGCCTTCTCAAAGGGGTTGCGGGTGACATTGTCCAGCGGTGTTTCGCACGCGGGGCATGCGGCGTGCTCACCTTGGAGGGCGTGCACTGCTCGATAGAGCTCGAGGAAGGACACCTGCTCCGCTCTGCCCGCCAGATTGGCTGCACTCTGAGTGCGGTTTTTTAGATGCGACCGCAGAGACCTTCTGAGCATGGCCACGCCACTGGCGTCAGCTTCAGACAATGCGGGCAACTGCTCTTGTAATGCAGCATGGATTTGTTGCAAGCGCCCATCTTGCCCATGGAGTCCCAACCGTTCTAGAAGTAGAGCCCACGTCAATCCAGCCTCGAAACCATGCGCCAGCGCTTCTTGCTCCTCATTGAGCACTTGAAGCGCAGCACCGTTTCCCTTGATCTTCTGCCTTGCCGTCTCCAAAGCTGCATTTTTGAGAGCCAGCTCGCCGGCCTTGGGCGTCGCCAGGCGAAGCCTGCTGTCGAGGTCACCGGTGAAGTTCCCCACAAAGCTGTTGAAGCCATCCAAGCCGAACAACGCAGCAATAAGCGCGCTCGCCTGTGCGGGTGGCCGTGCGGCTAGGCGTGCGAAGCCTTCAATGCGGTTCTTTTCGATGATGGTGAAGCGCAGTAGCTCTGGATTGGGTTCCACGAGCACGCCATCGTCTGCGCCTGCAGACCACAGCCGCGGAGCGACGTGCTCACCAGCATGAAAGTTGTTGAAGTAGCCGTCCAAGTCCTCAATGCGCTTGGCGGTGGCCTCCTCGACATAGCCCAGCAGGGCGAACTCGATGGCTTCGCACAAGCTGCTTTTGCCACTGCCATTGGGCCCCAGGAACAAGACAATGTTCTTGGATAAGTCGAACTGCTCTTCCCGTCGGAAGCCCCGGAAGGGGCCAACTGAGAGCTTCTTCAGTCGCGTCCAAGGAAGCGGCGCTGCCGCCCCGTTTGCAGGGGTCTCTTCGATGACATCCGTGGTGCCTGCGAGATCTCGCCGAATGATTGGCGTGAGCGTGGTTGCACGCTGCCCGCCGTTGTTTACGGTGGGAATGATGGTGTCCAGGTTCGCATGCACAATCTTGGCAATGCGCCTGGCGTCTTCACTTGCTTGAGCGTCTCGCAGCCACTGCAAGAAACGTCCATATTCCTCATGCACAGCTGCCATCGACCAATGCCCCCTAGTGAATCCAAATACAAGCACGCGCTACGAGGGACCTGCCCAAGTCGCACCCCTGATGCTAGCCCTTGACCAAACGCAAGTTAGCCCTTCCCGCAGCGGGCTCAGCCATTCTCGGCGCACCACCCTTCAATGCATTGAGCATCAGCCCAAACGTAAGCTCGTTAATCTCGTCAGAAAAGATCGCTAGCTGTTGGGCAACGTCCGCTTTCGACAAGCCTTCTTCGCGAAGTGCACCGAATACCTTTTCAAGCACTAATGACTTCTCGTGCGGCACGCCGTCAGGCTCCGACTTGCGGTAGCCCGCTTGCGCCAGCTGGATGCAAAGCGTGCGATAGGTCCAGTCAGTTGTCAGGCCAAGGGCATGCATCCGGTAGTTCAGCGCTGCCACGGACACTGCCCAGTGCTTCTTGTGCCGGATGAGACTCGATAGCGTCGGGGCACGCGGCGCCATGGCAAGCACGCTCGCCCGCGGCATGAGGAAAGCGGACGCGAAGGCATTTGCCTCGCGCTCCAGGTCGGGACCATGGGGCTGGGCATGTTGGTGCAGCACCAAGTGGCCCAGCTCATGCGCGGCATCAAACCGGCAGTGTTCGGCTGACTTGAACGTATTGAGGAACACGTAGGGCCGGCCGCCACTCCACATCGAAAAGGCATCCACTTCCCTAGCATCGATTGCAAGGGAATAAACCCGGATGCCCTTGGATTCCAGCAGGGCAATCATGTTCTTGACCGGCAACTCGCCGATACCCCAATGAGCGCGCAGCATTTCTGCCGCCGTCTCCGGGGTCTGGGAAGAAGACGATGTCGGATAGGCTTCTGGCTCTTGAGCGTGCTTGTGCACGCTAACGGGGCGACTGTCCCCGCCCTCGCGCCCCAAATCTGGAACGTCCGGGTCTGGCAGGTCGAACCGCGCCTCAATCCATTCGTTCAACAGCAGGGCAACAGCGCCCGCACCAAGCGCGGTGTCGCGCTGGCTGGCGGTCATCTTCGAAAGCGAACGGAAGCTCGCCACATCAGGGTGAGGAACTTCCGGGTCCACCCCAAAGAAAAAGGCTTCGGGGAACCGAAGCGCTTCTGAAAGTTTTCTAAGCGTATTGGCCTCTGGTTCTTGGGAGCCCGTCTCGTAGTTGGAGACGGATTTTTCTGTTACCCCAATTTTTTCGGCCAACTCACGCTTCTTCATCCCTCGCCGTTTGCGGGCGAGGGTAAGCCGTAGAGCATTAAACATAGCAGCCTCGTCACGCTTTTCGGCGGATCTCAATGTCGATGTCAGGACCACCCGGCTGGAGGATTTCCACCAGGTCATCGTCAAACGAAATGCTACCGAGCACGATGCGTTCCGACCATGACGTGATCTTGCCGTCATTACCGATTTCAGCCGGCAATGACAGTTCAAAGCGGATCTCACCCTTCGACGTATCCGTGTGGTGCATCAATATCCACGTCTGGTTGCCCTCGGCGTCGTCCTTGATTTCTTGCATGAACTCTTCGAAGAGCACCATCTGACGATTCGCCTCGATGGCCTCAACGGTGTTGCGGCCCTTCTTCGAACGGTTCGACGGATGGGCATACGGGTTGCCCGTCCCCTCGTCGCCCGAGGCCACCGCGATAGCCAGGTTCAACGGCTCGTTCACGGTCACCGGGAAGCTGCCGACATCCTGTCGGATCCAGTCCAGCGGCCTCAGCTGGTCCCTCAGGGCGGCAACTACCTCGCCCCACATGACCAAACCCGGGAAGTTACGGGGGTGGTTCAAGGTCAACCGGGTGCGCTGCAGGTGCCCCTGATAGATGGCTTCGCGGAGCGCCCCCTCGGTAACCCCCAACTGTTCCAGGCGGCTGGCGATTTCTTCTGGAGCGTCGTAAAGGATGTTCAGGAGCATCGGCGGCCTGCCTCAGCGGGGGACTTCCGATAATCCTCCCTCATTTGAGGTGGGAAAACAAGAAGTTTGCGCTGCGCGCTGATCAGCACCCTGCCATGCTCCTCCAGCAACTCACGCATTCACCCGCCAAGTAGGCCCAATTCTGGCCAGTACGGCATCGCCAGTTGCATCACAAGCATATGATATTAAACGCTTTTACACCTTTGGCCTATCCAATCTCAAGCCACACCAATCTCAAGCCACACGAACTGCCTTGTGCGCACAACGCGTCCCTCTCTCTTGAGCCAAGTGTTCTTGCCTCGGTTCACCACCGGTAGACTTGTCCCGTAGTGCCACAGGGGGATTGCATGGGGATCGTCGCTGAGTTCGCTCGTTACAAGGCCACGCTGGTTAACCACTTCTGGGCCGTTTCTGCCCTTACGGATACCGAACTGGTCGCCAGCCTTTGGGAGCACCGCATCAAGGTCGTGGACGGCCAATGGGTCTACCAGGACCACTTATCCCGGGGGAGGGGCAACGGCAGCAAGCTCATGGGCGAGCACTTGGCCGAGGCCGTGGCCGAAGGCCGGCCCGTGCGCATCGTCAAGGCCACCACCGACAACGTGCCTCTGATCGAGGGCGGCGGACACGGCTCGAAGGCCAACAACACCTTCAAGGCGCGGCCTGAGTGGGTGGGCAAAGTGACAGCGTTCGATGGGGACAACTTCACCATCGTTTTCGACAAGGTATGCCCATGAATGTAGAGCCTCACACAGCGCTGAAACTTCTCAGGGCGTTCTCCCGAATCGAGTTTGCCCTCAAGGAAATTCCGGAGTTCGTTAATGGTGCCGTCGGGGAGACGCCGGCCGCGCAATGGTCAGCGTTCTACGTCCATGTGCGCCGGCACATTCAGAATCAACTGTCACAGGAAAACAAGGACCTTCTGTTGGGTACCGGCCCCAATGACCCGCCCCCGATGAAAATGCAGGTCTGCGCACAGCGCCGTATCGAGTTCGTGGATGCCCCATTGGGTGACGGGCCTGAGGGCGATCGTTTGATGGATGCTGCTCTCCGGGTGCGCAACAACCTCGTGCATGGCGGCAAGGAGCATGCTCGGCAACAGCGATACCCAAGCCATGACGATAAGCTGGCACGCGCCGCCATCGATGTCATGTTTTTGGCCATGGCATCGCATCCCGAAGTGTCCCAGCTCGCCTTTTACGACTGATGGCGGCGCTCGACCTGTCCCAACCTGCTACGTGGGCTGGCGAGCTGCGCGAGGTCCTCAATGCGTTGCGCCCGGTGTTCCGTTCGTGGGAGTTGGACCTACCAGACCGCGCCGCGCCCGCGTTCGATGCAGCTATTCGCACGCTTGGCGAAGCTCTCATGCCGCATGCCCTACGTGGTTACCACTTCACCCGCTTGACCGAAGAAGAAGCGGTGCACATTCGCGAAAACGGGCTGGAGGTGCTGAGCTCCGGGTTGCTGAAAAGACGCATTGCGGCCCAAGTCACGCGAGGCAAGCTTGCCGAAGAGCACGCGCAGCGTTTGCTTGCGAACAATCAGGTGCGCGATAACAACCGGTCCGGCAAGGCGTGGTTCTGCTTTTACCCGGCGCACGAAGTCCGAGAGTACGGCGTTCGCTCCCTGCTCGGACACTGGGGCGGTGAAGCACTCTACAACTTCAACGCCGAAGACCCGGAGCTCGGCCCTGTTCTTAAATCCATGGGAAGCCCTGCACTCGTTGAAGCGGTAGTGCCCGTGGCGTTCCTTTCCACGACGAATGGCCTGGCGATAGCCGTAGCACGACTTGACCTGATTCACCAAGGCATCAGGTCAAGTGAGTATCCGGACAAGTTTGAGGACTACTCCACACAAACCTTGGAAGCCTCCCTGGTGCGTCGCGTTGTGCTCCATCCTGGCAGCGAGTTCCTTGAGCTCACCCAGTGCCAGCAATGGTATGAGCCGTTGACCTAGGACCAAGGCGGATCATCAGCCCCACAGCCTGGCCGCCATCGAAGTCGTGCCAGTGTCGGCAACGATAAGGTGATCGAGCACCCGGCAGTCGATGCGAGGGTGGATCTTGACTACGGCCAGACCGCGTTCCGGGACCGTCTCGTGAGCCGTTGCCATGACGCGCCGATGGAGCACGTCTTCTCTTTCGATCCGGTACGCCTTGTCGGATAGCCTCTGCTAGGCGCGCAAGATAGTTACCGCAGTTCAAGACTTTAGGCCCAGCCGACCCCCGATAATCTTCCGAATCTTTGCTACGCTCAGCACCAACTTTAGGGTGGACGGTGTTGGCATGGGAAGAGAGGATTGGTTGCTGGCTGAGAGCATAGCGAAAGAGCTTGAACGTGCCGAGGCGGCACTTGACGAGGTTGACAATCTACAAAGGGTCGGTGCCGCCAATAATGATGATCCGGAGGATGATCGCTACCAGACTGCTGAGCAAACGATGGCCTACTATATTGACCGCGCGTACCGCTCAATTGCAGCCCTTTCTGAACGTCTGGGAATTACTACCATCGCCAAGGAGGTCGTTGCAGCGCGGGCAGACAAGGACTTCCTTTCGGGGACCGATCGTTCTAACGAGGGCGACATTCATAGCGCGGCGCTCTCAAAGGCCCAAAGTTGCTTTGATCCGCTCAAGGCGTTGACCTCCGCACGTGCCGTCACGGCCCAGGACGTACTCCGAACAATCCTACAAAGCTCGGGTAAGATCGCCGCTGCTCGCGGCACTCCCCCAAAGAATGAGGCGGACGTTCGGAATGCTGTGCTTGAAGTTTGTGAGTTCGCTTTCAATGACGCGATGCGTGAGACGCCCGTTGCCAAGCGGCTGACGGGATATCGAATTGACCTGACGGTGCGATCACTTCGCTCGGCTGTCGAGTTCAAATTCATCGACAAAAAGTCCGAAATGAGGACGGCTATTGAAGGTGTCTATGCAGATATGAAAGGCTATCGGCATCCAGACTGGGATAGCTTCTACAGCGTCTTCTACATGACATCGCCATTCTATACTCAGGCAGAAGTGGACGAGGAGTTCCGCTACGTCGATGCTGATAAAAGCTGGGAGCCAATCGTAGTCCAAGGCCCGGGGGGGCGAAAGCCAAGGGTGGCGAAAGCTTGATCTTCGCGCCTAGTAGCCACGGATCGGAGGTTGGCAACGGTACATGGCGGTGTGGTTCTTCCGCCTCACCTGGCGTGGTGTAGATTCCGCCGGTTGTGCTGACGGCAGCGACACCGTTTTCAGCCAGGAACAGACATCCGAAAACACGGGGGGGGGGCACACAAGGCGGGCGGATGTCGGGACTTGGCTACTCCGGCCAGCTGCTGCGAGGTCAACTGTAGTGGCTGTGGGTGGCTCGACAAAGTCTGCTCCGAGCTGAAGCCGCCCTCCCCTACCCCCGGTAAACCCGGCTAATCCCCCGCATTGTCGACATCTGGTCTTGGTCTGGAACACACGTTGGCCATGGCTCTGAAGCCTTGCTTTGAGGCTTCTGATATATGCTCAGGTCATTAAGTGCACGGGAATAGATCCCGCGTCGTCGCGACGACGGGCAACCTGAGGACTGTTATGGCGTCGATGCAACAACAACGATTGGCCGACCTGCTGCTGGGCCCGCGCGAAGATCTCGATTGCGAGATCAAGAACTGGCTCGACCTCGTTAATTCGACCGATGCCAAGGCCACGTTTGCCAAGGCTGTGCTGGCGCTCGCCAACCACGGTGGTGGCTTTTTAGTCTTCGGGCTAGCTCAAACCACGACCGGTTTCACCGAAGCCCCAAATCGCCCTGCCAAGCTGGACAGCTACGATCAGGACCTGATCAACGGCATCGTTGCGAACTACTGTGACCCCGCGCTGCACTGCAGCGTTCATTTCGTCACCGCTCCGGATGGTGCCCTGCATCCAATCGTGACTGTCCCGGGAGGCCATCGCATGCCCGTGCGGGCCAAGCGGGCCAGCCCCGACAACAAAACGGTACAGAACAACGCGATCTACATACGCCGGCCAGGGCCCCGCAGCGAGACACCACAGACATCCCAGGACTGGGACACGCTACTAGCACGGTGCCAAAATAATCGCCGCGACGAGCTGTTCGACCAGATCCGCGGCTTGATCGCCGGCGCCGTGCCGTCGGCGCCGCCGGCACCCGAGCCCGACCGCTTGGGCGAGTGGATAGAGCGCTGCCGCGCTCGGTGGTCGCAGCTAGTTGACTCGGTGCCCGCCGACACCGGTCCGCGCATGCCGCACGGGCGCTACAGCACCGGCTACGAGATCATCGGCGACAGCAAACCAGTCACGCTCGGCCAACTTCCAGACGTGTTGCGCACCAGCCTCGTCCGCCATACCGGGTGGCCCCCGTTTTGGCTTCCCACCCGACCAGGGATTGCGCCCTACGCGATGGACGGCGCCATCGAATGCTGGATCGGAGGCGATACGGAGAATCCGCCCGAGCAACGCGACGTCGCGCACGCCGACTTCTGGCGCATCGACCCCTCTGGCTTAGCATATCTCATACGTGGGTACCAGGAAGATGCTCTTGGCGATCGACAAGGCCGCACGAACTTTCCGCCGTCCGCCGCCTTCGATCTAGTCATTCCCGTGTGGCGCGTTGGTGAAGCACTGCTTCACGCGGAACGGCTTGCCGCCAATCTGTTCAACGGGCCGACAACAATCAAGTTCACCGTGACCTACGAGGGCCTGGCGGGCCGGACCCTCGTGGCACTGGACGGGAGCCGCTTGCTCTTTGAAGGCCGGACCGCTCATCAGGACCAGATAACGCTGACTACGCACGTTGATGCGCAGTCCATCGGGTCCAACCTGCCCGAGATTGTGCAGCCGTTGTTGGAACCTCTCTACTCCCTGTTCGACTTCTTCGTACTGCCTGCCAGCCTGGTGACTGAAGAACTGGCGCGCATGCGCTCGGGGCGCAGCTGATGCGCCTTCACCAGCGCGCCGTGTGATTTGCAAGAGACCTGATCCCAGAGCCCTGCCGAGGAGCAGCAGGCGTGGCAGTACTTTGCATGGGGGTAGCATCAATTGAATGCATTTGAGCCTTTCATTGTCCGTACCTGCGAGGCACCCTCCAGAGAGCAGCCGCGTGTTCGCGGCTAGGACCCGAGCCCGGGTCAGCCGTTCGCGCCCTTCGAGATCTGTGACCCTTTCGGAGTACGGAAAGCGATCATCCGGTGTTCTACAAACAGTGGACGTCCGCTTCAGATCGAGGGTTGCCCTTCTCCACCCCCGATAAATCTTCCTTATCGCGCCAAGCAACGCTGCAGTGGCTACTGCAGCCAATGAGCTCTCGGAAACAGGCGCTGGCTGCCATGCAGGAGCCACCAGTGCAGGATCGATGACTGCTGATGCTCGCCGGCGATGTGCTCGAGGACGAGTGCTGCAGCCGACGATGGCGGCCGAGAAGATCGGCGCTACACGCAGGATGGATGCGAGTCCTACTGTACGGTCTTTGCAGGAGACGATGCCAGCTCGGCCTCCTGTACGGAGGCTTCCAGCAGGGCCACGTAGGTATCAAGGCGCACGCGGAGGCCGATCGTTACCCAGGCAAGCAGATAGAGGAGAACCATTGCAAAGATGAGCACCGCGCCCGCCCAGCCGACATCGAAGACGCCAGCCCAGTTTCCTTGCTTCCAGGCCCGATACTGTACATAGAACGCAATCAGCAGCGGAAATGGCCCAAGCCGCTGCAACCCACCGTATACGAGCCCCATGCGATCAATCATGCCCGTTCGCAGAGTACTGACGTACCTGAGGCGTTGCTCGCGTTCACTTCGTGGGAATTTGCGGATTTCATCAATCACGGATTGCCATTGGGAGAATTCGCCATCCATCTCCTTGGCATGCGAAAGCCTCGGTTGGATGTATTGGCGAAACTGCCTTCGTGCGGAAAGTGCCCAGCCTAGGATGAAGCCGCCTATCTCAATGAACAAGCAGATCAGAACCAAGGGCAGCACCATGCCAACGGGAATCCACTGCTCCGGCATCAGGCCACCCAAGAGGCCAATGGCAGCCGCTGCCATGCCCACCCGGAACGACCACCTTTCCAACCGGCCCGCCTTAGGGTAGATGCTCTGATCGATCAGTCCCTGCACACGCTCGTAAAGCCAGTGGAAAGTCAGTTCCTGCTGGTTGATGTTTGCCGGCGTATTGAATCCGCCCCCTGCCTGCATGTCCATTGCGTCCCCTGCCCCGCCGGCGATGATGCCGGCGGCATCATCGTAGCCGAGGTGTGCGCCGGATGGCGCTTTGCCGGCAAGCGGCCGGCACTTCCCTTGGTTTGCTGACTCCAATGGATTGGCTCATCACCACCTGGCGCTATTGAGCCCCGACGACGCCAACCGAACTCAACCTTCACGGCTACCACGGCACCCGCCACGCTGGTCCTGTAAGCGATCCAGACCTACCGCGTCGAACCCTATGTGTTGGCGGCCGATGTATACGCTGGTTCTCCGCACGTCGGGCGAGGCGGCTAGGTCTAGCACCCTTGTTTCGTGGTAACCGGCACTGCGTAGGGGCAGCCTACGCTGCATGTGGATGGCGTGTTGCAGCCGGAGCTCAGCGTCCTCCTCAGTGAGGACGCCCATCACTATCGCGCTGCGCTGGACGTGGCGGCAGCCCCGGGATGAACGTGCGCCCCGAACTACAGGCAGAACTTGATGCGCTGGCCGAGATGCTAGCCCACTGGCTGGCGCAGGTGCGCCATCCGGTACAGTTCTGGCCGCAGTTTGAACGGCTGGCTGCGGAGATCCTGGACCAATGCGCAGACACGGAGAGGCGCCACGCGCGTGCGTGCATGCATCCAGGCGATGCTCAAACGCCATGCGCTGGAGCTCCTGCCCTGGCACGAACGTGACGACTGACAGAAGCTCTATCCCCTTGCCTGTCCACCAGCAGCTTGTCTGATCAGTTGGGTTGCCTAGGAGCGGTCGCACTAATGAGTGTGCGAGTCCACCCGCCGCATCTGCGACACGGCGATGGCCACATCGCGGCAGGCACCCAGGCGGATCACCCTGCCGCCCTTGGATGCATCGTTGCTGATCACGCCCGTCACCTCGACCAGCTGCCCATCAAGCTCGCCGGCACGTTCCAGCAGCGCGTCGTACAGGGAAAGCGAGAGGCACCGTGGCGTCTGCCAGCGCTCATGGTCGACCTTGGTTGCCCATAGGTTCCGGTCTTCGTGCGGCAGGGAAACCCAGCCGCGCAGGGTGATGGTCTTCCCCTCGAATGTCTGCGGTGCCGCAGCGACCTGAAAGAACAGGGGATCGGCAACGGCTTCGCGCTGCAGCGACGATGCTGGCGAGCAGGCCACAAGGCCCAACGAACAACACAGTGCCGTCAGTTTGAACAGCGGGTTCATGCTCATGGTCTGGCCTCCGGTTTCATGAGCTCGGGCTGGGTCTGTTGCCTGTCCAGGCTTCTCTGCTGCAGGCGGATTTTCCGCGAGGTCATCCGCCCATTGAGCATCCGGAACTGCAGGCGACCGCCGACAATTTCAGTAACCCCGACGCGTCCGGTACTGACCACGCCGTTGGGAAGCCCCTGCTTGAGGGGCGCCGCGTCTGCAGGGCTGACAACACCATCGGTCCTACCGTCGATATGACCATGGATGACGGCCTCGGCGCCCTTGGGTACGGCAGCGGATGCGGAGTCGGTTGTTGCGGTGCTCGCCGTGGTTGCGTTGGCAGCCAGTTCCACCTTGTGGTCTCCACCTTCGGTCGCCACCACGAAGCCGATCTTTTCGACGCTGCCACCCTCCTTGACCGCCACCACGCCCTTCTGGCTCACCATCGTGCTGCCGACTGACGTCGAGGCCTGTGAGGTCTGCCCTGTCGATCGGCCTGGATGCAGTTGCTCTTGCTGGATCCAGGGCAGGCACTTCGGCCATCCGGGTCGAAGAAGCGGTACGGATTGCTGTTGGCATACCGGTAACGATTGAAAGCACTGAGCGGATTCTCACGTGCCGTTACCGGATCGGCGCTGATGAACACGCCCAGGGCTGGGTCATAGTAGCGCTGGCCCATCTACACCAGGCCGGTATCTGCATCGGTGAGATGCCCGGAGTAGCCTGGCGTCGACGCAGCCGGGGCGATTCACCCGTGCCGCCTCAATGTCAGCAGATGCGCCATGATCGCGTCGATGCCGCTGGTGAAAAAAGCACGGGTATGGTGAGGGTGCAGCGTTTGATATGGCGCCAATAGCCCCGGATTGCGCTTCGCTCCATCCGGGCTATGGGTGACTGAATGCCAGGTTGCCTGGTCGGGTGCACCGATTCTCTCGCCGCGCGCCCCCTACTTCACAAACACCGTCGTCCGCCCCACTCCTGCATTTCCGTGCTTCCCATCCCATGCATGCACTTCGATTTCATGGATGCCAGGCTCTTTCGGGACCATGACGCCTCTGTACTGCCCCGTCTTAGCATCGAAAGTCATCTCTTTGGGCGGCCGGGGAGCACCATTCACCGTGACCTGATAGCTGACCGTCGTTTCATCGGCGCGCCACGGCCCGTTCTCCGTCAGAGCGCAGCCACACATCATGGTCACTGCCGCGTCCACCGGCACCATGCTATTGCGATCCGCCCAACGGAACGCGCTCGGCGAAACCAGGTCCACGACCAGCCCGGGCAGTTCCAGCACCCAGCCGTCCCCTTGGGTGAGGTCGTGCCCCGGGAGAATCCACTGTGTGCTGGTCACCGTCGTCGCGGCCTGCGGCTGACTCAGCGGACCGGTTACCGTAGCGGTCACGCGGCGCGCTCGGTCTGTGGCCAAAGACGCGCGGAATACAGCGGAATCTTCCGTCGAGATGACCTTTCCGTCGCCGGTGCCAGCCAGGATTCTCTGGGTATCGCCCGTGGTGCCCTGCGTCAGCCCTTGGGCAAGAACCTCGCCGGTGTCGGCATCCGTGAGGACGACCCGCACCGAATCGGCGTAGCCGCCAATGAACTTGGCGCCACGCGCAAGTACCCGCACATTCACCCTCGTGTGCAGTTGACTGTCTGGATTGACCCGGGAAACGGGGTTAGTGATCTGTTCGTTGACGGGGGGCGCTGCAGTCGCAGGCAACGTAGCCAGGGGCAGTGCGCCGAAGATGGCAGTGAACACGAACAAACGTCGCATCGTGAGGGCCTTCATCCATGGAGATGGTGCACTCTAGGAACGCATCATGGCTGCGGTCAAGTGCATCCCCCCAATCCCGGGAAACTGAGTGCGAAGCCATCGCAGTGCCGGCGCCACGGCGCGCAGCGCGTACGATGCCGGTGGCGTGCGGTCCACGCAGAGGTGGCGAGCGGGCGTCGCGGCAAGCGGCCGCGCGTTTCAACGCAGAAGGCTGACATTGTCGGTATCGCAGCGCCTGAGATCATCCCGATCCGCCTGACTGACTGCGCCGCGGCGCAGCCACTCGGGAACGCGCGCCATTCCTCCGCTGTTGCCTGCAATCATCGTGAATGCCGTGGGCTTCAGCAGCAGTTCGATCACGGCCAGTCGGTCGAGCCGGCCGAGCTCCCGGTAGCTGTCCTGCAGGTCTGCGCGTGCGAACAGGTCATCGAGCTGGACGGCGAGGTCGCGGTATTCCGCGCCGATTGTCCCGTCGATGTCGACGAGAACGCTCCGGCCCACCAGGTTCAGGCTTGCCACCGCCGCATGCGCGTAGCCGGCATCCAGCATCATGTGTAGCCCCCTTGCGAGACGGTAGGCCTCTACGATGGGATGCATGTAGGCATCGGCATTGATGGACCTGTGGCTGATCTCATTGCCGGCTTGGCCTGAGACGCTCCCGTATTGATGTGAGCCGAGGTCCAGGCTGAGTGCATCCATGAGGGTAGCGCCGCGATCGAGGTCTGAACGGTCCTCGCCCCAAAGCCGCTGGAGCAACTCGCGCCCAAGGAAACGTGTGTATTCACCGAGCGCGTGGTACAGCCATATCATCGCAATACCCGTGTCGGCAAGGTGCGCATGCAGCCTGCCCAGCCCCTTGAGGGGATCTTCCAGGTGATGCATCACTCCACTGGAGATGATCACATCGAACTCCATTCCAAGATCAAGCTCCAGCAGGTTGCATTGGCGGAACTCGATATTCGCGATGCCATTTTCCTTGGCCATCGCTTTCGCCGCGTCCAGCGATGCAGAGGTCATGTCAACGCCGATCACGTGGGCTTGCGGGAACATACGCGCAACGCCATTGGCACGCTGGCCTGTTCCGCAGCCCGCGTCCAGGATCCGTTTGCCTGCGAAGTCCTCGTCTGGAAACAGTACGCTCAGCATGTTGCCGTTGTCCCGGATCAAGCCCTTTCCGACGATGGGACTTGGATACGGGAACTTCTCATACATCTGCTTCACTTCAAGTGTGGAGCGGCCGTGCGTTGTGATGGCGCGAAGCCGACCCCGCGTAGCGGCGTCATCCACAACAGCTTCGTCCATGATCTGTGGTGTGCGTACGAAAGTGTGTTCGTCCTGCATATGCGGTGTCCTTGATTTTGGTCGGTCGAGCAACAGGCGGCGGCGAGGCATGGCGCGCAGGGTTTCCGCGGCGGGTATGATGCGGAGAGGAACAGCATGGATTGCGGGACTGGCTGGACAGTCCGTCGCGCACCACCCACAGGTACTGCAGGAGCCCACCCCGTTGAGCGCAAGCCGCTGGTTCATTCGACCCGTCCCACGCCCCCTTGCCGAGGTGAGACTCATCTGCCTGCCGTATGCCGGCGGGTCGGCAGCGATCTACATGCCGTGGGCATCCAGCCTGCCGGACAGCGTGGAGCTTGTCTGCGCACAGCCTCCAGGACGGTCTTCCCGCATGGGCGAAGCCGCACACGCCACCATGGATGCCATGGTGGCGGATTTCGCCACGGCGTTCGCCGGTCTGCGCGACAAGCCCTATGTGTTGTTCGGTCACAGCCTGGGAAGTCGGGTGGCCTATGCATTCGCACGTCAGTGCGCCGTTCTGGGAGTGCCTGGGCCGGTGCATCTGATCGCATCCGGCAGCCGTGCGCCGCACGTTCAGTCGACGCGAACGAGCATCCACGACCTGCCCAAGGATGAGTTTGTGGCAAAGCTGCGCGAGCTGGATGGCACGCCCGAGGAGATCCTGGAGAACGCAGAACTGCTGGACCTTTTGATTCCACTCCTTCGTGCGGATTTCAGGATCGCGGACATGTACCGTGCGGCCGTGCGTCCACTGGAATGCCCGCTGACGGTCCTCGCGGGTGTTGATGACCATGAAGTGGCGGCAGTGGACGTCGATGCCTGGGCCGAACTCACCACCGCAGGGTGTGACGTCCACTGGCTTCCTGGTGGCCACTTCTTCATCAACGAGCATCGCGCCGCCGTGCTTGCCAGGGTCAACCAGGTCATCGGGCGCGCAACAGGGTCGCTGATGGCGTAGATGCCGCGCTGACCTGCAACGTTGTACCCATGCACCAGCGACCGGCTGCAGGCCGTCCTTCAATGGCAGGGTGACGCAGCGCATATCGTGAGCGTTCCGTGGTGGATGCCCGGCGTCTGGGGTGCGGGCGACGTTTCGTGACGCCCGCCTCCGGCCCCACCTCTGCAACGCGACAGTGATCTGTCTTCCAGGTGGGTCAATATGCTGCCTCGAACACAATTCGCTCCTGTGCGCCGCGGGCAGAGTTGATGACACCGTCATAGTTTCCATCGACAGGCATCATCCTGATCCAGGAGCCGCCGAAGCGTTCCCCGAACTGGAACACGCCCCAGACGAAGTCGAATACCTGGCGCGAGCCGGGAGCATGCCCGTAGAAGCGCACGGACTCGCAGTACTCCTGGGCGATCCAGAGCTCCGGGCGTTCCAGCGTCCCGAGTTTGGCCGCCCAGTCCTCGGCGGTCATGAAGCGCCCGACGTAGACGTCGATGCCCTGCATTCCATCGCATTGTTTGACAACGTAGTCGTCCTTCCTTGTCAGCAATTCGACCATCAGTGCGGGACGGTACAGCGGACCACCCATTAGGAAGGTCCGCGGCACGTACCGCGTGACCAGCGCGGCATCGGCCGCGGGCAGCGCACCAACCTGCACTGCGTGATGTAGCAGTGCCATGGCACGTTTATCGGACAGCACCATATTGGTCGGAAAGTCCGGGCATGCCAGCCTTCCAGCAAGCATGCTGCGCAGCAGTTCCACCGGCGCAGGTGGCTCGCCACTCAGGTCGCCAAATGTGACCAGGTGGATTCTGTCTCCGTCATGGAACGTGCCCTGGGAGGTGACTTCCAGCTCATCGAATGTTGCAAAGAACCGAATGCTGGCATCCACCCCCGATTCCGCAACGGCCTCGCCGATGCAGTGATGCAGGAATTCACCGTACATGTCAGGGTCGAAGCCCTTCCGCACCTTGACGAGGATGATGCGCGGCGCCGCGTCCTGTATACGCGCGGCAGACTCGATCAGGAAACGGAAGAAGGTGACAGGTGTGTTGCGGCAGTTCACGCTGTGCTGGTCGAAGAATCCGCGATATCCCGGGTGGTTCCGGAAGGTTTCGTCCATCCACTGGATCTGCCAGCCACCAATGGACGTGCCTACATTGACCTCCACCAGCTTGAGGCCGCTCGCGGTCAGGACCGCATCCGTGCGGAAGCAGATGTCGGAAAGGTTCAACTTGCCAAGGAACAGCGAGCAGCGCACGGTGTCTATGCCCATCGCTGCAGCCATGCGTGCTGGATCATCGTTGAATATTCCGCGGATAGCGGCGTATGTGATCCGCAGAATGTTCCCGTTCATTTCCTCCATGTTGGCCACGAACGCTGGCGACACGAAGAATGGCCAGGAATTGATCGGGTACTGGTATGTCCGCATGAACTCGGTGGTTGCAAGCTCGCGGAACGGGATCGCGTCGGAGATACGATGGGTGTCGATGTAGCGCTCGAACTCCCTGTTCAGCAGTGAAGCGGCGCATCCATTGTTTTCAATCAGGTCCATCATCGGTCATCGCTCGTGGTGGCGGTGGGCAGTCGTTTGCCGTGGAGAGCCTGAACGTCGGGCGCGTGCAGATCCGATCCGGCTGGTGCCAGAAGGCCGTCGCGCGTGGAGGCCGCGTCGATCACCTCTCGAAGGCGACCACTCTCCATGTAGACGATACGATCGGCTTCGCCGAAGAAGCGATCATCATGACTGATGACGATGACGGCCTTTCCGCGCGCCTTGAGGTCGTGGATGATCCTTCGGTAGAAAATCTCCTTGAACGAGGGATCCTGATCGGCGGCCCACTCGTCGAACAGATACAGCGGCTTGTCCTCGATCAATGCGGCCAGCAATGCCAGGCGCTTGCGTTGCCCGTCCGACAATGCGCGGGTGGAGAACCTGCGGCCGACGATGGACAACTTGCCCTCCAGCTTGAGCAGGCTCATGTACTCACGAATCTTCTCGTCCTCGTCCAGGCGGGGATCACTGAGCAGGCGGTCGAACAGGTGGTAGTCGGAGTAGATCGAGCACACCTGGTTGCGATAGGCCCCGATCGTGGCGTCGTCCAGCGTCTGGTCGCCGAACAGCATCTGGCCGTTACTGGCGCGGTAGTGCAGGCTGATGAGCTTGCTCAGGGTCGATTTTCCGGAGCCGTTTCCGCCAACGATGAACGTCACCTCGCCTCGTCGGATGTCGAGGTCGATGGGCCCGACATGGAACCCGGGGTCATCGCCATTGCCTGAATGGGAGTACTCGAGGCCGCGCAGCGTCAGCATGGCCCAATCATCCGGCGCAGCGGCGGCAGCCTCCGGATAGGTCTCCGACGGAATCGAGGCAAGCAGCGTATTGACCTTCTTCAAGGAGATACGCGCCATGAAGACGGCCGGCACTGTATTGATCACCAGCGCGATGGGCGTGGTGATGTAGAGCATCGCCATGATCACGCCCGTCAGCGTGGCCGCTGTCAGGGCGTGATAGTTCACGAAGACGTACGCGATGACCCCGATCACCAGGAAGCTGATCATGTCGCCATAGTTGGCGGCGAGCCGTACGATGGTGTTGCCCGTCTTGTCCGCCCGCATGACGGCGTACTCATTGTCCATCAGCACGTCGGCGAAATAGCGCTGCTGTTTGACGCGGTCCAGCTTGAGTTCCTTGGCACCGTTGATCAGCCCCTGGATCGCGTCTTGCAGGGGGTCGATGCGCTCGCGGGATCGCTGGAAGTAGCGATTGGCAAGGAACATGGGGATCTGGTAAGTAATGGCGCCGAATGCGATGGCCTGCAGCACGAGCATGAAGACCGGAAAGTCCAGGTAGCTCATGAATCCGAGCATGCCGATGATGGTCACTGCGCTGATCAGCAGGTCGGGCAGCACCCGCGCACCGAACACGATGCGTCCCACGTCGGTGGTGATGGCGGCGATCAGACGGGCAGACCCCATGCGCTCGAGGTCCGCGATGGGCGCCTGGCTGATGCGCTCGTACAGGGTGCGACGCAGCTCCGTGGTGACTTCCATGGCGACGCGGAGGAGCGTGATCTGCGAGAAGGAGCGCAGGAACAGCACACAGGCGCAGAGTACGAAGAACACCATGGCCAGCTTGTGCTGGTGCACTTCCACACCCAGGAAGACGTGGGTGTCTGCACCGCTTGCGGCCCCCTCGGCGCCGCCAATGCCCACCTGCACCAGCGGGATGAGCAGTGAGTAGCAGACCCCGGACAGCGCGCCGAACAGGATGGACAGGAATATCCTGTTCGGGGCGCGGTGGATGAACAGCTCAAACAGTTTCACGGTCGGCCCTCGCTGTTGCTGCCTGCGACAAGCAGGGTCTGGCGTATTGCCGACGACACGGCGTCCGGTTGTTTCAGCGTGTACAACTGCGCCGCCGCGAAGGGCTCGAGCATGTCATCGAAGTGTGGGCTCATTGGGTTGCCGGACTGCCCGGTCGAGTTCATATAGGCATGCTGTCCGCCCCCCTGCCCCATCACCATGACCTGGCGGAACACGGCGCCGAAGTTCTGTTCGAAGCCCTTCATGGGCCGGTAGATGCCGGCCGCGACGTTGACAGAGTTCTCCGAGCCGGGGCTGGGCAGGCGCCGTGCGAACACGCGGTCCAGTAGGTTCACGTCGCCGAACGGCACGTGGTTGAATCGGGCACGATGCAGGCGCCCCCATTCCCATCGCGCGTCGTCGCTCTCGTACTTGTCAAGCTCGCGCAGTGCATCGTCGAAGGCGAGCTGCATGGTGCGAGCACAACTGCTGGTGCCGTCTGCAGCGCGCTCGCACCATGCCGGATCTGGCGACTGGAGAAGCTGGCGGATCTGCAGCGGCGTCACGCCGGCCACATAGCCTCGCAGTGCATGCGTCTGGTCAGTGGCCCCCTGGCCGCTGCCGAGGTGATCCAGCAACAGGCGGCTACGCAGATTTTTGAGCCAGAAGTTGAAGATCGCCGGCGAGCGCTGGTCGGCCCCCATGCGCCCGTCCCAGTGCTTCAGCTCCTTCATGAGGCGGGTGGAGGCGAGTTCCGGCGAAACATGGCTGACGAGGTAATCACGCAGTGCCACCGCCTCTCGGTCCAGTGTGTCGGCCTGCATCAGGCGAGTCTGCTCCACGTCCAGCGTGCCGTTGCGCGACAGCGCCTCCTTGATCATGACCGTGATCCGCTCTGCACGTGCAGGCGGGGCCCAGTCGCGTGAGATGAAATGGGGGTAGCTGTCTGCCGCCACGCGGTTGTTTGCACTGACGATGATGCCACCGGCAGGATTGAACGACCGCGGCATGTCACTGAACGGCACGTAGCCGTTCCAACCAGAGGACGAGTCCACGCCCGGCGCCGGCATGCTGCCGTCGCCGCTCCCCCGTACCGGGATGCGCCCTGCGGCGACGTAGCCGATGTTACCGGCATCGTCGGCGTAGACGACATTGATGGCCGGCGTGACCACATGGCTGAGCGCGGCGTTGAATTCCGTCCAGTTTCGCGCGTACGCCAGGCGGAAGATGCCCTCATAGGAGGTGTCACCATCGTCCAGGCCCGACCATCGCAGGCTAACAGGCTGGTCGAACAGGCCCGCGGCATCGCTGACGACGGGGCCGAAACGGGTGCTGCGGATCTGCACGCGTGCGGGCTCGCGCGGCGCGCGAAGGGACGACGGGAAGTCGGCACGCACCGGGATTTCCTCCTGGCGCACCGTCATGTCCAGCCATTGCCCATCAAGGCGGTAGGCGTTAGGTCGCTCAGGATGCGTTTCCAGTACGTAGAGGTCCTGGGTATCGGCCATCATGTTCGTCCCCCCCCACGCGACGTGACGGTTGCGGCCGAACACGATGACCGGCAGGCCGACGACCGACATGCCCGACACCGAGAAGCCGGGAGCCGACAGCTCAGCCACATACCACGCCGAAGGCATCTGCAACGCCATGTGGGGATCGTTGGCCAGCAGGGGCGCACCATCCCGGGTCAAGGATCCTGACACCGCCCAGGCATTGCTGCCGACATGCGGGCCGCCGTGCCCAAGCGTCTGTTCCAGGTGCAGCCCCAGGCCCGACAACGCCTGCATCGGCTGGTGAAGCCCCAGCGTGGTGGGTGCGTCATCGGGGTAGGTCCGCTCCAGCAGTGCCCATTGCCGCTCCGGAAGATACTTCCGGGCGAGGTACCGGTCGGCCTCCGCGCGCATACCGTTGGACTGGTTGAGGCTGAAGACCTTGAACCACGCCAGCGAGTCGACGGGCGTCCACGGCTCGGGTGTGATGCCCAGCATCAGGAACTCCGGGGGAAGCGTCGCGCCTTCAGCCAGCCGGGCATTGATGCCGTCGGCATAGGCCTGCAGCGACCGCTGGGCCTCTGGCGCAAGTGCCGGCCAGGCGCGCTGTGCCGCACCACGCACATCGAGCGTGCGCATCCATGTGTCACTCTGCAACGCCTGCTGTCCCAGCACCTCGGCAAGTCGTCCCTGCGGGATGCGCCTGGCCATCTCCAACTGCCATAGACGGTCCTGGGCGTGCAGGTAGCCCATGGCGAAGTACGCGTCCATGTCAGTTGTCGCGCGCACGTAGGGAACCCCGTGTGCGTCGCGGCTGATCTGCACATCGCCGGCCAGCCCGTGCGCCACATGGTGGGTTCCGCTCTGCGGGAGGCTCTGACGCAGGTGGACGTAGCCGAGCCAGATGCCGATGGCAATGGGCAGGCAGACCCACAGTACCAGGCGCCACAGTAGTGGGTGGCGGGTCAGGATGCGCATGCATTCCCCTCCATGCTCGATCCGCATCGCGGCGCGTCGCCGTGCAGCTTAGGATCTGGACGAAGGCTGCCGATCACAGCGCCGCCACCGCAGTCTTCAGCTGGTTCAGATGCGGAAGATTCTCAAGCACCACACGCGGATCGATGCCGAAATCGACCAGGCATGCGATCTCGTCCACGCCGATCGACCGCAGTCTGGCGGCGAACTCCAACGCGCTGTCCGGCGTACCCAGCAGTGCACTGGTTGCGTGGTAGCGGTGGAATGCATGCTCCAGCAGCGTCTCCATATCGCCGCTGCCAATACTCTTGGGATCGATGCCAACCTGGGAAGCAAGGTTGCTCAGCAGGTCGATGGACTGCGACAAATAGCGCTTGAAAGGTTCCTTTGCGACCTGCAGGACCTGTGCCTGATTGGAGGAGATGAACGTGTGGATCATCACGGTGACCTGCCCCGGCGTCGTGTATCCGGCCTCCGCCCTCGCCTTGCGGTAGATCTTGATCTTCTCTCCCAGCGCGTCCGGCGTCTGTCCAGTGAGGTGGGATAGCACGTTCGCCCCGATCCTGCCCGCCGATTCAAACGTCTGCGGACTGGTGGCGGCGGTTATCCAGATCGGAAGTTCCGGCTGGATGGGACGCGGCAGGCAGCTCACGGCGATGTCGTCGCCGGCACCGTTGCGCCGTGTGATGGTGCCACCGCTCCACAAGGTACGGATCTGCTCGATGCCGTCATACATGAACTGGTGTCGCGTGGGATAGACATCCGGGGCCAGCACGAAGTCGTTGGGCTGCCAGCCGGACGCAAACGCGACACCAGCGCGGCCATCGGACAAGTTGTCCACGACCGCCCATTCCTCTGCAACGCGCAGTGGGTCGTTCAGTGGCAGCACCACACTGCCGGCACGCAGCGCGACGTTGCGGGTCACGGCAGCCAGCGCGGAGGCCATCAGCGCCGGATTGGGATAGAGGCCACCAAACCGGGCAAAGTGTCGCTCAGGCGTCCACACGGCCTCGAACCCGTGCTCGTCTGCAAACCGCGCACCATCGAGCAGCAGCCTGTACTTGTCGCGATCACTGCTGCCCTCATCGCTGGAGAAGTAGAACAAGCTCATCGACGTGGGACGCTCGCCACCCGCACCGCCGCGCCTGTGGTCGGATCCGGCGAGCAGCGCCTGCTCGATATGGTCGCGCCGCTGCTTCAGCTCCAGCAGCAGGGATCTGTCCTTCGGCGGGCTCCTGACTTCGATGTGCAATGCACCGTCCTCGATCTTCAGGATGATGTCCTGCTCTGCGCAGCGTTTGATGATGTCGTCGACGCTCATGGCACTGTGTCCTTGCGAGGATGGCGGTTCAGGATGCGTGGGCCGGGACTGCATTGCCCCGGACGGGCCGGCTGGCCGCCAGGTAAGTGGAGAGTCCGGCGATGGTCTGATGCATGTACAGATCACGAAGATTGAGCGCTGGCAGCCCCCGCTCGCGCGCCTTGGACGCCATGCGGATTGCCACCAGGGAGTTGCCACCAAGATCGAAGAAGTTGTCGTGGCTGGTCACCGGAGTGGAAAAAAGCTCCTGCCAGATGTCCACCAGTACCCCGGTCATTGCGTCCACTGGAGCACCACCAGCGATACCCGTACCGTCACCGTCACTGACACCTTCCACGATGCGCGTCGCCGTGTGTTCTGATGCCTGCTCGCCCCGCCCGCGTGTACCGCGCCCTGCCGATGCGACGACGCGCGCGGCCATCGCGACCGCGTCGGCCTTGCCATTGATGGTCAGCGGCACCGACGGTATTGCGGCGATGGCTGCAGGCAGCATGTGGTCCGGCAGACTGGCCTGTGCCAGGTCCCACACCTTCTCGAGTGTGGCGCCGGCGAGCACGACGTATGCATCAATGCGGGCAGAAGCCTCGTCCGCAGCATCCCGCTGCACGAACACCACGGCGGCATCCGCAACGCCAGTACAGCCCATGAGTACCGAACGGATCTCGTCCAGTTCGATACGGAAGCCTCGCAACTTGATCTGGTTGTCCAGCCGTCCCAGGTGGATCAGCTCGCCATTCGGGAGCAGTCGACCACGGTCACCGCTGCGATACAGCAGCCCTGGACCGAACGGGTTGGCCACAAAGCGTTCGGCGGTCAGCTCAGGCCGTGCGTGGTAACCCAGCGCCACACCGGCACCCGCCACGTGGATCTCACCGTCGACGCCGGGCGGAAGCAGCGCCAGATCGGGGGACAGCACGTAGGCCTGCCAGCCTGGAATGGGCCTGCCAACCGAGCGCGATCCTTCAAGCGCATCCAGGCGGCGAACCGTCCTTGCCGTGACATGGACGGTGGTCTCGGTGATGCCGAACATGTTGACAAGTCGGCACTGATGTTCCGGGTGGCGGTCGAACCACGGTAGCAGGCGCCGTGCATCCAGCGCCTCCCCGCCGAAGATGACCAGCCTCAGATGCGGTCCTATGGGAAGCTCTGCCTCACGTGTCATCAGCTGGTTGAATGCCGACGGTGTCTGGCTGAGTACCGTGATTCCACGCGCGTTGATCTGCTGGATGAACGCTGCTGGATCACGTGACGCCTCGTGTCCGATGACATGGACGCAGGCGCCGGTGAGCAGCGCACCCCAGATCTCCCACACCGAGAAATCGAATGAGAACGAGTGGAAAAAGCTCCACACATCATGAGGCGCCAGAGCGAAGTCGTCGCGCACCGCACTGATGAGCGCATGAACGCTGCGATGGGTCACGCGCACACCTTTGGGGCGCCCCGTGGATCCTGACGTGTAGATCATGTACGCCGCCGCGTCAGGTGTCAGATCGTCTCGCGGCAGCACAGCGATGCCAGTACCAGGCTCAAGCAGTGCGGCAAGCGTCGCGACCGGGCACGCGACGGCATCCATCACCCCCTCATCCTGCACGACGAGCAGGCACAGGTCCGCATCGGCGCAGGTCTGGATGATGCGGTCAGCGGGATACTTCGGATCGATCGGTACGTAGGTGCCTCCGAGAGCCATGACCGCGATGGCAGCGACGATCATATGGCGTGAACGGTCCACGCACAGGCCGACATGATCACCCTGCCGTACACCACGTCGCGCCAGCTGCGACGCGACGAGCGCCACGCTGTCCTGCAGTTCCGCGTAGGTCATCGTGGCAGCATCATCGCTGATGGCTACCGCACCAGGCTGGCGGACAGCCCAGTACGCGATGCCGGCTTCGATCCGCACCGGCGGCACTACCGGCATGGCGTTGCCGGCAGCAAGCGCGACCACGTGCCGGTGCTGCGCGTCATCGAGCAGCGCAAGGGCATCAAGGGGTGTGCCTGGGGCGCTCATCAGTTGTCTGGCGACGGTGGCAACGCACTCCAGAAAGCAATGTGCGTCAGCGTCGCCCAGCATCACGCGGTCGTACCTCAACCCGACCCGCGTCTGTCGTGTGCAGGTGGCGATCTCCACCAGCGCGGGGTACGGTGGCTGCAGGAATGGAAGGTAGTCCAGCGCCTCGGTGTCCATGATGTCGAGCGCCTGGGCGTCCTGCACAACGATGCCAAGCCAGTCAGTGCTGTCAATGCTGGGTTGCGTGCTCGGCCAGGAAACGGTCCGGGACAGCAAGGCCTTGCAGTGGCGTCCATCAGCGCTGATGGTTCGTCGCGTCCAGCCACAGCGCCGCGCGTCGCTGGACGTGTCCACATCGGCAAAGACCCGAACGCTTGCCGCGGCCTGCCGGGTGAATGCGAGGATCACGCGGGTCAGTGCCATTGCAACAACCTCCGCCGGCGCCGAAAGCGTTACAGGTCCCTGGTAGCCGAGGCCGGTGTCGTTTCCGTTGCGGCCTGCGTACCAACGGGCCACGGGTGCGACACAGGATGTTTCATCGGTGCCGAATTCCACAGCGATGCCGGTTGCTACGCCTGCGCCGTGCACTGCGGAACCTCCGGCAGTCGCTGGTAGTGTTGCCTCGCGGAGTGCGGAGCCGCTGAGATGGTGCGCGAGTCGGATCAGCGCCTGCAGGCTGGCCGTGTCCCTGCAGGCGGTGATGAAGAGGTCCCAGCTCCCGCTGGTGTAGATGAACTGCACCACGCGTATCGTGCCCGCGAGCGACGGGGAAAGTCGACGTGACAGCTCCCGCGCTGCCAGCCCTTGTGCCGTGTTCTCCGCATGCGGCAGCGTCTCGGAGAAGAACACCACTGACGCAGCCTCCCAGCCCCTACCCTGTTCTGCTCGGATGAGCGCGGCCGCCCGCTTCCGGGCATGCAGGGGGCAGCACGTGGGCGGCAACCTGACGCGCAGAGCGTGAGCGTGGCCGGGGTCGTGCCTTGGAGCGTCAGGCAGACCTGGCGGATGAATCGTCGCGGCGGAGAGTTGCATGGAAGGCATGAGTGTGTCCTGGCAGCTGCCGTGGTGTAGGTGCGGGTGGCGCTCAGCGCGCCGTGAATCCACCATCGACCGTCACGATGCTTCCGGTCACCCGTTGCGCTGCGTCGGACGCAAGCCAGACAGCGGCCTCGGCGACATCCGCTGGCTCGACCAGCTCGTTCATTGGCTGGGCCTGGGTGAATACGTGCTCATAGCTGTCCACGTCCACATCGAGCGAGCGGGCGATCTCGGACAACATCCTGCCCTCCACATCCGGGCAGTCACGTACCGATCCCGGACAGATGGCGTTGACCCTGACCTTCAATGGGCCGTAATCAAGCGCTGCGGCGCGGGTCAACCCGATGATGCCGTGCTTGGCAGCCACGTAAGCCGAAAAATTCCGATATCCGACGCTGCCGGCAGTGGATGCGATATTGATGATGCTCCCGCTGCGCTGCGATGTCATGGCCTTGCCGAGCGCTTTGGTCATTCTCCAGGCACCACTGAGATCGATGTCGATCATCAGGTTCCACTCATCCTCTTCGATGTCGTGCACGATCTTCCCCGAGGGCGCTGCAATGCCTGCGTTGTTCAACAGGATGTCCACCCGGCCGAAGCGTTGCAGGGCGGCGTCCCTGAGGCGGTGGAGCGCGGCCATGTCGCGGACGTCTGCGGCGATGGCCAGCACCGCGGCACCGTTGCGCCGGCAGAGCTCAGCCGTTGTCTGCAGTTGATTGGAGCTGCCAAGGGGGTATGGCACTCCGTCGATCTGTGCGTCGACATCCGTCAACACCAAATCGGCACCTTCGCGAGCAAACACGCGTGCGCATTCCCGCCCCAGCCCGCGGGCCGCACCGGTCACGACGGCGACTTTTCCGGCGAGCCTCATCGAGCGTCGGCCACAGCAGGTACCGCACCACGCAAGTGCGCGAAGCGGCTGATGAGCTGCAGCAGCGGCGCCGGATCGTCTACGAAGTACATGTGGCCACCTGGCAGCGTGTGGTGCGTGCAGTCCGCGCTGGTGGCGCCTCTCCAGCCGCTGATCTGATCGGCGTTGACGAGTGTGTCATCCGCGCCCCGCACCGTGATCAGTGGCACGGAGAGGCCCGCGCTGTCACGGGGGAGGTAGTCCTCGTGCATGCGGACATCCGCGCGCAACACCGGCAGCAGCAACTCGCGCATCATCGGGTCGTCGAGCGCTGCGTGACGATATCCGGAGAAACGGGACACGCTGGCGATGAACCCGTCATCGTCATGCTGATCGGACGCGCGTTCGCTACGTGGGCTCCAGGGAGCTGGCGACCCGCTGGCCACCACACCCAGCAGCGGATAGTGCGTGGATGCCTCGAGGCGACGTGCCAGTTCGAATGCCAGTACTGCGCCGAGGCTGTGTCCGAAGATCAGCGCGGGCGCGTCGGCGTCATCGTCGAGCAGCGTGGCGGCCAGTTCGTCCGCCGCGGCATGGACGTCCCCGTAGAGCGGCTCGAGGAAGCGCTTCTCACGCCCGGGTAGCTGAAGTGCCAGCGGCTCCAGGCCATCTTCGACCCCCTTCCATGCATTGAAGAAGGAGGCGCCGGCACCGGCGAAAGGGACGCAGATCAGGCGGGTAGCTAGCATGGATTCATCCTTGTTCCATTTCCAGGATTGCGACAACACGGTCAGTTCCGAGCGGTTTATTCCGAACGCAACGCAGCCACCGGCCAGCGATTGATGATGGTGCGCAGCGTGAGGTAGCACGCCGCGGCCACCGAGGCGACGATGACGATGTAGCCGGTGATGCCTGCCGCCCAGGACAGCGGAAGCTCATAGCCGGCATAACGTGCCAGCAAGCGGTCGGCAGCAATCAGGATCGCCAGGCTCGCGATCGTCCCGTAGACACACAGGACCAGGTTCTCCAGGTAAACCATCTGTGCGATGCGGGCCGGGGCGGCACCGATGGCCATGCGCACACCCAGTTCGTAGCGGCGCAGCAGGATGCCGTAATTCAGGACGCCGTAGATGCCGACGCTGGCCAACAGCACGGTCAACACGCCAAGGCCGATGGCCACCCACACGATGAAGAGGTCTTTCAGGACCAGCCCGTGGTAGATGTCGTCCACCCGCTCGTACTCGTACAGATTGTATTGGCTGTTGACCGCTCCCAGGACGTCGAGGAACTCCTGACGGTCCAGAGTGCTGCCTTCGTTGAGCTCCACGATGAAGCGCAGGCCGCTGTAGCGGGTTGCGTAGAGCCGCGGGGTGGCCGGCGTACGCGGGATGCTCACGTCACGCACCACGCCGATGATCTGGTTGGGCTTGAACTCGCCCTCGCCATCACTCTGCCAATACACGTACCGGCCGACGACGTCGCCGTCGGGCGCAATGCGTGTGGCCATTTCTTGGTTGACCAGCACTTTGGGGGCACTGCTGTTCACATCGTCGCGGCTGAAATTACTGCCGCTGACAAGCTCTTCACCCATCACGGCCAGGTAAGCATCGTCCACGAGGTTGGTGGCTACCGACACCGTCTGGGTGCCGGCTGCATCCAGCTTGACGGAACTGGTCCAGCGGTTGCTCATCATCGGCACGAACAGCGCGTTGCTTACCTGCTTGACCTTTGGAAGTTGCTTCAGCCGGGTAGTGAGGTCTTCGATGTTGCGGATGCGCTCATCGCGGTTCGGCTGAAGTGCGCCGGTGCTCAAATTGGCAAACACCCGGTTGTGGATGCTGAAGCCAGGATCGCGGGTGACGGTCTCGTAAGACAGGCGAACGACGCTGGCGATGGCGATGAGCAGGAACGCTGCCAGGGCGATCTGACTGATCACCAGCGCATCACGCGCGCCGGCCGACACCTGCAGGCCGGAACCCTTGCCGCTTGACTTGAGTTGGGAGGCCAACCGCCTGTAATCCAGCAGGTGCGTCACCAATGCCGAAAACGCCAGGGCCAGCACCAGAACGAGGAGGATCGCCACGACCACGGTGAACGGTGAAATGGCCAATTCTGCAATGCGCGGAAGCTGTCCTGCGATCGCGTCCTTCATTGCCCAAGTGACAACACTCGCAAGCAGCAACGCCAGCACGGTGGAGGTGCCGACCAGCAGTACATGCTCGGCCAATACATGCCTGAAGATATGGGTCTTGCGTGCACCGAGCGTTGCGCGGATGGCGAGTTCGCGGAGTTGCTCGGCCGCGCGTGACAGGAGCAGGTTGAAGACATTGATGCACGCGATGACGGCCAGTGCCAGGCTGCTGGCGAGGAACAGCAGCGCTGACACCCGTCCGTCCTGTACCAGGTAGGGCTTCAGTCCTTCCAGCGATACACGGTAGGAAGCGTTGGTGAGGAAGGCCGACCCCCGTGTCTCGGCGTTGAAACGATCGCTGACGAGACTGTTGATGGACTGTTCGGTCACCGCCCCGCGCTGATCCGGCGCCAGCAGGCCCAGCAGCTTGATCTGGTCGGTGAAGGCCGACCAGTTGCCGCGGATCTCGGGCGGCCAGGTGTTGAACTCCCAGGGCAGCCAGACGTGCGTCCTCAGCCCGGCCTGGAACAGCTCCGGTTCGACGAAGCGTGCGGCCGTGACGCCGACGATGCGGTAGGAGACGTCATTGATGACCACCTTGTCCTCGAGGATGTTCTCCCTCCCGCCAAAGTGCGTCTGCCAGGTGTCGTGGCTGATGACAGCCACAGGCTCGTGCGAGCCGATACCGTTGCTCGACGAGAACCCGCCGCCCTTGGCGAAGCCCGCGCCCAGCATCGGGAAATAGGCCGGCGTGGCATTGGTGACGCGCAGCTTTGGCCTTGCGGGGATATTGGTGACGATTTCCTCGCCGTAATTCAGGATCGCAAGGTCTTCCAGTCCGGTGTCGGCCTTGTTCCTCTCCAGAAGCTCGGCAATGGGGTAAGCCACGTTGTCCGCGAACTTCACTTCGCTATTCTCGTAGACGTTGCCAACGCCGACCACCAGGCGATCCTGGGCCGGATACGGCAGCGCCTTGAGCAGGAGGATCTGGTTGAGGTTCACCATGCACAGCAGGATGCCGAGCGTGACCGCCAGGGTCAGCACGGTGCTGAGCACGAAGAGCGGCCGCTTGCGCAGGCTTCTCCATGCCTCGGCGAGCTCCTTGAGCAGCATCAGGCGGCCTCGCCCTGCGGCTGTCCGACGGTGCGCGTGTGGCTGGACTGGATCTTCCCGTCCAGCAGACTGATCCGCGTTCTGGCGAAGTCGGCGTAGCGCGGATCGTGGGTCACCATGCAGATGGTCGTGCCGGCCTGGTTCAGTTCACCCAGCAGCGTCATGATCGCGTCGCCGTTGGCGGAATCCAGGTTGCCGGTCGGCTCGTCGACGAGCAGCACCGCAGGGTTGGCCACCAGTGCGCGGGCGATGGCGATGCGCTGCTGCTGGCCACCAGAAAGCTGGTTTGGCTTGTGACCGGCGCGGTGGTTCATGGCCACCTTTTCCAGACACTCGCTGACGCGTGCCTGTACCTGCTCCGCACTGTGACGGGTGCGCGAGTAGCGCAGCGGAAGCGCGACGTTCTCAGCAACGCTGAGGCCATCGATGAGATTGAACTGCTGGAACACGAATCCGATCTTCTCGCAGCGTACCTGCGCGCCCTCGGACAGGCCCATCCCACTGACGTCGATTCCGTCCAGGAAGTAGCTGCCGGAGGTCGGGGTATCCAGCAGGCCGAGAATGGACAGCAGCGTGGACTTTCCGCAGCCCGAGGGCCCGGAGATGGAGACATAGTCGCCTTGGAGCACCTGCAGACTCAATTCCGACAGCGCGTACGTGTCCACTTCGTCGGTGGAAAACACTTTACTGAGATTCTCGACGCGGATCTTTGCATTGTTCATGACATATCCCGGGCGTAGTGAGATGGTCGTGCAATCTGTGGCCGGGCGACTGCACCCACCTACCATGCCGATGCGGCATGTGGCAGCGCGACACCCTGCGTGGTCAGTCAGCGATGGCCAATACGTCTTCCGACGCGAACTTCGACACATCGGACAGGACGATACTGGAGCCCTTGGGCACCCCCGTCCGGATCTGGATCAGCTTGCCCGATTCCTGCCCGAACTCCACCGGAGTACGGCGCGCAGCCCCTTTTTTGCCGTCCAGCACGAAGATGCTGGTGCTGGCATTGGGGAGGACATTGGCAGGACGCTCGACGAACAAGGCATCGGGGAAGGAGCCTACACTGACCGTGGAATCTACATTGAGACCCGGCCGTGCGTTGGGGGGCAGTGGCTGGTTTGGCTCAAGCTCGATCAGGACACTGCCGTCGACAACACCGGGATTGATCTGCAGCACCTTGGCGGGAACCCGTGTTCCGCCCACCGAGATGGTCGCAGGCTGCCCGATCTGCACCGCATCGCTCTTGGACTGAGGGATCTTGACCAGCGCATTGAGATCCCTGTCGCCGCTGATCAGCGCCAACTCCTTGCCGGTATCGATGCTCTGCCCCAACTCCACATACAGCAACTGCAGCCGTCCTTCCTTGCCGGCACGGACAGTCAGCCTGTTCTGCTGTTCCATGACTTTGTCGTAGGCGACCTGGCGCTCCTGCACCAGCCGCTCGCGAATCTCGATCTGCGCGCGGTTGATTTTCTGCAGTGTGGCGTAGCGCTGCTTCTCGATGACCAGGCTGTTGCGCAACTGCTTGGCGTTGAGGGAGATTTCCGCATATTCGATCGAGCTGATGATGCGCGCCTTGGCAAGGGAAGCCAAGGCCTGCTCACGCATCTGCGCCAACTCCAGGTCCGACTGCACCTTCATGATCGCCGCTTCGGCCTCCTGCAACTCACGTTGCTGGGTGAGCACAATCTCCTGCACTGCGATCTTCTCCGCTTCAAGCTTGTGCCGCGCAAGATCCAGATCCTGGTCGATCTGTGGATTGGACATGCGCAGGATGATGCTGTCCGGCTCCACCATGGCGCCCGGCTTGAGCACTACCTCCTCCACCGTTGCCTTGCTATCACTGGTAAGGAGGCGCGCACTGCTGGACTTGAGTTCGCCATAGCCATCAACGGAGACGTCGAACTTGCCGCTCTTGACGACGCCTACGACCAGCGCATCACGCTTTATGGCAGCAGAGGATGACTGGGCGCGCAACGCGAAGCCGGCAATCACGACGACAACAGCTGCAGATAGCAGCATTACTTTCCTCGAAGCAAACCACCTGCTTCGACCGCGCACCCTCTCCGACTTTGCGATATCCATTTCTTCGTCCGTGGCTGTACGTCATTCATACCTGCGTGCACTGGCGTGCAGGGGCTGCGGCTGAACGGCGATGGCTCCTGCCCTCAGCATCCGTTGCGTTCTGCGACGACAAGCCTTGCCGTCGCGGAAGATTCCTATCTTTCTCCAGCCTATGGCAGAGGCTGCGCTGTGTAAAGCGGCGATGCGACATTCACTGCGTGACATGAATGGAGGGGAATGTGGTGCGGATCACACTGTGCAGGCGCATCGAATAATGCACAGTGTGAACACACACTCACCGATACCGCCGCGTCATCCATCGATGGCGATGACGCTGTTCTCCCGTTGCCGCGTTGTAACCGTAACGTGGCCCAACTGGTCGCGGTGCACTGGATCGGCCTGGGCCAGGTAGATCCGACGCTCACCCTTGAACGGCTTCCTTGCATGCGCGGTGATCAGATTATCCACGACCAGCAGATCACCGGTCTGCCAGTTCACTGGCACCGCCTCTGCAAGATAGGCACGCTGCAGCATGCGGATCACCTCCGGCTCGATCGGACTACCGTCACCGTAATAGGTGTTGTGCGGCAGGCCATCGTCCCCGAACATGTCCCGCAGTGAGGCGCGCAGGTCCTCATCAAGTGTCTCGATATTGAAGAACGTAGCGTGATTGAACCAGGCCACCTCGCCGGTGACTGGATGTGTGAGGATCGGATCGCGGATCTGCCATGTCTTCAGCGATTCCTCACCCACCCATTCAAACTGGATGTCCTGGCCGCGGCAGTAGCTTTCCACGTCATCGCGCGAGCGGGTGTTGAATGCTTCCTGCCAAGGAATGCCAATCCCCGCCGTGTAGTTCCTGACATACATCCAGCGACGCTCTTCGAAGCGAAGGCGCACCGAAGGATCGATACGTTCCAGCACCTTCCTGCAGTCCACGATCGGCGTGGCACCGCCTTCGCTGCCAGGATGCACGCAGTAGAAGAACAGCCTGGTCGGGAGCTCCTGCTTATAGGAATTCTCGTTGTGCGGGAAAATGTCCATCTCCGACCTGTAGTTGGTCGATGTATAGACGTTGCCGTGCACATGATTGCGCGGAGAGCTCTCCTCATCGTTGCGATAAGGAGCACTGGACAGCGATCGTACCAGCGCGTCCAGTTCCTCCCCGGATATGGGTGCGAAGCCGCGATAGAGCACTGCGCCGGCACGGACCAGCCTCGGCTCCAGCTCGGCGCCGTGGGCGGCGAGGTAAGCCGACAGCGCATCGCCCCGTGTTGGGGCCATGACGGTGAATGGTAAGGGGTCCTGGGTCATGCGGCGCTCCGGGTGCGTGCGGAAAAGGCGGCGTCAAGCAATGGCATGCACGGCCTGCTGAGATGGCGCGCAGTGCCGCGCCTCGAATGCGTAGATGTGGCCGAACACCGGGTGGACTTCTGCACCCGCGCTGCGCCTGATGGCATGACCAATCCGCGACAATTCCTGTGCGCCATCCAGCCTGGGCGTGGGCCAGGTGATCGAGATGTCATTGACACCCGGCTTCAGAATTCCAGCATGAAGCGTGATTTCGTGGGTCTGCCATTCGCCCGACAGTGCGATGCGGTGGCACGCAACCTGGTTGACCAGTACCTCGGCATGCCCATCGCTGGCCCCATCCGCAGACTTCAGCGTGATGCGGACGGCATGATCTCCCTCTCCGCCGGAGATGAAACAGAATGCGCTGGATGGACCATAGCCCTTGTAGTAGTCGTTGTGCTGATTCACGCCGCCCTCGATGAACTGCTGGTCCGAGAATGACGTGCTGTGATAGTAAGGGTCCAACAGGTCTACCCGGCCCAGTGCGCTGACGCAGTGGGCGCCAATTCGCAAGGCCGCCACCCGCGGCGCCAGATCAACACCAAGATCCTTGTGGCACTGGATGAAGGCATCGACCAGCAGCCGGTCCAGACATTTGAACTCCATGGAGAACAGGTAGCGCTTGATCTGTGGCGAGACGCTTTCGATCAGTTCCGTGGCCCGCGCGTTCATCCAGGTGGGAAGTCGCTCGTTCTGGATTTCGACGATGATGTCCATCAGCTCGAGGATCGCGGGTGATTTTTCCGCGGCGCGACGGCAGTAGTGCAGGACCACGTCGTAAGACTGTCCCCAGTGTGCATTGTGGATGGCGGCCAGCAGGTGGGCGTCGGCCTCATCCGCATCGGTCGGCCATGGCGCGTGTTCCAACAGCGCCTCCAGCGACGGCTGCGTGCCGTTCTGACCTGCCAGCAGTTGCCGCGCAACCGCCGCCATGGCCAACCGGATGCCATGGCTTGTCAGGTGGCAGTAGTCAAGGAACAGTTCGCGGCCGGATACCAGCGTCCCGGTCGCCAGGTGGAATACCTGCTGAAGATCAACCGTCTGGTGCCCCAGTGCCGCCGCCTTCTCGACGATGGTGCGGTGGATCAGCGCCGTGATCCGTGGGGAATAGCTGCGGTTGAAATCGATGATCGACGCGTCGCGTGCCATCTCCAAGAACTGACGTTGCTCCTCCACCATGCCCAACCCACGGCAGCATGCAGCCAGCAGATGGGCGGTGGTCGCACAATCGCCGCCGTCCAAGGCCAGCATGGCTTCGGCGTGCTGTCGGGCCGCGTCGTAGTCGTTGACGGAGAGGCACTCTTCAGCCTGGTCTTGCAGCGCCAGCCACGCCTGGTTGACACCTGCACCCTCCAGCCAGTGCGCTTGGACTTTCGGATCGCGCCAGTCCTGGAGATTGAACTCCGGCAGCACCCAGCATACCGGCACCCCGCGTTGTGCATACAGGCCGGCGATGTCATCCATCAGTGCGGTGATCTCGCCCACGAGTTCCTGCTCCACCTGCCTGCGCAGGCCGGCGATCCCGCCATCGCGTAGGCTGGCCGCCAAGGCATAGGTATGCTCTCTGCCTACGTATGCACGATTGCCGGCCCAGTTGTTGCCAGCGAAGATCACCGCCTGTTGCGGGTGCAACTGCTCGGCCTGGCGTGCCGTGCGGCGCAGCGTTGCCATCGACGCATTGGTACGCGCAAGGTCGATGACCTCGGGCGCCTGGCGGCCTGCCTGCTTGCCCAGCACTTCTGCCAACACCTGGGCGGGTGTGTAACCCGGGTCATAGAACATGCCGCGTGCAACGGACTCCCCCAGGAACACGATGCGCTGCCGTGCGCCCTTCGCTTCGATGCGCTGCTGCTGTGCCCAGTAGGCCCAATCGCCAGTGTTGTCGGTATCGCGGTGGAATGACGTGCCCTCCGCGTCCAGTTTCCAGATGCCGATGGTGCCGGCGGGCTCCTCGGCCGCTGCGGGTGTTTCCGCGCTGGGTGTGGAGCCGCCAACGAGGTTTGCGAACGTCAGCAGGCGGGTGAATTCGCCCCCTTGGTTGCGGTACACCTGAGCGGCGATTTCATCGGACAGTTGCTTCATCGGATCGTTGATTGACATCGCGGGGAGCTCTCAGAGGAAGGTGTAGACGGCGTGGCCGATGGCGCGGGATTCGCGGCGCGGCGGGGTGACGGGCGTATTGCCGACACCTACCCGCCACATCTCGGGAATATCGGATTGGCGGATCACGAAGTCCTCCAGGATCAGGAAATCGATGCGCGCCCGCACGAAGCAGATGATGGCGTCCAGCGGCGAGCACACCACCGGCTCACCGCGCACGTTGAATGATGTATTGAGCAGGATCGGGCAGTCGGTCAACGCCTCGAAAGCACTCAGCAGCGCATGGAAGCGGGGATTCACGTCCTGCTCCACCGTCTGTACCCGCGCGGAGTTGTCAACGTGGGTGATGGCAGGCAGGTCGAGCAGCGACTCGACATCACACGTCTGCAGCATGAACGGCGACGGCGACGTCAGAGCGAAATGCTCCCGCGCAGACTCGGCCTTCACCGCTGGCGCGAAGGGGCGGAACGCCTCGCGCATCTTCACCAGTGCATTGATCTTTTCTCGCATCTCGCCGTCCCGGGGATCGGCCAGGATGGATCGTGCACCGAGCGCGCGCGGACCGAACTCCATGCGGCCCTGGTACCAACCGATCACCTTGCCGTCTGCCAACTGGCCTGCAGTGAAGTCGATCAGGCCCGCGTCCCGCCCCCGGAAATCCTCGAACTTGACGCCGGTACTGGTCAGCAGGCGATGGACATCATCGGGGAGATGTCGGGGGCCGAGATAGGCGTGTGGCATGTCGCGCTGGCGCGGTCGCTCCCCGAACATGCGTACCCAGGCCACGGCCGCGGCGCCGAGCGAAGAGCCGGCGTCGCCTGCTGCCGGCTGCACGAACAGGTTCTCGAAAGGGCCGTCGCGCAGGATCTTGCCATTGGCCACGCAGTTGAGCGCCACACCTCCCGCCATGCACAGGTTACGGCTCGGTACCCGTGAATGAAGGTAGCGGACCTTGTCCAACAGGATATCTTCGAGCACCACCTGCAAGCTGCGTGCGATATCCATGTGCTCCTGGGCGAGCTCCGACTCCGGGATTCGCGGCGCGATGCCCAGCAGGTCCGCCAGCGCGTCCGAGTACATCCGGCTTGTACGCAGGAAGTCGAAGTAGCGCATGTCCAGGTGGTACTGGCCGTTCTCGCCGTTGCGCACCAGTTGCCGCAGCCGGTCAGCGTAGATGTCGCGGCCATAGGGAGCCAGTCCCATTACCTTGTACTCGCCACTGTTCACTTTGAACCCGAGGAAGGCAGTGATGGCGCTGTAGAAAAGTCCCAGCGAATCCGGGAAAACCACCTCCTCGAATATTGCCAGCTCGCCGCCCCTGCCCTGCGAGTAGCTGGTAGTGGCCCACTCGCCCACTCCGTCCACCGTCAGCACGGCGGCATCGTCGAATCCGGAAAAGTAATAGGCGCTCGCAGCGTGCGAAAGATGGTGGTCGACAATTTCGATATGCCCCTTGTAACCCAGCGTCTCACGCACTGTGAGCTCGGGCCCTTCGGCGCAGAGATGGTCGACGACTGCCGCCCGCCGTACAGGATCGGCGTGCTCGATGCTTCCCATCCAGATCTGGCGGGACAGCTTCTTCTCCGGCTCTTCGTAGTAGGCGATGCAGTCCACCTCGTCCAGCCCTACGCCTGCTTCGGCCAGGCAATAGCGCAGGCTCCGCCGCGGGAAGGATTTGTCGTTCTTTACACGGCTGAAGCGCTCCTCCTGTACCGCCGCGACCAACATGCCGTCTTTGAGGATGCAGCAAGCCGAATCGTGGTACCCGAATGACATACCGACGACGACCTTGGATTTTTCCTTTTCCATGAACCTGCCCATTACGTTGTCCTTGTATCAGTTGGTTTCAGAGCCGGCCGCTTCGGCCACGCACGATGTGGAGCTGTTGACGATGTTCAGGAGCTGGCCGCGGATGCAGCCTGCGAGCTCCTGCATGTCGTCTTCAGAGAAATGACGCGTATCGAACTCGATGTTCATGGAAAGCTGTCCACCATAGACGCCGCCCTGGAAGCCCATGGCCGCGGTCACCGGAAGGCGTGCGTTGGCCGACGGGCCGATGTCCTCCTGCCGAAACTGGAGGATACCGGCGTCGGCGACCATGCTGTTGAACTGACCGAGGTAGTTGAACAGCACCTGGAACGGCGCATCGACGCCAGGGCCATGCAGTTCCGGCGCGCGCTCGAGGAACCGCAGCACGCCGTATCCAAGGCCACGGGTGGGCACCGCCGCAAGCTGGTTGCGAACCGTGGAAAGGTCGTGGATGGGATCACGCGGTTGGAACGTCAACAGGAATGGATAGGACTGGGTGAACCAACCAACGGTCTGCGACAGGTCCAGGCCTGCCTCGTCGCTATGGCGACCGTGGCTCTCCAGCAGGATCCGGAAGCCTCCCCTGCCGCGCCACGCGGCCAGACCGCGGTACAGCGCAGTAAGCAGCACCGCGTTCACATCGGACCCAGCATGACCGCCGCCACGTGAGAGCAGTGCCGAGGTCGACGCGGCATCGAGTTGTACGGCACGGTGGCGTCGGTGGCCGATGTCCGCCTGTGGAACGTCAGGTGCGAGCACGGGCGCCAGCGGCATGGTGTCGAGCTGCGCGGCCCAGTAGCCAAGTTCTCCTCGGAACCGCCCGTTCCTTGCGCATTCTGCCAGGTGGTGTCCCCATGCCTGGTAGGAATCGCTGGCCGGTGCAAGCCGGACCGGCTCGCCGCGCAGACGTTGCTGCACCGCCTCGCCGACGTCGGCGACGAGTAGATGCCATGACACGACATCAAGGACGGCGTGGTGGCCAAGCATGAGAAGCCGGTCAACGTCCGCCGCACGAATGAGCACGAGGCGTAGGAGCGCGCCGTCGGCGAGCCGAAGTGTCTGCTGATGGTGGGTGCAGATGCGCTTGACGGCGGCCGCGATGTCCTGCTCGTCGTCAGCCACGCGCTCTTCAGCGGTCGCCAGGGTAAAGACCGACGTCGTTGGCTCCAGATACACTGCGGAAGGCGGTGACGCATCCAGATGGAACGCCAACCTGAGTGCATCGTGGCGGGCGACGAGCGCCGCGTGCACTTGGCGCAGCATGGCCAGGTCCAGGCCAGGTGGCAATCCGAACAGCGACCCGCCATTGAAGTGATCGAAGACCTCCAGTCCCGCTCCACGCTGTTCGACGATCACTTCGTGATGGATGGGCAACAAGGGTTGCGTTCCGGTCACGGATGCGTGCGCGGTCGCCACTGCCGATGCATCGCACACCGCGGCGAGCGCACGCGGCGTCGGATACTGTGCAAGCTGTCTGATGGTAAAGCGGATGCCGGACTTTGCGGCCTTGGCGACCAGGCGGATCGCCAGAATCGAATCGCCACCCAGCGTATAGAAATTCTCATCCGGCTGCAGGTGTTCGCGCCCCAGTACGGACGCGAACAGGGCCAGCAGCGCATCCTGGACCCGCGAAGCGGATGCCTTGCAGATCACAGTCGCGCCAGTGCAGATGGTGGCAAGCTGGCGTGGGGACGGATGCAGCGTGAGCTGCCTGATGGTGAACACAAGGCCTTCTTTCGACGCCTTGGCAACCAATCGGATGGCCAGGATGGAGTCGCCGCCGAGCGCGTGGAAGTCGTCCTCCGGTTCGACGCGCTCACGGCCCAGCACAGAGGCAAATAGCGTGCAGAGAAGCTGCTCGGCCGGTGAGGCGATGGCCGTATCCGGAGGGGCCGACGCGGCATGCATCGGTGCCGCCATATTCCGCAGTGCATCGCGATCGACCTTCCCGTTCGCCGTCATGGGCCAGCGGGTGACCACGGCGAACAGCTGGGGCTGCATGAACGTCGGCAACTGCTGCTGCAGCCATGCGCCCAAGGTGGCGGCATTGGCGGCGGCATCCAGCGGAGGCAGCACGCGTGCGCAGGCGATCAGACGGTGGCGCCCGTCCGCTTCGCGCGTTGCGATTACCAGAGCGTCATCGATCAGAGCGTGACGTTGCAGCACATTGGCGATCTCGTCGAGTTCGATGCGGTAGCCGTTGACCTTGACCTGATCGTCAAGCCTGCCCAGATACTCGAACGTGCCGTCGAGGCGTTGGCGGACCTCGTCACCGCTGCGATACAGACGCCCTGCCCGGCCACCGAGCGGATCGGCACTGAACCGCGCCGCGGTGAGCGTCGGGTTGCCCACATAGCCGCGCACGACGCCACGGCCGCCGATATACAGCTCTCCGGCCACGCCCATCGGACAGGGCATGCCGCCCGCATCGAGCACCACGCCATGAACGTTCGGCAGGCAGAAGCCGATATGTGGGGTGTCGCCGACGATCGGGGCCATACAGGCGTTGACCGCGGTCTCGGTGGGGCCATACGCGTTGAAGTGCGGTCGCCCATTGGCCGCATGTGCAGCCAGGCGCGACCAGAGTGCGGGCGGGATGGGCTCCCCGCCCACGACCAGCTGCGGCAATACGTCGGCCAGTTCCTGTTCCAACCATGCGGACACCAGCGTGGGCGTGCAATCGATGACCGTCACGCCGTATTCCTGTTGGCGGGCGCGCATGCTTGCAGCATCCACCTTCTCCTCATCCGTGAGAATCAACAGGTGCCCTCCCTGCAGGAGGTGGGACAGCCCCTGTACGGAGGCATCGAACGAGAACGATGCCACGCCAGCCCAGCACCCCTGCCCGTCAAAGCCGTGCGCGCGCATGCCCAGCATGAGATTGTGCAGATTGCCGACCTCCACCATCACTCCCTTGGGGGTGCCTGTGGAGCCGGACGTGTAGATGATGTATGCCAGGTCGGAGCCGGTGCAGGGCGCTGCGTGGACTGCGGTGGCGGGGTAGGCAGCGAGCGTCTCCGCGAGGTCCAGGCGGTGCAGCATGACCCCCGTCGTGCTGGGCACGTCCGCCGTCGCGTCACACAGCAGATGACGAAGGCCGCTGTCGTGGATGATGAACTGCTTGCGACTGGCGGGGTAATCCGGGTCGATCGGCACATACGCGGCGCCCGTCTTGAAGATGCCCAGGATTGCCGCGATCAGCAGCGTGCCGCGCCGGGCCATGATGCCGACCGCCTGACCAGGCCCGACACCGTGCTCGAGCAACAGGTGGCCGATGCCGTTGGCCAGCGCATCGAGTGCCGCGAAGCTCAGGGTGACCTCGCCGCAACTGACGGCCGGACTGTCCGGCGTGGTGCCCACCGCAAGATCGTACCGCTGCAGCAACGAAGGCGGCTGCGCATCAGTCACCGTCGACAAGGGGGGCAGCTGGATGGGCGGCGCGATCTGCGCCACGCTGCGTCCGTCAACCAGTTCGCCGAGCACGGCCGACAGATAGGACAGCATCTGTTCGATGTGAGCCTGGGCATGGAGGTCACTGCGGTAGCTGCAGTTGAACATCATCATTTCGTACACCCCGACGATGAGCGAGATGTCGAAGCTGTTGGTGCCATGCCCTTCTGAGGTTTCCACGGTCAAGGCATTGGAAGCACCTTGGGGCGCATGCGCATGTTCGTTGATCGGATAGTTCTTGAAGTCGATCAACGTCTCGAACAGTGCGGCGTCGCCGGCAGTGCCCGCACAACGCTTGATCTCGCTGTAAGCGACGAAGCCAAGGGCATTGAGGTGCTGGAAGCTGCGCTGCAGCGCATCGAGCTGTGGTGCTGCCTCACCCGGCTCCAGCCGCACGCGGACGGGAATGGTGTTGATGAACTGGCCGACGATCTGGTCCACATGCTCCACGGCCTCCGGACGTCCGGAGACAACGGCACCAAACATGACATCGCTGGTTCCACAGTAGGCCTTCAACACCAGAGCCCAGGCGAACTGCACGACGGTGTTGAGAGTGACGCCGCGGTCTCTGGCGAATGCCCGCAGGCGCGACGTGGTCTGTGCGTCGACCACTTCCTGCAGCAACGCGTGCCGCGCGACGTCCGCCGGCTCCGCACGCGGAAGCTTGAGGACGGTCGGCGATGCTGTGTCCAGGTGGATCCGCCAGTGCTCGATCGCCTGGCCAGCATCCTGCCGCATCAGCCACTCTACGTAGCGGCCGTAGTCCGGACCTGCTGAAGGTGCCGAGGTCTCACCCTGGGAAAGCCGTTTGATGGTATCGAGCAGCTGATTGAATACCAGCGCCGCCGACCACCCATCCATGATGCTGTGATGGCAGGTGAACAGCAGTTGGTGGGATTCGCTGCCCATCCGTACCAGGGTCATCCTGTACAGCACCGGCTCGCTTCCATCGAAGCCTGCGCGCAGATCCTCGTCTCGCACTTCGTCGAAACGCGCCTGCTGCATATGGGAATCCAGGCCGCCCAGTTCGATCACCGTGACATCGGCGGCATCGCCGGTACGGACCAGTTGGTGCTGGAGCTCACTCTCGCCCACGAACCGTGTCCGCAGGACCGCGTGTGACGCCACCACCACCTGCCAGGCGGTGCGGAACGTCTGCAGATCCAAGGCGCCGCGCAGCAATGGATACAACTGCACGACGTAGGCAGAGCGATCCAGCCAGTTCGCGGCGAGCATTCCGCGCTGGGCCGGCGTGGATGGATACAGGTCGTCAATGTCTTCTTCAGCCTGCAAAGCATCCAGCGTGACGGCATCAATCGACGCCAGCGGGAAGTCACTCGGTGTCCTGATGCGCCGTTGCTGGGCACCGCAGTGCGCAAGCACCGCACGCGCGCCTGCGGCGATGTCGTCCAGCAGGGCCTTGGCAGTGCCTGCGCCGTACTCGAGTTCGCTGTAGTCAAGGGTCAGGCGCATGCGGCCGCCGAGAACGAACGCGCCGATCGACAGGCGATGCGTCCGGCGCCCGCCGGGTGCGCTCTCGCGCCCTGCAGATTCATTGGCCAGCCCGAACGATGATGCCCCATCGCCACCCGCGTCCAGTTGCCCCAGGTAGTTGAAGATGACGTGCTCCGCCCCCTCCCCCTGCTGCAGGACGGGATCACGGCATAGGTACTTCAGTACGCCGAACCCGATGCCGCCTGCAGGAATGGTACGCAGGTTGTCCTTGATCGTCCGTATCGTGGCGCCAACATCCTGAGTGTTGCCGGCCAGTAGATGCGGATGCAGGCTTGTGAACCACCCCAATGTCTCGGTGAGATCAAGGCCACCTTCAATCTCTTCACGCCCATGGCCCTCCAGCGCAACCGTGAATGCGTCCGATGCGACGTACGGTGCCAACCCGAGGTAGACCGCCACAAGCAGCAGCTCCAGCGTACGGGTGGCATAAGGGCTATTGGCATGCGTGAGCAGCGCCGAGGTCTCTTCAGCGGACAGCTCGATCAGTGACTTCTGCGTGGTCTGCATCGTGGGTGGCACGGTCGGCACGTGCTCGCGGTAACTGAATGCTGCACCGGCCACCTGCCCGTGCCAGTAAGGGCGCTCGTGCACGAACGCTGACTCGGACGCGGAGCGGGAAAGCAACTGGCTCCAGTATTGGTAAGACGTGCCCGCGACGCCCAGCGCAATGTTGCCACCATCGACGCATTGCTTCCATGCGCGCTCGAAGTCCTCCAGCAGCACGCGCCAGGACACGCCATCGACCACCATGTGATGGGCGATGATGAGGACACGCGAGGTCCGTTTTCCGCGGAACAGCACCGCCTTGAACACCGGTCCCCTGTCAAGTCGCAGGCCTCCCTGATGGTCACCGGCCCGCTCGGCAATGAAGCGGCGCCGTGCCTCCACCTCGTCCGGCAGCGATTCCACCGACACACAGTCGGCGACCTGCGCCGCATCAAATTCCAGCACGCGCGCGTGCCAGGTGCGTTCCTCTCGCTCGAACCGGGTGCGCAAGCCATCATGCCGGCGTAGCAACGCCTCCACGATCGCAGCCAGGTGCGACGGCTCCAGCATCTGCGGCGCTTCCAGCAACAGGCTCTGGTTGTAGTGGTCCACCGTGTCGGGCTGGCCGTCCACGAACCATTGTTGGATCGGTGTCAACGCGAACGGCGCAGCGCTGATGGCAGTTCCGACCGCTTGTGCCGCCGTGGTGGACACGACCGTGGCGAGTGCTGCAACAGTCTGATGCTCGAAAATCTGCTGGGTCGTCATGCGCAGACCGCCCCTCCTTGCGCGTGAGACCATCTGGATCGCGAGGATCGAGTCTCCGCCGAGGGAGAAGAAGTTGTCATCGAGACCCACGCGTTCGCGGTTGAGCAGCGCACCGAACAGGGAGCACAGTGCCTGCTGGACGGGCGTCTGCGGTGCGCGGTAGCTCATCGCTGGCTTCAGGCTGACCGGCAATGCCGCAAGCGCGCGCCGGTCGATCTTGCCGTTGGCCGTGGTGGGCAGGTGCGGGATGAGGCGGAACGCGGCCGGAATGCTGGCCACGGGCATGCGCGCCTGGCACCAGTCGCGCAACGGACCCTGCAGCTGCGCCTCCTGGGCCGGGTCCACATCCGCGACAAGAAACGCAACCAACGCAGGGCCGGCCAGCTGCGCGGACAGCACCACGGCGGCCTCGTGCACCCCGGAGAATCCACACAGGCACGCCTCGATCCCGGCCAGCTCGATACGATGGCCCCGCAGTTTGATCTGTTCATCATTGCGCCCGCGGAACTCCAAGTCCCCGCCATCATTGCAGCGCACCAGGTCGCCAGTACGATAGAAGCGCTGGGTAAAGCCGGACACTTCACGCTGCACGAACTGCCGCTCCTGTAGCGCCGGCCGGTTCACGTATCCTTGCGCCACACCGGCGCCCCCGATGAGCAGTTCGCCCGCCGCCCCATGCGCGACCAGCCGCTGGCCATCAAGCAGCAGCAGATGGGTGTTCTGGATCGGGCGACCAATCGGGACGGCGGCGCCTGCACCGCGCAGGTCGTCGGCGGAGCGTACGGAGTATACGCAGCAGCCGACGACAGTCTCGGTGGGGCCATACTCGTTGACGAAGACGGAGCCGGGCGCAAGCCGTTCCAGCAGCGGGGCCAGGGTTTTGCAGAGAAGCTGCTCACCACCGATGACGAGTTGCATCGGCACTTGTCCATGACGCGTTTCGCCCTGCTCTTCCCAGTAGCGGGCGAGTAGGTCGAGGTGGGCCGGCGTGAGTTTGAACAGTCTGCGCACGCGGTCGCCCAGCATCAAATCACCCAGGCTGCGGGCAAGGTCTTCGTGCCGCGATGCCGCGAGGCGCAGCGTGCGGCCACTGATCAAGGGCGTGAACAGTGTGGTAATGGTCGCATCAAAGGTCAGCGGCGAGCTGACCACGCCTTCCTCGAAGCCCTCTCCGGCATAGGTGTGGAGGCAGTGCCCGAGGTAGTTGCACAGACCGGCGCGGGTGATCGCCACGCCTTTGGGTTGCCCTGTGGAGCCCGACGTATACAGAATGTAGGCCAGTTCATCCGGTGCGGCGGCGACGGGCGGCAGAACCGCGCTGCCAGTGGATACTGCATCGTTAGCAGGCTCATCCGCGTAGTACGCCGCCACGCCTGTGGCACGGGTGAAATCAGGCAGCGTGGACAGGGTGACAAGCATCGCCAGGCCACTGTCCTCGATGATGTGATCGATGCTTCCCTGCGCCGCCGATGGGTCGATGGGAACGTAGCAGGCGCCGATCCTTAGCGTGGCGAGGACCGCAACCACCATCGGGATACACGTAGGCAGGGCGACGCCAACGCGATCCTGTCGCTTGACGCCGCGCGCCATCAACTGGAGCGCCATGCGCTCAATGCTCGCGTCCAGCTCGGCGTAACGGAGTGTCGACACGCCATCCACGAGTGCGATCGCATCCGGAGTCTGCCGGGCGACCTGTTCGACACGTTGATCCGGCAGCAGCGCGTGGTCCAGGGCGACGCACTCTCCTGACAGGCCCTGCTCCAGGACCGCCGCCTCGGCAATCGTCAGCGTATCAAGGGCCGACAATGGGCGCTCTGACCCGCCCGGCAACGACGCAAGGAGGGTCTGGAAGTGCGTACACAGGCGATCGATGCTGCCGGCGTTGAACAGCACGCTGTCGTAGATCCACTCCAGGTGCAGCCCCTGCGCATCGACACCGACGTGCAGCGTCAAGTCGTACTTGGCCTGGGCCACTCCCGTGGACAAAGGCTCCACGGCGAGGACTCCGCCGCTGTCGGCCGTCCTGGCCGTGTTGTCCAGTGACAGCATGATCTGGAAGAGCGGACTGTGCGAGCTGCTGCGCGGGACATCCAGCCGCTCGATCAACAGGTCGAATGGCACGTCCTGCCGTGCCTGCGCCCCGAGGTTGACCTCGCGGACCTGCTGGAAATATGCACCCACCGTCTGTGATTCATCACACGACACGCGCAGTGCAAGCGTGTTGACGAAGTATCCGATCAGCTCATCAAGCTGGGCACTGCCACGGTTGGCAACGGGAGTCCCGATCACGACGTCCGGCTCCGCACCTTGACGCGACAGAACCAGCGCAAGCGCGCCGTGCAGCAACATGAACAACGTGATGTCCAACGTGCTGGCGAGGCTCTCCAACTGCGCAAGCGTGGTGGCCGGCACGTGTCCGGCCACCCGCTCGCCACGGTGCTGTCCATGCCGTGGGCGCGGGTGATCCAAGGGAAGTGCATGCTCGGCAGGGGCACCGGCCAATGCCTGCGCCCAGTAACCGAGCTGCTCTTCGAGGCGCTCCTGGTTCTCCCGCTGGCGCTGCCAGAGGGCGTAGTCGATGTACTGGATGGAGAGCGGCAGCAGCCCATGGGGCACGCCTTGTGTGCGCTCCCGGTAGAACGCGATGAACTCCTTCAGCAGGATGTCCATGGACCAGCCGTCGAACACGATATGGTGCAGATTGAAGTACAGCACACCCTGGTCAGGCGCCAGGGACATCCAGGCGGCACGCAGCAGCGGCGGCTGCGCCAGCTTGAATGGCGTGGCGGCGTCCTCGGCGATGATGCGGCTTACCGCTGCATCCCGATCCGGCATGGCCATGCAGGTGAGATCGTGGCGCGCGATTACCACCTGCAGGCCGTCGTGCAGCGATTGGTGGATCTGCTCTTCGTCTTGGTGGAAACTGCTGCGCAGCACTGCATGCCGGGCCATCACCGCATCGAGTGCCGCCTGTGCGGCATCGACGGAGAACGGCCCGCTCACGCGGTAGGCGGCGGGGATGCTGTAGTCCGTCGTCCCGGGGTGCAGCGTTTCAGTGACCCACAGGCGTTGTTGCTGCAGTGACAGGGGCAACCGCCCCTCCCTGTGCAGACCGGGCTTGATGACATCCCGGCCGTCCTCGTGGCGCACGCCTTCCAGCTCGGAGAGCAGCGCGATGAGCTCCTCCCGCGAGGCCAGGATGCGCTGGCGCAGATCGTCGCTGACAGCACCACGGTTGGCTCGCAGCTTCAGCTTTCCGTTGCTCAGGAACAGGACGACGCCCGCCTCCCCAGCTTCGTTCAACAGTTCCATTGTCATGTCAGACATCCTCTTCGACGACATCTTCGTCGAGTGACTCTTCAGCCCGGGCAACCGCCAGGAAGCGCTCGATGATGCGTGCCTGCGCAGCGACACTGCGATAGGTGAACAAGGTTCCAATCGGCACGGCGACTTCGCACTCTGCGCGTATCCTGCCCTGCAGTCGTGCCAGCAACAGGGAGTTGCCACCGATGGAGAAGAAATCCTCGTTGCAACCGAATGCGGCATGCGGCAACAGTCCTTGCCAGACGCGGTGGAGCATGCGCTCCACCGTGGTCTCCGGCGGCGACTGCTGCGCCGGACCCGATGCCGTATCCGGAAGCGGCAAGCCCGCTCGATCCAACTTGCCGTTCGCCGTCAGCGGAAGCTCGGGCAGGAACACGATCGCCGCCGGCAGCATGTAGGACGGCAGGTGCGAGGCCAGCGCCAGCTTCAGTGCAGCTGCGTCAATACCGCTGCCGGGCTTCACCACGGCATACAGCACAAGATCCTGGCCCGCACCGCTGACGAGCTCCCGGGAGATCACCGCAGCGTCGGCCACACCTGCGCAGCCACGCGCAGCGGCCTCGATTTCGGCAGGCTCGATGCGTACACCGCGGATCTTGACCTGATCGTCGTTGCGACCCAGAAATTCAAGCACTCCATCGTCAAGCCACCGCGCCACATCGCCGGAGCGATACATCCGTGCGCCGGACCTGTGGCTGAATGGATCCGGCAGGAACCGTTCCGATGTCAGTACAGGCTGGCCGTGGTAGCCCCGGGCAACGCCTGCTCCGCCAATGTAAAGTTCGCCTGCCACACCTACAGGCACCGGCTCACCCAGGGCGTCCAGGACTTGGACCGTGGCGTTGGCGATCGGCCTGCCGATGGGCACCGCCTCGGCAGGCCCGCTCCAGTGGGTGGCATCGAAGAAGGTGCAGCCCACGACCGTCTCGGTAGGGCCATATTCGTTGATGATGCGCGAGGTCGGGGACACCTGGCGCCAGCGCTTCACCGTCGCACCGGACAGGGACTCACCACCCACAACGAACAGATGTTCCGGGCAGCTTCCCTCCGCCAGGGTCTCGCCGAGTACGGACAGATGCGCTGGCGTGATCTTGACCAAGTATGGCGCGCGTGCCGACAGCAGGTGGCGTTCGAGCTCCACCACCTCCGCTCCCGACGGCAGCAGCGTCAGCGCGCCGCCGACCAGAAGCGGAACGAACAAGCTGGTGATCGTCGCATCGAAGACCAGCGGCGTCGACACGATGGAGTCCATTGCGCGATCGTTGGCGTAATACCGGACGGCCCAGTGAAGATAGTTGGCAAGGCCGCCATGCTCCACCACCACGCCCTTGGGTGTCCCTGTGGAGCCGGAGGTGTAGATGACATAAGCGGCCGAAGCGAGCGACAAGCCGGGAACGGTCGGCTCGGTATCGGGCAGCCCACGGACTTCCGCGGCGATCTGGTCCAACGCAAGGAACGGACACGCCACGCCCTGAAGAAGCGGCGCCAGCGTCGAGTGCGTCAGGACGAGGACAGGCTGGCTGTCGTCCAGTTGCATCCGCAGGCGTCCCGCCGGAGCGGCCGGATCCAAGGGGACGTAGGCACCGCCGGCCTTGAGGATTGCCAGCAGGGCGACCACCATTTCCGGCCCGCGCTCGACGCAGATGGCGACACGGCACTCCGGTGCTACGCCCTCGGCGAGCAGTCGGTGCGCAAGCTGGTTCGCAAGCCTGTCGAGCGCTCCGTAACTCAACTGCGCATCGCCGGCGATCACCGCGGGGACATCGGGAGTGGCACGTGCCCGCTCGGCTACAAGGTGGTGGAACGGCCGCAGCGCCTCGTCGGTGTGGCAGGCGGGGTTGAAGGCGTGCAACACGCGGTGCCGTTGCGTGGCTGAGAGGATGTCCAATTGCCGCATCGGGCTGTTGCCGGCAGCCTCGATGTCCTGTGCAAGCGCCACCAGCGCGGCGAAAACATCGTGCAGGTGTGCGTCCAGCCGCTCGATGCTGGTACGGTCGAAGATACTGCGGTCGTACGTCCAACTGATCGACGCGCCGTCAGGCGTCCAACGGCTGTGGATCTCCATGTCGAACTTGACGCCGGTTCCCTCGAACGGATAGGTCCGCACGTGGGCACCTGGAAGTTCCAGCAGGGCCCGCTCGTCGCCGCGCTTGAGGCCGTAGTCCGAGTCGGCTGTCAGCATGACCTGGAACAGCGGCGTGTGCCGGGGCGTACGCGGGACCTGCAGGCGATCAACCAGCAGTTCGAATGGCGTGTCCTGGTTGGACTGGGCATCCAGATGCACCTGTCTGACCTCGGCAAGATAGTCCGCCACCGTCGCGTGCTCCACCCCCAGGCGCAGCACGAGTGTATTGATGAAGAATCCGATCATGTGCTCAGTCTGCGCCTGATGGCGATTGGCCACCGGCGTGCCGATCAGGACGTCGCTGCCGTGGCTGTGCCGGGCCAACACCAGGGCCAGCGCTGCATGGGTGAGCATGAACGGGGTCAGCTGGAAGTGCCTGGCCAGCTGCTCCAGCATGGCAGCGTCCGCACGCTCGATGCGGCTGCTGATGCTGCTGCCCACGTACGCCTTCGCCTCCGGCCGTAGTCGATCCAGGCGCAGCCCATGCACCGCCGGTACATCGGCCAGGTGCCCCAGCCAGTACTGCAGTTGGCGGTCGAACGCCTCGCTGTCCATCCACTGTCGCTGCCACTGTGCGTAGTCCGCGTACTGGATCGGGAGCGCAGCCGGCGCGGCGGCACCCTCCGCAAGATGCCGGTACGCCACGACGAACTCATTGACCAGCAGGTCCTGCGACCAACCATCACAGGCGATGTGGTGCACATTGAACAGTAGCACGCCCTGTGCATGACCACCGGCATCAGTGCCGGTATCAAAGTAGGTTGCGCGCACCATCAAGTCCGCTGCCAGGTCAAACGGGCGGGTAAGCTCGGCCTGGATCAGCGTGGCGAGGCGTTGCTCGCGATCTGCATATGGCAGCGCGGACAGATCATGGCGAAACACATGGAACTGCACCCCGTCCAGCACGCGTTGCACAACACCCGCGTCGTCGGTGTCGTACACACTGCGAAGCACTTCGTGGCGCTGGATCACGAGTCCCATTGCATGTTCGGCCAGACCGAGGTCGAAGTCGCCCGTGAGCTGGAACAGCGCCGGCATGTTGTATTCCGGACTTCCGCCGTTGAGCTGGTCGATGAACCAGACCCTCTCCTGCGCAAATGACAACGCCATCCGGCCATCAGATGGGCCCTTGGCAATGAGCGGCCGCTTCGCCAGGCCACGTGCCTCCAGCACCAGGGCGTAGTCGGCAACCGTGGTGTGCTCGAAGATGTCACGGATTTGCATTTCAACCGAGCACAGCTCGGACAACCGCGACGTCGCACGCATGGCTTTGATGGAATTGCCGCCAAGATCGAAGAAATCATCAGTCAAGCCGATGCGCTCGCACTCGAGCATCTCGGTCCATGCCGCTGCAACGCGTCGCTGCGACTCTGACTCAAGCGCAAAGTGAACCGCTGGAAGGTTCCGGCGGTCGAGGCCTCCACTAGCTTTCAGGCACTCCGGCCCCACCAGCGACCACGCATGCGGCACCCAGGCCTGACCGAGGGTGGCGGCGATTCTGCGCTCGGCTGAACGTTGTCGCTCCCGCAGCGTCCGTGCGTCCAGCGCGTCATCGGCCAGCAGATGAACGACGTGGCGCGGAGCGGCAGTGCCTCCCTGTGTCATCCACAGAGGTTGGCCACCCAGGATGTCCTGGACGATGGCGGCAGCCTGCCTGGACTCGTCCGCGGGCCCATCGCCGATGCGGGCCGATTGCGTGAGCAGGCCATCGAAGACAAGGTCCGCCACGTCGTCCACGGCGCCGCCTGCGACTTGTCGCAAGCCGGCGACGAATGCGTCGGCAAGCATCTGGATGGTGCCGTCAAGGAACAGGTGGTCGGCATACTTCCAGCTCAGCATGAGCCCCGTCGCATCCTGGAGGGCAACGAGCTCGAGGTCATACTTGATGAGCGGAGGCTGTGGCAGCGCGGATAGCGTGACATCACCGAGGAGAGGCGAGGTGTCCAACGCGTTCTGCAGGTTGAACACTGTCTGGAACAGCGGGGAGTGTCCCATTGACTGTTCGATCTTCAATGACGAGATGAGGTGCCCCAGCGGCAGCGCCTGCATGGAAAGTGCTTCAAGCGTTCGCTGGCGTGATTGCTTCAGGTAGGTGGCCAGGGGCGCGCGCTCGGGGCAGCGGGTGCGCAGCGGCAGCACGTTCACAAACAGACCGACGATGCCGTGGGTGCTCTCACGGTCGCGGCCCGAGACGGGAGTCCCGATGACCACGTCGTCGCGGTCTGCCCAGCGTCCGATCATCAAGGCAAGAATGGCCTGCATCAGCATGAACAGCGTCATGTTGTGCTGCGTGGCCAGCGCGCTCAGTGGTGCCAACGCGCCGGCGTCCAAGCGACGCTCGATGGTGGTGCCAGACGCAACGAAGACCCTTGGGCGGGTCAGATCCGTGGGAAGCAGTGGTTCACGCGGCGCGTCTGCGAGGGTCTGTTCCCAGTACGCCTGCTCATGTGCGAAACGCCCTTCCTCCAGTGCCCGGCGTTGGCTGTAGGCGTAATCGCCGTAGTTGAGTTTCAGCGGCGGAAGCCGAGGTGCGACCTGTGATCGCAGTGCCTCGTAGACGGTACAGATCTCCGACACCAGCAGGTCCTGCGACCAACCGTCGGAAGCGATGTGGTGGATGGTGATCGACAGGACGTGACGTCCAGAAGCACACACGAAACACGATACCCGCAGTGGCAGATCGTGCTCGAGATCGAACTGCTTTTCGCGCTCTGCAGCCAGGCGGGCGGAGAGATCCTTTTCCTGAGCCGCATCATTGAGCCACGTCAGATCGAAGATCTTCAGATGGAACCGCGCCGGGTCGACAACCCGCTGCACGACCCTACCCGCCTCGTCTGCCAAGTGCAGGGTGCGCAGAATTGCATGGCGCTCGACGATGATGTCAAGGGTACGACGCAGCAGGTCAGGGTCCAGCGTGCCCCGCAGATCGAACGTGTTGGTGATGTTGTACTGCCCCTGCCCGCTGATGGTATGGCCAAGCCAGACCTGCTGCTGCTGCAGTGACAATGGCCGGTCGCCCTGCCCGGGGGCGGATTCAAGCGGCCAACCACTGTCGTCTGCGGCGGCCTGTGCGGCGAGATACGCGATGATGTCGCTCTTGTGAGCGGTGATGTCAGCGCGGATGTCGTCCGACACTGCGCCGCCAGCAGCCGTGTAGGCGAGCTTTCCGTCCTTGAGGTACAGCGCGACCTGCGCCTGCAGGGCCCGCTCGATGATGCCTTCCACCTTCTTCATGAATGCTCCGACAGAACGACCCCCACGATGGGTGGGCCAGGTACTTGCAGAAACGCCAACGCAAGGGGGGTGATGATCGACTACCTCAGAACTCCCCCTCCTCCACCGTGTGCGTCGCCCGCAGGGCGTCGCGCATGGACGAGGTGCGTTCCGAAATGGACAGACCATCGATCCGCGCGGCGATGTGGGCCACGGTCGGATGTGTGAAGAACTCGGACAGGGAAAAAACACGGTCCGGCACGTTGAACCGGGCACGGATTCTCGCCACGAGCCGGGTGGCGATGAGGGAGTCTCCGCCCAACTCGAAGAAACTTGCATGCGGGTCAATGGACGGAATGCCGAGGACGTCCTGCCAAAGCGCTGTTACCACCTGTTCCGTGGACGGGGGTGTGCCGGCGTCCGATCCGGGTCCGCTTGCGGCCTCGCCTTCGCTGCGGTCAACGGTGGACCCTACCCAGCGGGCGAAGCGCGCATCTAGGTCCGAGGTGGAGTTGATCAGGCATGGCTGCTCGCAATGTCCCATGACGGTGGCGAACGCGCGCAGGCCCTCGTCGGGCTGCATGGCATGAGCCGCTCCAGGTGCCGTTCCTGCACTGAAATTCCAGCCATCCCAGGCCACACTGATCCAGTGCTCATCGCCTTCGTTGCGCTTCCGCTGGACGAATGCGTCCGCATATGTGTTGGCTGCCGCATACGCGGTGAAGCCGAGACCACCCAGTTCGATGGCGAGGGATGACATGACGAGGCAGAAGTCCACCTCGCGCCCCTGCAGGATCGCCGCAAGGTTCATCAGGCCAGTGGCCTTCGGTGCGAAGTGCGCCGCGCATGCGGCCTCATCGGTCTGGGCCAGTGGAAGCACCGCTTGCTCGACAACACCCGCTGCATGGATGACGCCGGCGACAGGGCCGAATGCCTGCTCTGCCGAGCCGAACGCGGCAGCGAATGCGTGATGATCACCGACGTCTGCACGCAGCGTGCGGATGTTGTCGCCCATCGTCCCATCCGGTAATGACGATGGGCCCCGGCGGCCAATCAGGGTGACGCGGGCACCGAACTGCTCTGCCAGCCATGCCGCAATGGTCGTCCCGATCCGGCCGGTTCCGCCGGTGATCAGGTAATGCCCTCCCTGCCGCAGGCGCATCGGCGACGGTACCGGCACCGCGTCGCTGAGAGGACGGAAGTGTTTCAGCCAGCGCGTGTTTCCACGGAGTGCGCGTTCAGGCGCAGCGTCGGCGCAGGTCATCTCCCGCCACAGGCGGGTGGCCATGCGCTGACGCTGGCAGGCATCGACCAGCAACGAAGTATCGATATCAATGAGGCGTGCGCTGATCTGCGGTAGTTCCTGCGCCACCACGCGGCAAAAACCGCGCAGCGTAGCCAGTGCGGGGCGCATGAGTTCCGTGCCTGTGACGCGCAGTGCGCGGTCGGTGACGATGGTCAGCTGCACGGCCAGACGGGGATGGCGGTCGTTTATCTCCTGCACCAGGCGCAGCAGTGGATAGAAGACCCGCTGCTGGTCCATCTGGAAACGTTCCTGATCATCTGCACCCGCTTCTGCACGCAGGGGCCACAGGCAGGCGACCTTCACCGAGTGCAGTCCCGCGAGGTTCCGCAGCACGTGCTCGATGTGGGCATCGTCCTTGACAACATCGCTGCCCTGCCCGTCGGTGATCAGAACTCCCCCGTGCCCGCCGATGCGGCGCGAGAGCGCCTCCGCGATGCCCATGTCATCGCCGAGCACAACCCAGTCGCCTGTACGTGCCGCGGCTGCGGACTCATCCCCTTGCGCCTGGGCAAGGTTGGGTACCAACTGCCATTGCGGCACGTAGAACCAGTCGCGGGCGTCGTGCGAGCGGGCGCCGTCTGATGCGGCAGGTGTAAGCGGGGGCCTGGCCGCCAGCCAGTGACGTGCCCGATCAAACTGATAGGTGGGAAGCGCCACGCGACGTGGTTGCTCTGCCGCGCCGCAGGCCGACCATGCAACCGCGAGGCCCGCCGCCCACATCCGCCCGATGGCACTCTGCCAGTGACATGCATCGGATGTCGTCTCCTGTGCATGCCGCAGGCACGACAGCACGGCGACTTCCGGAGCGTCTGCGTGACGACGCACGAGATTGCCCAGGCCCTGCCCCGGGCCGGCTTCGATGAAGACCGGAACACTGCCCGCAGCAGCAATATCGCTGCACAGGGTGCGCACGCCCTTTTCAAACAGCACTGGCTCCAGCATGTGCGCTACCCAGTAGCCGGGATCGCACGTCTGCTCGGCCGTAATGAATTCGCCGGTGAGGTTGGACACATACGGACGTTGCGGCGGCCGCAAGGTGATCGTGGACAGCACCGCGCGAAGTTGCTCTGCCGCAGCATCCATCATCGGAGAATGGAACGCATGCGAGGTCTGCAGGCGTCTATGCGTGATGCCGTCCGCGTCCAGAACGGCTTCAACCGCGGAAACCGCATCGTGTGAGCCCGATAGAACGTGGCTCCGTGCGCCATTGATGGCGGCCACGACCACGGCCCCGGATGCAATCAGACTGCGTGTGACGTCCGGCGCCGCGGCTACGGCAAGCATGGCCCCCGGCGCACACGCATCCATGAGTGTGGAGCGTTCGCACACCAGGCGCACGGCATCCTCCAGCGTGAACACGCCGGCGACGCAAGCTGCCACGTACTCGCCGAGGCTGTGGCCGAGCATGGCCTGCGGAAGAACGCCCGTGCTCATCAATTCGGCGGCGACGGCGTAGCACACGGAGAATACCAGGGGCTGCGCCACGCGCGTCGCCCGCAGGGTCTCGTCATCCGCAGCCAGCATGGCGCGTAGATCAATGCCGGCATGCTGCCTGACCAGTGCCCGGCACGCCTCGAACGCCTGCGTGAAATGCGGTGCCGCATCAAGCAGGCCCTGCGCCATGCCCATGTACTGCGCACCCTGCCCCGGAAAGAGGAACACCGCCGCGGCCGCACCACTCGTGTGGTGACGTGCCCCTCCCTGCGAAAGACGCTGCAACGCGGCGGTGGCCTCTTGCAGATCGGCGGCCACCACCCAGGCACGCCAGGGATGGGCCTGGCGCCCTTCCTGCAGGGTATAGGCGATATCGGCCAGGGACTGCGCGGGCCCGCTCGCGAGGTGCGCATGCAGGGCCAGGATGCCCGCTTCCAGCGCCGACTCCGTGCGTGCCGAGACCGGGAGCAGCCGCGGTCGTGCCGTGATCTCGGGGCGAGCAGGCAACGATGGTGCCTGCTCGATGATGACATGGACGTTGGTGCCACCAATCCCAAAAGCGCTGATGCCTGCGCGTCGCGTTCCTCCCGCTGGCGTGGCCCAGCCTTGGGCACGCTCCGTGAACCGGAATGGTGTGTTTTCCATGTCCATGGAGGGATTGGGCGCTGCATAGTGCAGGCACGGCGGAAACTCGGCGTGGCGCACGACCTGTACCGCCTTGATCAGGCCTGCGACACCGGCGGCGGCATCCAGGTGCCCGATATTCGGCTTCAGCGTGCCCAGCACGCAACTGCCCGCGCCCGCGCTCTCGAACACCCTGCGCAACGCCCGGTACTCGACGGGATCGCCCAATGGCGTCCCGGTGCCATGCGTCTCCACGTACGCGATTTCATCCGCGTGCAGACCCGCATCGTCCAGCGCCGCCTGGATGACCGCGACCTGCCCGTGCACACTGGGCGCGGTGTAGCCTGCCTTGTGGGCGCCGTCATTGTTCAATGCGCTGCCAACGATCACCGAAAGTATCGGGTCGCCGTCGCGCAGGGCGTCTTCAAGGCGCTTGAGCAGCACAAGTCCTGCGCCATTGCCGCCCCGCGTGCCCTGCGCCCGCGCGTCGAACGCCCTGCAGTGGCCGTCCGGGGACTCGATGCCTCCTTCCTGGTAGAGATAGCCGGCGGGGCCGAACTCGGAGATGCCTGCGCCGCCTGCCAGCGCCATCGTGCACTCGCCCCTACGCAGGCTTGCGACGGCCTGGTGGACGGCTACCAGCGAGGTTGAACACGCGGTGGCGATATTGACGGCAGGTCCGGTCAGGTCGAGCTTGTAGGCGATGCGGGTGGCCAGGTAGTGATTGCTGTTGGCATGCATCACCGCTAAACCGAGATCTCGCACAATACCCATGTTGGACAACAGGTTGTTGGCCAGATAAGCGCTCTCGCCACAGCCGACGAACACCCCGCAGTGCCTGGCGCGTGCGCCGTCGCCATGCCCTGCCGTTTCAAGCGCCTCCACCGCCAGCTCGAGGAGCACGCGCTGCTGGGGGTCGAGGATCTCCGCTTCGCGGGGCGTCATGCGAAAGTAGGCGGAATCGAAACTCTGTACATCCTCAAGCAGCGCCGCCGACGGCACGAACGCCGGATGCGCGGCCACGCCCGCTGGGATGCCATTGGCGAGCAGCTCGGCATGGTTGAACACAGCCATGGCCTCGTGCCCTGCCCGCAGATTTGCCCAGAGGGCGTCAGGATCCGCTGCGTCCGGAAAGCGCCCCGCCATGGCGATCACCGCAATGCTTTCACGAATATCCGCGTCGTGACGTGGTGCGCGCAGTGACGCGGTGGGCTCTGCCGCGGGCACACTGTCAGCGGGTTCCAGGTGCCCGGCCAGTGCCGCAATCGAGGGATGCTCGAAGAAGGCGGTGATGTGCAGCGCATGGCCCAGCCGGGACTGGATTTCCGCACGCAGCTTCACGAACAGCAGCGAGTTGGCACCGGCGTCGAGGAAGTTGTCATGGACGCCGATCACATCCTGCCCGACGACGTCCTTCCAGATTACAACAAGTGCGGCTTCGAGACGCGTGCGCGCCATGCCTGCTCCGGGCATCACGTCACGGCTGCGTTGCAATTGCGGAAGCGCGGCCTTGTCCACCTTGCCGTTGATAGTCAGCGGAAGCTCGTCTACCCGCTCAATCAGCGACGGCACCATGTACTCCGGCAAGACTGCTGACAGACCCGCGCGCAGTGAATGCCGCACGTCAGGCACAGTGTCATCAGCGTCGTGCAGCTGCACGAAGGCAACCATCTTGAGCGCGGCGCCATCCCCCTGTACTACCACGGCGGCCTCGCGCACCTGTGGCAGGTTGCGCAGCGCCGACTCGACCTCGCCGGTCTCGATGCGGTACCCCCTGATCTTCACCTGGTCATCCACGCGACGGATGAACTCGAAGCCGCCATCGTCGCGCAGGCGCACCAGATCACCACTACGGTACACGCGGGCATTGGACTGCACATCGTTGCAGTGGATGAACCGCTCGGCGGTTACCTCCGGCAGGTTGAGATAGCCTTCGGCCAACCCGGCGCCGGCGATGTGCAGTTCCCCCACGGTTCCCGGCGGCACCAGGCGCCCATTGCTGAGGGCATACATACCGACGTTGCAGATGGGGAAGCCAATCGGCACCGGGCCGGCGGCGGGAAGCTCGCCACTGCCCTCGTCGATGGTGAAGGTCGAGCAGCCCACGACTGTTTCGGTCGGACCATATTCATTGATGTAGGTCGCGCCGGGGAGCCAGCGTGAGCGCCACAGACCGACGACGGCGTAGTCCAGTTGTTCGCCGCCGATGACCAGGACATGGGGCGCCGTCGACATGGTGCGCTGCGCGCAGGCATGGCCCAGGGCAGACAGGTGCGATGGCGTGATCTTGAAAAGCCAGGCATGCGTGTCGTCAAAGAGGTGTTCCTCCAGGCCCTTGAATACCGAATCGAGGTCTGCGTCGAGCAGCTTTATGCGCTGGCCCGTCAGCAGCGGCACGAGCAGCGAGGTGATGGTGGCGTCGAAGCCGATCGACGAACTGACGATGGCACCGCGCATGTTCGGACGCAGATAGCTCAGCGCATGTGCCAGGTAGTTCCCCAACGCGGCATGACTGATGACGGCCCCTTTGGGACGCCCCGTCGATCCAGATGTGTAGAGCACGTAGGCCGCGCGGGAAGCGTCGTGCGGCACGTCAGCGGGAGTGTCCTGCGGTGCGGCGTGCTGCGATGACAACGAAGGCACCTGATCCACCGCCACCACCTGCACGCCGGCGGTCCAACCGCGATGCAGGTCAGGGCTGCGGCAGAGAACGAAGCCGGTGGCCGCATCCTCAAGGATGTGGCACACCCGTTCGTATGGATACGCCGGGTCGACCGGCACATAGGCCGCCCCCGCTTTGTGCACGGCAAGGATGGCGGCGATGAGGTCGACGCCGGGCTGGAGAAACAGCCCGACCCTTTCACCCGGCTGCAGACCACCGCGGAGGAGGTGGCGGCACAGCGCTTCGGCGCGGGCGGCGACCTCGGCATAGCTGTACTCGCGCCCACCGTGCTCGACGGCGATGGCCGTGGGCATGCGCGCGACAATGTCCTGGAAGCGGGCATGCAGCGGCCTGGTGTCCACTGCAACCTGTGGGCCGTTGCCTTCGCAGTGGATGTGGTCAAGGTCATCGGCAGCCAGAAACGGCACTACACCCAGGTGCGCGCCTCCATCCGCGGCGAGCGCTGCCAGGACGACTTCGAAGCCACGCTGCAGGCGCGTGATGGTGGCCGTGTTGAACAGGGCGGCCGCATGCACCCAGCGCAGATGCAGGCCATCGGTGCCGTCGAACGCCGTGATCTCCAGGTCGTACTTGGCGCCGAGCGTGCCGGTGGGGAGCAGCTCGCAGCGCAGGCCGTCCAGTTCCACCCCTTCGCCACCACCCGCCTGGAAATCCAGCATGATCTGGAATAGCGGAGCGTGGCTGGTGGACCGCACGGGAACCAGCTCCTGGACGATGCGTTCGAACGGAACGTCCTGGTGTTCGAACGCATCCAGCAGGACGCGACGAGTGGCATCCAGGAACCCGGAGACGGTTGCCGTCGGCTTGACGTGATTGCGCAGGATCAGCGGGTTGACGAAGAACCCGACCATGTCCTCCATGCCGGGACGAGTGCGGCCCGAAGAGGATGTGCCGATAACAATGTCGGTCTCATTGCTCCAGCGAGACAGCAGGAGCGCCAACGCCGCCTGCAACACGCAGAACAGCGTGCTGCCGTGCTGGGCTGCCAACCGTCGCGCGGAGGCCGCGATGTCTGCTGGAATGGCATGCGTGCATTCACGCCCCTCGTATGATTGGATGCGTGGGCGCGGATGATCGAGCGCAAGCGCATGCACTACCGGGCAATCGTGCAATTGCCCGCGCCAGTATTCAAGATGTGCCTGTTCCTGGTCTAGATGCTCCGGTGAGCCCAGCCATCTGGCGTATGCGGCGGATGTCATCCGCAGCGATGGAAGGTCGCTGGAGCGGGTGCTGCCGGCGTTGTAGAGTGCCTGCAACTCCTTGATCAGCACCGCACACGACCATCCGTCGGCGGCGATGTGGTGCATGCACACCACCAGTACGTGTGCCTGGGGACCCTCGAGGATGAGGTCGGCCCGGATCAGCAGGTCGCATGAGAGATCGAATGGCCTGGCCACGAGGACGGCCGCCAGTCGCATGACCTCCACGTCCAGATCAGTACCCGCCGGTGCACTGTGTGAGTGCAGGCGCAGCTCGTCCGTATGCAGGCGCGCTTCGATATCACCATCGCGTTCAGCAATCGTGGTACGCAGCGCCTGGTGGCGGCGCGTGATGCGTGCCAGCGCCTGCTCAAGGCGTGACGCGTCCAGCTCGCCTTTCAATCGCACGACAATCGGGACGTTGTACATCGCCCCTGCCTTGGAAAGTGTCTGCGCGAACCACAGCCTGCGCATGTTCGGCGTGAGCATCGCCGCGTCGGCGTCCTGCGCAGACAGCTCCGTCACCAGACCATCGCGGTGGAGCCGAATCAGTGCTGCGACGTCCTCCGTGATGCAACCGGCGGCCGCACGGGTCTTGAGCTTTCCTTCATCAAGATAGATCTCCACGCCCATCGAGGAGAGCCGGCACAGCAGGTCCTTCGCTGATTCCATGTTGTTACCACTCCATTTCTTCACGAACCACGGTTCCTGTGGTTCCGCCAGCATTCTTGCCAACGGCCTGCTCCTGCATGCAATCGATGTAACGCGCAAGATGCACAAGGCTCTGTTGCTCGAACACATCCTTCAACTGCACAGCATCCGGCCAGCGCGTGTTGATCTCAAGGATCATACGTGTTGCAAGCAGTGAATGACCACCCAGTCGGAAGAAATTATCGTCGGCGCCGATTGGCTCTTCACGGTCGAGCAGGTGCTGCCACACTGTGGCGAGCACCGTTTCAGTTGCGGTGGACGGTGCGCGATACGCTGCTGCTTTGGCCATTGCCAGCAACGGCAGTGCTGCACGATCGACCTTGCCGTTGTGCGTGAGCGGCAGCTGCGTCAACACGCCCAGTGCCGATGGCCGCATGTATTCCGCCAGAGTGCGTGCCATCGATTGCTGCAGTGCCGCGAGGAATGTTGCCTGTTCATCGATGTGCACGTCGCTGACAACAAATGCGACCACGCGGCGTCCATCACCGTCGCCCTGGACCAGCGCCACCGCATCACTCACACGCGGATCTTCACGCAGCCGTGCCTCGATCTCGCCCAGTTCGATGCGGTAGCCACGCAGCTTGACCTGCTCGTCGCGTCGCCCCAGGTATTCAAGCTCGCCGTCACGGGCGCAGCGCACCAGGTCGCCGCTGTGATACAGCCGCTCGCTGCGGCCATCGTGCATGCAGTGCATGCGGAAACGCGCGTCGGTCTGCTCGGGCAGGTTCTGATAGCCCTCGGTGACGCCATCGCCGCCGATGCACAGCTCACCCACTGCGCCCAGCGGTACCGGCTGGTCCAGTGCGTTGAGGATGTGCAGCCGGGTGTTCTGGATGGGGCGGCCGATTGCCACGGCATGTCCCCCGCGCTGCAGATCTGCCGGAGTGCGCACCGTGTACACCGAGCAGCCGACGACGGTTTCAGTCGGGCCGTATTCATTCACGTAGTCGGCCAATGGCAGGCGCTCGCGCTGCCAACGTGCCACCGTCGCCTTGGTCAACTGCTCGCCGCCGATCACCAGACAGTGCCGGCGCTGCGCGGCGGCCGCGCTGCCTGCATGGGTTGCAAACAGTCCATCCAGGTGGGCCGGGGTCAGCTTGAACAGCCAGTCGCGCCCGTCCTCGAACAGGTAGTGCGCCAGTGCGCTGAACAACGCGCCGGCCTCGGTCGGCAGCACCACCAGGCACCGCCCTGCAAGCAAGGGCACGAACAGGGTCGTTACCGTGGCATCAAAGCTCAACGGCGTGCCCATCACCGCACCATGGTGGCCCGGCTGCAGGTAGCCACGCGCATGCTCAAGGTAGTTCACTACGCCGCGATGCGGCACCCGCACGCCCTTGGGCTGGCCGGTCGAACCGGAGGTATAGATCAGGTAGGCCAATTGCTCCGGGTGCGCATCCTCCACCAGTGGAGCGGTTTCGGGCCAGGGCGACAGCGCGTCCTGGTCATCCAGGCACAGCGTCCATGCCGCCAGCGCACGTCCGCGTCCAGCCAGGGCATCGACGGTGAGCACCTGGCTCACCGCGCTGTCGCTGCACATGTAGGCCAGGCGGGCATCGGGATGCTCCGGCTCCAGCGGCAGATAGGCCGCGCCGGCCTTGAGGATGGCCAGCACGCCTACCACCTGCTCCAGCGAGCGCGCCACATGCAGGCCCACCACGCTGCCCGGGCCCGCCCCTTGTGCGCGCAGCGCATGCGCGGCCCGGCTGGACCATGCGTCAAGTGCTGCATAACTCAGCTCGCGCGTGCCGTCGGTCAGGGCCAGTGCCTGTGGCGTGCGCTGGACCTGTTGCTGGAACAACGCATGCACACACTGCGCGCGTGGATAGTCGCGGGCGGTGGCGTTCCAGGCATCCCAGCGGGCATGTTCCTGCGCATGCATCATGGGCAGTGCGAATACAGGCGTGGCCGGTGCATCCAGTACGGCTTGCAGCAGTGTCGTGTAGTGGTCGGCGATCTGCGCGATGGTGGCCGCATCGAACAGGGCCGTGGCGTACTGCCAGCTCAGCCGCAGCGCTCCCTCGTGCTCCCAGGCCGTCAGCTCCAGATCGTACTTGCTGGTCTGTGCGGCGTGGGCGATTCCCTCGATGCGCAGCCCCGGCAGCTCCAGCCGCCGCTGCGGCGTGTTCTGCAGGGTGAACAGCACCTGGAACAGCGGACTGTGGCCCAGGCTGCGTTCTACCTGCAGGCGCTCCACCACCTTGTCGAATGGCACCGCCTGTGCGCTGTAGGCTTCGATCACCGTGCCGCGCGTGGCGCGCAGCAGGGCATCGAACGGCATCGCCGGCGCGAGCTGCGTCCGCAGTGCAAGGTTGTTGACGAAACACCCGACCAGCGGCTCCACCTCGCGGTGCAGACGGCCTGCCACCGGTGTCCCGATCACCACGTCGTACTGGTCGCTGTAGCGCGCAACCAGCAGTGCCAGCACCGCCTCGAGCAGCATGAAGGGTGTGACATCCTGGGCATGGCAGAAACTTCGGACCCGCGTCATCAGGGCTGCCGGCAGTTCACTGCGCAGGTTGGCGCCCTGCCCCGGCATGCGTGCCGGGCGTGGACGGTCCCCGGGCAACGTACTCAGGTCCGGCGCACCGGCCAGCTGCGTGCCCCACCATGCCAGGCCGTCGGCCAGCGCCGGAGCCTGCTCCTGCTGCCACAGGGCGTAGTCGGCGTACTGGATCGACAAGGGCGGCAACTGCGCGGGCTGGCCCTGGCTGATCATCGTGTACAGCCGGGAGAACTCATCGACCAGCACATCCATCGACCAGCCGTCGGCCGCGATGTGGTGCAGGGTCAGGACCAGCACATGCACATCGTCCGCCAACGCCACCAGCGTCGCCCGTAGCACGGGGTCTGCGGAAAGGTCTGCGTCGATATCGACCGCTTCGCGCAGTTGCTCGTCAAGCCGCTTCTGCTGCTCCCGTGGATCACAGGTGCGCAGATCCCTGTACCCGCTCAGCGCGAACGCAGCCTGCGCCTGCACATGTTGCAGCACGCGTCCGTCCTGATCCTCGACGTACGTTGTACGCAGCACGTCATGGCGCTGGATGATCGTCGTCAGCGCGGCCACCACTGCGTCCATGTCGAGCCGACCATGGAGCTTCACGGGCAACACGATCTGGTACTCGCGACTTCCCCCTGACAGTCGGTCGATGAACCACAGCCGCTGCTGTGCATAGGACAGTGGCGAATCCGCTCCCGGTGCACGACGCTGGATGGGGGCCTCCATGGGATGCGCCCGCGCGATCTGCTCGTCCGCTCGTGCTGCCAGTGCTGCCAAGGTCTGGGACTGGAACGCATCGGCGATGCCGAGTGCGATTGAACAGCGCTGGTTGAGCGCAAGTATCATACGTGTTGCAAGCAGTGAATGACCACCCAGTCGGAAGAAATTATCGTCGGTGCCGATTGGCTCTTCACGGTCGAGCAGGTGCTGCCACACTGTGGCGAGCACCGTTTCAGTTGCGGTGGACGGTGCGCGATACGCTGCTGCTTTGGCCATTGCCAGCAACGGCAGTGCTGCACGATCGACCTTGCCGTTGTGCGTGAGCGGCAGCTGCGTCAACACGCCCAGTGCCGATGGCCGCATGTATTCCGCCAGAGTGCGTGCCATCGATTGCTGCAGTGCCGCGAGGAATGTTGCCTGTTCATCGATGTGCACGTCGCTGACAACAAATGCGACCACGCGGCGTCCATCACCGTCGCCCTGGACCAGCGCCACCGCATCACTCACACGCGGATCTTCACGCAGCCGTGCCTCGATCTCGCCCAGTTCGATGCGGTAGCCACGCAGCTTGACCTGCTCGTCGCGTCGCCCCAGGTATTCAAGCTCGCCGTCACGGGCGCAGCGCACCAGGTCGCCGCTGTGATACAGCCGCTCGCTGCGGCCATCGTGCATGCAGTGCATGCGGAAACGCGCGTCGGTCTGCTCGGGCAGGTTCTGATAGCCCTCGGTGACGCCATCGCCGCCGATGCACAGCTCACCCACTGCGCCCAGCGGTACCGGCTGGTCCAGTGCGTTGAGGATGTGCAGCCGGGTGTTCTGGATGGGGCGGCCGATTGCCACGGCATGTCCCCCGCGCTGCAGATCTGCCGGAGTGCGCACCGTGTACACCGAGCAGCCGACGACGGTTTCAGTCGGGCCGTATTCATTCACGTAGTCGGCCAATGGCAGGCGCTCGCGCTGCCAACGTGCCACCGTCGCCTTGGTCAACTGCTCGCCGCCGATCACCAGACAGTGCCGGCGCTGCGCGGCGGCCGCGCTGCCTGCATGGGTTGCAAACAGTCCATCCAGGTGGGCCGGGGTCAGCTTGAACAGCCAGTCGCGCCCGTCCTCGAACAGGTAGTGCGCCAGTGCGCTGAACAACGCGCCGGCCTCGGTCGGCAGCACCACCAGGCACCGCCCTGCAAGCAAGGGCACGAACAGGGTCGTTACCGTGGCATCAAAGCTCAACGGCGTGCCCATCACCGCACCATGGTGGCCCGGCTGCAGGTAGCCACGCGCATGCTCAAGGTAGTTCACTACGCCGCGATGCGGCACCCGCACGCCCTTGGGCTGGCCGGTCGAACCGGAGGTATAGATCAGGTAGGCCAATTGCTCCGGGTGCGCATCCTCCACCAGTGGAGCGGTTTCGGGCCAGGGCGACAGCGCGTCCTGGTCATCCAGGCACAGCGTCCATGCCGCCAGCGCACGTCCGCGTCCAGCCAGGGCATCGACGGTGAGCACCTGGCTCACCGCGCTGTCGCTGCACATGTAGGCCAGGCGGGCATCGGGATGCTCCGGCTCCAGCGGCAGATAGGCCGCGCCGGCCTTGAGGATGGCCAGCACGCCTACCACCTGCTCCAGCGAGCGCGCCACATGCAGGCCCACCACGCTGCCCGGGCCCGCCCCTTGTGCGCGCAGCGCATGCGCGGCCCGGCTGGACCATGCGTCAAGTGCTGCATAACTCAGCTCGCGCGTGCCGTCGGTCAGGGCCAGTGCCTGTGGCGTGCGCTGGACCTGTTGCTGGAACAACGCATGCACACACTGCGCGCGTGGATAGTCGCGGGCGGTGGCGTTCCAGGCATCCCAGCGGGCATGTTCCTGCGCATGCATCATGGGCAGTGCGAATACAGGCGTGGCCGGTGCATCCAGTACGGCTTGCAGCAGTGTCGTGTAGTGGTCGGCGATCTGCGCGATGGTGGCCGCATCGAACAGGGCCGTGGCGTACTGCCAGCTCAGCCGCAGCGCTCCCTCGTGCTCCCAGGCCGTCAGCTCCAGATCGTACTTGCTGGTCTGTGCGGCGTGGGCGATTCCCTCGATGCGCAGCCCCGGCAGCTCCAGCCGCCGCTGCGGCGTGTTCTGCAGGGTGAACAGCACCTGGAACAGCGGACTGTGGCCCAGGCTGCGTTCTACCTGCAGGCGCTCCACCACCTTGTCGAATGGCACCGCCTGTGCGCTGTAGGCTTCGATCACCGTGCCGCGCGTGGCGCGCAGCAGGGCATCGAACGGCATCGCCGGCGCGAGCTGCGTCCGCAGTGCAAGGTTGTTGACGAAACACCCGACCAGCGGCTCCACCTCGCGGTGCAGACGGCCTGCCACCGGTGTCCCGATCACCACGTCGTGCTGGTCGCTGTAGCGCGCAACCAGCAGTGCCAGCACCGCCTCGAGCAGCATGAAGGGTGTGACATCCTGGGCATGGCAGAAACTTCGGACCCGCGTCATCAGGGCTGCCGGCAGTTCACTGCGCAGGTTGGCGCCCTGCCCCGGCATGCGTGCCGGGCGTGGACGGTCCCCGGGCAACGTACTCAGGTCCGGCGCACCGGCCAGCTGCGTGCCCCACCATGCCAGGCCGTCGGCCAGCGCCGGAGCCTGCTCCTGCTGCCACAGGGCGTAGTCGGCGTACTGGATCGACAAGGGCGGCAACTGCGCGGGCTGGCCCTGGCTGATCATCGTGTACAGCCGGGAGAACTCATCGACCAGCACATCCATCGACCAGCCGTCGGCCGCGATGTGGTGCAGGGTCAGGACCAGCACATGCACATCGTCCGCCAACGCCACCAGCGTCGCCCGTAGCACGGGGTCTGCGGAAAGGTCATACGCACGCGCCGCTTCGGCCGTGATCAGTTCCGGAAGGTCCTGTTCCTGCTGCTGCAAGGACGTGGCTGACCAGTCCATGACCCGCAGGCGCGTACCGGTAGCCCTGTGGATCTGCTGCCACGCGCCATCGGCGTCCACGTGATAGGTGGTCCGCAGGATCTCGTGCCGTTGCTGCACCAGATCGAGTGCGGTCGCGATCGCATCGACCCGCAAGCGACCCTGCAGACGCAGCGCCGTGCTTATCCCGTACTGCCCGTCACCATCGCCTCCGGTGGAGACGAACCACAGCCGCTGTTGCGCCGCAGACAGCGGGATGCGCGCCGGACGGTGAGCGACCAGCAGGGCCGGCGTAGATGCGCGTGGACTGGAGGACACCAGGACAGCCTGCGCACGGATGGTGGTGTGTTGGAAGATCTCCCGCAACGAGAGCTCGACATCAAATGCACTGCGGATGCCGGACAGCAGGCGTGTCGCCAACAGTGAATGTCCACCCGCCTCGAAATAGTTCGCGGTGGTACTGACGTCGTCTCGTCCGAGCAGTTCCCCCCAGATCACCTGCAGGCGCGCTTCGACCTCGTTGTCGGGGCTCGTGTGCTGGTGACGATGGACGTCCCCAGCCTGCGGTGCCGGCAGCGCGTTGCGGTCGATCTTGCCGTTTGGCGTCATCGGCAGGCGATCGAGCAGCATGAAGGCCGAGGGCATCATGTAGCCGGTCAACTCACGGGACAGCGCCGTCCTGCAGTCCAACAGCCAGGCGTCTTGGTCCTGCGGCGGCGCATGCGCCACCATGTAGGCCGCCAGGAACGGCTCGCCGGTCGCGGGGGCATGCAGTGTGACCGCCGCCTCGCGCACGTCGGCCAGTGCAACCAGCTGGGCCTCGATCTCACCCAGTTCCACGCGATGGCCACGGATCTTCACCTGTGCATCGCAGCGACCGACGTACAGCAGCTCGCCACTGTCCAGCCAGCGCACAAGATCGCCTGTGCGATACACGCGCTCACCATCGGGCAACGCCACAAAGCGCTCGGCGGTGAGATCATCGCGGCCGAGATACCCGCGGCTCACGCCGTCGCCGCCGATCAGCAGTTCCCCCTGCACGCCGATGGCCACCGGCCGCAGGGCCTCGTCCACCACGTGGAAGCGGGTATTGGCCACCGGCCGCCCAATGGTGACGGCGCGGCCGCTGCCCAGCGCCGCGCACGAGGACCAGATGGTCGTCTCGGTGGGCCCGTACAGATTCACCAGTCGTGCCCGGGTATGCCGTTGCAGCCGCGCCACCAGCGGCGCAGGACAGGCCTCGCCGCCCACCATCAACACCTGCAGGCCCGCCAGCGCCTGGCAGAAATCAGGTAGCTCCATGTACATGCGCAGCAGCGAGGGCGTGCACTGCAGGTGCGTCACCTGGTGCCCGGTCAGCAGCGCGGCGAAGGAATATCCGGGTTCGGCATGACGCTGGTGGTCACCGAGCACCACGGTGAAGCCCTGTGCCAGCGGGCACAACAGCTCCAGGATGGAGATGTCGAACGAACACGCAGTGACCGCCAACCATACGCCCTGCTTCCGGGCCGGCCCCAGGTCAAGGTCAAGGTCAAGGTCCTGGCGCATGGCCGCGTGGAAGTTGGCCAGTTGGCGGTGTTCCACCATCACGCCCTTGGGACGGCCGGTGGAGCCGGAGGTATAGATCACATAGGCCAGATCGTCGCCCTGTGGCGGCACAACGGCCAGCTCGGTATCCGTGGCAGGCACATCCTCCACCCGCACGACATCCACGGTGGACGACAACGCGGACACCTGTGCGGCCAGGCTCCCTTCGGTGAGCACCAACTGCAGCCCGCTGTCCTCCACCACATAGGCCAGGCGTGCAGCCGGGTAACCCGGATCCAGCGGTACATAGGCCGCACCGGCACGATGGACGGCCAGCAGCGCCACCGGCAGGTCCACGCTGCGCGGCAGATAGACCCCGACCAGACTGCCCGGACCAATGCCGCGCGCACGCAGGTGCTGGGCCAGTCCATCGGCACGCGCCAGCAGCGTCTGGTAGTCCAGGCGCGTGCGGCCATCCTCCACTGCCGTGTGCTCCGGTGTGCGCCGCGCCTGGGCGGCAATGCGCCAGGGCAACGCCATCGCCTCCACGGGCAGAGTGGTCGCATTCCACTGGGCCAGCTGGTCCTGGTCTGCCGCGGTCAGCGTGGACAAGGTCGACAACGGTTGCTGGTCATCGGCCACGACCGCCTGCACCAGTGCATGCAGCCCCGCCGCCAGCCGCGCGATCGTCGCCGCGTTGAACAGCGCAGTGGCATAACCCCACTGCAGTTCCAGTACGTCCTCATGCACCTGCGCCGTCAACTCGAGATCGAAGCGCACGCTGTGGCTGTTGGACAGCAACGGCTCCACCTGCAACCCGTCCAGCTGCAGGTGCTGCCGGGCGTAGTTCTGGAACGCAAGGAAGACCTGGATCAGCGGCGCATGGCTCAGGTTGCGCTCCACCTGCAGCGTCTCCACCAGCAGTTCGAACGGCACATCCTGATGGGCGAAGACGTCGGCCGCCTGGGCCTTGTGCGTCTCCAGCAGGCTGGCGAACGTGCTTTCCCACGCCAGCCCATGGCGGAATACCAGCGTATTGGCGAAGAAGCCAACAAGTGCGTCGGTGCCGGGCTGGTTGCGCCCTGCTGCGGGAACGCCCAGCACGATGTCACGCTGCCCGGAATGCTTGCCCAGCAAGACCGCCAGCAATGCCTTGACCACCACGAACAGCGTGCAGCCATGGCGCTGCGCCAGCTGCATCAGCCCTGCATGCAGCGCGCCGTCAATCCGCTGCAGGTGCACGGCGCCATGGTGATCCGGCTGCGGCGGCCGCGGCCGGTCCAGCGGCAGGCCATGTACCACGGGCACGCCGCTCAACGCCTCGCGCCAATAATCCAGCTGACGCCCCAGTACCGCTTCGCCCAGTGCCCCCTGCTGCCAGGCCGCGAAGTCACCATACTGGAACGGCAATGCCGGCAGCGCTGCGGCCTGACCACGGCGCAGCGCATCGTAGAACTGCATGAACTCACGCGTCAGGATCGTCATCGACGTCCCGTCGGTGGCCAGGTGGTGGATGGTCAACAGCACCGCATGGGACGCCGGGCCAAGCATCACCAGGCGTGCCGCCAGCGGCGCCTCGCTGGCCAGCGCGAAGTCGCGGCGTGCCTCTTCCTCCATCAATGCCTGCAGCGCCTGCTCCCGTGCCGCCGGCGCCAATGTCGACAGATCATGCTGCTCCAGCGTCACCGGCATGCACGGATGGACAACCTGGCGGGCGCCCTGCGCATCCTCGATGAACGTGCTGCGCAGGATCTGATGGCGCTCCACCAACGCGTCGAGCGCGCCAGACAGTGCCTGATGGTCGAGCATTCCCTCCAGCCGCAATGCCGCGCGCAGGTTGTACTGCGACGTCTTGCCCTCCAGCTGCGCCAGGAAGTGCAGACGGCGCTGCGTATGCGACAGCGGATATTCCGCCTGGCCCAGCGGTGTGATCGGCACGTCACCTGCAGTGTCATCTGCTTCGGCGCACTGTTGCAGATAGTCGGCCTGCTCGGCCACGGTCTGGTGCAGGAACACATCCACCAGCCGCAGTCGCGACTGCAGTTGTGCGTTGATGTCCATGACCAGGCGCGTCGCCAGCAGCGAATGCCCGCCCATGGTGAAGAAGTTCTGGTTGACGCCGAGGTCGCTGCGTTGCAACGCCCGCTCCCAGGCAGCCAACAACGTGGTTTCCAGCGGCGTACGTGGGGCCAGCGCCGGTTCGTCGTGAGCTATCTGCGGTGCCGGCAGCGCGTTGCGGTCGATCTTGCCGTTTGGCGTCATCGGCAGGCGATCGAGCAGCATGAAGGCCGAGGGCATCATGTAGCCGGTCAACTCACGGGACAGCGCCGTCCTGCAGTCCAACAGCCAGGCGTCTTGGTCCTGCGGCGGCGCATGCGCCACCATGTAGGCCGCCAGGAACGGCTCGCCGGTCGCGGGGGCATGCAGTGTGACCGCCGCCTCGCGCACGTCGGCCAGTGCAACCAGCTGGGCCTCGATCTCACCCAGTTCCACGCGATGGCCACGGATCTTCACCTGTGCATCGCAGCGACCGACGTACAGCAGCTCGCCACTGTCCAGCCAGCGCACAAGATCGCCTGTGCGATACACGCGCTCACCATCGGGCAACGCCACAAAGCGCTCGGCGGTGAGATCATCGCGGCCGAGATACCCGCGGCTCACGCCGTCGCCGCCGATCAGCAGTTCCCCCTGCACGCCGATGGCCACCGGCCGCAGGGCCTCGTCCACCACGTGGAAGCGGGTATTGGCCACCGGCCGCCCAATGGTGACGGCGCGGCCGCTGCCCAGCGCCGCGCACGAGGACCAGATGGTCGTCTCGGTGGGCCCGTACAGATTCACCAGTCGTGCCCGGGTATGCCGTTGCAGCCGCGCCACCAGCGGCGCAGGACAGGCCTCGCCGCCCACCATCAACACCTGCAGGCCCGCCAGCGCCTGGCAGAAATCAGGTAGCTCCATGTACATGCGCAGCAGCGAGGGCGTGCACTGCAGGTGCGTCACCTGGTGCCCGGTCAGCAGCGCGGCGAAGGAATATCCGGGTTCGGCATGACGCTGGTGGTCACCGAGCACCACGGTGAAGCCCTGTGCCAGCGGGCACAACAGCTCCAGGATGGAGATGTCGAACGAACACGCAGTGACCGCCAACCATACGCCCTGCTTCCGGGCCGGCCCCAGGTCAAGGTCAAGGTCAAGGTCAAGGTCCTGGCGCATGGCCGCGTGGAAGTTGGCCAGTTGGCGGTGTTCCACCATCACGCCCTTGGGACGGCCGGTGGAGCCGGAGGTATAGATCACATAGGCCAGATCGTCGCCCTGTGGCGGCACAACGGCCAGCTCGGTATCCGTGGCAGGCACATCCTCCACCCGCACGACATCCACGGTGGACGACAACGCGGACACCTGTGCGGCCAGGCTCCCTTCGGTGAGCACCAACTGCAGCCCGCTGTCCTCCACCACATAGGCCAGGCGTGCAGCCGGGTAACCCGGATCCAGCGGTACATAGGCCGCACCGGCACGATGGACGGCCAGCAGCGCCACCGGCAGGCCCACGCTGCGCGGCAGATAGACCCCGACCAGACTGCCCGGACCAATGCCACGCGCACGCAGGTGCTGGGCCAGTCCATCGGCACGCGCCAGCAGCGTCTGGTAGTCCAGGCGCGTGCGGCCATCCTCCACTGCCGTGTGCTCCGGTGTGCGCCGCGCCTGGGCGGCAATGCGCCAGGGCAACGCCATCGCCTCCACGGGCAGAGTGGTCGCATTCCACTGGGCCAGCTGGTCCTGGTCTGCTGCGGTCAGCGTGGACAAGGTCGACAACGGTTGCTGGTCATCGGCCACGACCGCCTGCACCAGTGCATGCAGCCCCGCCGCCAGCCGCGCAATCGTCGCCGCGTTGAACAGCGCAGTGGCATAACCCCACTGCAGTTCCAGCACGTCCTCATGCACCTGCGCCGTCAACTCGAGATCGAAGCGCACGCTGTGGCTGTTGGACAGCAACGGCTCCACCTGCAACCCGTCCAGCTGCAGGTGCTGCCGGGCGTAGTTCTGGAACGCAAGGAAGACCTGGATCAGCGGCGCATGGCTCAGGTTGCGCTCCACCTGCAGCGTCTCCACCAGCAGTTCGAACGGCACATCCTGATGGGCGAAGACGTCGGCCGCCTGGGCCTTGTGCGTCTCCAGCAGGCTGGCGAACGTGCTTTCCCACGCCAGCCCATGGCGGAATACCAGCGTATTGGCGAAGAAGCCAACAAGTGCGTCGGTGCCGGGCTGGTTGCGCCCTGCTGCGGGAACGCCCAGCAGGATGTCACGCTGCCCGGAATGCTTGCCCAGCAAGACCGCCAGCAATGCCTTGACCACCACGAACAGCGTGCAGCCATGGCGCTGCGCCAGCTGCATCAGCCCTGCATGCAGCGCGCCGTCAATCCGCTGCAGGTGCACGGCGCCATGGTGATCCGGCTGCGGCGGCCGCGGCCGGTCCAGCGGCAGGCCATGTACCACGGGCACGCCGCTCAACGCCTCGCGCCAATAATCCAGCTGGCGCCCCAGTACCGCTTCGCCCAGTGCCCCCTGCTGCCAGGCCGCGAAGTCACCATACTGGAACGGCAATGCCGGCAGCGCTGCGGCCTGACCACGGCGCAGCGCATCGTAGAACTGCATGAACTCACGCGTCAGGATCGTCATCGACGTCCCGTCGGTGGCCAGGTGGTGGATGGTCAACAGCACCGCATGGGACGCCGGGCCAAGCATCACCAGGCGTGCCGCCAGCGGCGCCTCGCTGGCCAGCGCGAAGTCGCGGCGTGCCTCTTCCTCCATCAATGCCTGCAGCGCCTGCTCCCGTGCCGCCGGCGCCAATGTCGACAGATCATGCTGCTCCAGCGTCACCGGCATGCACGGATGGACAACCTGGCGGGCGCCCTGCGCATCCTCGATGAACGTGCTGCGCAGGATCTGATGGCGCTCCACCAACGCGTCGAGCGCGCCAGACAGTGCCTGATGGTCGAGCATTCCCTCCAGCCGTAATGCCGCGCGCAGGTTGTACTGCGACGTCTTGCCCTCCAGCTGCGCCAGGAAGTGCAGACGGCGCTGCGTATGCGACAGCGGATATTCCGCCTGGCCCAGCGGTGCGATGCGGGAGGCCTGTCCGGGTTGCGCGGACAACCATGCCACAAGTTCCTCGCGGTTCGCCCGAACCAGGTCCCGCAGTGGGGCAGTGAACTGTCCGGCACGTGCCTTGAAGGCCAGCTTGCCGGCGTCGAGATAGAGGATGACGCCAGCGTCGCGCGCGGACCTGATGATCTGTTCGGGCGGCATCAGATCAGCCCCGACTCGATGGCGGCATCGTCGCCCAGCACGGCCATGTCATCGTCGTCATGCTGTTGCAGCGCCCGTTCGACAATGGCGGCGACCGAGCGGACCGTGGCGGCTGCGAAGAAGTCGTTGAACTGGAATGCGTCCCCGGAGAGCTGGTACTTCTCGCGGATGGCAGTGATGGCGCGCACCGCCACGATCGAATTGCCCCCTAATGCAAAGAAATTGTCGGTGACACCGAATTCTTCGGTGCCAAGCAATCCGCTCCACACGGCTGTGATGTCGACCTCCAGCGGCGTCATGGCCGGCACTCGTTCGTGCCGTACCGCAACGACGCCCGGATCGGGCAATCTGCGCCGGTCCACCTTGCCGTTGGCAGTCAACGGAATGGCATCCAGCGCGACGAATGCCTCAGGGACCATATAGCCAGGTAATACATGCCGAAGGCCGGCGTCGAGTCGACGTGCAAGCATGCCTTCCTCTGGCGACGCTCCCGTGAGCGCATCGTCCGCCGTGGGCACCACATACGCCACCAGCCGACGGGCGTCCCGCTCACCCACTGCAACCACTACAGCCTCGGCGATTCCGTCCAACCGGACGAGCTGGCTTTCGATTTCACCCAGTTCGATACGGTAGCCGTTGATCTTCACCTGGCTGTCCATGCGACCGAGGAACTCAAGGTTGCCATCGCCCATCCAACGCGCAAGATCTCCGGTGCGATAGAGGCGGTGTCCTGCGTCGTCGGTGATGAAGCTGGCGGCTGTCAACTCGACGTTGTCGTGATAGCCCATGGCCACGCCAATGCCGCCGATGTACAGGTCGCCACGTACCCACGCCGGGCACGGCTGCAGTGCAGCATCAAGCACATGCAGGCTTTGATTCTCCATGGCGGCGCCGTACGGCACGCTGCGCCAATCCGGGTCGATCGCATCAATCTGATAGCCAACCGACCAGATCGATGCCTCCGTGGCTCCGCCCAGACTGTGGATGACGGCATCAGGCAACACCGTGCGGATCAGGGGCGGAAGATCCAGCGGAATCCAGTCCCCGCTCATCATCACCACCCGCAGGGGAAGCCCGGCCCCCTTGCGAGCGGCCTCATCGAACAGCAGCTTCGCCAATGCCGGCACGCTGTTCCAGATGGTCACCCCGTGCCCTGCCAGCAGGGTCATCCACGCCTGCGGATCACGTGTGTGATGCGCCGCCGGAATCACCAGCGCGGCACCGGCGGCAAGCGTCCCGAAGATATCGTAGACCGACAGGTCGAAATTGAGCTCGGAAATGCCAAAGACACGGTCGTGGGGGCCCACGTTGAAGCGTGCATTGATGTCCAGGACGGTATTGACCGCGCCCGCATGGTCAATCATCACGCCCTTGGGCTGACCCGTCGAACCCGACGTGAAAATGGTATAGGCCAGATCGCCTGGGACCTGCAGAACCGCTGTAGTCCTACCCGCGTACGCGACCAGGAGTGCTTCCGGATGCAGGAGGACCGGCTCCACGTGCAGCCCCTGGCCGAGGCTGGTCTGCTGTCCATGCTGGACAAGCACGATACTTGCACGGGTCTGCGAGATCAGGTGCCCTACCCGTTCGGAGGGTAGATCCGCATCGATCGGCAAGTACGCGGCGCCTGCCTTGAGTACCGCGATCACAGCGACCACCTGCTCCCAGCCCTTGTGCATCAGCACTGCGACATGGTCTCCAACGCCTACGCCATGCGCGGTCAGGGTCGCCGCGAGCAGGTTGCTTTCCCGGTCGAGGCGGTCATACGTGAGCACCACATCGTCAGCGATGACAGCGGGTGCATCGGCGCATGCGCGCACGTTGTCGATGAACAGCTCATGCAGCAGGCGGGGCGGCCTAGCCACGCTGGTCGCATTGCTTGCGTCCATGATGGCCCGCTGCTGCGCCGGCAACAGGCAAAGGCCCTTGTCCATGCGCACCTGTCCATGGAGCGCAACGGCGTCCACCCTCTCCACGTAGGCAGTGAACATGGCATCGATGACGCCGGGCAGGAACAACGCGTCGACTGTATTCCAGGTCACCGCAATACTGTCGGCTTCATCGTAGACCTGGCAGTCGAGGTAGACCTGGGAGGTCTGCGTGGCGCCGATGGTGGTAGCACTGCTGTCGAGTAGCCCTGCCGCGCTGGCCTGGCGCTCCTCGTCGCTGCGCGAGCCTACCAGGCCGGTGAATACCACCGGCATCAACGCCGCGCCCGCGTTGCCGCTGCGGGAGATCAGCTGGCGCAGCACGTCCACGCCGCTGAAGGTGCGGTGATCGATGTCATCCAGCAGGCGAGCCTGCACCGAGCGTGCCCGATCGGTGAAGGTCGACCCCGGCGGGACCTGCATCTGCAACAGGTTGGAGGACGTGAAGTCACCAATGAGCCTGTTCACGTCCTCGTGAAGCGGCATGCGATTGAACAGGGTGACATTCACCGTGAAATCTTCACGCCCTCCCCAGAACGACAGCACATCTGCGAACGCCGTCATCAGCAGGCAGATCGGTGTGACCTGCAACTCGGTGGCGCAGGACTGCAGCCGGGCCCAGACCCGCCCGCTGAATCGATGGCTTCGGCGTAAAAACCTCGGCGTGGCCAGTCGTGACGGGTCCATTGCCAACGGCAGCTCGGGCGCGGGCGGCAACGTTGGCAGCCGCGCCATCCAATACTGTTGCGCGCGTGCGAACGCATCGCCCTTGCGATGCTCCGCCTCGGCCAGGACATAGTCACGGAAAGTGAGCCCAAGCGGCGGCAGGATGAAGCCAGGATCAGCGTAAAGACGCATGACCTCATCAACGAGAATCGCCCGGCTGCGCGCGTCGAGGATGATCGCGTCGGTGCAGACATGCAGCTTGCCGACGCCACCGGGCAACACCGTCACCCGCACTTCAAAGATCGGCCAGGAGTGCACCGAGCGCACCTGGGTGCCCATGTCCTTGCGCACCACCTCAAGGTGGTCTACAAGGGCGTCACCTGAGCGTGCGGAGTAGTCGTGGACCGCGATGTCGTACGCAGGCACGGCCGGCAGAACGCGCTGCTCGCCTGCTTCGCTGATCACGGCACGCAGCATGTCGTGGCGATCAATGACCGCGCGCAGCGCCATTTCCATCCTGTGGTGGTCGTACGCAGGGATATCGTGTTCGACGTATCCCTGGGTGGCGACATTGCCCAGCTCGAATGCTCCGCTGCGGCCGAGCCAATACGCCTGCTGGATCGGGGTCAGCGGGAACGGATCGTGGCGGTTTGCCGGATCGGCGGCCAACTGCGGCAGCACGGCATCCTCCGTGGGCATGGCCTGCCTGGTGATGATGCACCGCGCGCAGCCGGCGATCGTCGGGGCATCGAAGAAGTCCCGCAGGCTCAGCTGCACTGACAGCCGCCTCGCAACGGCGGAAATGATCTGCAGCGAGCGGAAAGAGTTGCCACCAAGGGCAAAGAAGTTGTCTTCGACGCCGATGGCCGCAACACCAAGCACGTCGGCCCAGATGCTGGCCAGCTCATGCTCAAGGGCCGTACGGGGCAGGATCCGCTTGCCGACCATCACAGGGGTGGCAAGCCGCAACGCCGACAGGGCCTTCCGATCGATCTTCCCGCCCGCTGTGCGTGGCAGCTCCTCGCGCTGCTGCAGGAGGGCCGGCACCATGTACGACGGCAGCATGGCCGATACATGGGCATGGATCCGACCCGTGATTACCTCCCACTCCGGCGCACCTTCCGCGAGCACGACAACTGCCGCCACCAGATCCTGGCCCTGCCCATCCTTGGCCAGAACCGCCGCAGCAACACGCACGCCTGCAACGCTTCCGATGGCTGACTCGATCTCCTCGGGAGCGATACGCTGGCCATGCAGCTTGAACTGATTGTCGCGTCGCCCGATGTAGCGCAGTGAACCGTCGGGACGCAGCATAGCCATGTCACCGGTGCGGTATACCCGGCGGCCATCGCCGGCCTCGATGAAAGTCTGCTGGGTGAGCTCCGCGCGTCCAAGATAGCCGAGCGCCAGCGCATCACTCTCCACGAGCAGCTCACCGGCTTCGAACACCGCAGCCGCCCTGCCATCCTCGCGCACCAACTGCAGACGCATGCCCGGCATGACGCCACCGATATACCTGCATTCAGCAAGGGCGTCCTGCGCGGCTGCGACATTAATGGACACCACGGTGGCTTCGCTGCTCCCATACAGGTTTGCCACCGTGCAATGCGACGGCGCAAGGCGCCCGGCGAGTTGCAGGACCATGTCGTCGGGAGACTCGCCACCAAACACCACCACACGCAGGCTTTCCGGCAGCCGGGCATCGCGTGCCGCGAACAGAAGTCCGAACACACTTGGTGTGGAATGGTAAATCGTCACACCCCGCTCGAGCGCAGCCGTCACCGCCTGCGGCCCATGCGACTTCAGGTCTACAAGCAACAGTCGCGCACCAGTGGTGAGCGCAGCGAACATGTCCAGGACGGCAGCGTCGTGGCTGAACGAGGCAAGTTGCAGCACGCTGTCGGATGCGTCCATCTGAAGAGAACGGGTATAGCAGTCGACATGACGGGCCAGATGCACGTGGGACTGCACCACTCCCTTTGGGCTTCCGGTAGACCCCGACGTATACAACACATACGCCTCGTCCTGCGCGGCTCGATGCGCGCAACGCCCCGAGTCCCCCGCGCTTTCGACATCCACTGCGGAGCCGACATCGATGAGGGAAGGAGGATCGAGGGCACCCGCGACGTCTGCGGTGCGGGCATTGTGGAGCACGCATCCGAGATCGGCATCGGCAGCAATGTAGGACAGGCGTGGCGGTGGATAGCTCGCATCCAACGGCACATAGGTGCGCCCTGCCTTTATGCAGGCCCATATCGCGACCACCATGTCATGGCCGTGTCCAAGACACAGGCCGACGCGGCCCTCGGGTGCCGTCGCCAACTTGTTGGCCACCTTGTCGCTTGCACAGTCCAACTGCGCATACGTCATCACTGCATCGCCACTCACCACCGCGGGAGCGTCCGGACGTTCGGCAACCTGCCGCAGGAGTCTGGACAGCACCGGCGTCGCGTCGGCCGACACAGCGCGTTGATCGAGCGTCCCGGCGGCGGCCTCGCCGAAGGGCGCATGGAGGTCAATCGCGCGTTCCGGATGGGTAACCACAACGTCAAGCAGTCGTGCGAACCCATCCGCCAACGTTGAAAGCGTCAACGCATCAAACAGAGCGGACCGCGCCACCCAGGACACTGACAGGCCGTCATCGTCCTCTGTCACATACAGGTTCAGCTCATGCTTGGCCGAGTCCACCTGCGCAGCATCATCCGCGCGGATGGTGCAGCCCGGCAGCTCCGCCACGGCCTTGGCAGTGTTCTGAAGGACGAACCAGATCTGGAAGACAGGATGATGCGCGGCGCTGCGCGGCGGATTGAGCGCGTCCACCACAAGCTCGAATGGCAGATACTGGTATTCGTGTGCGGCAAGGAGGGCGTCCCTCGACCTGCGCAGGTGGGTATCGAACGACTCGCCATCCACAAACTGGTTGCGCAGCACCACCGTATTGATGAACAGCCCGATGAGGGGCTCCAGGGCAGTGTCGGTACGGCCCGCCATCGGCGTACCCATGACGATGTCCCGCTCCCCACTGGCACGATGCAGCAACAGGGCAAACGCGCTCTGCAGCAGCATGAAGAGCGTGACGCCACGTTCTATGCAGAAGTCCTGCAGCCTGGCCAGGGTGTGCGCGTCGACACGCTGTACACGCCGCAGCGCGTCCACGTCCTGGACAGGCGGGCGCGGCCGGTCCATCGGCAGCGAATGCACATCCGGAATTCCCGAAAGCGTCGTCGTCCAGTGTTCCATTGCGCGCGCATGCGCCGGGCCCTGCAGAAGCCTGCGCTGCCAGGAGGCGTAGTCCATGTACTGCAGGGACTGGCGCTGCGCAGGCTCCTGAGCGCACGTCGCCTCCTGCGCAAGGAAACGCTTGAGCTCGTCGATGAACACCGCCAACGACCAGCCATCGCAGGCAATATGGTGGAAGCTGAAGACCAGTGCATGCGACTGCGGCCCAAGCCGGACGACAAGCATGCGTACCATGAGGTCGCGCTCAAGTTCGAACGGCGCGTGTGCGTCCTCGCGCACCAGTGCCGCGAGTGCTTCCTCGCGCTCCTGCTGCCCGAGCATCGAAAGATCGATGTTGCGGCATGGAACATCGAATGTACCGTGGACGAACTGGAAGAAGCTGCCATCAAGCTCCACGATGTTGGTTCTCAGGACCTGGTGGTGATCGATGATCTGGTTTACCGCCCGCCGCAGCGCAGGTTCATCGAGATCTCCGTCGGCACGGAATACCCCCTGGATGTTGTACTGCTCGCTGCCCTCGCCCAGGCGGTCGATCAGCAGCAGCTGCTGCTGGGCATGGGACAGCGGTGCGTCATCCTCCGACGCACGCTGCGTCACGGGTGGCAGTGCCGCGCCGGTCGGCTCCAGCGTGGCCAGGCAGGCGATGATCGCGTCCTTGTTCGCAACGATCTCGTCGCGCAGTAGAGCGGGAACACCACGTCCAGCGGGCGTCCTGTATGAGAGCCCTCCATTCTTCAGGAACAGCACGACATCCTGCTCCAAGGCCTTCTCGATGATTGCGTGGGGGGACATCAGAAAGTTCCTTCTTCCAGGTCGGCGCTCGTAGCGAGCAGTGATCGTGCCTTGGTGAGCAGTCGGCCGTAACTGCGCCTTGCATCGATGACGCGTGCGGCTGCCGCGATGGTCGGGTTCTCGAAGAACTCCTTGACACTCATCGAAGCATCCTCGATATCAAATGCACGGGTAACGCGACTAGCGAGGCGCGTAACCAGCAATGAGTGGCCACCGAGCTCGAAGAAGTCGTCGTCGACCCCGATCTCGCTGGTGGCCAGCAGATCCCTCCAGATCTCCAGCAGCACAGCCTCGGTTTCCGTCTCGGGCGCCCGTGCCTGGCGGGTGAACCGCCACCCAGGCTCGGTTGACGTGCGTGCCTGGAGGGCCGCCCGGTCGATCTTCCCATTCGGCGTCAGCGGCATCGCCTCGACGTGGATCAACCTGCCGGGAACAATGAAGGACGGCAGCCGCTCCACCAGCATGCTGCGGATCTCATGGAACAGCGTGTCGGCAGCCTGTGCATCCGGCACCGGTGCGGCGAAGGCGATGCAGGTCGCCAACGACGTCGTGCCTGCCGCATCCTCGTGGACGAGAGTCAGTGCATGCTTGACCTGGGAATGGCTGGACACGAGCGCATCGATCTCGGCCGTCTCGACCCGATACCCACGGATCTTGACCTGGTGATCCGCCCGGCCGATGTAGTGGAAGGTGCCTTGTCCATCCATGCGCACGAGATCACCGGTGCGATAGGTCCTGCCAGCCCCTGCCAGCACGTCGTCGATGAAGGACTGCCTGTTGAGATCGTCCCTGTTGATGTAGCCATCACTGACACCGATGCCGCCGATGTACAGTTCACCGACGACGCCACGTGGCTGCAGCTGTCGCTGGTCATTGAGCACAAAGCCCATGCAGTTCGGGATCGGGCGGCCGATCGGCACCGTGACTGCATGGGCCGCTGCGACGTCACGCTCGTACAGGCCAGCAACCGCGATATCCGTGCACTCGCTGGGGCCATACATGTTGAGTAGTTGCGCGTGACACTGGGGACTGCGCAGCCAAGGACGCAGATCGTTCATCCTGATGGCCTCGCCTCCCAGCGCCAGCAGGCGCAATGACACGAGACGCGGCCAGTATTCCGTCTGTTCCACCAACTGCGCCGCAGCGCTTGGTGCGCAGTTGATGATGCTGACCCGGGCTGCTTCGACCAACGCGCAGATCGCCGCAGGGTCGAACACGTCGTCCGGTACCACCACGGCCGCACCTGCCAGCAACGGAGTGAACACGTTCTTCTGCGTCATGTCGAAGCCGATGGACCCGATCAGCAGGCAGCGGTCGTTCGGCGTGAATGCGTAGTCGGTGAGGTACCAGAGCGTGAGGTTGAGGAAGCTCTCCTGGCGGACCTTCACGCCCTTGGGCTGGCCAGTGGAGCCGGAGGTATAGACAATGTAGGCGTGTCGCCGTCCATCCAACTGTCGTATCGACCGGAGCGTACACTCGTCCGCCTGCTGGTGGGCACACGCCTCCCCCAGAACGTGGTCGATCCTGCGCACGGGAAGCGACGCCGGGGCAGTGCCGATCTGCTGCGCGGTGGTGTCATCGCACAACACGATCGCGGCCGCCGCGTCGCTGAGGATGAAGGCCACCCGCTGGGACGGGTACCCTGGATCAATCGGCAGATACGTAGCACCGGACTTCATGACGGCCAGCAAGGCAACGACAAGCTCGATGCCACGTCCCATGTAGACAGCGACCGGCCCCCCGTTCACGTACCCATTGCGGATCAGCCAGGATGCCAGGCTGGAAGCCAGCGCATCGAGCTCGGCATACGTGGTCCGCCTGCTGCCATGGATGACGGCCACGGCTTCGGGCTGCTGCTGTGCCATCTGCTCGAACCGCTCGCAGATCAGGCCGCCCTGTCCGACGGCCGCCGGCAATGTCCGCGGCGGGGAAAGCAGCTGTTGCCGTTCTTCGTCCCGCACGATTGGATGCGCGTGGATACCGAGCAGCGGACGCGAGAGCACGGACTCGATCAGGCAGCAGAACGACTCCGCGATCCGTTCAATGGTCCCCTGTCGAAACAGCGTGGAATCGAACAGCCATTGGCACACCAGCCCGTTGCGGTCACCCGTGATGGCCAGCTCGAGATCAAACTTGACGGGACGCGGCCCATCCTCATCCAGTACCCGCACGGCAAGATCGGGTATGCACAACGCCTCCAGCTTTGCCTCGGGACTCTGTCCATAGGAGAACAGCAACTGCACCAATGGGGAGTTTGCTGCATTCCTGGCCGCCTCCGTCGCCTCCACCAGCATGTCGAACGGGACGTGCTGGTGCTCGAAGCAGTCGAGGAATGCTGCCCGGCTCTCCTGCAGGACCGTGGCGAATGGAACGTTGCGCTCGCAGTTGGTGCGGAGCACCACCGTATTGGTAAAGAATCCGATGAGTCCCGCGAGATCCGCGTGGTGACGGTTGGCCACAGGCGTACCAATCATTACGTCGCGGTGCTCGCTCCAGCGTGATACCAGCACTGCGTAGGCAGCCTGCAACACGACGAACAGCGTGGTGTCGTGTGCCGCAGCCAGATCGGCGAGGCCCGCAGCGAGCCGCCCGGGGATCCGGCTGGACCATGAGCGCCCCTGCACCGATGCGGCAGCGCCGCGTGCCGAATCCAGCGGAAGACTGTGGCAGGCAGGTGCGCCCTGCAGTTGCGTGCGCCAGAACTGAAGCCCCGCCTCGAGCGCGCCGGCCGCTGCCTGAGCCCGCTGCCTCACGGCGTGCTGGCCATACTGCAGGGGCAACTCCGGCAGTGGATCCGGGGCGCCCACGAGCATCGCGGCATAGAGCGCGCCGAACTCGGCGATGAGGCAGTCGATTGACCACCCGTCGGCTGCGATATGGTGCAGTGTCAGCAACAGGATGCTTTGATCGTCGGCAAGGGTGAGCAATCGCCCTCTGATCATCAGTGCATCGGACAGATCGAATGGCGTGTCCTGCTCCTGCTGGCGCAGTGTCTGCAGCCAGCCACCGGCGGCATCGCCGGGAACGCGATCCTGCTCCAGGCGGAACGGAAGGTCGTGGCGCACGGACTGCACGGGCCTTCCATCATTGCCTCCGTGGAACGTGGTGCGCAGGCTTTCATGGCGCGCCACGATCCGCTGCAGGGCGGCTTCGATCAGCGCAGGATCGATGCGTCCCTTCAGCTCAAGCACCACCGGCATGTTGTAGTGCGCGCTGCCCTGTTCCAGTCGATCGATGAACCAGAGGCGCTGCTGTTCGAATGACAGCGGCTGAAGCTCGCCCTGCCCGTCCATAAGTGCGACTGGTTGCCTGTATGGCATCTCCTGTTGCGGTACGCGCGGTTGCTGGTCTACGAACGCTGCCAGTGTGGCAATGGTCGGATGATCGAAGAACTGTCGATAGCCCACCACGATCCCAAAGCGTGCGCGCAGCGCTGAAATCACGTCGGAGATCAGCAGCGAGTGGCCGCCCAGCTCGAAGAAGCCGCGATCCGGGTCGTCGGCCTGCGGACCAAGCAGTTCCACCCAGAGGTCGCCGATGATCGTCTCTGTCGCGGTCAGCGCACGGCGCGGGACCATGGTGGACGTCCCGTCACCGATACGCTGCAGCGCCTTGTGGTCGACTTTTCCGCTCTGGTTGAGCGGCAGTGCTTCCACAATGATGAACTGCGTGGGCACCATGAAACCTGGCAGGGTCGCCGACAGGTGCCGCCGCGCCGCATCCACCACGGCGGTTCCGTCCTCGCCGGTTTCCAACGCAAGATACGACACCAGCACGCGATCACCGCCCGCGGCCTCGCGCGTACCCACGGCGACCTCGCGCACCCCCGGGCACACCGCCAGCCGCACCTCGACCTCACCGCATTCGATCCGATGGCCGCGGATCTTCACCTGATCGTCCAGCCGGCCCTCGAAGGCCAGCTCTCCCCCATGCAATCGACGGACACGATCACCCGTGCGGTAGACCGCAACGCGGCGCCCGTCTGCCAGTTGCAGATCCACGAACGCAGCGCGGGTCTGCTCCGGTTTGTTGAGATAGCCCTTTGCAAGCGCAACGCCCGCAATACACAGTTCGCCAACGGCCCCTTCTGGAAGCAGTTGAAGATCCCGGTCGACGACGTACAGCGCCAGCCCGGACATGGCACGGCCGATGGTGACCTGGCCCGAGAGTGGACTGATGCCACCGATGGAGGCGCAGACCGTGGCCTCACTGGGGCCGTAGGCATTGATGAATCGGCAGTGCCCCGCCCAACGTTGGGCTTCGTCCAGAGCGATGGGCTCCCCTGCGGAGATCACGTGGGTCAGCGTCGGCCAATGTCCTGGAGACAGGCGACGCAGGACCGTCGGCGGCAGCGTCGCATGGGTGACCCGATGGTGGAGCGCCCACGCAGTGAGCGCCTGTGCATCGGCGACAACATCGTCCGGAACGAGCACCAGCTCCGCGCCGGCAGCCAGTGTGGTGCTCCACTCGGACACGGCGGCATCGAAGCTGGGTGACGCGAACTGCAGCACGCGGGCGTCGGCGTCGATGCCGAACGCCTCCGCCTGCGATAGCGCCAGGTTGACGAGGCCGCGATGACCGACGAGCACGCCTTTGGGCTGTCCCGTGGAGCCAGAGGTATGGATGACATACGCATCGTTGTCGGCGGAGACCACGACCTCTTCCAGCGTCAGCACGTCGGACGCCAGTTGCAGCAGCGTCGCCTCGACGTGCTCGGCGTCGAGGTCGATGACCTGGCATGCCTCTGGCAGCGTACCAGGGCCGAAGGACTGGGCCGCTGTGGAGAGCATGCAGAAGGGTGCCGCATCCTCCAGCAGGTACGCGATCCGTGCAGGAGGATACGCGGGATTGATCGACACATACGCGGCACCGGCCTTCAGCACCGCCAGGGTCGCGATGATCTGCATCGGACCACGCGGCAGGCACAGTGCGACACGTCCGCCCGGGCGCACGCCATGTTGGACCAGCAAGCGGGCCAGGCGGTTGCTGTCTTGGTCAAGCACACGATAGGACAATGCCTGCTCGCCCCAGCGCAGTGCGATGCTGTCGGGACGATGGCGTGCCTGTGCCGAGATCAGCGAATGCACGCCGTCCACCTCAGGCAACTGCACGCCCCTGGCGTGTGGGACGTCCTCGCCTGAAAAAAGGCAGGCCAGTGAAAGGTCGCGATCAGGCATATCCACCAATTGCTCCAGCACCGTCGCGAAAGCACCGGCGAACGCATGCAGTCCATCCGCGTCGAGCACTCCCGGCGCGGCGAGCCAACGGAACGACCAGCCATCCACGCCGGGCGACACCAGACACTCCAATTCGTACTTTGCAAGGGGTGTCGCGTCCGCCAGACGCTGCAGTCGCAAGGCGCCGGAGTCGACCGTGTCAGGTACGTCATCCTGGAAGGCGAACAGCACCTGAAACACGGGGTGGCGGCCCGGCTCCCGGGAGACCTGTACCGCCTCCACCACGGCGTCGAATGGAACGTCCTGGTGGTCAAGTGCGCGAGCGGCTTCGCGCTGGAATCGCGCGAGATAGGCACTGAAGCTCTCGCCTTGCGCGAATCGGTGCGGGTACGCCAGCATGTTGACGAACATGCCTACGCTGCCTTCGAATTCGGTGCTGGTGCGGCCGCGCGCCGGACTGCCGATCACGATCGCGTCGCTGTAGGTCCACTTGCAGAGCGTCAGCGCAAGTGCGCTCTGGACAAGGCTGAACCCGGTTGCCGAAGCAGCCCGCGCGCATGCGTGCAGACGATCCACCAACAGTCGGGACAGCGTGGTGGTGACGAGGGCCGATGCGCGGCCCGCATCGTTGACGTGCGGTGATGCCAGCGCGTGGGTCGGTGGCATTCCGTACAGCCGTTCCTTCCAATATTCCAGTTGCCCCGACCATGCACCGCTGGCGGACATGTCGCGCTGCCATGCCGTGAAGTCGGCAAACTGGCAGGACGGCGCATCGATCACGGCGACGTGGCCCGCGGCGAGCGCGGCATGGTCGGTCAGGAATTCCTGCAATGCGATGCCCACAGATGCACCATCGGCAGCGATATGGTGAACGGTAATGAGCAGGGTGGCGTGCTCGTCACCCAAGGTGATCAACCGTGCGCGGAATGGAATGTCCCGGCCAAGATCGAAGGTGCTGCCTGCCAACGCTTCGTGTTCCGCCCTCACGGCCTCCGAGCATGCCTCGGGTGCCCAGTGGCGCCCGTCTACCTCTTCAAGCGACCACTCCGCTGCAGGACGTACCTCCTGCATCAGGCCATGTGGACCGTCATGAAAAACGGTCCGCAGTGCATGATGCCTCTCCAGCAGGCGCGAAAGCGCTGAACGGAGTACGTCGCTGCGCACGTCGCCGTGCAGCGCGTAGGCAACTGTCATGTTATAGGCCGCGTTGTCAGGCTCCTGTTGGCTGAGCAACCACAACTGGCGCTGCACCGGGCCCGCGTGAGCCGGCGCACGGGTCGTTGAGCGTAGGCGCAGCTCGACGGGTTGCCATGCAGGCAGGCCATCCACCCGCGACGCGAGCGCAGAGAGCCGAGGGTAGTTGAACAGGTCTGCCGTCTCCACGCGACGGCCAGTGGCCGTGCGCAGGCGCGCAACCATCCGCACGGCCAGTACCGAATCACCGCCAAGCGTGAAGAAGTCACTGTGTCCACCGAGACTGTCGGACTGCAGGCCAAGGAGCTCCGCCCAGTGCGCAGCGATCACGCGCTCGTTTTCGTCACGCAGTTCGACCGGCTGTTCCTCGCCATCCAGGTCCACCGACGGTAGCCGCGCCACATCGAGCTTGCCGTTGGTGTTGACGGGCAACGCCGGCAGCACAGTGAGCGCGGACGGCACCATGTAGGCAGGCAACTCCTGCATCGCATGCGCACGTGCGGCACCGAGCACCGATGTTGCATCATGTGCAGCGTGCACGCAGATGTACGCCAGCAGGAACGCCGGACGATCCGCCAGCGCGGGCCGGCAGATTACGGCCGCATCGCTTACCCCGTGAACGGCGAGGAGCACGGAGCGAATCTCCCCCAGCTCGATGCGGTATCCGCGCAGCTTGATCTGATCGTCGTTGCGCCCCTGGTAGCGAAAGCTTCCTCCCCCCATCTGCCTGACCAGATCGCCGGTGCGGTACACGCGCTCCTCCGGCAGCCCCTGCGGAGCAATGAACTGCCGTGCTGTCAGCTCCTCGCGATCGACATACCCTGCTGCCAGGCCTGCCCCGGCGATGACCAGCTCACCGGCCACGCCCTCGGGGACGAGGCGTTGCCAGCGGTTCAAAACGTAGTGTCGATATCCGGGCAACTGGTCGCCGATCGCCACCCGCATGACATCGGAGTCAGCGTGCTCGACCCTCCTGACCAGGGAGTACACCGTCGCCTCGGTAGGGCCGTAGCCATTCCACAACACAACACCGCAGGAGAGCAGATCCTGCGCGAGGTCATGGGACAGTGGTTCGCCGGCGCTGATGACGATCTGTGCAGGGTGCGGAGACCATCCCGCGCTGCGCAGCTGCTTCAGGCGCGACGGCGTACTCTGCAGCAGTGAAAGATCGGCCGAGTTGGCCAGATCGGCAAGCGCAAAGGGATCGGCCATCTGCTCCGCCGACGGAATCACGCACGTGTTCGCCGATCCCAGGCAGCCGAGCCACTCGACGATTGATATGTCGAATCCCACGCTGGACATGAACAGCCAACGCCCCCCTCCCCCTGCACCCAGCCGGGAGAGCAGGCCGCCCAGTAGATTGCATGCAGCCCGCGCATGCACCAGGACGCCTTTCGGCCGACCCGTGGAGCCGGACGTGTACAGCACATACAGGGCATCATCCGCATCGACCGGGCTGTCAATGGGCGGCAAGCCACGCGCACTGCCAGCCTCCAGCGCCTGCAGCGTGACGCATCGGAGATGCGCCCCTGGTGCGGCGACCGTGCCTTCTTTGATCAGCAGCGTCGCCCCGCAGTCATCGAGAATGTGGCGCGTCCGTGCAGGAGGACTCTGTGCGTCGATCGGCACATAGACCGCACGCAACCGCACCAGCGCCATGAGCACGATCACCAACTGTGGGGAATGCTGCAGCAACACGGCCACACGATCACCATCGCGAACCTCGTGGTCGTGCCACAGCGCTGCCGCCATAGCGTTGGCTCGCTTATCGAGGTCAGCGTAAGCGATGCGTGACTGTCCGGACTCAAGTGCGATGCGCGCAGGATGTCCGGCCACGGCGCGGCCAACGTCGTCGATCAGGCTGAATGGATGAAAAGATGATTGCGTACACGCCTGCGCCTGCGCCAGAAGCGTCGTGCGCTCCAGAGGTGTGACGCATTCCAGGTCGAGCATGCGCCGATCCGGTGCGCCATGCAGTTGCTCAAGCATATGCGCCAGACGTTCCGGAAACATCCCGGCCTGTCCGGGAGAAAAACATCCAAGGTTGAAGTCGAGCAGAACGACGCTGTCTCCCGCCGCCCCAGCGTCCCAGAACGTCACGAGCAATGGGTGGGGCTCGTGGTCATGGGAGCAGTAGACAAGCTGTGCAGGTACCCCGCCGAAGGCAAGGTCATCGCCGGCTGGAACGTAGCTGTACGCAAAATCGAATGGTTGTGCGGCGTCCCGTCGATACGCCGGCTTCTGCAGAATGCTGGCCAGCGGATAGCGGCGATGCCTGAGCAGCTCGCGCTGCCCGCGCGCAATGTCGGCCAGCAATGGGGCGATGCCGGCCTGCACGTCTGCCTCGACAACCAGCGGCAGCATCTGCGTGAACAGCCCGATCTTGGCGCGCTCGCTTGCGCCCTGTCGTCCGTGCTGCGGAATGCCGACGACAAGCCGTTCGACGCTGTAGCACTGGGTGAAGCATGCACACACCAGCGCAAGCAGTACGGCGTGAACATCACTGTCCCACCGATCCGCCAATGCGTCGAGATTGGCGTACATCCCAGGCGTCAGCGACATCTGTACCCGAACGCTGCCGCCTGCATCGCCAACGGCACGCATATCGTTGGCGAACACTGAATCACAGAAGCGCATTGCCTGGCCCGACCAGTAAGCGTCGTCACGCGCGCACTGCGCACTGCCCGCGTAGTTGGCGTCGCGCGCCGCGATATCGGCGATGCGTGGCTCAATCGCGCAGGCACCATCCCACATGGCGTCTTCGTCGTAGTAGCGCGCAAGCGTATGCGCCCAGTTCACGAAGCCCATGCCGTCCACGGCAAGGTGGTGGGCCATGCCGACATACCAGTAAAGACGATCAGACAGCTTGAGCAGCGCCGCGCGATGAAGCTGGGCATCCTCGATGGGAATGGTCGCGGTAAAAAGGGCATGCACCCATTGCTGGGCCGCGGACACGGGGTCAGCGTCTGCGGAAAGATCGACGTAAACCAGCTCACTATCGACCGCATCAGGATCGATCAGTGACTGCAGCGCTCCTCCCGTCGCGTCGGCAACCCGGACCCTGATCCGGAACGCTTCATGACTGCGCATCAGCCTGGCATGTGCGCGGCGAAGGCGCTCTACTTCAGGGTGATCGAGCCGGATGTAACCACCGACGTTGTAAAGCGGATTCCCCTCTTCCCTGCACTGGTGAAGATAAATTCCGGACTGCGCGGATGACAACGGATACCACATCTGCACTGATAGCTCCCTGCTTAGCAAGAAGGCGCTAGTCCATCAGCGCCGCTGGTCCAATGAGACTGCCGTACGGTAAAAGTATAAGAATGCGCCGCGCGATCTGGCGGCGATGCATCGTGACGCGATGAGCCACATAGAGGTGTAGCGTTGGGCGTCGAATAAAGCACACCGTAATGACGAACGCAAGCGCACTCAATTCGCACTGATCTTCACATGTTCCTGAATAGCGATGGCCGTCAACAGCAACGACGGTTCGATGAATGCGAACTGCGCGGAGAGTTCGCGACCGCTGCAAAGCGAGGGCGCCAACGTCGATTCGATCCTGAGCGTGACGCGCGCGGACGCGGCATTCACCGCCACGATCCGTACGCTGTCGAAGCCAAAATAATCACCGACGGATGCGTAAGCCGCCTTGAAGAAACTCTCTTTGATGGAGAACGCGAGGGTAATCGCCGTCAGCCAGGGAAGATCGCTGCGTCGCAGCATGCTGATCTCATCGGCATCCACCGCCTGTGTCGCCAGATCATCGGCGGTATGGGGGTCGACGATACTTTCGAGATCGATGCCGACGCCGGCGACTCCGCCGGCGTGACCCGCAATCGCTGCTACATGATGGGATGCGTGCGTGATGCTTCCCCTGATTGATTCAGGCCACAGGGGCTGCCGGTGTTGCCCAATGGCAAGCATACCCGCGGTGTGAACACCCATCGACGCCATCGCCCGGCACGCCGCCCACCGCCCCGCGAAGAACTCGCACTGGCGATGAGGAACGCTGGCACGGATGCATGCTGGCCAATCGCTATTTCCAACGTGTTCAGCAGAAAATCCTGCCGGCTCGAATTCGGCAATGACGAGGCACGCACCGTTGAATGCATCCAGTGCCGGGCTGAACCGCTCCGCAGAGTGGATGAATGCGCGTGCGGGATGGTCTACGTCGATCGGCTGTCGCGGCCCCGGAAAGCCGGCTTGCAGGTCGTCAACTGCACCGTCGTAGGCTCTCACTGGAACGACGCGCCCTGTGTGATCCGATGACATCGCTTCCTCCATGAATGCGTTGGGGTATAGAACCACGACGATGGTGCGTGTGGCAATCTTCGTCACGCACGCAGGATGGTGCAGATGCACGTGACCTCAGCCGCAGTGCCTCGTACCATGTGGTCTTTATCGGCGAGCACTCTGGATGATGCCGGGCAAAGACAAGGTCGTCGTCGCACAAGGGAAAGGAATGTGATCTACATCACGCGCTGCATCGTTGCCTTTACCGTTTGTCTTTTTTCTCTCACAGTAGCGGCGGAGGATGCGAAGATGTCGCCACTTGACCTGCTTCTGGAGCAGAACAGAGACCGCTACGGAATCGTCGGCCAAGCGCTTATCGTGTCGCACGATGGACAGGTCGTATACTGCGGCGTTGATGGCATTGCAGATCTCGCCTCTGGAGCTGCGGTATCCGGGAAGCATGTATTTCCGGTCTACTCGCTCAGCAAACTGCTGGTGAGCGCGTTGACCATGCAGTTGGTTGAACAGCGCAAGGTCGATGTGCTTTTACCGGCGAGCCGCTACATCCCGTCGCTTCCGCCGGCTTGGCGCAACATCACCGTCGAGCAGTTCCTCGATCATACCTCTGGCGTGCCCGAATACTTCACGACCGAGGAAGGCCGAGTCGTTCTGCCGCCCGGAGGGTTCCCAGCCGATGCGGACAAGCTGTTCGCTTCACTTGCAGATGTCCCGTTGCAGTTTCCTGCCGGCACGCGCACGGCCTACACGCAGACCAACTACGTGGTGCTGGCCGCACTGCTGTCGGTGCACTACAAGATGCCCTACGCGCGCATCGCGGAACAACGCGTCTTCACACGCCTTGGCATGCGTGACAGCTTCCTGGGCAGGCCAAACAAGGGAGCGCGTAACGTCGTCACCAGCTACATCGGGCATGATGGGCATATTGAGCGCGAACAAGACGTGGTATGGCCGGACTACGCATACGGCCATGCGGGCCTGCATCTAACGCTGGACGACCTGCATCGCTTCGCACAAGCCATGGTGTCCGGGGAGCTGGTCCAGAGGCGCACACTGGACCGGATGTGGCAACCGGCCCCGCATCCGGATGGGACGCCCGGCTGGTTCTCCGGCGGATGGGAATCGGGCGACATTGATGGATACCGCGTCGTCGGACATGATGGCGGTGCTCACGTGCGCCTGCGGATCCTGTTCCGGGGCGTGCCCGGCACCGACACATGGATTTTTGCTTACCTCACCAACGGCAGCGTTCGTAACGTATGGTCACGCGTCTTGGTGGACAGCGCCATGGCGACAGTTGCGCCGCGCAGGTTCCCGACCGCAACGCTTTCCGAGGGTCTGATCGCACGCGCAACACTGCAACCTTTCCCGCGGGCGGCTGATTGGGCCGAGGACGTGCGCACGCACAGCAGTCTTGAGGGCGATGCGCTCCTGCGTACGGTCAAGCGGACTGCGGAGAGCGTTCGCGAGAATATGGGCATTGTCCCGGCCATCCGGATCTCAACGCTCAACACAGTGCTGTTCCCCGATTCTGCCGAAACCTGGCAGGATCTGTCCCAGGCATGTGCCAGCGCCGGGAGTGCGCCTGACGCTGGTGAGGCCTGCAGAAAGTCGTATGAGATTGAGCGCACGGTTCGGCCCGCGACGCCAGTGAAGACCGAAACGCCCTGACGTTGCACCTTGGCTTTCGTATGCTGCAGCGAACCAGGCTCCTCGGTTGCAGGGCACGCGAAGAGCGCCGGATCGAAGATCCGGCCCACCTCGGGCCGGGTAGCGCTTGGATGAGCATGTGCGCGGCCAGGAACGGTTTAACGCCCTACCCCTGATAACGAACCGTAATCGTTGGTTCGGCGTCCTTGTGGGATTGGCGTGAACTCATCTTGATGAAGACGGTTCCGCATGGGGGCTCCCCTCCCCCGAATCGACGGGGACTGACGCATGCACTCTCTAACGGCTCCGATTTCCGCTGCACCGCTCATAGGCTCGCGACCATGAGTTGAAGACTTGAGCTCATGACCTCCTGAGAACGGAGGGAACCCATTTTACATTTGACCACATGAGCTTTCTGCGGAGTACGCTAGAGCTTCTTGATGGATTCCACGTAGATCACCTGTTCCGAGCAGCCAAACCCTTCGATCTTTCGATCCTTGATGTCGAACCACATCATTTCGTCGATTCGGGGCCGGAATTGAAGTGAGCCGATGATCACCACCCGTTTCGTGTCCCAGCGCCGGCTGTTCTTCAGTACGCTGGCCGGAAGTGCCAGGTCATAGCACTTGCCGTCATCCAATGTGACGTAGCCCAAGCCATGGCCGCCGGAAAAGATCTCCATCACTTCCTTGACCTCCACCAGCGTTTGACCTGCATCGCCGACGGACTTTGCGGCAGTGCTCTGGCAGCCTGCGGTTGCACCGGCGAGCATTGCCGCGATCAGCAGCTTTTGGACGAACATGTGCCCCCCTTTGCGGGTGAATCTGATAAGTCAACCGTAAAGCGTGCAGCTATGTTGCGGAGGATGCCGTGCAGGAGACGACTACGATCAAGCGCAACGATAGAGCGACTGAGGACTTCATGGCCCAAAACCGACGGCCATCGCGACAATCCGCTTTTCTCGCGAATAGAAGCATATGCTTGATCCGTTATCCGAGTAGCCACAGACGCGCTCGATCTGTAGTTGGCCAAGTTTCGCTTGCGAGCTGTGGGTCTGGCCGTAGCTCCCTGCGGCCGCCCTGCCCTTGGATTCTGGATCTCCGATTGCTACCCCTTTGAGCTCCAGACCCTTCAGGCTCTCGGTCTCCTTAAGCGAATGTTGCCCAATGGCGACCGACGAAACACGGATCTCGTCGATAGTACGGAACTTAGGTGCGATGTCAGGATCAGATGTGATCACCACCTCCAATTGGGTGGATCGGTCCCAGTATCTACGACGGATCAGCCCCGCGTCGTCAATGCTTTTTTCGCCTTCGCCATAGCGATGCAAGATGTCGAACTCGTCATACACACGAGGTAGGTACGCACCGTCATGGAAGACCTTTGATACAAGGTCTGCCTTGGACCCGGCTGCCTGAGTGGTGGCTACAGCTAGCAATCCAAATGCCAATAGTGTCCACCGGGTCGTGTTCATGAGCTTAATTAGCCTTTAGAAGAAGGGGATCACTACTGGACGTTGGTAGTTCAGCCGCTGATGCGGCATTCTCCGAGTCCAGACCACAGCGTCGCGTGCTTGGTTGACGACGCTGCACCGGCCACACTGCTCAGCCTGTAGATGTTGGAGAGATAGACGTACGCTTGCTCAACCCAACTAACCTTCGCAGGCAAGCCATTTCCCGTCGCGTCGTAGGTGCAGATATCGATGAATGAGGCGCCTCCAGCAGCGGGCTCAGGCCGATGGTAGCGCGACAACGGAACCTCCCAGTACTTGCCAGCCGGTCGCCGTTTTCACCCACAAGCGGCAGTACCTGAAGTGGCCTGAGAACGCTGTGCCGTCGAATGATCCCGCCAGCTCTGCTGTGACCGAGGTGACCGCTGCCTGCTCGCGCACGCTGATCTCTACAGCTCGCCATTCGGCCAATGTCAGCTTCTGCCGTCCGGAACGATGCAGCGCCAGGTCATCCTGCTTACGGAACACGTCGCCCGAAGGACCTACAAAGACCAGGTCATCTGCGATCAGGGAATCCAGGGCCGCCACGTCACTGGTGAGCATCGCGACACGGAGTGCTTCCTCGTGCTGCTGGATTTCAGTTTCCATACGAACTCCGTGAAAGTGGATGGCTTCAGTGCTTCGCCGCGTCCGGCGACACTGTATGGATCACTTGCCCTGCGCATCCAGGAACTCGATTGCGCCGTAGCATTGTCGATACGGCGTGCAGTGATGCGGTCGCTGTCTGGCGTTTCCACGCGCGACTCAGAGATTTCATGGGCGCCCTTCCGACCACTGCAGCCACGTGCCCGGTTCCATTATCTGCAAAGGGACATCCCGCTCGCGTGCCGCCTGGCGAACCCTGCCAAGCGGATCGTCCACTTCGACATACTTGTCCATTCCGCTGATGCCATAGTGAATCGGCACCAGTAACCGAACACCGAGGATAACCGCAGCGGCAACCGCCTGCTCGGGCGTGAGCACGCCTGGCTGCCCGCTTACCGGTTCGCGCCACCCGAAGCGCGCGCCATTGATCGGGAGAAACGCCGCATCGAACGGCCCGAACTGGCGGGCGATGCGCCACCAGTTGCCATGCCACTGGGTATCCCCGCCATGGAAGATCCGCCGCCCGCCCGCAGAGATGACCCACGATACCTGCGTGTCCCCGTAGCCATCCGATGCAGGAACCGCCGTGGCCGTGAAGTCGCCCAACAGCTGCGGCTCCCACAACACACTGGGGCGGGCACGCGCGCCCTGCGGCCACGGCGAGGGCTGCAGGCCTGCGGGATACGCCAACACGCCTCCGTTCTTCAGGGCGGCTGCCACTGCGGTTCCATCGAAGTGGTCCGAATGCGTATGGGTGACCAGTACGTGGGTTTCGCCAACGGCGTCGTTCACCGGCACCAGCCGGTCGGGCAATGCCCTGCCCCATGCCTCCTGGTTGACAAGCGGATCAATGAACAGCGTGCTGTCGGGCAGCTGCAGGCGCACCCCTGCCCATGCCAGTCGCTGGGCGCGCAACGTAGGCGTCGCTGCCACAGCCGCCAGCGCCTCGAAGGGAAGCAGTGTCGCCGCTGCTGCGCCCGCGCAGCCTATAAGGAAGCGCCTGCGGTGATTCAGGTCATTCATGCGGCTTTCTCCCTTGCTGCCAGCGCAGCGTCCAACGCGAAGATCGATTGGGTATCGATCACGTCGAGATTGTGCCCATGCCATTCCCGTTCGAAAGCGGTAGGTACCACGCCTGGTGCAATGCATTCTTCCAGCTGGATGTTCGATATCAGCATTGCCACGTCCTCGGGCGCAGCGCGCAACCGAATACCCACTACCCGATCTTGAATCTGTCGCAGGTAGTGAAGCGCGTTATCGAGTACCGAAGCGTCGAACACACCCATGTGGCCACCCACCACCCTGCTCCGCCCGAACTGCTGGATGCGCCCGATAGCGGCCTGCTGCAGCGCCGGGTCTGCTCGGGAGAGGTAAACAATGTTGCCCACGATGTTGTCGCCCACGCAGACAAGATCGGCGCTGGGCACATCCACGCTGAAGTGGTCCATGGTCTTGCCGGGATTGTGCAGGATACGCAGTTGGTGGCGACCCCAGCGCAGCGACATGTTGTCGAACACGATGTCGGGGTTCCTGTAGCGCGCAGCCACGGGCCGGTTCTGGGAAAGAAACGCCTGTCGGTGGTGCCGGTGCGCCATGAGCAGCGCCTCCGGAAACAGCGATATGCCGGCAATGTGGTCGCTCATGAAGTGGGTAGCGGCGATCAAGTGCACCGTCTTCCCCATCTGCCCACACAGGACTTCCTTCAGCCATGCGGCATCGTTCCCGCTACCCAGCGCGTCGACCAGCAGCGCCCGCTCGCCGTCCATGAAAGCGGTGGCAACCGATTGGACCTCATCGCCAACAAACATCACTACATCTCGAGCCAGTTCCTGGATTTGCATTACGGGCACCCCGTTTGGCAGGACGGGCATCGTGGCCAACCCGGTGAGGCGCGGCAAACGAGTTGTTTTGCGCGTCGCGTTAGAAAATGTAATGCGATACGCTGTGGGCAACTTGGCTCTCCCTGACGCCCGTGAAAGCCCGACCTTCCGCACCGCTCAACGCCCTGCGTACGTTTGAAGCTGCGGCTCGCCATCTGAGCTTCAATGCGGCCGCCAGTGAGCTGTTCGTCACCCCGGCAGCGGTCAGCCACCAGGTGAAGCACCTGGAGGCGCACCTGGGCGTAAGCCTGTTCCAGCGCAACCATCGTTCGGTGGCGCTGACGCCGGAGGGCGCAGCCCTGGCAGCCACCGTGGGCGACTTGCTGGGCCAGCTGGACGTGGCATTGGACCGCGCCAGGAGGCGCGCGCCGACCGAGCTGCGGGTGACCACCATGGAGTCGTTCGCGGCCAAGTGGCTGGTGCCCCGACTACATCGATTCCAGCAGGCCTTTCCGGATGTGCGCGTGCGGATCGATACCAGCGACGAACACGCTGACTTCCTGCGCGAGGGCTTCGACGTGGGCATTCGCTATGGGCCGGGCAACTACCCGGGCGTAAGCGCCGAACGGTTGATGGAGGCGCGGGTGTTCCCGGTATGCTCACCTGCGCTGTTGGCAGATACCCAGCGGCGATTGGAACGCCCTGACGATTTACGCCACTACACGTTGCTGCACGACGAGGGCGCGACAGGACGAGCCGGCGTCCCCGCATGGTCGAATTGGTTGGCAGCGGCAGGCGCCACGGAAGTGAACGCAGCTTCCGGCCCGGTTTTCGCCAGCATCTATCTGGCCCAGGAGGCTGCAGTTGCTGGCCACGGCGTAGCGCTGGGCTTGGCCCCCCTCGTGGAGGAAGACCTTCGGTTGGGCCGGCTGGTCAAGCCGTTCAAGGTAGACCTGGAGAACGCGTATGCGTTCTGGTTGATCCGGCGACAATCCCTATTGCAGCGCGCTGATGTAGAAGCCTTCTGTCATTGGTTGCAAGAGGGCCAGCGGTAGGCTGCGGTATCCTGAAGCACGTGCCCATCACTGCCCGGGATGCGTCCGCAGCTGGCTTGAACCCTTGCGAAGAAGGTACAGCGCAACCAGGAATGGCCAAAGCGAGTTAATGGAGGAAAACAGGCGCTGGGTGAATCCCCTGAAGCCATGCGGGTCCACTCCCACCAGGTTCAACCATAGGTAGACGACTCCCGCGATGCTGACAACAGCGGTCACGGCGTAGCCCCTTCGGCTGGCAGACCAGGCACTCAATTCGATATGTGCCATGGCCGGTGCAATGAGGTTTGCGATGCCGATGGCGTAGAAGCCGTGCATCGGATGGCCCATGGGCCAGAACCCGTTGGTCAGCATGGATACGCCAAAGATCATCCAGCAGGCGGCACCAATGGCGAGCCGGCGACCGGACTCCCGCCATAGCGCAATGGAAAACGCCACGAACCCCAGGCCGGACCCGATGGCGGCGATCCTGATGCACAGGCTCGCGAAACCTCCCGCCTGCAGCAGTTCGCTGGCGTGCTGTGAAAGCGGGCTGTAATCCGGTGCGAACACTGCGCCGACGGTGGTCCAGAACAGGAACCACGGAAGGGGTACCAGACCCGCGGCGAGAAGAAGTCGGTTGTGGCGTAGCACGTACAGTGATCTTTATTGGGGCATGTGAAATCAGGTTGTGCGTGGCGTCTTATTCCGTCAATAGGCGGAAAGTCACTCACAACCGGAAACGAAGCGATCCGTAGCCTCGTGATAGGCTCGCGCCGAACGACGTCCGCACTCTCTCCCAACCGCGCTCCCCATGGGACCGACGCCATGAAAGATCCAGGAACGCCAGCCGCTTTACCGAAGCATGCAGTGATGCTCTGCTTGTGTTTTGCAGCCACCTTCGCCACCGCACCGGCGAAGGCCCAATCTCTCGCGAGCGAGAGCGATAACTGGGTGCCTGTCAGTCTCAAGGACCTGAGGGAGGATGCCTGGCGACGCTCCTCGCCCAATGCCTTTGCACATGTCCGGTTGGACATGAATGGTGATGGCGTCAAGGACGAGGCCATGCTGGTGGTGGATCGCGTACGGCATCGGTCGGCCCTGAAGGTGTGCCTGGCGCCGAACGCCCCGGGCGTATCGGCCGATTGCCACATTCTTGCCGAGGACGATGACGAGGGTGGGTACGAAGCAATGGGCCTGGAAGTGCGCGCGCCGGGCTGTCATCGCTATAACGCGCTCACCGAGGGTTCCGATACCGGCGGCCAGGTATGTAGCAAGGCCGAGACACTGGACTACTTCCGGTTTGGCAGCGCTGGGTCTTTCTTCCTGTACGACAAGAACATCCGCCACTTCAGCCGCTACTGGGATTCGGACTGAAGTGGCCTACCCCAGGCCGCGCCGGTTACAGTGAGCGTCGTCCTACTTGTCCGCGACAGCATCGATGACCCGCTTCCTCCATGCGTTGGTCGGCCTACTGGGTCTGTGCCTGCCGGCAGCGGCCCATGCCGCGCCCGCTTCCTTTACGAACTATGGCGATTTCTACCGGTCACTCGACGGCGCCCTCTTCCAGGATTCCGGAACGACGTTGGCCATGCCGTGCACGGAATCGCCACGTCACTGCATCTGGGTCACCTCGATGCGCCAGGCGCTGCGCCGCTACGACCAACCGTTGTGGACCACGCCTGGCGACCTGGCAATGGCGCCTCCGAACGGTTCCCCCGATGTTGCCTTTGATGGCCAAGCCTTGGTTGTGGGGGCGCGGCGCTGGCCACTGGGCCGCGCTGTGAGCCTCGCGCCACCGGAATGGCGCAGCGACACGGCGATCGACCCGGAGAACCTGACGGCCGTAACGGCCTGGCAGCGCGGCACGTCGGTGTGCCTGGACATGCACTATTCCAGCAGTGGCACCAGCGTGCGCTACACGGTGGTGCTCTTGTTGCATCGTGAGCGCCTCTACACCCTGCCCCGACTGTTTGCCACCTGTGCAGCAGTGCAGATAGCGCCTCACAATGGCTTCAGCTATCCGAGCAACACCTACCTCGGAGCTGAGCAGGAAACCTATCCGACCGGCCTGCAGGTGGACTATCTGCTGTCGCATGGCAAGACACGCATCGCGCGCTATGTACTGCGCTTTTCGGAGCAGAGCAATCCCTACAATTTTACGGCAACGCGCGTCGAATAGATGCTGCTCCCCGCATCACTTCAAGGGCGCTGACGGCAGCGAGGCATCCGGCTTTCCTGGCGAGACCGCATCGGCAGTTGCGTAGGCGCGAGCTTTCACACGGAAGGGCGCGATGCATCCGGTGAGGCCGATGCAGATGGAGAGGGAAAGTGCTATCAACGCTAGTGTTTTCATCGAGGGCGCCATGCTGTGGGGGTTTCGTTTCCATGCGCCCCAAACGTCCGGCGCTGGTCATTGTAAACCCAGTGCTAGCCATCGCTGCGAACATGATCGGGCTCATGCCCTACCCCATCATCACCACGGTCCAGGTGAGGCCCATCAACCCGCGGTATCTTCCCGCGCGGCGATTCTCTCGACCAGCGTATCGATCGCCGTCTCCATGGCGCGCGCCGTCTGGTCGCCGCTCTGGTTGGTGATGACGAATATGCCGAGGTCGTACTTCGGAATGATGTAGATGTAGCACTGCGCGCGCGGCACGCCGCCGTGATGCGCGTAGTAGATGCCTTTCAAGGCGTCACCGCCGACGATGTTCCAGAAGTAGCCGATGCTGAACTCGGAATCGAACTCGACCAGACTCCGGTGTGATTCCGTCACGACGGGGCCACCCGCCAGTTGGAACTTCAGGTACTCCACCATGTCCGGGGCTGTCGCTTTCACGTTCCCGGATGCCCCCCAGGGCAATTGCGGCATCGGCGTGGTCGGTACCGGGTTGTCGCTGTGATAGCCGACCGCAAGCCGCGGTGCCGCGGCGTCGCTCAGCCTGATCCTGACCCCTGTCATCGCCGCAGAATCGCCGAGGAATCCACGCAACAGCGACGCGTAGTCGCGCTTGTAGACCACCTCCAGAATATGCGCCGCCAGTTCCGTCCCGGCACTGGAGTAGGCGTATTCCTTTCCGGGCGCCCGCCCAATCTCGACAGCGTGCAGGTCCTTGAAGAAATCAGCCTTGCCGTAGTCTGCGTACACAGCATTGAGCTCGCGCGGCGTACCATGATCGGTGAAGTCTGCGAGTACCGTATTGACGCGCTCCGGCAACATGTTCGGCAGGCCACTCGTATGCGACAGCAGGTGGCGGATGCGAATGGGCTCACCCTTGTACTGCAGGTTCGGATACGCCTCCTGCAGATACATCCGGACATCGTCGTCCAGCCCCAACTTTCGCTCCAGGACGGCATTGGCCATCAAGGTTCCGGTCAGGGTCTTGCTCAACGAACCGATTTCGTAGAGGGTCGCATCGGTCGGCGGGCCTGGTTTCCCGGTTTCCATGTCGCCGCGGTGACGGATGAATTCCTTGCCCCGGTATACGACCCCGATCGAGGTCGAGTGGAGCAGCGGTTGCTCGATCAGCGTTGCAGCGATCTCATCGATCTCGGCGCCCAGATCCTTCGTCGGTGCAGGCTCGCTCGCACACCCTGTAGCCAAAAGTGCGGCGGACATCAGCAAGCAATCAAACCACCGCCTGTTTCGAACAATCATTGTCGGTTCTTTTCGTCTCGTGAGCTCGGCTGAGCACGGGCACGCCGCACTCAGGTCCTGCGCATGAGGATCATCTTCTCCTGCGACATATCGCGCATCGTATACGGAATGCCACCGGTGCCGTAGCCCGATTCGCGGCGGCCTGCGAAGGGCATCCAATCGGTGCGGAATGCAGTGGGGTCGTTGATCATCACCGCCGATGCATCCAGCCGGTCGGCAGCACGCATGGCGATGTCGATGTCCTGCGCGAAGATGCTGGCCTGGAACGCGGTCGGCAGGGAATTCGCGCGCGCGATCGCCTCGTCGAGTTCGGCATAGCGATACACCGCCACCACCGGCCCGAAGACTTCCTGCGTGGTCACCCGGGCGTCGCTGGCCGGATTCAGCAGCACAGTGGGTTGCAGCGTGGTCTCGGAAAGGCGCTTGCCGCCAGTGGCAAGCTGCGCACCGCCGCGCACCGCTTCGTCAATCCATTCGGCGACGCGGTCAGCCTCTCGCGGCTGGATAAGCGGGCCCACCTCGGTGTCCTGCAAGGCCGGGTCACCGGTGCGCAGCCGTTCGACCCGGGCAATGAGGGCCTGGGTGAAGTCCTCGGCGATGTCGTTGTGCACGAAGATGCGCTGCGTGGAGACGCACACCTGGCCTGCGTGGTAATAGCCGCCCTTGACGATTGGCTCGATGATCCTGGCCAGGTCGGCGCTGCGGTCGACAATCGCGGGCGCAACACCGCCATGCTCCAGCGCCGAGCGTGCGCCGTGTGCAAGCTTGGCATGCAGCGACCACCCCACCCTGGCCGAGCCGATGAAACTCAGGAAGGCAATGCGCTTGTCGGTGGCGAGCGCCTCGGCCAGGTCATTGCCTTCCGGGACGAAACTCTGGCACCACGGCTCGGGCAATCCCGCTTCATGCAGCATTGCCACGAAATCCAGGCAGGACAGTGGCGTTGCCGAGGCGGGTTTGATGATGACCGGGCAACCGACCGCGATGGCCGGTGCAACCTGGTGGACGATCAGGTTCAGGGGGTGATTGAACGCCGATATCGCCGCCACGATGCCGATGGGCTCGCGGGTGGTGAACGCCCAGCGCCCGTCGGCCGCTGCCGACAGCCCCATCGGGATTTCGCGGCCGGCAAAGTTGCGCAGCTCATCTGCAGCGTTGTGGACGCCATCAATGGCGCGCGTGGTCTCGATGATGGCATCCGGCAGCGGTTTGCCGCCCTCGCGCGCAATCTGCAGGGCAAGGTGGTCGCGCTTGGCGTCCATCAGGGCGGCGAGCCTGCGCAGGATCGCGATGCGCTCGTGCGGCTTGAGCCAGCCGTCGCGGTCCTTGAATACCCGCTCGGCAGCGATGAGTTTGCGCTCGAGCGCGGCGGCGTTGTCGAATCCGATCTCTGTGATGGGTGCGCGGTCAAAGGCCTGTACGACGGTCAACATCTGGAACTCCTTGCCAAGGGTGGCGGGGCAGTTACGCGCAGCCCACATCCGGCGTGCGATTGCGCAGTTCATCCACCAGCACGCGGGTATTTTCGGAATAGTCGATGGGCACGTCCAGCACGTGGACGCCGCCGCCGGCGAAAGCGGCCCCGATCATGGGCACCAGCTCGTCCACGGCCGTCACCCGGCCCCCCTTCGCACCATAGGCCTCGGCGTACTTGACGAAATCGGGGTTGCCAAAGCGCATGCCGAAATCCTCGAAGCCATCGACGGCCTGCTTCCAGCGGATCATGCCGTAGGCACTATCGTTGAGGATCAGCACGACCAGGTTGAGCCCCAGCCGCACGGCGGTTTCCATCTCCTGGGAATTCATCATGAAACCACCGTCGCCGCACACGGCCATCACACGTCGCTGCGGGTACAGCATCGCCGCCATCATGGCGGACGGCAGGCCGGCGCCCATGGTCGCCAAGGCATTGTCGAGCAGCAGTGTGTTGGCGACGTGCGTGCGGTAGTTGCGGGCAAACCAGATCTTGTACATGCCGTTGTCGAGGCAGACGATGCCGTCGTCCGGCATGGACTGACGCACGTCATGCACCAGCCGCTGCGGGGTGACCGGGAAACGGGCCTCCTCCGCACGATTGTTGAGACGGTCCAGGATCTTCTGGCGCAACTCGATCATGCCTTCGTTGGCGGACACGTGGCCTTCCAGCCGCTCGGCCAGGGCGTCCACCGAAGCGCCAATGTCGCCCAGGACTTCGATATCCGGGTGGTAGACCTGCTCGACCGTGGCGGACTGGAAGCTGACATGGATCACCTTGGGCCCACCGCTGCTCTGCATCAGGAAGGGAGGCTTTTCGATCGTGTCATGGCCGATGGCGATGATCAGATCGGCGCGGGCGACGGCCTCATGCACATAGTCGCCTTCCGAGAGTGCGGCCGTCCCCATGTAGAGGTTGGAGCCACCGGTGACGGCGCCCTTGCCCATCTGCGTGTTGAAGAACGGCAGGCGCGTGCGCGCTACGAATGCGGAAAGCGCCTCGGCGAGCCACGGCCGGCTGGCGGCCGCACCGATCATCACCAGCGGCCACTTCGCCGCGAGGATGGCTGCTGCTGCCCGGTCGAGCGCGGCAGGCGCGGCGATGGGGCGCTCCAGCGGGTGGACCGGAATGACGGGGACATCCTCCACCTCCTCACCCGCCACGTCCTCCGGCAGCTCCAGGTGCACTGGCCCGGGGCGTTCTTCCATTGCCACGCGGAAGGCGTCGCGTACCGTTGCAGGAATCGAGGCCGGGCTGACGATCTGGCGGGTCATCTTGGTGAGTGGCTTCATCGAGGCCACGATATCCACGATCTGGAAGCGTGCCTGTTTGGCGCTCATCACCGCCTTCTGGCCGGTGATGAGAATCATCGGCCACGCGCCAAGGTGGGCATAGGCCGCGCCGGTCGAGAAATTCAGTGCGCCCGGGCCGAGCGTGGCCAGGCACACGCCGGGCCGGCCAGTGAGCCGGCCGTGGGTGGCGGCCATGAAGGCGGCAGCCTGCTCGTGACGCGTGAGGACCAGCGTAATGCGCGACTTCCGGAGTGACTCCAGGAAGTCCAGGTTCTCCTCCCCCGGCACGCCAAAAATCCGGTCTACGCCTTCGTTCTCCAGCGCCTTGACCAGTAGATCCGAGCCCTTCTGCATAGCTTCGACCCTTGCGATGACGACAGGGTGACTATACGCCGGGTCAGCGGCCTCGGCCTGCCGGGCCAATCAGGCCGACTGTCCGGCGCACCATCTTAGCGGGAGATACGGCAACCCCGCCCGCTTCTGAACCTACTGCTTCCGACACGAATTGAGGGTGTCCCCGATGCCATCAAAGATCTGGGAGGCAGACACGATCCATGGCTTGGAGACGATGCAGTACACAATCGCCCCTGTGGCGGGGTCGAAGTTGAAGCTCACGATGACGGTGCCAACAACAGGCACCTTCGTCGTTGCCCTGCCCTGGTTTGCATCCGCCGGCTCGTAGACGGTGCCATGCTGTTCGAGGCTCTTCTTCTTGACGCAATTGAAGATGGCTTCGGTAACGCCGTTGAACGTTCTGCAGTCGCTCATCACACACTCCCTGGGTTTGGCGTTGGGGAGGCGCGCCTTCGCGCGAAGGCACGCCGTGAATGGCACCGCGCCTGCCGATTCCAGGTCAGGTGCAGCTCGCAACAGTGATCACGTTGCACGGCTGATTGGTCTGAACATAGGCCTTGCACGACTGCTTCAGGCGAGCCCTGAGCTTGGTTGCGGCCTGATTCTTCGCAGCCGTGCAGCCCGGGTGTGTGAGTGGGCCCTTCCCCGTGTTCGCATACCCCTTCTCCGCCGCCGTGCACATGTCTGCCGGAGCAGCCTGTTTCACGGTTGCCCGGCCCTCGTAACACTGCACAGCCTTCACCTCCGGCTCGGCCTTCGCCGTCGAAATGGCCGCCAGCAGCAGCGCTGCAAACAGAATGGTCGTTTTCATTGGGATGCCTTTCCATGCGTTGAAGTTGATGGTCCGGTGACATCGCTTCGCGTGCCGACCGACGTTCATGGATCAGTGAGGGCCACCGTCGCGCGGCCCACGCCTCATTCCTCCTTACTTGGACTGGATTGCGTTGACGGCGGGTTGGCGGCGCCCATCTGCTCCGTGCTGATGCCCGCGCGGGGCTCGCCATGCAACGCCCCGGGCGACATCCATGCCTGCAGCGATGTCAGGCCGGCGAGTGCATCCGGCGCACCGAGCCGGATGTCGAAGCGATGCTGGCCTGGCCCCAGCCCATAGAGCGAGCGCGAGGCAATCGCGATGCGCTTGCCGCTGGTATCGATACCGCTGATGATCAATCGACGCATCGTGCGATCGGCGACCGGCATATCGATGCTCACCGCGGCAACGCCGGGAGGTTGTCCGTTTGCGGCCCGGGCGTCTGCAAGACCCAGCGCCATGCGAGGCACCTGCGGGGACCTACGGCCGCTCCCGGCCGGGCTTGCACCCTCCAATCTGCGGGTGTTGAACACCCAGAAACCGCCGTTCCAGGGCCAGCGGCCGATGGTCTGGGCACCGGACGCGGGATCGGACCCGTGCAGCTTGTTCGGAATCGAATTGTCGGGGTCTACCGTGATCTGGAGGTCGTAGGCAATGCCGGCGTCACTGCCGCCAAGGTCTGCGGTGTCCCACAGCACGTCGACATCCGCTAGGCCGCGCGGGGCCAGGGTAATCGGCTTGGAGCGCGCGAACTCGACAAACGCTTCTTCGCCTGCAGACCTGGTATCACCACCGGTCAGTCTGTCAGCGTTCGCGTCGCGTGCCCGATAGGCGAAGGCGACGACGACTTTCTGTGCGGATGTATCGAGTGAGTAGTTGTGCACCGGCACCACGAGTCTGACCTTGGTGCCCTCCTCCACGCCGCCCAGCAGCGGTGCGTACTCGCCGGTCACGTCATCCGGCACGGCCTCGGTGACCTTCAGTCCGCGCAGCCGGAAGTACTCGTCCTCCGGCGCCAGCGTCCAGGTGCCTTGCATCGCGTCGTAGCGCATGCGCCAAGGCAGGTTCAGGGCCGGATCGGGCCGCCCGCCATACGTGCTCTTCCACCACCGGGCGCCACCGGAGGAGCGCAGAAAATCGGTGCCGTGCGCTACCTTGAGCCCGCCGTTCCCAGTGACATAGATCAGCGTCTGGTAGTGATAAGCCTTGGATGCGATGCCTGGTACATCGGGCTGGTCGAGCGTGATCCCGCGCGAGTTGCGCATCGTGCGCTGTGCGACGACGCTGCTTTCCCAGCTCGAGGCATCGGACAGGCTGACGGTGCCCTCGTAGTTGGCGCTGCCACTGAACATGCGCACGTCCGCTGACGCGCGAAAGCCGGTAGTGATATCCAGGCTCCTGTTGAGCGTGTAGGAATAGGATTTCTCGCTGCTGGATCCCGACTCCTTGGTATACTCGAGGCTGAAGGTCTGGGCATTGCCATCGAAGGCGCGCGCGATCGGGCTGTTGAGCGGCTTGCCTTCGACCTCGATGGGTTTGCCGGCAGCATCCTGAAAGCTGAACGCGCCGATATCCGTGGCGAACAGGCCCTGCGCCGGGATCTCGGGATAGCTGGTGGCGTTGTAGTTCTGATGCGATGGGCTGTACCAGTCATAGTTCAGGCCCCCACCGCTGTATTCCATCAGCTGCCCGGGGATGACGATGTCGTAGAACGGAAAGCGGCCTGAGCGCTCCTTGTTCACGCCGTAGACGGGATAGCGCCAGATGTCCACCAGACGCATGTTGAATACCAGGTGGTCGTCCTGCGTCGTGGTTGCTGCCTTCTGTGTCGTGATTGATTGATAGGCGCTGTTGAGGTTGCGCTCCATGCTGTTGGTCTCGAACGAGATTGCGGTCCTCACCGACAGCGAAGTTTCGAAGTTGGCGATGTTCATGAATCCGCCGCCGACGGTACTGCCAACGGTCTGCGTGAGGCCGCCGCCGAAGCGGGCCGAGCTGGCGTTGGTGGAGGTTTCGGTCAGCGTGCTGTCCGCGCTGTCACGCAGGGTGACGCTGAAGGCAGATGGCCCGACACCGGCCAACAGGTTGACGATCTCGTAGGGCGGATCGGCATCCGGCGCAGGCAGTGCATCAACGTGCCGTGGCGGCATGGCCACGACATACTGCGGGTCGATCATGTCCTGGATGGTGATGTGGGCAGGATTGCCGAGATACAGGGACTCTCCGCCACGATCGTAGGCAACCAGTGGCACGCCAAACACAAGCCCGCTGGCCTCATAGTTCGGCATGCGGTGGCGGTAAACCGGCTCTAGCGCCAGGGTCTCGTTGTTGACGCGGGCGACCACGATCTCAGGCACCGTCCGTCCTGGCTGTTCGCTGCGCTCGGGCAATGCCACCGCCATCTGGTGGCGCGGATCGATACCGTCATTCTTGAATCCGATGAAGTTCCCCGCCGCAACAGAGGGGCCCAGCGCCGTGATTGCCACCGGCGATCTGTCCGACGAGAACTGTGCCACCGGGCCCGCCAGGAGCGTTGGTGGATCACCATCGCGGACCTGCAGCACGCGGCCCATGATCTTCGCGTCCGGGGAAACATAGGCGATGGCCAGTTGCCGGCGAAAGAACGGATCGCGCGTAGGCGAAGCGGCTCTGGGGTCGAACTGGAACAGCCCGGTGGCGATGTCGGCGTAGGTGTCCCTTGCCAATGGGCCAATCACGGTCTTCGCCTTGGGCAGGCCGATCTGCTCCAGCTTTGCAGGGTCGAAGTACGCCACTGCGAGCTGATCGGTGTCGGCATCCTTCGCAACCCGATAGCTCATGATGAACTGTTCGTGGCCACGGCCAACGAAATCCGCCGACGCCAGCGCAAGCGACGTTGCTCTGCCGGTGGGAATCTCATACGCAAAGGAGGCGCCGACGCGTTGCAGCGTGTGCGTGCTGCCATCGCTGGCATAGCGATAGGCCGCCAGGCGCACGCGGCCGGCGCCCGTGCCAGCCGCAGCATCTGCAGCACTGATGATCTGCAGCGTACCGTCGTTCATATAGTCGCCAATCGTCACCGCCACGTCACCCGTGGGCGCTTCATCGGCCGGGCCGACATAGGAGGCGGCGACTTTCAGCTCGCCTTCCGCACCTTCCTTGGGGACCCAGATGATGACGTCGATCTGCAGGCGATGTTGCAGGTTGGCGTAAGCGGCAACGATCGCCTGATGCGGCTGCTCGTCCTGGCTGGGGCGGCGCAGCAGCTCCCCGACCGCAAGATCGAAGTTGCGACCGAGAGTGTTGATGGAGGGGTTGGGGAAAGACAGCGTTGCACGGCTCCCGTTGTTTATCTTCAGGGGGCTCGTATACACGGTGATGCCGAAATTGGTCATGCACACCGCCTGCTCGAAATCCGGCGTGGACACACGACCATGGCCGAGGCGTCGCCGCTGCGACTGCTGACAGGAATCTCCCGGCTGCAGCTTCTGCGCCGATACGGTCCATTGTTTGAGCTGGGCGTCAGCCGCGGCGTAGTCGAACAGATCGCTGTAGAGGGAGGAGTTCTGGCTGGCCAGAAGCCCGAGCGTGCTCACCGGGAACAGCGTCAACTTCTTGGGGTTGTCGACTGGATCGATGTCGCCAGGGCGCACGTCGTCTGAGGCTGCCCTGTTCGTGCGCGTAGCCTCATCCGCTGCCGCACTGCCGGCCGTTGCGGCGGCGGCCAGGCACATCGCGGTGATGGCGCTGATCACGGCATGACGAGCGTTGCCGCCGCGTCTGTTGCCGTAGAGTCCCCTGGTCATGCTGCTCTCCCTGCACCTGGTGGGCTGGCATCAGTGCTTTCGGCACATCAGGGCGGTGTAGTACGGCGCCTGGACGGCGCTGTCCGTGGGCTGCGCGATGACAGGCTCGGTCTTGCCATCGACAATGCTGAAATCCCCCTTGGACGCATAGCCGCTGGCGCAGCACCCGCTGGCACCGGCAATTTCGTGACCACCGAACGGGATCTTGCCTTGGACACCGTGGGCGTGGCGGCGGACTTCGCTCGGCTCCAGCGGTTTTCCGCCAAACTGGTAGTACGGCGTGCCGTTGTCGGGAAGCGCGACGATGTAACGTCCCGCCACCGAGTTCTCCGCTTCCCATGTCGTGGGGCAAAGGGTCTGCGCCATGAAGGTCATCAGGCCGGAGGGAATCGTCGACCCATCAGGGTTGGAGGTCTTGATGCAGAGCCCATACTGCACGTAGGGCAGATCGCCACTTGCCGCCTCGGAGGCGCCGGAGACGGCGTAATCACCGGAGTCCCCCAGGCTCTTGTTGCAACAGCCACCGACCAGGACGAAGTTCTTCGACGGCAGGGAGACTTTCCCGCTGATGCGCTCGTGCAGGTGTTTTGGCGCATTTTTGCCGTCCAGTGCATCTCCCGCGAAGCCCCCTATTCCACCCCCGAGAGGTGCAGGCACCACGAAGCGCCCTTTGGCCCCGTCCACCGAGGTCCAGCCTTCGGGACAACTGCCCGCGAAGTAGGCCTGCGAGAAGAAAGGCATGGCGTCGGCCGCGATGGCGATCTGCGGCACCAGTGAGGAAAGGAAGAATCCGGCAAGGAACGGCCCCAGGAGGGGGCCATGAAACCGACGCGTGGTCGCCATGTCGCACCTGTGAAGTGAGATCGAGCCAAAGACGGCCTGAGCCAGGTGCGTGCCGGATCATGGCGATCCGAGGCGCACGTGGGATTCGAGATATGCGGACCTGACTGCGGGTCAATCGACCTTGCAGGCCAGCAGTTGAACGAAGGGAAGCGCCGACGTTGTTTCGTCGGTTTCCAGGTCGGCAGAATGTTCCCCCTTCCGCGTCGACTGGCTGTTGCAACAACTACTTGCGCCTGAAATCGAGTGCTCGTTGAGGTTGGCCGAGACCTTCGCCTTGTGCTTGTGCTTGCGATCTTCGCGGTCGGCCAGCGCTTTGCCGGAGGTGGATCCAATTGCCCCTGGATCATTGGCCACCAGCAGCATTCTGCCGTTCGCGTTGACGAGCCGACTGCTGCCCGCTGGGCAAGCAGTTCCCGACATGAAGAAGATCATGTTCTTCGGCAGCTCCGCCAAGGCTGTGCCTTCAAAGCCCAGCAATGCGACCATGCCGACGGTCAATATCCCAAAGGTTCGCGTGCGCATCCCCTGCCCCCTGGCATCTGGACGTTCGTATGAGCCTGAAAATCATCCCCGGCCAAACAAGCCCCTTGCCCTGCAAAATAACGGACCTTGCATCCGCTCCTGCAGTTGGATCGGAGTATGGGCCGAAGTTTCCAGATTTTCGTGCTCGGCGTCGCAAATGCTGAAAGTGAAGGCGCTACCATTCTATTGGCCGGTTAACGCGGTTAACGCAGTAGATTCTGGCATTTGGCTTCAGCGAACGCCTTCTGAACCGGGCGCGCAAATACAGCAAAGGCTTCTGACAACAACGCCATTATTGAGAAGCGGTTTCTCATTGCTCTTTGGCAGCAAGAATCGAGTACTGGGGGCAGTCGCATTCCGCGCGCGGGCAGTCCCCACTGGGGGCATCCCTGGTTCCAGCGAAGGGTTCAGCCCTGTGTGGGTCGCCTACGGCCGGTGTTTGTCGCTACCGCCCGTCCGCCGCAACCAGCCGCTCCGCATGCAGCCGGCGCAGGCGTCGGTTGCTGATCGTCAGTCCTTCGACCTCGCCCGAGACCTTCCGCGTGAAGGTGACCGTGCCGCGCGAACCGAGAAAACGGTCGCCACCGACGGCGTCCAATGCGACGTCGTACTGGCGTGGCCAGCTGAGCATCACCTTGCCGTCAACGATGCGCACCGTGTAGGTCATGTCGGTTTCGCCGCTGCGGTACTGTCCGGCGAATGCTGCCAGTGCGGTGGCGGTTGGCAGCGGCGCTACTACGCGGGTGAACGCTCGATAGGTAGGCCAGAAATCCTTGATGCGCAGCTCGGGTTGCGCACCCGCTGGGGCGCCTGCCGCGGGCGGAATGAAACGCCATTCGTGCGCCGCCTCGCCTGGACGGAAGGCACCCCCGCCGATCGGCACGAAAGCCACGGGTGAGCCGGCCTGGCGCAGCGCGCCGTCCTTCCACTCCATGCGCACCACCTCATCCGTCAACGGGCTCCAGTAGACCCCCGCCAATGCCGACTGCTCGGCTTCCGGCATGCTCACGGCGGGCATCAGGGCTGGCGCGGCCATCTGATCGCCCAGGTACACATCGGCGACCCTGCGCACGAGGTCGCCCGGCATGATCGTGGCACCATTGCACAACGCGACGATTGCCAGCCGCTGGTCCGGGAACAAAATGGCCTCGGTGCGGTAGCCGCTGTCGATACCGTCATGGCCCACCGCGCGCAGGCCGCGGTACCCGGCCAACCGCAGGCCGCCGCCGTACTGGATTGCGGTGCCATCATTGAGCATGCCGGACGTCTGCATCCAGGTGTTCAATGCAGGCGTGCCGACGCGCGCATTGACCAGGTTCTGTTCCCACTTCAGCAGGTCGCCAACCGTGGAGTACACGCCGGTCGAGCCGTAGTAGCTGATATTGGGAACACTGATACGCCAGCCACCCCCTTGGCGAGCGCTATAAGCAGATGCGCGCCGCGGAACGATCTCGGCGTGGTCGCCGCGATAGTGGGTGTCGGCCATGCCCAGCGGTTTGAAGATCCGCTCGTCGGCGAAAGCCTGCAGGGATTTTCCGGACACACGCTGCACGATCGTCGCCAGCAGGGTGTAGCCGGTATTGCCGTAAAGCACTTCCGTGCCCGGTTCAAAATTCGTGCCGCGTTGACGGGCGAGCACCTGCAGCATGTCGGCCTGGGTGGACAGGTCCTCGCTGCGCCAGCCGGCCAGATTCAGCAGCTGGCCCTGCTCGCGCAGGCCGTTGGTGTGGTGAACCAGTTGCGCGATGGTGATCGTCTTGCCGTAGTCCGAAATTTCCGGCACATATTTGCGGATGTCGTCGTCGAGGGACAGCTTGCCCTCCTGCGCCAACAGTCCAATCGAGAAAGCAGTGAACTGTTTGGTGATGGAGGCAATATAGAAGACCGAGTCCGGGCTGATCGGAACGCCGTACTCCAGGTTCGACATACCGTAGCCGCGTGCGTAGTCAAGGGCGCCGTCGCGGGAGATGCCTACCGAGCAGCCCGGTGTTGTGGTGCCGGTCCAGGGCGCAAAGAGTGCATCCACCTGCTGGTGCCGATCGGCAGGCGGCGCATCCGCAGCGTGCGCCCGGGAAGGCTGCACGGCCGAGGTTGCGGCGAGGGTCATCAACAACAGGACGGAACGCGTTGCGTACATGGACGACCTTCGCCTTGAGGCACAGTAGTATTCCCCACGCTAGCATCCCGGGATCGGGGTTCAATACCGCCAGAAGTCACCTGCCAGGGAGTTCTCCATGCCTGAAGCGTTCGCATCGGTGTTTCGTGATCAGCACCTGTCCATCGGCCTGTCATTGCCACTGCTGCCGGTGGGCCAGACCGTGGTCGATGTCGACGCGCAGCTGGCGCTGGCTCGCCTCGCCGATACCTTGGGCTATCGGGCCCTGTGGGTTCGCGATGTGCCGCTCAACAGCGCCGACTACCCCGACCCGGTGGGACACCTGGACCCCTGGGTGTTCCTGGGGGCACTGGCCGCACAGACGCGGCAGATTGCACTGGTGAGTGGCGCCATCGTGCTGACCCTGCGCCACCCGTTGCATATCGCCAAGGCGGCGGTGTCAGTGGCCAGCCTCTCCCATGGCCGCTTCGTGCTGGGGCTCGGCTCTGGCGATCGGCCGGCCGAATATGTGGCATTCGGCCAGGAGTCGGATCAGCGCCGTGACCTTTTCAGACGTCATTGGGAGACCGTGGCAGCGGCCGTGGGCCTGCCCTCACAGGTAGTTCCCGACGCGGCCACGGATGCATCGCCAGACTTCACGTTGCTGCCGGCGTTGTCGCAGCCATTGCCACTGCTGGCGGTGGGATCGGGCGGCCAGAGCGTGGACTGGATTGCCCGGCACGCACGCGGCTGGATGACCTACCACCGCGAGCCGCAGGAGCAGCGCAGCCGGCACCAGCTGTGGCGCACGGCGGTTGATCGGGGGGCACCGGATGCCTTCCGCAGCTTCGGCGTTTCCATGCGACTGGACCTGGCGGACGATCCACACCTGCCAGCCACCCCGATCGCGCTGGGCTACCGGGTCGGGCAGCGCGGCCTGATCGACGTCCTGCAGCAGATGCGCGCCAGTGGAACGCATCACGTCGCGCTGAGCCTGCAGGTCTCCGAACGCCCCATCCGAGAGGTGCTCGAGGAAATTGCCGCCGACGTACTGCCCGCATTCCATCTCGACCCGCCGACGTCGTGAACGACGACGTGCGGTGCGATACCCGCCCCTGGTAAGTCGCCTGCAAGGAAGCGGCCCCGACAATCGTGGCCCCGACCCCACCCAGGCTGTTGTGACATGAAGCGTGCGTTGATCCTGTTTGCGTTGATCCCCACGGCAGCATTGGCCTGGCAGGCACCGGGCAGCAAGGAGGCAGCGCCGAGCGATGACCGATGGTCGCTTGGTGTGGCCACCGCCATTATCGACAGCCCGTATGCGGGCGAAGGCACGCGGATACTGCCGCTGCCGCTGATCGGCTATGAGGGCGAGCGCTGGTTCTTCCGCGAAACCACGGCGGGGGTTCATGTGTTGGACAAGGGCGGCTTCCAGCTGAATGCCCTCATCGCGGGCCGGTTCAATGGCTTTGACATCCATGATCTTGGCGCCGCCGCACTGGCCTCCAACGGCCTGGATGCCCGGCTGCTGCAGGACCGCAAGCACGGCATCGATGCCGGGCTGGGCGTCTCGTGGAGCAATGGCCCGGGCGTGCTGCGCCTGCAGGCAGTGGCCGATGTGAGCGGCGCCAGCGGCGGCCAGGAGGTCAGTGCCGAGTACCTGCATCAGTTCCAGGCGGGTCGCTGGACCCTGGCACCGGGGGTGGGCGTTCGCTGGAAGTCCAGCGATCTCACGCGGTATTACTACGGCATCCTCGACAAGGAAGTCGCCCGTGGGGTGGCCCGCTATGCACCCGGCGCGGCGATCGTCCCCGCCGTCAGCTTCTCGGCCATCCGCCCGCTCGGCGAGCGCTGGAAGCTGTATGCCGGGTTTGAATACTCCATCCTGCCCCGCAAAATCACCGATAGTCCGCTGCTCGAGAAGGACGTGGATGGCGAGGGCGCCCTGATCATCGGGTTGAACTACAGTTTCTGACGCGGTTCTGTATCAGGATACCCACATGCAGGCACAGCCCAATCGCGTCGCCTTTGTCGAGGATCATCCACGGCTGGCCGCGCTCGTTTCGCGCGGGCTTGCGGCGGAGGGTTTCGCGGTGGACGTGTACGCCGATGTGGCGGCGGCGTGGCGCGGGTTGCGTGAGCGCAGCTACGCGGTGGCCATCATTGATCGCGGCCTGCCGGATGGCGATGGCCTGGCGTTGATCCGGCGCCTGCGCGCCGCCCATCACTCCCTGCCCTGTCTGGTCCTGACCGCCCAGGATGCGCTGCGTGACCGGGTGGATGGCCTGGATGCAGGCGCGGATGACTATCTGACCAAGCCCTTCGCCCTGGAAGAGCTTGCCGCCCGCATCCGCGCCCTGATGCGGCGGCCATCGGCATTCCAGCCGCAACGTCTGGCGCTGGGTGACATCAACGTGCAGCCCGACGAGGGGCGGCTCTGCCGCGCGGAAGAGAACGTGAGCATTTCGCCGGCGGAAGTGCAGATTCTGCTGTGCCTGATCCGCGCTGAGGGCAGCACCGTCCGGCGTCGCCTGCTGGAGGATGCCGCCTGGGGAATTGCAACGCCCGTTACGCCCAACGCACTGGACGTGGCCGTCCATCGACTTCGCAGGAAGCTGGCCGCCATCGGCTCCACGCTCCGCCTGGCCAACATCCGTGGCTTTGGGTTTTCACTCCAGGAATGCGCATGACGCGTCGCGCCCCCAGCCTCATCACCCGCTTGGTGCTGGTTGCCAGCATCGGCATGGTCGGTGCGGTCGTGCTGCCGCTGGGCACCCTGGTCTACCTGGTCTGGGTGCAAACCGGCGAGGCCGCGGTTCAGGCCGACCTGCAGGCCCGCCTGGATGCAATCGAGCAGGGCCTGGTACTGACGCCCGGCAGCGCCGTCAGCCTTGAACAACCCGCTCCGCTGGCGATGAGCTACGACGCATTGCCCAAGGACGCCGCGTTCCGGATAGTGGACGCGAATGGCGGCCTGCTCGCGCACAGCCCGCCGGGGCCTGCACTACAGGCGCTGTCAACGCAGCCTGGCAGCACGGCGCAGCTGCAGCCGACCGCGCAGGGTGCGGCCGTTTCACTTCATGTTGCGCGCCGGACCCTGCATCGGGAGGGCCGGGCACTGTCGCTGGAGGTCGCTGTCAGCGACCGCTTGATCATGGGGCTGCGCGCACGCGCAGGTGAGTTGTACCTGCAGGCGGCCATTGCGACAACGGCGCTTTCCGTTCTGGTGTTCACCGCGCTGGTCTACGTCACCGTTCGCCGCATGGTCCGCCCCATCACGCGGGCATCGAGCGAGGTTGCCCGCATCGGGCCGCGCAATCTCTCCGGCCGTGTCACGCTGGGGGCGATTCCCCGGGAGGTGGCGCCGTTGGCCGGTGCACTGAACGCCGCGCTGGACCGCCTTGAACACGGCTATCAGGTCCAGCGCGAATTTCTCGGCTCCGTCGCGCATGAACTCAAAACACCGCTCTCGCTGCTGCAGGCGGAGCTGCAGCTCAGCCCCATCGCGAACAAGGCGGTGCTGCTGCAGGATGTCCAGCTGATGGCCCGGCAGGTCAACCAATTGCTGCATCTGGCCGAAGTCAGCGAGCTGCACAACTACACCCTCGCGCCGGTGTCCGTGGCAGAGGTGGCCCGGGAGGTGATGGACGCGCTGCGACGCCTGGCCGAGGCGAACGCGGTACAGCTGCGTTGCGTAGAACTGGCGGCGACGGACGTCATCGTTGCCGCCGATCGGGGCGCGCTGTACGTGCTGATACGCAACCTCCTGGAGAACGCGGTGCGCTACAGCCCCTCCGGCGGTACGGTGCTCCTGGAGATCGATGAATACCGCCTCTCCGTGCAGGATGAGGGCCCGGGCATCCCGGACGCGCAACGTGAAAACGTCTTCGAGCGCTTCTGGCGCGCCGACCGGCAGGGCGCGACCGGGTCCGGGCTGGGCCTGGCCATCTGCCGCGAAATCTGCACCGCCCATGGCTGGAGCATCCATCTCAGATCGATGCGGGCGGGCCGCGGCTGCCGGTTTGTCGTGGTTCTGTCGGCAAGCTGAAGATCGAACATTGGCGTCGGAGACCCCCGATCAGGGACAATGGCGGCCGCACGGACGCCGGTGGACCTCCCGGCCTGCCCCCGTCCTCCCGCCGCTTTTCCGGATCTGAATTGAACACCATTGCCCCGCCCCTGCCCGACGACGACCTGCCCCTGACCGATCGCCTGCGCACCGCGCTGGACCTGCTGGAGGCGATCGAAGCCGACCGCGGCCTGCTCGATGCGCTGCCCGAGGCCGACCGCGTCCGCCTGCACCAGGTAGTGGCCAAGGTCTACCACCCCGAGCCCAAGGCACGCCGGGCAATGCTCAAACAGCAGGCCAAGCAGCGCCACCAGGAGAAGGTGCGCAAGTCCGAGGCGTTGCTGGAGCAGACCGGCATCCGTGCCCTGCGCCGCAAGCCGGTGTTCAGCACCCCGAACTACTTTCCGCCGCATGCGGCCGGCCTGCACGATGCCCACAACGGCGAAGGCGCCGCCGCTGCCGAGCCGGTGCACTCCCCGGAGCTGCGCCACTGCTATGTGTGCAAGCAGAAGTTCACCGAGCTGCATCATTTCTACGACCAGATGTGCCCGGCCTGTGCCGCCATCAATTTCATCAAGCGCACCGAAACCGCCGATCTGCGCGGGCGGGTGGCGCTGCTGACCGGTGGCCGGGTCAAGATCGGCTACCAGGCCGGCCTGAAGCTGCTGCGCGCCGGTGCCGAACTGATCGTGACCACGCGCTTCCCGCGCGATTCGGCAGCCCGCTATGCCGAGGAACCGGACTTCGCCGAATGGGGCCATCGCCTGCAGGTCTATGGCCTGGACCTGCGCCACACACCCAGCGTGGAAGCCTTCTGCAGCGAGCTGCTGGCTACGCGTACGCGGCTGGACTTCATCATCAACAACGCCTGCCAGACCGTGCGTCGTCCGCCGCAGTTCTACGCCCACATGATGGCCGGCGAAACCGCGCCGTTGCACGACGTGCCGGACACGCTGCGCAAGCTGATCGGCGATTACGAGGGCCTGCGCAGTGCCGAACTGCTGGGCGCAGCGTCCAGCGATACGCTGCCGGTGGTGCAGGCGCGCGACTTCAACGGTGCCAACGGGCTGACCCGCGCCGCCGAGCTGTCGCAGGTACCGTTGCTGTCGGATGAGCTGGTTGGCCAGCACCACCTGTTCCCCGACGGACGGCTGGACCAGGACCTGCAGCAGATCGATCTGCGTGGCCGCAATTCCTGGCGCATGCAGATGGACGAAGTGCCCTCGGTGGAACTGCTGGAAACCCAGCTGGTGAACGCCATCGCGCCCTTCATCCTCAATGCGCGCCTGAAGCCGCTGATGCTGCGCACCCCTGGGCGCGACAAGCACATCGTCAACGTGTCGGCGATGGAGGGGCAGTTCTACCGCAACTTCAAGACCACCCGCCACCCGCATACCAACATGGCCAAGGCCGCGTTGAACATGATGACGCGCACCTCCGCAGCGGATTACCAGAACGACGGCATCCATATGAACAGCGTCGACACCGGCTGGGTGACCGACGAGGATCCGGCGGATATCGCGGCCAAGAAGGTCCAGGAAGAGCGTTTCCATCCGCCGCTGGATATCGTGGATGGCGCCGCCCGCATCGTGGATCCGATCATCCACGGAATCAACAGTGGCGAACACGTCTGGGGCCAGTTCCTGAAGGATTACGCGCCCACCGATTGGTGAGTGCGTGTATCGGATCTCTCCGCACGAAACCTTAACCACCCGACCTTATGCTGGCCGGGAATTGATTTTCGTAAAGGAGAGGTTATGAAGAAGCTGTCCACCCTCATCGTCGCGGCGTGCCTGCTTGGCACGAGCCCGCTGGCATTTGCCGAGATCGTCAACCTGACCAACAGTGCCGACGGAGCAAATCGAGAGGCCGGTATCGCTGCGGTCAAACAGAAGCTGCGCGACGCCTGTATCGAACGCAAGGGAACGCCGCACATGGATTCATTCGAGGTCGAGTTCGAAAAGACCAGCGAGAATCCGAAGGTCCCCAAGCCGTATTACGTGGACGGGAAACTCCAGTGCGACCTGCCGGGCTGATCTGACAGGGGTCTGGGCGGGGCCCTTCCCGACTGGGCGGCTGCTGATATAGTCGGCCAGTCACGATGGGCACGGTGCCCGTCCACGCATCACAGGGAGTTCGTCATGGGTCTGGTACAGGCAGTGAAAGGTGCAGTCGGCGGTGTTCTGGCCGACCAGTGGAAGGATTTCTTCACCGTGCCGGTCGGGCTGCCCTCGACGGCCGCCCTGTTCGCTGCGGTTCCGCGCGGCACCAACGCCGGGCGTGGCTCCAACACCAGCGCCTCGTCGAACATCATCACCAACGGCTCGAAGATCGTCGTTCCGGAAGGCTACGGGCTGCTGCTGTTCCAGGATGGCGCGATCACCGGGTTTGTCGCCGAAGCCGGCGGCTACGAATGGCGTTCGGATGACCCGAATTCGCAGTCGATCTTTGCCGGCGACGGGCTGGTTGGGCCGCTGATCCGGCAGAGCTGGGAACGCTTCAAGTTCGGCGGCCAGCCGGGCGCGCAGCAGGCGGCCTATTTCGTTTCCCTGAAGGAGTTGCCGGACAATCGCTTCGGCACCCAGTCCGAGATCTACTGGGACGACGGCTTCTTGGGCACCCAGGTTGGTGCGGTTACGCGCGGCTCGTACACGCTGAAGATCGTCGACCCGATCCTGTTCGTGAAAAATTTCGTGCCTGCCAGCTATCTCCAGCCGGGCCAGGTATTCGACTTCACCGACCTCGACAACGCCGCGGCCAGCCAGTTGTTCAATGAGGTGGTGGGCTCGCTCGCACCGGCTTTCAGCCTGTATACGAACGACCCGGGCAAGGGCAACCGCATCACCAAGCTGCAGCAGGACTCGCTTGGCTTCGCCAAGAGCCTGTCCGATGCCGTGGAGCAGGCCTACCAGTGGAAGTCCGACCGTGGCCTGGCCATCGTCAAGACCGCGATCGTGTCGATCGAGTACGACGCCAACACGCGTGAACTGCTCAAAACCGTGCAGCGCGCCGACGCGCTGGCCGGTGCCCGCGGCAACTCCAACCTGCAGGCCAGCGTGGCCCAGGGCATCCAGTCGGCCGGCGAGAACGGCGGTGCGGCGGGCCTGGTGGGCGTGGGCATGGCTTCGGGCATGTTCGGCGTCGGCGGGATGCAGCAGCCGGTGGCGCCTGCGGCGCCGGCCGCGGACGATCCGGTGGCCAAGCTGAAGAAGGCCAAGGAAATGCTGGACCTGGGCCTGATCACCCAGGGCGACTACGACGCGCTCAAGGCCAAGGCGCTGGGGCTGTAAGACACAGGACACGCCGCGACCATGTCCGACCCCAGAACCACCCCGCCGCCCCTGCCCTCCACGCCGCCGCCTGTTCCGGCGGCGCCGTTGACCGGACCGGGCTCGCCGCAGAATGTCCCGCCGTTGCCGGGCAGTTTTCCGCTCGACCCGGAAACACTGCCCGAGCCGATCCGTGACGAGCTGCTGGCGCCTGACCCTGTCGCCCTGGATACGGCCGCCGCCGAGCTCAAGGACGGCCTCAACCGCTGCCCGAAATGCGGCGCCACCGATATCCGGCTCAAGCTCGGCACCGATGTGCTGGTCTGCCAATACTGTCGTCACGAATGGCACGGTGCCCGGGTCGAGGAGGAATTTGGCCTCGGTGAGGCCATCGACCAGCTGCGCGGTACCGTCATCGCCTCCGGCGCGCGCGACATCGAGGCCGACACCGCCAGCCTGATGAGCTTCAAGTGCACGGGTTGCGGTGCCGAAGTCACCATCAATACCGAGAGCACCATGACCGCACGCTGCCACTGGTGCCGCCATGTGTTCGGCGTCAACGAACAGGTACCCAACGGTGCGGTGCCCGATGCGGTACTGCCGTTCCACATCAAGAAGGACGATGCGGTGGCGCGCATCCGTCAGTTCGTGGACAAGCGCCGTCTGTTCGCGCTGAAGGCCTTCAAGCAGCAGTTCACGCCGGAAAACGTGGTCGGCGTCTACCTGCCCTACATGATCGTGGACAGCAATGTCAGCGCGAGTGTGGCGGGCAAGGGCGAGATCAAGACCCGCGAGTACACCACCGGCAGCGGTGACAAGAAGAAGACCTACTACGACGCCGATGTGTACCAGGTGGAAAGACAGGTGGATTTCACCGTGGACGACCTGCCGCTGGAATCGTCGTCCGAGCGCGGCAACCTCGACGCACGCGCCAACACCAACAACATCATCAACACGATCCTGCCGTTCGACACCAAGAACGCGCTGAAGTGGAACGCCTCCTACCTGGCAGGCTTCACCTCGGAGAAGCGCAACGTCGATGTCGAGCAGCTACGCCCACGGCTGGAAGACCAGCTGCTGTCCATCGCCCGCGCCGAGGTGGAAGGCTCGGTGCGTCGCTTCGGCCGCGGCGTGCGCTGGGAGCAGGAACAGCTGGACGTGCACGGCAGCCGCTGGGTGTCGATGTATCTACCGGTATGGCTGTACTCCTACCACCAGCCCGGCCGCAACGGCGGCATGCTGCACTACATCGCGGTGAACGGCCGCACCGGTGAAACCATGGGCAGCGTGCCGGTGCAGCAGTGGAAACTGCTGCTGGCCGCGCTCACTGCTGGCACCGTCATCGAAGCCCTCGTACTCTTCTTCCTGGTAGCTGCCTCATGAGCGATGACAGTGGACTGTGGTTGTTGGCCGCCGGTCCGGCCGGCGCGACCGCGCTGTACTGGGCCCTGTACCGGTATTACCGCAATACCGACAAGTCGCACGCGTTCGAGCGTGAAACGGCGGTCGAAGCCAAGCCGGTGACTGGCTCGGATACAAAGGTGGGCACGGTTACCGGGACGCAGGAAACGCGGATTCGCGGGGATAACGTGGGGGCTTACCGGAAGCGGGTGCAGCGCAGCAGCAGCTGAGCCTGGGGCAGCGCTCGGGCGATCACCCCATCGGCAGGATCATGAGATTTCCAATGCTGCGCAGCTTCGCCTTTGCCACCCTGATCGCCCTCGCCGCCTTCCCGCCCAACGTCCGCGCCGAGGCTGCAACGGCACCGGTCGAGGCGCGGGTTCCGTTCGCACCCAGTGGCTTCGTCGGTAGCGACGGTCTCGTGCACCTGGCCTACGAGCTGCATGTCACCAACTTCTATGGCGACACCGGCCCCTTGGTCCCTACGCACCTGCAGGTCTTCGCGAACGAGACGATGACGCCGCTGCTCAATCTCGACAAGGCGGCGCTGGGTGCGATTGCCCGTCCCTCGCCGAAGGCGGATGAGGTCCTCTCCATTCTTCCGGGGAAGCGGACGGTCTTCTTCGTGTGGATCACCCTGCCCGCAGGCACAGCACTGCCGCGTACGCTGCGCCACCACATTGTTTTCGACACCGACAAACAGACCGTTGCCGTGCTGGACGGTGCCGACGTCGCGATCAACCAACAGGCCCCGCCCGAACTGGGGCCGCCGCTGCGGGGTGGCCGTTGGTTGGCCCATGAGGGGCCCGGCGCGGCCCAGTCCCACCACTGGGGCAGCCTGGTCGCGGTGAACGGCGCACTGACCATTCCGCAGCGTTTCGCGCTTGATCTGGTCGGCGTCAATGACGCTGGGCATGCCCTGCGCCCGGGCGTGCGTGATCTGAGCAAAACGCGCCATGCCGCCTGGGTGGGATATGGCTGGGAGGTGCTCGCCGTGGACGACGGCATCGTGCGGGCTGCCCGCGATGGTGAGCAGGAGCACGCGCCGTTGAGCCCGCAGCCGGAGCCTGCGGCACTGACCGCCGATGGGCTGTTTGGCAATTACGTGGTGCTGGAGCTTTCGCCCGGGGTATTTGCCAGCTATGCGCATCTGAAGCGCGGCAGCGTGCGGGTGAAACCTGGCGAGCGCGTCCGTCGTGGCCAGCGGCTGGCGCAGCTGGGTCAGTCGGGAAACTCGGCCGCGCCCCACCTGCATTTTCAGCTCTCGAACAAAGCGACATTTGAAGGCTCGGAAGGCATTCCGTACGTGTTCGATACGTTTGATTTTCTCGGCGCTGAAACCGAGGCGCAGCTGTTCGGCCAAGGTGCGCCCTGGCGTGCAACACCCGTGGAGAAACGCCGCTTGCAGCTGCCCTTGAATGACGGGGTGATTCAATTTCCGCAGCCGTAGCGTTACTGGTGTGGATGGAAAGTGAAGGTCACGAAGGCGAAAGTCACTCTGGCGCCTGGCGCGCAACTTATGTGCCACACCTCTCATAATCAAGAATATCTTTTCCTGGTGGATGCAGTTTCACTGCATTTAGTGGCGAAGACTATGCATATACTACGCCCGCCTTACCGGCTCGCCCGCCGCCTTGTTGCGCGCGACCCGGTATGCGCGGGGCCAGCAGGCCTCGCCGGGAATGGCCCGGGGCAGCGGCCATCCCGCGCAGTGATTCGTAACCCATGCGGTTTTTTCGATCACCAGGGGGAATATGATGCGTTATTCACGTCGCGATTTTCTTGCTACCGCCGCCAGTGTTTCAGTCGCCTCGCTGGCCTCCAGTAGTGCATTTGCAGGCGGCCTTGGCAGCAGCGGCACCGCCGCCGCCGCGCGTTACCACCGCTACAACGTCAATACGCCGGAAGGCCAACGCATGCTCGCCAGCTATGCGCGCGGCGTGCAGGCAATGCTGGCCTTGCCGGCCGACCATCCACACAACTGGTTCCGCAACGCCTTCGTGCATCTGATGGATTGCCCGCATGGCAACTGGTGGTTCTATGTCTGGCACCGTGGCTATGTCGGCTATTTCGAGCAGACCATCCGCAAGCTGAGCGGTGATGCGCAGTTCGCCATGCCCTACTGGGACTGGACCACCCAGCCGCGCATCCCGGCAGACATGTTCAACGGCGTGCTCACCCCGACCGACCGCGCGTTTGCGCCCTATACCGGCAACCTTGCGCTGTTCACCAACTTCGTCAAGCCGGCGATGACCAAGTACTGGAACACGCTCAATCCTGCACAGCGCAAGCAGCTTGCCCTGCGCGGCTACGACACCTTTGATGCGTTGTGGAACGATGTCACCGGCTACAACGCCAAGGAGAAGACCGGTATCTCCGGCAATGCGGCCTACGCGATCACCTGCGGCGCGCGTTATCTGTGGCGCGAGAACCCCGGCTTCGACGCAAAGACCGCCTCGGCAGTGTCGCCCGATACCATTCGTGCCGGCCTGGCGCCGGTGGACTTCTACAACGAAGACGTCAGCCGCAGCTTCACCAGTTCGCGCACCGTGTCGCACGTGGTGTCGCCGGATGGGAACACCAAGTTCTCGGTGCTGGAGGGCTTCCCGCACAACAAGGTGCACAACTGCATCGGCGGCGTGGGCGCGATCGATCCCGGCCCCTACGGCAACATGACCAACTTCCTGTCGCCGCTGGACCCGATCTTCTATCTCCACCACTCCAACATGGACCGGCTGTGGGACGTCTGGACCCGCAAGCAGCAGGCCCGCGGCCTGCCGATCCTGCCTACCTCACCCGCCGATCGCCGTACCTTCCTGGAAGACCCGTTCCTGTTCTATGTCGATGGCGACGGCCGGTACGTCGGCCCGCGACGGGCAGGAGACTATGTGAGCACCGAGGCCTTCAACTACGACTACGTGGGCGGCTTCAGCCGTGCCGACGAGGCAGCCGCGGAAGCGCAGACGCTGCAGGCGGCCGGACCGGCCCAATTGATCCGTGGCAAGCGCAGCGGCGGTGCGTTCTCCGTTGCCGTGCCGAAGGCATCGGTGCAGAAGCACCTGGCGGCCACGCTGGCGCCCACATTGATCGCCGAGGTCACGCTGGAGCGGCCGCGCGGCCTGCAGAACACGCGCGAGTTCGACGTGTTGATCAATGCGCCGGCCGGAGTCGATGCGGTGGAGGCCGACAGCCCCTACTACGCCGGCACGGTGTCGTTCTTTGGCCCGGCTATGAGCGGGATGGACCATTCGCACGCCACCACCTTCGCCGTGCCCCTGCCGCAGCGTTTGAATGCGCTCAAGGCCGGGGCGGAAGCCGCCAGTGGCAGCACCACGCTGGAGATCCGGCTGGTGGCGTCGAGCGGTCAGGCCAAGGAGGCCTTCCCGGTGCTGGACGCGGCCATCCTGGTGGTCCCGTAATGCTGTGAGGCTGAAGCGCCGGTCAATCACTCCGGCGCGCGATACAGAAAGGGCCACCTTGCGGTGGCCCTTTCCTTTGGGCAATAGCGCATGCGCCGGGGACGTGGCTAGCGGGCGCCTGCCCCCGCTGCCCCCGCTGCATCCGGCGTCACCCGCCAGATCGTATTGCCCAGGTCGTCGGCGACGATCAAGGCCCCGCGCGGATCCAGCGTGACGCCCACCGGGCGGCCGCGGGTCAGGCCGTCCTTACCGTGGAAACCGGCCACGAAATCAACCGGGTCGCCCGCCGGGCGGCCGTTGCTGAAGGGCACGAACACCACCTTGTAGCCCACCGGGGGATCGCGGTTCCAGCTGCCGTGTTCGCCAACGAAGACGCCATCGGCAAACGCGGTGCCCATCGCCGTGGAGGAGAACGCCACGCCGAGCGCGGCGACATGCGAGCCCAGCGCGTAATCGGGCACCAGGGCCGAGGCGACCTTCTCGGGGTTCTGCGGCATCACCCGCCGATCCACGTGCTTGCCCCAGTAGCTGTAGGGCCAGCCGTAGAAGCCGCCTTCGCGCACCGAGGTGAGATAATCGGGCACCAGGTTCGGGCCGATCTCATCGCGTTCGTTGACCACGGCCCACAGGGCGCCGCTGCCGGGCTGGATGGTCAGTGCGGTGGGATTGCGCAGGCCGGTGGCGTACACCTTGTGCGCGCCGCTGGCGGCGTCCACCTGCCAGACCTGGGCACGATCGATCTCCACGGCCATGCCGCGCTCGGTGATGTTGCTGTTGGAGCCGATCGCCACGTACAGATAGTGACCGTCCGCACTGGCGGTCAGCGCCTTGGTCCAGTGATGGTTGATGGCCGATGGCAGCAACGTGACGACGGCCGGTGCCCCGCTCGCCTTGGTCTGGCCCTCGCGGTAGTCGAAGCGCACCAGCGCATCCTGGTTGGCCACGTACAGGGCATTGCCGATCAGGGCGAGTCCGTAGGGGGCATTGAGCTTGTCGGCGAACACGGTGCGCAGTTCGTAAACGCCGTCGCCGTCGGCATCACGCAGCAGGGTCAGGCGGTTGCCGCCCTTGACCGCCGTGTTGCCCTTGGCCTTGATCTTGCCCGCGATCACATCCTTGGGCTTGAGGTTGGGGGCGCTGCCGCCGCGCCCCTCCGCCACCAGGATGTCGCCGTTGGGCAGCACCAGGGTCTGTCGCGGGATGGCCAGATCGGTGGCGATCGCGGCGATGCGGTAGCCCTTCGGCACGGTCGGCAGCGTGCCTTCCCAGGCGGCCGGCTTGGCGATGGTCATGTCCGGCATCAAGCCACGGTTGGGCTTGGGCAACGCCGGCGTATTGCCGAACTGGTGCATCTCGGGCGCCTTGCTGCAGGCCGCCAAGGCTGCCGCCAGCACGGTAACGGTAATGAGGGTGATGTGTTGGCGCTTCATCGTGCACCTCCTGCAAGCAGGCTGGAGAATCCCACCCAGGTGGCCAGCAGCGCGAGGGCGCTGACAATGATCGAGTACATCAACGCGGCCGGCATGATCGCCCAGGCATCGCGCGCATGATGCAGCGCGTTGAAGAAGCCGACCAGCCAGGTGGCGGCGAGCAGCAGCAGATAGATCGGCCTGCGGTGGCCGCGCAACAGCCCGACGATGCCGCACACCAGCGCCAGACTGGTCATCACCATCGCGCCGATCAACAGCCAGGCGGCGAAGTTGGCCCACTGGATTTCGTAACTGCTCCAGTATGCGTAGTCGGCCAGCAGGGCGCCAAGGAACAATGGCAGCACGCCGCCGAGTACGGCGGCATGGAAGGGATGGATGGCCCATGGCCGGGTGCGTACGGCGGTCGAGTCCATTACGGTCTCCTGGTGGACGGATGCAAGAATCCACATCGTGCCACTCCGGGGTGCTGCAGGGTGTGACGCCCGCCCAGGCTGCCTGCGCAGCCTTGTCAGGCGGTAGCGCGCTCTTCTTCCAGCACCTTCAACGTGCCAATGACCAGCGCGTGCATGCCCTGTTGGAACTCTGCAATCACTTCGGCATCTTCGGCGGCCCGCTCGGCCGCCGTCCGCGCATCGGCCTCGCCTGCCACCACCGAATACACCGTATCGGCACCGGCGATGCAGTAGAACGCAAGGGTGGCAAGCAGCCAACGCGCCCGATCCAGCGGCAAGGCATGCACCCGTGCAATGTGCTGTTGATGCGCGGCGATCTTGTCGAGCATGGCCTGGCTGGCCGCCGAGCGACGCAGCAGATAGGGCGGCAGACCGGGGTTTGCCTTGACCAGTGCGCACAACGCCTCGATGAAGGTCATCAGATAGCGCTGCAGGCCCTGGTCGGCAGCGGTATCTGCGAGGGGGATCTGCCAGCGCTGGAAGATCGCTTCGGCAACCAGGCGCTTGAGTGCATCCAGGCTGGGCACATGCTTGTACAGCGCCATGGTGCTGACGCCCAGCGCGTTGGCCATCCCCACCAGCGTGAGGTTCGGCAAGCCGATCCGGATGCCGGCCTCGACGATCCGTTCCTGGGTGATGCGCGGTGGGCGGCCGCGTGCAGGCGTCTGGGAGGTGGAAGTAATGACCATGTGCGACTCGATGATGACGGCGCGGGCACCATCTTGCCAGCGTTTCAATCATTAGTTTATGCTAACAAACTAATGTCGTCAGCCCGCGTTGCAACCCACCGCGCTGCACGGCACATCCCCCGCCAGGTGTCCACCCAGCCAACAACCCCGTGATCGGCACATCGGCCCGCGCCTGTCCTGCAGCGCCGGGGTGACGGCGATCGCGCCTTTGATTGAACTGGATCCTGGAATGTCCCCGCGCGCCCTGATTGACTGCACCTCCCGCCCTGCCCCGACCTGTGCGCGTCCCGCTGCGCCACGTCGCCCGACTACTCCGATGGCGCTGCTGCTGGGGCTGACCGCCACCATGGTGCTGCCCGCGCCTGCTGCTTTGGCGCAGGCGGTCAAGGCGGCGGTCGAGACCGCCGGCGGCAGTGTCGCCACGTTGCCCTCGGTGATCGTGCAGGAGCAGCGCTCTGCCGCCGCGCAGGCGTTTGCCGGGGGCCAGGTGGCGGCCGATGGCCGGGTCGGCCTGCTGGGCAACAAGGACGTCATGGATACCCCGTTCAGTACCGTCAGCTACACCGATACGTTCATCGAGAACCGCCAGGCCCGGGACATCACCGAGGTGATCGCCGCTACCGATCCCACGGTGTTCAGCAATGGCGTCACCGGTGCCTGGAGCGAGAATTACGCCATCCGTGGCTTCGCCTCCAACACCAGCGATACCACCATCGGCGGCCTGTTCGGCATGGCGCCGTACTACCGCACCTCGCCGGAGATGTTCGCGCGGGTTGAAGTGCTGAAGGGGCCGTCCGCGCTGCTCAACGGCATGCCCCCGGGCGGCTCGGTGGGCGGCAGCATCAACCTGGTGCCCAAACGTGCCGGCGAGCTGCCGCTGCTGCGCATGACCGCCAACTATGCCTCCGACGCACAGTTCGGCGGGCATCTGGACGTCGGCCGCCGCCTCGGTGCCGACCAGCAGTTCGGCATTCGTTTCAACGCCGCCTACCGCGATGGCGATGGGCCGGTACGCAGGCAGCAGAAGAAGGTGCAGCTCGGTGCGCTCGCGCTGGATTGGCGCGGCGAACGGGCCCGCCTGTCGGCCGATCTGTACAGCGCCGATGACCGCATCGATGGTCCCGCCCGCGGTGTTGGCCTGGCCCCGGGCGTGGCGATTCCGCGACCACCGCGTCCCGACGTTCTGATCAATCCCGACTGGGCCTACGTGCAGACCCGCGACAAGGGCGCCATCGTACGCGGCGAGATCGACCTCCATGACCGCGTGCTGGCCTACGCCGCCTTCGGTACCAGCAAGACCGACTACCAGTACAACGGTTCGATCAGCGCGCAGATCCTGAACCCCGCCGGTGATTTCAAGACCGTCATTGGTCAGCTGGCCTTCGACATCAAGAAGCAGTCGGCCGATGTCGGGCTGCAGGGCCGCATGCAGACCGGCCGCGTGGGCCACCAGTGGGCCGCCAACGCCACCCACTACGCCCACACCCAGAACGACTTTGGCCGCCGCAGCGTGCCAGGGGCTGACTGGACCACCAACCTCTACCGCCCGACGTGGGGCCCTGCCGCCCCCTTCCTCGCCCCCCACATCTCGCACACCGAGGTGCGCCTGGACAGCGTTGGCGTGGCCGATACGTTGTCCTTCGCCGCCGAACGCGTGCAGTTGACCCTGGGTGTGCGCCGGCAGCAGGTGGTCAGCGAAACCTACAACGTCGCCAGCGGCGCGCGCACCTCGCGCTACGATGAGAGCGCCACCACCCCGGCGGCCGCGTTGCTGGTCAAGATCAACCGGACGCTGTCTGTCTACGGCAATTACATCGAGGGGTTGAGCCAGGGCGCGACCGCCCCGATGACCGCGGCCAACGCGGGCGATGTGTTCGCCCCCTACAAGACCCGGCAGAAGGAACTGGGCCTCAAGCTGGATCTCGGCGGCTTCGCGCACAGCGTCAGCGTGTACCAAATCACCCGCCCCAGCAGCTATATCGATCCGGTGACCAACGTATTTTCCTTCGGCGGTGAGCAGCGCAATCGCGGTGTGGAATGGGGCTTCTTCGGCGCGCCGCGGGACGGCCTGCGGCTGATGGGAGGCGTGGCCTATGTGGACCCCAAGCTGACCCGCACCACCGGCGGTCTCAATCAGGGACGCAGCGCCACCGGGGTGGCCAAACAGCAGGCCAAACTGGGCGTGGAATGGGACCTGCCCGTTGTGCAGGGGCTGACCTTGACCGGCGGCGCCACGGCGATGTCGCGGCAGTACATCAGCGCCGACAACACGCTGTCGGTATCAGGGCGGACCGTGTTCGATCTCGGCGCGCGCTATGCCACTCAGCTCGGCGGGCGTCCACTGGCGTTGCGCGCGAGCGTCAACAACGTCGCCAACAAGGCGTACTGGGGCATGCCGCTGCTGTCCAGCCTGGCGGTTGGTGCGCCGCGCACCGTGCTGGTCTCGGCCACGATGGAATTTTGAGCGTATGCTGGCACGCTCGACTGTTGAGGCCGTCTCCATGCGTACGTTGTACCCACCGATCGAACCCTACCGCCTGCACCAGCTGGCGGTCGACGACCTGCACACCCTCTGCGTGGAGGAGTGCGGCAACCCGGACGGTATCCCGGTGGTGTTCCTGCATGGCGGCCCCGGCGCTGGCGTATCGACCACGCATCGTCGCTTCTTCGATCCGGCACGTTACCGCATCGTGTTGATCGACCAGCGCGGCAGCGGCCGCTCGACCCCGTTTGGCGAGCTGCGTGACAACACCACGCAGCATCTTGTCGCCGACATCGAAGCGGTGCGCACACGGCTTGGCATCGATCGCTGGCTGGTGTTCGGCGGCTCGTGGGGCTCCACGCTGTCGCTGGCCTATGCACAGGCGCATCCCGACCGCGCCACCGGCGTGATCGTGCGCGGCGTGTACCTGGGCCGTGCCGAGGAGAACCGCTGGTTCGCCGAGGTGGACGGCGGTGCACGCTGGGTGTTCCCCGAGCGCTGGGCACGCTACGAGGCCTTCATTCCCGAGGCCGAACGCGGCGACATGCTGGAGGCGTACTGGCGTCGACTGGACGGACCGGACGAAGCAGTCCGTATCGCTGCAGCACAGGCCTGGCTCGGCTGGGAGGACAACGCGGCGACGCTGGTACACGATGTCAACGCGCAATCCGATGCCGATCCGCTGGATACCCTGGCCAAGGCGCGGATCGAAGCGCACTACTTCCGCCATAACGCGTTCCTGGTGCATGGGCAGCTGCTGCGCGACATCGACCGCATCCGCCACCTGCCCGGGGTGATCGTGCAGGGCCGCTACGACATGATCTGCCCGGCCCGCAGCGCCTGGGATCTGGCCAGCGCCTGGCCGGAGGCCGCGCTGGAGATGGTGGTGGCCGGCCACAGCGCCAACGAGCCGGCCACCACCGATGCGCTGGTGCGTGCCACGGATGCGTTTGCGGATCGTGTCGACGGCCAGTTCCAGGCGTCCTGATCCGTCGCACGGTGCTGCGACAAAGCGTCGCAGCACCGCGCTGAGGTGCGCCCATCGGCCCCGGGGCGTCGCAGCTTCCCTTAGAATCTGGCCGGTGCGCCCCGCCCTCTTCCACCGCTGGCTCCACACCTGTGCCTGTGTTGCGATGCTGCTGGTGATCGCTGCGCCGCTGGTCAGCCGTTGGCTGGCCTATTCGTCGGTGCCGGAAGTGCACGCGCACCACACGGTATTGCAGGCCCCCGCCGCCGCGATGGCGCACGGGATGGACCCTGCCATGCACCATCCGATGGACCACCCGATGCCAGCGGCGGGCAAGCCCACCGACCCGCATGCCGATCACGAAATGGGCGTGGATTGCGAGTACTGCCTGATCGCCGCGCGCCTGCTCAGCCTGCTGGTCGCGGTGCTGTTGCTGCTGTGTGCGTGGCCGGCCGTGTTCCATGCAATCTGCGGGTGGATCGCGCAGCGGTGCACGCCACTGCGGGGCTCGCTGGGCGCACGCGGCCCACCGGTGGCCTTCGCCGCCTGATCGCCTCTGCACACGGGCCGTTCGGCCCGGTCTGCACGCGTGTCTGGAATTGATCGCCCTCTGTCGTCCCGGCCACTGCGCCGGGCCTTGCGCCTGCCTGGAGTGCGGCGCGCCCGCATCGGTTCACGGTGCAGGGCGCGGCGCGTTCCTGCGCGCCACCTGTCTGGCTGGACCCCTTCATGAACCTTTTTTCCACCCTGCCGCTGTTCGCCGTCACCCTCTCCGCCACCGCACAACCTACCGCCACCACATTGGATACAGTGCGCGTGGTCGACACCCGCCCCGGCATGCTGACCGATACCGCTGGTGCCGGATCGCTGTTGGGGCTGAGCGTGCTCGACACCCCGGCCAGCCTGACCGTGATTTCACGTGAGCAGCTGCAGCAGCGTGGCGACGCCAATGTGACCGAGGCGATCACCCGCGCCGGTGCCATCAGTGCCCTGCCGCATCCGGGCAATGGCCTGAGCGCGCTGTCCAGCCGCGGTTTCACCGACGGTGCCTCGGTGATGCGCCTGTACGACGGCTTGCGCCAGTACGGCGGCGTCGGCATCACCTTCCCGTTCGATACCTGGTCGATCGAACGCATCGAGGTGCTGCGCGGGCCCGCATCGGTCATCCATGGCGATGGCGCGATCGGAGGCGTGGTCAACATCGTGCCGAAGCGGCCCACGCGGGGCGCGATCGAGAACGAAATACAGCTCACCGTGGGCAGCGAGGACACCGCGCGGGTCGGGTTCGGCAGCGGCGGTGCGTTGTCGCCGCAGTTGGCCTACCGGGTGGATGTGAGTGGCAACTACAGCCGCGGCTGGGTTGACCGCGGCTACAACGGCGACGCCACGTTCAACGGTGCGCTGCTGTGGCAGGCACGCCCGGACCTGCAGTTCACCCTCACCCATGCAGAAGGCTACCAGCGGCCGATGCGCTACTTCGGCACCCCGCTCGTCGAAGGCCGCCCGCTGGACGCGTTGCGCGAGCGCAACTACAACGTCGCCGACAGCGTGATCCGCTTCCGCGACCGCTGGAGCCAGCTCGACGCGATATGGACGCCCACGGCGGCGGTGGAGTGGCGTACCCGCCTGTACCAGGTGGACAGCCAGCGCGACTGGCGCAATGCCGAGCGTTACGTCTACAACCCGGGCAGCGGCCTGATCGACCGCTCGGACAATACCGAGATCACCCACAACCAGGACCAGACCGGGCTGACCTCCAGCCTGCGTCTGCGCGGTGCACTGGGGCGTTTCGAGAATGCCTTCGCGGTGGGCCTGGATGCCAACCGGGCGCAGTTCAAACACACCAACAACACCTACAGCGGCAGCTCCGGCCCGGTCGATCCCTTCAATCCCGTGCCTGGCAGGTTCAACAGCGATGCACCGAACCTGCCGCGCTACCGCAACCGTGCCGACCAGGCCGCACTGTTTCTGGAAGATCGCATCGCCTTCACCGAGCGCTGGTCGGTGCTGGCCGGCGTGCGCCATGACCGCGCCCGCATCGAGCGCAGCGACCTGATCAGCGGACAGCAGACGCTGTCCCGAACCTACTCCAACACCGGCTGGCGCACCGGCACCGTGTTCGCGCTGCAGCCGGCGTTGACGCTGTATGCCCAGTACGCGCAGGCGGCCGACCCGATCAGTGGCTTGCTGATGATCAGCCCCGCCAACGGCGCCTTTGAATTGGCCAAGGGCAAACAGATCGAGGTGGGCATGAAGCAGGCGTTCGACGGTGGCGACTGGACGCTGTCGGCGTACCGGATCCGCAAGACCGGGCTGCTCAGCCGCGATCCACTCGACCCCGCGCGTCGGGTCCAGGTCGGCGCGCAGACCTCGCGCGGCATCGAGGCCGCGCTGAACTGGGCGTTCGCACCGGGCTGGTCGCTGGATGCCAATGCCACGGTGCTGAAGGCCGAGTTCGAGGACTTCATCGAGGCCAGCGGCACGCCGGCGGTAGCGGTCTCGCGCGATGGCAACGTGCCGCCCAACGTGGCCGAACGCCTGGCCAATGCGTGGGTGAGCTGGCAGTTCCTGCCCGACTGGACCCTGGCCAGTGGCTTGCGCCACGTCGGCAGGCGCTACGCCAACAACGCCAACACGCTGGCGCTGCCGGGCTACACCAGCACCGACCTGGCCCTGACCTGGCAGGCACGGCCCACCACCCGCGTCACCGCGCGGGTGTTCAACGTGTTCGACAAGGCCTACTACAGCACCGCCTACTACACCGACACGCAGTGGTTCCTGGGTGCGGACCGGCGGGTGGAATTCAGCCTCGACCACCGCTTCTGAGGACGCGCCATGTCCGTGCGTACCAAGGCCAAGCGATGGACCTACCTGCTGCACCGATGGCTGGGCATTGGGGGCTGCCTGTTGATGCTGCTCTGGTTTGTGAGCGGCATGGTCATGCTGTTCATCGGTTACCCGAAACTGACCCCGTGGGAGCGCCTGGCAGCGCTCCCCGCGCTGGCCGATGGCACCGCATGGCAAGGGCTGCAGGCCCTGCCGCCGGTGCTGCAGGCAGCGCCCGAAACAGTGGCCCTGACCACGCTGCGCGGCCAGCCTGCCTATGTGGTGCGCGCCGGCCCGAACGTGGGTGCATGGTCGGCATGGACGGGATTGCCGCTGCCTGCCCCGTCCGCGGCGATGGCGGCCGATGCGGCCGGGCGCTTCGCGCATGGCCCGGTGACCGCTGCGCCGCGGCAGGTCGACGAAGACCGTTGGACCCATGCGCGCAGCCTCAATGCGCATCGCCCGTTGTATCGGGTGGCGGTGGGCGGTGCCGAACCGGGGAGCCTGTACGTGTCCTCGCGAACCGGCGAAGTGGTGCTGGACGCGCCGCGCCTGCAGCAGCGCTGGAACTACGTGGGTGCGTGGCTGCATTGGCTGTACATGCTGCGCAGCCAGCCCGTCGATCCGGTCTGGACCTGGACGGTGATTGCCCTGTCCGGGCTGTGTACGCTGGCGGCGATCAGCGGCGTGCTGGTCGGCATCTGGCGCTGGCGGTTCCGTGGGCGCTACCGTGCCGGTGCGAAGACGCCCTACAGCGAGCCCTGGATGCGTTGGCATCACCTGATCGGCCTGGGCTTCAGCGCGATCGTGTGCAGCTGGATCTTCAGTGGCCTGATGTCGATGAACCCCGCGGGCGTGTTCTCCAGCAGCGGGCAGGCCGTCGATATCGCGCGCTACCAGGGCGCGCCTCCAGCGCTGGACAGCCCGCTGGCGATGCCCGGCCCGGTACTGGCCGCCGTGAATCAGGGTGGCTTCGCGGCGGTGGAGCTGCAGTGGCGGCGAATCGACGGTGCGTTGCTGGCGTTGGCGTGGAATGCACGCGGTGACAGCCGCGTGGTGCGCATCGAAGGTGGGCAGTTGATCGTGGCCCCCACCCTTCCCGTCGCAATGCTCGAACAGGCCGGTGCAACGCTGGTGGCCGCACCGCAGGTCGCCCATCGGGTGCTGCATGCCGCGGATGCCTACTACTACCAGCGCGAGCCGGAAGCGATGAACGGCGCGTCGCCGCGGCGATTGCCGGCCCTGCAACTGGATTTCGCCGACGCCGAGGCCACGCGCGTCTACATCGACCAGGCCAGCGGTGATCCGGTGCTCATCCTGGGGCAGCGCGAACGCGTGGGCCGCTGGCTGTTCTACTTCCTGCACAGCTGGGACCTGCCCGCCATGCTGGCTTCGGCCACGCTGCGCCGGGTGCTGCTGATCCTGCTCAGTCTCGGCGGCGCGGCCCTGTGCATGACGGCCTGCGTGATCGGTTGGCGGCGACTGCGGAGCAAGCTGCACCCGCGAAAACATGTGCAGCGCAAGGGAGGCGGTGGCTAGCCCTGCCTGCCCTGCGCAGCGCGTGCGGTCAGGGTGCTTCCTGGTCGGCCCGGGTCCGGGTGGTGCGATACACCATCCGGCCGTTGCGTAGCGTGCCACGGGTGATTTCCTGGTAGCGGCCATCGCCCGTCATCGCGGAGGATTCGCTGCCGATCAACTCCAGCGCCTTGCCCGCGTAGCGGTAGGTTTCCGACGAGTATCCGCAGCAGCCGTCACGCGACGCGTTGCTGACGGTCCTGCTGGCGGCATCGATGGACAGCTGGGACATCCCCGACAGCGCGGCATCGAACACGAAACGTTGGTGGGCCGGATCGAACAGGAACACGTTCTCGGTACTGTTCGGGCCTGCGCCACCGGACATGCCCGGGATCAGCAGGTCGGGGAAGCCGTCGAAGTTGGCATCCACCAGCTGCAGTACGTCCGCACTGCCCTGGATGCGGTCGGCGCTGAAATCGCGCAGGATCTGCCGCCGCGTGCCGGTGTCGGCATCCAGTATCTCGACAGCCACCGGCACGCCGCCTTCGGTATCGGCACTGGCATCGGCATCGTCTGCATCACGTTCGATGGCCAGACGGAACCGCAGGGTGTCGGTCTCGGCGTGCTGCACGATCCACTTCGCCGGGGTGAGTTCGTCGCGGCTGAGCCACGTGGTGGTGGCGGCACCGTCCTGATCGATCTGGTCAACCTGGAACCATTCCGAATCGCGACTCAGTACCGCTACGTAGCTGCCCGCACGCAGTCGCCCGGTTGCCCAGCCGCTGGCAGGCTGCGCGTACATCGGCACGGTGGTCGCGATGTAGAGCACGTCCTGGTAGTCGCGCGGGGTCTGCAGCGTGAAACCGTCGGTCGCGTGGACAATTTCGTAATAGTTCACGGTGCTGCCATAGGCGGCCGGCGCGCACACGCCTGCCACCGCGCAGGCGCCGATCTCATCACCGGTGGGTTTGCGCTGCGGTGGGATCTGTTCGCTGCGCAGCAGGCGTTTACGGTCCTGCCAACGCAACGAGAACGCTGTGGCGGTCCAGTCCAGTGCCACTTCGCGGTCGTTCGCGCCGATGTTGGTGCGGCAGAACGGCTCGGCGTCGGAGCGCTCGTTCCAGCCTGGAAACGCGTACGCCGGGCACAGCAGGTTGTCGCTGTTGATGTCGTACCGATAGGCGGGGTCGGTGACGAAGACCAGTTTGTTCAGCGCCGCATCCGCCGCACGCGACACGAACGCGTAGCGCACCCGTGCCGCCGCAGGAACGGCATGCACGTAGCGATCGAGGATGGACTCGCCCGGACCCGGCGCGGCCGATGTGGTTGCACGGTAGGCCTCCGGGTCGAGGCGATACACGCCCGGCTCAAGCAGGCGCTGCGCGGTCTCAGTGGCCGAGGCAGTGCCGACGAAAGCGCCCGCCGCCGCGGCAAGCAGGACCAGGCGGAAGATCACGGCGTGACCCGATGCGCCCGGATCTGTTCCTGTTCCTGCGCGCGCTCCTGCACCTGTGCCTGATCCTGTGCGGGTGCCGCAGGGGACTGCTGGGCTACGTCCTGCAGGGCACGCAGGTGGTCAGCGAAGGGCGTGGCGACGGCGTGGGCGGTTTCAGTCCGCGCGAGCTGCCGTTCCGCCGAGTGGGGTTCACCCTGCACCGCAAAGGCATAGCGACCGTCATCGCTCAACACCGCCTGGTCGATGCGCTGCAGGCCTTCGCGGCGTGCGCAGACCAGCAGGCCCATGCCGAGGCGTTCGCTCATCGCATCAGGCGCGCGGCCCATGCTTTCATCCAGCCGGCCGACCGCGCCCTGGCTCTGCAGCCACAAGCGATGATCCGGGTTGGCGGCATGCCGGGGGTCTTCCGGCAGCAACGGCGACGGTGGCGGCAGGTTACGCAGGCGCGGGCTGTCCACGCTGGCCGCGATCGGCTCGAAGCCCTGACGCGGATCGCCGTCGGCGGCGTTGGCCACATGGAACAGGCGCTGCGCCATGCCGTACGCGGATTGGCCCTGCATCCGCGCCAGCGAGGTGGCAAACGCATCCACATCCTGCTGCGGCTGGCCTTGGCCATTCTCGGCCAGCAGGTGCCAGCGGGTATCCATCAACGGGTTGTCGTGCACCATTGCCTGGGTCTGCTGCATCAGCGTGCGCATCTGCGCCTCGCTGAAGCTCAGCGTCAGGTTGTCGCCCGCCTGCACCGGCCCCGGTCGCTGCGCATCACCGGTCAAGGCGGTATTGAGCAGGCCGGCCACCTGTTCACCGTGCTCCTGGTTGCGCAGGTCGAACTGGAACTGGTAGCGGCGCGCCTCGATGTTCTCCTGGCCGTCGGCAGCGTGGATGCTGAGCCGGGTCATCGGCACGTTGCCGCTGTACTCCAGCCGCCGTGCATCAACATGGCTGCCGTCGTCGAAACGGGTGCGCACCACCTCCCCCGCATTGCGGGCGCCGGCCAGGTCCACGCCGACCGCCTCGCCCACGCCCAGCTTGAGCCGCGTCTGCGAACTCATGCCCAACCGTTCCACCGTCGCCACCGCATCCACGCCAGGCGTCTGCGCGGCGATTTCGCCGGTGCCGACGAAGTGCGCATACGCGGCCTGCCCGTCGGGCTGGCCCAGGTCGAAGGTGGCGGTGCGCACCGTGGATTGGCCTAGCGCGTCCTGGCGGCCGAGCATCGCATTGACCGCACCGGCCGATACGCCGATGCCGTTGAACGCGGACACCGCCGCGTTCGGGCCCATCGTCACCCGCACGTGGTCGCGGTCCACGCGGTCCACGCGATAGCTGGCGCCGGCGGCGTCGGTGAGCTGGGTCTGGCTGGCGATCTGGCGGAAGCTGCCTTCCAGCGCGGTGCCAGTGAAGGACTGCGCATCCATCGTCACCCGGCCCCCGGGCGGAATGCTGGTGGGATCGAACGGATTGACCTTCATCGCATCGCTGGCATCGCCGCCGGCGGGCAGGCTGACCTCATAGCGGCCACGCACCCCCGCGCTGGACGCGACCTCCAGCGATGCACCCCGTGCTGAACCGCCGCCACGTTCGACGCGCGCACCGGTCAGTGCTTCCATCTCCACACGATAGTTCACCAGGCCATCGGCGCTGCTGTTGGCAAAGGTCACCGAGCGCGCCTGGAACTGGGTGGCGGCACCGGCCTTGGCGACATCCTGTTCGCTGGCGCCCTTGACCGAGCCGTCGCCGGGATTCCAGGTGATCGCGCGGCCTCCCGCACCCACACGGTATTCGCTGTTGGCACTGCCGTAGTCCGGATTGAACGCGACTTCGGCGGCACTGCGCTGCCGCGCGAGGGTGGCGGCGACGTCCTTGCTGTCCTGGGCACTCATGCGGTGTCCTCCTTGCTTCAACCCCTCCATTGTAAACGCGGATGCGGACGCTGCCCTGTCCAAAACGCGACGATGTCTGCCTCTATCGCGGCAGACGGCAATGCCGCAGCCACCTAGGCTTGCCCACACCTGCTGCAATCACGTTCGACATGACTTCCAACACCCCCTCCCCCGCACCCGCCGCGCACGGCTTTGCGATCCGCATTGTCGGTGCCGCTGCCTTCGCGCACCTGCTCAACGACATGATCCAGGCCGTGTTGCCCGCGGTATATCCGATGCTCAAGACCCAGTTCGCACTGAGCTTCGGCCAGATCGGCATCATCGGGCTGGTCTACCAGGTCACCGCCTCGCTGCTGCAGCCCTGGATCGGCATGTACACCGACAAGCACCCGCTGCCCTACCTGTTGCCGTCGGGCATGCTGGCCACCTTCGCCGGCATCGGGCTGATGGCCCTCGCCGGCAGTTACGAAATGCTGCTGGTGGCGGCCGCGGTGGTGGGCATCGGCTCGGCCACCTTCCACCCGGAAGCGTCGCGGGTGGCACGGATGGCCTCGGGCGGCCGCTTCGGCACGGCGCAGTCGACCTTCCAGGTGGGCGGCAACACCGGCTCGGCGATTGGCCCGTTGCTGGCAGCGGCGGTAGTGGTGCCGTACGGGCAGCGTGCGATTGCCTGGTTCATGCTGGCCGCCGCGCTGGCGATCGGCGTGCTGTTGCGCCTCACCGGCTGGACCGTGCGGCATGGTCAGGCCACGATGACCCGGCTGGCACGCAGCCCCGGCACCGGCCTGAGTCGCGGCAAGGTGGTACAGGCCGTGGCGGTGATCGCCGTGCTGATGTTCGCCAAGTTCGTCTACATCGCCTCGTTCACCAACTACTTCACCTTCTACCTGATCCAGCGCTTCGGGCTGAGCGTGCAGCAGAGCCAGCTGTACCTCTTCATCTTCCTGGCCTCGGTGGCACTGGGCACCTTCATCGGCGGCCCGGTGGGCGACCGCATCGGGCGCAAGGCGGTGATCTGGATTTCGTTCCTGGGCGTGGCACCGTTCGCGCTGCTGCTGCCCTACGCCAACCTGGCCGGTACCGCGGCGCTGGCGGTAGCGGTGGGGCTGGTGATGTCCTCGGCGTTTGCCGCGCTGGTGGTCTACGCGCAGGAAGCCGTGCCCGGGCGGGTTGGCATGGTGTCGGGGCTGATGTTCGGCCTGATGTTCGGCATCGGCGGCATCGGTGCCGCAGGCCTGGGCCAGCTGGCCGATGTGCACGGCATCGTGTGGGTGTACCACTTCACGTCCTACCTGCCGCTGCTGGGGCTGGCCACCGCGTTCCTGCCCCGCACCCGCGCGCACTGAGGCCACTCAGCTGAAGAACTGGCTGGGCAACTGGCCGAAGCGCTTCTTGAACATCGCGGTGAAAGCACTGGGGCTGGCATAGCCCAGCGACAGCGCTACGTCGATGACCTTCTGCCCGTGCGCCAGCTGCTCCAGTGCACGCAACAGGCGTGCCTGCTGCCGCCACTGGCCGAAGGTCATGCCCAGCTCGCGTGCGCACAGGCGCTGGATCGTCTTGACGTCCACGCCCAGCCGTTCCCCCCAGTCCTGCAGGGTAGCGTCGTCCTCCGGCGCCACTTCCAGCCGCCGTCCGATCGCCCGCAGGCGCGGGTCGCGCGGTTGCGGCAGGTGCAGTGGCAGAACCGGCAGGGTCTGCAGTTCATCCAGGATGAGCTGCATCAGCCGTCCATCGCGCGAGTCGGCGCGATACGGTTGCGCGATGTCCACCGCGGCGCGGATCAGCGCGGCCAGCAACGGGGTCACCGACACGGTGGACGCATTCGCCGGCGGTTGGGCGATCGCCTGCGGCAGGATGTACAGGCTGCGCATGCCCACCACGCCGATGCAGCTGACCCGATGGCCCATGCCGGCCGGAATCCAGATCGCGCGCGTGCTGGGCACCACCCAGCGACCGGTGCCGGCCTGCACCACCAATACGCCCGATTCGGCATACACCAGCTGATGCCGGTCCGGATGGTGGTGCAGCGCGATCACGGTACCGGCGGGATAGTCGCGCGCGCGGCACAGCACCGGAATGTCCGGACCCACCGGCAGCCGACGGCCTTCTCCGGCCGCGAGCGCGATGTCCTTTCTTCGATAAAGCACGGGTAGATCCTGCCAAACAACCAATCGCCCCCGACTGTAGCGGCCTGTACGGCCGCCCTCAAGGCATCCCTGCAAAGAAAATCCGCGGCCTTCGCACCGACCACTTTGGATCGTTCCAAAGGAAAGATGTCTGTGCGCTGCGATTTGCGTTTCCACCGCACTTAGATCGAACTAAATGGCACTTGCCAGCGTTGTTCGAGGTAAGGCAGGATCGAGCGATCCATCGACCGGCCCGCGGCCGGCTCCCCACGATGGGAGCCCACCCGTTCCGCTCGACTTTCCAGGGAGATCACCACCATGCCGTTGTCCCGTTTCCCCCGCCGCGCTTCCGTGGCGCTTTCACCGCTGGCCCTTGCGCTTGGGCTGGTTCTGAACGCGCAGGCCGCGCCCCTGGTGACGTCCTTCGAGCCCGGCGAGCCGACGCCGGCGGGCAGTACAGACGGGGCACTGCAGCTGCGCATCGGAGCCGGCCCGGTGGCGCCGTACACCGCCAAGCCGAAGGTGGGTTACAGCGGCACGCATGCCCTGCACTACGCGGGAAACGGTGGTGCAGCGCGGCAAAAACTGTTCGATACGCAGGTTGAGATCGGCGCCGATACCACCTTGTCGTGGCTGGTGCTGCCGGAAATCGTCGAGGGCGATACCGTGGCCTCGACCTATGTCTCGCTGGACCTGGTGCTGGACGACGGCAGCCGTGTCTCGGCCAGCGGCGCCCGCGACCTGCATGGCATGGCCCTGGGTGCCGTGGCACAGGGGGACTCCAAGACCCTGTACCCGCAGCAGTGGGCGCACAAGTCGGTGCGGCTTGGCGATGTGCCCGCCCTGCGCGGCCGCCGCATCGTGGCGGTGGAACTGGAGGTAGCCAGTGCCGCAGGAAAGCCGGTATCGGGCTGGATCGATGACGTGCGCCTGGAGGACACCGCACGCACCGCCCCGCAACGCGCCTCGGACTGGGTGCTGACCACGCGCGGCAGTCAGGCCAATGGCACCTTCTCGCGCGGCAACAACTTCCCGGCCACCGCGGTGCCGCATGGCTTCAACTTCTGGACGCCGGTGACCGATGCCGGGTCGCTGACCTGGCTGTACCGCTGGAACGAACAGAACGACGCGGCCAACCGCCCGCAGCTGCAGGCGCTGGCATTGAGCCACCAGCCCAGCCCGTGGATGGGCGACCGCCAGACCTTCCAGGTGATGCCCTCCTCCTCGCGTGGCGTGCCTGAAGCCGACCGCGGCAAGCGCGCGTTGAGCTTCTCGCATGCCAATGAAACCGCGCGCCCGTACCGTTACGCGGTGAGGTTCGACAACGGCATCGCCGCGGCAATCGCCCCCACCGACCATGCCGCCGTGTTCCGCTTCGACTTCCCGGCCGGCGGCGATGCCAACCTGCTGTTCGACAACGTCGATGGCCGTGCCGGGCTGACCCTGGATGCGGCCACGCAGACGCTGTCCGGCTACACCGATACACGCAGCGGCCTGTCCACCGGCGCCACGCGCATGTTCGTGTATGCCAGCTTCGACCGCCCGTGGCGCAGTAGCGGGCGCGTGCGTACCGGCCGCCCCACCGGCTACATCAAGTTTGATCCAGGCAGCGACCGTCGCGTGCAGATGCGCGTCGCCACCTCGTTGATCTCGCTGGAACAGGCCAAGCACAACCTGGCGCTGGAAATCGCCGCCAGCGACGACCTCGACAGCGTGGCCGCGCGCGCCCAGGACGCCTGGGATGCGCGGCTGACGCCATTCGATATCGGCGATGCCAGCGATGACCAGAAAACCACGCTGTATTCCAGCCTGTATCGGCTGTACCTGTACCCGAATTCCGGCCATGAGAATGCCGGCACTGCCGCCGCACCGGACTGGCGCTATGCCAGCCAGGCCAGCGCCTCGGACGAGAACGCCGATGGCAGCGCGGTGCGCAGCTTCGCCCCGGTGCGCGATGGCAAGGTGTACGTCAACAATGGGTTCTGGGATACGTTCCGCACCACCTGGCCGGCCTACGCGCTGTTCACCAAGGACGATGCCGGTGCGCTGGTGCAGGGCTTCCTGGAGCAGTACCGCGCCGGTGGCTGGGTGGCGCGCTGGTCCTCGCCGGGCTTCGCCGACCTGATGGTGGGCACCAGTTCGGACGTGGCCTTCGCCGATGCGTGGCTGAAGGGTATCGACGGCTTCGATCCGGACGAGGCCTACGCAGCGGCGTTGAAGAACGCCACCGTGGTGCCGCCGGACCGCCATGTCGGCCGCAAGGGCATGGCCCGCTCCACCTTCCGCGGCTACGCCTCGGCCGACACCCATGAAGGGCTGTCGTGGACGATGGAAGGCGCGCTCAACGATTTCGGCATCGCCAACATGGCCCAGGCGCTGGCCAAGCGTGCCGACAGCCCAGCCGCGCGTGAGCGCTACACCACCGAGGCCGAGTACTTCCGCCACCGCGCCGGCACCTATGCCACGCTGTTCGATCCGGCCGCCGGGTTCTTCCAGGGGCGCCAGGCCGACGGCCGCTGGCGGCTGGATGCCAAGCAGTACGACCCGCGCGTGTGGGGCCACGATTACACCGAATCCAACGGCTGGACCTTCGCCTTCACCGCCGCGCACGACGGCCAGGGCCTGGCCGCGCTGTATGGTGGCCGCGAGGCACTGGCGGCCAAGCTCGACACCTTCTTCAGCACGCCGGAAACCGCCGAGGCCGCACTGGCCGGTTCCTACGGCGGCATCATCCATGAGATGACCGAGGCGCGTGATGTGCGCATGGGCATGTACGCGCACAGCAACCAGCCGGCCCACCACATTCCGTGGATGTACCTGTATGCCGGGCAGCCGTGGAAGACCCAGCAGCATGTGCGCGAGATCCTGTCGCGGCTGTATGTCGGCAGCGAGATCGGCCAGGGCTACCCGGGTGATGAGGACAATGGCGAGACCTCGGCGTGGTACGTGTTCGCCGCGCTGGGCCTGTACCCGTTGCGGATGGGCGCGCCGGAGTATGTGATCGGGTCACCGCTGTTCCGGCACGCGCGCGTGCAGTTGCAGGGCGGCGCGGTGTTGACGGTGAACGCGCCGGACAACTCCGAGCGCAACATCTACGTGCAGTCGCTGAAGGTCAACGGCAAGCCGTGGAGCAAGACCTGGCTGCCGCACGACGTGGTCGCCGCCGGCGCCACGCTGGACTTCGTGATGGGCCCGACGCCGTCGCGTTGGGGCACGGCACCCGGCGATGCGCCGCGTTCGTTGACTGCCGCTGGCGAGCGCCCCGCGCCGCTGTGCGATCTGCTGGCGGGCGCACGTGCACGACTGGAGGGCGGCGCCGAACTTGCCGTGCTGGTGGATGACGATGCCGGTACCGGCACCCTGCTGGGCAAGGGTGCCAGCCTGCTGCTGGACCACGTGGCCGACGGTACGCCGACGATGTACACGCTGACCAGCGGCACCGCCGGTGCAGGCGACGCCGCCTGGACGCTGGAGGCACGCACCGCCGGCGGCAGCTGGAAGAGCGTCGACCAGCGCCGCGGCGAGCGTTTCCGCTGGGCCCAGCAGACCCGCCCGTTCAAGATCGCCCACCCCGGCCGCTACGCCGAGTACCGCCTGCGCATCGCCGCCCCGGGCCGCCTGCCGCTGGCCGAAATCGAATTGCTCGCTGCCCCTGCCAACAAGGACGCCACATGCCCCTCGCCCGCCGCCTCCTGACGACCAGCGCGGTCATGGCTGCCCTCGCCTGCGCCCCCGCGCAGGCATTCGAGGCTGCCGAAACCCGCTCAGGCGTCACGCTGCGTTACGAAGATCCCAGTGACGCACTCAGCGCGGCCACCCGCGGCCGCATCATCGAGACATTCTTCTCCGCGTATCTGCGCCAACGCGCCGATTTCCATCCGGCGGCACCGGCGCAGGTGCGCATCGTCATCGATCCGGCGTACGACGGCGTGGCCTTCGTGGGCGAGAAGGAAGCCGCCGCCACCATCACCATCAATCCCGGCTGGCTGGCCAAGCATCCCGACGATATCGACCTGGTCACCCATGAAGCCATGCACATCGTGCAGGGCTACCCCGAATACGCCAACGAACGGGTGCCGTCGTGGCTGGTGGAGGGCATTGCCGACTACGTGCGTGACCGCTACGGGCTGGCCAACGCGGAGGCAGGATGGGCGTTGCCGCAACAAGTGAAACAGGGCCAGAACTTCGATACGGGCTATCGGGTCACCGGCGCGTTCCTGCGCTGGAGCGAACAGCAGCATCCGGGTCTGGTCGCCGCGCTCGATGCAGCGCTGCGCCAAGTGCGCTACACGCCCGAGCTGTGGAAGCAGCGCACCGGCCGCACGCTGCCGGCAACGTGGGAACGCTACGTGGCCGACAGCGGCGGCGTGGTGCCGGCAGGCTGAACCTCGCGGGGCCTGCCCTCAGGTGTCGAGGGCAACCGCCAGCGCCCGCTGGATATCCTCCAGCGGTGCATTGGTCAGGTCCTTGGCCAGGTCGCGCAGCAGCCGCGACTGGACCTCCTTGTGCAGCTGCGGCCGGATGCGGCCGAGCGTCTGCGGGTCGGCGATCAGAATCAGGTGTGCGTAGCGGTTGTTGAGCGCGTCTTCGTTCAACTGGGTTGCCAACTGCTTGGCGAACGTGGCTTCGTTGAGCTGGGCGATGCTCATGTCCTGCGGCATCGAGCCCGACGGGCCCTGACCGGAGATGCCCTGCGCGCTCAGGTCCTGCACCTGCAGTTGGTCCTGCTGCTTGAGCAGCATCGCGCGCCCGCTACCGATCGTGGTGAACACACGGGCCGAGCCGCCATCGGCCACAACGACCAGGGTGCCTTCGGGGATCTGCTGATGCATCGGGTACTCCTTTGGGGAAACGGCCGTCAGTGCAGCCGGTTTCCACCCTAGGCAATGCGATGTAAGCGCAGTGCATACGGATGTATGCACTGCGTCAGTGCCTCAGCGCGACATCGAATACGGCGCCTGCGCGCCCGGCCCCGGCCACGCCGTGTTCGGTTCGGCCTGCAGGGTGAAGTGCAGTTCGCCCCCGGCCAGGATCTCGGCATGGCGCAGGAAGGTGCGGTTCAAGGGCTTGCCGTTGAGGGTCACCGCGCCGATGTAGTCGTGGCCCTTCTGCATGCCCACGGTGGTGATGCGGAAGGTCTTGCCATTGGGCAGGTTGAGCGTGGCGGCGGGCAGGAACGGCCGGCCGATGATGTACTCCGCGCTGCCCGGTGCCACCGGATAGAAGCCCAGCGCGGTGAACACATACCAGGCTGACATCTGGCCGAGGTCGTCATTGCCGGCCAGGCCGTCGGGACGGTCGGCGTACTGGCTGTCCATGATCTGCTTGAGCCGTGCCTGGGTCCGCCAGGGCTGGCCGGCATAGGCGTACAGGTAGGCCACGTGATGGCTGGGTTCATTGCCGTGTGCGTACCAGCCGATCAGCCCGGTGATGTCTTCCATGTGCTCGAAGATCGACGGATCCACTTTGGCCTCGAACACCTGGTCCAGGCGCGCCAGCAGTTTGTCGCTGCCGCCGTGCACGCCGGCCAGGCCGGCCACGTCATGCGGCACATACCAGGAGTACTGCCAGGCATTGCCCTCGGTGTAGTCGGTGCCGTAGCCGCTGGCGCTGGGGTCGAACGGCGTGCGGAAGCTGCCATCGCGCTTGCGCGCCCGCATGAAGCCGGTGTCGGCGTCGTAGGCGTTACGCCAGTTGCCGGCGCGCTTGTCGAAAGCCGCCTGCACATCGGTGCGGCCCATCGCCTGCGCCATGCGCGCGATGGTCCAGTCGTCGAAGGCATATTCGAGGGTCTTGCTGGCGGCCTCGCCTTCTTCATCGATCGGCACCCAGCCCAACTCGCGGTACTGCGCGATGCCGTCGTAGGGGCCGTAGTTGGCGGTGGCCACCATTGCATCCAGCGCCTTGTTGGCATCGAAGCCGCGGATGCCCTTGAGGTAGGCATCAGCAATCACCGGCACCGCGTGGTAGCCGATCATGCACCAGGTTTCCTGGCCATGGAACGCCCATACCGGCAGCATCCCGTAGGGGCTGTGCTGCTGGTGGGCGAGCAGGGAATTGACGATGTCGCTGTTGTGCTTTTCCGGCTGTACCAGGGTGAGCAGCGGATGCAGTGCACGGTAGGTGTCCCACAATGAGAACGTGGAATAGTTGGTGAAGCCTTCGGCACGGTGCACGGCATTGTCCGAGCCGCGATATTGGCCATCCACATCCATATGCAGGGTCGGCCCGAGCAGGCTGTGATAGAGCGCGGTATAGGCGCTGCGCCGATCCTGCTCGGGCGCCTGGATGTCCAGCACCGACAGGGCCTGCTGCCACTGCTGGCGGGCATCGGCACGGACCTTGTCGAAATCGAATCCGGGCACTTCCGCGTCCAGATTGGCGATCGCGCCGGCCTCGCTCACCGAGGAGATGGCGACCTTCACCACCAGCGGCGCGTCGAGTGTGCCGAAATCAAAACTGCCCACCAACTGGCGACCTTCGATCTGGGCACGCTGCTGCGGACTGTTGTGGCCCGGCGGCGGGAAGCCCTTGTAGGCGATGTCGGTTTCCGTGTTGTGGAAGGCATGGCCGGTCAGCGGGCGCGAGAAACGCATCGCGAAGTACAACTGGCGTCCCGGTGCCCAGCCGCGGGTTTCGCGGAAGCCGGTGATGGTGCCGTCCGGTTGCGCGCGCAGCCGCGACCACAGAATCTTGCCCGGGTAGTCATACAGGCTGGTGCGCAGGTCCAGCAGCACCTTGGCCGGCGTGCCGGCCGGGAAGCTGTAGCGGTGCACGCCGACCCGGGCGCTGGTGGTGAGCTCGGCGCGTACCTTGTAGTCGTCCAGGGTCACGGCGTAGTAGCCGGGCTCGGCGCGCTCGTTGTCATGTTTGAAGCGTGAGGCGTAGCCGCTGCGCGGTTTTTCGGGGTCGCCGCGTTCCAGCCCGGGCTCACCGGTGAAGGGCATGAGCAGCACGTCGCCCAGGTCGGAGTGGCCGCTGCCGGAGAAATGGGTATGGGAGAAGCCGACGATGCTGCTGTCGTCGTAGCGGTAACCGGCGGCCCAGCCGTAGGCCTTCTCACGCGGCTGGATACGGGTATCCGGGCTGAGCTGGACCATCCCGAACGGCACCGTGGCACCGGGATAGGTGTGCCCCTCGCCGCCGGTGCCGATGAACGGGTCGACCGCCGTGAAGGCGCGCTCGCCCAGGCTGGGGGTGGCGGCCAGCGCCGTGCCCGTCACCAACATTGCCCCGACTGCCAGGGCCACCCAACCCGTCATGTTCCGCTTCGGCATGTTCGTCTTTTAGATCGATTCAAGTTCGTTCGATCCTAGCACCGGTCCTGCGCGGACTGCATGCTGCGGTGCGGGTGGCGCAAACAGCCTGCCCCGGCCCTGCCCAACCACGTTCAGACAGCCAAACGGTCATTCCGGTGTAAAATTCATCGTTTTAACCGGAACAATGGCGAAACCGCGTCACCGCCCGCCGCTTGCCGGCCCGTCCTTGATCCGCCTGCTGGCGGGGTTTGCCGAGGACACCGCGCCGATCAACAGCCCCGACCTGTCGGACCGGCTCAGCCAATGGCTGGACTGGACACGGGCGGTGGCGTTGTCGCGGGCGCTCGAGGGCCGCCTGCCGTCACCGCCGGAGGGGGTGCGCGGCTTCGATGCCGCGGTGGAAGCCGAGTGTGCACAACTGCGGGCACGTCTGGCCGAGGCCATCGCGCAACCACCGGCGCCGCTGCGGGCTGGAACGGCAGCCGATGATTTCGCGCCGCACCGGCAACGCTGCCTGAGCCTGCAACGCTCGATCCAGGCCAATACCGGCCAGCTGCGTGGACGCCTGCGCGACATGCTCAGCCATACCGCAGGCGATGGCCCACGGTTGGCCGAGGTGGATGCGGTGCTGGAGCAGACCCTGAGCCCGCGCGAGCAGGCCCTGCTGGCCAAGGTGCCGGCGCTGCTGGCCACCCATTTCGAACGGCTGTGCGCCCCCGCGCCGGCCGAGGCAGCGGCCGATAGCGCCGCGCCAACGGCAGCCAGCGATGGCCTGCCCCGCTTCCAGCGCGACATGCAGGCCACCCTGCTGGCCGAGCTGGATGTTCGTTTTCAACCGATCGACGGCCTGCTTGCAGCGCTGCGCTCGCACTAACCGGATGGTCATGTTCAGAACCGCTCTCTCCCTCGTTGTATTCCTCGCCGGCCTGCTGGCAGCGTGCTGGATCGGTATCGGTTACATCGGCTCCAATGCCATCGGCGCAGCCGTGGCCCTGGTGATCGCGGCCTGTTACGTGGCCGGTGCGGTGGAACTGCTGCACTACCGGCGGGCCACCGCCGCGCTGACGCGCGCGCTCGATCAGGTCGCCTTGGCAGGCACGGACCTGTCGGCGTGGCTGCAACAGGTGCCCGGCGCGCTGCGCAATGCGGTCCGCCTGCGCGTGGACGGCGAGCGGATCGCCCTGCCCGGCCCGGTGCTCACCCCCTACCTGGTGGGCCTGCTGGTGTTGCTGGGCATGCTCGGCACCCTGCTCGGCATGATGGCCACCCTGCGCGGCACCGGCCTGGCGCTGGAAAGCGCGACGGACCTGCAGGCGATCCGCGGCTCGCTCGGCGCGCCGGTGGAAGGCCTCGCGGTGGCGTTCGGCACCTCGATTGCGGGTGTGGCCACCTCGGCGATGCTGGGCCTGCTGTCGGCACTGTGCCGGCGCGAACGGTTGCAGGTGGTGCAGCAGCTGGATGCCGCGATCGCCACCGATCTGCATGTGCATTCGCAGTCCTGGCAGCGCACCGAGGCCTTCCGTCTGCTGCAGGCGCAGGCCGGGCTGATGCCGGCACTGGTGGAGCGCCTGCAGGCGATGACCAACGCCATTGAACAGCACAGCAGTGACACCCAGCAGCGCCTGCTGGAAAGCCAGCAGGTCTTCCATGCCAAGGCCGACGCCGAACACGCGCGGCTTGCCGCATCGGTGGAGCAGGCCTTGAAGGACAGCGCCAGCGAAAGCGCACGCGCCGTCGGCAGCGCGCTGCAGCCGGTGATGGAAACCACCCTGGCCGCGATCAGCCGTGAGACCACCGCCCTGCAGGGCAGCGTCAGCGAGGCCGTGCAGCGCCAGTTGCAGGGCCTGGAGACGGGCTTCGCAGCCAGCCGCAGCGCGACTACCGAAACCTGGAACGCTGCCCTGGCATCCCAGCGCGAGAGTCATGCCGCACTGGGCGAGATGCTGCGCGGCACGCTGACCGAGGTGGTGCAGCAGCATGACCAGCAAGGGCGCGGCTTGGCCGATGCGCTGGGCAGCCGTTTCGATGCGAGCATGCAGCGCGCCCTCGAGGCACAGCAGACCCAGCAGCAGGACAACGCCCGCCTGACCGACGACCTGCGCGCGGCATTGGCCGGGTTCGCCCAGCAGCACGGACAGCAGTCCGGCGACCTGCTCGCCGCGGTATCGACCCGACTGGATGCCAGCGCCGAGCGCTCAACGCAGGCGCAGAACGCGCTGATCGAAGCCGTCGCCGCGCGACTGGAGACCACCAGCACGCACTGGGCTGCTGCACAGCAGGCCCAACAGCAGGCGCTGCAGCAGTTCGGCGAGCGCCACGACCAACGCGCCACCGATCTGCTTGAGGCCCTCGGCGCGCGCATGGCGCACAGTACCGATGCGGCGGCGGATGCCTGGTCGCAGGCGCTGTCGCGGCAGACCGCGCTCAATGATGGTTTGACCGAGCGCAGCCGGCAGGCCTGGGCAGCGGCCACGGCGGGCTTCGATGCGCAGGCGCAGCAACTGGTGGCGGCCATGCAGCAGTCGCAGGACGCCCTGCAGGACGCGCTGGAAGCACGCGATACGCAGCGTCTGGCGCTATGGAGCGACAGCTTCACTGCGCTGACCACCACGCTCGGCCAGCAGATGACCCGCACCGGCGCCGAGGTGAGCGAGCGTCAGCAGCAGATCTGCGATGCGTTGGCGCGCACCGCGCAGGAGATCAGCGCGCAGACCCAGGCGCATGCCAGCGACACCATCGCCGAAATCGCACGACTGGTGCAGGTCGCCTCGGAGGCGCCGAAGGCCGCCGCCGACGTGGTCGCCGAGCTGCGTCAGAAGCTGTCCGACAGCATGGTCCGCGACACCGCCATGCTGGACGAGCGCAGCCGCCTGCTGGCCACGCTGGAGACCCTGCTGGATGCGGTCAACCACGCCTCCACCGAGCAGCGCACGGCGGTGGATGCACTGGTAACCACCTCGGCCGATCTGCTGGAGCGGGTGGGTACGCGCTTCACCGATCACCTGGCTGCGGAAACCGGCAAGCTCGGCGATGTCGCCGCGCAGGTCACCGGCAGCGCAGTGGAAGTGGCCAGCCTGGCCGATGCGTTCGGCTCGGCGATGCAGCAGTTCGGCAGTGCCAGCACCGGGTTGGGCGAACGCCTGGAGACGGTGGCGACCGCGCTGGACGCCTCGTTGTCGCGCAGTGACGAACAGCTGGCCTATTACGTGGCGCAGGCACGCGAGGTGGTGGATCTCAGCGTGCTCTCGCAGCAGCAGATCATCGAGGAACTGCAGCAGCTGGCCGGCCGTCGTCGCGCTGCCGGGACCGCCAAGGCATGAGCGACGAGATCGAGCTGGAGACCGAATCCGGCGCGCCGGTCTGGGCCGCCTTCGGCGACCTGATGTCGGTGCTGCTGGGCGCGTTCGTGCTGATCCTGGTGGGCGTGGTCGCGTTGCAGCTGGAGCTGTCCAACCGGCTCGATCACGAAGTGCAGCAGCGCCAGGCCGAGGCCCAGCGCCGCAAGACCCTCGAGCAGGCGCTGGCGGTACCGCTGGCAGCCGGCCGGGTGACCATCGTCGATGGCCGCATCGGCATCCGCGGCAGCGTGCTGTTCGCCCTGAACTCGGACCAGCTGCAGCCCGAAGGCCGTGAGCTGCTCAAGAGCCTGGCCGGACCGCTGTCGGAGTACCTGGCCTCGCGCGAGGAGATCCTGATGGTCAGCGGCTTCACCGACGACCGCCAGGTGCGCGAAGGCAACCGGCAGTTCGCCGACAACTGGGCGCTGTCGGCCGAGCGCGCGCTCACCGTCACCCGTGCCCTGATCGCCGAGGGCGTGCCGGCTTCGGCGGTGTTCGCCGCGGCGTTTGGTGCCGAGCAGCCGGTGGACTCCAACGAGGGCGAAGAAGGCCGCGCGCGCAACCGCCGCGTGGAGATGGCCCCGATGCCGCGCCCCAAGGTGGCCAAGGCGCCGGATGCGCACTGAACCGAGCAGCCCGCAGGCCATGCTGACGGCGTGGCGCGAACAGCGGCAGGACCGCCACGACCCGCTGCGTTTCGCACAGATGGAAGCGCTGCAGCGACGCCTGATGCTGCAGCACGGCCCCGCGCGACAGCGGCTGGAGGCCACGCTCTCGGGCTGGATCGCCGCCTATGCCGAAAGCCTGCAACAAGCGCCCGCCGCAGCATCGCCGACGCTACCGGCACAAGGCGCACTGGGCGCGGTGCTGGCAGTGCTGGCACGTACACCGGATGACACCTCGCCGGCCCGCGCCTATCCCGAACTACCCGCGCTGCAGGAGTTCCGTGAGCGCTGGTCCGTGCTGCGCAGCCAGCGCCAGCTGCGGCAGACGCTTGCACAGGCCCCCAGCGATGGTGGCCCGCTCAATTCCAGCGTGCTGGTGCACCGCACCCTGGGCTGGATCGGCGAGGTGTCGCCGGGGTATCTGCAGCATCTGCTGGGCTATGTGGACAACCTGGCGTGGCTGGAGCAGCTGCCACTGCCCGCTGCCCCGGGCAGCAAACCGGTGGCCCGCAGCCCTCGCCCACGCCGACCCCGCGTGACCAAGGCGGACTGAAGCGTCCCGGCCCAGTGGCGGCTCAGTCCGCCTTGGAGGCTGCATCTGCCCCCTGCCCGGCCGACGGCAGCGGATGGGCATTGACCCGATTTTCGTACAGCCGGTCACCCTGCGCCTGGGCCAAGGCTTCAAAGCGCGCCCGCGACTGCGCCGCGAACGGTTGCCGCCGGCGAAGCGCACCGCCCACCCCCAGCTCTTCGTAGGCCGCCAGCACCTCCTGGCCAATCGAGTACAGCGCCGCGTTGCGCTGCACGCACTGCTGCAGCTGGCCGCGCATCTCGCCTTCGCTGGCCGCGATACCCTGTTGCTGTTTCTCGGCCGCCGCGACCTGTTGGCGCAGCTGCTGCACGGCCTGCTGCTGTCCCTGCAGGCGCTGCTCGGTGTCGGCCAGCTGCCCGCGCAGGCTGCGCAGTTGTGGATCACCCGCCTGCTGGCGGGCCTGCAGCTGCTTCAGCTCGGCACGCAGCCGGGTCACTTCGGCAGGGTCTGCCGCCGGTACCGGTACAGGCGCCTGCGCCACACGCAGCCGCGCCAGTTCGGCCTGCGCCTGCTGCAACTGGGTATGAGTGGCCTGCAGCTGGGTGCGCAGGCGTTGTTCCATGGTATTGCCACTCTGTGCTGCAGCGCTGCCGGCCAGCGTGGACAGCACCAGGCACAGCAGCACGGCAGGCGTAACGGGCGTGACGGTCATGCGCGCGATCCTCAGAAGCCGGTGTTGAATTCGAGCTGGAACACGTCGATCGACAGCGGCGGACCGAACACTTCCTTGGCCGCCATCCACTTGCCGCTGACCCAGCTGCGATGGTCCAGCGCGTACGCACCACCCACGTAGTACCCCTTGGCATTGGTGCCACCGAGGTGGAAGTTGGAATCGTTGTAGGCGTCGGGCAAGGCATCCGGCTCGATCCGCTTGTAGCCGAGCAGCGCCTGCCACTGGCCCTTTTCGGTCAATACCGGGCTGCCGAAGGTGGCCTGCAGCATGTAGGCGGTATCGCCGCTGCGGAAGGCGGTGATGCCGGTGCCGCCGCCCGCGCCGAAGTTGTTGACGATGCCGTTGCTGGCGCGCTGGAACATGGCCTGTTTGTCGTAGGCCAGGTTGCGGATGTAGTCCGCTTCCAGGCGCAGCCCGATGTCACTGCTGAGCGCGGTGTCCCAGCGCAGGTTGAGGTCGGCCAGGCGGAACGCCGAGGCCAGCCCGACGTACTGCGGGGTCGGTGTGTTGGCCGGGTCCAGCGGATTCAGGCTGACGTTGCGCAGCAGCATCAGGGTGTTGCCCTTCTGCATGAAGGCCGGGCGTGCCCAGTCGGTATCGCAGGCGACGGCGCCGGCATACAGCGCGCACGGTGAGGACAGCTTGCCGCTGGTGTTCTTGTAGTCGTAGTACGCCAGCGCTGCGCGCAGGCTGTTGTCGCTGTTGAACTGCCAGTTCACGCCCACCTGCGCACCACTGAGCCACTTGTTCTCGTTCGGCGTCTTGACCTGGCTCTGGCTGGGGCTGCTGTCGGAGGTGTACTCCAGCGGTATCACCGCCAGCGTGCCGAACAGCGACAGGCCTTCGTTGAAGTCGTAGTCGAACTTCGCCGCGACGCCATCGATGCTCAGGTCGTTGGAGAACAGCGTGTCGCTGGACCAGAACGGATTGTTGAAGCGGCCGCCGGTGAGCGTCAGCCAGTCGGTCGGCGCATACGACAGCCAGGCCTGGTCGAGCCAGACGTCCTTCTTGGTCAAGCCACCGCCAAGTTGCTCGGTGGTGGACACCGGCCCGTTGTTGCTGCCGCTGGCCAGGCGGATGCCGGCCTCGGTACGCTCACTGATCTTTGCCAGTACGCCCAGGCGGGCACGGATGCGCCACAGGTTGCGGCGGTCCTGGCGGGTGTTGAGCAGCGGCGGCAGCGCCAGGTTGGTATTGGCGTTGGTGTCGTAACCGTTGCCGGCATTGATCGCGGCCCAGTTGATTTCGATGTTGCTGTTGTTGTCGCTGTAGAAGCGCGACTCACTGCGCACGCGCATGTCGCCAGTGACGGTGAGGCGCTGGGTCCAGTCGGGCACCTGGTCCGGTGCCGCCCAGCCTTCGCGCTTGGCCTGCGCCAGCACCTCGCCGCGCACCTCGTCACGAATGCCATCGCGCACGCTCTGCGACACATAGGGCACGCGCACATCGCCGGGCATCAATGCAACCCCGCCGGTGCTGGCCGCCGTCGCGTCGCTGACGACCGGTGCCGCCGCGGCCGCCTCGGCACGGGCCTGCAGCAACAGGGCTTCACCATCGTCGGGCTTGAGTGCACCGCTGGCGATCAGGCCCTTGATCAGCTTGACCATGGTGCTCTCGGCCGGCTGTGCCTGCAGAGGGGCGGCCAGGCCCAGCCCGATCGCCACGGCGAAGGCCAGCACGGCGTGGGGGCGTCGGCCCTTCCGGGGCACGGTGCGGACAGCGGTGCGGTTGTTCATCGTTGCTCTCATCACGAATGGGAAGAAGAAGTACGTTCAGGCGCCGGGACGGCGACCCTGGATCAGCACACGTGCGGGGAAGTCCAGGCTGGCCGGTGGGCGCTGGTCGAGACGGCCGAGCTGGCGCAGGGCGTCGAGCACGGCTGCATCGGCCTCGGCATTGCCGCTGCCACGCACCAGTTCGACACGCTCCAGGCGCCCGTCCGGCTGCAGCCACACATCCACCTGCAGCTGGAATGCCAAGCGGCGCAGGCGCGCGTCCCGCGCGACCGCCTGCTGCAGCACATAGCCCAGGTAGCGGCCGTAGCTGGCGTTGCCGCCGCCGCGACCACTGCCGATGCTGCCGCCGCCGCTGCCGGACTGGATGCCGAAGCTGTCGGTGCCGGCCTGCCCGGCCGCATCCATGCTGACCGGGTCGCTGACGTCGGGCGTGGGGCTGGGTGCCTCGGCGGGCACCGGTTCGGCGACCGGCTCGGGCTCGCTGACGGTCTGTTCCGGTGGTGGTTCCGGCGGCGGTTCGGCCGGCGGTGGCGGTGGCGGCGGGAGCGGCGGTGGCAAGGCCAGCATCGGCGGCGTCTCCACCGGGCGGCGGGTGCTCGCCGGGTCCTTGAACAGCGCCCACCATGCCAGCCATGCCAGCACGGCCAGGCCCAGCAGCGCGGCGAGCACGATCAGCCACGCGGGCCAGCCGCGTTGACGCTTCCGCGGGTGCGGCATCGGCGTCATCCCTGCGGCTTTCCGGTGACCAGCCCGACCTGGGCCAGCTCCAGCTTGCGCAACAGGTCCAGCACTTCCACCACGCGTGCGTACTGCACCTGGGCATCACCGCGCACGATCACCGGGAAATCCGGCGTGGTGGCGCGCTGCGTGCGCAGGCGGTCTTCCAGTTCCGGCAGGCTCACCGGATACGCGTCCAGGAACACCTGACCGTTGTTGTCGATGGTGATGGCCTTGGTTTCCGGCTTCTCCAGCGGCACCGCGCTGCTGGCCTTGGGCAGGTCCACCTGGATGCCGGGGATGCTGGCGTTGCTGGTCAGGATGAAGATCACCAGCACCACCAGCAGCACGTCGACGAAGGGGGTGACGTTGATCCCCTTCTCGCGCTTCTTGACGCCGAACGATGCGCGGGCCATGGCTCAGGCCTGCGCCGCGTCGGCCAGCGCGTCCTGTTCTTCGGCCAGGCGCGCGGCGAACTCATCGATGAACACGCTCATGTCCGCACCGATCGCATCGGCACGCGCGCCCAGGTAGTTGTAGCCGAACAACGCCGGGATCGCCACGCCCAGGCCGGCGGCGGTACACAGCAGCGCGGCGGCCATGCCCGGCGCCACCGAATTGATGTCCACCGCACCGGCCATGGCGGCCACCACGAACACCAGCATGATGCCGATGACGGTACCGAACAGGCCGACGTATGGCGCCCCTTCGATGGTGGTGGACAGCCAGTTCATGCGGTTGGCCATGCGCTCCTGCTCGCGCACCATCACCGCATCCATCGAGGCACGGATCGCGGCGATGGTGGCGGCCGAGAGGTAGCCACGATGATCATCGCGTTGGTGGCGCTGGCGCATCTCGTCGATGGCCACGCGGTAGATGCGCCACAACGAGGCATCGCGGACATCAGCCTCGAGCTTGCCCTGCCCTTCCATCTCCGACAGCGTGCGCAGCGGCGCACCGGCGAGCTGGCCGAAGGCGGCATTGAAGGCGGCATTGGCGCGGCTGGTACGGCCGAAGTAGCGGCCCTTGGCCAGCATGATTGCCCACGACACCAGCATCATCAGCCCCAACAAGGCCACCACCACCCAGGCATCGAGCGGCATTGCCTTGAGGATGAAGGCGAAGTGGCTCTGCCCGGCCGACTGCTCGTCGGCGCCATAGCTGACCATGCGCGAATCGGCGCCCTGCAGCTGCGCATCGGCCTGCAGCAGCGCCGCCGGGCGGGCTACGCGCGACAGCCGCACCTCATCGATGGCGCCCTCGAACGGCGACAGCGTGCTGGTGCTGCCAGCCGCCACCGCACCGATCACCGCGGCGCTGTTGAAGGCCGGCAAGGCACCGGCCAGCTGGGCCACCGCACGGCCATTGAGGTACAGCTGCAGCTGGCCCGCACTGGCGGTCAGTGCGACATGCGCCCACTGCCCTTCCGGGATGGGTTGTGCGAGTGCACTGCGCTGACCGTTGAGCTCAACGAACGGCACGCGGTTGTCCAGCCCGACCAGCAGTTCGTTGCCGCCTTCCGTGCGGCTGTACAGCACCTGGCCCGGGGCGGCGCCGGTCGGCTTGATCCATGCCGAGAAAGTGAAGTCCTTGCCCGCCTCCTGCGCCAGCGAGGCACTGGCCGGCAACGCCAGCGGTGCCGCACCAAGCTGCACACCGCGGCCGATCACACTGCCTTCGGCCGACGGCAGCACGGCACTGGCACTGTTGCCGTAGGCGGTGCTGTCGCGCGCGGCGCTGTTGGCCTCGGCGAAGTGGTAGACCAGCGTGTAGTCCGGGTCGAACACCTGCTGGCCGTTGTGGCTGGCCGGTGCCTTGGCATTGCCGTAGTACATCCAGATCGTCTGCGGTGTGCCTGCCGCCACGCTGGGCACATCCACCCAGACCAGGGCGATGCCGAGCAGCGGGTCGAACTGTTCGATCTGGTGCGCCAGCACGGTGCGGCCGTCACTGCCGATGAAGCGCAGGTCATTGCCGCTCTCGTTGACACCGTCAAAGCTGAAGTTGCCGGTATGCAGGCGCAGCAGCACGGGGGTACGGCCGGGATCACCGGCCAGCGCACCGCCCTGGGGGCCGGCATCCAGCGTGATCGGCTTGCGGTACTGCCACTCGGCCTGCCACCAGTTGGCATCGGCGGCCGCCGCGGGCAGCGCCGAGAGCGCCAGGGCCAGCAGCAGGAATCGGGAAAGGAAACGGGCCATGCAAGAGTTCTCCGGTGGACGCGCGCGATCGGGTCAGTAGCTGGTGCTGAGGTTGAAATGCAGGTGCGGGTCGTCCTTGGACGTGGTCGGCCCATCGCTGTAGGGGTAGGCGTAGTCCAGGCGCAGCTGCAGGTGCTCGCCGAGGCGCACCGACGTGCCGATGCCCACGGAAGCCAGGTTGTACTTGTCGCGCTGCTCGGGCAGCGGTTTGCGCAGGCGCAGGTAGGCGGCATCGGCGAAGGCATACAGGCGGGCGTCCAGCCCGCCCCAGCCCTGCCACGCCGGCGTGCGCCATTCGAGGTTGGCCAGGCCGCCGTAGTCGCCGATCGCCTCGGCCGACAGGTAGCCACGCACGGTATACATGCCGCCGGCGGCGAACTGCTCGGCCGACACCAGCGGGGTGTCGGTCAGTTGCAGCGAACCGCGTGCGTACCACTGCCAGTTGTTGGCGAAGGTATGCGTGTTGGAAAGCTCGCCCTTCAAGGCGACGAAACTGGCATCGGACTTGTAGCGCTTCTGGTCGAATTCAGCGACTTGGCTGCCGTAGCCGAACAGACGCCGGGTGCCGACCACCAGTTGGGTACTGAAACTGAGCTGGTCGCTTTCGCCCTGGCGCACGCCGGTCATCGCCAGGGTCACCGGTGCGTATTTGAGCGGCGTGAGCAGCGCATCGCTGCCCATCTGCACGTTCTCTTTGGTGTCCTTGAAGTCCACGCCCAGGCTGAGCTGGCGCCACCAACCGGCGCTGCTGGGCACGCTGTAGTTCACCTTCAGTCCAAGCGAGTGACCATTGCCGATCACGTTGGTGCTGCTGCCCGCGCCCTGTGCACCGCTGGCCAGCACCTGGCTGTCGGAGGTGTAGCCACTGAACTCCAGGCTCCACGGCGACTGCCCGAACGGGGCCACGTAGGAACCGGACAGCACCTTGGCCTGGTCGGTGTCCTGCGGGGCGACATACACGCTCAGGCTGGCGCTGTGCCCGCGCTGCCACAGGTTGTCGTGGCCGATCGAGGCGCTCAGGCGTAGGTCTTCGGTATCCACACTGTGGTCGTTGTTGAGCGCGGCGCTGGCCCGCCACGGCGACTGGTCCTGCACCTGCAGGTCCACGTCCATGGTGCCGGGCAGCGCACCTTCGCGGACCAGCGGCATCACCTGGCGGCGCCCGCCACGATTGAGTGCGGCCAGCTCGGTCTGTGCCTTGCCGAAATCCGGCACCGTGCCTTCGGCCAGTGCCGGAACCTGCTCGCGGATGCGCTGCGGCGAGTCGTAGCGGGAACCCACCACGCGCAGCCGGCCGATCGGCGTCTGGGTGACCTTCAACAGGACCACGCCGCCACTGACCTGCTGCTCCGGCAGTTCCACGTAAACCGACTGGTAGCCCGCCGCCTGGTAGGCGGCATTGACCGCATCGCGGGCCTTCTCGACATCGGCCATGCTCCGCCCGGGCCCGAGAAACGGGGTGACCGCGTGTTCGATCTGGCGCGCATCGAGCAGGCTGTTGCCCCGCACCACGTACTCGTTGATGGTCAGGCTGCCCGCCGCTTCCTGCACGCCCGGCGCGGTCTGTGCGAACGCCGGGCCGGACAGGCCTGCGGCGAGCGCCAGCAGCAACGGTGCGAGCCGGGGTTGGCGATGATCAATGCAGCGTCGGCGGTGGATCATGTGGAGGCAATTCCCTGCGGGTCGTCAAGCGGAGGTGCACAGCGTGTCGATCTCTAGTGACAGGACGCAGCCGACGCGGCAAAGCCGCCAACAGTTTTGTGACACCACTGTCATATGCGCCGTCAGTGGCGGCTTCGTCGCACCGTGCCCGTCTTTGCAGAACACGCACAGGAAACCCGCGCGCATGTCTCATCCGATCCGGCTGTTGTGGATGCTGGTCCCGATGCTGTCCGCAGCGGCAGGCGCACAACCCGCTGCGCCTGCGCCGGGCAGCTGCATCGAGGTGCACGTCAATGGCGAGCGCGTGCCAGCCTATGATTGTCTGCAGCGCAAGCTGACCCCCACGACCACGCCCGCACCGGCAAAACTGCCCCCCGGTGACACGCTGATGCGCACGCCCGGCAATGCCCTGCTGCAGTACAACCACGAAGGCACCCGGCAACGCATGGGCAGCGCGTTCGGGCAGTCGGTCGTGCCGCAGCGCCCTGCGCGCTGAGGCGCTCAGCGTGCGCGCGGCGTGGCCATCCATTGCAGCCCATCCAGATCCGGTTCGGGCAGGCTGGGGACGGCGAGCGTGCGGCGACTTCCGGCAACGTCGAGTACGACCTGGCGTGCATCCAACGACACCAGCCGGGTCGACGGGCCCAGCCGTTCCCCTGCGGTATAGGCCTGTGCGGTGGCGCCGTTGACCGACAACAACGCCAGCGACCGGGCGCCGCCACTGAGCACACCGGCCACCTGCACGTCGGTCTGCACGCTGCCTGGCGACATCAGCGCGACCAGCGCGGTGTTGGGCGCCAGCGTCGGCACCGCCAGCGGTGCCGCGGCCGTGACCGGCAGGGTCGGCACGCCGCGCAGGGTCCAGCCGGCATACCCCACCGCCACCGCCAGCAATGCCGCTGACGCGGGCAGATTCCAACGCTGCTGCCATCCCCTACGTCCGTGCATGCCTGCGCTCCGTGGCCGGTTCCAACCGATGACGCTAGCAGCCGTCGCTGACGCTTTTGTTTCATCCAGCGCGCCTAGCCTGTGCAGACGGCGACCGGGAACGAGGTGATCAGCATGCACGGCAAGCGCAGTCACGGATTCAGCCTGATCGAACTGATGGTGGTGCTGGTGATCATCGGCATCTGCTCGGCCACGCTGGGCATCGGCATGGGGCGCCTGTTCGACCCGGCGCGGCAACTGCAGCAGGACGCCGAACAACTGGCGCAGCGGCTGGCCACCGCGCAGCACGAGGCCCGTATCGACGGGCGCAGCATCCGCTGGCAGGCCGATGCGCAGGGCTACCGCTTCCTGCGCCAGCAACAGGGACGCTGGGTGGTCAGCCAGGATGAAGCACTGCGCCCGCAGCGCTGGCAGCTGCAGCCGCTGCAGGTACAGCCGCACTCCGCACTGCTGCTCAGCCCGGAATGGTTTGGTGGCCGCTGGCAGCTGCGTCTGTCCGCACAGGGCCGCCAGGTGCAGCTGGGTGATGATGGCAGTGGCCGGATCGAGGTGCAGCGATGAAGCGGTCGGCTGGATTCACCCTGATCGAAGTTCTGGTCGCATTGGCCATCGTGGCCGTGGCCTTGGCCGCGGTGATGCGTGCCACCGCGGTGGCCACCGATGACCAGGCGCAACTGCGCGATCGCCGGCTGGCCTGGTTGTGCGCACAGGACCGCTGGGCCGAACTGCGCCTGCAGGCCCAGCCGGCCGGCGATGCGCGCTGGCAGTGCCAGCAGGGCCGCTGGCGGTTCATCGGCGTGCAGCAGCGCGGCACCAATGCGGAGGGTCAGCCTGAGATGGCGTTGACCCTGTTTGCCGAACACGATCCGCGTCGTCGGCTGCTGCACCTTGTGCAACCGTGGTCGCCATGAACCGTCATGCCCGCGGCTTCACCCTGGTGGAAGTGCTGGTGGCGCTGGCCGTGATGGCCATCCTGGGCCTGGTGTGCTGGCGCGCGATCGACAGCGTGACCGCGGCCGACCGCCGCCTGCGCGCCGCCGATGCCGAACTGGCTGGTGTGTTGAAGGTGCTCGACCAGTTCCAGCGCGACGTTGAACGCCGTGCCGAGCGTGACGTGATGCAAGGGCCATTGCTGGCCGACGATCAGCCGCAGCGGTTGCTGCCGCTGTCGATGACCAGCGAACGGCGTCCGGATGGGCGCTTTGGTCTGGACATCACCCGCCGCGCTGCCGAGGTCGATGGGCAATGGCAGCGTGTGCAGTGGCAGCAGCGTGGCAGCGGGTTGTGGCGTTCCAGCGCCGTGCCCGCCGACCATTACCCGCTGCCTGCGCCGCCCCAACAGGGGGTGCAGGTGCTGGCCGATGTGCGCCGCTTCGAGGTGCGGGCGTGGCGCCCGGGGAGCGGCTGGCAGCGCCTGCCATCACTAGCCGAAGGCCGGCCGGCGCAGGGCCTGGAGTTGATCGTGGAAACCGCCGATGGCCAGCGTTTCCGGCGGGTGGTGTTGCTGCAGTAGGTTCTGCCCTGCGGTGCCGGCGACACTCCTTGTCGCCGGGGTTGGAACGCGCTGGATGGTGGCCTCCTGCCGCCATCGAATTGCCAGGGGGCGCGCTGTGCGGGGGACTCTCCATGCCACCCCGCGGTTCCCTGGCTGGGACCGGCGCGCTTCCCAACGCGGCGGCCCGATCTGCAGATGTCGCCATTACTGTGTGCGCGGTGCCTTGTCCGGTGCCCGCGCTTCGGCATCGCCCGGGCTGGAGAACTGGAACGCGCTGTCCGGGTCGTAGCGGCTGGTTGGCGCCTGTGCCGGCGGCGGCGGGTCCACGCTGCCACTGCGGTTGCCGAAGCCCAGCACCTGCACGCTGATCACCGAGGGCATGCCCCGGCGCGCCGCGTCCTGGGTCTGGCGTGCGGTTTCCTGCGCCGCCTGGGTGGCACTGTTGGCCGCCGCGCTCGCCGACGCCAAGGCGCTGACATTCACCGTCGCAAGCACCGGCAGGCCCTTGCTGTCACCCTGCACCTGGATGTTGGCGGCGTTGAGCACCTGCAGTGCGGCCAGGTTGATGTTGCCCGAGACGCGGATACCCGCTTCACCGGCGTCGATGGTGCCCAGCGGTGCGATCAGGTCCACGTCGCCCGGCGGCACTTCCGCAATGGGGTTGAGCGTGGCGATACCGGCGCCGCTGGACGGCGTGACCGGTGCCAGGCGCACGTTGCCCCAGGCGTCGTACTCACGGCGTGGCGCGGTGTACACCAGCGTGGTGCGGGCGCCGCGACCGGCATTGATATCGCCCTGTTCGGACCAGGCGAGGACGTCGCCACCGAAGGTGGTCATCACCCGCGACAGGCCCAGCAGCACGCTGTCCTGGCTGAACAGGCGGATATCGCCCTGCCCCTGCGTGACCAGGCCCGCCGAGGCCGGCGGCACCACGCCCTGTACGCCAACGACAATCTGCCCGCCCGGTGCCAGCAGCTCGATGTTGCCGCCGGCCTGGCTGCGCACACCGGCACCGCCGTACATGACGATGTCGCCGGGACGTGCGGTCACCGCGCCGTCCGCCGCCTTGTCGGCGAACAGCGTGGCGATGGCGTCGCGGCCGCGCAGGTAGGAACCGGTACGCGGGCCGTCGGGATCGGTGTACTCACGGCCAGCGGCGCGCAGCTCGGCGAAGTAGACCTCGCGCAGGAAGATGCGCTGCTGCACGTCCGGCAGCGCATCGAAGTAGGCCAGCGCAGCGGTGTCATCGCCGGTGAAGCCGAAGCGGTCGGCCAGCCACTGCTTGAGCTCGGTGTCGTAGACCTTGGCGGCCTTGCCCGGCTGGTCGGCCAGCGGCTGCTGCAGATCGGCCAGCTGCGCGGCACCGAAGTAGCGCGCGCGCAGTGCATCGAAGTCCACATGCTGGTTGCCGGCGGTCAAGGCGATGCTGGCGCCCGCGCGCTCATCGCCCTGCAGTACCGGGCCGAGGCTGGTCACGCTGGCGCGGTCTTCCAGGCGCAGCTGGCGCCCGGCACTGACCTCGACGTTGCCCGGTCCCGCCACGCGCACGTTGGTGTGCACCATGTCGCGGCCGGCCTCGATGCGGCTTACGTCGGTGCCGGTGCCGTGCAGCGCGACCACGTCGCTGGCCAGGATGTCGCGGCCAGCGCGCATGTCCACCGGGGCACCGGCTTCCAGCCAGTCGGTGACGCTGCGTAGCTGCGGAGTGATGTTCTGCAGACTGCGCTGACCGCCCGTGCTGACATTGACGATGTCGCCGTGTACCGCATAGAAGCGGCTGGGCGAACCCGTTCCGAGACGCGGGTTGCGCAGGCGCGGGGTGTTGGCGCCGAAGGCGAACAGCGGCTGGCCGGTAAACAGGCCGCCCCACCGCATACCGTCGACGGCGATGTTGCCGAACGGCAGCTGGGAGCTTCGTTCGGCAGCGAAGGCCGGGTCGAACGGGGATGGGAGACGGGCATCGGCGCCGGAGGTACTCAGGACCGTACTACTCTCACCACCCCAGATGGAACCCTGCGCCAGCACCTGCAGCCAGCCATCGGCTGCAGGTGCGGTCTGCATCACGTTGATTTTTTCATCGAAGCTGCTGGCCAGTTTCACGTTGCCGTTGGCGGCTACCACGCTCAGCCGCGAGGGCTGCATCCAGTACACCAGCGCGTCCCCCGTGCGGGTGTTCCCAGGCGTTTCGATCGCGGCATTCCAACCGGCAAGCGTGCCGGCCCCGGTCATGCCCGGGGTCAGGTCGCCGCCGGCTGAGAACAATTCGATGGCGGTATTGGGGGTCCACAACGAGAACCAGCTGGTGCCTGCCATCAGGCTGCCGTTCTGGTGGGCCACCTGATTCAGATACGGCGTGCGTACCCGCCCGGCATCGCCGGTGCCGCCCAACACCACGTCGCCGCGTGCCTGCAGGCTGGCGGTTGCATCGCCGAGCACCAGCATCGGGCCGGCCATCGCGATGCCGCCATCGGCGCTGAACGGGTCCGTCGCCCGGATCGCAGTGGCCGCGCTGCCGTACCCACTGGTGTTGTACCAGATGCCACCAATCTGGCTGCTGCTGAGCTGAATCTGCCCACGCAGATTCACCAGCGTGCCGTTGAGATCCAGATCCTGGGTCGGGCCGGCGATCTTGGCATTGCTGGCGCGCAGATTGGGATTGAAGGCACCGCCACTGCGCAACTGCAGGTCGCCCCCACCTGTCTGCACCAGGCCATCGGCGGTCACGCGCCCGGTCGCGCCGACGGCAGCGATCAAGGCCGTGCTGTGCGTGACCAGGTCACTTTCCTGCAGCGCAGACCCCATCGCATCGACCACGCCCATGTGCCGGCCCGCGTCGATGCTGACGTTGCCGCCGCCCAGGGCGCCCAGGCCGGTGAAGCCCACCAGCCGCGGCGAGGAAATGGCACTGACATCGTCGGTGTAGAGATAGCTGCCGAAATTGATCCACCAGCTGGTCGGCACCGGCGCCACCCCCACGGTGGAGCCGGTGCCCTGCCGCCACAACCAGCTGCCGACCGCAGCGTTCGGATAGCCGGCCGCATCACGCGAACCACGCGCACCCGGCCCACCACTGGCCGCTGTCTGCGCCCAGGCATCCCCGGTGACATCGCGCCCGGCGGCCACCCGCAGGTTGCCGCCGTGGTCGGGGTACCAGGCCTGCCATGCTGCCAGCGCCGGATCATACTGACCGTTGCCCTGGCCCGGGCCGAGCAGGCTGTCGCGCTTGGGCATCATTGCACTGGTTCGATTGAATCCCGCATCCAGGCCGTTGCCCAGCTGGGTCTGTACGCCCGCGGTATACACGCCGAAGCTGGAGCTCATGCGCACATCGCGCCCGGCCAGCAGCTGCAGATCGCCACTGCCGGTACGCAGCACGCTATGTGCCGGCGTGCCAAAGCGCTTGCCATACACCGTCACTTCGGTTTCGCTGCCGCCGCCGTAGCAGTAGCCGGCGGTGGCGCAGAACGCTTCCAGCGTCATGCCCCAGTAGTCGGCCAGGTCCTGCGCCGGTTTGCCGACGTAGGTCAAATCGCCCCACATCTCCAGCGAGCCCTTTTCATCGACCAGACGCGGTGCGGCCATGCAACTGGTGCCGTCGGCGCACATCTCGTCCTCGGTCATCTCCCAGTAGTCGGCCAGCTCCTTGACCGGTTTACCGGCATAGCTGGTGTCACCCCAGTACATGATCGAACCGGCCTCGCTCATGACGCGGTCACCGACGAATTCCACCTTGCGGTCGACCGTGGCGATCGCGCCATAGTGGCTGTCAGCCAGGATCAGGTCGCCACGCCCGACGACATTGCGCGTCTGCCGATCCGCCGCATCCAGGTCGGCACCGGCCACGGCGCTGACGTCCCACGACGTGGTGCCTTCGGGCAACATCGGGGCCAGTGCCCAGTTGCGTCCCTGGCGGCCTTGCGCATCGACCGGGCGCAGGTTGATGGGGGCGTCATTGGCCAGTTCCAGCTTGGTCATCGACGGAATCAACGCGCCACGTGCCAGGTTCAGCGCGGTGGAGAGACGCATTTTGGCCGGCAGCGCAACACCCGCCGGCCACTGGTGCGGCGCTACGTCCACGCCGCGCCCGAGGCGGAATCCTGCCCCGATCCGAGCGCCGGCCGTCAAGGTCACTGCATTCTCAAGCAAGGTTCCGGCCGCCAGCACCTGGCCGCCGGCCGTGGTCACCTGGGCCGACAGCACACTGCCGGCGGGAAGCAGCAGATTGGAGGCGAGCGTCATCTCGATCGGCACCGTGGTGCCGGCCGGCAGGCTCAGCTGCCCCACCGGGATGGCGTAGTTGAGCGTGGCACCGGCCGGGAACTCGGTCCCGGCCTGCACCTGCACGCCGTCGTTGGGAATCACGATATCGCCGCCGAACGGATTGAAGCCATCGCCGTTGTAGCGGCCTTCAACCAGCGTCCAGCCGGCATCGTCCGGTGATAGCGGCGGCGGGGCGAAACCATCGTTGATGCTGCCATGGATGCTCAGGTTGCCGGCTGCGCGCAATACCCACGCGCCGGACTCACCGAAGCCGCGCCGCGCCGGGTCGGCGCGGTTGGATTGCGGCCCGTAGCGGTAGCCGGACAGGTCGATGTCGCCGACCACGGCGAGGTTGCCGTCCGGATTGGCGGCACTGACCTTGCCCACGACTTCCACGCCGGGCCGCAACCGCGCCCCGGCGATGGCCAGCAGCCGTTGCCCCAGCGCGGCGTTGCCCAGCGCGGCGTTCATGTAGGTGCTGCTGTCGGCATCGATGCCGTCCATCCAGGCCTGGGTGACCAGCTGCGGCCGGTGCCCGGTGACATCGGGGACGCTGGCCAGCGGCGCGTCGTCGTAGCGACGGAACGCGTTGACGAAGGTGCTGGCGACACCGTCCAGGCGGATCGGCGCGGTCGTGATCAGTGCCGCATCATCGGCGCCGCGGCGTGGCACGTTGAGCGTGACCGTGCCACGGGCACGCCCATCGTTGCGCCCAGGCGCGGTGCCCACGGCGATGTCGGTTCCGCTGCGCAGATCGATGCGTGCCTCCGGACCCAGCACCACTTCACCGTCGGCAGCGGTCAGTTCAACGGTGGCGCGGTTCGGTGCATCGATGATGCGGCCATAGCTGTCCACGCGCAGCTGGCGGCCGTGCGCATCCAGCGTGCCGGCAATGCCGAGGGTGTCGCGCGCGGCCAGGCGGATGCTGCCCACCTGTTCGCCGCTGGCGTCGATGCGGCCGTTCACCTGCAGACTGCCGCCATCGACACTGATGTCCACACGCCGCGCCTGCACCTCGTCACCGATCTGCAGGTCGCCCTGTTTCAGTTGGAACTGGCGAAGGCCGCTGACACCGTCGCGGTTGAGGCGCAGGTTGAGGCCACTGAAATCGGTCAGCTGTTGCGCGCGCACGATCAACTCGCCGCCGTCGTACGGCACCACGCTGCCCGACGCGGCATAGCGGCCGGTGGCGTGGCCGAGCAGTGTGCCCGCCAGGTCCACCCGACCTGCATGCTCACCCAGTGCGATCACGCTGAGCCGGCCACCGCGGTTGTTCTGCGCGGACAGATCCACGCGCGCCAGGGCGTCCATGCGGATATCGCCGGCGATGGAGCGCAGTTCGGCATCGCCGCCCCAGCTGTATTTGTCGACATCAAACAGGCTGACCTTGCGCCCGGACAGGTCGATCCAGCTGTTGGCGCCAAGCACCACATCGTGTTCGGCCTGCGCCTTGAAGCTGCCCGAGGCCAGCGCGATATGTCCGTCCAGCGCGATGCGATCGGCCTGCAGCGACAGTTCCGCGCCGAGCGCGTCATTGCTGCCAGCGCCCTGCCCGCGCACCGCCAATGCGCCGCCAGCAACCACCTCCAGCTGCGCACCGGCAGAGCCGGTCAACAGCGGCGCGGACAGGTTCAGATTTCCGCCCTGATACCGCCACCCCTGCCCGGTCACATAATCACCTTGTGACTGGTGCACCTGCAGAGTGCCGCTTTCGGCGAAGCGAATCTCACGGTCCGCGCGCAGTTCCACGTCCGCAAAGCCCAGCACCTGGCGCGTGGCCTGGCTGTGCGAGCCCGGTCGTGCATACGGTGCGGCGCCCAATGTGACCTGCTCGGCCTGGAGCTGCAGGCTGCCCGCACCCAGGCGGTCACGCAGCGCGGCGGCAGGCACGGGTGCGCCGGTGCTGCCCGGCTCTCGACCGCCCACCGGTGGATTGCCGGACCAGATCAGCTCTTTCGCGAGAATCCGCGCCACGTCGGTCGCGGTGCCGTAACCATGGATCGCCGATGCCCCCAGGACCAGCTGCTGCAGCCCCGCCTTGCCGGTCGCGCCACTGCGCGTGTCCAGCTCGATGCTGCCAAATACGTTGATGGCATCGTTGGCGGTCAGGCTGAGGGTCTGCAGCGCCGGGGTTCCAAGCGCGGTGTTGCCATTGAGCAGGTTGGAGAGCACCTGCTGGTTCATGCGCAGCCCCGGCGGCAGCGCGCCTTGGGCGGCGGCTGCATCGATCGCTGCTGCGCTGCCCAGGTTGATCGAGGCGGTCGCCAGGCCCAGATGGCGTGCGCCGTAGGCGGCCTGGTCGGACAGGACGAAGCTGCCGTTGGTGGCAACGCCCAGGCTGCCGCCGCTGAGCAGCTGGGCCTGGCCGTTGCAGCTGGAAAGACAACTGCCCACCTGGAGGCTGGCGCTGCCGGTGGGTGCATCGCTGGCGAGCAGATTGACCCAGCCATTGGACAGCGCCAGCACCGCCGAGCCCGAGGCCCGATAGTAGATGCCGGACGTGCTGTCGTAGGCGGGTGCACCCATGCCGAGCGTGCTCAGCGTGGCCCCTTGCTCCACGATCACGCCACGGCCCCCATCGGCCGCGGTCAGCAGAATTTCCGGCGCCCGCAGCTGCACACCGTCACGGATCACCACGGCATTGCTGCTGGCGGTGATCGCCAGCGCCGGTGCGGCGTAGGTTTCCACGCGCGCCCTGCCACCGATCACCAGCCGACCCGGCTGCAGGGCGTTGATCGCATCGGCCTGCAACACGATGCCCTGCGCCAGCACGGGTGCCTGTGCACCGGCAACCACTTCCAGCCCCTGGCTGAGATCGGACAACAGCGACGCCGTGCCAGCGCGTCCCTGGCTGCCACTGGCCGCACTGAAATTGGCGTGGCCCAGCATGCGCAATGCCGGGCTGCTGCCGCGACCGGCGTTGTCGAGGAAGCGCAGTTGCAGGCTCATCGCGTCGGCGCTGGTGAACCCCACCGGGAGCCCAAGCCGACTGGCATCGTTGCGCACGAAGCTGTCGTAGCTGGTCTCGTTGTAGCTGGAGTGCCGCCGCACCTGCGCCGCCGGTGTCAGCAGCACCGGGTTGGGCAGCCCAGTAGCGGACGCCCCGAAGGCCGAGCCCTGCTGCGCACTGGCCAGCCACGAGCCGGTGCCGGTCGCCAGGGGCGCGCCGAGGGCGGTGGTCGCCGCCGGGCCGATCTCGATGCGGAACGCGCCGGGCTGCAGTGCGTAGCTGGCCGGCAGCAGGGTGTAGGTTCCGGCAGCCAACCCGGGCACGCCTGCGCCAAGGGTGATCTGGCGGCCGATCTGGGGCACGGCCGTGCCCTGTTCGAGCCCCACCGGTGCCTGTGCCAGCTGCGCACCGGGCAGGATGGCGAACACTTCGCTGCCCGCCGTGCTGAAACCATAGGTGGGGTTGGCATCGACCATGGCCGTGGTCAGGATGTCCACCGAACCACCGCGGCCTGCCACGAACGCCGCACCGTCGAGCTGACCGCCACCGGACAGGTCCAGCAGCGCCCCGGGTGCCACGTCCAGCGAGGATCCGGTGAAGTTGATGCCACGGTTGTCGCCGATCGGATTGCCACCGGCCGGCAGCGGTTCCACCGCATCACCGTTGAAGGCATAGCGCAGTCCGTCCACGGTGCCGCCGTAAGGCAGTCGCAACCCATTGGCGCTCACCGAGGTGATGCTGCCCGGCTGCAGGCGGACGTGTGCGCCCTCGCCCTTGCTGGAGGCCGGCTTTCCGCTGAAGTTGATCTCGCCCAGGGGCGCGCGCACCACGCCGCCCTGTTCGATCTGCGCCCCCACCAGGGTCAGCCGCCCGAACACGCTGGCCGGCATCCCCGGCGCGACGGCGGCGGCCGCGTGGATGCGCAACAGGCTGGTGGTGTCTTCCAGCAGATCCAATGCGCTGGTCACGCGCGCGGCCCCCACGCCCACGCCAAGCCGCGCGACGGCGTGCGTGGCCGGGTAGATCTGTGCCGCGGTCAGTTCCAGCGCATGTGGCGCCAGCAACTGCGACATAGGCGCGAACAAAGCGCGCAGCAGCCGGATATCGCCCTGGCTGCGCAGGTCGACCTGGTCGAAGCTGCCCAGGTAGGTACCGTCACGGATATCGATCAGCTGGGCATCCACCCGCAGGGCATGGCCGTCGTCGCGTGCCGATGGCGCCGCGTTCGGGTACCGGTTGGTTTCGCCCGGCAACAGCTGCCAGCGTGTCTGCGCCAGGCGCACGTAGGGCGCCTGCAGGTTCACCTGGCGCTGCGCGGCCGCACCGGCCGTGATGCCGAGTCCGTTCAGCCCAGCGGTGTCGGCGCCATACAGGCGCAGGCTCTGCGGCAGGCGCAGGCTCAGGGTGTCGTCGATACGCAGGTCGGCGAACAGGGACAGGTGGTCGAAGCCGCCCGCGGCGATCTGCGCACTACTGAGCTCGGCATGGCCGAACTGCAGCGTGGTCGGCAGCGCGGTGCTGCTGTTTTCGTTGCGCAGGGTCAGTGCACGCGCGCTCAACAACTGCGCATCCAGCGGCTGGTTGCCGCGGTACACCGCGCCACCGAACGCCACGCCCAGCGTGCCGCCATTGGCGCCGGCACCACCGGCGGCCGCGCGCAGGTCGCCCTGCAGGTACAGGCCGTCAGCGGAGCGGATCGCGATGGTACCGCCGTCGCTGGCGACCTGCTGGCGCCCCTTGCCCTGCACATCGAGGGCGGCGACCGCACCGGAGGCGTCCAGACGCGCCCCCTGCTCGACCACCACGAACGCATCGGGTGGACGGTTGACGATGCCGTCCTTGTCCTCCCAGTCCAGCGCCCCACCGATCTCGATACGGCCACCCGCATCGACTCGGCCATAGCGCCCGCCGGCGGCATCGATGGCACTGTAGGCCGCACCGGAGACGTCGAGTACGCCTTCGCTGCCGATCCGGTACTGGCGCTGGTGCGCGTTGCCCTGGTAGTAGTCGGTAGCGTTACGCACGTCGTCCAGCACGATGCGGCCGGAGGCGGCACGCAGCGTGCCGTCCACGCGGATATCGCCACCGGCCAGCAACTGGATCTGCTGGCCCGGATCCACGCTCACCGTGGCACCACGACCCACGCTGATCGCGCCGCCGCTGAAGCCGCGCTGCGAGCGCAGCGTCAACGAGGCACCCTCGCGGACCTGCAGCTGTGCGTCAGTGGGTGACTCGGCGTACAACGGCGGGGTCCAGCGCTGCAGCGCCTCGCGGCCATCGGCACTTTGCGCAGCACCTTCGGCGAAGCGCAGGCGCGGACGCTGCACGTTCAATGCAGTGCCCTGCGCAACGTCCACGCCCTGCATGCCGTTGATGTCATAGCGGGCAAAGCCCAACGCGAACAGGCTGGCGTCCAACTGCAACGCTTCGGCCACCACATCGGTGCCGTCACCGATCTGGATCCGGCCGCCATGGCCCAGCTCAAGCTGGCCACCCTTGCCGGCGGCGACGCCGCTGAGCGTGCCCTGCAACTGCAGCCGTCCGCCGATATCGCCGGCCTTGTCGCTGCTGGCGATCAAGCCGATGTCGCCACCGTTGCCCGCATGTGTCCTGCCCTTGCTGTCGATCCGGCCACCGCCGTCGACCACGATGCGGCTGGCCGCACCCACGCGCACATCGCCATTGGTTTCAAACCGGGCTCGCCCGCCGTCCAGATAGGCCTGGCCGGTGGTGTCTTCGGGTGTCAGCCGCTGGTTGACCCAGCGCCCGGCCAGGTCGAGGGTGGCGCCGTCGCCGAGATTCACCCCGGCCTTGCCCTGCAGCAATAGTGCCTGCAAGGTGCTGCCCGCGCCCTCGCCAACGAACAGGTTGCCCGCCTCCACGCTGCCGGCACGAATCGTGACCGCACCGTCGATGCCCACCTGCGCCGCGGTCAGCCGCAGCGTGCCGCCATCGGCCAGGCGCAGCGCGCCGTGCACATCGATGGTGTTGCTGCTGCCCAGATCGATGCGTCCCCATTGCTGGGCGCTCAGGGTTTGTGCGTCCAGCAGGACAGTGCCCGTGCGCGCGTTCGCCGCCGGTTGCAGGCTCCAGTCGATGCCGCTCGCGGCATGCTCGCCAATCTCCACTCGGCTGTTGAACAGCGCATTGCGGCCACCGTTGGCATAGTCGCCCAGGTACAGCTGCGCGTTGCGTGCCACCGCAGTCTGCAACTGCGCGTAGCCATCGGCGCCGGCCACGGCGGCCTGGGTCTGGCGGGCACCGTTATAGACACCGGTCTCGACCTGCCCCTCCAGGATCGCCGTGGGCGCGGAGATGCGCAGGCTGCCGGCATCACGGCCGACCGTGTAGCCGTTTTCGACTCTGGTCGGCGCGGCGATCAGCGGGTTGCGGAAGGCTTCCTTGACGCCCCAGCGCGCATGGTCGACTTCATGGCCGTTGTAGACGCCACTGAACACCGCTCCGACCGGGGCGTTGTCCAGGGTGTAGAGCTGGCCATCGCGGCCGCGCAGCCAGGTCTGGTGGATGACCCCGGACTGCACATCGACGCTGCCACCGGCCAGGTTCAAGCGCGCGCCGGCCTGGGTGATGACTTCCGCGCCGCCCAGGGTGATGCTGCCGCCCTGCGCGGCCCACTCGCCGATCGAATGGCCTTGCGTGTCCAGGTAACCGCCCACCTCCAGCAGGCCGCCGGCGGCGTACCAGCGGTCGGCGGCATTGCCACCGGTGCCGGCCGGCACCAACAGCAGCTGGCGGCGGTCGACCCACATCGCGGTGCTGTTGAGCAGCCCGCTGTCGCGGTTGTCCGGGTTGTCGCGCAGTTCGTTGCCCTGCACGTTGATCTGCACAGTGTTGCTTTCCATCGCCACCTTTACCCCGGTGGCACCAGCAACGTCCAGGTGTGCGCCGTCGCGGGCCAGGGTGCGGCTGGCCGCACTGACTGCGATCTGCCCGCCCGTGGCCAGGGTCAGCGAGCCGCCCTTGAAGTCCACGTCGCCGCCGCTGACGATTTCGATGCGTGACTGGTCACGCCGGTCCTGCATGCGCGACAGGTTGTCGAACGCGCCCCGATGGGTCTGGCTGGTAGTGGTGGCCACCAGCGCATCGCGCTGGCCGTCCAATGCGGTGGTCTTGCCGTCGTCCTGGATCAGCACGGCGGTGGTGGATGCGTCGCCGAGAATGACCTGACCCTGACGGTCATTAACTGAATTGAGCAGATGGACGCTGCCGCGCTGGTTGAGGGTGGTGGTGGCCACCGCCACGCCGTCCTGGCGCACCTGGCGCCCGGCCAACGTGATGTCGCCTTCGCTGGCCTGGATCAAGCCGCTGTTGCGCACCTGACCGGCGCTGCTGCCGGCCACGATGCGCGGGGCAATTTCATTGCCGCGCGTACTTGAGGCCTGGTTTTCGCTGGTGCCCATGCCGCGCCGGATCACGAAACTGTCGCCGGCCGCCAGCAGGGTCTGGCCCTTGGTGGTGCTGATGTCACCGGCGTTGTCCACACTGCGGCCGGCCAGCAGCACGTAACCGCCGCCGCGCAGCGCGCTGTCCGGCGCATGCGTCTGCAGGCGGGCGCCGCGTTCGACCACGATCGCGCCGAAGGCCGCGGTCAGCGCGTCGGTGTTCTCATCGGCGCTGTACACCCCGCGATCGATGAACTGGCTGTCGCTGATGTGCGCTGCCGCCGCGACCAGGTTGCGGACATTGATCTGGCTGCCGCCACCAAACACCACGCCATTGCGGTTCATCACCATCACCGTGCCCGCGCCCTGCAGCTGGCCGAGGATCTGGCTCGGTCGCGCCTGCGCGTCATTGACCCGGTTGAGCACCGCCCACGTAGCCTGCTGGCCGAAGTTGAGCGTGGTATTGGCACCGATATTGAAGGTTTCCCAGTTCAGGATCGCCTGGTCGGCAGTCTGCTCGACACTCACCACCACGCGCCCATCGGCGCCCCGGGTCTGCACCGCCTCGCGTGCGTTGCGCCATCCACGGGTAAGCGGGTTGTTGTCGACCTTCAGCCCGCCGTCGGCCAGACCATCGGCCACCGGTACCGTCCCCATCTGCCAGCCTTGACGGGCCTGCAGTTGCAGGCGCTGCTGCAGCGCGATCGCCTGCGCGGCGCTGCCCAGGTTGTCGATGCTCTGCTGCAACTTGGCGTTGGCCGCCTGGCGCTGCGCATCCGGCGCATTCACCAGGTTGACCGGCATCCCATTGGGCAGCCGCCCGGTCTGCGCCGCATTGCCCTGTGCTGCCCCTTTGTTGGCGAACCATGCCGGACTGAAGGCCTGCTGTGCCTGCGCCATCGGTACCCCCATGGTGCTGAGCGCCAGTGCGACGGCCAGCGCCATCGGATGGTTGCCAGGCCGGCGTGAGGCCGCGTCGGCGGTCGCAGGGGTGCGCAGATGGGGGGCTAGCGGGTGCGACATCATGACCTCGGCAATGGCGGCGGTACCCAGGTGCTGGGCAGCCTGGCGGGACGGCTATCGGTAAGACGGTGTGCGCGGCGCAAACACGACACTCACACCGCAACCCTTCAAAACAAAGACGCCGGCAACTCGTGCCGGCGTCGGGAACTACGTTGAAGCGATGGATCAGCCGCGGCCGATACCGGTGCAGACGCCGGACTTGTTGATGGCACCATCACCGCTGGGCAGCACGAAGCGGGCGCGGATCGCGTCCTTCCAGGCCTGGTTGAGCGGGACGAAGCCATGCGCACGGATCGCGGTGTCATTACCACCGGTGTAGTGCGTGTTGAGGAACGGACGGATGGCGTTGACCACCGCGGCCACCTTGTAGCACTGGCCGAAGATCAGGTTGGTGTACCCGGCGATCGGATAACCGGCCGACGGGTTGCCGAACACCGGCACCCAGTTGGCCGGATCGGCCGCGGCGGCACCGGTCGGCGGCGCGACGGTGTCCAGGGTGGCGGTCACGCTGACTTCATCCGGCGAGTAACCCTTGACCTTGGCCACCTTGGTGGCATCGGTCAGGCTCGGGATCACGTCCGGACCCACGTAACCCACGCGGCCGTCCTGGGCATTGACGTGGTTGTACAGCGGGGTGCCGCCGGTGGCCGGCGCCGGCACGAAGTTGGACGGCGCGGTGTTGCCCACGAACAGGTTCTTGAAGGTCGACTGCACCGAGAACGCCGGTGCGCCACCCGCATTCAACTTCAGCGTGGTACCAGCAACGTCGCTGGCCAGGCACGCGGTCGCCAGGAAGCGGCTCAGCAGCTCGCTGGTGCCACTGCTTTCAGCGCGGTAGACCACTTCGATCGGGCCCGAACGGGTGCTGTCAACCTGGCTCCAGTCGGTCAGCTTGCCCGAGAACACGCCGCAGATCTGGGTCACGTCGAGGTTCAGCGCGGCACCGGCCTTGTTGAACGGGATGGTGACCGAGGTGGCCACCGACGGCAGCTGCAGCAGCGGGCCGACGTAGGTCGCCGGCACGGACGGGCTGTTGTAGGTCGCGTTGTAGGTGCTCAGTTCGGTGCCGCTGAGAACCGAGTCACTGCCGGCGAAATGCACGGTGCCGGTGGTGCCGAACGGCCCGGGGGTGTTGGTCAGGAACGCGCTCTTGCCGGTGCCCGAGCCGGTCACGGCGTAGCTGAAGCTGGACGGCAGGATGCTGTCCGGCTGGCCCTTGTAGAGGTCGGCCGGCAGCGACGCGCCGCCACCCTGCACCAGCGACTGCGCCGAGGCCGCACCGGCGGTCGCGAACAGCGCCACGGCGACCAGCGCCGCCATCGAATTGCTCTTGAACATGATCATCTCCTGTTGGGTTCTACTGCGAAGGTGAAACCGACGAGGGAGGTGCACACATGAGTCGTCTGTTGGCCTCCCAGCCCGTACTGCGACGACGAGGGTCATGCTGGTGTGCGGGCATGACCGGGACTTGAAAAAAACTCTGGAACACCGCTGAACACTGTGGAGGATGGTGTGGAACATCCACCCTGCATCACTGCACCAGCTGGTTCATCTCCATGATCGGCATCAGCACCGCGAGCACGATGGTCAGCACCACCGCGCCCATCACCAGGATCATCACCGGCTCCAGCAACGCGGTGAGGGTCATCGCGCGGCGTTCGATATCGCGCGAGATGGTCTGCGCGGCACGCTCCAGCATCGGCGCCAGCGCGCCGGTCTTCTCGCCACTGGCGACCAGGTGCACCAGGATCGGCGGGAACGCCTTCTGCACCTTCAACGCGGCGCCCAACGAGGCACCTTCGCGCACACGGCTGGCCACATCGTCGGCGCAGCGTGCCAACCAGGTATTGCCCAATGTCTGCCGCGCCGCATCGAGGGCGCGCAGCAGCGGCACGCCGGCATCGAGCAGGATGGCCAGGGTGGAGGCGTAGCGTGCACTGTTCACCCCGAGCACGAAGCGGCCCAGCATCGGCAGCTTCAGCACCCGCGCATGCCAGCCCAGGCGGAATGACGGCGTGCGCAATGCCCAGCGCCAGCCCAGCCCGGCGGCGAACAGGGCGGCCAGCCCGGCCACGCCCCACTGCCGCACCGCCGCGCTGGCCGCCAGCATCATCCGCGTGATCCAGGGCAAGGTCTGCCGCGCCTGCACGAAGGCGGTGACCACCTGCGGCACCACGTAGCTGAGCAGGAAAATCACGATGGCGATCGATACCACGCTGATCGCAGCCGGATAGATGAAGGCGGTGGCGACCTTGGCCTGCAGCGCATTGCGCTCTTCGATGTAGTCGGCCAGGCGCTCCATCACCCGGGCGAGGTCGCCGGAATCCTCACCGGCCCCGACCAGCGCCCGGTAGATCGGCGGGAAGTCACGTGGCCGCGCGCTCAAAGCCTGCAGCAGGCGCTGGCCGCTGCGAACATCGGCGCGTACCGCATGCACCGCTGCGGCCACGTGCGGTCGTTCGCACTGTTCGATCACCGCTCCCAGCGCCGCTTCCAGCGGCAGGCGCGCGGCCAGCAGGCTGGACAGCTGCCGGGTCAGCCACGCCAGTTCGGCACTGGATACGCGCCGGCTGCGCCAGTCGCTGCGTGCGCTGCGCTGCTCATCCAGGCGCAACGTGGTCAGCCCGCGCTGGTGCAACTGGCCGCGCGCGGCGCGGCCATGCTCGGCCTCCACTTCGCCGCGTTCGATGCGGCCTTGCCCATCGGCGGCCTGGTACTGGAAGCGTGCCATCGCCCTGCCCTCAGTCGTCGCCGGTGACGCGCAGGATTTCTTCCTCGCAGCTGCTGCCGTCCTCGACCCAGCGCATGCCGTCCTCGCGCAGGCTGCGCATGCCGGCCGCACGGGCGGCCTCTCGCAGCGCCGGCTCGCCGGCACCGGCATGGATCAAGGCGCGCACCGGCTCATCCACCACGAACAGCTCATGGATGCCGGTGCGGCCGCGGTAACCGGTATGCCCGCAGGCCGCGCAGCCGACCGCGCGCCAGCGCACCCTTCCCTGCGCGTCCTCCTGCGGCTGTTTGCATGCCACGCACAGCCGCCGCACGAGGCGTTGGGCGAGCACGCCGCGCAACGAAGACGCCAGCAGGAAGGGTTCCACGCCCATGTCGGCCAGGCGTGTCACTGCCGAGATCGCATCGTTGGTGTGCAATGAGGCCAGCACGCCATGCCCGGTCAACGAGGACTGCACCGCAATCTGCGCCGTCTCCAGGTCACGGATCTCGCCGATCATGATCGTGTCCGGATCCTGGCGCAGGATCGCGCGCAGGGCGGTGGCGAAGCTCATGCCGATGCGTGCGTTGACCTGGATCTGGCCGATGCCGGCGAAGTCGTACTCGATCGGGTCTTCCACGGTGAGAATGTTGCTGCGGTCGCTGTCCAGCTGGCCCAGCGCGGCGTACAGCGAGGTGGTCTTGCCGCTGCCGGTGGGGCCGGTGACCAGCACAATGCCGTGTGGCTGGCGGATCAACCCGCTGAAGGTCTCCAACGTGTCGGCGGCCATGCCAAGACGCTGCAGCTGCAGGCGGCCGGCATCCTTTTCCAGCAGGCGCAGCACCGCGCGTTCACCATGCCCGGTGGGCACGGTGGAGACGCGGATGTCCAGCGGTCGCCCGCCTACACGCAGCGCGATGCGCCCGTCCTGCGGCAGGCGTTTCTCGGCGATATCCAGCTGGGCCATGATCTTGATCCGCGACACCAGCGCGGCGTGCAGGGCACGGCGCGGCTGCACCATGTCGCGCAGCGTGCCGTCCACCCGGTAGCGCACCACCGAATGGCTCTCGAACGGTTCGATGTGCAGGTCGCTGGCGCCATCGCGCGCAGCCTGCGCCAGCAGCGCGTTGATCATGCGGATCACCGGCGCATCATCTTCGGCATCCAGCAGGTCGGTGATTTCCGGCATGTCCTGCATCAGCCGGTCCAGGTCCACCTCGCTTTCGGCCGCGCCCACCACGCGCGCGGCATCGCCGCCGTCACGATAGTGCGCGGCCAGGCGTGCCTGCCACGGGGCCTCGTCTTCGATGCGCAGCGGCAGCGGGCCGAAGCGACGGCGCAGCTCGGCGACTACCCAGGATGCGGTCCCCGGAGTGGTGTACAGGCAGGCCGCACCGTCCTCACTGGCCAGCAGCACGTTGTGCGTGCGCGCCCAGGCGAACGGCAGGGTCGGCAGCACGGTCACGGGGTGATCACCCACTCCGGCGTGTAGCCCAGCCTGCGCAGCTGCTGCAGTGCTGGATCCAGCCGCGCCGGTTCACGCGGCACGCGCACGCGCAGTTGCTGGCGGCCACTGCCGTTGTCTTCGGCAAACGCCGGCAGCTGTAGTGCGCGCAGCTGCGCGACCGCCTGCGCAGCCGCGGCCGGCTCCAGTCCGGTGGCCAGTTGCAGCAGCGCCGGGCCATCACCGGCCGGTGCCAGCACCGTGTTGGCTGCGCTGCGCCCGTCCAGCCCCATGGTGGCGCCCTGTCCCAGCACCGGCAGGTCGGCCGGCGGCAACTGCGGTGCGTCCATCGCGGGCAACGCCCAGCTGCCGGCCGGCTGCGCACCGGCCTGCACCTGGCGCATCAGGTCATAGCGGTCGCGGGTCAGGCGTTGCCCGGCCAGGGGATCGCGCACCACGTGCGGGCGCAGGAACACCATCAGGTTGGTCTTGGCGCGGTTGCGGGTATCGCTGCGGAACAATGCACCCAGCACCGGAATCCTGCCCAGCCCGGGCACCGCATCACGGCCATGACTGACGCTGTCTTCCAGCAGCCCGCCCAGCACCATGATCTGCCCATCGTCGAGCAGCACGCTGGTATCCAGTGCCCGCTTGTTGGTCACAATGCCGGTGCTGGCATTGGACCGCTGCGGGTCGATGCTGCTCACTTCCTGGTAGATATCCAGCTTGACCGTGCCGCCTTCGGAGATCTGCGGGCGCACTTTCAGCTTCAGGCCAATGTCCTCGCGCTCGATGGTCTGGAACGGGTTGTTGCTGCCGCCACCGCCGTCGGTGACGTAGCGCCCGCTGACGAACGGCACGGTCTGCCCGACCATGATGCTGGCCATTTCGTTGTCGAGCGTCATCAGGTTGGGCGTGGACAGCACGTTGGCGCCGCCGCGGCTCTGCAGCGCGTTGGCCAGGGCTTTCAGGTTGAGGATCTGGCCGACCCCGGGCAGGTTAATGGTGCCGTCGATCACGCCCAGCTGCAGGCCTTTGCCGGGGAACACATCCAGGCTCGTGCGGGCGGTGGTGTTGAGCCCGCTGCCATCGAACTTGGTGCCGCCGAACGTGCGTCCGTTGCCGAGCATCCACTGCACGCCCAGCTCATCGGCATCGGTCTGGGTGACTTCCACGATCAGGCTTTCCACCAGCACCTGCGCGCGGCGCTGGTCGAGCTGGTCGATCACCCGGCGCAGGTTGCGGTAGACCGGTTCGGGTGCCTGGATCAGCAGCGTATTGGTGGTGGGATCGGCCTGCACCGAAATGCCGTTGGCACTGAAGCCCACCGGCGCGTTGGCCGCGTCGGCATTGGCCGAGGCGCTTTCGCCCAGGCGCGCCGAGGCCAGTGCCGGGGTGCCGTTGGTCGACGGCGAGGCACCGGGCAACGCCGGGGGCATTCCCCCTTCCTGGCGCGCAGCCGGCACCGACGCGCCCGGCGCGGCGGCGGGCGCGTCACTGTGCCCGGCCACCACGCCACGCAGCACCGCTGCCAGCTGGTTGGCCTGCGCGTTGCGCAGGTTGACCACGTGCAGATTGCCGGATTCATCCTGGGCCTGGTCCAGACGCTCCACGAGCGAGCGCGCCAGCCGCGTGCGCGCCGGGCTGCTGGAGCGCAGCAGCACGCTGTTGCTGCGCGGGTCGGCCATCACCGTCACCTTCTGCCCGGCCTCGCTGCCCTGCGCTTCCAGCAACGGCGCCACCATCGCCGCCACGTCCACCGCAATGCCCTGGCGCAGCTTGACCACGTCGGTGTCCATGCCGGCCGGCGTATCGATGCTGGCGATCACCTGCGCGATCCGTTCCAGGTTGTCGGCGTAGTCGGTGATCACCACCGTGTTGTTGCCCGGATAGGCGGCAATCGGGTTGTCGGCGGCAATCATCGGCCGCAGCACGGTGACCATCGCGGCGGCGTTTTCGTAACGCAGTGCAAAACTGCGGGTGACCATCTCGCCGCCCCCCTGCCGGCCCGTGGCGGTGCTGCCCAGCAGCTTGGCGTCGGCCTGCGGCACCACCCGGCTGATCCCGCCGGCATCGACCACCGCGAAGCCCCGCATGCGCAGCGCGCCGAGCAGCAGCTGGTAGGCCTGGGCCTGGCTGACCGGACCGTCGGAGACCACGGTCATCTTGCCGGTCACCCGCGGGTCGACCAGGAACTGGCGGCCGGTGAAGCGCGCAGCCATGCGCAGCACGCCGCCGATGTCGGTGTCGACCAGGTTCAACTGCACCTGGTCATCGGCCGGCACCGCGGCCGCCAGCGGCGCGCCCGGTACCAGACTCAGCAGCACCGACAACAACGCGGCGGCGGCGACACTGCGCCGCGCCTTCACCGTCCACCTCCGGCGGCCACACGTACCACGACCCTGCCTGACACCTGCGCCACCGCCATGTTCGGATCCCCTACCCGTTCCAGTTCGATCGTTTCAACCTGCACCGCCGGATCGGCCAGTGCAGGCGCGAGGGCGGTCCATAGCGCATCCGCTGCGACGGCCTGCACCTGCAGCCGCCAGCCGTGCGGGCTGTCCGCGAGCACGGCCTGTGTCCCGGTGATGCCGGCCTGCCGCAGGCGCTGCTGAAGCTGCGCCGGTGCAGCCGGCGACGGCGGCGCGGTGCGCGCCAGCAGTGTGTCCAGCTGCGTGGCCTGCGCCTGCAGCGGCGGTACACGGGCGCGCCCGGCCTCGCTGCCCGCCAAGGCTGGCGCCAACAGCCATTGCCAGCAGGCGAACGCGGTCAGCGCGCCGAGCATGAACAGCAGCAGCCCGCGGTCGCGCGCGCCCAGCGCTTGCCAGCGTCGGCGCAGTTCAGCGGCGGTAACGCCCCGCGTGCGCGTCATGGTCCGGCGCTGCCGGGGTGGCCGGAGACGCGCAGCCGTCCCTGCGCCAGCGCCACCTGCAGGCCTTGTGCGGCTGCCGCCTGCTGCCAGCTGGCGAACCGTTCCGGATCTTCCAACTGCGCCAGCAAAGCCGGGTCCAGCTGCAACTGCAGCTGGCCCGGGCGGTAGTCCATCCGCAGTACCTGGCCCTGCAGCTCGGGCAACGCCGCCTGCAGGCGCTGGCTCCATTGCTGCACCTCGGGCACGCGCGGCGGCTGCACCTGCGCTTCGGCCTGCAGTGCGCGTTGCGCCTGCGCCACCGGGGCCACCACCTCGCCAATGGCCGGGAAGCGCTGCTTCACCTGCGCCTGCATCTGCGCCTGCGTGCGGTTGGCCTGCTGTTGCCAGCGCTGCCCATCCCACCAGGTGGCCAGCACGGCCACCATCACCGCCGCGGCGAGCAGGATCGGCACCACGCCGCGGCGCGGCGCGGACACGGCATCGGGCAGTGGCAGTGACCACGCCGGCAATTCGCCCTGCAGGCGGGTCGCGCTGTCCAATGCTTCGGCCGGCACCGCCGCAGGCCACGTCGCGGGCACCGCGCCGATCCAGTGCACCGCCTCGATACCCTGCCGGGCCAGCCGCGCGGGCAACGCCTCCAGCACGGCACCGCGTCGGTCGCCCTGCCACAGCACATGGCCGTGGCCACGCGCGGTGCGCAGCAGCAGGTGGTCGCCCGCACACGCCAGGGTGGCGTGGCCGGCCTGCAACGGCAGCAGCAACGGGGTGGGATACACCCCGTGCAGACGCAGCCCGGCGGCATGGAAAGCCGCCGCAATGCGGTTGCCGTCAGCCTGCGCCAGCCACGCCACCGGCACCTGGCCGAGCGGGTCCACCGCCCCGTGGCCAATCACCACTTCGCGCGCGTCCTCCAGGACCAGCAGCTCCACTTCATTGTGTACGGCGGCTTGCAGCTGGCGGCCGCGCAGCGGTGGCAGCGCCAGCTCCAGCAGAATCACATCGACCGGATCCAATGCGGCGTGGACGCTGGCACCGGGCCACCGGGCCGCCATCGCGCGCAGCGTATCGTGGCCCTGTTGCCACTGGCCGCGCTGTCGGCAGGACCAGGCCAGCGGCATGGTGTCGGACAACACCTCAAGCGGCGGCAACTGCACACGCAGTTCGGTCTTCATGCGCCGATCCTGGTCCAGATCCGCTGCACGCGGACCAGATCATCACGCTGCTCGCGCCAGATCAGCGCACGCACCGGCACGGCGGCGCCATCGGCATCCACCTGGCCCTGGACCAGGAACCACTCACTGCCGATACCCACGTTGAGCACGCTGGTCTGGGCAATCGACAGCCGCAACCGGTTGCCGAGATCGCCGCGGTTGATGATCCACTGGCCCTGTGCACGCGCTTCCAGCAACGCCCCGACCTGTGCCGGATCGGCGTCGGCAACGACCGCGCCCAGCACCTGCGCATCGGCGGTGTTGGCATTGAGCCAAGTCGGTAGCGGCAGCAGCGTGGTGCGGCGGTCGAGTCCGGCCACGGCAGTGGCGGGCAGCCCGGCCAGCCGCGCCAGGTCCAACACGTCGAGCGGCAATGGGCCGGCCGCTCCGGCGGCGGTCAGCCGCTGCAGAAGAGAGGATTCCAGGCGCTGGCAGACCACCGCGGCCGCCTGCTGCCGGCACAGCCGTTGCCATGCCGCCTGTTGGGCCGGATCAACATGGCCGTCGAGGATCAGATTGCGAAGATTGAAGCGGCCCTGCGCATCCACCACCTGAAGCTGCACAGGCAGCGGCGCGTGCACCTGGACCGCCTGCGACCAGGCGCCGCCGCCGCGTACCCACGGGTCCTGCGCGGCAGCCAGCAGCTGCTGTTCGACCTGGCGCAGCCCGACGTCGGTGGCGATGCGCGTTTGCGCCCGCAGCTGCTCGGCGCGCAGCAGCCGCAACGTACTGGCTTGGCGGGTCAACAGCGCGGTGGCGATCACCGCCACGATGGCCACCACCAGCATCGCCACGATCACCGCCATGCCCCGTGCACGCGCCGCACCGATGGCCCGGCCATGGCGGTTGCGCGGGGGTACGCCGGCTTCACACACCGTCCCTGGCGCGTGCATCACAGCTGCCAGTTGCCGATGTCCGCATTGACCCCTTCGCCACCGGCCTGGCCGTCGGCGCCGAACGAATACACATCCACCTCGCCATGCTTGCCCGGTTGCAGATACTGGTAGGGCTTGCCCCAAGGGTCGTTGGGCAGGCGCTCCAGGTAGGGACTGACCGGCAGGCCGCCGGCGCTGCCGGCCGGCGGCGTCACCAGCGCCTGCAGGCCCTGTTCGGTGGCCGGGTAGCGGCCGTTGTCCAGCCGGTACAGCTTCAACGCCTGCATCAACGCACCGAGGTCCTGGCGCGCCGCCACCACCCGCGCCTGGTCGGGACGGTCCATCAGTCGCGGCACGATCAATGCGGCCAGGATACCGATGATCACCACCACCACCATGATCTCGATCAGGCTGAAACCCCGTGCCTGGTGACGGGGCGAACGCGGCAGGCGGGACATGGTGCGGCCCTCGTGGAGTGCAGTGGGAAGGTGTCTGGCCATCGTCGCGGGGGCGTATGTCAGAACGATAAAAAAAGGTGTGGAGAACGCGGCCGACTGTCATCTGCACGCGGCGGCGTGAGCGGCGGCGGGCGGTGCATCGGTGGCGGACTGGGCGCCACCAGTGGCAGGCGGCGGCACAAGGCGCGCAGGCCGTGCTGCACGCGACGCTGTGCTAGCACCCGCAGCAGCTGCTCGCACTCGGCCAGCGACCAGCTGCCCTGGCTGCGCGCCACGAACGCACGGTGTGCGATGTTCTGACTGAGCTCATCCAGCACCCGCTGCGGGTGCGTCCAGCCCTGCAGGTGCACCAGCAGCAGCGCCCGCACCTGGGCGCGGGCATCGTGCTCGGTGCCGGCCAGGCAGTCGCTGCGCAGCAACCCGCGCCAGCGTTTCAACAGCGGGTCGAGCTGGCGGCGCAGGTCGTGCAGCGGATGCGCGCCCAGGTCCAGGCCGGACCAGCGGGCCGCGTCGAACCAGGCATCGCTGGGCACGATCCACACCCAGGGCCGGCCATAGCGCAGCACGCCAACCGGCTGCTGCCGCGCCTGCTCCAGCGACTGGCTCAGGTGACGGTCCAACTCCAGCATGGTGACTGGCGGTTGCATGGCCATGCACGTCCCTCTGCGGTGGCACGTGCACATGGCACGCTTGTCCCCTTAGACGGAGCGCAGATGCCGATCACGACAACCGGATGCGTCGAAGCGTGCGCGCGCGTGCGGAATCACCCGACGTCACCGCACTGCCATCTGCATGACATCGGCCTGCGACAAGGGCGCCGCATCGCCGCCGCAGGCCAGCCGCAACGCCATCACGGCCTCGTACTGCAGAAACTGCAGCAGTGCCGTCAACGCATCGGGTTGGTCCAGCAGTGGCAGCAGCTGCGCGCGCAACTGCGCCGCATCCAGGGCGCGGCCACGGCCCTCCAATGGGGCAGCGAACCACGCCAGCAGCCGGTTGTAGCGCAGCTGTTCAACCCAGGCACCCACGTCCGGCAATCGATAGATCGCCTGCAGGATCAGCAGCCGCTGCCCGGGCGCCGTGGCGTCCGCTTCCGTGCTCACCAGGAACTGCTGGTGCAGGCCGCGCAGCGCCGCCAACGGGTGTCCCTGCGGATCGAACTGCAGCAGGTCGGCCATCTGCGTCCATTGCGCATCGGACAAGATGCACACCCAGGGCGCGCCATAGCGGTGCACCATCAACGGGCGCCGTTGGGTGGTTTCCAGCAGGCCGGACAGATTGCGGCGCAGTTCCAGCACACTTACCGGCTCCGGGCGCAGCCCGTCCGCCGCCGCTGCGGCCATCAACGCAGCACCGCAAGCTGGCCGGGATAGCGGTCCAGGCGCAGTGGCAGGATGCGTTGCAGCTGGGTCAGCACCGCATCGGGATCATCGATGCGGAAACGGCCACTGACCGGCTCGCGTTCCAGTTGGGGATTGAGCAGCAGCAGCCGGCCCGGGCGGTAGCGGTTGATCTCGGCCACCACCTGCGACAGCGGCGCATTGCGGAACACCAGCATGCCCTCGGTCCAGGCGCTGACGTCCACCGCGTCGGCCACCACGCCGCTGATGCGCTCGTCGTAGCTGCTCATCTGCCCGGCCTGCAGCTGCAGCCGGCCTTGCGGGTGTTCGATGCGCACGCTGCCGTGCAGGCAGGCCACCCGTACCTGCTGATCGAGGTTGCGCACATCCAGGCGCGCCTCGCCGGCGTCGGCAACGATGCAGCCGATGCCGGCAAACAGGGCCAGCGGCCGCCCGGTCGACAGATTGAACACCGCCTGGCCCTGGATCAGCTCAAGCAGGGTGCGGGCGGCGCTGTCATCGCGGCGGCGCAGTGCGGTGCGGGTATCCAGCTGCACCTGCAGGTTGTCGGCCGGACTCACCTCCAGCCGCTCGCCGGTGCCGGTGTGGTAGTCGGCCGCCAGGGTCTGCACGGACGGCCACAGGTCCAGCGGTGGCCGCACCGCCGCCACCACCGCCAGGGCCGCCGGCGCGGCCACGGCCGCACCGAGGAATGCGCGCCGGCTCCACAGCCGCTGCCGGTCGGCGGCGGTGCGTTGCAGCGGCGGCGTGTCCAGCGTACGCCCGGCGTCAGCCACCTGTTGCCACTGCCGGTGCGCCCGCGCGAACGCCTCGCGGTGCTGCTCGCTCTGCGCGCACCACTGGCGAAACTGTTCGGCGTCGCTGGCCGTGGCACGGCCGGAGGTCAGCCGCACCAGCCACTCGCGGGCCTGGCGTTCGCTGGCTTCAAGCGCCCGCTGGGAGGGTTCACTGGAGGTCATCGGGTCTCGGCGGCCCGCCCACGAAAGGTGGGCTGCGGGGCGCGCTCACAGTCTAGACGGATCACACCGCTCAGAACCGCACAGCCCCGCCGCTGCGCGCGGCCAGGTACTCCTGGGCACCCTTGAGCTCACGCTGCACCAGCCGCAGCGAAACCCCCAGCCGTTCGGCGACATCGCGCTGCTGCAGTCCTTCCACGCGGATGGCGAGCAGGATCCGGCGGCGGCGCTCGGGCATGCGCTGCAGCAACGCCACCATCTCGGCCAGCTCGCACTGCTGCTGCGCCACCTGGGCCGGTCCCGGGGCCGGGTCGGCCAGCTCGATCAGGTTGTCGATCTCGTCCAGGCTGAGCAGGCGGTGGTCGGCACGCTGGCGATCGACCACGGTGTTCATCGCCATGCGCAGCAGGTAGGCCGCCGGGTTCTGCACTGGCTCCAGGCGCTCGGCACGCGCGCTCAGCCGCATCCAGGTGTCCTGCAGCGCATCGTCGGCCATCGACTCCGAGCCCAGCCGACGCACCAGCCGCCGCTTCAGCTCGGTATAGCCCTCCAGCAGAAAGTCCTTCAGTTCGATCGCGCTGATCGTGCTGTTGCTCATGTCCTGGTCCTTGAACGGCATGCGGAATCAGGGCTGCCCGCAGTCCTGCTGCGGGCGGCCGGAAGTAGGTTGGATCTGCAGCACCAGCGGTTCGCTGCGGCCGGCGGCTTCCGGCAGCGACAACGCCGCCAGTACCTGCAGCAGGCGCGCATCGCGCCGCGTATCGCCACTGGACTGCTGCAACTGCACCGCCTGTACCTGGCCGTGCGCATCCACGTTGAACTGCAACCGTGCGGCGTAGTCGCCGGGCGCGATCGCGGCATCGTCACAGAACAGCGTGCGCAACCGCGCCTGCAACTGGCCCTGCAGGTGTGCCGACGGCGGTGCGGCTGCCGCCGCGCCCGGGTGCAGCACGGCCCGCTGCGGGCCGGACACTTCCGCACTCACGCCGGTGCCCTCCAGCAGCCGCTGCAGGGCCTGCCACGGCGGCATCCGGCCGAATGCCGGCGCACTGCGGCGACCGCGTGCCAGCTCGGCCTGGTACATCACCGACCAGCCACTGTCGACGCTGAACTGTTCCAGCGCCTGTTCCAGCGGTTGTGCCGGCAGTGCGAACGCGTGCTCCTGCGCGGCCGGTTGTGCACCCGCAGGCAGGGTCGCCAGCAATGCCACTGCCCACAGCGCAATGCGCATGACCGCACGGTGTCCATCCAGCCCCCTGACGTAGAACACGTGATCCTCGACCGCTGCCTCTGACCCGGCGCGCGACCGGGCGCGCCCGTTCGGCGGGCCACGGCGAGGAGGCCACGCACGTCGTCGGCGTTCGACTGTCGAAGGTAGGCCGCGTTTGTTGCGTAGCGATGACGCCCGCCACGCCGGGCTGTCCGCCGTGCCCCTATACCCGGGGATACCCCGGCTTTCCCACGCGCCTCTAGGCCGTGCCCGGTGGGGTTCGGATAATCCGCGGACTGGCTTTGCCGCCCCCCTCCTTCTGCTGCTGCAGCGCTGCTGCGGCATGTGCCGCATTGCGCGTCGCATCCGCCCTGCCCTGTCTGCGGCCCTGCCGAGATTGCCCATGTCCCGCTGGATCCGCCTCGCCTCCGCCCTGCTGTTGTGCACCGGCCAGACCGCCTGTCACGACACCCCCGTCCCCACCCCGGCCGTAACGGCGTCCGATGGCGCCATCGCCCTGGCCGCCGATGCACCCTTGCGCCAGCGCCTGCGCATCGAGACCCTGCAACCGCGTCCAATCCGCCGGCCGCTGCAGGCACCGGGCGTGATCGAGGCCATTCCCGAACAGCAGGTGCAGATCCTCACCCCGTTGCCGGGACGGCTGCTGCGCATCGACCGCACGCTCGGCGCCACGGTCAAACGCGGCGACCCGCTGCTGTTGCTGGACTCGGCCGAGCTGGCCAGCGCCCGTAGCGAGGCCGCCAAGGCACATTCCGCGGCGGCCCAGGCACGGCGCGCGCAACAGCGCAGCCAGCGCTTGTTCGACGCCGAGATCGGCGCGCGGCGTGACCTGGAGGAAGCCCAGCAGGCGCTGGAGGATGCCACCAGCGACGCACGCGCCGCCGACGCGCTGCTGCGCCAACTGGGCATCGTCGACGTGCGCGGCACCGGGCGCGAGTACGTGCTGCGCGCACCGATCGACGGCCGCGTGATCGATCTGCAGGCCGCCCTGGGCGGCTACTGGAACGATATCAATGCGCCGTTGATGACGGTGGCCGATCTGTCGCGCGTGCGGCTCACCGCCCAGGTGCCGGAGCGCCAGCTGGGCCAAGTATTCGTCGGCCAACCGGTGCGGATCACCCTCAGCGCCCTGCCCGGCGAAGTGCTGCACGGCGAGGTGGCGCAGATCGGCGATGTGCTCGATGCGCAGACCCGGGCCACGCCGGTCCGTGTGCTGATGGACAATCGCGATGGCCGGCTGCGCCCGGGCATGTACGCACAGGTACAGCTGGACGGACGCCCGGAACCTGCGCTGACCGTACCCACCGGCGCCTTGCTGCAGGACGGCCTGGCTACACGGGTGTATGTGGAACGCGCGGACCAGCGCTTCGTCCCGCGCACCGTGCAGGTCGGCGCCGCGCTGGGCGAGCGCGTGGAGATCGTGTCCGGGTTGCAGGCCGACGAACGCGTGGTGGTCGAGAACGGAGCGCTGCTCCATGATTGATCGTCTCGTCAGTGCCTGTTTCCATCGCTGCGGCGTGATCTGGCTGGTGTTCGCGCTGGCCGCGCTGTACGGCCTGTACAGCTGGAAACAGCTGCCGCTGGAGGCCTATCCGGACATCGCCGACACCACCTCGCAGATCGTCACCCAGGTGCCCGGCCTGGCCGCCGAAGAGATGGAACAGCAGGTCACCGTGCCACTCGAACGGGCCCTGCTCGGTACCCCGGGCATGCATGTGCTGCGTTCGCGCAGCCTGTTCGGCCTGTCGCTGATCACCGTGGTGTTCGACGATGGCGTGGATGGCTACTGGTCGCGGCAGCGCCTGCAGGAACGGCTCAATGACGTTGCCCTGCCGCACGCTGCGGCCCCGGGACTGGACCCGTACACCTCGCCCACCGGCGAGATCTACCGTTACACCCTGCACAGCGACACGCGTGACCTGCGCGCACTGTCCGAACTGCAGACCTGGACGGTGATTCCGCGCCTGCAGAAAGTGGCCGGCGTGGCCGATGTCACCAACTTCGGCGGCCTCACCACCCAGTTCCAGTTGGAGCTGGACCCGGTGCGGCTGGCCGCCTACGGACTCAGCCTGGACGAGGTGATCGCGGCGATCAATGCCAACAACCACAGTGGCGGTGGCAGCGTCATCGACCGTGGCGAGATCTCCTACGTGGTCCGCGGGGTCGGCCTGCTGCAGTCGCTGGATGACATCGGCAACGTTGCGGTGAAAAGTGCCGATGGCACACCGGTACTTGTGAAGGACCTGGGCCAGCTCAGTCTGGGCCATCTCGAGCGGCGTGGCGTGCTCGGCAAGGATGACACTCCCGACACGGTGTCGGGCATCGTGCTGCTGCTCAAGGAAACCAATCCCTCGGTGGCGCTGGCCGGCATCCATGCCGCGGTGGCCGATCTCAACCAGCACCTGCTGCCCGGCGATGTGAAACTGGTGCCGTACCTGGACCGCAGCACCCTCATCGCGCAGACCAGCCACACCGTCGGCAAAACGCTGCTGGAAGGTCTGCTGGTGGTCAGCCTGGTGCTGCTGCTGTTCCTGGGCAGCCCACGTGCCGCCCTGATCGTAGCCGCCACCATTCCGCTGGCGCTGCTGATGGCCTTCATCTTCATGCACCACGCCCACGTGCCGGCCAACCTGCTGTCGCTGGGGGCCATCGACTTCGGCATCCTGGTCGACGGCGCCGTGGTGGTGGTGGAGAACATCCTGCGCCGCCGCGAAGCCCGCCAGGACCTGCCGTTGACCCCGCGCGACGCGATCGGCGCGACGCTGCAGGTGGCGCGCCCGATCTTCTTCGGCATGAGTGTCATCGCCGCGGCCTACCTGCCGCTGCTGGCCTTCGAACGCATCGAGTACAAGCTGTTCTCGCCCATGGCCTTCGCCATTGGCGCGGCGCTGGTAGGCGCGCTGGCCGTGGCGCTGATGCTGACCCCGGCGCTGGCCTGGCTGGCGTTCCGGCGTCCCCGCAAGGTGTTCCACAATCCGCTGTTGGAACGCCTCGGTAGCGGCTATGCGCGCGTGCTCGAACGCGGCACCGGCGCGGTGCGCTGGATGTGGCTGACCGTGGCCGGTGCGCTGCTGGTGCTGGCGGCATTGGCGGGCACGCTCGGCCGCGACTTCCTGCCCTACCTGGATGAAGGTTCGATCTGGCTGCAGGTGCAGATGCCACCGGGCATCACCCTGGACAAGGCCCGCGAGATGGCCGATGAACTGCGCCGGGTCACCCGCGAGTTCCCGGAGGTGTCCTACATGGTCACCCAGACCGGCCGCAACGATGACGGCACCGACTACTGGACGCCCTCGCACATCGAAGCCAGCGTGGGGCTGCATCCCTACCGCGACTGGGCCTCGGGCATCAGCAAGCAGGAACTGATCCGGCGCATGGCCGCCCGCTATGCGCAGATGCCGGGCTATCAGGTCGGTTTCATGCAGCCGATGATCGATGGCGTGCAGGACAAACTGTCCGGCGCGCACAGCGACCTGGTGGTGAAGATCTTCGGCCCGGACCTGGACGAAGACCGGCGCATTGCCGCCGACGTGGTGCGCACGCTGAAAGGCCTGCGCGGTGCCGCCGACGTGGCGGTGGACGTGGAGCCACCGCTGCCCAACCTGCGTATCGTGCTCGACCGGGCCGCTGCCGCCCGGCATGGGGTCAGTGCCGAACAGGTCGCCCAGCTGGTGTCCACCGGTGTTGGCGGTGCCGCCATCGGGCAGATCTACCTGGGCGAGCGCAGCTATGACATGACCGTACGCTTCGCCGAGAGCCACCGCGCCGATCCGCAGGCCATTGCCAACCTGCCGCTGACCGCGGCCGATGGTTCGCGGCTGGTGCTCGCCGATGTGGCGAAGATCGATACCGCCAGTGGGGAGAGCGTGATCGTGCGCGAGTCCGGCGAGCGTCACGTGATCGTGCGGCTCAATACCCGCGACCGCGATCTCGCCGGCTTCCTCGCCGAAGCGCGCCAGGCCCTGCAGCGCGAGGTCAGCTTCGATCCGCGCGCCTACCGCATCGAATGGGGCGGGCAGTTCGAAAACCTTCAGCGCGCCGAAGCACGGCTGATGCTGATCCTGCCGATGACGCTGGCCATCATGCTGCTGTTGCTGTTCGCCGAGTTCGGCAACCTGCGCCAGCCGCTGCTGGTGCTGGGCGTGGTGCCACTGGCGATGATCGGCGGCCTGGCCGGGCTGCACCTGCGCGGGATGACCTTGAATGTGTCCAGTGCGGTGGGCTTCATCGCCCTGTTCGGCGTGGCGGTGCTGGGTGCGGTGTTGATGGTGGCGCAGATCAACCGCCTGCGCCGTGATGAAGGCCGGCCGCTGCGCGAGGCCGTGCTGGAAGGTGCGGCGAGTCGCATGCGGCCGGTGTTGATGACCGCCACCGTGGCCGCGCTGGGGCTGACCCCGGCAATGCTCGCACACGGCCTGGGCAGCGATGTGCAGCGCCCCCTGGCCACCGTGGTGGTGTTCGGCCTGGTCACCGCCACCGCGCTGACCCTGCTGTTGTTGCCGCCGCTCTACCACTGGATTGAATCACGCGCCGAAGCCCGCGCCCGACGTCGCCAGGCCGATCGCCTGCCGCCCGTTTCCTGACCTGCCCCTGGACCGCCATGACCCTGAATCTTCTTCGTAGCAGGTGCCTGTACCTGCCGCTGCTGCTGGCCGCCACCAGTGTCCACGCCACCCCGCTGGGCTTCGATGGCTATCTGCAGGCAGTGGATCAACACAGCCTCGCCCTCGCCGCACAGCGCCAGCAGGTGATCGGCGCCGAGGCCGGCATCGGCATCGCCGGGCTGCGCCCCGATCCGGAACTCAGCTGGGAGGGCACCCGCGAACAGATCCGCGGGGATGCGCCGCGGCCGTGGCAACACGGTCCGACCCTGGGCTGGACCGTGGAAACCGGCGGCAAGCGCCGCGCCCGCATCGGCGAAGCGAACAGCGCACTGGCGCTGGCCGTGGTCGGTAGCGACGCCGAGCGCCACACGCAGTACCGCGAGGCGGCCCATGCCTTTGCCGAGGCCTGCCGGACCGGTGACAGCCGCCACGTGCGCCAGCACAGCCTGCAGGCCCTGCAACGGATCACCGACGCCACGGCAGAGCGCCATCGCGCCGGCGATATCGGTGGCGTGGACCTGCTGCGTGCACGACTGGAGCGCGACCAATACCGGCTTGAACTGCGCCAGGCCGATACCGATGCCGACACCGCACGGCTGGCCCTGGCGGTGCCCTTGGGACGCCCGCTGGGCGAGGTGTTCGGCGAGACCACGCTGGACTGCGCGGTCACCGCACCGGCCATCGCCGAGGATGTCGGCGCGCTGCTGCCGGATGCGCTACAGGTACACGACCAGGTCCGCGTTGCCGCGGCCGAGGTCACCCACGCCGATGCCACCCTCGCATTGACCCGTGCCAACCGCTGGGTCGACCCGACGGTATCGGTAGGCGTGACCACCACGCGCGGCTACCCGGGTGCGATGGACGCCGACGGGCAGCTGGCCGACGCGCTGCCGCGTTCGCGCGAACTGACCGTAGCGCTGAGCGTGCCGCTGCCGATATCGCGGCGCAACCGTGGCGATCTGGTCCAGGCAAGCGCCGCGCAGACCCAGGCCGTGCTCGGCCTGCGCCAGGCCGAGCTGGTCGCCGCCACCGACGTCCGCAGCCTCCACCAGCGCTACCTCGCCGCCCGCGACACGTTGGCCAGCTATCAAGAAGGTCTGCTGGACGATGCACGGCAGAGTGTCGAACGCATGCGGTTGTCTTACCAACAGGGTGCCTCCTCGCTGCTGGAGCTGCTCGATGCACAGCGCAGCACCGACGAGATCCAGCTGGCCTACCTGCAGGCCCGCGCCGACCTCGCCCTGGCGTCAGCAGAGCTGCAGTTGGCGTTGGGCCAGCGCCCTGCCTGGTGAGGCCTGCCTATACCAACGTATATCCGCGCGAACCCAAGGTCATCTAGGCCTGCCGCGCCCATCGGCGGACAATCTGCGCACCGGTTCAGCACGCTGCACCGCCCCTCACCCCACCGGAGTTCGCCATGGATCCCGACCCTGCCGGGCGCATCGCGCCGCTGCACCTCTTCTTCTGTTGTTACCCCCCGGCGCCCGGCCGGCGGCCCGCGCGCTACTGAGTGCCGGGAAGCCACGTGGGCGTTGTCTGCCCGGAGGCTTTCCGATGAACCACAAGATTCTCTACATCACCCTGCGTCGTCTGATCGGCGAGCGCGATATCGTGGCGCTGCGCAGCCTGCTGCTGCAGCACGGCGCCCCGCTGTTTGCCCGTGCGCTGGCGCTTGGCTCGCCGCGGGTGATCGCCGATGCGCTGTCGCTGCTGCCCCTGCACGAGCGCATCACCGTCCTGCGCCACCTGCCGCAACCGTTGCGCGAGGCCATGAAGCCGCTGTGCGTGGGCGGCAGCCAGCGCCTGTACCTGCAGCCGTGGTCGCGCCCGGTGGTGCTGGAGCAGCGCGCATGAGCGCCGCCGCCCGTGCCTATTGCCGGCTGAGCCTGACCCTGCGCGACAGCACCTCCACCGTCGTCGACCGCTGGCTGCAGGCCACCCTGCACGGGCGGCTGCAACTGCGCTTCCTGCGCCGGTCGCCCGACAACCGCTGTGTCATCGGCATCAACAGCGACAGCACCCACCGCCGCGTGCTCGCCGCCATGGTGGGCACCCTGGATGCCCATCCCGATGTGCAGGCGCTGCGCTGGGAAATGGTGCCGATCCGCCCCGCCGCGCACTGAGCGCCTTCTTTCTGTTTCGAGGACTTCCCCATGAACCTGCTCAACGCCTGGTTCGACGCCTTCCTGCGCAGCCGCCGCGCCGGCAACCTGTTCCGCCGCCGTGCCATGCCGGAAGCCGGCTTCGGCCGCGGTGGCAACGACGCCGTGCCCAGCAGCCTGAGCAGCGAGCTGGTGGCGCTGGCCCAAAGCAGCCCGGCGGAGGCGATCCACACGCTGGATTCGCATGCCGATGGCCTCAGCCTGCACGAAGCCACCGAGCGCCTGGCGCGGGTCGGCCCCAATGAGGTCGATCACGAAAAGCCGCTGCCGTGGTGGCGTCACCTGTGGCAGTGCTACCGCAACCCGTTCAACCTGCTGCTCACCGTGCTGGCAGTGGTGTCCTACCTCACCGAAGACATCAAGGCGACGCTGGTGATCGGCACCATGGTGCTGCTCTCCACCCTGATCCGCTTCATCCAGGAAGGCCGCTCCAACCGCGCCGCTGAGCGGCTCAAGGCACTGGTCGGCAACACCGCCCGGGTGCTGCGCCGGGCCACCGGTACCGAAGCGGCGGAGCTGGCCGACCAGTACTTCGGCGCGCACCTGCACAGCCGCAGCCCGGCCCAGCAGCGCGAACTGTCGATCCGGGAACTGGTGCCCGGCGACCACATCGTGCTGTCGGCCGGCGACATGATTCCGGCCGACTGCCGCGTGCTCACCGCCAAGGACCTGTTCGTGGCGCAGGCGGCGATGACCGGCGAATCGCTGCCGGTGGAGAAGTTCGCCGAGGCCGCACGCAGCCACAGCGCGCTGCTGGAGCAGCCCAACCTGCTGTTCATGGGCACCAACGTGGTCTCCGGCACCGCCACGGCACTGGTGCTGGCCACCGGCAACAGTACCTACTTCGGCACCATCGCCCAGCGCAGCACCGCCAGCGACCGTACCCCCACCGCCTTCCAGGCCGGGGTCAACAGCGTCAGCTGGCTGCTGATCCGCTTCGCGCTGGTGATGGTGCCGTTCGTGCTGCTGGTCAACGGCGTAACCAAGGGCGACTGGACCGAGGCGTTCCTGTTCGCGCTGTCGGTGGCGGTCGGGCTCACCCCGGAAATGCTGCCGATGATCGTCACCTCCACCCTGGCCAAGGGCGCGGTGCTGCTGTCGCGGCGCAAGGTGATCGTCAAGCGCCTGGACGCGATCCAGAACTTCGGCGCCATGGACGTGCTGTGCACCGACAAGACCGGCACCCTGACCCAGGACAAGATCGCGCTGGAACGCCACACCGATGTGTTCGGCCACGATTCGGAGGACGTACTCAAGTTCGCCTACCTCAACAGCCACTTCCAGACCGGGCTGAGCAACCTGCTCGACCGCGCCGTGCTGGAACACGTGGAACTGCAGAGCCAGCTGCGGCTGTCGCAGGACTACCGCAAGGTGGATGAGATTCCGTTCGACTTCGAACGCCGCCGGATGTCGGTGGTGGTGTCCGAGCGCGAGGATCACCACGAACTGATCTGCAAGGGCGCCGTGGAGGAGATGCTGGCGGTGTGCAGCACCGTGCGCGAAGGTGGCCGCGACATGCCGCTGGATGCGCAGCGCCTGGCCCGCGTGCGCCAGACCACCGAGGAGCTCAACGAGGAAGGGCTGCGCGTGGTCGCCGTGGCCATGAAGGAAACCGCCGCCAGCCAGACCGTGTACTCCCAGGCCGACGAGCACGGCCTGACCCTGGTCGGCTACGTGGCGTTCCTGGACCCGCCCAAGGAATCGGCCGCGCAGGCGTTGCAGGCGCTGGCCGCGCACGGGGTGGAAGTCAAAGTGTTCACCGGCGACAACGAACTGGTCACCGCACGGGTCTGCGCCCAGGTGGGGCTGCAGGCCGATGCGATCCTGACCGGGCCGCAGATCGAGCGCATGGATGATGCTGCCGTGGCCCAGGCACTGGCCAGCCACCGCGTGTTTGCCCGGCTGACCCCGTTGCACAAGGAGCGGCTGGTGCGGGCGCTGCGGGCGCAGGGCAAGGTGGTCGGCTTCCTCGGCGACGGCATCAACGATGCCCCGGCGCTGCGTGCGGCCGATATCGGCATCAGCGTGGACAGCGCGGTGGATATCGCCAAGGAAGCGGCCGACATCATCCTGCTCGAGAAGAACCTGATGGTGCTCGAGGAAGGCGTGATCCAGGGCAGGCGCACCTTCAGCAACATGCTCAAGTACATCCGCATGACCGCCAGCTCCAACTTCGGCAACGTCTTCTCGGTACTGGTGGCCTCGGCGTTCCTGCCGTTCCTGCCGATGCTGCCGCTGCAGCTGCTGGTGCAGAACCTGCTGTACGACATTTCGCAGATCGCCATCCCGTTCGACAACGTCGATGAGGAGCTGGTGCGCAAGCCGCTGAAGTGGAACCCGGCCGATATCGGGCGCTTCATGGTGTTCTTCGGGCCGATCAGTTCGATCTTCGACCTGAGCTGCTTCGCCCTGATGTGGTACGTGTTCGATGCGCGCACCCCGGCCGACCAGGGCCTGTTCCAGTCCGGCTGGTTCGTGGTCGGGCTGCTCACCCAGACCTTGATCGTGCACATGATCCGCACCCCCAAGCTGCCCTTCGTGCAGAGCATCGCCGCACCGCCGCTGCTGCTGATGACCGGCCTGATCATGGCCATCGGCGTGGCCCTGCCGATGAGCCCGCTGGCCGGCTACTTCAAGCTGCAGGCGCTGCCCACCGGCTACTGGCCGTTCCTGGTCGCCATCCTGTTCGGCTACGCAGTGCTCACCACGGCGCTGAAGAAGGTCTACATCCGTCGCTATGGGTGGCAGTAATGGACTTCAACCCGCATCTGCCGGCGTTCAATGCCGGTGCCACTGTCAGCACCCTGATCAGCCTGTCGGTGGCGTTCGTGCTCGGCGCTGTCATCGGCCTGGAGCGACAACTGCGCCAACGTACCGCCGGGCTGCGCACCAACACCTTGGTGGCCGTCGGTGCGGCGGTCTTCGTGGACCTGGCCGTGCGCTTCCACGACCTGTATGGCGGCCCGCCCTCGCCGCTGCACGTGGTCGCCTATGTGATCTCCGGCGTCGGCTTCCTCGGTGCCGGCGTGATCATGAAGGACGGCGCGCAGGTGTCCGGCCTGAACACCGCCGCCACGCTGTGGGGCTCGGCCGCGGTGGGTGCCTGTGCCGGCATCAAGCTGCTGCCCGAAGCACTGCTGGCGGCGCTGTTCGTGCTGGCCGCCAACACCCTGCTGCGCCCGGTGGTGAACCGCATCCAGCGCCAGCCGCTGCAGGAGGCGCTCAGCGAGGCGACCTATGCCGTCACCGTGGTCTGCGAACGCGAGCAGCAGGCAGCGGTACTGGACCAGTTGCTATTGCTGCTGGAACAGGCGCACTACCCGGTACGCGCGGTGGACCCGCGTCCGTTCGGTGAGCACGACGTGGAAATCGAGGCCGTGCTGTATGCGACGGCGGTGGATGCCGACGAACTCGATGCCGTGCTGGCCACGTTGTCCGGCCAACCGGGCGTGTTGCAGGGGTTCTGGAATGCCACCATGGAAGACTGAGCGGCAGTGCCCGCGGAGGGCGGTGCTATCCTTCGGGCAGCCTGCCACCGGCCGGCTCCACCCCGCCCACCAGGGAGCCACCCCGATGCCTGCACTGCCCTCACGCCGCACTTGGGGCCTGATCGTGCTGGGGCTGGTGATGGCGGCGATCTTCGCCGCCGATACCGTCACCGACTACGCCGTGGCCGCGGCCTGCTTCTACGCGGCGGTGATCCTGGCCGCCTCGCGCCTGTTGCCGCGGCGTGGCCTGATCGTGCTGGCGGCGATCTGCATCGGGCTGACCGGGCTGAGCTTCTTCCTGACCCGCTTCGGCACCTACCGCATCGGCCTGGTCAACTCGGCGATCGGCATGCTGGTCATCAGCATCACCACCTACCTGGCCTTGAAGATGGAAGCGGCCAAGCTCGCCGTGCAGGAGGCGCAGGCGCGTCTGTTGCGGGTGGCGCGGGCCTCCACCGTGGGCGAGCTCACCACCTCGATCGCTCATGAAGTCAACCAGCCGCTGGCGGCGATCGCCAGCAGCGCCGAAGCCAGCAAGCGCTGGCTGGCGCAGGACCCGCCGAACGTGGACAAGGCGCGCCAGACCCTCGCGCGCATCCTCGACGATGCGCATCGGGCCAGCGATGTGATCGCGCGCATCCGCGGGCTCACCCGCGGCGCCGCGCCGGCCCGCCAGGGCTTCGACCTCAACCATGCCGTGGAGGAAATGCTGGCGCTGTCGCGCAGCGAACTGGACCAGCACGGCATCGTGGTGGCGCGGTTGTTCGATGACGAGCTGCCGCCAGTGTTCGCCGACCGCGTGCAGGTCCAGCAGGTGATCGGCAACCTGATCCTCAACGCGGTCGATGCGATGGCCGACGTGCCGGCCGGCGGCCGCCGCCTGTCGATCGCCACCGCCCGCGACGGCAGCGACCGGGTCACGCTCAGTGTGCGTGACCGTGGCGTGGGCCTGCCGTTGGAGGCCCCAGAACGCGTGTTCGATGCGTTCTGGACCACCAAATCACTCGGCCTGGGCCTGGGCCTGAGCCTGAGCCGTTCGATCATCGAAGCCAACGACGGCCGTATCCGCGCCGAGCGCCCAGCCGGTGGCGGTGCCTGCTTCGTGTTCGAGCTGCCCACCTCACCGGACCGTGACCATGCGTAAGCCCGCTGCCGCCCCGCCCGAACCGGCTCCCATCGTGTACGTGGTCGACGACGACCATTCCGTGCGTGCCGCGCTGGAAGACCTGCTGGCCTCGATGGGCCTGCAGGTGCGGGCCTTCGCCTCGACCCAGGCCTTCCTGGAACATCCGCGCGAGGATGCGCCGGCCTGCCTGGTGCTGGACGTGCGCATGCCCGGCCAGAGTGGGCTGGACTTTCATCGGCAGATGGCCAGCCATGACCTGTATCTGCCGGTGGTGTTCATCACCGGCCACGGCGATATCGCCATGGGGGTCACCGCGATGAAGGACGGCGCCATCGAGTTCTTGACCAAGCCGTTCCGTGACCAGGAACTGCTCGACGCCATCCACCAGGGCATCGAACGCGACCGTCTGCGCCGCCGTGAGGGCGATGTGGTCGATACCCTGCGCCAGCGCTGGGCCACGCTCAGCACCGGCGAGCGTGCCGTGGTCGGCGGCGTGGTCCGCGGCCGCCTCAACAAGCAGATCGCCGCCGATCTGGGGGTGAGCGAGATCACCGTGAAGGTGCGTCGCGCCCATGTGATGCGCAAGATGCAGGCACGCACCCTGGTGGATCTGGTGCGCATGTACGACCGGCTGGCCCCCGAGGCCGGTTGACGGCGGCATATCACCGCCCGGCCTGCACTCATGCGCAATCGGCATCAGTACCGCCCACCCACCGCCAACGCCGCTTTCTAGAATGGCGGACGGTCCAGCGTGGGCCGCCCTTCTGCCGTGGATGCCTGCGATGCGCCCTGTTTCCTCCCTTGGCCTGATGGCGGCGCTTGCGCTGCTGGCCGCCTGCAGCCCGACTCCGCCGCCGCCGGCCACCGCCCCGGCGCCCGCCGCGGTGGTGGCCGATGAGATCGCCTGGCGGCATGGCGACGTCGAAGACGCGTTCGCCGACGCGCAGCAGAGCGGCAAGCCGGTGCTGCTGTACTGGGGCGCGGTGTGGTGCCCGCCCTGCAACAAGCTCAAGGCGACCCTGTTCCGTGACCCGGCCTTCATCGCCCTCACCCGCCAGTTCGTGCCGGTCTACCTGGACGGTGACCAGGAGGGCGCGCAGGCGCTGGGTGAACAGTTCGGCGTGCGCGGCTATCCCACCCTGATCGTGCTGGATGCGCAGCGCCACGAAATCACCCGGCTGGCCGGTGGCAACGACAGCGCCGAACTGACCACCGCGTTGAGTCGCGTCGCCACCCGGCGCACGGCCGTGGCCGATGTGCTGCAGACCGCGCTGTTGTCGCCCAAACAGGTCTCCGCCGAAGACTGGTCGGTGTTGGGCGACTATGGCTGGGAAGTGGACGCCAACCGCCTGTCCGGCCCGCGCGACAGCGCCACGGTGCTGCAGCAGTTGGCCGCCAATGCACCGGTGCCGGCGCTGCAGCGCCGCTTCGCCTTGCTGGCACTGGGCGCGCGCGGTGACGTAGACGCTGCGCCCAATCCGGCCGAACGCGAGCATGCCCACCAGCTGCTGCTCGCGGTACTGGCCGCGCCCGCGGAAGTGCGCGCCAACCGCGACCTGCTCGGCTACCAGGGCCCTTCATTGATCGCGCGGGCCACCGGCGGTGGCGATGAGGCACGCCAGCTCGGTGCGCAGCTGCTGGCCGCACTGGAAGGTGCCGATGCCGCACAGGACAATGCCGCCGATGCGCGCCTGTCCACCACGCTGACCGAGCTGGCGCTGTTCAAGCAGCAGCACCCGGGCGCGCCCGTTCCACCGACGCTGCGCGACAAGGCCCACGAACGCGTGGCGGCCGCCGATGCGGCCGCCAAGACCGCGCACGAACGCCAGGCCACGATCAGCAGCGCGGTCTACCTGCTGCGCGAGGTCGGCGACAACGCGGCCGCCGAGAAGGTGCTGCTGGCCGAGCTCGACCGCAGCCAGACCCCGTACTACTACATGCCCGACCTGGCCGAACTGGCCGAGGCGCGCGGCGACAAGGACGCGGCGCTGGACTGGCTGCACAAGGCCTACCAGGGCGCGCAGGGACCGGCGACGCGCGTGCAGTGGGGCGTGCTGTATGTGGAAGGCCTGGTGCGGCTGCGCCCCGACGATGCCGCCGGCATCGAGCAGGCCACTGCCGAGGTCATCGCCGAACTGGATGCGCAACCGGCCGGCTACCACCAGCGCACCCGCCAGCGCTTCGAGCGCCTGGCCGCTACGTTGACGACGTGGAGCCAGAAACATGAAGGCAAGGACACGTTGGGCCGGTTGCAGGCACGCATGGGCAACAGCTGCGCGCAGGCCGCGCCCGGCGCCGATGCCAACGCCGCCTGCATCCGCTGGCTGAAGGGCTGACGCCCCGGGTAGAGCGACGCCATGCGTCGCTGCACCCCCACCTCAACCGCGCAACGTCGCCCCACCGTCCACGTACAGATCGCTCATCGCGATATGCCCGGCCTGGTCGGACAGCAGGAACATCACCGCTTCGGCGATGTCCTGCGGGGTGGCCAGCTTGCGCAGCGGAATGCCCGCCTTGTAGGTCTGCGGATTGCCCTCGATCACCCGCTGGGCCCCGTCCGCGTCGGCCCACATGCCGGTCTGCATCGGCGTCAAGGTGGAGCCCGGCGCCACGATATTGCAGCGGATGCCGTGCGGGGCCAGCTCCAGGCCCAGGCAGCGGGTGAACATGGTGGCGGCAGCCTTGGAGGCCGCATACGCGGCCATGCCATGCCGCGGTACGCCCGCCGCGTTGGAACTGACCGTGACCAGCGCGCCGCGTTGACGGGGCTGCATCACCCGCGCCAGGGCCCGGCCGACATGGAACACCCCATCGGTGTTGACGGCGAACACACGTCGCCATTCCGCATCGTCGATCGCGCTGACCTCGCCCACCTGCAGCACCCCGGCTACATTGATACCGAAGCCGGTCGGTCCGAGCGTGGTTTCCGCCCAGGCCACCGCGGCATCCACCGCGGCGGCATCGCTGACGTCCACGGCGCGTACATGCAGGTTCGGGTGGGCGGGCAGCACCGGGGCCGCGCGATCGGTGGCGAGTACCACGCTGCCACTGTCCAACAGCAGCTGCACCAGCGCCGCACCAATGCCACCGGCCGCGCCGGTCACCAGCGCCACGGTGGTGTCGAATCCACTCAGTTTCATTGCATGTGCTCCTGTTGCGGAACGTCCCAGGCCTGCAACCGCGCTGACAGCCACGGGGCGATGCATGCCACCGCATCGCGTCCGGTCAGCTCGGCATGCAGGAACGGCAGTTCCATCGGTTCCACGCGCGTGGCATGTGCCTGCCACAGCGCCGATTGCAGCTGTGGGCGAAGGGCATGGTCGCGCCCGGCGCGGACATGGACCAGCGCACCGTCATAGCATGCGTGGTGGTGTTCGCGAATCAAGCGGTTGGTGCCGGTCACCGCGCGCACCACGCCATCGAGCACGATGTCCGGCAGGTTGCCCAGCGCACTGTCGCCGCGGCGCAGGAAGGCCAGGATGCGTTCGCGGCTGTCCAGCTCTGGGTGCGCCTCGGGGTCGTGCCCGGCAATCGCCAGCAGCGCCCGCAAGGCAGCGACAGGATCCGGGTCGGGCTCGGCCCGCCAGACCTCGCTGGGATACGCGTCGAGCAGCACCAGCAGCCCGACGTCGCGCCCCAACGCCTGCAGGTGCACGGCCATGGCCTGGGCCAGGATGCCGCCCACCGACCAGCCCAGCAGGTGCACCGGTCCATGCGGCTGCTGTGCCACCACCCGGTCCACGTAGGTGGCGGCCATCGCGGCGATGCTGGCGGGCAGCGGCTGCGTGGGATCCAACGCGGGCGACTGCAGGCCATGCACGTCGCGCGCGGGCTGCAGTGCGCGGGCCAGATCGCGGTAGTTCCAGGCGATGCCGCCAGCCGGATGCACCACGAACAGCGGTGCCCTGCCCGTTTCGCCTTCGCGCAGTGCGATCAACGGCGCCAGGCCATGGTCGGTGGCGCGGCGCGGCGCATCCAGCCGTGCCGCCAGCCCGGCCACCGTGGGCGTGGCGAATACCGCGCCCAGCCCCGGATCGTGCTGCCAGTGCTGCTGGATCGCCAACAGCAGGTGCACCGCGCTCAGCGAGTCACCGCCCAGGCTGAAGAAGTCCGCATCGGCGGCTACCGGCGCGCTGAGCCCCAGCACCTGGGCGAACAGCGCGGCCAGGGTCCGCTCGCTGTCGGTCGCCGCCACGCTACCACCACCGTCATCGCGGAGTGGCGGCGGCAATGCCGCACGGTCCAGTTTGCCGTTCGCGGTGACCGGCCAGTGCGTGACCACCACCACGGCGGCCGGCACCATGTAGTCCGGCAGGCTCGCCAGCAACTGGCGACGCAGCTGTTCGGTGTCCAGCACGTCGGCATCCGGCACCTCGGCCGACACATACGCCACCAGTCGGCGCTCGCCTGGCCGGTCTTCGCGCAACAACACTTCGGCGCGGGCGACAGCGGGCTGACCGCGCAACGCCGCCTCGATGTCCCCCAGCTCGATACGCAGCCCGCGCAGCTTCACCTGGTGGTCGCTGCGCCCGAGGTAATCCACCGCGCCATCGGCGCGCCAGCGCGCCACGTCCCCGGTGCGGTACAGCCGCCCGCCGGCCACATGTGGATCGGCGATGAATCTCTCGGCGGTCAGGTCGTCGCGGCCGAGATAGCCACGTGCCAATTGCACGCCGCCCAGGTACAGCTCGCCGGGCACGCCCACCGGCAGCGGACGCAACTGCGCATCCAGCACATACAGGCGGGTGTTCCAGACCGGGTAGCCGATCGGCACCGGGTCGGTGCGGTCATTGCGGCTGGCCGGCCACCAGCTGACATCCACCGCCGCTTCGGTCGGGCCATACAGGTTGTGCAGCGGCGCATCGAGCGTGGCATGGAAGCGGTCGCGCACGGTGGCCTCCAGCGCTTCGCCGCTGGTGAATACATGGCGCAGGCGCAACCCCTTTGCCGCCGGAACGGCCAGGAAAGCATCCAGCATCGAGGGCACGAAATGCAGCGTGGTGACGGCGTGTTCGCGGATGATCCGCGCCAGCGCCAGCGGATCACGGTGGGCGTCCGGTGGGGCGACTACCAAGGTGGCCGCACTGATCAGCGGCAGGAAGAATTCCCAGACCGACACATCGAAGGTGGCCGGGGTCTTCTGCAGGATGCGCGCGTCGGCACCGATGGCGTAGTGCGCGCGCATCCACAGCAGCCGGTTGACGATGGCACGGTGCTCCACCAGCACGCCCTTGGGCTCGCCGGTGGAGCCGGAGGTATAGATCACATAGGCCGCATCGCCCGGCTGTACGCTCGGCGCCAGTGTTTCGTCGCTGCTGCACGCCCAATCTGCCGGCGCCAGCAGCTGCTGGCCGGGGAAGCGCGCCGCGTCCGCGGCATCGGCCAGTACACAGGCCGGCTGCGCCGAGCGCAGGATGCGCCCCAGCCGTTCGTCGGGGTGGGCAAGATCGACCGGCAGGTACGCCGCACCCGCGCGCAGCACCGCCACCAGTGCCACCAACAGCTCCAGCGAGCGCGGCAGCGCCACCACCACCCGGGACTCGCGGCCGACGCCAGCGCGTTGCAGCTGCAACGCCAGCGCCCGGCTGCGCTGTTCCAGCTGCGCGTAAGTCATGCGCGCGTCACCGAATTCCAGCGCCGTTGCGCCGGGTGCACCTTGCATCGTGGCCAGCAACAGATCCACCAGGCTCACATCGGGCAGCGCATGCGCCGTCGCATTGACGGTATGCAGCAGGTGCTGTGCCTCGGCCGGCGTGGCCAAGGGGATGTCGCCGATGCGGCCGCCCTGCGCCTGCACCTCCAGCCCGGTGCTGACGAAGTGCAGCAGGCGGGTCGCATGCGCGGCAATGCCGTCAGCGTCGTACAGCGCCGGGTTGGCCTCGATCTCCAGCTCCAGCAGTGTTTGCCCGTCCCCGCGGAAGCCGATGCTCACATCGTCGACCGGCCCGGTACACAGCACCTCCAGCCGCGCCTGCACCCCGAGCAACGGCAGCGGCCGGTAGAACGGCTGCACATTGACCAGCGGCCCATGCAGCCGGCGCTGCGCACCGACCAGGCCGAGATCGCGGCGCAGCTGCTCGCCGCGGTAGCGGCCATGGCGGCGGCCCCGCACCAGGGCGCGCGCGGTCGTGCGCACGACCGTATCGATGCTGTCCTCGCTGGCGGCCACCCGCAGCGGCAACACGTTCATCACCATCGCCGGTACCCGCGCCGAAGCGCTGCCCAGCCGGCCCATGAACGGCACGCCCAGCACCACTTCGTCCAACGTGCTGATGCGTCGGCAGTATTCGGCGGCCAGCGCGGTCAACAGGTCCGGCCATGGCTGGCCGATCCGCTGCGCGGCCTGCTGGATGGCCTCACGCAATGCCGGTGTCAGTGGTTGCACCCACCGCACCGCATCGTCGGAGGCGGCGGCAAAGCCACCGCCCAATCCTTCCGCCGCCGGGGTGGCCTGCAGGTAGTCCTGCCAGTACGCGGCATCGGTGCTGCGGCGTTCACTGGCGCGGTACTGCTGGTCTTCCTCCAGCACCGGCAGCAACGGCGCCAGCGGCGCGGCATTGCCCTCCGGCGTGGCATACAGCGTACTGACGCGTTCGCTGAACAACGCCATGCCATAACCGTCGGTGGCCAGGTGATGCACGCGCAGGTACCAGACATGGCGCTGCGGGCCGAGCACGAACAGGCATTGCTGGGCCACGCGGTCGCGGCTGGGATCGACGGCGTGCAGCCGTTCGGCACGCATCGCCTCGCGCGCGGCGGCGTCCGGATCGGGGTGTCGCTGCAGGTCGACCACCTGCAGCTGCGGGCAGTGCGCCGGATCAACCCATTGCTGCGGCACGCCGTCGGCATCCACCGTGAAGCGCAGCGCCAGTGCGTGGGATTCCCCCGCCGCGCGGTTGGCCGCGCGCACGAAGGCGTCCACGTCCAGCGTGCCGTCGATCCACAGCGCATGCGCGGTATTGAATGCCGGCTGCGTCGGCGCCAGCCGCTGCGCGTACCACTGCCCGGCCTGCGCTTCGCTCAGCGCACGCGGCGCGGCGACATCCCCGGCACACGCCGCAGCCTGGGCACTCATGCGTCGCTGCTGACCTGGGCCTGCAACCGCTGCACTACGCCCCACCACGCGCCGAGCGTGGCGTGCTCGGCCAGGTGGCCGAACTCCAGCGGGATGCCGGTATTGCCCCAGCCCAGCACCAGCCCCAGCACCCGCATCGAATCCAGGCCGAGGTCGATCAGGTTGTCGTCGTCGGCCACCGCACCCGGTGCCTCGCCGAGCATCTCGGCCACATCGGCGCGCATGCGCGCCAGGGTCAGCGGGGCGGTGTTGGCCTGCGCACTCATTTCAAGGTCTCCAACAGGTGGTCGGTGGTCATCGGCACACCGCAGGTGCGCGCGATCCAGTGCAGCGCCAGGTCATGGTCGGCGCGTGAGAAGTCGGCAACGGCATCGGCGGCGATGAACGCTTCGATATCGCGCTGGAACGCCTCGGCTACCGTGGCGGTGCAGCCGATATGTGCATACACCCCGGTCACCAGCAGCTGATCGCGCCCGCGTGCGCGCATCATGGTTTCCAGATTGCTGCGCTGGAAGGCGCTGTAGCGGTGCTTGACCAGCACATGGTCGCCCTCGGCCGGTGCCAGTGCCGCGATGATCGCTTCGTGCTCGGCACTGGCACTCATGCCCGGGCCCCACAGGTCGGCCTGCAGGCCGCGGTCGCGACGGTCCTGGTTGCCGCGCTGGGCGGTGTAAAACACCGGAATGCCACGGGCGCGGCAATGCGCCAGCAGCCGCGCGATGTTGGCCACCGCCGGTGCCAGCGGTGCGGTGTCGGCGCCGAATGCGGCCAGGAAGTAGCGCTGCATGTCGTGCACCAGCAGCGCCAGCCGCTCGCTGCGGGGCTGCCAGGCGCCGCGCGGGGTGGGCAGCTCGGCCTGGGTCGGCAAGGGGTATTCGGCAATCTTCGGCAGCGCCATCAGCGCGGTCCTCCGTTGAGTTCAAGGTAGCGTTCGCGCAGCTGTGCGCGCAGTTCGCGGCGGCTGATCTTGCCCACCGCCGTGGTGCCGAAGGCATCAACGAAGACCACCTGGTCGGGCACCTTGAACGCGGCCAGGCCGCGCCCACGCACCCAGGCCTTGAGGCTGGCCGCCGTGGGCGTCTCGCCACGTGCGATCACGAAGGCGCAGCTGCGCTCGCCCAGGTAGGCATCGGGCATGGACACCACCGCCGCGTCGAACACGTGGGCATGCGCCAACAGATGGTCCTCGATTTCCTCGGCCGAGATCTTCTCGCCGGCGCGGTTGATGTGGTCACCCGCGCGCCCCTGCACCACCAGGTAGCCACCGGGCAGCTGCTGCACCATGTCGCCGGTGCGGTAGTAGCCATCCTCGGTGAACGCGCGCGCATTGGCGGCCGGATCGTTGTGGTAGGCACGGATCGTGTACGGGCCGCGGGTCAGCAGGTGCCCGGTCGCACCGGCCGCCACCGGATGGCCGTGGTCATCCACCACCAGCACCTCATCATCAGGTGAGATCGGGCGGCCCTGGCTGGTGATCACCAGGTCCACCGGATCGTGCAGGCGGGTGTAGTTGACCAGCCCCTCGGCCATGCCGAACACCTGCTGCAGCTGGCAACCGAGGCCATCGATGACCCGTCGCGCGGCTTCAGGCACCAGCTTGGCCCCGCCTACCTGCACCACCTGCAGGCTGGACAGGTCATGCGCGGTGGTCGCCGCGGCCTGCGCCCACAGCAGCGCCAGCGGTGGCACCAGGCCAACACAGGTGACCCGCTCGCGCGCGATCAGCGCGAACGCTGTGTCCGGGCCCGCGCCGGGGCTGAGCACTACCCGCGCACCGGCGTACAACGCGCCGAAGAAACCCGGCGAGCTCATCGGGAAATTGTGCGCGGCCGGCAGTGCCACCAGATAGACGCTGTCGCGGCCGATGCCGCAGATCTCATTGCTGGCACGGAACGAATAGATGTAGTCGTCGTGCGTACGCGGAATCAGTTTGGACAGCCCGGTGCTGCCGCCGGACAGCTGCAGGAATGCCACCGACTGCGGGTCGGGGTCGGCCGGCAGGCTCGCCGGATCACCGTCCAGCGCATCCACGGCGGCAAACTCGGCCGCCTCGCCGACGATCAGCACATGGACCAGGCCGGGCAGCTGCGCCTGCAGGTCGCGCGCCAGCGTGCGGTAGTCGAAGCCCTCGTACTGCGCGGCGGCCAGGTAGGCGCTGGCTTCGGCGGTACGCGCCACATGGGCCACTTCGGTCAGCCGGTGTGCCGGCAAGGCAAACACCGGCACCAGCCCGGCGCGGAACAAGCCGCACACCACGCTGACGAAGGCCGCCACGTTGCCGAGCTGCACCACCACGCGGTCGCCCGGGCGCAGCCCCTGTGCCAACAGGCCGGCGCCGATGCGGCCGGCTTCCGCCCATAACTGGGCGTAGCTCAGGCGGACGTCGCCGCCGACCACCGCTACATCATCCGCGTAGCGGGTAGCCCGCTCGCGCAGGAAACCCGGGAAGGTCTCACCACGCCAATAGCCCGCTGCGCGGTAGCGCGCGACCAGCGCCGGCGGCCAGGTCTGGCGCAGCGTCACGCGCGGGGATGCCACTGCAGATTCCATTACGACCCTCCATTGGGTTCGACCGGCGCGGCGTCATCGACGCCCAGCGCGGTCAACATGGCCCTGAACTTGGCCGCGGTTTCGGCCACTTCCAGCGCCGGTTGCGAATCGGCCACGATCCCCGCACCGGCATAGACGCGGGCCTGGCGGCCCTGCACGCGCGCGCAGCGGATCGCCACGTACCAGTCGCCATCACCGTGCGCATCGGCCCAGCCCACCGCGCCGGCATAGAACCCGCGCGGTACCGGCTCCAGCGCACGGATGGTGTCCAGCGCCAACTGTCGCGGCGTGCCACAGACTGCCGGGGTGGGATGCAGCGCGGCCACCAGCTGCGCCACCGGCGTGGCCGGATCCTTCAGCGTTGCGTCGATCTTCGTACCCAGGTGCCACATGCTGCTGGTGGCATGCAACGACGGCCGTGCGGCCGCGTCGATGTGCGTGCACCATGGCGCCAGGCCTTCCACGATCGCCTCGACCACATGGCGGTGTTCGTCATGGTCCTTGGCCGAGCCCAGCAGCGCCTGCGCCGCCTGTGCATCGGCCACCGGGTCCACGCAACGCCGCGCCGAACCGGCCAAGGGATGCGAGAGCACGCGGCTGCCACGCCGTGATACCAGCAGTTCCGGCGTTGCCCCGACCAGCCATGCCGGTGTGTCGATGTCTTCACCAACCTCGGCCGGCAACGGCACCAGATACGTCGCCACGCTGGGGTCCTGCCCCAATCGCGCCGCCAGGGCCTGCAGTGCAATCGGTTGCTCACTGTCCAGGCGCAGGCTGCGTGCCAACACCACTTTGTGCAGCGTGGCGGCGGCCGGCTGCAACTGGCGCAGCGCCTGCGCCACCGCATCGGCATAGGCCACCGCCGTGGGCTCGGCGAACACCTGGCCGCTGAACCTTGCAGCGGCGACCACGCTGGACGGCACCGCAGGTGCGTGCAGCGAGCGCGGCTGATACAGCGCATCCAGGCCGTCCGGATCAAACGGCAACGCGCCAACCAGCAGCGCCGGCCCTTCGCGTTCACTGGCGAAGAAACCGGCAACCCGCTCGGCCAGCGAGGCGGTCCCGCCGCGCACCAACCGGGCCCGACAGCCCTGTGCATGCAGCGTGTGCTGCGGGGCGCGCAGCACGAACTGCAGCGCGTCATCCGCCTGGACCATCGTGGTCATCAGCGTCTCGTCCGACAGCGACGGATGCAGCGCCTCGCTCATGCCGCACCCCGCGCACGATGCAGCACCGCCGCCAACGACAGCAGCGCCAGCAGCACCCCCACCAGCAGGTACGGTGCACTCGGCGCGCTGCGATACAGCAGCGTGCCCAGCATCGGCCCGATCACCATGCCCAGCCCCTGCACCGCAGCCACGGTACCGGCGGCCGCGCCCTGCTCGTCTGCCTGCACCGAATCGGCGGCCAGCGCCTGGAACGACGGAAACACGAAGCCCATGCCGAACGCGGCCAACGCATAGGTCAGCAGCAGTTGCCAGGGGGCCTGCACCAACGCGACCGAGGCGAACCCGATCGCGGACACCAGCGCCCCGATCGCGATCCAGCGCCGCGGCGGCACGCCCTTGAGCTTCATCACCAGCACCTGCGCGAGGATCAACCCGACCCCGACTGCGGTCAGCGCCAACCCGGCCACACGCGCGCCATCGGCGGGCGACAAGCGCAGCCGGTCGATCGCAAAGAAACCCACCGTGACCTGGGCGATGGTCACCGAGATCATCGCCGCGAACACCGCCAGAATCGGCAGCCGCAGCCGCGGGTCGGTCCAGGCCATGCGCGGCCGCGGCCCGCGTTGGCTGGGCGCGGCCGGCGTGGTCGCGGGCAGGCGCCAGGCGATCACCAACAGCGCCAGCAGCGGCAGCACCGCAGCCACATACAAGGTCAGCGAGAGGTCATGGAAGGCGATCCAGCCCGCTGCCGCCGGGCCCAGCACCATGCCCATCGCGTTGGCGGTGCCCAGCTTGGCCATCGCCCCGGCACGCTGGCCCGGCGCGGCTTCGTCGGCCACCATCGCCGCTGCCGTAGGCGGTACGGCCGCATAGAACAGGCCCACCAGGGCGCGCGTGCCCACCAGCGCCACCACCGACACCCACAGCGTCGGCGGTGAGCGCAGCGCGGTATCGACGAACATCGCCATCACCGCATAGATCACCACATAGGCCGCCAGTGCGATCAACAGCACCCGCTTGCGCCCGATGCGATCGCTCAACCGGCCCCAGCCACGCGCCGAGAGCATCCACAACACCCCGGCCGCCGTGACCGACAGTCCCGCATGCCACTCGGACAGACCGAGCAGGCGCACCACCGGGCCGATCACTGCCACGAACGCCATCATCGCCATCGTGCCGACCAAGGCGGCGAATACCAGCGCCGGCAAACCGGATACCACCGAACGTGCTTGCATGACCACCACTGCCAATCAGATAGGAACACGCACGGCCTTGTGCACCGTGCGGCGATTGATCGGCTTCGACGACTCGAGGATCGACGTGGCTATCACCGCAAATGATAACACCTCGCATTTGCATTTTCCGTGCGGCGCCCGCCAGCGTTCATCTGCATGGCGTGTTGGCATGCGGATGGCGTGCGCGCCTCAACGCCTGCCATACATCGCCCCGACTAAGCTGGAGTCCCTCCCCTTTTCGGGACCCCGTCATGCCCTCGGCGCCCCCCGCCGCCAGCGCCCTCGCCATCGCTGATGCCCCAGGTTTCCCCCTGCAGGTGATCAGCCTGTCGGCCGAGCTGTGGAATGGCGACGTGCGCGAAATCGGCCTGCCCGGGAGTGAGGGCCGGTTCGGGGTCATGCTCGGGCATACCCCGCTGCTGGCCACGCTGCGCGAAGGCATGCTCTCGATCTACCCGCTGGCCAAGGAACCGCCGCTGCACATCTATGTCTCCGGCGGCTATGTCGAAGTGCAGCCCGGCAAGGTGATCGTCATGGCCGACCTCGCCCTGCGCAGCGCGGATATGGATCAGGCCCGCGCCCGCGCCGCGCAACAGACCGCGACCTCGCCGATGGCGCGTGAATTCACCGATCCGGATTACGCCCGGCTGCATGCCGAGCTGATGCACCAGCACCACCTGCTGCTCAAGCCACCGCACTGGAAGTAAGCGCCTTTTCGCCCGGCCCGGCGCACGCGCGCCGCGCCCTCACGCGTGCGGCGTTTGGTCACGCTCGGCACCGCCTCAACCCAACATATGATGTTGACGATGAGGCAGACCCACACTATGTTGTGTTCATCGGCTCCCCGCTTCCGCCAGGCCCGGTTCCTCGTCGCGCCCCTGCATGCCCTTCCGGCTGCACCGCGCGACCACCCGAACGGCCCCTGGAAGCCAGCCCGTGGTCCCCGCTCCGCAGCGACCACCACGCCCTGCCACCGCAGGCGCCCGCCTCCATGACGCCCACCCGGCCGCCGCGATGCCCGCATCGCGTCACGACACCCGCGCCCTGCATGGACTCCCGATGAGCAACGAAGACACCGCCGTCAACGACACCCCCTCCGCCCTGGAACCGAATGCCGGCGCCAGCACCGACGGCCCGTGGGTCAGCAAGGAGGGCGGCAACCGACGCATGCCGTTCGACCAGGCCCGGCTACTGCGCTCGATCCAGGCCGTGCATGCCGAATTCCCGCAGCTGGACCTGGCCGACTACCAGCGCAGTGCACTGGCGCTGATCCATCGGCGCGAACAGCTCAGTGCCGACGAGCTGGTCGACCTGCTGATCCGCGAAGCCGAGTCGCGCATCGATCTGGTCGCACCGGACTGGGAGCAGTTCGCCGCACGCCTGTACCTGCGCCGGCTGTACAAGCGCGCCAGCAAGAACCGCTTCTACGACGCCAGCCTCAAATACGGCTCCTACGTGGGGCTGCAGGAAAGCCTGGCCGACCGCAACGTGTATTCGATCGACATCCTCAAGGCCTATTCCAAGGAAGAACTGGAGGAAGCCGGCAGCATGATCGAGCCCGAACGCGACACGCTGTTCGCCTACAACGGCCTGTACCTGCTGGCCACGCGCTACTTGGCCACCGACCAATCGCGCGCGGTCTATGAATTGCCGCAGGAGCGCTGGCTCACCATCGCGCTGTACCTGATGCAGCACGAGCATGAAAGTGGCGACCGCACCCGCGCCCGGCGCATGCGCCTGGTCCGCGAGGCGTACTGGGCGCTGTCCCACCTGTACATGACCGTGGCCACCCCGACCCTGGCCAACGCCGGCAAGGTCGGCGGCCAGCTGTCCTCATGTTTCATCGATACCGTGGACGACAGCCTGCAGGGCATCTACGACTCCAATACCGATGTGGCGCGCGTGTCCAAGCACGGCGGCGGCGTGGGCGCCTACCTGGGCTACGTGCGCTCGGCCGGCGCCGCCATCCGTGGCGTGGCCAACTCCTCTGGCGGCGTGGTGCCGTGGATCAAGCAGCTCAACAACACCGCCGTGAGCGTGGACCAGCTCGGCCAGCGCAAGGGCGCCATCGCGGTGTACCTGGACATCTGGCACCGCGACATCGAAAACTTCCTCGACCTGCGCCTGAACAATGGCGACCAGCGCCTGCGCGCGCACGACGTGTTCACCTCGGTGTGCCTGCCCGACCTGTTCATGGAAGCGGTGGAACGGCGCGGCGACTGGTATCTGTTCGATCCCTACGAAGTGAAGCGGATCAAGGGCTGGTACCTGCAGGATTTCCATGACGAGCAGCGCGGCCAGGGCAGCTTCCGTGACCGCTATGCCGAGGTGGTGGCCGATGAGCGGATCAGCCGCCGCACGATCAAGGCCATCGACCTGTTCAAGCGGATCATGGTCAGCCAGCTGGAAACCGGCAACCCCTTCATGTTCTACCGCGATGAAGTGAACCGGAAGAACCCCAACAAGCATGCCGGCACCGTGTACTCCAGCAACCTGTGCACCGAAATCCTGCAGAACATGAGCCCCACCCGCCTGATCCAGGAAATGATCAGCGGCGACCAGATCGTCACCACCCGCCAGGCCGGCGACTTCGTGGTGTGCAACCTGTCTTCGATCAACCTCGGCCGCGCGGTCACCGCCGCGCCGGACCTGTTGTCCGCCGACGTGCTGGAACGGCTGGTGCCGATCCAGGTGCGCATGCTCGACAACGTCATCGATCTCAACCAGCTGCCGGTGCCGCAGGCCACCATCACCAACCGCAAGTACCGCGCGATCGGGCTGGGCACGTTTGGCTGGCACCACCTGCTGGCGCAGCAGCAGATCCACTGGGACGCGACCCAGGCCGAGGACTACGCCGACACCCTGTACGAGCGCATCAACTACCTGGCCATCCAGGCCAGCATGCGCCTGGCCGAAGAGAAGGGCCGCTACAGCGCCTTCCTCGGCAGCGACTGGCACACCGGCGAGTACTTCCGTGCGCGCGGCTACGACAGCCCGGCCTGGCAGGAACTGGCCGCCCAGGTCGGCGTGCACGGCCTGCGCAACGGCTGGCTGCTGGCGGTGGCACCGAACATGAGCACCGCGCAGATCGCCGGCTCCAGTGCCTCGATCGACCCGGTCTACGCCGCGTTCTACTACGAGGAAAAGAAGGACTTCCGCCGCCCGGTTGCCGCGCCCGGGCTGTCGCTGGAGACCTACCCGTATTACGAAAAGGGCGCCTACCGACTGGACCAGTTCGCCAGCATCCGCCAGAACGCGCGCCGCCAACGCCACGTCGACCAGTCGATCAGCTTCAACCTGTACGTGCCCAGCACCATCCGCGCCAGCACCCTGCTCGCGCTGCACATGAGCGCCTGGCGCGAAGGCCTGAAAACCACCTACTACGTGCGCTCCAACGACATCGACATCACCGAATGCGAATGGTGCGGCAGCTGACGGCCGCAACAAGGACACCCCCATGGCAACCCCGCTCGAACGCATCAAAATCCTCGAACCGCGCCACCCCAACCGCTCCACCGGCATCATCAACGGCCGCACCAGCGGCATCCTGAACTGGAACGACATCCCCTACCCCTCGTTCTATCGGGCGTACAAGGAGCTGTCGACCAACTTCTGGATCCCCGATGAGGTCGACATGAAGGGCGACGCCCGCCAGTACGGCGAGCTCAACGCGCGCGAGAAGAACGCCTACGACTCGATCATCGGCCTGCTGGCCACGCTGGATTCGCCGCAGACGCGCTACATCTACAACGTCGCCGAATACATCACCGACCCCGCCGCGCATGCCAACGCGGCGATCATCGGCCAGCAGGAGGTGATCCACAACGAAAGCTACAGCTACGTGCTGGCCTCCATCGCCGGGCTGGCCGACCAGAACCGCGTGTTCGAGATCGCCCGCACCCACCCCACCATCCTGGCGCGCAACCAGCCGATCATGCAGTCCTACGACGACTTCATGCGCGAGAAGACCGCCGAGACGCTGATCCGTTCGCTGATCCAGTCCTCGATCCTGGAGGGCATCAATTTCTATTCCGGCTTTGCGTTCTTCTACAACCTGGTCCGGCAGAACCGCATGACCGGCACCGGCAAGATCATCAGCTTCATCAACCGCGACGAACTGGCCCATACCAAGTTCATCAGCGAACTGATCCGCGCCATCGTCGGCGAGAACCAGCAGCTGCAGGGCGACCAGCTCACCGCCTACGTGCATGACGCCTTCGAGCACGCCATTGCGCTGGAGACGCGCTGGACCGGCGAAGTGCTCGATGGCATCGACGGCATCGACGTTGATGAAATGATCCGCTACGTGAAGTACCGCGCCAACAAGATGGCCGGCATGCTCGGCATCGAGAAGCTCTACAGCGACACCAACGTCAATGTGATGCCATGGATCAAGGCCTACGCCGACAACTTCACCGAAACCAAGACCGACTTCTTCGAGATGCGCAACGCCAGCTACAAGAAGACCAATTCGGACAACGGTTTCGACGACCTGTAAGGCCAACCCGCATGCAGATCCTGATCGCCGTCGCCTCGCTCAGTGGCAACACCCGTGAAGTGGCGCGGCAGATCGCCGCACACTGCACGCGGCGCGGCCATACGGTGGATTGGATCGAGGTGGAGTGCGCGGCCCACCTGCAGCACCTGCAACCGGCCGCGCTGTACCTGCTCGGCTCCTGGAGCGACAACGCCGGGCGTACCCCCGGCGACATGAAGGACTTCGTGGCCCTGCTGCGTGATCGTATCGGCCTGCCGGAACCGCCACGGGTTGCGGTGTTCGGCACCGGCGAAACCCAGTGGGGGCTGGAGTATTACTGTGGCGCGGCACACCGGCTGGCGCGTTTCTTCCATTCCCCCCATCCCGTGCTGGAGATCGAGCAGATGCCGCATGGCAGCGACGACCGCCGCACCATCCAGCACTGGACCGACCAGCTGCTCACCCAGATCGAGACCCTGCCCGATGCTGACCCTGCACGCCACTACGCCTGACGACTACCACGCTGCCCTGCGCACCCACGCCACCGTGCTGGTGGACTTCCACAAGGACGACTGCCCCGCTTGCCGGATGCTGGACATGTCGCTGGCCAGCTTCGCCGACGCGGCCCAGGCCGAAGGCGTGGTGCTGCTCAAGGTCAAGCTGGAAACCATCGGCGAGGTGTTCTTCCGCAGTCTGGGCTTGCGCCAGACGCCCACCCTGAGCGTGGTCCGTGACGGTCACGAAGTGGCGCGGCTGGCCGGTTACCAGTCGCCGCGCCAGATCAGCGCGGCGCTGGCGGCGGCAACCGCGTAGGTCCGCCTCAGTTGCCCGACGTGGCGCTGGCCAGCGCGCGATCGGCGCGGTCGGCAAGCAACCCACGCCGACGGAACCACATCTCCAGCGGCAGCGTCACCAGCGGCGGCACCGCAGCGGCGATGGCCAGCAGTGCAGCCCACCACGGCCAGCGCAGGCGCACGGCGGCCAGCACCGTCACCACGCCGTAGGCGATGAACGCAAAGCCGTGCAGGCGACCGAAGATCGTCACCCCCATCGTGGTGGTTTCGGTGACGTACTTGAGGAACATGCCGACCAGCAGGCCGGCCCAGGTCAGTGCTTCGATGAAGGCCACGGCGGCGAACACGCGGCCCATCGGACTGATCGGGGGAAGGGATTTCAAAACGGCGTCGCCTTGGCAGTGAACGGGGCCGTCATGATAGCCCGCCCCGCGCGAATGCTAACCGTTCGCATGTTGCAGACCGCGCCTGCGGCAGGCCGAGGCGCGGCACGTTGCCTCAGACGAACATGCCGCCCGACGCTTCCACCCGCTGCGCATTGACCCACTGGGTGTGCGGCGACAGCAGCGCCACCACCACCGGGCCGATGTCATCGGGCTTGCCGGCCCGGCCCAACGCCGTGTTGCCCGCGACCATCGCATTGATCTGCGCGTTGTCACGCACGCGGCCACCGCCGAAGTCGGTTTCAATCGCGCCCGGCGCCAGCGTGTTGGCACTGATTCCGCGCGCGCCCAGCTCCTTGGCCAGGTAGCGGCTGAACACCTCGATGCCGCCCTTCATCATCGCGTACGCCGCACTGCCCGGCAGGGCGAAGCGCGACAGCCCGCTGGACACGTTGAGAATACGGCCACCATCGGCGATCAGCGACAGCAACGCCTGGGTGAGGAAGAACGGCCCCTTCAGGTGCACCGCCACCGCCAGATCGAACTGCGCTTCGGTGGTGTCGGCAATCGGCGCATACAGGCCTTCGCCGGCGTTGTTGAACAGGCCCTGCAGGCCGTCCACGCCCCAGTCCTGCAACTGCGCGCGCACCGCCGTGGCAAACGCGGCGAACCCGCGGCTGTCGGCCATGTCCAGCGGCAGTGCCGCCGCCCGCTGGCCGAGCGCCTGGATCTGCGCGACCACCGCCTGCGCGGCGTCGGCCTGGCTGCGGTAGGTGAAGATCACATCGGCGCCATCGGCAGCCAGCGCCAGTGCGGCATTGCGGCCCAGGCCGCGGCTGCCACCGGTCACCAGAACCACACGGTTCGACTTGCTCATGTCCATCTCCTGCGTTGGGGTAGTGGCCAGACTATTGATATTGCAGAACCACATAAACCGCGCGATCCTGATTTGACTGTCCATACAGAGTGACCAATCGATGGATCGCCTCGATCAGCTGCGCAGCTTCCTGCGGGTCGCCGAACTGGGCTCGTTCACCGGTGCGGCTGACAGCCTTGGCCTGCCCAAGGCCAGCGTCTCACTGGCGGTGCAGCGGCTGGAGGCCGAGGTCGGCGTGCAGCTGCTGCACCGGACCACGCGCCGGGTCCAGCTCAGTGCCGACGGGGCGCAGTTCCAGCAGCGCGCGCGTGACCTGCTCGACGACATGGAAGAGCTGCAGGGCATGTTCCGCCGCGACACCGGCCAGCTCAAGGGCCGCCTGCGGGTGGACATGTCCAGCGGGCTCGCACGGCAGCTGGTGATTCCGCACCTGCCCGGGTTCCTGGCCCGCCACCCCGGGCTGGAGATCGAACTGAGCGGCACCGACCGCCGCGTCGACCTGGTCCGCGAGGGTTTCGACTGCGTGGTGCGGGTGGGCACGCTGGATGACAGCAGCCTGGTCGCGCGCCCGCTCGGGGTGATGCATATCGTGAACTGCGCCAGCCCGGCCTACCTGGCCGCGCGCGGCACCCCACGGCAGTTGCAGGACCTGGACCAGCATGCGCTGGTGCATTACGTCGGCACGCTGGGCCAGCGCTCGCCGGGCTTTGAGTATTTCGATGGCCAGCGCTACCGCAGCCGGCCGATGGGCGGTGCGGTCACGGTCAACAGCGGTGAGGGCTATACCGCGGCAGCGCTGGCCGGGCTGGGCATCATCCAGGTGCCGCGGCTGGGTGCCCAGCAGGCCTTGGCCAGCGGCGCGCTGGTCGAAATCCTGACGGCACTTCCGGCCGAGCCGATGCCGATCACCCTGCTCTATGCGCAGCGCCGCCACCTGCCAAGGCGGGTGGCCGCCTTCATGGACTGGCTGGCGGCGCTGGTGGCGCCGGTGTTGCAGCGCGACGGCTGACGTGCGCACGACCAGGCGCCCGAACATGCGTCTTTGCGCACGTTAATGCATTATTCAATGCATGGTTTGCTATGATTCGGGCCTGATGTACGCGCAACACCCGCCATTCGTGCAGCTTCATGCACGCCACCGGCGGCGGCGCGATCAACCCACTCCCTTGCGAGACCTGCCATGACCGCCCAGGACGCCCTGCCCGGCGAACGCCAACAGACCATCCTGCGCCTGCTGCGCGAACAGGGCCGCGTGTTCTCCGCGCAGCTGGCCACGCAGATGCAGGTGTCCGAGGACTCGATCCGCCGCGACCTGCGCGAACTGGCCAACCAGGGCCTGTGCCGCAAGGTGTATGGCGGCGCGTTGCCGGCCACGCCGAACTTCCCGCCGTTGGCCGCGCGCCATGAACAGCAGCGCGATCGCAAGCTAGCCCTGGCCCGGGTTGCCGCCGCCCAGGTGCTGCCCGGCGAGATGGTGCTGCTCGACGCCGGTTCGACCAACAGCGCGATCGCCGCCTGCCTGGCCCAGCATCAGGGCATTCGCGTGGTGACCAATGGGCCGGATATCGCACTGGCACTGATCGTGCGTACGGGCATCGAAGTCACCCTGATCGGCGGCCGGGTGGACCCGCGGGTCGGCGCCACGCTGGGCGCGCAGGCCCTGGAGGCGATTGCCGCGCTGCGGGTGGATGTGGGCTTCATCGGTACCTGCGCAGTCGATGCCGAAGCCGGTATCTGGGCGGTGGATGGAGAGGAGGCCGCACTCAAGCGTGCGCTGCTCGCGGCCAGCAGCCGCTGCATCGTGGTGGTCACCAGCGACAAGCTCGGCGCACAGGCGGCACATCGCATCGGCGCGGTCGAGCAGATCGACCTGTTGGTGCTCGAAGCCGATGCACCGCAGGCGCAGGTTGAGGCGTTCGGTCGGCGCGGTGTTGAAATCCTGCGCGCGGCCCACGCATGACCCCTGCCCCGATGTCGCCGCGGGCAATGCCTGCCACGCTGCGTGCGCGTACCGAACAGAACGCCACCCGCGCCGCGTTCTTCCTGCCCGGTTTCGCCACCGCTGCATGGGCGCCCCTGGTGCCGTTCGCCAAGGCCCGCACCGCGCTCGATGAGGGCACGTTGGGGCTGGTGCTGCTGTGCCTGGGCGCCGGATCGCTGCTGGCGATGCCGCTCGCCGGCATGCTCGCCGCGCGCCACGGCTGTCGCGCGGTGATGGTGCTGACCTTGCTGATGGTGATCGCCAGCCTGCCGCTGCTCGCCCTTGCGCCGTCGCCGTGGACGCTGGGCGCGGCCCTGTTCGTGTTCGGGGCCGGCGTCGGCGCGTGCGACTGCGTGATGAACCTGCAGGCGATCATGGTCGAGCGCGACAGCGGCCGGCCGATGATGTCCGGCTTCCACGCGTTCTACAGCATCGGCGGTGCGGTCGGCGCCGCGGCGATGACCGGCCTGCTCACCCTGCACCTGCCGCCCTGGCTGGTGTGCCTGTTGGTATCAGCGGTGATGGCCGCGCTGCTGGCGCTGTCGCTGCCGTACTGGCGCGACGACAAGGCCCCCTCCGATGCGCCGATGTTCGCCATGCCGCACGGCATCGTGCTGGCCATCGGCGTGCTGTGCTTCGTCGCCTTCCTCGCCGAAGGTTCGGTGCTGGACTGGAGTGCGGTGTTCCTGCACGACGTGCAGCAGGTGGATCCCTCGCGTGCGGGCCTGGGGTATCTGGCCTTCGCCGTTGCCATGACCGTGACCCGGCTGGTCGGTGACGGCGTGGTGGCACGGCTTGGCCGCCATCGCGCGATCGTGCTCGGCGGCCTGGTCGCCGCGCTCGGTTTTGCCATCGCCACGTTCTCCCCCGGCCTGGGCATGGCCCTGCCCGGCTATGCACTGATCGGGGTCGGCTGCGCCAATATCGTGCCGGCGCTGTTCTCGATGGCCGGTAACCAGAAGGCAATGCCGGAAAGCCTGGCCATTCCGGCCATCACCACGCTGGGCTATGCCGGCGTGCTGGCCGGCCCGGCGCTGATCGGCTTCGTGGCGCATGCCAGCAGCCTGGTCATCGCCTTCTGCCTGGTAGCCGCCGCACTGGTGCTGGTGGCGCTGGCCTCACGCTGGGTGCGCGCCTGAGCCCCCGGCGTTCACCGGCGGGCGTTACTTCGCGCCCGCCGCGTGCGCGGCATGCTCGCACTTGGCGTATTCGTCGCGGCTGATCTTCTGATCCTTGTCGGCATCGCACTTGCGCAGCCGCGCCGCCACCGCATCGGGGTACACGTCCACTTCGTGCAGGGTGACGATGCCGTCCTTGTCCTTGTCCAGTTCATTGAACGCAGGCAGCGGCGACATCGGGGCCGCCTTGGGCGCGGTGCCGGCGAAGGCTGCCGTGGTCAGTGCCAGCGACAGCAGTACCGAATGGAATGCAATGCGGGTCATCGAAGGAATCTCCAGGCAGGGCCCCGGACCATCCGGGGCCTGCGCAAGCCTGGACCCGACCGGGCGTTGCCGGGCGTGAACATGCACGCGCCGATTGCCACGGCGGTTTAACACCCCGACCCACCCACACGGCAGCACGCGCAACGGCCGTACCGCGGCGGCCGCCTGGATAGCTGAACAGCCCTGACAATGCGGCTGATTCCCATTTACGGTAGGATCCGCCGGCTTTTCCCCAGCGGCCCCTGCGCGCCTTTGCCGTGCGCCCCGGCCCTGCCCCCGCCCTGTCCGGATCCGTCGTGCCCATGAACTGCGTAGCTCCTTCTCCGCGTGCCTCCCGGCTCGCCGCCGCCCTGTTGGTCGCACTGGCCAGCCTGCCCGCCACCGTCCTGGCCCAGAGCGCCACCCCGGCCGCGACCGAGCTGGATACGGTCAAGGTCACCGGCAACTGGCTGGACAACCCCACCGAAGCCAAGCTGCTGGACCATCCCGGCGCGCGCAGCATTGTGGAATCCCAGCGCATCGCCGAAAGCGGTTCGACCAGTGTGCGTGATGTGCTGCGCCAGATCCCCGGTGTGCAGGTGCAGGAAAGCAACGGCACCGGCGGCAGCGATGTCTCGCTCAATGTCGGCGTGCGCGGGTTGACCTCGCGGCTGTCGCCGCGCTCGTACGTGCTGATGGACGGCGTGCCGATGTCCTACGCCCCGTACGGCCAGCCGCAGTTGTCGCTGGCCCCGGTGGCACTGGGCAACCTGGAGTCGGTGGACGTGGTGCGCGGCGCCGGCTCGGTGCGCTACGGGCCGCAGAACGTCGGCGGCATCATCAACTTCGTGACCCGGGCGATTCCGCGCGACTTCGCCGGTACTTTGGGTTTCAGCTCGGAAATGTACGGGCGCGGCGGCAACGTCAAGACCGTGCCCAGTCTGTTCCTCGGCGGCACCACCGACGGCGGCCTGGGCCTGGCCCTGCTGTACTCGGGCACCCACGGCGAAGGCTGGCGCGCGAGCAACGACAAGACCGACATCGACGACGTACTGCTCAAGGCCGCCTATTCGCTGGGCAACGCCGGTGACCTGGCGCTGTCGCTGCACCACTTCGAGGGCAGCGGACGCATGCCCGGCGGCCTGACCACCGCCGAATACGCCGCCGACCCGTTCCAGTCCACCCGCCCCTACGATGTGTTCAACGGCCGCCGCAGCGATGGGTCGCTGAAGTACACCTGGACCGACGGGCGCAACAACCTCGAGGTACTGGGCTACTACGTGGACTCCTTCCGTGGCAGCTACATCGAGCAGGACGGCAGCGGCGCCAGCAATGGCCAGCGCCGGCTCACCGCCGCCCCGCGCGGCTATCACTACCTGGGCGTGGAACCGCGTTACTCGCGGTTGTTCAGCACCGGCACGGTGGTGCAGGAAGTCAGCGTGGGCTACCGCTACCTGAAGGAAGCCAGCAGTGAAGTGGCCTCGCGCACCGGCTACTACCGCCCCGGCGCGGCCGTGGCCGGTTTCGACCTGCCCCTGCTGCCGTACCAGACCAGCGGCGGCGGCACGACCGCCAATGCGTTCTACATCGACGACCGCATCGACATCGGCAAGTGGACCTTCACCCCGGGCGTGCGCGTGGAAGACATCCGCACCTTCAACGCCATCACCAACCTGGCCACCAACGGCACCGTCACCAGCACGCTGCGGCCACAGATCACCTCGCGTGAGACGCTGCCCACGCTGTCGGTGCTGTATCGCGTGAATGACACCTGGTCGCTGTTCGCCAACGGCGGCAAGTCGTTCGGCCCGCAGCAGTACAGCCAGCTGGCCTCCACCACCGAAGGCCTGCACCCGGAATCGGCCACCACCTACGAGCTGGGCACCCACTTCAACAGCTCGGCGCTGAGTGGCGAGTTCACCGTATTCAACGTCGACTTCGACAAGGAACTGCAGCTGGCGCGCTCGATCGTCGGCGAAGGCATGTGGACCGACCTGGGCGCCACCCGCCACCGCGGCGTCGAATCGGCGCTGCGTTACGAGATGGGCCAGCTCAGCGAGGCACTGGCCGGCCTGCAGCTGTCGATGACCTACACCTGGACCGAGGCCACCGCCCGCGCGGGTGTCTTCGCCGGCCGCGACCTGCCGTTGTATTCGCGCCAGGTGGGTTCCTTCGGTGCGCGCTATGCGATTGAGCGCTGGACCTTCAACGCCGATGTCTTCGCCCAGTCCGGGCAACGCTCACCGGGCACGCCCAGCCCGGGCGCCAGCTACGTGACCACCGAGGATGCCACTGGCCGCCTCGGTGACATCCCGGGCTACGCCACCGTGGCGGTGCGCGCCGGCTATGACTTCGGCCCCGAGCTGCATGACCTGAAGCTGGCGATCGGGGTCAAGAACCTGCTCGACCGCCGCTACTACACGCGCTCCACCGACAACAACGGCGGCAAGTTCGTCGGCCAGCCGCGCACGCTGTACCTGCAGGGCACGCTGGCGTTCTAAGCCCATGGGCGACGCAGGGCTTACCATCGGAGCCTACCGACGGGAGCCCTGCGATGTCCGCCCTGCGATTTGATCCCCAACCGCGCCGCGCCGCCTTCCGCGCCCTGCACACACAGGGCTGCTTCGTGTTGCCCAATCCGTGGGATGTGGGCAGCGCCCGTTATCTGCACAGCTTGGGCTTTGCGGCGCTGGCCAGCACCAGCTCCGGCGTGGCTTGGAGCCAGGGCATGGCCGATGGCCAGTTGTCGCTGGACGCCACCCTTGCCCATCTGCACGATCTTGCGGCGGCAACCCCGCTACCAGTGAACGCCGATTTCGGTGACGGCTTCGGCAGTACCCCCGCCGAGATTGAACACGCCGTCACCCAAGCCATCGCCACCGGCGTAGCGGCAATCTCCATTGAAGATGCCAGCAACGATCCGTCGCAGCCGCTGCGATCACGCGATGAGGCGGTGACCCGCCTGCGTGCGGCACGCACCGCGATCGACCGCAGCGGCGCCGACGTGCTGCTGGTGGGCCGCGCCGAGAATTTCTTCGTCGGCCGCCCGGATCTGGACGATGCCATCGCCCGTCTGCGCGCCTACGCCGATGCCGGTGCGGACTGCCTGTATGCGCCGGGCATCACCAGCCGCGAACAGATCGAGGCGGTGGTGGCTGCGGTCGCCCCGAAACCGGTGAACCTGCTGGTCGGCAGCGCGCTGCCGTTCACCCTGGCCGACATCGCCGCGATGGGCGTGCGCCGGGTCAGCGTCGGCGGTGCGATGGCCCGCAGCGCGTGGGGCGGAATGATGCGCGCCTCGCAGCAGTTGGCCGAACACGGGCGCTTTGATGGCTTCGCCGATGCCGCCTCCGGTTCGGCGTTGAACCGGTTGTTCGGCTGAAGGAGCGCCTGCCTCCGGATCAGTGGCTGGACAGCACCATCACCGCACCGGTCACCAGCGCGATGCCGACCCAGCCGATCGGGCGCAGCCGGTTGCCGAACAGCACCCGGCCGCAGAGCGCGGTGCCGATCACGCCGATGGCGCCCCACAGGGCATAGGCGGTGGCCAGGTCCATGTACTTCACCGCCTGGCCCAGCAGGGCGAAAGCACCCCACACCAGCACGATCGCCGTGACGCCCCAGCCCGGCTTACGGAAGCCGTCGGACTTGGCCACCATCATGTTGGCGGCGATATCGATCAGCGCCGAACAGGTCACGAAAGCAAAGGCGGTCATGTTCATGCCGGATGCGCCTCGCCCAGGGTGACGCAGACAATGCCTGCCGCCGCCAATGCCAGGCCGATAAGCTGCTGGGTGGACAGCGTTTCCTTGAACACCAGCAAGCCCACCAGGGTCAGCAACGTCAGGCCCAGCCCTTCCCACACCGCATACGCCACGCCCACGGCGATGCCGCGCACCGACAGCGCCAGGAAGTAGTAGGACACTGCCAGCGCGGCGGCCATCACCGCATAGCCCATGTAGCCGCCGTGGCGGGCGGCATCGGCCATGAACGAGGTGCCGACCACCTCGGCGACGATCGCCACGGTCAGGCAGGCCCAGGCGATCAGGCCGCCACGGGCACGGGGAAGGGGTTGCACCGGTGTGTGCATGGAAAACTCCTGGTTCAAGCGCAGCGGCGCATATAGGCCTGCGGTGGGTACCGACCGCTGGTCGGTACGCGGTGCGAAGCACCGGGCAAACCCTCGACACCGCAGCGATGCCCCCATTATCATCGTTTTTTCCATCACACCAAAGATGGATACCATCGAAATAGGCGATACATCGATGCGCTACGGTCCCGAATCCCTGCATGCCTTCGTCGAAGCCGCCGCACTGGGCTCGTTCTCCGCCGCGGCGCGCCGGCTGAAGAAAACCCAGTCCACCATCAGCACCGCCATCGCCACGCTGGAGGCCGACCTCGGCCTGACCCTGTTCGACCGCAGCGGCCGCTACCCGGTGTTGACCGAGGACGGCCGCAAGGTGCTCGGCCATGTGCAGGAGATCCTGGCGTCCGCCGAGCGGCTGGAACAACTCAGCATCCGCCTGGCCGACAACGTCGAGCCACGCCTGAGCCTGGTGTTCTCCGATATCTACCAGCTCAACCCGGACCACCACCTGCTGCAGCGCTTCGAGCAGCGCTTCCCGGACATCGAACTGGAATGGCTTGATGCCGAGGGCAGCGACGTGCTCGATGTGGTCCAACGCGGCCGCGCGCACCTGGGCCTGCTGCCGCACCAGGCGCACTACCCTTCCGAGCTGGTCGTGCGCGCTTTGCCGCTGCGCGCCGAAATGGCGGTGTTCGTTGCCCGCCAGCACCCGTTGGCGCAACACGCAGGGCTGGACGAGGCGCATCTGGCCAGCCACCGCCAGCTCTGCCTGAGCGGTGACGCGCTCGGCCAGGGCAAGGCGCGCGGCCGCACCTGGTCGGCCTCCGATTACCTGATGGTGTTGGAGATGGCCGAAGACGGGTTCGGCTGGGCCGAATTACCGCGCGAGCTGGTCGCGCGGTATGGCCGTGGCCGGCTGGTGGAACTGGCCCTGCCCGGCTGGCCGCGGCTGGTGTCCACCGATGCGGTGTGGCTCAAGGGCACACCGCTCGGACCGGCCGCGTTGTGGCTGCTGGATCAGTTCGCGTAGCGTGGCGCGCGCTTAGCGATGCGCCAGCGCGTAATCGATCGCCGCGCAGATCGCCGCCACCTGCGCATCGTTGCACTGCTGCGGGGTGGCGCGCGGGCTGTCCGGGTAGACCTCGGTGGTGGTGGTGAACGTGGCGCCGGTGATGCTGGCGCACAGGCCGAGCTTCTTCAGCGGGTATTCGATCACCCCCGGTGCCACCACCGGCGAGCCGATGATTTCATTCTTGTCATCGGCAGGCGCGATGTGGGTCACCTGCTCCACCGCCGCATTGACGGCCTGCTGGAACGCCGGCTGCGGGTTTTCGCTGTCGTCCACCAGGTAGAAGCCATCGGGAATCAGGCCGGGCTCGAACGGCTTGCCATCGCGCGCGGCCAGGGCCGGGCGGAATTCGCTTTCGTCGGTATCGGTGGTTTCGTGCAGGTCGATATGCATCGCGAACGTGCCACGCAGCGGGGCCACCAGCGCCATCAAGGCGGCCGATTCGGCGGCCGGGCTGTGGTCCACGAACGAACGGTTGGGGTCGATCGCATCGGCATTCCAGCGCTGGATCCGCTCGTAGCCCCACGGGCTCACGCACGGGGCCACCAGCACGTTGGCACGGCCGGCGTAATCCCCGGCACGCGTGGCCAGGAACTGCAGCGCACCTTCCACGCCACTGGTTTCATAGCCGTGCACGCCACCGGTCACCAGCATGGTGGGCAGCGCCGGGTTCCAGTCGCGGCTGCGCACGGCGAACAGCGGATAGGTATCCGGCGCATAGTCGAGCGTGCCGTACTGGGCGACATCGAAATCGGCGCGCAGGCGTTCCAGCACCGGCAGCACATCGTCGGCGTAACGCCGCTGCGGCAGCTGGCGCGCCCGCCACTGCGCCTTCTCGCTGGCGCCCCAGGCCTGGCCGGGGGTACCGATGGGATAGAAGGCGGCGGTGTCGTTCATGGCGTACTCGTACTCACAGCGGTTCGGAGTGCGCATTTTATCACCCGCGATACTGCGCTTCGCTCACCGGCTCCAGCCAGGTCACCGGCGAGCCGTCCAGCGCTTCGGCGATGGCGATGTGGGTCATCGCCACGTCCGCGCGTGCGCCATGCCAGTGTTTCACGTCCGGCGGAATCCACACGATATCGCCCGGCCGGATCTCCTGCGCCGGCTTGCCCCATTCCTGCACGTGGCCGATGCCGGCGGTGACGATCAGGGTCTGGCCCAGCGGATGGGTATGCCAGACGGTGCGTGCGCCCGGCTCGAAGCTGACCGTGGCACCGCCGAGCCGTGCCGGCGCATCGGTCTGGAACGGTGCATCGATGCGCACGCGGCCGGTGAAGTAGTCCGGGGAACCGGCTACCGAGGGGCGCTCGCCGGCGGCAGTGATGCGGATCATGGCCGCAGCAACACTTTGCCGTTGCGCCCCGGCACGGCGCTGGCGGCCACCGCCTCGGCCACCTGATCGAAGCCGAACACCGCGTCCACCGGCAGGCTCAGCCCGCCGCGCGCGGCCAACTGCAACAGCTCGCCGACCAGCCGGCGCTTGTCTTCCGGCGCCATCGCCTGGCTCACCTTGCTGCCCCAGAAGCCCTTGACCGTGGCCTGCTTGAAGATGACATCGCCGGAACTGAGCTGCATCGGTTCACCAGTCATCGAACCGAACGACACCAGCGTGCCGCCATCGCCGAGCAGGGTCATCAGCTCATTGCTGGCGCGGCCGCCAACCGAATCCACCGCGGCGGCAATCGGCTGATCGCCGACCTGCGCCTGCACCTGTGCCATCCAGTCCGACTGTGCGGTGGAGACGGTGTGCTCGATGCCCAGCGCGGCCATCTCGGCCACCCCGGCGTCGCGCCGCACCAGATTCACGCAGTGCACGCCGCGCGCCTTGGCCAGCATCGCCAGGGCCTTGCCGACCGCGCCGTTGGCGGCGTTCTGCAGGATCCACTGGCCCGCACGCACCTGCAGGAACTCCAGCAGCATCAGCGCACTGAGCGGCATCGCGATCAGTTGCGCCGCCGTGTTGTCATCAATGGCGTCGGGCATCGGAATCACCATCTGCGCCGGGGCGATGAAGAACTCCGCCCAGGTGCCGTGCACCGAGGCCGCGCTGACCCGCTGGCCCAGCTGCAGCCCCTGCACGCCCTCGCCCAGCGCATCGATCACGCCGGTGCCTTCGCTGCCGCCCACCGCCGGCAGCGTGGGCTTGTAGCCGTACTGGCCGCGCACCGTCCACAGATCGTGATTGTGGATGGGCGCGAGCACCGTGCGGATCCGCACCTCGCCCGGCCGCGGTTGTGGCTGCGCTACGTCACCGCCGCGCAGCACGGCGGCGGGATCGCCGAAACGTGCGTGTACCGCGGCGCGCATCATTGCCTTCGCGGGCGCACTCATGCCAGCTGGCCAAGCAGTGCCTTGGCCACCGCCTCGGAGCTGGCCGGGTTCTGCCCGGTCACCAGCCGCCCGGCACTGACCGCATAGGGTTGCCAGTCGGCCGCCTTGCTGTAGTGGCCACCCAGGCGGATGAGCTCGCGCTCGACCAGGAACGGCACGATCTTGGTCAACTGCACCGCGTCCTCTTCGCTGTCACTGAAACCGGTGACCGCGCGACCCTTGACCAGCGGTTCGCCATCGGCGCCGCGCACATGGCGCAGCACGCCCGGGGCATGGCAGACCAGCCCGGTCGGCTTGTCGGCGGCGATGAAGGCCTCGATCAATGCGATCGAATCACGGTCTTCGGCCAGGTCCCACAGCGGGCCGTGGCCACCGGGATAGAACACCGCGTCGAAATCGGTGGCGCGCACGTCGGCAAGCTTGCCGGTATGCGCCAGCGCCTGCTGCGCGTCCTTGTCACCGGCAAAGCGCGCGGTGGAGGCGGTCTGTGCATCGGGTTCGTCACTTTTCGGGTCCAGCGGCGGTTGCCCGCCCTTGGGCGACACCAGGGTGATCTGCGCACCCGCGTCCTTGAACACGTAATAGGGGCTGGTGAATTCCTCCAGCCAGAAACCGGTACGGCGACCGGTGTCGCCCAGCTGATCGTGCGAGGTCAAAACCATCAGGATGTTCATGGGGGATCTCCTGGGGGGAAACAAAGACAGGGTGAAACGCCGCGCTCAGCGGCGATGGCGATGCGCGGCCGCAATGGCCGGCAACGGTTGGCGCCAGGCCCGCGCGCGCAGCAACAGGGTCTGCAGGACCAGCAGCGCGGCCACGGCGATGGCCAGCACCGCGATGCTGTCCGCGCCCGGCAGGCGCCAGCTGGATTGCTTCACATATACACCGACCAGTGCCCACACCACCGCCGCCGGATAGGCGAAGTGGCCGCGCAGGCGCTGGTTCACCGACCACACCAGCAGCGTGGCCAGGGCGAGCAGCACCACGCTCCAGCCGAACATGTCCGTGCTCGGCAGCCACTGGTAGGCCACGATCACCTGGGCGGTATTGAGGAACGCGGCCATCGACAACCAACCGGCATGCAGTGCCAGCGGATACGCCGCCCACGCCCGCTGCCCGCCAGTGGCGTTGGCCGGCGCAGCGCGCACGGCGGCTACCAGCAGGCAGAGCAGTGCGGCCCAGATGATCGCCAGCGCCGGCAGGAACCACTGGTTCGAAAACACCGGCATCCACGCCGCCGTGAGCACGAAACCAGTGGCGGCCCAGCCGCGGACCCCGACCAGGTCCGGCTTGCGCCGACGTAGCTGCCACAACCCGAAGGCGACATCCCAGAGGAAGATCAGGCCCCAGATCGCGAACGCGTAGCCGGCGGCGACCAGCAGGGTGGGATAGCGGTCTGAGACCGCGCCATTGGTCGGGCCGAACATGCCGGACTGCGAAAACCAAGACACTACCGGCATCGCCAGTGCGGCCAACAACACAATCCAGCGCATGCATCACCTGCTTCACGAAAGAGCGCAGACGATACGCGGTTGGCGGTTAAGGCGGTGGCATGGCAGTGCGCGCGTGGCCGGATTCTGCAGTCGAATGGCCTGACATTGCATCCACTTACTAACATAGCCTCTGCTATATTGCGGCCGTGGACATTGAACGCCAACCCCCTGCCAGCCCCGCCTGGCCCTCTGCAACCGGGCACCGCCCCAGTCTGGGCGAGATGAATGCCAGCGTCGCGGTGCCCAGTGGCGGCCACTGGTGGTTCCGGCTGCTGGCCTTCCTTGGCCCGGGCTACATGGTCTCGGTGGGCTACATGGACCCGGGCAACTGGGCCACCGACATCGCCGGTGGCGCGCAGTTCGGCTACCTGCTGCTGTCGGTGATTCTGCTCTCCAACCTGATGGCCATCGTGCTGCAGGGGCTGTCGGCGCGGCTGGGCATCGCCACCGGCCGCGACCTCGCGCAGGCCTGTCGCGATCACTACTCGCGCCCGGTCAACCTGGGCCTGTGGCTGCTGTGCGAGATCGCGATCATCGCCTGCGACCTGGCCGAGGTGATCGGCACGGCGATCGCACTGAAACTGCTGTTCGGCATTCCGCTATTGGCCGGCGCAGTGATCACCGCGGTGGACGTGGTGCTGGTGCTGTTCCTGATGCACCGCGGCTTCCGCGCGTTGGAAGCGTTCGTGATCGCGCTGCTGCTGGTGATCTTCGGCTGCTTCGCGGTGCAGATCGCACTGGCCGCGCCGCCGCTGCAGGCAGTGCTGGGTGGCTTCATCCCGCGTGCCGAGGTGGTCACCAACCCGCATGCGCTGTACCTGGCGATCGGCATCATCGGCGCCACCGTGATGCCGCACAACCTGTACCTGCATTCGTCCATCGTGCAGACCCGCGCCTACCCGCGCACCGATGCCGGCCGCCGCAGCGCGCTGCGCTGGGCAGTCACCGACAGCACCATCGCGCTGATGCTGGCGTTGTTCATCAATGCCTCGATCCTGATCCTGGCCGCGGCGGTGTTCCATGCGCATGGCCGCACCGACGTGCAGGAGATCGAACAGGCCTACGAGCTGTTGGCGCCGATGCTCGGCGTCGGCCTGGCCTCCACCCTGTTCGCGGTGGCGCTGCTCGCCTCGGGCATCAATTCCACGGTCACCGCCACCTTGGCCGGGCAGATCGTGATGGAGGGCTTTCTGCGCCTGCGCATCGCGCCGTGGGCACGCCGCCTGATCACCCGGGGCATCGCGATCGTGCCGGTGCTGATCGTCACCGCCATCTACGGCGAACAAGGCACCGCGCGGCTGCTGGTGCTCAGCCAGGTGCTGCTGTCGATGCAGTTGCCGTTCGCGGTGGTCCCGCTGGTGCGCTTCGTGTCGGACAAGGCCAAGATGGGTGCGCTGGTCGCGCCGCGCTGGTTGATCGCGCTGTCGTGGGTGATCGCCGCGATCATCCTGGTGCTCAACGTGAAGCTGTTGGTGGATACGTTCGCCGGCTGGGGCGGCTAAGGCGAAATTCCTCGCAAAATTGCCTATTCAGTTCCATTCGTTATGAATGGATGAAGGAAGGCCATTGGGCACGCTGCGACGGCCATGGACTACTGGCCCGCCCACCTGATGTGACTGCCCCATGCTGCGCTTTACTGTTTTGACCAGCGCCATCGCGCTGGTGATTGCCGCACCCGCCTTCGCCGACACGGCACCGTCCGCCGACAGCACCACCCTGCAGACCGTGGTGGTGACCGGCTCGAACATCAAACGCACCGATACCGCCGGCCCCAACCCGGTGCAGGTGGTCACACGCGAGCAGATCGAGCAGACCGGCAAGTCGACCCTGACCGATGTGCTGCGCTCGCTGTCGGCCAATGCCGGCAACAGTTACGACGAGCAGTACACCGGCAGCTTCGCCGCCGGCTCGGCCTCGATCGGCCTGCGCGGGCTCAGCCCGAAGAACACGCTGGTGCTGGTCAACGGCTATCGCGTGGCCAACTTCGGCTTCGCCCTGAACACCCAGGACACCTTTGTCGACCTCAACGCACTGCCGATCAGCGCGGTGGAACGCATCGAAGTGCTCAAGGACGGCGCCTCGGCGGTGTATGGCTCGGATGCGATCGCCGGGGTGATCAACATCATCCTGCGGCGCAACTTCGAGGGGCTGGAGGTCGGCGGTGCCTTCGGCACTGCCACCCAGGGCGGGCTGGACGAGAAGAAGGCCAACCTGCTGTGGGGCGTGGGCAACCTGGAAACCGACGGCTGGAACGTGCTGTTCGGGCTGGACCTGCTCAAGCGCGACCGCCTGGATGCCGACGAACGCCGCTACACCCGCAGCGGCGATTTCCGTGACCGGGCCGGTGGGCGCCTGGCCGGCTGGTCCACGGCCGGCGGCAACTGGCTGGCCAACCCGCGCCAGCCGACCCCCTTCGCGCCCTGCCCGAGCGGCAGCGAGCTGCGGCCCTACAACGATTTCGGCAGCGCCCTGCCCGGCAACGCGTGCGCGTTCAACGCGCAGCCGTTCAAGACCCTGCAGCCCGGTGCGGAGCGCCTGCAGGCGTCGTTGAGTGCAACCCGCCGCTTCGGCGATGCGCTGGAGCTGTTTGCCGATGTGCTGTACAGCCACAACCAGGCCGACCAGATCTTCAGTGCACCGCTTACCGTCGGCCCCGGCCTGCGCGCCTATAACCCGGCCACCGGCACCCTGGTCGACATTCCGGCGGTACTGCCGGTGGGCCACCCCAACAACACCACCGGCGCACCGCTGCCGTTCGAGTACAGCTTCTCCGACATCGGCCCGCGCCTGAAGGACAACACCCAGGTGTTCTACCGGGTGCTGGCCGGTGCGCGCGGCAAGACCGCACGCTGGGATTGGGAACTGGCCGCGGAGACCTCGCAGAGCGAGCAGCGCGAGTACGTGGACAACTTCATCAACCGCTATGCGTTCGAGCAGATCCTGCGCGATGGCAGCTACAACTTCGTCAACCCGTCCAGCACTCCGGGCGCGCTGGAAGCGCTGCGGCTGCAGACCAAGCGACCGGGCTGGTATCAGTTGGATGCGGCCAGCATCAAGGCCTCCACATCGTTCCTGGACCTGCCGGCCGGACCGGTCGGCTTTGCCTGGGGTGCCGAAGTCCGCCGGGAGTCGCTGGATGCACGCACCAGTGCACAGGTGTTGTCGGGTACCGAGCTGCGCCCGGCGATCAACATCGTGGACGGTGAGCGCCAGGTCAGTGCCGCCTATGCCGAGTTCAGCGTGCCGCTGCATCGCACCCTGGAGCTGCAACTGGCCGGGCGCGGTGATCACTACGACGACTTCGGCAATGCGCTCTCGCCCAAAGTGGCGCTGCGCTGGCAGCCGCTGGATTCACTGCTGCTGCGCGGCTCGTTCTCGCGCGGGTTCCGTGCGCCGTCGCTGCCGGAAATCGCGCAGGGCCAGACCATCAGCTACGGCTCGGTGGTGGACCCGTTCGATCCGTTGACGCCGGGCGGCAGCCGCGGCGTGACCAACCTGCGCACCGGCAACCCGGACCTGGAAGCGGAGCGGTCGAAGAACGTCAACATCGGCGCGGTGTGGGCACCCGATGCCGACACCAGCATCGGCGTGGATGTGTACCGGATCGAACAGGACAACCTGATCAAGCCGGACAACGCCCAGTTCATCGTCAACAATCCGGGCCTGTTCCCGGGCCGCGTGCAACGCGATGCGCAGGGCCGCATCCAGATCATCACCAACCAGTACGCCAACCAGGGCGAGCTGACTACCTCGGGCATCGACCTGGATGTGAGCCGCACCTTCCGCACCGACGGCTGGGGCGCGCTGACACTGGCCGGCAGCTGGAGCCATCTGCTCAGCTTCAAACAGCCGCTGGTGGCCGGACAGGCCGCCTACGAAGGGGCCGGCAACAATCAGTTGGGTGCGTTGCCGCGCACCCGCGGCACCACCTCGTTGAACTGGGCGCTGGGCGACTGGCAGAGCACGCTGAGCCTGCAGTACGTGGCCGGCTACGATCAGCGGGTGGCCACTTCGACCAGCAATCCCGGCCTGAACGACCGCATCAAGGCCTACCACCAGCTGGATTTGTACGTGGCCTACAGCGGCCTGCCGAAGACGACGTTGTCGCTGTCGGTGCAGAACCTGACCGACAAGGACCCGCCGTTCGATCCGGCCGGGGGTTCCAATGGATTCGACATCACCCAGTACAACCTGCGCGGCACGTTCGTGTCGCTGGGCGCGAAGTACCGCTTCTGAGGGAATGACACGTGCGGTGGGGGCGTTCCCCACCCCCACCGCACTCGCCCCCGTCAGAACAGCCGTTTCAGAACGGCCGCTCCAGTTTCAGGCTGACCTGGCTGCGGTCGTAGCCGTACAGCCAGCCCACGCTGCTGTCGACCTGGTTGTAACGCAGCGTCACACTCGGCACCAGGCCGGCCAGGGCGAAGCGCTCGGCCTTGAGCACCGCGATCCAGCTTTGTTCGTCATCGCGCCGGGTGGCTTCCAGCAAGGGGCTGTAGGCGTCGTAGTCTCGATGGCGCAAGACGGTAAACACCGTCGCACTGACGCCCTGCCATTGGCGCACCGCGCCCAGCCGCACGCCGTACTGGCGATAGGCGTTGGTCGGTTCGCGCGCGTTGCTGTCCAGTACGTCCAGCCCACCGAACAGCGTCCAGCGCGGGCCCAGGCCCTGGAACCAGGTGGCGTAAAGCGCGCGACTGCTGCCGTCGTACTGGTTGGCGTAGGCAATGCGGCGATAGCGCGGCAGTTTCCAGTCCGCCTCCAGCTTCAGCAACTGGCGCGGCGATACCGTCCAGCTCCATTCGCCATGCGCGCCCCACGCACCGAACAAGGCGCGGTTGCCCAGTGCCTGGTAGTCGAATGACGGCGCCAGCGCGATCGTGTGACGCCCACTGCGCCAGCTGTAGCCTGCCTGTGCGTTGAGGTTGGCTTCGTTGTATTCGGCATGGTCACGAAAGGCCTGGCCGTAGGCCAGCCCACGCAGGTACAGGCCATGGTGGCCGCGCAGCGCCCAGCGTCGCTCGAGGCTCGCATCGTAGTCCAGGCCCTGCGCACGGATCGCGGCGGGCAACTGGCGTTCGATGAAACAGGTGCCATTGCCGTCGGCAAACAGGCAGGTGCGGCTGGCCGAGGTGCGGTTGATGTTGTCACTCCAGGTCGGGCCCAGCGCGAGGCTGCCCTTCCACGCGGCGCGGTTGTGCAGCGCCTGGCGATAGGTCTGCACGCTGCGACGCACGCCTTCGGTGCGTTCATCGCCGGCATCGATACCGGCCTCGATCGCGGCAAACAGGGTCTCCGCCTCGCGATCCTGCTGGTCTTCAAACAACACCCGCGCCAGCTCCAGCCGCGCCGGCAGGAAATCCGGTTGTATCTCCAGCAAGGCGCGATAGGACGCCGCGGCCTCCGCATAGTGGCCGGCAACCCGGGCCAGGCCGCCCTGGGCGTAATGCACCAGCAGCGGATCGCGGTCGTCGAGGGTCAGGTATTCGGTCAGGAAATGCTGTGCGGCGGCCCATTGCTGGTGCTGCAACGACAGGTACAAGGCCTGGCCGACATCGTTGGCGGTGTGCTCCACCGTATAGGTCTGGCCATCGACGGTGATGGTCGGGCGCGTGCCCTCGCCGCCTTCGGCCAGCAGTTGTTGCTCGCGCGCATGGCGGCGCAGCTGTACATCCTGCTCCAGCACCCGGCGCAGGTCATCGCGTTCCTGGGCGCGCAATGGCGCGACCATGCCCCATCCCAACACCAGCACACAGCCCGCCAACAGGCGGGTGGAAAAAGTAAAACGCATCCGGAGTTCCAGCAGGAGGGGTGTGGCAAGGACTGGCGATTGGCGGCTTGTCCTTGCCCGATCCATCAATGACGACGCCGGTGGCTTACACCGGAGCGGTCATCAGTTCTTGTTGCCACCAAAGGCGGTGTCGTACTGGCTGTTGCCGGCGAAGGTGGCGATACCGGCCAGCGACGCGGCATTGGCGCCGAAGAACTGGCCCTGGGTAGTACCGGTGGCGCCGTTGGCGGTGGCGGTACCGGCAAAACCGGCGGTGCTGGCATTGATCAGCGCCGACACGCCCAGGTTCAGGCCATTGCCGCTCAGGCCGCCAATCAGGGTGCCGGTGCCGAAGTTGGCGCTGAACGCACCGGTCAGCAGGTTGGCGCCGCTGAACTTGTTGAGGCCCGCCACGGTGTAGGTGGCCGTGCCCGAGGGCAGCGTGGTGCCGGTGCGGTCACCGACGAAATAGACCTGGCGGTTGCTGAAGTTGCTGGCCCCATCCTTGGACCATTCACCGAACCACACATCGCCCGAACCGACCTTGACGAAGCTGAAGTAGCCCATGCCGCTATGGCTGCCCGGCGCACCGGTGATCGGCACGTTCAAGGTCTGCACGACGGTGCTGCCGATGGTGGTCTTGCCCGAATAGGCGCTGAGCCCGGCGAAGTCGACCTTGAGCCCGCCCGACACGGTGGACACGCCGATACCGGCCTTGTCGCGGCTGTGCGGACCGGCCTGGACCTGGGAAGCACCCACGGCGATGTTGAAGTCCGGGCTGGTGGACGGGCTGTTGGCGCCGACGATGTCGGCGGCCTGGGCGTTGCCGGCGAGCACGGCGAGGCTGGCCACGGCCAGCAGGGAGAGGGAGATGCGGATGTTCATGACATTACCTTTGAAATGGATTCGTTGAGTGATGCACACAGTTCCGGCATAGCGGTGGATCAAGGGCTCATGGCAGGGCCTCCGGCAGGAAGTGAGGGATGGACTTCAGAACCGCGCGGTGAACCCCAGCTTCCAGGTGCGTCCCGGCGCGGCCATCGCCGAGCGCGTGGCCGGGTCCACGTAGTAGCGGTTGGTGAGGTTGCTGCCGACCAGGTCGAGCGTGGCGTTGGCGCTGAGCTTCCACGATGCATAGGCGTCCACCGTGGTGATGGTTCCCCAGGTGAACGGCACGTTGATCCAGAGCAGGCCCGGGCGTTCTTCCTTCTGGGCGCGATAGGCGTCCAGGTCGGGATTGTCATGGCGACGGTAGTGCACCACCCGGCTGCCCAGTTCCAGCCGCCGGTCGAACAACCGTGCGCCGAGCGAAGCGGTGATCGACAACCGCGGCACCGCCTGGGTGATCAGGTAACCGCCGAGGAAGCCGTCCTGCACGCAGTTCGGCACCTGGCCCTGGTTGCGGTCCAGCATCACCGCGGTGCTCTCATCGCACACCTCGTTGTCCAATGTGCGGGTGATGCCCAGGTCGGAGAAGAAGCGGCCGCTGTCGAAGCGGCCCTGGAACTCCAGGCCGCGGATGGTCTGCTTGTCCAGGTTGTTGAACAGGAACAGGTTGTCGCGCTCGATCACATCGCGGGTCTTGTGCACGAAGTAGCCGAGCTTGACGTCGGCCGTGGTGCCGCCCTGGAGCAGCGGTGCGAGGTTGTGCACGTACGCCACTTCCAGGTTGTAGGCGTGCTCGGGCTTGAGCGGATACAGCGGGTTGAAGCTACCCGAGAAGGCGATGGTGCTCTCGAACATGCTCGGGAAGCGCTTGGCTTCGGCGTAACGGACATACAGCCGGTTGAATGGACTGAAATGCACAGTGGCTGACAGCGTCGGCAACCAGGCGTGATCGCGGTGGCGTGGGTTGCTGCCCTCCACCCGAGTGCCGGTGCTGGCGCTGTTGATCGCGCACACCGTGCTGGCATCGGCGAACAACGGCAGCACCCCGGGCATACCGGCGATGTCGCCGTTGAGGCAGGGGTTGCCGGCGCGCGAATAGTTGCCCGATGCGTCCGGCAGCCACGGCGTGGTCTTGTCGACCGCGCGCGGAGTGCCGATCTGGGCGCGCAGGGCCTGCACCTGGCTGTCCACCAGGAAGCCCAGGCCGATGCTTTCGAAGAACGCGCGGCCGGCTTCGACCGCATCGATCTGCGGCTGCAGCTCGGCCAGCGTGACCGGCTCGTTGACCCGGTAGCGCGCTTCCCAGGCGCCCACGGTGGTGGTCTGCAGCTGCGGATGCTGGTCCAGGAAATCATCGAAGGCCCAGTAGCTGCTGTAGCGCATGCCGGCGTTGAGGGTCAGGAAATCAACCGGGCGCCACTCCACGTTGAAATAGCCTTCGCGCTCCTGCCGGCGGCCTGCGCGCGGGTACATCCGCCAGCCGTCGGAGACGCCGAAGTAGGCATCGTCCGACCGCAGCGTTTCGTGCTGCACGTTGCCGCCGAGGGTCAGATCCAGGCGGTCGGTGAGGCGGAAGCGGTTGCTCAGCGTGGCGCCGTTGCGGGTGTTGCGCGCATTGGCCAGCGCGGTGTTCTTCAGGATCGGGCTCCAGCCCGGATCGATGCGGGGGTCGCCCTGGGCAAAGTTGGGGAAGCCGCCGGCGCTGTAGGTGTCGCTCACCGTTTCGGTGCGCCACAGGTTGGCGTACAGGTCCACCCAGCGGCTGTCGGCCGGCTGCCACTTGTATTCCAGGTTCCACGAGGTGGCATCCACGCGACTGAGCGGCCACTGCACCGCGCCGCTGCTGCTGTCGATCCGCGACGGCATCACCTCGCCATAGTGCGAGAGCGTGTCGCGCCAGGTCAGCCGCAGCAGCTGTTCGTCGCTGATATGCCAGGTGCCCTTGAGCAGCCAGGATTCCTGCTGGCTGGAGGTATTGGGCACTTCATCGCCCGGCTTGAACGCCAGCGCCAGGGTGCGGATGTAGTCCTCGGCCAGCGTGCGGTCGCCGGCCTGCTGGTAGTAGCCCGCGCCGTGGGTACCGGAGAAATAGTTGCCGCGCTCGCGGTATGCATAGGCAGCCATCACGTCGAAGCGGTCGCTGCGCCCGGCCAGGGCCAGCCGGTAGGCGTAGTCCTCACCGGCGAAGACATTGGCCTCGCGGCCGCGCGATTTCAGGTTCACGCGCAGCGTCTTGTCGGTGTAGGGCGAGGCCGGTGAGGTTTGCGGGAAGCCGTCCACCGTGCGGTAGTCCTCGCCGGTATGCAGGCGCGGCACGCGCGGGTCGACCGCGTTGCTGCTGCCTTCCAGCTTGAACTCACCGCCGAAGCGCTCGCCTTCGCCGAGCACGTCGTCGGCATCCAGGGTCTTGATCACCATCGCCCCACCGATGCCGGTGTGCACATCGCGGACCAGCCCCGGGCCCTTGATCACCTGGATGCCACCGATCAGGTTGGGGTCGATGTAGTTGCGGTTACCCACGCCGTTGTAGCCGCGCCACACGGTGAGCGCCTGCTCGGTGCCATCGATGGTGACCGGCACCCGGCCGGGCCCCTGGATGCCGCGGATGTTGATGTCCAGTGCGCCGCTGTTGCGCGCATCGCCACTGAACACGCCGACCAGGTCCTTGACCAGATCGGCCGGGTTGGAGCCTTTGTAGCGCTCCACCCGCTCGCGCCCGGCATACACGGTGGAGCGGTCCAGTTCGAACACCTCGTCGTAGCCACGCAGGTCGCGGGCGACACCGCCGGCATCGATCGCCGAGGCGCCAACGCGCAGCGTATCGGTCACCACCACATCGGGCGCGGTGCTGGCCGCCGCTTCAACCGTAAAGGTGCCGGGCGACACCTGCCGCGCGCTCAAGCCGGTGCCGCGCAGCAGCTGGTGCAGTGCAGCCTCGGGCTCGAAGCGGCCAGTGACGGCCGAGGAGCGATGGCTGCCCAGCGCGCTGCGGAACACCACCTGCACCCCGGCCTCGCGGCCGAACTGGCGTACCGCCTCGGCCAGTGGCCGGGCCGGGATATCGAAGGACCGGGCCGTGGCCGCCGGTGTCTGGGCATGTGCGTCGGGCACCGCGGCCAGGGCGAGCAGCGCGGTGGCGATACTGCTGGCCAGCAGCGCGGTGAACAGCCGGCGCTGCCGGGAAGCCGAAACGGACAACATCTAGCGTGACTCCTCAAGGGAAACGTGGCCGTGGCTGCATCGGGCAGCGGCGGCGTGCGTGGCTTGAGGAGAAAACGGGGTTTCGCTCTGGCTATGTCAATAAAGACAAACGGAAGGGCAATCTGCCCACACCAATGTCAAACCCGCTGCATCGGCCGTGGGCGCGCCTGGTTTCACCACAGCAACAGGGCACCACCGGGCAGGCGCTGCAGCTGCAGGCCGCCCTGTTCGGCAATCGCGGCGATGGCCTGCTCGGGTTGGTCGATCTGCACGATCGCCGACACCGGCGTACGTGACGGCGCTCGCCCGGCCACCCAGACCGACGCGCCGTGGTAACGGGCGACGGCGGCAACGGCCTCGGCCGCCGGTACCGCATCGAGAATCAGCTCGCCGCGTCGCCACGGCGCGATGGACGCAACGTCCAGCGCCTCCGGTGCGCCCATCGGCACCCCCTCCGCCGCCAGTGTGAGCGTCTGCCCGGCGTGCAGGCGTTGCGCTGCACCGGCCGCACGCACTTCCACCTCACCGCTGCTCACTGCGGTACGCACCGTGGCGCCCTCCAGGCCGACTGAAAACGCGGTGCCGATATCTTCCACTTCGGCGTGGCCCGCCGTGACCACGAAGGCTGCCGGTTGGTGCACCACATCGAACCACGCCCGTCCCTGCAGCACCCGCACCTGGCGCCGTCCGGGCACGAAGTCCACGGCCAGCGTGGTGTCGGCGTCCATCACCACGGTACTGCCATCGGGCAGCTGCGCCGTGCGCGGAAGAGGGCCGGTCTGCAGGTCGCTGCGCAGTTCCAGCAGCAGTCCCGGGCCCAGGCCCACCGCCAGTGCCAGCACTGCCGCGGCGGCCAGCAAGCGCCGTTGCCAACGCTGTCGGCGTGGCACGGCACGCGCCATCGGCGAAGGTTCGAGGATGCCGGGCAGCGCCGCCAGCACGGCCGGGCCGGCCGCATCGACGCGGTGCCACAGCACGCGCTGCTGCTCGAACGCCGCCGCGTGGCGCGGGTCGGCGTTCAGCCATGCCTGCAGCCGGCGCTGTGCGGCGCCATCGAAATCCGCGGCATCCTGGGCCAGCCACCATTCCAGGGCCTGGCGGCGCTGGCGTGGCGAGGGAGGTGGAGTGTCGGTCATGGCATCAGCCTGCTCTGCCGCCACGTGGCAGCTACGGGTATACAGACAAACCAGAAGGCGATCTGCCCACGGCACGCGCGCGCTGTGTTCATCCGCCGTGCTGCCGCTGGATCAGCAATGCCGCGCGCAGCACGTGCTTGCCGACCAGGCTCTTGGAGATGCCCATGCGCACCGCGATCTCACGCTCGGACAGGCCCAGGTAGCGGTTGAGCACGAACGCCCGGCGCACCGCCTCGGGCAGCGCAAGAATGGTCTGGGTGATTTCGCGCAGCTGCGCCTGGGCCAGCGCGATGCGTTCGCCATCCACGCCCTCGCCCTCCGTGGCCAGTGCGACCTCGGCCAGCACGTGGCGCTCGCGGCTGTCGGCCTGGCGGCGGTTGAGCGCGTGGTGGTAGGCCATCCGGTACAGATAGCCGCGGGTGTCCTCGATCGGCGGATCGCCCGGCACCGCGCTCGCCTTCAGATACAGGTTCTGCAGGGTGTCTTCAGTGGTCGGGAGATCCAGGTACCGGCCAAGGAACCGGAACAAGGCAGGTCGCTCTCGAATCAGCAGTTCGACCAGGGCAACAGCATTGGGGGACATGCACAGACCAGCGCGGAACCGGGAATGATGGGCGTGATGGCGACGGTCCGAGCGCGCCAGTGTAATGCTGAATGCAGATGCGGTCGACCATGCCCGGTCACCGCGTGCCACGTTGCAGCCTCACCTGCCCGCGGGTGAGGCCAGCCGCAGCAGGGCGCGGAACCGGCTGCACTGCAGGTGGCTGTCCGCCCGGCAGGCCGCCGCGTGCCGCAGGCCATCGGGCATCGTCACCATGCGCGCGATGCTGGCATCCAGCGCGTCGGCATGCGCCAGCAGCCGCGCGCGGTCGATGTGGGTGCCGCCGTCGGCCTGCAGCATCGCGACGATATCGTCCAGCGACAGGCCTGCCGCGCGGCCCAGGGTGATCAACGCCAGCCGCTCCAGCACGCTGTCGGCGAATATCCGGCGCAGGCCGTGGCGGCCGATCGATGCGATCAACCCGCGCTGCTCGTAGTAGCGCAGCGCCGATGCGGCCAGCCCGGAGCGGCGGGCCACCTCGGCGATATCCAGTTCGCGCATCCGCTTGACCTCAAGTCCACTTGAAGTGGCAGAGTGCAGACTGACGCCTTTGCTGGCAAGCTTGGAACTGACCGCCATGACCACCCCCTCCGCTGACAACCAGGCCCAGGCCGACCTGTGGAACGGCCCCTCCGGACAGGTCTGGGTGGAGGCGCAACGGATCCTGGACGGCATGTTCGCGCCGCTGGCCGAGCGCCTGGCCACCGCAGTGCCGATCGACGCGCCGCTGCAGGTGCTCGATGTCGGCTGCGGCACCGGTGCGGTCAGCCTGGCGCTGGCTGCGCGGCTGGGCGCGACCGGCCATTGCACCGGCGTGGATATTTCGGCGCCGATGATCGCAATGGCGCGCGAGCGCGGGGCAGCACTGGCCGACCGCATCGACTTCACGGTGGCCGACGCGCAGCAGCACGCCTTTCCGGCCGGGTCCTTCGACAGGATCGTGTCACGCTTCGGGGTGATGTTCTTCGCCGATCCGGTGCAGGCGTTCCGCAACCTGCATCAGGCCACGCGCGGTGGTGGCAGCGTGCAGCTGCTGGCCTGGCGCAGCGCTGCGGAGAATCCGTTCATGACCGCCGCCGAACGCGCCGCGGAAGGCTTGCTCGAGCTGCCGGTCCGCGCCCCTGACGCGCCGGGTCAGTTTGCGTTTGCCGATGCGGATCGGGTGCGGAGCCTTCTGCAGGACAGCGGCTGGCGCGATATCAGCCTTACCCCCATCGATGTGGCGTGCCACATCGCGCGGGACGATCTCCCGACCTACGCGGCATTGCTGGGCCCGGTGGGCAGCGCGCTGCGCAACAGCACGCTGGATGCGACGACCCGGGCCCGGGTAAGTGAAGCGGTGCTGGCAGACTTTGCCCCGTTCGTCCACGGCAACACCGTGCGCTACACCGCAGCCTGCTGGGAGATCACAGCCCACATGTCTTCGTTCCAACATGCCGCGCGGTGAGGCATCTGCGCGGCTGCGCCGCGATAGCCACGCATGGCGTGGCTCTACCTATGGATCGTGGATACATTGCATGGGGCCTGGGGCACCAATGGATCGTGGATGTATCGCGCAGGGTGTGAGGCATTGGTAGAGCCATGCCATGCATGGCTGCTCTCCGCTCAGGCGCCATGAACGCGTCAACGGCGAACCAACACCAACGTCGAGCACATCGCCAGCAGCGCGATCCCGGCGGCCGTCACGAATGCATATGCCGCGCCGTTTGCATACGCCTGCCGCGCCAACAACGCCACCGCGCTGCCCAGGCCGCCGCCGTCGGCCGACAACTCGCCCACCACCACCCGTTCCATCAGCGCCGGTGACACCACCTGCCCTGCCGCGGCGAAGGCCGCATCGGCGGCACTGCGTACATGGCTGGACAGCACCGCACCCAGCGTCGCAAAACCGATCAGGATGCCGGAGAAGCGCGCGGTGGTGCTGATGCCCGAGGCCATGCCCGCGCGATCCGCCGGGATGACACTCATGATCGCCTTCTGGGTTTCCCCATTGAGCAGCCCGCCGCCACTGCCCAGCACCGCCATCGCCAGCAGCAGGCCCAACGGGCTGTGCTGCCACAGTGCCAGCGCGATGCCGAGGTTGCCCAGCACCGCCACGCCCAACCCCAGCGCCAGGATGCGCCCGGAATGCCAGCGCGTGCCCAGCCGCCGCCCAAGAAAGGGCAACAGCAGCATCGCCATCGCGAACGGCAGCATATGCAGGCCTGCCTGCAGCACGCTGTCGCCGCGTGCGTTCTGCAGCAGCAAGGGCAGCAGCGAGGCCATCACCTGGATGGCCGCCGCGTACGCGAACATCGCGATCACCGCGCCGACCAGCGCGGGAATGCGGAACAGCCGCAGGTCCAGCATCGGCTGCGCGCGGCGCTGCTCCACCGCGACGAAGGCCGCAGCCGATACCGCGCCTGCGAGCAGCGCCGGCCATACCTGGCTGCTGCTCCACCCGGCCACCGGCCCGCGGATCAGTGCCCAGGTCCAGCCCAGCATGCTGCCGGCGAACAGCAACACGCCCGCCACATCGATGCGTCGGCGCACCGGGTCGCGCGACTCCGGCACCCAACGGCCGCTCAGTACCGCCAACAGCAGGCACAACGGAAGATTGATGTGGAAGGCCCAGCGCCAGCCCAGCCACGTGGCGATGGCCGCACCGATCAACGGTGCCAGCACCATGGTCAGGCCCATGATCGCGCCCCAGATCGCCCACGCCCGCGCGCGTTGTGCCGCGCCTTGATGCGCATGGCCGATCAGCGACAGCGCCGGGGCCAGCATCAAGGCGGCCGCGACGCCCTGCCCGGCGCGCGCCAGGTACAGCAGGCTGGCGCTGGCCGCCACGCCGCACGCCACCGAGGTGAGCGCAAACAACAGCAGGCCCAACCGGTACAGCCGACGACGACCGATGCGGTCGGCCAAGGTGCCGGCCGGCAACAGCAGCGAGGCGAAGCACAGCACGTAGGCGCTGACCACCCATTCGATATCGGCGAACGACGCCGACAGGTCACGTGCGATGGTCGGCAGCACCACGCCGACCACATTGGTATCCAGCACGGTCAACGCGCAGCCCGCCGACGCCAGCAGCAGCACCGCATCGCTACGCGGCGTGGCGCCCGTCCCGGCCGACGCGCCGCTCACCCGCCGCGCGCCGTCAACCGGGTGCGCAGCTTGGCTTCCATGTCCGCATCGCTGAGCGCATAGGCCAGCACCTCCTGCAGCTTGCCGTCGGCCCCGAGCAGGAACCAGGACGCGGTGTGCTCGAAGGTGGCGGTGTCGCCGTCGCCGACCCGGCGATAGCTCACCCCCAGGCTCTCGGCCACCGCGCGCGTGCCGGCCTCGTCGCCGCTCAGGCCGATGAAGGCCGGATCGAACGCGGCCAGATACTCGCGCAGGTGCGCCGGGGTATCGCGGGCCGGATCGACGGTCACGAAGACCACCTGCAGGTCGTTGGCCAACGGCCCGAGCCGCTGCTTGATCTGCACCGCCTTGACCAGGCTCAGCGGGCACACTTCCGGGCAATGGGTGAAGCCGAAGAACAGCAGCACTGGCTGGCCGCGCAGGCTGCTGATCGACAGGCTGCGACCATCGCTGCTGCGCAGCGCCACCGACTCCAGCGCGGCCTGGCCCATCACCGGTGCCTGGCCGCTGCTGCAGCCTGCCAACAACGCCAGCGCCAGCGCGGCCGTGAGCGCAGCGCGCTTCATCGCCCCGCTCCATGCCGGAGCATGCCGTCACGCACCACGAAATCCACCTGCTGCTCGCCCGCCTGGGCAAACACCAGGCGGACCCGCACATGCTGGCCGGCCTGCAACGGGCGCTTGGGCAGCATCAGCATCAGGTGGTAGCCACCGGGCTGCAGCGCCGTGGTCTTTCCGCCCGGCAGCACCAGGCCCTGCTCCAGGTGCTGCATGCGCATCACCTCGCCGTCCATGCGCATCGCATGGATCTGCACCTGGCCAAAGCCGACCGCACTGGCCGCCACCAGGCGGTCGTCGGCCCCACCGTTGTGCAGCTCCACGTAGCCTGCGGCCACCGTGGCCGCCGCAGGCGGCAGCCGGATCCAGGCCTCGCTGGCCACCAGCGTGTCGACCGCGACGCTGGTCGGAGCCGGGGCCGCCAGTGCAGCTCCGGCCGCGCCAACGCCCAGCGCGGCGGAAAGCACCAGGCCCAACGCGGTGCTGCCGAGGCCGCCAGAACGCACGACCGACTTCATAGCTGCATCGGCATCATGTTGAGGGTCGCGTTGTGCATCACCCACAACGAACCAGCCACCACGATCGCGATCAGGAACGCCGTGCACAGGAAGATGCCGGTGTTTTCACGCTGGCTGCGCCCCGCCCCGATGTGCAGGAACAGCACCAGCTGGGCCACCAGCTGCACCACGCACAGCACCACGATGGCGGTCAGCCGCAGCGGCTGCGGCACCACATCGCTCATCACCACGCCGAACGATGCGCCGGTGAGGACCAGGCACAGCAGCAGGCCGACGATGTAGCCCTTCAAGGTGGCGTGGCCGCCCTCGTGGGCGGTATCAGAAGCACTCGGGCTCATACGAACTCCCGCAGGTAGACGAAGGTGAACACACAGATCCAGATCAGGTCCAGGAAGTGCCAGAACAGGCTCAGGCAGGCCAGGCGGCGGCGCACGATGCCATCCAGGCCGAACTTCAGCACCTGGTGGATCATGATGGCCAACCACAGCAGGCCGAAGGTGACGTGCAGGCCGTGGGTGGCCACCAGCGTGAAGTACGCCGACAGATAGGCGCTCACATCCGGGGTGGCCCCTTCATGGATCAGCTCGGCGAACTCATACAGCTCCATGCCGATGAACACCGCGCCGAGCACGCCGGTCATCGCCAGCCAGCCCACCACCTGGTTGCGTCGCCCGGCCTGCATGCCGAGCATGGCCAGGCCGAAGGTGAAGCTGCTCAGCAGCAGCACCACCGTCTCGGACAGCACGAAGCCCAGCTTGAACAGCTCCTTGCCGCTGGGACCATCGGCGGTGCCGTTGAGCAGCACCCCGAAGGTGGCAAACAGCACGGCGAAGATCAGGCAGTCGCCCATCAGGTACATCCAGAACCCGACCACGGTCTTGTTGCCGTCGTCGTGGTGCTCATGTGCCGAATGTGCCGTGTCGTGCTGACCGTGCACGGCGGCATGGGTCAAGGTATCGCCACTCATGCGCGGGCTCCTTCCATCTGCGCGAAGTGCGCGTCTTCGATGCGCTTCACCTCGGCGGCGGGTACGTAGTAATCCACATCACGGTCATAGGAGCGCAGCACGAAGGTCGCGATCACACCGACCAGACCAATCGCCGCGGCGATCCACATATGCCAGACCAGGGCGAAGCACAGCAGCAGGCTGAACACCGAGATCACCACGCCGGCCGCCGTATTGCGCGGCATATGGATGTCCTCGTAGCCGTCCTGGCGCTGCCAGGCGCGACCGTGGCTCTTGTCGTCCCAATGCTGTTCCAGCGAGGTGATGGTGGGCAGCTTGGCGAAGTTGTAGAACGGCGGCGGCGAGGACGTGGCCCATTCCAGGCTGCGGGCATTCCACGGGTCGCCGGTGAGGTCCATGTTGGCCTTGCGGTCGCGCACGCTGACGTAGAACTGGATGAACATCGCCGCGATACCGGCCGCGATCACCAGCGCACCGATGGCCGCCACGATCAGCCACGGCTGGTAGCCTTCCACGGCGTAATGGTTCATGCGCCGGGTCATGCCCTTGAAGCCGAGCACGTACAGCGGCATGAAGGCCAGGTAGAAGCCGACCAGCCAGCACCAGAACGAAATCTTGCCCCAGCGCTCGTTGAGGGTGAAGCCGAACGCCTTCGGGAACCAGAAGGTGATGCCGGCCAGGCAACCGAACACCACGCCGCCGATGATCACGTTATGGAAGTGCGCGATCAGGAACAGGCTGTTGTGCAGCACGAAGTCCGCGCCCGGAATCGCCAGCATCACGCCGGTCATGCCACCCAGGGCGAAGGTGACCATGAAGCCGATCGTCCACATCGTCGAGGAGTGGTAGCGGATGCGGCCGCGGTACATGGTGAACAGCCAGTTGAACAGCTTCACCCCGGTCGGGATGGAGATGATCGAGGTCATGATGCCGAAGAAGGCATTCACGTTGGCGCCCGAGCCCATGGTGAAGAAGTGGTGCAGCCACACGAAGAACGACAGCACGCCGATCGACGAGGTCGCATACACCATCGAGCGGTAGCCGAACAACGGCTTGCCGGAGAACGTGGCGATGATCTCGGAGAACGCGCCGAAGCACGGCAGGATCAGCACGTAGACTTCCGGGTGGCCCCAGATCCAGATCAGGTTGACGTACATCATGGCGTTGCCGCCGGCATCATTGGTGAAGAAATGCATGCCGAAGTAGCGGTCCATGGTCAGCAGCGCCAGGGTCGCGGTCAGCACCGGGAAGATCGCCACGATCAGGATGTTGGTGATCAGCGCGGTCCAGGTGAACACCGGCATCTTCATCAGGTCCATGCCCGGCGCACGCATCTTGAGGATGGTGACGATGAAGTTCAGGCCGGTCAGCGTGGTGCCGATACCGGAGACCTGCAATGACCAGATGTAGTAGTCCACGCCCACGGTCGGGCTGTACTCGATCCCGGACAGCGGCGGATAGGCCACCCAGCCGGTCGCGGCGAAATCGCCGACAAACATCGACAGCATCACCAGCACCGCGCCCACGGCCGACAGCCAGAAGCTCAGCGAGTTGACGAACGGGAACGCCACATCGCGCGCGCCGACCTGCAGCGGCACCACGATGTTCATCAGGCCCACGATCAGCGGTGTGGCCACGAAGAAGATCATGATCACACCGTGCGCGGTGAAGATCTGGTCGTAGTGCTCCGGCGGCAGGTAACCGGCCGAATCATTGGCGGCGATGGCCTGCTGGGCGCGCATCATCAGCGCATCGGCAAAGCCGCGCACCAGCATGACCAGCGCCAGCAGGATGTACATCACGCCGATTTTCTTGTGGTCCACCGAGGTGATCCACTCGGTCCAGATATAGCCCCACTTCTTGTAGTAGGTGATGGCCGCGATGATGGCCACGCCCAGCAGCAGCGAGCCCACCAGCGCCGACATGATGATCGGGTCGTGGTAGGGAATCGCTTCCAGGTTCAACTTTCCAAGCACTGTCAATTCTCCGCGGTACGGCTGGCAGGCGCGGCCAGGCTCACGAGTTGGGTTTTCGCCCCGGGTTCTTCGCCCGGCAGGCAGATTTCGTCTTCGGGCATGCCGTGGTGGCGCGCGACCACGCTGGCGAACAGGCCGGCGTCGACGCTGCTGAAGCGCTGCATCGGCGCACCATGGGTAGGCACTTCGAGCTGGCCAAGACGCGCGGTGCCGAGATGCTCGCCGGTCCCGCGGGCCTGCAGCAGCCACTGCTGGAAGTCGGCGTCGGTGACCACGCGCGCATCGAACTTCATGTCCGAGAAGCCCGAGCCGCTGTACGCCGAGGACATCCCGGCGTAGGTGCCCGGGGTATGGCCGATCAGGTGCAGGCGGGTCTGCATGCCGGCCATGGTGTAGACCATGCTGCCCAGCTGCGGCACGAAGAAGGCATTCATCATCGACTCGGAGGTCAGCTTGAACGCCACCGGCGTATCCACCGGCATCACCAGTTCATTGACCGTGGCCACGTTGTGGTCGGGGTAGATGAACAACCACTTCCAGTTCAGCGCCACCACTTCCACGCGCAGCGGCGCCTTGTCCGAGGCGATCGGCTTGTAGGGGTCCAGCGCGTGCGTGCTCTTCCAGATCAGCACGGCCAGCACCACGATGATCAGGCACGGAATGGTCCACACCACCACTTCGATGGCGGTGGAATGCGACCAGTCCGGGGCATACGTGGCCTTGGTGTTGGACTCGCGGTAGCGCCACGCGAAATACAGCGTGAGCAGAATCACCGGGATCACCACCAGCAGCATCAGCCCGGTGCAGACCAGGATCAGCTGCATTTCCTGCTCGGCGATGCTGCCCATGGGATTGAACAGCTCCAGGTTTTTGCACCCGGTGAGCAGTGGCAGCGGTGCGGCCAGGCCGAGCCAGCGGCCGGCGGAGGCCCGGCCCGGCGGCGTGGCCGGATGAGCGTGTGTTGTTGCTGAGATCATGCGTTACGGCCCTTCCAACGCGGTGCCGGGCCGGGCGGCCCGGATCATGAAAGTGGCGGACACCCCCCTGCATGACCGATATGCATGGGGGGTGACCGCCGCAGCCGCGTACGTTAGGCAACGACATGATCCATACATGATGCGACACACTGTCGCAGGCCCGCGCACGTCGGGCGCTAAGATGCGCCGATGCAGTGGAACACTCTCATCGCCGACGGCCACGGGCCGGTTTACCTGCGCATCGTGCAGGCGCTGGAACGCGCGGTCTGGTCAGGCGCGCTGCGCCCCGGCCAGCGCCTGCCCGCACAGCGCGCCTTGGCCGCCGAGCTCGGCGTCGACCTGACCACGATCACCCGCGCCTTCAACGAGGCACGCAAGCGCGGCCTGATCGATGCACGCGGCCCGCTCGGTTCCTTCGTCGCCCCGCCCCAGGTGGAACTGGCCCAGCGGGTGGACCTGAGCATGAACCTGCCGCCCAGCCCCGGCGGTGGCGAAGTTGCCGAGCTGCTGCGCCGTGGCCTGTCCTCGGTGCTCAGCCGCAGCGATGCGGCCAACCTGATGACCTACCACGTCGGGGGTGGCAGCAGTGCCGATCACCGCGCCGCCCAGCAGTGGCTCAAACCGATCCTGGGCAACGTGGACAGCGCGCGGCTGGTGGTCACCGAAGGCGCGCAGGCCGCGCTGTCGGCGTTGCTGCTGGCCATGACCGGGGCCGGCGATACCATTCTGTGCGACGCGCTGGTGTACCCGGGCCTGCTGCATGCCGCGCGCGTGCTGCAGCGCCGGCTGCAGGTGGTGCAGGCCGACGCGCACGGCATGTGTCCGGGCGACCTGCGTCGCCAGGCGCGTCGCACCGGCGCACGCGTGGTCTACCTCAACCCGACCGCCTGCAACCCCACCGCGCACACCTTGCCGCTGGCCCGGCGCCAGGCGCTGGCCGAGGTGCTGCACAGCCAGCAGCTGCAGGTGATCGAGGACGACCCGTACTGGCTGCTGCTCGACGATGCGCCCGCGCCACTGGCCCTGCTCGCCCCGGCCCGCACCTGCTACATCTCCACCTTGTCCAAGTGCCTCAGCCCCGGCCTGCACACCGGGTTCGTCTGCCTGCCCGACGGCATGGACCGCCAGCCACTGTTGGAGGCGCTGCGCGCGGTCAACCTGATGGCACCGCCGCTGATGAACGCGCTGGTCACGCAACTGATCCTGGATGGCTCGGCCACGGCCCTGCTCGGACTGGTGCGGGAAGAAGCCGCTGAGCGCCGTTATCTGGCCCGCTCCGCGCTGTCACCCCGGTTCCTGCAGCACTGCGCCGGCGTGCACGCCTGGTGCCGCCTGCCCACCCATTGGACCGACGCCAGCCTGACCCATGCCGCGCGCGTGCAGGGCCTGGGCATCGCCCCGTCCTCGGCGTTCACCCCGGAGGGAGTACGGGTCAACGACGCGGTGCGGATCTCACTGGGGGCGGCGGCGAACCGGCAGGAACTGCACCGGGCGCTGCGCCAGCTGGATCAGCTGATGCACCTGCCGGCCGGGCAGGAAAGTGGCTGGACTGTGTGAAATCGCGCGGGTCCAGCTGGTCGCGTACCGCGGCCACCACCGCCAGGTAACGGCGGCGCTGGAGCCAATAGCTCAGCGCGAACAGCGGCAGCACCAGCAGCAGCGGGGCTGCGGCCGGCCGTAGCGCGATGACCGGGAAGATGCCCAGCCCGATGCACAGCGTGCTCCAGCTGCAGCGCCCCACGACGCGTACCTCGCGCCGTCCCGGATGTACCTCGATCAGGCCGCGCATCACCGGAAAGAAGCGCCGCGCAAAGCTCAGGCCGAAACTCTCACGGAATGCGATGTGGCCATCCGGCAGCGTGCGGAACAGCAGCTGATACCACTGTGGGGAGGCCAACCTCCATTCCAGGTCGTTCGGAAGCACGCGGATGTGCGCCGCATCGAGCACGCCGATGCGGTGGTTGAACACGACGAGCCCGCGACTGAAGTAGGCCGGAACCCAGGCCAGCAGCAACACTACCTCCAGCAACAACAGTGTGATCAGGGCAATCGCCATCGGTCATCCTTCCGTGATGTCCGGGGTCGGCCCACGTCGTTTCGCAGGATAGCGGTTGGTGCCCCGGACCAGCACAAAGCCGGTCACCTCACCGGTGCGGTCACGTTCGATCTCCAACGCCATGTCCTGGGCGGTCATGAAGAAACGCTGCGCCGATTCGGCGAACACTTCCATGCGCTGCCCGCCGAACAGGTCACTCTGGAAATACAGCTGGTCGCCTTCGGCGATCAGGTGCGCGGGCTTCTCCACCAGAACGTAATCACCGGCAACCGCACGATTACGTGCCCCGTCGGCCGGTAGCGCCACCTTCTCGACCGTGCCGAACTCGGGCCAGCCATACACGGCGGCAACGCTGACCAGCAGCTCTTCGATCAGGGCCGCGCCGTTGTCGCTGTTGGTCAACACCGCGATGCCCTGCCCGGTATGCGTGTAGCCATAGAACTGGGCGCGGAAACCCTGGGTGCCGCCGCTGTGGCTGAAGCTGCTGCCCTCGCCCAACGTCTCCACATACAGCCCCAACCCATACTCCCCCAGACCGCGGGTGAGCATCGTGGTGGTCATGGCGGGCGACAGCACCTTGCCCGGCTTGTCGTTCCGGGCGTTCTGGATCTCGATCACCAGCTGGGCCAGGTCGGTCGGGGTGGTCCACAAGCCGGCGGCAGCGGACTCGGGATGAACCTGCCAACGGGCCGGGTCGGGGTGGCCGTCGGCATCGTGCGCGCTGGCCGCCTGTGCCTGCCAGGCGGCAGGCAAGGGATAGGCGAAGCTGCTGTGCTGCATCCCCAGCAGATCCAGCACCAAGGTCTGCATCAGTACCGGAAACGGCTCTGCACCGGCCTCGGTCATCATCTGCTGGACCACGCTGTAGCCGCCGCCGGAGTAAACCCATGCGCTACCCGGCAGCGCCTCCACACGCACCGCCGGCGAATTGGCCGGTGGCGCGCCGTCGAGGATCTGCAGCAACGTGGGCAGGGGCTGGCCCGGCGCATAGCCGTAGAAGCCATGCACATTCATGCCGGCACTGTGGTTGAGCAGCATGCGCAGGCTGACCGGGCGCTGCCGGGTGAAGGCGTTGTCCGGAATCTTCCAGGCCGTGAGCTGGCGGTTGGCCGGGGCATCCAGCGAGAGGCGGCCCTGCTCGACCAGCCGCAGCGCGCCCATCGCACTGAGCGACTTGCTCACCGAGGCCGCCTGGAACAGCGAGGTGGTGGTGGCCGGCTGCCCGGTGCTGGCATCCAGCACGCCGTAGGCCCGTGCCCATTCCACCCGCCCGTGGTTGATCAGCGCGATGCTGACCGCCGGAACCTGGTGGAAGGCCATGCGCTCGGCCAGCGTTCTCTTCTGGCCTGGCGCGCCCTTGACCACGACCGGGGTGGACAGGCCCTGCTCGACCCGGGCGATGCGCGCCTCGCGTTCGGCCTGCTCATCCGGAACGCCAGCCGATGCCCACACCGGCCCACAGGCAGAAGACACCAGCAGCACTGCGCTACGCCAAGGACAGGTCCGCAACCACGCGTTTCGGGGAAGTTTCGTCATGGCAACCGTATACATCAGGCTCTTCATACCGGCATGTGCCGGTTGCCATGGCGCCCCGCGACGTCACTGGCCTGCAGTGGCCGCCTTCGCACGTTTCCAGGCCGCTTCAAACTCGGCGGCGGTGATGCCGTCGTCCGAATCCAGGTCCAGCCAGGACAGCGGCTGGTCGGCCAGCATGAAGCGCTCATCGCTCTGGCCGCTGCGATCGGCCCAGACCACCACGCTGCCGTAGATCTCCACCTGCCGGACGATCGCATCGCCGATCGCCTCAATCAGGACGTTGCCCTGGCCGAGCTCGGATTCAGCCCAATGTTTGAAGTGTTTCTTGGTTGTACTCATGACGCGGTCCAGATCTGAAAGCAGGCAAGGCGGGGAATATACAGGGATCCCGGCGTGAATCGCCCGTACTCACCACCCCGCACCAGCGGTCACGCTACCGCCGCCATTCGTCCCTGCAACCCCGACAATCACCCCCAACCCAATGACGGCGTGGGCTGACGGGCAGACACTCGGTTGCATCCATTGCCAACCCTGCCAAGGAGCCTTCCCGATGAAACGCCGTGACTGCCTCAAAGCCACCCTCGCCCTGCCCCTGCTGCCGCTGGCCCTGAAGGCCGGCGCGGCCACCGGCGGTGGGCTGGGCCGGATCCGTCCTGGTACGCCAGGGTGGCCAGCTGCGACCCAATGGGAACAGCTCTCCCACGCCGTCGGCGGCCGCCTGTCCGTACCGCAGTCGCCCTTCCTGGCCGACCCGGCGAGCAGGGCCGAGGCACTGGCCCAGATCCGCAACCCGTTCTACATCGGCGACCAGCCCGCCCTGACCCAGACCAGCGGCTACTTCGGGGCGTGGCGCTCGCAACCCAGTGCCCAGGTGGTCGCGGCCGCCAACAGCGCCGACGTGGTCGCTGCGGTCAACTTCGCGCGTGAACACCGGCTGCGACTGGTGGTCAAGGGGGGCGGCCACAGCTATCACGGCACGTCGTGTGCGCCGGACTCACTGTTGGTCTGGACCCGGGCGATGAACCAGGTGCAGCTGCATGACGCGTTCGTGCCGCAGCAAGCCCGGCCGGGCACCCCGGCGCAACCGGCGGTCAGTCTCGGTGCCGGGGCGATGTGGATCGACGCGTACCATGCGGTCACCACGCAGGGCGGGCGCTACGTGCAGGGCGGCGGCTGCACCTCGGTGGGCGTGACCGGGCTGGTCACCGGCGGTGGCTTCGGCAGCTTTTCCAAAGCCTTCGGCAGCGCCGCCTCGCAGCTGCTGGAAGCCGAACTGGTCACAGCCGACGGGCAGCTGCGCGTGGTCAACGCCGACAACGACCCGGAACTGTTCTGGGCGTTGAAAGGCGGTTGCGCGGGCAGTTTCGGCGTTGTTACGCGGATCACCCTGCGTACCCATGCGCTGCCGGAGACCTTCGGCGGGGTCACGCTGACGGTTCAAGCCGCCAACGATGCGGCATGGCAGACGCTGGTGGCGGAAGTGCTGCGCTTCTATCGCGACGCGCTGTGCAACCCGCACTGGGGCGAGCAGATCAGCTTCCGCGGCGAGCGCACCCTGCGCGTGTCGATGGTGTTCCAGGGCCTCAGCCGCGACGCCGCCGCCGCGACCTGGGCGCCGTTCATGGCCTGGCTGCAGGCGCGCCTGGACTACACCGTGCGCGAACCGCTGCAGGCGTTGGCACTGCCGGCGCGGCATATGTGGGACGCCGACTTCTTCCGTGAGCACGCACCGCAGTTCATCGCCGAAGACACCCGCGCGGGTGCGCCTGCCACGCACATGCTGTGGAAGGGCGACCAGAGCCAGGTGGGCTGGTACCTGCATGGCTACGCCTCGGCCTGGATGCCGGCATCGCTGCTCGATGACAGCCAACGCGACCGCGCTGCGGCAGCGCTGTGTGCGGCGGTTGCGCATATGGACGTGGAGCTGCATTGCAACAAGGGCCTGTTCGGCGCACCGGCGGCGGCGATCGCCGCCAGCCGCGACACGGCTACCCACCCGGCGCTGCTGGATGCCTTCGCGCTGGCGCTGATCGGCAATGCCGGTGGCCCGGTCTATCCCGGCAGTGGCGGCGAGATCGATGCGACGCAGGCGCGGCGGGGAGCGTTGCGGGTACAGCGGGCGTACCAGGCGCTGTCGACGCTGGTGCCGGATGCGCCGACCTATGTTTCCGAATGTGATTACTTCCAGAAGAACTGGCAGCAGGCATTCTGGGGGCCGCACTATCCCCGCCTGCTCGCCGCCAAGCGTCGCTACGATCCCCAGGGTCTGTTCGTGATCCATCACGGTGTCGGCAGCGAGGCGTGGCGCGATGATGGATTTGAACGACAACCGGGCTGACCGAGGCCGCCATGCGATGCTGTGCACCTCCCTCCCGCACCGCACAGGCATCCGCTCATGGCACAGGTCCAGATTGTTTCCGACGGCCCCAACTACCGTCATCAGATCCACAGCGGCGCACACGCCCTGGTCACCGACGAACCGGCCACCTTGGGCGGCCAGGGTGCGGGCATGGCCCCGTTCGATCTGTACCTGGCCTCGCTGTCGGCCTGCACCGCGATCACCCTGCGCATGTACGCCGAGAAGAAGGGCTGGTCGCTGGAGGAATTCCGTGCGGAACTGTCGTCATCGCGCGATGCCAACGGCAAGCTGCAGGTCCACCGCGTGCTGCACGCCAGCGGCGCACTCACCGACGCGCAGTGGGCACGCCTGCTCGAGGTGGTGGAGAAGACCCCGGTGACCCTGGTGATGCGTGAAGGCGCCACCATCACCAGTGAGCGTGGCGCGGGCTGACGGCCTGACCCTCACGCGGCAGTAACGAAACCAACAATCTGCGCGGCGTGTGCATCCGTCGCGCCACTTCACGCGTAGATCCCGATGCGTCATATCGACGCCTCTTATGGGAAGACGTACATGAAGACCTCGCTTGCTGGACTGGTCCTGCTTTCCTGCCTGGCCGCCGGCGCGGCACCGCTGGCGTTTGCACAAGCGCCGATGGCCGCGAAGGACCACATGATGGCCGCCAATCCGATGGTCGGCGGCGCGGCGATGTATGCCAACAAGGACATCATCGACAACGCCGTCAATTCCAAGGACCACACCACCCTGGTCGCTGCCGTGAAGGCCGCCGGGCTGGTCGATACGCTCAAGGGCCCGGGCCCGTTCACCGTGTTCGCCCCGACCAATGCCGCCTTCGCCGCACTGCCCAAGGGCACGGTGGATAGCCTGCTCAAGCCGGACATGAAAGCCGACCTGACCAAGGTGCTGACCTACCATGTGGTCCCCGGCGCGGTCAGCAGCACCGACCTGCTGGCCAAGATCAAGCAGGGTGGCGGCAAGGCCACACTGACCACCGTGCAGGGTGAAACCCTGGTGGCACGCCAGGCCGGCAAGGGCATCACCCTGACCGACCGCAAGGGCAACACCGCCCACGTCACGATTGCCGATGTGCGCCAGAGCAACGGCGTCATCCACGTCATCGACAAGGTCCTGATGCCGTAATCCTTCTACTGGCCACCGGCGCACCGTGCGCCGGTGGTTCAGTGCGTGCTCAAACAAGATGACCCGGCTCGCCGCCCCAGTGCGATGACGGGGGAGACATCAGGCCGAAGGCCGCGAGCCGGGTCAAACACTGCCCTGCCGACGCGGGAGAGACGCGCCGACAAGGACTTGAAGGGGGAGAAACCCGGCCGCCAGGCGGCGACCGGGGCAAGACGAGGACTCAGCGCGATTGCGCGCTGCCGGAAATCTCCACGCGGCGATTGGGGGCCAGGCAGGCAATCAAGGTCTGCCGCCCGGTCTGATCGCATTGCACCAGCGGGTCGGCTTTGCCGCGCCCTTCGGCCACGATCGCCGCGGCCGGAACCCCGCCTTGCACCAGGGCATCGCGCACCGCGTGCGCACGTTGCTGCGACAGCCGCTGGTTGTAGGCGTCACTGCCGATCCGGTCGGTATACCCACGTACCTGGATGGTCTGTACCTGGCTGGCACTGCGCACCTGCTGCAGCAATCCCTCGATGCTGTGCCGCCCGGCCTCGGTCAGCGTTGCGCTGTCAAAGCCGAACATCGCATCGGCCGACAGCCGCAGCGGTTCGCTGGGCATCGGTGCCGGGGGTGGCGGCGGGGGTGCCGGCGGCGCGGACGGCTGCATCAGCGCCGCACACGCCTGCGGCTTCCAGTAGCCGGCCTGGGCGATGCCCTTGCCGTCGAACTGCACCTGGAACTGGCAGGTGAAGTAGTCGCCCCCGGGGGTGCTGCGGAAGTTGAACAGGTAGTTCCATTCGTGCACGCCCCACATGCCCTCGCCGAAATGCGGCGTGCCCAGCAGCGTGTACAGCTGGCGCTTGCTCATCCCGCGTGCGAATAGGCGCAGGTTGTCGACATTGACGAACAGGCCTTCCTTCAGCGTGGCCCGTTTCGGGTCGGGAAATTCGACCCCGGCAGGCTCGCTGCCGGCACCGGCTTCAGGCATTGCGGGCTTGGACTTGCCGCCGCTGGCACAGGCACTGAACAGCAGCACCGCCAGGCCCAGAGACAACGAACGCAGCAGCGGTGCAGCCGTGTGCGGAATGGATGTGGACATGGATTCCCCCTTGGGCGCCGAAGCGCACTGGAACCCCCGGCGCGGCCTGTGGCGCGCGCCGGGAATGATCATCTCACCACTGGATGCCGGCACCGACGGCCACGCCGCCTTCGCCGCGGCTGTTGGTCGAGCCGCTGAACTTGTAGATCCAGCGCCCGCCTTCGGAGACACCGGAGATACCAACCGCCACGCCCGACTCGCCGTTGTAGCTGCCTGCGGCCACCGAGGCCATGCTGCGCCCGGCTTCATACGGCTGCGGCAGCGCGGCCACCGCCATCGCCGACGCCACACCGGCCGAGGCGCGGTTGTCGGTCTTCTGCAGGTTGCGGTCGAACGAATCCATGCGCTCGTCGGTATAGGCCTTCGACCAGTCCAGGGTCTGGGCCATGCCCGAACGCAGCTGGTCGACATTGACCGCATCCGTGCCGGCGGTACCGGCGGCCACGTTGTGCACGGTGGTGGGCCCGGTGCTGGTGCTGCCCAGGGTGACGCTGTTGAGGTTGGTGGTGCCGTTCACGTTGGTGTCGTAGCGGATGGTGCCCTGCTGCGATGCCTGCAGCTGGCGCAGATTGACCGCATCGGTCGCCGCGCTGCCATCACCGACGTTGGTGATCTGGCGTTCGGCCCCGGCACTGCCCACCGACACCGTGTTGTCACGGTTGGCCACCGAACCTGCACCCAGTGCCACCGCGTTGTTGGCCTGCGCACTGGAGCCGTTGCCCACGGCGGTGCTGTTGGCACCGGCGGCGCTGGAGCCGGCGCCACCGGCGGCGGAGTTGGCACCGGTCGCGGCAGGTGCAGCCAGGTTGTTGCTGTTGTTCACCTGGAACATGCCCGAGGTGCCGTTGTTGATGTTGTTGATCTGGGTGTCGGTGTAGGCCTTGGACTGGTCGATGGCGTAGGTCACGCCGTTCTGCAGCTGGCCCACGTTGACCGCGTCGTAGCGCGCCGAGCCATCGGCCACATGGGTGACCTTGCGCTCGCCGCCGGTGCTGCCCACCGCCACTTCGCCCACCGAGTTGCTGGCCCCGGCCGCGCCGTAGGCACCGGTGTAGCCAGCCTGCGCGCCGGTGCTGGCCACCGAGCCGCTGCCCAGCGCCACGCTGTTGTCGGCACTGGCGGTGGCGCCATCGCCGATCGCGGTGCTGCCGCTGCCGCTGGCACTGGCCAGCGGGCCCACCGCGATGCTGTTGGCACCGGTCGCACTGGCCGGGCCCTTGGTCGAATTGACCTGCACGAACGGGCTGCCCGCCCCCGGCTGGATCTGGTCGATGCGGGTGTTGAGGTTGAGCAGCGAGTTGTCCACCGCGGCAAAGGCCACGGTGACGTTGCTGTAGTCGTTGCTCAGCACGCTGCCGTCGGTGGCGATGGAGGAGATGCTGAAGGTCGGCGCCGTCCAGATATTGGTGGTCGGGTCGAAGTTGGTGGTGCCACCGAAGTAGCCCACCAGCGCGTTGTTGGTCTGGAACAGCTGGTTGCCGGTGACCGCATCGCGGCTGCCGGCAAGCAGGCTGCCGTCGGCCAGGTTGGTCAGGGCCACCGCCACGCCGCCCCCGGTGCCACCCAGGGTGACCTTGTTGGTGGCGTTGCCAGTGGCGTCGGCGTCGTACTTCACCGCCAGCTTGTCCACCGCATCGGTCTGGTCGGCCACGTTGGCCAGCGACTGGCTGACCGCATCGAACGCCGTGCCCACATCGTTGTAATCCCCCGCAGTGACCTGGCCGGTGCTGGACACCGAGTTGATCGTGTAGGTCGGCGCGCTGATCACGCCGTTGGCATCCAGCGTGGCGCCGCCGCCCAGGTGGGTCGCCACTGCCTGGCTGGCGTTGAACAGCTGTGCGCCGTTGATGGCCTCGCTGCTGACCGCGCTGACACTGCCCGCGGCCAGGTTGCGCAGCGTGGTGGTACCGCCGCCGTTGCCGAGCGTGGCGCTGGCGTAGTTGATGCTGCCGTCCGGGTTTTCGTCGTAGCGCAGCGCACCGGCCTCCGAGGCCAGCATCTGGCCCATGTTGACCGCATCGGTGGTGGCCGTACCGGCGGCCACGTTCACCACCTGGCGCTCACTGCCGGCCGCACCCACCGACACCGTTCCGGCACGATCAGCCACCGCACCGGCGCCTACCGCGATGGCATTGGCGGCCGTGGCGCTGGCACCGGTACCCACCGCGATGCTGTCCGCCCCGGTGGCGGCGGCATCGAGCCCGGTCGAATTGATCTTCAGGTACTTGCTGCCGACCCCGTTGCGGATGTCGGTGATCTGCGTATTGAGGTTGACCAGCGAACCGTCCACCGCCGAGAACGCGTCGGTGGCGTTGTCGTACACGCCCTGGGCGACCGCACCGCCGGTGGAGATGGTGCTGATCTGGAAGCTCGGCGCCGTCCACACACCGGTGGCCGGGTCGAACGCGGTCAGCCCGCCGAAGTAGTCGGTGATGGCCTGGTTGGTGGAGAACAGCTGCGCACCGTTGATCGCTTCGGTGCTGGTGGCGCCGATCGCACCCTTGGCCAGGTTGCCGATGGTGGTGGTGCCGGTACCGCCGCCCAAGGTGATGCGGCGGTAGTTGGCACCACCGGCGCCATCGTCGTCGTAGACCACCGCGAAGCCGTCCAGCGCGTCGATCTGGTTGATCGCGCCTTGCAGCTGGCCCACATTGACCGCGTCGGTGGCGGCGCTACCGGCGGCCACGTTCGTGATCTGGCGTTCACCGCCGGTGAAGCCGACCGACACTTCACCGGCCGATACCTGCGGTGCGGTCAACCCATAGGCGCTGTAGCTGGCCTGGGCCCCCCGGTTGGCGACCGTGCGGTAGCCCACCGCGACGCTGTTGGCCTGGTTGGAGGTGGCTTCGGCACCGATCAGCACCTGCCCGTTGGCGGTGCCCTTGGCGCTGTCGCCGACCACCACCGAGTGGCCCATGCGTGCGGCGTAGTCGGCGGTCGGCACGCCCGTCGGATCGGTGGGATCGTTCTGCCCCGCCCCCGGGAACGCCAGATTGGCATCCTGCTTGGGCAGTTCATGGCGCGCGTTGGCACCGATCACCACTTCCTTGGAGCCATTGGCATAGGCGCCATCGCCGACCAGCACCTGGTAGTCCTGCGCGGCATTGACCGCCCAGCAGTCGATGCTGGCCACCAGCAGGTCCACGCACTTGTTCGACCAGCCGGGGGCCTGGCCCGGCAGCAACAGGCCAAGCAGGCCGTTCGGGTCGCCGTTGTTGATGTTGTAGATGTAGCTGTCCGAGGTGACCCCGCCGAGCAGGGTCAGGTGCGAACTGCCACCGGTGGTGGCGCCGCCCAGGCCATTGAGCAGCGTGCCGACCGGGGTCAGGTTGACCACCGGCAGGCCCAGCACATTGGTCACCGAATAGGTCTGCATCACGTTGGCGCTGCTGACCGCCAGGTTGCCGTTGCGCACGTAGCCATCGCCGCCCAGCAGGCCCTGCGCGGTCGGCCCGACCAGGGTCGACAGCGAGCCGACCAGGCCGCCGGTGCCGATGATCAACCCGGCATTCGGATCAGCCGGGGCCGGCCCTTTCGGGCTGCCCGGCGGCAGCGACGTCGGCGCCGGGAAGATGCCGCCGACCACGCCACCCACCACATTGCCCACCGTGCTGCCGACGCCGTTGACCACGTTGCCGACGGTGGTCCCTACGCCGTTGAGCACATTGCCCACCGTGCTGCCAACACCGCCAAGCAGATCACCGATGCCGCCCAGCAGGCCGCTGGCGGCCGCCTTGGGCGAAGCCGTCAACGAACTGGTCTGCGCGACTGCCACATTGCCATCGACCAGCTTGGGATTGCGATCGGCCGCATCGACCAGATGGCCGAGTGCATCCACCTTGACGCCACCGGCCACGCCGGTCGCCAGGGTGGCCTTGACCGCGTCATCGACGCCGCCCGTCACCGTTTCATGGCCGCCGATCGCGGCAGTGGCATCCACCTTCGCGCTGGCATCGACTTTCGCCGCCAGCGCATCGGCCACGTCCGCCTTGAGCGCAGCATCGACCTTGGCCTGCACGGCCGCCGGTGCAGCAGCCCCCTTGCCCACCGCCACCGTCGCATCGACGGCGGTGTTGACCGACGGCGCCTTGCTGCCGCCAACACCAAGGCCAAGCGTGGCCGTTGCAGCCACCGGCACCGCGATCTGCTGTGGCGCGGCCGCGGCCTGCACCTTGGCGCCGACCTGCACGCTCAACAGCGGCGCAGCCGTCGCCGGGCGCGTGCCCAGCCCGAGATTGAGATTGACGTTGGCATCGGCACTCAGTGCCGGCGAGCCGCCCGTCGTGCGCACCACAGCGGCCAACGCCGTTTCAGCGTCGATTTTGGCCGGCAGCGGCGCGTACTTGGCGGTCAACGCTTCCAGGTCGGTCAGGGTCTGGTTTTCCCCTGCCATGGCTGTTCCGCTGCACAGCGCCAGCGCCAGGCCCATCGACAGTACCGACAGCGGCACACGCAGGTGCACCACGACCGGACCGGCAGCCAGACTGCCACGCGCAGTGGCGATTTCAGAGACCACCACCAGGGCATTCAGCCGGTGGCTCCAGACCAGTCGAAAGATACGGTTCATCAGGTATTCCCCCGTGTACGTACGATGTGGACTACATCCGCCATGCCTGTTGGCACTTGGATGTCATTACAGTCGTCGCGTCACGCGTGGGGCACTTCATTCCGGCAGCGCATGCGTGCGTTCCGGCAAGACAACGGGGAAAACCGGCAGGCACATGGGCAATTCCGGCAGATTGCCGGAAACGTGCATGGGCGGTGGGGGCAGCAGCGCCGTGGGCGCGGTGGATCAGGCCGGGCTGCCGATCTGGGCCGGCGCGCGCATCAGGGTGTCGCGCGGCAGTTCGCCGAAGACACGACGGTAATTGTCGGCAAAACGGGACAGGTCCCACAGCCCGCAGCTGAGCGCCACGGCCTTGACCGACTTGCGGCTGGAATCGGCCATCGACAGCCCGCGGCAGGCCGCGCACAGCCGCAGCATCGACAGATAGCGGTTCGGCGAGGTGCCAAACAGATCTTCGAACGCATAGCGCAGTGCCCGCTCGCTGACCCCGGCGGCATCACAGATTTCGTGCATGTAGATATAACGACGCAGATTGAGCCGCATGAAATTCTCGGCACGCTGCGCGATCAGATAATGGGTGCGCCGTGCCCGGCTTTGCCCCGGCCGGTCCTGCTGGCCACTGCTGAGCAGGGCCTGGATATGTTCATGCAGCAGCAGTTCCACCGCATCGTCGGCCAACCCCGCGCCCGCCTCGCCCTGCAGCTGGGCATGCAGTTGTACGTAGCGTTGCAGCAACCGCGACGTCCCTGCCCCGCCATCCGGACTGAACAGCGACAACGCCTGGCCCGAGGGCAGCGTATTGCGCAGGCTCAGCTGGGTCAGTTTGCGCTGTACGCGCTGCATCGGCGCCAGCAGCAGGCTGATCTGCGTACCGGCACTGAGGGTGAATTCGCTGATCCCTTCGGGCAGCACCGTCACCGCCATGCCCGCCGTCAGCGGAATACCGTGGCACCAGCTGCTGCCTTCGTCGGTGGCGTGGATGAAACCAAGCAGGCACCAGTCCTGCGGCAGCATGAAACGCCCGCGGAAATGGAACCCGCAGACCGCCGCGCAGAACAGCGCCTCATCGTGCACGCGGGACTGGATTGCCGCCCGCGGGCCATTGCCATCGAGCAGGACCATTTCCAGGTCGCAGACCCGCAGCACACCGCTCAGCGTGGCCAGGTCGTAGGACCTGAGCGCGCTGTCGCCAATGCCATCCACTACACCATCAACCATGATAGTGACGCCCCCTTTGGCCTGGACGTCCGCCCCGATGCCAGCACCGCGCGGACCCACACTCCTGCGTTGCGCAATTCAAACCAGATTCAATCCTGCACACGCGCCGCCAAGCACGGTGCCGGTAAACAATGTGATTAACGTCATGCTTTTCGCCCGGGCACCGCCGGATAATCGAATGCACGTTTTCGGCCAGTATGCCCTAACTCGGCCGGCGATAAATACGCCAATCACGACATCTGGCACGTTCGCTGCAGATGTGAAGAACATACGGGAAAACAGGGCCATTCAGCGTCAAAAAGTCGTCATCACAAGAGCTTCACCGCAACAACACGCCCCGTTCACTTTATAAACATTAAATGGAGTCCATAAACAGTTAAGCATTCATTTGCGGCGATCCCTAAAGCTTCGGCCGGGAATGCCGATTTTGCGCATAAGATTCGCTTGCACACGCTCAGTATTCTGCAATGACATTCCAGTGGATCCGTGGCGGAACCGGAATGTCCAACAGGGGGACGCAATGACCAGGCTCGTTGTTTCGAGATCGCTCCGGTTCCGGAGCGCACAGGCGCCGTCTGCACGGCCGCGCCTGCATATCCTGCTTGCCGCGTTCTGCCCGTATTAGGTTCCGCCGGATCGGTCCGGCTGGCGCCGCGGCTGCAGTGTGGCCGCACCCTGCGCAGGGATGACGCAGGCCGTTGGAAGGCCCCGGTGGAACCGGAACCGGCCTCCTGCTCGCAGGTAGTTCAATTGATTGACCGGAACAGGGAGTAGACCGTCATGAATGCCTCCATTCGCAAGTTCATCGCAGAAGAAGATGGTGTCACCGCGCTCGAATACGGGCTGCTGGCTGCGGTAATCGCCGGGGTGCTGGTGGTTGCCGGCCGCGCAGGCCTGGAAGACATGTTCGAAACGCTGTTCACCAAGCTCAAGGACCTGGTCAGCACCACCATCGACGGCTCCGGCGGCACACCCGCACCCGGCGGCTGATTCAGGCCCTCGCAGGCACCACATCGCCATAGGCCGTTGTCGTACCGCAGGCCGGGGGGCCTGCGGACTCGGCAGCGTGCGGCCTGGCAACCGGAACACGTCGTCGTTCGGCCAAGGAGGAGTCGTCGGATGTCGCTGCTGCCACTGCTGGCATTGTTGTTGAGCGTGCGGATCGCCATCAGCGATCTCTACGCCCGGCGCGTGCCCAATCGCTGGCTGGCGGTTACCGCCGTACTCGGGCTTTGCGCGTTGCTGGGCGAACAGCTGTTCGGCGGCGATGCCACGCTGCTGCCGCATCTGGCCGGTCTGGGGGTCGGCCTGGCGGCACTGCTGCCGTTCTATCTGCTGGGCTGGATGGGCGCCGGCGATGTGAAGTACTTCGCCGTGCTCGGGCTGCTGCTGGGCTGGCAGGCGCTGCTACCGCTGTGGCTGATCAGCAGCCTGCTGGCCGGTGCGCATGTGCTGGGCCTGATGCTGGCACGGCAGGTGGTTGCGCGCATGCCGCTGCGGCTGCAGTTTCTGCGCGAGCGCGCGCAGCAGCATTGGCAGGCCCGCCCGGCCGTGCAGCAGATGCACGGCGCGCGCCAGGGCCGGCTCGGCATTCCATATGCCGCCTATCTGTCCTTCGCCACCGTGCTGCTGGTGGTCTGGAACCTGCATGGAGCCCACCCATGAACCGTCCTCTGCAACCACGGGGCCGTCGCCCACACGGCGTGGTCACCATCGAATTCGCCTTCATGCTGATCCTCGGCCTGGTACCGCTGCTGCTGCTGACCTACACCGGGGTGATGATCATGGCCGTGCAGCAGACCCTGTCGCTGGCCTCGGCCGAAGGCGCGCGCGCTTCGTTGCGCTATGCCACCCCGGCCGCACGCCGCACCGCCGCCTGCGAAGCCTCGCGCCGCTCCATGCAATGGCTGCTCACCTATGCCGGGCAGACCCCGAACTGCAGCAACGCCGCCGCTGCCCCGATCGTGGTGTCCGCACCGGCCCCGTGCAGCGGCCAGCCCACCGCGCAGTGCATCCAGGTGTCGGTCAGCTACGACTACCGCAATCATCCGTTCCTGCCCGGCACCGGCGCCGCCTACGGCTGGGTGATCACCGAACCGATCCGCAGCTCGGCCGTGGCCCAGCTCGACCTGGGTACCCCGTGATGGCCCACCCCTATTTCCTGGAGCACGTTGCATGCTCAAGCTGACCCGCATTGCCGCCGTGGCCCTGATCGCGCTGGCGCTGCTGCTGGCCCTGGTCGCCTTCGTGATCAGCCGGCGCGCGCCGCAGCAGGTCAGCGCGCCGAATCCGCAGGTCGCGGGGCAACCGAAGAGCTGGCCGGTGGTTGAAGCCGCCACCACGCTGCCGGCTGGCCGCCCGATCAGTGCCGGCGACCTGCGGATCGGCGCGGCGCCGCAGGCACCGAGTGGTGGCTATGCCAACATCGCCGAGGTGGCTGGCGCGGTCCCCATGCACGACATCGCGGTCGGTACCGCGCTTCAGCGCGGGGTGATGGCACAAGGCTATTCACTGCGGCTCAATCCCGGCGAACGTGCGTTGGCGGTACCGGTCGATGAACTCGTGGCCGCCGGCAACCGCATCCTCCCCGGCGACTACGTCGATGTGTTCCTCAACCTGCGCGCACCGCCGGGCATGAACAACGATGGCCAGGCACAGACGCGCCTGCTGTTGTCGCGGCTGCGCGTGCTCAGCTACGGCGCTGCCGACAACGCACCGGTGGCTGCTGCCCCGGCGGCCGACGGCACCAGCGCCGCCGGCAACGACAGCCGCGCCCAGGACATCACCCAGGGCAGTTCCAGCAGCTCGAGCAGCAGCAACGGCACCACCGTGCCCGCACGCAGCGCGGTGTTGGCGGTGCCGGTGGCCGATGCCAACCACCTGCTGCTCGGCGCACAACAGGGCAAGTTGTTCCTGGCGCTGCGCAACCCGGCCGATGTCGGCCAGCCCGACCTGGCCCTGTTCGCGCAACCCGATGGCGTGCTCAGCCCGCGCCGCGAGCTCAGCCCGGAACAGCGCCTGGCCTTGGCCTCACCCGAGAATGATGCCTACGCCGGCCTCGACAGCGATGCCCTGGCCGGCCGCGGCAACACCCCCCGCGCACCGGCCGCCGCGCCACGCCAGGCCACGCGCCGGGCGCCGCCGCTGGACCGCGGCGTCGAGATCATCCGCGGTGATGTTTCCTCCCACAGCGGCTCCCGCTGAGCCCATGCCGAGACCCTCCATGTCGCCACGCTCCGCCCTCCCGCATCGCCCTTCCCGCCACTGGCTGCCGCGGCTGGTCCTGTTGGCTGTGCTCGGTGCCAGCCCGGCGCTGACCCTGGCCAATGCCGACCTGGTCCTGCAGACCCGTGAGCAACGCCCGTGGACGCTGCCGGCCGATCTGGAACGGGTGGCGATCGCCGACCCCGGCGTGGCCGACCTGGTGATGCTGCGCGGTCCGCGCCAGGCGCTGCTGGTCGGCAAGGCCCCGGGTACCACCACCCTGTTGTTGTGGCGTCGCCAGCAGAGCGAGCCGCAGCGGATGCAGATCGAGGTGCGCAGCGCCGTGCAGGGTGCCTTGGCCCAGAACGAGGACATCCAGCTCACGCTGCAGGATCAGCAGGGCCTGCTGCAAGGCAGTACGCCCAGCCTGCTCGATCACGAACAGAGCCGCAAAGCCGCGGCGATGGCGGTCGGCAAGGAGGGGCAACTTGCCGATGTCTCCACCATCAGCAGCGGTGGCGTGGTCCAGGTGGAAGTCAAAGTGGTGGAGTTCAACAAGTCGGTGCTGCGCCAGATCGGCATGAGCTTCGCCAACAAGAATTTCAACCGCAACAATGGGTTCTTCTACGGCATCGCCCGTCCCGGGACCACCCTGCCCGGCGTAGCCCCGGTAACCGATTCGGGCACCGGCACGGGGACCGGCACCGACAACATCGTGGTCACCAACCCGCTGTCGTCGGCCTTCAGCCTGGTGTTCAAATCGCTCACCCACGGCTGGGACGCCAACATCGACCTGCTGCAGAGCAACGGCATGGCGCGCGTGCTCGCTGAGCCGACCCTGGTGGCGCTGTCCGGGCAGAGCGCCAGCTTCCTTGCCGGTGGCGAGCTGCCGATTCTGGAACCGCAGGGCCTGGGCACCACCACCGTCACCTTCAAACCGTTCGGTATCGGCCTGACCGTGACCCCCACCGTGCTCGGCCCCAACCGCATCGCGCTGAAGGTCGCCCCGGAAGCCAGCGATCTCAACTATTCCTCCGGCATCGCCTACAACGGCGTGCAGATTCCCTCGATCACCACCCGCCGCGCCGACACCACCGTGGAGCTGGGCGATGGCGAGACCTTCGTGATCGGCGGGCTGGTCAGCAACACGGTCAGCTCCAACGTGGACAAAGTGCCGCTGCTCGGCGACCTGCCCATCATCGGGTCGTTCTTCCGCAGCCTGAACTACAAGCGCGAGGAAAAGGAGCTGGTCATCATCGTCACCCCGCGGCTGGTGCAACCGCTGGCCAAGGGCACCACCGTGCCGTTGCCCGGCGAGCGCGAGGCCAAGCCCAACCTGCCGGTGTGGGGTGCGTGGCTGCTCAGCCCGGCCTCATCCGACCAGCTCCCCGGCTTCTCGCGCTGAGCCCATGCCAGGACCCCACTGCCCATGTCCGCCGCCACCGTCCAGTTGCTGCAACCGATGGCACTGCCCATGACCCTGGTGCTGTTCGCGCCCGATCGCGCCCTGCTCGCGCCGCTGATCGCCAAATTGCCGGTGGGTACGCAGCTCCAGTGGGAAGACAGCGCCGCCAGTGCCAGCGCCCTGGATGCCCACCGCCGCACGGGTAGCTGCATCGTGCTGCTCGACTTCCGTCGTGACCAGGCCGGCGCATCCACGGAACTGGCCCGGCACCTGCAGCGCGCCCATCCCGAGCTGCCGCTGGTGGCCGTCGGCAGCACCGCCAGTGACCAGGTCGATGGTGTGGTCGCGGCCGTCCGCAGCGGCCTGCGCGACATCCTCGACCTGGACGCCAGCACCCCCGACATCGATGCGGTGCTGCGTCGCGCCGCCGGCACCCCGGCCATGCGCAGCGTCGCCGCCGAGGCCAGCCACAAGGCGCGGTTGGTGCTGGTCCTGGGCGTGCGCGCCGGCGTGGGCAGCAGCACCCTGGCCGCGCACGTCGGCGTACTGGCCCAGCAGCTCAGCCACCCCATCGCCGCCACCGCGGTGGAATCCGATTCAGGCCAGCAGGCCAACACCCTGCTGCTGCTCGATCTGGGCCAACCGGCCGGCGACGTTGCGCTGTACCTCAACCTGGACAGCCAATTCCACTACGACGACGCGCTGCGCAACGCCACCCGTATCGATGCCACCCTCGCCCGCACCGCGATGACCCGCCATTCCGGCGGGCTGACCCTGCTGGGCCAGCCGGCCGGCAGCGATGGCGGCCCGATCGCCGACCCGGCGGTGCTGGTACAGCGCCTGCGCGGGGTGTTCGAAAGCGTGCTGTGCGACCTCGGCGGTGCGCCGATCCGGCAGATTCCGCGCTCGCTGCTCAACAGCGCCGATGAAATCTGGCTGGTCGCCGACCAGGCCATCGGCAGCCTGGTCTCGCTCGACCAGGTGCTCAAGCAACTGGAATCGCTGGGCGCGCGCGATGCACGGCTGCAGCTGGTGATCAACCGCCACGATGAAGCCGGCGGGCTCAGCCCGGCCCAGATCGCCCAGCGTTTCGCGCTGCCGCTGCTGGCCACCCTGCCCGACTGCAACCGCCTGCGCGCCAGTGCCAACCACGGCCACCTGCTGCTGCAGGATGCCCCGCGCGACCCGTACCTGCGTGCCCTGACGCCCCTGCTGGCGCGACTGGACCCGGCCCTGTCCGGCCTCCAACCGCGTAGCTGGCGGGAAAAACTCGTCCTCCGCCTGAGTGGTCTCCCATGGAAGACAAAGTGACGCCGTTCGCTCCTCCCGCCGCACGCGCCGATGCGGTCGGCACGGTCGATGCCGCGCATCCACCATTCGCGCAGTCCGACGAGTACCAGAAAGTACTCGTCGCCGCGCATGAGCACCTGCTCAACAGCATCGAAGACGAGCGCATCGACATCGATGCGTGGGCACCGGATACGGTGTCCCGTTACGTGCATACCCAGACCGCGATCTTCGTGCAGGAATGGCGTATCCCGGTCAACGAATCGGAGATGGAAGTGGTGGCCGGCGCACTGGTCAAGGAGCTGACCGGGTTCGGCCCGCTCGATGACCTGCTGCACGACCCCAGCATCGAAGACATCCTGATCAACGGCTACAAGGACATCCACGTCTCGCAGGGCGGCCGGCTGGTGCGGGCTACCCAGCGCTTCAGCGATGACAGCCACCTGCTGCGCATCCTGCGCCGGATCCTCGCGCCGCTGGGCCGGCGCCTGGATGAATCCAACCCGATGGTCGACGCGCGCCTGCCCAACGGCGGCCGCCTCAACGCGATCATCTCGCCGCTGGCCGTGGACGGCCCGATGGTGTCGATCCGCAAGTTCCGCAAGGATCCGTTCACCCCGGACGAACTGCTGCGGATGGGTACCTTCGACCCGCCCATGCAGGCACTGCTGCATGCCATGGTGCTGGGCCGCTGCAACATCCTGGTGTCCGGCGGTACCAGTTCGGGCAAGACCTCCCTGCTCAACGCGCTGGCCAGCTACGTGCCGGCCGACGAGCGCGTGATCACGGTGGAAGACACCGCCGAACTCTCGCTCAACCATCCGCACGTGGTGCGCCTGGAAAGCCGCATCGGCGGTGCCGACGGCCAGGGCGCGGTGAGCATCCGCGACCTGGTCCGCAACAGCCTGCGCATGCGCCCTGACCGGATCGTGGTCGGCGAAGTCCGCGGCGCCGAAGTGCTGGAAATGCTGCAGGCGATGAACACCGGCCATGACGGTTCGATGGCCACCATCCACGCCAACTCGCCGCGCGATTGCCTGTACCGCATCGAGATGCTGGCGGGGTTCGCCGGCTTCCAGGGCAGCGAAGACAGCTTGCGTCGGCAGATCGCCAGCGCCATCGATTTCATCGTGCAGATCTCGCGCCTGGGCAGTGGTCGCCGCGTGCTGGTATCCATCACGGAAATCACCGGGGTCAGCGACAACCTGATCAGCACCCAGGAAATGTTCCGCCACGAAATCCAGATCGATGCCGACGGCAAGGAACGCGACCGCTGGATCGGGCTCGGCTTCCATCCGCATTCGCACAAGCTCGAGCCGTTCCGGCGCCAGCTGCGCGAAGCCCTGGACGGAGGCTACTGAGCATGCCCACCGTGCTGCTCCTGTGCAGTGGGGTGCTGGTGCTGGTGGCCGTTGCCATCGAGCTGTGGTGGGGGGCGGGCCGCCGCGAACGCCAGCGCGTTTCGCTGCAGCACACCGAGCAGCGCCTGGCCGCCGCGCCATCACCGCAGCAGTTGGCGGGCATCCCGCCACGCACCACCCCACCGCCGATCCCGGCTGCCGGGCCACGCGTGCAGCCCTGGGATGCGGTGCTGCAACGCGCCGGCCTGCGCCCCGGTTTGTACCTGCCGGTGCTGTGGCTGCTGGGCGGGCTGCTGCTGGCATGGCTGGCCGCGGCGCGTATCGGCACCGGCTGGATGTGGCCGATCACCCTGGGGATCTACGCCCTGGTGCTGGGGGTCTGGATCTCACGGCGGATCATCGGCATGCAACGCAAGCTGCTGCGGCAGCTGCCGGACTTCCTCGACAACCTGGTGCGGCTGACCGGGCTGGGCAACAGCCTGCAGATGGCGTTCCAGACCGCCGCCCAGCAGGTGCCCATGCCCCTGCGTTCGCTGCTCGACGACACACTGTCCGGCACGCGCAGCGGGCTGGACCTGGACCGCGCGCTCAGCCAGGCCGCGCAGCCCTACAAACTGGATGTGCTGGACGTGCTCGCCGTGGTGCTGGGCGTGAGCATCCGTATCGGCGGCCGCTCCGACCAGATCCTGCAACGCATGAGCGATTTCATGCGCGATCTCGAAGCCGCGCGCCAGGAGCTGATGGCCACCACCTCGGAAACCCGCATGTCGGCCTGGGTGCTGGGCCTGCTGCCCCCGCTGTGCGGGCTGCTGATGGCCATTGCCAGCCCGGATTTCTTCCAGCCGGTGCTGCATGCGCCGCTCGGCCACAAGATTCTGGGTATCGCCCTGGCGTTGGAACTGGTGGGTGCGTTCGCGCTGTATCGACTGGCGCGCTCGCTATGAGCGCCAACGCCCTGTGGGTCACTGCGCTGCTCGTGCTGGCCATCGGCCTGGCCCTGCTCGGGGTGGCCTGGCTGCTGCTCAGCCATCATCAGCAGCGCACCGCAGCCACCCTGCAGACCGCGCTGCGCGCGCACGACGGCAGCCCGCGCGACACGCCGGCCAGCGCCGCCACCGAACCGGGCCCGCGCGGCATGGCGTGGCTGGTCGCGCTGGGCGAACGCTTCAACGGCGGCCGCATCGAAGCCGCCCTGCTCGCTCCGGAAGACCGCCTGCTGCTCGACCAGGCCGGCTGGAACACGCGCACCGGCACCGCCACTTTCCTTGGCCTGCGCCTGCTGCTGGCGCTGGTCTGCCTGGTGCTGGCGCTGACCTTGTTCAAGGCCAGCGGCTTCAGCCGCGTCATGCTGGCGCTGGCCGCGATCGCCTTTGGCATCCTGCTGCCCAAGTTCGCGCTGCGCAGCTGGGCCAAACGCCTGCGCCAACGCGCCAGCGCCGAACTACCGCTGCTGATCGACCTGCTGCGGCTGCTGCAGGGCGTGGGCTTCAGCATGGACCAGAGCCTGCAGACGCTGGGCGACAAACTACGCGGCGCGATTCCGGTGCTGGGCAACGAAATCCAGCAGGCCAACATCGCCTACATGCACGGCCGCAGCCGCGCGCAGTCGTTGCGCCGGCTGGGCGAATCGTTCGATGACGAGGACCTGCGCAGCCTGGTGCAGCTGATGCTGCAGGTTCACGAACACGGCGGTGCGGTGCAGGAGCCGCTGCGTCAGTTCAGCATGCGTCTGCGCGAGCAGCGCCGTTCCTCGCTCAAGGAAAAGGTCGGCAAGCTCTCCGTCAAGATGACGGTGGTGATGATGCTGACCCTGTTGCCGGCACTGATGCTGGTGTTGTCCGGCCCGGCGATCATCGCCTTGGCCGATGCCATGACCAAACTGGGTTGATGACCATGCCGAATCCTTCGTTGCGCTGCGGGCTGCTGCTGATCGCCGTCGCCCTGTGCGCGGCCTGCACGACCATGAAAAACGGTTACCGCACCGACCCGGTCAGCCTGGCCCCGCCGGAGAAGCCGGCGCAGGACGACAAGGGCATGTACCTGGAACTGATCGTCCAGATGCAGCGGCAAGGGGCGTACTACGCCTCGCTGGCGCATGTGGAGGCGTATCGCCAGCGCTACGGCGATGTGCCCACCCTGCGCCTGCTGCAGGCCGACGCCCTGCGCGAAACCGGCCAGGTGGCCGCCGCGCAGGCGCTCTACACCGCGCTCAGCAGCGGCCCACAGGCGGCCGCGGCCTGGCACGGGCGGGGCCTGATCGCCGCACGCGGCAACGATGCCGCCCAGGCCGAACAGGCGCTGGCGCGCGCGGTGCAGCTGCAGCCGCTCAATACCGATTTCCTCGGCGACCTGGGCTTCGCCCGACTGCGCGCCGGCCACCTCGATCAGGCCCGCGAACCATTGGCCAAGGCCGCCGAACTGGCCCCGGGCAACGTCAAGGCCAACGCCAACCTCGCGGTCTGGGCGCTGTTGCGCAACGACACCGCGATGGCCGAGCGGATCATGCAGAGCGCGGCACTGCCCGCCCCGGCCCGCGAAGAGATCCAGCGCCTGGCCCAGCAGCTGCGCCAGCCCGCACCACCGCCGACACCGGCCCCTACACCCACACCGGCACCCACTGCAGCGGCGACGGCAGCATCCCTGCCCAGCGCGTCGGTGCCCACGACGCCCGCCCCGGAGCACCCCGCTCCCGTCAACGTGCGCGACAACCGCAGCGTCGACCGTGCACGCGTACCGGTCGCGGTGGAATCCGCGCGCGCCCCGCGCGGCGATGCCCGTCTTGCGCCGTCAATGCTGGAACGCTTCGGTGGACCCGACCACGCCAATGAGAGCACCCCATGATTCCCTCCGCCCGCCTTGCCGTGCTGTCCACCACCGTCCTGCTCGCACTGGCGGCCGCCTGCGGCGCAGCGCAGGCCCAGCAGCGCCCGTTGACCGGGCAGATGCTCGGCGAGACCGCGCCCGCCCCCGCCCCTGCCCGGATCGAGCCCAATGCCGCCCTGCCGGCGCGTGATCCGGTCGCACCGGTCACCGCCGTTCAAGACAACCCCCGCGCGGCGCCCTATGTCCCACCGCCGGCCTACGAAACACCGCGACCGGCGTCGGCGAAACCGCAGATCGGCGATACCACCCGTGCCCTGCTCCAGCTCCAGGCCAGCGGCACCCAGGCCGGCCCGCGTCTGCCGATCCTCGGCGACCAGGCCTCGGCCAGCTACGCGCGTTACCTCGAGAGCTTCACCCATCCCATTCCCGAATACCTGCAGCACAGCGTGCGCAAGGACGTCAGTGGCAGCGGGTCCGGCAGCGGAGACTGAACCCATGAACACGTCACGGATGCCACGCCCCCTCCAGCCATCGGTGCACACGCGCCAGCGCGGTGGCATGTCGGTGACGATGATGCTGGTGATGATCGGCCTGTTGACCATGCTCGGCCTGGTGGAGATCGGTTACCTGTACTGGGCCAAGCGCGATGTACAGAAGATCGCTGACCTGTCCGCACTGGCCGGCGCGCAGCGGCTGGACTTGTGCACCGCCAACCGCACCGACAACAGCGCCGCCCGCCAGAACGCAGTCACCGCCAACCAGTTCCCCGGCACCGTGGCCATCCAGTGTGGCGACTGGAACCCTGTCAATACCAGCGCCGACCATTTCCTGGTCGACGCCGCCAAGCCAGTCAACGCGGTCAAGGTCACCGCGCAACGTTCGGTGTTGCCGTTCTTCGGCCAGAACCAGAGCCTGCCCACGGTCCGCGCACAAGCCGTGGCCACGCGCGCGCCGCCGCTGGCGGTATTCAGCGTCGGCTCGCAGCTGCTGCGGGTCAACGGCAATACCCCCCTGGGCAGCGTGCTGCGGCTGGTCGGCGTGGACCTGGACCAGACCACCCTGCTCGGTTACGACGGCCTGGCCCAGGCCAAGATCACCCCCGGTGGTCTGCTGCAGGCCCTCGGCATTCCCGTGGATGCCAACATCGGCATCGCCGAGTTCAACGCCCTGCTGGCGGGCCGGACGATCTCGCTCGGCCAGCTGCTCGACGCCACCGCCAACGTGCTCACCCAGAACGGCGTCGCCAACGTCGACCTGACCGCCCTGAAGAACGCACTCGCCGCCAAGGTGGACCTCAACAAGCTCAACCTGCAGCTGGGCAGCAGCGACACCACCGGCGGCATCTTCGCGCGCGTGGTCGCGCCCGACGGCCCCGCCGCGGCCGCGCTGCAGGCCGACGTCAATGCGCTGGACCTGATCACCACGAGCATCAGCATCGCCAACAGCGGCAACGGCGTGGCGGTCAACAACCTCAACGTGCTGGGGCTGGTGCAGGCGCGTGCGGCCATCATCGAGCCGCCCTCGATCGCCATTGGCGGTGTCGGCGCGCGTGCCTACAACGCGCAGGTGCGGGTGAACCTGGACATCGACAGCAACAACCTGCTGCTCGGCCTGGGCAAGGTGCTTTCAGCGCTCGGTATCCGCCTGCACCTGCCGATCTACGCCGATGTCACCAACGCGATGGGCACGCTCACCTCGCTGCAGTGCGCCGCACAGCCACATACCGCCACCATCCAGGTGGAATCCTCGGTGCTGCGCGCCTGCGTGGGCAAAGTGGCCGACAGCGGCAAGTTCTCCACCCGCAACGTCTGCGATGCCAGCCTGCAGAACGAACAACTGCTGACCCTGCTCGGCGCCCCGCTGATCAACGACCAGATCAAGCTCAACGCGCTCACCCATTCCGAAGCGGTCACGCTGGCCCCGGGCGAAACCCGCTCGACCTGGATCAACGGCGCGCAGATCGGCACGGCGGTGAACGACCTGGTCAGCCAGTTGCTGCGTGTGCTCAGTGGCGTGCTCAATCCCGCCTCCAAAGGCATGGGCACCAGCGACACCGCCAACCAGCTGGCTGACAAGTTCCTCAAGGCGGCCAACCCGGGCAACGGCCTGTACGACGTCGACAAAACCATCGCCCTGCTGCGCAACGGCTCCACTGCGCAGGGCATCGAGCCGTTCGGCGACTGGCAGGTCCACAACGGCGTGCCCTTTGCCTGCGGGCTGCTGGGGCTGGTGACCTGCTACAAGGACGGCTCGGCCTGGGACGGCTACCGCACCGTGGTGACCGGCCAGGGCCTGGGGGTGCTGGATGGCCTGCTTGGCACCGTGCTGGGCGGGTTGGTGATCAACCGCTGCAGTGGCCTGGTCAGCACGCTGCTGGCCTACAACAGCTGCGTCAAGGGCAACCTGGCGTCCTACATGCAGACCGCTCCGGCCGGCGTGCTCGACAACCACCAGGGCAGCGGCAGCGTGCTGGACCCGAGCACCAACAGCGTGGCCTGCAGCGGGCTGCTGTGCGTGCTGCTGCGACCGGTGCTGGAAGGGCTGCTCAAGCCCCTGCTCAATGGCGTCGGCACCCTGCTCACGCAGACCCTGGCGCTGGTGCTGGGCTTGGAACTGGGCCGCACCGATGTCCACCTGCAGGCCGTGCAATGCACCCCCGCGCAGCTGGTCTATTGAGCGTGGCGGTGCATGCTAGACTGCGGCGGGGACTGGATTTCACAGACGAACTTTCACCGATGCGCCATTCGTGGACGGCCTGATGATGCGAGAGAGAAAAGCGGTTGTTTCCGCCAGCCGGCGTGTGCTTGCCGGCAGCCTGATGTTGTTGACGCTGGGCGTGGTGCCGCAGGCACTGGCCGCGCGCGCGCCGAAGGGCGAGACCGCGCCCGCACCGCGCACCGCACCGGTGGTGCGCAACACCGTGGATGAGCTGCGCCAGCTGATGGATTCGCAGCAGCTCACCGAACTGCGTACCACCTACAACGGCAGCTACGGTGCCAGCCTGCTGTTCAACACCAGCACGCTGAACTACTACGCCGCGCTGTTCCACGACAAGGACTTCTGGCGCGTGATCAAGACCGATTCGGTCGAGAACGCCGAGAAGGTCTACCGTACCTTCGTGCAGCAGACCGAAGAACTGGCCCAGGTGTACATCGACACCACGCGCCTGGAAGCCGGCAAGCGCTATACCGAGAATCTGGTTGCGTTCAACGAACAGCGGCTGCGCAGCCTGCAGCAGGAAGCCGAGCTGCAGCGCCAGCAGTCATTGCAGGTCAGCAGTTCGATCCAGCAGGCCAAGCAGCAGGCCGTCTCGTTGAGCACCGACCTGCGCAGCACGCACAGCCAGCTCGATGCGCTCAACCAGCGCATCCAGGTGCTGCAGGCCCAGCAGGGCAACCCGGAAACCGCGTTGCCCGCGCCGGAAACGGCTGCATCGCCGCCGCCGGCACCGGCTGGCGAACCCGGCAACCCGTAAGCGCAACGCGGCGCTGGGCTTCGGCCAGCACCACATGGCATTCCTTCAACGTCCGCGGCGCACGCTGCGGACGTTGTCGTTGGTGTCCGTAGTACCCTGCAGTCCTGCGGCATGCCCGCACCACGGACACAGGAAAGCGCCATGGCCCATGATCAGGACGACACCCGCCGCGCCGCCGAAGTCACGCTCCCGCGCACGCGACGCACTGCTGCAATGCTCGCCGGCCTGACCTTGGCCGGGGCCCTGCACACCGCCAGCGCCACCTCGCCGCCGCTCGATGCGCAGGCCTCCGACCCGCGCACGCTGGGCTGGATGCAGGGCTTCCCGCCGCCCGAGGCCAAACGCATCCGCTACACCGACAGCGATTACTTCAGTTTCCCCAAGCTGCGCTGGACGGCCTGCCACTTCCGCGAGTTGATGCCGACCGTGGGCGTCAGCCGCGGTGCCGGTGCAGCCACACCGTTGCCGCAGCAGCTCGACAGCGGCATCGACGCGCTCACCTTTACCCCGTTGAACGGCACCGCGCCGATGACCTGGGCACAATCGCTGCAGGCCAACTACACCGATGGCATCGTGGTGCTGCACGACGGCGTGGTGGTGTATGAGCGCTACGCCGGCTGCCTGGATGCACAGGGCCAGCACGGCGCGATGTCGGTGACCAAATCCATCACCGGCCTGCTCGGCGAGATGCTGGTCGCCGAAGGTGTGATCAAGGAGGACGAAACCGTCGGCGCGATCATTCCCGAACTGGCCAACAGCGCGTTCGGCGATGCCACGGTCCGGCAGGTACTGGAGATGACCACCGCGCTGCGCTACAGCGAGGACTACGCCGATCCCAACGCCGAGGTCTGGCAGTATTCCGCCGCGGGCAGCACGCTGCCGCCACCGGCCGGCTACCAGGGCCCGCGCAGCTATTTCGAATACCTGCAGACCGTGCAGAAGCAGGGCCGCCATGGCGCGGCGTTCGGCTACAAGACCATCAACACCGATGCACTGGGCTGGATCATCGCCCGGCGCACCGGCAAGCCCGTGTCCACGCTGTTGTCCGAGCGCATCTGGCAGCACCTGGGTGCCGAACAGGATGCCTATTACACCGTTGACTCCACCGGCACGCCGTTCGCCGGTGGCGGCTTCAATGCCGGGCTGCGCGACCTGGCGCGCTTCGGCGAACTGCTGCGCAACGACGGCCGCATCGATGGTGAACAGCGGATACCGGCGGCGGCCATCGCGCGGATCCGCGCCGGCGGTGACAAGCGCGCCTTCGCCAAGGCCGGCTATGGCCTGCTGCCTGGCTGGAGCTATCGCGGCATGTGGTGGAACACCCACAACGCGCACGGTGCCTACATGGCGCGCGGTGTGCACGGCCAGGCGTTGTACATCGACCCGGCCGCCAAGCTGGTGATCGCGCGCTTCGGCTCGCATCCCACGGCCGGCAACAGCGCCAACGACCCCACTACGTTGCCCGCGTTCGAGGCGCTGGCGCAGTACCTGATCTCGCGCTCGCCCTGACCGCCACCACCGCGCCTTCACGTATGTATAATGCGACCCATTCGCATTTGTACGGAGTGTCGGCGCATGTCCTCGGCCCCCTCGGCGCGCCAGCGCCTGGACGGCTTCTACCGTGAGCACCATGGCTGGCTGCTGTCCTGGCTGCGCCAACGCCTGCGCAGCCCCGACACCGCCGCCGATCTCACCCAGGACACCTTCCTGCGCCTGCTGGCCAAGCGCGTGGACCCGGCCCAACTGAGGTTGCCGCGCGCCTACCTGAGCACCATCGCGCACGCGCTGATGGTCAACCACTGGCGCCGCGCCGACCTCGAACGTGCCTACCTGGACGCCCTGGCGCTGCAGCCCGAGCCGGTGCACCCCTCCGCCGAGGAACGCGCGCAGGCACTGGAACTGCTGCACGCGGTCGAACGCATGCTGCGCCACCTGGCCGAACGCCCGCGCCGGGCGTTCCTGCTGGCGCGTCTGTCCGGGCTGGGCTACGCCGAAATCGGCGAGCGCCTGGGCGTGTCCGAACGCATGGTCAAGAAATACATGGCCCAGGCCATGCTGCACTGCCTGCAGTTGCAGCAGGACCCGGCCGCGGCATGAGCCCGGCCGAACAACACGCCTGCCTGCAGCAGGCCGCGCACTGGTTTGCCGAGCTGCACGGCGAGGCCCCCGACCCGCTGCGTCAGCGCCAATGGCAGCACTGGCTGCACGCGCACCCGCAGCACCGCGTGGCCTGGCAGCAGGTGCAACAGGTGTGGGACCGCTTCGCCACGCTTTCCCCGGCCGCCACCGAGCAGGCGCTCACCGGGCTGCGCCCCGCACGCCGGCGCGCCCTGCGCCAGATCGGCGGTGTCCTTGGCGTGGCCGGGCTGTCCCTGCTCGGCCTGCAGCAGCTGCCGATGCAGCACTGGCAGGCCGCGCAGCGCACCGCCTTCGCCCGCACCGGGCGCTGGACCCTGCCCGATGGCGGCACGCTCTGGCTCAATGGCGACAGCGCCGCCGACATCGACTACACCGCCGATCAGCGCTGCATCGTGCTGCACCGGGGCGAGCTGCTGCTGCAGACCGCCGCCGATCGTCAGTCCCCGTCACGGCCCATGCAGGTACGCACGCCACTGGGCGAGCTGCAGGCGCTGGGCACCCGCTTTTCGGTGTGTCTGAACGGCGCGGCGGCGCGCGTCAATGTCTACCAGGGCCAGGTCGTGCTGCGCCCCAGCGCAGCGCCCGCGGTGATGGTCGAGGCCGGCAGCCAGCGTCGCTTCCATGGCGACACGGTGGAACCGGCCAGCAGCGCCGATCCGTTGCGGGGCACCTGGCTGGGTGGGCAACTGCTGGCCGATGCCGAACCGTTGCAGCGGGTCGTCACCGAACTGGCCCGCTACCGGCGCGGTCATCTCGGCTGCGATCCGCGCGTGGCCGATCTGCAGCTGGTGGCGGCGCTGCCGCTGGATGACAGCGATCGCGCGCTGCAGCTGATCGCGGCGGTGCTGCCGGTGCGGGTCGAACGGATCCTGCCGTGGTGGGTGACGCTGGTACCGGCCTGAGCCTGACGTCACGGTATCGATCGCGGCGGTTCCCTTTTTTCGATCTCGATGGGCATTCCCCATGAGCCCCCAGTGCGGGCGCCCTTTCCCATCCAGGTGTTGTCGATGTCCCGTCCTTCCGTTCGCCCCTCCCTGCCCCGTGCCTCGCACCTGCGCCTGGCCATCCAGGCCGCGCTGTGCCTGTCGCCCCTGTTGCTGCCGTTGCGCGTGGCCGCGCAGGACGCCGCCAGCGCCCAGCAGCTGCAGCACTTCGATCTGCCGGCCGGTCCGTTGTCGCCGCTGCTGACCCGTTACGCCAGCCAGACCGGGGTCAGCGTCGCCGCCGATGCCGCGTTGACCCGCAACCGCCAGAGCGCCGGTCTGCGTGGCGATTACACGCCTGCCCAGGCCCTGCAGCAGCTGCTCGCCGGTACTGGCCTGGGCGTGCACTACGACGCCCGCGGCGGCGCCATCCTGCGCGCCGCCTCGGCCGCCGGGGCCGTCAGCATGGGGCCGCTGCGCGTGCCCGGCGACAGCACCCACGCCGCCACCGATGCTTTCACCGCGGCCGACCAGGTGTTCCGTGATGCCGGCTCCAGCGTGCACATCGACCGTCCGACGCTGGAGCGCTTCCGCGGCCAGTCCACCAGCGACATCCTCGCCGGCACCGTCGGCGTACACACCGCCGACGGGCGCAACGGCGGCGCCATCGACGTCAACATCCGCGGCCTGCAGGGCCAGGGACGGGTGCCAGTAATCATCGACGGTGGCCAGCAATCCATCGACGTCTACCGTGGCTATGCCGGCGTGCAGCAGCGCAGCTACCTGGACCCGGACCTGATCAGCAGCGTCACCATCGGCAAGGGCCCCAGCCTGGCCGCCAATGCCGCCAGCGCGATCGGCGGCGTGGTCAGCATGGAAACCCTCAAGCCCGATGACATCCTGCGCGAGGGCCACGACTGGGGCTTCCGTTTGCGCGGTGGCCTGGCCAACAACAGCATCGACCGCGGCCACGCGTTCAAGCAGATCGCGCGCGGCAGCGAGCACCGCAACGCCCTCACCTCTCCCAACGACTGGTCCGGCAGCCTGGCCTTCGCGCTGCGCGGCGAGCGCTACGACCTGGTCGCCGCGTATGCGCGACGCAAGCAGGGCAACTATTTCTCCGGTGAGGACAAGGCCTACCGCTACGACAACCAGAACCTGTCCAGCGGCGGCACCGGCATGACCAGTCAGTCGGTCTCGGACCTGTTCCATGGCGGCGATGAAGTGCTCAACACGCACACCGACAACGAATCGCTGCTGCTCAAGGCGACCTGGCGGCCCAATGACGACCACGCCGTGGAGGCAACCTACCGCTACTACGACTCCAGCTTCGGCGAAATCATGCCCTCGGCAATTGGCCGCGTGGGCGAGTCCAATGAGTGGGTCACCTACGTCGACAAAGCCAACACCATGTACCAGTTCGAGCCCGGCAAGATGCGCATCAACGCCGTCTCACTGCGCCACCGCTACCAGCCGCAGGACCAGTCGCTGATCGACCTCAAGAGCACGCTGTGGTTCACCCAGGCCAACAGCCGCATGTTCAACGCCAACCTGGTCAACACACCGCTGTTCAAGGAATACCCCGGCGACGGCATGCCCGACACCCTGGGCGAAAGCTATGGCCCGGGCCTGCGCTCGGACGTGGAAAGCGCGCGCTGGGGCCTGGACGTGGCCAACACCTCGCGCCAGTTCACCGCTGCCGGCGAACTGGTCTGGCGCTATGGCGCGTCGTTCCAGCATGAGGACACCGCGCCGGATTCACCGGTGCTCGCGGTGGACTACACCAGGAACCGCTACCTGCGCAGTGGCGTGCGCAAGGAAGCCAGTGCGGTGGCCTCGCTGGAATGGAAGCCCACCGACTGGCTCTCACTCACCGCAGGCGGCCGCTATATCGACTACAGCAGCCGTGACCGCAACCGGATCGCCTCGGTCGCCGCCTCACGCGATCAGCCCTACACCTTCGCGCGGCTGAGCAAGGACGGCACCCTGTTGCCGGGTTGGTACAAGGAATGGTTCCCCAATGCCAACGGCCAGTACGATTACGCCTCGCTGCGGGCCACTCCGTATGGCGACAAGACACTGGGCGAGGCGTATGACTTCAACGGCTTCCAGCCCGACCCGCGCGGCAAGATGGGCTTCTACACCAAGCAGATTCCAACCGCCTGGAACTACGCCGAGCCCTTCCAGCGCAGCGGCCAGGGTTTCACTCCCTATGCCAGTGCCAGCTTCTTCCTCGATCCGGACAGCTTCTTCTACATCAAGTACGCCGAAGGCTACAAAATGCCGGGGCTGTTCGAGTCCACCGTGGGCAATTCCACCTCGATGCCCACGCGCGACCTGAAGCCGGAAAAGAACCGCGCCTGGGACATCGGCTACAGCATGCTCAAGCGTGATCTGTGGCGCGACGGCGACCGGTTCGCGTTCAAGCTGGCCTACTTCAAGAACGACGTGGAAAACCAGATCACCCGCGTGTTCGATTCCAAAAACTGGGGCTTCAACGTGGTCAACGTCGACCGCTACCTGGTGTCCGGCTATGAGCTGCAATCGGGCTATGACACCGGCATCGTCTACGTGGATCTGTCGGCCAGCTACTACCAGCGCGCCCGCACCTGCGATGCGGCCACCGCCGCCGCCCTGCGCAATGATCCGTACGCCAAGTGGTCCAAGCTGGAGAACACCCCGGACTGCGTCAATGGTGGCTTCGGCACCTCATTCGTCAATGCCCAGAACCCGCCGAAGTACGCGATCTACACCACGCTCGGCGTGCGCCTGTTCGAGCGCCGCCTGGATGCCGGCGTGCGCCGGATCTACAACAGCGGCCCCACCCACGAACTGGACAAGCCGTGGAACACCACCGGCTCCACCGGCCTGCAGACCATCTACCTGCCCACGGCCATCTACGACGTCTACGCCAGCTACCGTTTCAACGACCAGGCCGAACTGGAACTGGTGGTCAACAACGTGCGTGATACCTACTACCTGGACCCGCTGGCGATGAGCCTGATGCCGGGCCCCGGGCGCACCGCCCGCCTCAACGTCACCCTGCGCTTCTAAGCCCCGCGCCCCGGGTATGACACCCGGCCGGGGCCGTCCCAGCGACAGCCCCGGCCTGCCTGCATCGTTCACCCGGTAGGACGCTCAGGCCACATTCCGCCGACTACCGCAGGATTCGGCGCAGATCTATCGTGATTGCCAACAGAAACAGCCCCGGCATACCCGGGATGGAGTTGGCAATGAAGAAGGTCCTCGGCGTCTACAGCGCCCCCCGTCCGCACTGGGTCGGTGATGGTTTCCCGGCCCGCTCGATGTTCTCCTACAACACCCACGGCCAGCACCTGAGCCCGTTCCTGCTGCTGGATTACGCCGGCCCGTACGCGTTCGCTCCGACCGACCAGCGCCGGGGCGTCGGCCAGCATCCGCACCGGGGGTTCGAAACCGTCACGATCGTCTACGAAGGCGAGCTCGAACACCTCGATTCCACCGGCGCCGGTGGCCGCATCGGCCCGGGCGATGTGCAGTGGATGACCGCCGGTGCCGGCATCCTGCATGAGGAATACCATGCGCCCGCCTTCAGCCGCAGCGGCGGCACGCTGGACATGGTGCAGCTGTGGGTCAACCTGCCCGCACGCGACAAGATGACCGCGCCGGGCTACCAGACCCTGCTCGACCAGGACATCCCGAACGTGGCACTGCCCGGCGATGCCGGCCATGTGCGGGTGATCGCCGGCGCCTACCGCGGCCACCCCGGCCCGGCCCGCACGTTCACCCCGATGGATGTGTGGGATGTGCGGCTGCGCCAGGGCCATGGCACCACGTTCGAGGTGGCCGACGGCCGTACGTTGGCGCTGGTGGTGCTCAAGGGCGTGGTCCGCATCAACGGCCAGCAGGAGGCCCGCGAGGCGCAGCTGGTGATGCTGGACCGGCAGGGCGGCGATGTGCAGCTCGATGCCGACACCGACGCCACGGTGCTGCTGCTCAGTGGCGACCCGATCGACGAACCGATTGTCGGCTACGGGCCGTTCGTGATGAACAGCCAGGCCGAGATCACCCAGGCCATGAACGATTTCAACAGCGGCCAGTTCGGCCGCATCCAGGAGACTTCCGATGTCCAGTGAACCCGTCCGCGACCCGAACACCGATCACCTGCTGACCCCGCAGAACGCCGCCTTCGTGATCATCGACTACCAGCCCGTGCAGGTGAACTCCATCGCCTCGATGGACCGCCAGCTGCTGGTCAACAACATCGTCGGCGCCGCCAAGGCTGCAGTGGCCTACGGCCTGCCGATCGTGCACTCCACGGTCAACGTCAAGACCGGCCTCAACAAACCGCCGATCCCGCAGCTGCGCAAGGTGCTGGGCGACTATCCCACCTACGACCGCACCACCATCAACGCCTGGGAGGATGTGGAGTTCCGCGAGGCGGTGAAAGCCACCGGCCGCAGGAAGCTGATCATGACCGCGCTGTGGACCGAGGCCTGCCTGACCTTCCCGGCGCTGGACGCGCTCAAGGAAGGCTATGAGGTCTACGTGGTGGTGGATGCCGTCGGCGGCACCTCGCTGGCCGCGCACGAGGCCGCGCTACGCCGCATCGAGCAGGCCGGTGCACAGCTGATCAGCGTGCCCCAGCTGTTCTGCGAACTGCAGCGCGACTGGAACCGCAGCGAGACGGTGCCGGCGTTCATCGACCTCTTCATCCAGACCGGTGGCACCGCAGGCATTCAGTTCTCCTACGACCGCACCGAGTAAGCGCAGCGTGCAGGCGTCGCGCGTCGGCGCCTGCATCGCACTGGCCCTGCCCCGTACCGGCAGGGTCAACGGCAGGCATCGAAGACGCTGTCATCCATCCGCCGGCTCAGGGCCAGACTGCGCTTCAGGCCGGCCTTCCGATAGGCACGTTCACGCTGGTGCCGGGCACGTTCGCAGGCGCGCGGCTGATGGTGCAAGGAGATCACCGCGCCCGGTGGGGCACGCGCCCGCACCGCGGACGTAGTGCCGCGATGCTCCGTCGCGCGGGGGGATCGTTGCCGTTGTCGCTGCCGAAGCGGCGGTGCCCGTTGCGCCTCCAGCGCCCGTTTGCGCGCCTGCAGTTCGCGGCGTATCGCCTCGATCCGTGCCGCGTGCCGGTGTTCCACCGGGACCACGTCCACCTCCCAGACCTGCTCGGCCTGGCCCTCGGCACAGGCATGCCGCTGAAAGGTGGCCACGCCATCGACCCTGCACTTGTGGATCTGTTGTACCTGCGGCGCGGCCGCAGCCGCAGCGGTGGGCAGCGCCAGCAGCAACCCGACGCAGAGGCACATCGACAAGCGGAAGCATCGCAACAACATCGGCCATCTCCCGGAACTGCCGTCAGCGTCGCGCGTGGCGTGAACGGCAACCGTGACGGGTTGGGCGTTCCCTCAGCGACACGCCTTTTGCCTACCGTCACCTGCGGGGAATGCACACCCGCAGTGGCACTGAGCGATCAACCGGCCAGCGGAAGCTCCAGCACTTCGTCGCCCAGCGCATCGATCTCACCGGTCGGCTGCCAGCCCAGGTGTCGATAGAAACCATACGAGCGCACTGCAGGATCCGCCGCACAACCGAGGAACAGCCGCGGGAAGCCCCAGCCACGAAAATCCTCGATCATCCGCGCCAGCAACACCTTGCCGATGCCCTTGCCTTCCCATTCCGGCAGCATCGCCAGCACGATGATCTCACCGCTGTCGCGATCGCCGAAGCAGTACCCGATGATGCGCCCCTCGACCTGCGCCACATGGCCCGGCGAGCTGCCGTCGGCGACGCCGGCCGCCCAGCTCTCCACGGTGATGCCCAGCGCCGCCAGCGCTTCGGCCGAGAACGCGTTTTCGCGGGTGCGCCCGCGCAGGTCGATGCAGGCGGCCGCATCAGCGGGTACGGCGTGGCGGTAGGCAACAGGCATCCAGCAGTGTCCTTCAGGCAGTGATCCGATCCCGACCATGCCACGCCATGGAGGACCGCGATAGCCCGGGCGCACGCACCACAGCGTGCAACCCCGCCCCGGCACCAACGCAACAGGCCCGGCAATGCCGGGCCTGTCAGGGTTTTCATCCGTTTCCGGTCACAGGAAGCGGTAGTCGAACTCCAGCCACAACTGGCGGCCGTAGGGGTCGTAATTGCCCACCGGGTAGTACGGCCAGCCACCGCCGTTCATGTCGGCCGGCGGGCGGCTGTCACGCAGGTTGTTGACGATCAGGCCCAGGCTGGCGTTGTCGTTGAGGCGACGGTACAGGCTGGCGTTGTAGGTCATGTACGGGGCGATGCGGCCGCTGCCGTCGGTCTTGGGCAGGGAACCGTAGCGAATGCCGTACAGGGTGGCGGTCCAGTCGTTGATCGCCCAGGTCACGCTGCCGTTGACCTTGCTGCGCCACTGGTAGGAATCCAGCGAGTTGCGCTGGTCCTGCACCTCGTCTTCGGCGAACTGACGGTACTCGTGGTCGATCACCAGCGAGTACGCCAGCCGGCCGGAGAAGCGCCCGTAGCGACCCGCATCCCAGCGGACGTTGGCCTTGAGGTCCACGCCGCGCACCGATTCGGACGCGGCGTTGATCGGGTTGATCAGCACCCGCACCACCTGGTTGGGCTGCACCGCGGCATCGGCCGGGTTGCGGATCACCCGGCGCAACGCGTCCTGGCATTGCGCCGAGTTGATGTCGCGCGCGTCACCGCCGAGGGTCTGGCCAAGCCGGCAATCGGCTTCGTCACGCAGGATCCGCGAGGAATCGAGGTTGGTCACTTCCTGCTCGATGCGGATGTCGTAGTAGTCGGCGGTGAAATCGAAATTCGCCGACGGCGACCAGACGAAACCGGCACCGTAGGACTTGGCGGTTTCCGGCTGCAGTTGCGGATTGGCGCCGCTGGTGTAGTCGATCGACAAACCGCTGTAATCGCAGTCGTCGTATTCCTGGCCGGCACTGCGGCAGCGCCAGTAGTCGGTCATGCCGGGGTTGTAGCCGCGGGTCTCGCTGGCGAACACGTAATTCATGTCCGGCGCGCGGAAGCTGGTGGCGGCACTGGCACGCAACAGCAGCGAATCGAACGGCCGGAACTCCAGTCCGCTGCTCCAGGTGGCCTTGCCGATATGGTCGCCCGCCGCGCGGTACTGGTCGTAGCGGCCGGCCACCGTGGCGGTCAGGCGCTCCAGCAGCGGCAGTTGCAGTTCCACGCCGGCGGCATAGCGGTCACGCTCGCCACCGGCCGGAATGCCGGCGCTGGTGTTCCAGAACTCGCCGGTGCCCAGGCGCGGGTCGGGACGGTTGCGGTAGCCCTGGCTGCCCGCTTCCAGCACTGCGGCCACCCCGGCACGTCCACCGGGCAGGTCGAACAACTGGCCATTGACGGTGACGCTGGCGGTCTGCAGCCAGGCCGCGTTGCGGCTTTCCTGCGCATCCGACAGTGCGCTGTACTCGTTCTCGCTCAGCGGTTTGTACAGCCGCGTCGGGTCCGGCGCATAGACGTCCACGCCGTTGCGCGTGCCCAGCTTCGGCCCGAGCAGGTAATCGTTGATGCCGGCCAGCAGCACCGGCCGGCGCGTGCGGTTCTCATAGCGCGAGCGGCTGTAGGCGGCCTCGTAATCCCAGTCCGAGTCCCCCAGGCTGCCGCGGGCACCGACATTGAACGACCACGACTGTTCCAGGAAGCGGTTGGCATTGCGCTGCACGCCGCCGATTTCCTCGGGGGCGAAGCGCCGGTACCAGCTTTCCAGCTGCGCGGTGTTCTGGTTGTAGAAATAGTTGCGCGAGGAAGTCCAGGTCGGCGCACGGGTGTTGTTGTAGATCCGTGCCGTGCCGATGGCCGCATCGGCGAACAGCTCCTGGCGATCGTTCAAACGCCAGGTCAACGCGGTGTACGCATCGATGTTGCGCTTCTCGGTCTGCACCGACCAGAACGTGGCAGCAGCCTCGTTGCTGCCGCAGTACCAGCCCTGGCGAGGGTTCTGTGCGCGGAACACGCTGCCGCCATACAGCCCGCTGCTGGCATCGCACCCGGCCGCGCCGGGGTCGATGTTGCGGCCGGTGGCCGCATTGCGCCGGTACGCCACGGCAGTGGCCAGCGGGGTGACGCCGCGCGGGTCGTCGGTGAGCGAATCCATGAAGTCACGCTGCGAGCCGTAGATGGCTTTGCGGTTGGCGATCTCCAACCCGAAGATCGCGTCCCAGTTGTCACCCGAACTGCCACCCACCACCTGCAGGCGCTGGTTGTCGCCGCCGCCCTGCTCGGTGGTGCCGGCGCGCACGTTGATGCCCACGCCTTCGTAGTGCTTCTTCAGGATGATGTTGACCACCCCGGCGATCGCATCCGAGCCGTACACCGCCGAGGCGCCGCCGGTCAGGATTTCGATGCGGTCGATCAACGCGCTCGGGATGTTGGCCAGGTTGACCACGTTGACCGAGCCTTCGTAGGCCAGCGGATAGTCGGACTGGCGGCGGCCGTTGACCAGCACCAGCGTGCGGTTCGGCCCCAGACCACGCAGGTTGATGGTGTTGGCGGCCGGGGTGAAGGTGTTGCCGAAATCCTCGCCCTGCACGTTGCCGGTGTTTTCGGTCAGCGCGCTGAGCGCTTCGAACGCGCTGCGGTAGCCCTGCGCCTCGATCTGTTCCTGGGTGATCACCGTAACCGGCGACGGCCCTTCGACGCTGGCGCGCGGAATGCGCGAGCCGGTGATCTTGACCGTCTCCAACTCGGTGGGCGCGGCGCCCTCGGCGGCCGAAACCAGCGGACTGACACCCAGCAGGGGCAACAGGGACACAACCAGGGGCCGCAGGCGCAGCGGACGACGAAGCAGAGACATGCAGGTTCCAGAGTGGGAGGAAGCGCGCCGGCGCGACCGCTGAAGGGGCGGGATCCGGGGCGGCTGCCAGTTTGCTGAATAGGCACTTTCGGGTGAAATGACCACCGGGGATATGCATAGTGGGTTTTCGCCTAAGCCCGGGCTCCATTGGCCTGCGCGCACCGGCATCCACGTACAATCCGCGCACCTTTCCATGGAGCACGTCATGTCGTCCCCCCTTGAATCGCCGCTGGTCTTCTACGTCAAGTTGCAGGTCAAGCCCGAGCGTGTGCAGGACTGGCTGGACGCGGTGCACGCCCTGATCGACCGCATGTCCGACGAACCGGCCTTCCTCTCCTGCGATCTGCACCGCGATGCGCACGACCCCACGCTGTTCACCCTGTACGAACGCTGGGACGAAGCCTCGGTGGAAGACTTCCTGGCCCATCAGTCCCACGACTACCGCGCGGCCTACGACGCGGCGCTTCCCGAGCTGCTGCAGCGGCCACGCGAGCCGCAGGTGCTGGAGCTGCTGCAGAGCTGGGGGTAACCCCCCACACATGAAAACGGCGGCCCTGCGGCCGCCGTTTCATTACATCCCTGCGCCGCGCCGATCAGGCCGCGGCAGTGGTCTGCAGGCTCTGGCGCTGGACCAGCGCGTTGAAGCGTGCCAGCGAGCTCAGGTGGTGGTGCACCAGCGCCAGCCAACCATTGCGGTGCCAGGCCACGACGATGTCGTCGGGCAGCTTGGAGAACTTCTCCACGTCGACCACGTTGAAGCCGTTGACCGACATCTGCTCGCCGCTGTTCAGGGTCACATCGATGCTGCGCTCGACCAGCAGGTCCTGTTCGATCAGGGCGGCGCTGAACAGCTTGGTCTGCTCGTGCTCGCGGGTGAAATCACCGCAGAAGCGCATCGCGTTGTCGACCAGTTCGGTGGCCTTGCCGTCGACGAACAGCGGCTCGCCTTCTTCGCTGGTGCCCGGGTTGACGTGTTCGCTCGCGGCGGCGTCAAGGGCCAGCAGGAAGTTGCCTTCGTCGGCCTGCATGAACACGAACGGATAGCGGCGCACGTAGGCCGGTGCGTAGGTGTCTTCAGCCCAGGCGCCGGCGTTGACGAACAGGTTGTTGCGGGCCAGGCCCACGGCCACGATCGGTGCCGCATCCTTGCCGGTGAACAGGATCGGGAAGTGCTGGGCAGCCAGGCCGAACTCGCCGACCACGGCCGGGATGGCATTGGTCTCGGCGGCGAACGCCACCGAACCCGGCAGCAGGCGCCAGTTGGCGTGCTTGTCCGATTGCAGCGGCAGCGGGTCGCGGTAGAACAACGGACCGGAGGACGGGGTCTGTGCGGCCGGCGGAGTAGTCGTTTCAGCAGTCATGGAATAGGTCTGGTACGACGCGCCGGACAGCCCGGGCGCGAAAGCGGGCACTTCATTGATCGTTCATTATAGCGTGGCTCCATGACGATTTCCGCCTCAGGCCGTCCGAAACGGGACAATCCCGCCAGCTGGCCGCTACAGCTCGGTGAATTCGGCGCAGTCCGGCAGCGGCGTGTCGGGCTGGTATTGGCCGCCCTGCAGCTGCAGGCGGCGCTGGAAGGTGCAGACGCGGTCGGTTTCGGTGCGCAGGTCCTTTTTCTTCAGCGGCCGCTGCGCCAGCGAGTCGCGCTGCCGTGACACCCCCGCCGGGTAGCGGGTGGCGGTGGTGCGGTACAGCAGCACCGGTGCGCCCTGCCCGGCCGGATTCAGCGTCAGCGTGGCCGCGAAGGTGTATTCGTCATGGCAGGCCCCGGCGCGCTGGACGACATCCTCCTCGCCGAAGCAGGCGCGGATCAGCGAATAGCCGTCCCCCGGCAGGGTCAGCAGCGCGTCGATCTGGATGCCGTCGTCCTGGTGTTCGATCCGGCTCAGGGCCAGGGTCGAAGCACCGGCACCGCCCCCGGAGTAGCCGGTCGTCCACGCGCGCAGCGCCCCGACCAGCACATTCTCCAACGCGACCTGGGCCGGGTCGTGCGGCACGGGTACACCCACACCGGGCGGCATGCGCACGATGAACGGCCACGGCTGGACGCTGCTGTCCTCCCCGGCCTCGGCCGGCAGCGGAATGAAACGGTAGCGCGGCGTGGCTTCCCCATCGACCTGGTGCGCCACCTCCAGCGTGTCGGTGTCCTCCTCGCCACGCAGCGTACGCACGCACCACTGTCCATCGGCGGTGCAGTAGCGCGACGATGTATGCGCTGCATCGGTATCGGCGGACGCTGACGCAGCCGTGTCGGTCTGCTCCAGCAAGGGCTCCAGACGATTGCCGGCACGATCATGCACCGCGTCATCGGCAGCGTGCGCGCTGGCACTCCCCGCGAGTACGAGCAACGCGAGCGCGATATTGCTCAGCGCACGCCATCCAGCGGGCCGGCCGCGCCGGTCAGCGCCGCGCACGCATGGTCCTGCAGCTCCTCGCCGCTGGCCTCGTTGCCGGCGGCCGGGTCGACCCGCGTTGCCAGCAGCACGAAGCCTGGTTCGCCGTCAGCGGTCCGGCTGCCGGCCACCACCAGCGACCAGTTGCCGACATCGCCCGGCCCGGCCAGGCCCTCGGCGAGCAGGCGCACCGGGTTCGCGGTCAACTGATCACCCGGCAGTGCCATGGCCTGGTAGACGTGGCCATGCAACTGCTCCGGCAGCACCTGCCAGCGTGGGCCGATACCGGCGCGCAGGCGTTGCAGCTGCGCCAGAACATCGGCGCGCAGGCAATCCACGTGGATGTGCAGCTGGTGCTGCGAACGCCCATGCGGTGAGTTCAGCGCCAGGCTCGCCAGGTCACGCGGCAGCGGTTGCCCGAGCGCGCGCTCGGTGCGGGCCCGCGCCAGCCAGGCCGCCGCGAAGTAGTTCGGCGCATCGACACGCAGCAGGTCCGGGCTTTCGATACCGCGCACCCGGTCCAACGGCATCAGCAGAAACTGGTAGGCCCCATGCGAGTCCTTGACCAGCACATCGCGGCGGTGTCGAGCCGGCTCCACCTGCAGGCAATCGCCGCGCGGGGTGCCGGGGCCAACACAATCGCGCTGGATGATGCCCCACAGCGCATCCGGATTGGGCGTCGGCTTGGCCGCCGGGCGCGGGGTGGCGCAGGCCACCAGCAGCAGCGGGAACGACACTGCGCACAGCAGCCGCCGGAACGCGGGCACGGAGGTAAACAAAGACATGGTGGTCAATAGGTGCTGAACGGAACCTCGATCAGCACCGGCGCCCCGCCGCCCGCAGGTTGCAGGGTGTAGCGGTCCAGCGCGCCGTTCTCATCGGCGAACGGCAACGAGGTGAACTGCAGGCGGTAGCTCGCGCTGCCGACCTTGACCAGCCCATTGGCATCGACACTGGCCGTCGCCGGCAGCAGCAGCCCGCCGAGGTCGCTGTAGGCGCTGGGGTCATCGCTGTAGCTGTAATCGACCAGCTCGCCCTCGCGCTTCATCGCATACACATGCGGTTCGCCATGCTGGCGGCTGTACTCTTCGCTGCCCATCAGATCGGCGATCCATACCCCGGGCAGCCGGTAACGGGTTTCCAGGGTGATCGCATCCAGGCGGTCACTGTCCACCACCAGGCAGCACACCGCACGCTTACTCTCACGGTCGTAGACCGCAAAGCGCGCGTCCTTGGCCACCGCCTGCGGGAACGCCGCGAAGGGCAGATCACGCAACATCGGGTCGGCACCATTGGCCGAGTGCAGGTTGCGCCAGCCGCCGAGCGCCGGTGCGTCGGCCGCCAGGACCGTGCCGCTGGCCAGCAGTGTTCCCAGCAAGGCAACCCGCAGGCCCGTGATCTTCCCGTTGCGCATCATGTTCATCCGTTGGTGGCGTCGGCCATCTTCACGCCGTCGTGACACTATGCGCCAGGGCGTGCGACCGGGCAATCCCGCCAGAGGGAAACCGTGCCGTCCCCTCGCCCGCTCACCCGATCACGATGTAGTCGCTGACCAGGGCGATGCCGGTGTGCGCGGCGCGCTGCAGCTGCACGTAGCGCCCGCCGACCTGGTCGATGGCGATGCAGTCGTCCACCTCCAGCAGCGCGTCGGTGTGCGGCTTGGCCCAGTCCGGATCGCGCATCTCCTTGGCCTTGGCTTTGGCTGCCTCGGCATCGGCGGCCACCAGCAACCGGTAGTCGTGCACCTCGCCCAGTTCGCCGGGCGCATAGCCGCCCAGGTTGACGAAGAACAGCCGCGGCTCGCCGGCGGCAGCGGCGACATCGGTAAACACCACCTTGTAGTCGTCCACGCCGTCCACCGCCAGCCAGCCATCCACGTGCAGGCCCTTGGCCTCGCCGAACCAGTCCTGGCGCAACTGCGGATAGGCCTGCTCGACCTGCTCGACATTGGCGAAGGCCACGTCGTGGACCTCGATCCGGGCGCGCGCATGGCGTCCCCCCAGCATGAACACGTGCAGCACCGGCAACTCCCGCAAGGCAGAAACAGCGGCCAGTGTAGCGGCGCTCGCACGCGGCGTCGGCGGCGGCAGTGGTATCGTCAGCGCCTGATTCCGCAGGAGCGACCCATGAATTTCCTTTCGCGTGCCGTCAAGCCGACCGTCCTGGTCCCGTCGCTGGCGATCCTCACCAGCCTGTCGCTGGCCGCCTGTGTCACCACGCCGGGGCCGGAGGTCAAGGGTCCGGGCCTGTGCAAGGCCGACGGTCTGGACTGGGCCGTGGGCCAGCCCGCCGATGAGGCCAACATGCGCAAGCTGTCCGCGCAGAGTGGCGCCGGCCTGGTCAATCCGATCGGCCCGAACACCATCACCACCCGCGACCTGCGTCCGGACCGGCTGCGTGTGTTCATCGACAAGGACAACGTGATCACCGCCGTCCGCTGCGAGTAACCGAAGGGTTACCCGCAGTCGCAGCCGCTCCAGGCCCGCGTCTTCGCGGTCTGGCCGATGCCCGGGTTGAACGTGTTGGTCGGGTCCAGTTCGCGATAGAACGCGGCCAGCGGCGGCTTGGCCGGATACAGATGGCCGACGTTGTGCTCGGCCGGGTATTCGGCGCCGCGCGCATCCAGCAATGTCCACATCGCATGCTCGATCGCCAACGGGTCTTCGCCCTTGCGCACGATGTAATCCTGATGGAACACGTGGCAGAAAAAGTGCCCGTAGTAGAGCTTGCCGGCCAGCTTGGCATCCAGCGCGGCCGGCAGCTGCTCCACCCACTGGCGATCATCGCGGCGCAACGCCACATCCAGCGCCACGATGTCCTGCACCGCATCGCGATGCACCTCGCGGTAGCGCACCGCCGCGCCGGCCACCGCGAAACGATGCAGGAAGGCCTTGCGCCCCTCCTCGGCCGTGCAGTGGAAGAAGTCGCCATCCGGCCCGGGGAAACGCGTGCGCAGGAAGCGCTCGGTTTCGGCGGCGTCCACCTGCGACACCTTCAGCAGCAGGTGATGCTCGTAACGGTCACGGAACTGCCTCATGCGCGGCGGCAGATGCCCGGGCAGCAAGCGCATCACCGACTGGATCAACCGATCGGTCACGCCGCGCAAACCCAGCGACTCGAACCAGCCATCAATGCGACTCTTCAGCGCGAAGGCCGCCGGCACCCGCGCGGTGCCGAAGCGGTCGATCAGCAGGAAGGTGTCCTTGCCGTAGCGCTCGCCAATGTCGAAGGCGTCGCGGTGCAGGTATTCGCCGGAGATCGGCAGGCGCTTGAAAGCGGTCAACAGTTCGCGACGGATCGCGGTGAGTTCGTCCATCGCATTGCTGCCGATGTAGAACACCTCGGCCGCTTCACGCGCAAACGTATCCAGCCGCACCGCGAACACCGCCAGCTTGCCCGCCGAACCGGAAGCTTCGTAATGGCGCGCAGGATCGGCATTGAAGCGCGCCGGGGTGGTCGCATCCACCTGCCGCACCTGTTCGGCATAGCGTGGATCGGCCGCGGCACGCCCGCTGCCGTTGTCGACCGCGGCGGCCGTGTAGTCGCCAGCCTGCAGGCGCTGCAGGATCTGCTCGGGGGTATCGCCCAGCGCGATGCCCAGATGGTTGATCAGCCGCAACACCCCCTGCGCATCCACCTGGGCGAATAGTGCCATCTCGGTATAGGTCGGGCCGCGCCGCACCAGTGCGCCGCCGGAGTTGTTGCACACACCCCCCAGCACCGACGCGCCGATGCACGAGGAGCCGATCACCGAGTGCGGCTCACGGTCCAGCGGCGCCAGCACCTGCTCCAGGCGGTCCAGTGTCGCGCCCGGCAGGCACACCACCTGGTGGCCGTCGTTCAACAGCTGGATGCCGGTCAGCCGCAGCGTGCTGACGATCACCACCGGGCGGTCGTAATCACTGCCATCCGGGGTGGACCCGCCGGTCAGGCCGGTATTGGCAGCCTGCATGATCACGATGGCGTCGGCCGCCACGATCGCCTGCAGCACCTCCCATTGCTCCAGCAGCGTACCCGGGCGCACCACCGCCAGCACCGCGCCATCGCCGAAGCGGTAGCCCTTGCGGAAGCGCCGGGTCGGCTTGTCGCCACTGAGTACATGGCGCGTGCCGACGATACCCTGCAGTTGCGCCAGCAGCGCCGCCGGATCCGCCTTCACTGCGCTCACGAAACGTTCCGGGCGACGGCCACCAGCAGGTCGCGGTTGATCGCGGCGATGTTCTTCGCACCGGTCAGCGTCATCGCCACCCGCATCTCTTTGGCGATCAGGTCCAGCAGGTTGGCCACGCCCGCCCCGCCCTGTGCCGCCAGCGCATACACGAAGGCGCGGCCGAGCAGGACGGTATCGGCGCCCAGTGCCAGCATGCGCACCACATCCAGCCCGTTGCGGATGCCCGAATCGGCCAGGATCTTCAGCTCGCCCTTGACCGCATCGGCAATCGCCGGCAGTGCCCGCGCGGTGGACATCACCCCGTCCAGTTGGCGGCCGCCGTGGTTGGACACCACGATGCCGTCGGCACCGAAGCGGACCGCGTCGCGTGCGTCGTCCGGATCCAGGATGCCCTTGATCAGCATCGGGCCGGTCCAGAACTCACGGATCCACTCCAGATCCTTCCACGAGATCGACGGGTCGAAGTTGCTGCCCAGCCAGCCGATGTAGTCGGCCAGCCCGGTCGGGCTGCCGCGGTAGGCCGAAATGTTGCCCAGGTCATGCGGTCGCCCGCACAGGCCGACGTCCCAGGCCCAGCGCGGGTGGGTCACCGCCTGCAGCATGCGCCGCAGTGGTGCATTCGGCCCGCTCATGCCCGAATGCGCGTCGCGGTAGCGCGCGCCCGGGGTCGGCATGTCCACGGTGAACACCAGCGTGCTCACCCCGGCCGCCTTGGCCCGCTCCAGCGCGTTGCGCATGAAACCACGGTCTTTCAGGACATACAGCTGGAACCACATCGGCCGCTGGATGGCCGACGCCACCTCTTCGATCGGGCATACCGACACCGTGGACAGCGTGAACGGAATGCCGTGGTCGGCTGCCGCCTTGGCCGCCTGCACTTCGCCGCGGCGGGCGTACATGCCACTCAGCCCGACCGGCCCCAGCGCCACCGGCATCGCCAGCCGCTCGCCGAACAGTTCGGTTTCCAGGCTCAGCTCGCCCATGTCGCGCAGCACGCGCTGGCGCAGCGCGATATCGGCCAGGTCGGCGACATTGCGTTTGAGGGTGTGCTCGGCATACGCGCCGCCATCGATGTAGTGGAACAGGAACGGCGGCAGCCGGCGCTGCGCGGCCGCACGGTAATCGGTGGAGGCGGAGATGATCATGGGTTACCCGTGGGCAGAAGGAAGCCGCGAGGCGCGGGTGCGCCGGGCTTCGTTGTCGTCGAGCGTGCGCAGCGAGGTGTGCACGAATTCCAGGTGCGCATGCGCCGCGGCGCGTGCGCGTTCCGGATCGCCGGACAGCACCCCGTCCATCATCTCTCGGTGCTGCACCGAGAGCGGCTCGAAGGTGCGCGGCGAGGTGTAGAGCTTCTCGCGGCTCTGCGAAATATTGGTCTGCAGCAGTTCGAACAAGCCGCGCATCACCTGTAGCAGCACCAGGTTGTGCGAGGCCTCGGCAATGGCAAGGTGGAAAGCGGCATCGGCACGTGCCTCGCCGGCCGGGTCGTGCCTGCCGTGCGCATCCATCATGGTATCGAAGGCCTCACGGATCTTCGCGCGGTCGGCATCGGTGGCGCGCAGCGCGGCGTGCCAGGCGGTGGCGCCTTCCAGCGCGTGGCGGATCTCCAGCACGTCGAAACGGTATTCCGGGTCGCCCTGGAACAGCGGCAGATACGGCGCCAACGGCTCGTCGATGGTCTGCCGCGCCCGCGCCGCCGGTTCGCTCACGTAGGTGCCGCCGCCCACCCGCGCGATCAGCAGGCCCTGGCTGGACAGCTGTGCGATGGCCTCGCGCAGCGCCGTGCGCGACACCCCCAGCTGCACCGCCAGCGGCCGCTCGGCCGGCAGGCGGTCGCCCGGTTGCAGGTTCTGCGCGTGGATCAGGCCGCGCAGCTGCGCGGCCACCTTGTCGGACAGGCGTTCGTTCTTCATGCCGCCATTGTCGCCCGCGTCGCGGGGGATCGGGTCAACGGCGTGGGCAGTCCAGGCGCGCATGGGCTCAGGGAATCATCCAGGTCAGCCAGTAGGCCTGCAGCGTGGTGATGATGCCCACCATCACGGTGAAGATCAGGCTGTGCTTGACCGTGAACCGGAACAGGTCCGACTCCTTGCCGGCCAGGCCCACCGCCGCGCAGGCAATGGCGATCGACTGCGGTGAGATCATCTTGCCGGTCACCCCGCCAGTGGTATTGGCCGCCACCAGCAGCACTTCGGACACCCCGATCTGCTGCGCGGTGGTGGCCTGCAGCGCCGAGAACAGCGCATTGGACGACGTATCCGATCCGGTCAGGAACACCCCCAGCCAGCCCAGGAACGGCGAGAAGAAGGTGAACGCCTTGCCGGTATGGGCCAGCGCCAGCGCCAGCGTCGCCGACAGGCCGGAGTAGTTGGCGATGAAGGCGAAGGCCAGCACCATGCCGATCGAATAGATCGGCACCTTCAGCTCGTTGGCGGTTTCGACGAAGGTGCGCAGTGCCGCGGCCGGGCGCATCTTCAGCAGCACGATGGCCAGCACCGCGCCGAGCATGATCGCGGTGCCGGTGGCCGAGACCGCATCGAATTTGTAGACCGCCTCGTAGGCAGTGGGCGCGGCCACGATGGGCGGCATCTTCTGCACCAGCTGGTCCAGCGACGGCACCGGCAGCTTCAGCACCCAGTGCTCCAGCGCACCGCCCGCGGCGAACAGGGCCTTGAACGGCTTGATGCTCCACACCGTCACCATCGCGGTCAGGATCAGGAACGGCGACCACGCCTTGAGGATCTGCGCGGCACTGTGGCGCGGTGCCGCCTGCGCCTGGGCTGCCGCCTCGGCGCTGGTGGCGGTATCGAAACGGAAGATCCGCACCGGCTTCCAGCGCCGCAGGAACAGCGTCAGGCACACCAGCGAGGCCAGTGACGCGGTGATGTCCGGCAGTTCCGGGCCGATGAAATTGGAGGTCAGGTACTGCGCGATCGCAAACGAGCCACCGGCGACCAGTACCGCCGGCCAGGTTTCCTTGACCCCGCGCCAGCCATCCATGATCGCCATGATCCAGAACAGCACGATGATGGTCAGGAACGGCAGCTGGCGCCCGGCCATCTGGCCGATCTCGAACGGGTCCAGCCCGGTCACCTGCCCGGCCACGATGATCGGAATGCCCATCGCCCCGAACGCCACCGGCGCGGTATTGACGATCAGGCACAGCCCGGCCGCATACAGCGGCTTGAAGCCCAGCCCGACCAGCAGCGCGGCGGTGATCGCCACCGGCGCACCGAACCCGGCCGCGCCTTCCAGAAACGCCCCGAAGGCAAAGCCCACCATCAGCATCTGCAGGCGCTGGTCTTCAGTCACCGACAGGATCGAGGCACGGATGATGTCGAACTGGCCGGTCTTGACCGACACCTTGTACAGGAACACCGCGCCCAGGATGATCCAGGCGATCGGCCACAGGCCGTACACGAACCCGTAGGCACCGGCGGCGAACGCCTGTTGCACCGGCATCCGGTAGAACAGCAGCGCCACTGCCAGCGCGATGGCCACCGTCAGCGTGCCCGCCAACCAGCCCTTCATGCGCAGCACCGCCAGGGCGATGAAGAAGAACGCGATCGGCAGCAGCGCGATCAGGCTGGACACCCACAGGTTGCCAGCGGGGTCATACAGTTGTTGCCAGGGCTGCATCGACGGATCTCATCAAGGACGGACAGAGGCCGCGCAACCAGGCCGCGCGTGCCGAAGGGCTCAGCGGGAACGCCCGACATTATTGGTATGACCAACAATGAACAACTGCGCCCCGGAGTGTCCGCATTGAAGCGTCAAATGCGCGACAGGCCTATTAGACCATAGGTCTAGACGCGTTAATTGGTAGTACCATTTTGCCGATCACCCGCAGTCGCTGGACCGGCCCTTGAGCTCCACCGCATTGCCATCCGGGTCGTGCAGGTACAGCGACAGCCCATCGCCTTCGGCACCGAAGTTGCGCTCGGCCGGCCCGTCCACCGCCACCTGGTGCATCTGCAGGTGTTCGCGCAGCATCGCCTCATCGAAGGGTTCGATGCGCAGGCACAGGTGATCCACGTTGCGCCCTTGCGCGCCGGCCGCCGGCCCACCGCGTGCACCGAGTTTTCCCTCCACACTGATCAGATCGATCATCGAGGCGCCGGCATGCAGGTGCACCATGCCCAGTGATGGTCGCTCGCGCGCTACCGTACAGCCCAGTACCTCGCAGTAGAAACGCACCGCACGTGGCAGGTCCTGCACCCGCAGCACCACGTGGTCGATACGTTGAATCTCGAACGGACGTTGTGCGCTCATGAGGGCTCCAGTTTCTTCGCTATGCGGCTGAATACCGCCAGCACGATCACACACAGCACGCTGACCCCGACCGCGATCACGTACTCGCCGATACCCACCGCAATCCCGATGGCCGCGGCCATGATCAACGAACTCGCCGTGGTCAATCCGCTGACCTGGTCCTCGCGCGAGCCGCGCAGAATGGTGCCGGCCGCGACAAAGCCGACGCAGGCCACCACCGCTTCGATCAGACGCACCGGATCGACCTGCAGCAGGTCGCGATAGCGCTCCTGCTGGAAGTGCTCGGCGATACTGTCGCCGAGCCCGACGATCAACGCGGCCGCGCCGGCAATCAACATGTGCGTGCGCAATCCCGCCGCGTGCCGGCCCATCTCGCGTTCGATCCCGAGCACACCGCCGAACAGCATCGCCGCGGCGATGCGCAGCAGGATCGATAGATCTTGTTCCAGTCCCATCATGGTCTCCTCGCCGATGCACGCAGATTTGCGTGGGTGGCGTGGCAACACCGTGAAGGGGTGTGAACCTGGCGTGCTTACTGCGCCAGGTAACCACCATCGATGGCGTAGTAGGTGCCGGTCGCAAACGAGGCATCGTCGCTGGCCAGCCACGCCACCAGCGCTGCCACTTCATCGGCTTGGCCAAGCCGGCCCAACGCATGTTTGTCTTCCAGCGCCTTGCGCACCGCCGGGTCCATCTTGTCCAGCAACGGCGTGGCAATGAAGCCCGGGCCCACCGCGTTGACCCGGATCTTGTCCGGCGCATGTTCCCACGCCGCCGTCTGGGTCAGCCCGACCACGCCATGCTTGGCCGCCACATAGGCCGCCGAATTGCCAAAGCCGACCTGGCCCAGGATCGAGGCCATGTTGATGATGCTGCCGCCCTTGCCGGCCGCGCGCATCGCCTGGATCTGCGCACGCTGGCACAGGAACACACTGTTGAGATTGACGTCGATCACCCGCTTCCAGCCGTCCACCGGGTAATCGCCACTGCGCGCCGACGGCCCGCCGATACCGGCGTTGTTCACCGCGATATCCAGCCCGCCCAGTTCCTGCACGGTGCGCTGCACCGCCGCTTCCACGGCCTGCTCATCGGTGACATCCAGCGCGATACCGATCGCCTTCACGCCCTTGCCGCGCAGCGCCTCGGCGGTCTTCTCCACCGCCTCGGCCTTCAGGTCCCACACCGCTACCGCCGCACCGGACGCAGCCAGCAGCTCGGCCGTCGCCAGCCCGATCCCTGAAACACCGCCGGTCACGATCGCCACCTTGCCCTTGAGCTGATAATCAATCATCGCGTTGTACCTCTGGTTGGAAAGTGTGCAGGCAGTGCCTGTCTTTCCAACACGGTACGCTTCAGGATGTTACGGCGTGTGCATCCCTGCGCCGACACAACGAATCTTCCCATCCCTGCAACAACCAGAAGAGACCCCGATGCGCGTGATCAGTGTTCCGTTGTCCGAGGCGGCCATGCAGAGACTGGATCTGGACCAGTGTGCTGAAGGCGACCTGCATGAAATTGCGCTGACCGATGCAGATACGGACTACCTGTTCAACAGCGGACTCATCGACGCGCTCAACACCGCCCTCGGCACGCTCATCGACCGCTACGAGGACGCCGCATTGCAGACCGATGCCCAGCTGCAGACGGCGCTGGCCATCCTTCGGCAGACCTGCCCTCCTGCCGCCTCACCGCTGGCCCGACGGCTGGAAGCCGCCATCGAACTGGCCATCAACCGGCGTACCGGCGTGTTCTTCTACCTGTAAGCGCCGCAACAAACCTTCCCATCGCTGCAACGCACCTGCGCCTATGCTGGCGGTCATACGTCCACATCTGTTCTGTCTGCGCTGCACGCTGCAGCGCCCTCCCCCAAAGGTATGTACATGACTGCTTCCAGTGACGGCCCGTTGTTCACCCCCACCCGTCTCGGCGCCATTCCCGTCGCCAACCGCATCGCGATGGCACCGCTCACCCGCAACCGCGCCATCGAAGGCCGCGTGCCCAGCCCGCTGGCCATCGAGTATTACCGCCAGCGCGCCAGTGCCGGATTGATCATTGCCGAGGCCACCCAGATCAGCCCGCTGGGCCAGGGTTACCTGGACACCCCGGGCATCTACAGCCAGGCCCAGATCGACGCCTGGCGCAAGATCACCGACGCCGTACACGCCGATGGCGGGCGCATCGTGCTGCAGTTGTGGCATGTCGGCCGCATCTCCCACACCAGCCTGTTGCCCGACGGTGAAGTGCCAGTGGCACCCAGTGCCATCTCAGCCAAGGCCAAGACCTTCATCAAGAGCGGTTTCGACGATGTCTCCGCCCCGCGTGCACTGCGCCTCGACGAAATTCCCGGCGTGATCCAGGACTACCGCCAGGCGGCACGCAATGCCATCACCGCCGGCTTCGACGGCGTGGAAGTGCACGCCGCCAACGGTTACCTGATCGACCAGTTCCTGCGCGATGGCAGCAACCACCGCACCGACGAATACGGCGGCAGCATCGAAAACCGCACCCGCCTGCTCGACGAAGTCGTGAGCGCGATCGCCGCCGAGATCGGCCCCGAGCGCACCGGTGTGCGTCTCTCGCCGGTGACCCCGGCCAACGATGCCCTCGACACCCAGCCGCAGCCCTTGTTTGAACGCGCCGTCGAACGCCTCGACGCCATCGGCCCGCTCGCCTTCATCCACGTCATCGAAGGCGCCACCGGCGGCCCGCGCGACAACCTCCCCTTCGACTACGCCGCCCTGCGCGCCAAGTTCCGCGGCGCCTGGATCGCCAACAACGGCTACGACAAAACCAGCGCCGCTGCCGCAGTGGCATCCGGCTATGCCGACATGGTCGCCTTCGGCCGCGCCTTCATCGCCAACCCCGACCTGGTCGAACGCCTGCGCCTGGACGTCACCCTGTCCGCGTTCAACCCCAAGACCCTCTACGGTGGTGGCGCCGACGGCTACGTCGACTACCCCAGCGTCTCCGGCTGACCCACCCCGGCGTGGCCGTTAGACTGGCGGCCACGTCCCCTAGGAGTTCCAAGGAATGGAAGCAACAACCTGGACCGGTGGCTGCCTGTGCGGCCAGATCCGCTTCGAAGCACAAGGCCAACCACTCAACCCCCACACCTGCGCCTGCGACGACTGCCGCCGCCACAGCGGCAGCCTCACCGTCGCCTGGGTCGAATTCCCCGCCGCCCAGCTACGCTGGACCGGCCCCGCCGGCACGCCCGTACGCTACCGCTCCTCCGCCCACTCCACCCGCGCCTTCTGCCCCCGCTGCGGCAGCTCATTGGGCGCCATCGACGATGCACCCATCGTCGCCCTGCTCACCGGCGTTTTCGACACCCCGCACGCCCCTGCATTGGCCCCCATCTGCCAATCCTTCGCCGACGCCCAACCCGCCTGGCTGCGCGTGCGGTTGCCGACGTAAGGGTGCACGCCCAAGCAACCGCAGCCACGCATGGCGTGGCTCTACCGTCGGTTCATTCGGTGAGCGTCTTTTGCTCTGCATACCGCTGACCAATAAACTTTACGGAGGGCGCCGTGCAACCCAATCCAGGACCGTCCACAACATGGATGTTGTGGACGAGCCCCCATGGATGGGTTCACGGCGTGTCCTGGATTGGGTTGCACGGCGCCCTCCATGCCGATGACAAGGAGACGCCAGCCTTTGAGGCGATCAATAAACTGGCAGCGAAATGAAACTTGCCTGCTGCGGCGCGTGCCACACCTGCTGCGTCGCCTTCTGGTAATCGCCCGGCTTGGCCAGATAGATGTTCGGCACGAACGACTGCGGATTGCGGTCGTACAGCGGGAACAGACTCGACTGCACCTGCACCATCACCCGATGGCCCCGCTGGAACACATGGTTTGCCGTCGGCAGCCCGAACTTGTAATCCAGCACCTGATTGGCCGCAATCGCCTTCGGCGCACTGAAACTCTCCCGGTAGCGCCCCCGGAAAATCGCCATCGACACCGCCAGCTCATACCCGCCCATCTCCGGCGTGGACGGCATCTGATCCGGATACACATCGATCAGCTTCACCACCCAGTCCGCATCGCTCCCCGTCGTGGCCGCGGCCAGGTTCACCTGCGGCGCCCCGCCAATCCGCAACGGCTCCGTCAGCGGCTCACTCACGAACGTCAGCACGTCGGTGCGACCATCCACAAACCGCTGATCCTTCACCAGCCAGCTCGTCCACATATCCCGGTCCGCGAAGCGCACCGGACGCGGCACGAACGGCACCGGCTTGGCCGGATCGGACACATACGCCTCATACGTCGCCTCTCCCGCCTGCGGCGCCTCGAACGACAGCTTGCCGCCCGCGCGCAGATACAGCGGCTTGCTCTGCGCTGCCGTCCGCGGCCACTGCTGCAGCCGGTCCCAATGATTTTCACCCGTGTTGTAGATCAACACCGGCGGCGTCTCCGCCTTGCCCGCCCCGTCCACCAGATACTGGTCGAAGAACGGCTTGAGCACATCACGACGGAACTGCAGCGCCGTATCGCCCTCGAATTTCAACGCGCCCAAGGTGCTGCCGTCATAGTTCACCTGGCTGTGCCGCCACGGCCCCATCACCAGATAGTTCAGCGCATTGCCCGTATCACGCGGTTCCATCGCCGCATAGCTGTGCACCGCGCCCCACATGTCCTCCTGGTCCCACAGCCCCTGCAACCACATCGTGGGCACCTTCAATGGCGTCTTGGCCATGCGCGCATCCAGTGCCTGCTCCTGCCAGAACGCATCGTAGGCCGGGTGCTCCACCAGCTTGTGCCACCACGGCAACTGCTCCAGCCCGTTGGCCTTGGCATAGTCACCCGCCGAGCCCGCGCGCAGGAACGTCGTGTAGTCGTCATAGCCCACGCTGGGGATCGCCGGGCCCTTGCCGCGCTTGGCCAACTGCCCGGTGAAGTAACCGAAATTGACCTGGCGGAACGCACCGTAGTTGAGCCAGTCATCGCCCATCCAGCCATCGATCATCGGGCTCTGCGGCGCGGCCACCTTCAAGGCCGGATGCGGGTCGGTCAGCGCCATCACCACCGTGAAGCCCTCATACGACGACCCCAGCATGCCCACCTTGCCGTTGCTCTCCGGCACATGCTTGACCAGCCAGTCGATCGTGTCCCACGCATCGGTGGCATGGTCCACCTTGGTGGTGTTCAACGGCCCACGCAACGGCCGCGTCATCACGTAATCGCCTTCCGAACCGTACTTGCCGCGGATGTCCTGGAACACCCGGATGTAACCACCGTCCACGAACACCTCATCACCCTGCGGCAGGATGTCGCGCATATGCGGCGAGTCGATCCGCTTGGCGCGGTTGGCCGCATCGTAGGGTGTACGGGTCAGCAGGATCGGGGCGTTCTTCGCGCCTTTGGGCACCACGATCACCGTGTACAACTTGGTGCCATCGCGCATCGGCACCATCACCACACGCTTGTCGTAATCGTAGTCCGCGCTCGGCGTCACGAACGGCTTGGCCGGAATGTCCGGTGTCATCGGCGAGGTCTGTGCCGACACACTGGCAGCAACCATGAGACTCAACAGCACGACAGGTACGACACGAACACGCATGGGCTCTCTCCCGGCAGGTAGTGGCGACGAACCTTGGCAGCCTACCCCCGCCCCGCCTGGCACGGTAGATGCCAAAGGTGGGGCGGGCGTTGCCTGGACCGCATTCAGCCGCCAACCGACGTTTCGTGCAAAGCCTGCCAACGCAGTGTCCCGTCCGTGTCCGCCTGCAGTATCGCCAGCGCCTCGCGCCGGGTGGTGGCGCCCTGCGCATCGGTGTGGTCTTCACGGTAGCGCACCGCGCAGGCATCGCCTGGCAGGGCAATGAACGCCAGCGCGTCGATCGTGATGCGCAGCCCCTTGCGGCCGCCATGCGCCGCGCCGAAAAAGCCCGTCAACGCCAGCATGTCCAGCCGCCGCCCGGCAATGCCGACCATGCTGAAATCCGCGTTGAAACGCGCCAGCAACGTCGCCAGCGCAGCGACCGGAAGGCGTGCATTGAACCAGTCTTCGATCAACACATGCAGCACCCGTACTTCTTCAAAGGCCGCCTGTTCGAAGGCAGCGCGGGAGAGTTCTTTCGTTTCGCTCATCAGCAGGTCACTCGCAGGGAAAGGGAGGCCGCCGGCAGCCGCCACACCAGCAGCATCGGCAACAGGCTCATGCCGCTGGCCAGCAGCAGCGTGAGCGGGAAGGCGCGTTCGGGTAGCGTGGCCGACAGCGCGCCCAGCACGCAGGCCAGCACCGCCGCCGCAAGACAGAAGCTGAGCTGGCGGTTGAGGTTCCACAGCGCGCTGCCGGGCATCAGCTCGTCATGGGCCAGGCCCTGGAAGGCCAGCGTCTGCGCACTGCTGCTGCACAGGCTGCCACCCAGCCCCATCAGCGCGAACGCCAGTACCGGCAACAGCGGTTGCTGCGCCTGCACGCCCAACAACAAGGTGATACCGCCGGCCTGGCACAGCATGCCCGCACTGAGCAGTACGCGCGGCCCCAGCATCGGCAGCCAGCGCCGCGTGGTGGCAATCGCCAGCGCCGAGGCCAGCGCCCAGGGCAGCATGAAACCGCCGATTGCCGCAGCGCTGTAACCCAGCCGGCTCAGCAGCAGCGTGGCTACCAACTGGGTGCCGATGAAGGTGCCCGGCACCAGCAGATACACCAGCATCGCCAGCCGCAACGGCGCATGCCGCAGCAGTGACCAGTGCAGCACCGGATGCGCGACCCGCGCCGCACCGCGTGCATAGGCCAGCAGGATCAACAGCGCCACGCCCAGCGCGCAGACCCCGAGCACACGGTGTCCGGCCTCGGCGAGCAGGCTCAGCGCCACCAGCAGCAGGCTCACGCCCAACGAACCAAGCAGCAGCCCGCGCCGATCCAGCGGCGGCACCGCCGCCCGTGTTTCACGCCGGATCCAGCACGCCGCCAGCACCAGCGTCACCACCGCCAACGGCACGCTGACCAGCAGCACCCAGCGCCACGAGCCCCAGCCCACCAGCCAACCGCCCAGCGTCGGCGACAGCGCCGGCACCAGTAGCGCCACCGCCATGATCCGCGCCGTCAGCCGGCCGCGTTCGGCCGGCGGGCAATGCCGGTACGCCATCGCCTGCCCGACCGGAATCAGCAACCCGCCGCCCAGCCCCTGCAGCAGGCGCCAGCCGATCAACGCCTCGATGCCGGGCGCGGTGCCGGCCAGCACCGCGCCCAGTGTGAACAGGCCCAGCGACAGGCACAGCAGGCGACGTTCGCCCAACCGTGCCGCCAGCCAACCGCCCAACGGAATCACCAGGGTCAGGCCCAGCATGTAGGCATTGCCGATCCACGCCAGCTGCGTCACCGAGGCCTGCAGGTCGGCCGCCATGGCCGGATAGGCCACGGTGCCGATGAACATGTTGACCAGGTCCAGCGAGAATCCCAGCAGGTACAGCAGTTCCACCTTGGTCCGATACGTCATGACGTTGATCCGAATGCGAGGCGGCAGCATGCGCGCATCCCGGTGCTGGATAAACCGAACATCCGATGCAAGACTGTCAAACCATTTTTGACAAATGAGGGGTGCACCATGGTCAGCCTGGACCGCTTCGAGACCTTCAAGGCCGTGGTCGACGCCGGCAGCCTCACCGCGGCCGCGCAGCGGCTGGGCCAGAGCAAGGCGGTGGTGAGCTTCAACCTGAAGCGGCTGGAGCAGGAGCTGGGCGTGACCTTGCTGGTACGCAATACGCGCAGCCTGGCACTGACCGAGGCCGGCGAACGCTTCCACCAGCACTGCGTGGTGATGCTGGCCACGGCCGAACAGGCCATCGAGGAGGCCCGCAGTGAACAACGGCAACTGCGCGGCACGCTGCGCCTAACTACCACGCCCGAATATGCCAGTGCCAAGGTGGTGCCGGTGCTGCAGGGCTTTCGTGCCGAGCACCCACAACTGCGCCTGCACCTGTCGACGTCACCGACCCATGCCGACCTGATTCCCGAACGTTTCGATCTGGCGATCCGGTTGGGCCGGATGGCCGATTCCCAGCTGCGCGCCACCCTGCTCGATGAGCATGCGTTATGTGCGGTGGCGGCGCCCGCGTTGCTGGCGGGCTTTCCCGATGACAGCGCGCGCGATGATCCCGACTGGGTGCGCACCTTGCCACGGCTGGGCTACCCGCGGCTGGCCGACCTGCCCCTGATCGCACCCGATGGCAGCGACCAGGTCTTCGCCAGCAATCCCGCCGATGCGGTGATCACCGTCGACAATGCGTCCACGCTGCGCGCATTCGCCCTGGCCGGTGCCGGTGCGACGGTGCTGCCGCAGTGGTTGATTGCCGATGACCTGGCGCAGGGCCGGCTGCTGCCGATCCTGCGCGGGCATCGCTTCCCGCGCCAGGGCGTATATGCGGTGTTTCCCAACACCGCCCAGCCCTCGCGCCGGGTCCAGCTGCTGCTGGCGCACCTGCGCCAGCATCTGCCCGGATGAGCGGCAGGTGCCCACCGCGTGGTCGGCACCCGCACTCGCTACCTCAGCGCACCACCTGCGCGTCCAGCATCACCGGCACGCGCTGCAGCGGCTCGCTGGCCGAGCGTGACAGCTGCACTTCATAGCGGCCCGCCGCGATCTTCCACTGCTTGTCGGCCGTATCGAAGCTGGCCAGCGTCTTCGGCTCGGCCTCGATGCGGATCCGGCGCGACTCGCCCGGCTGCAGCATCACCTTCTGGAAACCGATCAGGCGGATCGGGGTCGCGCTGCCCTCGGGCAGCGTGAGGTACAGCTGGGCCACATCGGCACCGGCGACCTTGCCGGTGTTGCGGATGTCCACGCTGGCCACCAGGCGCTGGCCCTGCGCGATCACCGACAGGTTGTCGTAGCTGAACTGCGTGTACGACAAGCCGTGGCCGAAGGCGTACTGCGGCACCAGGCCCTTGGCGGCAAACCACTTGTAGCCGACGTTGGCACCTTCGATGGTGTAGTCGATGGTGTCATCAGGCTTGTGCTTGGGCGTGAAGCCCAGGCCGTTCACCTCCGGGCGCGGCAGCTGGCTGGCATCCACCGGCCAGGTCACCGGCAGGCGACCGGACGGGTTGACCTTGCCGGTCAGCAGCGCGGCGATGCCTTCGCCGCCGCGGATGCCCGGGTACCACGCCTGCAGCACCGACGGTACCTGCTGCAGCCACGGCAGCTCGACCGGGCCGTTGGTTTCCAGCACCACCACCGTCTTCGGGTTGGCCTTGGCCACGCTGGCAATCAGCGCGTCCTGGTTGTCCGGCAGGCGCATGTGCGGCAGATCGACCGACTCGGCCGACCACTGCGTGGCGAACACGATGGCGACATCGGCCGCGGCCGCAGCGCGCGCGGCGGCAGCCACGTCGCGACCGTCCACGTAGTCGATCTTCGCGTCCGGGCGTTCGGCACGCAGTGCTTCCAGCGGCGAGGACGGGTGGAAGATCACCGGGCCCGGCCAGGTGGTCGGCAGCACGCCCGGCACCGCATTGGTGCCACGCGCCGTCCAGCCCACCATCGAGGAACCACCGCCACCGATCACACCCTTGTCGGCATGCCCACCGATGATCACGATGCGCTGCACGTCCTGGCCCAGTGGCAGCAGGTCGTTGGCATTGCGCAGCAGCACGCTGCCCTCTTCCACGGTGCGCTGCGCGGCCACGAAGCCGGCGTCGTCATCGATCGGCAGGTGCTGCGGCGGCAGGTCGAAGTTGCCGTGCGCGAACATCGTGCGCAGGATGCGGCCGACCATGTCGTCCAGACGCGTACGCGGCACCACGCCGCCGGCCACGGCCAGGCGCAGCGGCTGATCGAAGAACACCGCCTTGTCGAACACCTCACCGGCCGACTGCTGGTCCAACCCGGCCAGCGCCGCCTTGGAACCGCTGTGCACGCCGCCCCAATCGGACATCACGAAACCGGGGAACTGCCATTCCTGCTTGAGCACCTGGTTCATCAGGTAATCGTGCTCGCAGCCGTAGGTGCCGTTGATGCGGTTGTAGGAGCACATCACCGAGCCGGGCTTGCCCGCCTCCAGTGCGATTTCGAAGGCCAGCAGGTCCGACTCGCGCATCGCCTGCTCGCCGATCTCGGCGCTGTGGAAATTGCGCGAGGTCTCCATGTCGTTCATCGCGAAGTGCTTCATGGTGGAGATCACGTGCTGGCTCTGCACGCCACGGATCGATTCACCGACCAGGCGCCCGGCCAGCAGCGGGTCTTCACCGGCATATTCGAAGTTGCGGCCGTTGCGCGGATCGCGCTGCAGGTTGACGCTGCCGGCCAGCAGGATGTTGAAGCGCTGCTGCCAGGCCTCGCGGCCCATGGTGGCGCCGCCGGCGAAGGCGATGTCCGGGTTCCAGCTCGAGGCGGTGGACGGGCCCGACGGCAGTGCGGTGGCGTGGTCGCCCTTGCGCAGGCCGCCCGGGTTGGTCACGCCCAGCCCGGCATCGGCGGACTGCTGCGCGGGAATGCCCAGCCGCGCCACGCCAGGCACGAAACCGGCCGAACCGACCGCGCCTTCCGGCAGCGGGCCGCCGTCCTTGCCCAGCCCGAAGTAGCTGTGCAGCATCTGGAACTTCTCGTCGTCGGTCATCTGCGCCACCAGCAGGCGGGCGCGTGCGTCGGCGCTCAAACCGGTGTCCATCCAGGGCGTCGCGCCGCCGACCGGGGCGCTGTAGCCCAGCGTGAGCAGGGTCGCGGCGATCGCCGGGCCCTCGGGATCGGTGCGCAGCTTGAGGCTGCGACGGCTGGACGTCTCGAAGCCCTGGCTGTAGGCACCCGAGCTGCCCTGCGCATCGAAACCGGCCGCACGTGCGGTGTCGGCATCCACATCCCCCAGCAACAGGGCCGGCGCACCCAGGCGCGAGGCGTCAACCAGCGCCTTGACCTTGGCACTGGCCTGCGGGTCGGTCACGGTGCTGGCGGCGCGGGTGTACAGCGCTACCACGTGGCGGCCGTCGTTCAAGCGCAGGTAACCCAGCGCGCGGGCTTCGTCACCGGTCTCGGCTTCCACCGGCAGGCGCGACAGCACGATGCTGCCGTGGCGCTCGGCGGCGGCGTTGTCGGCACTGATGAAACGGTAGCGATAGCCCAACTGGTCGGCCAGGGCCTGCAACGGGTCCGGCACCTGGCTGCTGTCGACCGTATCGGCCGGGCGCACCACGTTGCCGATGGTCAGCGCATCCACCTGCAGGGTCTTCAGTTGTGCGGCGAAACCGGCGATATCCACCTGCTCGGGCGCGCGCTCCAGCTGCAGCACGGTGAAGGCATCACTGCCCTCGGTGCTGGCGGGCGAAGCCGCCCAGGCCGAGGCGGACAGGGACAGAGCGATGGCGGCCGTCAGGGCCAGGGGCTTTGAAATCGTTTTCATGGGCGGGCGAAACACCTTCTGCTTGCGCAAAAAATCCAGGGAGTCGTGCCGCAGAAGGGTGCAGCGCCAAGATGGCGGATGCCGGCGTGCAACGGCCGGTATCGGGAATTACCCGGACACGGTGGCTACGACCAGGCCCCTCCGCCCGTCGTGACAGCCACTGTGTCCGGTGGGCACCGCGAACGACGCCCATCCGTGAAGAGTCGTCCACCCCGTTCATGCCTGTCAACACCGCGTTCACATTCGCAGCGGTATGCCGCCGCCCCGGATCACACGGCGGCGGGCTTGATGACCTGTGTTGCCGCGGCCTGCAGCGGCTGTCCGTCGGCGTCCTGCGGCCACATCGGTGCGAGCGGCCGGCCGTCGACCACGGCCAGCAACTGCGAGCGCGGTTCATCAGCGGCGAACAGGAACCCCTCGCCCCATTGACGCAGCGCCACCACCAGCGGAAACAGCGCCTGGCCCTGCGCGGTGAGTACGTAGTCGTGGTATCGGCTGCCATCGGCGGCCGGCTGCTGTTCCAGCACCCCGGCCTCCTGCAGCGCCTGCAGACGCTGGCTCAGCATGCTGCGCGACATGCCCAGGCTGCGCTGGAAATCGCCGAAGCGGCGCACCCCGTCGAAGGCATCACGGACGATCAGCAGCGACCAGCGATCGCCGACCCGGTCCAGGGCACGGGCAACCGGGCAGGTCAGGTTCGGATCCATCGGCATGACAGTGCTCCCGTTATGGTTTCATTTTAGAACCATGTGCCCCAGAATCAACTAGTTCTATTTTGAGACTACATCGTGACGCCCACACCTGCCCTCCCCCGTACCGCCCCCGCGCTGGTGCTGCTGTTCGCCTGCGCCGCCGGGCTCAGCGTGGCCAATGTCTATTACGCGCAACCCTTGCTGGATGCCCTGGCCGCCGACCTGCGCATCGGCACGGCATGGATCGGGGCGGTGATCGCCGCCACCCAGCTGGGTTCCGTCGCCGCCCTGCTGTGGCTGGTGCCGCTGGGTGACCGGGTCGAGCGCCGCCGCTTGATGGCCTTGCAGAACGGCGCGCTGGTGCTGGCCCTGCTTGGCGTGGCGCTGGCCGGCAATGCCGTGGCGCTGTTGTTGGGCATGCTCGCGGTCGGCCTGCTCGGCACGGCGATGACCCAGGGCTTGATCGCCTATGCAGCGGCCGCAGCCGGCCCGCACGAACGCGGCCGCGTGGTCGGTGCCGCACAGGCTGGCGTGGTGATCGGCCTGCTGCTGGCCCGCGTGGTGGCCGGCGGGGTCGCCGATCTCGGCGGCTGGCGCGCGGTGTATGTGCTGTCGGCGGCCTTGATGGTGGTGACTGGCGCGACCCTGTGGTTGCGCCTGCCGCGCCTGGCCGTGCCGTGTGCGGCGCCCCCGCTGTCGCTGCTCGCCCTGCTGCGCCAGCACCCGGTGTTGCGCCGGCGTGGCGTGCTGGGGCTGCTGATGTTCACCGCGTTCGGGCTGTTCTGGAGCAGCATGGCGCTGCCTTTGAGTGCCGCGCCCTACCGGCTCAGCCATACCGCGATCGGCGCGTTCGCGCTGGTCGGCCTGCTCGGTGCGCTGGCCGCCGCACGCAGCGGCCATTGGTGCGACCAGGGCCACGCCGAACGGATCACGCTGGGCGCGTTGCTGCTCCTGCTGCTGAGCTGGGCACCGCTGGCGGCGCTGCCGCTGCACCTGGGTTGGCTGGTGCTGGGCGTGCTGCTGCTCGACCTGGCGGTACAGGCCCTGCACGTCACCCACCAGAGCCTGATCCTGGCGGCTACCGCGCACGCGCAGGCACAGGTGATTGCCGCCTACATGCTGTTCTATGCCGCCGGCAGCGGCATCGGCGCCCTGCTCGGCAGCGTGCTGTATGCCGCATACGGTTGGCCCGGCGTGTGCAGCGCCGGCGCGCTGGTCTCACTGCTGGGCCTGCTCACCTGGTGGGCGATGCCGCGCTCCCCAGGGCCACACTCCCCAAGGTAGGCCCACGCCATGCGTGGCTGCCCTGCCAGCCCGCGCTGAAGCATTCAGCACCCCAACCGGGTTCAAACACGGGCCGTCAAATTCGTTAGCATTTTTACTAATTGCAGGTAGGATTATCGGTCTCAGTTCCTGATACGTGCGCTGCCGATACTCGCCACCATGCCCTGCCTGCCCGCCCTTCGCCGCCTGTTCCAGCCCCGCCGGGAGGTGCCCTGATGGGCGCCGTACTGGCCCTGGACCAGCTGCTGGAAACCCGCAGGGTCTGGCGCGGGCAGGCGCATCCGGCGGTGCCGGCCAGCGCCCGGCATCCCACCGGGCACCCGGCGCTGGACGCCCGCCTGCCCGGTGGCGGCTGGCCCCCGGCGGCGCTGTCCGAAGTGCTGCTGTCCGTCCCCGGCCAGGGCGAACTGGCGCTGGTCTGGCCGACCCTGGCCCGGCTCAGCCAGCAACAGCAGACCGTGGTGCTGATCGCTCCGCCATACCTGCCGCATGCCCCGGCCTGGGCGCGTGCCGGGCTGGCGCTGGCCCAGCTGCAGGTGGTCCGGGCCAGCCCGCGCGATGCGCTGTGGGCAGCCGAACAATGCCTGCGTTCGGCCGCCTGCGCGGCCGTGCTGTGCTGGCCGCAGCAGGCCGATGACCGCGCCCTGCGCCGGCTGCAGGTCGCCGCTGAAACCGGGCAATGCCTCGGCCTGGCCTTCCGTGACACCCGCCAGGCACGCAACCCCTCCCCGGCCGCGCTGCGCCTGCAGCTGGACGATGGCCAGGTGCGGGTGCTCAAGTGCCGCGGCGGGCTGGCCCCGGCCCAGTTGCTGCCGCTGGCCCGGGCGCATTGAGCCGCCGCCATGCAGTGGGCCTGCCTGTTGTTGCCACAGTTGGCGCTGGACATCGCGGTGCGCCAGCACCCCGACCCGCGCGTGCCGCTGGTGCTGGTCACCGGCCCGGCGCAACGCCGCGTACTGCACGCGGTCAGCCCGCAGGCGCGGCAGCTCGGGCTGCGCCGCGGCATGCTCTTGTCGGCCGCACAGGTACTCACCCGCGCGATGGTCTGCGTCGAACATGACCCGCGCGCCGAGCAGCACACCCGCCAATTGCTTGCCAGCTGGCTGTATGGAATCAGCTCGCAGGTCAGCCTGGATTTCCCGCATGCGCTGGCCCTGGAGATCGGGGCCAGTCGCGCCCTGTTCGGTGACTGGGCCACGATCGAACAGCGGCTGTGCCGCGGCCTGGAGGAGCTCGGTTTCCGCCACCGCCTGGTCGCCGCGCCGAATCCGTATGCGGCCTGCGCGCTGACCCAGGTGCATGCACGGCTGGGGGTGGATGCCAGCCAACTGGACGCCGCACTGGCGCAGTTGCCGATCGAACGCAGCGGCCTGCCGGTCGAGGCGGTCACGGTATTGGCACGCTCGGGCCTGCGCACACTGGGCGCGGCGTTCCAGTTGCCGCGCGACAGCCTGGCCCGGCGCTTTCCGCCGCAGGTGCTGGCCCATCTGGATGCCCTGCGGGGTCGCTCCAGCACACCGCTGCGCTACTTCCAGCCGCCGGACCGCTTCGATGCGCGCATCGAGTTCGAGTACGAAATCGAATCCACCCAGGCCCTGCTGTTCCCGCTGCGGCGCCTGACCGGCGACCTGGCCGCGTTCCTGTTCTCGCGCGATGGCGGCGTACAGCAGTTCGAGCTGTGGTTCGAGCATGACCAGCATCCCGATACCCGGCTCAGCATCGGCCTGCTTGCCCCCGAGCGCGACGCGGCGATGCTGTTCGAGCTGGCGCGCAACCGGGTCGATCATCTGCAGCTGCCGGCCGGCAGCCGTGGGCTGCGCCTACAGGCCGAACAGCTGCCGCCCTTCGTACCGGCCGCACGTGATCTGTTCGACCCGCGCCCACAGCAGGCGATGCCCTGGGAACAACTGCGCGAACGCCTGCGTGCACGGCTCGGCGATGACGCCGTGCAGGGCCTGGGCCTGCGCGCCGAACACCGCCCCGAGCGGGCCAGCGGCGATGCCGGTGGCGCCCCCAAGGGCACACCGCCGCCGCTGCCGCTGCGCCCGGGCTGGCTGCTGCCACACCCGCAACCGCTGCACGATGCGCACCTGCGCATTCTGTCCGGACCCGAACGGATCGAATCGGGCTGGTGGGATGAAGGTGATATCCGCCGCGACTACTACGTCATCCAGACCGCACACGGCCAACGTGGCTGGGCCTATGTCAATGCCGATAGCCGCGGCGGGCCGTGGATGCTGCACGGCTGGTTTGCATGAGCACCGCCGCATGAGCAGCGCCCTGCCCGACTACGCCGAACTGCACTGCCTGTCGGCCTTCAGTTTCCAGCGCGGTGCCTCGATCGCCGAAGAGCTGTTCGCGCGCGCCAAGGGCCAGGGCTACCGCGCCCTGGCCATCACCGACGAATGCTCGCTGGCCGGCATCGTGCGTGCCTGGCAGGCCGCGCGCACGCAGGGACTTGCCTTGATCACCGGTGCCGAATTCCAGATCGAGGACGGCCCGAAACTGGTGCTGCTGTGCACCGACCTGGCCGCCTACGCGGGGCTGTGCCAGTTGATCACCCGCTGCCGCCGACGCGCGCCCAAGGGCGAATACCGCTGCCTGCGCGAGGATTTCGACGCCCTGCCCGACAGCCTGCTGTGCCTGTGGCTGGACCGCAGCCCCACACCGGCCGATGCGGCCTGGCTGCAGGCCCGTTTCGCGCAGCGGCTGTGGTTGGCGGTGGAGCTGCATCGCGAGGCCGACGATGCCCAGCGCCTGGCCGCACTGCAGCGCTTCGGCCACGAACACGACATCCCCCTGGTCGCCAGCGGTGATGTGCACATGCATGTGCGCCGCCGCCGCGCCCTGCAGGACACCCTCAGCGCGATCCGCCACCACTGCACCATCGCCGAAGCCGGGTGGCGCCTGCACCCCAACGGCGAGCGCCATCTGCGCACCCGCCAGGCGCTGGCCACGCTGTACCCGCCTGCCCTGCTGGACGCAACCCTGCACATCGCCGGGCGCTGCCATTTCGACCTGGACCAGCTGCGGTACACCTACCCGCGCGAGCTGATCCCGGCCGGGCATGATCCGGCCAGCTGGCTGCGCACGCTGGTCGAGGAAGGCATGCAATGGCGCTGGAAGAAAGGCGCCAGCGCCAAGCAGCGCGCGCAGATCGAACACGAACTGCAGCTGATCCACCACAAGCAGTACGAGTCCTACTTCCTGACCGTGCACGACATCGTGCGCTTCGCCCGCAGCCAGGACATCCTGTGCCAGGGCCGCGGTTCGGCGGCCAACTCTTCGGTCTGCTACGTGCTGGGCGTGACCGAGATCGACCCCAGCCACATGGAACTGCTGTTCGAGCGTTTCATCTCCGCCGAGCGCGACGAGCCGCCGGACATCGACATCGATTTCGAGCATGAGCGCCGCGAGGAAGTGCTGCAGTACGTGTTCAACCGTTACGGCCGCGAACGCGCCGCGCTCACGGCCGTGGCGATCAGCTACCGCGGCCGCAGCGCGGTGCGCGACGTGGCACGCGTGCTGGGCCTGCCGCCGGACCAGGTCAACGAACTGGCCGCCTGCCTGGACCGCTGGAGCAGCCACGAACCGCTGCCCGACGCCCTGCGTGAGCGCGGCTTCGACCCGGACACGCCGCTGATGCGGCGCGTGGTGGCCCTGACCCGTGAGCTCGTCGACTTCCCCCGCCACCTGTCCCAGCACCCCGGCGGTTTCGTCATCTCCGAATACCCGCTGTCCACCCTGGTGCCGGTGGAGAACGCGGCCATGGCCGACCGCACCGTGATCCAGTGGGACAAGGACGATCTGGATGCCACCGGACTGATGAAGGTCGACTGCCTGGCGCTGGGCATGCTTACCGCGGTGCGCAAATGCCTGGCCCTGCTGCACGCCCACGGCGAGCCGGCGATGGGCATGGCCGATATCCCACCCGACGATGGCCCCACCTACGACATGATCTGCCGCGCCGATACCCTGGGCGTGTTCCAGATCGAATCGCGCGCGCAGATGGCGATGCTGCCGCGCATGCAGCCGCGCAATTTCTACGATCTGGTGATCGAAGTGGCGATCGTGCGGCCCGGCCCGATCCAGGGCGACATGGTCCACCCCTACCTGCGCCGGCGCAAAGGCGAGGAGCCGGTGGAATACCCGCCGCAGTTGAAGCAGGTATTCGAACGCACCCTGGGCGTGCCGCTGTTCCAGGAGCAGGTGATGCAGCTGGCGGTCGCCGCCGCCGGCTTCACGCCCGGCCAGGCCGATGCGCTGCGCCGCTCGATGGCCGCGTGGAAGCGCCATGGCGGGCTGGAACCGCACCGCGATCGTCTGCTGGCCGGCATGGCCGCCAATGGCTACAGCCGCGACTATGGCGAGCAGCTGTTCGAACAGATCAAGGGCTTCGGCAGCTACGGCTTCCCGGAAAGCCACGCGGCCAGCTTCGCGCTGATCACCTATGTGAGCTGCTGGCTCAAATGCCACCACCCTTCGGCCTTCGCCGCCAGCCTGATCAACAGCCAGCCACTGGGCTTCTACACCCCCGACCAGATCCTGCAGGACGCGCGCCGCCACGGCGTGCCGGTGCTGCCGGTGGATGTGCGCCACAGCGCGTGGGACTGCACCCTGGTACCGCCCGCCGCCGGGCGCCCGTTCGGGATCCGGCTCGGCCTGCGCCTGATCGAGGGGTTCAGCGAGGACGTGGCCACTGCGCTGGTGCGGGCACGTCAGTGCGCCGCCTTCGACAGCGTCGCCGACCTCAGCCAGCGCGCACGGCTGGACCGTCGCCACCAGGGGCTGCTGGCCGATGCCGGCGCGTTGAAAGGCTTGAGCGGGCACCGCCATCGCGCGCGCTGGGACGTCTCCGGCGTGGAGAAGCCGCTGCCGCTGTTCGAGACCGCGCGCGCCACCGTCGAAGCCAGCGTGCCGCTGCCGCCGCCCACGGCGTTCGATGACATGCAGGCCGATTACAACAGCACCGGCACCACCCTGGGCCGGCACATGGTGTCCTTCATCCGCCCGCAGCTGCGCCAGCGCCGCTGCCAGCGCTCGGACGAGCTGGCCGCGCTGCCGCACGGGCGCGCCGTGCGCTTCGCCGGGCTGGTGCGGATGCGCCAGCGTCCGCAGACCGCCAGCGGAGTCACCTTCCTCACCCTGGAGGACGAATGCGGCATGGTCAACGCGGTGGTCTGGCGCAGGATCGCCGATCGCCAACACCGGGTGCTGGTGGAAGCGCAGTTGATGCAGATCGACGGGCGGCTGGAGCGGGTGGATGGCGTGCAGCACCTGATCGTGCGGCAGATGCACAACATCGATACGCTGATCGAGGGCGTGCGCACGCACAGCCGCGACTTCCACTGACGCGAAGCATCAGCGACGTGACCGACTTCACGCCAGACGCAAATACAGAGTTTCCCGACTGGTGCCGCAAACGCGGCTTCGGTATTGTCGCGAGCTTCCAAGGATATGGAGCCTCCCTTGTCACGCGCCCTCACCGTCACCACGCTGATCGTTTCCAGCCTCGCCCTGGTCGTGTCCGGCTGGACCGCGCTACGCCTGCAGCACAGTCTGGCCGATGACCGGGTGATCACCGCGCGGGGCCTGGTCATCCAGGACAGCAGTGGCCAGGCCCGGGTGATCCTCGGCGCGCCGGTGCCCGACCCGCTCAGCAAGGGCGTTTCGCAGGGCCCGCGCGCCTCGCCGCTGTCGGGCATGATCCTGCTCGGTGCCGATGGCTCCGAACGCGGCGGCTACGGCACCGCCGATGTCGGCGACGAGGCCATGCTCACCCTGGACGATGCCAGCGGCACCACCGAAGTGTTCAAGGTCACCGCCAATCCCGACCGTGGCGCCACCTTGGTGATCAAGCACCAGAACAGCACCGGTGCGATGCTGACCTCCTGGCAGGGCAAGCCGGAACTGATCTTCCTCGGCGACAACGGCCAGTCGCACTACGTCCGCCCGAGTGCCCCCAGCGCGCCCTGAGTCGCCAGCGCCTGGCGCAGGTCCAGCGCGAAACGCCGCGCCTCGGCAAGCCCCAGCACCGCCGTGGTGATGCGCAGCCCGTGCACGCCCGGCTGCACCGCGAATACCTCGCCAGCGCGCAGCTGCCAACCGCGCTGCGCCATCGCCAGCACCAGCGGCTGGCTGTCCTGCGCCAACGGCAACCACAGGTTCAACCCCTCCATCCGCGCCGGCGTGGCGATGCCCTGTTCGTGCAATGCCTGCTGCAACTGCTGACAGCGTTGCGCGTAGTCGCGCCCGGCCTTGGCCACCCGTGCCAGCACGCGCGCCGATCCCAGCGCCGCCGCTGCGGCATCCTGCAGCAGGTGGCTGACCCAGCCGGTGCCCGGGGCCATGCGCAGGCGCAGGCGCGCGGCGGTATCGGCATCGCAGCCCAGCACCGCCAGGCGCAGGTCCGGGCCCAGTGCCTTGGACAACGAACGCAGCAGTGCCCAGCGCAGGGTGCCCGCGGGGATCACCGAGTAATACGGCTGCTGCGACAACAATGCGAAATGATCGTCCACCAGCACCAGCACCTGCGGATGCTGCTCCAGCACCTGGCGCAGCTCGCGCGCCCGACGCCGGCTCAACCCGGCGCCGGTCGGGTTGTGTGCACGCGGGGTGAGCAGCACCGCACGCGCACCGGCCTGCAGCGCCTGCATCAGCGAAGCCGGCAGCATGCCTTCCTCATCGATGGCCACCGCCAACGTGGCGTGCCCGGCAGCACGCAGCGTGTTGAGGCTGCCCAGGAAGCACGGATTCTCCACCGCGATCCGGTCGCCCGGCAGCAGCCAGCCGGCCAGCACCCGTTCGATCGCATCCACCGCGCCATGGCTGAGTTCCAGCGCATAGCCGGGCGGGCAATCGGGGTCCAGCTGCGCGCGCGCCAGCCGCTCCAGCAGCGGGTCCAGGGTCGGCGTGCCATACAGGCGCGGCGGCCGCGGTGGCAGCAGCGCGCGCAGGTCGGGCAGACAGCGCGGGTCCGGGTTGCCACTGGACAGATCGTGCAGGGCCGATCCGGCCGCACTGCCCTCCTGTACCCCCAGCGCCGGCGGCGCGGTCACCACGGTGCCACGCCGGCCCTGGGTCTGGGCCAGGCCGGCTGCATCCAGCCGCTTGTAGGCGGCCGCCACGGTATTGCGGTTGATCGCCAGCTGCAGCGCCAGATCGCGCACCGGCGGCAGCAGTTGGCCTGCGGCCAGCGCCCCGCTGAGGATCTGCGCACGGATGCTCTCGAACACCGCACTGGCGGTCTGGCCGGTGATTTTCATTTTGTCCTATGCCAATATACGAATCGTCCCGGGACAGTGTTGCACGAGCGACGCCGCCCTGCAGCCATCCCCGCTTCCGGAGCTCCCCATGCCCATCGCCCGCCCCGACTGGCCACAGGCCACCACCGTCGACGAGATCCGCCACAACCTGGACGTCGTCCGCCAGCGTATCGCCGCCGCCTGTGCACGCGCCGGCCGCGATCCGGCCAGCGTGCGCCTGCTGCCGGTCAGCAAAACGGTCGAAGAAGCCCGGCTGCGCCTGGCCTGGCAGGCCGGCTGCACCGAACTGGGCGAGAACAAGGTGCAGGAAGCCCAGCACAAGGCCGAGGCCATGGCCGACCTGGCGGTGCGCTGGTCGGTGATCGGCCACCTGCAGACCAACAAGGCGCGTGAGGTGGCCCGCTTCGCCAGCGAATTCCAGGCGCTGGACAGCCTGCGCGTGGCCCAGGCGCTGGACCGACGGCTGGCGCTGGAGCAGCGCACGCTGGACGTGTTCGTGCAGGTCAACACCAGCGGCGAGGCCAGCAAATACGGGCTGGACCCGATCGAAGTGGCCGACTTCGTCCAGCAGCTGCCCGCCTTCCCGCAGTTGCGCGTGCGCGGGTTGATGACGCTGGCGCTGTTCTCCTCCGATCCGGAACAGGTGCGGCCCTGCTTCGTGCGCCTGCGCGAGTTGCGCGAGCGGCTGCGCCCGACCCTGCCTGACGGCGTCAGCCTTGAAGAACTCTCGATGGGCATGTCCGGCGATTTTGAAATCGCCATCGAAGAAGGCGCCACGGTGGTCCGCGTCGGCCAGGCCATCTTCGGCGCACGCACCACTCCAGACAGCGTCTACTGGCCCACGCCTGCACCGGAGGCATCCCCATGACCGCACCCCTGCAGCGCCGCGCCGTGGCGATCCAACAGGTCGCCTTCGAAGACACCGGGACGCTGGCCGCACTGCTCGCGCCGCGTGGCTGGCAGCTGTCCACGCTGCAGGCCGGCGTCGATGCGCTCGACAGCGCCCAACAGTCCGACCTGCTGATCGTGCTCGGCGGCCCGATCAGCGCCAATGACAGCGCCACCTATCCGCACCTGCGCGAATTGCAGGTGCTGCTGCAGCACCGCCTGCAGGCACAGCAGCCCACCTTGGGCATCTGCTTGGGCGCGCAGTTGATCGCCCAGGCCCTGGGCGCCACGGTAGCGCCGATGGGCGCCAAGGAGATCGGATTCGCCCCCCTGTCGCTCACCGACGCCGGCATGGCCTCGCCACTGCGTGCGCTGGCGGGCATCCCGGTCCTGCACTGGCACGGCGAAGCCTTCAGCCTGCCCCCGGGCGCACAGCGGCTGGCCGCCACCGCCGCCTGCGCGCAGCAGGCCTTCGCGCTGGGCGACCACGTGCTGGGCCTGCAATGCCATCCTGAGGTGGATGCTCGTCGCATCGAGACCTGGCTGATCGGCCACGCCGGGGAGTTGCAGCACGCCGGGATTGATCCACGCATCCTGCGCGAACAGGCGGCCCGCTACGCCGCGCCCCTGGCCGCCGCCGCCGGTGACATGTTCGGCGCCTGGCTGGATGCCTTGCCGGTTACGCTGCCGGCCACCGCAGCGGTGCCGGCATGAGCGGCTATCGCCTGATCGTGCATCGCAACGACGTTCTGCTTGGTCGCTTCGACAGCGACGGCCCGCAGGCGCGCCAGCATCTGCAGACGATCGCGGCGACATTGCCTGCCGCCGAAGGTTTCCAGCTGCAGTGGCAGCAGGCCGTTGGCGAGCAGCGCTTGTTGAGCAGCGGTCCGCAGGGCCTGCGTGTACTCAGCAGCGAGGCGGTCTACCAGGACATCACGCACCACCCCACCTGAAGCGGCCCCTTGGATTCAGCGCATCGGCGCAGGCATCAGCGTCTGCATATGCCGCGCATGCTCCTCGGCCTGGGCATGCAGCCATGTACGAAATGCCAGGAAGCCCTGGTGTGTGGCTGAACGTTGCGGATACACCAGCCAATGCGACCAGCGTGTCTTCAGGCGCTGCGCTGACAACGCGATCAGCTGGCCCGAATCCAGCAGCAGCCGCGCCCGCGTCACCCGCCCCAGCGCCACGCCAAAGCCATCCAGCGCCGCGCGGTGGTGGGATTCGGAATCGTTGAGCATGGCCACGTAGCGGCTCGGCGGCGTCTCGCCAATCAGGGCGAACCAGCGCTGCCATTCGCCATCCGGATCGCCTAGCAGCGGCCATTTCGACAGCGGCCGCGCCGCCACCCCGCCCATCCGCGCAACCAGCGACGGGCTGGCCATCGGCATCAGCCACTCGTCGAACAGCGGTTCGGCGTGCAGGCCGGGCCACTGCCCGGGACCCACCCGCAAGGCCGCATCGACCTGCAGGTGGCGCTCGAAGTCGATCAGCCGTTCGCTGGATTCCAGGTTGAGTTCGATCTGCGGATGTTCGGTCACGAAGGAGCCCAACCGCGGCACCAGCCAGTTGGAGGCCATCGAGGGCAGCGCGCTGACCGTCAACACCCGATCAGGGCGCGCCGCAAAGGGTTGGAACGCCTGACCGATCGCATCCAGGTGCGGGCCCACCTGCTCGAGCAGGTGCTGGCCTTCGCTGGTGAGCCGCACGCCCCGGGCCTGGCGCAGCAGCAGTGGATAGCCAAGCCGCTGTTCCAGCTGCCGCATCTGATGGCTGAGTGCGCTGACGGTGAGGTTCACCGATTCCGCCGCCCGGGTCAGGTTGCCAAGACGCGCGGCGGTGACGAAGTTCTGCAGGGCCTGCAATGGCATTCTGGACATTGTGACTTGAATCCATTTCAAGGCTGGCTTGCGGAAATGTCGCTTTTTCGTTGTCCATCCTGCACTTATCGTCAAGGCTACTCAAGTGGAGGTGCACCATGAACATCTATGCCGGGTTGTTGTTCCTGCACGGGCATATCGCCGACGTCGGGCTGGCGCAGCGGCTGGCCGAGGGGCCGGACGCGGAGGCGGAGGACGCGGAGGCGGCGGGTTCGGCGCCTGCCACGCATGGCGTGGCACTACCGCCGGTGTCGCCGCACCCGTGCGGGTAATCCTTGCCTACGGCGCTGGCAGCAGCCGCGGCTGCTGCTCGTACCACTCGCGCGCGCCGCTCAGATGCCACCGGCGTTGCTGGCCATCCAGCCCGATGCCTGCGCCCAGCACGCCCCAACGCAGATACAGATCACCGCGGCGCTGTGCACCGGCCAGCGCCAGGCGCGCGCGCAATGACAGACGATCGTTTTCGGCCTGCAGGTCATCCACCCGCAGTTCACCGGCGCGCCAGCGCAGTTGCCCGCTGGCCTGCACTTCACCGGCGTCAACCAGTCCCAGCACCCAGCGCGGGTAGGCACTGTGCTCGGCGAACACGCCCAGCAACGGCCCGGCATCGCGCAGGCGCACGTCGGCCTGTGCATCCACCTGGAACGGGGCGGCGGCATCGATATGGCCCTGGCGCACCGCCACCGTGCCCCACCAACGGCCATCACCGGCCGCATCACCGACGCGGATGTTGCGCAGCGCGATCGTACTGCCGCTGAGGTCGAACTGCCGCGCCGCGAAATCGGCGCGGCGTGCGCGTGCCTGCAGCTGCGCGTCGCCGCGCATCGCCATCCCGGCCAGCGTCATCTGCACGCCGCGACCGCGCAGGTCGGCGCGGCCGGTGCCGACCCGGCCGGCCGAATCCAGCTCGACATCGCCGCTGAGCAGGCCGTTGCCGCCGAGCAGGCGGACGCTGTCATTGCCCAGGTAGCGGTTGTAGGCGCTCAGATCCGGCACCTGCGCATCCTTGAAGTTCAGCCGTGCGCGCATGCCATCGCGCAGTTGCTGCAGGCGCGCGTCCCCGCGCAGCGTGAGCACCATGGCGCGGCCATCGAACAGCAGCGCCTGCGGCGCCGCAACCGGTGCCGCGCGGAACTGCGGAATCTTCACGTCCAGCTGCGCCTGCGCCGGCGCACCGGCCACGATGCGCCCGTGAGCGTTCGCTTCGCCACGCAGGCGCACACCGGCCACCTCGGCCACCGCCGCCACTTGTGGAATGTCCAGCGTGCTGCCGGGGGAAAGCTGGCCATCGGCCACGCGCAGGTCGCCCTGCAGCATTCCGCCGCCGTCCAGGTGGAACCACGGCTTGCGCACGAACAGATCGGCAATCCAGTTCAACGACTCGAACTTCCAGGCGCCCTGCAGCTGGCCCGACACGCGCGGCAGCAGCTCCAGCGGCGCTGCGAACGGAATCTTCCGCCCGGTCACACGCAGGTCGGCGTGCAGTTCACTGCCGGTCTGCGCATCGCGCGGCAGCCGCGCCTGCACCCGCATGTCCTGGGCCACATCCAGCTGCAAGGCCAACAGTCCGCGATCATCGGCGTTCACCCCGGCATGTACCGGCAGACGCCACACCACCCGGCTGCCCGGCTGCAACGCGCCCTTGTCCAGCGCCACATCGGCGTTGAGGCGCGCGGTCGACGGCACGCTGCCGACCTTGACGTGCGGCCCGCCGGTATCGATCTGCACGGCCTGGCTGCGCGCATCGATCTGCAACTGTGCACTGAGTATCTCGAACTTGCGCAGGCCCGGCGCCTCGTCACGATAGTGCCGCGGAAAGTGGAACCGCGCCGCAATATGCGCATCGTCCAATACCTTCACCCCATCGAAGCTCACGGTCGCCTGCTCGAATGCCGCGCGGGAATCGAACAACTCCGACGGGCCGCCGCGCAGCTGCTTGAGAAAGCCCACGGTGCCGCTGCCCTGGCCGACGATCAGCAGCGGGCCAAAGTGGCCACTGCGGATGCTGTCGCTGTGGATCGCATCGAACCGCAGGGTCCAACCACGGTCGCTGCGCGGCGGCGGCGCGATGCCCTGTTCAACCCGCCGCACCTCCGATTCCACCCCGCTGGCATCAATCCGCGGAATCCGCACTTCGCGCCGGAACAGCGCCAGCGGCGATATCCACGCGCTGGCCCGGTCGGCACGGAAGACATACACGGTATGCCCGGCCTGGCCACGCATGCGCACGTTCCAGACGATGGCGTGGCCCGGCACCACGGTCAGTGCCGGGCCGGTCTGCATGCTGAATTTTTCAGGTTTGCGGTTGCTTACCGCATCGAACAGCGGCGTATTGAGAAACACATTGCCGGCCAGCAGATACAGCGCGTACGCCAGCAGCAGGCAGAGCAGCGTTACGCGCAATGGCCGCGGCCAGCGCTGGATGCGCTCGGGAATCAGGGGCATCAGACAACAGGACCGGCAACAGGATGACGCCCACTATCGGCAAACTGCGCGCGACACCACGTGAAGGCAGCCCGTCAGCCCATCAGATGCCGCAACACGCCTGCCGTGACCACGCCGATCACCACCGTGGGCTGCATCGACAACCGCGTGGCCGCGGCCAGCGTTACCGCCAGGGCGATCAGGTCGGCCGGTCGCTCGGCAACGAAATGCGGCGCGATCACCGAGATCAGCACGCAGCCTGGCGCAGCTTCCATCACCGTCACCGCACGCGCGCTCAAGGTGCGGTTGCGCAGCGCCAGGAAACCCAGCACGCGGGTCAGGTAGGTGGCCAGCGCCATGCCGACAATGGTCAATACCGAAATCAGGTCGATCATGCCGGCTTCGCCCAGAACCACGCGGCCAGCAATCCGGCCACCGCACCCGCCGCCACGTACCAGGCGCCCGGCACCAGCAGGTGCGTGACCGCCGCCACCACCAGGCTCACCAGCCAGGGGCGTGCCGCCCCCAGCCCCTTCCACATGCCCCGTAGCAGCACCAGGAACACCGCCGGGAACGCCATGTGCAGGCCCCAGTATTCGATATCCCCGATCATCGGCCCGACCAGCGCACCGGTCGCCGTGGAAACGATCCAGGTCAGGTACAACGCCAGCGACACGCCCATGTAGTAGCGCAGGCTGAAGGCCTCGGCCCAGCCGGCCTGCGCACGACGGCGTGCATCGGCCAGGCCCATCGCCCAGCTCTCATCGCACATGAAGAACAGCGCCGGCAGCACCTTGCGCCTGGGCAGGCGCTGCACGAACGGGGCCAGGATCGCGCCCATCAGCAGGTGGCGGCTGTTGACCAGCAGCGTCATCGCCACGATCAGCAGCAGGTGCGGCGGCGAGGTCCACAGCGCCACCGCGGCGAATTCCGAGCCGCCGCCAAAGTTCATCCCGGTCATCATCGCCACCTCCAGCACGCTCATGCCCTTCTGCGTGGCCTGGGCGCCAAGCACCAGCGCGAACGGGACGAAGCCGGCCATCACCGGCAGCGCATCGACCGCGCCGCGCAGCAGTTCGCGTGCACCCGGCCGGGGCAGGACGGTGGCATCAGGGGGTGGGGTGTTGTGGGGCTGGGCATCCATGGGCGCGCTGCAGATCGGGGCGATGGCGACATTGTCGGCCATTGCGCGCGGCATCGGGTTGCGTTTATGCCTTGTCCGGCGTTGTACGTGGCATTCTGTGCCACCTCCAAGCCACGCGGGCACTACCCCATGCCACTGAATCTGGACAAGATCGACCGCCGCATTCTCGCCGAACTGCAGCGCGACGGCCGCCTCCAGAACGTCGAACTGGCCAAGCGCGTGGGCCTGTCGCCCTCGCCGTGCCTGCGCCGGGTGCGCCTGCTGGAGGAGGCGGGCGTGATCAGCGGCTATATCGCCCTGCTCGACGCGGCCAAGGTAGGCATGGGCTTCACCGTGTTCGCGCGGGTCTGGCTGACCGGACAGGACGAGGACACCACCAACCATTTCGTCGATGCGGTGCGCCGCTTTCCCGAAGTGCTGGAGTGCTACCTGATGGCCGGCGACTGCGATTTCCTGCTGCGCGTGGCCGTGGCCGACCTGGAGGCCTACCGCCAGTTCCAGGTCGACCACTTGAACCGGATCAAGGGCGTGCAGAGCGTCAAGACCGAAATCCCGATGCAGAAGATCAAGCAGTCCTGGCAGCTGCCGATGTAGGGGTCGCGGCGGCGTCCGGCAGCTTGGCGATCACCTTGATCTCCACGTCGAAGCCATACAGCCAGGTCACCCCGATCCCGGTCAGGGTCGGGTACGGCGCCTGCCCCCAGAACTCGGGCACTACCTGCCACACGCGTTCGAAGATCCGTTCGGGATCGACCAGGAACACGGTGACGTCCACCACATCGTCAAAGGTGCAGCCAGCCGCGGCGAGAATCGCATTGAGGTTGGCGAAGGCGCGCCGCACCTGTGCCTCCAGCTCCGGCTCGGGCGAACCATCATCGCGGCTGCCGACCTGCCCGGACACGAACAGGAAGCCATTGGCGCGCACCGCCGGGGAATACCGGTTGCGCTCGTAGAGGGCCTGTCGGCCCGGCGGAAACACCACATCACGGGTTGCCATCGTCTGCTCCTGGCCCACGGCGGGCCGTTGATTGCGATGGCACCACCGTAGAGGGCCACCGCCCCGTGATAAACCGGCAATACTGGCCATCACTGTTTGTAGAATCCAAACAATTCCCGGCAGGAGCGCAGATGGATCGGTTCGATGCGATGCAGGCCTTCGCCCGAGTGGTGGAGACCGGCAGTTTCACCAAGGCCGCACAGACCCTGCACATGAGCAGGACCACCGTGACCCAACTGGTGCAGCAGCTGGAGGCGCGGCTGCGGGTGCGCCTGCTCAACCGCACCACCCGCCAGGTCAACGTCACCGCCGACGGCGCGGCCTACTACGCACGGGTACTGCCGCTGCTCGCCGCGCTCGACGATGCCGAAACCAGCCTGTCCAGCGCCGCCGCTGCACCACGTGGACGCCTGCGCGTGGATGTTCCCACCCCCTTCGCCCGGCTGCTGCTGGTGCCCGCCCTGCCCGACTTCCTGGCGCGCTACCCGGACATCCAGCTCGACCTGGGGGTCAGCGACCGCAACGTCGATCTGATCGATGAGAACGTGGATTGTGTGATCCGTGGCGGCACGCTTACCGACCCTGCGCTGGTCGCCCGCCGCATCGGCGACCTGCAGGCCGGCATCCATGCCGCCCCGGCGTACCTGGCCAGCGTTGGCCAACCCCGTCATCCGCAGGAGCTCGGCGACACGCCCCACCACGTCATCGGCTACCTGCGTTCGCGCAGTGGCCAGGTGATGCCCTATGTGATGCGGCGTGGCGAGGAAACCATCACGGTGCAGGGCCGCCACCGGCTGGCGGTCGATGATGGCAACGCCTACCTCGCGGCCGGCGTGGCCGGCCTGGGCGCGTTGTGGCTGCCGGATTACATGGCCGCCGCGCACATCGAAAACGGCACGCTGGTGCGACTGTTCCCCGACTGGCAGCTGGCACCGATGCCGCTGTATGTGGCGTTTCCGCCGAACCGGCATGTGAGCGCCAAACTGCGGGTGTTCATCGAGTGGGTCGCCGCGCTGGTGGAACGCCACGCCCCGCCGGGGGCCATGCCATGAACCCGGTCGGCCCCACCCTGATCACCCTGCGCAAAGGCCACACCGACGGGCTGCGCATCGCACCGCGCTGGCCGTCATCGCAGATCCAGCTCGACGCCAGCGTCCTTGCGCGGCTGCACCAGGCCCAAGCGCAGTTGCCGCCCGCCATCCGGCTGCTGCTGACCCGTGGCTATGAACCCCGCCGCAGCGGCCTGGGCGGCTTCCGTACGCTCTCGCGTTGGCTGGGCATCCGCCTGTTCCGCACCTGCTATCCGCAGCGTCATGCCGAGGTCGAGGATATCTTCGGCGCCAACGGGCATGACCTGGATGGCGGCCATGTGGATGTCTCGATCGTGCTGGACGGCAGGCGACTGCGCTTCCTGCCGCTGGGGGTGTTCACCTCCCTGCCCTGGCAACAGCAGCGCATCGCCCGGCACGCCGACTGCCTGGCTGCCGTGAAGCAGGCCCTGCAGGACAGCGGCTTCGACATCCACCGCAACCCCACGGAAAGCCTGCAGATCCACTGCGACGTGCGGCCCTGAGCGCAGCGCTCAGCCCGGCTGTCGCTCCTCGGCGCGCAGGGTCAATACTTCCACGCCGTCGGCGGTGACCAGCACGGTGTGCTCGGCCTGTGCCGAGAGCTTGCCGTCGCGGGTGGTGACGGTCCAACCGTCGTCGCTCATGTCGATGGCGGCGCGTCCCTGGTTGATCATCGGCTCGATGGTGAAGGTCATGCCTTCCTCCAGCGCCAGCCCGTCGCCGCGCCGGCCGTAGTGCAGCACCTGCGGCTCCTCGTGCATCTCTGTGCCGATGCCATGGCCACAGAACTCCCGCACTACGCTGTAGCCGTGCGCCTTGGCATGCTGCTGGATCGCAAAGCCGATATCGCCCAGGGTCGCGCCCGGGCGCACCGCCGCGATCCCCTTCCACATCGCCTCGCGGGTCACCCGCACCAGCCGCTTGGCCGCGTAGTCCACCTCGCCGACCAGATAGGTCTTGCTGGAATCGGCGATGTAGCCGTCCTTTTCCAGGGTGATGTCCAGGTTGACGATGCTGCCGCTGCGCAGCACGTCCTCTGCCGACGGCACGCCATGGCAGACCACATTGTCGATGGAGGCGTTCAATACATAGGCGAAACCGTACTGGCCCTTGCTGGCCGGCCGCGCGTGCAGTTCATCCACGATGAAGCGCTCCACCCAGTCGTTGACCTGCAGGGTAGTCATGCCCTCCAGCGGCAGCCGGTCCAGTGCCTCGAACACCGATGCCAGCAGGCGCCCGGACGCGCGCATCCGCGCCTGCTCATCCGCTGACTTGATCATGCCTGCGCCACCCGCAATGCCCCGGGATCCACCCCGGCCGCACGCAGCTCGCGATTGACGATCTCCTGGTAGCTCATCGCCGGGTTCATTTCGCACAGCATGCCGATCTTGATCCAGAAACCGGCCTGGGCATTGATCGAGCGCCCGGAAACGGTGCTGGCGCAGCGCAGGTTGTCGTGCAGTTCGTCGTCGATGTTGACGATGCCCATGGGCGTACTCGGATAGGTGATATACACATTATATATGTTTCGTATATCGCATTCCAGTCCGGCCAGAACGCCCCGGGCATCGCCGCGCCCCATCGATCAATCGCCAACGTTCCTTTTCCCGGGCCGCGCCTGCCGGCTTGGCGCGCGCATCAGGCGGCGTAGGCGGTCGCCTCGATCTCGAACAACATCCCATCCAGCGCCAGCCGTGGCACCGGAATCAGCGTGCAGGTCGGGGCCCGGCCGAGCGGCCAGCGACGTCCGATCTGTTCGGACAGGATGCCCAGCCGATCTTCATCGTGGTCCACCACCAGTACGGTCAGCTTGGCCACATCGGCCAGGCTGGCCCCGGCCGATGCCAGCGCCAGCACCAGGTTGTCCAGCGCCTGCCGGACCTGCACCTCAAAGCGCGGCGACAGCGTGCCGTCGGCGGTCTCACCGCCCTGCCCGGCCACGTGGATCAGCCGCGCCGGCAGCCGCACCACCGCCACGTGCGAGTAACCGTTGGCGCTGGGGTCGTACAGGCCGGTGGGATTGATGAAGCCGAACAGACCTGGCGGTGCCACGGGGGTATCGATCAACATGGGGGAGCATCCTTGGGAGAGAGCGCGCAGTTTCGGTCCTCAACCGTGGTTGAGGTCAAAGCGTGGCGCTGCAACGCTGCGATGCAGTGGCGGGCTTGATCCACCTGCTGGCCAGCGCCCCCGATCAGTCTGAAACCTGCTCCAGGAAGAGCAGCTGCAACGGCACCTCCAGCAGTGCATCGGCGCCGGCCGCGAACTGGCGGAAATACGCCGTCGCAAAATGTGCGTCGAGTGCCGCCTGGTCCTGGAACGCCTCACGCATGTAGAACGTTCCGGGCGCATCGCGCAGCTCGAACAGCACGTAGTCCAGGTTGCCGGGCTCGGCCCGGGTGGGGGCCACCAACGCCAGCAGGCCGGCCTTCAATGCCTCACGGCAACCGGGTTTGGCCTTCAGCACGGCCAGCGAGACAAGGGGGGTATTCATGGGTGCGTACGCCTGTGGGGGAATGTCAGTGCGTGCACTGTTGCCGCTCAGTGGCGGCAGACACACCGGCAGATCACAGCAGCAGTTTCATCGCGCGAGTGAAGATTGCCTCCGGCGCGATCCCTTAGGTCCAGGCCGGGTCGGCGGTGAAATCGATGGTCAGCCAGAAGTCGCTGCCCCGCGCATCCAGCCGTTCGGCGATCTGATCGCGCAGCACGTCGACATCGCCGATGCTGCCGATGCGGGTCTCGGGATGGGTCAGGATATGGATCTCGACGAAGCGCATGCGCCCCATCTTGGCCACGTGGCTGGTGAAGGCCAGGAAGCCGTGTTCGGCAATGAAGGCTGTCATCACCTCATGCACGCGTGCATCGAGCGTGTCCGGCGCCACCTGCAGCACTTCGCGCGTGGCCTTCCACGCACCGCGCAAGGGTACCGGCAGCACCGCCACGCTGATCGCGGCCAGCACCAGCGGGTCCAAATAGGGAATCCAGTGTTCGTGCTCGCCGCCACGCAGCAGCAGTGCGATGGCGAATGCCAGCACCACCGCCAGGCTCATCAGGCCGCTCAGCAGCCAGGCCCGTACGTCCAGCCACAACAGCGCAGACTGCAACCGCAGCGCATGGCCACGCACGAACAGCGCCATCGCCAGGTTGCTTACGCAAAGCAGCGCGGCCCACAACAGCGCGGGGCCGGCCTTGACCTCATGGCCGCCGGTGGTCAGCCCGATCACCGAGTTGGCCAGCGCGTACACGCAGGCCAACGACAGGATCGCCCCGCCGAGGGCTTCCACCATCGGTTCCAGGTGCCAGTAGCCGTACTGGAAGCGCGGGCTGTCTTCCCGCGCCACCAGCCGCAGCACCGACAGCGCCACCAGGGTCAATGCCACATCGACCAGGCTGTAGACGCCATCGAACAGGATGGCCTGCGATCCCACCAGCAGGCCACCGGTGAAACCGGTGGCGCTGACCGCCACCGTCACCCCGATCGAGAACTTCAGGACCCGCTGCTCGCGTGCTGTATCCATCGCTCGCCTCCGGTCCTGACCGATGGGCTCAGACCTTCAGCACCTCCACCTTGTAGGTTGGCGTGTCGCCGTCGCGGTCGATGATAAGCCCGTGCACGTCCGACTCGAAGCCCGGGAAGCGGGCATTCTGCTCGCGGGCGATGCGCAGCGACTGAATGATCGGCTCGTCGCTGGCGCCGAAGCGTTCGCCGGGCATGATGGTCGGGATGCCCGGCGGGTACGGCACCAGCATGGTGCCGGCGATTCGCCCGCTGATCGCCTCGATATCGACCCGCTCGATCTGCCCACGCACCAGGTGATCGTAGGCCTCGGCCGGGGTCATCACCGGCTCGGGCAGGTCCACGTACATCTCGCGCATCACCTTGGGCACGGCGAATTCACGGTTGAATTCGTGCAGGGCCTGGCACAGGTCGCGCAGGCCCCAGCCGGCATAGGCGGTGGGAAACTCGCTGGTCAGCGAGGGCAGCGCCCGGCTCAGCGGCGCATTGGCGTCGTACAGTTCCTTGAATGCCATCAGCTCGGTGACCAAGGTGCTCCACTTGCCCTTGGTGATGCCCATCGAGAACAGGAACAGCACCGAGTACAGGTTGGTTTTCTCCACGGTGATGCCACGCGTCCACAGGAACTTGCTCAGCACCGCGGCCGGAATACCGCGCTGGCCGATCGCACCATCGATCGACAACCCGGGTGTCAGCAGCGTGACCTTGATCGGGTCGATCAGCACATAGTCTTCCACCAGCCCATCGAAGCCGTGCCAATGCGCTTCGGGCTGCAGGTACCACTCCTCGCGCTTGGCGACCATCGGCGCCGGGGCATCGCCCTTGGCCAGCGAGCGCTCCAGCTTGTCCGGCTGCCATACGCTGAACCACCAGTCGTCACGGCCCAGGTCTTCGCGGACATGCAGCATGGCGCGGCGGAAGGCAATCGCCTCGTCGTGCATTTCCTGCACCAGCGATTCGCCCGCCGCGCCTTCCATCATCTTCGACGCCACATCGCAGGCCGCGATCACCCCGTAGTGCGGGCTGGTGGTGGTGTGCATCATGAAGGCTTCGTTGAAGCGCTCGGCGTCCAGTTCGCGGGTGGCCGCGTTGCGCACATGGATCATCGAGGCCTGCGAGAACGCGGCCAGCAGCTTGTGGGTGGAATGCGTGGTGAAGATGATCGCATCCTGCTCACGCGGCTTGCCCTTGGCCATGCCGTAGTGGTTCTCGTAGAACGGATGGAAGGCGGCGTAGGCGTACCAGGCCTCGTCGAAATGCAGGAAGTCCACCGCGCTGCCGATCTCCTCGGCGATCTTCTCGGCGTTGTAGCACAGCCCGTCATAGGTGGAATTGGTGACCACCGCGATGCGTGGCTTGGAGCCGGCCTTGAATGCCTTGCTGGCCAGCGGGTTGGCCGCGATCGCGGTCTGCAGCGCCTCGGGGGTGAACTGGTCCAGGCTGATCGGGCCGATGATGCCGTGCGCGTTGCGGCTGGGGGTGAAGTACACCGGGATGCCGCCGGTCATGATCAGCGAATGCAGCAGCGACTTGTGGCAGTTGCGGTCGACGAACACCACATCGCCACGGCCCACCGTGCCATGCCAGACGATCTTGTTGGCGGTGGACGTGCCGTTGGTGACGAAGAAGGTGTGGTCAGCGCCGAAGTTGCGCGCCGCTTCGTTCTCGGCCTCCTTGATCGGGCCGCTGTGGTCGAGCAGCGACCCCAGCTCGGGCACCGAAATCGACAGATCGCTGCGCAGCGTGTTCTCACCATAGAACTGGTGGAACGCACGCCCCACCGGTGACTTGGTGAACGCCACGCCACCGGCATGGCCCGGGGTATGCCAGGAATAGTTCGACTCGGCGGTGTGGTGGATCAGCGCCTTGAAGAACGGCGGCAGCAGGTTCTGCATGTAGTCTTCGGCGGCGCGCATCACCTGCCGCGAGATGAAGCTCTTGGTGTCTTCGAACAGGAAGATGTAGCCGTGCACGTACTTGAGCAGCTTGCTCGGCACCTTCTCGATGGTGCGGCGCTCACCGTACAGGAACACCGGCAGGTTGCCGCGGCGGGCACTCTGTTCGCGCAGGAAGCCCAGCAGGCGCTGGAACTGCTCCGGCTTGTCTTCGGTGCCATCGATGGAGATCAGCACTGCCGAGGCGGCCACATAGGTGCGGGCACCGGCCTGCGCATCGGCCAGGGTCAGCCCGCACAGCACGCGCTGGTCGTTCTTGCGCAGCTCCTCGACCAGGGCACGGATCAGGATGCCGCCGATACGCGGGGATTCGTAGTCGTCGTCGATGACGATGATCGGGTAATCAAGGGACTTGAAATACACAGGCATTCTCCTGGGGCAAAATCACGAAAGCTTCGGGCTGGGCACCGCGTTCGAGCGCAGGCAGCTGGCCGCGCTGGCGGCGGCGCTCCTCGCTGAAGAACGGGTAGAACACGGTGATGAACAGCACGAACAGGAAGGCGTACTGGACGATGCTGCCGGACGAGCCGTAGATCGCCCACAGGCAGTACACGACGGTGATGCTGGTCAGCAGCCAGAACGCGCCGGTATGCACCAGCGTGTGCGAGCGCTCGACCACGAAGTAGCAGGCCACGCACGAATAGATGTACGGCAGCAGGGTCAGCACGACGGCAGCGGAGGTGATCACATCGAACTGCGCCGATGCGGTGGCCGAGGTCGAGGTGACCAGCACCGCCAGCGTCATCAGCACGGCCACGATCAGCACGCCCTTGACCGGCACGTCGTCCTTGTTGGTCTTGCTGAAGATGCTGGGGAACAGGCCGTCATCGGAGGCCGCCTTGGCGCTCTGCGCGGTCAGCAGGATCCAGCCGCCGAGCGAACCGGCCGCACCCACGAAGGCGCACAGGCTGACCAGCGCCCCACCCCAGCCGCCGACCGCATTGGCGGCGGCCAGCGCGAACGGCGCATCGGACACCTGCAGATCGCCGTTGGGCACCATGCCCATGATCACCGAGGAGCTGGCGATGTAGGCAATCGCCGCCAGGAACACGCCGGCCAGCGTGGCGCGCGCCACGTTCTTTTCCGGGTTTTCCACCACCCCGGCGGTGACCGAGGCCGACTCCACGCCGATGAAGGCCCACAGGGTCAACGCGGCGGCACTGGAGATCGCGCCGAAGTTGGATTCACCGGACACGTTGTAGGCGCCCTTGAACAGGGCCGGATCGAAGAAGAACCAGCCGAAGATCGCAATGCCCAGGATCGGCACCAGCGCGAAACTGGTGGTGACCGTCTGCAACTTGCTGACGAACGAGGGCCCGATGACGTTGGCGAAACTCAGCGCCCACACCAGCGCCAGCACGGCCAGGCAGCGCGGCAGCGGCTCGGACAGGATCGGAAAGAAGTAACTGAAGTAACCCACCGCCGCGATCGGAATGGCCACATTGCCGATCCAGTTGGCGAACCAGTAGATGGCGTTGGTCTGGAAGCCCATGTACGGGCCAAACCAGTCGCGCGCATAGGCATACGGGCCACCGGCCTTGGGCGCGAGCTTGCCGAGCTTGGCGAACACGAAGGCCAGCAGCAGCGCCCCGGCGGTGGTGATCATCCAGCCCCAGATCGAGGCGGTACCGATCTTGGCCAGGCTGGAGGGCAGCAGGAACACCCCTGAACCCATCATGTTGCCCGCCACCAGGAAGGTGGCGCCAACCACCCCGATTTTCTTTGCTGCTGCCATGACGGTTCTCCTACTTGATGAAGTTGTATTGCAGGCTGCCCTGCAATCGCATCGTGTCGCCACGTTGTCCGTTCTGTTGTTCGAGCTGGCCGTACAGCAGCTCCATGCCCATCGTCCAGGACGGGGCCGGGCTCCAGAGCAGGTTGAACACCCCGTAGCGGCTCTGCCGGAACGCATCGGCGCCCAGCGCGGCGTTGCGCTCGCTGGTCAATTGCCCGTAGATGAGGTTGGAGCGCCACATCGGCGTCCAGTAATGGGTGTAGCCCACGAAGCCGCCGTACAGCGACAGCAACTCGAGGCGGCCGTCCGTGGTGACCACCGCATCCATGCCCGAGCCGGTCAGGTCGGCGGTGTAGCGGCCCAGGCCCTTGCCGCCAAGCGCACCAAACAGCAGCAGGTCGCGTTCGCCCACCGACGCCGACCCGCTCAGTTGCGCGCCACCCCCCACCCGGCGCGCATCGCCCTGGTCGCCGTCATAGCCCAGGCTGCGCCCGACCACGCCGAACTGCAGGTGGCCCCAGTCGCGTTCCATGCGCGCGGTAACGGTCACATCCGGCAGCTGCTCGACCCCGGTGATGCCCTCGGCCGGCGCGCGCAGTTGCGTGTCCGGGTCTTCGGCGGCGATGGTCAGCGTGTTGCCCTTGCCCAGCGAGAAGCTGTGGTGCATGCCCGCCACCAGCAGGTAGCCCGCCCCACCCGGCCCGGCAAAGTCCAGCGTGTCGGGCAGGCTGTCGGCATCCATGAAGGTGGAATAGCCGTAGCCGGCGTAGGTGTTGCCGAGCTGGCCATAGGCATGGCGCAGGCGGAACTGGTAACTGTCGCTGCTGCCGAAGAAGTCGTTCTCCAGGTAGAAGCGCAGGTTGCCATGCGTGGTCGGGCGCCGCGCTTCGAAGCTGAAACGGGTCTGCTTGGCGTGCATGTTGAAGTTGGACACATCGCGGTGCGCGCTGCCGACCGGGATCGAGGACGGAATGAACTGCTCGGTATCCCCGGCCGCGCGCGAATCGGCGATCGCATCGAGCTTGGCGTAGCCGCCGATGCGGATCAGGGTGTCGGTGTTGGGGATCGCGAAGAAGCCTTTCAGCTCCGGATCGGTCGGGCCGGCGGCACTGTCAGGGCGCGAGGCGGCTGAAGAAGGATCGGACACCGAATCGCGTGTGGGCAGGATCGCCTGGCCTTGGCCGGGTACCTGCGCCGATGCGGCCTGGACGCGCGTGATGGGCGCTGCGGTTGTCGCGCCTGTAGACGTTGCGGATGTTGCGGGTATATCTGCGGATGACACGCTTGGTGGAGGCGGTTTGGACGCCAGTGCATCCAGCCGTTTCTCCATGGTTTCCAGGGTCTGCCGCAGCGCCCGGATTTCCTGCCGCAACGCGTCGGCCGAATCCTGCGCATACGCCGGGGTGGCCGACAGGGCCACCGCACAGGCAAGAGTCAATGCACCCAGACGCATCATGTCCTCCATGAACCGCAGACAGCCCTGCCTGCCCCTGCCCACGCACGGCGGCGTCGAGCACGGATCGGCAACCCGGTACTGCACTGCAAAGGCACACGCACGCCGTCAACCGGTGCCGTGATGGCAGCCGGCCGTTCGCCAGCGCGTGGACCCCCGCGTGGGATTCCCTCCTCATCCCGGGTGGTATGCGGAATTGCGTCCGCACGCCAACGCCCTGAGTAGCAACGGCAGGGTGAGAACATCGTGAATGTGACGGGTCGAAACGATGACGCCGCCGTTGGCGTGACGCATGCGACGCCGCAAAAGAGGTTGAAAACGACCATGCGCACAGCCTAGTGCGCGCGCGTTTTTCGTCTTTGATTCAAATCAAACCCACACCGCGGCCGTCGTGCCGTTGCGGACCTGCGTCACTAAACTGCGCGCCGGCGTTGCACCGGCGCGCGTATGAAGATGCGGGTCGCGTCTCAGCGCGGCCCCATGATCAGGTCCAGGTCCTTGCCCTGCGGCATGCCCGCACGGCGGTCGACCAGCCCCTTGGCATCCTTGAACAGGATGCCCGGCGTGCCCTGGAAGCCCATCTCCATCATCAGCACCTGGTTGGCATCGAGCTTGTTGGCGACCTCGGTGCTCAGCTTGGCGGCCGGCTTGATGCCGCCCTTGTCGAAGTTGTGCTCGTTCTCCAACAACGCCGCGCTGGGATTGGACGCGGTCAGGATCGCAGCGGCCTTGGCCGGGCTGTCCTCGCGGATCACGCCCACCATCACGTGGCGCAACTGCACCTTGCCGCTGTCCACCCACGGCCGCGCCGCTTCCCAGAACTTGTGGCAGTACGGGCAGTTGGCATCGCTGAAGGTGTACACCACCCGCGGCGCATCGGCACGACCATCGCGCACCCAGGCACTGGCATCGAGCTTGGCCCAGGTGCGCTCGGACATCGGCTTGGCCACCAGCTTCTCCAGCGGCGCCGCGCCCACGTCCTGGCCATTCTCATCGAACAGGCTGCCCACCACCACGTGTTTGCCATCCGGGGTTACATAGGCCGCCGCCGGCTGCTGGCCACCGACCACGCCGGCGAAGCCGCGCAGGCCACCGGGCGCGTCGAACTCACCGAGCACTTCAAAACCGTGCTGCTCGATGCCCTTGAGCACCGCCGGCTGTTCACCCGGCTTGCCGGCCGCGGCCTTGGGTGCCTGCGGCGACTGCGCCTGGCTGCACCCGGCGATGGCCATCAACAACGATGCAGCCAGAACGGCGCCCAGCGAGGGCGAGGATTTCAACAACATGGCAACTCCTGGTTTCAGCAGATGGAAAGGCCGCGCTCAGCGCAGCCGGTCGAGTTGCGACTGCAGGCCGGCACGGCTGAGTTCGCCCAGGTGCAGGCCCTGCAATCGCCCCTCGCGATCGAAGAACAGGGTAGTCGGATACGCGTGCACCTGCAGCTGCGTGGACGTGGCGCTGTCTTCATCCAACAGGACATCGTTCAGCGTCAAGCCTTCGTGAGCAAGAAAACGCTGCACGTCCTCGATGCCCTCGCCCTGGTTGACGAACAGGAAGCGCACGCCGGCCTCACGCTGCTGCGCGGCGGCAAACATCGGCATTTCGCGTCGGCACGGCCCGCACCAGCTGGCCCACAGGTTGATCACCACCGGCTGCCCGGCCAGCTCGGCCAGCACCACCGGTTGCCCGGCCAGGTCCTGCAGGGTCAGTTCGGGCAGCGACACGCGCGACTGCTGCAGATGGGCGCTGCCCAGCGACAACACAGCCCAGCACAGCACGCCGGCCAGCGCACCGGTCCACACCGGACGCTGCAGGGTCGGCCAGCGGCGCAACCGCCAGAACCCCCACCCCAGCCCGACCAGCAGCGCCGGCCAGACCAGGAAGCCGCCGTCGCTCAGCCGCAGCATCGACCACGGCGCTTCCAGGTAATCGCGCCAATGCGCGATCACGAAACCGATGCGTCCACCGAGCAGGCCCAGCAACAGCATGTCCAACAGCAGCGAACCGGCACGCGGCACGTCCGGCTGCGGCGGCGGGCGCCGCCAACGCGCTACCGCGATCGCCACCAGCCACCCCAGCAATACCCACACCACGCCCAATGGAACCGGGCCGACACTATTGATCATTGTTTCCTCTCGGCCACCTGCGGTAACTGCACCGTCAGGCGAGCCTGCTCATCACGGACCGGCTGGCATGGTCCCAGCCCTGCGTGGGGCGATCAAGCCGCACCTGAACGAACGGTCGGCGTGCCGTGCAGGTCAGGCGGCGCTGCGAACCGGCTCCGCCTCGCTGCGTGGTGGCGTCGCGCGGTTGCGTTCGCGGCGCTGCGCGAAGATCTGCCGGCGATAGCGTGCCGGCGTCACCCCGACGATGCGCAGGAACAGGCGGCGGAATGCACTCTGGTCGGAGTACCCCACCGCCCAGGACACTTCGTCCACGATTCCGCCGGCCTGCAGCAGCAATTGCGCCTTGGCGATGCGCAGGCGCTGGCAGTATTCGATCGGGCGCAGCCCGGTCGCCTTGAGGAAGCGCCGCTGCAGGGTGCGCGGCTCCAACCCGGCCGAGCTGCAGATATCCTGCAGGGTCACCCCGCGTGCGGCGATGCCGTGCAGCCAACGCTGCGCCTTGAGGATGCCGCGGTCGCCGTGGGCGAAGTTGGGACTGAAACGCTCCAGGTCTTCCTGCACCGCGCGCGGAATCACCAGCTGCAACTGCTGGATCGCCGCACTCATCACGCTCTGCCCGTACACCCGCGCCAACAGGCGCAGGCTCAGGTACTTCCAGGCATCCGGCCCGGACGCGGTAAGCAGGTCGCCGTCGTCCACCAACGCACGCTCACTGGGCAACCAGCTCGGTACCGTCGAGGCCAGCGACGGGCAGCGCTGCAGGTCCGGCATGCTCACCGAGCGCCCGGCCAACACGCCGGCACTGGCCATCAACAGGCCACCTTCTTCGCAGCCCGCCAACAGGCTGCCCGCGTCGTGGCAGTCGCGCAGCCAGCCCAGCAACAGCTCGTCGGGCTGGGCCAGCGGCCAGCTCGGTTCGTTGCCGGGCACCACGATGATCGCCGGCGGTGCATCGCCGAACAGCTCGGCACCGGCCACCCGCTGCATGCCCAGGCCACGCTGCGAGGGGGTCCAGCGCGTGACCAGCATCCGCGCGCCGCTGCGTTTACCGGCCGCCGCGGTGCGATTGCACCGCTGTGCCAGCTCGGACAACACCGGGGCGGCGGCGCGCAGGCTGCCGGGATATTCCAGCACGGCCACCTCCATCAACGTCGGGGAGGCCGGCTTGTGCATCGGCGGCAAAGAGGTGATAGCTGCATCCATGGTCAAACTCCTGAACCCACATCTGAAACGGGTCGGCGGTCGGTTCCAGAGAGGTTCGACCGCGGTTTCGATGGAGGCTACGGAGCCGAATCGGCCCGGGCTATGAAACAAGTTGTATTTTTCGGTCCGCAAGCGACACGGTTCACCCTTCAGCAACCCTTGACTCTGGACCAGACTCCAGGGTTTACCCTGCCTCGAGTTCTTCCACGAGGCGACCATGAACATTGGACAGCTCGCACGCCAGGCCGGCGTACCGATCGACACCGTGCGCTACTACGAGCGCCAGCGCCTGCTGCCCACCGCGCGACGCAGCGCCGGCGGCTACCGTGTATTTGATGCCGACGACCTGACCCGGCTGCAGTTCATCCGCCGCGCCAAGACGTTGGGTTTCAGCCTGGAGGAAATCGGCGAGTTGCTGGCGCTGAGCGACCAGCGCGGCCAGGACATGGCCCAGGTCCGCGACACCGCCGTGCACAAGTTGGCCGACATCGCGCAGCGCATCGCCGAACTGCAGCGCATGCATGGCGCGCTCAAACAGCTGGTCGATGTCTGCCCGGGCCACGGTGGACTGGAGCGTTGCCCGATCCTGGCCGCACTGACGGCGGCCCACCCATGAACACACCGCATCACCACGCTCACGCCAGCCACGCCACGACGGTCAAGGACCCGGTGTGCGGCATGTCCGTCGACCCGGCCACCACCGCGCACCACGCCGTGCATGAGGGCAGCGACTACGCCTTCTGCAGCGATGGCTGCCGGCGCCGCTTCATCGCCGACCCGCCGCGCTATCTCGCCCCGTCTTCGCCCCCGGCCGAGCCGGCTCCCAGCGGCACGTTGTACACCTGCCCGATGGACCCGGAAATCGTCCAGGAAGGTCCAGGCACCTGCCCGATCTGCGGCATGGCGCTGGAGCCGATGATGCCGCGCCTGGACGAAGGCGAGCCCCCGGAGCTGACCGACTTCCGCCGTCGCTTCTGGTGGAGCCTGCCTTTCAGCGTGGCCACCCTGGCGCTGGCCATGCTGGCGATGACGCCGCTGCTGCACGGCCTCCCGCCAGACCTGCGGGTCTGGATCGAACTGGCGCTGGCCACTCCGGTGGTGCTGTGGGCCGGCTGGCCGTTCCTGCAGCGCTGGGCGCAGTCGATCCGCAATCGCAGCCCGAACATGTGGACCTTGATCGGCACCGGGGTGCTGGCCGCCTATGCCTACAGCGTGGTCGCCACCCTCGCCCCCGGGCTGTTCCCGCCGTCGTTCCAGCAACACGGCCATGTCGGTGTGTATTTCGAAGCGGCCGCGGTAATCATCTCGCTGACCCTGCTCGGCCAGCTGATGGAACTGCGTGCCCGCGCCAAGACCTCCGCGGCGATCAAGGCGCTGCTCGGGTTGGCGCCGAAAACCGCGCGGGTCATCCGCGACGATGGCCATGAGGAAGACGTGGACATCGCCCAGCTGCAGCCCGGCGACCGCCTGCGCGTGCGTCCCGGCGAAAAAGTGCCGGTCGATGGCACCGTGCTGGAAGGCCGTTCAAGCATCGACGAATCCATGCTCACCGGTGAGCCGGTGCCGGTCGGCAAGCGCATCGGTGACAGCGTGATCGGCGCCACCCTCAACGGCACCGGCAGCCTGGTGGTGCGCGCCGATCGCCTGGGCGATGACAGCATGCTGGCGCAGATCGTGCAGCTGGTTGCACAGGCACAGCGTTCGCGGGCGCCGATGCAGCGCATGGCCGACACCGTGGCGTACTGGTTCGTGCTGGTCGTCCTCGGTGTGGCGGTGCTGACCTTCTTCGGCTGGGGCCTGTTCGGCCCGGAACCGTCGTGGACGCATGCCGTGTTGAGCACGGTGGCGGTGTTGATCATCGCCTGTCCGTGCGCGCTGGGCCTGGCCACGCCGATGACGATCATGGTCGCCACCGGCCGCGCCGCCCAGCATGGCGTCCTGTTCCGCGACGCCGAAGCGATCGAAGCACTGCGCCAGATCGACACCGTGGTGGTCGACAAGACCGGCACCCTGACCGAAGGCCGCCCCGCCTTCCGCGAGGTGCAGGCGGTAGCGCCCTTCAACGCCGACGACGTACTGCACTGGGCGGCCAGTCTCGACCAGGGCAGCGAGCATCCCCTGGCGGCCGCGATCGTGGCCGAAGCACGCCGACGTGGCAACGTGCTGGCCCGTGTGGACGACTTCGATTCGCTCACCGGCATGGGCGTGCGCGGCACCGTCGAAGGCAAGGCGTTGCTGCTCGGCAACCTGTCGCTGATGCAGGAAAACGGCGTCGCGGTGGACGCCGTGCGCGCGCCTGCCGACCGCCTGCGCGAGGACGCGGCCAGCGTCATGTATCTGGCCGTGGAGGGCCAGCTGGCCGGCCTGCTGGCGGTGGCCGATCCGATCAAGGCCTCCACCGCCGAAGCGATCGCGCAGCTGCAACGCGACGGCCTGCGCATCGTGATGGCCACCGGCGATGGCACGGCGACCGCACAGGCCGTGGCGCGTGCGCTGGGCCTGGATGAAGTGCATGGCGAGATGCGCCCTGCCGACAAGGCCGCCTTGATCCGTTCGCTGCAGGCGCAGGGCCACAAGGTGGCGATGGCCGGCGACGGCATCAACGACGCGCCAGCACTGGCCAGCGCCGATGTGGGTATCGCGATGGGGAACGGCACCGATGTGGCGATGTCCAGTGCGCAGGTGACGCTGGTCAAGGGCGATCTGCGCGGCATCCTGCGCGCACGACAATTGTCCAACGCCAGCGTGCGCAACATGCGCCAGAACCTGGGCTTCGCCTTCCTCTACAACGGACTCGGCATTCCGGTTGCGGCCGGCGTGCTGTATCCGCTGGGAATCAGCTTGTCGCCGATGTTGGCAGCAGTGGCGATGAGCCTGAGTTCGGTGTCGGTGATCAGCAACGCATTGCGTCTACGTCATCAACGACTGCCTGTTGCATGAGATGCGCAGAATTCGCTTGCCAATCAAAAACACCATCGCTATGATTCCGCTCCTCACGACGTGGGGCCATAGCTCAGCTGGGAGAGCGCCTGCATGGCATGCAGGAGGTCGGCGGTTCGATCCCGCCTGGCTCCACCACTCCGGTCATTAGGCCGACCGGATGGAAGTGAACAACATTGAAAAGTTTCGTGCGTCCCCATCGTCTAGAGGCCTAGGACATCACCCTTTCACGGTGGCGACCGGGGTTCGAATCCCCGTGGGGACGCCAATCTGAAAACAAACAGCCCTGACTTCGGTCGGGGCTTTTTGTTTGCGAAGAAATTCATCGCGATGTCACACAAAAGACTTGGCGAACGCTTCACAGCCGCGTAGAATTCGGCCTCCAGCATCGTGGGGCCATAGCTCAGCTGGGAGAGCGCCTGCATGGCATGCAGGAGGTCGGCGGTTCGATCCCGCCTGGCTCCACCACTCCGGACCTTAGGCCGTCAGGAGTTGCTGAATACATTGATGAGTTTTATGCGTCCCCATCGTCTAGAGGCCTAGGACATCACCCTTTCACGGTGGCGACCGGGGTTCGAATCCCCGTGGGGACGCCACTCATCAACGACCATCAAGGCCCGGCTTGCCGGGTCTTTTTGTTCACCGCCTCTGGCGGTTCCGGTTGCGGCAGCCAAGGCTTCCACAAACGTGAACAGGCAGGTATACTAGGCGGCTCGCGGTACCAACGTGGGGCCATAGCTCAGCTGGGAGAGCGCCTGCATGGCATGCAGGAGGTCGGCGGTTCGATCCCGCCTGGCTCCACCACTTCTCCGGACATAGGCCGTCCGATAGAAGCAAAATTCAAAGTTTCGTGCGTCCCCATCGTCTAGAGGCCTAGGACATCACCCTTTCACGGTGGCGACCGGGGTTCGAATCCCCGTGGGGACGCCAATCAAACGCAGAACGCCCTGGCCTCGGCCGGGGCGTTTTGTTTGCAGCACCAGCCGATGCGGAAGGTTTGAAATAAAACTTCCCAAGGGCAGAAAACGTCGCTATGATAGGCGGCTCGCAGCATCAACGTGGGGCCATAGCTCAGCTGGGAGAGCGCCTGCATGGCATGCAGGAGGTCGGCGGTTCGATCCCGCCTGGCTCCACCACTTCTCCGGACACAGGCCGTCCGATAGAAGCAAAAATTCGGTTTAACGCGTCCCCATCGTCTAGAGGCCTAGGACATCACCCTTTCACGGTGGCGACCGGGGTTCGAATCCCCGTGGGGACGCCAGCTTCAAACAAACAGCCCTGACTTCGGTCGGGGCTGTTTGTTTTTCGCACCTAGCCAATCACCTTGGCCATACCCACCGATCGGGGTGCGGTTTCGGCAAACCCAAACTGTGCGTACAGGCGGTTGGCCTGGCCATCGGCGATCAGGCTCACGTACGCCCCCACTGCATGGACACGCAGCCAATCATCCAGCTGCTGCATCACCGCCTTGCCCAGCCCGCGGCCCTGCCACTCGGGCAGCACCGCAATGTCCACCACCTGCAGGAAGCAGCCACGGTCGCCGATCAACCGGCCCATCGCCAGCAGGCGTTCGCCGTCGCGCAGGCAGACCCCGAACACCGTGTTGGGCAGGCCCAGCGTGGCCGCCTCCAGAGACTTCGGGCTCAGCCCGGCCAGCACCCGCAGTTCGCGATACTCGGCCACGCCCGGTGGATGGGGAAAACAGTGCACGCCAGGCGGCAAGCTCATGTCGCACGTCCAAAGAGGAAAGTGCTGCCAGCATGCCTTACGCGGTTCTCATCGTGTGCGACAAACCCGCCTATCCTGTTGCCCTCCCCGCCCGCTGCTGCCGCCATGTGCTACTCCGCCCAGATACGCGCCGATTACACCAAGCTGGTCCGCGAATTCGGCGCCGTGCTGTCGCTGGACGAATTCGCCCAGCTGTACGCGCATGACGCCGGCAAGCCGCGCCCGAAAACCCCCAAAGCGATGGACGATGGTTTTGCAGGCGCGCGCACCGCGCAGGGCCAGGACATCGTGGCGAAGATCCAGCAGTGGCACGCCGAAGAAATACAGGCACTGGATGAGGAGATCCGCCTGCAGGGTGCGCGCCTGCAAGCGGCCGAAGCGGCCCTCGCCACCCGCCCCAGCCAGAAGGCACGCAACGACCTGCGCGTTGCCGGTAACCGGGTCGAGCGCGCACAGATGCGCCTGGACGACCTGCACCGCAACAGCCTGCTGCCGCGCGACAGCCGCATCTTTCCCGGCGTGTATGCACCGTTGCTCATCGCCGAACACGGCCAGCGCGTGATCAAGCCGATGCGCTACCAGTGCCGGTTGCCGGACAAACCCGCCCGCAACGACGTGCTGTATCCGGGCACCTACAACGCGCGCCGCGACAGCCTGGGGGCGTACTGGAAATCCGCCTTCGGCCATCGCCATGGCGTGGTCGTGATGCAGTCGTTCTACGAGCACGTGCCCCGGCATGCACACGAACACCGCGCACTGGCGGCCGGTGAGCGCGCGGAGAACCTGGTGCTGGAATTCCGCCCACAGCCGGCGCGCGACCTGCTGATCGCCTGCCTGTGGTCGGAATGGGAAGGCCCGGAAGGCCGACTGCTCTCGTTCGCGGCGATCACCGACGTGCCGCCGGTGGAAGTGGCCGCGGCCGGCCATGACCGCTGCATCGTGCCGATCAAGCCCGAACACCTGGATGCCTGGTTGAACCCGGACCCGAATGATCTGGACGCGCTCTACCGGATCCTGGACGATCGCGACCCGGTCAGCCTGGCGTACGAAGAAGTCCCTTGAAGCCCGCCTTCAGCTGGCGACGGAATCACCGACCAGCGCGCGCGCCAGCGCCGCATTCAACTCGGCCGTCAGGTACGGCTTGGTCAACAGCACCCCGCTACGAAACGCCTCGGGCAGATGGTCCGGTGCCATGCCGGTGGCCAGCACGAACGGAATCGCGCGCGCAGCCAAGGCCGCGGCGACCGGTTCACTGGTTTCGTTGTTGGCCAGCCGGTAATCCAGCAGGGCCACCTGCGGCTGGGTCTCGCCCAGCAGACGCAACGACTCGGTAACCGAGGCGGCCAATCCAACGACGATCGCGCCGGACTGCACCAGCTGCATCTGCAGCAGGGCCGCACTCATTTCGTCGTTCTCGACCACCAGTACCCGTAGATCCTGCAACGTGCTCATCCCGGCTCCCTGTATGGTTCAGCGCGATGAGTATAGCGTCCCGGCCGGATGAAGACTTCATTGCGAATGAAGCGTTCAGGTCTGCCCATCCCTGCACTTTTTGTATACACTACGCGGCCAGCCAGCCGAAGTGGCGGAATCGGTAGACGCAGCGGACTCAAAATCCGCCGCCCTTAAAAGCGTGTGGGTTCGAGTCCCACCTTCGGCACCATGGAACAAGTAGAAGGCCAGATCAAACGATCTGGCCTTCTGCATTTCCGGCACCTGCCCGCGCGCCTCACACCAGACGCAACGCCGCGTGGTTGCCGTGGGTCGCCGCAGTGACCGCCTGCCGCACCGCGCCGGATACCGCCTCCACCCGGAATGCGGCCACCGTCTTCAGCAGTTGGGTGGCCTGGTCTTCCATGCTGCGTGCCGCCGCCGACGCCTCCTCCACCAGGGCCGCATTCTGCTGGGTGCTCTGGTCGATGTGCTCGACCGCCTGGTTGATCTGCTGGATGCCTTCACTCTGCTGCTGAGTGGCGGCGCTGATTTCGTTGATCAGGTCACTGACCCGCTTCACGTTGACCACGATCTCATCCATGGTCCGCCCTGCACTTTCGACCTGGCCGGTGCCGGTGCCGACCTTCTCGACCGAATCGCCGATCAGCTGCTTGATCTCCTTGGCCGCGCCGGCCGAGCGCTGCGACAGCGAGCGGATCTCCGAGGCCACCACCGCGAAACCACGGCCGTGGTCGCCGGCACGTGCCGCTTCCACCGCCGCGTTCAAGGCCAGGATGTTGGTCTGGAAGGCGATGCCGTCGATCACCGAAATGATGTCCACGATCCGTCGCGAAGACGCATTGATCAGCGCCATGGTCGAGACCACCTCATGCACGACCTGCCCGCCCTGCGCGGCCACATCGACCGCACCGCTAGCCAGCTGGCGGGCCTGATGCGCGTTGCTGGCGGTCTGCCGCACGGTGTCGGTCAGCGCCTGCATCGACACGGCGGTTTCCTCCAGTGAAGCCGCCTGCTGCTCGGTACGCTGTGAGAGATCGGTGTTGCCTTCGGCGATCTCGCTGGCGCCGACCGCAATGGTGTCGGCGGCGAACTTGATCTGCGCGATGATCGAGGCCATCGCCTCGACCAGGGCATTGATGCCTTCGCACAGCTCGGCGATCGGGCCGGTCTTGTCCAGCGTCGCGATATGCCCGGTGAGGTCGCCGCCCTGCGCCGCCGCGACCACTTCGCGGGTCTGTGCGACGGCACGCTGCAATGCCTGCGCCTCGCGGATCTGGGTGGTGATGTCGGTGGCGTACTTGACCACCTTGAACGGGCGGCCGTTCATGTCGTAGATCGGGTTGTACGAGGCCTGGATCCAGACCTCGCGGCCCTGCTTGCCGAGCCGCCGGTACTGCCCGGCGTCGTACTCGCCGCGCCCGAGTTTCTGCCAGAACTGCTGGTACTCCGCACTCTGCCGGTACTCGGGTTCGACGAACAGCGAATGGTGCTGACCGCGCACTTCCTCCAGCGTATAGCCGGTGACCGTCAGGAAGTTCTCGTTGGCGGTGAGGATGCGACCATCCAGGCTGAACTCGATCACCGCCTGGGACTTGTTGATCGCCGCCAGCTGCCCCGCCGAGTCGGCCGCCTGCAGCATCTGCGCGGTGATATCGGTGGCGAATTTCACCACTTTGTAGGGGCGCCCCTGGCTGTCCAGCACCGGATTGTAGGAGGCCTGTATCCAGATTTCGCGGCCACCCTTGCCGAACCGGCGGTACTGGCCGGCATCGAATTCACCGCGGCCCAGCCGGGTCCAGAAGTCACGATACTCCGCGCTCTGCGCAAAGGCCGGTTCGACGAACATGGCGTGATGCTTGCCCTGGATCTCGTCCAGGCGGTAGCCGAGGGCCTGCAGGAAGTTGTCGTTGGCCTGCAGGATGGTCCCATCCAGGCTGAACTCGATCACCGCCTGCACCCGGTGCAGCGCATTCACCTGCGCCTCCAGCTCGGCCTGTCGGCGTGCGGCAGCCGGGGCATCGGCACGGTGGCTGTCGCGCCGCGCGGCCACGCGGGCCACCAGCGCCTGCCACATCGATCCGGCGGCAGCGCCGTCGGTCCTGCCCTGTACATGCGACTGCATGCCTGAAGTAAGCATCTTCTGATCCTCGGTGCCCGTTGGCGATAGGTTCCACCGGGCGGCAGGCCCGATGGCACAGCATTGGCTGGGGGACTTGCGAAGACGCCAGCGGGGGCATGGCGTCGCTCAAGTGGCTTGTACAACTGCGGTACTGCGTGCTGCAGACGGCCTGTTGCAAAGGCACTCGGGGCCGGGCTGCGCGATGGGTGCAGTCAGGTGCCGGGTCGGAGCCTGCGGGATCTGGGCTCCAGAAGGGATATCGACAGGTGCGGGAAAAGCTTTAGGGCGACCTCGGTCGCCTCAGCCCTCCCCGCCCTCGTTGCTCTCCACCGCATCGAGCGGATCGGCGGTGGCGCCGGCTTGGCTTTCCACCTGCACGTTGTTCTTGCCCAGCGCCTTGGCGCGGTAGCACTGGGCATCGGCGGCGGCTACCGCATCGTCCACGCTCATGGACCCGGCTACCGCGGCGATGCCGATGCTGGCACCGACGCCAAGCCGCTGCAGGTCCCAGGGAATGGTGAGCCCGCGCACCGATTCGAGCAGGTCGCTGGCGATGCGGCGCGCACGCTTGAGCGAGCAGCCGGCCAGGATCACCGCGAATTCGTCGCCGCCCAACCGCGCCACGATGTCCGAGTCGCGCACGCCGTGGCGCAGCACGTTGGCCACCGCCCACAGCATGGCGTCACCGGCCAGGTGGCCGTGGCTGTCGTTGATCGGTTTGAAGTTGTCCAGGTCGATGAACATCAGCGAGGCCGACTGCCCGGTCCGCGCTACGCGGGTGATCGCCTGCTGAAGATGGGCCTCGAAACCGCGCCGATTGCTCAGCTCGGTCAACGGATCGACCTCGGCCAGATGCCGGGCCTCGCGCTGGCGGGCACGCTGCTGGGTCACGTCACGGATCACCCACACCGCCCCGCTGCTGCGGCCGTCTTCGTCGCGCAACCAGGCGCGGGTCACGTCCACCGGCAACAGCTGCGCGCCGACCGACAGCAGCAGATCCGAATGCAGGTCCACCGCATTGCTTTCCGGGTCCAGCAGCACCGCGATGTCCAGCGGCGAGCGCGGCGCGTATTCGGTGGTCAGCTCCATCACGTCCTGGATCTGGCCACCGGTCAGCGGCGCCGCGCCCTCGCCCGCCAGCGCACGGGTGGCAGCGGCATTGGCGTACTGGATCTGCCCGCCCAGGTCCAGGGTCAGCACCATGTCGGCCACCGCATCCAGGGTGACCCGGGTGCGCCGCTCGGACTCGCGCAGCTGCTGGCCGCTCTGGCGCTGCGCGGTGACGTCCTGGATCTGCGAAACGAAGTGCAGCGGCTCGCCGTTTTCCGCGCGCACGAGTGAGACCGACAACCGGCCCCAGACAATGTTGCCGGCCTTGCCCAGGTAGCGCTTGTCCATGTGGTAGTGGTCGCGCCGCCCGGCGAGCAGGTCACCGACCAGGGCCAGGTCGGTGTGCAGATCATCGGCATGGGTCAAGGTCTGGAAGTCGATCTCCAGCAGCTCCGCGCGGGTATAGCCGAGGATGCCGCACAGCGCATCGTTGACGTCCAGCCAGCGGCCTTCCAGCGAAACCAGCGCCATGCCCAGCGCTGCCGAGGAAAACGCACCGGCGAACTTCTCGGCAGCCACGTAGGCCTGCTCGCGCACTTCCAGCATCGGGGTGATGTCCACCGCCATGCCGACATAGCCGATCCGGCCGCCATCGTTGCCGTCCAGCGGGCTGATCGACAGGCGCACCTGGCGGCGGCCGCCGTCCTTGCGCACGAAGGTCCACTGGTGCGACCAGGTGCCCTGCGCCGCGCGTGCGGTGAGTGCCTCGAAAATGGTGGGCAGGCGCCCGTCGGCGTCGCGCTCGGACTGCAGGTAGGCCTGCATTTCCTCCACGTCGTGGAACAGGCCGGGGTTGACCCGCCCGATCACTTCCTCCGGGCTGTAACCCAACAGCTTCTGCGCACCGGTGTTGAACAGGGTCACGATGCCGTCGATATCCGTGGCGATCACCGCCACCTCATCGGAGGCATCCACCACGGCCTGCAGGCGCTGGCGCATGTTGGCCGCGTCCTGGCGCGCCTGCTGCAGGTCGGTGACGTCGGCATGCGCACCGGCCATCCACAGCGGGCGACCGTGCGCGTCCCACTCATAGACACGGCCACGATCCTGCACCCAGATCCAGTGGCCGCGTTTGTGGCGCATCCGGCACAGACTGTCGTAGTGCGGCGAGCGCCCCTCCAGATGCTCCTTGAGCAGCGCGTTGGACTGGGCCAGGTCGTCGGGATGGACCAGCCGGAAGAAGGTCTCCGGGGTGATCGGCGCCAGCTCCTCGCGGCTGTAGCCGACAATCTGCGCCCAGCGTTCATTGACCTGCATCTGCCCGGCCTGGATGTTCCATTCCCAGGTCCCGGCGGCAATGCCCTCGATGATCATTTCCAGCCGGCGGTGCTGGTCTGTCATCGCGCGCAGCGCGGCGGCGACACTTTCCTGCCCAGGCGACGCATCGTGGCTCATGGCTGCGCCCACGTGCGATCGACGGCGTTGCGCCGCATCGGTTGCCCCGATCCTGAGTGGTGCATGGTCATCTGGCCTCCCCCGCCTGCCCTACCCTACGGGGTAGTGGACCGGAAGTGTGATCAAACCAGAGTCAAACCAGAAGTGCCGTCCGGCCTGGAAACGCAAAGGGCCGCCTCGCGGCGGCCCTTTTCAGGCAGCGGACGCCCCTCAGTCGCCGCGCTTGGCCCGGGCGAAGGCGTCGGCCAGGGCGTTGTTGGCCGGGGGCGCGGCACTGCCCGGGCGCGGCCCCGGTGCGGGGCCACGGCCGGCATTACGGGGGCCGCCACCGTCGCGGCGCCCGCCACCGGCCGGGCGGGCATCGCGCTCGCCGGGGGCCTTGGCCGGGGCCGGGCTGTCGTCCAGGCGACGGGTCAGCGCGATCCGCTTGCGGGCCACGTCCACCTCCAGCACCTTGACCTTGACGATGTCGCCGGCCTTGACCACGTCACGCGGGTCCTTGACGTAGGTGTCCGACAGCGCCGAGATGTGGATCAGGCCGTCCTGGTGCACGCCGATGTCGACGAAGGCGCCGAACGCGGCCACGTTGCTGACCACACCTTCCAGGATCATCCCCGGCTGCAGGTCCTTCAGCTGCTCCACGCCCTCGGCGAAGCGCGCCGCCTTGAACTCCGGGCGCGGGTCACGGCCGGGCTTCTCCAGTTCCTTGAGGATGTCGCGCACGGTCGGCACACCGAAGGTGGCATCGGTGAACTGTTCGGCCTTGAGCCCGCGCAGGAAGCTGCCGTCGCCGATCAATGCTTTGATCGGGCGTGCGGTGGCGGCCACGATGCGCTCGACCACCGGATAGGCTTCCGGGTGGACCGAAGACGCATCCAGCGGCTGGTCGCCGTCGGCGATGCGCAGGAAGCCCGCGCACTGCTCGAAGGTTTTGTCGCCCAGGCGCGGCACCTTGAGCAGGTCCTTGCGGCGCTTGAACGGACCGTTGTCGTCGCGGTGGCGCACGATGTTCTCGGCCACCGTCGAAGACAGCCCGGACACGCGCGAGAGCAGCGCGGCCGAGGCGGTATTGACGTGCACACCGACCGCGTTGACGCAGTCTTCCACGCGCGCATCCAGCGCGCGCGCCAGCCGGTACTGGTCCACGTCGTGCTGGTACTGGCCCACGCCGATCGCCTTGGGCTCGATCTTGACAAGCTCGGCCAGCGGATCCTGCAGGCGCCGCGCGATCGACACCGCGCCGCGGATGGACACGTCCAGGTTGGGGAATTCCTTGGCCGCCAGTTCCGAGGCCGAATACACCGAAGCACCGGCTTCACTGACCACGATCTTCTGCAGCCGGGTCTCGCCCAGCGCCTTGATCACCTCACCGGCCAGCTTGTCGGTCTCGCGGCTGGCGGTGCCGTTGCCGATCGCGATCAGCTCCACGTTGTGCTGCGCGCACAGCTGCTTGATCGTGTGCAGCGACTGGTCCCACTGCCGGCGCGGTTCGTGCGGGTAGATGGTGTCGGTGGCGACCAGCTTGCCGGTCGCATCCACCACGGCGATCTTGCAGCCGGTGCGGATGCCCGGATCCAGGCCGAGAACGGTCTTGGGGCCGGCCGGGGCGGCCAGCATCAGGTCCTTGAGGTTGTCGCCGAACACCGCGATCGCCTCGGCCTCGGCCTTCTCGCGGGCCTGGTTGAACAGGTCCAGCAACAGGTGCATGTGCAGCTTGGCGCGCCAGGTCATGCGGCACGCATCGAGCAGCCAGCGGTCGCCCGCGCGACCGGCATCGCGGATGCCGGCATTGACCGCCACCCGGCCTTCGCCGTACTGGTGGCCGGCTTCGGCGTCGCTGCCCGGGTCGAGCTCCAGGAACAGGAATTCCTCGCGGCGCGCACGGAACAGGGCCAGCAGCCGGTGCGAGGGAATCTTCGCCAGCGATTCGGCATGTTCGAAGTAGTCGCGGTACTTGGCGCCCTGCTCTTCCTTACCTTCGACCACGCGCGCGCGAATCACGCCCACCTCGCCCAGCCAGCTGCGCAGCTCACCGACCAGCGCGGCATCTTCGCCCCAGCGCTCCATCAGGATCGCGCGCGCACCTTCCAGTGCGGCCTTGGTGTCGGCAACACCCTTGTCGGTATCCACGAAGCCGGCCGCGAACACCTGCGGATCCCGCGTGGGATCGGCGAGCAGGCCGTCGGCGAGCGGCTCCAGGCCGGCTTCGCGCGCGATCTGCGCGCGGGTACGCCGCTTGGGCTTGTACGGCAGGTACAGATCTTCCAGCCGCGACTTGGTGTCGGCGGCAAGAATCTCGTTGCGCAGTTCGTCGCTGAGCTTGCCCTGTTCGTCGATGCTGGACAGCACCGACGCGCGGCGGTCTTCGAGCTCGCGCAGGTAGGTCAGGCGGGTTTCCAGGTTGCGCAGCTGGGTGTCATCCAGCCCGCCGGTGACTTCCTTGCGGTAGCGGGCGATGAACGGGACGCTGGCGCCCTCGTCCAGCAGCGCGATGGCGGCACGCGCCTGGGCGGCCTGGGCACCGATTTCATCGGCGATGGTCTGGGCGATCTGCTGTGCGAGCTTGATATCTAGCATTGCTTCCGGCCGGGGCCGCATTACGGAAAGACCCGATTGTGGCAACGCCGGGCCGCGGGGGAAAGCCGTTGACAGGGGGGGCATAACCTGTCGCCTCGGCGGGGGGTAACCGGGGGGACGCCGGCATCCGGGCGTGAGGCTGGGATGCCGACGTGGGCGGGCTCTCGCCTTCGCCCTGCCGCGTTGAGACTCAGCGGTAGTGGTGCACGGTGCGCTGGTGGACGATGTCATCGCGCAGCGATTCCAACGCCATCACCCGTACCTTGCCTATGCCCTGCAGTTCCATGAAGCGCTCCGTGTAGATCTCCGGACCCGTATCGGTATCGGCCCGGGACTTGCTGAAGCCATGGGGCACCAGGCCCTTGTCGCCATCCTTGCTACCACCGACATAAAGAACAATCGCCATGTGATGTATTCCTCCAAAAAGCATCGTACGTGTACAACAGCGTGCAGCTTACCGCGCCGAACCTGACTGGTTCGTCATTCAGGCTAATAACGTTTGTTTGCATGCAGATGACGTCGCGTTGGCTACGTTTTACTTACGCGAATTTAACGCGCGAATAACAACGCCGTGTTGCGCGGCGCGTCGCCTCACGGCCACCAGCCACGGCCGGTCATCGCGTAGACGTCCGCGGCGCGTTCGAACGGGTTGCGCGCACTCACCCCGCCGCAGGCCAGATAGACCGGCAGGTACAACGGGCCCAGCACCAGGTACTGGTAGACGTGGGCGCGCTCATGGTCATGCAGCCCGATCACCGGCTCGGTGCAGTGCCCGGCCTGGTGGGCATAGGTACGGCACGGCACGTCCAGCACCGGGCCGGTATGCAGGATCACGTTGCCCAGGGTGATCGCCCCGCCCGGGCCCCAGGGCCAGTCACGGAACACCAGGGCGCAGTCGCGGCCATTCCAGGACGGCCGCGCACCGGCAATCATGCCGGCCAGCCCGGCCAGCAGGCCGATCAGGGTGTTGGGCGCGGTCCACACCGCGCCCAGCCCCTGCAGGACGCGCAGCGCCAGCGGCGGCAGGTTCAATCGGCCTCGTTGGGGATAAGCAGCCACAGGATCAGGTAGACCAGGATGCCGGGGAAGGCGGCCGAGGCCAGCGACACCAGCACGAACACGACGCGCAGCAGGGTCGGGTTCCAGCCGAAACGATGGGCGATACCGCCCATGACGCCGGCGATCATGCGGTCGTTGAGCGAGCGCGACAGAGTGCGCGGTGCAGCATTCATGACGGCGGTCTCCTCCAGTGGACAGGAATCCTGACAAGAGCCGGATCCTAACGTGGGCAGGTGTGCAGGCCGCGCATGCGCGCGGGGGCTTATGGCGTACGCCGCAGCGCCTGGAGCCTGGCCGCGAACCAGACCGCGGCGGTCTGCTCGGGCTGGCCCGGGCAGGCAATCCGGTAGGCCTTGCCGCTCATGCTGCTCTGGCTGGCGGCCCGCTCGATGAACTGCTCGGCGGTGTCCACCTTGTCTTTTTTCAGCAGGTAATCGTATTTGCGCTGCAGGTGTGCGCGCGCCTCGGCGGCATCGTGCCAGCTGCCGTTGCGCTGGAAACGGCAGTGGGAGCCGTCCAGTGCGCCGATCAGCCCGGCGATCTCACGGCGCGCGGTGTCGCTGGGTGCGGCACTGGCAGCGGTGGCGCAAAGCAGGCCTGCGGCCACGCCGAGCATACGGAGATTGTTCATGACGATCGTTCCTTCAACCAATCGGTGATGGTACCCGGCACCTCGCGCTGCGCCCGCCCGGACACATAGATGCCGATGTGACCGCCGCGGAAACTGCTTTCGGTGTAGTCCGCACTGCCGATCCGGCCGCGCATCGCGCGTGACGCATCCGGCGGCACCAGGTGGTCCTGTTCGGCGTAGATGTTCAGCACCGGCAGGGTCACCTGCTTGAGGTCCACGGTGGCCTCGCCGATGCGCACACCGTCGCGCATCAACCCGTTGCCCTGGTAGAACTGCTTGATGAAATCGCGGAACGTCTCGCCGGCCAGGTCGGGCGAGTCGAAGATCCACTTTTCCATGCGCAGGAAATCTTCCAGCGCTGCCTTGTCATCGAGAATGTCGAGCAGGCCCACGTACTTCTGCACGTTCAAGCGGAACGGCTTGAGCATCAGGTAGCTGGCATTCATCAGGTCCGCCGGGATGTTGCCCAGCGTATCCACCAGCAGGTCGACATCAACCCGCTGCGCCCAGTGCGACAGCATGTTGTCGGGCGTCTGGAAATCGACCGGCGTGACCATGGTGATCAGGTTGGCCAGGTGGTGCTGGCGCAACGCGGCATAGCACAGCGCGAACACACCGCCCTGGCAGATGCCGAGCATGTTGATCGGTGCACCGCCGTTGCCTGCACGCAGGTGCTCCACCGCGCCGTCGACGAAGCGCAGCAGGTAGTCCTCCAGGGTCTGGTAGCGCTCGGAGCGGTCCGGATAGCCCCAGTCCAGCACATACACGTCGTGACCCAGCGCGAGCAGGCGCTGCACCAGCGAGCGGTCGGCCTGCAGGTCGACCATGTACGGGCGGTTGACCAGCGCGTAGACGATCAGCAGCGGGGTGCGCTGCACCGGTGCCTGCGCGCCGATGAAGCGGTACAACACCACTTTGCCGTCGCGCCACACTTCCTCGCGCGCGGTGACGCCATAGTCCACGTCATCCACCAAAGGCAGCAGCTTCAGCCCGTCCAGCAGCTTGCGCTGCATCGCCAGGGTTTCCTGCAGCAGGTCTTCGGCGTTGAAGCCCAGCGGGCCTTTCATGGGCGGGGCTTTCCGGGCTTGGCGGCGCGGGGCTTGGCCGCGGCAGGCTTGGCGGCGTTGCGTGCCGCAGCAGGCGTGCTGTCGGACTTGGGCTTCGGCGTGGGCTTCGGCGTGGCGCGCTTGGCCGGCTTGGGCTTGGGCTCGGCCGGCGCAGGGGTCGGCTGCACCGCGGCCACCATCCGTCGCACCAGCCGTTCCAGTTCGGTGATCCGCCGGTGTGCGGCGTCCATTTCGGTGCGGGTGGGCATGCCGATCGCTTCGCAGACACGCTCGATCTCCTGCTGGATCGCCGCGCGCAGGCGCATCTGGGCATTGCCCAATGCCGCGTAGACCTGCTGGAACGCATCGGACAGGGCGACCTTGGCGTAGGCCTCCTCGGCCGCCTCGATCCACAGGTCAAACATCGCCCGCGCACTGGTCAGCTGGTTGCCCGGCTGCTCGTGCTCGGCCAGGCGCTGCTCGAACAGGGTGAACGCATCGTCCAGCGCCTGCTTGATCTGGTCCACGTACCCGCGCGAATGTTCCTGGAACTCCTGCTGGGCGCGCAGCAGCGCCTGCCAGCGTGCCTGGTGCTCGCGGCCCGGGCCGAACGCCGGGCTCTCCAGCCACGGGCCGAGGCTGTGTTGCAGGCTTTCCAGCAGCTTCAGCAGGTCCGGGCCGCCGGCCTGGGTGTGGCCGCGTGCGCCCTGCAGCATCCACTGCAACAGGCCACCGCCCTGCCCTTCCACCGCCGCCCGCCAGGCCTGGGCCACATCAGCACTGCTGGCATCGCGGCCGGCGAACTGCGCGGCCACCTGCTGCATGGTGCCGTACCAGCCACCGGCCTGTTCGCGAAAGCGGCGCACGGCATCATCGGCCGGGCTGCTGCCAGCATTGGGCAACTGCTGCGCCCACCAGTCGAGGGCCTGCTGCCAGTCGCCCTGCCCGGCACCGGGCTGACCCGGCGCGGCCCCGGCATGTCGCAGGGCGTCGCCCCAGGCACTGAAGTACTGGCGCGACAACGCTTCGAAGTCGCCTGCATTGCTGCCACTGCCGGCGGTACTCATGCGCGTGTTCCGGGGACGGACGTAAGGGACATGGACGGCTGCACGCTCACGGCTTGGGGATACGCAGGGTCTTGCTGATCATCAGCGAGCCCGACGCGGCGAACAGCAGCACCATCGGGTGCAGCTGCCACGGGCCGAGCTGCCACTGGCCCAGCCACAGGTCCTGGCCGATCGCGCCCAGGCTGGCCGCCACCGCCAGCACCACCACCAGCGCCAGGCTGGTGGGGATCGGCGTGCCTTCGAAATACGGCACCTTGTCGCCATCGCCGGCCAGGGACTCGGCGGTGACGTTGTAGCGCGCCAGCCGGCTGACCCCGCAGCACACGAAGTAGCTCAGCACCAGCCAGTCCCAGCCGCCCTGCATGCCGCAGGCGTAGGCCAGCGCGGCCGGGGCCACGCCGAAGGAAATGATGTCCGACAGCGAATCCAGCTCACGGCCCAGGGTGGAACTGGATTTGCGCCAGCGCGCGATGCGCCCGTCGAGCGCATCGAAGATGAAAGCCAGCGGGATCAGCGCCATGCCGAACAGCAGGTAGCTGCGCTCGCCATCCTGCAGGAAGCGCATGGCGGCGAACACCGCGCCGGTGCCGCAGAACGCGTTGGCCAGGGTGAACCAGTCCGCCAGGTGGAACTCGCGCAGCATCGAGAAATGACGTTTCATGGAAGATCTATAGACGGCAGTAGCAAGAGAGTACCGCGAGCGGCCCGAACCGCGACAGACTGCCGGGCTTGCGCCACCCGCAGGATGGCGCCATCGACCGGTGCCGCTAGCACGACCGGCCTGCGACAGCATTCGCACCGGCTTCACGCGCCGACGACCAGCGGTGAATTTTTGGCCACCCATCTTGACAGCGAGGGTGGGCGGGGGCTGCCGGGGCTTATCCACAAAGTTGCGCACCAGTCATCCACACCCCCTGTGGACAACTCAGTCTCAATAGACGCGACGCTGGTGATTAATTGATCACCGAATATGATTTGGACGGCCCAAGGCAGATTCGACCTGCGGATTTTTGCGCTACGCTGGTCAGTGGACTCCGCCGCCGCCAGGTCCTGCCCGCCCCGCGACAGGAGTCCTGCGTGCTGTCCCCCGAACACCTGGCCGCGCAACTGCGGCACCCTCATGGCGAACACGCTTTAGCGGTCGCCGAATCGATGAACCGCAGCAACGGCGCGCTCAATCACGCCGCGATCGCGTTGCTGGCGGTTGCCGCCCACCAACGCGTGCTGGAGATCGGCCCCGGCAATGCGGCGTTCGCTGCCGACCTGCTGCGCGCCCCCGGCAGCCGCTATCTGGGCGTGGACGTCTCAGCCGACATGGTCGATGCCGCGCAGGCGCGCCTGGCCGCGGCCGGGCTGGCGTCGCGCGCCAGCGTGCAGCTCGGCGATGCGCAGGCCCTGGACCTGCCCGATGCCTGCGTGGACGCGGTGCTGGCGGTCAACACGCTGTACTTCTGGCCGGACCTGCGCACGCCACTGACCGAGCTGGCCCGCGTGCTGCGCCCGGGCGGGCGGCTGTGTCTGGCCTTCGGCGATGCCGCCTTCATGCGCAGCCTGCCCTTCACCGCGCACCACTTCCACCTGTACGACCTGGCCGAAGTGGAACAGGCGCTGCGTGTCAGCGGGTTGCAGGTGTGCGGCTGGCGCAGCCACCGCGAGATGGGAACCAGCAACGATGGCCGCGCGGTGGAAAAGCACTTCCACCTGCTGCTCGCGCGCCGGTAATCCCCGCCGCTGGCCGGCATTACAGCCGGGTAAAGCTCCAGGACTGCATCGCGCCATCACGGTAAGGCATCACCCCGTGGAAGGCGCGCGGGTCATCCCCGAACACCAGCGGCAGGAAACTGCGGTCGCCTTCCCACAGCGGCAGGGTGTCAATCTTGTCCAGATCCACCCACTCCAGCGTGCCCTCCGGGTTGGAGGTCAGTGGTGTGCCGGTGAAGTCATCAATGACGAACACGAATCCGAACCAGTCCTCGCCGTTCTTGCCGAACCCGGGCCAGCTGATGGTGCCGCGCAGGCGCATGGCGCCGCACTCGATCCCGGCTTCCTCGCGGATCTCGCGGCGCATGCAGGCGGCGGCATCCTCGTCACGCTCCATCTTGCCGCCCAGGCCGTTGTACTTGCCCAGGTGCAGGTCACCCGGGCGGGCGTTGCGGTGGATCATCAATGCTTGCTTGCCGTCCGGCGACAGCACGTAGCCCAGGGTGGCCACGATCGGGGTATAGGGCATGACGCACAGGCTCACGGAACACAAACCGCGATTATGCGCGATCCGCGCGGCCCGGTTGGGCCGGGCTCAACCGGTGACGCTGCTGCGGTGGGTATCGGCCGGGGCCGGCAGCGCATCGCCATCGCGGCGCAGCGTGGCCACGCCATGGCCACGCTCGGCCAGGTATTCCAGCCATTTGCCGAGAAAGGTGTTCATCCGCATGCGGTGGCTGATCAGCTCGGCCGGCGGCGGGTACATGCCCACCACGTCCTGCCAGCGACGGCCCACATAGCAGTGGGTGGTTTCGGCCTGGCGCGCATCGCGGTACAGGCGCACGTAGGCCGAGGGATCGGGCTGGCCGGTAACCGGGTCGGCAAAGGTGTAGGTCAGGCGCAGCTCCACCGTGTAGCGGTGGCACTCGATCACGTCCAGGCGCACGTCCAGCCCATCGCCGATCGAGGACACATAGCTGCCGGCGACCAGCTCGGCCGGCGCGAACAGCCGCACCAGGTGCTGGTAGTTTTCGGCATACAGCCCCATCAGCCAGCTCAGGCGGCTGAGCCGGGGGATGCGTTCGATGCGGGGCGAGGCCTGGGACATGGGTCGATCCTACACGTTGATCCTCCAACGTGGGGGCGGTCCGCCCCCGGCCAAAGGGGCACGCCCCTCAATACATTTCGCGCTGCAGCCCCAGCGTGCCCAGCACCTTGCTGGAGATTTCCTCGATCGAGGTATGGGTGGTGCTCAGGGTCGGGATGCGCTCCATGCGGAACATGGTCTCGGCCGCGGCCACTTCCCGCCGGCAGGTCTCCAGGTTGGCGTAGCGCGAGTTCGGACGGCGCTCCTGGCGGATCTGCTGCAGCCGGTCCGGGTCGATGGTCAGCCCGAACAGCTTCTTGCGGTACGGGCGCAGCCGGGGCGGCAGGCGGTCCTGCTCCAGGTCCTCGTCGGTCAACGGGTAGTTGGCCGCCCGCACCCCGTAATGCAGGGCCAGGTAGATGCAGGTGGGGGTCTTGCCGGCCCGCGACACCGCTACCAGGATCACGTCGGCATCGTCGTAGTTGATGGCGATGCCGTCGTCATGGGTCAGCGCGAAGTTCATCGCGTTGATGCGCCGGTGGTAGGTCTCGAAGTCGACCATGCCGTGCGCCTGGCCCACCCGGGAATGCCGGTCGACCGCCAGTTCGCGCTCCAGCGGCTCGATGAAGGGGGCGAACACGTCCAGCATCAGCCCGCCGCTTTCGGCCAGGATCACGCTCAGCCCGCTGTCCACGCAGGAGCTGACCACGATCGGCCGGACCTGGTAGCGCTCCCCCGCCGCCCGGATCCTTTCACAGGCCTCGCGCGCCTTTTCGGGGTCATCGACGAAGGACATGCGGTCGGTAATGAAGCTGAACCCGGAGAACTGGGTCAACAGGCTATGCCCAATGGTTTCAGCGGTGATACCGGTTCCATCGGACACGTAGAACACCGGACGGATCGTCGACATGCGCCTTTTAACCCCTCTGAAGCTTAAAAAGGCCGTCGATACAAGCTTGTGCCGACGGCGGTCTGCCCGGCATCATATCGGCTTCTTCCTACGGACGTGGCCATCCAAGCCCGCCTCGGGCGATGGCCAAACGGAGCATCGCGCTTGAACGAGAATATCCTGTGGTTGCACGAACTGCGCCTGGCCGACCTGGCCCGCGTAGGCGGCAAGAATTCGTCGCTGGGCGAAATGATCGGCAACCTCGCCGGTCTTGGCGTCTCTGTCCCCGGCGGTTATGCAACCACCTCTGAAGCCTTCAAGGACTTCATCGCGCATAACGACCTGTCCAAGCGCATCTTCGACAAGCTGGCCACGCTGGACGTGGAAGACGTGGCCGCCCTGACCGTTGCCGGCAAGGAGATCCGCGGCTGGGTCATCGATGCCCCGCTGCACGCGCAGCTGGACCAGGACATCCGTAGCGCCTACGCCAAGCTGAGCAGCGAGAACGGCGGCGGCGACGTGGCCGTGGCCGTGCGCTCCTCGGCCACCGCCGAAGACCTGCCCGATGCCTCCTTCGCCGGCCAGCAGGAAACCTTCCTCAACGTCACCGGTGCCGACGATGTCGTGCACAAGGTCAAGGAAGTGTTCGCCTCGCTGTACAACGACCGCGCCATCGCCTACCGCGTCCACCACGGCTTCAAGCACGAGGACGTGTTCCTGTCGGCCGGCGTGCAGCTGATGGTGCGCTCGGGCGTGGGTTCCTCCGGCGTGCTGTTCACCCTGGACACCGAGTCCGGCTTCCGCGACGTGGTGTTCGTCACCTCTTCGTTCGGCCTGGGCGAGATGGTCGTGCAGGGTGCGGTCAACCCGGACGAGTTCTACGTCTACAAGCCCACCCTGAGCGCCGGCAAGCCGGCGATCCTGCGCCGTTCGCTGGGCAGCAAGGCGATCCGCATGGTGTATTCGGATGTGCCCGGTGAGCGTGTGCGCATCGAAGACACCCCGGCCGACCTGCGCAACACCTTCTCCATCAGCGATGAGGACGTGCAGGAACTGTCCAAGCAGGCGCTGGTGATCGAAAAGCATTACGGCCGCCCGATGGATATCGAGTGGGCCAAGGACGGGGTCAGCGGCAAGCTGTTCATCGTGCAGGCGCGCCCGGAAACGGTGAAGTCGCGTGGCCATGCCACCCAGATCGAACGCTTCGCGCTGAATGAAAAGAACGGCAAGGTGCTGGCCGAAGGCCGCGCCGTAGGTGCCAAGATCGGCGCCGGTACCGCACGCGTGGTGCGCACCCTGGAAGACATGGCCCGCGTGCAGCCCGGCGACGTGCTGATTGCCGACATGACCGATCCCGATTGGGAACCCGTGATGAAGCGCGCCTCGGCGATCGTCACCAACCGCGGTGGCCGTACCTGCCACGCGGCGATCATCGCCCGCGAGCTGGGCGTGCCGGCCGTGGTCGGTTCGGGCAATGCCACCCACCTCATCCAGGACGGCCAGCAGGTCACCGTCAGCTGCGCCGAGGGTGACACCGGCTTCATCTACGACGGCATCCTGGCCTTCGAGCGCACCACCACCGATCTGGGCAACATGCCGCCGGCGCCGTTGAAGATCATGATGAACGTGGCCAACCCGGAACGTGCCTTCGACTTCGGCCAGCTGCCGAACGCCGGCATCGGCCTGGCCCGTCTGGAAATGATCATCGCCAGCCACATCGGCATCCATCCCAACGCGCTGCTGGAATACGACCGCCAGGATGCAGCCACCAAGAAGAAGATCGACGAGAAGATCGCCGGTTACGCCGATCCGGTCAGCTTCTATGTGGGCCGCCTGGCTGAAGGCATCGCCACGCTGACCGCCTCGGTCGCGCCGCACCCGGTGATCGTGCGCCTGTCGGACTTCAAGTCCAACGAGTACGCCAACCTGATCGGCGGCAACAACTACGAGCCGCACGAAGAGAACCCGATGATCGGCTTCCGCGGCGCCAGCCGTTACGTCGACCCGAGCTTCTCGGCCGCCTTCGCGCTGGAATGCCAGGCCGTGCTGCGCGTGCGCAATGAAATGGGCCTGGACAACCTGTGGGTCATGATCCCGTTCGTACGCACCCTGGAAGAAGGCCGCAAGGTCGTCGAGGTGCTCGAACAGAATGGCCTCAAGCAGGGCGAGAACGGCCTGAAGATCATCATGATGTGCGAAGTGCCGTCCAACGCACTGCTCGCCGATGAGTTCCTGGAGATCTTCGACGGCTTCTCGATCGGTTCCAACGACCTGACCCAGCTGACCCTGGGCCTGGACCGCGATTCGTCGATCGTGGCGCACCTGTTCGACGAACGGAACCCGGCGGTGAAGAAGCTGCTGTCGATGGCGATCAAGTCCGCACGCGCCAAGGGCAAGTACGTCGGCATCTGCGGTCAGGGCCCGTCGGATCACCCGGATCTGGCCGAATGGCTGATGCAGGAAGGCATCGAGTCGGTGTCGCTGAACCCGGACACCGTGGTCGACACCTGGCTGCGCCTGGCCAAGCTCAAGGCCAACGGGTGATCGGCGCACGCTGACATCGCGTTCATCGCTGCCGGTCTAGACTGGCAGCGTTCGACAGACCCCGCTCATGCGGGGTTTGTCGTTTCTGGCGTTCGCTGCGCCGCATTCTCCGCTCTACAGGATCACCCCATGTCTGCCACCGCCCCCGCCGCTGCTCCCGCCTCTTCCACCTGGCTGCAGTCACTGGACTGGCAACGCCTGCTGGAAACCTACGGCGTGCCGCTGCTGTCGGCGGTGGTGGTGCTGTTGATCGGCATGTGGGTGGCGCGCCGCCTGTCCAACATCCTGCCGCGCGCCACCGCGCGGGTCGGGGTGGACCCGATGCTGGGCAGCTTCCTGCGCAATGTGGTGTACGCCACCGCGCTGGTGATCGTGGTGGTGCTGGCAATCGCCACCCTCGGCGTGCCGGTCTCGCCGCTGCTGGCGGTCTTGGGCACCGCCGGCCTGGCCGTGGGCCTGGCGCTGAAGGATTCGCTGTCCAACATCGCCTCCGGGGTGATGCTGGTGACCCTGCGCCCGTTCCGGGTTGGTGACGTGGTCACCGTGGCCGGCCAGACCGGCACCGTGCGTGAAGTGCGCATTTTCCAGACCGTGCTGACCGGCGCGGACAACCAGCACACCACCATTCCCAACACCCTGATCACCGCCGCCCCGATCATCAACCTCACCGCCGAGCCCACCCGCCGCGTCGAGCTGGTGATCGGCATCGGCTACGAAGACGACATCCAGCTGGCCCGCGATACTGCACTGGGGTTGATGCAGGCCGAGCCGCGCGTGCTGGCCAGCCCCGCCCCGGACGTGGTGGTGTACGAACTGGGCGCACACTCGATCAACCTAGGCATCCGCTGCCACGTCAAGGCGGCCGACTGGTTCGGCACCAAGGTCACCCTGCTCGAGCAGCTCAAGCTCGGCTATGACAAGGCCGGCATCAACATTCCGTATCCGCAGCAGGACATGCACCTGTACCTGCACAACAAGGACGGCAGCACGCTCGGTGCCGACGCCCTGGTGCGCGACAAGGCCTAGCGTTACGCCTCGGCGGCTTCTTCCAGCACGGGGTAGTCGGTGAACCCGGCCGCATCGCCACCGAAGAAGGTTGCCTTGTCCGGCGCATTCAACGCCGCACCGCTGCGCAGCCGCGCCGGCAGGTCCGGGTTGGCGATGAACGGCCGGCCGAACCCGATCAGGTCGGCCCAGCCTTTGGCCAGCGCCTCCTCGGCACGCTCCACGGTGTACTTGCCGGCGTAGATCAGGGTGCCGCGATAGAGTAGGCGCAGCGCCTCCTTGAACGCCACCGGCATCACCGGCGCATCGTCCCAGTCGGCCTCGGCGATGTGCAGGTAGCCCACGCCGATGCTGTCCAGCAGGTGCGCCGCGGCCAGGTAGGTCGCCTGCGGGGTGTCATCCACCGCGCCCTGCAGCGTGGTCAGCGGTGCCAGCCGCACACCGACACGCTCGGCCCCGATGGCCGCGGCCACCGCCTCGGTCACCTCGCGCAGGAAACGCAGCCGGTTCTGCAGCGCGCCACCGTAGCCATCGGTGCGCACGTTGGCCTGCGAATCGATGAACTGGTTGATCAGGTACCCGTTGGCGCCGTGCAGTTCGACGCCATCGAAACCGGCGGCGATCGCGTTGCGCGCGGCCTGCGCGTAGTCCTCGATGATCGCCGGGATTTCGTCCAGCGTGAGCGCACGCGGCATCGAGTGCTGCAGCATTTCGCCCACACCCGCCTGCGGCCCCCTGCCCTGCGCATCGACGAACACCTTCACGCCGTCGGCCTGCAACGCCGAGGACGACACCGGTGCGGCGCCGCCGGGCTGCAGCGCCACGTGGGACACGCGGCCGACATGCCACAGCTGCGCGAAGATGCGCCCACCGGCGGCATGCACCGCATCGGTGACGCCGCGCCAGCCGGCGATCTGCGCGTCATCGTGGATACCCGGGGTCCAGGCATAGCCCTGGCCCTGCGGGCTGATCTGGGTGCCCTCGGCGACGATCAGGCCGGCCGAGGCGCGCTGGGCGTAGTACTGCGCCATCCGTGGCGTGGCGACGTTGCCATCGGCCGCCCGCGAGCGGGTCATCGGCGGCATCACGATACGGTTGGGCAGGCGCAGGGCGCCGAGGCGATACGGGGAAAACAACATGATTCAGTCCTTGCGGGGGAAACGGGCGTCGATCGAAGACGGGGGCGGCAGCAGCGCGTCGAGGTCGACGCCGCTCGCCAGTGCGTGGTTGCCGGCATCGCCGGGGTGCAGGCGGTCGCCGGAGTCGTAGGCGGCCAGCAGGCGCTGCGGATGCGCCGGATCGCGCAGCAGCGCGTCGGCATCGAGCACTGCATCGAAGGCGCCGCCGTGCCGTATCCACTGGTTGAGCTGCAGGCGCAGCACTTCCTTCTCCGGCTGGTAGTAGTTGTCCAGCGGCGTGCCCGGCAGCGCGCCCTCGAACGGGGTCAGGGTCGCGCCGACCACGCGTACGCCGCTGCGGTGGGCCTGGGCGATCAGCTGCTGGTAGCCGGCGACCATCGCCGCCAGCGTCGGGCGCGGCTGCGCGGGTGCGAAGGCGGTGCCCGGCCAGGCGATATCGTTGATGCCCACCAGCACGATCACGCTGCGCACGCCCGGTTGCCCCAGGACATCGCGCTGCAGCCGCGCCAGCGCGCTGTCGCCCATGCCTGCGCTGAGCAGGCGGCCACCGGAAATGCCGGCGTTGATCACCGCCACCCCGCGCGGTGCCAGCCGCTCGGCCAGCAGGTCCGGCCAGCGCTGGTCGCGGTCGAGGCTGGCGGTGGCGCCATCGCTGATCGAATCGCCGATCACCGCCACGGCCTCGGCCGGACCGGTCGCCGCCACCTCGATGCCGCTCAGCAGCGGACGCGCCGTGGTGGTCAGGCTGCCGGGGGCATCGCGGTCCAGCGCCAGCGCGCCGGTCTGGTCGCCCGCGCTGATCCAGCCGGTCTGCCGGCCATCCCAATGGAAGGTGGTCAGTGCGGTTGCCTCAGGCAGATACAGGCTGACGGTGACCTTGGCCAGGGCCGGCACCGCCAGTACCACCGGATCACTGACCAGGCTGGCACCGGCGCCGATCGCCGCCTGCGGCTGATTGGCGAAGCGCAGCTCGCGCAGGCTGCCGGCCACCAGCGTGTCGCCCTCGCCGGTCACTGCCACGGTGGCCCGGCCGATCTGCACCGGCACGTCGCCATAGGCGTTGCTGAGCACGATCCGCAGCTGCCCACCGCCCACGCTCAGCCGCGCCACCTGGCGCACGCTCTGCCCGTGCAGCTGCGCCGGTACGTTGCTGGGGAACAGGAAGGCCGCGTCCCACACCGGCTGCGGGCTGGCCGTCCAGCTCGCGACCCAGGCAACGGGGGCGGCAGCGGCGGACGCCAGCGGCGCGACCAGCAGGGTGGCAGCGACCAGCGCGGCGGCGACAACGGGGTGGCGGACGGTCATGGGCGGAATTCATCGGCAATCGAGGATTGAATGATGAGTTCAAGGACCATCGTGGACTAGACTGCCCTCCGGAAAAACATTTGTGCCCCGAACTCAACAAAGGAGCCCCCATGGCCCGTCTCGACGTCAACCGCGCCGGCGAACTGGAAGTGTTTGCCCGGGTCATCGAGCTCGGCGGCTTCTCTGCCGCTGCCCGCGCCTGCGGAATGACCCCCTCGGCGGTCAGCAAGCTGGTCGCCCGCCTGGAGCAGCGGCTGGGCACGCGGCTGGTCAACCGCTCCACCCGCCAGTTGCAGCTCACCGCCGAAGGCTGCGCGTTCTACGAGCGCGGCGTGCGCATCCTGGCCGACCTGGACGAGGCAGAGCGCTGTGCCAGCGTGCACGACACCCCGCGCGGGCGGGTCCGGATCAACGCCAACGTGCCCTTCGGCCACCACTTCCTGCTTCCGCTGGCACCGGGCTTCCTGGCCCACTATCCGGACGTCAGCCTGGACATCACCCTCAGCGATGAGGTGATCGACCTGCTGGAACAGCGCACCGATGTTGCCGTTCGCGCCGGTCCGCTGAAGGACTCGCGGCTGGTCGCACGCCGGCTCGGCCAGACCCGGCTGGTGGTGGTGGCCTCACCGGTCTACCTGGAGCAGCATGGCCTGCCGACCCATCCCGATGACCTGGCCCGGCACAACCTGCTCAACACCCAGCACCTGCGGGCGCGGCCGGGCTGGCCGCTGCGGCGTGGCGATGACGAGCGCATTGTCATTCCCAATGGCAACGCGCAGGCCAGCGATGGCGAGGCGTTGCATCGGCTGGCGCTGGCCGGGCTGGGCCTGACCCGGCTGGCCGCCTTCCAGGCGCGCGAGGACATCGCTGCCGGGCGGCTGGTTCCGGTGCTGGAGGACTGGAACCCCGGCGATATCGAAGAGATCCATGCCGTGTTCGTCGGCCAGGGCGGCCATCTGCCCCTGCGGGTGCGCGCCCTGCTCGACTACCTGGCCGAACACGTGCGCATCACCCCCGCGGACTAGCGCTCTTCGGCCAGCAGCGCATAGGCCGCACGTACCGTCTCGAAGCCGTAGGTGCGCTCCAGTCGGCGCACGATGAAGTGGCCGCGCGCCATGTCCTGGTAGTAGTCGGTGAACATCGTATTGAGCGTGGCCCCGGTGACCGCGCCGATCACCGGCACGGCCTGCGCGGCGAACTTTTCGGTGATCACCACGCCGAAGCGCGCGGCCACCTTCTCGGCGATCTTGGCCAGCCACTTGCCGGCTTCCTTGGGCGACAACCCGATCATCATCCCGCCACCGCCCGCCGCCCGCCCGGCCAGCTCGGCCGACAGATGGCGCATCACCTCGGCGGTGAACCCGCGGGTGAGGTAGTAGCCGGTTTCGCTGGCGTCGTCCTTGCTGGAATTGCCACCCAGCGCGAACACCTCCAGGCAGGCATGCCGGGTGCTCATCTCGCGCAGGTCGAACCCCTCGCTGCGGGCCACATCGGCCACCGCGCGCATCATGATCGTGGTCGAGAGCGGCAGTTCCACAAACAGCGCGGTGAACCCGAACGCGCCGCCCACCGCACCGGAGGTGGCTGCGGCCAGTTTGTGCCAGCGCGTGGACGCGGCCTTGCCCGGTGCGTTGTCCATGCTCCACAACGCGGCCTGCGCGGCTTTGAACAAGGCCGCCTCGACCGCCCCATGGATGCGTTTGGAGACCACCTGCGGCAGCTTGTTCACCGCAAACTCCAGCGGCGCGCCCACCATCCCGGCCATCTTGGCGGTCAGCGTCGGCGACTCCAGCAACGCCACCGCGCGTTGCAGGTCCTGCCAGTCCTGGGACGTCGGCAGGATATGGGTTTCCAGCGGCGGTGGCGTGCTGCGGGCGATCTCGTTCATGGCCGCGATCATAGCGCCGCCTGGTTGAACGGAATGTGCGTTTCGCGCCCGGCGTGGGTCAGGCCGGCAGGCCCGACAGCGCGCCCATGAACTGGCGGTAATGGCGCAGCTCGGCGATCGAATCATGCACGTCGCTCAGCGCGGTATGGCTGGCGGTCTTGCCGACCGCGGCGGCCACGGCCGGCGCCCAACGCTTGGCCAGTTCCTTGACCGTGGACACGTCCAGGTTGCGGTAGTGGAAGTACTTCTCCAGGCGCGGCATTTCGCGGTGCAGGAAACGGCGGTCCTGGCAGATCGAGTTGCCGCACATCGGGGAAGCGCCGGCCTTGATCCACTGCGCCAGGAAGTTCACCGTCTGCGCCTCGGCCTGGCCGAGCGTGACCTGGCTGTCGACCACACGCTGCCACAGGCCCGAACGGCGATGCTGGGTACGGTTCCATTCGTCCATCGCTTCCAGGCGTTCCACCGGGTGATGGATGGCGAACTCGGGGCCTTCGGCCAGCACATTCAACTGCGCGTCGGTGACCACGGTGGCGATCTCGATGATCGCATCGTTGTCGGTATCCAGACCGGTCATTTCCAGGTCGATCCAGATCAGTCGTTCGCCTTCTGCGCCGTTGTCGGCCATGTCGTCGCCTTGTGCAGGGGTTGCCGCCGCAGCGCCAACCGGGTGTGGAAAGGTCGCCATGATACCGCCATCACGTCATCGTCCTGTCGCGGAACCGTGCAGGACGCGCGCGGCTATTCGAGCAGCAATGGCGGCTTGCCGCGCTTGGCGCGGAAATAGTTGGTCAGGCGCGTGCTCGCCGCCTTGGCCAGCACCCCGGCGTGCACTTCCACGCGGTGGTTGTGGCGCGGGTCACCGACCAGGTCGAACACGCTGCCGCAGGCGCCGGTCTTGGGATCGCTGGCGGCGTACACCAACCGTGCCACGCGTGCGTGCACCAGCGCCATCGCGCACATCGCGCACGGCTCCAAGGTCACGTACAGCGTGCTGCCGAGCAGCCGATGGTTGCTGATCGCGCGGCCGGCCTGGCGCATCGCCACGATCTCGGCATGCGCGCTGGGGTCGTGGTCGGCAATGTTGAGGTTCCAGCCCTCGCCCAGCACCGTGCCCTCGGCGCTGACCAGCACCGCGCCCACCGGGATTTCGTTGAACTCGCGCTCGGCGCGCGCGGCCAGGGCCAGCGCGTGCTGCATCCAGTGCTCATCGTGGTCGTGCACCGGCACGCCCAGCGGCGGCGGCGGTGGCAGCCGTTCAACCATGGCCGTTGGCCTTGCGCACGAACGCCTCGAACGCGGCCAGGGTGGCCTCGCTGACATGGTGCTCGATACCCTCGGCATCACGACGCGCCGAATCCGCGTCCACCCCCAGCGCGAGCAGGAAGCGTTCCACGGTCTGGTGACGCGCGCGCATCTCCACCGCCAGCTGCTCACCGGCCGGGGTCAGGAACACCCCGCGGTAGGGCCGCTGGATCGCCCAGCCTTCCTTGACCAGGCGCTTGAGCGCCTTGGCCACGGTCGGCTGCGCCACCCCCAGCCGGGTCGCGATATCGACCTGGCGGGCCTCGCGGCCATCGGCGATCAGGTCGGCGATCAGCTCCACGTAATCCTCCACCAGCTCCGAACGGCGCGCCTCGCGCACCTGCACGAACCCTTCGACATGCACCTGGGCGTCGATCAACGGGGCGGCGGGTTTACGGGGCGAAACGGTCATGCGGGCTCCAACAGGCGGCCGCTGGCGAAGGCTGCGGCAGGCCTAGAGTTTACCCCAGCGGCCTGAAATCGCGGTGGCGCGGCCACTGCGCGATAATCGCCGGCCCTGTTCACCCACGAACCGCCCATGTCCGACCTGTCCCCGTTGCCCGAGATCGCCCCTGGCCACTACCGCCACTTCAAGGGCGGCAACTACGAAGTCCTGGGCGTGGTCCGCCACAGCGAATCCCTGGAGCCGATGGTGCTGTACCGCCCGCTCGATGCGGATGTGGGCAGCTGGGTGCGCCCGTATGCGATGTTCATCGCCCAGGTCGAGGTCGACGGCCAGCTGCAGCCGCGCTTCGCACGCATCGACTGACTAGTCCGGCAGCACGCTCAGCGCTTCGATGCGCAATGCGCTGTCGCGCAGCGCCGAGGGTGTCGGCGCACTGGCGGCAATCCGGCGCGCCTGTTCGGCCACGGCCTGCAAGGCGGCACGGAGGGTCAGCGCGGCCTGCGGCGCGGTGGCAGCCGGGGTCTCTTCCAGCTCCAGCTGCGCACCGACCCAGGCGGCCATCAGTTCAACGCAGGCGATGGTCACCGCATCCAGCTGCGAGGGGTTCGGGTCCAGCGCGCACAGCGTGCCGAACAGACTGCCATCACGGCGCCGCAGCGGCACCGACAGGTAGCTTTCGAACCCGTACATCGCCGGCACCGGATGGGTCGAGAACACCGGATGGGTACTGGCCTGATCGAACTGCACCGTCTGCCCGTGCTGGCGGATCTCGTCACAGATCGTTTGTTCCAGCACCAGGTCCTGGCCCGGCATCAGCCCGAAACCGAGCAGGTCGTGGACCGCGCAGGCGGTCCAGCGTTCGGCATTGACCCGCGCCACCGCCACGAACCGCATGCCGATCAGGGTGCTGGTCAGTGCCAGCAGCCCGGGCAGTGCGGGCAAGGCCAGCAGCGCGGCGACGTCGGCCACGCGTGGATCGCGCGAGACCTCGATCGGCGCAGGCAGCGGAGCTGGCCCGAGCGCATCATGATCGGGGTCCTGCAAGGCCAGCAGCCGGCGGTCCAGCGCCTTGGCGGTGACCTGGTCGAACAGCGCCCGCACCGAGGCCGACAACTCGCGCGCATCCTGGATGTCGCCGACGAAGTGGATCCCCTCGCCTACCAGCCGTAGCTGCTCTACCCCATGGTCCAAGCGCAACGATGGCCAGGCGAGGCGGTCGAGCATGCGCATCCAGTCCTCGGCCGGTGCCGCATCGAGCAAGGCACTGACGATCACCCGCGCGGGGGTCGGCCCGTCCTGCAGGCCCGGCAGATCAAACCCGATGACGGTGGGAAACCCAGAACCTGTGTGCATCGCATTCCCTGGCAGCACCCCGGCATCCCGGGCCTGCGACGTCGTGCGCACCCCAGTGGCGGCATCGTGGGGAATTGTCGCATGAAGCGTCGAGACCGGGCCGGCGCTCGGTCCATCACCGGCCCTGTCGGCCGGTGATGAAAAACCGCCCGGTCAGGGCGTCGCACCAACACTCTGCACGGCGGCTGCATCGGCGCGCACGTACGGATCGCGCCCGGCATCGGCGAACGCACCGCAGGCGCGGTCGCCCGGCGCCACCGGATCGCACGGCCACAGGTTGCGCGGCACGCTTTCACGCGTGTCGAAACGCTCGCCGTTCCAGACCAGGAACGCCATGTGCGCGCGCGCGCCATCACCGTAGCCGCGCGGTTCGGCACCCTCAGTGGCCTGCTCGAACTGCACGTACCAGCGCATTGCCGGCCCGAACTGCAGCTTGCTGTGATCCAGCTTCACCCGGCCATTGCGGGCGTCATAGCGCTTCTTCTCGGCCTCGCCCAGCGGCGGACGCATCGGCATCACCTCGGCGGTGATGTCCACCGGCGCAGCGCCGGCACGCACGCGATAGACGCGCTCCTGCACCAGCCCCTCGCGGCAACTGCCCGCCGCCAGACGGACCGGCTCGGTCACTTCGCCTTCGCGCAGACGGCCATCCACACACTCGAACGGCGCCGCAACCAGATACACCGTGCTGGACGGGTCGGCACCTTCAAACGAGCGCACCCAGATATCGCCCTGCAGCGCCAGGAAGTCCGGGCGTGCGCCCTGCCCCGGCACCGCCTTGAACCAGGCGCGTTGCGCCACCTGACGCTCCCGCCACGCCCGCGGCAGATGAATCTGCTGTTCGGGAATGGCCACCAGCACTGCCGCCAGATGCGCCGGCATCGTACCTTGGCAGGCACCGATCAGCAGTTCGCCCTGGGTGGCCAGACGCGCGGCCAGATCGTTCGGGCAACGTGCGCCCAGCTGGCGCTCGATCGCGTTGTTGTCGTTGACCAGCGTGGGGGCGATGGGGGCTGCCGGCGCTGCCATTGGAACCGGCGCTGGCATGGCAGGTGTCGACGTCGGCGCTACTGATGCTGCCACCGGCGCTGGATCGGGTGCTGGCGCAGGGACGGGCGAGGTGGGCGCTGGTGCCGGCGCGACGGTCTGCGCCAGCGGAGATTCTGCTTCTGCGACCCTGGTCTCCGCTACTGTCGGCGCTGCGCCTGCTTCGACAGGCGCGGCCGCCGGCAGCACGGACGACGACGCAGCCATCGGAGCGATCTCATCAGCAATGGGCGTGGATGCCGCGATGGTGGCGGGCGCTGCCATGGAGACCGGCACTGCCACATCCGCCACTGTGGAGGTTGCGGCAGGCGCATCATCCGGCACGGGCTGCTGGATACCTGAGGAAGCAGGCTCGGAGGCCGCGTCGACAGGTGCTGCAACCGGCTCCGCGTCTGCGGCGGGCATCGACTCCGGCACCGCCTCCGCCGAAGGTGCTACTGCGGCCGGCGCAGGAAGCGGCGCTGCCATGGGCGGCACCGCTTCAGCAACACCTTCCGCGGCGGCTTCCACTGCCGCAGAGGCTTCGACCAAGGGTGAATCGGCAGCCGCTTCGGCCGGTGCAGCGGCGCTGTCGCGCGGCGTCTGTGCAGAGGATTCATCCGAACCCGCCGTCTCGTCGATGGACACCGCCGGCCCCGGCTGCTCGTCCTGTGCTACCGGCGGGGCTGTCTGCGCAAGCGCAGCAAATGCCGTCAATGCCAATGGCAGCACCAGCAGCAGCGACATCGGCGTTGCCAGCACCTTGCGGGCGGCACGCTGCCGTGGAAACAGCTGAGCATTTCGCATCATCTCGTCCTTGAATTTGAAAGTGGAGTAACCGTACAGACGGATACAGCAACGACCTTGCGACGAAGGCACCCGCCGCGAGCATCGCCGCTGGTCCCCTACCCCCATCGACCGGCCTACCGCCGGATTCCTGACGGCGTCACCCTACACCAGACGTGAATTCCTCGTCATCGAATGGCGCGGATTATTTGAATTCCATCACAACTTTAGGGGCTGCTGCAAATATCTGGCGTCGCGGTGCAGCATGAATGTGTGCAGGCGAATGGAATCGGCGCGGATGCTGCAGTGCCACGTAGTACCTGTCATTACCCACGGAATCAGGCCGCGCACTAGCTCAGAACTTCCTGAAGTGTGGGGTTGTGCAGTCCGCATAGAACTCCTCGCAGGCACCAGCTTCATCATTTCTGCAGGACTTGAGCGCGGCACCCTTGGCTTCATTGAGCGTAGGGCCCGTCCCCAGCCCGGATTGCCCTTTGCCCGAACGCCCACTCGGAATCACCCAAGATGCGCACTGATTGAAATAGGTAAGGTCAACGACACAATCTCGAGCGCCACGTCCCGCACACTTCCCTATCGCCTCTTGCTCCGCTTCCTGTCTGGACAGCTTCGCGGTGGAGACACCCGCATCCGAGGTTCCCGGCGAGACCGCAATGGCGCCCCACGTCTTGATCCACTCACCCGTGGGCACGGGAGCTGCTGGCGTGGAAGCTCCGGTCCCGGATGAAATCGGGGCACATCCCTGAACCCCCTGCCCGCCAATCGGGTGGTAGCCGGGCGGACAATTCCCTTCCGCCCTTGCATGAAAACCTGAGCCAGAAAGCGCAACTGCCAGGAGTAGAACCCACGCTGCTCTTGAGTGCATTTCAGTTTCCCCTACAGCCGGACATCAGCCACCTCTGGATGGCCGCATGGTCCCGGCTGCCGACCGTCACCTCGCCACCTTACTGGCTGTAAGAGATACCGAGAACAACGCTTCCCTGAGGGTTGGATTGAACTCGCTGGGATCTTCATTGCCGCTCGCGGGGTAGTTCGACATCGTCTCCGCGCGCGGGTAGACCATTTCCGCGTAGTAGCGGGTGAGCGTTTCACCCTGGAGGACCTTCTCGGCCTTCATGAAGAGCAGGAACCGCGTGTCGTCCTCGGCGCCGGTCGCCTTGAGCATCGTACTCGCCCCGGTGAACTCCCAATGGCATACGCCGCGGCCGTAGTAGTCCTCATCATGCATCAGGTCCAGATAGACAGTGCCGCGAAACTCAGCGTCGGACACCTTGCTCAGCACTACCTTTTCCTGGCTGGTAATGCGACTGCCAGTGCCCGTGGCGGGCTCGATATGACCACACTGCTCTTCGTTGGTCACGTCGTACTGCGCGCCGCCTTCGACCACCGCAAAGGGGCCGGGCGCATCGTGGATCTTCAGCGTGACCTCAACCGCCTTGCGAGGGCTGGGGTTGAGCTTGGCCAGGCCGCGACCATCCTTGGCGACATCCTGCTCTGCTGAGGAAAGGGCCTGGCTCACGGCATTTTCCGTCGGACTGCAGGCGGAGACCAGCAACAGGAGGGCACTTAGCTTCAAGATCCGCTGAAGATTCGTTTCTTTTGACATTCGTATCCTCAAGGTCATGCAACGGCAATAGATCATTGCCTGACTACACGAGTTACCGCTTGATTGGTTCAAGCCATTGCCAGAACATAATTTCATCGAAGAACTGCTTGTACTGATCAAGCAGAGCACACTTCAACTGGCCACGATCGCGCCAGAACGGCAACACGCCTGCTATAGACCAGCCTTAGTACCTGTGGAACTCTGGATCAGAGCAGGCAGTGTAGATGGCAGAACAACGCGAACCACCCAGACTTTTGCACCGGGCCATTGCAGTAGCCGTAGCGCCGTCAATGGAAGGTCCACCCGCGTACTGAGTCCCTGTGCCAGAAGAAGGCGACACCACGGCTGCAACACATTGGTTGAAGTATGTGAACTCGATTTTGCAGGTCTTGCCGCTACTTGCTTGGCAATTATCTATCGCTTGCCGAGAAGCATCTCGCTCTGATCGCGCTCCAATCGCAGCTCCGCCCTCAGAACCATTGACGGCACCGGCCAACGCACCCCACGTCTTTATCCATTCACCCGTGGGCCTAGGGGGAGGCGTAGGCAAGTCGACAGAGGATCCATCTGCGCCTCCACCGGGTATGGGCGCGCATCCTTGAACCCCCTGACCACCAATCGGGTAGTACCCAGGCGGGCAGTTCCCTTCCGCGAATGCGGAATTGGTCATCAGGGAAAGGAGCAGGATGATTGCTCTACTGATCCACGAATTCATCGAAACTTCCCTATCTACTCGCCCGCATTCGAATTGCCGCGTTGGACTCTCGATGGAGCGGGGATCAATCCTATGCGCCATTGCTGCACTGCTTGGCGGGAGCAGCCCGCGAGCCAATCGACTAGGCCTGCATGCTCCGCGACGACGATTGCACCTGTTCCTGCTCGTTGGTCTGCTGCAACGCCAAGCGCTGTGCGCTGGCCTGCTCCTGCACCCGCTGGCTACTCTGTTCCAATGGCGCATTCATGGCGGTCATGGTATCCACAGACACACGCAGTTGTGCCGGATCGGCCTCCTTGCCCTGCACCGCGAATGTACGCGCCGCATCATTGCTCATCAGCACCGAATCGATGCGCTTGCCGCCGGCGGCGTGCATCTCTGCAGCAAGGCTGCCGGCCAGTTGATCACTGAGATGGTCCGGTGTGCGGCCCGCCTTGGCATCTTGGGCAAGCACCCCCCGCCGTGCATCTTCGAACAGCGGGTTGCCGACGTGATCTGGGTGATCCAGGCTGCTCGTGCGTCGGTCAGCCTTGCGCTCGGCCTCATGCTTGGCCGGTTCACCGGGCTTGAGCGGCCCGCGGATTCCATCGACCACATCTCGCACGCCACCGGATACGCCGCGCGCGCCGGCAGTGATGCCCCAACGGCGTTCGCCGATGTCGTCGCGATACTCGTCGATCATGCGATGGTTCTTGTCGGCAAGCGTGCGTGCCTGCAGCGACTGCAGGGCCGACTTCGCGCCGAGGAAATTGTCCAGACTGTGTGAGCCCAACGATAGCCCTGCGGCAGCGACGGGATAGTCGGGGATCACGAAGTTCCCCTTGCTGTTGCTGAACCCGCAGCCCGACAGCGTGTTGATTTCCTTCTGGGTGGCGTAGATCCGAACCTGGCCGAAGTGAGGCGACGCCGCGCTGACCGGGTCAGCGGCCATCACGTGGTTGATCATGTTGTTGCCACCTTCGGGGATACGGTAGCCGAGACTGGCTGCGCCGTAGGCATTGAACGTCTCGCCCTTGAGGTTGAAGTGATGTGACGAGATCTGGGCCAGCGTACCGCCCAGCGAGTGGCCGGTAACGGTCACGTCCCAATGCTTGCCATCCCTCAACCCTTCAGCCTTGGCGAGATCGACCGCGCGTCGCGTCAGTTCGATGGCATCACGCCCCTGCAGATTCGCACGCGTCGTGACCATTCCGCCATCTGTCACCACGCCATCCAACCCGATCTGCTCGGTCCCTCTGTGCCCGACTACAATTTCGCGGGTACCAACACGCTGGTACACCGTCCCTTGATAGCCCGTAAGCTTGTTGTTGACGTGCTCAAGTATTTTGTACTCATGCCCGTTCAGGGTTACATGTTCCTCTGCACCAGGCGCGCGTCGACCCACCGCACGATCCTTGTAGGCGTCATTGGAAACCGCTGCGTAGTCCTGGCTACCGATGGCCATCACTTCACCTCGCTGGCACCAAGGGTGATATGGAAGAGCGTGTCCCTGAGCTCAGGACGGTACTCGTTGGGGTCTTCCCTGCCGCTTGAGGGGTAATCCGACATCGTCTCCGCGCGCGGGTAGTCCATCTCAGCGTAATAGCGGGTCAGCGCGCCGCCTTCAAGAAGGCTGTCGCTCTTGATGAACGACAGGAACCGCGTCTCACCCTCGGCACCGGTGGCCTTGAGCATTGCGCTTGCACCGGTGAGCTCCCAGTGGCACACGCCGCGGCCGTAGTAGTCCTCATCCTGCATCAGGTCCAGGTAGACGGTGCCGCGATACTCGTCGTCGGAGACCTTGCGCAGAACCACAGCTTCCTGGCTGGTGATACGACTACCAGTACCCGTGGCGGGCTCGATGTGACCGCACTGGTCTTCGTTGGTCACGTCGTACTGCGCGCCACCTTCGACAACCGCAAAGGGGCCCGGCGCATTGTGGATCTTCAGCGTGACCTCAACCGCCTTGCGTGGACTGGGATTGAGCTTGGCCAATCCGCGGCCACCGTTGGCGACATCGTCTTCTGCAGAGGCAAGGGTCTGGCTCATGGTGTTCTCCGTTCGACTACAGGCGGACATCAACAATAGGAGGGCGCATAGTTTCAGTAGGCGACACATGCTTGGTTTCCTTGGCACTTGGCATACAAAGGCGTCTCTGAGATACACGCTGCGCACAGAGGCTGCAGCTCAACAGTACGATGGAGTGGTTCGTTGTGAGCAGGAGTGCAGCCGATCCAAGACCACCAATGTCACCGGTGCGACGTTCATGTCGTCGCCCGCGTTGCTTGACTAAGAACCAAATGGCGGATCTTCTGCGTCGCCACACCAGAACTACAGTCGCAACCCAACATCGATTGCACCGAACTTCAGTTTATGCGCGCACCTTGAATCCCAATCGCACAATTTCATTGTTGCCATAATGACCTTCAGAATGACCTAAAGTATGGCTCCGCGCATGCTGAATATGCGATCGCGCAATGACCACCCTTCGAATCTTGACAATACTTCACCGCCTCATCATGCGCCGCCTGCTTGGTCGGCCCCCGTGACAACATTGCCAGCCCTTTTCCCGAATCAGGCACCGCATAGGCCATACACTGGTTCATGTATGTAAAAGAGACGCTGCAATCCTTCGCACCTTCTGCAGCGCAGCGTCGAACTGCGAGTTTCTCTGCCTCTTTCCGAGAAAGCTCGCCGTTGGACGCGCCAACAAGATCGGAACCTGAAGACTTTGCCAAAGCCCCCCAGGTCTTAATCCATTCGCCGGTTGGGCGTGGAGCGGGAGCAGGCATGCTCTCGGCCGAACTCGCCGATGCCCCACCAATAGGCGCGCAACCTTGAACCCCTTGGCCACCAATCGGGTAGTAGCCAGGAGGGCAGTTCCCTTCGGCGAATGCGGAATTCGCCAACAGAGCAAGGAGCAGGATGATCCATCTATTGACCCACAGATTCATTGGCATCCCTCCATTTACTCGCTCGAATTGGCGTTACCACGTTGACCTCTCGATTCTGGCATTCGTTCACCTGAGTTGATTCGAGGCATCGCATGCGACTCACTCGCATGGCTCACCGGTGCTTCAGCAGTGGGTCTCGGCGGCGTATATGAGCCCGCCGCACCCGGCGGCTGTCCCTGCGGACCCGGCTGGGCACCGGCGGCGCCCCCGATCTGCGAGTAAGCCATGAAGCTGCCCAGCGTGCCCTGGAAGAACATTGCTGCCATCGGCGGCGAGGTCAGGATCAGCGTGGTCAGAATCAGGCCCATGCCGCCCTGCTGCATGGCAATGCTGGACATGCCTTCAGTAAAGTTCTCTCCCATCAGAGTACCCAGCAGAGTGCTCCCCCAGAACGCACCGGCGACGCGGGCAACCATGTCCATGGCAATGGCGGTCATTGCCGCCAAGACGCCCATCGAGAACATTGTGCCTATCCCGTACATCAGCCACTTCTGGAAGAGTTGCTTTGTCTGTTCAAATAGCAGACACAAGATGAACAACGGGCCAAGGCCGATAAACAGCGCGAGAGCGACCTCATAGAGCAGAAGCATGGAACCGGCGGTAACAGCCGGCCCACCGGTGCCCATACCAATGAACCACATGGCGCGGGTCTTCGCACTGTCCAGGGTGACATCGCCCATCACATCCAGCGCATCCACCGACGACAACGCCAACTGCATGTAGCCCAGGTTCTTGTCGATCAGCTCTTCCGGCGACTCCTTCTTGCCTGTGATGACATGGGTGATCTCGTTCTTGACGTCGGTATTGAGGAAGTCGTGCAAGTCACGGCCAAACATCGCCATGCTGGTTGCAACGGACACGATCAACGCTGCTTTCGCCATGTTGGTGACCAGCACCATCAGTGAGTCGCGGCTACGCCCGGTAACGATGCGGAACCCCTGCACGAGAACCCACAGCGTCATCAGGGTCAAGGCGATCGCGCCGACCCACTTCATCATTCTCCCAAGCAGCTCAACGCCAAAGTCCGCGATTTCCTTATGCAGGTAATCGAGGATCAATCGGAAGAACACGAAGTCGCCAACCGACGATTGCACGTGCAGGTTCTGCAAGAAATGCAGCACCCCCTGCCCGAACATGCCGTCCACCATCCCTAGACTCATAACATCACCTGATAATTAAGGGGGATCCGTCCCGATCGGATACCGTGCTAAAGCGACAACGCTGCCTTGAGCGTTGCTGTCTTCACAATCGTACCCAATGGACTCTGCGCCCCTTTGAGGGCACGCTGGGTCAGCATCTGCTGCTGCTTGGTCAGCGCGCCGATCTGCTTGTCGTACATCTCAATCTGCTTGTCCCACGTGGTGAAGTCCGTCTGCATGTAGGCATTGGAGACAGCGGCATTTGACATGGCCTCGGTCATCCCACCCTCCTTGCTCGTCAACAGACGAATGTTCTTGATCTGATCAAGAACCTTCCGCATATCGGGCATTGTCTTCTGAACAACATCGACAGTTTCATTGTACTTGCGGTTCTCGAGCATCTGAATGGCAGCGCAGATGTTGCGCTGCTGTGCAGCGATGTCACCGCCTGGGCTCATGTTCAACGCAGTCAACAAGCCAGACAGGCTCATGATCGACCCGGCGCCGCATCGCGCAGCCACGTTCCAGTCTGCGTCGACCTTTTTCAACGTAACGCCCGTTGGCATGATCGGCGAAGCAATGATCTGATTGAACTGCGCCAGCTTCTGGGCCCAATTCTGAGTCGTATCGATAAAGCGCTGTGCCTGGGCACCATACTCCAGCAACGCCTCACCTTGCGTAGCCAGAGTATTGACCTCCGTCATCGTTCCATTGAAGAGGTTCATACCGATCTCGACTACCGGCAAGGTGTAGGCCTGCACCGGCGCAGCCAGCAGCACTGCGCATGAAAGCGCGAGGGCGGCGGTGCGGAAACGGGAGATGCTGTTGGGAGTGCCCTTGAAGCGGTTGACGGTATCCATGTTCTTCTCCATCAGATTTAACTGGCGATGTGCCGGCGAGTTCACGATGATCTTCATGCCATGGCCTCCTGATTGTTGGATGCAGATTTACCGGAGCCCTTTCGCTTGCGGTAGAAATCACTCAACCATTGTTCCGGAGTCAGCTCGGATTCGACCACTTTCTCGCGCTGGGCAGCATCAGAGAGCACGCGATGCATGATCTCGATATTGTCGGTGGAGGCCGATATCACCGATAGGATGTCATCCATACCGCGCAGATTAAGTTGGCAGACACTCGATGCGTGGCCCTGCTTGACCAGGAAGCAACGCGAACGCTCGTCCAGTGCGGTCACCACGCGGAACTCGGCCTCGGTCAGCTTCAGGCCATCCATGTAGTCGCTCTTGCTGGCATTCGGGTTGGGCAGCAGGATCAGGGTCGCCGTCTGTTCGATCAACGCGGCCGAGATATCGCTCTTCAGCGCATCCTCCGGGCTCTGCGTGGCGAAGATGCCCATGCCGTTCTGCTTTCGAATGGTCTTCTGCTTGTTCTTGGCGAATTCCTTCAGGCCGCCCTCGCCGTCCAGGATCTTCCAGAACTCGTCCATCACGTAGATCAGCGGGCGCCCGTCGATCAGCGACTCGAGCTTGTGCAGCAGATAGTTGATCACCGGCACACGCACTTCGGGGTTGTCGATGATGTCGGTGTAGTCGAATCCGATGATGTTCGCCTTGCTCAGGTCGATGGTATCGACCGGGTTGTCGAACACCCAGCCCAGCGAGTTGCCGGATGTCCAGCGCCGCATGCGCGCATAGAGCCCGTCATCGCCCATGTTGGGCAGACTCTTCTGGAAATTGGTCATGCTGCGCAGGTGCATCGGCGTATCGAGCATGTTCTCCACCCCGCGGAAGATGTCCTCCTCCTCACGGGAACTGTACTCGCGCTTGCCGGCAAGCACCTTGATCAGGTCAGCCAGGAACTGGACGTTGCCTTCATTACGGTCACACTGGAAAGGATTGAAGCCGGTTGCGGCACCATTCTCCAGCGCCAGATAGTTGCCCCCGCAGGCGCGTACGAAGATCTCCGCGCCGCGGTCCTTGTCGAAGAAGAAGATCGTCGGCGACGGCTCATACTTCTGCACCTGGCTGAGCAGGAAGTTGATCAGGGCGGTCTTACCGGTACCGGACTTGCCGATCACCATGGTGTTGGCGATCGCCTTTTCACCCAGGGAGTTCTCGGAGGGGTGAGTGGCATGGAAGTTGAAATAGTAAGGCTGGCCGTTGGTGGTCTGCAGCGTGGTCACGCAGTCGCCCCACGGGTTGTTGTGCTGCTTTCCCGTGGCGAAGTTGTGCAGCGGCGACAAACCAAGAAAGTTCAGCGAACTCAGGTTGGCCAGGCGCGTCCGGTAGCGCCAGTTGCCAGGAATCTGCGCGTAGAACGACGACGTCACCGCCAGATCTTCCTTGACCGAAATGAACCCGGCATTGGAGAGCTCGGCGCGTGTGGCGGCAACGTTCTGCGACAGCTTGGCCTGGCTGTCGCCGTACACGGCGATGGTGTAATGGTACTCACCCAGCACGAAGTTGCCCGAGGACAGCTGGTCCATCGCCTGATCCAGCTCGATGATCTGGCTGACCGCCTTGTCACCGGAGGAGATCATCATGCCCTTGGTACGGTCCAGCACCTTGAGCGCATCCTGCCGCCCCATGGGGCTGAACGAATGGGTCACGACGTACTCGAAATCCAGGTACTTCATCCCATTGAGGATGCCGGGATAGGTGCCCTCGGCATATTCCTTGATGTTGAGGATGGCACCGAAATGATTGACGCCGTTCGGCGTGGCGATCACGAAATCGCCGGTCTTGGCCGAGAACATGTGCCGGCTGACCGGCAGGTAATCCTTGATGGGCGCCGAGAGCACGGGAACCGGCTCATCGATGCGGTTGATCAGGTAACCAAAGAACTCCAGCGTCTCGGAGAACACGATGCCGTTCTTTGCTTCATACATGCCAAGGCGGTACGGCGCGTAGTCGCGGATGACCGCCTCCACGTTGCCAGCCAGCTCCAGCAGCTTGTCGACGGCCTGGTCCTGCTCGGCCTGTAGCTTGGGCACATTGGCCGACTTCTCGACGAAGCGCTTACCAGACACCACCGGCCGGTAGATCATGGTCAGGTACAGCTCGTTCTGCATGATCCGCTGCGAGGAGAGCATGCCCATGTACTGGTCAGACACGTCCTGGTTGAACTTCTGCCGGAAGGTGCTTCTGCCCTTCAGCGTGCGGCGGCGGCGAATGTCGTGCGTCCAGAAGGCGACGTTGACGAAATCCGGCGCGCGCAGGGTCTGCAGCAGACGATTGAACGTATTGTGCTTGTGCTCCAGCTCCCACTCCTCGCGCCCGACAAAGGGCAAGCCCTCGAGGTGCCAGGTCAACAGGTAATCACCGCCCGTAGTCTTCACGACATTCGCGGAGACGTGCGAGGACAGCGGGATGAACTCTGCGATGGAGGTGTCAGGGCTGAACATGAGACTGCTTCCGTAGAGGGTGCTGCGATTCTTCCAGGACAACCCGGGCGGGCAGCTGCCTGCCCGGGATGATCCGGCGCCTCAATCCTTGGGTGCCGGTTTGGTGCGGTAGTGATTGGGGCTGAATACCCACATGCCATCGTGGTCCTGCACGTTGCGCGCCCTGAACTTGAACTGGAGACGCAGGCCGAGCAGCCGGAAGATCATTTCATCGCGCTTGGCCATGTTCCGCATGATGAAGATCGCCACGGGAATCGACAGCAGATACCAGAAATTCGTGTAGACGCTCAGCAGGAACAGCCCGCCAATCACGAAAAAGAACGGCAGGTAGGGCACGCCCAGAAACATCGCTGGGCGTGTGCAACCCCGGAAAACGACGTTCTTATGCACTGTAGTACAGCAGCACCTGTTCCAGCAGCATGCCGGTACCAGTGCCAGTGCTGGAGCAGTTGCTGGTCGAGCTGTCGCCCAGCAGCATCTTGGCGATCTGACCTGCAGCACCGATCAGCAGGCCACCGATCAGGATCGGAGCGACATCGCCGATGCGCTTGTGCGCGAACGCGATCTGGTAACCCGCGAAGATCACCGCAATGGTGACGACGGCGATCGAGGCAATATTGAGCAGGCCGTTGATGTTGGTGAAGAAGCCGCAGACCTTGGTATCGGTGCCGCCGAAGCCGCCAGCCGCAAAGGCTTCCTGTGCGAACACTGCGCCGGCAAACAGGACAGCCATGAGCATGGACTTGAGCATGCGCTGGGCGTGGACGAGATCGAGAGTGGATCGCTTCATGGGTGGATTTCCTTATTGATAGACGTAAATAACCAAACTGACCAGTCGAGGGCCTGGCCACGCCACGACTTCGCTAGAAAACGAAGGCCGCATCCCCTGCGGGAATCTGTTGAACCGGCTGCCTCTGTGCCTGGCCATTCTGGCCCGGCACGGCAACCGGCGTGTTCCGCTCATTCCATGGCCGCAGCATCACCGGCTGGTTCGGCTGATCGACAGCTGGATTTCCCTGCGCCTGCTGTGCCGATGGCGCACCGGCCTGGGCCTGCATCAGCGCATCCTGCACCTCTTGCGGATACTCCGCATAAGGGGACGCGGCCGCGCCCGGCTGTGCTTGCTGACCTGCCCGATCCACAGCGCCCAGAACCACGCGCGAGAGCGCCTGATCGGCGAGATTGACCAGGGCGCCGCGCGCCATGGCACTGGTGGAGGGATAGACCACATAGGCGCGCGCAGGATCTTCCGGCGGTTGAGGCGAATACAGCGGCCCGTTGGCCTGAGCGACGATGCGCGCCTGCGCCGGCGAGGCCGGCCCGGGATGATGTTCCACCTTGACCGCGCGACGGCTGCCACGGCTCACCACATCGATCGGAGCAACCGCGCCGAGCGCCGCAACCTGCTGACCACGTGAGATCGAATCGTAGATTTTCTGCACATAGCCGTGCCGGAAGCCGGTGACGAAGTTGCCCGAGTAGTAGCAACTGAACGACTTACCCCAATCCTTGCCCGACCGCTTGTAGCACTCGGCAAGAATGCGCGAGCCCGCAACCAGGTTCGGACATTGCTGGAAGGCCTTCTCATACGAATCCAGGCCATATTTGGCCAGGTTGTAGCGATTCACCTGGGCAAGCCCGATGGAGAAGTTGTATCCCTTCTCCTCCAGCATGCGCACAGTCGACAACGCCTCGTCCAGCTGCTTGGGCTGACGGACCAGAGCACCTCCGACCACGCCAATGGCGTAGGGGTTGCGCGAGGATTCGACGTTGATGACGTGCTTCATCACGTCCATGGACACCGCCATTTCCGGGCATGCCATCATTTCGATTCCGGGCAGCATCAGCGGCTCCTTGCCTTGGCGTGGACGCAGGTGCGTCCGGTTGCAGTGATGGCGATCATTCAGCCCTCCTGTCCCTGCGCACGGCCGGGATTGAAATCGATACCGGTGATGTAGCGCGAACCGGCGTGTGCCTTGATGTGGACCACGATATCGATGGTCATCATCAACAGGCGCTTGATCACCGCGAACTCCAGTCCCGACCCTTCGGTAGACGCCTTGACCATCAACGCCAGCTGGTCCCAGGTCTGTTCCGGGCTGCCGGCATGGCAGCTGGTGATCGAACCTGGATGGCCAGAGGCGCAGTTGCGGATGAAGTAGAACGCTTCGTCACCGCGAAGCTCTGCCAGGATGATGCGCTCAGGTTTCATGCGCAGGCAGGCCTCCATGCAGGTCTTGGCAGTCACATTGCTGGTGCTCTGCCCGCCCTTGGAATACAGCAGGTGCACCACGTTGGGCTGGGTGATGAACAGCTCCCGCGCATCTTCGATGGTGACGAGTCGCTCCTCATCCGGAATGTGATTGACCAGTGCCTTCATGAACGTCGTTTTGCCGCTGCCGGTGGCACCGGAAACCACGATGTTCTTGCGGTACTTCACCGCGCGCCGGAAGAACTCGGCGTACTCACGTGAACTGCGCAGTTCCAGCAACTCGCGATCCTGTTCGCTGATGCTGCCGTCCTGCTCCAGGATCTGGTTGAAGAAGCCATCCTCGTGATACTGGTGGAGCGTCTTAGTGTGCTTGGACGGCAGGCGGATGGTGATTGACACCTTGCCCGCATCGCAGGCGGGGGGGATCACGAACTGTGCGCGCTGTCCGGTGGGAAATGTCAGCGATACCACCGGGTCCGCATCGGTGATGCGCTGCCCGGTGTTGCTTTCATTTACCACGGCCGTGCAGAACTGCCTGGCCCGCTCGAACGTCAGGCCAGGCACGTCCACCCGCTGCCACCCCGCCCGGGTTTCCAGGTACAGCTCGCCGGGACGGTTGATACAGATTTCCGTCACGTCCGGCGAGGTCATGTATTCATCGATTCCCAGCACTTGATACTGATAGTGCAGGAAATCGCTGGAAACTAGCGCTAGAGGGGCCACTTCGGCGTCCATGATTCAATTCACTCGATCAACGGCGCTGTCCAAGCACATCGGAGAAGTCGACATCCTTGGCGACATAGACATTCAATACGCTGCCCTGGTTGATCGTGACGGTAGGCGGTGAGCGCTCGCTGAGCGCTTCTCCGGCCAGTCGCTCCATGGTGCGTGCGGTGGCGCTTTCATAGGGGGACTGCACAGCCAGGCCGCTCCCCGTCACGGTGGTGGTTTCTGGACCATTTTCGGCGGCGGCATATTTGAAGGCATCTGCGATCAGACTGATCATCAACGCCGATGCGATACGACTGCCCCAGTGCGCGCTGTACTGCCCGGGGTGGCCGGCACTGCCCAAACCGTCGATACCCGGACTGGACATGGCCACATCCAGACCATTGGGCGTGGTGATGCGATCCCAGATCACTTCAATGCGCTTGCCGGTCGGGCGACCACCGTAACTTCCGTAAATCTTGGAGCCCTTCGGCAACAACAGATTGCGACCGTTGATCGAGTACACCGGCTCGGTCAGCAGGCAGGAGGTGTAGCCGGCATAGTCCGTGATGATTCGGGTTTCCAGCACACAGCGCAGATACGTACCGCGAACCAGAAGCGCATCAGGGCTACGAATGAAGGACGCACTCGATACGTCATCGACATCCGGGCCACGCCGGGTCTTGCCTGCACCAGCGGGCTGCATGCCCGGCATGTTGGAGAGCAATGCCTGCCGCGTTGCTTCGTCAAGTGCACTGCGCTGCGGCCCCGCACGGTTACCCGCTGCCGATGCCGCGTCTTCTGAACCGGCGATGCGACGATCCAGCAGGGTCGGACCGCGCGGCATCATCGGCTCCGGTTGGGCTATTGGCACCAACTGAGTGGACTGGTCCTGCGGCAGCGCCGGCAACATCGGAATTGGATCGGGCTGTGCCTGCACCTGGGGCTGTGCGGCCGGGCCAAAGTTCGGCAGGTCCGGGGTCGCCGAACGCGCGGTTTCACGCACGGCCGCGGGGCCTTCCTCGTCACGCGACTTGTGGAAAACCATATAGCCGACGCCAAGCAGCAACAGCAGAATGCCGCCCATGAAGACCAGCGCCTTACGATTCAAGCGCTGCTCCTCCGCCGACCGCAGGGTCGGGGCGCTGGCATCCAGATCGGGAGCCGGTTCAGCCTGGGCTTGTCCGAAATACGGATTGGAAGGCGAATCGGGCGCACCGTTGCCTGCGCCGTAACGGCCCTGGCTCTCGTCGCGTCCGTCGATCGGATCGTTTCCGGGAGTGTTGTTCTGGCTCATTTCTTGACGTTCCTTCGCAGGCCAACGACGAAATCGCCATGGCGGATGACCAGGTACGGGTAGGTCCCGTGGACGATCAGGCTGTTTCCTTCCACGGTCGTATTGACCACGAAGTCCTCACCGTATTCGGTATCCCTTCCGAAAACCGCGGGGAAGATGCCGGTCTTGAACTCCGGTGAAGTGGGCAGACGCAGATAGGTGAATCGACCGTCATCGTATGCATTGACTGGAATCAGCCACCCCATCTTCTTGGCGCGGCTGGTCGAGTAGGAATAGTCGAAATTGTACTGACGGTCCTTGGAAAGCTCGCTGCTCAACAGCGGCTTGGCCTCTTCCTGCACCGCCTCCTGGGCGACACCGAATTCGGTATCGGCCGGGTAGGTGAACGCAACCTTGTACTGCACGCCCGCCCGACGCGCCTGCTCAAGCTGACGCCAATCGGTGGCCACCACCTTCAGCTCGAAGATGTAGGAATGGGTCTCGGTGCGCACCATCATGTTGGTGTCCACATCGACGTTCTTGGGCTTGATGTAGAACACGTTCTCGCGGCGCGTCAATTCCCAGCCACTGCTGAAGCCGGTGCTGTAATCGAGAATTTTCTCGTCCGGACTCAACTCGATCTGGGTGGTCAAGCCCAGCCCCGTACGCACCGGATAGATGCGGTCCTTCTCATATTCATAGTGATCCACCGCCTGCGCGAACGCGGCGGAAGAGACCACCAAAGACAGCATCGACAGCAACGCCAATGCGCTTCCCCTGACTTTTCGACTACTCATCGGTTGCTTGCTCCATCAGCATTTCCGGTGGAATTGTTCTGCGCCGGCCTCATTGCCGGCTGTCCGGGCATGGCTTGCCCCGGCATTGCCTGACCAGGGAGACCCTGGCCTTGAACGGGTTGCCCCGGGACCTGCTGGCCGGGCACTGGTGCGCCGGGCATCTGCTGGCCCGGGTAAGGCTGCGCCGGGACGCCTTCCGCCGGTACGGCAACTGGCTGTCCCGTCACCGGGTCTATCACCATGCTCGCCGCCGCTGGATTGCTCGGATCGTAAACGCCATGCTGGGCGGCCAGCTGGGCTTGGTCGGCCTGCTGCTGAAGCGCCGCCTGGTCCGGTCCCGGCACGCCCCGTGAGTAGTCATTGTCGACGCGATACTCGAACACCTGGAAGCTCAGCGGATTCAGGATGCGCTCCTGCTCGTTCAGGGCCAGGTTCGGTACATAACGGAAGCGCATGGTCACCAACTGGTTGTCCAGATAGTTGGTGGTAGCTTTCGTCTTGTCATAAATGCTGCGCTGGATACGTACCGAGGCGCCGCGGAAGCCGCCGGTGGCTTGTGCTTCCAGCGGAGTGATGCTGAGGATCTTGACCCGAATCGCCCGTTCCTTGCCGTAGAGGATGAATGGACTCTGCGGGTTGTTGTTGGCGTAACGCGCCTTCAGGGAGCTGCTGACCCGGTCATCGGACATGACAAACACCAGCTGCCAATCCCGCAAACCCATCACCGCGAAATCATAAGACTCGCGGGCCATCACGTACTGCGCCACGTTGCTTCTATTGATGGCATCGCTGGCGGTGACCGACTGACCCTCGAAATTCCCGCTCAGGCGCGCCACGGTGGCGGTACCCGTATACGCATCGGCCATCACCAAGAACGGCACCTTCTCCTTCAACGGCAGCATGTAGTAGTAACCGCCGGCCAGCGCCAATGACATCACCAGCGATGCAGTGGCCACCCACCACGCGCGGCGCTCGCTGCGCCGTGCCATGTCGGCCACGGTCAACTCATAGCTCACCGCTTTCGCGACGGCCTGGTCGACCTTCTGGCTGCTGCCTGTTTCCTTTTTTCGGAACATGGATTCATCCGTACTGCTGGAACGTCAATGGGCGCGGCACCCCGGCGCCGCGCGCGAGGGGTGTCACGTTTACTGATCCCGGCCGATCTCAGCTTCCGCTGGACGCACCGGCACCGGTCGCCGAAACGCTCGGCGACGCACTCTGCACCACGATCTGGTTGCCCACGATGGACACTGAAACGCCCTGGCCCGCATAGGCGCTGGTCACGTCGATCATGGCTTGCTGAGGATTGGTGGTTCCGATCGAAGACACCGCGCCATAGAGCGTGTAGTCCGAGCTGAGGCGGTAGTCCAGGGTCATCCCGGAGTCCTTCGCCCAGCGCTCGAGCATGGTCTTGAGGGTGCCGTCCATGGGCGTCGCCTGGTACACGTAGCTGGTGTACAGCGGGATTTCCATGGTGGTACTGGCGAAGCGGTTGACCGGTTTCCAGCGGCCGCCGATGTCCGGAGCCGGTTTGGTGGCGCAGCCGGCCAACATCAATGTGGCGGCAGCGGTGATCAGTGCTTTTGACAGAAACGCTTGCTTCATACGAACTTCCCTATGGCGTACGGAAAAGCGGCTTTACTCGAATTTTCGGCGGCAATTCATCGTGCCGAGCGGAATAACGCCCGACAGGCAGATGTGGTTTGCAGATGCAGCCGTGCAACACCCTGGAGTGATGCGACCGGGCCCCCGCCCCGCCCCTGCAGCCAATGGCTGCCAGTACTTTCGTGAAGGCGTCCCGGACATGCTGTCCGGCCCCGTCGCCTCACGGTTCCAACTCGAGAAAAGCCATCCATGTCCCTCTTGGCAACTACTGCAGTGCCGTGCATCCAGCACCGTACTCAAACAACAATTTCACACCGCATAGAACGGCCATCACAAATACGATGCCACACCTACACGTCAATTCAGTGTCAAAGGATAAACAAAAAGGTTCTTCACATGTCGTTTTTTTGACGCACATCACACGTTTTCACATGGACTTGTTCAAATTTGCAAATTTGGTACGGAAGTTTTCGGCAACAACCGCGAGGTGAAATAGCGGTCCTTGTAGTACTTGATCTTGTCGCACTTCACCGGATGCGGAATGCCCTCGTAGAGGAACACTTCGTGGTCGTTGCCCATCGCCTTGAGCTCCTGCGGGAGCATCAGCGCGCGACGCTCCTCGGTGAAGCTATGGGTCTTTTCACGGGCATGGGTGACGTTCTTCTTGCGGATGGTCGTGTACCCGAGCATCTCCGAATAGTCGTTGGCATCCTGCTGCTCGCGCGGTGCGTAGAGGATCTGCAGCGCGTGATTGGTGATGATGGTGCGCGAGATGTCCCGGCCATAGGTGGCATCGAGCTGGGCCATGCTCTGGATGATCGGCAGCAGGCGCACGTTGTAGCCGGCCATGTAGGACACCGCCGAGGCGATGATGTCGACCCGGCCGATGGCGGTGAATTCGTCCATCAACAGCAGGCACTGGTACTTCAGGTCCGGATTGGACTTGGGCAGTTCCTTGGTGTTGAGGTTGATGATCTGGCTGAAGAACAGGTTGATGATCAGGCGGCTCTCGGCCAGCTTGTTGGGCTGGATGCCGATGTAGATCGTCATCTTCTTCTTGCGCAGGTCGGTGAGCAGGAAGTCGTTGGCGCTGGTGGCCTTGTCCAGCACCGGGTTGATCCAGGCGTTCAGCGGCTCCTTGAAGGTGCCCATGATCGAGGCGAACGTTTCATCGGCCTGGGACAGCATGTTGGCGAACGCCGAGCATGCGTTGCCGCTCAGGAAACGCTTCTCCGACAGGGTCTTGAAGAACTTCTTGAGGTCGCTGCCATCCCCCGAGGACAGCCGGTACAGGGCGCCCAGGGTCGGCGTGCCCTGCCCGCCCGGGAAGCCCAGCTGGCGCTCGTCGTCCCAGTTCTCGAACAGGTACAGGCCGAAGGCCATGAAGGCATTGCGAGCCTGGCTGACCCAGAATTTCTGGTCGTCCGAACCGTCGGGGTACAGCATCGCGGCGATGCTCATCAACTCCGAGACCCGGAAGGCCTGGTCATCGGAGACGTAGCTGAGCGGGTTCCAGCGATGGGTGCGGCGGTCTTCGGCGAAGGGGTTGAACAGGAACACCTCCTGGCCCTGGCTGGCGCGCCAGCCGCTGGTCAGGTCGAAGTTCTCCTGCTTGATATCCAGCACCACCACCGATTCGCCGTACTCCAGCAGGTTCGGGATGACCACGCCCACGCCCTTGCCCGACCGGGTCGGCGCAGCCAGGATCACGAACTGCTGGCCACTCAGGCGCACCAGCTTGCCGTTGAAGCTGCCGACCACGATGCCGTCGTCACTCTTCTTGAACAGACCGTGCTTGGACAGGTCGGCGGCGCCGGCGAAGCGCGCATCACCATGCAGCGACTTCTTCTTCGGCTTTAACACGAAGAACAGCGCCACCAGCCCCACCAGCAGCGGCAGGCCGAAGCCCAGCACGCCTGCGACCTTGATCTTGCCCACGTACGGCGCAACCGCCGGCTGGTCGATCGCCTGCACGTACTGGAGGTAGGTGTTCCACTTGAACAACGCCGTATCCAGGCCCAGCAGCAGCAGGGTGAGGTACCCGGCCAGGCAATAGCCGACAAGCACGGTCAACAGGACAACAACGGCGGCGACAACAACTTTCTGCGTGGACAAACCCAATCCTCCATGATGCGCCCGAAGACGCTACGACTGGCGCCGACGCCTACGTGGCAGCGGACGCTTCTCATCGACTACCTGTTCCATCCCCTGCACCGCGCCGTCCTGCTCAAGCAGTGACGACAGTTGGCGCTGCGCTGCATCCAGCGTCAGCACCTCGGTGACCCTTGCGCCTTCGGCCGTGAGCACAGCATGGCCGAACACATCGGCCGGACTGTACACCGGCGAATATGTCAGAGCCACCAGCTGATACCGGCCCCTGATCTGCAACGCATGCGGATACTCAAGCATGTGAAGGTCCCCTGATCAAGAACACGTGAAGAATGCTAATCCAGTAAAGAGTCGCTGCCAATCGGAAAATTCCTAAGTCAGGATTGTGAAGGTCGATCCACCCCTCACCGCGTGCATCCAGGTGTGGAGGGCTCTGCCGAGGTCGCCAAGGCAGCGCCGGCATCGAGCGCCCGCGACTGGGCGCGTGACACCGCGATGTCCGGTGCCGCCTCGGACAGGTCCATTACGATGCGACACCCGGGCGGGAAGGTCTGTGAAACGAAGGCCGCGCCCTCGCGCACATGCACCTGCAACTGCGCTAAATCGGTGACGCCGCCCTGCTTGGCCAACACCGTGGCATGCATTACCTGGGCATCGTTGATGCTGCCCGGAAACTGCTGCCGAAGCGCGGCGTACAGCGCATGATCCGGATCGCCCGGCAGCGGTACCGTGCCAGGCACCGCGCCGATCACCACCGGATGCCGCTCGAAGCGAGCCTGCAACGCCGCATCGACCGGCTCGGCATTGAAGGGGTCCTCGACCTGGCCGCGCAGGCGGTCCGGCACCAGCTGTTCGATGTAACCCTCGGGGCTGCTGCGGTCAACCTTGCTGCCCAGCCGATACAGCAGCGACCCCTGCTCGGAGCGATGCACCACGTTGCGTCGCGGGTCATCCGGCTCGGCCACCTTCTCCAGCAGCGGCACATCGGTGAGGCCGTTGAGGTAGTCCAGCATCAGGTTGCCGCTGCGCCGCCCGAGCCCGTCACGGTGATAGCTGCCGCCGATATCCGAGTGTGCGCCACCGACCACCACGCCGAGCAGGCGGCCATCGGCGGACAAGCCAGGATCGATGATATGGCTGGCGCGGAACAGGCCGCGCCGCTCGTCTTCGGCAATGATCTGCAGGCCCGACAGCACCGACGGTGGCAGCCGCCGATCGTGGTCACGGACCGGCTCACCGGTGCCGACCGGGTCGAACAACCCGACTGCCTGCGCCACCTGCCCAGGCGCCACCAGCGGCGGCTTGGTGTAGGTGACGGCCGTGATCTGGCCTTGGTCGTTGCTGGTATAGCGCGCGCCGGAGGGGTCCTGGATGCCACGCGCATGCACCAGCCGCGCGAATCCGGCTGCCTGTTCGGCACCCCGGCTGAAGCCCACCCCGGCAAGCGCGATCGCCGCGTCGGGATCGTCGGCGCGCCATTGCTTGGCCTGTTCGATGAACTGCCGGTACATCTGCTCCAGGCGTTCGTCGTAGGTATGCCCGCGCGCACCGTCCCAGGCCCGGTCCAGCCAGTTGTCCTGGGTGCCCGGGCCCGCCACATAGCCCACGCGCAGCTGCAGGTGACCGGCCTCGTTGAGGGCTTCCACCTGGTCGCGGATGCGGGCCACGTTGGTGGCGTGGTCGGGGTCATTGTCGGCATCGCTGCCGGTGCCATCGAAGGCGGCCACGTACAGGCGCTGATGCGGGTCGGCACTGCGCAACAGCAGCGGCACCTGAAAGGTACTCAGTGCGGCACGTGCATCAGTGTAGGACTGCAGGTCGTGCGCGTCCGCCGGGTAGTACCCCACCCCGTCTTCACGAAGACCATCGCGACCGATGCGGTGTTTGTCGTCTGCCATGTCCCTGGCTCCTGGATCAGTAGGTGTGACGCCACGCTTCGATCAGATCGGCGCGGAAGTCGCTGTCCGGATTGCCCGCCACCTGCAGGCTGCGGGTCGGGATGAACATCTTCATGAACACCCGTACGGTGCGGTCATCTACTTCGATGAAGATGCTGGGCTCAGCGGCGGGACCCACAAAGGCGCCGGCGGGAATGTCAGCCTCGGGCACGCGATGCAGCACCTTCTGGTCGGCGAAGATCGCGCCGATATCCACGCTGGCCTCGTGCGTGCTGCCATCGTGGGCGGTCCAGTGCAGCTGCGCCGGTGCCGGGAAGTTGCGTATGCCGATGGTGGCCGCCGCACCCCAGCGCTGGCGGTGGTCTGCCGCGGGAGGCGGTGAAGGCGCATCGGCCTGGCGCCGGGTGAGGTTCTCACCGTTGTAGACGACGCTGCAGGTGCGGGTGTTGTAACAGTGCGCTTCGATGTTGTGCTGGCGGAACTCCAACGGGAACGTGTTGCCCGCGCGAGGCGGCGACGTTGCGGCATTGGCGGGGGGAGTCATGGTGGCCTGGCATCCTGCAATAAGGAAAACAACCGTTGCGATCAGCAGCGACCGCGGCAAGCGTCCCACGTCGGGCACTACACGCATGCAAAGACCCTGTCGTGGAAAGGGTAGGCAACCCGACGCCATCCGCGCGCCGGGTCGACCCCAGCCTAGCTGCGGTGTCGCGTGAAGATCAAACCCCCTCACAGCCGACCGCCACGCTGGCGGACCACAGCATCCCAGCCTGCGGACCGCCCGCCAACGCCCGATGCTGCGCCGCAGCAGTACAATGCCCGACCGCCTTCCGAACCGCCCAGTCCGCATGAGCCCGTTTTCCGTTCCCCTGGCCGCACGCCTGTCCGCGCGCGAGCGCACTTTGATCCTGCTGGCCCTGTCGCTGGGTGGTTTTGCCATTGGCACCAGCGAGTTCGCCAGCATGGGGCTGATGCTGGAAATCAGCCGCGGGCTGGCGATCAGTGAAACCCAGGTGGGCCATCTGATCAGCGCCTATGCGATCGGTGTGGTGGTGGGCGCGCCGATTCTGGCCTTCGCCGGCGCCGGCTTTGCCCGCCGCAACCTGCTGCTGGCGCTGATGGGCTTCTACGCCGTGGGCAACCTGGCCAGCGCGCTGGCCCCGAACTACGCCACGATGCTGCTGGCGCGCTTCGTCGCCGGCTTGCCGCATGGCGCCTACTTCGGTGTGGCGATGCTGGTGGCCGCCGCGATCAGCCCGCCGGCGCAGCGTGGCGCGGCGGTGTCCAAGGTGCTGCTGGGTTTGTCGGTGGCCATTCTGGTCGGTAATCCGTTGACCACCTGGCTGGGCCAGCAGTGGAGCTGGCGTACGGCGTTCGCACTGGTCAGTGTGCTGGCCATCGCCACCGTGGTGATGATCGCGCGCTTCCTGCAGCCCGACCCCGACGAGGTGCGCACCTCGCCGATGCGTGAGCTGCGCGCGTTCAACCGCCCGCAGGTGTGGCTGGCACTGGCCATCGGCTCGATCGGCTTCGCCGGCATGTTCTGCGTGTTCACCTACCTGGCCCCGACCCTGGTGCAGGTGACCGGCCTGGCCGAATCGTGGATGCCGTTGGCGGTAGGCATCTTCGGCATCGGCGCGATCATCGGCAACGTCGCCGGCGGTTGGCTGGTGGACCGCTTCCAGTTCCGTGCCGCAGCGGTGGTGCTGGTCTGGTCGATCCTGGTGCTGCTGATCTACCCGCTGGCCGCCACGTCGGTGTGGAGCGTGTTCCCGGTGATCATCGCGGTGGGCACCATGGGTGCACTGGCGGCGGTGTTGCAGACGCGCCTGATGGATGTGGCCGGTGAGGCACAGACCCTGGCGGCGGCCTCCAACCACGCCGCCTTCAATACCGCCAATGCGCTGGGCCCGTGGTTCGGCGGCATGGCCATCGGTGCCGGCTTCAGCTCGGCGATGACCGGGTACGTGGGTGCTGCCACGGCACTGGGCGGCCTGCTGTTGTGGGGCGTGGCGGTGCTGGTGGACCGGCAGTCGCGTAGTGCGGCCGTCGCCTGCGATTGAGGCAGGCCTCAGGTTTTCCCTATGATGGGGACCTGACCTTCCCGCCCGCCCGGTGCTGCACCGGGCGCTGGCCGCTCGCTGGATGTACCGATGACGCACGACTGGACCCCTTCGGCCTGGGGCCAACGCTTGACCCGAACGCCGCACTGGCGGCTTGCCCTGATCGAACAACGCGCCGAGCTGCGGCTCGACGGCCACCTGCATCACGCCGACCTGACCGCACCCGATGCGCTGACGTTGCAGCGTGGCCTGCTCTGGACGCGCCTGCACCTCACCTGCAGTGACGGCCAGGTGCGGGTCCTGGAGGGCCTGTCGAACGCTGCCGCGCAGACCCTCGCGCAGGCACTGGAACAGCGCCTGGGTTCGCATCAGGACACGCAGCGGATCATCGCCTTCAACGATGGCCTGGTGCAGGTAGGCGACTGGCTGGCCCAGGCCGACGCCGCGATCGCGGGCGCCGATGCACGGCACCACTGGTTTACCCACGAGCAGCAGCGGGATCTGCTGGCACAGCGCCCGTCCCTGCCCCTCGACGCGTCTGCGATGTGGGCGGTGTTCGACGACGACGCGCTGCGTGCCCGGCTGGATGGCGCGCCGTCGGCCATCGAGGACGCACTGATGCGTTGGGAAGCCGATTGGCCCGCCGCCTGGGAGGCCCGCAATGCGGACCATCTGCAGCACGAGCGCCGCCGCTGCAGCGCCCTGCTGGACGGTATCGAGCGCCAGCCGCTGACCGCCGAGCAGGCGCAGGCGGTGATCTGCTTTGACAACCGCGTGCAGCTGGTGGCCGCCGCCGGCTCGGGCAAGACCTCGACCCTGGTGGCCAAGGCGGCCTATGCCATCACCCGTGGGTTGGTGCCGGCCGAGCGCATCCTGATGCTGGCCTTCAACAAGGACGCCGCCGAGGAGCTGCAGCAGCGCGCCGACACCGCATTCGCACGGGTGGGCTTGGACGGGTCCGAGGTGCAGGCACGCACCTTCCATGCGCTGGGGCGGCAGATCATCGGCAAGGCCACCGGCCGTCTTCCCGACGTGCCCGGCTGGGCGGTGGATGCGACCCAGGGGTTCCACAAACTGGCCGAGTTGATCGACCAGCTCAAGGACCGCTCGCACCGCTTCCGCACCCAATGGGACCTGTTCCGGCTGGTGTTTGGCCGCGACCTGCCGGTGATCGGCGGCACCACGCAGGCCGATGGCTGGGAGGCCGATGGCCAGGGCTATGTACGGACGCTGCAGGGCGAACGCGTGCGCGACCTGGAGGACTGCATCATCGCCGATTGGCTGTTCTACAACGGCGTGGCGTATCGCTATGAGCGCCAGGACGCGTTCGATCCCGCCGACGATGCATACCACCGCTTCAGCCCTGCCTTCCACTATCCGGCGGCCGGGCTGAGCCACCAGCATCGGCGCGTCGATCCCACACCCGCGCGCGGCGGCCATCGCGACCAGATCCAGACCACCCCGCAGCAGTTGCGCAGCGGTGAGCTGTTCACCCTGCTGGGCGAGGCGCTGTCACAGCGTGGCGTCGTGCTCGATCCCAACCCGGACCGCGAACTGCCCGACGGCGGCGCGACACCGATGCCGGACACCGAGCTGATCGGGCTGGTGCGCAGCTTCATCAGCCATGCCAAGAGCAACGGGTTGTCGGTGGATGACATGGCCGAGCGGCTGCGCTGCATGCCCGAGGACCGCTTCAAGCACCGCTACCGCCTGTTCCTGGCGCTGGCCACGCCGGTGCTGGAGGCCTGGGACGATGCGCTTGCCGCCGAGCACGCCATCGATTTCGAGGACATGCTCAACCAGGCCGCCGAGCACCTCGAACAGGGCCGCTACCACGCGCCCTACGAACTGGTGATGGCCGATGAATTCCAGGATGCTTCGCGGGCGCGTGCACGCCTGTGCCGCGCGCTGGTCCAGGCGCCCGGCCGGCACCTGTTCGCCGTGGGTGATGACTGGCAGTCGATCAACCGCTTCGCCGGTGCCGACGTGTCGGTGATGACCGGCTTCGTGGACTGGTTCGGCCCTGGCCAGGTGCTCAAGCTGGAGCAGACCTTCCGCTGCCCGCAGGCGCTGTGCGATGCCTCCAGCCGGTTCATCGCGAAGAATCCGGCGCAGATCGCCAAGCAGGTGCGCTCCCACGCCCCCGCGCAGGGGCCGGTGTTGCAGGCCTTCCAGGTCGCTGCGCGCGACCAGCTCGGCGATGCCATCGGCCAGTACCTGCAGCGCCTGCAGCAGCAGGTGATCGCCGCCGGCAAGCAAGGCAGACTGTCGGTGTTCGTGCTGGGCCGCTACAACAACGACCGCAGCGTCATGGCGGCGGACTGGCCGGCGCGCTTCAGCCAGCACTTGGAGATTTCATTCCTGACCGCGCATCGTGCCAAGGGCGCGGAGGCCGATATCGTGATCCTGCCGGCCATGCTCGAGCGCAGCTTCCCCAGCACCCGCGCCGATGACCCGGTGCTGCGCCTGGCCATGCCACAGGACGACACCTATCCGCTGGGCGAGGAGCGCCGCCTGTTCTACGTCGCGCTGACCCGCGCGCGGCGTTCGGTGGCGATGTTCACCGTGCAGGGCAAGCGGTCGAGCTTCCTCAACGAGCTGGTCGCCGATGGCGCCGTGCAGATCAGCGGCGTGACGGGGCAGCCTATCCACGAGCAGGCCTGCCCGGTCTGCGACGGTGGCGTCATCGTGCAGCGTACCGGCCCCTATGGGCCACTCCAGTCCTGCTCCAGCTACCCGCGCTGCCAGTACAAGCCGCGCCAGATGCCCGGGCAGCGCAGCGCATGAACACCCTTCGCCCGTACCGTGCGCAGGATCGTGATGCCTGCCTGGCGCTGTTCGACAGCAATACCCCGGCGTTCTTCGATCCATGCGAACGCGCCGGGTTCGATGCGTTCCTGCACGACCCTGCACAGACCTCGGCCTTCCAGGTCATCGAGCGCGAGGGGCGTATCGTGGCCTGTGGTGGGCTGGGGCTGGATGCCAGCGGCAGCATCGCCTCGTTCGCCTGGGGCATGGTCGAGCACGGCCTGCATGGGCAGGGACTGGGCCGTCAACTCACCAATGCACGGCTGGCCGCCGCGCGCGCCCTGCCCGGCGTGACCCGGATACGGCTGTGTACCAGCCAGCATACCCAAGGGTTCTACGCTGCCTTCGGCTTCCAGGTGCAGAACGTCGTGCCGGATGGCTACGGCGCGGGCCTGGACGAATGGGAAATGGTGCTACAGCTGGGGCACGTCGCGGGTTGAAGCCGGCGCCGCGGCGGCACGCTTGCGCTGCTGTTCCTCGTCGTACTTCTTCTCGATCGCGGCCTCGCGGTCGCGGCGTTCATCGCCGCAGCGCTGGCGGGCGGCGCCCATGCTGGTTTCGGCGGTCTGCCGCTCGGCACTGATCGACTGCTGCAACCCGGTAATCTGCCCGCGGATGCCCGACTCTGCCGTGGCGCCGGCCAGGTTGTCGCGGGCCCGGGAAACCTGCTGGTTCAGCTCGCCGATCTGGCGCTGGTAACCGGCGATCCGTGCATCCACTGGCGCATAAATGCTCGAGCGTGCCGCGCCCACGCAGTTGCGCTCGGCAATGGACGCATCGGACAGATCGGTGGAGCGGAACACCGCGCTGCGCGTAGCCGCCTCGCTGCTGGACGGCGTGGCCGGCCGGGTCTGGCGGACGCTCACTTCCTGCGCACCCGCACCGCAACGGTTCTGCGAGTAGACCGTCTCGCCGTTGCTGCCCTTGCATTTGTAGACCTGGGCCGAGGCGGTCCCGGCCAGGCTCGCCGCCATTGCCACCGCCACCACTGCCAACCATCGCCTTCCGTGCATGGGAGCTCTCCTGCTGTGTGTCGTTGGGTCGCATTGTTGCGCATCCTGGCGAGCTTGGGCAGTGCGGGAGGACCGCAACATACATTGCGCCGCAGCATGGCGCCCTATTGCTTCGGGGCCTGCACGCCCCTCAGCTTGCGCCTTCCTCCAACGCCGCATCCAACTGCATTAGCAACGCCTTCTTGCCGTCCACCGCACGCATGGCTCTAAGCAGGCTGCGCAGCAGGCGCAGGTCCTGCTGGCGGCCGAGATGGTCGCTGAGACGATGCAGGGCCTTGGTGTGCTTGTCGTCCTGTTTATGCCCGTGTGCTTTGGCCAGCGCGGCGTCGAGCTGCGGCATCGCTTCGAGCTGCATCCGCAGCCGCCGCACTTTCCGGCGCCACCGGTGCAGCACCTCCGGATCGACCGAGGCCCGGGCACGCTTTTCGGCCCTGGCGGCACGCTGTGCGCTGCGGCGCAGGCCATCACGAATCTGCAGTGACCGCACGCATGACCAGTCCTGTGATTCCAACAGGAAGGCAATCCGTTGCAGGCTGCGCTGGCGACGGGCAAATCCCGGGTCGCCATTCAACGCACGTTGCAGCACCGCATCGCGTCGCGCCTGCAGTCGCAGCACCACGCCTGCCCATGCCGGCCCGGCCTGGTGTCGGCCCAATCGCGCCGCCGTCTCCACCGCCACATGCGCATCGCGCAATGCGGACAGGCCATCACCGAGGCGGCGCAGCAAACCATCTGCCCTATCGAGGTCGAGTGCGGTCCGCTCGAGCAAGGCGAGCAGCGCACGCAGGCGCCGGATCGCCTTGCGCGCCACATGCACCGACTCGTGGACTTGAGGTCCCGGGACCAGCGCCTGCGTCACTGCCTGGCACTCGCTCAGCGCCAGGGCGCGGACCAACGGACCTGCGGCGTTGGAGGGCATTGCGGCTCCGGCTCCCAAGGCGAATCGCGAGTATTGTCCGGAGATCCCGTCCAGATGTGTGAATGGGGAAGCAGTTCGCGAACCGCCCCTCAATACCGACCCACCAGGTTCAAGTACCAGCCGCGGTGGTCGTAGTCGAAGTCGGTGAGGTCATCGCTGAACTCGGTGAAGTTGTAGCCCGCCCCCACCCGCAGGCTGCGGCTGATGTCGCGGTCCACGCCCAGCATCCAGCCCTGGCGCTGGCCGCCGTCGCGCACGTCCAGCCAGCGGTACTCGGCCAGGCCATGCCACTGGTAGACCAGCTCGTAGCGCAACTGGGCCGCGGCAAACCGGGTGGCCGAATCGAACCAGACCCCCGTGCCCCGGCCCTGGCGCACTTCGCCCTTGCGCGCGGCCAGTTTGCCGGCCACTTCCCAGCGTTGATCGATGCGATACACGCCCTCCAATGACAGCACCTGCGTGCGCTGGTCGTAGTCCACCCCGTTGACCTGCCCCAGCGTCGAGAGGTCGTACAGATAGGTGTAGCGACCAAACAATGCCCAGCGGTCACTGTTCCAGGGCCGGTAGGCGAAGCCCAGGTTGCCCTCGATGAAACGTGCGCCGGCCAGCGGATTGATCGCATCATCGGTGTCGGCATAGTTGAAGCGCCCGGCAATGCGCCAGCTCTCGTTGATCTTGTGGCTCAGGCGGTTGGTGCTCACCCATTGCGTGCGCCGCTCGGCACCGGTGTCGCGACGCCATTCCAGCTTGCTCTGCCAGTCGGTGTCGGCCGAGGTGCGGCCACCGGACAGGCTCACCGATTTACGGTCGACCTGGCCGCCATCGCGGGTGTCCAACTCACCGTCGCCCAGGGTGAACCCCATGTTCCAGCCCACCGCAGGATAGAAATCCATGCCGAAGGTATGCGCCAGACCGGATTCCTGCGCCCCCTTCAGGAACTGGCTTTCATTGAACACGTTGACCTGGTCGGACAGGCGCCAGCGTTGCCCCAGCGTCCAGCCATCCTGCGCGGTCGGGCTGAACAACGGGTCGTACTCGCTGCGGTCGGTCGACTGGGTGAAGCTGCCGTAGAAGCTGTGCTGTGGCGTCAACCGATACTCGGCATTGAGCTGCGCGGCATCGCCGCGATCGCCGCTGCTGAGATCCGCGCCGACACTGGACAGGTTGGCGAAGGTGTACTGGCCGCCCACGTTCACCGCATCGTTGTCGCGGTACTGGCCGCTGTCGTCGTCCACGGTCAGCTGCCCGCCCCCGTACAGGTCCAGCGCGGTGCCGAAGCGGTGGGTGTAGCGCGCCGCGGCCAGCACACCGGCCACATCGGTGCCGTTGCGTTTTTCCTGCACGCGGCGCAGTTCGCCGGCGAGCCGGTCGTTGTCACCGATGCGCCATTCGAGCGTGGTCTGTGCCTGGATCAGCGATTCCTCGCCGCGTTTGGCTTCGCTGTATCGCGCGTACAGATTCAGGTCGGGGGTGAAGTAACCGAGCACCTCCGCACCGTGTTCCTGCACCCGCTGGCCGGTATCGAAACGCCCCACCGAGTAACCCGCATCCACCTGTCGCCACCACGCGCCCGCACTCCAGTCCTGTTCGGTCCAGCCCAGCTCGCGCAGGTTGATGCGCCCCTCCACCGCCGTCGCCTCGCCCTCGCGCGGACCGACCGGATTGAGCTGGGTGAAACTCAGGCCGCCGTTGTCGGAGAAGAACACCGGCGTGCTGGTGGCCTCGGTGCGGCTGTGCTCGACTTTGAGGTAGGTGCCACGCCCGGCCTGCAGGGTCAGATCGGCGCCCTTGAGGGTGTAGTCCTGCCCGGAACGACGCTCGTCCACGTACGTGCCACCAATGGCCACGTGGTCGCCCAGCCATTGCTTGCCACGCACGCCGGCGGTGATGTCATCGGCATCGAAGCCGGTTGGCACCCATTCGTAGTCCACGATCAGGCGCTGCTCGTAGCCGTCCACCGGCAGATCACGGCTGAGCCGTCGCAGGTTCTCGCGGGTGACCTGCTGCAGCGGCCGGGTCAACAGAATCCGCCCCTGCAAGGCATCGATCTCGTAGTCGGCACCGCGCACCAGGGTGACCCGCTGCTCGACGCGGCCAGTGGTGCGATCCCGGATTTCCAGCACCACCTGGTCCGAGCCGCGCAGGATGCTGGCATGGCGCAGGTAGTACAGGCTGCCGCCGGTGCCGATGAACTCGCTGTGGCCCGGGGCGGTTTCCGCCTGCGAGCCGAACAGGCGCAGTTCGCTGCGTGCATCGCCCCAGGGATTGGCATCCCGCGAGCGCCAGCTCACCGCCGCGCCATACAGCGCACGCACGTACTGCGCGTACTCGGTGCCGGTGAAACCGGTGGTGTAGTTGCCCCACAGCGCCTGGTTGCGGTCCCAGTCCAGGCGCAGGTAGAAGCGCCCCATGGTGTCCACGTCCCGGTAGGTCAGCGAATCGTCGCCGTAGGTGGGGTAGTACAGATCCGGGTCCAGGCTGCGGAACAGGTCGGTAGGATCGGCCTGGGTGAAACCCGTGAACAGCTCCTTCAACGGACGGTTCTGGGTGTCGGCCTGTGCGGTGAGCAGGAAACGGCCGCGTGTTTTCGCCTTCAGGTAGAACGCCAGCCGACCGTCGCTGAGTACATCGTCGGCACGGTCGCCGACGGCCAGGTCACGGCCCGCGCCGCTGGCCTTGCTCTGGTAGACGGTGATGTCGGCCAGGCCCACCCCGAACAGGTACTGGCCACTGACATCCACCGACAAGGTCCGCTGCACCACGGCGGCGTCGGCGCGCTCGACCTGGATGTCGAAGTCGTGCTGGCCGATCGGCATCAGGTACTCGGCGGCGAACTTGCGCTCCTGGTCGAGCGGATAGCTTTCCCCGTTGATCTTCAACGTGGCGCCGGTGGGCAGGTCGCGGCCGCGGATGCGCACGCGCGAGCCGTAGATCGGGATGTTCTGCTGGCGCAGGCCGTTGCCGTCGAACACCTGGTCCAGCAGCGACAGCGCGGTGGCCTGGTTGGCATCCACCGCCACCCCACGCCGTTGCTCGGCAGCATCGCGGAGTTGCTGGTTGCCCCGCTCCACCTCGGCTGCTGTTGCCAACTGCAGGCTCTGCGGTGCGGTTTCATCGACATGGCCGTCGCGGTCGTAGGCGCGCAGCACGTACTGCAGCCGGTCGCCGTTGCGCAGCGCCACCGGGCTGGCAAAGTCGCCCGCCCACGGGCTCTGCCCCACCGCCGCCACCTCAATGGGGATGCGTGCCAGTGGTGTCACCTGATCGGTATCGCTGGCGCGGTAGACGCTGACCTCCAACCGATCGATGAAGGCGGTGTAATTGCCGCGCACGAAGAAGGTCACCGGTGCGGTGATCCGCCCGGCATCGAAGGCCACCAGCGCCGGTGCCGAGATCGACAGTTCCGGCGTACCTATTGCCGGGTCTTCGGTCGCCCAGATGGCGCCGCCATCCGGCAGGCGCAGCAGGAAGCGCCCGAGCGCAGTGGCCTTGCCGGGTGCTTCCAGTGCAACGGTCGCGCGCCGGTCCGGTTGCAATGCCTGGGTCGAAGACTGTGCCGAGGTATCCCGGCTCTGCGGCTCGTCGTAGCTGCGCGAGGCCAGCGTGAACACCAAGGCGCCGTCCACGCTGCAACGATCACCTTCGCAGTCCACCGCCGGCACCGCCTGCTGGGCGTGGACCGTGGCCAAAGGCACCAGCAGCCCGTACAGGCCCAGCCACAGGGCGCGCTGCAGGGGGTTCCGGCGCAGCCGGGCGTGCGTGCGGGGCATGTTCATGGGCGTCCCTCCTTGTGCGCAGGTGCGACCCGGGTTCTGCTGCGGACCTCCGGGCTCAACTGTGTTCGCAGCGCATCGAACACCGCGCTGGCGCGGCGCAGCCCGAGTGCCTGGTTGTAGGCGTGCGTGCCACGCACATCGGTGTGCCCGACGATGCTCACCACCCCACCGCCCAGCGCCTCCAGCCGCGCGGCAACCTGCGCGAGCATCGGCCGGTACTCCGCGCGCACCTGGGCGCTGTCGGTCTCGAACAGCACCGTTCCCAGCAACGCACCGGACGCGGTCACGCCAGCCAGCAGCGAATGGGGATCGGCGACGTCCGTGCGCACCGCCACCACCAGTGCCGGTCGCGCCGATTCACTTACGTGCGCGTTCAAGGCATCGCGTACCGCTACCGCGCGGGCGAACGCCAGCGCCTCGCTCTCGCCGTTGGCGGTGATCACCACCTCGCCGCCCTGGTAGCGGTCCACCACCGCGGCCATGGCCTTGATCGCCGGCTCGAAGGCCGGCCGCAGCGTGCTGCTGCCCGGAGCGAACAGCACCTCGCCCAGCACCAGTTCGGTGCGCGTGGGCGCAGCGGCAGGCGCTTCCGGCAGACGCACACCGAAGCTGAAGCGGGTCGGCACGCCTTGAGTGATCCGCCGCAACAACGGGTTCTCGGTGGTCAGGCCCGCGCCGTCCGGCAAGGTGGCCGGATCCAGCTTGAGGATGAAGTTGCGCCCCAGCCGCGCATCACCGCCGTGCACATCCACCAGGTGGTAGCGGCCAAACTGGTCGGTCTCGATCAGCAGCCCTTCCACCGAGGCCAGACGCACGCCGGGAATGCCCTGCTCGTGGATGCCCGCGTTACCGATCACGTAGGCCACCTCGTAGCCCTCGGCAAGCTGCGACACCTGCCGTTCCACCTGCGGTGTTGCCGCGGTCAGCCCCTTGGCCGCCTCGCCCTTGCTCAGCATCGCGGTGTGGCCTTGTGCGTCCATGCGCAGGCCGGCGCCCTGGTCGCTGTCGAGCACGAAATCATCGGTGAAGGCCAACGTCCGCAGCCGCTGGCGCACGATCACCTGGTGCGCCTCGATCGGATCGGCAACCGAGCCACGGCCCTCCACCGTCCCCACGTCCACACCATGCAGCAGCGGCGCGCTGGCATCGGCAAGCGGCTCGGGGCCGTGGCCACGGTCGATGGTGGTGCTGCCCGGCACATAGGCCGACGCGGCGAAACCACCCTGCACACGCACCCCGGTCAGGCGGGCGCTGTCCTGCCAGCCGTCGCCATCGCGGTCATCGAACACGGTGCCGAACACCAGGCTGTCTTCCAGCAAGGGGTCGCTATCGAGCTGCACCTCGGCGGTCGCGATGTTCGACAACGGCTGCCCGCCCTCGTCCACCGCCACCGCCTGATTGATGTGGGAGCCCGTGCGTACACCCGCGCCCACCCGCAACAGGTAACTGATGGTCGCGCTGCGGCCCACCGCGATATCCAGCGCACCGATGCGCAGCGGGGTCTGTGCGCCGGCCAGCACGAAGCTGCCATCGTCATCGGCCACCTGCATCGAGCCGGCCACGAAACTCAGGCCCGGCGGCGGCGTATCCACCACGATGCCGTCGCGCCAGTTGCTGCTGCCGACGTTCTCCACCACCAGCTGGTAGCGCACCAGATCGCCCACCTTCACCCGTCGTGGGGTGGCGGTCTTGGTGATGCGCAACGCGAAGTCGGACACCACCGGGTGGCTGGTCTCGCAACTGGCGCAGTCCGGCGGCGTGTCGCCGCCGGGGTACTCGCCGCGCAGACGGTTCTTCACCGTGAGCCGCGCACTGGCGTTGACCGTGGCGAGGTACTCGAACGCGTGCCGGCCGGGCAAGGTGCCGCTCGGCAAGGTGCAGGCCAGCTCGCTGCCGCGGCGCTCGCAGCCCTGCGGCAGGCTGTCGATGCTGAGGCCACTGTCGGGGCTGTCCACCAGCAGCAACGGCTGGCGCAGCGCGGCGTTCTCGATCGTGGCCGTCAACGTATAGCGCAGCGTGTCGCCCGGGCGCACCTGCGTGCCATCGGCGGGATCGGCGCGCTTGTCCAGCACCACGCGCGGGTCGGCCAGAGGGTGCTCGGTGCTGCAGGTGGTGCAGGTCGGCGTTATCCGGCCCCCGCCACTACCCACCACCACATTGCCCACCGGGCCATCGGCATCGGCGGCCACGTGTGCCGCATAGGTCACGCTGTAGCTGCCCGGCAAGGTGCCGGTGGGCAGCGTGCAGGCCAGGCTGGCCGAACACACGAAGGCCCCGGCGGCGCTGACCGCATCGAACTGCAGCCCGCGCCCCATCGTGTCGTTGAGCACCACCGGCTGGGTGGTGACCGAGTTGGCGATGGTTACGGTGAGCGTGTAGCTGATGCTGTCGCCGGCATTGACCGTGGTCCCGCTCGCCGGCAATGAGCTCTTGCTGATCGACACCGCCGCCTCGGGAATCTCGTGGTTGGTGCTGCAGCTGCTGCAGCCCGGGTCGGGATCGCCGCCGGGCGGATTGGTCGCGGTGACCTGGTTGCCCACCTGCCCGGTCGCCGTGGCCTCCACCAGCGCCGTATAGACCACCGTGTAGGTGCCTGGCACCGTGCCCGGTGGCAGCACACATTCGAGCTGCCCGCTGCAGGCGAACGCGCCGGCATTGGTCACCGCACCGAAGCGCAGGCCCGTGCCGAGCGTGTCGCGCAGGGTCAGCGGCTGGTTGATTGCCGATTGCCCGATCACCGTGGTGAGCGTGTAGGTGAGGGTATCCCCGGGCAGCACCGCGCTGCCCGGCGCCGGCACCGCGCTCTTGCTGACCTGCACCTGCGGCGGGCGCACCACGTGTTCGACGCTGCAGTCGGCATTGCACACCGGCATGTCACCGCCACTGCCCACCACCGCATTGCGCACGGTCCCGGTGGCCTGCGCGTTGACGCTGGCCCGGTAAGCCAGCGGATAGCTGCCCGGCACGCTGCCCGCCGGCAAGGTGCACACCAGCGGGTTGCTGGCGTTGCAGGTGAACGCACCGGCGTTGGTCACGCCCACCAGGGTCAACCCGCTGCCCAGCGTGTCGGTGAGCGTGACCACATCGAGGGTCTGCGAGTTGCTCACCTCCACCGTCACGGCGTAGTCGATGGTATCGCCCACGCTGAGCGGGCCCACCGTGGCGGAGGTCTTGTGGTACCCCACGGCCGTGGCCTGCACCGGCGTGGTGGTGCCGCAGTTCTGCGTGCAGGTGTTGGTGCCGTTGCCGCCGCCCACCACCGCGTTGCTGACGTTGCCCTTGGCCTGCGCATTGACCGTGGCGGTGTAGATCAGCGGGTAGCTGCCCGGCGGCGTGCCCACCGGCAACGTGCACACCAATGGGTTGGCCGCATTGCAGGTGAACGCACCGGCGCTGGTCACGCTGCCGAAATCCAGGCCCGCACCCAGCGTGTCGGTCAGGGTGAACACCGAAGTAGTGGCGGTGCTGGCCACGGTCGCGGTGAGGGTGTAATTCAGGGTGTCGCCTACCTTCACCGGCCCAACGGCGCTGGTGGTCTTGGCGTAGGTGATCTGCGGCAGGATCACCGGCGTGGTGGTGGTGCAGCTGCCCACGCAGCCGGGATTGTCACCACCGCTGCCAAGCACCACATTGGTCACCTGGCCGACGGCCTGCGCGTTGACCGTGGCCGTGTAGCTGAGCGCGTAGCTGCCCGGCACCGTGCCCGCCGGCAACGAACACACCAGCGGATTGGCTGCATTGCAGGTGTAGGCCCCGGCACTGGTGACACTGCCGAAGTCCAGCCCGGTGCCCAGCGTGTCGGTCAGGGTGACCGCGGCGGTGGTGCGCGAGTTGGCCACCACGGTGGTCAGGGTGTAGGTGATGCTCTGGCCCAGCACGACGGGTCCCGCGGTTGCGGTGGCCTTGCTGTAGCTCACCAATGGCGTGGCAACCGGCGTGGTGGTGGTGCAGTTGGCGCTGCAGGTGGGGGTATCGCCACCGCCGCCGACCACCGTATTGACCACCTGGCCACTCGCCTGCGCATTGAGCGTGGCGGTGTAGACCAGCGGATAGCTGCCCGGCGCCGTGTTGGCCGGCAGCGTGCAGACCAGCGGATTGGCTGCGTTGCAGGTGAACGCACCGGCGCTGCTGACGCTGCCGAAATCCAGGCCGGTGCCCAGCGTGTCCGTCAACGTCAACACGTCGCGGGTATTGCCGCCGGCCACGGTGGCCGTCACCGTATAGGTCACGGTCTGGCCCACCGCCAACGGCCCGCCCGGCGCGGCCGTCTTGGCGTAGGTGATGGTGGGGGTGGGAATCGTCACCGGGCTGCTGGCGCAGTGGGTGGCGTCGGTGCAGGTGGTGCCCGGCTCGGGCGCGACGCCGTTGTTGAACGGATCGTGGCCGCCGCCGACGCTGGCATGGTTGATCTTCGCGCCGACCGCGGTTGCGGTCACCGTCACCGGCAGCACCAGGGTTGAAGACGCCGTCGGCGAGCCGCTCGGTCCCAGGATCTGGCTTGTCACGCAGGTCACCCGCTGCCCCACCGCCGTACAGCTCCAGCCGGCCGTGCTGAGCGCGCCGACCCAGTTCGGCACGATGCCATCGGGCAACTGGTCCAGCACCGTGATCGGACCCGGTGACACCGCTGGCGGGCTGCCCGTTGGCGCGGTGCTGGTGTTGTTCACGGTGAGGCTGTACGTGGTGCCGGTTTCGCCGTAGTTCCAGATGCCATCGCCGCTGTTGTTGGTCTTGCTGATGGCCAACGCGGGGGCCACGATCGTGACCCGGTCGTCTTCCACTTCGCCGTCATCGGCGATCCCGGTGGGCAGCAGGATCTGCGTGGCGTTGGTGGCATAGCGCAGGCGCACGTAGGTGGTGCCCGCCACCACATTGGCCGGCACCGACCAGACCAGGTTGGCGCTGCCGCCCGAGCATGGCGCCTGGGTGCGCTCGCTGGCGTCGAACACGCCGTTGCGGTTGAAGTCCAGCCATGCCGCCACCGTGCCGCCGCCTACGCAGGACACGGGCTGGTTGATCGTGGTACCGGCCTGCATCACCGACAGGCTGAAGTTGGCAGGCCAGGCGTTCTCCTCGTTCGCGTTGCCTGCCGGGAAATTGTCATCACCCTTGGCGTCGCTGCTGTAGCTGCTCTGCTGTTCGGTATCCGGGCCCACGCTGCCGAGGAAATCGGTCAGCGGCGGTGCCAGCCCACCGGGGGTGTAGGCGGCGGTATTGATGTCGGTCAGCGTGTTGTTGATCGGCAGGTTGTCGTTGCGGAACTGCAGGTCTTCCACCACGTGCATGGCATCGCCATACGTCGCCGGCGCATCGCCGAAGTCCGCATACGGCACCAGCAGGCCGATCGCGATCGCGGTGGCGCCACCGCCGTTGATCGCAAAATCCATGCTCACGGCCAGATTCGCGCCCTGGTAGGCCGCATCGTCGAAGCTCAGGAAGGTGACCGCGGCAGTGTTGTTGTCGTTGCCCGGGCCGAAGCGGATCACGTTCTGCGCGCCGCTGGTGCTTTTGCGCACGTTGTACGCACCGGCGCCCAGGTTCTTGCGCATTTCCACCACGTTCCATTCGCCGATGGCGCTGGCCTGTACGTACTCGCCGCTGGAGTTGATTGACTCCGCATCGGCCATCACCACGCCGCGCAGCCGATACGGCGCGCCGCCCACGGTGGATGTGCAGTTGACGGTGAAGGTGGAGGTGCCCGCCGTGCGGGCGATGCCGGAGATCAGCTGATTGCTGGTGCCGGTCCCGCCGATGTTGTACAGGTCATCCAGGCTGTCACCGGAAAAATCACCGGGGCGGTAACTCAGCAACGCACCGTTGACGGCGGACAGGCTGCAGTTCACCTGCAGCTGGATGCCACCGGCCACGGCCATGCTGACGCTGGTGGAGGCATTGTTTCCGAGCGCTTGGCCAGACGTGCCATTTATGCCCCCGCCCCAGGTCAGCCACAGCACCGTATTGCGATAGGGGCTGCTGCCACCCGTGGCATAGGCCGCGGCAGATGCCGTGCTGGGCAGCACGAACACCACCAGCGCCAACAGCCATAGTGCCCATCGTGCGGTAATCGTGCGCATGGAAAACGCCGGGCAATAGCGTGCACCGGCCGCGTTTGCACGCGACGTCATGGACTGCGTCATGAGACTCCCCCTGTTGCGGCCCAACCGCACCGCGCGATCAATCAACGCGTGTCACTTTCGGCAGCCCGGATGCGGCTGTTTTTCCAAAAGCATGCCCGGCGTGCCACGTACTGGCATGCTCAAGCGGGTTGACGATGACGCTGGCCCAGCGCCCGTCGCCACGATTCAGTGATGCGCCTTACGCCGCGTGTGCGATCACGCGAGCAGGATCATCCGTAAATGTGTGATGCAGGACTCTTACCTGCAGACTAGTGCGGGCCACGCGGGGGCGAATACACTTTTCCGGCAGTGCTGTGCGCCATTTCCTGCACTTCGGACATTTAATTTCAATATCCGCATCGCAAGCGCCCTGCCCGACCGCTGCGCAATGACGCGACAATTCGCCGCAGCGGCAACGATGCGCATTGATTCTAGAATCGGGGCCGCACTTCAGCGCTGACCCCATGAACGCCATGAACGCCGCCGTTCCGAAGACCCCGTGCCCGCACTGCCCCTCGCGCGGCAACTGCGCCACCGTATTGATGATGTCGGGCAGAACGGCGTGTTCGTCCAAGCGGATACTGAGGCGCTCGCGGCGGAAGGCCAACGGCGAATCCGCGGCGCCGGGTGCAGGGGCGGCGGACACGACCGTGGCGCCTGGCTGATCCCCCGGAACCACGGCGGGAAGCAGCAAGGGCACCGGGCCGAGGGCCCGCCTAGCCAGCCAGGCTCCCCAGGAACATCGCAGGTTTCACGCGGGCATTTGCTATCGTGCGCGCTGTCAGCCCTTCGTTCCCTGGAATCCCATGCCCCGTACGCCGTCCGCCACTGCCCCCGCCTCCAAGATGAACGCCACGCTGGCCGCTGCGCTCGCGCGGTCGGGATTGGATGAGCAGGCGCTGCTGCGGGTAGCCACCAAGGAGGCCTTTGAGCGCGTCAGCGTGCTGCTCAGCACCTCCTTTGCCGATTTCAGCCCCGAACAGCAGCGCAAAATCCGCGCCGCGGTGGCCGGCGAGGCCACGCCCAGCCCGGTCAAACGCGCCAAGCCGGCCAAGCCCGCCGGGGACGACCTGCCCCCGCGCTTCTGGCTGCCGTACAGCAAGGAAACCTGGTCCGGTCGCGGGCGTCCGCCCAAGGCGTTCCTCGCCTGGGAAGGCACCGTGGCCCATACCGAGTGGAAGAAACACCACCCCGACGAGCGCTTCCCGGCGTATCCGGGCTGATCGGAGCCCCCATGCAGCAGACCGTCATTCCGCAGCTGCGCATGACCAATGCCAGCATCAGCGTGCCGTTCTACCTGCAGATGGGCTTTGCCATCGACTGGGAGCACCGGTTCGAGCCGGGCATGCCGCTGTTCGTGCAGATCAGCCGCGAGGGGCAGCTGCTGTTCCTGAGCGAGCATGCCGGGGACTGTGAGCCCGGCGGTGCGGTGTATTTCCACGTGCCTGACGTGGACGCCCTGCACCGCGCCTTCGTGGCGGCCGGGGTACCGGTGTTCCGCGCGCCGGCCGATGTGCCCTGGGGTGGGCGCGAAATGATGGTGGTGGACCCGGACCACAACCGGCTGCGGTTCGCCACGCAGGGGGATTGAGGCGCGAAGATGACTATCATGGTCGCCTTCGAACGTAGGTGTGGTTGCAGATGAGTCGCGGAATCAAGATGCGCACGGCCGTGGGAACCCACGGCACCCGCCATGTCGTCGCGGACCTGCAGAAGCGGCACGACGCGCAGCAGACCCTGCCCACCCTGCTGTGCGACAGCCCCGGCTGCGGGGTGTCGGTCAAGTTCGTGGCCGAGCACAGCCGCAACCGGCCCGACCGCGCCACGCCCGTGCACGTGCCCGCCTACATCGCTTTGAACAAGGACGCCGAGCACCAGCCCGGTTGCCGATACGACGCACCCGAGCGCCTGCAGTCCATTCTCGCCGCCGGTGCCGACCCGGAATTCATGCCTGCGCTGGACGATGGCAAGCACGAGCTGCGGTTGCTGATGCTGCAGCAGGGTTTGAAACAAAGCACCAACCCCCGCTTTGACAGCCAACTGCATACCGTCGTCGAACTGCTCATCCTGCGGGCGCTGTGCGAGAGCGACACCCTGCTCGCTTCGCAGCTGACCCTGCGCCTGGGCAAGAAGCGGGTCGACTGGAGCAACTTCTTCTACGCACAGGACCGCTACGACGAGGCATGGGAGCGCCTTGGCGCCAGCTCCAGCGAGCTGCCGATGGCGCTGGTGGGCACGGTCAGATCCCACCGCGCACCGCAGCCGGGCGATCCCTACGGCCTCACGTATCTCAACTGCACCTCCAAGTACCAGCTGACCGGCGCCACGGATCGCCGCGACTTCTATGAAGTCAGCATCGGGCACAACGATGCCGCCTGGCTGAAGAACTTCCCGGTGGGGGCGGAGATCGTGATGTTCGGGCTGTGGCGCCAGGGCAGAAGCACCACCACCTACCAGAACCATACCAACGACCCCAGTAGGAAGATCACCAACGTCACCCACAAACTGGCGTTATGGCCGGGGTTCAAACGGCAGCTGGCACTGGTGGAGTAATCCACTGCGGCGCCAACCCGCCGCGCGGCGCAGCTTGCACACCACCGCCACAGCGCCGGGCCGATCATGTGCGCACCCCACCTGATCGCCCACGCCATGGCCACGCCGTCCGGCTCCCGTCTCGTCGTCTATGCCGCGCTCGTCGGCAACCTGTGCATCGCCGTGGCAAAGTTCGTTGCCGCCGGCATTTCCGGCAGCTCGGCCATGCTCAGCGAGGGCGTGCATTCGCTGGTGGATACCATCAACGAGCTGCTGCTCCTGTACGGCCTGCACCGGGCCGGCAAGAAGCCCGACACCCTGCACCCGTTCGGCTACGGGCGCGAGCTGTACTTCTGGAGCTTCATCGTCGCCCTGCTGGTGTTCGCCGCCGGCGCCGGCGTATCGGCCTATGAAGGCATCCAGCACATCCGCCACCCCGAGCCGGCCACCCATCACCTGGTGAGCTACGTAGTGCTCGGTATTTCGCTCCTGTTCGAGGGCGCGTCCTGGTGGATCGCACTGCGCGAGTTCCGCGCCACCAAGGGCAGCCTCGGCTACTTCGAAGCGTTCCGCCGCAGCAAGGACCCGTCCACGTTCACCGTGCTGCTGGAAGACAGCGCCGCGCTGCTGGGCCTGGGCTTTGCCCTGATCGGCCTGCTCGCCGCGCAACTGCTGGACATGCCGGTGCTGGATGGCGTGGCGTCGCTGTGCATCGCCGGCGTGCTGGCCGTCACCGCGTTCCTGCTGGCCCGCGAAACCAAGGGCCTGCTGGTGGGCGAGCCGGCCCATCCCAGCGTGGCGCGACGCATCCTGGCCGTGGCCAACACCGACGCCGACCTGCGCAACGCCAACGGCGTGACCACCATGCAGATGGGCCCGGACCAGGTGGTGGCGATGTTGAGTGCCGAATTCGAGGACGACCGCACCACCCCGCAGATTGAAGCGTGCATCACGCGGATTGAAACGGCGGTGAAGCTCGAGTACCCGGAGTTGGTGGCCTTGTTCATCAAGCCGCAGACGCCGGAAGTGTTCCGTGCACGGCGGGCGGCGTTGGATCATGTAGAGGGTGATGGTGCTGCGCCGGTGTAAACCTGGCCCGATCTGCAGCGGCAATCAGGCAGGCTTGGCGCTGCTCACTACGAAGGCCCTGAGGGCGACCATCTTGCCGTCACGGAAGCGCCAGACATCGCTATAGAAGTTGAGAACCTCGCGACCGGCATTGTCCTGGCTGGTGATGCTGCCCAGGGCAACCACCATATCGTTCTCCGCCACCAGATCGCTCACGGAAAAGCGCGGCGGCTCGGCATAGGCCTGCTTCATCCATTGGCGAAGTGCGGGCTTGCCCTTGATCACCGCCTCGCCGACGGTCTCCCATTCAATGTCTTCTGCGCAGAACTGCAGAAACCCTTCGATGTCGCCTTTCTCGACGGCAGCGTTCGCCGACAGCAGGATGGCTTTGTTGTCGTCAGGCATGTGGGACTACCTCGCGGCACGTGAGTGGTATGCCGACGCTAGCACCGCTCCTGTGCGTGAGCGTCAAGAGCATGTGCACCGCGCGTTGAGGCGTGCTGCGCGGCAGCAGGTTCGATGCGGTGATCGCTGCGTGGGCGATCACCACCAAAGCCCGGCCTATGGTCTCAGCCTGTGCCGAACGGGCAGCAATGCCAACCCTGCTGCCTACGTACCAAAGCGTCCAGATCCTGCTCGTTGCCGATGGATTCGCCAGCTGGCGCGGGCGGCGCATGCAGCAACACGTAGTCGCGCATCAACGCTTGCAACACCTGTGCGGCGGGCTGCTGTTGGCACGCTGCCGCGGCCTGGAAGCCGGCGCGCAGGCCAACCAATCAATACCATGAGCGCATCCAGAGGGCCACGGAGCGGCTCGCCCAGCTTCAGGCGCGCGAGCTGTTGGCATCACAACGCCAAGCGAGCAAAGCCAAGCAAGCCCAGCGTCAGGAAGAAGCGCGCCGCCGCCGCCGTGTCGCAGCGCTGGTCTACTTGGCTGCTGCAGAAACACTGGATGACGCAGAACTCTTGGGCGCGCTTTTGATCCACCAGCAGAGCCGCATCGATGATGAGATCCGAAAGGATGCCCGCGTCGTCGGTAAAGCGAAGCTGCAGGATTCCATCTCTCCACATTGAAGCGTTCGATTTGATCCGAGTGCTGGCTGCCAAAAAACTGGACGGCCAGCCTTTCGATCACTTCTCTCTACGTTTCCTATGGACTGACTGAGTCCGGACCCGGCCAGGGATTTCCTATATGGCCCAAGCTAATACGACCTTCCCGAGGCCCACCGCTGATCCCAATCCCCCGAGCAGGAGAAAAGCTGCGGGCACGCAGCAACCCAAGGCCTTCCCCATTTTTCGCTGGCGTGCCGCTCGCGTCAGCGGCACACCGATCTGTCTGGACAACTTGGATTTTGCGGCTGACAAGCCGCTTGCTCGTTTCCAAGAAAAGCCTGGTATTCCTCTCCGCCTTCCCATTGCATCCTCCTTGAGCAGCACTTCGTCGACTTGTGTCCCAGACTACTTTACCGCAACGTCCACGGAGGTACCGGGACGCCAACCAGCGGAAATCCTACATGTTTTCCGCATGAGCCCAAATCGATGGAGCGCGGGATTCGCAAACTAGGTCGGGGGCTTCCCGAGTCAAATCCGTCCCTATAGAGTTTTCGGTCCGGCTCCGTGAAGCGCCTGAGCGCGCATTCAGCGACCTCCCAAGTATCGCCTCTCGGACCTGAGGCGATGGAGATGAGGCTGCCCAGCCGGCTTTACCCTGCAACGTAAGCCGGGCATCGGCCCTGCCTCTGGCGTTACTATGGGCGTCAAGGAAGCGCCGTAGGCAGGGGGCCACGTGGCGAGAAAAAGGAAGCAATCCGCCGCCGGCTGGATCGTCGGTGTATTGGTCATTATTTGGCTGATTCCAAAAGAGATTTGGATCGGTCTCGGCATCGCCACACTTATAGGTTTTGCCCTATGGGTCTGGCTCAGATGGCGGGCTGAGAGGAGGGTCGCCCCAGCCACAGCACCGGTGTCAGAACCCACGCTTGCAGAGCTCATCCAATCCTCAGCACCCAAGGCGATGCCCAAGGAGCCAGTCAGGCGGCCGACGCCCATCCGCGACGAGGCAGCTATTGCTCCTGTCAGGCCATTGAGAGCTTCTGGCCCGCCGACCTCCCACTCTTCAGGCTCGGGTGGATCACCGTACCAAGTGCCCGGACCGGTTTCGCACGGGTCGGCGACCGGGGGGCCAAGCACAATTGAAATGGCCCTTTCGCCTCCAGACGCGGGGACTCCCCCGGTGGTTCTTACCAGTGCCGCCCTTGCCATGACCGATGGGCACGACCTAGGCCCGGACTTCTCGGTCTCACAGCTAGAGCCAAGCAACCTGAGCCTGGAGACCTCCACTGATTCCGCCCCCCGTAAAGCTGGAAATCTTGCAGAGGCAATGAAGGCCGTAGCCGAGCGCTCTGCTGCAGGAAAGGCTGCCCCGACCTTTACGGAACAGGTGCAGGTCCAAATTCCCACAGCATCAGACGTAGCTCAAAGGCTCGCAGCAGCTTTGACGGCCCATGGGGCCCGGGCGACTGGCGCAAGCCGGCCCGGAAACTTGAAGGAAGTGAAAGCACATATTGCCGAGCACGGAGCTTCCTACAGAGACCCCACCCAAGTTGAAACGGAACTGAGGACCAGCGCTCACGATGATCGCGGACCGTCTCAAGGTCAGCAGGCGCCGCCTGCCATCGCCAGCGCTGTCCCTCCACCATTACCGTCAGCAACGGGGCCCGCTACCGGAATGGAAGAACTGCATCGCGTCGTCATCGCTTCTGACACTCCGTCAAAGGAGTTCACCGTCCCTCGCCCGCCCGAAGGCTGGGCGAAGACCCGATGGCTAGGCGTCGATGAGACGGTCGAGATCGGGGGCGTAGCCATTCGAGGCGGCCTCTTCTACACGGGCGTCAAGCTCGACTCCCCCAATGGCGACACCGAGCCCAGCCTTGTCAACAGCGTCTTGGCCGTCGCTCCATATGGCGATTACAGGGGCTCCACCAACTACTGGCTGGCCTACGCTCAGCTGTCGCCCAGCGAGCGGCGGGCCTACCTGACCTGGTTGGCATCGGACCGAAGCGACAGCAATTGCTCAATCAACTATGTCCGCCTCTACTTCTTCGGCCTGGAGCGCCGCGTCCTGCTCGACTCGGTAACCGACCCAGAGTCGAGAAAGGACTGGCCAGCTATCAAGCAGGCCCTCAGAAAGCTAGGCTCCGCCTATGGAGAGATCTACGGTCCTATCCGTGGATACACCAACAGCTTGCTGGACTGGATGGAGCTGGATTCGGTCGAGGAGAAGCTCTACTCAAAACCAATTCCCCCGTTTGATCGCTCCTACGAGCTCCCCTTCTACGTCCGCTTGGCGCTGGGCCAGTGTTCGCTTGACCGGGCGCCCATCCCTGCTCCCCTGGCTCTGGCCTGGATTCGGCTAAATCCGGAGGTTTCGCTGCGAACCGCGGCAGTCCGGTGCGCCGATGAGTTCGAACGCCTGTTTGTAGAGCGGTATCACGAGCTGTTTGGCAGCGGCATGGTGCTTCCTAAGAACCGCACCAAGCTGAAGTTCGCACGGCAACCAGCTTCGCCCGCCCTGTATGGCGCCTCCCTCAAGCCCAAGACGTTCGGAGACGTTCCTGACGTCACGGCCCTTCGTGCCCCACTGAAGGGCCTGCTCGAGGTTGTTCAGCAGTGTACCGACGAGCTCGGCCCCTACAGCCGATTGGTTGGCAGATCTTCCGGTTCAAAGGATGCGCTGGAAGCGCTGCTTTTGCTGCCGCCCAGCATTTGGCCTGAGAGCCAAAGGAGCACCCTCCGTTCAATTGCAGAGGACGTCCAAGCAGGCAACATGACGATCCAGTTGGAAGAGCTGAGCGCTCGGTTCGGCCCAAGCCTCGGCCCTCTCGGCAGGGAAAGGGTTCGCGATCTAGCCCGGGTATTGGAAAGCATGGATGTCGGGATGGAGCCAAATGTCTTGGAGGGAGCACGTGCACCCTCTGAAGCCGATCCGATCGTGATCTTTGCGCTCCTACCGGGTCAGTCGCACAAAACAGATGCCGCGGCGTATCAAACAGCCATCCTTACCTTGCAGCTCGCCTCGGCGGTTGCCCAGTCAGACGGCTCCTTCAGCGCGCAGGAGCTGGCGCATCTCTCCCTAGAGATCGACGGCTGGTCTCACCTTAGCGTGGCAGATCACGGGCGACTGCGTGCTCATCTGGACTTGCTTGCCGCGTCGCCTATTGCCCTGCCATCACTGCGAAAAAAGCTCGATCCGCTGGACAGTGCCACCAAAGAGGCCATTGCAGCTTCCATGGCCACTCTCGCCCAAGTGGACGGAATGGTCTCGCCGGAGGAGGTGCGCTTTCTGGAGAAGGTCTACAAGGCGTTGGGTGTCGAACCCAAGCGGGTCTTCAGCGACATCCATGCGCCGAGGCCGGGCAAAACCCAGTCCCAGTCCACTCAGTCCGCCTCGTTCCAGCTGGATCCCGAGCGCATCGCCGCGCTGCAGCGCGACACGGCCAAGGTGTCCGCCCTCCTTGCGAACATCTTCACGGAGGACGAGCCCAACTCCAGCCACGAAGATGCTCCTTCTGCATCTCTGGAGGAAACGCCTGAGGTCAGCAACGGCCTACTTGGCCTGGATGAGTCTCACAGCGCATTGCTCCGGCTGATGCTTTCTCGCCCGAGCTGGACGCGTGCCGAGCTCGAGGACGGTGCGGCAGACCTTGAGTTGATGCTTGATGGTGCGCTGGAGCAGATCAATGATGCTTCCTTCGACGCCTACGACATTCCCTTCTCCGACGGGGACGATCCGTTGGAGGTCAATCCCGAGTTCATTGAGAAGATCGAGCAATGAGTAACCCTATTCGAACTAAAGACCGCGACGCGGTCGTCCAGTCTCTTCGCGCTGGCGTTGTCCCCCGCTCAGGACAGCACCTGATTCAAGTTGGCCGCGCCCGCGAGGTCGAGACCCTGGTCGGCGACATCGACCGGCTCGCCGATGGTGGGTCTTCCTTCCGCTTGGTGATCGGAGAGTACGGCTCCGGCAAGACGTTCTTCCTCAACCTGGTTCGCGCCATTGCCATGGAGCGAAAGCTCGTCGTAGCCAGCGCGGACCTGAACCCGGATCGCAGGCTTCACGCATCAGGAGGGCAAGCACGTTCGCTGTATGCGGAACTGATGCGGAACCTGGCGACTCGAACCAAGCCCGAAGGCGGTGCGTTGCCCGCAGTGGTTGAGAAGTTCATTGCCACCGCAAAGTCCGAATCCAAGGCAAAAGACGTCCCTACCGAACAAGTCATCCGCGCCAAGCTGGAACAACTGACGGAGCTGGTCAACGGCTACGATTTTGCGGACGTCATCGCGGCTTACTGGCGCGGGTTCGAGGAAGGCAATGAACAGCTGAAATCCGATGCCATCCGGTGGCTTCGTGGTGAGTTCACGACCCGTACGGATGCCAAGGCCGCGCTCGGCGTGCGCACAATCGTTGACGACGCGTCCGTCTATGACCAGCTCAAGCTCATGGGCAGGTTCATCCACCTCGCAGGCTATAGCGGGCTGCTCGTATGCCTGGATGAGCTGGTCAACCTGTACAAGCTGGCCAACGCTCAGGCACGAAACTCCAACTACGAGCAGCTCCTGCGCATGCTCAACGACTCGCTCCAGGGAACGGCGGTTGGTTTGGGCTTCGTTCTTGGCGGGACACCCGATTTCCTTATGGACACCCGCCGCGGCGTCTACAGCTACCAAGCACTGCAAAGCCGACTCGCACAGAACACCTTTGCAACAAACGGCTTGGTCGACTTCAGCGGACCTGTGGTCCGCCTCTCCAGCCTTACTGCAGAAGACTTCTACGTTCTATTGACCAAGATCCGCCATGTCTACGCCGGCGGCGGCCAGGCCAAGTATCTCCTTCCTGACGAGGCCGTTCATCAGTTCATGGAGCATTGCGCCAACCGCATCGGCGATAGCTTCTTCCGCACCCCTCGGACCACCATCACTGCCTTCATCAATCTGCTTGCGGTGCTTGAGCAAAATCCTGGCACCGACTGGCAGTCCTTGATCGGCGCGGTCGAGGTCAAGCCTGACCTTGGCGGCCAGGGCGACCTTGATGTGGTCGAAGATGACGAACTGACCTCTTTCAAGCTGTGAACACATGAGCACCTCCAGCGCGTTCCATTCGCTTCATCCCGGCATCCAACGCTACCTGTGGGCGGAGCAATGGGAGGCGCTGCGGGAGGTGCAGGAAATGGCCATCCCGGTCATCCTACCGGCAGACCACGATGTCGTCATCGCAGCCAGCACAGCATCAGGAAAGACCGAAGCAGCGTTCCTTCCGGCCCTGACCCTCCTTTTGAACGGCGATACAGATGGGCTGATCGTCTACATCAGTCCCCTCAAAGCACTGATCAATGACCAGTTCGGGCGACTGGATCGCCTATGCGAAGATCTGGATATCCCCGTTTGGCCATGGCACGGAGACATCGGCTCAACTACAAAGCAGCGCTTCTTCAGGAAGCCAACGGGCGTCTTGCTGATCACCCCGGAATCCCTGGAAGCGATGCTGTGCAATCGCGGCACGTCTGTGGCAGGAATCTTCAAGGGAGCAGCCTTCGTTATTGTCGATGAGCTCCATGCATTCATCGGAAGTGAGCGAGGAAAACAACTTCAGTCGCTCATGCATCGCATGGAGGTCGTCCTGGGGCGGAGAGTGCCTCGGATTGGGCTATCGGCAACTCTGGGAGACATGCAAGCCGCGGCGACCTTCCTCCGTTCGGACGGCAGGGCCACAATCGTCGATGCCCCGTCGGGCAACAACGAACTCCAGCTGATACTCAAGGGGTTTGAAGAGCCTCCTGCCCCCCAAGATGCCAAGCACGAAGAAGTGGCGCCGCTAGCCGTTGCCAAGCATCTTCATGAGGTGCTTTGCGGCACGAACAATCTGATTTTTCCCAACAGCAGGCGCGAGGTAGAGCGCTACACCCACCTACTGAACGAGATCAGCGAGCAGGCCAATCGCTTGCGGGAGTTCTGGCCGCACCACGGCAATCTTTCCAAGGAGATTCGCTCAGACACGGAAGCCGCGCTGAAGCAGAAGGAGCGCCCAGCAACCGCGATCTGCACGAATACGCTGGAACTGGGGATCGACATAGGCGCCGTAAAGAACGTGGCTCAGATTGGGACGCCCCCTTCCGTCGCCAGCCTCCGGCAGCGCATGGGCCGATCAGGGCGGCGCAAAGGCGAGCCGGTCATCCTCCGCGGATACGTCATCGAAGATGCGATCGACTCCAACTCCGACCTGAAGACCCGCCTAAGGCTGGACACGGTTCAATCCATCGCTTCTGCATTGCTCCTCATCGACAAGTGGTTCGAACCACCCGTCGCCGGCGGCGCTCATCTGTCGACACTGGTGCAGCAGCTTTTGTCTGCAATCGCCCAGTATGGCGGGCTGCACGCTCCCCAAGCGTATCAGCTGCTGTGTGCGTCCGGCGCACCGTTCCAAGGGCTTTCAAGCGAATCCTTCGTAGAACTCCTGCGCCATCTTGGAAAGCAGGATGTGCTCACCCAGGACAGCTCTGGCTTGCTCCTCCACGGGCCGCTCGGCGACAAGCTCGTCAATCACTACTCCTTCTATGCAGCTTTCATGGCTGATGAAGAATTCCGCATTGTGGCGGCGGGAAAAACTCTGGGAACCTTACCAATCACGCAAATGCTCGCGGCCGGCCAGCGCATCCTCTTTGGTGGACGCACCTGGCTAGTGGAGCAAGTCGATGAGGCACAGAAGACGATCTACGTCCTGGCAGCCAAAGGTGGAAGCCCCCCGATCTTTAACGGAAGCGGAGGGCGTGTGCATACCCGTATACGTCAGATGATGCGTTCGCTCTATCGCGGTGAACTACGTCCAACATTTCTGGACGCTACGGCGAGCCGCTTCTTGGAGGAAGGCAAGAGCGCCTATGAGCACCTAGGGCTCGACGAGAACGTCCTACTGGACCAAGGAAGCCATTTCCTCCTCCTCACATGGGCTGGGGACGCTGCCAACGAAGCCATTGCGTGCCTCCTCGGCGCGAGAGACTTCAACGCTCAGGCCGGCAGGCTCGGTGTCGAGGTCACCAAAGGCTCACAGACCCGCAGCCATCTGCTGAAAGCGATGGCAGTAATTGCTTCACAACCCGCCCCAAGGAGTGAGGAGCTTCTCGTCAAGGCTAAGAACCTGGCCAGCCAAAAATGGGATGGCCTGCTGCCCCCGCGCCTTCTCATGCACTCTTACGCTTCGATGCGCTTGGATGTAGCTGAGGGCTTGGACTGGCTGAGGGCATATCAGACTGTCAGTCAGGCCGAACATTGAGGCGCAACCTCAAAGGCCCGTCCAGCCACCTAAAGTGTGGAGGGCTCAGTAGAAGAATGCCCGAAACGGGATTTGCGGGTGGCGCTTTGGGCGCGTGAAAGAACCTACGGAGTTCCCTCCCAGCTCCTCCGCCCCATCGTGGGGCGGACGAGCTCGCCGGCTGAAAAGTCGATATTTCTGACCCTTCAACTTGTCATATCACTGATCATCATCCGTGCCCCGACTCCCGGTAGGCGGATCCTTTGGCCTAAACCTGCCAGGCCTTTCAGTTCGCCTGACAGCCTTGAGGACTACGTCCTTGAGGTCTTCAGACAGGTTCGGAACCTTCCTTAGGGCGTCGCGAAACATTGGCGACGCAAAGAATTCGGCATAGGGGCTCCCGTGGTCAGTCTCCGCCATGAAACGCAACGGCTCTTGATCAAGGTGGCGAAGCGCAGACCCAAATAGGTCTTTTTCAAAGTCTGGGTCGATACGTGAAGCCTCGCGCCGATAGCCCTCGTAGGCTGTCGCCAAGGATGCTTTAAATGAATAGTCCTCGGCTAGACGGAATCGCTGAGCTATCTGACGGGTCGCCAGCCACGCTACCCACAGCGGCGCAGCAAGGGAAAGCGTCCCAAGGGCGACTTGAACCCAAAGCAATGACATGAACTGCTGGGCCGTCGGGTCCTTCGTCAGTTCGGAGATTGCTTGGACTCTCAGGTAGCCAAGATAGGCACCGGCGCCGAGTGCGCCGATCAAAAGCCCAACCCACCATCTGACCGATACCCGGAGGGCGTTTGCCCGGCTATTGAAAGCCTCAGCGAGCGCATGGCTGGTCGTGGCGCGATACACGGCCTCGATCCCGTCCAGCACCTTTTTGGCCTCGACCTCCAATGCCTCCATCCGAGTGAAAGACGACGCAGCATCATCTGCTGCAACCTTAGACTTCGACGCAGCTTCAACTGCAGACTGATGTGCTGCGGCAACGTCCTTGCGTGCATTTGCAATCATTTCAGCATCGACCGGAAGGTCGCCGATCAGCTGTGCGCCCTGCTTGATTTCGGCCAACTGGGCTTCGAGGGCCTCTCGATCCACAACAATGGCATCCAATGCCTTCCTGGTTAGCTTCAGTTGACGCCGCAACCTACCCGGCAGCGTCTCTGGGTCCGGCTCGGCCCAAGCCCCATTTGGGAACAGAGTGCGCTCCCACTGATTGAACGTCTCAAAATACGCCCAACCTCCCTGACCTATGTTACCGCTCGTTAGATTGCCCAAATTCCCAGTAAGCATGCTGAGCTGGGCCGGAAGGCTGGCGATCAAGTCCGCTTGATCTTGCTCGTCACCATCACTGGAATCGAAGCTAAGATCGGCATCCCTAATCCGCTGAGCCATACGTGCCGGAACAGCGGCAACTTCTTGGGGCGTCAGCGCAGGCGCCATCCAACCAATCTGCTGTTGAAGGGGGTTGGTCACCCCACTAAACGTCCGCTCCACCGCGGATGCAAATTCATCTAACGCACTACACGCCGCTTCGACCTGCTCATCCATAGATAGCCCCCCGTCTTCAGCGCATTGTAGGGGCAGATGCCGCCTCAGGCGCAAGCCGGCGTCATGATGCCAACTCGAAAGGAGATACTGGCCAGAAGCCACTCGGCCAGGTGCCCGTAGCTTGGTTAGGCAGGCGCATTCAGCTTCTATCACTATGACGATTGAACCTGGCTCGAAGAATCAATTGGCTCAAAGTGGCCAACCTCTGCCCAGCACACGGTCCACCCAGGATCAAACCCCCTTGCCACCAAAAGGGCGCCGGCAAACGGCTTGACATCCTCTGATATCGCCATATGGTCTGCCGGCCGGAGATCACTATGCGCGCCCCATCCATTCGATACACCGTCCGCTACTTCACCTATTTGGGCTACACCATCGAGCAAACAGACCCCAAGTTTGGCCTAGGGGATTGGAAGATCAGTGGCGATGGAATGCCACTGGATGGCCGCACCTTCAGAACCAGGCTCCTGCTCTGGGCTGAGTGGATGGATTACGCAGCCGAACGGATCTACGAAGATTTCGTAAGTAAGGAGATTCAGAGCCTTTGGAGGAACTCCAATCACGCAGATAAGGTGGCGCTTGCCGCAGAACTTGGACAATGGGGCCAAGGAGTGCTTTCACCCAGATTGGAGCCCATTGTTAGTAGGGCGCCAGGGTGGAACACTGACAAGCTGCCTCCAGACTGGAAGATACAGATTAGAGAACTGCTCGCCAGCGACCAGAGCTATAGGCCCCTCTGGCTCGTGCTTTGGGAGCTAGACAGACAGGTTGGCGGGAGCCGCTCAGCAGAAGGATAATGGCGGCATCCTTCCTGGGAGACGGCTGTGCCAAATATTCTCCATGCTTCACTTGAGCTAGCCACAGCGCTCATTTCGTCAATGAGCAAGTCCCAGCGCGAGCATGAGGAAACGCTCACCGGCACGCTGCTTGGATCCCTGCTGAGCTCCAACACCCTGCTCAGTCTTGTCTCTGCTCATTTAGACGTCATGCCCACGAAGTGCTGGTGGGGCTCTTACAGCAAGTACCAATCAAAGGAGCAGGATGAAACCGAAGCAGGCAGTGGCGCCGATTTCGCACTTCTGACCCTGCTCGAAAGCGGCGGAGCGCGCCTCGCGATATTTCAGGCTAAGCGTGGCGAACTCAAAGATGGAGGCTGGGTGTTCGACGCAAATCGAGTACCCCAGAAGCGAAAAACGCCTGGCGCCAAGGACCGCCGGTCGCAGATGATCGTTCTGACTGAAACAGCAAAGCGTTTGGCGACTCTTGCCCCACTCACAATAGACGAGGCTTCTCAGCTTTTACCAGCGCCGCCGAGTGGGCCTACTCCGCAACAATTGGCTCAAACAGATCTGAGCGAATTTGACTGGATCCATTACCTCATCTACACATCCGGCGGCGCCGAGTCCATTGCGTTGCGTCACCTCAGCGAAGCCTACCTGAAGGAGATTGGAGACAAGAGGTCACCAACCACAGTGCACCTAGATGGGAGGACCGTTCCGTTTGTGAGGGTTGTTAGTAATGGTTGCGGGATCGATGGAACCCATTGGTTGACTTTTAAGGATGCTGAGACCGCAGTCATGGCACTGCCCGCCCTATTGCCACTTGTCCCTGTGGTGGTAGGAGATTCGACCGGTTCGCATGGTCCCAAGCTAGAGGCGGCGCTTGGCCTAGCCCCGCTTTCCCTCGATCTCAGCGGCGGCGAAGTCGAAGCGCTGATAGCGGCACTGAACGCTACGCCAGGGGAACCCGAGTGGATACCTCGAACGCCAAACTGACCTGACCAGCAGGCACCACCACAGCATTCGAAAGGCCTCGTAATGCCGTCCGCAACCATTGGAGCCATATGCTGCGCTGGCAAGGCTGACCCGAGTCTCAATCGGGGCGAAGAGCTTGCCGACTCTCTCCTCCTACGCCTGGACAGATAATTCGAGCAAGTGCCGCAACGCGCCTGCTCGATCTTCCCAGTGGTCGACGTTCCAGGACGGGTGGTAAACCCAAGTCATCCACGCCGCCCCGCCTTCGTACTTCAATCTCCATACTTCGCGTTCTTCTACGTAGCGGCGCTTGCGAGCGCCTTGATTGACACGCGCGGCATGAAAAACAGGAATACGCTGTGCGACCTCACCATGGCGGAACTGGCGCCATGCAGTCCGGCCGAGCACAAGAATGACGTTAGGACGCAAGATGGGAAGTACCGTCTTCACCAACACGTCTCCACCTACGCGCAACTGCTCGTTGCGAGGCCTGTGACCCGCATGCGACCCGGCGAAGACCTGTGAGAGATTCAAAAAGCTTACGTGTCTCCAGGCATCAGCCGCCATCTCAGCAGGAGGCAACTCCTGGCAAGCGACGATGCGATCCAACTCATCGAAGAACTTTCCGCCGCCTTTCCGCTGACATGTTGCCATGTCATTGAAGGTGTTGCGGGTGAATCCACGAGTGACCGTAGGGTCATCAGTCGAGCCGTCGCAACGGTAGTGCGACTCCCCCAAAAGAAGCACACGGCGTCCTCGAAGACCAGCCATGTAGTGCTTTCCTACGTACGGCAGAAAGGCAACAGATTCAGGCCAGGCCTCTTCTTGCAGCGCGAATGGATCGATCATTTAGCTATCTCCAGCAGTGGCCATGACTCATCGAGGCGGTGTAGCTAGCCCGCGCAAGCCCTGAGTAACAACAGGAAGACCACCGCACAGATGACCAGCGGAACGCAACCTGCCTTGGATGCCGCTGGCTTAGAATGCGTGGTTGGTTTCGGCGGTGAAGATGGTGTCTGGCCAGGCTTGACGCGCGGCGCCGCGCGCTGCATCGACGAAAGCAACTGTTGATTCGCAGTCTTCACTGGTGCTGGGGACGGACGGGCGGGCGGCGCGTTCGTTGTTGCGGCTGGAGCTTTTCCACCCATCCCGACAAGAATGCCGGCGTTGCGAGAGCTGGGCGTTGTAACCGAAGACCCAGCCGGCTTCCCAGAGCCTGCCAAACGGAACTTTGCATCCCCCTCTGGCAACTGCTGGATCTGTCCAGGACCATTGATGGTGATGGAGAGATGTGTGTAGCTCACATTGCCAACCGTATTGCTATACGGCGGGTCCATGAGTCCAACGACGGACAACCACCTCCCCTTCCATGTCTCATCAGGCAGGTTCGTCTTGATCAGATCCATGCAATCTGACCAAATTGATAGCTTGACAGCCCGCCCCCTCCAATCCGAGAAATTGACGAAGATGTGAGGCTTGCGTGTCTTCTTAGACCACCCCTTACGAACCGAATGCACCTGTCCAACCAGCTCCACGCGGCTTCCTACCAGCCTCAGTGCTTGCGCGTAGTCGGATGCATCGCAGACCACGTATGGCCCCTGGTAGGCGACGGTCGCAGGTGATTGGCGAATGGAAATAGCACCCGTTGGCACACCCTTCCCCAGCCTAAAGTCCATAAGCGAAGGGATTGCCGGGAACGGGCCAGCCGCGACCTTGGCCAAGTTCTCAACCTGCGCCTTCAGGCCCGCTATGGCGACCGCCTCCTGAAACACCGATGAGCTCGTCGGATCAAGGAAGTCGTTGCGACGAAACACCACCGCACTGGGCTCTGAGCGCGATGAGCTCCAGATTCCAGGCGAGGCAATCAGTGCCTGAAGCGCTACGTCCAAAGTAAGAAAGGAAAAGCGATCGAGAGAAGGACCGAAGTGATCAGCGGAACGGCTCGGATGCTGAAAGTTCAGCTGACCAAGCTCCGTCGCCTTCCTACCCTTGAGCGCGTCGACATAGAGCCCGTCATAGTCGATAAGCTGAACCGAAGCCCCATCGGCGCTAACCATAACGTTCTCTGGCTGTATGTCGCCGTGTGAGAGGCCACTGCGCTCCAAGAAGTCCGCAAGTGAAGCGAGCGCCGCACGAACCTTCTGTAAAGCTGAAGGATCTCGATGGTGGGCTTCTAGGAACTCAGCCAATGTCCGGCCACTGGCCCACGCCATTTTAACGGTGGGGTAGTCCTTCCGATCGATCCGAATGCCAGCGGGGTTGAATTCGAACGGCAAGAAGTATGAGCTGTTGAGCTGCTTCAGTTGAGCCGAGATCGCCCGATACCTGTACTCCAGCTCTTGGGACTCTTTGTGAAAGCAACGAAGAGCGAACTTTCGCACGCCCACCGTTACTTCGTAAGTGAGAGCAAAGCCCCCACACAGAGCCAAAGGCAGACCAAGACCGGATGCCTTAACGTTGCCCCGCTTCAGCTCGGGATCAAGAAGAACGAACTGAGGGGACTGAAGAGCATTGTTGTACTGCTCAAGGGAGGGATAAGCCATCGTCCTCAATCGCCTAAGACTGGGTCAGCAACGCAATCACGAGCGTGGTATCGTCGCGCCGCATGCGACCTGCGGCCCGCTCGCGCTCCACCAGTGCCGCCAGCTCATCGACCTCGCGGATGCCGGAAATGGCTTCCAAGGCCGAGCCGTCACCTTGCTCCTGGTGTGTTAAAAGCCAAGCCCCGAGCGCGTCCGTCATGAAGAGCAGTAGTCGATAGCCTTGGGACTCGTACCCCCACTCCTCGACACTCCAGCCCCCAGCGTCGGCAGAGTTAAGGGCCAGCCGTGTAGCCAACAACGTAGGCTTGGCCTGGAACTGCTCGGCGCGGGTGTAAGGCGCAGAGCGAACCCATTCTCCGCCATCTACCAACACCGCCAGGCTGTCGCCTACCGCAGTGATGCGTACGGTGTTTCGCTCGGGATCATCCTGGGCAAGCAAAATTGTTGCAAAGCTACCCCGTTCGTAGGCAGCCGCCTTCGACCACGAGAGCTTCGATGGATCGTGCAGGGCCTCATAGTCATACGAGCAGGCCGTAACGGCTTGCAACGAGAGCTCTTCATCGCTCATTCGGGATACCAGCAACCGAGCCCAGTTGCGAGCATCGAATGACTCGGATGCACCGTCGGACACCGCCACCCTCCCCCTCTCGCAGGAAAAGTGGTGAGCGTCCTCATTGTCGTCCGAGGACTCGACGTGCTTGGGTACTGTTCCCTCGAAGAGGAGGCGCAGTGCCATAGTCAGCGCAACTGCGCGGCGCGAGTTCCGATGTCGAAGAAGTCTACAATCTCCGAGATCTCGCCGTTGAAAACGAAACCCTTGGACTCCATAGTCGCCTTGATCCCCTTCTCCTCAGCAACCTTCTGAAGATGCGGCGGCAGGGAACTGGACATCCGGAACAGAAGCTTGGCGTATGAGTCGCCGAGCGCCGCGTCCGATACGGGGAACTTCACCGGGTCGCCACCGCTCGCACTCACATGAAGATTGAAGAAGAGCACATTACCGTCGCTTGTGCTGATCTGCTTGAGCTGGCCAGCCAGAGTTTCCGGATCCCCGTCTGTCGACTCACCATCGGTAACGTGAAGCACCGTCGGTGGATAACTATCCGGATGCGCATCGCACCAAGCCACCAACTGCTCGGCTGCGGCAGTGATAGCAGTACACATCGGCGTTCCGCCCGATGCTTGCGCCTCAAACCACACCGGGAATTTGATCGACTGATCAACCAGTCCGCCCGCGCCGTCATCGATCCGCTTGGTGCGATCTTCGACGCGCAAAGGGTTCGCTTCGATCTGGGAGATCGGATGCAGAACAGCCGATGAGAGCGAGCCGGTCAATCCGTTCCCGGCAGAGTTGCCTGAGTAGCCAAGCACCCCCACCTCGAAGTAGTCCCGGGTTCCTTCAGACTTGGTGCAGCGGGTGATCAATGTTGCCAAGGTACGATTGAGGACATCTGCGACGAACTGCGCCTTCGACTTGCCGTTTTGCATTGGCTCTTGCATCGAACCGGACTGATCGACCAAGAAAAGAAACGCGGTCGGACTGGTACGACTGATTTCGGCGGTGTAACTCATCCTGTGAACCCCTGTTTTAGCAATTTATAGATAAGATACTTGAAGCAGCCGAGCGTTAGATAGCGCCCAGACCGAAGAACACGGACGCTTCACTCTTGGAGAGCGCCAGGTGGCAACCTGAATGGGGCGATGGCCGCATCAACATCGCCGAAGTAGATGGTGAACTTGTCATCATCCAGCCCTTCCATCTCGTTTACCTCCATTCCCACGATCAGCCGCCCCTGCAAATAGGCACTTTCAAACGGTGACCCACCCCCGGGAAACTGGTGCAGCGTAAAGTAGAGACTTCGCCGATATGGGCCCCCGTGGCAACGAGGATTCAAGCGATGAAGAAGTCACGATTTACCGAAGCGCAGATCGCCTACGCGCTCAAGCAAGCCGAGCTGGGGACGGCGGTCGGTGAGATATGCCGGAAGATGGGCATTGCCGAGGCGACGTTCTACGTGTGGCGCAAGAAATATGGCGGGCTGGGCCCGTCAGAGCTGAAGCGTCTGCGGCTGTTGGAGGAAGAAAACCGCAAGCTCAAGCAGCTGGTGGCGGACCTGAGCCTGGACAAGGCGATGCTGCACGAGGTGGTCACAAAAAAGCTCTGAGGCCTGCCCAGCGACGTTCTTGGGTAGGCCAGCTGCGTGAGCGATTTGGTGTCAGCCTTCGCCGCGCATTGCAGATGATGTCAATGTCCCATTCCAGCTACGCGTACAAGCCCAGGGCACGTGACTGCAGTGCGGTACGCATGCGGATGCGGGAGATCGCCTTGAGCCGCGTGCATTACGGGTGCGAGCGGGTGTTTGTTGTCTTGCGACGGGAGGGCTGGTGTGACAACCACAAGCGGATCCATCGCATTTACAAGGAAGAAGGCCTGTCTTTAAGGCATTGCCGGCCCCGCCGCAGGCGTCAGCCGATCAAAGTGGCCACTGCACCCAATGCGCTGTGGGGCATGGACTTCGTGAGCGATGCACTGTTTGACGGTCGTCGCTTCCGCTCCCTGACGGTCGTGGATCACTTTACCCACCAGTGTTTGGACATCGTGGTCGACCGGTTCCTGAAAGGCCAGGACGTGGCCGATGCGATGACGCGGCTGGTGGCCAAGCGTGGCAGGCCAGCGGCGATCAAGGTCGACAACGGCAGCGAGTTTTCCGGCAAGGTCATGGATCGCTGGGCCTACGAGAACGGCGTGGAGCTCGACTTTTCTCGCCGCGGCACACCGACGGATAACGCTCTGGTCGAAAGCTTCAACGGACGCCTGCGGCAAGAATGCCTGAACGAGCATTGGTTCTTGTCACTGGCCGATGCCCGGAGCAAAATCGAGACGTGGCGGCGGTTCTATAACGAGGAGCGACCCCACAGCGCACTGGCATGGAAAACTCCTGAAGAATTCGCCCGAAATCACGGGTCCCAAGCGAATTCGCAGGTGCCGAAGAAGGACGAACTCTCTACTGTCGGATGACCTGGGAATCGGGAGTGGGTCACCAACTTTCACTCATTCCGCCACACACTGATCAACAGCCTGATCAGCAAGGGATACACAACGTCGCAGATCGCAGTGATCACCGGTCACTCAACCACAGGGCGAGTTAAGGAGGAACAAGCCCCCGTTATTAGACAGGCTTACGAGGGCATGCTGCCGGAACAATCTCGCCCGCTGGCCGTGAGGATGCTGGAAGACTTCACGCCTCCCGTCGTTCTACCCAAGTATGTGCGAGGCCAGTTCAAGGGGCGACTGCGGGACAGGAGGGGCTTCTATCCGTAAGTCGACAGAGTGCGCCCATGCGCTGCGAACGGAAAATACCCGCCTTTGCCAACAGATCCTTCAAAGATAAAAGGGGCTCCAAGAGCCTCCTCAAGGATCGGCCACCACCAGAGCGACCATCTCGCAGGAGTGGCCGTCAACGACTACAGCTTGTCAGCAGCATCGCTGGAATAACTCCGCCGCACAAGCGCCGCGAAGCAGCCAGGATCTTCGGTGATACGGACAAACAGGACCTCATCGATCATGCTCAGCGGCAGAGGACCTGGGTAGCCAGCTTCGACATACGGAACAATGTTCTGTGAGAGGTCGCCAGAGCTCGACCACTCCGTCCAAGGCAGCAACTCTTGGTAGCTCTCCGGCTTGAGCATGAGGATCGCGATTCCGGCACCACCAGGCCGAGCAGCTTGAAATGGATAGCAGCGTCCGCGGTACTCAGCGATGTCAGGCACCTCCTGCTTCCTGTAGTCGAACACGCTGACGCAGCCGATCAGCCTAAAGAAGGACTTAGCCGACGAGCCAAAGGTCGTCTCTAACCTTCCATCAGTGTTCGGCAACAGTGCACCCGAGCTGAGAATTGCCTCTATGTTCTCGCGTTTAGTTACATGAAAAACACGCCCCTCGAGCTTCTTTCTCACGTCATCGACGGATTCCGTCTCCGACCTGACGAACTCTTGACCGCGCTTCAACGCCCACCCCATGCCGCTTTTAGCCACCCTTGGCGATCTCGTTGGGTAGCTCGCTGCAGAACTCTGCATCTGCGCGTTGGCCTCGCCATATCCAAGCGCCGATGCAAGCAGGCTGCGCAGCTCACTTAACAGACTTCCGACCAGCCCGTCTCGCTCTTATGTCGAGCTCCGTTGCCACAAGTAGCAGCATCACCGAAACGCAGATCCAGCCAACGAAGCCAACGTCCACCGAGGCATACTCTGCCCTCCGTAGCAGCGGCGGAAACAGGAGAAGCATTGAGCCTACCAACGCAACGAATAGCCGGGATGGATACGCGACCCAGCTGGCAATCATCAAACCAGTGCAGATAATTGATCCCATTCGAAGGAACATGAATTGATCGGCATCTACATACCACATGTATCGCAACTCAAATGCAAACCAAGATACGCCCAGGGCAAGCGCCGCCAATAGAAAGAAGCCACTCCATGGAAGGGTGGAGCGTTTGCTATTCACTATTATCCCTCCGAAACCGCATCGCTAATTTTCCCAATGATCTTTCTCCCCCGCTTCACCCAATGCCGGCACCTCTGCGCGTTCAACTCTGCATCACCCCGTGCCCGCCACTTGGTAAGGCACGCTGACGCCGCCGCCCATCAAAGCGGAAGTACGATGCACACTTAACCGCGTGGACAACAAGTGCGCAGCAGCGTCTGCGCTGACGAAGCACGATCGTCAGGTTGAGCCTGGAGTAAAACCTAGATGATTCCACCCTCAACCAAGACGCGAGTCAGTTCAGCCTCGTGACTACTCGTGAGAGTCTCGATAAGCACTGTTCTTCCACTCTCGGCTGATCCAATTAGAACTTCAAGAGTGCCGTTCGGCCAGTAGCTGACTGTGCCAACAAAATCGCGGCCGTCTAGATCGAGCGTAGCGCGGCCTTGGTCATCTTCCGAGTATCTAAGCGCGTACCCCTTCCCTTCTAGCATCTCTGCGTTATTGGCCATCCAACTTTTGAGAGGTGAACTATTCACTATCGCGGCTCCCTGATGCTTCCATCGAACTTAGGCATTTCGTAATCCTTCGGATCTCTCCCTCGCACACGGGCATCAAAGCTATTGGGGCCAGGAATTCGGCCGGTTCCCTCTGAATGTGGTAGAACCCTATGAGAAGGGACATCAAATTCCACATACATGTCGCCGGCTGGTGCTGCGCGATACGTATCAGCACTGGGCGGATCCGAAACACGCGCCTGACCACCTAGCCCCTCTTGCACACGTCCTGTTCTTCTCATCGAAGCGAGTTCGGCTGGGCTCATCCATCGGCCGACAGTTTTCGTTTGAGCGGGTAGCCTTATTCCTGCCCCGGCCATCCTAGCAGGGGCTGCTATTCCCTCAGAGACGAGCAGAGCGCTACCAAATTTGTATCCGCCCTGACCAACTTGACTGCTAGGAGCACCAAACAACGGCGTCGTGTCCGTCGAGCGATACTGCGACATGTCGACTGTGCCGTAGACAGTCGGACCGGCATTTCTGCCAATACTGAAGACCCCATCGCCTGCAGCTCGAAGAACGCCTCCCCAGAACTGACAGAACGAGGTGTCACATCTTCCGTCCGGGTCAGAGTATGTATAGGGATTGTTAGCGGCGTACCTGTAGCGATTGAACATCCCAACATTGTTCTGGAGGGGGGTAACCGGATCTACAGATAGGAACCGACCAATCTGTGGGTCATAGTAGCGCTGCTGCATGTACACCAACCCAGACGAGGCGTCTGAGACGTGCCCAGTGTAGCCAATGCCGTCTACCGCCTTGCCAATCGCCTGACCGTAGGGCTCGTACTGGGTGCGATCAGCAACCTGCCCAATGGCGTCAGTAGTCGCCACAGGACTCCCCAGCGAGTCCACGTGCTGGTAGCTGATGACACCGCCCTCCTGCTTAGCAAGCAGTCGAGAGGCGAGGTAGATGTACTCAATAGGACCGCTCAGTCGACGCCGCTCGAAGAGCAACCTCCCGCCTTGGCTATAGAATGAGCGCAACCTGTCGCCGCTTGAATCCGAGGTAACGACCCGTCGGCCTGCGCCATCGTATTGATAGCCTTCGAGACCCGGGATGGCGCGCAGACGGTTGCCCATGTCAAATTGGTGGACTCGACCGTTCTTGTTGAGCAGGTTCCCCTGTGAGTCGTAGCTCAACCCCATGACAGTCGCGCCATCTTGAGCGAGGATGTTTGTCAGGCGGTTGCGCGAGTCATACCAGTAGCGATGATCTTTTACCCCACCGAGTGAAGACGACAGAAGATTATCTCGCGCGTCGTATGTGTAGCGATGCCAATGATCACCTCCAAAGCTGGCCGATCCGGCAGCCAGGAGACGGTTACTTGAGTCGTACTGCATGACGCGGTCGTACGGGGCTCCCTGCTGGAGATCCGCGATGCTAGTAACATTTGCGTTGGCATCGTAACCGTAACGATAAGCCATGATGCCTGTGTCGACCTGCTCGGACGGTAGCTGGCGAGCGTTAAGCACAGTGCTATGAGTAATTCCATTGCCGTAGGTGAAGGACTGAACACTGCCGTTAGGGTGGTAGCGCACTCCAGAGGCCAATGACGTACCTGCGGCCGAAACGCTCAATGACCGCCCCTGCGCACTGTTGCTGTAGGTTACCGTCAAGCCACTGGGGTAGATCACCGTTGCCAGCGCACCCATCGGGTCGTAGCCATAGCCTACGGACCAGGTAGGCCGTCCAGAGCTACTCGCGCCTTCACCAATCAGCAAATTGCGCTTGTTGTACTGGAACGTATTGACAGTGGTTTCGCTGCCATCCGCATTCCAAGTGGTTACTTCTCGCAACTGGCCACTGTTGCGGTACAGAAGGTCCTGGTCTCCATTGCGGTCCGGGAAGCGGACGCTGACCACGCGGTTGCGGGCATCGTAGCTGCGATCAACGCGACGACCGGATGCAGCGGCTTCGGCCCTGCTACAAGTGCCAGTATCGTAAAGGTCAAGGCCGGATGCGGTCCAAGCCACGTTACCAGCGATGTCATATTCGACTACGGTCGCCCCGGTTTCCGGTTCAATAGTCTTGCACAACCTCTGGAACTCGTCATAGACATAGCTACGGGTCACACCTGAAGGTGACTGTGCCTGCACTACCGTCACTGTGGCCGTACCGGACGTTGCAGTCGCGCCTCGTCGATCTGTGGCGACAGCATAGAGTTGATAAATGCCTGGTGCCAAGCCGGTAATATTGAACTCGTACGGGGCAGCGGTAATCGTGGCGACCTGTTGGCTATCGCGATAGAAAGCCACCTGAGCCACCGAATCATCAGGATCACTCGCGCTTGCTACTAGGCGCACTTGGCCCGGGCTCTCCAGTTCAACATTACCAGGAGATGTCAGCGAGACGGACGGCCCTGCGTTAACCGGAACTGAAAAGGCGCCTGAATTGGATAGGAGATTGTTGCCCCCACCCACCGGCGAGATGCCGTGAAGATAGATCTTCTTGCCGCCGTGATCGCGAACCATGGCGTCGGTGACTGGGATGCTGAAGCGGTATGCTGTTCCCTGCGTTTTGCACTGACTATTGACTCCAGCTTCGCTGGCAAGATTGGCATCGAACGAACCGTAGGCGGTACCGGTCCCCGCCGCGCCGCCTAGGTACAGATGGACAGCAATAGAGCTTGAAACATAAGTGGAGCATGCCCACCCAAAGATCGCACCGTTGGACAAGCCGATGTCACCGACTACCCGCGAGCCGTAGATCGTCTTGGCCGGAGCATATGTCGTCGCTCCGCTAGTGTCCGTGGCGTAGACCTGCACAGCATGCACGCCCTCGGGGATGGGCCCATAGTTCCGCTGGTATGGCTCCCCACTGCTACCAAGCACATTGCCATCCGCCAGATAGGTCACCGAAGCTACGCCGTAGTCTGGATCTGATGCGTCGGCGCTCAGCAGAGTAGATGTTCCCTCACCAAATACCGAACCAGCCGCTGGAGCGGTAAAGGTGATTGATGGCGGCAAGTTGGCTGGAATGCGGAAGTTACCCGAGCCAGCAATTGTCTTGTTCGGCTGACCAACTGGCGAGATCCCGTGAATATATATTGCCTTGCCGACATTTTGCTGGCGAAGGGGCTTGCTCATTTGGAGTGAGAAACGGTGATTTCCGCCTGCAGCGCATTGGGCATTTACGCCAGGCTCGCTCGCTTCATTTGCGGCTCCGGATAGACCGAATGTCCCGGTGCCGGCCGCGCCCCCGAGGTAGACATGTACATCAATGGATGCGTCGATACGGGTCGAACACGCCCAGCCTCGGATCACCCCGTCGGTAGTCACTTCGTCGATGTTCCCGACCACCTCCGAAGGCGGACCTGTTACCACCACTTGAACGTTGGCAGTGGGTTCACCGAACCACTCAAAGCCCTCTTCCACCATGCGCCACTGGAAGCTATATGTTCCGGGAATTGATGGTGCAACCACGTTGAACTCAAAGAGTGACCCGATTCCGCCCGAAACCATGTCCTTCACTGGCACACGGGTCACTCCCCATGTCGTGTTGTTTGCGGGATTCCAAGATCCAAGGTAGTAGCCACTCGGCGCATACCAGGTCGTGTTCCCGCCGTTGCGGAACCGGAACTTCACCGTGTAGGAACGACCGGCCACCATCGTGGTGGGTACGCTCTGCTCATAGGACGTCGCATGATTGAACTTCCCGGCGACAACGATGGTGTGTTGACCACTGCTGGCACCGAAACGCGCACCGTTGCGGTTCATCTGCCACGAGAGCGTGTAGTCACCAACAGCCATGGGTGCGGTGGCCGAGAAAGAGAACTGCGCAGTCCCACCCGGAGAAACGTCATGCGGCACCACCAGGTCGCCAAAGCCAAAATGGCCAGTGGAGTAGCCCTCCGCCTGGCCCAACCGATAGCCGTCGCCTGCACGCCAAGTGGTGGTGCCCACATTTCTGAAGGTGACGCTGCCGGTGTAAGGCAACCCGCGATCCATGCTCCGAGGGTAGTCCAGGGAGACGTACTCTGCTCCATCGAAAGGAACTGGAGGCGCGTTGACCGTGATGCGTATCACCGGTGAGGTGAGGAAACGCGTGTACTCATCGCCATTGATGTATTTGACCGCCGTCGCAGTCAACACATAGTCGTAAACTCCCGCAGAGATTCCGTTCTCGGTGTAGGTCGCCACCGGCCGGAAGTCCACCGCTGCGTTGTTGCGCTTCAAGCGTATGTCGGAGAGGAACTCGGCCTTGGGCCCTGTGCCAACGACGCCGCTATTGATTTGGAACTGATACGTTCCTGGCGCGTCGTAAGTGGTCTGTGCAGGCCCCTTTAGGTCGATCCAGCCCTGAGCTTTGGCGTCAGGCAATAAGTAGCCCGATAGCAACACGAAGAACAACAAGAGCCGGGTAGTGAGTGTTCTGACAGTCACATTCGTCTTCCTTGAACGTCGAATCAGTTGAAAAGCTATGGATGGATTGTCACTACCGAGACAATTGAAGCAATTCCGCTCCAGGACACCATGCTGTTGCTAGTAATCTTGCTCGTGCCGAATAACAGAGGTGCCGCGCTTCAAAGTCAGCGGATCTATGACCCATTCCCAGCCACGCCGTCCAACGGGCGCCATCCGGCCTACCCCCGCCCTACTGATTCTGGACAAGCCTCTGATCCCCCCTTTCCCGGGCAAGGCTTCCATCGCTGCCGCTCTCGGCGTTGCCCAATGAGTCCCCTTGGACGGCTGTATATCACACAGCACCCGACCAGTGCACCCACCACAGGGGTCCGTTGGTGGGCCTTCCGCACAACCTTTGCCTGTTGTAGGCTTCGGCAAAGTTCGAGGGGACTCTTGTCAGATATCGCCGGTACATATCCCGGCGGCGACCAGAGGCCGGGAGCATTCGAAGCACACGGGGACGAGGAGCGCGGCTACGGCGCGCGGATGCTATTTCACGAGGAAGTGGATATGCGTAAACGATCTATCCGGTGGGTACTCATCGCACTGGCGTCGGCCAGCGCTATCGCGCCCGCAATGGCCCAGCAGTATTCTCGAAGCACGCGGATCACATACTACGATCACGCAGGTCAATGGGTGCTAGGTCAGATCTCTGACCGCACTGTCAATGGCGTCAGCGTGGAGTCTACAACCTTCGACCCTGTCACCGCCCTGCCACTGACTCAATCATCATACGGAAAGCTGCAAAGTACGCTCACCTACAACCCCGACGGCACACTATCCGCCAGTCGCGATGCCGCCGGCAACGTTACCCACTACGGCAACTGGAAGCGCGGCGTACCTCAAACAATCACGAATGCTGACGGCACCACGCAATCAGCAGTGGTCAACGACCGGGGCTGGATTACCCAGGTGACAGACGAGAACGGTAGCGTTATGCAGTACGGCTACGACAGCATGGGCCGCATTAGCAGCATCACCCCACCAACTGGCGATACCGTGAGCTGGACTCCGACTACGCAAGTGTTCGAATCGGTCGGAAATGTGGAGCATGGAATGGCAGCGGGTCACTGGCGACAGACAATCACTACTGGCAATGCGGTAAAGGTGACCTACTTCGATGCTCTCTGGCGACCGTTGATCGTGTGGGAGTACGACGCAGCTCGGGTTTCGGAGACTCAGAGCTTCCTGCGCTTTGCCTATGACAGCGCGGGAAGAGCGGTTTTCGCTTCCTATCCGTCCACATCCTCTAATCCCACATCGGGAATTTGGACTGAATTTGACGCGCTGGGCCGCACGATCGCGAGCAGTCAAGATAGTGAGCAAGGATTGCTGATCACGATGACCACCTACGGTGCGGATGCGACAGGGCCGTACACTGTAGTGACTGAGCCGAGTGGGGCTCAGACCCGTAGTTGGTACCAAGTATTCTCGACGCCGTCCTACGATGTTCCCATCAGGGTTCAACGACCCAACGGGGCAGTGACGACCATCGCACGCGATATTTTCGGGAAGCCGCAGTCAATCATTCGTTAGGCCGGCTGCGTCAATGCCTGGCCTATCGCACAGCCATTGCTTCCATCAATCTTGCTGTTTGAGGTCCGAAGCTGGAGCAATTAGCGAACGCACTTTTCAATCTTCTCGCCCGCCTTGCTACGTGCGCAGCTAGGAGGCAGGTCTGCTGGGCGATCAGCACCAGGGTCGCCACTTGCGTTTCCAGTTTTTTAACTAACGCACAAAGCTAAAGGAGTAGCCCGTGGGACGTGTGAAAGATGCAATAGCAACTGGGAAGTTCATGCTGCTTCTGGGTTGCTGCTTTGACGCCAGCGCTGCCTCGTCCGTCACTGTGGCCGAGGACTACCCGGCTAGGCTTCGTGCAAGTTCCACGGTGCAGGGCTTATCGGCGGAGGACGTGTTCGGCGATAAGGTGGGCTTGTATACCGGCGCGCTGGAGTTCCTTCAAACAGATCTTGTCTTGCCCGGTGTCGGGGACCTCGATATCGTGGTGAGTCGCAAAATGACAGCAGGCGCCCAGGGCGGGACAAGATTGTTCTCCGACTGGGACCTTGCCTTGCCTTCAGTCCATGGCGTCTTTTCCGAGGCCAATGGATGGAACTCTGGACTGGGGGGCAAGAACTTCAATCGTTGCTCAAAGTATGCATGGCCAGCGGACGAAATGGTTGAAGGAGCCCATCCCAGCCCAGTGAAGCCCGTGTACTACGTTCCTTCTGAGGAGTTTTGGCATGGCACTTTTCTCTACCTTCCCGGGGTTGGAGAGGAAGAGCTATTGAAAGTCACTGCGGACGGCCGCGCGCGACCCAACAATGGCCTAGACTACCCTCTCACAACAAAGTCTGGCGCTGCGATTCGATGCATTTCGATGAATGGCGGAGCGGAGGAGGGTTTTGAGGTATTGACGCCTCAAGGGATCACCTACCAGCTTGCATTCATGGTACGCCGCTTTGAGCTGCCGATTATCAATTATGGCCCGGTACCATCGCCAAGCGGCCCTATTCTTACCCCAACGCCTTTCTTGCTCCGCAGGCTAGATCACCGTCTCTATCCCATAAGTGCTAAGGATAGATTTGGGAACACCTTAAGCTACGACTGGGACGCATCGACCGGACATCTAAATCGCATATCCGCCAACGATGGGAGACTCGTTGAGTTCTCCTACAATGGTCATCGCATTTCCCAAGTACGAGCCGCGGGGCAGGTGTGGAATTACGACTATTCAACAGGCGTACTAACAACCGTTACGTTGCCAGACCAGTCCTACTGGTCCTTCACGCCCGGATTGAACCTTTCGTTCGAAGCAGCAGGCAACGTCCCAGCAGTGCGCGCGCGCTGCAAATTCCCTGGAACTCCTACTTTCGAGACGACCGGCTCAATGCGGCATCCAAGTGGCGCAGTAGCCTCATTTACCATTAGTCCAACGCTTCATGGCCGCTCTTACGAGCATTACAGTTGCAGTGCTCAGCCCAACACAGCATGGGTCGATAAGACGGTGGAGACTTTTCCTTCAAGGTTTTACGCATGGTCACTCACCAAAAAAGTTCTGAGCGGACCTGGCTTGAGCGAAGCATACAGTTGGACATACAACTACGGCCCTGATTACGCCTGTTACATTAGCGGCCTCCCTGCCAACGACCCTCTCACCTGCACCGCCTCATCACCCGCCGAGAAGCGCGTAGAAGTTACTGATCCGTCCGGCATAAAGACTTCATATGTGTTCAGCAATAGGGCCGACCACTCGGAGGGTTACCTTCTGCGAACAGAGCGCCCTGGACGCGTGGAGACGAATGTCTACGAGTTCGGCAACCCTAGCCAATTCTCTCTTTATGCTGGAACAAGCATTATGCCCGCTGCTGGCAGAGGCTGGTATCTGTCACGACTGGTGCCATTGCGCGAGCGTTCCATCCTGCAAGATGGCTACAGATTCACTTGGCGGGTCAACGCATATGATGCCATGGCGCGCCCAATCAGCATTACTGAATCCAACGCCCCGGCCCCCTAATTACCGGCGAATGAGGCAGAGCGCAAGTTCGCTTGGAAGTGCGGCAGCCGACAATTGAGGAACACACTTCCCAACATGCATCTTATGGATCTGCAGCGCAGGGCCGCACCCTTTCTGGGTTTTCGCGCGCCATCCGATGGGGCAGAACCCAGCACGCGCGCCGCAGACTTGCTGACGAAGCGATGCGCTTCGTTCCGCCGATCACCTCGCACCACGGGCAGCCCACCACCATCGAATACAGAGAGTCAGCAAGGCCAAAGACAACGCTCGTTACTGACGTGAGCGCGCTGCTCCTGAGCTGTGGCGAGGGAGCAGCGACCCACTTGATGAATGGCCATCCGCCCCCGTCGGGGCTGGTCGCAGGTGCGACAAACCGTCGCAATCACGCTGAAACCGGGCACTTTCGCCACGGGGATTCCACAATATGGCCTAGAACCCCAAACAGGTGTCCTGCGCCGCTGCCAGTAGCCGCGACACCGCGGGGAATGCCACTGGGTTCGAGAACTGGAAGCGAGGAATCCCCCAAAAGATAGTCCACGCCGACAGTACCTCGATCAATGCAGCGGTCAATGACCAAGGCCTGGTCACTCAGGTCACTGACGAGAATGGAAGCACTACGAGCTACGGCTACGACAGCATGGGTCGGGTGAGCAGCATCACTCCCCCTAGCGCAGATACCGTCGCGTGGACGCCCACAAGCCAGGCATTCGAACGATTGGCGGAGAGAGTGGGATTCGAACCCACGGAAGGTTTGACCCTTCGCCGGTTTTCAAGACCGGTGCCTTAAACCGCTCGGCCATCTCTCCGTATCGGTGACGCTTCCGCGCCCCGCGTGCCCAGGTCATTGCAACCCGGGCATCCGGTCGGGGCATCGCCCCGTCCGGCATGGCTCCCCAGCACTTGGCCGGGGGTCGCATTCTCGCATTTCAGCGGGGCTTTGCCCACCCGGCAGCCGTTGGGCTCAGCCCGCGTCCACCGCCAACGCGCCCAGCGCGCTGGCCTTGATCTTCTCCTTGGCGCGCTCGCACGCACCACCGCAATCCAGGCGCGAGGCCTCCAGCTGCGGCGGCAGGTGCTCGGCCAGGAAGTCGATGAACACGCGCACGGCCGGCAGCAGGCCGCGGCGGGAGGCGAACACGGCGTGGCAGATGCCCTGCGGCAGCGACCAGTCCGGCAGCACCACTTCCAGCTCGCCACTGCGCACGGCATCGGCGCAGACGGTTTCGGGCAGCATGGTGATGCCGAAACCATCCTTGACCATGCTCTGCAGCAGCGGGAAATCGAAGCCGGCCACGCGCGGCTGCAGGTCCACGCGGCGTACCGCGCCTTCCGGGCCGTGCAGTTCCCAGCGCTGGCGCGCTTCGTCTTCGCTGATGCTCAGGGTGACGTGGCTGGTGAGCTCGTCGGGGTCTTTCGGGCGGCCGGCGCGGTCGAGGTACTTCGGGCTGGCCACCAGCAGTTCCTGCACCTGGCCGAAGCTGCGCATGACCAGGCTGCCGTCATCGTCCAGCCGCGAGCGCACGCGCAGGGCGACGTCGTAGCCTTCATTGATGATGTCCACGCGGCGGTTGCTGATGTTCAGCTGCAGGCGCACCTTGGGGTACTGGGCTAGGAACTTGGGCAGCAGCTTGGGCAGCTGCATCTGCGCCAGCGACACCGGCACGCTGGCACGCACCAGGCCACGCGGCTCGGCGCTGAGGCGGTCCACCACTTCGCGCGCGGCCTGGGCCTCGGCGAGCATGGTCTGGGCGTGGCGGTGCACGCTGGTACCCACGTCGGTGACCGCGAAGCGGCGCGTGGAGCGCTGCAGCAGGCGCACGCCGAGATCGGTTTCCAGCTGGCTGATGCGGCGGCTCAGGCGCGATTTGGGGATGCCCAGCGCACGTTCGGCCGCGGCGAAGCCACCGTGGTCCACCACCATGGCGAAGTAGTAGAGATCATTGAGGTCTTGCATGCTGAAGTTCCAGATATAGAACAATACGTGGCATTCAACCACCTTTATTCCAAATTGGCAACAACCTATCGTTATCCCTGTCGGCGGCATCCACCGCCCCTCCCCAGAACAGGTGATTGCCATGAAGCTTCTTCACATCGACGCCAGCGTGCTTGGCGACAACTCGGTTTCCCGCCAGCTTTCCGCCGCCGTGGTCCAGCAGTGGCGCGACCAGGTGCCGGAGCTGGAGGTAGCCTACCGCGACCTCGACGCCCAGCCCATTGCCCACCTGCGCAGCAGCTCGCTGGCCCAGTCCGACCCGGCTGAAGTGGCCGATGCCGCACAGGTGCTGGAACAGTTCCTGGCCGCTGACGTGGTGGTCATCGGTTCGCCAATGTACAACTTCAGCGTGGCCTCCACCCTCAAGGCGTGGATCGACCGCCTGGCCGTGGCCGGGCGCACCTTCAAGTACACCGAGAACGGCCCGGTGGGCCTGGCCGGCGGCAAGCGCGTGATCGTGGCCAGCAGCCGCGGCGGCCTGCATACCGGCGCCCCCACCGACTTCCAGGACCCGTACCTGCGCCAGGTGTTCGCGTTCTTCGGGATCGACAACGTGGAGTTCGTGCGCGCCGAGGGCATTGCCTATTCGCCGCAGCACCGCACCGATGCCATTGCCAATGCGCTGGCCGCACTGCCGCAGCCGCAGGAACTGGCCGCGGCCTGAGTCGAGGAGGGGCACCGGTTCTCTCTCCCCCGCCGGTGTTCCTTCTGATGGCCCCTTTTGGGGCCATCTTTTTTTGTGTGCGCGCCAAGAGCAGCCGAGCATGGCTCGGCTCTACCTGGATGATAGACACGCCATGCGTGGCAACGCGCGAACACTACATACAAAAAACCCGCCTTTCGGCGGGTTTTTCATACTCAGGCGATGGTGTCCAGTCCACCCATATAGGGCTTGAGCGCGTCGGGCACGGTGATGCTGCCGTCGGCGTTCTGATAGTTCTCCATCACCGCGATCATTGCCCGGCCTACCGCAACGCCGGAGCCGTTGAGGGTGTGCAGCAGCTCGGGCTTGCCGCTTTCCGGGTTGCGCCAGCGCGACTGCATGCGGCGCGCCTGGAAATCACCGCAGTTGGAGCACGAGGAGATTTCGCGGTAGGTGTCCTGCGAGGGCAGCCACACTTCCAGGTCGTAGGTCTTGATCGCAGCAAAGCCCATGTCGCCGGTGCACAGCAGCACCTTGCGGTACGGCAGGCCCAGCTTTTCCAGCACTACTTCGGCACAGCGGGTCATGCGCTGGTGCTCGTCGTCGCTCTGCGCCGGAGTGCAGGCCGCCACCAGTTCCACCTTCTCGAACTGGTGCTGGCGGATCATGCCGCGCACGTCGCGGCCACCGCTGCCGGCTTCGGCGCGGAAGCACAGCGAATGGGCGGTCATGCGCAGCGGCAGCTGGTCGGCGTCGATGATTTCGTCGCGGACGATATTGGTCAGCGGCACTTCCGAGGTCGGGATCAGGTAGCGGGTGGACTCGCCCACCGCGGTCTTGAACAGATCGTCCTCGAACTTGGGCAGCTGGCTGGTGCCGCGCAACGACTCGGCATTGACCAGCAGCGGCACGTTGGTTTCTTCATAGCCATGCTCGCCGGTGTGCAGGTCGAGCATGAACTGGGCCAGCGCACGGTGCAGGCGCGCCAGCGGGCCGCGCAGCACGGTGAAGCGCGAGCCGGACAGCTTGGCGGCGGTTTCCGCATCCAGCCAGCGGTTGCGCGCGCCCAGCTCCACGTGGTCCAGCACCGGGAAATCGAAGCTGCGCGGGGTGCCCCAGCGCTTCTGCTCGACGTTGTCGGCTTCGTCCTTGCCGGCCGGCACATCCTCGGCCGGCAGGTTCGGGATGCCCAGCGCGATGGCTTCGATCTTGTCGCGCAGTTCGTCCAGGGTGACTTCCGAGGCCTTGAGCTCATCGGCGAAGGCGGCCACTTCGGCCATGATCGCCGAGACGTCCTCGCCCTTGGCCTTGGCCTGGCCGATGGCCTTGGAACGGCTATTGCGCAGGCTCTGCAGTTCCTGGGTACGCACCTGGATGCGCTTGCGGTCGGCTTCCAGCGATTCCAGCCCGGACACATCCAGCTCGAAGCCACGCGCGGTGCGCAGGCGTTCGGCGAGGTCGGCGGGGTTTTGGCGCAGCAGGGCTGGATCAAGCATGGTGTGAGGTGTGTTTGCGGGTCTGGAGGGGGATTATCGCCTGTTATGCGGATTTCTGCCGCCCGGTTCATTCCGGCCGTGGCAGAATCGGGGGGTTCACAACGGTATGGCTCATGTCCGCTTCCCGCTCATCGTCTGGCAAGAACATCACCTTCCACCTGCCCCGCCGCAGCCTGCTCATTGCCGGGATCGCCTTCGGCGTCGGCATCGCGTTGTTCCTGGTGGTGTGGCTGAGCAGCCGCAACGACGACTTCTACAAGGCCGGTCCGGCGCAGACGCCGCAGCAGGTGGCCCAGATCGAGCCGCTGCCCGAGCCGTTGGCCGCCGCGGCCGGCTCCAGCGACATGCCCGATGCCAAGGCACCGCCGGCCGATGAAGACAAGCCGCAGCTGGTGGAAACCGCACCGCCGCCGCCCCCGGCCGCCGCTCCCGCCGCACCCGCGCCTGAAGCCGCGCCGCAGGCCTTGGCCGCCGGCGACCGCCCGCAGCCGATTGCCGGCCAGTCGCCACCGCCCAGCTACCCGCCTGCCGCACTGCGCCGTGGCGACAGTGGCAGCGTGGTGGTGCGCGTGGACGTGAACGCCGCAGGCGAACCGGCGGGGGTGACCATCATCCAGCGCAGCGGTTCACGCGAGCTTGACCGCGCCGCCGCCGAGGCGGTGCGCCGCTGGCGCTTCATTCCCGCGCACAGCAACGGCCAGCCGGTGCCGGGCAGTATTGAAGTGCCGTTCGACTTCAAGCCGCAGTGAGCGCGCTGCGGTAACGAGAATGCACGCGACGTGCAGGTTCGGTAACGGCTCAGCAAGCTGAACCCAACCGGGAATGCAGTCGCCGCGTTGACGTTGCGCTGACACACCGGCAACCGCGCCCGGGCAAGACTGCAGGTGTCAACTCAGACACCAGGAGTCAGCCATGAGTGTTACCCATGCCCCGGACATGCACGCCGCGCCGCAGGAACCGCGCGATATCACCGACGAACCGACCCGCACCGGCAGCTCGCCGTGGTTGTGGATGGCGTTGATCGTGGCGATGTTCGCCGCCGCACTGGTGTGGCTGCGCTACGCCAACCCGGAGGACACCGCCAGCGCCCCGGTGGGCCAGCGCATGCTGCCGGCGACGGAAACCGCACCGATGGCCGCCACCCCCGCCCCGCAGGCACGCCAGACCGCCACCGCCACGACCCCGCGCAAGAGCGCGCCGGTGGCCGTGCGCAACCGCGAGGCGCGCCCGCTGGCCAGCAATGCCAAGCCGGCCTATCCGGCTGCGGCGCTGCGTAGCGGTGTGCAGGGCGGCGTGGTGGCCAGCCTCAACGTGGACCCGCGTGGCCAGGTGACCGATGCCAATATCGTGCAGCGCAGCGGCTCGCGTGACCGCGACCTGGATCGTGCGGTGTTGAGCACGGTGCGTACGTGGGAGTTCGAGCCGGCCATGCATGACGGCCGTGCGGTGGCGAGTGTGGTGCGCGTGCCGGTGGATTTCCGTACCGGGCGTTGAGTTTTCGCGTGGATTGAGTAACGAAAAACGGAGGCCAGTGGCCTCCGTTTTTTTTGTGCGATTAGCGGTTCAGGAGTAGCCGAGCATGGCTCGGCTCTACCTTTTTGGCCGGTGCACACGCCGATTTTTCGGCCGGTGCGCAGGCGGATTTTCAGCCGGCGCGCAGGCCGAAGCCGGCGCCGGTGGACAGGCCGTCGAAATCCGGGAACGAGGTGGCGACGTTGGCGATGTCGTTGACCCGTACTTCGCCGCTGCTGAGCTGGCCGGCAATGGCGAAGGCCATCGCGATGCGGTGGTCGCCGTGGCTTTCGATGGTGCCGCTGCCGAGCACGCTGCCGCCGTGGATGGTGGCGCCGTCGTCGGTTTCATCCACCTGCACGCCCAGCGTGCGCAGGCCGGTGGCCATCGCGGCCAGGCGGTCGGATTCCTTGACCCGCAGCTCGGCCGCGCCACGCACCACGGTGTTGCCCTGGGCAGCAGCGGCGGCAACGAACAGGGCCGGGAACTCGTCGATCATGTCCGGCACCAGCGCTTCGGGAATCTCCGCGCCGTGCAGCGGTGCGTAGCGCACCACCAGGTCGGCGACGGCTTCGCCGCCCTGCTCGGCATGGTTCTCTTCGCCGATGTCCGCGCCCATCAGGCGCAGCGCAGCCAGCAGGCCGGTGCGGCGCGGGTTGAGGCCGACCGCGCGCAGGCGCAGTGCGGAGCCGGGAATGATGCTGGCGGCGACCAGGAAGAACGCGGCCGAGGAGAAATCGGCCGGTACCGCGATGTCGGTGGCGCGCAGGCGCTGGCCGCCGCGCAGGCGGGCCTTGCCGGGCGAGAAGCTGATGTCCACGCCGAACGCGTGCAGCATGCGTTCGCTGTAATCGCGGGTGGGGTGCGGCTCGGTCACGCTGGTTTCGCCGTCGGCATACAGGCCGGCCAGCAGCACTGCGGATTTGACCTGGGCACTGGCCACCGGCGAGGCGAAGTCGATGCCGTGCAGTGTTTGCCCACCGTGCACGCGCAACGGCGGGGTGCCGTCGGCCTCGGTGTCGATCTTCGCGCCCATCAGCGCCAGCGGGCCGGTGACGCGGCGCATCGGCCGGCCCGACAAGGATGCATCGCCGACCATCACGCTATCAAACGGCTGCGCGGCGAGCAGGCCGGCGAGCAGGCGCATGCCGGTGCCGGCGTTGCCGCAATCCAGCGGGGCCGACGGTGCCTGCAGGCCATCCACGCCGACGCCATGGACCACGCGCTGCGACGGCGACGGGGTGTCGATACGCACGCCGAGCTGGGCGAAGATCGCTGCGGTGGCGCGGGTGTCCTCGCCTTCCAGGAAGCCATCGATGTGCGAGACGCCGTCGGCCAGCGCGGCAAACATCACCGAGCGGTGCGAGATGGATTTGTCGCCGGGAATGCTCAACGTGCCCTGCAGGGGCTGGCCCTTGTGGGCGATCCAGTACGGCGTAGCGGTCATCGGTAGTCCTGTGGCAGCCGCAGCGGCGGCGCTGAAACGGTAGGGAGGAGTGGCGCGGCCTGCACCGTGCAGGCCGCGCGGGCGCTCAGTCAGGGCACGGCGACCGGGTAGGAGCCAAGCACCTTGATCTGCGCCGAGTGCGCTTCCAGCTCGGCCAGCGCCGACTGCATGGCGGGGTCATCGATGTGGCCGGCCAGGTCGATGAAGAAGCCGTATTCCCACTTGGCGTTGTGCGAGGGCCGCGATTCGATGCGGTTCATGCTGATGCCATGCCGTGCGAACGGGCTGAGCACGTCGAACAGCGCGCCGGGCTTGTCGTGGATGAACACCAGCACCGAGGTGCGGTCGTGCCCGGAGGTGGGGAAGAAGCTGCGGCCCACCACCAGGAAACGGGTGGTGTTGTCGGCATCGTTCTGGATCGGCTTGGTGACCACCTTCTTCAGGCCGTACACGTGCCCTGCACTCTCGCCACCGATCGCAGCAGCGTCATCGGCGTTGCGCGCGCGGCGTGCGCCTTCGGCGTTGGAGGAGACCGGGATCTTCTCGGCCTTGGGCAGGTTGGCGCGCAGCCACGAGGAGGTCTGCATGAACGACTGCGGGTGGCCGTAGACGCGTTCGACATCGTCCAGCCGGCCACTGCGCGACATCAGGAACTGCTGCACGCGCAGCTCCACTTCACCGCAGATCTTCAGGTTGGAAGTGAGGAACATGTCCAGGGTGATCTGGATGGTGCCCTGCCCGGAGTTCTCCACCGGCACCACGCCGAAATCGGCGTTGCCCGCTTCCACTTCCTGGAACACTTCTTCGATGCTGGCCAGCGGCAGGCCCAACGCCGAGCGACCGAAGTGCTTGAGCACGGCCTGCTGGCTGAAGGTGCCTTCCGGGCCGAGGTAGCCGATCTTCAACGGCTCCTGCTGGGCCAGGCAGGCCGACATGATTTCGCGGTACACGTGCACCAGCACTTCATCGCTGAGCGGGCCTTCGTTGCGGTCCACCACCATGCGCAGCACCTGCGCTTCGCGCTCGGGGCGGTAGTAGTCCACGGCGGCGGCTAGCTTGCCCTTGGCCTTGCCGACCTGGTGGGCGAAGTTGGCGCGCTCGGCGATCAGCGCCTGGATGCTGCGGTCGATGTGGTCGATCTTGGCGCGCACGTCCGACAGCACCGGGGCGGCGGTGGCCGGCACGGCCTCACGCTTGGCCGGCACGGCCTTGGTGGACGCGGCCTTGGCAGGTTTTGCAGCCTTGACGGGCTTGGCGGCGCTGGCCTTGGGCTTGGCAGGTTTGGTGGCCATCTGGGGTTCCAATTGCAGTGGGGCACCGGGCCCCAGTAAAAACGAGAAAACTCAGCCGTGGCGCTGCTGGAAGTCGGCCATGAAGGCGGCCAGCGCCTGCGCGCCCTCCACCGGCATGGCGTTGTACAGCGAGGCACGGATGCCGCCGACCGCCGCGTGGCCCTTCAGCGCCAGCAGGCCGGCCGCCTTGGATTCACTGACGAAGCGCGCGTTGAGCGTGTCGTCGGGCAGGAAGAACGGAATGTTCATGCGCGAGCGTGCCGCGGCCACCACGTCGTTGCGGTAGAAGCCGCACGACTGGTCGATGGCCTGGTAGACCAGGGCCGACTTGGCTGCGTTGCGCCGCGCGAATTCGGCCACACCGCCTTCGGCCAGCATCCACTGGAACACCAGCCCGGCCAGGTACCAGTTCCAGGTGGGCGGGGTGTTGAGCATGGAGTCGCGGGCCACATGCGAGCGGTAATTGAAGATGTCCGCGCGCGGCTGGCCGCTGCGCTCAAGCAGCTCGCGGCGCACGATGACCACCGAGACGCCGACCGGGCCGAGGTTTTTCTGCGCACCGGCGTAGATCAGGCCGAACTTGCTGACATCCAGCGGTTCACTGGCGATGGACGAGCTGAAATCGGCGAACAGCGGCACGCTGCCGACGTCCGGGGTGTCGCGGAATTCGACGCCGTGGATGGTCTCGTTGGCGGTGATGTGCACGTAGGCGGCATCGTCGGACAACCGCCAACTGTCGCGCGCCGGGATGTCATGGAAGCCGTTGGCTTCACTGCTGGCGGCGATATTGACGTTGACGTAGGGGCTGACCTGCTTGATCGCGGTCTTGCCCCAGTGGCCGGTGAGCACGTAGTCCACGGTCTGCCCGGGCTGGGCGAAATTGAGCGCCAGCAGCGCCTGCTGGGTGGTGGCACCGCCGGCCAGGAACAGCACGGCGTAGTCGTCGGGAATGCCGATCAGGCGGCGCAGGTCGGCATCGGCCTGGGCGGCCACGGACATGAATTCCGGGCCACGGTGGCTCATTTCGACAATGGAGGCGCCTGCGCCGTTCCACTCCAACATTTCTTCCTGCGCCTGGCGCAGGACCGATTCCGGCAGGGTTGCAGGGCCGGCACTGAAATTGAACGCGCGCGTCATGTCACACCTATGGGGCAAGACCCCTAGTATGCCGCAGCGCACCAGGCTTTAGGCCTTGCAGGACAAGGCCAATTTGGTTGCATTCGAATCTATCGCGCGCCGAACCAGAGCAGCCCGCTGATCGCAGCGGCCAGCAGCAGCGCGCTGGCCAGCAGCCACGGCCACCGGCTGACGCGGCGCGGCTTCGGCGCGGTGTCGGCAGGTGTGGGCAGGTCGAGCAGGTCGTCCTCGTCTTCGCTGACGATGCGCTGGCGGCCATCGTGCGGCACTTCCAGCACGAAGCGGTGCTGGGCGTCGAACACGAGTTGGTCGCCGGGCTGCAGCCAGCAATGGCGTACCACCACCCCGTTGACCCGGGTTGACTCGCCCGCGCCGAGGTCGCGCAGCAGCACGCGCTCGCCATGCAGTTCCAGCCGCGCATGCTGTTCGGCGAAGGCCGGATCGTCGATGACGATATCGGCCTCGGCGCTGCGCCCGATGATGCGCGGGCGGTCCAGGGTGAAGCTGCGGCCGTGGTGCTGGCCGCCGACCCCGCGCAGCAGGCGCGGCTCTTCGCCGCGATCATCGCTGCGCGACGGCGCCTGGATGAGGGCCTCGCAGTCGCCCTGGATCAGCATCTCCATGCCATCGGCGTAGACCGCATCGCCGGCGCGCAGCAGCGCCATGCGCCGCACCGGGCGGCCGTTGACGTGGATGCCGCGGATGCCGTTGGCAACCTGCAGCCACAGGCCGCGGTCGTCCAGGCAGAACTGCGCCAGCAACAGGTTGCCGACATTGTCGTCGCTGAGCCGGACCGTGCCCGAGGCGTGGCGCACGATCCGTTGCACCCCGTGCCGCAGGGGCTGGTCGGGGTGTTGGCGCTGGGTGAAGTGAACTAGCAGGTTCTGCACGCGGCGAAAGCCTATCAGGTTGCATGTCATCGAAGAAGAACTGTGACGCAGTCCTTGGAGTTGTGGCCGATGATGCGCACAATGCACGCCCTTTCCCCGCCGCCGCCCGCCAGGAGCGCACATGTCCAGCATTGATATCCGCCACGCCCATGCCCTGCCCGCTGAAGGGGCCCGCCAGGCCATCGAAGAAGTGGCCGCCAAGTTGGCCGACCGCTTCGGCCTGCAGAGCAGCTGGGCCGGCGAGGTGCTGAACTTCAACGGCTCCGGCGTGGATGGCGCGATCGCACTGGAGCCGGGCCAGGTCCACGTGACCGCCAAGCTGGGCTTCCTGCTGTCGGCCATGAAGGGCATGGTCGAGAGCGAGATCCAGCGCGTGCTGCAGGAAAAGCTGGGCTGAACCCTGCCCCCACCACGGTACCGGCCATCACGCCGTGCAACGATGTGGCTGATTAGGATCGGGGGCGTGTCCATCCACAGGATCGCCCCATGACTTCACAAGACGACTTTGATGAGCGCAGCCCTGGCGACAAGCCCTCGCTGCAGGACCAGGCCGAGCGTTTCTCGCGCAAGCTGACCGATTCGGCGCAGCAGGTATGGCTCGCCGGGCTCGGCGCGTTTGGTCGCGCCCAGGCCGAAGGTAGCCGCGTGTTCGACAACCTGGTCAAGGAAGGCGAAACCATCGAGGCGCGTAACCGCGAACAGGCCGGCGATGCCCCACGCTGGCGTGACAATGTCGAAGAGCACCTTGGCGAGGCCCGCGACAAGGCCTCCGGCACCTGGGACAAGGTGGAGAAGGCCTTCGATGACCGGGTCCAAGGCGTGCTCAAGCGCCTGCACATCCCCACCGCCGAAGACGTAGCCGCGCTGAATGCCCGTATTGATGCGCTGACCACCCGCCTCAACCGCGCCGAGGCCCGCAACGCCTCGCCCAATGCCGACCCCAGCCCGGGCACGCATCAGTCGCCGGGATCGGCACCCTGACCCGGCGGGCCTGATCGGCCGCCTCGATTGTTGCAAAGCAACACAACTTTGTTGACAATCGGAATCGACCCGCCAATCCGTTCATCGCCGTTTGTTCCCTCCCCTCACGGCTCTGGATTGGCGGGTTTTTTGTGGGCGCGATCCGGGCTCGGCGAAGCCGCCTGCACGACACGAAATGAGAACTGCGTCACCGACAGCGCGACCCGCACCGGCGCCGTGCGAAAACGACACCCCGCAGAGGCTCGCGGGCGCATATAAACTGTCTGTCGCACTCCCTGTTCACCATCTAGCATCTCAATGTTCTCCTGGATTCTGGCTCTTCTGCTGGCCCTCGTTGTGTGGTCCTTGGCCGCCGCCTACTTCTGGCTGGTGAAACGCCGTCGCAAGGAGACCCGACTGGGGCTCAATGCCTTGGCCGGCATGCACTGGCGCGATTTCTCCGAGATCGTGCGCCGCGCCATGCGCGAGCAGCGCGGGCTGCAGGATGTGCCCGGCGAGGCGGACGACAGCCGCGAGCCGCGTAGCGATTTCCTGATGAGCACTCCCCAGCAGCAACGCTGGCTGGTGTCGTGCAAGCACGGCCGTGCCTACCGGATCGGCACGGCGGCGGTGAACGAACTGGGCGCGGCCGCGCGCTTGGCCGGGGCCCGCGGCGGCATCCTGATCACCGAAGGCCGGGTTGAGCGCGATGGCCGCGTGGCCGCCGAGAAGCAAACGGTGGAAGTGCTGGACGGCCACCTGCTATGGCCGCTGCTGCAGCCCTACCTGCCCGGCGACCTGGAAGCGCGGGTAAAGAACGAAGCGCGCCGTGAGGCGATCCGGCGCATCTCGATTGCAGCGTTGGGGTCGCTGACCCTGGGCCTGCTCGTGGGCATGGGCTACCTCACCTCGCGATTGGACGACACCTCGTCGGCACCCCCCCTGGCCGCGCCGGTGACGGCATCTGCGGCGCCGGTCGCTGTAGCAATCGAGGCCCCGCCGGCCCCCGTTGCCGAGGTGGCGGCGCCCGCCGAAGCGCCTGCCGCCAAGCCCCCGGTTACCGCGAACGCGCCCACCATCGCTGGCAGCGAGGCCGACCCGGACCCGGCGACGCTGGCGCGTTACCAGAAAGAACTCACCCGCAACCTGGCCACCCAGCCCGGCGTGCTCAGCGCGTTCTGGCTGACCCGGCAGACGTTGTCGGTGAACCGTAGTGACGAGATCGAAACGGTGTGGCCGAAGATCTGCGCCGAGGTGAAGCGCTACCCGGCCCTGCGCACGGTGCGCATCCAGCTCAACCCACGCCCGGGCACCGACGAACCGGTGCGCTGGCGCCAGTGCGCCACGCTCTGAGGTTCAGCGCGCGCCGGGCGCGAAGCGGGCCACCAGGTCCCAGGCATCGCCCAGGAACATCTGCCGCACGCAGGTGATGGGCTGTTCGCCGCGCCAGGTGAGGCGGTCGATCACCAGGCAGGCGGTGCCCGGCTTGACCTCCAGCAGGGTGGCGGCGGCCTCGTCGGCGCCCCACGCGCTGATGCGGTGCTGGGCGCGCGTCCAGGACACGTTCTGCAGCAACCAGCTGCCCGGCGCGGTGGTTTCGAAATCCACCTCCAGCACCTCCGGCACCCCTACCGGGCTGATCAGGCGATGCTCCAGCGCGAACGGACGGCCATCGGCACGGTGCAGGCAGCGGATGGCCAGCAGTTTCTCGCCGGCCGACAGCGCCATTTCCTCGGCGGCCTGCGCACGCGGCGCCCGGTACGCGCGTTCCAGCAGCTGGTAGCCGTACACATGGCCACGCGCCGCCACGGCCATGGCGATATCGGGAATCTCCAGTGCCACCTGCTCCAGGTGCGGCGGTTGCCGCGCCACGAAGGAGCCGGCGCGGCGACGGCGCTCGATCATGCCGCTCTCGGCCAGCGCGGTGAGCACCTTGTTCACCGTCATCCGCGAGCAACTGTACTGCCCCATCAACTCGTGTTCGTAGGGAATACGAAACCCCGGCGGCCATTCCCCACTGAGGATGCGGCTTTCCAGGTCGGCGCGGATGCGCTGGTTGAGGGTGACGGATTTACTGCCCACGGGGGGTTCCTGGCTGGGGGGTGTGGGCACTCAGGCGGCCAGCAGCTGGCGCAGGGCGGCGGCGAACCGCGCCGCCACCGCATCACGCTGCAGGTGGCGGCCGTCGCGGACCAGCGCGCGCGCATTGCGCCACACCGATCGCACCGCACCATTACGTGCAGCGAACAGCCAGCTGTCAAGCAAGGCGTCGCCATCGCGGGCGATCAGCGCCGGGTGGTTGGGGTCCAGTTCGACCACGTCGGCCGGCGCGCCCACCTGCAGGCCACTGCCCACGCCCAGCGCCTGCGCGCCGCCGAGCAGGGCCTGCTCGTACAACCAGCGCCCGCTGGATTGGCTGTCATCATTGGCCAGCACGTTGCGCCCGCGCAACTGCAGGCGCTGGCCGTACTCGAGCAGGCGCAGTTCTTCGGCCGCGTCGATCAGCACGTTGGAATCCGAGCCCACCCCGAAACGGCCACCCGCGCGGGCGAACGCCTGCATCGGGAACAGCCCGTCGCCGAGGTTGGCTTCGGTGATCGGGCACAACCCGGCCACCGCGCCACTGGCCACCATCTGCTGCATTTCCGCAGGGGTGATGTGGGTGGCATGCACCAGACACCAGCGCGCATCCACCGCGGCATGCTCGTACAGCCATTGCACCGGGCGCAAGCCGCTCCAGGCCACGCAGGCATCGACCTCGCGGGTCTGCTCGGCGATGTGGATGTGCACCGGGCCGGCGTTGAGCGGCAGCAACGCGGCCAGTTCCTCACCGGTCACCGCGCGCAGGCTGTGCGGGGCCATGCCGAGTACGGCGTCGTCCATGCCCTGCAGCGCGCGGGTGCAGCCCTGCAGCAGCGCGGCGAAACCGTCCACGTCGTGGATAAGCCGGCGCTGCGCCGGGTTGGGCGCGGCACCGCCGAAATCGGCATGCGCGTAGAACACCGGCAGCAGGGTCAGGCCGATGCCACTGCCCTGGGCGGCGGCGGCGATACGCTCGGCCATCTCGGCACGATTGGCATACGGCGCACCATCGGCGGCGTGGTGCAGGTAGTGGAACTCGCCAACCCGGGTGAAGCCCGATTCCAACATCTCCACATAGGCCTGCTCGGCGATGGCCTGCACCGCCTCGGGCTGCAGGTGGGCCAGGAAGCGGTACATCAGCTCGCGCCAGCTCCAGAAGCTGTCGCCGCTACGCCCACCCACCTCGGTCAGCCCGGCCATGCCGCGCTGGAAGGCGTGGCTGTGCAGGTTGCCCAGGCCCGGCACGGCGATCGCCAGCGCGGTGTCGCCCGGCTGCGCAGGCACCCCGGCGCTGACCTCGGCCAACTGGCCGCCGGCGCAGACAATGCGCACATCGCGGGCCCAGCCCTGTGGCAGCAGCGCATGGGCGGCGTGGAAAACGAGCGGTGGGTTCACCGCAGCGGCAGGGTTGGCTGGCATCACTGGACATCCCGGAAGTGGCGCCTATATTGTATAGACATATAAGCCGATGTGGTTGCTGCCATGCACGTTGACACCCTCTGGTACCACGCCCACCTGATCACCGTCGATGGCCCCGGCCTGGGCGTGATCCGCGATGGCGTGATTGCCGCTACCGATGGCCGCATCGTCCACGTTGGCGCCGCCGGCTCGGACGCGCACCTGCAACCGGCGCAGCGCATCGACTGCGCCGGGCGCTGGATCAGCCCCGGCCTGATCGACTGCCATACCCATCTGGTCTATGCCGGCAACCGCGCCGGGGAATTCGAGCAACGCCTGCAGGGCGTGAGCTATGCCGATATCGCCCGCGCCGGCGGTGGCATCGTCTCCACCGTGCGTGCCACCCGCGCCGCCAGCGAAGCGGAACTGATCGCCACCAGCCTGCCGCGCCTGGATGCGATGCTGGCCGAAGGCATCACCACCGTCGAGATCAAATCCGGTTACGGGCTGAGCCTGGACGATGAGAGCAAGCAACTGCGCGTGGCACGTGAACTGGGCCGGCTGCGCGCGGTGGAGATCGTGCCGACCTTCCTTGGCGCGCATGCGATTCCGCCCGGGCGCGAGGCGCAGGAGTACATCGACGAAGTCTGCAACGTGATGATTCCGGCGGTGGCCGCGCAGGGCCTGGCCGAAGCGGTGGATGTGTTCTGCGAGAACATCGCCTTCAGCACCGCACAGGCCGAGCAGGTCTTTGTGGCGGCCCAGCAGCACGGGCTGGCCATCAAGATCCATGCCGAGCAGCTGAGCAACCAGCACGGTGCGGCGCTGGCCGCGCGCCACGGCGCGCTCTCCGCCGACCATATCGAACACCTGGACGCCGACGGCATCGCCGCGATGCGCGCGGCCGGCACCGTGGCCGTGCTGCTGCCCGGCGCGTTCTATTTCACCCGCGACACCACCCTGCCCCCGATCGCGGCACTACGCGCGGCCGGCGTGCCGCTGGCGTTGGCCACCGACAGCAATCCGGGAACGTCGCCGCTGACCAGCCCGCTGCTGGCGATGAACATGGCCGCCACCCTGTTCCGCCTGACCGTGGAGGAGTGCATCGCCGGCTTCACCGTGGAAGCGGCGCGTGCGCTGGGCCGGCATGACCGGATCGGCCGGCTGGCGGTTGGACTGGACTGCAATCTGGCCCTGTGGGAGATCGAGGCACCCGCCGACCTGGTCTACCGCATGGGCTTCAACCCGCTGCACGCGCGCGTGATGCGCGGCCTTCCCGCCTGAACCCTGAGATGTCTGGAGATTCCATGAGCACGACCCTGACCCTGCGCCCCGGCGCAGTGACGCTGGCGCAATGGCGCGCGATCCACGACGGTGCCCGCGTGCGCCTGGACCCGGCTTCGGCCGACGCGGTGCTGCGCAGCGCGCAGACCGTGGCGGCGATCGTCGCCAAGGGGGAGCCGGTGTACGGCATCAATACCGGCTTCGGCAAGCTGGCCAGCGTGCGCATCGAGCGCGAGGACCTGGAAACCCTGCAGCGCAATATCGTGCTCTCGCACGCGGCCGGCGTGGGCGAGCCGATGCCGGCGCCGGTGGTGCGGCTGATGATGGCGCTCAAGCTGGCCAGCCTGGCCCAGGGCGCCTCGGGCATCCGCCCGGAAACGCTGGCCCTGCTGGAAGCCTTCCTGCAACACGACATCGTGCCGGTGATTCCGTGCCAGGGCTCGGTGGGCGCGTCGGGCGATCTGGCCCCGCTGTCGCACCTGGCCAGCGTGATGATCGGTGTCGGCGAAGCCTTCGTCGGCGGCGAACGCCTGCCGGCCGCGCAGGCATTGCAGCAGCTCGGCCTGGCCCCGCTGGTGCTGGGCGCCAAGGAGGGCCTGGCCCTGCTCAATGGCACCCAGTACTCCACCGCGTATGCGCTGGCGGGCCTGTTTGCGATCACCACCGTGTTCCAGGCCGCGCTGGTCACCGGCGCGCTGTCGGTGGAAGCCGCCAAGGGCTCGGATACCCCGTTCGACCCGCGCATCCACAGCATCCGCGGCCAGCGCGGGCAGATCGCCACCGCCGCCACCCTGCGCACGCTGATGCAGGGTTCGGCCATCCGCGAATCGCATCGCGACAACGACGTGCGCGTGCAGGACCCGTACTGCCTGCGCTGCCAGCCGCAGGTGATGGGCGCCGCGTACGACGTGATGCGCCAGGCCGCCACCACGCTGGCGATCGAAGCCAACGGCGTGTCCGACAATCCACTGGTGTTCACCGACACCAACGAAGCGCTGAGCGGCGGCAACTTCCACGCCGAGCCGGTGGCCTTCGCCGCCGACATGCTGGCCATGGCCATCTGCGAAATCGGCTCGATCAGCGAGCGCCGCACCGCGATGCTGGTCGACCCGGCGCTGTCCGGCCTGCCCGCCTTCCTCACCCCCAAGCCGGGCTTGAATTCGGGCTTCATGATTCCGCAGGTGACCGCTGCCGCGCTGGTCTCGGAGAACAAGCAGCGCGCCTACCCGGCCAGCGTCGATTCGATCCCGACCTCGGCCAACCAGGAAGACCATGTGTCGATGGCCGCGCACGGTGCACGCCGCCTGCTGGCGATGGCCGAGAATGCCGCCAACGTGGTCGGCATCGAACTGCTGGCCGCCGCCCAGGGCTGCGACTTCCACAGCGGCCTGCGCTCCAGCGACGCGCTGGAAGCGGTGCGCCAGCGCCTGCGCGCGCAGGTGCCGACCCTGCAGGACGACCGTTACTTCCACCCGGACATGCTGGCCGCCACCGCGCTGGTGCGCAGCGGTGCGCTGGCCGAGGGCCTGGCCGACGTGCTGCCGCAGGTGGAGCCGCTGGCATGAACACCGCCCCGGAATGGCTGCAGGTACACGAAGGCGACGCGCCGTTGATCGTCAGCTTCCCGCATACCGGCAGTGAGCTTCCCGACGAACTGGCCGAGCACTTCGTGTCGCCGTGGCTGGCCCGCCGCGACGCCGACTGGTGGGTGCACGAACTGTACGAGTTCGCCCGCGGCATGGGCGCCACCACGGTGCGCACGGCGGTCTCGCGTTCGGTGATCGACGTCAATCGCGACCCCAGCGGCGTGTCGCTGTACCCGGGCCAGAACACCACCGGCCTGTGCCCGCTGACCACCTTCGACAACCAGCCGCTGTACCGCGCCGGCCACGAACCGGATGCGGCGGAGATCGCGCGCCGTCGCGACACGTATTTCGCGCCCTACCACGACGCCCTCACCGCGCAGATCGCCCGCCTGCGCGCGCGCCACGGCACCGTGGTGGTATACGACGCGCATTCGATCCGTTCGCATATCCCGCACCTGTTCGATGGCGAGCTGCCGCAGTTCAATCTGGGCACGGCTGGCCCCTCCGGCGCGGTCGATACGTCCTGCGACAACACGCTCAGCGACGTGGTGGAGAACCTGCTGAAGATCAGCAGCCTGTCCCACGTACGCAACGGCCGCTTCAAGGGCGGCTGGATCACCCGCCACTACAGCGACATTCCCGCCGGCGTGCACAGCCTGCAGATGGAGCTGGCCTGCCGTGGCTACCTGCACGAACCCGCACCGGACCAGGTGGACGAACACAGCTGGCCCACCCCGCTCGACCCCGACCACGCCGCACCGTTGCGCCACACCCTGGCGCAGGTGCTCAACGCCTGCCTTGCATTCGCTACGAACCGGAGCGCCGCATGACCCGCAATGACCCGTCCCGCACCATCATCGCGCCGACCGGCACCACGCTCACCGCCAAGAGCTGGCTGACCGAAGCGCCGCTGCGCATGCTGATGAACAACCTGCACCCGGACGTCGCCGAGCGCCCGCAGGAACTGGTGGTATACGGCGGCATCGGCCGCGCCGCACGCGACTGGGAGAGCTTCGATGCCATCGTGGAGACGCTCACGCGGCTGGACGATGACCAGACCCTGCTGGTGCAGTCGGGCAAGCCGGTGGGTGTGTTCCGCACCCACGTGGACGCACCGCGCGTACTGATCGCCAACTCCAACCTGGTGCCGCGCTGGGCCAACTGGGACCACTTCAACGAGCTGGACAAGAAGGGCCTGGCGATGTACGGCCAGATGACCGCCGGCAGCTGGATCTACATCGGCGCGCAGGGCATCGTGCAGGGCACCTACGAAACCTTCGTGGAAATGGGCCGCCAGCACTACAACGGCAGCCTGGCCGGCAAGTGGCTGTTCACCGGTGGCCTGGGCGGCATGGGCGGCGCGCAGCCGCTGGCCGCGGTGATGGCCGGCGCCTCGTGCCTGGCAGTGGAATGCCGCAAGAGCAGCATCGAGATGCGCCTGCGCACCGGCTACCTGGACACCTGGACCGACAACCTGGATGAAGCACTGCGCCTGATCGAGGAATCGTGCACGGCCAAGAAGCCGCTGTCGGTAGGCCTGCTGGGCAATGTCGCCGACGTGCTGGACGAGCTGCTGCTGCGCGGGGTCAAGCCGGACCTGCTGACCGACCAGACCTCCGCGCACGACCCGGTCAACGGCTATCTGCCGCAGGACTGGACGGTGGAACAGTGGGACGACAAGCGCGTGTCCGCCCCGAAGGAAGTGGAAGCCGCCGCGCGCGCGTCGATGGCCAACCACATCCGCGCCATGCTCGCCTTCCATGCCCTGGGCGTGCCGACCGTGGACTACGGCAACAACCTGCGCCAGATGGCGTTGGAAGAAGGCGTTGAAGATGCCTTCGACTTCCCCGGCTTCGTGCCCGCCTACATCCGCCCGCTGTTCTGCCGCGGCATCGGCCCGTTCCGCTGGGCCGCACTCAGTGGCGACCCGGAAGACATCGCCAAGACCGATGCCAAGGTCAAGGAACTGATTCCGGACAACCCGCACCTGCACCGCTGGCTGGACATGGCCGCCGAGAAGATCAAGTTCCAGGGCCTGCCCGCACGCATCTGCTGGGTCGGCCTGGGCGACCGTGACCGGCTGGGCATGGCCTTCAACGAAATGGTCGCCAACGGCGAACTGAAGGCGCCGGTGGTGATTGGCCGCGATCACCTGGACAGCGGCAGCGTCGCCTCGCCCAACCGCGAAACCGAAGCCATGCGCGACGGCTCCGACGCGGTCTCGGACTGGCCGCTGCTCAACGCCCTGCTCAACACCGCCAGCGGCGCCACCTGGGTGTCGCTGCACCACGGCGGCGGCGTCGGCATGGGCTTCTCGCAGCACAGCGGCATGGTGATCGTCTGCGACGGCACCGAAGCGGCGGCCAAGCGCATCGCGCGCGTGTTGTGGAACGACCCGGCGACGGGCGTGATGCGACATGCCGATGCCGGGTATGAGATCGCGCTGGACTGCGCGAAGGAGAAGGGCTTGGATCTGCCGGGGATTCTCGGCTGATGCAACAGCGTCCCGGCCAACGGCCGGGACCTACCAGGACGGGTAGAGCCACGCCATGCGTGGCTGCTTTTCGTTCCGCTGCCATGAACATCTGCCGCGTGTCTTCAATCCGGCATTCCGCGCGGTGAGGGATCTGCGCGGCTGACGCCGCGATAGCCACGCATGGCGTGGCTCTACCCTATGGGCTTCGGAGGCGTTGCGTGGGCGTGGCGGACGCGGATTGCCGGGTGACGTTTGGGCTGCCACCTGTTAACTTGCGCGCCACGTAAATAGTTTACAGGCCTCTCCCATGCCTTTGCTGTCGTTCCGCGCTACCCCGTGCCCGCTGTTCCTCGCTCTCGCCGTCATTCTCAGCTCGCCCGCCCACGCCGCCCCCCAGGCCACCACCCTGGACGCGGTCAACGTCACCGCCGCCAGCGAGATCGAGCAGGCCCGCGCCGCGCTCAAGCGCGTGCCCGGCGCCGGCAACGTGATCGACCTGGCCAGCAGCGATCGCCGCCTGTCCACCAGCGCCGATGTGCTGGCCTACCAGCCCGGCATCAGCGCGCAGTCGCCCGGCAACGAGGGCGCCAAGGTCTCCATCCGCGGCTCGGGCATCAACCGTGGCCCGGGCGCGCATGCCTCGGGGATTGCGGTGTCGCTGGATGGCCTGCCGCTGAGCGGCCCCGGCGGCACACCCTACGAGCTGCTGGAACCGCTGTGGCTGAGCCGCGTGGACGTACTGCGCGGTGCCAACGGCTTCGAGCGCGGCGCGCTGGCCCTGGGCGGCGCGATCAACTACGTCAGCCGCAGCGGTCGCGATTCGGCCGGGTTGGAACTGCAGTATGAAGCGGGCAGCCGCGGCTATCAGAAGCGCAGCTTCGGCTATGGCGGGGTGAGCGGCGATCTCGACTACTACCTGGCCTACACCGAGAGCGAAACCGACGGTTACCAGTACCACGCCCGTGGCGAGGGCAAGGGCGCGATGGCCAACGTGGGCTGGCAGATCACCCCGCAGCTGGAAACCCGCTTCTTCGTGCGCTATCGCGAGACCGATCACGAAACACCCGGGCGGCTGACCCGTGACCAGATCCGCAACGATCCGCGCGCGGCCAATCCGGCCAACCTGGCCATCGATGCGCGCCGCCCGCAGCCGGGCAGCACGTTCATCGGCAACATGACCACCTGGCAGATCGATGACGCGTCTTCGCTGCAGGCCGGGCTGGTGTACCACGCCTACCCGATGGACTTGAACGAGAGCCTGTACCGGCAGCAGCTGGACTACAGCAACCTCAACGCCACGCTGGACTACCGCCACCGCCACATCCTGTTCGGTCGCGACAGCGTGACCACGCTCGGCCTGCGTGTCACCCACGATCTGGATGCCGACGTGCGCGAGACGCTGCGCTTTGCCAGCAATGGTTACGCCGCCGGCACGCATACGCGCGATTTCTCACACCATGGCACCGACAGCACGCTGCACCTGGGCAACGACCTGGCACTGAGCGATGCGCTGCACTTGCAGACCGGCGTGGCCCTGATCAACACCCGCCGCGATGTGCAGGTGACCTGGCCGGCCACGCCCGAGCGCCTGAAAAAGACCGACTGGGACTACGCCCCGCGCCTGGGCTTCACCTGGCAGCAGAGCGCGCAGCTACAGTGGTTCGGCAACATCAGCCGCTCGGTGGAACCGGCACATCCGTGGTCGATGATCTGGGGCTCCAACCAGTATTTCCCCGCCGGCAACGGCGCCTCCAGCGGCCGCCAGCGCGCGCCGGTGAACCTGGTCAACCAGACCGCCACCACGCTGGAGCTCGGCGCGCGCGGTGACAGCGCACTGGGTCGCTGGGAACTGACCGGCTACTACGCACACGTGCTGCACGAACTGCTCACCGTGGAAGTGCTGCCGGTACCAAACCTGTTCGTGGCCGAGAACAACGCCAGCCCCACCGTGCACCGCGGTATCGAAGCCGGCCTGGACAGCACGCTGTGGGAGGGCCGCGATGGACGCCTGTCACTCCGCCAGGCCTACACCTTCAGCGATTTCCGCTATCGCCACGACGCGCGCTTCGGCAGCAATCGTCTGCCCGGCCTGCCGCGCCACTACTACCAGGGCGAGCTGCGCTACGACCATCCGGCCGGCTTCTACGCGGCGCTGAACACCGAGTACGCCTCGGCGATGTTCGTGGACTACGCCAACAGTTTCCGCGCCGACAATCACCTGATCTTCGGCAGCCGCGTCGGCTATGACGCGCCCGGCGGCCGTTGGCAGGCCTGGGCCGAGCTGCGCAATATCGGCGACCGCCACTACGCGGCCACGGTGACGCCGGGCTACAACGACGGTGGCAAGGATGTCGCACGTTCCACCCCGGGCGAAGGGCGCGGGGTCTACGCCGGGTTGCGCTGGCGCTTCAACTGACCCACCGCTCCGGCGTGTGCCACCGTAGAAATACCGGTGGCGCCGGCGTGGATTACCGTGGCGGGTGGACCGGCAGCGGCGGACACTGACGGCTCCCGCCGGTTCCGCCGAGTGCCCCGTGACCGCCATCGCCTCTTCCTTCTTTGCCGCCCTGGTGCTGGGCCTGTCCGCCACTGCCGCCGCGCACGCCCAGGATATTCCGACCACCGCGGCCGCCCGTTTCGCGCAGCTGGACCGCAATCAGGATGGCCGGATCAGCCTTGAGGAATACGGCGGCGGCGCCTTCTTCCGCGCGCTCGACACCGACCACAACTACCGGCTCAGTGCCGCCGAACTGCAGGCGGTGCTCGGCCGGCAACGTGACGGCCAGCCCTCGGTTGCCGACCGCATCCGCGTGGCCGATCTCAACGGCGATGGCGAGCTCAGCGCCGAGGAAGTAGCGCGGTCTGCGCAGATGCGGTTCCAGTGGCTGGACGGCAACCACGACGGCTCACTGGATCTGGCCGAACTGCAGGCGGGCTTCGGGCGCGGCTAGTGGGCCGGCCGCGCCGTGGAAGCTGCCAAGGGCAGCATCCCGGCTCAGGCGTGCGGATCGTCCGGCGCATGATCGAGCAGGAACTGGCTGACCCGGCGGCGCAGCTCCAGGTCGGCGGTATGCCGTGCCACCTCGTTGGCACGCAGCGCGAAGTCATACGCGGTGGCGGCTTCGTCCAGTTCGAGGTGGCGCTGCGCCAGTTCCATGCAGATCGAGGCTTCGGCCTCGGCAGTGCCCAGCTGCCGCACCTGCAGCAGCGCACGCTGGTACAGCCCGATCGCCACGGTGTCATCGCGGGTGAAGTCGGCCAGCGTTTCCCACAGGAACGGATGGTCGCGGCCGGCCTCGGCCATCGCATGGCAGAACTCACGCAGCTCGCCATGCAGCCGCCACTGCGCGCGGGTATCGCCCACGCTGGACGCATCGGCAATGGCCCGGGCAATGCCGAGTACGTGCTGGTGGATGTCGTCGGGGATGTCCATGGCTGAATCCTAACGCACCACAACGGTTACGCCGCCCGCCGACCCGCACACCTGGAAGGCACTACACCTGCGGCATGTTCTTGCTCACGCAATGGATACCGCCACCGCCGGCCGCGATCGGGTCGATGTTGATCTGCTCGATCACCCGGTCCGGGTACAGCTTGGCCAGCAATGCACGGCAATAGGCATCGGCGCGCGCATCGCCGAACTGCGGGGCGATCACCGCACCGTTCACCGGCAGGTAGTTGATGTAGCCCAGCGCCAGGTCCGGGTTGTCGCGGGTGTAGATGTTGCTGCGCCCATTGCGCGGCGGCGGCAGGGTGTGCACCTGCAGGCGGCGGCCATCGGCGTCGGTGGCTTCGTTGAGGATCTCCAGATGCTCGCGGGTGACGTCGTAGTCGTAGGACTCCGGGTCGTTGTCCAGGTTGGCGATCACCACGCCCGGGCGCACGAAGCGGGCGTAGAAATCCACGTGTGCATCGGTGATGTCCTGGCCTTTGATGCCGGGCAGCCAGATCACCTTGCGCAGGCCCAGGCGTGCCTTCAGCTCGGCCTCGATCAGCGCGCGGCTGGCACCGGGATTGCGGTTGCGGTTGACCCAGCAGCTTTCGGTGAGAATCGCCGTGCCATGCCCGTCCACCTCGATGCCACCGCCCTCGCCCACCAGCGTGCTGCGCACCAGGGTGGCTTCCATTTCCTCGGCCAGCACCGCCGCCACGCGGGTATCGTTGCCGGCGCGCTGCTTGTTGCCCCAGCCGTTGAAGTTGAAATCGACCAGGCCCAGCCCGCCATTGCCGTCGGTGAGGAAGCAGCCGCCGTAGTCGCGCACCCAGACATCGTCGAGTGGCAGGTCGATGAAATCGATGTTGCTGCTGCCACAGCGGCTGCGCGCCAGCGCCAGCTGTTCGGGGCGGCACAGCACCGTCACCGGCTGATGGCGGGCGATGGTGCGCGCCATCAGTGCGATGGTGTCGTTGACCGCCGCGGCGCTGTCTTCCCAGACCCGCGGTGAGGCCGCGAAGGCCACGATCATGCGTTCCTGCGGGCCGTGCTCATCGGGCATGTACCAGCGCCCGGCGGTGGCGGCCTGCGCCGACCCCACCACCCCGCCCAGCCCACACGCGGCCAGCCCGCCAAGGCCGGCGGCAGCGCCCAGTTGTTGGATGAAATGGCGACGGGTGTACATGGCATGCTCCAGCGGCAGAGGATGTGAAGAAAGGATGACTTATGGGTCCGGCCGATGGCCTCACCCGTTGAAATCCATCCTAGGCCTGTACCCCGGCCGCCACAAACGATAGATTCAGCGCATTACTGATCAGTCCGGCTTATCGATCATGCTCAAGCACTGGCCACCCCTGAACGCCCTGCGCGGCTTTGAAGCCGCCGCGCGGCTGGGCAGTTTCCACAAGGCCGCCGAGGAACTGCACCTCACCCAGTCGGCGATCAGCCAGCAGATCCGCGGGCTGGAAAGCTATCTGGAGCAGCCGTTGTTCTTCCGTCAGGGGCGCAGCGTGAGCCTGACCGATGCCGGGCTGGACCTGCTGGGTACCACCCAGGCGATGCTGCGCCAGCTGTCGGCCGGCATCCGCCGGCTCGATCAGTACCGCAAGCCCAACCAGCTGATCGTCAACACGACCCCGGCGTTCGCGCGGCACTGGCTGGTACCGCGCCTGGCCGATTTCCAGCGCCGCGAGCCGCAGGCCGACCTGTGGCTGCTGACCAGCGAAGAGATCCCGGACATGGCCAGCCAGACCATCGATGTGGCCGTGCGCGATGACCTCGATGCGCAGGCCGAATGCAGCCTGCGCGTACTGCTGGAAGACCGCCTGTATCCGGCCTGCCATCCGCAGGTGCTGGCCCTGCCACCGGCGCAGCGCACCACGTTGCATGGCGAGCGCGAGATGGACTGGAGCCACTGGCAGGTGCAGGGCGGCGCCGATGTCGGCCAGCGCAGCGAAGGCCTCAACTTCTCCGAGCCCGGGCAACTGCTGGACGCCGCCAGCCAGGGCCTGGGCATCGCGCTGGTCAGCGAACTTCTCTCCACCGCGGCGCGTGCGCAGGGGCTGCTGCAGCCTATGGACGCGACGTCTGTAGGTGGCCCGCGCTGGAGTTGGCTGCTGCACCAGGACAGCGCGCGCGACCCGTTGGTGATGAGCTTCTGCCATTGGTTGCTGGAGGCGCTGCACCACCCCGCTTCAACCTGAGACGCCATGCGCGGATGCCGTTGCCGGCGCGCGCGATCACCGCGCCGCCGTCCTCGCCGCTACACCGGTCACCTTGGCCGGCATCCACATCCCCGGCGTCCAGCCGCTTTGGACCAGGATCGCCTTCGGATCGTCCTGCCGGATCAGCGCACGGATGGCCTCGCGCTTGTCGCTGGCCTGCAGGTAGTACGCCTTGGCGATGCGGTAACCCACCCAATAGCCCAGGTCGTACGGCTCGCGCGACCCGGCTTTGTGGTTGTACAGCCACGGCGACAGGTCGGTGCTGTCCATGTCCAGGGCGAACGCACTTTCGATGTGCACTTCCTTGCCACGCGTCCACTCGGCATGGCGCCCATTGCCCACATTGCCGGAGGTCAGCTCGGTGATGAATTCCGCAATGCCCTCGCCCAGCGACTCCCGCAGCACCGTCGCCCGCGGATCGCCCGGCTCGAACTCGCGCGCGTCCTGCTGGATATGCACGTACTCGTGGGCAATCACATGCACGAAACGGTCCTGCACATTGGCGTGCATGAAGTCCGCCGCGCACAGTGCCTCCAGGCCGATGATCACGCCCTTGGAATGGGTCATGCCCACCGGTTTGCCGCGCCCCACCACGATGGCCACGGGCGGGAACCGCGTCTGCGGATAGATGGCCTGCAGATTGGCGAACACCTTCACCAGCCGCTGGCGAACGGCCGGTAGTTCGGCCAGACACGCGCGGCCATTGGCATACATCGCCGGATCGCGCGCGATCGCCTCGGCCATGCGCTCAGGCGTGACCCGGCGCAGCTTCGTGAACGCGGCCAGGCTCGGTGTGCCCTGCGCCAGATACTGCGTCAGCTGGGCCACGCTGGGCTTGCCGGCGCTGGCCTCGTACAACGCGTAGAAGCGGCTGGCGTCGCCGGTAAGAATATCCGGCCCCGGTGGTGCGGCCCCGGCCATACCTGCGGCACCGGCCATGGCCAGGGCAAGCAGGCAACGCAACGTCACGAACATGGTTCCATCCTTGGGGGTGCACACGTCAAGCGCGCAATCTATCACCTGGATATGGCGGCGCCCCGCTCAGAACCCATCCAACGTGCGCAGCAGTGAGCCGAAAGTCAGGTAGAACGCATCCCGCCCGCCCTGCGCGCGCCCATAGCCGAGGAACACCGGCCCCAGGAACGTATCGGCGCCGACGAAAATGCTGCCGGCGGTCTGCATGTCCTGGATGTCCACGTCGTCGCGGCGCTGCCAGAAACCGCCCCATTCCAGGCTGCCGCCCACATACAGCGGAATGGTCAGCAGCGAATCGGCGTGGGCGAAGCGCCGGTAGTAGAGCACCCGGGTCAAGGCCGTCTGCGGGGCGAAGATCGCCTGCTCGGGATAGCCGGACAGGTTGCCCAGACCGCCGAGGAAACCGTAGGTGGCCAGCAGGTCGTCGCCGCCATGCGCGGAGGACGCGCGTACGCCGGCCAGCCAGCGGTTGTGCCCGTGCGACCACGCACCATCCCACTGCAGGCGGGTGACCGCGGCGGGGTCATCGGTACCCAGCGCCGAAAGATAGTGCTGGCGGGTCAGCGACAGGCGCTGGCCGCGGCTGGGGAAGGCCGAACTGTCGATGGAGTCATGCCGCAGCTGCCAGCCGACACTGCCCATGTCGGCCCGGTAGTTACCCAGCTCGACGGGATTGCCGACATCCAGCCGCAGTCGCTCGCGGCCACGTTCGACAAAACCGGCCAGCTCCCAGTCCGGATGCGGCGAGTACGCCCAGCGCAATCCGCCCAGCCACTGGCTGTAACGGAACTCGGCCAACGCCCCGCCCGTGACCAGGGCCAGGTCCAGATCGGTGGCGCGGTACTTGGCATAGCTGGACAGCGCATGCCGGCCGCGGTTGCCGAACGGGCGGTAGTACTCCACGAAGGCCTCTTCCACCTCGCCCAGGCCCAGCCGCAACTTCAACTCCGCGCCTTGATCACTCAACCCGGTGCGGGTCATCTCGGTGATCAGCTGGTAGTTGCTGCTGCCGTCGAAATCATCGGACAGGCGCAACGCGAAATGCAGGAAATCCGGCCCCCAGCGTTTGTCCTGCGGCGCCACCACCAGCCCCTGCTGGCCATCGCGCTGGCCCAGCTGCCATTGCACCTGTTCGTAGCGGCCCTCGCCGTACACAGTGGCCACTTTCTGCTCCACCCGGTCCGGCACCAGCGGCGTTCCCACCTCCGGCTGCAGGCGCTGGTCGATGTAGCGCGCGGTGCGGGTGCCGCCCTGCAGCACCTCGACGAACGCCACGATCGGGGCGTCATAGGCAGGGGGACGATGCTGTGCCTGGAACGCGGCATAGTGCCCGGCATCCACCTGGAAACGCTGCACCGCCACCAACTCGGCCTGCGCGGCCTGCTCGCCGACACCCACCGCCTGCGGCGACCGGTTGAAATCCTGGCTGCCCATGTCACCCAGCGGCGGGGTGATCAACAGATCCTGCGGACCCAGCGTGGCGATCTGCGCCTCCACTTCGCGGCGCATCAGTACGCTGGCCATCTGGTGGCTGATCGCCAGCGGCGAATCCAGCTGTTCCTCGGTGAGCAATGGCGAGCCCACCCGCGACACGATCAGCCGCTGCGCGCCCAGCTTGCGCGCCTCTTCGATGGGCACGTTGTCGACCACGCCGCCATCCACCAACAGCCGTCCTTCGTAGCGTACCGGTGCGAACACCCCCGGCACCGACATGCTGGCGCGGATCGCCAGAGCCAGGTCACCACGCGCGAACACCACCTTGTCGCCACTGACGATATCGGTGGCGATGGCCCGGAACGGAATCGGCAGCTGGTCGAAGTCCTCCACCTGCCAGGTTGGTAGCAGCAGGCGGCGCAGCAGCATCTGCAGTTTCTGGCCCTGGATCAGCCCACGCGGGAAGGCGATCTTGCCATTGCTCAGGCCCACCTCCACCCCGCCGAGCAGGCGCAGGTCATCCTCCTTGCGGCGCATGCTGCGCTCCTCGCGCGGCGGCTTGTCACGCAGCACCTGCGCCCAGTCGATACGGTCCAGCACCGCCTCGATCTCATCGGCACTGTAGCCGGAGGCATACAGCCCGCCGACCACCGCGCCCATCGAGGTGCCCACGATGCAATCGATCGGCACGCGCTCGCGCTCAAGCACCTTGAGTACCCCGATATGCGCCGCCCCGCGCGCGCCGCCACCGCCGAGCACCAGACAGGTACGCGGGCGCTCGGGTGAAACGGGTGCGCCCGGATCGGCCGCCACGACCCCGGGCGAGATCAGCAGCAGTGCCGCCATCGCCACAGCAAGATTGATTCCGATATGCATCACGCTCCCCGTGCGGCAGTGTCGACAGGCCGATCCCCGGCCCAGGCACTTTGCCTGCGCCAGGGCACAGCGTCCATCCTCAGGTGTGCAAGAACCGCAGCCTGCCTGTGCGCTTCTCCAGTGCCTGTGCCAGACTCACAGCGGCAGGATGCCAGGGCAAGGCTAAGGAGTGTGCAGATGATGATCGTTCCAGCGTACTGGGCCGAAGCGCGGCTGGAAGACCGGTATAGGGGGCGCCCCGTGATCGTGCGCCGCTTTGGCTGGTCCGATGACGGCCCGGAGGAGGCTCAGACGCATGCCGACACACGTGCCCGCGAAGCACTTGATGCCCTGCTGCGCGGACAGCCCGTTCCGCGCCGGGAACGTCGCACGCGCTACGGCGTGGAGGGCGTGCCGATCCGCGAGCAGATCGTGCAGCGTACCGATGACGCCATCGTCACCCGCAACAGCTACGGCGCGCTGTGCCTGAACAGCCCGGACGTGCTGTTCGCCGATATCGACCACCCCATCACCCGCACCGGTTGCGCGCTGCCCCTGCTCGGTGCCCTGGCCTTGTTGGTGACCGGCGCGTTGGTCGGCGGCGCACTGGGCAATTTCAACGTCGGCCTGGGCGTTGGCGGTGCGCTGATGGTGCTGGTCAATGAAGCGATGGCGTGGCGACGCAAGCGCCGGCTGGCACTGGCCGGCGGCGTGGAGGGCCTCGCACTGCAACGCGTGCAGACATTCTGCGACCACCATCCGGGTTGGCACCTGCGCGCCTACCGCACGCCTGCCGGTCTGCGTGTGTTGGCCATGCACGCCACGTTCGCACCGCACGACGCCGCCGTGCACGACTTCTTCAATGCGCTTGGCACCGACGCGCTGTACGTACGGATGTGCAAATTGCAGCACTGCTTCCGCGCACGCCTGACCGCCAAGCCGTGGCGGATCGGCATTCGGCAGCGCATCCGCCCGCCGGTGGCGGCGTGGTCGGCCGAACAGGCCGACGATCCGCAGCGGCTGGCGTGGATCGCCCGCTACGAAAAGCGCGCGGCCCGTTCTGCTGCCTGTGCCTATGTGCGCAGCTTCGGTGATGAGCATCGCGTGGATGCCCGCGCCGAGCGCGTGCGCGAACTGCACGACCGGCTGTCGCGTGCGTTGGAGGCGCTGCCGCTGGGGTGAGTGCCGATGGTAACTGCGCTTAGTCGTTGCCGGCGAGGAACCAGACCGGCTTCAACGGCAGCATTCGGCGCGCTTCGTCGTCCAGCTGCTGGTAGTGCTTGGTCCACAATTCGACCAGCTCATTTCCACCGATCAGTGTCACCCGTCGGTGACTCTGTCGCGCCTCGAAATCCGCGTCCTTGGTGAAACCCGACAAGGCGACGAACAAACCAACATCACCCTCGCCCAGAACCGCCATGAAGCTGCGCAGCCCCATCACATCGATGCGGGGTGAATTGGCATTGCGCTTGACCTGCACCTTGATGCGCGGCGGGCGCGTACCGAGCGGATCGTTGAAGGCAATAATATCCACGCCCCCATCCTTGCCCGGCGGCGCCACCCACCCAACGTGGTAGCCCATCGCGCGCAGCAGGCACGCCACCAGATCCTGGAACTCATAGGGCGGCATGGCGGCAAGATGCAGGGCAATCTCGCTCCATGCCTGCTCTTCGGCATACTCCAGCGTCAAGCCAGCCGCGTTCTCCACCGCCGTATCGTCCAGGGTGTCCGCTTCGACTGCAGGCTGGGTATGCTTCCATTGCTGGTACAGGCGCACTGCCTGTCCGTAGAAAGCCCCCGGATCGGGGTACATCTGCACGGCAGCCGCGCCTTCGACAGTGACGGTCCAGATACCCTTTTCCTTCACCAGCCAACCGGCTTTGACCGTATCGACCGTGGCGAAACGGACAATCTTTTCGAAACGCCGCCCCCCGGACGCATACTCCCCAGCTTCGTATTCACTCAACTGGAAATGTCCTGCCAGCTGATGCAGCGCTTCCGCTGCGCGCATGCCCTCGGGTCGCTGCATCAGAAGCACGAAAAGCTGGCGCATGAACTGTCCGGTTCGCGCTTTAGTGATCTCCGCCATGCCTTGGTACCCGACTGTTCTTGAATGGCCGAAGTATAGGTGTGATCGCTACGCAGCTTCCACACGATGGCGGTCGCCAGCGATGCCGGGCGGGACGACTCAGTTCCCCGGCTGCGCCAGCGCCGCAGCGATGGCCTTCTCCGCCAACGGTGCCATCCGTGCATAGCCTGCGCCGGTTGGATGCACGCCATCTTCGGCCAGCGCCTTGTCCAGCCCACCATCACGATTGCGCATGGCCGCGTGGTAATCCAGATAGATCACCTTGTGCATCCCCGCCCAACGCTGCAGTGCAGCGTTGAGCGCACGCACCTTTGGCGCTGGCCGGATGCCCGGTTGCCACGGGTATTCGCTGACCGGCAGTACCGAGGCGAGCACCACGTGGATGCCGTGCGCCTGCGCCAGCTCCACCATCGAGTGCAGGTTGTCTTCGATCATCGCCTGCGTGGCCGGCCCGGTGTTGCCGGCGATGTCATTGGTACCGGCCAGGATCACCACCACCGCCGGCTTCAGCGCGATCACATCCTGGCGGAAGCGCAGCAGCATCTGTGCGGTGGTCTGCCCGGAGATGCCGCGGTTGATATAGCCCTTGCCGGGAAAGAACGTCGCACTGCCGGTCTTGCCCCAGCCTTCGGTGATGGAGTCGCCGAAGAACACCACCCGTGGCGTACCGGCCACCGGCGGCGGCAATGTCGCGTTCTCGGCGGCGTAGCGCTGCAGTTGCGGCCAGTCGGTGAGTTGGCGCTGCAGATAGCGCACCTGGTCGGGCGTGAGCGACTCGACAGGCGTCACGTAGAGCGGATTGACGGCCGGCGCATCGGCTGGCGCGGCGTTGCCTGCCTGCACGGCAAGAACAATGCCGAGGACAGGGGCAACAAGCATGCGGGTCCGCTTGGACATGGTCGCACTCACGATGAGGACTGAACGCCAGTCTATCCCCATCGCGCCGGCCCGCCTGAAACAGCAACGGCCGCATCGCGAACGATGCGGCCGTCGATGGAGGCCCTGGCGGAATTACTTGCTTGCCGCCGGTGCGCTCTTCACGTAGGTATCAAACCAGTTGAGCATTTCGTAGACCAGCTGCTGGTTCGACTCCAGCGCGGTATACCAATGCGGCTCGTTGGGCAGCATCACCAGGCGGGTGGTGCCGCCGTTGCCGCGGATCGCCTGGTACAGCTTGCGCGACTGGAACGGCTCGGTGCCCGGGTTGGCATCATCCTCGCCGTGGACCAGCAGCAGCGGCAGCTTGATCTTGTCGGCGTAGAAGAACGGCGAGGCCTTCAGGTACACATCCTGCGCCTGCCACACCGAGCGTCGCTCGTTCTGGAAACCGAACGGGGTGAAAGTCTTGTTGTACGAACCGCTGGTCGCCACGCCGGCCTTGAACAGGTTCGTGTGCGCGATCAGGTTGGCGGTCATCAACCCACCGTGGCTGTGCCCGGTGATGCCGATGCGGTTGCGATCCACCACGCCCAGGTCCACCGCCTTGTCCACGGCGGCCTTGGCATCGGCTTCGAGCTGCTCCAGATAGGTGTCATAGGCGGTCTTGGGATCGCCGACGATCGGGAAGGAGGCGTTGTCGATGATCGCGTAGCCGGCCAGCAGCATCAGCCGGTACGGCTGCAGACGGGTGAAGGTCTGCTGCGAGCCCGACACCTGCCCGGCCTGCGCGGCGTTGGCGAAGTCGGCCGGATAGGCGTACAGGATCGCCGGCACACGCTGGCCTTCCTTGTAGCCCGGCGGGGTGTACAGGGTGAAGGAGAGATCCACGCCATCGGCACGCTTGTAGGTGACCAGGCGCTTCTGGATCTGACGCACTTCCGGAGTCGGGTCGGTCAGGCGGGTCAGCACATCCGGCTTGGAGACGAACTGCGCTTCGCCCTGCTTGGCCGCTTCCACGCGTTCGCCCAACAGCCGCACGAAGGCGTTCGGCGGGTCCATCACCGACTGGTGCCAGGTGACCAGGTGGCCCGGCGTGGCACCGAAACCGATGAACTGCTCATAGGCGTCGGCGTCGCTGCGGAACAGACGCTCGGCCTGCAACGACCCCAGGTTGAGTGCGTCCAGGAACGGGCGATCGCCCTGCGGCGAGGCACCCTGCCCGCGCAGGAACACCGTATTGCCCTCGCGGCGTACCACCGCGGCCCCGTTGGGCAGGCGGGTGAACACGAAGTTGCCCGGGTCGGCATACTGCTCATCGCTGGACAGATCCCAGAGCAGGCGGCCTTCCTTCTTGGGCTGGTCCACATCGACGATGCGGGTCTGCCGCCAATGGCGGTTCTCATCGTTCTCGTACAGGAAGGACACGGCCGGATCGGCACTCCAGGCAATGCCCTGGAAACGCTGCGCGGTCAGTGCGATCTGCTGCGGCTTGCCGGTGAACGGTGCCTTCAGCAGCAGCACGCGGTCGCGGTGTGGCACGTTGACTTTCCAGTCGCCCTTGTCCAGCGCCTCTGCGTACACCAGGGTGGCCGGATCGGTGGCGCGCCAGTCGAACTCACGCGGGCCTTCCGGCACGCCGTGCACCGGCACACGGTCGGCCAGCGGCAGGCTGGCAATCGGCGTGCTGCGGCCACTGGCCAGGTCCAGCACGGCCAGGTCATTGGCAAAGCGCTGATAGGTGACTGCATGCGAGAACGGCGCCTTCAAGGTATCCGTCAGCACATGCACGCCATCGGGCGCGGCATTGATCTCGTTGTACAGCGCCGGTGCACCCACCGGGCGCACGCTGCCGGCGTTGGCATCCACCACCGCCAGCTGCGACAACCCGTAATAGGCGAACAGCTGCTCGTCATGCACGCTGGTGAGCGTATCGCGGGCCTCGTAGGTGCTGCTCTCGCCAGTGCTGCCCAGCGACTCCTGCGCATCGGGACCGGTCGGTACGCCGCCATCGGACGGTGCCGGGCCCTGCTTGGCCGGCACCAGCTTGACCAGCAACTGCTGCCCGCCGCCCAGCCATTGCACGGTGTAGCCGAAGATCGGATTCAACGCCACGTCGGGAATCTGCTTGACCGCACCGGTGGTCGCATCGCCCACCCACAGCTGCACCGAGGTCGCCACCGCGTTCTGGAACACGAAGCGCTTGCCATCGGCCGACCATTGCGCGGCGCTGGCGCAGCCCTGCGGGAGGGCTACCTTGGTGCCCTTGCCGCTGGTGACATCGACCAGGGTGAAATCGCCCACACAGGCCGGGATACCGTAGCCGCCCTGGGTGTCATGGCGGCTGCGGTTCTTCGGCTCCAGGCGCACGCCGGCCAGCTTCAGATACGGCTGGGCCACGCGTGCGATCGAAGGGTAAGTCTGGCTGGTGGTCAGCAGCAGGCGCCGGCCGCTGGGGTCCAGGCTGGGCACGGGCGGCGGCGGCGCCTTGAGCACCTTGAGCAGGTGCTCCGGCGGCTTGGCGTAGTCGGCCAGGGCCGGGCCGGCCGCGAACAGGCCGAAGGTGGCAGCGGCAACGGCCGCGGCCAACGAGGTACGACGAATGCGCATTACGATCCCCTTGCGTAGGTGGGCACCCGGCGGCAGGGCCGTCGCCGGGCAGGTGCCGAATCTAGCACCGTCGGTTGTGTCGTGAATGGGCCGGAAGTGCTGGGTGCTCGGCTCGCCCTACACTATGGTCAGAACTCGTCACGCTGGGAACGCTCATGCCTGGGTACGCACTCATGCGGCCATGGACCATCGCCCTCTGTACCGCCTCTCTCTTGGGGTGTACGCACGCGACCGATCGAGCCCCAGCTGCGCAAGGACCCTCTTTCGTGACATCGACCGCTCACGATGCAGGCGTGCCGATGAACTTCACCGCCGAACAGCTGTTGCTGCACGTGCTTAAACTGATCAAAAGCACGCGATCAGCAAGTGCGTTGACGATGGAACGTGTATCGACCGTCATGCAGCGTCCGGCACAATCATTCGGTCCCGGGCACTTCGGCTATGGTGGGAAGGTGACACCCGAATGGGGCTATGGCCTTGATATAAAGAAGGCGGGCAGCCCGGGGGCGCGCCTTGACCTCGACTTCATTGATACAACGCCAGATCAGTCTGCTCCGACGACGGAGATCTGCCAGATTGATTTCGATAGGTTTTCAGCTGAGCTCACCGGCGTGGGATTCGCACGGGAAACCGTTCGCGGCGAGCATGGTCGTGCGGTCTACGAGCAATTCCAGGGCCATGGCCTGAGTGTCATCGTCGACCGGATCGGGGACGCATCGACACCCCCAGAGAACGCCACCCCTGCCTGCGTGCTTCACGTCACGGTCCAATAGGTCCCCTTACCTCGCCGTCCATCGATCTATCGATCACCAGCCAACGCCAAAAGGGCCTGGAGTCGCAGGAGCAGACACAGCAGCGTACCTCCACCGTTACGCCTCCTGCCGCCGCCGCGTCACCACCCCCTTGAAATCGATGGGAATGGCGAAACCCTCCAGCTGCATCCACGGCGCCGGATCGGTCTGCACCTGGATGTCGAAATCCCGCGTGACCAGTGCGCAGAACAGCACCAACTGTGCATGCCCCACCGCACTGCCGATGCAGGCACGCGAGGCAAAACCGAAGGGAACGTAGGCGCCCTTGTTGGGCTGGCGGCGCGACGGCAGCCAGCGGTCCGGATCGAACACATCCGGCGCCTCCCAGAACTCCGGGGAATGGTGCTGGTAATAGGAGGACAGCTCGTAGGCGGCGCCCTTCTTGATGGTTACGCCTTCGGCCTCGATGTCGTGCCATGCCGGGCGGCGCAGCGCGAATAGCCCGGGCCAGACCCGGATGGTTTCCTTGACGAACCGCGAGGTGCACGGCAGTTCGCGCATCGGCAACGTGTACAGGTCTTCCAGGCTGAGCGCCGTCGTCTCCGCGCGGATGCGCTCCTGCCATTCCGGATAACGGTGCATGGCATACAGCAGGCTGGCGGCGGTGATCCCGGGCAGGCCGGACATGCCGGCCAGCACGGTGGAAATCAGATAGGCCACGCGATCCACGCCGATCCGGCCCACCAGCGGCAGCACCGACTGCAGAAAATCATCGCGCGGGGTGGCTTCCCGGGTGCGCTGCCGGATGTGCCGCGATACCGTGCGCGCCGCTTTGCGTGACAAGTGGAAGTTGAGGACCCGGCGCAGGAAGGAGAAGTCCTGCAGCACGATTCCGTTGTAGCGGGTCTTCTGCTCGCCAATCAACGCATCGGTGTCGCGTTGGTTCATGCCTTCGATCAGCAGCGGCAGCAGGGGCTCGGAGATGGCCCACCAGCTCAGTTCGCTCAGGTCATGGACGCTGCTGCCGCAGCGCTGCGACAGAAAGTCGTGCATGCGCGCATACAGGGTGCGCATATGCTCAGGCGCCGCGAGCCGGCCGCCCTGCTCGCTCAGCAGCGCGCGCACCTCGCGCCAGGCCACCGGTGCCGCCGATCCGCGCAACCCGAGAAAATCAATCAGCGAATCAGGAACGGTGTGCTTGTCCGTGTTCGCCTTGTCGACCTTGACCGCCAGGGTCGGATCAAAAATACCCACGACATCATTCTGGAAGGTGAGTACCGGCCCTTCCTGGCGAACCCGCTCCAGCAGGTCGTCGATTGAAACGACTTCCGTTTCCGCGCGCTGATCCGGCATACCACCCCCTGAAATACCAGGGGTGGCCATCGACCACCCCTGGAATACACATGGAAAAAGCGGAGCAACTACGCTTAGAAGATAATCCAGTAGATGTATTTGGAACGGATGCTCTGGGTCGGACTGACCGAACGCAGGTTCAAGGAAACCTGCAACGCGCGAACAAGATTAGCCATGGTATGACTCCTGTTTGTTTCGTCGTATTCCCACTATCGGATACCAGATGCTGAATGTCTGGCGCCTCCTTTTAGCACGCAATCTTCGTCATCACGGACATTATTTTCGTCATTCACATGGCCTGAATGAAAATCGCCGGATCTTCACTTGCGCCGCCCCATAACCAACGAGACGCGCATCACAATTTATGGCGACGCCAGAAACACTCCGGCCATTGCGGATGGAACTACCCGCCTACTCCAGTGAGCGCGGGCTACTGGTGAACGTGTGCAGGTGATCGCCCTGGAGCATGAAGAACCGCTGCAGCGTCATCGGATGCATGGCGGCGCCCCCCTTCGCTTCGGGATCATCGGCCACGCTGCGCGCCACGGTAAGATGGCGCCGTATCTCCGTCCATGGACCCTCCGTGCGTACTCTGCAGGCGCTGCGCTACATCACCCCGTTACGCGAGGGCGGCTCACTGCCCGCCGTGGTCGAGACCGACGACGACGGCATGGTCGTGCTCAAGTTCCGCGGCGCCGGCCAGGGGCCCAAGGCGCTGATTGCCGAACTGATTGCCGGTGAACTGGCACGCACGCTGGGCCTGCCGATTCCGGAAATCATGTTTGTGGCGCTGGACCGCGAGTTCGCGCGCACCGAGCCGGACCCGGAAATCCAGGACCTGATCCGTGCCAGCGAGGGCCTCAACCTGGGCAGCGATTACCTGCCCGGGGCGATCAACTACGATCCGGCCGCCATGCCGGTGGACGCGGACCTGGCTTCGCGCATCGTGTGGTTCGATGCGTTCACCAGCAACGTGGACCGCACCGCGCGCAACCCGAACCTGATGGTGTGGCACCGCAAGCTCTACCTGATCGACCACGGCGCAGCGATGTACTTCCACCACGACTGGGCCAACGCCGGCGAAGCCTGCGAGAAGCCCTTCGTGCTGATCCGCGACCATGTGCTGCTGCCATTCGCCACCCAGATCGCCGACGTCGATGCCGAATTGGCCGCCCTGCTGCCCGACGCCGAGATCAAGCGCATCGTGGCGCTGGTACCGGACAGCTGGCTGGTGGATGAGCCCGCGTTCGACAGCCCGGCGGCCTACCGCCAGGCCTACGTGGATTACCTCAAGCGTCGCCTGCAGGTACGCGCCACTTTCGTCCAGGAGGCCGTCCGTGCCCACGCTGCATACGTATGACTATGCGGTCATCCGCGTGGTACCGCGGGTGGAGCGCGAAGAGTTCATCAACGTCGGGGTGATCGTGTCCTGCCCCGGTGCCAAGCACCTGGAAGCGGCCATCGAGATCGATCCGGCACGCATGCAGGCGTTCGCCCCGGCACTGGATCTGGCGGCGTTGCAGCCGTGGCTGGATGCGATCGTGGCGATCTGCCGCGGCGATGCCGGTGCCGGCCCGATCGCGCAGTTGCCTGCGCGCGCACGCTTCCATTTCCTCACTGCCAAGCGCAGCTCGGTGGTGCAGATGTTCGAGCACGCATGTCGGGCGCACCGCCGATCCGGCCGGCGTGGTGGAACACCTGCTGACCCGGATGGTGCGGGTGCCCGCCACCTGAGGCGGCTCAACGCCGCGGCGAGCCCTGGAAGCTCACGGTGGTCTCCGTGCGGATCGGCATGGCGTCGGGATTGCCTTCGGCCGGGGTGTAGCGCAGCGCCTTGATCGCATCCACCGCCCACTGCGGCTTGGTGTCGGCAGGGCTGAAGGACAGCACCTGCACATCGCGCGCGCGCCCGCGCTTGTCGATCGTGTAAGCCAGTTCAACCACCTCGGCCATTTTCTTCAGATTCGTGGTCGGGCGGAATGTCGGCGAGAACGGCTTGCGGGACGGCGTCCAGTAGCGGATCAACTCGCTGTTGGGTACAAGCGGAACATCGGCTGCGGCGGCCGCCATCGCAGTAGTGGACATACTGGAAAGCAGCAGCACGGAACAAAGCAGGAAACGGCGCATGGACATCCTTGTTGTGAGCACGATCCATCAAGGATACACGCAGCGCGCACCGCGCTCCTGAGCCCATCAACGGACCGCGGTTTTCATGCCGCGCGCTGTCGATCATCGCAATCGTAGGCGCCCGCCTCGGGCAAGTGCACGTAACCCCACTCCATCCACGTCATGTCTTCGGCAACGCGTAGGCAATCACGTAATCCCCGGGTGGCGTCTCCATGAAGTGATGCCCACCGGCCATGATCACCACGTACTCCCGGCCGCCCACCTCGTAGATCATCGGATTGGCCTGGCCGCCCGCAGGCAGCTTGGCATGCCATAGCTCCTTGCCGGTCTTCAGGTCGATCGCACGCAGCAGATCGTCGGTGGCGGCGGCGATGAAGATCAGGCCACTGGCCGTCACCACCGCGCCGCCATTGTTGGGGGTGCCGATCTCGATCGGCAGGCCCGAGCGGATACCGAACGGGCCGTTGCCGCGCGCGCTGCCGAACGGGCGGTCCCACAGGGTGTTGCCGGTGCGCAGGTCCACCGCGCGGATGCCGCCATAGGGCGGTTGCTTGCACAGCAGCCCGGTGAACGGCAGCCGCCAGCCGGCGTTGACGTCGATGGCATACGGCGTGCCCACCTGCGGGTCGCCCGCACCTTCGGCCCCGCCCTTGTCGGCGCGCACCTGCTCGCGCGGCAGCCAGCCAAGCCGGTCGGCGGTCGCCCGCGGCACCAGCAGGTTGTAGTTGGGCATGTCGTTGTAGTTGGCCACGATCACGCCACGGCGCGGGTCCACCGCCACGCTGCCCCAGTCCGAGCCGCCGTTGTAGCCGGGGTACTCGATGGAATGACGGTCGGCGGTGGGCGGAGTGTAGAAGCCTTCGTAGCTGGCCTTGCGGAACTGGATGCGGCAGACCAGCTGGTCGATCGGGGTGATACCCCACATGTCGCGCTCGGTGAGGTCCGGCTTGCGCAGCGTGTGATACAGCGAGAACAGCTGGGTCGGCGCGCGCTGCTCAGGCTCCACGCCGCCGCCGGGCACCTTGCGTTCTTCGGCCGGGGTCAGCAGCTGGCCGGTGCGGCGATCCAGCACGTACATGTCGCCCTGCTTGGTCGGCAGCAGGATCGCCGGCACCTTGCCGGCGGCGGTCGGGTAGTCGATCAGCGTGGCCTGCGAGCCCATGTCGTAGTCCCACACATCCTTGCGCACCGCCTGGAAATGCCAGACCGGCTTGCCGGTGTTGACGTCGATGGCGACCAGCGAAGTGGCGTACTTGTTCTGGTTCTCGGTGCGCGAGCCGCTCCAGTAGTCGCCCGCCGAGTTGCCCATCGGCAGGTAGACCAGGCCCAGCTGGTCATCGCCGGTGGCGGTGGTCCACATGTTCGGGGTGCCGCGGGTGTAGGTCTGGCCCGGCGGCGGTGCGCCGCTGCGCCCGGGCTGGTCCATGTCCCAGGCCCAGCGCAGCTTGCCGGTGACCGCGTCATAGGCCTGGATCACCCCGGACGGGGCATCCCGGCGCTGGCCGTCGAGGACCTGGTGGCCGGTGACGATCACACCCTGCACGATCGCCGGCGGCGAGGTGATCGAAACATAGCCGGGCGGGCTGTCGCCCATGCCGACGGTGATGTCGATCTGGCCGTTGTTGCCGAACCCGGTGCAGGGCTTGCCGGTGGCCGCATCCACCGCGATCAGGCGTCCATCCAGGGTGCCTTCGATGATCCGTGCCGCGCAGGCGCCGCGCGGCAGTTGGGTCAGTATCGGCACGCTGACGCCCTGCACCGCCAGGTCGGCGGCGGCATCGGCCAGCGTGGTGTCCTCCGCCGCGGCCGGCATCTCGTAGTACGCCACCCCACGGCAGGCCGCCGTGTACGGAATCGAGGCGTCCTTGACCTTGGGGTCGAAGCGCCAACGCTGCGTGCCCGTGGTCGCGTCGAGCGCGATCAGCTGGTTGCGCGCGGTGCACAGGTACAGGCTGTTGCCGATCTTCAGCGGCGTAGTCTCCGCCCCCCAGCGCTTGGCCGGCAGGTCGCCGGTGCGGAACTGCCAGGCTGGGGTCAGGCTGGCGACGTTGTCGCGGGTGATCTGCTGCAACGGCGAGAACCGGGTGGCGGCGTTGTTGCGACCGTACGCGGCCCAGTCGCCATCGGCCGGCCGGTCGGCCGGTTGCAGCGGTGCCTCGGCGGTGGGCGCGAGCCCGGCCGACACCTCCGGCTCGGGGAAAGCCGCCTGCGCGGCGGTAACACCGTGCGGCACGAAGGCCAGGCCGAAGGCGGCCACGAACACCAGTGCCAGCACGCTGGCGATGCTGCGCGACAGCCTGCGCGATACCGGGCGATCCAGCGTGGGCAGCACCAGCGCCAGCAGCAGGCCGATGCCGACGATCAAGCCCAGCCGCGGCACCCAGCGCCAGTAGTCGCTGCCGGACTCCCAGGCAGTCCACAGCAGCGTGCCCAGCAGCACCGCGCCGAACCACAGCGCGCCACTGCGTCGCCCGCGCCAGAGCAGCACGGCGGACAGCAGCAGCCCGACACCGGCCAGCACGTAGTACCAGGAGCCACCCAGCCGGGCCAGCCAGGCGCCACCGGCAGCGAGCAGCAGACCGAGAATCAGGATGACGATCGCCAGCACGGCCACCAGCCAATGGCGGGGGCGGCGGGTCGGGGTGGGGGTGGACATCGAGCTCTCCTGCAACGGACGCATCGCCGACGGCGTGACCGCCGGTCCCGTGGGCCCTTATCCCACCGACGTCGTGAACGCGATGCGTTCTTTGCAAACGAAAAACGCCGGCATGCGCCGGCGTTTTCCAGGGGTCCCGCACGCAGGCTTACGCCTCCGGCGGTGCCACCACCGTGTCGGCATCGATCACCGTCACGTCTTCTTCCACGCCTTCGTCGAGCGAGGCATCCAGGCGTTCAACCGCCTGCAGCTTCTCGTCCTTGGACAGGCGGATCAGGGTCACGCCCTGGGTGTTGCGGCCGACCCGCGAGATTTCCGAACCACGGGTACGCACCAAGGTGCCACCATCGGAAATCAACAGCACTTCGTCGCGCGGCCCCATCAGCACCGCGCACACCAGCTTGCCGTTGCGCTCGGTGGTCTGGATGCCGATCACACCTTGGGTGCCACGGCCCTTGCGCGGGTAATCCGGCAGCGGCGTGCGCTTGCCGTAACCGTTCTCGGTCGCGGTGAGGATGTACAGCGCGTTGTCGTCATCGGCACCGTTCTCGATCACGGCATCGCCGTTCTCGATCACGGTCTCGTCGACACCGCTGTCGTCCTCGTTCTCGTCCTCGCTGCCGCCGGCGCTTTCGGCCACGATCAGGCTGACCACTTCCTCGCCCTTGGCCATGCGGATACCGCGCACACCGGTGGCGGTGCGGCCCATCGAGCGGACCTTGTCCTCGCCGAAGCGCACGGTCTTGCCGTTGGAGGCGAACAGCAGGATGTCGCGGTCGCCATCGGTCATGCCGACGCCGACCAGCGCATCGCCTTCATCGAGGTTGATCGCGATCTTGCCACGTGCCAGACGGAAGGCGAACTCGCTGAGCGGGGTCTTCTTGACCGTGCCGTTGCGGGTGGCGAAGAACACGAACTGGCGTTCGGCGTACTCGCGCACCGGCAGCACCGCCTGCACCCGCTCACCGGCTTCCAGCGGAATCCAGTTGATGATCGGGCGGCCACGGGCGTTGGGACCGGCTTCGGGCAGCTGGTGCACCGGCAGCCAGAACACCTTGCCGGCACTGGTGAAGGTCAGCAGCGTATCGTGCGTGTTGACCAGCCACAGCTGTTCGATGAAATCCTCTTCCTTGGTCGACGCCGCGCTGCGGCCACGACCACCGCGGCGCTGGGCCCGGTAGGCGCTGACCGGCTGGCGCTTGACGTAGCCGGCGTGCGACAAGGTGACCACCACGTCTTCCGGGGCGATCAGGTCGAGGATGTCCAGGTCTTCTTCGCTGTGGCGGATCTCGGTGCGACGTTCGTCGCCGAACTCGGTCCGCACGTTGATCAGCTCTTCGCGGATCACCTGCAGCAGGCGGTCCGGATTCTCCAGGATGTGGATCAACCCGGCGATGATTTCCAGCAGCTGCTTGTACTCTTCGGTCAGGCGGTCCTGCTCCAGCCCGGTCAGGCGGTGCAGGCGCATTTCCAGGATCTGGGTGGCCTGGATCTCGGTCAGCTGGTAGCCGCCGGTGATCAGGCCCACACCCTTGGGCAGGTCTTCCGGACGCGAGGTTTCGGCACCGGCAGCGCCGAGCATCGAACCCACCAGGCCCGGCTCCCACAGGCGCGCGAGCATGCGCTCACGGGCTTCGCTGGGGTTCGGCGAGGTCTTGATCAGTTCGATCATCTCGTCGATGTTGGCCAGCGCCACGGTCAAGCCTTCCAGCACGTGGGCACGGGCGCGCGCCTTGCGCAGCTCGAACACGGTGCGGCGGGTGACCACTTCGCGGCGGTGGCGCACGAAGGCCTCGAGCATCTGCTTGAGGTTCAACAACTGCGGGCGGCCATCGACCAGCGCCACCATGTTGATACCGAACACCGACTCCATCTGGGTCTGCTGGTAGAGGTTGTTCAACACAACTTCCGCCGACTCGCCGCGCTTGATTTCGATGTAGATGCGCATGCCGTCCTTGTCGGACTCATCGCGCAGCTCGCTGATGCCTTCGAGCTTCTTTTCCTTGACCAGCTCGGCGATCTTCTCGATCAACCGGGCCTTGTTCACCTGGTACGGGATCTCGGTGACGATGATCGATTCGCGGCCGTTGTCGGCCACTTCGATATCGGCCTTGGCGCGGATGCGCACCCGGCCCCGCCCGGTCCGGTAGCCGGCAACGATGCCGGCCGTACCGTTGATGATGCCCGCGGTCGGGAAGTCCGGGCCCGGGATGTACTCCATCAGGCCGTCGACGTCGATGCCGGGGTTGTCGATCAGCGCGATGCAGGCGTTGATCGATTCGGTCAGGTTGTGCGGCGGGATGTTGGTGGCCATGCCCACCGCGATACCGGCCGAACCATTGACCAGCAGGTTCGGGAACCGGGTCGGCATGACCGTCGGTTCCAGTTCCTTTTCGTCGTAGTTGGGCTGGAAATCAACGGTTTCCTTGTCCAGGTCGGCCATCAGCTCGTGCGTCAGGCGCGACATGCGCGCCTCGGTGTAACGCATCGCCGCGGCGGAGTCGCCATCGACCGAGCCGAAGTTACCCTGGCCATCGACCAGCATGTAACGCAGCGAGAACGGCTGCGCCAGGCGCACCAGGGTGTCATACACCGACTGGTCACCATGCGGGTGGTACTTACCGATCACGTCACCGACGATACGCGCCGACTTGAAGTAAGGCTTGTTGGCGTGTGCGTTCAGTTCGCTCATTGCGAACAGCACGCGGCGATGCACGGGCTTGAGGCCATCGCGCGCATCCGGGAGGGCGCGCCCCACGATCACGCTCATCGCGTAATCGAGGTAGCTCTTGCGCATCTCGTCTTCCAGGTTGACCTGGATGATTTCCTTGGCGGTTTCTGCCATTCGGGTTCCGTTGTCTGGGAGCGGTCCAGTCCGTCGCGCCCGCCCTTTCGGGCTGGCCTCGTCGGAATCTCGATTAACCCTTGGAGTCTACCACAACAGGCCGTCCCCCGCCCGCTTTTACAGGGGTTTTACCGGCAAGAATCAGGAACTTACGGGGGCGTTGCGGCCCCCGGCGGAAACCCGTCAACCGAACGCGGCCGTCATGTTCGCCGTGGTCGGATTCAGGATCACCCCACGCTCGGTCACGATGGCGTCGATCAGGCTGCCCGGGGTCACATCGAACACCGGATTCCAGGCGGCAATACCCTCGGCCACGGTGCGGGTACCGCCCACCCCGTACAGCTCGCCCGGGTCGCGCTGCTCGATCTCGATCTGCTCGCCGTCGGCGGTGTCCATGTCCACCGTGGAGGACGGCGCCACCACCATGAACTTGACCCCGTGGTGGCGGGCCGCGATGGCCAGCTGGTAGGTGCCGATCTTGTTGGCGGTGTCCCCGTTGGCGCAGATCCGGTCGGCACCGACAATCACCCACTGCACCGCGCCGGTCTTCATCAGATGCGAGGCGGCCGAATCGGCGATCAGGGTGGCGTCGATGCCATCCTGCTGCAGCTCCCACACGGTCAGGCGAGCACCCTGCAGCCACGGCCGGGTCTCACCGGCGAACACGCGGGCGATGCGGTGCTGGGCCATGCCGGCCCGGATCACGCCCAGCGCGGTACCGAACCCGGCGGTGGCCAGCGAGCCGGTATTGCAGTGGGTCAGCACGCCGCTGCCGCTTTCGATCAGGCCGGCCCCCAGCGCGCCCATGTGGCGGTTGGCGGCCAGGTCTTCTTCGGCGATCGCCTGGGCCTCGGCGGCCAGCACCTGCTTCCAGTCGGCACCGGCCGGGGCCAATGCGCGGCGCATGCGGGCCAGCGCCCAGGCCAGGTTGACCGCGGTCGGGCGCGATGCGTTGAGGCGCTGCAGGGCCGGCTCCAGCTTGGCCAGCGCCTGCGCGCCGTCGTCGGCCTGCACCATCGCTGCCGCCAGCACCACGCCCCAGGCCGCGGCAATGCCGATCGCCGGGGCGCCGCGCACGGTCAAGGCATGGATGGCCTCGGCCACCGCGTCGCTGTCGCGGCATTCCACGTGTTCGACCACGAACGGCAGCTTGCGCTGGTCGAGCAGTTGCAGGGTATCGCCGGTCCACAGGATCGGGCGGATATGGTCGTAGCGGGCGTAGTCGATATCGGTGGATGCGTTCATCGCATCATTGTAGCGGCGCGCTGGCGCGCCGCCATCTCCGCGCTCAGTTGACCTGGAATTCGGCCCGGCAGCCGTTGTCCACCCACACCCCGCGCGCATCCCAGCCCCAGCCGCGGCCTTCCTCGCACGGGCTGCCGGACAGCTGCTTGCTGAGCGTGGCGCCCTTGCTGATGCTGGCGCCGCAGAAGCGCCGCTGGCGCGATTTGGATTCGCAGACCAGGGTGCGCGGCACGTCGAGGAAGCCGGAGCCATCGCTGGCGCCCACTTCAAAATCGCCCTGGCAGCCGCGGGTCACCCAGACTTCGTTGCGGCGCACGCCCCAGCTGTGCCCTTCCCGGCACGGCATCGCCGAGAGCTGGCGCAGCAGGCGCACCGGCGCGCCCTGCAACACCACCGGGCAGTTCTGCGGGCGGCCGCTGGATTCGCAGCGCAGCACGCGCCGCACCTTGCGTTCGCGGTCGGTCGCGTCGGCCACCACGCGGCTGCGGAATTCGGCGCGGCAGCCCAGCGTCACCCACACGCCGGAACGGTCGGTGCCCCATTCCGACCCACGGATACAGCTGTTGTCCGACAACTGGCGCACCAGGTCCACCCCGTTGCCCACCGGCATGTCGCAGTGCACCCATTCCATGTCGCGCGATTCGCAGCGCACCACCTGGCCGGCATAGCCGCTTTCAGCGGCAGCGGCGGGCAGCGCGCCGAAGCAAAGTGCCAGGCTCCAGATCGGCAGGCTCCGCAACGAGGCCGTCCACGCAGACGCGCTCGACGACGGCGCGCCCGACCACAGCGCGTCCAATGATGGCAGGCCTGCAACATCCAACAACTTCATCAACACGGTCCCCGCCAGAACTGAACGATCACATGACCACCTTCGTGCATCCGGTGTGATCAGAGCATCATCGTGCAGGCCGCGCAAGACACCCATGCGTCAAGGCGACGCTTCAGGCCTCGGCGAACGCGATGGCCAGCACGTCGGCGATGCGCCCGGTACGGTTCATCGCCATCAGCAGCCGGTCCACGCCGACCGCCACGCCGGCGCAATCGGGCAATGCCGGCAAGGCCTGCAGCAGGCGTTCATCCAGCGGCGGCAGCAGCGCGCCACGGCTGCGTCGCACCGCGAGATCACGCTCGAAGCGCGCACGTTGTTCAGCTGCGTCGTTCAGCTCGTGATAGCCGTTGGCCAGCTCGACGGCACCCAGGTACAACTCGAACCGTTCAGCCAGCGGCGGCGATCCCGCGCGCACGCGTGCCAGCGCGGCCTGGCTGGCCGGCCAGTCGTGCACCACGGTCATGCTGTCGTCATCGAAGTGCGGCTGGATGCAATGGGTCATCAGTAGGTCCAGCCAATCGTCGCGGTTGAGCCCATCGGCGGCGATGCGGATATCCGCCAGCGGCGCCTGCAGTTGTTCCAGCGTGGCCTCGAACGGGTCCAGGCCGAGCTGCTGCTGGTACAGGCTGCGGTAGTCGATCACACGTACGTGGGCATCACGCTGCACCAGCGCCAGCGCCGCGCGCACCAGCGCCACGGTTTCTTCGATCAGGCGGTGATGGTCCCAGCCCACCCGATACCACTCCAGCATGCTGAACTCGGGATTGTGGCGGCCACCGGCCTCGCCATTGCGGAACACCCGGCCCAGTTCATAGCAATCGCCCACGCCGGCGGCGAGCAGGCGCTTGAGCGGGTACTCCGGCGAGGTCCGCAGCCAGCGCAGCGCGGTGCCCGCATCGACATGCCCGCTGAAGCGGGTGTGGAAACTGTCGATGTTCGGTTCGGTGTTGCCGGCTTCGGAGAGGATCGGCGTCTCCACTTCGAGCACGTCGCGTTCGGCGAAGAACGCGCGGATCAGCGCATTGAGCGCAGCACGCTGGCGCAACGCGGCGATCATGCGCGCGCGTCCCGCAGGCGCTCGGCCAGCGGCAGGGTCAGCAGGTCACGGGTGTCATCCACATAGCCGGTGGCCAGGTACAGGCGGCGCGCCAGTTCATTGTGATGGTTCACTTCCAGCCGCATGCGCTGCACGCCACGCGCATTGGCGCGCTGTTCGAGAATCGCCAATGCCTGCTTGCCACGGCCACGACCGCGTGCGGCGTGGCTGAGGTAGAGCTCGTCGAGCAAGGCGAAATGGCCGCCCTGCTCCAGGCTGAAGCCCATCGCCAGCGCCGCATAGCCGACCACATGCGCGGCCTCGTCCAGCCACAGCAGCACCTCGCCATTGCGCGGCTCCTGCAGCAATGCCGCGAGCGCGCCACGCACGCGTGCGTCGTCGAAGTCCAGTTTGTCCTCGGCGTAGAAATCGCGCATCAGGCCGATCAGCAGTTCGGTATCGGCGACGGTGGCCACGCGGAAATCAAGGGGAGCGGTCTGCATGCGGGGTTTCCTGGAAGACGGGGGCGGGACGCGGGCGTCCCGCCGTGGAATCAGTGCGCGGCGAGGAAGGCAACCAGCTGGTCTTCGTCCCAGACCGCCACGCCGAGTTCGGTGGCCTTGGTCAACTTGGAACCGGCCTCGCTGCCAGCGACCACGAAGGCGGTCTTCTTCGACACGCTCCCTGCCACCTTGGCACCCAACGCCTCCAGGCGCGCCTTGGCTTCATCACGGGTCATCTGCGCCAGCGTGCCGGTGAGCACCACGGTCTGGCCGTCGAGCGGGCCGGCAGCCTGCTCGGCCAGCGCCGGTGCACGCGCCAGCAGCTGCGCGCGGTAGTGGTCGGCCTTGAGCAGCATCGGGCCATTGCCGTCGCGGTCCAGCCAGTCGGCCAGTCCCAGCGCCACCTCGTTGGGCAGGCCGGCGGCGACCATGCGCACCGGCTCGGCATCCAGCAGCGTGGTGGCGTCGGGCAGCATCGCCACCAGCTTCTCGGCCCGCAGGCGGGTAATCCCGGGGATCTCCGCCTCGACCAGCAGCTGGGCGAAATCCAGGCCGTCGCGCAGTTTCGCGTGGGGCGCGTGCACGTCACGAATGCGCACCTGGCCGACCTGCAGCAGCGCGTCGATCGCCTCCTGGTTGCCCGGTTGTTCGAAGAAATGGCCGAGCGAGCGCGCCACTTCGCCGCCGATATCCGGCACGCGCTTGAACAGCGGCCACGGCAGGTGGCGGATCAGTTCCAGATCACCAAACCAGGTGGCCAGCGCCTTGGCGGTGCTTTCGCCCACATGCTCGATGCCCAGTGCGAACAGCAGGCGCTCCAGCGTGGTATCGCGGCTGGCATCGATCGCGGCAATCAGGTTGTCGGCCCACTTGGTGGCGATCTTCTTCGTGTTCCAGTTGAACGCGGCCGGCATCGCCAGCGCCTGTGCGCGCCAGCGCTCGTCGCTGCCGTCCAACTGCAGGATCGCGCGCAGGTACTCACCGCTGCCTTCCGGCGGCAGGTGCAGGCCGATCTGCGCGGCCAGGGCTTCGGGGGTTTCCGCATCGAGCACCAGCTTGAGCTGCAGCAGCTGGTCGCGGGTGAGCCGGTACAGATCGGCCACGCCGCGCACGATGCCGGCGTCGACCAGGGTTTCGATGTACTTGCCGCCCAGGCCGTCGATATCCATCGCACGCCGCGAGGCGAAGTGCGCAATGGCCTCCTTGCGCTGCGCCGGGCAGCTCAACTCACCCGAACACCGCCAGGCCGCCGCGCCTTCTTCGCGCACGATCTCCGAACCGCACACCGGGCACTGCGTGGGCATCTGCCACGGCGTGGTACCGGCCGGGCGACGATCGGCGATCACGCTCACCACTTCCGGGATCACATCACCGGCGCGGCGCACGATCACCGTATCGCCCACGCGCACATCCAGCCGCGCGATCTGGTCGGCATTGTGCAGGGTCGCATTCGACACGATCACCCCGGCCACGGCGACCGGATTCAAGCGCGCCACCGGGGTGGCGGCGCCGGTACGGCCGATCTGGATCTCGATGGCCTCCACCGTGGTGGTCTGTTCCTGCGCGGGGAATTTGTGCGCGATGGCCCAGCGCGGTGCACGCGCCACGAAGCCCATCTGTTCCTGGCCGGCACGATCGTCCAGCTTGTAGACCACGCCATCGATATCGAAGGCCAGACCATCGCGGCGTGCGCCGATGTCACGGTAGTACGCCAACAGACCCGCGCTGCCCTCCACCACCGTGGTCAGGTCGCTGACCGGCAGGCCCCAGGCCGCCAGCTGCGCGAGCGTGGCCGAGTGCGTCGGCGGCAATTCGCCGCCCTGCACCAGGCCGGTGCCATAGGCATAGAAACTGAGCTTGCGCCTGGCGCTGGCCTTGGGATCGAGCTGGCGCAGCGAACCGGCCGCGGCATTGCGCGGGTTGGCCAGCACCTTGCCATCATGCAGGCGCGCTTCGGCGTTGTAGGCCTCGAAATCGGCGCGTGCCATGTAGACCTCGCCGCGCACTTCCAGCACCTCGGGCCAACCTTCGCCCTGGAGCTGCTGCGGAATCACCCGGATCTGGCGCAGGTTGTGGCTGACGTCCTCGCCGGTGGCGCCATCGCCACGGGTCGCGCCCTGTACGAACCGGCCCTGCTCGTAGCGCAGGCTGATCGCCAGCCCATCGAGTTTGGGCTCGGCGGAAAAGTACAGCGCATCGCGGCGCAGGCGCTCGCGGATGCGACGCACGAAGTCTTCCACCTCTTCATCGCTGAAGGCATTGCCCAGCGACAGCATCGGCACCGCATGGCGCACCTCGGGAAAACGCGAGGAAGCCTTGCCGCCCACGGCCTGGGTCGGCGAGTCGGCGCTGGCCAGTTCCGGGTGGGCCTGCTCGATCGCTTCCAGTTCGCGCACCAGGCGGTCGTACTCGACGTCCGGGATCACCTGCTCATCGCGCTCGTGGTAGGCCTCGCTGGCGGCCTGGATCTGGCGTCGCAGCTGGTCGGCGCGCTGGGCGGGGCTGGGGCTCATTCGGGCGGCAATCCTGGAGGGGCGGCCAATTTTATCCCGCCCGGCACCGTTCCAACACCGCCGCTGGCACCGTGCCGCTTGCCGCGTTCGACCTGCGGCGCTAGCGTGCGGACTTTCTCCCTGTTCGGGTGTCCTGTGACGCATCCCTCTACGCCCTCCCGCCGATCCTTCCTGCAGCTGGCCGGCGTCGGCCTGGCCGTCTCCGGGCTGGGCCTGGAGCGCGCCAGCGCGGCGGTTGCCGCGCCCTCGCCCGCGGCCCCGTCCGGGCCGGTGCTGCTCAACTTCAACGAGTGTCCGTATGGCCCCTCCGCGGCGGCGCAGGCCGCTGCCCGCGACATCGTGGCGGGCAGCGGGCGCTATCATTTCGCCTTGGCTGGCGAACTGCGCGACCTGTTCGCCCGCCAGGAGGGCGTCGCTGCCGACCACGTGCGCCTGTACCCCGGCTCCAGCGAGCCGCTCAACCGTGCCGCGGTGGTGTGGACGTCGGCAAGCGCCGGGCTGGTGGTTGCCGACCCCACGTTCGAGGCGCTGGGCGATCTGGCGGCCGCGCGCGGGGCCACGGTGGCCAAGGTGCCACTGCGCGAGGACGGCGCGCATGACGTGCGCGCGATGGCCGCGGCCGCTGCCCGGGTCAACGCGGGCCTGCTCTACCTGTGCAACCCCAACAACCCCACCGGCTCGATCACCCCGGCGGCGGACATCGCCTGGCTGCTGGCCAACAAACCCAAACAAACCCGGGTGCTGGTCGACGAGGCCTACCTGCAGTACAGCGCGCAGCGCTCGGTGATCGGCCAGGTCGCGCAGCGCGACGATGTGATCGTGCTGCGGACGTTCTCCAAGCTGTACGGCATGGCCGGGCTGCGCCTGGGCGTGGCCGCCGCACACCCGGACCGGCTGCGCGAGCTGGCCGGCCTGGGCGACAACCCGCTCCCGATCACCGCCCTGGCCGCCGGCCTGGCCAGCCTGCGCGAGCCCGGGCTGGTGGCGCGGCGCAACGCCGAAAACGCACAGGCGCGGCAAGCCACCGTGGCCTGGCTGGGCAAGCGCGGCTTTACCTGCGTGCCATCCGAAGCCAACTGCTTCGTGGTGGATGTGCAGCGCGATGGCGCCGCCTTCGCCGCGGCCATGGCCGCACGCGGCGTGATCATTGGCCGCAGCTGGCCGATCTGGCCGCAGCGGGTACGGGTGACGGTGGGTACCGCGGCGGAGATGGCGCAGTTCCGCGAGGCATTCGCGGCCGTGGTGGGCGCAGCGCCCTAACCGGGGTCGATGTCGTGGGTTGCCGTGCAGGCCACGGCCGACGGAACGCGGATTGATTGACGGTCGTTACCTACCGGCCCAACGACCAGGGACCGCAAGAGGTTGCGCAACCGTGTCCGCGCAGGAGCCCCCTTGAGTCAAGGGGGCGCGCCGAGTCGCCTTACCAGCGCGGAGCCTTGGTCAGCGGCGGGGCCTGGTGCTGGCGGTCGTAGGCGCGCAGTTCGTCACGGATGTGCGCGACGCGCTGGCGGCCCAGGGTATTGCGGCTGTCATCGAGTACCACGCCACCGAGCAGCTCGCCCATGCGCTCTACGGTGGGCAGCATCTTTTCCCAGGCATCCAGCGCGGTCAGTGGCGCCGGCAGGGTCAGGAAGAAGGCGATGGCCGGGGTTTCCATCTCGCGGATGTTGGCCATGTCGAAACTGCCCGGCTTCATGATGCTGGCCATCGAGAAGATCGGGCCGCGCTCGGCGTGGCCTTCCACCAGGCGGTGGAACACGTTCATGTGGCCGAACACCAGGCCGGTCTTTTCGGCGGCCACCACGATGTCCTCGCCGCGCAGCTGCTCGCCGGCACGCGCGGCCACGAACAGCGAGACGATCTTGTCGAAATCCTGATTGGCGCGTTTGCCCAGGTCGCTGGCCGGGGCGCCATCAACGTCAGGCAGGCCGAGTTCGGGCTGGGTGACCCCGTCCTCGCCCGGTTCGCCGGACGTGCCGGCCGGGTCATTGCCGGGCTCACCCAGCATGGGCTCGCGACGCGCGCCGTTGGCGCTGTCGGCGCCTTCAACACGGCGGCCCTGCGACTTTTTCTTGGGGCGGCCAAACAGGAAGATCGCAGCGACCAGAAGCAGGCCGGCGGCCAGGATGCCGATGCGGAGCAGTGCCATGTCGGACATTCGGTGGGGGTCTCCGGCTAAATACGTTCAGATAAGCATGGCACGTCAGGCGGCGCCCGCCAATCGTGCCGCCTCTTCCAGGTCCACGCTGACCAGTCGGCTCACGCCTGGCTCACGCATGGTGACGCCCGACAGCTGGTGCGCTGCCTCCATCGTGGCCTTGTTGTGGCTGACGAACAGGAACTGCACTTTCTCGCTCATTTCCTTGACCATATTGGCCAGGCGGCCGACGTTGGCTTCGTCCAGCGGCGCGTCCACCTCGTCCAGCAGGCAGAACGGCGCCGGGTTGAGCTGGAAGATCGCAAACACCAGCGCCACCGCGGTCATCGCCTTCTCACCACCGGACAGCAGCGAGATGCTGGACACGCGTTTGCCCGGCGGACGCGCCATGATCGTCACACCCGTGTCGAGAAGGTCTTCACCGGTCAGTTCCAGGTAGGCGTGACCGCCGCCGAACAGGCGCGGGTACAACTGCTGCACGCCGGCATTGACCCGGTCGAAGGTGTCCTTGAAGCGGCCGCGGGTCTCGCGGTCGATCTTGCGGATGGCCTCTTCCAGGGTGTCCAGCGCGGTGGTCAGGTCGGTGTTCTGCGCGTCCAGGTACTCCGAACGCTGCGAGGCCTCGCCGTACTCCTGGATCGCGGCCAGGTTGACCGGCTCGAGCCGGCGCATGCGCCCGTCGATCTGGTGCACGGCCTGTTCCCAGTCGGTGGTGCGGGCCTCGTCGGGCAGGCTGTTGATCACGTCCTGCAACACGAAACCGGCCTTCTCCACCGAGGCTGAAAGCTGTTCGGCGCTGAGCACCAGCGCCTGCTGGTCGAGCTTGCGCTGGGAAATGCGCTCGCGCTGCGCCAGCGCCTGCTCATCGCGGTGGTGGCGGGTCTGTTCGAAGGTGCGCAGTTCGGCATCGATGCCATCAAGCATCGTGCGCGCTTCACCGAGCACGCGGTCGGCGCGAACCCGCTCGCCCAAGGCGTTCTGGTGTTCGGCTTCCAGCGTCTGCACCGGGGAGTCGCCGTCGTCGAGCTGGGTATGCAGTTCGCCCAGGCGCGAATCGAGCTGGCCGCGCTGGGTGCTCATGCGTTCCAGGGCCTGGCTCAGCGAGCTGACCTGGGTGCGCTGCGATTCCAGCGTCAGCGCCAGCGAATGCGCACTCTCGCGCACATTGCGCGCGGCGTCGCGGGCCTGGTCGCGGGCATCGGTGAACTGGCGGCGCTCGCCTTCCAGTGCATGACGCACCGATTCCAGATCGCCCATGCTGTTGACCGCATCATCCAACCGCGAGCGCGCCTCGCGCACCTGCTCACGGCCGGCGTCGAGGGTTTCCAGCAGCTGCGACAACTCGCCTTCGATGCGATCGATACGGGTACGCGCCGCCTCCACCTTGCCCTGCTGGCTCTGCAGCTGGCCACCGAGTTCAGACACACTACGGTGGGCCTGATAAAGCTGGCGCTGCGCCTCTTCGCGCTGCTGTTCGCCGGCCAGCAGCTGGTCACGGAAGGCGGCCAGGCGCTCTTCGAGTTCGGCTTCACGCTCCTGCAGGCTGTCGATCTGCTCGCGCAGGGTGACGATCTCGCGCTCGCGCAGCAATGCGCCCTGCTTGGCGGCACCGGAGCGCGACACGCGCACCCAGCCTTCGCCCAGCCGCTCGCCACTGCGGGTAATCACCGAATCGCCCTCGCCCAGCGTGGCCTGCAGCGCACGCGCCTGCGGCAGATCCTCGGCGGCATGCAGGCGGGCCAGCAGGCGACGGATCGCGGTGGGACCCTGCACCTTGGCGGCCAGCGAGGTCGGCGCAACCTGCAGCGCGTCCTGTTCGGCCGAGACCAGCGCGATGCGGCCATCACCGAGATCGGCCAGGGCGTTGACCAGATTCTCCGGGGCATCGACCAGCACGCCTTCGATCAACTGGCCCAGCGCGCTTTCAACGGCGTTTTCCCAACCACTTTCCACACTCAGGCGCTCACCCACGCGCGCACCGGAATCCAGCCCCTGCGCCTTCAGCCAGGCCACGGCAGCGCCCTGCTCCTGGCCAAGCGCGGCCTGCTGCAGGGTTTCCAATGAAGACAGGCGACCACGTGCGGCCTGCGCCTGCTTGCGGATATCGGCCAGTTCGGACTGGCCGCTGCGCTGGCGGTCCTGCAGGCCGGCCACGGCATGCTTGCGTTCTTCGACCTGCTCGTTGAGGCCGTCCAGCGCGGTCTTCTGGGTTTCGTGCTGCAGCTGCAGCTCTTCAAACACCTGCGCCAGCGCCTCCAGGTCGAGCCCGGCGCGTTCGGCGCTGAGCGCTTCGCGGCGGCGGTCGGCTTCGAGCACCTGGCGGTCGAGGTAGTCCACGCGGGTGCGTTCGACTTCGCCGGCACGCGAGGCTTCGGAGGTACTGCGGGTGTGGGTTTCCCAGCGCTGCTGCCAGTCGGCCAGTTTGGCCTCGGCATCGCGCAGGGCTTCCTGCTTGATCTCGTTTTCTTCCTGCAACTGTTCCAGCTGCGGCTCGGCCATGTCCACCGCTTCGCGCAGCACCATCAGCTTGGCTTCGTCGCCACTGATGTGCTGGCCCAGTTCGGCCAGGGCCTGCTGCGTTTCATCGCGCGCCTTGTGCAGGCGCTGCGACATTTCGCGCTGGTGCTGGATCTGCTGTTCGAGCCGCGCCAGGGTGCTGCCTACCTGATAGACCGCAGCCTGTGCCGTGCTCAAGGCATCGGCGGATTCTTCGCGACGCACGCGGCTGGTTTCGATGCGCGCTTCAGCATCCCGCTGGTCGGCGATCAGCTGCTGCAGCTTGGTTTCTTCCCGCGACAGGGCTTCACGCAGGCCACCCAAACGGGTATCGAGGCCGCGGAATTCCAGCGCCTTCCATTCCGCATCCTTGACCTTGCGCTCTTCCTGCAGGGCTTGATACTGCTCTGCCTGGCGGGCCTGGCGCTTGAGGTGTTCAAGCTGCTTGCCGATCTCGTCGCGCAGGTCGCTGAGGCGATCAAGATTTTCGCGAGTGTGGCGGATGCGGGTTTCGGTTTCCTTGCGGCGCTCTTTGTACTTGGAGATGCCGGCGGCTTCTTCCAGGTACACGCGCAGGTCTTCGGGGCGGGCTTCGATGATCTGGCTGATCATGCCCTGTTCGATGATGGAGTAGCTGCGCGGGCCCAGCCCGGTACCGAGGAACAGGTCGGTGATGTCGCGGCGGCGGCACTTGGTGCCGTTGAGGTAGTAGTTGCTGGTGCCGTCGCGGCTGACCAGACGCTTGACCGAAATCTCGTTGAAGGCGGCATATTCGCCGGAGATGGTGTGGTCGGTATTGTCGAAGATCAGTTCAACGGTGGCCTGCGAGACGGGCTTGCGCGCCGAGGAGCCGGAGAAGATGACGTCGGTGAGCGAGTCGCCACGCAGGCGGCTGGCCGAGCTTTCGCCCATGACCCAGCGCACGGCATCGATGATGTTGGACTTGCCACAGCCATTGGGCCCCACCACGCCGGTCATGTTGGTCGGCAGGTGCAGGGTGGTCGGATCGACGAAGGATTTGAAGCCGGACAGCTTGATCGTAGACAGACGCATGGCGTGGTTTGGTTTCCGGGCCGAGGCTTCGAGAAGCCCCCGCCATGGTGGATGTCGGGGCGTTTTAGCCCCTCAAGCCATTGATGTTGCTCGATTTCAATGGCCCGGAGGGCGGCGCGATAGCCCGAGTATAACGGGGCCGGTGTTCCACGGGCGCCAAGCCCTCGGGTAGAGCCACGCCACGCGTGGCTGCCCTTCGTTCCGGAGCCGGATCAAAGGCCAATGCGCCGGTTGCCTGGGTTGCGCCTGGGCAGGGCTGGTATGCAGGAGCCAGCACAGAGCAGCAGCGGCGAAAGACCGCTTTCGCCGTCGCTCCCAGCAACCGCCCACACCTGCTCACCTCCGGGGAGGGTGCCGGGTAGCCTTGGGCGGGACCGTTGGGCGCCATGGATGGCGCTCACGAGCCCCCATGGACGGGTTTACGGCGTGTCCCGGCCAAGGCTACCCGGCGCCCTCCCACCCCGGAACACGGAGGCGCCGGCTGTTGCCGTTGCCGTTGCCGTTGCTGTTGCCGTTGCCGTGGACCCGGATCAAATCCAATCACCCAAAACAAAAACGGGCGCCCTTGCGGGCACCCGTTTCAGCGATTCCAGCCTTGCGGCAGGGATCAGGCTTCGGCTTCCACCACCACCTTGACGGTGGTTTCGACGTCGGCGTGCAGGTGAACGATCACCTCGTACTCGCCCACGTTGCGGAAGGCGCCTTCGCCCAGGATCACTTCGCTCTTTTCCAGCGGCAGGCCGATCTTGGTGAAAGCTTCGGCGATATCGCGCGGGCCAACCGAACCGTACAGCTTGCCTTCGGTCGACGCATTCGCGGCGATCAGCACGCTCTTGCCTTCCAGCTTCGCCTTGCGGGCTTCGGCATCAGCGTGGATCGACTGGGCCTTGGCTTCGTATTCGGCGCGCTTGGCTTCGAACTCAGCAACGTTCGTGGTGGTGGCCGGAACGGCCTTGCCGGTCGGAACGAGGAAGTTGCGGCCGTAGCCCGGCTTCACGTCGACCAGGTCGCCCAGGCCGCCGAGGTTGGTGACCTTCTGAAGAAGAATCAGCTTCATGGTGTAGCTCCAAATATGTATTCGTTAGCGAGGCGTGGCCCCGCAGCGATGGCTGTCCGAATATCCGAACGGTGGATCCGGCACCGCCCGCAGCTTTGCAGCGCGGGCGGCCGGGTCCACGAAAGCGGCGACCGAAGCCGCCGGCTTTCATCAGACGTCGTGGTTGTCGGTGTACGGAATCAGGGCCAGGAAACGGGCGCGCTTGACGGCCGTTGCCAGCTGGCGCTGGTACTTCGACTTGGTACCGGTGACGCGGCTCGGCACGATCTTGCCGTTCTCGGTCAGGTACTGGCGCAGGGTGTTGAGATCCTTGTAATCGATCTCCTTGACACCTTCGGCCGTGAACTTGCAGAACTTGCGACGACGGAAGAACTTGGACATGTCAGTGCTCCTTAAGCGGCCGAAGCGGCGTCTTCGCCGGCATCGGTGTCAGCGGCGGCGGGGGTGGTTTCACCTTCTTCGTCATCACGACGACGACGCTCGCCACGCTCGGGCTTGTCACCCTTCTCGTCCTTGCTCTTCATGATCAGCGACTGCTCGGTGTCAGCTTCGTCACGCTTGATGACGAGGTTGCGCAGCACGGCGTCGTTGAAGCGGAAGCTCTCCACCAGCTCGCTCAGCACGGCCTGGTCGCACTCGATGTTGAGCATGACGTAGTGGGCCTTCACCAGGTTCTGGATCGGGTAAGCCAGCTGACGACGGCCCCAATCTTCCAGACGGTGGATGGTGCCGCTGCCGTTCTCGACCAGCGCCTTGTAGCGCTCGATCATGGCCGGGACCTGTTCGCTCTGGTCCGGATGGACCAGGAACACGACTTCGTAATGACGACTCATGTGTTTTTACCTTTCGGATGTGGCCCTTGAGGGCCGGACAGCCCCCCGCAGATGAACGCGGTGGGGCAAGGGTCCTGCCCGGAATCAGGCAGGAAGCCGCAAATTATGGCAGCAACCGGGCTTCACAGCAAGCCAGCGCAGGCGTTGCCGCTGCCGGGGGCCGGATTCAGGCCTTGTCGGCCTCGGTGGTGAAGCTCTCGCCGCAGCCGCACTCGGCGGTGGCGTTCGGGTTCCTGAACGTGAACGTCTCGCTCAGCCCGTGCTTGCCGAAGTCGATTTCAGTGCCATCCACCAGGGCCAGGCTGTCGGCATCCACGAAGATGCGCACCCCGTCCTGCTCGAACACGGTGTCGCCCTGGCGCTCATCGCGGGCCAGATCGGTGATGTGGCCCCAGCCCGAACAGCCGGTACGGGTCACGCCGAAACGCAGGCCCAGCGCGCCCGGGGTCTGGGCAACGAACTTCTGCACGCGGGCAAAGGCAATGGGGGTAAGGCTTACAGCCATGACAGGCAACTCCAGCGGATCGTGATCATTATAGGCGTCCTGCCGGCGAGAAATGCCTCGCAAGCGGAACACTGCAACCGGTAAACTCCCGTGTTCAGAGATCGAGTCGATCAACAGAGGATTCAAGTCATGACGGTGGTCAGCGTTGAACATGCGCTTGCCGGGAAGATCCCGGAAGGCGGCGAGGCAACAGTGCGCGGGTGGGTTCGTACGGTACGCGGCTCTGCGGCGCTGGCCTTCGTCAATGTCACCGATGGCTCCTGTTTCGCCCCCATCCAGGTGGTGGTCAATGACACGCTGGCCAATTTCGATGCGATCAAGGCGCTGACCCCGGGCTGCTCGCTGATTGCCCGCGGCACCCTGGTCAAGTCCCAGGGCAAGGGCCAGTCGTTCGAGATCCAGGCCAGCGACATCGAGATCGTCGGCCTGGTCGAAGACCCGCTGACCTACCCGATCCAGCCCAAGCCGATGAGCGCGGAGTTCCTGCGTGAAGTGGCCCACCTGCGCCCGCGCACCAACCTGTTCGGCGCGGTCACCCGCATCCGCAACTGCCTGTCCCAGGCCGTGCACCGGTTCTTCCACCAGAACGGGTTCAACTGGATCAGCACCCCGATCGTCACCACGTCCGATGCCGAAGGCGCCGGCCAGATGTTCCGGGTCTCGACCCTGGACATGGCCAACCTGCCGCGCAACGACAAGGGCGAGGTCGATTTCAGCCGTGACTTCTTCGGCAAGGAAACCTTCCTGACCGTGTCCGGCCAGCTCAATGTCGAGGCGTATTGCCTGGCCCTGAGCAAGGTCTACACGTTCGGCCCGACCTTCCGCGCCGAAAACTCCAACACCACCCGCCACCTGGCGGAGTTCTGGATGATCGAGCCGGAAATCGCCTTCGCCGACCTGGCCGAAGACGCGCGCCTGGCCGAGCAGTTCCTGAAGTACCTGTTCCGCGCGGTGCTCGATGAGCGCGGCGACGACCTGGCCTTCCTGGCCGAGCGCGTGGACAAGAACGCGATCACCAAGCTGGAAGCCTTCATCAACGCGCCGTTCGAGCAGATCGACTACACCGAGGCGGTGAAGCTGCTGCAGAACTCGGGCAAGAAGTTCGACTTCCCGGTCGAGTGGGGCCTGGACCTGCAGACCGAGCACGAGCGCTGGCTGACCGAGGAACACATCGGCCGCCCGGTGGTGGTGACCAACTACCCCGAGCACATCAAGGCGTTTTACATGCGCCTGAACGACGACGGCAAGACCGTCGCGGCGATGGATGTGCTGGCCCCGGGCATCGGCGAGATCATCGGCGGCAGCCAGCGCGAGGAGCGCCTGGACGTGCTGGATGCGCGCATGGCGCAGTTCGGCCTGGACCCGGCGCACTACGGCTGGTACCGCGATTTCCGCCGCTACGGTTCGGTGCCGCACGCCGGTTTCGGCCTGGGCTTCGAGCGCCTGGTGGTGTACGTGTGCGGGCTGAGCAACATCCGCGACGCCATCCCCTACCCGCGCGCCCCGGGCAGCGCCGAATTCTGATCCCGACCACGGAGGCACCGAGCCCATGACCCTGTTCTTCGCGCTGTGTTTCGTCGGCGTGGCGATCGCCGGGTTCAGTGCCTTCGTGATCTTCTGGCCGCTGACCCTGGTCCACATCCGCGACCGCCACCCGGCGCTGGCCGAACGCTTCGGCAGCGGCGCGTTCCTGCGCCCGGATGCGCTGCGCTGGCTGCTGATCCGCGACTACCGGCAAACCCCCGACCGCAGCCTCTCCGGGCTGGCCGCGCCGGCCTGGGTTTCGCTGCTGACCCTGTTGGCTGGACTGGGCATGGCTGCCCTGCTCTGGCTGCTTTCGATGGTGATTTCATGAACGACAACACTTCCCACCGCGACGAGTGGTTCCTTGCCAGCCTGGGCAACACCCTGATCTGGGCACGCCTGCGGATCCGCCCGGCCGGCACGGCTGAAGTCCTCGACAGCGATGGCAACACGCTGAGCTATGACAGCGAAGACACCGCCCGCTCGCAGCTGTTCGACGCCGAGTTCGTCGCCTACGACGGCCTGGACGAAGAGGACGCGCTGATCCGCGGTTTCTCGCTGCATGAAGTACAGCCGCCGCACGGCGACAGCGACGATGCCCTGCACGGCCGCATGGTGCAGAGTCTGGGCGCGCGCGCGTAAGCGGCGATGTTCATCCCCTCCACCTTCGCTGAAACCGACCTGGCCTGGCTGGACCGGCTGCTGGCACGCGACGCGTTCGTCACCCTGGTCACCACCGGCGAAGACGGCCTGCCGCGCGTCACCCTGATGCCGGTGCTGTACCGGCGCGATGCCGGCGGCATCCTGATCGAAGGCCACTGGGCCAAGCCCAATCCGCAGGCCGGCCATGCCGGCCCGGCGCTGGTGCTGGTGCATGGCCCGCATGGGTATGTGTCACCCAGCTGGTACCCGGACAAGGACGCCGCCGCGCGCGTGCCGACCTGGAACTACGCCACGGCCGAACTGCGCGGCGTGCTGGAGCCCTACAGCGACCCAGAGGCATTGATCGCCATGCTGGACGGGCTTAGCGAACACAACGAGGCGCAGGTCGGTGGCGACTGGGATTTCAAGACGGTCGAGCCCCGCCAGCGGCGCATGCTCAACGGCATCATCGGCTTCCGCTTCCGCCCGGACCAGGTGCAGATCCAGCTCAAGCTCAGCCAGAACCATCCCGACGCCAACCAGCGCAGCGTGATCGACGCGCTGTCGGCACTGGCATCACCCGCCTCCGGTGAACTGGCGCAGTGGATGCGCTGGCGCCGCGATGGCGCGACCACGCCCGCCGCGCCCTGCCCCCACCTTCCGCCAGGAACACCGTCACGATGAAAGACATCCACAAGCTGCTGCAGAACAACCGCGACTGGGCCGACCGCATCGAGAAGGAAGACCCGTCCTTCTTCCATCAGCTGGCCACGCAGCAGAATCCGGAATACCTGTGGATCGGCTGTTCGGACTCGCGCGTGCCGGCCAACCAGATCATCGGCATGGCCCCGGGCGAGGTATTCGTACACCGCAACGTGGCCAACGTGGTGGTGCACACCGACCTCAATTGCCTGAGCGTGATCCAGTACGCGGTGGACCAGTTGAAGGTGAAGCACATCCTGATCGTGGGCCACTACGGCTGCGGTGGCGTCCACGCCAGCCTGCACAACATCCGCGTCGGCCTGGCCGACAACTGGCTGCGCCACGTCGGCGATGTGGCACAGAAGCATGCCGGGATCATGGACGCCATCGAGGATCCGGAACTCAAGCACGCGCGCCTGTGCGAGCTCAACGTGATCGAGCAGGTGGTCAATGCCTGCCGCTCCACCATCGTGCAGGACGCCTGGGCCCGCGGCCAGAAGCTGATGGTGCACGGCTGGGTGTACAGCCTGCGCGATGGCCGGGTGCGCGAGATGGGCATCGATGTCGGCGCCCCGGAAGACCTGCAGCCGGCCTACGAAAAGGCGCTGTCCTACGTGCCGCGCAGCGGCCGCCGCGACTGACCGTTCCCTCTACGGACTGACTCCCATGCTCGCCTCCCCCATCAATCTGCTGGCCTGGATCGAGGAACACCGGCACCTGCTGAAGCCGCCGGTGGGCAACAAGATGATCGAGAACGGCGACTTCATCGTGATGGTGGTGGGCGGGCCGAACAGCCGCACCGACTACCACTACGATGAGGGCCCGGAGTGGTTCTACCAGCTTGAAGGCGAGATGGTCCTGAAGGTGCAGGAGGATGGCGCGGTCCGCGACATTCCGATCCGTGCCGGTGAGATCTTCCTGCTGCCGGGCAAGGTCCCGCACTCGCCGCGCCGCCCGCCCGGCGGCGTGGGGCTGGTGGTGGAGCGCAAGCGCCTGGCGCATGAGCGCGACGGCCTGATGTGGTTCTGTGAGCGCTGCAACCACAAGCTGTACGAAGAGTATTTCGCGCTGGAGAACATCGAAACGGACCTGCCCAAGGTGTTCGACCGTTACCACGCCGCCATCGAACTGCGCACCTGCACGTCCTGCGGACACGTGGACCCGATTCCGGGCACGGTGGCGCTGGAAGGCTGAGGGCCTGCGCGCCACGCCAGATTCAGCCCACACCCCCGGCACCCGGATAAACTGTCCGTTCACAGACAAGCCCGGTTGCACCATGTCCGAGATCCTCAGCCGCACCCATGCCGTTGCCCTGGACGCTGCCGATCCGCTGCGCGCCCTGCGCAGTGAGTTCGTATTTCCGCAGCACAACCACCGTGACCAGACCTACTTCGTCGGCAACTCGCTGGGCCTGCAGCCGCGTGGCGCACGCGCCGCCGTCCAGGAGGTCATGGACAAATGGGCGTCGCTCGCCGTCGAAGGCCACTTCACCGGCGACACCCAGTGGCTGCGCTACCACCGCCTGGTCAGCGAACAGCTCGCCCGCGTCGTCGGCGCCCTGCCCAGCGAAGTGGTCGCCATGAACACCCTGAGCGTCAACCTGCACCTGATGATGGTCAGCTTCTACCGGCCCAGTGCAGAGCGCCCGGTGATCCTCATGGAGGCCGGCGCCTTCCCCACCGACCGCCATGCCGTCGAATCGCAGATCCGTTTCCATGGGTTCGACCCGGACACCTGCCTCGTCGAAGTACAGCCCGACGAAGCCAACGGCACGATCTCCCTGCAGGCCATCGAACAGGCCATCATGACCCATGGCCCGCGCCTGGCCCTGGTGCTGTGGCCCGGCGTGCAGTACCGCAGCGGCCAGGTCTTCGACCTCGACGCCATCACCCGCATGGCGCGCCTGCAGGGTGCCCGCGTCGGCTTCGACCTGGCCCACTCGGTCGGCAACGTGCCGCTGCAGCTGCACGACATCGCCCCCGACTTCGCCGTGTGGTGCCACTACAAGTACCTCAACGCGGGCCCCGGCGCCGTCGCCGGCTGCTTCGTGCACGAACGCCACCACCGCGACAGCACGCTGCCGCGCTTTGCCGGCTGGTGGGGTCATGAGGAAGCCACCCGCTTCAAGATGGCCCCGCAGTTCGTGCCCGCCGCCGGCGCCGAAGGCTGGCAGCTGAGCAATCCGCCGGTGCTCGGCCTGGCCCCGCTGCGCGCCGCGCTCGACGTGGTCGACAAGGCCGGTGGCATCGCCGCCCTGCGCAGCAAGTCGCTGCGACTGACCGGCATGCTCGATGCGCTTGTCCGCGCGCGCCTGCCCAGCGTGCTCACCGTGCTGACCCCCAGCGAGCCCGAACGCCGCGGCTGCCAGCTTTCGCTGCGCGTGGCCGGCGGACGCGAACGCGGCCGCAGCCTGTTCGAGTACCTGCAGACCGTGGGCGTGCTCGGCGACTGGCGCGAACCGGACGTCATCCGCATCTCGCCCACCCCGCTCTACAACCGCTACCTGGACCTGCACCACTTCGTCGAAGAAGTGGAAGCCTGGGCCGGCCTCTAAGCCTGCCCTCCCCGCCCCCACGGACACCGTCTTGATCGCACCCTCTTCCCGCTCCCTGAGCATCATCGGCGCTGGCCTGGCCGGTTCATTGCTGGCCATCCTGCTGTCGCGCCAGGGCTGGCGCATCACCCTGTACGAACGCCGCGGCGATCCGCGCATCAGCGACTACGAGTCCGGCCGCTCGATCAACCTGGCATTGGCCGAACGCGGCCGCAACGCGCTGCGTCAGGCCGGTGTGGAAGACGCGGTGATGGCCAAGGCGGTGATGATGCGCGGGCGCATGGTGCATCCGCGCCAGGGCGAACCGCAGCTGCAGCGCTATGGGCGCGATGACAGCGAAGTGATCTGGTCGATCCACCGCAAGGACCTCAACACCACCCTGCTGCAACTGGCCGAGGATGCCGGCGCGCAGGTGCACTTCCACCGCCGCCTGCACACCGTGGACTTCGATGCCGGCTACGCGCGCTTCATCGATGACCGCGACGACCAGCCGCACGACATCCGCTTCGATACCCTGATCGGGGCCGACGGCGCCGGCTCGGCGCTGCGCGCGGCGATGAACCGCAAGCAGCCGCTGGAGGAGCGCATCGACTTCCTCGACCACTCCTACAAGGAGCTGGAGATCCCACCGACCGCCGACGGCGGCTTCCGCATCGAAGCCAATGCCCTGCACATCTGGCCGCGCGGCCACTACATGTGCATTGCGCTGCCCAACGACGAAGGCACCTTCACCGTCACCCTGTTCCTGCCCAACGAAGGCGACCCCAGCTTCGCCACCACCTCCAGCGGTGCCGAAGCCGAAGCGCTGTTCGCACGCGATTTCCCCGATGCGCTGGCGCTGATCCCGAACCTGCGCCGCGACTGGGAAGAGCATCCGCCGGGCCTGCTCGGCACGCTGCACCTCAAGCACTGGCACCTGCAGGGCCGCGCGGTGCTGCTCGGCGATGCCGCCCACGCGATGGTGCCGTTCCACGGCCAGGGCATGAACTGCGCCTTCGAGGACTGCGTGGCACTGGCCGCACACCTGGGCGAACAGGACACGCTGGCCAACGCCTTCGCTGCCTTCGAGCACGACCGCAAGCCCAATGCCGAAGCGATCCAGCAGATGGCGCTGGAGAACTACCAGGAGATGCGCGACCGCGTCGCCGACCCGGCCTTCCTGCTGCAGCGTGAGCTGGAACAGGCGCTGCAGGCACGCTGGCCGACCCGCTTCGTACCGCACTACACCATGGTGACCTTCCTGCACACGCCCTACGCGGTGGCCCTGCAGCGCACCGAACTGCAACGGCGCATCCTCGAAGACGCCACCGCCGGCCACGACAGCCTGGCCCATATCGACTGGAACGCACTGGAGCGCATCGTGCATGCGCAACTGCCGGTGCTGGAGGGTGCGCACTGATGGCCGACAGCTTCCTGTTCTACGACCTGGAGACCTTCGGCCAGGACCCGCGCCGCACCCGCGTGGCGCAGTTCGCCGCGATCCGCACCGATGCCGACCTGAACATCGTCGACGCGCCGGTCAGCTTCTACGTCAAGCCCGCCGACGACCTGCTGCCCTCGCCGATCGCCACCCTGATCACCGGCATCACCCCGCAGCATGCGCTCACCGAGGGCGTCAACGAGGCCGAGGCATTCGCGCGCATCAACGACCTGATGGCGCAGCCCGGCACCTGCGCGCTGGGCTACAACACGCTGCGTTTCGATGACGAATTCGTGCGCCACGGGTTGTTCCGCAACTTCTACGATCCCTACGAGCGCGAATGGCGCAACGGCAACTCGCGCTGGGACCTGCTGGACATGATGCGGCTGCTGCATGCACTACGCCCGGACGGCGTGATCTGGCCGCAGCGTGAGGACGGCGCCACGTCGTTCAAGCTCGAGCATCTGGCCACGGCCAACCACGTCCGCCAGGGCGACGCCCACGAAGCGCTGTCCGACGTGCATGCCACCATCGGCATCGCGCGCCTGTTCAAGCAGGCCCAGCCGCGGCTGTGGGACTACGCGCTGAAGCTGCGCGACAAGCGCTTCGTCGGCAGCCTGCTCGACGTGGAGGCGATGCAGCCGGTGCTGCACATTTCGATGCGCTACCCGGCCCAGCGCCTGTGCGCGGCCCCGGTGCTGCCGCTGGCCCGGCATCCGTACATCAACAACCGCATCATCGTGCTCGACCTGGACGGCGACATCGATGCGCTGCTGGCCCTGCCCGCCGAGACCATCGCCGCGCGCCTGTACACCCGTGCCGCCGACCTGGCCGAGGGTGAACAACGCGTGCCGCTGAAGGAAGTGCATCTGAACAAGGTGCCGGCACTAGTGGCCTGGAACCATCTGCGCGCAGACGACCACGCGCGCCTGGGGCTGGACGTGGCCGCGATCGAAGCCAAGGCCGCGCGCCTGCGTGAACTTGGCCCCGCCCTGGCCGAGAAGGTCCGCCAGGTGTTCGGCGGTGAACGCACGCCCAGCGTCAACGATGTCGATGCATCGCTGTACGACGGCTTCCTGGCCGACGGCGACAAGGCGCTGATGACCCGCATCCGCACCAGCCCGCCGCAGGACCTGGCCGGTTTCGCCGAGCGCCTGCGCGATCCGCGCATGCCCGAACTGCTGTTCCGCTACCGTGCGCGCAATTATCTGGACACGCTGGACGCGAGCGAACGCCAGCGCTGGAACGACTACCGCCGCGAGCGCCTGCTGGGCGCGTCCAGACTCGGCGAGCAGACCCTGCCCGAGTACCGCGCCCAGCTCGACGCGCTGAGCACCGAACACGCCGAAGACCCCGACCGACTGGCCCTGCTGCAGCGGCTGCGCGACTGGGGCACCCACCTGGAGCAGAGCCTGTGAGCAGTTACTTCAGCCCGAAGAGCTTCACCTTCCTGCGCGGCCTGGCCCGCAACAACGACAAGACCTGGTTCAACGAACACAAGCCGCAGTACGAAGAACATGTGCGGCAGCCGTTCCTGCGCCTGCTCACCGACCTGCAGCCGGACCTGGCCACGGTCAGCACGCAGTTCCGTGCCGACCCGCGCAGCGTCGGCGGCTCGCTGTTCCGCATCTACCGCGACGCACGCTTCTCCAACGACAAGTCGCCCTACAAGAACTGGCAGGGCGCGCGGTTGTTCCATGAGCGCCGCAAACAGGTGCCGGCGCCGTCGTTCTACATCCACCTGCAACCCGGTGCCAGTTTCGTCGGGGCCGGCCTGTGGCACCCCGAACCGGCCACGCAGCGCAAGGTGCGCCACTTCATCGTGGACAATCCGGGCAGCTGGAAGGCCGCCGCGCACTCGCCGGTGCTGCGCAAGAAATTCGACGCCGAGGAAAGCGAGAAGCTGGTGCGCGCACCGCGCGGTTTCGAGCCGGACTTCGAGTTCATCGACGACCTCAAGCACCGCAACTGGGTGTTCTCGCGCCCGCTGGACGACGCCACCATGACCGGCCCGCGCCTGCGCCAGACGCTGGCGGCGGACCTGACCACCTTGGGGCCGTTCGTGGACTACCTGTGCGCGGCGCTGGACCTGGAATTCTGAGCGTGTGCTGAGCCGGGGCATACCGACCTTCACGCGGCATGACCCCCGCTGCGGCAAGCTGGATCACACCGCTGGATGATGGCCCGAATGAAAAAACTGCCCTGGTTGCTGCTTGGCGTGCTGCTGTTGCTGGTCGCGGCCTGGGCCAGCGGCCCGTATCTGACCGTGCGCGGCCTGGCACAGGCGATCGAGACGCGTGACACCGCCAAGCTCGACCGCTACGTGGACTTCCCGATGCTGCGCGCCAACCTGCGCGCGCAACTGGACGACTATGTGGTGCGTCGCGCGGGGCCGGACGTGCAATCCAACCTGATCGGCGCCCTGCTGCTGTCGGCCAGCCAGCGCCTGAGCGGTACCGCCGTGGACGCGCTGGTGACCCCGACCGGCATCGACGCCGTGCTCGAAGGCCACACGCTGTGGAAGCGGGCCAGCAATGATCTGGAGAGCCCGGACACCTACGCCGGGCCACGCAAACCGCGGCCGCTGCAGGGGGCCGAGCACCACTTCGAGTCCTTGTCGCGGTTCACCGCCACCACCCACACCCCGCAGGGTGAACCGGTGGTGTTCGTGCTGCAGCGCTCCGGCCTGCGCTGGAAACTGGTGGACATCCGCCTGCCGCTGGGCACGCAGTAGCCCCCGCTTCAGCCGTCGTTGGCCACGCCGTGTGGAACATGCCCGGCCGCCACGCTCTGGTGCTGGCGGGCGCTGTCGATGTTGTGCTGCGAATCATCGAAGAAGATGTCCGCGCGGAACGCCTCCAGGAACGGCCCCTTGTGGCGCCCACCGAGGAACAGTGCCTCGTCCAGCCGCACGCCCCATTCGCGCAGGGTGCGGATCACCCGCTCGTGCGCAGGGGCCGAGCGTGCGGTGACCAGCGCGGTGCGGATCGGGGCATCGTCGCCGGACGGGAACACCGCCTGCAGGGTGTGCAGCGCCGACAGGAAGTTGCGGAAGGGGCCCCCGCTGAGCGGCTCGCGTGCGTTCTCGCGTTCGTGGCGGCCAAAGGCTTCCACGCCCTGCTCGCGCGAAATGCGCTCACTCTCATCGCCGAAGATCACCGCATCACCATCGAAGGCGATGCGCAGCTGCCCGGCCGGGTGCCCCAGGTCAACCTGCTCGGCCGCGGCAATGGTCTCGCCCGGCGGCTTGGGCAGGATGGTGGCCGCCGCGATGCCATGGGCCAACGCGCGCCGCACCGACTCCGGATTGGCCGACAGGAACAGGTCGGTGCCGAACGGCTTCACGTAGGGCCAGGTCGGCTCACCGGCAGTGAACGTAGCGCGGATGATGCCCAGCCCGTAGTGCTGGATCGAATTGAAGATGCGCAGGCCGGTATCGGCCGAGTTGCGCGACAGCAGGATCACCTCCACCCGAGGCGACTCCGGCGACTGGCCCTGGTTGAGCGCGAGCAGCTTGCGCACCACCGGGAAGGCCACGCCAGGCCGCAGCACATCGTCTTCGTGCTTGCGCTGGTACTCGGCATAGGCGTCCACGCCTTCGGCCTCGAACAGGGCATGGCCCTCTTCCAGGTCGAACAGGGCTCGTGAGGTCACCGCAACGGTGAGCAAGCGGGGGGTGTTGTCGCCCATGGCGGTCTGGCATCCAGTGCGGCCGCAGCGGCCGGCCACGCATTGTCCCACAGCGCGCGGCCCAAGCCGCGATGCCGCCTCAGAACATGAACTGCTCGCTGAGGATGCGGTCTTCCAGGTTGTGCTCCGGATCGAACAGCATCGTCACCCGGCGCTCGCGTGATTCGCGGATGGTCACCTCGACCACGTCGCGGGTTTCGTGCGAATCGGCGGTCACGCTGACCGGGCGCTTGTACGGGTCCAGCACGCGGAAGCGCACTTCGGTATCGGCCTTGAGGATCGCCCCGCGCCAGCGCCGTGGCCGGTACGGGGCCAGCGGGGTCAGGGCGATGGTGTGCGAGCCCAGCGGCAGGATCGGGCCGTGCGCGGAATAGTTGTAAGCGGTGCTGCCGGCCGGGGTGGCGACCAGCACGCCATCGCCGATCAGCTCGGCCACGCGCTCCTGGCCGTTCAGATCGATGCCGATGTGCGCGGCCTGGCGGGTCTGGCGCAGCAGCGAGACGTCGTTGTAGGCCAGCGAGCCGGTGGTGGTGCCCGATTCGGTCAGCGCCAGCATCTCCAGCGGCCGCAGGTGGGCCGGCTCGGCCGCGGCCAGCCGCGCGGGCAGGTCGTCGTCACGGAACTGGTTCATCAGAAAGCCGACCGTCCCCAGCTTCATGCCGAACACCGGTTTGCCCAGCGCGCCGTAGCGGTGCAGGGTCTGCAGCAGGAAACCATCGCCGCCCAGCGGGCACAGCACCTCGGCCTGCTCGGGCGTGCAGGCGCCATAGCGGGCCACCATCTGGGCCAGCGCCGCCTGCGCGGCTTCGGTGGTGCTGGCCAGGAAGGCGATACGGGGAGTGTCGCTCATCGATGCATCCGGGTGGGGTCTACCGGCAAGAGCATACCCGGTCGTGCCGGAAACAAAACGGCCCCGCCGAGGCGGGGCCGTTCTGGATGGATCAACCGGGCGGTGCCCGGTGTTACCGCTTACGCACCGTGCGCGGCCAGCTGGCCCAGACGCTGCACTGCCACCGATACCGTCGGGTAGTCGAGCGTCTTCTGCTCGGCCAGCTCCTGCAGCATCGACAGGGTGAAGCGCAGGCTGCTGTCATCGCGACCGATCCAGGCAGCGACCTTGGCTTCGGCCGTCGCGCCCTTCATCGACAGCACCTGCGCGGCCAGGTTGCGCTGGTGCGCAGCCAGCTCGTCGCGCAGCACGCCACGTGCCACCGCGTGCCAGCGGCCATTGACCTCCAGCGCGTCGATCTGCTCGAACAGCCACGGCAGCTGCAGGGCATCGCCCAGGCGGAAGTGGACCTTGGACACGTCCACCGGCTTGAGCTTGCGGGTACGCGCCAGTTCGATGATGTCGAACGCCGGCTCCAGGAACTGCAGTTCCGAGAGCTGCTGCGACAACGCCGGCGGCAGGCCCTTGTCCTTCCACTCCTGCACGCTGGCCTCGTAGGCCGGGCGCTGCAGGTCCGACAGCACACCCGAAGCGACACGGATGTCGTTGAAGGCGGCCTGGTAGCGGTTGACCGCTTCGGTGATGCCCGGCATCACGCCCGGGCGCGACAGCAGCCAACGCACGAACGAGCGCTGCAGCTTCCAGATCACTTCCAGCGCATCGATCTGCACCGACTCCGGCAGGGTGCCGTCGAGCGCATCGATCTGCGCCCACAGGGCACGCGCGTCCAGCGTTTCACGGCTGATCGTGTAGGCCTTGGCAACCTCGGCCACGGTGCGGCCGGTGTCTTCCTGCATGCGCATCAGGAAGGTGGCGCCCATGCGGTTGATGGTCTGGTTGGTCACGGCCGTGGCGATGATTTCGCGCTTCAGGCGGTGACGCTCCATCGCATCGGCGTACTTCTTCTGCAACGGCGTCGGGAAGTAGCGCTGCAGTTCCTTGGACAGGTACGGATCTTCCGGGATGTCCGATTCCAGCAGCTGCTGGAAGGCCACCAGCTTGGAATAGGACAACAGCACCGACAGTTCCGGACGGGTCAGGCCCTGGCCACGCGCCTTGCGTGCGGACAGCTCCGCATCGGAGGGCAGGAACTCGATCTGGCGATCGAGCAGGCCCTGCTGCTCCAGCGTGCGGATGAAGTGCTGCTTGGACCCCAGGCGCTTGACCGCCATCCGCTCCATCAGGCTCAGCGCCTGGTTCTGGCGGTAGTTGTCGTTGAGCACCAGCTCGGCGACCTCATCGGTCATCGAAGCCAGCAGCTTGTTGCGCTGCTCGACGGTCAGCTTCTTGGCCCGCACCACATCGTTGAGCAGGATCTTGATGTTGACTTCGTGGTCGGAGGTGTCCACACCGGCCGAGTTGTCGATGAAGTCGGTGTTGAGCAGCACGCCGGCCTGGGCGGCTTCGATGCGGCCCAGCTGGGTCATGCCCAGGTTGCCGCCCTCGCCCACCACCTTGCAGCGCAGCTCACCACCGTTGACGCGCAGCGCGTTGTTGGCGCGGTCGCCGACATCGCTGTGCTGTTCGGTGGACGCCTTGACGTAGGTACCGATGCCGCCGTTCCACAGCAGGTCCACCGGGGCCTTGAGGATGGCGCTCATCAGGTCGTTCGGCGACAGCGCCTTGACGCTCTCGTCCAGGCCCAGCACCTCACGCACCTGCGGCGTCAGCTCGATGGACTTCAGCGAGCGCGGGAAGATCCCGCCGCCCTTGCTGATCAGCTTGGCATCGTAGTCGGCCCAGCTCGAACGCGGCACGGTGAACAGACGCTCACGTTCGACGAACGTGGTGGCCGCATCCGGGTTCGGGTCCAGGAAGATGTGGCGGTGGTCGAACGCAGCGACCAGGCGGATGTGGCGCGACAGCAGCATGCCGTTGCCGAACACGTCGCCGGACATGTCGCCGACACCCACCGTGGTGAAGTCCTGGCTCTGGCTGTCACGGCCCAGGGCGCGGAAGTGGCGCTTGACCGACTCCCACGCGCCGCGTGCGGTGATGCCCATGCCCTTGTGGTCGTAACCCACCGAACCACCGGAGGCGAAGGCATCGCCCATCCAGAAGCCGTGCGCGATGGCCAGGCCGTTGGCGATGTCGGAGAAGGTCGCGGTGCCCTTGTCGGCCGCCACCACCAGGTACGGGTCGTCCATGTCGTGGCGGACCACGTCCACCGGGTGCACGATCTTGTTGTTGACGATGTTGTCGGTGATGTCCAGCAGGCCCTGGATGAACAGCTTGTAGCAGGCCACGCCGTTGGCGAACACCGCATCACGGTCGCCGTTCACCGGCGGGGTCTTGGCGAAGAAGCCGCCCTTCGCACCGACCGGCACGATGACGGTGTTCTTGACCATCTGTGCCTTGACCAGGCCCAGTACTTCGGTACGGAAGTCTTCGCGACGGTCCGACCAGCGCAGGCCACCACGGGCCACCGCACCGAAGCGCAGGTGGGTACCTTCCACGCGCGGGCCGTACACGAAGATTTCGCGGTACGGGCGCGGCTTGGGCAGGTCCGGCACCAACGCCGAATCGAACTTGAAGCTGATGACATGGCCGTGCTGGCCCTGCGCATCGGTCTGGTAGTAGCTGGTCCGCAGGGTCGCGTCGATCACGCCCATGAAGGAGCGCAGGATGCGGTCCTCGTCCAGGCTGGACACGCGGTCCATCAGCTTGAGCAACGCATCGCGCGCGGCATCCATCTGCACCGAGCGGTCGCCCTTGCGGGCGTCGACCACGGTCTTGAGCACCTTCAAGGTGGCCTCGTCGCCGCCGGCAAGCACGGTCAGGTGCGTGCGCAGCTGGGCCTGGCCCTCGGCGATGGCGTCCTTGCTTTCATGCCCGGTGGCCGGGTCGAAGCGGGCTTCGAACAGTTCCACCAGCAGGCGGGCCAGCAGCGGGTAACGAGTGAAAGTGCCTTCCACGTAGGCCTGCGAGAACGGCACGCCGGTCTGCAGCAGGTACTTGCAGTAGCCACGCAACATGGCGACCTGGCGCCAATGCAGGCCAGCGGCCAGCACCAGGCGGTTGAAGCCATCGTTCTCGGCATCGCCGTGCCACACGCGGGCGAAGGTTTCGCCAAAGGCGGCATCCACGCTCGGCGCATCGATCGCACCGGCCACCGATTCCACTTCGAAGTCCTGCACGTACACCGGCGCGTTGTCCACCGTGAGGCGGTACGGACGCTCGGCGATCACGCGCAGGCCCATGTTTTCCATCATCGGCAGCGCGTCCGACAACGGGATGTCATCGAGCTGGCGGTACAGCTTCAGGCGCAGGCCATCACCGCCTTCGCGCTGCACGGCCTGCAGGCTCAAGCGCAGATCGTCCGGGCCGGTCAGCGCATCGAGCTGGCTGACGTCGTTGGCGGCGATCTCGGTGCTGGAGTCTTCGATGTAACCGGCCGGCAATGCCTTGCCGATACGGGCGGCGATGCGCAGGCCTTCGCTTTCACCGTGGCGGGCAACCAGCGCTTCGCGCAGGTCATCCTGCCAGTTGCGCAGCACCTGGGCCAGCTTCTGTTCCAGCGCGCTGGTGTCCACTTCCAGGGTCTGCCCGGCCTTCGGACGCACGATCAGGTGCACCTGGGCCAGCGGCGACTCACCGAGCACCACCGAGCTGTCCACGTACTCGCCCTGCAGGGCGTCCTTGAGCATGGCTTCGATGCGCAGGCGCACATCGGTGTTGAAGCGTTCGCGCGGCAGGTAGACAAGCGCGGAGATGAAGCGGCTGTACTTGTCGCGGCGCAGGAACAGGCGGCTGCGCACGCGCTCCTGCAGGCCAAGCACGCCCATGGCGGTGCGGAACAGTTCGTCCTCGCTGGACTGGAACAGCTCTTCGCGCGGCAGGGTTTCCAGGATGTGGCGGAGGGCCTTGCCGCTGTGGCTGCTCGGTGCCAGGCCAGACTGCGCCATCACGTATTCGTGGCGCTGGCGCACCAGCGGGATCTCCCACGGGCGGCGGTTGTAGGCGCTGGAGGTGAACAGGCCCAGGAAGCGCTGCTCGCCGATGATCTTGCCCTTGGCGTCGAATTCCAGCACGCCGATGTAGTCCATGTAACCGGAGCGATGCACGCGCGAACGGGCATTGGTCTTGGTCAGGATCAGTGCGTCCTTCAACCCGGTGGTGGCGTTGAGGCCCTGCGCGGCCAGCGTCTTGACCGGGCGCGCAGCCGACTTGTCCTTGCCGGCCATCAGGCCCAGGCCGGTGTCGTTGAGCGGGGCCAGCACGTCTTCCTTGCCCTGCTTCTCGACGCGGTACTCGCGGTAACCGAAGAACGTGAAGTGGTTTTCAGCGGCCCAACGCAGGAATTCCTGCGCTTCGCTGCGCGAGGCGGCATCCACCGGCAGCTGCCGGGTGCCGAGGTCGTCGGCCAGGGCCAGCGCCTTGCTGCGCATGGCGTCCCAGTCGCGCACGATCGCACGCACCTCGTCCAGCGCCTTGCCGATGGCCTTTTCGATGTCGGCCATGGATTCGGCCGGCTGGCGGTCGATCTCCATCAGCATCACCGATTCGGCGGTGCCTTCGCTGACCTTGCCGAGCTTGCCGGCCTTGTCGCGGGTGAAGCGGATCACCGGGTGACCCAGCACATGCACGCCAATGCCATGCTCGGCCAGCGCCATGGTCACCGTATCGACCAGGAACGGCATGTCGTCGTTGACGATCTGCAGCACGGTGTGCGGCGATTCCCAACCGTTGCTCTTCAGCGTCGGGTTGAACACGCGCACATTGGCCTTGCCGGACTTGCGTACACGCGCGAATTCAAGCGTGTCCGCCGCCAGTGCGGCCCACTCCTCAGCGGTGTGGTGCGGGAACTCGTCCGCCTCCATGCGCTTGTAGAAGTCGGCGGCAAAAGCCACTGCCTCGGCCTGCCCGGCCGCCGGGTAGCGCTTGCGCAAGGCCGTGTACACCGGCTCCAGCGAGAAGCCCACTGGCGAAACAGTCTGCGTATCGGCTGGTTTGGATTTGTTTTTCACGGTCTTGGCTGCTGGTTTTTGCGGTTTCATGGCAGAGCGGTGCGTGTTGCCCAGTTGGGAAAATGAAATTGTAGGCCTACCGCACAAAAATACCTTGCTGCAGGACGGAATAAGCGCAATCGGGTTGGGTGCCGTTTACATCGGCCCGGTCAATTCGGTGATGTATGGAGCGTGATGTCGGACATGCCCGCAGCGAAGCATCGGCCAATGCTGTGGCAACTTGATGTTGGCGATCAAAAACCAACAGAACACAAGACTTCTCCAATTCTGAACTGGACGGTATAGTCCACCGCGTGACTCCCCCACACCCCGCCGCCAGCACACTGGATGCGCGCGATCACCGCGTGTTCGATGCCGTGCGTGACCTGCTCGCCACCCAGGGCATGCAGATGAGCATGGAATCGGTGGCCCAGCAGGCCGGCTGTTCCAAGCAGACCCTCTACAGCCGCTACGGCAGCAAGCAGGAACTGCTGCGCCGGGTGATGCAGCGGCACGTATGCCGCGCCACCGCCGGGCTGCGCGCGTTGGACGGTGAAGACCTGCGCGGCAGCCTGCTGCAGTTCGCCACCGACTACCTGGACCATTTCAGCCAGCCGCATGTCGGCCAGGCCTGCCGGCTGATCGCCGCCGAATCCGGCCAGTTCCCGCAGGAGGCCCGCACCCTGTACCGCGACGGCGCCGGGGCACTGGCCGTTCACCTCGCTGAATGGCTTGCAACCCGGGTCGAGCGCGGCCTGTTGAGGCATGACGACCCGCACTTCATGGCTGAACTGCTATTAAGCATGATCGCCGGGCTGGATTTCGAGAAACAACGCTTCCACACCCCCCACCGCGATGACGCGACACTGCGCCATCGCTGGGCCGAATTCTCCGTTGACAGCTTCCTGCGCGCGTTCGCCACGCCGGAAGCTGCCACGGCACCGCATTCAAACCAACACCGGAGTTTTTCCTGATGATCGCCCCACTCCGCACCCTCGCCCTGACGTGCGCAGTCGCCGTTGCGTTGACCGCCTGCAAGAAGCCAGAGCAGCAGATGCCCCCGCCGCCGGAAGTGGGCGTGATCGAAGCCAAGCCGCAGACCCTGCCGCTCCAGCGTGAGCTGGTCGGCCGGCTGTCGCCGTACCGCAGCGCCGATGTCCGCGCCCGCGTGCCCGGCGTGCTGCTCAAGCGGGTTTACCAGGAAGGCAGCGAGGTCAAGCAGGGCCAGGTCCTGTTCCTGATCGACCCGGCTCCCCTGCGCGCCTCGCTCAATGCCTCGCAGGCTTCACTGGCCTCGGCCCAGGCGACCTATGCCAACGCCAAGGCCGCCGCCAACCGGGCGCGCTCGCTGGCCCCGCAGAAGTACGTCTCCAAGTCCGACCTGGACGCGGCCGAAGCGGCCGAGCGCACCGCCGCGGCCGCCGTGCAGCAGGCCCAGGCCAGCGTGACCAGCGCCAAGATCAACCTCGGCTATGCCGAAGTGACCTCGCCGATCAGCGGCCGTGCCGGCAAGCAGCAGGTCACCGAAGGCGCACTGGTCGGCCAGGGCGATGTGACCCTGCTCACCACCGTGGACCAGCTCGACCCGCTGTACGTGAACTTCTCGATGAGCGTGGACGAACTGACCCAGCTGCGCGCCGCGCAGGCCAAGGGCCAGCTCGCCCTGAGCGGCGACGGCAAGTCGACCGTGCAGGTCAAGCTGTCCGATGGCACGGTCTACGACCAGCCGGGCACGCTGGACTTCTCCTCGACCACGGTCGACCCGGCCACCGGCGCGGTTTCGCTGCGCGCGGTGCTGCCCAACCCGCAGCAGATCCTGCTGCCGGGTGCCTTCGTGAGCTTCCAGGCCACCCTGGGTGAGCGCAACAACGCCTTCCTGGTGCCGCTGCAGGCGCTGCAGCGCGACACCACCGGCGGCTACGTGCTGGTGGTGGGCAAGGATGGCAAGGTCGCCCGCAAGAACGTCAAGACCGAAGGCCAGCAGGGCAGCAACTGGCTGGTCAGCGGTGGGCTGGATGCTGGCGACCAGGTGATCGTGGCCGGCGTGCAGAAGGTCAAGGAAGGCACCCCGGCCAAGCCCGCCCCGTGGAACCCGGCCGCCGCCAATGGCAACGGCCAGGCGCCAGCGGGCGCTGCACCGGCAGGGGCTGCCCCGGCCGCCAAGCCCGCCGCCGCCGCGCCGACCGACGCCGCTGCCGACAAGGCAGACGCCGCGCCGGCCGCCGAACCGACCAAGCAGTAACGGGAATCCTCCGTCATGCCTAAATTTTTCATTGAACACCCGGTATTCGCCTGGGTGGTCGCGATCCTGATCTCGCTTTCGGGCGTGATCTCGATCCTGGGTCTGGGCGTGGAGTCCTACCCGAGCATCGCACCGCCCCAGGTGACGGTGAGCGCCACCTATCCCGGCGCCAGCGCCGACACCACCGAAAAATCGGTCACCCAGGTGATCGAGCAGCAGCTGACCGGTATCGATCACCTGCTGTATTTCAGCTCGTCCTCGGCCTCCAACGGCCGCGCCTCGATCACCCTGACCTTTGAAACCGGTACCGATCCGGACATCGCCCAGGTCCAGGTGCAGAACAAGGTGTCGCTGGCCACCCCGCGCCTGCCCACCGAAGTGACCCAGCAGGGCGTGGTGGTGGCCAAGGCCAACGCCGGCTTCCTGATGGTGGTGGCCCTGCAGTCGGACAGTGCTTCGATCGACCGTGACGCGCTCAACGACATCGTCGGTTCGCGCGTGCTCGACCAGATCTCGCGTATCCCCGGCGTCGGCAGCACCCAGCAGTTCGGTTCCGAGTACGCCATGAACATCTGGCTCAACCCGGAAAAGATGCAGGGCTATGGCCTGTCGGCAACCCAGGTGCTGGCGGCGATCAAGGACCAGAACGTGCAGTTCGCGGCCGGCTCGCTCGGCTCGGACCCGTCCCCGGCCGGCCACTACTTCACCGCCACGGTCTCGGCCGAAGGCCGCTTCAGCTCGCCCGACGAGTTCGAGAACATCATCCTGCGCGCCAATACCGACGGCTCGCGGGTGATGCTCAAGGACATCGCGCGGATTGCCTTTGGCGCCAACAACTACGGGTTTGATACCCAGTACAACGGCAAGCCGACCGGCGCCTTCGCGATCCAGCTGCTGCCGGGCGCCAACGCCCTGAACGTGGCCGGCGCGGTCAAGGCCAAGATGGACGAGCTGGCGCCGAGCTTTCCGGCCGGCGTGAGCTGGTTCTCGCCGTACGACAGCACCACCTTCGTGAAGATCTCGATCGAGGAAGTGGTCAAGACCCTGATCGAAGCAGTAGCACTGGTGTTCCTGGTGATGCTGATCTTCCTGCAGAACTTCCGCGCCACCCTGATCCCCACCCTGGTCATCCCGGTCGCCCTGCTCGGCACGTTCCTGGGCATGAGCATGATCGGCTTCACCATCAACCAGCTCACCCTGTTTGCGATGGTGCTGGCGATCGGCATCGTGGTCGATGACGCGATCGTGGTGATCGAGAACGTCGAACGCATCATGACCGAGGAGAAGCTGCCGCCCAAGGCGGCCACCCAGAAGGCCATGACCCAGATCACCGGTGCGGTGGTGGCCATCACCGTGGTGCTGGCGGCGGTGTTCATCCCGTCGGCCCTGCAGGGCGGTGCGGCCGGTGAGATCTACAAGCAGTTCGCGCTGACCATCGCCATCGCGATGGCGTTCTCCGCGTTCCTGGCGCTGGGCTTCACCCCGGCCCTGTGCGCGACGTTCCTCAAGCCGACCCACACCGACAAGCCGAACATCGTCTACCGTACCTTCAACAAGTACTACGACAAGATCAGCCACACCTACGTGGGCCACATCACCTCGGCGGTGCGTCACGCGCCGCGCTGGATGATCCTGTTCGTGGTGCTCACCGTGCTGTGTGGTTTCCTGTTCACGCGCATGCCGGGCAGCTTCCTGCCCGAGGAAGACCAGGGCTATGCGCTGGCGATCGTGCAGTTGCCGCCGGGTTCGACCAAGTCTCAGACCAATGAAGCCTTCGCGCAGATGCGCGGCGTCCTGAAGGACCAGGAAGGCTTTGAAGGCATGCTGCAGGTGGCCGGTTTCAGCTTCGTGGGCTCCGGTGAAAACGTCGGCATGGGCTTCATCCGGCTCAAGCCGTGGGACGAGCGCAAGGTCACCGTGCCCGAATTCATCCAGAAGATGAATGGTGCTTTCTACGGCATCAAGGAAGCGCAGATCTTCGTGGTCAACCTGCCCACCGTGCAGGGCCTGGGCCAGTTCGGCGGCTTCGACATGTGGCTGCAGGACCGCGGCGGCGCCGGCTATGAACAGCTGACGCAGGCGCGCAACATCCTGCTGGGCAAGGCAGGCGAAGAGACCGAGCTGCTCACCGGCGTGCGTCCGAACGGCCTGGAAAACGCCCCGCAGCTGCAGTTGCACGTGGACCGTGTGCAGGCGCAGACCATGGGCCTGTCGGTGTCGGATGTGTACAGCACGATCCAGCTGATGCTGGCCCCGGTGTACGTCAACGACTTCTTCTACGAAGGCCGCATCAAGCGCGTGACCATGCAGGCCGATGGCCCGTACCGGACCGGCGCGGAGTCGCTCAACAGCTTCTACACGCCGAGCAGCCTGCAGAAGAACGCCGACGGCACCCAGACGATGATCCCGCTGAGCAGCGTGGTGAAGTCCGAGTGGGTGTCCGCACCGCCGTCGCTGAGCCGCTACAACGGCTACTCGGCGATCAACATCGTTGGTTCGCAGGCACCGGGGCGCAGCTCGGGTGAGGCGATGCAGGCGATGGAACGGATTGTCAGCGACGACCTGCCGGCCGGCTTCGGCTACGACTGGTCGGGCATGTCCTACCAGGAAATCCTGGCTGGCAACGCGGCGACGCTGCTGCTGGTGCTGTCCATCGTGGTGGTGTTCCTGTGCCTGGCCGCGCTGTATGAAAGCTGGTCGATCCCGGTGGCGGTGCTGCTGGTGGTGCCGCTGGGTGTGCTCGGTGCGCTGGCGTTCTCGCTGGCCCGCGGCCTGCCCAACGATCTGTACTTCAAGATCGGCCTGATCACGGTGATCGGCCTGGCGGCCAAGAACGCGATCCTGATCGTGGAGTTCGCGGTGGAGCAGCGTGCGGCGGGCAAGACCCTGCGCGAAGCCACCATCGAGGCCTCGCGCCTGCGCTTCCGCCCGATCCTGATGACCTCGTTCGCCTTCATCCTGGGTGTGGTGCCGATGGCCATCTCCACCGGTGCAGGTGCCAACGCCCGCCACGCGATCGGTACGGGCGTGATCGGCGGCATGGTGTTCGCCACGTTCCTGGGCCTGTTGATGATCCCGGTGTTCTTCATCGTGGTGCGACGCATGCTCGGCGACAAGCTGGATGAACCGTCCAAGGAGTTCGTCGAACGGCAGAGCGAAGGCAGCGCCGCGCACCGTCCGGATCGTTGATCCGCACGTGCGGCAGGTGAGGACCGTTGGTCCTCACGCCCTGCAAAGCAAAAGCCCCGGAGCGATCCGGGGCTTTTTTGTGGCTCTTCTTCCATGGAAGGGGCGTCTCACTCCCAGATCAACAGCAGCGAGGGCCACTGCTGTCTTCGTTATGGGCCTGAGGCGAGCGCTGGGGCCCCAGCGATCTGCACCTCGGCGCCCTGGAGGGAAAAACGCGCCGTGCACTTCTTCCACAGATGGCAGAAGAAACTCTTCTTATCCGGACCCGGGCTCGCCAACGGCGGGGAAGATTCAATGTTCGTTTGCCGCCGTTGGTCAGGTGTTGCCGCTCCACACGAGCCCCTGCCTATGCGGAGAGAAAAACTTACTGTTGTGCGGAGGGGGCTGAGGTACAGGCCGTTGTCGCATTCAACACCTCTTGTCACGAGTGGTGAACTGAGCACATTTCAGCAGCAATTCCGCAAGTACAAAGGACGCGCCCCCAACGCCTTCATGAATCTGCGTTCCGCGCTCAGGAGAAACCATGATGCTCCATAGATACGCTTCAGCGTGCACATTGACATGCTTGCTGTTTCTGCAACTGCTTCTTCCTTCCCAGGCGCACTCAGCAGGTGTGGTTGTCTGCGACTCCTGTTTGAACCCGCGGCAGTCAGCGCTCGAGTCCGGCTCAGGAACCACCATCGTGGTCGACTTCGCCAATCTACGGCTGTATGGCTACGAAGTGGAGTACGACCGTGAGTTCAAACGCCACCGCGCGGTTACCACCGCCATCCCGGCACCGGTCACGGATGCTTTCAATCGCATCATGGCGTTGGCCCAAGCGCCGATCCAGGGGCATGGAAGTGCGGTGGAACGAGCAGGCGGAAAAGGCGCTGTTGTACCGGTCCACCCAGATGACCCCGGCGCGGCGAACGGCCTCACATTCCCGGATGACCTGAAAGGAATCAACGCATACGACGTCCTCCAGTCCGCAACAACCCGTGGAAAACTGGAGACCAGCTTCGGCGCCGCTTTTTCCGGGGCCAACACACACAGTCCGGTGTGGAACTCACTGGCCACTACGCTATCTTCAGTTGGATTGAGCTTTGTCAGCAGGCTCTTCGGTGTCGAGTCGGTGACCTACGTCATTACCTGGCGGGATGGTTCGCAGACACGGTTGGTCATAACACCCAGTTCCGTAGATACTGCCCGCTATGTCGAGGGTCATAGCAGGGACGCTCAGGGACAACCAATTCCGGATGCGGCAGCCACAGGTAGTGGGGCGGGGAGCATGTTCAGCGGCTCCTATGAGTTCCAGGACCGGCACGCACTGGAGCGTTGGATCCAAACCGCCCGGCTCTACGGTGTTTCCGTCATCGACGGGGGCGGTAGCCGGATGCAGTGCCGCTGGGATGGCCAAACGCTTACCTGCGAGACCGGCTGAAAGCCCCGGCAACCCCGCATCGTTGACGACGACACCGCATGGTGCCGTCGTCATGTGGATCAGCGCAGCCCGGTCTCGTTGCGCGCGATCACCAACCGCTGGATCTCCGAAGTACCTTCGTAGATCTCGGTGATCTTGGCATCACGGAAGTAACGCTCCAGCGGCATTTCCTTGGAGTAGCCCATGCCGCCGTGGATCTGCACGGCCTGGTGGGTGATCCACATCGCCGCTTCCGAGGCGGTCAGCTTGGCGATGGCCGCTTCATTGCTGAAGCGCTTGCCCTGGCCCTTCACCCATGCCGCGCGCAGGGTCAGCAGCAGGGCTGCATCCAGCTTGCACTTCATGTCGGCGATCTTGGCCTGGGTCATCTGGAAGGTGCCAATCGCCGCGCCGAAGGCCTTGCGGTCCTTGACGTATTCCAGGGTCGCCTCATAGGCGGCACGGGCGATGCCGATGGCCTGCGAGGCGATGCCGATACGACCGGCGTCGAGCACGCCCATGGCGATCTTGAAGCCCTCCCCTTCCTTGCCCAGCACGTCGTCGGCGCTGGCCACGTAGTCCTGGAACTCGATTTCACAGGTGGCCGAGGCGCGGATGCCCAGCTTCGGCTCGGTCTTGCCGCGGTGGAAACCGGGCTTGTCGGTGTCGATCATGAAGGCGGTGATGCCACGCGCGCCCAGATCCGGATCGGTCATCGCAAACAGCACGATGTACTTGGCGACCGGGCCGGAGGTGATCCAGCTTTTCTTGCCGTTGATGACATAGGTGCCATCGGCCTGCTTGAGCGCGCGGCAGCGCATCGCGGTGGCGTCCGAACCGGACTGCGGTTCGGTCAGCGCGAACGCACCGATGGCCTCGCCTTCGGCGATGGCGCGCACGTACAGCTGCTTCTGCGCTTCGCTGCCGTGGGTGAGAATGCCGTTGCAGAACAGCGAGTTGTTGACCGACATGATGGTCGAATGCGCGGCGTCGCCGGCGGCGACCTCCACCATCGCCAGCACGTAGGCAATCGGGTCCATCCCGGCGCCGCCGTACTCGGCCGGCACCTCGATGCCCATCAGGCCGTTTTCGCCCAGCAGGCGGATGTTGTCCAGCGGGAATTCGCCGGTGCGGTCATGGTGCTCGGCGCTGGGCGCGATCTTTTCCTGCGCGATACGCCGTGCGACGTCCTGCAGCATCAGCTGCTCTTCGGTGAAACTGAAATCCACAACACCCTCCCGGGAAAATGGTGAGGCGATTGTACCGGGGGCCAGCGAATCCCGGCTGACTTGACCGCGGGGTAGACAAAAGACGAAAATATCTCTATATCGCGATAGGTAGATATTTATGGATCTCGAGGACTGGTCGGTCCGGCTGAAAGTGTTCGCCGACGCCACCCGGGTGCGTCTGCTGACGCTGCTGGAACAGGAAGAACTCACCGTGGCCGAGCTTTCGGCCATCACCACGCTGGCGCAGCCGCGCGTGTCCACCCACCTGGCCCGGCTCAAGGAAGCCGGCCTGGTCCGGGACCGTCGGGCCGGGGTGTCGGCCTACTACCGCTTCGACGACGCCGCGCTGGACCCGGCGCAGCGCGCATTGTGGCATGCCCTCAGCACCGGCAGCGACGACCCGTTGTTGCGCCAGGATGCTGAACGGGTGGCTGCGGTGATGGCCAGCCGCGCCGCCGACCAGAACTGGGCCGACAGCGTGGCCGGCGACATGGAACGCCACTACTCCCCCGGCCGGACCTGGGAAGCCCTGGCACGCACCGCGCTGCCGCTGCTGGAAACCGGTGACGTGCTCGACATCGCCTCCGGTGACGGCGTGCTGGCCGAGCTGGTGGCCCCGCATGCCAAGCGCTATGTGTGCATCGATACCAGTGCGCGCGTGGTCGCCGCGGCCAGCGAGCGGCTGCGCAGGCTGGCCAACGTGGAGGTGCGCGAAGGTGACATGCACGCGCTGCCGTTCAAGGACCGCAGCTTCGACCTGGTGGTGTTGATGCATGCGCTGACCTACGCGGCCAAACCGGCCCAGGCCGTGGCCGAAGGCGCGCGCGTACTGCGCTCGGGTGGTCGCCTGCTGCTGTGCAGCCTGGCCCGCCACGAGCACAAGGCCGCCGTGGACGCCTATGGCCACGTCAACCTGGGCTTCACGGACAAGGAACTGCGCAGGTTCGCCGAGAAGGCCGGGCTGGTCGTGTCCAACCTGGAAACCGTGACCCGCGAGAAGCGCCCGCCGCATTTCGAAGTCATCTCGCTGATCGCCACCAAGCCCTGAGGTCTGTCATGTCGTCCCTGCCCTGGCTGCATCCCGACCGCGTCAGCGCCCTGCAGGACGCGTTGGCCCAGCGCATCCTGATCATCGACGGTGCGATGGGCACGATGATCCAGCGCCACGACCTGCAGGAAGCGGACTACCGCGGCGAGCGCTTCGCCGGTGGTTTTGACACCACCCACACCGCGCATGCACATGGCCCGGGCTGCGACCACGCCAGCCCGGAAGGCCACGACCTGAAGGGCAACAACGACCTGCTGCTGCTGAGCAAGCCGGAGGTGATCGCGGACATCCATACCGCCTACCTCCAGGCCGGCGCGGACCTGGTGGAAACCAACACCTTCAATGCCACCTCGGTCAGCCAGGCCGATTACCACCTGGAACACCTGGTCTACGAGCTCAACAAGGCCGGTGCCGCCGTCGCCCGCGCCTGCTGTGACGCCGTGGCCGCGACCACGCCGGGCAAGCCGCGCTTCGTGATCGGCGTGTTGGGCCCAACCAGCCGCACCGCCTCGATCAGCCCTGACGTCAACGACCCCGGCTTCCGCAACACCAGCTTCGATGCGCTGCGCGAGACCTACCGTGAAGCCATCGATGGGCTCATCGACGGCGGCGCGGACACGATCATGGTCGAGACCATCTTCGACACGCTCAATGCCAAGGCCGCATTGTTCGCGATCGAGGAGGCGTTCGACGACCGTGGCGCGCGGCTGCCGATCATGATTTCCGGCACCATCACCGATGCCTCCGGGCGCACCCTGTCCGGGCAGACCGCCGAAGCCTTCTACGCCTCGGTCGCGCACAGCCGGCCTTTGTCGGTTGGCCTGAACTGCGCGCTGGGCGCCACCGACATGCGTCCGCATGTGGAAACCCTGTCCACCGTGGCCGACTGCCTGGTCAGTGCACACCCCAACGCCGGGCTGCCCAACGCGTTCGGCGAGTACGACGAAACTCCGGAAGAGATGGCCACCACGCTGCGTGAGTTCGCCAGCGCCGGCCTGCTCAACCTGGTCGGCGGCTGCTGCGGCACCACCCCGGCGCATATCCGCGCCATCGCCGAAGCGGTGGCCGATCTGGCGCCCCGCGCCCTGCCCGGCCCCGCACTGGAAGACGCTGCGTGAGTGAGATGACGCCTGCCCGCTACACCCGCCTGTCCGGCCTTGAGCCGCTGGTGATCACCCCGGACCTGCTGTTCGTCAACATCGGCGAGCGCACCAATGTCACCGGCAGCGCGCAGTTCCGCAAGCTGGTCAAGGAAGAGCGCTACGAGGAAGCGGTCGAGGTCGCACGCCAGCAGGTCGCCAGCGGCGCGCAGATCCTCGATGTGAACATGGACGAGGGCCTGATCGATTCCGAGAAGGCGATGACGCGCTATCTCAACCTGATCATGTCCGAGCCGGATATCGCCCGTATCCCGGTGATGGTCGACTCCTCCAAATGGAGCGTGATCGAGGCGGGCCTGAAGTGTCTGCAGGGCAAGAGCGTGGTCAATTCGATCTCGCTCAAGGAAGGCGAAGCGCAGTTCATCGAGCACGCCCGCAAGGTGCTGCGCTACGGCGCCGCCGCGGTGGTGATGGCCTTCGACGAGGACGGCCAGGCCGATACCTGCGCGCGCAAGGTCGAGATCTGCACCCGCGCCTACCGGATCCTGACCGAGCAGGTCGGGTTCCCGCCGCAGGACATCATCTTCGACCCGAACATCTTCGCCGTCGCCACCGGCATCGAGGAACACGACAACTACGCGGTCGACTTCATCGAAGCCACCCGCATCATCAAGCGCACCCTGCCGCACTGCCATATCTCCGGCGGCGTCTCCAACGTGTCGTTCTCCTTCCGCGGCAATGAAACCGTGCGCCAGGCGATCCACTCGGTGTTCCTGTTCCATGCCATCGCCGCCGGCATGGACATGGGAATCGTCAACGCCGGCGCGATGCCGATCTACGACGAGCTGGACCCGGACCTGCGCGAGCGCGTGGAGGACGTGATCCTCAACCGCCGCCGCGACGGTACCGAACGCCTGCTGGAAATCGCCGAGCGTTACAAGGGCAAGAAAGGCGAGGTCAAGGGCGAAGACCTGGCCTGGCGCGAAAAGCCGGTCGATGCACGCCTGGCGCATGCGCTGGTGCATGGCCTGGATGCCTGGGTGGAGGCCGATACCGAAGAAGCGCGCGCGCGTTCCACGCGTCCGCTGGACGTGATCGAAGGCCCGCTGATGAGCGGCATGAACGTGGTCGGTGACCTGTTCGGCGCCGGCAAGATGTTCCTGCCCCAGGTGGTCAAATCCGCACGGGTGATGAAGAAAGCGGTGGCCTACCTGCTGCCCTACATCGAAGCGGAAAAGGCGCGCAGTGGCGACACCGCGAAGAGCAACGGCAAGATCATCATGGCCACGGTCAAGGGTGACGTGCACGACATCGGCAAGAACATCGTCGGTGTGGTCCTGGCCTGCAACAACTTCGAGGTGATCGACCTGGGCGTGATGGTGCCGGCGCAGAAGATCCTTGATGCCGCGCGCGCCGAGAATGCCGACATCATCGGCCTGTCCGGACTGATCACACCGTCACTGGAAGAGATGAGCCACGTCGCCCGCGAGATGGAGCGACAGGGCTTCACCCTGCCGCTGATGATCGGCGGCGCCACCACCTCACGCGCGCACACCGCGCTGAAGATCGACCCGCACTACAAGGCGCCCACGGTGTGGGTGAAGGATGCCTCGCGCGCGGTCGGCGTGGCCCAGTCGCTGATTTCCAATGAACTGCGCGAGGCCTTCGTCGCCGCCAACGAAGCCGACTACGCCGATATCCGCCAGCGCCACCGCAACCGCGGCGACGCCAAGCGGCTGGTGCCGCTGGCCAAGGCCCGCGCCCAGCGCTTCGACGGCAAGTGGTCCGACTACACCCCGCCGACCCCGCGCAAACCCGGCCTGCACGTGCTGGACGACTACCCGCTGGCCGACCTGGTCGGGGTGATCGACTGGACCCCGTTCTTCCAGGCCTGGGAGCTGGCCGGCAAGTACCCGGCCATCCTCACCGATGAGATCGTCGGTACCCAGGCCACCGAGCTGTACCGCGATGCACGGGCGATGCTTGATCGCATCGTCAACGAGAAATGGCTGGCCGCCAAGGCCGTGTTCGGGCTGTGGCCGGCCAACAGTGTCGGCGACGACGTGCACCTGACCACCGATGCCGGCCCGGCCGTGCTGCACTTCCTGCGCCAGCAGGTGGACAAGCCGGTGGAGCGCCCCGACTTCTGCCTGGCCGACTTCATCGCCCCGGCCGACAGCGGCAAACAGGACTGGATCGGCGCATTCGCGGTCACCGCCGGCATCGGCATCGACCCGCACGTGGCGCGTTTCGAGGCCGACCACGACGACTACAACGCGATCCTGCTCAAGGCCCTGGCCGACCGCCTGGCCGAAGCCTTGGCCGAACGCCTGCACCAACACGTGCGCACCGACTACTGGGGCTACGTGCAGAACGAAACGCTGGACAACGAAGCGCTGATCGCCGAGCAGTACAGCGGCATCCGCCCTGCCCCCGGCTACCCGGCCTGCCCGGAGCACAGCGAGAAAGGCACGCTGTTCCAGCTGCTGGATGCAGAGCGCAATGCGGACATGCAGCTCACCGAGAGCTTCGCGATGCTGCCCACCGCGGCGGTATCGGGCTATTACTTCAGCCACCCGCAGAGCCAGTATTTCGTGGTCGGCCGGGTCAGCCGCGAGCAGGTCAGCGACTATGCCAAGCGCAAAGGCGTGGACCGCGCCCAGGCCGAACGCTGGCTGGCCTCGAACCTGGACTACGATCCGGAGTAACGCTACCCATCACGCGAACCGGTGGATTCGCGCGGCGGACCAAAACCAGCAAGGGCGCCTTTCGGCGCCCTTGCTGTTTCTGCCAACTTGACCGTTTACCAGACCAGGTCGTCAGGGACCTGGTAGGCCGGATCGGCATACGGATCGGCCTCGGCGCTCGCGTTGGGGTCCACCCGCAGCGCTACCGACGGGGCAAAGATGGCTTCGGCCTCATCCAGCACCGCGGCCGTTACCAGCATGTAGCGCCCGTTCTGCTGCAGCACGCCCAGCTCACCGGCGTTGAGCGCCTTGAGCTGTTCGGCGGTGACGTACACGCGCTTGATCTTGCCGCCGTAGTTGAAGTGACGGGCGATCTCGGCACCGGCATCGTTCAACGACTTGCCTTCCAGCAGCACGTCCAGCTTGGCCTTGGCTTCGCGGCGCAGTCGCGCCTCTTCCTGCTTCAGACGCTCGGCTTCGATGCGGTCGTCTTTTTCCTTCTGCGCGCGGATCGCATAGGCCTTGGCCAGATCGATGTCCTCGCGCGAGCGCGGCTTGCCCTGGCCGGGGTTCTGGCCCTGGCCGGGACGGCCGCCACCGGGGCGGCCACGGCCCTGCGGACCACGCCGGGCGGCATCGCCTTCGCGCGGCGGGCGCGCGCCGTCAGCAGGCCTGGCGGCAGGACGCGCGCCCTCACCGGCCTTGGCCGGCGGACGTGCACCGTGGGGTTTGTTGCCCGGCCGGCCATCGCGGCGGGCATCGGGTTTGCGTTCGGGCTTGGGCGCGGATTTGAAACCAAGGCCCAGCAGCTGGTCGCGGAGTGTATCGCTCATGACGTGGAATCGATCAGTAGTGCGGGGGCGGCGGTTCGTCGCCCGAATCGGAATACAGCGCGGTGCGGACCTTGCCCAGGTCCTCCAGCAACAGACGGGTCAGGTCGGCGTTGCGGGTGCCTTCCATGCGTGCATCGGCCAGTGCTTCACTGAGCTCGGCCAACGCCTGTTCCTGGAAGGACACGCGCATTTCCAGCTCGATCAGGCGCGCTTCCAGCGCCTGCTCACGCGGTGTGGGGGTGGAATCATGCATGCAGCGAACGTCCCCGGCCAATGCCGTAGTAGGCCAGGCCCGCGGCTTCGATTTCCTGCGGGTCGTACAGATTGCGGCCGTCGAACACGACGGCATCCTTCAGCATCTCGCGCAACCGGGTGAAATCCGGGCTGCGGAACTGCTTCCATTCGGTGACCACGACCAGTGCATCGGCGCCCTCGAGCGCATCGTAGGCGTTGTCGCAGAACACCAGGTCGTCGCGCTCGCCGTAGATGCGGCGCGCTTCCTCGGTGGCTTCCGGGTCGTAGGCGCGCACCTGCGCACCGCCCTCCCACAGCTGCGCCAGCAGGCGTCGGCTGGAGGCTTCGCGCATGTCATCGGTATTCGGCTTGAAGGCCAACCCCCAGACCGCGAAGGTCTTGCCCCGCACGCCCTCGTCCTCACCGCGGTCGTAATGACGCTGGATCAACGCGTACAGATGGCCCTTCTGAGCCTCGTTGACCGCTTCGACCGCGTTCAACAGCTTCGGCTCGTGGCCATGCTGCTGAGCGGTGCGGGCCAGCGCCTGCACATCCTTGGGGAAGCACGAGCCGCCGTAGCCGGCGCCGGGATAGATGAAATGCCAGCCGATGCGCGGGTCCGAACCGATGCCTTGGCGGACCTGTTCGATGTCGGCACCGACTTTCTCGGCGATGTTGGCGATTTCGTTCATGAACGAAATCTTGGTTGCCAGCATCGCATTGGCGGCGTACTTGGTGAGCTCGGCCGAGCGCACGTCCATTTCCACCACGCGATCGTGGTTGCGGTTGAACGGCGCGTACAGGCGGCGCATCAACGCCACCGAATCGGGGTTGGAGGCGCCCACCACGATGCGGTCCGGCCGCATGCAGTCGGCAACCGCGTCGCCCTCCTTCAGGAATTCCGGGTTGGAGACCACGTCGAACGCGATCTCCACCCCACGTGCCGCCAGCACCTCGGCAATAGCGGCACGGACGCGGTCGGCCGTGCCTACCGGCACGGTCGACTTGTTGACCACCACGGTGGGCACGGACATGTGCTCACCGATGGTGCGGGCCACGGCCAGCACGTACTGCAGGTCGGCGCTGCCGTCCTCGTCCGGGGGCGTACCCACGGCGATGAAGACCACCTGGCCATGCGTGATCGCGCTGGCCGCATCGCTGGTGAAGGCCAGCCGCGACGCGGCGTGGTTGGCCTTGACCATCGGCTCCAGGCCCGGTTCGTAGATCGGGATGACACCACGGTTCAAGCCGTCGACCTTGGCCTGGTCGATGTCGACACAGACCACCTGGTGGCCGACATCGGCCAGGCAGGTACCCGTGACCAGACCGACATAGCCGGTTCCAAAAATCGCAACACGCATGTCCGTGGTGACTCCAGAGTCCGTTACGGGAGAACGTTGAGCAGTTCGACGTCGAAGGTCAGCGCGGCGTTCGGACCGATCGGGCCGCCCGGCGTGCCCTGCTCGCCATAAGCCAGCTCACCCGGGATCCAGAAGCGGTACTTGGCGCCGGTCGGCATCAGGGCCACGCCCTCGGTCCAGCCCTTGATGACCTGGTCCAGACCGAACTCGACCGGCTGGCCGCGCTGGTAGCTGCTGTCGAACACGGTGCCGTCGAGCAGCTTGCCTTCGTAGTTGACGCGGACCTTGCTGGTCGGCAGCGGGCGCTCGCCCGAACCCGGACGCAGCACCTGGTACTGCAGGCCCGAAGCCGTGGTGACCACGCCCGGTGCCGTCTTGTTCTTGGCCATGAAGGCATTGCCTTCGGTGCGGTTGGTGCCGGCCTGGGCGGCGGCCTTGGCCTGCATTTCAGCCTGCTTGCTGGCCATGAAGCCTTCCAGCGTGGCCTTGGCCTGCTCGGCGGTCATCTTCGGGGTGCCCTTGTTGAACGTGGTGCTCACCGCGTCGAACAGCGCATCCAGGTCCAGGTCCGCCTTCATCGGGGCCAGCGACGGGCCCACCGCGAAGGTGCCCAGCATCAGGCCGACCTTTTCACGGTCCACCTTCGGTGCCGGGGTACCCGGCGCCATGCCCGGAACCGGCTGGCCACTCTTGACCATCATGGCCTGGCGCAGGGCGGCGTCGGTCTTCTGCGCCTCTTCCTGGCTGATCAGCGGCGGCTTGCCGTCAAAGGCATTGGTCACGCCGCGACGCAGCGCCGCCAGATCGATCTCGCTGGAGATCGGGGCGAACGAATTGGCCACATCGATGCCGATGGCGTAGCCGAGCTTTTCCCGTTGGGAGTTCAAAGCAGAGGTCTCCTTGGCAGCCGCAGGTGCGGCCGGTTGTTGCGACATCACGGTACCGGTGGCACCCATCGCCAGAATCAGAACCGACGCCGCGGCGCCGCGCATTCCCATCTTCATTCGCTGCATTCCTGGAAGTAACTGGACGCCGACGTCGGCGCGAAAGCACGCATTGTCGCACGCACGTACGAGATGTCGAGGTTGTCAGTGCTTGGCGGGCGTGACAGACAGCTCACGTTCGATCGCCGCCACCAGCGCCTTGTCGTCCGGCTTGACCTTGCTGGGGAACTGCGCGACCACCCGCCCGTCGCGGCTGATCAGGTATTTGTGGAAATTCCAACCCGGCGCCACCCCGGTGGCGGCGGTCAGGCGCTGGTACAGCGGCGTGGCCTCGGCACCGGTGACCTGCACCTTCTGGAACATCGGGAACTTCACACCATAGGTAAGCGTGCAGAACTCCTGGATCTGCGCCTCGCTGCCCGGCTCCTGGCCCTTGAAGTCATTGGACGGGAAGCCCAGCACCGAGAAGCCGCGCGCGGCGAACTTCTGCTGCAGCGCTTCCAGGCCGTCGTACTGCGGGGTGAAGCCGCATTTGCTGGCGGTATTGACCACCAGCAGCACCTTGCCGCCGTAACGCTGCTCCAGGTTGACCTCGGCCTTGCCAGCCAACGGCCGGTAACTCACATCCAGCAGATCAGCAGCCTGCGCACCGGCGCTGGCCACCAGACCGGTGAGCAGCAGCACGGCGCCCCAGCGGCGGGCTCGCGACAGGGACGGCACGGGACGGATCGAGGGCATTGCGGAACTCCGGTGAGTGGGGGTACGAGGCGGCAAACGCAGGCAAAAACGCGCGTGACCGCACTATATCACCGGGCCTTTTACCGTCTGGAAACAGACGTTCACCGCTCCACCGTGCCGATAGTGGCGGTAATGCCGATGGGAGACAGCCCGCAGCTCCATCAGCTGAATACGGGTGTTTCTTGCCATACCATTGACATGACTGAACAGAGAGGCCCGCTCTCCGGCCCTGAATGCGCGCTTGAAATCACTACAAATCAATAACTTGGGAGATTCACTCCAGGTCTGTCATGCCCCTGCCATCAGTTGGGGTAGACGACGTATTGCACTTCGGCGTGCCGGTGTTATAGTTGCATACAACACCAGTCACCTGATGCAGGGGAAGCCCATGAACCGCATGCGCCGCCGCCATTCCGCCAAAGCTGTTACTGCCGCCTCCGCGCTGCTCCTGCTCGGCTGGCTTGGCACCCCCGCCGGTGACGTTGGCAGCCCCACCGCCACCGGTGCGTTTGAAGGCCCGCAGGATGCAGGCGTCATCGAGGCAGGGACAGCCGACGGCGCCCCTACGCCTCCCCGCCGGCTGCACAGCTCCCTGTCCATGCCTTACTTCTCATTCGCACAGTCGCTGAACCCACGGAGCTGACCATGAGCGATATCCAATGGAGCGATGGTGCTCCGATCTACCGTCAGTTGAAGGAACGCGTGATCGCCATGATGCTTGACGGCATCATCAAGCCCGGCGACGCCCTGCCTTCGGTCCGACAGGTGGCCGCCGAGTACCAGCTCAACCCCATCACCGTTTCGCGCGCCTACCAGGAACTGGCTGACGAAGGCCTGGTCGAAAAGCGCCGCGGGCTGGGCATGTTCATGACCGAAGAAGCGGCCACGCAGCTGCGCAGCAGCGAGCGCGACCGGTTCCTCAACGAAGAATGGCCATTGGTCCTGGAGCGCATCCAGCGCCTGGGCCTGCACATTGACGATCTGCTGCCCCAGGGGAAATCCTCATGAATGCCGTTGCAAGTGATGTCGTCATTTCCGCCCGCGGCCTGCGCAAGGCCTACAAGCAGACCCTGGCGCTGGACAGCACCAGTTTCAGCATCGCGCCCGGCCGCATCACCGGCCTGATCGGCCCCAACGGCGCCGGCAAGACCACCCTGCTCAAGGCCCTGCTGGGCCTGACCACGGTCGAAGGTGAGCTGCGCGTGCTGGGCCTGGACCCGGCGGTGCAACGCAACGCGCTGATGAGCGATGTCTGCTTCATCGCCGACGTGGCGGTGCTGCCGCGCTGGATGAAGGTGCGCGAGGCGATCGACTTCGTCGCCGGGGTCCACCCGCGCTTCGACCGCGCCCGCTGCGAGCGCTTCCTGGCCTCCACCAAGCTGCAGCCCAAGCAGCGCGTGCGTGAACTGTCCAAGGGCATGATCGTGCAGCTGCACCTGGCGCTGGTGATGGCCATCGACGCCAAGGTGCTGGTGCTGGACGAGCCGACCCTGGGCCTGGACATCCTGTACCGCAAGGAGTTCTACCAGCGCCTGCTGGAAGACTACTTCGACGAGCAGAAGACGATCATCGTGACCACCCACCAGGTCGAGGAGATCGAACACATCCTCACCGACGTGATGTTCATCCGCGATGGCCGCATCGTGCTGACCACGGACATGGAAGACATCGGCGACCGCTACAGCGAAGTGCTGGTGTCGGCCGAGAACCTGGACGCCGCGCGCGCCCTGCAGCCGATCGACGAGCGCGCCCTGCCGTTCGGCAAGACCGTGCTGCTGTATGACGGGGTGCCACGTGCCCAGCTCACGCCCCTGGGCGAAATCCGCAGCCCGGGGCTGGCGGATCTGTTCGTGGCCATCATGAAGGGAACCTACGCATGAACACCGTCCACCACCCCATCAGCAAGGCCAGCACCTTCAAGTGGCTGCTCAAGCGCGAGTACTGGGAAAACCGCGGCGGGTTCCTGTACGCCCCGCTGATCGCCGGCGCGATTTCACTGTTCATGAGCCTGATCGGCATCGTGCTGGGCCTGTGGGCGATGCGCCGTGCGGCCCAGAACGGCAACTTCGTCATCGACAATGAAAACGTCAACATCAACGGGCTCGACCTGAAACTGTTGACCAGCAACCTCGATGCCAAGGACATGGCCGACCTCGGCAACGGCCTGGACCTGACCCTGCTGCTGAGCGGCCTGTGGCCCTTCATCGTGCTGGCCTTCGTGGTGTTCTTCTACTGCCTGGGTGCGCTGTACGACGACCGCCGCGACCGCAGCATCCTGTTCTGGAAGTCGATGCCGCTGTCGGACACGCAGACCGTGCTGTCCAAGGCGTTCAGCGCGCTGCTGGTGGCGCCGGTGATCGCGGTGATCGCCTCGATACTGACCATGTTCGGCTTCCTGCTGATCATCAGCGTGGTCGCCCTGGTCCACGGCGGTGATCCGCTGGCACTGATCTGGGGACCGGCCAGCCCGCTGCAGATCGTGCTCAGCCATCTGTCCTGGATTCCGGTGTACCTGCTGTGGTCGCTGCCGACCGTGGGCTGGCTGCTGCTGTGCTCGGCCTGGGCCAAGTCCAAGCCGTTCCTGTGGGCGGTGATGCTGCCGCTGTTCGCCGGCATCATCGTCAGCACCACCCACCTGATGAACGCCTTCGGCTCCACCAGTGGCTGGTTCTGGAAGCACATCGTCGGCCGCCTGCTGCTGGGCACCCTGCCGGGCAGCGACGTGTTCTACCGCACCGAACAGCTCAAGGCGCTGATCGGCGACCGCGACAACCTGGTGGCCGCGCTGTCGCCGGTCAACCAGCTGGCCGCGTTGACCCTGCCCGACATCTGGATCGGTGCCGGTGTTGGTGTCGCCTTCATCATCATCGCCATCCGTCTGCGCCGCCGCGCCGGCGAAATCTGACTCCTGCCCTGCCTGCCCGAGGAACGCCACATGATCCGCACGCTCGCTGTTGCCTCCCTGCTGTTGCTGCCGCTGTCTGCATTGGCCAATGAACCGCAATGCAAGTTCAACGCGCCGCGCGATCTCAAGCTCGACCTCGCCGGCGCCAAGTCGGTGGTGTTCGAAGTCAACCAGCACGACCTGGTGCTGAAGGCCGGCCCGGGCCCGGCCCAGCTCGGCGGCCGTGCCTGCGCCTCCAATGCCGACTGGTTGCGTGACCTGACCCTGACCCAGCAGAAGGTAGGCGACAAGCTGGTGGTGAGCCTGCGCCGCGAAAACCAGGACCGCGGGATCAACTGGGGCAGCGGCAACTACGCCTACCTGGACATCCGCGGCAGCGTGCCGGACAACATCCTGGTACAGATGAAGGTCGGCTCCGGCGATGCCAGCGTCACCGGCGTGCAGGCACTTAGTGCCGATGTCGGCTCGGGCGACATCACCCTGAAGGACATCAAGGGCAGCGTGCATGCCTCGGTCGGTTCGGGCGATGTGATCCTCGACGGTGCCGGTTCGTTGAACCTGCTGGCGGTGGGCTCGGGCGACTTCAAGGCCAGCGACGTGCGCGGCGATGCCAAGGTGGGCTCGCTGGGTTCGGGCGACCTGAAACTGACCGACGTGCAGGGCAACGTGGAAATCGGCACGGTCGGCTCGGGCGACGGCGATGTGGTCAAGGTCAAGGGCAACGTGAGTGTGGGTACGGTCGGCTCGGGCGATCTGGAGATCCGCGATGTCGGTGGCAACGTCAGCGTGGAGCGCCACGGCTCGGGCGACATCACCGCCTCGGCGGTGACCGGCAACCTGACCGTTTCGCACAGTGGCAGCGGTGAAGTGCGCCACAGCGGCATCGGCGGCCGTGTCCAGCTGCCGCGCGCCAAGTAAGCCCTGCCCTTTCCAGGAGATCACCGCATGACCATCCGACTGCTGCTGCCTGCACTGCTGTTGACCCTGCCGCTGGCCGCCTGCGGCAATCACGACGGCGGCAAGGCCGACGCGGAAACCACCTCCATCGGCAAGACGGTGCAGGAGGCCACCGACAAGGCGCGCAAGGAAATCGCCGAGGGCAACCTGAGCATTTCCGACGGCAACAACGTCAAGGCCGAGATCACCCCGCAGGGCGATCTGCTGATCAACGGCGAGAAGATCACCATCGATGCCAAGCAGCGCGCCTTGCTGGTGGACTACCGCAAGCAGATCGAGGCGGTGGCCGGCGCGGGCATGGAGATCGGCGTCGCCGGTGCCAGCCTGGGCGTGAAGGCCGCGGGCGAGGCGGTGAAGGGCATCTTCTCCGGTGACACCAAGGGCATCGAAGAGCGGGTCAACGCCGAAGCGAGCAAAATCGAGTCCCAGGCCAAGCAGCTGTGCGCGCTGATGCCGGCGATGATGGCCAAGCAGCAGGCGCTGGCCGCCGCGCTGCCGGCCTTCCAGCCCTACGCGTCGATGACCCAGGCCGACATCGACGACTGCGGCAAGTAAGCCCGGCGGTGCTGCGACGTTCGGTCGCAGGACGGCCCGGCCACGCGGGGGGAGGTCTACACTAGTGGCCTCCCCTTTGCGTGCGTTGCCTGCTCATGAAGAAGCTGTGTCTGCTGCTGTTCGCCCTGTTCTGTCTGGCCGCCACCGGCTGCGACCAGGAATACCGCAACCACCGCGCCGAGCGCAGCAAGCCGAAAATCACGGTCAGTGACGGCATGCTGACGGTGCGCCGCGCCCCGGCCCCGAACATCATCGTGATGCCGGATGGGCGGATGAAGATCGATGAGATCGAGATTCCGCTCAAGCCGGACCAGCAGGCAATGCTGCAGACGATGTTCGGCCAGCTGCAGGTGCTGCGCCAGAACACCCTGACCGACGCCCCGCCGGACCCGGCCAAGCGGTCGGTGAAGATCCAGGTGCCTGCAGGCATGCAGCCGATTCCGCCGAACATCACCACGATGATTCCGGAGTTCAAGGACTACACCGAGACCTTCAACAACCTGCAGGCCGACCGGCACTGAGATCGCGCGCCAACGGCAGCGTCTCACTGATCCTGGCGTGGAGGGCACCAGACAGCCCTGCCCAGGACACGCCGTAAACCCATCCCTGGGGGCTCGTCCACAACATCCATGTTGTGGACGGTCCTGGGCAGGGCTGTCTGGCACCCTCCTCATGGAGAATCGCTGGCGGCTGGCAAGAGCAGCGCTCGTTGCTGGTTTCGTGTGCGGGAGCATGACCACAGCATCCGCGCGCCAGGCCGCTCTCCCCACCGCCATCAACTATCTCTCTGGAGGGTAGCGGGATAGCCCTGCCCAGGACCGTAGGCAACATGGATGTTGCCTACGAGCCCCCATGGATGGGTTCACGGCGTGTCCTGGGCAGGGCTATCCCGCTACCCTCCTCGCCAGAGACAGTGAGACGCCGGCTGTGGCTTTTGGCTTTTGGCTTTTGGCTTTGGGTTTTGGTGACAGCAGCCACGCATGGCGTGGCTCTACCCCCCCCTCGGCCGGGGCGTTGGGTTTTGTGGGTTCCACACAACTCATGGGCTGATGCATGCGCCTGGATCGCAACACAAAAAACGGGCCTTTCGGCCCGTTTTTCGGTGTCAGCACTGCGTGCGGATCAACCGCCGCCACCGCTGCCCGCATGGATGCCGCCGGCCGTCAGCGCTGCCGGGTCCAGCAGCTTGCGCAACTCCGCCTCGGACAGCCCGCTGTCTTCCTTGGCCACCTCCAGCACCGGCCGCTGCTCCTTGTAGGCCCGCTTGGCAATCGCTGCCGCCTTCTCGTACCCGATGATCGGATTCAACGCCGTCACCAGAATCGGATTGCGATCCAGCGCCTCGCGCACCCGATCTTCGCGCACCTTCAGCCCCGCGATCGCCGTATCGGCCAGCAGACGCGAAATGTTCGCCAGCAGACCGATCCCATCCAGCAGGTTCGCCGCGATCAACGGCAGCGTCACGTTCAACTGGAAATTACCCGTCTGCCCCGCCACCGTGATCGCCGTGTGGTGCCCGATCACCTGCGCGCACACCATCACCGTCGCCTCGGGAATCACCGGATTCACCTTGCCCGGCATGATCGAACTGCCCGGCTGCAACGCCGGCAACTCGATCTCGCCCAGGCCGGCCAGCGGACCGGCATTCATCCAGCGCAGATCGTTGGCGATCTTGATCAACGCCACCGCCAGCGCATTGAGCTGCCCCGACAGTTCCACTGCATCGTCCTGTGCCGCCAGCCCCTCGAACTTGTTCAGCGCACTGTCGAACTTCGCCCCGGTCTGCTGCTTGAGCAGCTTGGCCACCCGCTCGCCGAACCGCGGATCGGCATTGATTCCCGTGCCGATCGCCGTGCCGCCCAGCGGCAGCCGACGCAGCCGCTTCAGACTGTCTTCGATCCGCTCCTGCGCCGAAGACAACTGCGCCGACCACGCCCCGAATTCCTGCTCGAACGTCAGTGGCATCGCATCCATCAAGTGGGTGCGGCCCGTCTTCACCACCTTGCGCAGCGCGCGACCGCGCTTGTCGATGGTCTTGCGCAGGTGCACCAGCGCCGGCAGCAACTGCTCCTGCACGCCCAGCAAGGCCGATACCCGCAGCGCCGTGGGAATCACGTCGTTGGAGCTCTGCCCCTGGTTGACGTGATCGTTGGGGTGCACAACGGTCTTGCCCGCCTTGCCAGCGCGGTTGGCCAGCGTGGCGATCACCTCGTTGGCATTCATGTTCGAGGAAGTGCCCGAACCGGTCTGGTACACATCGATCGGGAAGTGCGCATCATGCTGGCCTTCGGCCACTTCCGAGGCAGCCGCTTCAATGGCCTTGCCGATGTTTTTCGGCAGATGGCCCAGCTCCACGTTGACCGTTGCCGCCGCGCCCTTGACCAGCCCCAGCGCGCGGATGAAGCCGCGCGGCATGCGCTGCCCCGACACCGGGAAATTGTTCACCGCACGCTGCGTCTGTGCACCCCACAACGCATCGGCAGGCACCTGCAGCTCACCCATGCTGTCGTGTTCGATCCTGAAACCCTTGCTCATTGCATCACTCCGCGATTCTTTCGGTTTGGAAAGGGAACCTGCGGCTGGCATTGGGCCTGATTCCCTGGCTGGCGGCTCTGCGCACGATACTCCCAAGCCTGCTTGAAACCCAAGCGCGCATCCGATCGGCTAGACTCGGGAGCCACCTTCATTCAGACACCACTGCGCCCCATGGGTGACGACCCCGACAGTAGTACCTGGCGCGCCGCCGCGCGCGCATCGCTGAGCCGGCCCGCGCAACGCGCCGCCGTATCCCCCGCCCCGATCACGGCGCTGCCGGGGGGCTGCCGATGATCGGCAACCTGCTGCTCCTGCTGCTGGCCTTCGGTCTGGTGCTGCTCAATGGCTTCTTCGTCGCCGCCGAGTTCGCCCTGGTCAAGCTGCGCCATACCCAGGCCGTGGGCCTGGCCGAACGCCACGGGTGGCGCGGCCGCCTGCTGCTGAATGTGCACTCGCACCTGGACGCCTATCTGTCGGCCTGCCAGCTCGGCATCACCCTGTCCTCGTTGGGTCTGGGCTGGGTCGGTGAACCGGCCTTCGCACATTTGTTGCAGCCCGCGTTCGATGCCTTCGGCATGAGCGCCGACGCCTCGCGCCTGACTGCTTTCATCATCGCCTTCAGCGTCATCTCGTTCCTGCACATCGTGCTGGGCGAACTGGCGCCCAAGTCGATGGCGATCCGCCGCCCCGACCGCATGTCGCTGTGGACCGCCGCCCCGCTGTACCTGTTCTACTGGGCCATGTACCCGGCGATCTGGTTGCTCAACAACAGCGCCAACGCGCTGCTGCGGCTGGCCGGCTGGGGCGATGTGGAACACACCTCGCACCGCTATTCGCGCGAGGAACTCAAGCTGATCGTCGGCCGCCAGCAGCCCACCGGCAGCGCGCCCGACCACAGCCTGACCCTGATGAGCCACGCGCTGGAACTGCCGGAGCTGGTCGCCGGCGACCTGATGCGCTCGCGCGACCACATGCGGTCCTTCCGCGATGGCATGGGCATGGCCGAGGTGATGGCCGAATTCGCCGAGAGCCGCTACAGCCGCTACCCCTGGTTCGACCGCGACGGCGAGGAAGTGCTGGGCATCCTGCACATGAAGGACCTGCTGGTGGAGATCGCCCGCGGCCACACGCCCCACGACCTGCGCCCACTGCTGCGCCCGGCCAACCTGATCGCGCTGGAAACCCCGGTACCGAGCGTGCTCGAACGCTTCCGCACCGGCACCACGCACTTGGCCCTGTGCGTGGAGGAACACGGCCGCATCCTGGGCTACTTCACCCTGGAGGACCTGCTGGAGGTGGTGGTCGGGGATATCGAGGACGAACACCCGCACATCGTCAAGGACGCCCCCACCCGGGGCGCCGACGGCACCTTGCTGGTGGCCGGCTCGACCTCGATCTTCCGCCTGGAGCGCCTGCTGGGCCATGACCTGAGCGCGCCGGATCACCTCAATTCGGTTGGCGGGCTGATCGTCCACCAGCTCCAGCGCCTGCCCGAAGAGGGCGAGGCCCTGGAGATCGACGGCCACCTGTTCACCATCAAGCGCATGGCCGGGCACCGCATCCAGGCCGTCACGGTACGCATGGCACAGGCCGGGGCAGCGTAGAATGACGGCCCCCGCCGTCACTGACCTGCGCCCTGCCATGTCCGAATTCGCCCTGCTCGCCCTGTCCCCGCTCGATGGCCGCTATGCCGGCAAGGTCGATGCGCTGCGCCCGATCTTCTCCGAATACGGCCTGATCAAGGCCCGCGTGAAGGTCGAAGTGGAGTGGCTGCTGGCCCTGGCCAATGAGCCGGGCATTGTCGAGCTGGCGCCGTTCTCGGCCGCCGCCACCGCCCGCCTGCGTGCCCTGGCCGATGATTTCGCCCCGGCCCACGCCGCCCGGGTCAAGGAGATCGAGCGCACCACCAACCACGACGTCAAGGCCGTGGAGTACTTCATCAAGGAACAGCTCAAGGCCGACGCCGAGCTGGGCCCGGCGCTGGAGTTCGTGCATTTCGCCTGCACCAGCGAGGACATCAACAACCTCAGCTACGGCCTGATCCTGGAGCAGGCCCGCCGCGAAGTGCTGCTGCCCAGCCTGGACCACATCGCCAGCACCCTGCGCACCCTGGCCCACGCCCAGGCCGAACAGCCGATGCTCTCGCGCACCCACGGCCAGACCGCCTCGCCCACCACCCTGGGCAAGGAAGTGGCCAACGTGGTGGCCCGCCTGGAGCGCCAGCGCCGCCAGATCGCCGCGGTCGAACTGACCGGCAAGATCAACGGCGCGGTGGGCAACTACAACGCCCACGTCATTTCCTACCCGGACGTGGACTGGCCGGCCTTCGCCAAGCGCTTCGTGGAAAGCCTGGGCCTGGTGTTCAACTCGTACACCACCCAGATCGAGCCGCACGACAACGTCGCCGAAATCGGCGATGCCGCACGCCGCGCCAACATCATCCTGATCGACCTGGCCCGTGACGTCTGGGGCTACATCTCGCTGGGCTACTTCAAGCAGAAGCTCAAGGAAGGCGAAGTGGGCTCCTCGACCATGCCGCACAAGGTCAACCCGATCGACTTCGAGAACGCCGAAGGCAACTTCGGCATCGCCAACGCCCTGTTCGAGCACTTCAGCGCCAAGCTGCCGATCAGCCGCTGGCAGCGCGACCTCACCGACTCCACCGTCCTGCGCGCCGTCGGCACCGCCTTCGGCCACAGCCAGGTCGCCCTGGACTCGCTGGCCAAGGGCCTGGGCAAGCTGACCGTGAACCCGGAACGCCTGAACGCCGATCTCGACGCCTCCTGGGAAGTCCTGGCCGAAGCCGTACAGACGGTGATGCGCCGCCACGGCCTGCCCAACCCCTACGAACAGCTCAAGGCCCTCACCCGCGGCCACGGCATCACCGCCGAATCGATGCAGGCCTTCGTCGAATCGCTGGACCTGCCTGAAGACGCCAAGCAGAGCCTGCGCGCCCTCACCCCGGGCGGCTACATCGGCCTGGCCGCCGACCTGGCCAAGGCCATCTGAGCCTGGCGCCAGCGGCGGTGACACGAAAAGGACGCGGCATTGCCCGCGTCCTTTTTTGTTGCCGGTGGGTCGGGAGCCGGCCAGCGGCCGGCACTACCTGGATCCCTTCGTAGCCGGCCAGCGGCCGGCACTACCTGGATCCCTTCGTAGCCGGCCGGCTCGCCACACGAAACAACCAAGGCGCTGCATTTGACCTGCGCGACACCCCACCGCAGGTGCACATCCGGTCCAACCAGCGGACAATACCCGGGTCAGCGCCGGCCCCGCCGCGCACCCGCATTCCGTCTAGACGCTGCAAGGATTCCCCCATGGCTGCCCGCAAAACCAAGACCCCCGTCATCGAAATCCAGGCCCGCCCCGGCCTCCCGCTGGGCATGCCCGCGGCCACCTTCCTGCGCGACTACTGGCAGAAGCGCCCCCTGCTCATCCGCGGCGCCTTCCCCGACTTCCAGAGCCCGCTCCAGCCTGAAGACCTCGCCGGCCTGGCCTGTGAAGAAGGCGCCCTCTCGCGCCTGATCAGCCACGACCGCAGCACCGACGGCTGGACTGTGCGCAGCGGCCCGTTCGCAGAAGAAGTCTTCCCCGCCATGCCCCACCACGACTGGACCCTGCTGGTCCAGGACGTCGACAAGTGGGACCCGGACGTACGCGCCCTGATCGCCCAGTTCGACTTCCTACCGCGCTGGCGCATGGACGATGTCATGATCAGCTTCGCCGCCACCGGCGGCTCCGTCGGCGCCCACGTCGACCAGTACGACGTCTTCCTGCTGCAGGGCCAGGGCCACCGCCGCTGGCAGATCGACGCCAGCGAATCCATCAAGGGCAAGCGCCCGCCGCTGGACTTCCGCGACGACGTCGAACTCAAACTCCTGCGCCGCTTCAAGCCCACCCACGACTGGGTCCTCGCCCCCGGCGACATGCTGTACCTGCCGCCCAACGTGCCCCACAACGGCGTCGCCGAAGACCCCTGCCTGACCTTCTCCTTCGGCATGCGCGCACCGGCCTCGGCCGAACTGATCAGCGACTACCTCGACACCCTGATCATGGATGCCGACGAATCGATCCGTTACCAGGACCCGGACCTCAAGGTTCCGGAAGACCCGAACGAAATCGACGTCGTCGCCATGAACCGCGTGGTCACCGCCCTCAACGCCATCCGCATGAACGACCCGGACAAGCTGGGCGACTGGTTCGGCCGCTTCATCACCACCTACCGCGCCGCCGGCGACATCATGCCCAGCCATGAACCGCTGCCGCGCCAGGACATCGAAGCCGCGCTCGCCGCCGGTGCCGAACTCGAGCGCCACCCGTGGGCCCGGCTGGCCTGGCGTCGCGCCAAACGCGGTGCCAGCCTGTACTGCAGCGGCCTGGAATTCGCCCTGCCGGTCAAGGATGCCCAGGCGCTGGCGGCCGCCGAGCACCTCGGTGCCGCCCAGTACCAGAAGCTCTCGGCCAAGGGCCGCGACGCCCTGCACGCGCTGATCGCCGGCGGCCACTTCCAGCTGCTTGATGGCGAAGCCCTCGACGACAGCGACGAGGACATCGCCGAGTACGACATCATCGAAGCCGACGACATCGTGGAAACAGTCGAGGTCGAAGACCTGCAGGCCGACGTCCACGAAGTGACCATCCATGAAGACGGCATCGAAGTGATCGTCGATTTCGACGACAGTGACGAGCAGGACGAGGCCGACAAGCCCCGCCACTGAGCATGCAAGGCCCCCGCTTCCACGTCGATACCGCCAACTACCCGGTGCAGCACGCGCTGCTGCACCAGGTGCGGCATGCGGTGTTCGTGGAGGAACAAGGGATTGCGGCCGAGCTCGACCGCGATGCGCTCGACCCGCTCAGCGTGCACGTGCTGGCGCTGGATGGGGCGGGCGTACCGATCGGTACCGCCCGCCTCACGCCCGATGGCCGCATCGGCCGCATGGCGGTGCTCGCCGCGTGGCGTGGCCACGGCGTCGGTGAAGCCCTGCTGCTGGCGCTCATCGAGGCCGCCCGCGCCCGCGGCTGGGCCGAGATCGGCCTGCACGCCCAGCTGCCGGCCCGGGTGTTCTACAGCCGCCAGGGCTTCCTGCCGCACGGCGCGGTGTTCGAGGAAGCCGGCATCGCCCATCAGCACATGCGCCGGGTGCTCAGCGGTGCGGTCAACATCGACCATGCCGACGAGGCGGTGGCGATCACCACCGCCCTGGTCCACCGCGCCCGCCGCCAGCTCTGGATCCACAGCCGCCTGCTCGACCCCGGCCTGCTCGACGCCCCGCCCGTGCTGGAGGCCCTGCGCCGCTTCGGCACTGCCCGCCACGCCAAGCAGGCCTGGCTGATCGTGCACGACGCCAACGCCATCCAGCAGGCCGGCTCGCCGCTGCTGGGCCTGCTGCAGCGCCTGCCCAGCGTGTTCCGGGTCCGCGAGGTCAGTGACCCGATCGACCGTGCCCTGGCCTCGGCCTGCCTGCTCAACGATGCCGGCGACTACTACTTTCGTCTCAGCGGGCACCGTTCCGACGGCGAAGCCGCGCTCGCGCTACCGGCACGTTCGCGACCGTTGCAGGACGGTTTGCAGCGTGTATGGGAACGTTCGCGTGATTGCAGCACGCTGCGCGCGATCGGTCTGTAGCTCACACCACCGGCTCAAACCTGTCTGGGAATGACACCGCAGGTCCCGTGCAGGGCCGTACGGTGCCCCTTCCTGTCCCGATGGGGGTACAATTTGGACCGTTATAGACCGCCCGCGCATGGCTATTCACTTTTCCCTGCGTGGATCTTCGAAGCCTTACCCCACAAGCGAATCCGACCCTCCATCGTGGACAATCTACTGAAGCAGTTTGCGCAGTCTTCGCAGCTCGCCGGCGGCAACGCCTCCTATATCGAGGATCTGTACGAGCAGTACCTCGTTTCTCCGGACAGTGTCGATCCCAAATGGAAGACCTACTTCGACGGCTTCAAGGGCCGCGAAGCCGGTGACATTCCGCACTCGGCCGTCATCGCCCACATTGCCGACGCTGCCAAAAACGCTGTCAACAGCGGTGCGGCCGCCGGTGCCGGCGACGAGCGCGAGCGCAATGTCGGCCGTCTGATCACCGCCTACCGTTCGCGTGGCCACCTCGGTGCCCGCCTGGACCCGCTGGGCCTGACCCCGCCGACCAACACGCCGGACCTGGGGCTGCCGTTCCACAGCCTGTCCGACAGTGACCTGGGCAGCGAGTTCAGCACCGGCGGCGTTGCCGGCCAGCCGCGCATGAAACTGCGCGACCTGCTGGCACGCCTCAAGGCGACCTACACCGGCTCGATCGGTGCGGAGTTCATGCACATCTCCGAGGTCGAGCAGCGCCAGTGGCTGTACCAGCGCCTGGAACTGGCCGGTGGCAACTACAACCTCGATGCCGACACCCAGCGCCGCACGCTTGAGCGCCTGACCGCGGCCGAAGGCCTGGAACGCTACCTGCACACCAAGTACGTGGGCCAGAAACGCTTCTCGCTGGAAGGCGGCGATGCGCTGATCCCGATGATGGATACCATCATCCGTGACGCCGGCAAGGATGGCGTCAAGGACGTGGTGATCGGCATGGCCCACCGTGGCCGCCTGAACGTGCTGGTCAATACGCTGGGCAAGAGCCCGCGCAAGCTGTTTGACGAGTTCGAAGGCAAGTTCGAGCACGACGAGCACGCCTCCGCCGGTGACGTGAAGTACCACATGGGCTTCTCGGCCGACGTCGCCACCGACGGCGGCCCGGTCCACCTGGCGCTGGCCTTCAACCCCTCGCACCTTGAAATCGCCGACCCGGTGGTTGCCGGTTCCGTGCGTTCGCGCCAGGAGCGCCGCAAGGACACCGCGCGCAAGCAGGTGATGCCGATCCTGATCCACGGCGACGCGGCCTTCTCCGGCCAGGGCGTGGTGATGGAGCTGTTCCAGATGTCCCAGGCCCGCGGCTTCGCCGTCGGTGGCACGGTGCACATCGTGGTCAACAACCAGGTTGGTTTCACCACCTCCAACCCGCTGGATACGCGTTCCACGCGCTATGCCACCGACGTGGCGAAGATGATCGCCGCCCCGGTGCTGCACGTGAACGGCGATGATCCCGAAGCGGTGGTGTTCGCCGCCAGGCTGGCCTTCGAGTTCCGCCAGGCCTTCGCCAAGGACGTGGTCATCGATCTGATGTGCTACCGCCGTTGGGGCCACAACGAGGCCGACGAGCCGGCGATCACCCAGCCGCTGATGTACCAGGTGATCCGCAAGCACCAGACCCCGCGCGAGCTGTATGCCGCGCAGCTGGAACAGGCGGGCGTGATCGCCGCCGGTGCCGGCAAGGCGATGGTCGATGCCTACCGCGAAAAGCTCGACGCCGGCGAAGTCACCACCGAACTGGCCAAGGTCGAAAAGACCCCGCCGAGCAGCCCGCTGTTCGTCGATTGGCCCAAGCTGCTGGAAGGCAAGCTGTCCGATCCCATCTCCACGGCCGTGGGCATGGACAAGGTCAAGCAGCTGGCCACGATGATCAACACCGTGCCCGAAGGCGTGGAGCTGCACTCGCGTGTGGCCAAGGTGTATGACGACCGCCGCAAGATGGCGGCCGGCGAGATCCCGGGTGACTGGGGCTTTGCCGAGAACCTGGCCTACGCCACCGTGCTGGACGAAGGCAACAGCCTGCGCCTGGTCGGCCAGGACGTCGGCCGCGGTACCTTCACCCACCGCCACGCGATCCTGCACGACCAGAAGACCGACAACTACTACCTGCCGCTGCGCCAGCTGGTGGAGTCCCCGGAACAGGCCACCATCATCGATTCGCTGCTCAGCGAAGAAGCCGTGATGGCCTATGAGTACGGCTTCTCCACCACCGATCCGAACACGCTGTGCATCTGGGAAGGCCAGTTCGGCGATTTCGCCAACGGTGCCCAGGTCGTGATCGATCAGTTCATCGCCGCCGGCGAAGCCAAGTGGGGCCGCATCACCGGCCTGACCCTGCTGCTGCCGCACGGTTACGAAGGCCAAGGCCCGGAGCACAGCTCCGCGCGCCTGGAGCGCTTCCTGCAGCTGTGCGCGCTGGAGAACATGCTGGTCTGCGTGCCGTCGACCCCGGCGCAGGCGTACCACATGCTGCGTCGCCAGATGCGCATGACCACGCGCAAGCCGCTGATCGTGATGTCGCCCAAGTCGCTGCTGCGCCACAAGCTGGCCGTGTCGACCCTGGACGAACTGGCCAACGGTGAGTTCCAGCACCTGATCCCGGATGCCAAGGCCGAGACCAAGAAGGTCAAGCGTGTGGTGCTGTGCTCGGGCAAGGTCTACTACGACCTGCTGGAAGACCAGACCAAGCGTGGCCAGGACGATGTCGCCATCATCCGCGTTGAACAGCTGTATCCGTTCCCGCGCGTGGCACTGGCAGCGGAACTGAAGAAGTACGGCAAGGCGGCCGATGTGGTGTGGACGCAGGAAGAACCGCAGAACCAGGGGGCGTGGTACCAGATCCGCCACCACCTGCAGTTCTGCCTGGCCGATGGCCAGAACCTGCACTACGCCGGTCGCGCCCGTTCGGCATCGCCGGCCGCTGGACACATGGCTGACCACATCATCGAACAGCAGAAGCTGATCGCCGATGCGCTGGTCAACCCGTTCAACGACACGTTCGCCGAATAACTCCCCCTCATTCTAGAAAAGACAAATCAGGAAGCTCCCGCATGGCCACCGAAGTCAAAGCCCCGGTACTGCCCGAATCCGTCGCCGACGGCACCATCGCCACCTGGCACAAGAAGATTGGCGAAGCCGTCAAGCGCGATGAAAACCTGCTTGACCTGGAAACCGACAAGGTCGTTCTGGAAGTGCCGTCGCCGGTTGATGGCGTGCTGAAGGAAATCAAGTTCGAGGTGGGCGCCACGGTGACCTCCAGCCAGGTCGTGGCCATCATCGAGGAAGGTGCCGTGGCTGCTGCCCCGGCCCCGGCCGCTGAAGAGAAGAAGGCCGCTGCTGCTCCGGCGGCTGCCGCGCCGGCCGCCGCCGCTGCGCCGGCTCCGGCCGCCAAGTCCGCTGCCGATGCCCTGCCCCCGGGCGCACGTTTCTCGGCCATCACCGAAGGCGTCAACCCGGCCGACGTGGACGGCACCGGCCGCCACGGCGCGGTGACCAAGGAAGACATCGTCAACTTCGCCCGCAACGGCGGTGCCGGCAAGGCCGGTGGCGCACGTCCGGAAGAACGCGTGCCGATGACCCGCATCCGCAAGCGCATCGCCGAGCGCCTGATGCAGTCCAAGAACAGCACCGCGATGCTGACCACCTTCAACGAGGTCGACCTGTCCAAGGTCTCGGCCGCGCGCAAGGATCTGCAGGACGAGTTCGTCAAGGCCCACGGCATCAAGCTGGGTTTCATGAGCTTCTTCGTGAAGGCCGCCGCCAATGCGCTGCAGCGCTTCCCGCTGGTCAATGCCTCGATCGACGGCGAAGACGTCATCTATCACGGCTACTCGGACATCTCCATCGCCGTGTCGACCGAGAAGGGCCTGGTCACGCCGGTCCTGCGCAACGTCGAGCGCATGTCGTTCGCCGACATCGAAAAGACCATCGCCGACTACGCCAAGAAGGCCCGTGACGGCAAGCTCAGCCTGGAAGAACTGCAGGGCGGCACCTTCACCGTGACCAACGGCGGCACCTTCGGTTCGCTGCTGTCCACGCCGATCATCAACCCGCCGCAGAGCGCCATCCTGGGCATGCACGCCATCAAGGAACGTCCGATCGCCCAGAACGGCCAGGTCGTGATCGCGCCGATGATGTACCTGGCGCTGTCCTACGACCACCGCATCATCGATGGCAAGGACTCGGTGCAGTTCCTGGTGGACATCAAGAACCAGCTGGAAAACCCGGGCCGCATGCTGTTCGGCCTGTAAGACCTCCCGCCCCTTCCGCGCCTGCGCGGAGGGGGTTCTGGTAATGCAACAAGGACTATTTCAATGGCTGAACAATTCGACGTCGTCGTCATCGGTGCCGGCCCGGCCGGTTACCACGCGGCCATCCGTGCCGCACAGCTGGGCCTGAAGACCGCCTGCATCGATGCAGCGCTGGGCAAGGACGGCAAGCCGGCCCTGGGCGGCACCTGCCTGCGCGTGGGCTGCATTCCGTCCAAGGCGCTGCTGGATTCCTCGCGCCAGTTCTGGAACATGGGCCACATCTTTGGCGACCACGGCATCAGCTTCAAGGACGCCAAGATGGACGTCGAGGCGATGGTTGGCCGCAAGGACAAGATCGTCAAGCAGTTCACCGGCGGCATCGGCATGCTGTTCAAGGCCAACAAGGTCGCCGCCTATTACGGCTTCGGTGAGCTGCAGCCGGGCAACGTGGTCAAGGTCACCCAGCACGACGGTTCCATCGTCGAGCTCAAGGGCACCAACGTGATCATCGCCGCCGGTTCGGACTCCATCGAACTGCCGTTCGCCAAGTTCGACGGCGACACCATCGTCGACAACGTCGGCGGCCTGGACTTCACCGAAGTGCCGGCCCGCCTGGCGGTGATCGGCGCCGGCGTGATCGGCCTGGAGCTGGGCAGCGTGTGGAAGCGCCTGGGTTCGGACGTCACCATTCTTGAAGCGCTGCCGGAGTTCCTGGCCGCCGCCGACGCGGAAGTGGCCAAGGCCGCTGCGAAGGAATTCAAGAAGCAGGGCCTGGACATTCGTCTGAATGCCAAGGTTTCCAAGGCTGAAGTGACCGGCAAGGGCAAGAAGAAGGAAGTCGCCCTGACCTACACCGACGCCGAAGGCGAGAAGAGCCTGGTCGTGGACAAGCTGCTGGTGGCCGTTGGCCGTCGCGCCGCCACCAAGGGCCTGCTGGCCGAAGGCACCGGCGTCAAGATCAACGAACGCGGCCAGATCGAAGTCGACGCGCATTGCCACACCGGCGTCAACGGCGTGTGGGCGGTGGGTGACTGCGTGCGCGGCCCGATGCTGGCACACAAGGGCTTCGAGGAAGGCATCGCGGTTGCCGAGCTGATTGCCGGCCTGCCGGGCCACGTCAACCTCGACACCATCCCGTGGGTCATCTACACCGAGCCGGAGCTGGCCTGGGTCGGCAAGACCGAGCAGCAGCTCAAGGCCGAGGGCATTCCGTACAAGGCCGGCAGCTTCCCGTTCGCCGCCAACGGCCGTGCCGTGGCCATGATCGAGCCGGCTGGCTTCGTCAAGGTGCTGGCCCACGCGGAAACCGACCGCGTGCTCGGCATGCACCTGGTCGGCGCCAACGTCTCCGAGCTGGTCCACGAAGGCGTGCTGACCATGGAGTTCAACGGCTCGTCCGACGACCTGGCCCGCATCTGCCACGCGCACCCCTCGCTGTCCGAAGCGGTGCACGACGCGGCCATGGCCGTGAACAAGCGTGCGATCCACAAGGCGAACTAAGCCCTCGCCTTTTCGGTGGTGCCGGCCGCTGGCCGGCATTCCCGGAACACGAAAAACCCCGCCTCGGCGGGGTTTTTTGTTGGGCGGCCCCGGTAGAGCCGAGCCATGCTATGCCGTGACCGGCCGTCCGCCACCGAGTACCCGCGCCGGCAGCATGAACAGCGCGCGCAGGAACGCGAACAGGGCCGAGAAGGTGATGCCGACCAGGCGGAACGGCAGGCTCAGCAGCCACACGAACGGCCAGGCCACCAGGGCGAGGATCGCCAGCGGCCAGCACAGTACGAACAGCAGGCACCACACGCCCAGCGCGAACAGCGTCTTCATGGTCGGTCTCCTTGGGCGGCACCCTGCCGCCTGCGACCACCTTGGCGCCCTGCCCCGGCCGCCGCAAACGATTTGCGACGAAACCCGGCTGGCGCCGACGAATCCGGTATGTGGGGTTGCCGGCCGGCGGCCGGCACTACCGTTGCACGGCGCCTGGGCGGCCGTGGGTGACCTGGAACCGGGCGGCCGTCTGCACCGGGGCGTCCGGGCGCAGCACGCTGTCTGCGAAACGCAGTTCGGCCTCCACGGTCTGCCGGCCCAACTGCAGGCTCCACCAGCCACGGCGGTCACCGTCGAAATAGCGGATGTGCGGATTCTGTGGAATCGACGGGCCGTAGTACGGGCCATACGGGGTGTCATCGCCGCCGCTACTGATCGCCGGGGCGATGAACTCGGTGGCAATCACTGGCGCACCGGGTGTGTCGAAATCCAGCGTGAGATCGTTGACGAAACTGGAGTGCCAGTCACCGCCGAGCACGATGGCGTTGCCCTGCCCGCCCGCCTGGAGGGCCTGCAGCAGGCGGTTGCGGGCGGCCGGGTAGCCGTCCCACGCATCGTTCCAGAAGCGCTCGCGCGGGGTATCGCGATCCAGACGCAACTGCGCCATCAGCAGCTGCTGCACCACCACGTTCCAGCGCGTGCCGGCCGCAGCCTCCATCGATTGCGCGAACCAGGCTTCCTGGCCCGGGCCGAGCATGCTCGCGCGCGGGTCCAGCGCGGCATCGCAGCGCGGCGATTCGCCCACGCCGCACGGGTTGGCCGGGCGGAACTGGCGGCAGTCCAGCAGCGTCAGTTGGGCCAGGTCGCCGTAGCGCAGGCGCCGGTGCACACGCAGGCCGCCGTTGCCGGCGGGCGTGCTGCGCATCGGCAGGTGTTCGTAAAAGGCGCGGTAGGCGGCGGCGCGGCGGACGATGAAGTCCTCCACCGGCACGTCGTTCTTTTCCGGGTGGATGCCTGAGTAGTCGTTCTGTACTTCGTGGTCGTCCCAGATCACCGCGAACGCATGCGCGGCATGTGCAGCCTGCAGGTCCGGGTCGAGTTTGTACAACGCGTACTGGTCGCGGTAACGCGCCAGGCTGACCGTTTCGCCGCTGAAACGCTGCGCATCCAGCGTCACGCCGCGGGCGTTCTGCAGCGGGCTGTATTCGTACAGGTAGTCGCCGGCGTGCAGCACGAGGTCGACATCGCTGCGCGCGATGTCGCGCAGCACCGGGTAGTAGCCGCTGTTCCAGGCCTGGCAGGTGCACAGGGCCAGCCGCAGTTGCTGCAGCTGGGCATCGGGCAGCGGTGCGGTGCGGAAGTGGCCAACCGGGCTTTCTTCATCGCCGTCGCAGGCAAAACGGTAGTAGTAGTCGCGGCCCGGACGCAGGCCAGTAACTTCCACGTGGACCGAATGCGCCAGCTCCGGCACCGCTGCCGCTACGCCGCGCTGCACGCCCCGGCGCATGCCCGGGTCTTCGGCCACGAACCAGCGCACCGGCACCGCACGCGATGGCATGCCGCCGCCGTTGAGCGGGTCCGGCGCCAGCCGCGTCCACAGCACCGCGCCCTGCGGGTCCGGGTCGCCGGATGCAACGCCGAGGGTGAATGGATCGCGCCCGAACCGCGGCCGCGGGCCGGCCGTGGCCAACCCCGGCATGGCCGCCAGCGCGATTGCCGCGCCGGTGCCGTGCCAGGCCAGCCGCAGCAGGCGACGGCGTGCCTCGACGTCGACCACGCCGGCCATCAGAAGCGGACGGTGGCGGTGGCCATCACCTGCCGCGGTGCGCCCACCTGCATGGTGGCCAGGCTGCGGGTCGGGTCGGCGGCGTAGGTGCCGTTGGTATTGATGGTGGCCAGGTACTGCTTGTCGGCCAGGTTGGTCAGGTTCAAGGCCAAGGTCAGGTTCTGCGCCGGGCCGATCCTGCCCATGTCGTAGGCCACCGAAGCGTTGAGCAGCCAGTAGCTCGGCACCGACAGATCGTTGGTATAGGTCACGTAGCGCTTGCCGACATGGTTGGCCAACAGGCGCACGTCCCACGCGCCCGGCGTCCACGCCAAGGTGGTGGCGAACATCCGTTCAGGCGTATCGACGGTCTTCTTGCCGCGCGTGGGCACCACGCCGTTGTTGGTGTAGTCGCTGTCGTAGGTGCTGTCGTTCCAGGACACCGAGTTGGACCAGGTAACGTCACGCAGCGGCTTGAGCTGCAGGGTCGCCTCGGCGCCGCGGCTGCTGACCGAGCCGACGTTGGAGTACAGCGCCGGGCAGCCGAGGATGCCCACGCACTGGGCGATGGCCAGCAGGCGGTTGTCGAACTTCACGTCATACACCGCCACCGAGGCTTCATAACCCTGCCCGAAACCACGCCAGCCCAGCTCAATGGTGCGCGACTGTTCCGGCTTGAGGTCCTTGGCGCTGGCGTCGAAGGCCACCTGCGGCACGTTGAACGGGCTGCCCACGCCGAGGGCGAACGCGGCGATGTTCTTGGCGTAGGCGCCGAAGATTTCATTGCCTTCGTTGAGCTTGAAGTTGAAGCCGGCCTGCGGCAACAGGCCCTTCTTCGCGGTCAGGCTGCTGTTGTTGGCATACGTGCCCAGCGGCGTGCGCACCGTGGTGCGGGTGTTGGGCGACTTGGCGCCGATGTCCACGGTGAGGCGGTCGTCGAACAGGTGGAAACGGTCCTGCACGTAGAACTGCCGGGTGATGGTGGTGTAGTTCTGCCGCCATACGCGCTGGTCGGGGTTGCGCAGGAAATAGTCGTCCTTGATCGGGCCATCGATGTAATAGAAATTGCGCTGCACGCTGTGGCCGTTGTCCTCGTACCACAGGCCGGCTTCGAGCTGATGGCCGCCCACTTCCCAGGTGAACGCCGAGGTCACGCCGGTGCGGTCGATGGCGTATTCGGTGGTGCGGATGGAGATCGGAATCTCGCGGCTGGTACCCGGGTTGGACGGATTGGACGGGCTGAACCAATGCCCCTGGCCACGGTTGCTGTGGTTGTAGACGTTGACCTTCAGGCGCATCGTCTCGTTGAGGCCGAAGTCACCGGCCAGGCTGCCGATGTCATCGTTGCGTACGCCGTGGCCGGAGTAATACGCGTCCCACGGGCTGTTGACGCCACCGCTGTACTGGCCACGCGCGGCAGCCAGGGCGCGGTTCCAGTCCGGGGCGTAGTTGTCCCACTTCCAGCCCAGGCGGTCGATCATTTCCAGCGACAGATCCTGGTAGTCGGCCTCCACGCGGCGCGAGGCATTGACCAGTGCGGTCAGCTTGCTGTCCGCGCCGAAGCTGTAGGTGGCCTTGCCGTTGACCTGTTTGAGCTCATGCGAGCCGGCGCCCTTCCACTTGTCGCTGCTGGAGTACACGCCGGACAGGTAGGCCGCGAAGCCCTGGTGGTCGCCGGTGTCCAGACGCGCGTAGCTGCGGCGGGCGCTGTCGCTGCCGAAGCCCTGCGCCAAAGTGACGCCGAATTCGGTGGACGGGTCGATCGAATAGAACTGGAACACGCCGCCCAGGTTGCTGGTGGACGGTGTGCCCAGCGCGCCGATGCCGGTGGAGACCTCGGCGCCGCCAAGGTTCTCGCTGATCACCGCGCGGCTGATGTGCAGGCCGTTGCTGTTGCCGTAAGCCATGTTGCCGAGCGGAATGCCGTCCAGCGTGTAGCCCAGGCGGTTCTGGTTGAAGCCACGCAGGCTGATGCTGGTGGACCACTCGTAGGCGCCGGTGGCGTCAGCCGATTCGAAGTGCACGCCCGGCTTGCTGGCCAGCAGCTTGAGCGGGTTGGCACCCGGTGGCAGCACCTTCATGTCTTCAGCAGTCACGCGCTGCACCTGGCGGGCCTCGCCCCGGCCGATCACCGACACCGCGTCCAGGGTGGTGGCCGCGCTGTCCTCGACGGGGGACGCCTCGGCCCAGGCCAGCGACGGCAGCGCGGTACAGACCAGCAGGGCAAGCAGGTTACGGCGGAGCGGAGCGTGGGAAGGCATGTGGAGCGGATTCCTTGTGCGCGCTGGACGCCGGTGGGGGCGTCGGGAGAGGAGTTGCAGCGGCGGAATCGTAGAGGCGGCGCATGACATCGTATTTACAACTGGGACAGCCTGGGCGCAGGGAGGCTGTCGCGGCGGGCATGGCGTTGCAGGCCAGCGACTTAGGCGCTGGCGTTCCGGGGTACATGAGGTTGCCGGCCAGCGGCCGGCACTACCGCGCCTGTGGGCTTATTCGAACGACCCTACGGAATCGTGCGAGAGGTTGTCGAAGCGGGTGTATTCACCGAAGAACTTGAGCTTGCACGAGCCGGTCGGGCCGCCTCGGTGCTTGCCGATGATGATCTCGGCCAGGCCCTTGTCCGGTGAAGTTTCCTTGTTGTAATAGTCGTCGCGGTAGATGAACACGATCATGTCCGCATCCTGCTCGATAGCGCCGGATTCGCGAAGGTCGGCCATCACCGGGCGCTTGTCGGTACGCGTTTCCAGCGAGCGGTTGAGCTGGGACAGGGCGATCACCGGCACGTTGAGTTCCTTGGCCAGGCCCTTCAACGAACGCGAGATTTCCGAGATTTCGGTCGCGCGGTTTTCGCTGTTGCCCGGCACGCTCATCAGCTGCAGGTAGTCGATCACGATCAGGCCCAGGTCGTGCTCGCGCTTGAGGCGGCGGCACTTGGAGCGCAGGATCTCCGGCGACACGCCCGGGGTGTCGTCGATGAAGATCTTGGTTTCCTTCAGCATCCGGATCGCGCCGGTGACGCGGCTCCAGTCCTCGTCTTCCAGCTGGCCGGTACGCAGGCGCTGGGCGTTGATGCGGCCGTTGGAGGAGATCAGGCGCATTGCCAGCTGCGAGGCCGACATTTCCATCGAGAACACCGCCACGCCCTTCTTGGACTTGATCGCAGCGTACTCGGCTATGTTCAGCGCCAGGGTGGTCTTGCCCATGGCCGGACGCGCGGCCAGGATGATCAGATCGGTCGGCTGCAGGCCGGCGGTCATCGCATCGAAATCGGTGTAGCCGGTGGGCAGGCCGGTGATGTTGCCGCCGTTCTCGAAGCGGTTGCGCAGCTCTTCGAAGGCATCCTTCAACGCGCCGGGCATCGCCACGAAATCGGTACGCCCGCGGGCGCCCTGCTCGGCGATGGCGAACACGGATTTTTCCGCCGCCGACAGCAGCTCGCTGCTCTCGCGCCCTTCGGGCTGGAAACCATCGTTGACGATGTCGGTACCGACCTGGATCAGCTGGCGCAGCACCGCCTTGTCGCGCACGATCTCGGCATAGGCGGAGATGTTCGCGGCCGACGGCGTGGTGCTGGCCAGTTCGATCAGGTACGCACCATCGCCGACCAGTTCCATCTTGCCCTGCGACTCGAACCACTCGCCCAGCGTGACCGCATCAAACGGGCGGTCGCGTTCGGACAGCTCGCGGATCGCGCGGTAGATCATCTGGTGGTCGCGGCGATAGAAGTCGGTTTCGGTCAGCTGGTCGTTGATCCGGTCGTAGCTTTCCGGGGCCAGCATCAGGCCACCCAGCACCGCCTGCTCGGCTTCGATCGAATGCGGCGGCACGCGCAGGGCGTCGATGCGCATTTCATCGCGATCAAAACGGTCACCGCGCTCTTTGCGGTCGGAACGGAAGCCAGAACGGGCGGACATGGGGCGTACTTCCTGCGGGGGCTGAGGCGTGGGACATGGTAGGCACGCGGCGAGGCCCGCAGCCATGCACAACTCTGTGGATAAGCAGTGGATGAGCTGGGCATACCGGCCATGGCCGGTACGATCGGCCAAGGCCGTCGCATCGCGCGCGACAGACGCCATTGCGGCGTCTGTCGGCGGCCATTATCGCAGAAGCGCCCGCCCCCCGCCGGCTCAGCGCGGCGTGTGGGTGGCGATCCAGGCCAGGAACCGGTCCACGAAGCCCTGCAGGAATGCCTGTGTGCCTTCATTGCCGATGGTGCCGTGCGCGTCGATCAGGCCTTCCTTGAAGTGCAGGAACACCTCCGGCTGGGCCAGCACCGGCATGTCCAGGTAGGCCAACACGTTGCGCAGGTGCTGCTGGGCCAGCGCGGTGCCGATCACCCCGATCGAGGCACCGGCCACTGCGGCCGGCTTGCCAGCGAAGGCGCTGTCGCCGTACGGGCGCGAGCCCAGGTCGATCGCATTCTTGAGCACCCCGGGAATGGAACGGTTGTACTCGGGGGTGATGAACAGCACCGCGTCGGCGTCACGGATCTGCTGCTTCAGGCGCACGCCCTGGGCCGGGTAGGCCTTGTCGTCATCCTGGTTGTACAGCGGCAGGTCGCCGATCTCCACGTACTCGAAGCGTGCCCTGCCCGCCGCCAGCTTCTCCAGCGCGTGGGCAAGGGCCTTGTTGTGCGAGCCCTTGCGCAGGCTGCCGACCAGTACCGCGATCTTCACTTCGGCCATGGGATGTCTCCGTTGAGGGAAACCCCGAGCCTAGGCGGGACCGCCTTCGCCAACGGTGAAGGTGCAGGCGCCACCCCATGGGTGGCTGCGGCCCCTCAACCGCGCCCTCAACCGCGCGCGACGCCGGCGCGCACCTGGCGCCAATGCGCCTGCCAGGCCTGGAACATCAACACGTTCCACAGGTGGGTATGCCACTTGCGCTCGCCCTGCTGGAACTGCTGCCACAGCGGCACCACCGCTTCCACGTTGAACACACCCTCCTCAGCCAGCCGTGCCGGATCCAGCAGCGCATCGGCCCACTGGCGCAGGTCGCCCTTGAGCCAGGCACTGACCGGGGCCCCGAAGCCGCGCTTGGGCCGGTGCACCATGTTCTGTGGCACGTAGCGCCCCAGTACGCGCTTGAGCATGTATTTGCTGACGCCGTCGCGGTGCTTCATCGACAGCGGCAGCGACCAGGCGAACTCGGCCACCCGCCAGTCCAGCAGCGGCGCACGCGCCTCCAGGCTGACCGCCATGCTGGTGCGGTCGACCTTGCACAGCAGGTCGTCGGGCAGATAGGTGTTGAAGTCGGCCAGCATCATCGCGTCGGCCGGCGAACCGGCCCCGTGCAGCGGGTCGGCCAGGTCGTAGAAGCTGCCGGCGCCGGTGGCGCCCTTCACCGCCGCCACCGGGTCGCGCCAGCGCGAGATGCGATTGCGGTACACATCGCCAATGCCGCGCGCGCCGGTCTCGGCCAGCAGCGCGGCGAGCCCGCCGGTACGCGAGGCCTCGCCCTGGGTATGCGCATGCGCGCCCATCCAGCGCCGCAGCGGGGCCGGCACCTTGCCCAGCAGGGTCCAGTTGCGCAGGGCACGCTGGTAGCGGCTGTAGCCGAAGAACAGCTCATCACCGCCGTCACCGGACAGCGCCACGGTCACCGCGCTGCGCGCCAGTTTCGCCACCAGCGCGGTGGGCACCTGGGAGGCGTCGGCAAAGGGCTCATCGAACATCGCCGGCAGCTGCGGCACCACCGCCAGGGCGTCGGCGCCGCTGACGTACAACTCGGTGTGGTCGGTGCCCAGGTGCTGCGCCAGCGCCTTGGCCAGCGGTGCCTCGTCGTGGTCGGAGCCCTCGAAGCCGATGCTGAAGCTGTGGATCGGCGAGGACGACTGCGACTGCATCAGCGCGGCCACCACCGACGAATCGGTGCCGCCGGACAGGAACACCCCCACCGGCACGTCGGCCACCATGCGCAGCCCGACCGCATCGCGCAGCAGGCCATCCAGCTGCGCCTCGGCGTCATCATCGCTGCCCGCGAACGGGGCCGAGAGCGCCTGCTGCATGCGCTCGCGCGCGTTCCAGAACGGCACCTGCTGCTGGTCCGGGCGGTGCGCGGCCGCACCGGCCACCACGCTCGCCGCATCCAGCCGCAGCAAACGGCCCGGCATCAACTTGAAGCAGCGCTGGTGGATGCAGTGCGGGGCCGGGATGTAATCCAGCCGCAGCAGCAGCGTCAGCGCATCGCGGTCCACCTCGTTGTCGAAGTCCGGATGCTCCCACAAGGCCTTCAGTTCCGAGCCGAACACCAGGCTGTCGCCGGCCCAGCCGTAGTACAGCGGCTTCTTGCCAACGCGGTCGCGGGCCAGCCACAGGCACTGCTCGGCGTGGTCCCACAGCGCGATGGCGAACATGCCGTTGGCGCGCTGCAGGGTCTCATCCAGGCCCCAGGCCACGAACGCGGCCAGCAGCACTTCGGTGTCCGAATGGCCACGGAAGACGTGCCCGAGCGTTTCCAGGTCGGCGCGCAGCGCGGCGAAGTTGTAGACCTCGCCGTTGTAGGCCAGCACATAGCGACCGTCGTCCGAGCGCATCGGCTGGTGGCCCAGCGGCGACAGGTCCAGGATGCTCAGCCGCCGATGCGCCAGCGCGATGCCCTTGCCGGCGTCGGCCCACACCCCGCTGTCGTCCGGGCCACGGTGCACCAGTGCATCGCCCATGCGGCGCGCGAGTCGTTCCAGTGCTGCCTGCTCCGGGGCCGGAGCGGGCAACAACATTCCTGCCAATCCACACATGCGTCAGAGATCCTGCGCCAGTACCCGGGCGGCGCCTACCAGCGCATTGTCGCTTGGAAGCACGCACATTGCTGCCCCCGCCAGCGGGGTATAGGTATCGGCACCGCAGACCCGCTGCAGCGGCAGGTGGCCCAGCCCGGCCTCGACCAGCGCGGTGATGATGCCCTCGCCCACCCCGCCGCTGTGCCGCCCTTCGTCCACCACTAGCACGCGCTGGGCATCGGCGGCCTGCGCGGCGATGAAGCCGGCATTGAGCGGCACCAGCCAGCGCAGGTCGACCACCCGCACCTGCCAGCCCAGCTCGGCCTGGATCGTACGCGCCGCGCGCAGGCTCATTGGGATGCCGTTGCCGTAGCTGAAGATCACCAGGTCATTGGCCTCCGGCGCATACACCCGGCCCTCGCCGAGCAGCATCGCCTCCCCGGGGGGCGGATAGTCGAACAGCCACTGGCCGTCGCCGGGTGCATGCAGGTCTTTGGTCATGTAGAGCGCGATCGGCTCCAGGAACACCGATACCCGCCCATCCACCTGCGACAGCGCCGCCAGTGTGCGCAGCATCAACGCCGCATCGTCGCCGCGCGAGGGGCAGCCGACCACCAGTCCGGGAATGTCGCGTAGCGCGGTGATCGAGTTGTCGTTGTGGAAATGGCCGCCGAACCCCTTCTGGTAGCCCAGACCGGCCACACGGACCAGCATCGGGTTGCGGTACTGGTCGTTGGAGAAGAACTGCAGCGAACAGGCCTCGCCGCGCAGCTGGTCGGCAGCGTTGTGCAGGTAAGCCAGGTACTGGATCTCCGGAATCGGCAGCATGCCCAGGTTGGCCAGGCCCTGGGCCATGCCCAGGATCATGGTTTCATCCAGCAGGGTATTGAACACACGGCGCGGCCCGAACGCCTTGAGCAGGCCCTTGCTGACCGTGTAGACGCCGCCCTTCTGCGCCACATCCTCACCGAACAGCAAGGTGGACGGGTACTTGCCCATCACCTCGTGCAGGGCTTGGTTGATCTGGATCGCCAGGTGCCGCGGCGGCTGCCGCTCCGGCACCTGCGCCTCACCGCCGAACAGCGCGGCGCGCGCCTGCGGGTCGGGGATGCGGGTCGCCTCGGCGTGCACCGCGGCCGGCGAATACGGCGCGAGCGGCGCGACGATCTCGGCCAGCCCGGTCAGTTTCGGCCGGCGATCGGCTTCTTCGGCGGCAGCGAAACAGCGCGCGCGGATCGTCTCGTAGCGCTCCAGCACCTGTGCGGGCGTCATCCAGCCGGACGCCATCGCAATCTGCGCCGAACGCAGCAGCGGGTCGGCTGCCTCGGCCGCGCACAGCTCGGGAAGCGGCCGCCATTCAATCTCGAAATCGGTGCCCGCATGCCCCATCAGCCGCGTGGTGCGCAGGTGCAGGAAGGTCGGCCGCCGGGTGTGCCGGCAATGCGCCAGTGCACGCTGCACCTGCGCGTGGCCTTCGGCCAGGTCCAGGCCGTCGGCGAAGAAATAATCCAGGCCCGGGCGATGGCTGAAACTCTCGGCGATCCAGCCTGCGGGGGTCTTCACCGAAATGCCGATGCCATTGTCCTCGCAGACGAACAGCACCGGTGCCGGCAGGCGCTGGTACGCGGCCCACGCAGCGGTATTGAATGCGGTCTGCGCGGTGGCGTGGTTGGCCGAGGCATCGCCGAAGGAGCAGATCACGATGCTGTCGTCGGGAATCGGCAATGGATGCCCGATCCGCCGCCCGCTCTCGATCGCCATGGCGGTGCCCAGCGCCTTGGGCAGGTGCGAGGCGATCGTGGAGGTCTGCGGCAGCACCCACAACGGCTTGCTGCCCCACACCTTGTGCCGCCCGCCACTGGCCGGGTCGTCGCGGCTGGCCGCGAACGACAGCGCCGCGTCCATCACCGGGTCCATGCCCGGCAACTGGCGGAAACGTTCGGCCATGAAGGCGCCGGAACGGTAGTGCAGGAACGCCGGATCGGTGTGCCGGGCCAGCCGTGCCACCAGCGCATTGCCCTCGTGGCCGGACGAACCGATGGTGTAGAAGACCTTGTTCTGCACGCGCAGCACGCGCGCCATCAAGTCAAGGTGACGGCTGATCAACTGCGAGTCGAACAGCGCCTCGAAGGCGTGCGCCGTCAGCGTACTGCCCGGCAGGATTGGGGCATCCGGCGCAGGCCGTGGCGCGACATCGCCACGCCACTGCTGGACGAATTCAATGAAGTTGGTGTCGCAGATCTCGGCCCGGTTCAGGGCTTTCATGCGTGCGGGAATCGGATCGGGAACCACGGCAAACATCCATCACCCTCCGTGACGTCGTGCTGATGCGGCCAACCTGCGGATTCAATCGAACAACGCGAATGCCGAGTCTGGCCGCAACCCGCGCCGCTTGCCAAGCGCGGGTGCAGCATGGCCGCTCAACCGGTGCGACGGGCACGCCATTGCGCGCGCGATTGTCCCCACACTTCGATCGGCTTGCCGTCATGCGGCGGCGGCAGCTCGCCCATCCGCAGCAGGCGGCTGCCCAACTTCTGTGCCACCACCTTGGAGTTCGTGTTGGCCGGGTCGATGGTGTGGATCACCTCTTCCCAGCCCAGGGTATCGAAGGCCCAGTCGATGCTGGCGATCGCCGCTTCCGGCGCATAGCCCCGGCCCCAGCTTTCGCGACGGATGCTCCAACCCACTTCCGTACCCGGCCAGTCCAGAGGCTGCCACGGCCCCATCCGGCCCACCCAGTCACCGCTGGCTTTTTCGATCACCGAGAACATCGAGAAGCCATACAGGTGCCAGCTGCCCGCCAGGCAGCTGAAGCTGCGCCAGGCCTGCGAAGGTGCCTGTACGCCGCCGAGGTGCTGCATGGTTTCCGGATCGCTGCAGAAGCGCAGGAAGGCCTCGAAATCTTCCGCGCGCGGCGGGCGCAGGAGCAGGCGGTCGGTTTCCAGTTGCAGATCGAAGATGCTCATGGCGGTGTCTTGGCGTGGCAGTGAGCGGGATCTTGCCACGCATGGCCGGGTGGGTGCCACGCATCACCGAAGGCTTGCCACGCCACCGAAAGCTTGCCACGCATGGCGTGGCACTACCCGGGGCTCGCGTGGCAGTAACGGTGCCAACGCAACAGGCCGGCGAATGCCGGCCTGTTGTTTCGCGTTGGAACGGGCTGCGCTTACTGCTTGTTGGAATCCAACGCCGCGGTCTGCGTGACCAGCTGGCCATCGATCACCGGCAGGCGATCGCTGCTCGGCTTGTTGTCCATCTTCACGGTCTTTTCCACACCGTCGTAGCGGTAGGTCACGTTGTAGCCGGTGACCGCATTGCTGGTGCCCATCGGAATGCGCGTGCCCGGCTTGCTGGCCATGCGCATGGTGCCGGTGGTGCCATCTTCATTGCGGTAGGTCACGTTGTAGCCGGTGACCTTGGTCGACTCCGACGTCGCCGTTTCGGTGTGGCACTGACGCTCGGTGCGGTTGACCACACGGCCACCGACATGGCGCTTGTCCACCTGGTTGCCGATCAGGCCACCCGCAACCGCACCGGCCGCCGTCGCTGCCTTCTTGCCGTTGCCGCCGCCGACCTGGTTACCCAGCAGGCCACCGATCACCGCACCGGCCACCGTGCCGCCGACGTTGCCATCGCGCTCGGGCAAGCGCTCCTGCACCACCACGTCCTGGCAGACTTCATGCGGCGTCTGCGTGGTCGAGGTCTCGCGCACCGGCTCGGTGCCGATCACGGTGGCATAGGCCTTTTCCTTCTTGGTCAGCGGATCGACCTTGACCACATCGGCGTATTCCAGCTTGGCAGCCTTGTCTTCCGTCGCGACCGCGTCGGTGCGCGCACCGTCATCGGTCAGCGGCGTGGTGTCCAGGGTCGGCCGGGTCTGTGCGGTCACCGCGTCGGGCGACGAAGTGCCGCTCTTCATGAAGGCCGCCGTGGCGATGCCGCCAACCAGCAGCGCGCCTGCAGCAACCAAAGCAGTGGTAGTAGTACTTTTCATAACCGGCTCCCTGCGGACGATCCGCAACGTTCTTGAGCGGATTCCAGCACGCGGACCCTGAACGGAATCTCCACATTCCCCACACACGGCCTTTACCCATTCAGGTTCTGTCACGCCCGGGCTCGTGATAGCGTTTACAGCATCTGTCGAGGAGTGCGTCATGGCCAACCCCCTGCTGCTGCCAATGCTGGAATGGGCGCGCCGGCTGCGCTACCCCACCTTGTTCAAGATCACCGCCGCGCTGTTCGCCCTGACCCTGGTGATTCCCGATCCGGTCCCGTTCGTCGATGAAATCCTGTTCGGCCTCGGCACCTTGCTGCTGGCCAACTGGAAAGGCCGCAGCGACAAACTGCCGCCCGCGCTCCCGGCCAAGCGCCGCGCGTGAACCTGGTTGACAGCCATTGCCACTTGGACGCCAGTGCATTCGATACCGACCGCGACCAGGTGATTGAACGCGCGCGCGCCGCCGGCGTGCGCCGACAGGTCGTACCCGCGGTCACCGCCGCCAGCTGGCCCAAGCTCCGCGACACCTGCCGCCTGGCCGATGGCCTTTACCCGGCCTACGGCCTGCACCCCATGTTCCTGGACCAGCACCGCCCCGAGCACCTGGACCAGCTGCGCGACTGGATCACCCGCGAGCGCCCCTGCGCCGTGGGCGAATGCGGCCTGGACTTCTTCGTCGACGGGCTGGATGCCGAACGGCAGCAGCAGTACTTCGTGGGGCAACTGCGGCTGGCCCGGGAGTTCAACCTGCCGGTGATCGTGCATGCCCGCCGCGCGGTGGATGCGGTCATCGCGGCGATCCGCCAGGTCGGCGGGCTGCGCGGGGTGGTGCACAGCTTCCCGGGAAGTCCGGAACAGGCAGCGCAGCTGCACACGCTCGGGTTCCTGTTGGGCCTGGGCGGGCCGTTGACCTACCACCGCGCGCAACGCCTGCAGCGGCTGGTCACGCAGATGCCGCTGGAGCAACTGCTGCTGGAAACCGACGCACCGGACCAGCCGGACGCGGGCATCCGCGGCGAGCGCAACGAGCCCGCGCGATTGCCGGTGATCCTGGACACCGTGGCACGCCTGCGCGGGCAGCCGGCGGACGAAATCGCCGCGCAGACCACCGCCAACGCGCGCACGCTATTCGGCCTTGCCGACCGCCCCTGAATCCTGCTGATGCGGCAGGTGTCCCGGTCGGATTCCAAACCAGCACAACACACTTCCCAACAGCAGCAATGCCGCTGAAATGCCGATCGACACGTGCATTCCGTGCATGAAGGCAGCAGGGGCGCCATCCCCGATGAGGGTGCCAAAGAGGGCAACCCCCAGCATGCCGCCGACCTGTCGCGCGCAGTTCAGCACACCGGATGCGATCCCTGCCCGCGAGCCATCAACCGATGCGAGCGTGGCGGTGGTCATGGTCGGTACCACCAGCGCAACCCCGCTGGCGGCCAGCAGCATCGGCACCACCAGAAGCCAATAGTGGCCGTCGATCCTGACCGGCATCAACAGCAGGTAGCCCAACGCCGCCAGCCCAAGCCCGATGACCATCATCCCCCGTGGGCCCACGCGCGTGATCAGGCGACCGGCCAACACGTTGACCGCGATGAGGACACCGGTCATGGGCAGGAAGGCCAGCCCCGTCTGCTGCGGCGAGAGATGCTGCTGCATCTGGAAGAACAGGCTGAAAACAAAGATCAGACCGTAGTACGCAAAATTCACCACCACCCCTGCCACCGAGACAACGGAGAACGTCGGCGTCCGGAACAACATCAAGGGCAGCATGGGCGAGGCACTGCGGGCTTGGATCCAGAAGAACGCCAGACTCGACATCACGGCCACCAGCACGCCGCCTTGCACCAGCCGATGCTCCCAGCCAAGCGGACCGACTTCAATCAGCACCATGGTCATCGCGGCCAGCGCAAGGATGGCCGTCGCCTGTCCGCCCCAGTCGAGGCGGCGCTGATGACGGCCGCCGGTTGCGGCCGCATGGCGCAGCGTCAGGTAGATTCCGATCACGCCGATGGGCAGGTTGATCAGAAAGACACTGCGCCAGCCCACATGCGTCACCAGTATCCCGCCCAGTACAGGGCCCGCGGCCAGGGACATGCCGCCCAGCGCACCCCACCACCCGACCGCACGGCTGCGCGCGCGGCTGTCCGGAAAGGCCTGCTGCAGCATGACCAGCGAGTTGGGCACCAACAGCGCCGCGCCCAGGCCCTGCACCATTCTGGCCGCGACCAGTACCGACAGGCTCCCGGCCAGGCCACAGGCAACCGATGCCAGGGTGAACACCACAATGCCGGACAAGAACATCCGGCGTGCACCGAAGCGGTCACCCAGCGTCCCGCTGGTCAACAGCAGTGCGGCAAAGGCCAGGGTGTAGGCGTTGACCACCCATTGCAGCCCTGCCATGCCGGTTGAAAAATCATGGCCCAACGCGGCCAGCGCCACATTGACCACGCTGACGTCCAGCAGCACAACCACGAAGCCCAACGCGGCAGCCACCAGCGTGCCGCGCGCGGAAGCAGAAGGAACAGACATGGAATACGTCCCGGGGAAAGAGGACGCCCATGCTAGGCTGGCGCACAAGGCGCGAAAATTCCCCGAAACCTCACTCCAGACTTGCGAAAACGCACCGATGTTCGATTGGGAGAATATCCGTCATTTCCTGGCCGTTGCACGTGCAGGCACCCTGTCCGGCGCCGCCCGGGTATTGCATGTGGACCATGCCACCGTCAGCCGTCGCGTGGCAGCGCTGGAGGCCGAACTCCAGGTGGCGCTGGTGGAGCGCCTGCCCCGTTCGTGCCGGCTCACCGCGATGGGCGAGCAGATCTACGCGCAAGCCAACACCATGGAGGCGTCGGCCTTTACCGTGGCCCGCCTGGCGCGTGCCAGCCAGGGCGCGTTGAACGGCAGGGTCACACTCAGCGCACCGCCGGTGCTGGTGGCCCACCTGCTGGCAGCACGGATCGTCGATTTCCGCGCCGGACAGCCCGGCATTCAACTCGCGGTGTCCGCACAGGCCCAGCAGGTGTCGCTCAGCCGCCGCGAGGCCGATGTGGCGCTGCGACTGGTACGCCCCAAGGAATCGAGCAGCGTCGTGCGCAAGATCGGGCGAATGTCGTTCGGCCTGTATGCAAGCCACGACTATGCGTCCACGCACCGTGCCGAAGACTGGAGCTTTATTGCCTATGACGCCCAATTCGCCGACATGCCCCAGCAGCAGTGGCTGCTGGGTGTCGCCGGCAACCGGGCCGTGGGCTGTGAGCTCAGCGACATCAGCAGCCACCATGCCGCAGCGCTGGCCGGGGCCGGCGTGGCCGGCCTGCCGTGTTTCCTGGGTGACACCGCGCCCGGGCTGATCCGCCTGGACCATCACCTGGCCGCGTTCTCGCGCGACATCTGGCTGGTCGTGCACCGTGACCTGAAGCGCTCCCCGTCGGTACGCGCCGTCATGGATTTCGTGGCCAGTACCGTCGCCGATACCCCCGGGCTTGCGCTGGACATCCCGGGACGGAGCTGACGCGGTCCCGTGTTGTCTGCGAACGGCAGTGCGAGCTCAGTCTGCGGTAGCCGGCGCAGCAGCCTTCTTCATCAGCATCTCCAACGCCTTGCCCACCGCCGCGAACGCGAACGCACCGGTGATGTGGGTCGCCGCCCCCAATCCTGCACCGCAATCCAGCTTCAGCGCCGCATCCGGGCCCAGCGACGGTCGCACCCCGCACACCGATCCATCGGCCTGCGGATACTTCACGTTCTCCAGCGAATACACCGCCGGCACCCCGAAGTAGCGCGAGGCGTTCTTCGGAAAATTGAAATCGCTGCGCAGCTTCTTGCGGATCAACGCCATCATCGCGTCGTGCTCCGTGCGCGACACATCCCGGATCCGCACCAGCGTCGGATCCGTCCGCCCACCGGCCGCCCCCACCGTCAGAATCGGCAGCTTGCGCCGACGGCACCACGCAATCGTCTCCACCTTCACCCGGAAACTGTCGCAGGCATCGATCACCAGATCGAAATCGCGATCCAGCAGCTCCACCATGTTCGACACCGTCAGGAACGAGGCAATGGCAGCAACATCGATGTCCGGGTTGATCGCGCGGCAGCGCTCGGCCATCGCCTCGGCCTTGTTGCGCCCGTACTGGCCGGCCAGCGCCGGCAACTGACGATTCGTGTTCGACACGCAGATGTCATCGGCGTCGATCAGGGTCAAATGCCCCACCGCCGTGCGCGCCAGCGCCTCCACCACCCACGAGCCCACCCCGCCCATCCCGACCACTGCCACCCGGCGGGTCGACAGCAGGTCCACGGTGCCTACCCCATACAACCGGTCGATGCCGGCAAATCGTTCGCGCAGTACGTCGTTCATCCGCCCATTTTAGCCCTGCACGCTCCCCCCACGTACGCCGCGTGGACAGCGCGCCCCGTAAGATCGGTGCCAGCCACCCACAAGGACGCCAGCCATGAACCCACCTGTCACCCCGCGCCGCCCCTCCGCCGCCTACCGCTACCTGTTCGTCGGCGTGCTCGGGCTGGTCATCGGCCTGATCGCCACGGTGATGGTGTCGCGCGCCATCCAGGCCCGCCAGGACCCCTTCCCGGATTCGCTCATGCACGTGATGAACCGCCAGGTGCAGCTGCTGCGGGACGCCCAGGCGCAGAACCGCTGCAACCTCGCCGACACCGTGCCGCGCCTGCAGACCCTGCGCTCGCTGTCCAATGATCTCGATCTGGCCTTCCCCGGCCTCAAGGACAGCCAAGGTTTCCAGCAGCATGCCAGCGCACTGCGGGCCACCTTGAACCAGGCCCTGGCCGCGCCCCCGGCCGACTGCACCGCCATGGGCCAGCTGGTCGAAAAGATCAACACCGACTGCAAGGCCTGCCACCAGGACTTCCGCTGATTCATCTGCCAGCTACCCTGCCGCCCCGGGATTGGCGCGCTGTTCACGTACGACAGGACAGGATCTGCGCCATGCGCACCAGACGCATTCGACCACCCCTTCTGGCCAGGAGATACACCATGAAGATCCAACTCATCGCCGCCGCTGCCGTCGCCACCGTTGCCCTGGCCGGTTGCGCCACCACCTCGCCGGGCTATGGCAGCAGTGGTTACAACAACGGCTACGGCAACAACAACGGCTACAACAGCGGCCGTTGCGCCGACTGCGGCATCGTCACCCGCATCAACACCGTGGCCTCCGGGCGTACCGCCCCGAGCGCGACCGGTGCGATCTTGGGTGGCATCGTCGGCGCCGTCGCCGGCCATGAAATCTCCGATCACACCGGTGGCAGCCGCGGCAACAAGAACATCGCCGCCGCCGCAGGCGCCGTCGGTGGCGCGCTGGCCGGCAACCAGATCCAGAAGAACGTCACCAGCGACACCTATGACATCAGCGTGCGCATGGACGATGGCCGCACCGTGGTGGTCAACCAGCGCGACCTCGGCGGCATCCGCGAAAACACCTACGTCCGCGTGGTCAACGGCAAGGTGATCCTGCGCTGATCCGCGCTGCGATCCACCTCACGTAAAAAGAAAGGGCCCGCTTGCGCGGGCCCTTTCCGTGTCTCACGCCGGCGCAGGCCGGTGTGCGCTTAGAGCGGCTTCACCTTGTCGGCCTGCAGGCCCTTCTGGCCCGTCACCACTTCGAACTCCACCGCTTGACCTTCCTTCAGGCTCTTGAAGCCCTGGGACTCGATCGCGCGGAAGTGCACGAACACATCTTCGCCGCTTTCACGGCTGATGAAACCAAAACCCTTCGCGTCATTGAACCACTTGACGGTGCCCTTCTCTGCCATCTTAGCTACTCCCTAGAACTGTCTTGTTGTTGGATACGCCTGGTTGGGCGGCTGACAGCAAGGGGGAAGCGAGGTGCAACGATGCAGCGGATCCGGAAGATCTACCATCATCAGGCCACGATCCACGGTGACCTTGCCAAGCTCAGCGTCTGCAACTTAACCCGGGCAAAACGAAAAATCAACTGGCAAAACTTTCGTATGTCAACCCCATTTCCAGAACCATACCGGACAGCATGGACCCTTCATTCATCTACTATCTGCTAGCGGCCCTGCTGGTCCTGGTCGGTATCGCCGGGATCATCCTCCCGGCCCTGCCGGGCATTCCGCTGGTCTTCGCCGGCCTGCTGCTGGCTGCCTGGGCCGATGGCTTCGCCCATGTGGGCTGGATACCCCTCACCGCGCTGGGGCTGCTGACCCTGGTCTCATTCGGGGTGGACATCCTGGCCACCGTGGTCGGTGCCCAGCGGGTCGGGGCCAGCCGCAAGGCGCTGTGGGGTACTTTCATCGGCAGCATCGTCGGGCTGTTCTTCATGCCGATCGGGCTGTTCCTGGGCCCGCTCGGCGGCGCCCTGATTGGCGAGTACTGGCACACCCGCGAACTGGGCCGCTCGACCAAGGTCGGCCTGGCCACCTGGCTGGGCATCCTGCTCGGGGTGGCGCTGAAGCTGGCGCTGGTGGTGGCGATGCTTGGCCTGTTCGCCTTCGCCTGGTTCCTCTGAGCCGCGGCACGCCGGGGGCTTCACGCCCTCGGCACAGGGTGCACGGGCATAAACCGGCATCGGGCTGATCGCGTCGGCGGCTGGCCGTAACCCCGCCCAGCGGCGACACTGTCGCGATCGATCCTTCCATTTTCTGCTACGTGGCCCTGTTTTCATGATGATCCCGCGCCCCCGCACCGCCCTGTTCACCGCCCTGGCCCTGGCCAGCCCCTGCCTGCCGCTGGCCGCGCAGGAAGCCGCGCCCACCCCGGCCTCGCCGGAAGCCTGCGCCCTGGTCGATTCGGACGCACCGCGGCTGGCCTGCTACGACAAGCTGTTCGGGCATACCCGCGGCGTCACCGTGGCCGCCGATGCCGCCGCCGCGGCCGCCGCCCAGGCAAGGCGTGAAGAGCGCCAGGCCGCGCGCAGCAGCGAGGGGGATGTGCCCGCCACGCAGCGCGCCAAGCAGCGCATCGGCGAGCTGTTCAAGAACGATGGGCATGAAGATGCGCTGGCCAACGCCGGCAAGGGCTCCCTGCTCGACAGCCGCTGGGAACTGGCGCAGGACTCCAAGCTGGGCGCCTTCCAGCTGCGTGCCTACAAGCCGGTGTACCTGCTGCCGGCGTTCTGGACCAGCGACAAGAACCAGATGCCGCAGTCGCCGAACCCGGCCAACTCGGTCACCACCCCGCAGCTGCTCGACAGCGCCGAGCTGAAGTTCCAGCTCAGCTTCAAGACCAAGATCGTGGAGAACCTGTTCGGCGACAACGGCGACATCTGGGCCGGCTATACCCAGAGCTCGCGCTGGCAGGCGTACAACGCGGAGAATTCACGCCCGTTCCGCGAAACCAACTACGAGCCGGAAGTGATGATGGTGTTCCGCAACGGCTACTCCATCGGTGGCTGGCGCGGGCGCATGACCGGCATCAGCCTCAACCACATGTCCAACGGCCGCCCCGATCCGCTGTCGCGCAGCTGGAACCGGGTGATCCTCAACGTCGGCCTGGACCGCGAGAACTGGGCACTGGTGCTGCGCCCCTGGTACCGCCTGCCGGAAGACCGCAAAGACGACAACAACCCGGACATCGAAGACTACATGGGCCGCGGCGACGCGACCCTGACCTGGAACCGCAACGGCCACGAAGTCTCGCTGATGGCGCGGCATTCGCTGCGCGGCGGTGACCGTTCGCACGGCGCGCTACAGCTCGACTACGGCTTCCCGATCAGCAACCTGCTGCGTGGCCACGTGCAGGTGTTCGACGGCTACGGCGAGAGCATGATCGACTACAACCACAAGGCCACCTACGTGGGCCTGGGCGTGTCGCTGCTGGAGTGGTACTGATGGCGGTGACGATCTGGCACAACCCGCGCTGCAGCAACTCGCGCGGGGCACTGGAGATCCTGCACCAGCACGGCATCGAACCCACCGTCATCGAATACCTGAAAACCCCGCCGGACCGCGACACGCTGCACGCGCTGGTCACCGCGATGGGGACCGGCGCGCGCAGGCTGCTGCGCGACAAGGAGGCGGCCTACACCGCGCTGGGGCTGGCCGACCCGATGCTCGACGATGCGTCGTTGATCGAGGCCATGCTGCAGCATCCGGAACTGATCAATCGGCCGATCGTGCGCACCCCGCTCGGCGTGCGCCTGTGCCGGCCACCGGAAACGCTGCTGGAAATCCTGCCGGCCAGATAAGTGCCTCGCGCTGCGGAGCCTCCCGCTGCGGCGCTGTTCGCTCAGCCGCCGCAGCGGCTCATGCAGCGGTCACGATCCTCGCCACAGCCGAGCGCGGGCAACCGGTTGCGGCAGTAATCGGTGCTGGCTTGGCATGATCGCCGCAGTTCCGGGTTGTCGATCTTGTCGCAGTGACCGTCACGCTGCGTGGCCACGCCGGCCCCGCAGCTGTCGCTGCCGCTGCTGCCGAGCCCCGCACCGCTGGCCATACAGCTTTGATGGCGGCTCTGGCACTGCGCCATGCACTGGTTGGCGGCGGTGACCTCGCGCAGGCTCGGTGGCGCGTAATAGCCGCCGTCGCTGCTGCAGGCGACCATCAACAACATCAGCGCAGTGATGAAGAGCATCCTTGGCACAGTGGCGTTCCAGCTCGGCGAGGTAGGCAGGCAGGGCCGACACAAGCCGACCGCCCACATGGGCCCGACTGTAGCAGCGGACAACAGCCGATCGCCACCACACACCGTACGCACGTTCGCGCAGGCGGCACGTTGGCGGCACAATGGCCGGGTCCCGCACGGAAGCACCCGCTTGAACCCACGCCCCCGACGCTCCTTCTTTGCCTATGGCTCGGCGCTGCTGGGCCTGCTCAGCCTGCTGGGCGTGGCCTGCTTCCATTTTCCCGATCTGCTGACCAGTCGCGAGTTCCGCGCCGTTTACAACGAGCATTTCGCACGCCACCTGCTGCTGGCGGGACTGGCAGCCGCCTTCATCCTGGGCACGCTGGCGATTGTGCGCGACCGCAACAAGCGCATCGCCCTGATCGGTGTCGGCAGCGCCACCCTGGCGGTGCTGCTGGGCGGCACCAACGTGCAGTTCGATGACATCGGCCAGACACCCTACTCGCTGGGGCTGGACTGGTTCGTCCTGTCGCTGTTCTTCTCGGCCCTGGTGTTCGTGCCGCTGGAGCGCTACTTCGGCAAGCGTGTGCTTTCGCCCCTGCGGCCGGGCTGGCGCACCGACGTCAGCTATTTCTTCATGAGCCACGTGCTGGTGCAGTTCATCCTGATCCTGGTCACCGCCTCCACCTCCACCGTAGCCGGGCTGGCGGCATTCCCTGCGCTGAAACAACTGATCCAGTCGATGCCGGTGTGGCTGCAGTTCCTGCTGGCGGTGTTCGTGGCGGACATGGCCCAGGCGCTGCTGCACCGCGCGTATCACAACATTCCCTGGCTCTGGCGCTTCCACGCCGTGCATCACTCCAGCCGGCACATGGACTGGCTGGCCGGCTCGCGCATCCATTTCCTTGAAATCGTGATGACCCGCAGTTGCGTGCTGCTGCCGCTGCTGGTGCTGGGTTTCTCCACTCCCGCCGTGAACGCCTACGTGATTCTGGTCGGGCTGCAGGCGGTACTGGCCCACGCCAATCTCGGCATCCGCTTCGGCTGGCTGGAGTACCTGCTGGTACTACCGCGCTACCACCACTGGCACCATGCGCGTCAGCAAGACTACGTGGATGTCAACTACGCCATCCACCTGCCGCTGGTGGACATGCTCATGGGCACCTTCAAACTGCCACGCGACCCGACGCAATGGCCGCACGAATACGGCGTGATGAAGCTGGAAACGGTGCCCAAGGGCCTGCTCCAGCAACACATGATGCCGTTCCGTGCACGCCGGACCTTCGACGAATACGTCGACTGACCGGCGATTGCCTCAGCGCCAGTCGGTGATGCCTTCGCGGCGGTACACCTCGACGAATGCCGGTCGCGCCTTGAGCCGGTCGGCGTAGGCCTTGAGCACTGGCCAGTGATCGCTCGGGGTGGGCATGTTGCGCGACCAGCGCATCAGCATCACCAGCATGAAATCGACCACGCTGACCTGCTCGCCCAGCACGTAGGGGCCGTTCGACTGCAGATGCGCGGCCAGGTGTTCCCAACCCGCTTCCAGGCGTGCACGCGCCATCTGCCGGGTGGCGTCGACGTTGTCCGGGCCGGCTGCTTCATGCGCATAGAACCAGGCCCGGTAGGCCGGCTGCAGCGTATTGGCGCACCAGAACATCCAGCGGTAGGCCTCTGCGCGCGCGGCGGTGCCCGGCGCCGGCAACAGACCGGCCTGCGGATGGCGATCGGCCAGGTGCAGCGCGATGCCGGCGGCCTCGGTGAGCACCTGCCCGTCCAGTACCAGGGTGGGCACCAGCCCAGCCGGATTCAACGCGAGATAGTCGGCGGCCTTGTGTTCGCGCTTGTCGAAATCCAGCAACACCAGTTCGTGCGGCAGCTGCAGTTCCAGCAACAGCCAATGCACCACCAGCGCGGCCGTGCTGGGGGAGCCATACAGGGTCGTCACGGACATGCGCGGCACTCACGGTAGGAAGCGCTCGATTATGCGCCTGGCCGCGCACGCGTGACGGGTACAGTCGGTGCCGCGCCGCGTGTGCGGCTGTCGCTGTTGGCCGGCCGCGCCACTGCCTAGCATGGGCACCGCACCGCCCCCACCGCTGGATACCTGCATGCCCGCCCCCTCCGACCTGCTTGCCTTCGGCCTGATCTCGCTGGGCATGGTGCTCACCCCCGGCCCGAACATGATCTACCTGATCTCGCGTTCGATCAGCCAGGGCCGCATGGCCGGGCTGATCTCGCTCGGCGGCGTGGCGGTCGGTTTTTTGATCTACATGCTGTGCGCCGCGGGGGGCATCACCGCCCTGGTACTGGCGGTGCCGTATGCCTACGACGCGTTGCGGATCGGCGGCGCGCTGTACCTGCTGTACCTCGCCTGGCAGGCGCTGCGCCCGGGGGGACGTTCGCCGTTCCAGCTGCGCAACCTGAGTGTGGATCGTCCACGCCGCCTGTTCGCCATGGGTCTGCTCACCAGCCTGCTCAATCCCAAGATCGCGGTGATGTACCTGTCGCTGCTGCCGCAGTTCCTGCATACCGGTGGCCATGGCAGCGTGCTGGCGCAGTCGGTGGCGCTGGGGTCGATCCAGATCGTGGTCAGCGTCAGCGTCAACGCGCTGATCGTGCTGATGGCCGGCAGCATCGCCGGCTTCCTGGCCACGCGGCCGACCTGGCAGCGGCTGCAGCGCGCGCTGATGGGCACGGTGCTCGGTGGGCTGGCGATCCGCATGGCGCTCGACGCGCGCCGCTGACGCGCGCGCCTACACTGCGGCAACCAAGGCCTGCAGCTGTGCAGCCACCGCATCGAACGGCGCGATGCTGCGCTGTGCACGGCACAACACGATGGCGCCCTCGACACTGGCGATGATCAGCGTGGCCAACTGCGCGGCGCTGGCGGCATCGCGTCCCTGCGCCTGCAGGGCCATCGCCAGCTGTGCCTGCCAATCACGGAACGCCACCGACGCCGCCTGCAGGGCCGCGTCGGCGATCTCATCGATCGGCTCTTCAACCGCCACCCCCATCACCGGGCAACCGAGGCGGAACTCGGTATCGAGCAGGGTCTGCCGCCATTTGCCCAGATAGCCCTGCAGCCCCGCTTCGATTCCCCCTTGCAGGTGCCGTTCCAGGCGCGCACCGACGTGGGCGGCGGCGAGCTGCACGGCCTCCACCACCACCTGCTGCTTGCCGCCGGGGAAGTGGTGATACGTGGAACCCAGCGGCGCATCGGCGCGCTTGGTCATCTCGCGGATGCTGGTGGCGTTTAGGCCGTGCCGCGCCAGCATCTCCAGTGCAGCCACAACCACGCGCTCGCGCGGCGGGGGAAGATCGGAACGCATCGGGATGCCCTTGTCATGACAGTCGTCATAGACTACCGTAAATGGCTATTACACTCGTCATAGTCGATCATGATCCCTTTCCCGATCCTCACTCGCCCCACGGCCATGCAGGCCGCCGCATGAACCTCTGGTTCCGCCTGCTGTGGCTGCTGTTGCGCTCGCCCTGGCGCCCCCGCCTGTCCGCGCCCGATGGCGTGTCGAGGATCCGCTCGCGGGTCTGGTTCAACGATCTGGACGTCAACGGCCATATGAACAACGGCCGCTACTGGACGCTGTTCGACCTGGGCCGGATCGACCTGATCCTGCGCAACGGCATCGGCCGCGCGGCGCTGAAGCGCAAGTGGGCGCCGATCGTGGGGGCCGGTGCGGTGCGCTTCCGTCGCGAGCTGCGGCTGTTCCAGCGCTTCACCCTGGAAACCCGGGTGCTGGGCTGGCAGGACGCGCGGATGGTGATGCAGCAGCGCGTGCTGATCGGCGAGGACGAAGTGGTGGCGACCCGCGCCCTGCTGCTGGCCGGGTTCTACGACCGCCGTGCGCGCCGTTTCGTCACCGCCGAAGACCTGCTCGGTGCCGTCGGCGTGCGCGACGCGGTGTCGCCGGCGTTGAACGAACCGTCCCGGGCGCTGTTCGAACTGGATGCCGCGCTCAAGGACGATGCCGCGCAGGACCGCGACTGAGGCCGATGGGGCCGCAACCAAAAACGGCGCCCGAGGGCGCCGTTTTCATCGGGGTGCCGGTCAGGCCACCACCACCGGAATCCTGCCGATCCGGGCCTGCCATTCGCGCGGGCCGGTGATGTGCACCGACTCACCGGTGGAATCCACCGCCACGGTCACCGGCATGTCCTGCACGGTGAATTCGTAGATGGCTTCCATGCCCAGATCGGCAAAGCCCACCACCTTGGCGGCCTTGATCGCCTTGGACACCAGGTAGGCCGAACCACCGACCGCCATCAGGTAGGCCGACTTGTTGTCGCGGATCGCCTCGATCGCGGCCGGGCCGCGCTCGGCCTTGCCGACCATGCCCAGCAGCCCGGTCTGTTCCAGCACCTGGCGGGTGAACTTGTCCATGCGCGTGGCCGTGGTCGGGCCGGCCGGGCCCACCACTTCGTCACGCACCGGATCGACCGGGCCGACGTAGTAGATGAAGCGACCCTTCAGATCAACCGGCAGCGGCTCACCCTTGTCCAGCATTTCGACGATGCGCTTGTGCGCGGCATCGCGGCCGGTCAGCAGCTTGCCGTTGAGCAGCAGGGTCTGGCCGGGCGTCCAGCTGGCCACGTCTTCCGGGGTGATCGTGTCCAAGTCCACGCGGGTGCCCTTGGAGGCGTCGTAGGTGATCTGCGGCCAGTCTTCCAGCGACGGCGGGTCCAGCATCACCGGGCCGCTGCCGTCCAGGGTGAAGTGCGCATGGCGGGTGGCCGCGCAGTTGGGAATCATCGCCACCGGCAGGTTGGCCGCGTGGGTCGGGAAGTCCTTGACCTTGATGTCCAGCACCGTGGTCAGGCCGCCCAGGCCCTGCGCACCGATGCCCAGCGCGTTGACCTTGTCGAACAGCTCCAGTCGCAGTTCTTCGGCGCGGTTGGAGGCGCCACGGGCCTTGAGCTCGTTGATGTCGATCGGCTCCATCAGCGATTCCTTGGCCAGCAGCATCGCCTTCTCGGCGGTGCCGCCGATGCCGATGCCGAGCATGCCCGGCGGGCACCAGCCGGCGCCCATGGTCGGCACGGTCTTGAGCACCCAGTCCACGATCGAGTCGGACGGGTTGAGCATGGCGAACTTGGACTTGGCTTCCGAACCGCCGCCCTTGGCCGCCACGATCACCTCGACGTGGTCGCCCGGCACCACCTTGACGTTGACCACGCCCGGGGTGTTGTCCTTGGTGTTGACGCGCTTGCCGGCCGGATCGGCCAGCACCGAGGCGCGCAGCTTGTTGTCCGGGTGGTTGTAGGCGCGACGGACGCCTTCATTGGCCATGTCCTCCACGCCCATGGTGGCGTCGTCCCAGCGCACGTTCATGCCGATTTCCAGGAACACGGTGACGATGCCGGTGTCCTGGCAGATCGGCCGGTGGCCTTCGGCGCACATGCGCGAGTTGATCAGGATCTGGGCCATCGCCTCCTTGGCGGCCGGCGACTCTTCGCGCTCATAGGCGGCGGCGAGGCTCTTGATGTAGTCGACCGGGTGGTAGTACGAGATGTACTGCAGCGCGTCGGCGATGGACTGGATGAGGTCTTCCTGCTTGATCGATGTCACGACTTGCTCGCTTGCTGGAGGCTGGCGGGGGTGAAGCCCGCCATTTTACGTCAAAGTAGGACCCCACCCGCTGTCACGGCGACACACGCTGTTGCGTCCCACTCGCATGGACAACCTCGCTACCTTCCAGACGCACCGCCCTCGCCTGTTCGCCCTGGCCTACCGGCTGCTCGGCAGCCGCAGCGATGCCGAAGACGTGGTCCAGGACGCCTGGCTGCGCTGGCAGGGCGCCGACATCGCCAGCATCCGCGACCCGGAAGGCTGGCTGGTCACCGCCACCACCCGGCTGGGGCTGGACCGTCTGCGCGCCATACGCAATGCGCGCATCGAGTACGTGGGCCCCTGGCTGCCCGAACCGCTGGAGATCCGCCTGGACCCGGACCCGCTGCAGGACCCGGCCCAGCGCCACGCGCTGGCCGATGAGGTCTCGGTGGCCTTCCTGAGCCTGCTCGAACAGCTCGGCCCGGATGAGCGTGCCGCATTCCTGCTCAAGGAGGTATTCGACTACGACTACCCGCAGATCGCCGCGCTGCTCGATCACAGCCCGGCCAACTGCCGCCAGCTGGTGCACCGCGCGCGCCAGCGCCTGCAGGCCGGCACGCCGCGCTTCGAGGTCAGCCCCGCGCAGCACCGCGACCTGCTGACCCGTTTCATGGCCGCCTCCCAACTGGGCGACCAGGCCGCGATCCTGTCGCTGCTGCATGCCAATGCCGAGATGATCTCCGATGGCGGTGGCCGCGTGACGGCCGCGATCCGCCCGCTGCTTGGCGCCGAGCGCATCGCCCAGCTGTTCTGGGCCATCGCTCGCCGCAACGGCGCGCATCCGGCGCAGATCGGCTATGTCAACGGCGAACCGGCGATCCTGCGTTTCGACGGCGGCCAGCTGCACTCGGCCACCCTGATCAGTATCGACGAGGGCCGCATCGTGCGCGTGCTCAGCGTGCTCAATCCGGAAAAATTGCGGGCCTTTGTCACAGCCGGGGATGCTGGCGCGTCCTCCTGATGAAGACGGCCACTGTGGCCGTCACGGAGTTGCCCATGTCCGCTTCACCCCGCGTCCCTTACGTCCGCCTGGCCGCCGAGGCCTTCAAGGGCCTGCTGGCCACCAGCAAGGCCGTGCATGAGAGCTCGATCGATCCGACGCTGATGGAACTGGTGTTCCTGCGCGTGTCCCAGATCAATGGCTGCGGCTACTGCATGGACATGCACGGCACCGCCCTGCGCAAGGGCGGCATCGAGCCGCGCAAGCTGGACACCCTGCCGGCCTGGCATGAAAGCCGCTTCTTCGATGCCCGCGAGCGCGCCGCGCTGGGCTGGGCCGAAGCGCTCACGCGCCTGCCCGACGGTGCGCCGTCCGATGCCGCGTTCGACGCACTGGCACCGCATTTCGATGAGAAAGGCATCAGCGACCTGAGCATGGGCGTGGCCGTGATCAACGCCTGGAACCGGCTGGGCGCCGGGTTGCTGCCGCCGCTGCCGTAAGCACCATCGCGATAGCCACCCCATGGGTGGCTGCGCTCCGTTCCAACGCCATCACCACTGGGCGGTGCACAATGTGCGCCATGCCCGCCTCCCCCGCTGCCGGCGCGCCCGGCCAGAAACACCCCAGCCTGCGCGAACGCTTCAACGCGATGCGCAACCTGCCGCCGTTCCTGCGCCAGGTCTGGCAGACCAGCCCCGGGCTGACCCTGGCCAGCCTGGGCCTGCGCATCATCCGCGCGCTGTTGCCGGTGGCGATGCTCTACGTCGGCAAGCTGATCATCGATGCGGCGTTGCACCTGAGCCAGCACGATGCCGGCTTCCCGCCTTTCCGCGAGGCACTGGCCAGCGGCCTGCTCAATCCCCTGCTATGGCTGTTGGCGCTGGAGCTGGGTCTGGCAATTGTCTCCGACCTGCTCGGCCGCCTGGTCAACTACGCCGACACCCTGCTCTCGGAACTGTTCACCAACGTCACCAGCGTGCGCCTGATGGAACACGCCGCCGAGCTGGACCTGGAGGACTTCGAAGACCCCGACCTGCAGGACAAACTCGATCGCGCGCGCCGCCAGACCATGGGCCGGATGAACCTGATGAGCCAGCTGTTCGGCCAGGTCCAGGACAGCATCACCGTGGCCAGCCTGGCGGTCGGCCTGCTCGTGTACGCCCCATGGTTGATCCTGCTGCTGGCGGTGGCGCTGGTGCCGGCCTTCATCGGCGAATCGCACTTCAACGCGGCCGGCTACTCGCTCAATTTCCAGTGGACCCCCGAGCGCCGCCAGCTGGAATACCTGCGCCAGATCGGCGCCAGCGTGGAAACGGCCAAGGAGGTGAAGATCTTCAACCTCCACCGCTTCCTGATCGACCGTTACAAATTCCTTGCCGACAAATTCTTCCAGGCCAATCGCGCCCTCGCGCGCAAGCGTGCGTTCTGGGGCACGCTGCTGGCCGCGCTCGGCACGCTGGGCTACTACGCCGCGTATGCATATATCGCGTGGCGCACGGTGCGCGGCGATTTCTCGATCGGCGACCTCACCTTCCTCGCCGGCAGCTTCCTGCGCCTGCGCCAGTTGCTGGAAGGTCTGTTGATCGGCTTCTCCCAGGTCGCCGGGCAGGCGCTGTACCTGGACGACCTGTTCTCGTTCTTCCAGATCCAGCCGGAGATCCACTCGCGCACCGACGCGGTGGCGATACCGCAGCCGATCACGCAGGGCTTCGTGTTCGAGAACGTCGGCTTCCGCTACCCCGACGCGGAACGCTGGGCGGTGCGCCACCTCGATTTCGAACTGCGTGCCGGTGAAGTCCTCGCGCTGGTCGGCGAGAACGGTGCCGGCAAGACCACGCTGGTGAAACTGCTGGCACGCCTGTACGACCCCGACGAAGGCCGCATCCTGCTCGACGGCCGCGACCTGCGCGACTACGACCTCGATGACCTGCGCGCCAACATGGGCGTGATCTTCCAGGACTTCGTGCGCTACAACCTCAGCGCCGGCGAGAACATCGGCGTGGGCCTGGTCGAGGCAATGACCGACGACGCACGCATCCGCGATGCGGCCCGTCGCGGCATGGCCGATGAAGTGATCGCGGCATTGCCCAATGGCTATGACCAGCTGATCGGGCGCCGCTTCAAGCTCGGCGTGGACCTGTCCGGCGGCCAGTGGCAGAAGATCGCCATCGCCCGCGCCTACATGCGCGATGCGCAGGTGATGATCCTCGACGAACCTACCGCCGCGCTGGATGCGCGCAGCGAGTTCGAAGTGTTCCAGCGCTTCAAGGAACTGTCCGACAACCGCACCGCCGTGCTGATCTCACACCGCTTCTCGTCCGTGCGCATGGCCGACCGCATCCTGGTGCTGGCCGGTGGCCGGATCGAGGCCAGCGGCACCCACGCCCAGCTGATGGCCGAAGGCGGCCGTTATGCCGAACTGTTCGAGTTGCAGGCCGCCGGATACCGTTGAAACCCCCATTCCACAAGGCTTCCCACCCAGTCAATGAGAATTTATCTCATTTGAGATAAACTGGGCAGGACAAAACAGATCAGACCCCACCCCCATGTCTTCCGCTTTCGGCGCCGAAACGGTGCTTGAGGTCCGCCACTGGACCGACGCCTACTTCAGCTTCACCACGACCCGCGACAGCGGCTTCCGCTTCGAGAACGGTCAGTTCGTGATGATCGGGCTGGAAACCGACACGCGGCCGCTGCTGCGTGCGTACTCCATCGCCAGCGCGAACTGGGAAGAGAACCTGGAGTTCTTCAGCATCAAGGTCCAGGACGGCCCGCTGACCTCACGCCTGCAGCACATCAAGCCGGGCGACAAGGTGCTGGTCGGCAAGAAGCCCACCGGCACCCTGCTGATCAGCGACCTGCACCCGGGCAAGCACCTGTACCTGCTGGGCACCGGCACCGGCCTGGCGCCGTGGCTGTCGGTGATCAAGGACCCGGAAACCTACGAGCGCTTCGACAAGGTGATCCTCACCCACGGCGTGCGTTACGAAAAGGACCTGGCCTACCGCGATCTGTTCGAGAAGGAACTGCGCGAGCACGAATTCCTCGGCGAGATGATCGGCGACAAGCTGCTGTACTACCCCGCCGTCACCCGCGAAGCGTTCCCCAACCAGGGCCGCCTGACTTCGCTGATGGAAAGCGGCGAGATGCAGAAGACCCTCGGCCTGCCGCCGCTGGATCCGGAAAACGATCGCGCCATGATCTGCGGCAGCCCGCAGATGCTCGCCGACCTGCGCAGCGTGCTGGACAGCCGCGGCTTCCAGACGTCGCCGCGCATCGGCACGCCGGGCCACTACGTGTTCGAACGCGCCTTCGTCGAGAAGTAAGCGCAGCGCTGCCTCGGTAGCGCCGGCCGCTGGCCGGCGCCCGACAGCTCACCCCAGCGCCGCCTCGATATCCCCGCGCAACGATTCGGGCTTGTCCGTCGGCGCATAGCGTTCCAGCACCTGCCCATCGCGGCCGACCAGGAACTTGCTGAAGTTCCACTTGATCCCGCGCGTGCCCAGCACCCCGGACTTCTCCGCCTTCAGCCACTGCCACAGCGGGTGCGCACCCTCGCCGTTGACCTCCACCTTGCCCGACAACGGGAAATCCACGTCGTAGGTCAACGAACAGAAGCTGCGGATCTCCTCCGCATTGCCCGGCTCCTGGTGCCCGAACTGATCGCAGGGAAACCCGATCACCACCAGCCCACGCGCCGCGAACTCCCGCCACAACGCCTCCAGCCCCTCGTACTGCGGGGTGAAGCCACATTTGCTGGCCACGTTCACCAGCAGCAACACCTTGCCGCGGTACTGCTCCAGCGCCTGTGGCTGACCGGTCAGGTCAACGAAGGAAAAGTCGAAGGCAGTGCTCATGGCGGCGGTTCCAAGGTGAAAGCGCAATGTTAGCGCCTGGGCCACGCGTATCCCGTGAGAGCGCAGCCACCCATGGGGTGGCTCTACCGCGCCGGCCAGATGGCGAGGCAGCCTGTGCTCGCAAGGAGGCGCCGTGCGTCCATCCAGCGCGGGGCGGTTGGGGATTGGCGGGGATGTAAGCGCCATGGATGGCGCGCCCAAGCCTACAAGGACGTATTCACGGCGTGCCCCGCCAATCCCCAACCGTCCCGCGCCACTCCAGATGCCTACCGCCGCTTTTGCTCCATAGGTATCGGCCTCTCCAGATTCCATGCCTTTCGACACAAGCCCACCGCCCTCACCCCGGGTTAACCTCGTGCACTTGTCTGACCGTCTGACCGGAGAATTTCCCTTGACCACCCGTCTAGCCCTCGCCGTCGCCGTGACCCTCGGCCTGGCCCTGCCCGCCTATTCCGCCGTCGCCGCCACCCCGGCCGCCTCGACCGCCCAGCAGGCCAACCCGTTCTTCGCCGACAGCCCGCTGCCGCTGCACTACCCGCAGTTCGACAAGATCAAGGACAGCGACTTCGCCCCCGCCTTCGACGCTGGCATGGCCCAGCAGCTCAAGGAAGTGGAGGCCATCGCCAACAACAAGGCCAAGCCGACCTTCGACAACACCCTCATCGCCCTGGAAAAGAGCGGTGACACCCTGGATCGCGCCACCACCGTCTTCTTCAGCCTCGTCGGCGCCGACACCAACGACACCCGCAAGAAGCTCCAGGCCGACTACTCCGCCAAGTTCGCCGCGCACAGCGACGCCATCAGCCTCAACGGCAAGCTGTTCGCCCGCATCCAGGCGCTGTACGACACCCGCGCCCAGCTCGGCCTCGACGCCGAAGGCGTCCGCCTCGTCGAGAAGTACTACGACAGCTACGTGCGCGCCGGTGCCAAACTCAACGAAGCCGACAAGACCAAGCTCAAGGCCATGAACGCCGAGCTGGCCAACCTGGGCACCAAGTTCAGCCAGAACGTCCAGGCCGAAGTGAATGCCTCGGCCGTCACCGTTGACGACGTCAAGCAGCTCGACGGCCTGTCCGCCGAACAGATCGCCGCTGCCGCCGAAGCCGCCAAGGCCCGCAAGCTCGACGGCAAGTACGTCATCGCCCTGCTCAACACCACCGGCCAGCCGCCGCTGACCAACCTGCGCAACCGCGACCTGCGCCAGAAGATCTACGAAGCGTCCATCACCCGCGGCAGCCGCGGCGGCGAGTTCGACAACACCGCCCTGGTCTCGCGCATCATGCAGCTGCGTGCCGACAAGGCCAAGCTGATGGGCTTCGCCAACTTCGCCGCCTACAACCTCACCAACCAGACCGCCAAGACCCCCGAAGCGGTCAACGCCATGCTCGGCCAGCTCGCCCCGGCCGCCGTCGCCAACGCCAAGCGCGAAGCCGCCGACCTGCAGGCCATGATCGATGCCGAGCAGAAGGCCGCCGGCAAGCCGACCTTCAAGCTCGAAGCCTGGGACTGGGCGTTCTACAGCGAGAAGGTGCGCCAGGCCAAGTACAAGTTCGACGAATCCCAGCTCAAGCCGTACTTCGAACTGAAGAACGTGCTGGAAAACGGCGTGTTCTTCGCCGCCAACCAGGAATACGGCCTGAGCTTCAAGCAGCGCACCGACCTGCCGGTCTACCACGACGACGTCACCGTCTATGACGTGTTCGACGCCGACGGCAGCCAGCTGGCGATCTTCATCTTCGACCCCTACGCACGCGCCTCCAAGCGCGGTGGCGCCTGGATGAATTCGTACGTCTCGCAGTCCGCGCTGACCGGCTTCAAGCCGGTGGTCGCCAACCACCTCAACATCCCGAAGCCGCCGGCCGGCCAGCCCAGCCTGCTGACCTGGGATGAAGTGACCACCACCTTCCACGAGTTCGGCCACGCCCTGCACGGCATGTTCTCCAACGTGAAGTACCCGTACTTCTCCGGCACCGCCGTGCCGCGCGACTTCGTCGAGTTCCCCTCGCAGGTCAACGAGATGTGGTCCGACAACCCGGCCATCCTCAAGAACTACGCCAAGCACTACCAGAACGGCACCGCGATGCCGCAGGCACTGCTGGACAAGGTGATTGCCGCGGCAAAGTTCAACCAGGGCTTCGCCACCACCGAGTACCTGGGTGCGGCCATGCTTGATCAGCGCTGGCACCAGATCGGCCCGGACCAGGTGCCGGCCGCCAAGGACGTGATGGCCTTCGAGCGCGCCGCGCTGGAGAAGGACGGCATCTACTACGCGCCGGTCCCGCCGCGCTACAAGACCCCGTACTTCAGCCACATCATGGGCGGCTACTCGGCCGGCTACTACGCCTACATCTGGTCGGAAGTGCTCGACGCCAACACCCAGAAGTGGTTCCGCGAGAACGGCGGCCTGAGCCGCAAGAACGGCGACCACTTCCGCGAAACCCTGCTGTCCAAGGGCGGCAGCGTGGATGCGATGGAACTGTTCCGCAACTTCGCCGGGCATGAGCCGCAGATCGAACCGCTGCTGGAGAAGCGTGGTTTGAGCAGTGGTGATGGGAAGAAGTAACGCACGCTTCGGCGACGCGGATTGAAACCCGACCGCCCGGCAATGCCGGGCGGTTTTTTTATTGCGACTCAGGCACCTTGACGGGAAGAACAACGAAAGGTTCCGACATCACCTCGCATCGAAACAGCCGGTCCTTGAACAGCATCGCGTACTCCACCCCAGGGCCATCTTCACCACGGAAGACCCCAGCATCGGCCACTTTCACCACGACCTGCTCGCCAGGGTCCACCACGAGCTCGTAGGGCGAAACAGTCCAGGAATCGAGAAAAAGCGTGCGGGGTGTCCACCCAACGCCGCTTCGTGGACGGATCTGTGTCTCTGCATACATGTAGTGCAGCACGTGAGATCGGTTGTCGTTTATCGGAAATCGCAGAGGCACATCACCTGTGTTTCGCATTGAGAACAGGCCAAATACGATATCTCCCCGACGCTTTTCCGTTCCAAGATAATGGATGTCTGCCGTTGAGCAGCCTTTACTTGGTTTCTCAACGGCAGCCCAACCACCCGCGGGAAGTGCCAAGGCAAACAGAAAGATCAGATATCTCACTATCAACTCCCCATGCTGGGCCGTGCCCCTGGATACGTCCGGGTCATCGTTCCACCTCTACTGACCATCCGCAGGATCGCTGGTTCTGCCAGCCGCAGCCTTCACTCGGCGCATTGGGCGGCCATCCTGCCTTCCTCGAGATCGGTGCGCTACTGTTCCCGCCTCCGTCGGCGCCTCTTTGCGGGCGCTGACAGAAATCCTCTGGTGATTGCAATGACGATGAACAGTGCAGCCATGCAGAAGTAGCCTGCAACAGTGAACCGGAAGTAGGCTTGCACACCTGCGTGCCGAAGGATCATGTCCTCCATAAAGCAGAACGCTCCCCTGCATATACTCGGTTCGAGAGTGCCGTTCTGAAGCGTCAGCACCCCCATCAGCAGCCACCAGGCGGCGATCACCAGTGAGAACCCGATGATGTAGGGGCGCCACTTCTGCCGGGGACGAGCCTTGATTTTCGCTCTCTTCTTCATCTCACGAACTACCGGCACCTGTGCGATCGCTCCTGCATAAAAGTTCTCGGACTCAACATGTATCGCATCCTTCGAATCTTGAACAGCATCGCCCACTCCACACCCGGCCCCGCTGCGTGCAATCACCTGGGTCTCGGCGTGATGGAGAACAACCCAAACGCCACCTACCCCCGACCTTCGCTACCCCAAGGTAGTGCACCTCCGCGGTAACGCAGGCCTCATTGAATTTCGCGGCTGTCGCCCACCCGGTGAATGCGAATTTCATGGCTCGGAAAGAACGCCCGGGTTCAGCCGAAGAAAATCCTGCGCCACTTCATCGCCACCGTCAGCGGCTGCACGAATCAGTCGGGCAGCTTCGCTGTGATCCTGTCGAGCACCTATACCGTGCAGCAGAGCAAGCCCGTACTCATACTGCGCCGCGGGATATCCGGCCTCGGCGCCGACTTGAAACAGGCTGGCCGCCAGCGCCACGTCCCGGGCCACCCCATCCCCAAACCGATGGTACAAGCCCAATGTGTAGATCGCAGGGATGTATCCCATTGCAGCAGCGTCTCGAATCTGCGCCACATGCCTGACCTCAAATTCATCATCAGCTTCATTGGCGGGGCTTAACATCGACCAAAGGAAAATTGCCTCCGGGTCCCTGATTTCCACCAAGGGAGCAAGCAGAATCTTCGCAGCACGCCAATGGCCTTCATCGACAAGCCGGTCATACTCTGTCGTGAGTGAGCTCGGCAGACTAGCCATCAGATGTCACCTCGTCGCCCTTGGGATGCCCGTAACGACACTGAACATGATGGGCCGCGCGCGCGCCCAGACTCACCATCGCATTCCTCTCCGCCATACCCATTGCCTCACGATGATGGGTACCACACCCGCACCTGAAGGCATGCCCCTGATCATCAGCAGCGCAGTCACCTGAACTTCAACCGTCTTCATTGCCCAGCAAGAGATCTTCACGGGTGAACGGTGTCGATCGCAACGGACATCGGAAATGTTCATCGCGGAACTGTACCGAGAACTGAGTCCCTGGTACGTAGGACGTACCAAAGGCGACCTCGATACCAGCCCGCACCTCCGTAGTGTCGCCGCGGCCCACTTTGAGAATTTCGGTTGGCTGGATCCACGACCCAATCCAGACGGGATACGCCCAGGCCTGCTCACCCGGCGTGAGGTAGTAGGTATCGTAGTAAGCCCCATGCAGGCTATGCGAACCTGCATCATCCAAGGGGAAATAGAGGGCGACACCGCCCGTGTTACGCACGCCGAAAACCCCCACATGACCGTAGCGTCCTTGCTCAACGCGCACCAGGTCTATGTCTGCGGTAGAGCAGCTTGCCAGACGGGATGTAGTGGAACAGCCCGCCAAAGCCAGCATGATCATCAGTACCGCGCCCTTCTTCACTGCATCCTGCATCGGCCACTCCAGTCGGTTCAGCGGCCAGCGACTGTAGTTGGCGCTCTACACAATCGCATACCGATCTACTTCCGTGTATCACTGGAAGATACATTCCAAAGTGCGCTGGCAACAGTCTCTTCGTTCAATCGAAGACCAAGGTTCAATGCACCACGGCAAATCCATCTTCCGATGTCCCCAACGGCTTCCCTATTGTAGTTCAGCCTCGCCACCTCACCGGCAAAGAATTCAACGAAGACGCTTGGAACAAAGCCGGTTCCCGCAGAGTCAATCAGATACTCCGGCAGCCCGTCAAATCGTTCCTTCAACGAGACATCCCAGCTGCTTTGCGGTGGAAACTCGACGGAAGCAGAATCCAGTTCACGAAAATTCTGCGTGATTGCTTCTCGCAACGCGGCATTGAGAAGCCGGTCATGGTCACCTTTAAAGCCAGCAGTGGACTCAGCCTGCAGAAATGTCCTGAAAGACCAGCACTCCTCGCGGGAAAGCCATTGCCCACCTTGGACATGGCAGATCACCCTACCCAATGATCCGACTGATCTCCGCCCCACCGTAGACCTCACGATTGACATGAACGCATCGAAAGACGCCCCCCGCCTTTCGCGCGAAAGATCCGCATGGAAGTAGTTGCTCTCGCCCGCGAACACCACATCTGAGACCTTCCTTGCCGCGTCGCGAATCCGCCCCAAGGAGCGCTCGTCATCCGCCGGCCAGGCCCCCAACAGCGTCAGCCACGCCGAAAACCAATCGGTTGACAGCAGAAATATCGAACTATCTGAATCTTCATGCGGAAATTGCATAACACCAACCTTTCGGCATATTTGGCAATCCTCGATCGTCGGCCCCACCCTACCGAGCCGCCACATACCCCCCCACCACCCCACCCGGCGACAACACCAGCTGCCACAACTGCGCATGCCGGCAGCGGAAGCTCGCCATTGATCCGGCCAGGTAGAACCGCCACATCCGCTTGAAGCGCGCGTCATACCGCTGCGGATCCAGATGGCTCCAGGCCGCTTCCACATTCGCGCGCCACGCCTGCAACGTCCGGTCGTAGTCCGGCCCAAAACTGTGCCAGTCTTCCAGCACGAACAGGCCCTCATACGCCGTAGCAATCTGCGCTGCCGAAGGCAGCATCGAGTTCGGGAAGATGTAGCGTGCGATCCACGGATCGGTGCGATGCCGCGACACATTGCTGCCGATGCTGTGCAGCAGGAACAGCCCCTGCGGATGCAGGCAGCGCCGCGCCATCTCGAAGTAGCCGCGGTAGTTCTTGTCACCCACATGCTCGAACATGCCCACCGAGAAGATCGCATCGAAGCGCTCCTCGACGTCGTGGTAGTCCTGCAGGCGGATCTCGATCGGCAAGCCCGCACACAGCTGCCGCGCGTAATCGGCCTGCTCCTGGGAGATGGTGACGCCCACGCCGGACACGCCATAACGCTCGGCGGCGAACTTCAGTGCTTCGCCCCAGCCGCAACCGATGTCCAGCACGCGTTGTCCCGGGCGCAGCCCGAGCTTGCGGCAGATCAGGTTGAGCTTGGCTTCCTGCGCGGCATCGAGCGTATCGGCATCGCGCCAGTAGCCACAGCTGTAGACCAGGCGCTCGCCGAGCATGGCCTGGTAAAGATCGTTGCCGAGATCGTAGTGGCGCTTGCCCACTTCGAAGCTGCCGGCTCCGGCCTGCAGGTTGAACAGGCGCGCCTTGATCGCATCGGCCACTTCGCGCCAGCCGTGCACGCGATCGTCCACGTGCGCCTGCATGAGATGGAACAGGAAATCATCCAGCGCGGGTGCATCCCACTGGCCATCCATGTAGCTCTCGCCCAGCCCGAGCGAGCCGTGCGCCATCACGCGCGTATAGAAATGCGGGTCGTGCACCACAATGTCGTGCGGGCGGTCACCGCCTACGGTGACCCCCGCTTCCTGCAGCAACTCGATCACCCGCCGTTGCAGTCCCGCGTCCACGTCGCCTCCGTCGATCAGCCCCGGGCAAACAATCCCGCGTACGCCGCACCGACATGCGGTGCCAGCACGCTGGCCGGGACATCCACGGTCTGCGTGCCATCGGAGTACGGCCCCACCTGGTAGGGCGGGAACACGAAGCGTACCGCGGTGACCTTGCCATCGGTACCGGTCAGCGGCTGGAACTGGCTGAAATTGTCGGCACTGGGCTCGGTGCCGTCGGCGATCATGCGGCTGGCGCTGCGCAGCGACTCCTGCAGCTGGCCCGGCTCCATGTCCTCGCTGCTCAGGCGGGTGGCCACGCGCTCGCGCAGCTGGTCGGCGATGTAGTCGCTGACCGCCTTCCAGCCCTTGGCATCGGCCACCAGCTTGTCGGCGGTGAGCATCTGCTGCTGCTCGGGCAGCCACACGAAACGGGCCACCAGCGGCTCGCCATGGGCGCCGCCGGTGTAGCGGCTGCCATCGGCACTGACCACCACCAGCTGCGGGGTTTCCAGTACCTTCTCAAAGCTCAGCGACAGCTCGTAGGGCATGGTCGGCTTGTCATTGCCGAGCCCATCGACCGCCTGCTGCAGTTCGCCGCGCGCACTGCCGGCATAGTCCGACAACGCCTTGGCCAGGCCCGGGTAGCGGGCGATATCGGCCGGATAGCTGATCCCGACCACGGCCTGCGGCGAGTTCTCGATCACGTCGCGCAACTCCACCGGTGCCGCTTCGGTGGCCGGTGCTTCGACGTTGTCCGGCAACGTCGCGGTGGCGCCGTCGGTACCCGCCGCTGCGGGTGTATCCGCATCGCGCTTGCAACCGGCCAGCACTACCAGGCCCACGGCCAACGCCAACGCGCTGGCGCGCAGCGCGCGACGATTTACTGCGATGTTCATTGCAATCCCCTTGTTGAATCCCAGCATGTTGATCCTTCGTCCCTGAAGCAGGACCGGCTGCGGTTCAGCCCGCCAGCAGGTCGTCGTACTCGGTATGTCGTTGCATGAAGGCCTCGGCGTAGGCACACGCCGGGACCACTTTGAGTTTCTGTTCGCGCGCGTAGCGCAGCGCGACCTTGGTCAGCTCCCCGGCAATGCCGCGGCCCCCGATCGGCTCGGGCACTTCGGTATGGGTGATGACCATGCGCGTGCGTCGCTTCAGGGGCTCGATCCGGTAATCCAGCAGCGCCAGATACCCTTGAACCCGGGCCTGGAAGCGCTGGTTGGCCAGATCGTGCTCCACCTCATATGCCAATCCCGGCGGCGTGACCGAAGCCATGAGCGGTGTCTCCTGCGGCGACTGACGCGATAGTGCTTAGCGTAGCGCCATGATCGCGTGAAGCCTGAACAGGGGCAAGCACCGACGTATTGCGTCACTTCCGGCCCTAAAGGTCAGCCGGTTCAAGCCGATATCGGTTACGGACAGGGCGTGAAAGCTGGCACGAGTTTTGCGACACCTGGCTGCCCTATCCGTGCTCCAAGGAGGTCCTCATGGACATCGCACCCACCTCCCCCGCTCCTGGCGATGCCGACAGCTCGTTGCTGGAAGGCCTGTTCCAGCTGGCCGTGAACGGCCAGACCCAAGGCTGGGAATTCGACCAGATCGACAATGAAGTCTATGCCCGCCTGCTGAGCACGTACGGCGTGGACGGCAAAAGGGCGGCCTGAGCCGCCCTGCATGCGTCACGACCAACGGTCGTGACCTACCGTCGGCTGCCGGCGACCCCGGTCGCGATAGGTAACGACCGTTGGCCGCCGGGGCCGCGCCCCCGGCTCAACCCAAGGGGCGGAAGCTCGGGTTGCCCAGCTCGCGCAGGAAGTGGTTGAAGATGCCCGGGCGCATCGCCAGCATGAAGATCACCCCGAACGCGGCACCGGCCAGGTGCGCGCTGTGGTTGATGCGGTCCCCGCCGCGCCGGTCCATCCAGATGCTGTAGCCCACGTAGAACACCGCGTAGAGAATCGCCGGTGCCGGGATGAAGAACACGAAGATCACGCTCCACGGGCTGAGCAGGATGAAGGCGAACAGCACCGCCGACACCGCGCCCGAGGCCCCCAGGCTCAGATAGTTCGGGTTCTTCTGGTTCTTCAGGTAGCTGGGCAGGATCGAGACCACCAGCGCGCCGAGATAGAACGCTGGATAGGTCAGGTAGCTGCCGGTCAGGTTGAGCATCACCGCTTCAATCTGGCCACCGAAGAAGAACAGCGTGATCATGTTGAAGGCCAGATGGGCCAGGTCCGCATGGATGAATCCATACGTGACCAGCCGGTCGTACTGGCGATGGCGGTCCACTGCCGGCGGCCACAGGATCAGGCGGTCGCCGAGTTTGCGGTTCTTGAAGGCCATCCACGACACGATGACGGTGATGGCGATCAGCAGCAGGTTGACGGGGGTCATGTCAGGGCTCAGGCGGTACGGTAGTTGTCGACCATACGATAGCGCCTGGCATACCAACCGAAGGCCAACGCCGCCAGGAACGCGAAGCCGGCGAAGAAGAACATCAGGAATGCCGCCTCGCTCAGCCCGGTACTGGCGATCTTGTGGGTCACCGTTTCATTGCGCACGGCCGCGTTGGACAGCAGCACCCACAGGTTGCCGATGGTGGTGGTGAGGTTCCAGAAGCTCATCACCACGCCCTTCATGGCCTGCGGGGCCTGGCTGTAGGCGAACTCCAGGCCGGTTGCCGAGACCAGCACTTCACCGAAGGTGAGCAGCGCGTACGGCAGCATCTGCCAGAAGATGGACATGACGTTGCCGCCGTCCATCATCACCTGGATGCCACCGACCACAATCCAGGCCAGGCCGCTGAAGGCGATACCGGCGGTCATCCGGCGCAGCGCGGTGGGCTCGAAGCCGAAACGACGCAACGCCGGGTACAGCACCAGGTTGTTGAACGGAATCAGGATCATCACCAGCAGCGGGTTCAGCGCCTGCATCTGCGAGGCGGTGAACCACGACGGCATGGCCATCTGCTGGCCCTGCAGCACCCAGGTCGAGGCCTTCTGGTCGAACAGCGAGAAGAACGGGGTGGTCAGGGCGAAGATCACCAGCACGCGCAGCACCGAACGCACACCCTCCACGGCCTCGGCCGGGTGCGACGCGCGCGCGCGGTCAAGCTGGATCCAGGTGCCGCCACCGACACCGGCCAACACCAGCACCAGCGCGATGCACAGGCAGATCACGATACCCAGGCTGCCCACCAGGCCCATCGAGGCCACGGCCAGCACCGCGCCCAGAATGGCCAGGGTACGGCCCGGACGGCCCTTGCCCGGCACCTGCGCCGACAGCGCGGTACGCACCACGTTGCCGAACGAATGCGGGTCTTTCGGCGGCAGCGGCACCAGCACGTAGCGCTTGCGGCCCATCCAGAACACGAAGGTGGCCACGAACATCAGGATGCCCGGGATGCCGAACGCCCACTGCGGGCCGAGGTTTTTCAGCGCCAGCGGGATCAGCAGCGAGGCGAACAGCGAACCGAAGTTGATGATCCAGTAGAACGCGTCGAACACGACCTTGGCCAGATGCTTGTTGCTCTGGTCGAACTGGTCACCCATGAACGAGGCCACCAGCGGCTTGATGCCACCGGCGCCCAGCGCGATCAGGCCCAGGCCGACGAAGAAGCCCTGGCGGCTGTCCTCGAACACCGCCAGGCAGGCATGCCCGGCGCAGTAGATCAGGCTGAACCACAGGATGGTGTGGTACTTGCCGAAGAATTTGTCGGCCAGCCAGCCACCGAGCAGCGGGAAGAAATACACGCCGATCATGAAGCTGTGCATGATGTCCTTGGCCTCGCCCGCACGGCCTTCGGCGGTGATCTCCTGCAGCAGCAGCGAGGTGATCAGGAACTGCACCAGGATGTTGCGCATCCCGTAGAAACTGAACCGTTCGCAGGCCTCATTGCCAATGATGTACGGAATCTGGCGCGGCATTTTTCCTTTGCCGGCGCTGGCGGCTGCGATGGTGCTCATCCTATGGGGCTGTCCTGCGAATACGAAAGGCGCAAGATTACCGGAAGCCCCTACCCCAGCGCACGCTGCACAGCTGCGTGACAGCGGGCCGTCGGCATGGCAGGCACCTTTCTGGAACGCTCTGGCGCGCGCGGGAAGTCACGAAGCGTCGACGGACAAAGCGTAAACTTATCGTTATGTGCCCCCCCTCGACTGCTGTCATGCGACGTTGGCCAGGCTGGCTGTTCCTGCTGTTGCTGGCCGCACCGCCGGTGCTGGCGCATGCCCACCAGGCCGAGGACAGCACCCGGCTGCTCAAGATCGCCACGCTTGAGCTGCCGACCCAGGACGAAGACCAGTGGCAGCAGCGCCGCGACCAGGTCCTGCAGATGCTCGACGCCCTGCAGCCGGACGTGATCGCGGTGCAGCGCGTACTGCAGACCCAGGGCCGCAACCCGGCCTGCTGGCTGGCCTCGCGATTGCGCTACAGCTGCGATTTCGTCACTGCCGACCCGCCCAGCCAGCCGGTGCGCCACGGCAGCGCGATGCTGACCCGGCTGCCGGTCACCGAGGACGGGGTCACCCTGCTGCACCCGCCCAGCCAGTACAGCGCCGCCGGGATGCTGCGGGTCAAGCTGCAGGAAGAGCTGGTCAACATCTATGTGGCGCGGCTGCGCCCGGACCCGGACGAGCCGCTGGTGCGCCAGCACCAGACCAGCGACCTGATGACCTGGATCGGCGCCACCGCCGAGGGCCTGCCCTCGCTGATCGCCGGCGACTTCTCCGCCGAGACCGCCGAACTGGTGCGCAGCTCGCCCGGCTTCCAGCCGGCGCGCAAGAACCCCGGCGAACGCGTCGACCCGCCTTCGGCTGCCGGCGCAGCCCGTGGTCATGGGCTGGACGTGCTGTTCCAGGTCAAGCATTTCGGCGGCATCCGCCAGCAGGCGCTGAAGCTGCCGGCCAATGAAGGCGGCGACGGCAGTGGCCTGCGCTTGGGGGTGATGGCCACCCTGCGCCTGCAGTCCCCGGCGCCCGCGCGCGCGCCATAGCCACCCACAACGAAAAACGGCCAGGCATCGCTGCCTGGCCGTTTCGTCATTCCCGAAGGGGAACGATCAGGCAATCGCGGCCTGGTAACGACGCTCGACTTCGTTCCAGTCGACCACGTTGAAGAACGCGCCGATGTATTCCGGGCGACGGTTCTGGTACTTCAGGTAGTACGCGTGTTCCCACACGTCCAGCGCCAGGATCGGGGTGTTGCCGTCCATCAGCGGGCTGTCCTGGTTGGCACTGCTCTCCACCACGATCTTCTTGTCCGGGGTGACGCTCAGCCACGCCCAGCCGCTGCCGAAACGGGTCAGCGCGGCCTTGGTGAAGGCTTCCTTGAACTTTTCCAGGCCGCCGAGCTGGGCGTCGATCGCCTGCGCGACGTCGCCGACCGGAGCACCGCCACCGTTGGGCGACATCACGGTCCAGAACAGCGAATGGTTGGCGTGGCCGCCGCCGTTGTTGCGCACCGGGCCCTGCAGGTTTTCCGGCAGCGACTTGGTCTTCTTCACCAGTTCCTCAACCGGCAGGTCGGCGTATTCGGTGCCTTCCAGTGCTGCGTTGACGTTGTTGATGTAAGTCTGGTGATGCTTGGTGTGGTGGATTTCCATCGTGGCCGCGTCGATATGCGGCTCGAGCGCGTCGTAGGCGTAGGACAGCTTGGGGAGGGAATAGGCCATGTGGTTCTCCTGGTAGCTCAAGTCACCCGGCGAAGACCGGGCGTTGCGCTGTCGATGATGGGGATGGCCGGGCAGCATACCAAGGGCTGCGTAAAGGAATCTTCGTTGCACGGCATACGCCGCGCGCAGGGCCTGTTACGAAACGGTGACGGAACCGCGCGGTGCCACCGGGCTGTTCGGCTGCGCCTCATCGCCCGGTACGCCGATCGCAGTAGAGTAGTGCCACTTCTTCCAGGCCCTGTCCGCCCATGCGCAAGCCCTTGCTGTTGTTGGTCGCCATCGTGTTGCTGGTCGGCGGCCTGGCCGCGATCAAACTGTCCCAGCGCCCGCCGCCGCCGCAGTTCGCGCCGTCGCTGAGCCAGGCCGATGCACCGCCGGCCACGGCGGGAGCAGACACGCCGTCCCCCAGCCGCACGACCGTGCGCGATGCCCTGCCCGCCTTCCTGCCGGCCGAGGCGCGCCAGACCATTGCCCTGATCCAGCGTGGCGGACCGTTCCCGCACCGCCAGGACGGCAGTGTCTTCAGCAACCGCGAGCAGCGGCTGCCGCAGCGCGCGCGTGGTTACTACCACGAGTACACGGTGGACACCCCGGGCGCCGGCAACCGCGGCGCGCGCCGCATCGTCACCGGTGGCAACCCGCCGACCGGCTGGTTCTATACCGATGACCACTATGAAACCTTCCGCAGTTTCGATGTCCCACCGGCCGGGAGCCCGCCATGACCCATGATGGATTCGAGTTGGGCCTGCATGACATCAACAATGCCGGCGTGTATGCGATCGGCAATGACGATGTCGGCCCGCTGTCGGCGGCGATGCGTGATGCCGGCCTGCGCATCGTGCAGATCGACCTGGACGGCTGCAGCAACAAGCGCACCTTGTTGATGCGACTGGCCGCACGGCTGGATTTCCCGACCGGCTTTGGCGGCAACTGGGACGCGCTGTCGGACAACCTGCGCGACCTGCAGTGGTTGCCGGCCAACGGCTATGCGCTGTTCTTCAGCGATGCCGACGCGCTGCGCGCCGAGGCTGCCGCTGATTTCGACACCCTGCTGGATGTGCTCGACGAGGCCAGCGGCTACTGGAGCGACAGCAACGTGCCGTTCTGGGCGTTCGTGGCCGTGCGCGACGGCGCCGTGGAGCCATCGAACGATTGACGGGGTAGTGCCACGCCATGCGTGGCAACACCGCCCCCTCAGCGGCTGCCGTTGTCTTCCTGCAGCTCTTTCTTGAACGGGATATCCGGCGGCGGTCGCGCCACCGCCGGCTGATCATTCATGTTCGGGTCGGTGAGGCCGCAGCCGCCGCCGAACTGCAGCATCGAGACCACGCAGGAAATCTTGCTGCTGGTGCCCGGGATCGGGATCTCCACCGCCTTGATGCCCTTGCGGACCCACTCGGCCAGCAACGATTCGTTGGGCGCCCAGTACTTGTCGAACGAGGTGGGGGTGTAGTCGTACGGCGGGCGCTTGAGCCAGGTACCCGACTGCGCAATGCGATCCTTGGTCCAGCCATCCTTGTCGCCGCCCGGTGCGCCGCGCTCGCTCTTGCCCGTTCCTGTCAGGTCGGGCACACGGACACCGCCCTGCGCATTGAACAGACTGTCGCCATGACGCCCGGTACTGCTCACCGCGCGGCCGTCGAGATCGCGATCCTGCGGATGGTTGGCCGCACCCCAGTCATCACCACGCCTGGCGGTGGCCCAGTTGCCGGGATCCGGCGCCGGCCGCGCGGCGCTGGGCGCACTGTTGGCAGACGTGGGCGCGGTGCTGCTGCGCGTGGCCGCGCTCGCGGAGGCGGCCGGCGCAGCTGCAGTGGTGGCCGGCGCCGGCGTTGCAGTCGACGCGGTCTCTGCCGGGCGCGGCGCGGCATTGGGAACGGCCCGCTCGCGCACCGCCAGTTCCTGCGAGCGGCGGGGTACCGCGACGTCGCGCTGCGGCACGCGGGCCACGGCGACCGGCGCCGAGGGTGATGGCTGCACCTGCCGCTCGCGCACCTGCAGTTCGCGCTGCGGCACGCTGATCTCCACGCGCGGCCCCGTCACAGTGACCGTCGGCGCAGGCGCCTGGACCACGGTAACTTCGCGCTCGCGCACGCTCACTTCGGGTTGTCGCACCTGTGGTTCGGCGGGGCGCAGCGTCGGCAGCGCGGCGCGCGGCGCGGGCGCCTGCACCGTGCTGACCTCGCGTTCGCGCACCGGCACGTCCTGCACCTCACGCGGTACCACGCGCACTTCGGTGCGCGGCACGCTGGTCGGCGGCACCACGAAATCGGTGGTGGCCTGGGCTACGGCCGTGGCCTGCAGCGGCTGCTCCACGGCCGGGGTGGCAGGGGCCGGTGGCGTCGGCACCGGCTCGCTCGGCAGCGGCGGCGCGGGTGTGGGCTGCGTCACGGCACTGGCCGCACTGCTGGCGGCGTCGGTGGCGGTGGCCGCCGCTTCCGACGGCGTCGGCGCTGCAGCCGCAGGGGGCGCATCGGGCGCACCGCCGCCGTCATCCTGCGGGGTACCACGGCCGACGAATTCAACCTGCACGCGGCTGCCTTCGCCGCCCTCCTCCGGCACCACCGGCGGACGGATCAAGGCGACCCACAACAGCAGCAGCGCGAAGACGACATGCAGGACCAGGCTGATCGCCGCCGAACTCCAGCGCATCCAGCGCTGGTCGCGCGGGGCCGGGTCCCAGCCTTGCCAGAGCAGGCGGCGCACCGCCTGCACGAACCCCAGCGCCGGCAGGCGGCCGCCGGACACCGGCAGTGGCCGCTGGATCAGCTCGGCCACCACCTCACTGGAACGGAAGGGTCGCGGCAGGGGTGACAGCTTGCGCAGCCACAGGCCCCAGCCATACGGCAGGCCGGTGGTTTTTTCGAGGATGAGCTTTTCCGGCTGGCGTGCCAGCAGCCAATCGAGGATGTCGTCAGCCCGGCGCAGTGGCACGCAGCGCGATCAGGCGGCCGTGCCGCGCGGGATATACGGCGCGTTGCCACTGTCGTGGTCGGTCGCGTCGCGTACCGCGGTAATGCCGGGGACCCGCCCCATCAGGGTCTTCTCGATGCCCTGCTTGAGCGTGACATCGGCCATGCCGCAGCCCTGGCAGCCGCCGCCGAAGCGCAGCAGCACCACGCCATCGGCGGACACTTCCTGCACCGCGACCTTGCCGCCATGCGAGGCCAGTTGCGGATTGACTTCGTTTTCCACCACCCAGCGCACGCGTTCCACCAGCGAAGTGCCTTCGGCCGGCGCATCGCCCTTGATCTTCGGTGCCTTGATGGTCAGCTGCTGGCTGCCGGTGGCGTTGCTGACGAAATCGATCTCGGCCCCATCCAGCCAGCCGACGCTGTCGGTGGCCACGTACAGGGTGAAGCCATCGCAGTCGACCGCCCACTCGTCGCCGAGCAGGTCGGCCGGTTCGGCGAACTCCAGCCGGGCGTCGGCGCGCGGGGTGCCGGGGTCGACGGCGCTCAGGCGCACGCCCATCCCGGGCACGGCCTCGCGCTCGATCAACTTGCGGAAATAGGTCTGGGCAGTGTCGGAGATCTGGATCATCGGGCTATTCTAGCGGCTTACTTGTTATGCGCTCATTCGGTTTATACACCGGCCGGCGCATTGTTCAGACATATCTGTATGTGGAGGATTGCATGGCCGACCTGATTCCCCTGGCAATGGCGCATTGCGTACCGCGCAAGGGCAGCGACCACAAGCTGGGCCCGGCCCGCGTGGCCGAACTGCTGGCCCAGGTGCCCGGCTGGGAGTTGGCCGAGAACGGCCAGGCGCTGACCCGCACCTTCCGGTTCGACAACTACCACGGCACCATGGCGTTCGTGAACGCGCTGGCCTGGGTGGCCCACCGCGAAGACCACCACCCCGACCTGGGCGTTCACTACGACCGTGCCGTGGTGCGTTTCTCCACCCACGACGTGGGTGGCCTGAGCGAAAACGACTTCATCTGTGCAGCCAAGGCTGCGGCCCTGACGGAGTGAACCCATGAAACTGCAGTCCCTCGTCCTGTCCAGCATCGCGGTGGCCGCCCTGGCCGGGTGCAACCAGCCGTCCACGCCGGCCGCGCCGGTGGCCGCACCGACCGAGGTGGCCGCGGTGAAGACGCCGCCACCGGAGTACCCGATCGAACTGGCCTGCCAGGGCATCGGTGGCACCAGCACCTTCAAGGTGGTGATCGCCGCCGACGGCAAGCCTGGCGAAGTGGCCGTGGTCACCAGCAGCGGCAATGCCCAGCTCGACGAGCAGGCCAAGAAGGCGGTGGAAGGTTGGCAGTTCAAGGCCGCCACCCGCGCCGGCCAGGCGGTCTCGACCACGATCCAGGTGCCGGTCAGCTTCAACCCGCCGCAACCCAAGCCCGACCAGTGCTTTGCGGTGGAAGAACGGCTGCGTCGCGGCGGCTGATCCCCCATCCACAGTGAGGCCAGCCAGCGCCAACCTCTCCTTATCGCGCCCCGGCAGCATCACGCGGGGCGCGCTGCACATCTACAGGGACGCGTTGACGCATGCTTGAAATCTCCACTGAAAATGTCTGGATCGCACTTGCGGTGACCCTCGCGGCCGGCCTGGCCACCGGGCTGGGCAGCCTGATGGTGCTGTTCTCGCGCCGCCCCAACCCGCGCCTGCTCGCCTTCGGGCTGGCCTTCGCCGGCGGTGCGATGGTGTTCGTGTCGCTGACCGAGATCCTCAACAAGGCGATTGATTCGTTCACCCTCGCCTACGATGCCCGCCTGGGCTTCGCCTACGGCACCGCCGCGTTCCTGGCCGGGGTGCTGTTGATCGTGCTGATCGACCACCTGGTGCCCAACCCGCACGAGAGCCTGGACAAGCAGGACCCGTTGTTCCGCGACAACAACAAGGCCTACATCAAACGGGTGGGCCTGCTGACGGCCATCGCGATCACCGCGCACAACTTCCCGGAAGGCCTGGCCACGTTCTTTGCGATGCTGGAAAGCCCGTCGGTGGGCATGCCGCTGGCCTTCGCCATCGCCATCCACAACATTCCCGAAGGCATCGCGATCGCGGTGCCGGTGTACTTCGCCACCCAGAGCAAGGCCTATGCTTTCGGTGCGAGCCTGCTGTCCGGGTTGGCCGAGCCGGTGGGCGCGGCCATCGGCTATTTCGCGCTGTCGGGGATGCTCAACCACGCCACCTTCGGCTGGGTGTTCGGGATCATCTCCGGGGTGATGGTGTTCCTGGCCCTGGACGAGCTGCTGCCCGCGGCAAAACGCTACGCCAAGGGCCACGAAACCGTGTACGGCCTGGTGGCCGGCATGGGCAGCCTGGCGATCAGCCTCGTCCTGTTCAAATGGTGAACCCAGAGCAATAGCCCGGTAGTGCCGGCCGCTGGCCGGCTCCTCCATGTATAGATCGACACGGTGCAGAGCCGGCCAGCGGCCGGCACTACCGATGCAGGCATGTGCGGTGGTTGCCCGTGCCCAGCCGGGCGACCGGCGGGTTATTTCAACCGGTTCAAGACCTCGGCCAGCTCGTCGGCCAGCGGTGCATTGAGCAGGTACGGGGTCTTGCCGGCGTCCAGCGCGAACTCCAGCGAGGCGGCGTGCAGGAACAGGCGTTTGAGCCCGATCTGCTCGCGAAGCCGCTTGTTGACGTCCGGATCGCCGTACTTGTCGTCACCGGCGACCGGGTGACCCAGGTGCTGGGCGTGCACGCGGATCTGGTGGGTGCGCCCGGTTTCGATGCGTACCTCGCAGTACGAATGCCCGCCCTTGCGCTCCAATACCTTGAAGTGGCTGATCGACTCCTTGCCGATCGGATTGACCTGAACATGGCGCTCCCCGCCCTGGCGCAGGCCCACGTGCAGCGGGGCATCCACGGTCATGGTGCCGTCGGGCATGCGCCCGACCAGCAGGGTCAGGTAGTGCTTGCGGATGCCCGACCCATGGTCTTCACGCAGCAGTGCCTGCAGTTCGCTCAGCGCCGAGCGCTTCTTGGCCACGATCAGCAGGCCGGAGGTGTCGCGGTCCAGCCGGTGCACCAGTTCCAGGGTCTTGCCCGGGCGCAGCGCGCGCAGGGTTTCAATCGCACCGAAGCTGATCCCGCTGCCGCCATGACTGGCCACACCGGACGGCTTGTTCAGCGCCAGCAGCCGATCGTCTTCGAACACGATGGCATCTTCCAGCCGCTTCATGAACGCGGCGGGTGGGCCGGCCTTGTCGCCTTCTTCGGCGACCCGGACCGGCGGCACCCGGACTTCATCGCCCGGCTCGAGCTTGCGCTCGGCCTTGGCGCGGCCGCCATTGACCCGGACCTGGCCGCTGCGCACCAGCTTGTAGATCAGGCTGCGCGGTGCACCCTTGAGCTGACCGAGCAGGAAGTTGTCCAGGCGTTGCCCGGCGCGATCGGCCGGGACAGTGATCATACGTACGCTGGTCATGGCTTCAGCGGCTTTGGGGGTGGGTTCGGTGTCGGTCATTGGCCTTTTATTCTGTTACACTCGGCGGGCGAGATAAGGGATTGATTTCGTTGGAAGTTGTTCTGGGCCAGAAGCCCGACTTCCCGCGATTCCGGCACAGTGCGCAGCCACCGCCCCCGGGGCGGCCATGTTAGCGGCTCACCGGCGGTCCCGGCCATCGCCGGATGCCTGACAAGCATCTGCGCTGAAAAAATGTCCCTGTGGCGCTCCAGCCTGCTGACAGCTGCCTCCGGCCCAGAACCACCCAAACCAAAACAAATGAAGCGCTCCCGCGGCCTGCCGTGGTGTTGTAGCGCTGGAAACCCAAGCCGCCCTCCCCGCGCATGCGCGATGGGCGTCGAAGCGTGACCAGAAGCGAAACCCCATGGCGTTCCGCGCGGTAGCAGCGCGCGAGGAACGCAAAATGAAGCGAATGCTGATCAATGCCACGCAGGCTGAAGAGCTGCGGGTAGCCATCGTGGATGGCCAGACGCTGTACGACATCGACATCGAACAGCCGTCCAAGGAACAGAAGAAGTCGAACATCTACAAGGGCCGCATCACGCGCCTTGAACCTTCGCTGGAAGCGGCCTTCGTCGAGTACGGTGGCGAGCGCCATGGCTTCCTGCCGCTGAAGGAAATCTCCCGCGATTACTTCGCCGCTGGCGTCGACCACAACAAGGCCGGCATCCGCGAGCTGCTGCGTGAGGGCCAGGAAGTGGTGGTCCAGGTCGACAAGGAAGAGCGTGGCAACAAGGGCGCCGCCCTGACCACGTTCATCTCCCTGGCCGGCCGCTACATGGTGCTGATGCCGAACTCGCCCACCGCCGGTGGCGTGTCGCGCCGGATCGAGGGTGAAGACCGCGCCGCGCTGAAGGAAGCGCTGGACAAGCTGGACATCCCCGACGACATGGGCGTGATCATCCGCACCGCCGGCGTCGGCCGCGATGCCGAAGAGCTGCAGTGGGATCTGGACTACCTGCTGCAGGTCTGGAAGGCCATCGCCGAAGCGGCGCTGACCAAGCCGGCCTCGTTCCTGATCTACCAGGAATCGCGCCTGATCGTGCGCGCCCTGCGCGACTACCTGCGCGCCGATGTCGGTGAGATCCTGGTCGATACCGAAGAACTGTATGAAACCGCCCGCGAGTTCATGCAGCAGGTCATGCCGCAGACCCTGCGCAAGCTCAAGCATTACAAGGACGATATCCCGCTGTTCAACCGCTTCCAGATCGAATCGCAGATCGAAGGCGCGTATGAACGCAATGTGCGTCTGCCGTCGGGTGGCTCGATCGTGGTCGACCAGACCGAAGCGCTGACCGCCATCGACGTCAACTCCTCGCGCGCCACCAAGGGCAGCGACATCGAGGACACCGCGTTCCAGACCAACCTGGAAGCGGCCGAAGAAGTGGCCCGCCAGCTGCGCCTGCGCGACCTGGGCGGCCTGGTGGTCATCGACTTCATCGACATGGCCTCCAACAAGCACCAGCGCGAAGTCGAAAACCGCCTGCAGAACGCGCTCAAGTACGACCGTGCGCGCGTGCAGCTGGGCCGCATCTCGCGCTTCGGCCTGATGGAAATGAGCCGCCAGCGCCTGCGTCCGAGCCTGGGTGAGTCCAGCCAGATCGTCTGCCCGCGTTGCGATGGCCACGGCCGCATGCGCAGCGTTGAGTCGATGTCGCTGTCGATCATCCGCGTGGCCGAAGAGCATGCGATGAAGGAGAACACCGGGCAGGTGCTGGTCCAGGCCCCGGTCGAGATCGCCAACTACCTGCTCAACGAGAAGCGTGGTGCCCTGCGCGAAATCGAACTGCGTCATGACGCGCCGATCGTGATCGTCGCCGATGAGCAGCTGCACACCCCGCACTACGAAGTGACCCGCCTGCGTGAAAACGAGCTGGGCGAAGAGAGCGGCAAGCCGAGCTACCAGCGCGGCACCCCGCGCAAGCTGCCGGTGCACGCCCTGACCAAGGCCCAGCTGAACATCCCGGTCGCCCCGGTGGTGACCCAGGTCAAGCACAGCCAGCCGGCCCCGGTGCGTGACGCCCCGGAACCGGAAGCCGCACCGGCCCCGGTTGCCCCCGTCGCCGTTGCTGCCCCGGCCGCTACCGGCGTGGTGGGTTGGCTCAAGCGCATCTTCGGTGGTGAACCGGCTCCGGCCGCCGCACCGCAGGCGGGCAACCGCCCGGCCCAGGATGGCAACCGCAACAACCGCAACAAGGACCGCAACGGCAAGGACCGCAACGGTCGCCGCGATGAGCGTGGCGAGCGCGGTGGCAATGGCGGCGCGCAGGCGCAGGGCCAGAACCGTGGCAAGGACCGTGGTGAGCGCGGCGAGCGCGGTGGCAAGAACGAGCGTCGCGATGAGCGCCGCCAGGACGTTGCCGCCGCCCCGGGCAACGGCAATGCCGCCCAGGTCCAGGCACCGGGCCAGACCCAGCCGAAGCAGCGCAACGAGCAGCAGCCGGCGAAGCCGCGCAATGAACAGCAGCAGCAGCCGAAGCTGAAGCAGAAGCAGAACCCGCCGCGCCAGCAGAACGAAGCGGACAAGGCCGTTGCCGGTGACAAGCCGGCACGCCAGCCGCAGGCCGATGCACCGAAGCCGGCCAACACCGCCGCACCGGTCGCTGCCGATGCCGCCGTGATCGCCGCCGCGGCGCTGACCGTGACCGATGCGGGCACCACCGCGCCGGTCCAGGCACAGACCACGCCTGCGCCGAGCACCGACACCGAAGACGGTCAGCTGATCGTCGGCGAAGCCGGTGAACAGAACGATGCCGGCAATGCCGACGACGCCAATGGCGAAGGCGCCTCGCGCCGCCGTCGTGGCCGTCGTGGTGGCCGTCGTCGTCGTCGTGGCAATGGCGAGCAGGCCGCAGGCAGCGATGGCCTGAACGGTGATGACGCCGGCCTGGACGATGACGGTGATGACCAGGACGGCGATCAGGCCGACCAGGACGCCACCCAGAGCGCCCATGCCGAGCGCCAGGCCGCCAACAGCGGCCAGCCGCAGCCGGAGTTCGAGTTCGACGATGAAGCCGGTGCTGCGCCTGCCGCCGCCCCGGTCCCGGCCGCCGTCCAGGCCCCGCGCCCGGCCCCGGTAGCCGCCGTGGCCGCCGCTGCCCCGGCCGCCGTGGTCAGCAGCCCGGTGGTGACCGCCGGTCACAGCGAACCGGCCCCGGTGGTCGAGGCTGAGACGCGGACGCCGTCGTACACCGATCGCGTGCCGTTCGTGGAATCGCCGATGCCGGTGGAAGCGGCCAAGCCGGCCGCGGTTGCCGAGGCGCCGAAGCCGGTGACGGTGGAGCGCCCGGTGCAGCCGGTCAGCGCACCGCTGGAAACCGCGCCCGTAGCCCCGGTGGCTGAAGTGCGCCCGGCGGTGGTCGACGTGGCCCCGGTGGCCGTTGTGGCGGCACCCGTGGCACCTGCCGCGCCGGCCCCGGTCGTGGCGGAAGCCGCGCCGGTCATCGCCGCGCCGGTCGCTGCGCCTGTGGTTGCTGCGCCGGTCGCCGACGTGCCCAAGCCGGTCGCGGCAATTGTCGAAGCACCGATGCCGGTGGAAGCACCGAAGCCGCAGGCGCCGGTCGAGGCCGCTGTCGCCCCGGCGGCCGTGGTTGAAGCCGCGCCGGTGGTGGAAGCCAAGGCCCCGGTCGAAGCCCCGGTGCAGACCAGCATGCTGGATGCCGCCGTGGCCGCCCCGGTCGCTGCCGCCCCGGTCGCTGCTGCGCCGGTGGCCAAGCCCGAGCCGGTAGAGCCCGCGCCGGTCGTGCATAACGGCCAGCTGTTCGGCAGCGCTGCCAGCGAGGTCCCGGCCAGCACGGATGCCGCTGCACAGGCGGCACACGCCGAAGCCCGCGAGGACATCCCCACCGATGTCGCGCAGGTCGAAGACGCGCCGAAGCAGGATGAGGAAAAGAACGACAAGGCCTGATTCCGGCCGAGTCGTGGCAACACCCAGACAGCGGCCTTCGGGCCGCTGTCTGCGTTTGGGTCCCGCGCCAGGCTGTGCCATGCTCGCGGCATGACAACCTCCCGCTTCTGGCCATGTACTGCGTTGCTGGTGTGCGGGCTGTCCGCCTGCAGTCGCAGCCCGCCGTCCCTGCCGCCACTGCCCCTGAGCAAGGCCGCGATCGCGGTGCGGGATGCGCCGCCGGAGCGGCATTTCCGCGGCACGCTGGCCGGCCAGCAGATCGAGTTGATCGCACACGACTGCAAGGTATTCCGGGTCGAGCACGGCGCGCCACAGGTCATCACCCTGCACCAACTGGTGGCGCCGGAGCCCTACCCGTTTTTCACCGTCTGCGACCGGCAGTCATTGCGCTACGAAGACGGTGCCGTGGTGGCCGTGTTGGGGCGCATGGCGTTCGGCGCCGGGGGCTGCTGTGCCAGCGGCGGTACCTGGCGATCCGAAGATGGGCAGACCTGGAAAGAGCAGTAGCGAACGCGACGGACCGTGCGTTCGGCCGCGCCTAGGGCGCGGCGGTGCTGTCGGCGCCGTCGGGCGCGAACTGCAGGCGCGTCCACACGCCGTAGTGGTCCGACGCCCAGCGGCCTTCCGCGTAGGGTTGGTCGAACAGCAGCTTCGCTTCACGTGCCAGCAGGCGGTCCTGCTGGAAGAAGATGTGGTCGATGCGCGAAGGCGCCTCGTAGTAGTGCCGGTTGAGCGTGCTGACCTGGGCCAGTTCGTTGTTGACGTGCACGCTGCCGAAGCTGTCGCCGTAGCGCTGGCGCAGCGCGCTGAGGTCGCCGGCATCGACCAGCGCATTGAAATCCCCGGCGATCACCACCGGTGCATCGGCGGCGGTGGCGGCGATGAAGGCGAGCAGATCGGCAACCTGTTCGGCGCGGATGCGGCTGCCGCTGTCGTCGGAGCGTTCGTTGAGATGGGTGGCGTAGACATTCACCGGCCGGCCATCGACATCGATGCGCAGGTGGGCCACGGTGCGGTAATCACCCAGCGGGGCCAGCAGGTGTTCGTTGCGGGCCAGTACCGGGCGCCGGGTCAGCAGTGCGTTGCCGTAGCGCTTGAAGCGCCCGGGCGGATCGGTGGAGACGAACTGGTAGTCATAGCCGAGTTTGCGCGCCAGCCACGCGGCCTGGTTGCGGACGTGCGGCTTCTGGATCACTTCCTGCAACGCGATCGCATCCGGGCGCAGCGCCTGCAGTTCGCGCAGGATCACCTTGCGTCGTGCGGGCCAGTCCTCACGGTCGTGGTGCAGGTTGAAGGTCACCATGCTCATGCCCGGCGCGGTGGCCACCTCGGCGGTTGCCGTGACCGCACGCGGTGGCGTTGCGGGTGCGGCCAGTGCCGCCGCGCTGGCCAGCAGGCTCGCGCCGATCACGCCCAGCACTGCGGCACGCCGCAACCACGCCCCACGCGATGCCCTCGCCATCACGGCGCCTTGCGCTCGGCGCGACGCACCGCGGCGGGAACTTCGATCTCGACCTTGGCCGGGACCTGAGTGATGCGCAGCTCACCGTTCAACCACTGCGCCGGCTCACCGTTGATGGTGGTATCGCCCGGCTCGCCGCTGTACGGCCACGGCAGGATCACGCCGCCGTTGGGCGGCACCAGCCCGGCCGACAGCTCCAGGGTCAGCTGTTTGTCGCTGCGGCTGAGCGCGTAGTTGAGCAGGCCATTGGGGGTGCGCAGGCCCTTGATCGCCACGCCCTTGCCTTCCAGCCACCGCGACGGTACGCCGGCCGCGAGCACCAGGCTGTCGTCGACATCACGGCTGTAGGCGAACATGTCCAGCGCCGAGCGCACGAAGTCCGATGCCACCCACGCATGCGGCAGGTCACCGACGAAGAACGGTTTGCGCGGGGTGTGCGAGACCACTTCGGCCCACTGGTTCCAGGCCTGCGGTGCACGGTCCTTGAAGAAGAACTCGGTGGCCTGCCAGGCGCGGTCGCGCCAGCCCAGGCGCACGAACGCGGCCACGTTGCGCCACTCGTACGGGGTGTAGTCCTTCCACTCGCGCTTGCCGTCGCGACGCTGCTCGAACTGCGTCCAGTAGCGCTCGAAGGTGTTGTTCAACTGCGGCTGCGGCAGGCGGCCCTGTTCGCCGGCCGGGGCCAGGGCGATGGTGGTGGAGGTGGCATCGAAATCGCCCAGCTCGGCCGCGCCGGGCAGGTAGTCGATCTTGTGCTGCGCCATCGCCGATTGCAGCGAGGCCTGCAGGTCGTCACGGAACTGGTCGCGCGATTCGCTGATGTGCATCGCCTCGGCCTTGCCCAGGGTGCTGGCGATGATCGCCGCATCCTTGTAACCGCGCAGCGCCCAGAAGTTGTCCCAGTACGAGTGCATCGGCTTGGCCGAATAGCCTTCGTGACTGATCGACACCGGCATCATGCCGTAGAAGGCCGGATTGCGAGCGCGGTTCTCTTCGGTGCGCTCGCTCAGGCGCAGCTGCTCCATGTAGCTGTAGGCGCCCTGCACGTGCGGCCACATCAGTTCCAGGAAGGTGCTGTCGCCGGTGTAGCGCCAGTACTCGGCGATATTGAAGATCAGCTCGCCATGGCTGTCGTTCTCCGGCACCGGGTCGCTGCCGCGTGCATCCACGCAGCACGGCACTTTGCCGTTGTCGAACTGATAGGGCGCGTACCAGGTGACGTACTCGCGCACCGCATCGCTGCGGCCCATCCGCAGCAGGCCTTCGGAAATCATCGCGCCATCGCGGATCCAGCTGCGCGAGTACGAGCGCGTGCCCGGCTGCAGGCTCGGCCCAATCCGCGAAATCAGCATGTGCGCCAGCGCGGTGCGCAGCGTGTCGGCGAGCGGCTTGCCGGCCGCGGGAACCTGCAGGCTGACCTGGTCCAGCTTGGTGCGCCACATCGAGGCGACCTGCTGTTGCGCCTTGGCCGCATCGAAGTCCTTGGGCGTGGTCCAGTTGCCGGTCTGCGGCAGCACGATGGCGATCTCGCGGCTCTGCCCGGGTTCGAGCTTCCAGCGGTACAGCAGCGCCCCGCTGGCCAGCCCGGTGGCGTCCTTGACCTCGGTGGCGGACGGCAGCGTGCCGCTGGCCAGATGCATCACCTCCAGCTTGCTGTCGAAGGCCGATGCAAAGGCGGCGTCGGGTGCCTGCAGCGGGTACAGCCGCGGCTTGCCGTTGACATCCACATGAGTGGGATCGACGGCGAGGTTGTCGATCCGGCTGAAGCCGCCGACAGTGTTGAGGAACTGGGTCGGCGGGTTGACCTGCCACGGGCGCACGGCCAGCGCCAGGGTGTATTCGTGGGCCACCTTGTCCGGGTTGCGCAGGGTATAGCGACCGATCAACTGGGCATTGTCCGGGGTGCCCTGGACGAAACCGGTGACCTGCAGCGCGGCTTTGGGATGGGCCCAGTCGACACTGGCGATGGGCAGGTAATCATCCTGCAGCGATTGGCTGGCCGTGACGTCGGCCCAGCTCAGCACCTTCTTGTCGACCACCACGAACGGCTCGACGCTGAAGCTGGACTTGGCCACTTCCAGCGCGCCATCTTCACCGATCAACGCCTGCTCGCGGCCACCGTCCAGACCCAGCAGGGTCCAGTACGGCTGCTCGCCACTGAAGCCGCGCGGCACCGAGCCACGCGGCAGATCGGCCCCCACCGACTGGATGAAATCATTCGGGGTGTCGGCAAAATCCAGCGGTTTGAGGGTGATGTCACGGATGCCGTAGCGCCAGCTCGGGCCCGCCTTCAGATCAAAGCGCAGGTAGCGCGCCTCGGTATCCGGCAGCGCCAGCCAATCGCGGCCACCGCCGCCGGCGGTGACTTCGCGCAGGGTCTTCCAGCTGCGGCCGTCGGCGGAGGATCGCACCACGTAGCGCGTCGCCTCCAGGCCCGGCACCCACTGGATCACCGCGCCGCCGAACTCACGCACTTTGTACAGGTCCAGGCTGATGGTCTGCTCGGCGACGCCACCGCTGATCCACACCGTGTCCGGCTTGCCATCCACGATGCGGTTCTGCAGCGCGGTGGCGGTGTCGGCGATCACCGCAGGATTCAACGCCGAGGTGTCCTGCGGCGGCAGCGCCTGCAGGGTGAGCCGGTCGAAGCAGACCGTGCCCTTGCCACCGACCTTGCTGTACAGCGTGAACTCGATCGCCTTGCTCTGGGTCAGGGTCTTGTCCGCCCCCGGGCCCCAGGCCTTGTCGATCTGGCGCTTGCGGTACTGCACGCTGCTCCAGTTCTTCGGGAAGCTGTAGCCGGGCCGGTTGACCCACCACACGTTGTCGCCGCTGGCGTCGATCAACTTGAACTGCAGGTCGTTGGCAGGCGAGTCGCCGCGCAGCTGGAAACCGAACTGGTAGTTGTCCGGGTAATCGATGGACAACTCGCGGCGCAGCCCAACGTAGCCGGACACCTCATGGAAGTCGTAGTCCACGCACAGCGCGCGCCCGCCGCCGTTGCCGGCGACGCTGCGCAGCGAGCCGCTGACCTGGTCGGACACGACCAGCTTCCAGGGGCTCATGTCATCGAAGCTGTCCAGCACCTTGGGGGCCGGCAACGGCGCCGGCGGTGCAGCCGAGGCTGCCAGTGACCAGACCAGACCCAGACCCACCGCGACGACGGCATGCTTCACCCTTTGACACTCCCCAGCAACAGACCTTGGATGTAGTAACGCTGCAATGCCAGGAACAGCAGCAGCACCGGAACCACCGTGACCACCGCGCCGGCCATCATCATTTCGACATCCATGATGTGTTCACGCGACAACGTGGCCAGGGCAACCGGCAAAGTGTAGTGCTCCTGGTCGGTCAACACGATCAACGGCCACATGAAATCGTTCCAGGCGCCCATGAAGGTGAAGATCGACAGGGTCACCAGCACCGGCTTGAGCATCGGCAGCACGATCTGGAAGAAGATCCGCAGCTCCCCTGCCCCGTCGATGCGCGCCGCTTCGAGCAGCTCATCGGGAATCGAGCGTGCGTACTGGCGCACCAGGAAGATGCCGAACACCGAGGCCAGCGCCGGCACGATCACGCCACCGAAACTGTTGACCAGGCCCAGCTGCTTCATCAGCAGGAACAACGGCAGCATCGCCACCTGCGCCGGGATCACCAACGCGGCCAGCAGCAGCTGGAAGATCCGCTCGCGGCCGGCGAAGCGCAGCTTGGCGAAGGCGTAGCCGGCCATGGTGTTGAGCAGCAGCGAACCCAGCGTGATCGCCAACGACACGCCCAGGCTGTTGACGAAGTTGTTGCCCATGCCGGTACGCGCGAACAACTCGTGGTAGTTCGCGGTGGTCAGCGAGGACGGCAGCAGCGGCGGCGGGAAATGCGCCGCCTCGCCGGTTGGCATGAACGACACCGACAGCATCCACAGCAACGGCGCCAGGCTGACCGCGGCCAGCACCAGCAACCCACCATTGACCCACCATGCATGCCAGCGCGACTGGCCGATTTCACGACTCATACCAACTGCCTCTTGCGGCCGAAACGCAGCATCACGCTGGTGACGGCCAGGATGATCAGGAACAGCAGGAACGCCACCGCGGAGGCACGTCCCAGGTTCCACCACTTGAAGCCTTCCTCGAACATGAAGTACAGCACGCTGACGGTGCTCTGCAGTGGGTCGCCACGGGTCATCACGTAGGGTTCGGCGAACAGCTGGAAGTAACCGGACACGGTGATCACCCCGACCACCAGCAGCACCGGGCCGAGCATCGGCAGGGTGATGTGCAGGAACTGCTTCCAGCGCGAGGCGCCATCGATGCGCGCGGCCTCGTAGAGGTCATGCGGAATCGCCTGCAGGCCGGCCAGGAAGATCACCATGTTGTAGCCGAAGTTCTTCCACACCGCGAACAGCATGATGGTTGGCATGGCCCAGTTCGGGTCGCCCAGCCAGTCGATCGGGTTGATGCCGATATGGCCCAGGCCGTAGTTCACCAGGCCATAGCTGGTGTGGAACAGGTAGCGCCAGATCACCGCCACCGCCACCAGCGTGGTCACCACCGGGGCGAACAAGGCGGTGCGGAACAGCGCCTTGAAGCGCGCGGCCGGGGCGTTGAGCAGCATCGCCGCGCCCAGCGACACGCCGATCGACAACGGCACGCCCACCACCACGAAATAGGTGGTGTTCCACAACGACTTCCAGAACATCGGGGTCTGCAGCAGGTCGATGTAGTTGCCCAGCCCGACGAAGCGCAGGTTGGCACCGTCGGCCAGCGCGTACAGGTCGAAGTCGGTGATGCTCAGCGCCAGCGCCGAGAACACCGGCAGGCCGAAGAACACGCCGATCACCAGGATGGCCGGGCCGGCGAAGATCCAGCCGGCGAGCGAACGCTGCTTCATGGTGCCGCTCCCGTGGCCACGGCACTGGAATGCAGATCGTTTTCGGCAGCCTTCTGCCCGCCCTGCTGTTCGTGCATCCAACGACGCTTGGCGAGGACCTTGTCCACGCGTTTGTCCAGTTCCTTCACTGCCACATCCTGATCAAGGCCACCGCGCACCACCTGTTCGGTGATGATCCGCATTTCCTGCACGATCCGCTCCCACTCCAGCACCTTCGGGGTCGGCTTGACCCGCTCGAGCTGGTCACGGAACGGCTGTGCCAGCGGGTCGTTGGCCAGCGAGGGGTATTCCCAGGTGCTGCGCCGTGGCGGCAGGTCGCCGATGATGGAATGGAAGCGCTCCTGGATCGCCGGACGCGACAGGAACTCGATCAGCTTCCACGAGGCTTCCTTCTGCTGCGAGGAGCGGAAGATCACCAGGCTGGTGCCACCGGCGATGCCTGCACCCGGGCCGTCCGGACCCGGCAGTGCGGCGGTGCCCCACTGCCCTTCCAGTTCCTTGGGCTGCAGCTTCTTGAACTCACGGATGTTCCAGGGGCCGGACAGGTAGAACACGTTGAAGCCACGGAAGAACTCGTCCCAGACATTGGAGATCTGGGTCTCGGACATGCGCGGCGCCCAGCCCTGGGCGAACATGTTTTCGTAGAAACCCAGCGTACGACGGAAGCCCGGGCTGCTGAAATTGCCGCGGGTGTTGTCGTCGCGCAGCAGCGGATCGGGCTGCTGCAGCGCGAAGGACAACTGCTGCTCGAACTCGTTGATCGGCATCAGCACCGCGTAGCGCTTGGGCCCCTGCATCTTTTTGATCGCGGCCATCATCGTGTTCCACTCGTCCCAGGTGCGCGGCGGGTGGTCGAAGCCGGCCTTGGCCAGCAGGTCCTTGCGGTAATACAGCAGGCGCGTGTCCACGTACCACGGCACCCCGACCAGCTCGTCGTGGATCAGGTTGGTATCCCAGATGCCCTGGAAGTAGTCGGCCGGGTCCACCACCTTGGACTGCGCCACGTAGGGCTGCAGCGGGGTGAGCGTGTTGAGCTCGGCGAACTCCGGGATCCAGGTGTTGCCAAGCTGGCACACGTCCGGCAGGCCATCGGCGGCGAACGCGGTCAGCAGCTTTTCATGCGCCGCCGTCCACGGGATGTTCTGCACATCAACCTGGATGCCGGGGTTCTCAGCCTCGAACTCGCGGATCAGCCCGCTCACCACTTCGGCCTCACGGCCCATCGCCCAGAACCGCACGGTGACCCCTTCGGGCTCCTTTTGGCAGGCACTCAACAACACACTGCCCAGGAGCAGCAGCAACAAACTCAACCCCAGCTTCGGGCGCGACATCGATGGCACTGCTTACTTCCCCTGCGGCTGGTTGCGGTTGGAGTTGGAACTGTTCTTCTGTTCCTGGGCGGCGGCGGCGCGCGATTCGGCAATGCCGACCGAGCGCGCTGAAGCGGCCTTTTCATCTTTCTGCAGCTCCATCGGCTGCTGCTCGCCTTCCGGGGTCAGCCAGCCGCCGCTGAAACCGGCGCGCTCCAGGCCCTTGCGGATATGCGGGTTCTTCTTCATCACGTCCCAGACGAAATCGTTCCGGTAGTTGGCGATCATGGTCAGGATCGGGCCCTGGTCGATGCCGATGTAGTCACTGGCCACCCAGCCGCGATCGGGCACCAGCCGACCGGTCTTGATCGGGATGTCGTAGTTGAAACTGGGGTTGAAGGAATCCAGGAAGCCGTAGCTGGAATAGATGTAGTCGCCGTAGCGCTTGTGCATCTCCAGCGTGGCCGGAATCACTTCTTCCGGGGCGAACACCACCGAGGCGATCGCCGCGGTCGGGGCGATGGTGCCGTCGTCGAAGTTCTCGCGCAGGCCGGCGCCGCGCGAAGAGTAATGGCGGAACTGGCGCTGCTCGCCGCGGTATTCCTGCGTGGTGTTCTGCGGGCCATCGCTGGCGGTCAGGCCCCACACGTTCTCACCGTAGTCCTTCCAGTTCATCGGGTTGGCGATGGCGTACTCGCGCTGGGACAACGCCGCCGAACGGCTGTTGAGGAAGTACGTGCTGCCCCGCTCGCGCATGTAGGCATCCTGGATGTCGCGGAAATCGACCCAGACATGCGTGTACTGGTGGCCGAACAGCGGGCCGAACGACAGGTATTCCTGGCCCTGGTACACGCCCCAGTCGTTGTCATACGTGCGCGTCCATACCGTCCACGCATCCGGGCTGACCGGATGGGTCGGCGAACCGAGCGCAAGGATGTAGACCATCATTGCCTCGTTGTAGCCCATCCAGTCGTGGTCGATGAAGCCGCTTTCCGGGAACCAGCCCATCGAGATCAGCGGCGCACGCTGCTGCAGCCACGGCCAGTCCACGCGCTTGTACAGCGTCTCGGCGATGTCGCGGATTTCCTTCTCGCGGGCATCGTCACCGGTGTAGTACGACTGCGCGAACAGCACGCCCATCATCAGCAGCGCGGTGTCCACGCTGGACAGTTCCACCCAGCTGTCATAGCGGCGGCCCTGCTGCATGTCCAGGAAGTGGTAGTAGAAACCCTTGTAGCCGCCCTTGCCGGTGCGCTGCGGGCCCATCGGCAGGTCGCGGAAGAACTTCAGCGTCAGCAGGGTGCGGTCCACCGCCTGGGTGCGGCTGACCCAGCCGTTCTCCACGCCGATCGGATAGGCGGTCAGCGCGTAGCCCACCGCAGCGATGCTGGCGAACGGGCGCGAGGGGTAGCGGTCCGGGCTGAGCCCGTTGACCTCGTTGGTGGTGTCCCAGAAGAACTGGAAGGTGCGGCGTTCGATATCGTCGAACAGCGGCGGCAGCTCCGGCTTCATCGGGCGCGGCGGCACGTCGGCCTCGACCAGGATCACTGGCGGCTTGGGTTTTTCCGGCGTGTCCTGCGCCTGCTTCTGGCAGCCGGCCATCGCCACGGACAGCAATGCCAGCGAAACCACCCGACGTGCATTCATCGACCACCACCCTTTACGCATGTTCGTGCTGGAGAGCATAGCCTCAACCAAGCTGAAATCGTTTACAGATCCCGGGCCAAAAAAATCCGCCCGGGCGGATATCGCTGTACCGCACACGCGCTTGCCCACTGCGGGAGGGCAAGCGCCTGTGCAGTCCGCCGGTCGGCCTGGGCCGGCCGGCGGTGCTGCCCCGGCATCGCCCGTGAGGACGATGCCGGGTGTTGGATCAGAAGCGGAAGCCGACTTCGGCCTTCACCTGGCGCGGCGTACCGACGATGTCGCCGGTCTCGTTGTAGCTGGCCAGCAACTTGCCGTTGGACTTGGTGTAGTTGTAGTTGGAGAAGTTGTCGAAGTTGAAGATGTTGATGATGTCGATACGAGCGTACAGCTCGGTCTCGCCCGGCATCTTGAACGTCTTGGTGGCCTGCAGGTCAACCGAACGGTAGCCGAAGATCTTGCCACCGAGCAGGAACTTGCCGTTGCCGTTGGGCACTGCGGCACCCGGGGTCGGCAGGTCGAAGCCGGTCGACTGGGTGACCGGGTACCAGTCGTTCACTGCGGTCGGGGTGGCCAGGGTGACCTTGCCGCCGAAGGTGATGCCCCAGAAGCCCGCGTACGAACCGGTGACCACCAGGCGGTGGCGCGGCGCGCCGTTGGAGCGGATGGTCGGGTACTCGCCGATCAGGCCGCGGTCGAATGCGTACTTCTCATTGATGTCGCGGTTGTGGCGTGCGGTGGTCCAGGTGTAAGCGATCGAGGAGCCCCAGCCGCTTTCCTGGGTGAACGGCTTCTGCGCCGACAGCAGCACCTGGGTAGCGCGGGTCTTGATGCCCTGCTGACCGATGATCAGGCTGCCGAAGCCCGGCACGTTGCAGCTCCAGGCCTGGCTCAGGCCCGGGTCGGTGCCGCCGCACAGGCGCGGGTCATCGAAGAACTGGCCGGTCGGGTAGCGGTTGCCCAGGGTAAAGGCGAAGCCGTCGTAGCTCAGCGTACGGGCGATGGTGGCATCGGTCAGCCAGTCGCCGACCTGGTTGCTCATGCCCAGGCTGAACTGGTCCGAATACGGCACCTTCAGGTTGTTGTTCAGCAGATCCACTTCCAGACCAGCATTGCTGGTGGCGCCCACCAGGCTCTGCAGGTTGCCGATGCCGTTGAGCAGGTTCGGGTTCCAGTCATAGCAGGCGGCCTGGCCATTGAGGCAGCTGCCGGTGGCCGGGTTGCGGAAATAGATGGTCGGCTGCGGCAGGGCCAGCTTGGTGGTTTCCAGCTGCAGGTTGTCGAACAGGTCGCGATCGTAGGAACGACCGGCGCCACCGTGGATCACGTGCTGCTCGTCGGCATTGATGTCATACGAGAAGCCCAGGCGCGGCTGCCAGGCATCCTTGAATGCCTTGCGGTTGTGGCCGTTGCTGATGTAATTGCTGATGTCCAGCCCGCCCAGCGCCAGCGAATCGGCGTAGGTCTGGCCAGCCGCAGCGCGCGGGTCCTGCGAGTAGATCGCGTCGACCACGGCCTGCGGGGTCACGAAGTCCAGGTAGGCCGGGGTCTTTTCGTAGTCCCAGCGCAGGCCGATGTTCAGCTGCAGGTGGTCGTTGACCTGCCAGTCGTCCTGGATGAACAGGCCGATCTGCTTGGATTTCGAACGCACTTCGCCGGACACGCCCGACACACCGGTTACCGGCTTGACGAACTGCGCCTTGTACGGGATGTCGGACGGGAAGTCCGCATCGCCCAGCGAGTAGGTGAACTGCGGATTGATCTGCGCCGCATCGGAAGCGTACAGGTCGATCTGCTTGTACTTGGCGCCCATCTTGATGGTGTGGTCGCCCATCCACTGGATGCCATCCAGGGTCAGGTTGTCTTCAATCGCCCAGCCCTTCTGGCCCTTCACCTGCGAATCCAGTGCCGAGGCGCCACCGATCTTCACCAGGGTGCGGTCTTCGGTGCCGTCCGGTGCGGTGTAGGTGAAGCCATTGCCCAGGGTCAGCGGGGTCGGGTTGTTGAACGAATCCTCATGGGTGAGCATCAGTTCGTTGTAGTAACGCTCACCGCTGTGGTTCCAGCGCAGCGCGTAACGACGGTCGGTGTTGACCACTTCACGGCCGGCTTCCGGCGCGGTCTGGCCACTGAACTGCTGCTGGGTCTCGTCGCGGTCCTGGAAGCTCAGCTCGATGCGATCGTTGTCGGTCGGCTCGAAGTCGATCTTGGCGAAGATCAGGTCCTGCTCGAACGGCTGGCTGGCCGGGCCGAGGCCGGCAGCGGCGTCGCCCGGCAGCAGGCCGACGCGGTTGGTGACCGAGCCTTCCGGCGCGATGGTGACCGGCAGGTCGAAGCGCTTGGCTTCGTAGGTCACGAAGAAGTGGGCCTTGTCCTGGATGATCGGGCCACCCAAAGCAAACCCGTATTCCTTCTCGGCCGATGCTTCTTTGGTCTGGCCATACTGACGCTCCGCCGGGGTCTTGGCGCGCATGTCTTCGTTGGTGTAACGGTAGAAGGTTTCACCCTTGAACTCGTTGGTACCGGACTTGGTGGCCGCGGTCACGGCCGCGCTCGACACCTGGCCGTACTCTGCCTTGTAGTTGCCGCTGATGACCTTGTATTCGCCGATGGCCAACTGCGGGAACGGGTTGCCGGCGCTGCCGGACTGGCCGGCCACGCCGCCGCCCTTGACGTAGCTCTTCTGGCCCACGCCGTCGATGTAGACGTTGGTGCCATCGGCATTGGTGGCACCGCCGCGCAGGGAGGTGTTGCCCTTGGCATCACGGGTGAAGATCATGCCCGGCACCGCGTCGGCGAACTCCAGGAAGTTGCGCGACACCTGCGGGGTGGTCTGGATCTGCTGCAGGCTCACCGTCTTGCCCACTTCGGACGTACGTACTTCCTGCAGCAGGGTCGGGGCCACCACGTTGACGGTGTCAAGGTTGGTGGCGTTGGCGGTGCTGCCGTTGGCCGGCGCGCCGCTGAAGTTCAGCGTCGCGGTCGAAGCCACGGTCACGGTCACCTTCTGGGTCTGGCCGTTGGCCACCACGTCATAGGTGCCCGGGTCCAGGCCCATCAGCGAGTAGCTGCCGTCGGCACGGGTGGTTGCGCGGCGCACGGTGCCGCTGGCCAGGTTGGTGGCGGTCACTTCGGTGCCGGCATCGGCCTGGGCAACCTGGCCGCGCAGCGAAGAGGTGGCCGACTGCGCCATCAGGCTCGGCGCCGCGCCCAGCATCAGGCAGGTGACCAGGGCACTGGCCAGCAGGCTGCGCGCCGGTGCACGGTTGCGGTGATTGGAATACGTCATGTAGATCTCCGGGTGGTGGTGGCCGTCATTGCGGCCCCTGACTTTTTTTTTGACTGCGTGGAATGAAGGCGTCACGACCAACGGCCGTGACCTACAGAGTGGTACTGGGCTTGCTTGAATCACGCACGATCAGGCGCGGCACAAGCGTCTGCTTGTCACCGGCCACTTCCGTGTTGTTGCCGTCCATCAACTGCAACAGACGCGTCATCGCCTTATCGCCGAGCTCGGCGATGCTTACCTGCATCGTGGTCAACGATGGGTGGACGAAACGCGCCAGCGGAATGTCATCGAAGCCCGCCAGGGCGACATCGGCCGGGACCCGCACGCCTGCCTGCGCGAACGCATACAGACACCCCAACGCCATCATGTCGTTGGCGGCGAATACAGCATCGGGCAGCGTGCCAGCTGCCAGTAGCTCCTGACCGGCGCGGTGGCCGGAAGCTTCGTCAAAGTCACCGGGCAACTCGATACCCACCGCGGCATCGCCGAAGGCGGCCAGCGCATCGCGGAAACCGCGCAGGCGCTCACGGGCGTCGAAGTTGAGATCCGGACCGGAAATAAAGGCGATGCGGCGGTGGCCGACCTCCAGCAGATGGCCGGTCATGGCCATCGCACCGGCGTGGTCGTCGATGCTCAACACCGGGTGGTCCTGCTCGGGCAGGTAGGTGTTGATCAGCACCGTGGGCAGCGCCTGCGGCAGGTTGTCGGTGAGGAACCCCGGGCTTTCCGCGTACGGGGACAGCACCAGCAGCCCATCCACCCGGCCGCGCATGGCGCGCAGGGCCGCGCCCTGCTGCTCCTGGTCGCCGTGATAGCTGGACACCAGCAGGTGCTGGCGCCGCTCGCGGGCGACCCCGTCGATGCCACGCATCAGCTCGGAGAAGAATTCGCCATACAGGTCGGGCAACACCACGCCAATGGTATTGGTGCGCCGGCTGCTCAGGCTGCGCGCGGCGGCGTGGGGGGTGTAGCGCAGACGCGCCGCCACCTCCAGCACCAGCTTGCGCACGGGCTCGGCAACATTTTCATGGCCATTGAGCGCGCGTGACACCGTGGCTACGGAGACACGGGCCTCGCGGGCGACATCTTTGATAGTGATCGCTGCCTTGTTCACCTCGCCGCCCTCCACGGCTTAGAGATCTGGGCTTGGCGCGGAATGTAAGCGTTTTCAAACCCGGATGTAAACACTACGTTAGGCCTATTGTCGTACTGCGGTAACGGAAGCATGCCTGCACAGGTCACCCCGGGACTTGCCGGGACAAGGCAGGACAAGGGTTTCAGCCGTTCTGGGACGGCGTTTCGGCGCGGATGGACAAGGCGTGGATATCGGTGTCCATCATGCTGCCCAGGGCGGCATATACCGCCCGATGGCGCGCCAACGGGCCCAGGCCCTCGAACGCGGCGCTGACCACATGCACGTTGAAATGGCCACGGCCATCGCGCGCGCCGGCATGCCCGGCATGGCGGTGGCTGTCGTCCTCCACCTCCAGCCGCACCGGGTCCAGCGCCTGCTGCAGGGCCGCGCGGATGCGCTCGACCCGGCTCATGGCAGCACCTTGCGGAACGGGCGCACCTGGACCCGGGTGTACACCCCGGCCTCTACATAAGGATCGGCCGCGGCCCAGGCCTGGGCGTCTTCCAGACTGTCGAACGCGGCAATCACCACGCTGCCACTGAACCCGGCCGGGCCGGGATCTTCACTGTCGATGGCCGGGCACGGCCCGGCGAGCAGCAGCCGACCGGCGTCCTGCAGGGCCACCAACCGGGCCAGGTGGGCCGGTCGCGCCGCCCCACGGGCCGCCAGCACGTCGGTGCCGTCATAGCCTTCAATCACATACCACACAGGCAACTCCCAAGGCTCAGCTAAACAAACGGGACGATTCTAGCCCGGCTCGCTGGACACTGCGGGCCTGAACCCGTACTCTTGTCCCCATTGCACGTGGCTGGACGCAGCAGCCCCGTCGGCTTTCGGCTTCACCGCCAACCGACGACCGACCCGCTGCCCCACACCAGTACACGTAGACGACCTCCCCGTAGTTCTGTCGCTGCCCATCGCGGCGCGCCTTGCTGTTTGAAGTGTGGAATCGCGCCGACACAGGCGTGTCATGGCTTGCCATCTTGCCGCCCGGAATATTCCGGACGCAGGCACGGTGCGGCGACCGGTCCGTTGCAATACTGACGTCAACTTGATGACTTCCGAACTCGCGCTCGACGCGAACCCGCCAACCCGACCGCCCGCCCCACAGCAGCAGGAAATGCCGCTGGCCGTGGTGCATGGACAACCGGTCCTGCAGATTCCGCAGGACCTGTACATCCCGCCGGACGCGCTGGAAGTCATCCTGGATGCCTTCGAAGGTCCGCTGGACCTGCTGCTGTACCTGATCCGCCGGCAGAACCTGGACATCCTGGACATCCCGGTGGCCGAGATCACCCGCCAGTATGTCGAGTACATCAACGTCATGCAGGAGCTGCGCTTCGAACTGGCGGCCGAGTACCTGGTGATGGCGGCGATCCTGGCCGAAGTGAAGTCGCGGATGCTGTTGCCGCGCCCCCCGAGCGTGGAAGGCGAGGAAGCCGACCCGCGCGCGGAGCTGGTGCGCCGGCTGCAGGAGTACGAACGTTTCAAGCAGGCCGCCGAAGATATCGACAGCCTGCCCCGCCAGGACCGCGACACCGCCGTGGTCCATGCCTTCGTCCCCGATCGCGCAGCCGTGAAGCTGCCGCCGCCGGTGGATCTGAAGGAAATGCTGATGGCACTGCACGACGTGCTCAAGCGCGCCGAGCTGTTCACCGGCCACGCGATCAAACGCGAGGCCCTGAGCGTGCGCCAGCGCATGGGCGATGTGCTGGGTCGTCTGGAAGACGGCCGGTTCTACCGGTTTGAAACGCTGTTCACGGCTGAAGAAGGCAAGCTGGGGGTGCTGGTCACCTTCCTGGCCCTGCTCGAACTGGCCAAGGAACAGCTGCTGGACATCGTCCAGGAAGCACCGCTGGCGCCCATTTACGTCAAGTCCCTGGCCGCCGGCAACACCAACGAACCGCTGCAGTTCAACAGCGAGTTCGATGATGCCGACGCCGCCAACGAATCCGACTGAGCCCCCGACCCGCGTATGGATCAACCGCTGATCAACCGTATTGTCGAAGGCGCCTTGCTGGCGTCGAGCCAGCCGCTGACGCTGGCACAGCTGCAGGGCCTGTTCCCGGAAGAGGAACCGGCGCCGCCGGGCAGCGTTGAACGCGCGCTGGAGCTGCTGCGCGACGCCTGCCAGGCCCGCGGTGTGGAGCTGGTCGAGGTCGCCTCGGGCTTCCGCTACCAGGTCACCGGCGAGGTGCACAGCTACATCACCCGGCTGTGGACCGAACGCAAGACCCGCTATACCCGTGCCACCCTGGAGACCCTGGCGCTGATCGCCTATCGCCAGCCGATCACCCGCGGCGAGATCGAACAGGTGCGCGGCGTGGCGGTCAGCAGCAACATCATCCAGGCACTGGAAGAGCGCGAGTGGATCCGCGTGATCGGCCACCGCGACGTGCCCGGCAAGCCGGCGCTGTTCGGTACCACCAAGGGCTTCCTGGATTATTTCGGGCTCAAGCGCCTGGACGAACTGCCGCCGCTGTCCGAGCTGCGCGACCTGGGCGAACTGGAGCCGCAGCTGCCGCTGGATACCGATGGCCAGCTGGCCGGCCGCCTGGCCGCCGGCGCCGCCGCACCGGATGCCGAGCTGGACACTGGCGCAGCCAATGACGACACCCCGGACGAGGACGCAGACGCGGCCCCGTCCACCCCCGAATCCGAAGCGCCGTCGCCGCCCCGCGACGACGACGCCGGCACAACCGCCCTTGCAGGCGAACCCGATTCCGCGCCGGGAGAGCGCGCGGCGACCCAGAACGAAACCGAAGACAACGCCGTCGCGAAGACGACCGTGGCTGTTGACGAAGCCGATCCCGAACCAGAGGCCGACGAAACCGTCGCCGGCCGGAGCCAAGTAAATGAGTGACACCCCCCGCAAGCCGTCTTTGAACAAGCTTTCGCTCAAGCGCGAATCCGCCACCGAACAGCCCAAGCTGGAAGAGCGCCTGCACAAGGTGCTGGCCCAGGCCGGGCTCGGGTCGCGTCGCGCGCTGGAACAGCGCATCGCCGATGGCCTGGTCAAGGTCAACGGTGAAGTCGCGCAGACCGGCCAGTCGATCAAGAGCGGCGACAAGGTCGAGCTGGACGGCCGTGGCTTCGTCGCCACCGCGCTGACCGAGACCTCGCGCGTGCTGGCCTACAACAAGCCGGAAGGCGAAGTGACCACCCGCGAAGATCCCGAAGGTCGCCCGACCGTATTCGAAGCGCTGCCGGCCCTGAAGGGCGCGCGCTGGATCGCGATCGGCCGCCTGGACATCAACACCACCGGTCTGCTGCTGGCAACCACCGACGGTGAGCTGGCCAACGCGATGATGCACCCCTCCTACGAAGTCGAGCGCGAGTACGTCGTGCGCGTGCGTGCGCCGGAAGGCGAAGAGAAGGTGCCGGACAACATCGTGGACCGCCTCGCCCGTGGCGTGGCGCTGGAAGACGGCCCGGCCAAGTTCGACGAGATCGAACGCATTGGCGGCACGGACTCGCACGACTGGTTCCGCGTGGTCGTCAAGGAAGGTCGCAACCGCGAAGTGCGTCGCCTGTGGGAATCGCAGGGCTGCCAGGTCAGCCGCCTCAAGCGCACCCGCTACGGCAAGGTCAGCCTGCCGCGCGAACTGCTGCGTGGCCAGTCGGTGGAACTGCCGGCCAAGCAGGTTGAAGCACTGCGTGCCGAACTGAAGCTGGAAGAAGGCGCGCCGTCGGCGCTGACCCTGCAGCCGGTGATCGGCCAGCGTCGCGCCGCCAAGACCACCGTGCGCGTGTCGCGCGAAGGTGGCCGCGGCAACGCCTACGTCAACGGCCACAACCAGGCCGATGAAGGCCGCGAACTGCGTCGTTTCGACAACGTGCGCGAAGAGCGCGGCCGTGGTCGCGGTGGCAAGCCGGGCGGCTTCAAGGGCGGCCTGACGGTCAGCGGCGAAGCCGCGGCCAAGCAGTCGCAGCGCCCGTTCAAGGCGCGCCCGGACAAGGGCAACCGCGCCCTGCCGGAAGGCAACCCGGCCGCGTTCCGCAGCTGGTACGTGCCGGACGGCGTGAGCACCGGCCCGAGCAACCACCGCAATGCCGGCCCGGGCGCAGCCCGTGGTCCGGGTGCGCGCGGCCCGGGTGCCGGCGCCGGTGCAGGCGGCCAGGGCCGTCCGTACGGCAAGCCGAAGGGTCCGGGCGGCGCAGGCGGCCCCGGTCGCGGCGGGTTCGGTGGCGAAGGTCGCGGTGAAGGCCGTGGCGGTTACGGCGGCGGCGGTGGCGGCTACGGCGGCGACAATCGTGGCGGCGAAAGCCGTGGCGGTTACGGCGGCCAGGGTCGTCCGGCCGGTGCCGGTGCCGGTGGCAACCGCGGTGGCCAGGGCGGCCAGGGTCAATCCCGCCACCCCTACGGCCACCCGGGCAATGCCCCGAGCTTCCCGTCCGACCACGCCAATCCGGGCGCCAGCCCGTACGGCAGCGCGCGTCCGGCCGGCAATCGCGGCCCGGGTGGTCCCGGTGGTCCGGGCGGCAACCGTGGCTTCGGTGGCCCCGGCGGCAACCGCGGCCCGGGTGGTCCGGGCGGTAACCGTGGTCCGGGCGGCGCCAATGCGCGCGGTCCGGGTGGCCCGGGCGGCGGCAACCGTGGCCCGGGTGGTCCCGGTGCACGCGGTCCTGGCGGCCCGGGCGGTCGCCCCGGCGGCAGCCGCGGCCCGGGCGGCGGTGGCCACCGTGGCGGCGGCCCGCGCGGCGGCTGATCACTGATACGCTGAGATCAAAAACCCCGGCTTCGGCCGGGGTTTTTTGTTGTCCATCACCGGTAGAGCCACCCCACGGGTGGCTGCCGTAGATTCAACGACGCTCGATGGTGAACTTGCCCAACCCCACGCCCAGGTCCCAGCCCTTGCCGGTACCGGCCAGCGCCAGCGAGATATCGCCCTTGGTCATCACCTGCGCATTGCTGGATTTATCCGCGCCCGCGTGGGCTTCCACCGACGCATAGGAACCGATCAGGTCGTTCACCGAGTACGCCCCAGAGAACTTGCCCTTGCCGTCCACGATCTTGGACTTGCCCACGGTCAGCCCGCCGCCCTTGACGGTGATCTTGACCGGGATACGTGCGCCGTTGTCGCAGGTGATCGTGCCCGATCCGGAGGCGGTCTTGTACAGCACCGACCAGCCGGCCAGGTCGTAGCGCAGTTCGCAGTCGATGTTGCCGGCGGCCTGTGCGGCCGGAACCGCGGCGATACCGGCCAGGGCGATCAATGCCAGGGAGAACTTCTTCATGCAATCCGCTCGTACGCAGTGGGTGACGAGGCGAATCTAGCAGTGCGTGCGTGTGGCCCGGATGATGCACATCGCGCGCAGCCGGCATCCGTTCAGCCGGCCACTCGCTGTCCCCGGCAACCGGTATCCCCGGCGATGGGCGTCGCCGGTGCCAAGTGCAGCCGGCCAGCGGCCGGCGCTACCGTTTCAGCCTTGTTCCTGCAGGCTGAAATTGTCCGCATCGAGCATCGCCGGGAAGCGCGCGCGGTGCGCGGCCAGTGCCGCCGCCGAGATCGTGGTGGTGACCACCTGCTCCACCTCGCGCACTTCCACCTGCGGCTGGCCAAGGAAATCGATCACCGCGCTGTCGCCGGCATAGTGCAGCCCGTTGCCATCCACGCCGATACGGTTCACCGCCGCCACGAAGCACAGGTTCTCGATCGCACGCGCGCGCAGCAGCGTCTTCCATGCATAGGCACGCGCGGACGGCCAGTTGGCGACGAAGATCTGCAGGTCGAAATCCAGCTGCTCCGGGCGCTCGACGTTGTAACGGTTGCGGCAGAACACCGGGAAGCGCAGGTCGTAGCAGACCTGCGGATTGATCCGCCAGCCCTTCCACTCCACGCACAGGCGCGCGTTACCGGCGGCATAGCGCTCGTGCTCGCCGCCGTAACGGAACAGATGGCGCTTGTCGTAGTAATGCAGCTCACCGTCCGGGGTGGCCCACAGCAGGCGGTTGTAGACGCCCTGCCCCACCCGCAGCTGCACGCTGCCGGTGACCACCGCGCCCAGCGCAACCGCCTGCGCGCGGATCCAGGCCACGGTCGGGCCGTCCATGTCTTCGGCCTTGTCGATGGCCTCATTGGAGAACCCACTGGTGAAGGTCTCCGGCAGGATCACCAGGTCGGTCTGCCCGGCCAGCGGTGCCAGCAGGGCGCCGTAATGCTCGCGGTTGCCCACCGGATCGTGCCAGCGGGTGTCGCCCTGCACGAGGGAGATACGCAGGTCCTGCGGTGCGCTCGACGCCGGCATCAGAGCACCTGCAACCGTGCGATCGCCGCATCCATCGTGGCGTCGTTCTTGGCAAAGCACAGCCGCACCAGGCGCTGGCCTGCCGGCGCGGTTTCATAGAACGGCGACAGCGGGATCGCAGCGACGCCCTTTTCGATGGTCAGCCACTTCACGAATTCATGGTCGGGCAGATCGCTGATCGCCGAATAGTCCACCAGCTGGAAGTAGCCACCGGGTACCGGCAAGGGCTTCAGCCGCGTGGTCAGCAGCTGCTCGCGGAAGCGGTCGCGCTTGGCCTGGTAGAACGCACCCAGTTCCAGGTGGTGTGCCGGTTCGTCACGGATCATCGCGGCGAAACCGTACTGGGCCGGGCCGAAACTGGTGAAGGTGTTGTACTGGTGGACCTTGCGGAACTCGGCACTCATCGCCGGCGGCGCGATGGCATAGCCGATCTTCCAGCCGGTGCAGTGGTAGGTCTTGCCGAAGCTGGAGATCACGAACGCGCGTTCGCGCAGCTCCGGGTAGCGCAGCGCCGATTCGTGGCGACGGCCGTCGTAGATGATGTGTTCGTAGACCTCGTCGGAGATCAGGTAGATGCCGGTACCGCGCAGCACGTCGGCCAGCGCCTGCATGTCATCGGCGGTGAGCATGGCCCCGGACGGGTTGTGCGGCGTGTTGACCATCAGCAGGCGGGTGCGCGGGGTGATCGCGGCACGCACGCGGTCCCAGTCGACCGCGAAGGTCTGCGGGTCCAGCGGCACGTGCACGGCGCGCGCACCGGCCAGGTCGATGGCCGGCTCGTAGCAGTCGTAAGCCGGGTCCAGCACGATCACTTCCTCGCCCGGGCGCACCACCGCGTGGATGGCGTTGAAGATCGCCTCGGTGGCACCGCTGGTGACGGTGATTTCGCTATCCGGATCAACCGCCGCGCCATACAGGTCCAGCGACTTCTGCGCGATGGCCTGGCGTAGCGGCGCCACGCCGGTCATCGGCGGGTACTGGTTGAGCCCGGCCTGCATGGCCTTGATGGTCTCATCGAGCAGCCGCTGCGGTGCGGAGAAGTCCGGGAAACCCTGGCCCAGGTTCACGGCGCCATGCTCGGCCGCCAGCTGGGACATCACGGTGAAAATGGTGGTGCCCACCTTGGGCAGCTTGGTTTGCGGTTGCATCGGCAGAGGAAGGAAGAAATGGGGAAAGGTCAGTGTACGCAAAACCCCCGAACCCATGACGGTAGGTGCCGGCCGCCCCCCTGTCCCCATTACACTGTCCGCCCATTCCGGCGTGAAACCTCAGCCCCTTGAACGCACCTCCGTTGCTGGCCGCGCAAGGCCTTGGCTTCAGTCGCAACGACGAACCCGTGTTCGGCCCGCTCGACTTCCACATCGACGCCGGTGAAGCGCTGCTGGTGCAGGGCGACAACGGCGCCGGCAAGACCACCCTGCTGCGGGTGCTGGCCGGGCTGCTGCGCGCCGATGCCGGCCAGATCCAGATCGACGGGCGCCCGGCCGGGCACAAGGAACGTTCGCAGTTCGTGGCCTACCTCAGCCACCTGCCCGGGCTGAAGGCCGACCTGGACACGCTGGAGAACCTGCAGTTCCTCTGCGGCCTGCACGGCCGCCGTGCGCGGCAGATGCCCGGCAACGCCTTGGCCATCGTCGGCCTGGCCGGTTACGAGGACACGTTGGTGCGGCAATTGTCGGCCGGGCAGAAGCGGCGCCTGGCGCTGGCCCGGATCTGGCTGTCGCCGGCACCGCTGTGGCTGCTCGACGAACCCTACGCCAACCTCGACCTGGACGGCATCAACCTGGTGAACCGCATGATTTCCGCGCACCTGCGCAGCGGCGGCGCCGCCCTGGTCACCACCCATGGCGCCTACGCCGCCCCGCCCGTGCGCACCCGCCTGCTCAGCCTGGGCGCGGCGGCATGATCGCCCCCGGCACCGAACCGGGCCTGTGGCAGACCGCGCGCGCGCTGGTCACCCGCGACCTGCGCCTGCTCTGGCGCCGCCGCGGCGATGCCCTGCAGCCGTTGCTGTTCGCCCTGCTGGTGGTGGTGCTGTTCGCGCTGGCGCTGGGTCGCGAGCCGCAGCTGATGGCGCAGGTGGCCTCGGCGGTGCTGTGGCTGGCCGTGCTGCTGGCCGGCCAGCTGGCGCTGGATTCGATGTTCCGCAGCGATGCCGAGGACGGTTCGCTGGAACAATGGCTGCTGGCCCCGGTGCCCTTGGCCTGGCTGGTGCTGGTGCGGGTGCTGCTGCATTGGGTCACCACCGCGCTGCCGCTGATCGTGATGGCGCCGCTGCTGGCCGAAATGCTGCATCTGCCACATGACCAACTGCCGATCCTGCTGGCATCGTTGCTGCTCGGAACACCGGTGTTGAGCCTGATCGGTGGGGTGGTCGCTGCGCTGACCGTGGGCATCCGGCGCTCTGGTATTCTCGTGGCGTTGCTGGCGTTGCCGCTGTATGTGCCGGTGCTGGTGTTCGGCGCAGGCAGTGTCGGCGCCGCCGCACGCGGGCAGGATCCGGTCGGCGCGCTGCTGATGCTGGGCGCCGGGCTGGTGGTGGCGCTGGTACTGGCACCGCTGGCCACCGCCGCGGCGATCCGGATTTCGTTGCACTGACCTACCTGTTGTCGCACCACCCGCTGTCGAGCTGTATGTTCACGAGCAACTCCACGTCTGCTGGATCTTCGCCCTTCGTTGGATAGCCATCGCTGCATGCACACTATCGTTCGCTGGTTCCACCAACTCGGTTCCCCCCCGGTCTTCGACCGCTTCGCCACGCGCTGGTCGAAGGTGTTCTACGTGGCCGCGCTGCCGGTGCTGCTGATCGGCCTCTGGCAGGGGCTGTGGGTGGTGCCGCCCGAACAGACCCAGAACGATGCCTTCCGCATCATCTACATCCACGTGCCCAGTGCCTGGATGAGCCTGTTCGTGTTCGCGCTGATGGCCGCCTACGCGGCCGTGGCGCTGATCTGGCGGATCAAGATCTGCGAGATCCTGGCGATGGCCTGCGCGCCGATGGGCGCCGGTTTCACCCTGATCACCCTGCTCACCGGCAGCATCTGGGGCAAAGGCACCTGGGGCACCTGGTGGGACTGGGACCCGCGCATGACCAGCGAATTGATCCTGCTGTTCCTGTACCTGGGCGTGATCGGCCTGTACCACGCCATCGAGGACCGCCGCAGCGCCGCGCGCGCCGCCGGCCTGCTGGCCATCATCGGGGTCGCGCTGCTGCCGGTGATCCGCTATTCGGTGGACTGGTGGGGGGGCCTGCACCAGCGCCAGTCGATCAATGTGTTCGGCGACAACGCCGTGCGCCCGGAACTGATCGCGCCGCTGTGGTGGATGGTGATTGCCACCAAGCTGTGGTTCGTCGGCTCGCTTTTGGCCAAGGCGCGTGCGGACAATCTCAGCCGCGAAGCCGGCAAGGCCTGGCTCGCCGAGCGCCTGGGTACCCCGGACGCACTGGAGGAGACCCCGCGATGACCCACCTGCCCTTCATCATCGCCGCCTACGCGGTGTTCGTGCTGGTGCTCTGCAGCGATGCCCTGGGCTCCTGGCTGCGGCTGCGCATGGCCCGCCGCCAGGCGTTGCGCCGGCAGCGCCGCCTGCAGGCGCGTGACGCCGCGCAGACCCCCGCGCCGCTGGCCCCGGAGCTGAGCCGATGACCCCGGTGCAGCGCCGCCGCATGGTCTGGGTGCTGCTGGTGCTGCTGGCCTCGGGCCTGGCCACCACGCTGGTGGCGTTCGCCCTGCAGCGCAATATCGCCTACCTCTACACACCGTCCGAAGTACTGCGCGGCGACGTCGATGCGCAGTCGCGCTTCCGGCTCGGCGGCATGGTGGTGAAAGGTTCGTTCCAGCGTCCTTCCGGCTCGCTGGAGGCGCACTTCGTGGTCACCGACGGCGATGCCACCTTGCCGGTGAGCACCTCGCGGATCCTGCCGGACATGTTCGCCGAAGGCGGCGCAGTGGTTGCCAGCGGCCGCCTGCAGGACGGTCGTTTCATGGCCGATGAAGTGCTGGCCAAGCACGACGAGAATTACATTCCCAAGGAAGTGGCCGACAAGATGGGCCAGGCACATACCAAACACGACGTCCCCGTGCCCGCGCCGGAGGTACGCTGAGTGCTGCCCGAACTGGGGCAGATCCTGCTGGTCTGCGCACTGCTGATGGCCCTGCTGCAGACCGTGCTGCCCCTGTGGGGCGCACAGCACCAGCGCGACAGCTGGATGGCCGTGGCGCGCCCGGCCGCGTTCGCGCAACTGGCGCTGCTGCTCGGCGCATTCGCGGTGCTCACCGCCGCCTTCGTCACCCAGGATTTTTCGGTGCGCTACGTCGCCGAAAACTCCAACTCACTGCTGCCGATGGCCTACCGCTATTCCGCGGTGTGGGGCGCGCACGAAGGCTCGCTGCTGTTGTGGGCGCTGGTGCTGGCACTGTGGAGCGGCGCGGTGGCGCTGTGGTCCAAGCGCCTGCCCATCGAAGTGCGTGCACGCGTGCTCGGTGTGCTGGGCATCATCAGCATCGGCTTCCTGGCCTTCCTGATCTTCACCTCCAATCCGTTTGCCCGGCTGCTGCCGGCACCGCTGGAAGGGCGCGATCTCAACCCGCTGCTGCAGGACCCGGGGCTGATCATCCATCCGCCGATGCTGTACCTGGGCTACGTCGGCTTCGCGGTGCCGTTCGCCTTCGCCATTGCCGCGTTGCTGGAAGGCCGCGTTGATGCGCGCTGGCTGCGCTGGACGCGGCCGTGGACCAACGTGGCGTGGGGCTTTCTGACCCTGGGCATCGCGCTGGGCAGCTGGTGGGCGTACTACGAGCTGGGCTGGGGCGGCTGGTGGTTCTGGGACCCGGTGGAGAACGCCAGCTTCCTGCCGTGGCTGGCCGGTGCGGCACTGATCCATTCGCAGGCTGTCACTGAAAAGCGCGGCAGCTTCGCCAGCTGGACGCTGCTGCTGGCCATCGCCGCATTCGCGCTGTCGCTGCTGGGCACCTTCCTAGTGCGCTCGGGCGTGCTCACCAGCGTGCATTCGTTCGCCGCCGATCCCTCGCGCGGCACCTTCATCCTGGTGTTCCTGGCACTGGTGGTGGGCGGTGCGCTGCTGCTGTACGCGCTGCGTGCCGGTGCGCTGGGCAACGAGGATCCGCGCCGCGGCTTCATGCCGACCTCGCGCGAAACCCTGCTGCTGGCCAACAACCTGCTGCTGGCCGCAGCCTGCGGCATGGTGCTGCTGGGCACCTTGTACCCGCTGCTGGCCGATGCGCTGGGCCTGGGCAAGGTCTCGGTGGGGCCGCCGTATTTCGGCACGCTGTTCCTGCTGCTGATGGCGCCGCTGGTGGCGTTGCTGCCGTTCGGCCCGCTGGTGAACTGGCAGCGCGACCAGGCCTCGCGCGCCTTGGCGATGCTGGCACCGTGGGCGGTGCTGGCGCTGGCGCTCGGTGCCATCGCCTACTTCATGGCACCACAGGGCGCCTGGAAAACCGCCGCCGGCGTTACCGCGGCAAGCTGGGTGGCGTTCGGCACCGCGCGCTTTGTCTGGACCCGTCTGCGCGGCAATGGCCGTTTCAACGCCGAGATGGTAGGCATGCTGCTCGCCCACGGCGGTGTGGCGGTATTCCTGGCCGGCGCGCTGCTGGTGGAAGCGCTGAACGTGCAGCATGAGCTAGCGCTCAGCCCCGGGCAGTCGCTGCAGGCCGGTGGCTATGAGCTGCGCTTTGAAGGCGTGGACCACCAGCAGGGCCCCAACTACGTGGCCGACCGTGGCCATGTGCGGGTGCTGCGCGATGGCCGCGAGATCGCCCTGCTGCACCCGGAAAAACGCGAATACGCCAGCGGCGGCCAGAGCATGACCGAAGCCGGCATCCACGCGCAGGTGCGCGGCGATGTCTACGTGGCGCTCGGCGAGCCGCTGGGCAACAATGCCTGGGCCGTGCGCGTGCACATCAAACCGTTCGTCCGCTGGATCTGGCTGGGCGCGCTGCTGATGGCACTGGGTGGCTTTGTCACCGCCGCCGACCGCCGTTTCCGTCGTCCCTAGTCTTCGCCGTCCCAGGAGTACCCCGTGTCCGATCCACGTCCCGCCTCCCGTCCGCTCCCGCCCGTGGCCATCGTCATCGGCGTGCTGTTTTTCTTCGGGCTGCTGGGGCTGATGGTGTACGGGGTGATGAAATCCGGCGCGCCGGATCGCGATGTACTGCCTTCGGCACTGATCGGCAAACCGGCCCCCGCCTTCACCCTGCCGGTGCTGCACGACCCGACCATCAAAGTGAGCAGCACCGAACTGCGCGGCGCGCCCTACGTGCTCAACGTGTGGGGCAGCTGGTGTGCGGCGTGCCGCGAGGAACACCCCATCCTCACCCGCTTCGCCGAGACCAAGCGCGTGCGCGTGATCGGCTACAACTGGAAGGACGAACCGGCCGACGCGCTGCGCTGGCTGGAACAGCTGGGCAACCCGTTCGTGCTGGTGCTCAGCGACATCGAAGGCCGCACCGCGATCGACTGGGGCGTCACCGCCGCGCCGGAAACCTTCCTGGTCGACGCCAGCGGCGTGGTGCGCTGGAAGTACAGCGGCGCGCTCAGCCAGCGCGTGATCGATACCCAGCTGATTCCCGAACTGGAAAAGGTGGAACGCGCCAATGCCGATGCCCACAACTCGCTGCCGGCCGCGCCGTAAGCTGCGCGTCGTGCTGCACGCCGGGCTGCTCGCTGCGGCCCTGGCGCTGCCGCTTGCCGCCCCGGCGCAAGCCGTGTCCGACCCGACCCCGCTGCAGTACCGCAGCGCCAGCGAGGAAGCCCGCTTCCATGCGCTGGCCGCCGAGCTGCGCTGCGTGCAATGCCAGAACCAGTCGCTGGCCGATTCCAATGCGCAGATCGCCCACGACCTGCGCCGCGAAGTGCTCGCACTGATGCAGCAGGGCCGCAGCGACGTACAGATCAAGCAGTTCCTGGTTGAACGCTACGGCCCGTTCGTGCTGTACCGGCCACCGATGGACGCGCGCAACAGCGTGCTCTGGTTCGGCCCATTGGCGGCGCTGCTGGCCGGTGCGGGCCTGCTGGTCTGGGTGGTGCGCCGGCGCAGCCGCCAGGTACAACCGCTGCAGCCGGGCGAGGACGGCTGGTGAGCGCCTGGCTGCAGATGATCGCCGCGGTGAGCGCTGCCGCACTCGGGCTGGTGGTGCTGTGGCCGTTGCGCGCTCACGGCCGCCGTGCCTTCATCGGTGCCACGCTCGCACTCGGCGTGGCCGGTGCGGCGCTGTATGGCCTGGTGGGTACACCGCAGGCTGCCGAGCAGGCGCCGGTCGCGGCCGGGCCCGCAACCCTGCAAGAGGGCGTGGTCGAACTGGAGCAGGCCCTCGCCCGTGATCCGCAGCGTGCCGATGGCTGGGCCCTGCTCGGCCGCTCGCAACAGGCCCTGGGCAAGCTGGACGCGGCCAACGCGGCCTATGCCCGTGCGATCGCGCTGGCCCCGGATGATCCCGGCGTGCTGGTTGAAGCCGCGCAAGCGCGGGCCCAGGCGGCGCCATCCAAACACTTCGACGACACCGCGCTGCAGTGGCTGCGCCATGCCGACCAGCTGGCCCCGGACAACCAGCGTGCCGGTTGGCTGATCGGCATCGCGCTGCGCCAACGCGGTGAAGACGCACAGGCCGCCGCCACCTGGGAAGCCTTGCTGCCGCGCATGGACCCCGGCGCGGCCAGCGCGCTGCGCGAGCAGATCGCCATCGCACGCAGCGCCGCCGGCTTGCCCGCCAGCACTGCGCAGGCAGCGGCATCGCCCACCACGCCGGCACCGGCAAGCCCACGCGCGCTGTCCATCCAGGTCACGCTCGACCCGGACTTCGCCGCCCGCGTGCGGCTGCGCGGCGACAGCAGTGTCTTCGTGATCGCGCGCGTCCCCGGCGGCCCACCGATGCCGGTGGCAGTGGAAAAGCACCCGCTCAGCGCCCTGCCCCTGCAGGTCACCCTGGACGATGCCGACAGCCCGATGCCCACCCAGCCACTCTCTGCACTGGATGAAGTGGAAGTGTTCGCACGGCTGTCCGCTTCCGGCCAGGCCAACCGCCAGGACGGCGACCTGGACTCGGCACCGGTGCGCGTGCGCCTGCCGCATACCGGCACCGTGCAGCTGGTGCTGGGCTCGCCGTGACCGGACCCGGCTAAAATGCGCGCATGACCGAATTCATTCCCCCCGGCACCCGCTACCACGCCCTGCCCTCGCCGTTCGCCTTCAAGCGCGGTGGCGAACTGCGCGGCGCCCATGTGGCCTATGAAACCTGGGGCACGCTGGATGCCGATGGCGGCAACGCCGTGCTGATCGTCACCGGGCTGTCGCCGGACGCGCATGCCGCGGCCAACACCGACAACCCCAGCGCCGGCTGGTGGGACGGCATGCTCGGCCCGGGCAAGCCGATCGACACCGACCGCTGGTTCGTGATCTGCGTGAACTCGCTGGGCAGCTGCAAGGGCTCCACCGGCCCGGCCAGCATCGACCCGGACAGCGGCGACCTCTACCGGCTGCAGTTCCCGGAGCTGTCCATCGAAGATGGCGCGCGCGCAGCGGTCGACGTGGTGCGTGCGCTGGGCGTCACCGAGCTGGCCTGCGTGATCGGCAACTCGATGGGCGGCATGACCGCGCTGGCCGTGCTGTTGCTGCACCCGGGCATCGCGCGCAGCCACATCAACATTTCCGGCAGTGCGCAGGCGCTGCCGTTCTCGATTGCGATTCGCTCGTTGCAGCGCGAAGCGATCCGGCTGGATCCGCGCTGGAACGGCGGCGACTACAGCGAAGCGAGCTACCCCGAATCGGGCATGCGCATGGCGCGCAAGCTCGGCGTGATCACCTACCGTTCCGCGCTGGAATGGGACGGCCGCTTCGGCCGCGTGCGGTTGGATTCGGACCAGGCCGACGATGACCCTTTCGGCCTGGAATTCCAGGTGGAAAGCTACCTGGAAGGCCACGCACGGCGCTTTGTGCGCTTCTTCGACCCGAACTGCTATCTGTACCTGAGCCGCTCGATGGACTGGTTCGACCTGGCCGAATACGCCGACGGCGATGTCATGGCCGGGCTGGCGAAGATCCAGGTGGCCAAGGCGCTGGCGATCGGCGCCAACACCGACATCCTGTTCCCGGTGCAGCAGCAACAGCAGATTGCCGACGGCCTGCGTGCCGGCGGTGCGGATGCACAGTTCATCGGGCTGGACTCACCGCAGGGGCATGACGCCTTCCTGGTTGATTTCGCACGTTTCGGCCCAGCGGTAAGCGACTTCCTCGCCGCGTTGTGAAGCACACGCGGCGCTACCTCGCGCTGGCCGCGGCCGGCGCATGGGTTGCCATGACGGCCACCGGCCTGCTGCCACCTTGGCTGGCCGCGTGGTACGCACTCACCAGCGCGATCGCGTTCGCCCTGTACGGGCATGACAAGCGCGCCGCCCGCCTCGGCCACTGGCGCACGCCCGAGCGCACCTTGCAGCTACTGGCCTTCGCCGGCGGCTGGCCGGGCGCCCTGCTGGGGCAATCGGTGTTCCGCCACAAGCATCGCAAGACGGCGTTCCAATGGGTGTTCGCGCTGTGCGCGATCGCCAACATTGCCACCCTGGCCGTATTCCTAAGAGACTTTCCCCGGTAGAGCCACGCCATGCGTGGCTGGCGCAATGATCGGGCGCCCGCTTGCGACGGCGCCCGACCAAACGGTGACATTCAATCCCCGCCGAACGGGCTGGAGCGCCATCCGTGCTGCTGCCGCGCCCACGCCTCCAGATTCCTGTCTTCGACAGCCGTCGGATGGCGCTCGTGCGCCACGTACTCCCGCATCAACCGCCCCAGCACCTGGTCCGTGGCACGGTGCTCGCGTGCCGCCGCTTCCTCAAAGCAGGTGCGCAAGGCGGCGTCCACTTCGACCTGCATCAACACGCCCCCGTTCATGACGCCTCCCCATCAGCACAAGCCGATGCAATCGCCGCTTCCCGCGCAAGCCGCTGCAGCTTCCTGGGAACCTTCACCGGAACCGGCACTGGCCGCTCGATCACCGTCAAAGTGATGCGCCCGTACTCCGTTTCGATCTTGAGGCGTGAGCCCACATCAAAGCCCAGCGTGTCCAGCCAGCGGCCGCGCAGGCGTACGTAGGGAATCACCTCTTCGCTGCCGTACTCCTCGCGGATCGGATACAGCTGTGCACCCACTTTGCAGGTGGGAGCTGGGCGGGCGTAACGTTTGCGTTTGGGGGGCTCGAAGAACGGTGTGTCAGCCCATGGCGTTCGCATGATGCACCTCCTGGAAGAATCGCCCTCGCCGGGATGGCGAGGGTGTCGGGAGGCTAGAACCGTACGAATGCCGGTGAGCGTATTTCCGCGAGGGTGTTGTATTTCGCCCCCTCCCGACGCAGGAAGTTCTACTGTCGCATTCGTGGAGGTTCTAGACTCCGGAACACACCATGCGCGATGGTGCAGAAGAGGGGAAATCGCTTGTTTCTGTTGATCTGCGCAGGTTGGTTTACTGGGCCTACGTTGTTGTCGCAACTGCCTCGTCGACGGGACCACGTCCTCCCCAGACACCCCTCGCTACACCTGTGGCTGATCATAGTGGTCGGAATCAGATGCTACCGATGCGCGGCACGTGGTACCCGCGATGCCCAATCCACGGTGCCAAGAATGTCCTCCGGTGTTGCGGCCTTTCCATCGACGAGCACAAGCTTCAGGTCTCGCAGGCGTCCTGGATCGCCGAGGGGGTTGCTGCCGAAGAAGGCGATATCGGCTTCCATGCCTTCCGCGATACGCCCGGTGCGATTGCCGATACCCAGCGCATCGGCGGCGTCCGATGTCGCGAGCCGGAGCACGCCCCAGGCACTGATACCGGCACGCATGTGCAGTTCCAGTTCGCGACTGTACGCAGGGCCTCCACCATTGCCATCGGTTCCCACCAGAAGGGGCACGCCTGCGACATGCAGCCTGCGCGCAAGCTCAAGCACCTTGGGCATCACTGCCCGCGCTCGCCGATGGTCCTCGTCGCTCATGCGCGGGAGAAAGGACAACAACGCCTCGAGGTTGGCCGGATGAAAGTAGGCCCGATCCCCGGGCGGAAGCACGGTGTCCAGGCGATCACTGTTATAGGTCAGCTCGTTGACACCCAACGTGGTGCTGACGACCACCTGCCGCTGGGCCAGTTCTGCGAGCATCTCTTGAATGAGCGGACCATCGAACTCGGCCAGTTCAAACCAACGGAAAAGATACCGGGCATCGGCGCCACGCTCCGCCAGGTAAAGGGCCCGTTGCTCCGGTTCAAGCATGTCGGCACTGGTGGGCAGGGTATGTTCCAGCCCATCCATGCCGAGCCGTGCCGCCTGCGTCCAGCTGATGGCATCCAGGTGCGCGATCGCCTTGAGGCCATTCCGGTGCGCTGCCTGGATACCCTGTTCGAGCTCATCGGCGTCCAGTCCGCTGTAGAGCTTGAAGTAGCGCATGCCCATGCCAGCCTGCCGTTGGGCTTCGGCATTCCATTCCGCCGCCGAGCGCGGGTAGGCGAATGCGGCACCGCCAAAGGGCGGCGGCTGGATGACAGCACCCGCATGGAGTGCTTCGGGGCCAAGCCAGGCGCCACTGCTGATCTGCGCATCGTAACGGGCGTTCGCCGCCGGATCGCCCCCGGGGTTACGGACCGTCGTGATGCCAAACGCGAGCGCGACGGCCGCGTTGTGCCGGGTGATCGCATCGACACTGGGGATGCTGATGAGGGGAGCGCCATCGACCACCTCGACGCTGTGCGGGCCCGAAGTGATGTGGGCATGCCCATCGATGAGGCCTGGCAGCGCGTAGCGGCCGGCCATGTCCACGGAACGTTCCGGCGGCCGGCCCTTCCACTCCCCGGCCCCAACCGCCGCTATCTTGCCTTCGTCCACCAGAAGGTAGGCGTCATCCACCACATGTTCGGCATGGGGATCGAGTAGCGAGAAACCGTGATAGAGCACCCCCACCGGGGCCTCGCTGGTGGTGGCAACCGAATTGCAGCCCACCAACCACGCGCAGGCCAGGAGAGCGATCAATGCCTGTCTGATATCACGCTGCATCGCCGCGCCTCCGCGGCAGGAGCTTGCCCAACAGCTTCCGGCGCAGCTGGATGACAGTAATGCCCAGGAGCGCAGCCGCTGTCCAGAACAGTACTTCGGTTACCACAAGGGCCACGCTCAGCAGGAAGATCCGCGCCGCAGTCCCAGCGCCGATCTCCAACGAGATCACAAACGTGGCCCATGCCGCCAGGCAGATTGCACCGCCCACAGCAAGTATTCCCTTCTTCCCCTTCGAGCGGCCGAGTACCGCGGCCAGGTGGCCAATCTGCTTTCTCATGGTCGTCTTCCTGAGTGTGGGTTTCGCTGGCGCATGCTCACGATGAACAGGCCAGTTCTTTGGGTAGTACCCTTCGGGGGCACGCTTCTTACCGCTCAGTCAACGAAGAACTGCGTGTAAGAAATCGCCGCCTTGAAACGACTGTGGGCATGTACCCAGTGGAGACACCGCTCTGATGCACCCGTTGTGGTCCGACGTCCAACGCCACCTGCCACGCGTATGGCGGGCGATTCGCGCCTACGAGCGCGACCCCGGTGCGCAGGAGGACCTGGTGCAGGAAGTGCTGCTCGCCGTGTGGCAAGGCCTGCCACGACTGCGCGACCCGGCCCGGCTTCCGGCCTACATGCTTCGCATCGCCCACAACCTCGGCGCCAGCCACGTGCGCCAAGCCGTGCGCACCCCGGACCGTTCACCGCTGGACCAGGAGGCGATGGAATCCATTGCCGATGCCTCCGCCGACCCTGGCGAAGCCGACACGCACTGGCTGCTCGATACCCTGCGCTTGATTCCGCTGCCCCAACGCCAGGTACTCCTGCTGCAGCTGGAGGGCTTCGATTACAGGGAGATCGCCGAGATGCTTGGCATCAGTACGGACAACGTTGGCGTACGGGCGCACCGGGCCCGCAAAGCACTACAGGAGATCCACGATGGACATCAATGACGACGCCCTCCGCGCGCTATGGCAACGTCAACAACCCCCGTCAGGCCTTGCCGATGCGATGGCCCGGAGGATCCAGCGGCACCGCCGCGTCGAGGCGCTGCGCCGCGCCATCGAAGTCGCACTGACCGTCGCTGGCATCGCCCTGCTCACCTGGCCCGTGGCCGGCGGCGGGTTGTCCCCAGACCAATGGCTGCTGATCCCGTTCTTCTCGGTATTCCTCGTCGCCAGCTGGACCCTTCTGCTGCGACAGCAGGCCGACCAGCGCGTGGCCGCCCACGAGCCGGTGTCGGTCTACGCCTCCATCCGGAAGCTGCAACTGCGCAACAGACTGCGGCACCTGAAGCTGGCCAGCGTGTCAGCGCTCGCGTTGGGCGGCTACGCCCTGGTCAGCGTGATCGCCTGCTATCTGGTCGGCACGGCCGAATGGCAGCATGCCGCGCTTCGCCTCGCCGCGTGGTCCATCGCCTGGATGGCCGGGACCGGGTGGCGGGTCAAGAGACAACGCGCGGTGATACAGCAGGAATACCGTCGCATCGCACGGCTGGGGGCAAACGACTAACCCGGTGTAGGCAGTGATGGTCAAGGAGGCACTTGGCGCGGGGCACATGACCGTCGTAGCTGACCGGGGCTGCTGCTGATCGCCTTGGCACCTCTGCGCCGGGGGTTGTGTGGGGTCAACAGCTTGAGCAGTCTATTGGCGCATGTCCGCTTTCGGCCAATAGCGGACACGCTATGAGGCTGGCACCCGTCTGCGACAATCTGGGCGAATCAGTCCGGGCAAAACTTGGGCAGACAGAAGAAGCACCAAGTGCACGTCCAAAGCCTCCCGACGCTCGTCAATGGTCAAACTTCGTCCTCCGACAGCATGATGCTCACGATTTTCCCTGGGCGCCTCACGCCATCATGTGTTGCGTTTCCCCCACCCCAGCTGCCAGTGCGCCCGTAATACAGCAGAGGCCGCCTGTCAGATCTCGCGTACAGCCCCCGAATGCATTTACCTCCAACTGCTAATCATAGAACGCGGAAGCAGTGTTCTCAAACAGCCTTGCGCTTACTTGGGTCGAGCGACTATTGGGGACTACAGGCGTAAACCCCTCGAATCTCCGCATTGAAAAAGATACCCACGGACGGCGCCTCCATTAGTCGCTCGTACATGAAGGCGGGTACATTGTAGTACTCATAAACTGCACCGCTCTTTGTAAACTCCACTTCAAGGGTCTCGGAATCAGCACTGTAGCCAATTGAAGTTATGCTGGACGAACTGACGACTTGGCGTTCCATTGACTAATCTCCCTCCCAATGTGGATTCTGTGACCGCCAAGATGCGGCCATCACCGAATAGTCTTCAGCACCCCTGTCTCGCCCCCAACTCTGTGCGACCTTTGGATCCTCGCTGGACGGTCGCTTCCCCTCGGCAGGCAAGGTAATGCGGCAACGCACCGGTAGTTTTGCGGCTTCGCCAGTGATCACAGCTTCGCCGGTGCGGAGCACTGGGAGACTATCTACGATGCCGCTCAAGCTATCCGGGAGCGCGGATTGAACTTTGCTCCTATCTGAGGAGTTCGTTAGCCTAAGCGAGAAGAAGGTTCCGCATTGGGAGAGGATTGTGTCGTCGATCTCCGCGGGCCGCTGGCTGACGATCATCGCACCAATGCCGAACTTGCGCCCTTCCTTGACAATGCGTTGCACTGCGCTGCGTGCGATGCCGGAGTCGTCTTTACCCAGATAGCGATGCGCCTCTTCCATGACGACCAGCAATGGGCGCTGACGCCCACCCTCTGCGCGTTCTCGCCCCCAGAACAACGCCTCATATGTGATGTTGAGGATTCCGCCGATTAGACGCATCAAGATGGCACTCGGAACACCTGAAAGGTCTAGAACCGTAATTGGTCGATCATGACCTAGCCAAGTCTCAAGGAGCTCGGGAAGATCACTTTGAGGCTTGCCCGTTAAGTCGGGTTCCCAGGGCCCCGGGTGAAGCATAAAGTCGAGTTGCTTATCTAGTAGTCGCGACCGAAGCTGATCAAGTTGGCGCCGAATTGAAAGCACATTGGTCTTATTGGCAAACGGAGCCGCACCACCTAGGCTTGGGAGTGGGTACTCGGGTGGCTTTAGGGTCTGGGCGTCGCCAGGCTTGGTCTGCGCGGACGTCTTCTGAGTGTTCTCGTTCCATGTCTTAATCTCTGGGTCAACTAAATCCAGCCAAAGAGACTTTAAGCTGTACGGCAGCGGACTATCAGACGTGAGAGATTCTATCTCGACCCCTGGATAGTCATTTGATTTGGCAGTCGTTGACTTCATTGCCAGTATTCTGTCGTTGATTGCCGTTAGTGCTTTTTCCTCTGTTTTCCCCAAAAGGTAACTTAGTAGGTCACCTAGATCCAACGCCCAGTACGGAACATAGAGAGGTGACTCTTCATTCTGGGGATTAACGCGAAAAACCTTGGCTACCTCTCCGAGCGCAGCTCCGTATTCGCCGTGGATGTCTATCAAAAGGACGCGGGCACTGGGGAAATCTGGCCCGTCTCCCTGCCCGACCGACAATGAGCGCAACAAGCTCGTCACTGTGGTCGACTTCCCTGCGCCGGTTGAGCCCAGAACAGCTGAATGGCGGGTTACAAGTTTATCAAGATCCACTCTTACGGGGATGCTCTCTGCGCCAGAGAGTCGACCGATTGTGACTTGCCCGGATTCGGCAGTTCCATATATTCGAGCTAGATCCTCCTCCACAACAAGGTGGACTTGGTCATTAATCGCAGGATACTGGCTCACACCGCGTTCAAATGTTGTCTCGACGACCTCGCCAACCAACTGAACTTTCATCCAGCGATCGCCTCTGGCGCCAGTGTCGATTAGCGTTTCGGGAGTGGCGGTTGCGCCAACATCTGAGATGATCCCATAGAGGTCGTGATAGCCTTGCGGGATTCTTACGAAGCTCCCCACTTGACCCACTCGGTAGCTCCTGCCTCCAATTATCGCTATCCCTGATGCGACGCCCTCGTACATCCGGACACTGATGCTTGCACCTGCAACTGCGCCAACGTGACCTAGAAGAGTTGGGGCCATGGTCGTCATCCGTCTTTGCCGGAGGTCGGGAGAATTTGCGCAGGAGTCTCGGCAGCAAATGCTTGGGTTGACTTTGACGCGGCCAAGAATCGTGATAGCGATTCGATCGCGCCCAGTGTGAATTCAGGAGCGGCGTTAGTCGTAGGCGGCTTCCAGTACGAGGCGCGAATCGGGCCCCAGTCTTTGCTGGGAAGTTCCCCGGGCACTCGCCATGGCCCCCCAATTCCGTTTATTACCGCAGCATCCCGGGCATACAAGCTGAAGTTTGGCAGCCGCATGGCGAGTTCCTGGGCACACACTTCATCGTCTAGCAATTTGTATTGGAACGCGAACACGCTTGCGGACGGATTAGCTGCAAGCCCTTCATCAATCCGGGCGGAAATATGGGCGTCTGCGAAGGAGAAGCCTGCGGCAATAAGTAGCGTGTCGGGTGTTGCTAGGAATGCGCGCAATCGATCCAATAGGGCTGCATAGGGCGCCTTCTGGGTCTGTTCGTATTTGAGATGCTCCGGGAAGACTAGGTGCTTTGAGCTGCTTTTTCCGGTTCTGACCACTTCCCCCTTTGCGTTGGAATCCCAGCCCAATGACCCGTGCAGCTTCCAGAGCCTTGTCCAACGCGCAGGTAGGTCGTTACTTGAGACAGTGACTGGATCAAAGAAGGGATCCCTGCCGCCGGTGAAACCGTCGAAATACGGCGCGCGAACTCGCTCCAGCGCTTCTTCCATCAATAGATCGTAGTTCGTGGTGAAGATCTCCACTGGATGGTCGCGAGATGCACCTACTATCCATGTGACGATCTCCGAGTACGCCGAGCCATTGCTAGGCAGGTTCGCATCTACAATGCCTGCAATTTCTGCGCAGATTTTCTCCCCAAGCGTCGTATAGCCGGGTCCGTCCAAGCCATGGATCTTCGCCGACCCAATGACCTTTGCTAGTGACCGAATGCGCGAGAGAAGCGACTCAATATCCTCTTTGGGTGCCAACTCCTTCTTCAACTCCCCAAATTGCTTTCCGTATTCCTCATCAAGCGCATCTAGCACCTGGGAAGTTAGGCCAACAACTGCGGGGATCAAGGGGTAGGTTCCGTCTTCCTTCCTCATTCCGGCTGATGCGCCCGCGCCGAGAAGAAAGCCAATTCTCTTGCGCCCACCGGAGATGATTGTCCGGAGGGAAGTCATGTACTGATCGGGGTTGTGGATGGTCTCACTTGCCACGGCTCTGCCCTTAGTTAGAATGCCGAGCTTCTTGTTCGGCGGGACGCGCTACGTTGCTTCCATCAGTGTCTCTTATTCGTTCTTGCAGTAACAGTTGCTCCTCTACCACTCCCCGAAGCGGTGCAAATGTCAGGACGCTCCCGCCCAGCTCGATCCCCTGACCGTCTGGCTCGCCGTCGAGAGGCAGCTATTTGCCCCTAAGAGACGGTTGGTGCTTCCGATCGCGTTCCTATGCGGCAAATTCGCTGGTAACGTCTGCGCCGGGGAAAAATGCCTTTCGGGGAGTGTGACCAAGGTCTCGACTGTTGAGTATCGGATTAATCTGACCAACTGCCAGGAAAGTCCCGACATCGATCCATTGTCTCCTCCTCATCGATAGCCTACCTCTGAGGAGGTCTGTGGTGTGCCTGATACTGGGACAAGGATGGTCGAATGGGGCTGAATCGCCCAGGATGCATTAGACAGACACCCCCTCTCTGCGTGTCCACTATCGGCCAACAGCGGACACGCTTTGAGGCTGGCGCCCGTCTGCGTAAATCTGAGCGATTCAGTGGGGTGCTGGATCAGTCGCAGAGCGTCGTAAAAGATGTCATTTCTGCGTACGAACCGTGGAAGTTCGTCTGAAACAACTGCCGCGCCTCCTCATCCAGACGCTGCAATTCCATTGGACTAACGATCTTCGCCCCGAACTGCACCGCATCGTAGCCGTATGTCTGCGACAGCGCGTTGTCCGCACTGCCGAGCTGAATGAGCCTTGAGATTTGATACGCCATCCGGCTGTCAGTTGGAAGCAACGATTCCACGGAATGGTTCGAGGAAAGAGCCGCGGCGGTCGCGCGCACTACTGGCCAACTTCCGTTTGATATCCCACTGTCAATGAGCCGCCTGCTGTTCTCGACGTACAAGCGTGCGACGCGCTGATACTCTGGCGAACCAGCCGACGGCATCGGCCAAGTTCTCACCACGAAGCAGGACGCAGCAATCTCATCACCCACCAAAGCGTTCTCGAGAGCAGTTAGGTAGAGCTGCTCGTACGCGATATCGAGAGAGACATTCTTCTCCCAATCGGCGCACTCCTGTCGCCGATCTTCCAACATGGCCAATCTATCGAGATACCTGGCTCTCGTGTCCGGATCAAGCTGCATGATCTTTTCAGGACGCGACTGAAGCGAGTCCGGATCAACCTTCGAATTCTCAACAAAGGTCTCGAATTGCCTTCTCGCCTGACACTGCCGAAGGTACTTGTAAGCTTCCGAATGTGAAGAGCGGGATGCGATAGGAATGCCATCAAGTGGCAGCGCTTGACCATCGACCGCAGACATCAGTTGCTTGAAGTCAGATGAGCTTGCGGCGCCGTCGCTTGCCCGTGACTCAGAGGCAGTGCCATTACTTCGCTTCCCTTCCCCGCTGCCGCCGACGTCAGGAACAGCGCTGGCGGTTATGCCTCCCGCTACTAGACCTAAAGACAGACCGAACAACGCAATCATCTTCTTCTTGGATAGCACGCTCCCTCCAAAATGTGAGCTCCGTCTCTTTTTTGTCGACGCGCGTCTACAGGCCAGACCGACGGTGTAGAGGGTACTAAGTGCCGAACGTCTCATGTGCTAAGAAACAAAGCAGTTAGACCGCCAGATGCCGATTGAGTAGACGCAACTAGGCACGAAAACTGGAAAATCAGCGCAGGAGGAACTGCTCGTCCTTCGCAGCGTTCTGAAGCATCTCCATCAGCGTGTCCATACCGTCTCCAGAGAGACGTATCGCGGCACTCCAACCTATGGGAATTTCCGGAACGGGAGCATCTCCCATCCGGAGCGATATCTCATCGATGACTACCTGGACCGACGCAACCTGGCCCATGTCCACGCGGTGCACCAAGGGATGCTTCACAGTGACATTGTGTTTGAAAACCTGGGTGATGCGCATCCCCACAGGAATCACCTTCTCAGCGACGTTTGTGACGAGAAAGCGCTGTTCCTTGAAGTCGCGAAGCTGGAGAAAACAGTTACTCACTGTCATTCAATTTCCCCAACTGGTGATGAGATTCGATGTTTTCACCCGCCTACCGGAGCCGCATCATCAAGTCTGATCAGACTACTGGCGGTCTATTGCCCTGCTCATCAATGACGACCTCGCCGTCCTCCTTGACGAAGGGAGCCGCAACTGACGGAAGGATGGTCAAGACGACTTCTGACGGGCGGGCAAGCCTCACGCCCAGGTCGGTTTCCACGAACGGCCTGTTGATCAGGATGGGGTGCGCCAGCATGGCATCAAGCCGCTGATCATCGGTCAGCGCTGGATCGTCCAGACCGAGCTCAGCGTAGGGTGTGCCCTTCTGGCGAATCGCTTCGCTCACCGTCAATCCAGCCCTCTCAATCATGTCCAGCAGGCGTGCCTTGGTGGGGGTGTCGGTCAGGTAGTCGACGATCACCGGATCGATTCCCGCATGCCTGATCAGAGCCAGCACGTTCCTGGAGGTGCCGCAGTTGGGGTTGTGGTAGATCGTCGCCTTCATGATGTGGCTCCTGCGGCCGCTGGACGCGTGGTAGCGCCGGACGCCATCGCCAAGGCGGTGGCCTCAGCGTCGCCCTTGCGCTCGCTGTAGCGGTCAACCAGGTAGTCACTGCGATCGCGGACCAGCAGCGTGAACTTCACCAGTTCCTCCATGACATCAACGACCCGGTCGTAGTACGCCGAAGGCTTCATCCGCCCTTGCTCGTCGAACTCCTTCCAAGCCTTGGGCACCGACGATTGGTTCGGGATGGTGATCATGCGCATCCAGCGCCCGAGCACGCGCAACGCGTTCACCACATTGAAGGACTGCGAGCCCCCGCTGACCTGCATCACCGCGAGCGTGCGGCCCTGGGTGGGGCGCATGCCGGCGTCCTCCAGCGGCAGCCAGTCGATCTGGTTCTTCAGCACGGCGGTCAACGTCCCGTGCCGTTCCGGGCTGACCCACACCTGCCCTTCAGACCACATGGAAGCCTCGCGCAGTTCGCGGACCTTGGGATGATCAACAGGCACGGCGTCCAGCATCGGCAGGTCATGCGGGTCGAACAGCCGCGTCTCCGCACCGAAGTGCTCCAGTAAACGCTGTGCCTCCACCGCGAGCTTGCGGCTGAAGGATTGCGGCCGCAACGAGCCATACAGGATAAGGATGCGCGGCCGGTGTGCGGCCGGGTTGGCCACGTCCAGGTCCGCATGCGAAGGCAATTGGAGGGAGCCGGCGTGAATATTGGGGAGGTCGAGCATGGCGTTGTTTCCTTCTATCGTTTCGACTATTCTAGAATTATGGAACATAACACTGCAACGCGGGCGCTCGCCGCACTCGGCCATGCAACACGGCTTTCCATCTACCGACTGCTCGTCCAGGCAGGTCACGGCGGCAAGCTGGCTGGCGAGATCGCCCAGGCGCTGGAACTACCCGGTGCCACGCTGTCCTTCCATCTGAAGGAGCTGGCGGCAGCTGACCTGGTCACTGCCGAGCAGCGCGGCCGCACCATCTGCTACCGCGCCAACTTTGACGCCATGAATGGCCTGGTCGGCTACCTGACAGAGAACTGCTGTGCGGGCGACCCGTCCTGCGACACACCAGGGCGTTGTTGATGAACGACATGACGGTGGCGCCGCCTGCGCGCCTGTCCTTCCTGGATCGCTTCCTGACCCTCTGGATCTTCGTGGCCATGGCGGTTGGTGTAGCGCTTGGCGTCGCCTTTCCAGGCCTTCAGCGCCAAGTGGATGCGCTCAGCATAGGCACCACGAATGTGCCGATCGCGTTGGGCCTGATCCTGATGATGTTTCCCCCACTCGCCAAGGTGGACTACGCGCAGCTGGGCGTGGTGTTCAAGGACAAGCGCGTGTTGGTGCTGTCGCTGGTCCAGAACTGGGTGGTCGGGCCCTTCCTCATGTTCGCCCTGGCGATGATCTTCCTGCGTGACCAGCCAGGTTATATGACGGGCCTTATCCTGATCGGTCTGGCCCGCTGCATCGCGATGGTTCTGGTCTGGAACCAACTGGCAAAAGGTGACAACCAATACGTCGCCGGGCTGGTCGCATTCAACTCCATCTTCCAGATCGCGTTGTTCAGCGTGTACGCCTGGTTCTTCCTCTCCGTGTTGCCTACGGCCCTGGGACTACAGGGCGTGGTGCTCAACGTCGGATTCTGGCCGGTAGCCGAAGCGGTTCTGGTCTACCTCGGCATCCCCTTTGCTGCCGGATACCTGGTGCGCCGATTGCTGACCAGGTCGAAGGGAACTGATTGGTATGAGCAGCGATTTCTTCCTGCAATTGGACCGGTAACCCTCGTCGCACTGCTTTTTACCATCGTGGTGATGTTCGCGATGAAGGGCGCCGATGTGGTCAGGCTCCCGTTGGACGTTCTGCGAATCGCTGTCCCGCTGGCGATCTACTTCCTGGTCCAGTTCACCGTCAGCTTCTTCATGGGCAAGCTGATCGCCAAGGATTACCCCCGCACGACCGCCATCGCGTTCACCGCTGCGGGCAACAATTTCGAGTTGGCCATCGCCGTTGCCGTGGCAGCCTTCGGCATCAGCTCGCCTGTCGCGTTCGCAGCGGTTATTGGCCCACTGATCGAAGTGCCGGTCTTGATCCTCCTGGTAAACGTCGCGCTACGCCTGAAGCAACGCTATTTCGCGTAAGGACGCGAAGAAAGGCGGACATGCAGCCTTGCTGGCCCTGTTCACGCCGGCAAGTGGAACGAGCGACTCCCGCTGCATGCCAGCGCATCCAGTCGCACCTGGTCACCATCTCCTAAAAAACGTTCCAGCACTCCACGAATACGTCTCAGGAGATTGATTAACAAGGAAATCCACCAGACTTCGGGACACACACCCAACGGAGCCCCCTGCATGTCAGCAACGCGTTCCAAGCCGGCAACGGCCGCCGTCATATCGCTGCCAGCCCGCCTCATCAGAGGGGTGGCAGTCGCCTGCTTCGCGCTGCTGTTCGGCCAATCTGCCCATGCCGATCCGGCTACGGAAGGACGTGCGGTCTCCGCGGTGATCCAGGACTATCTGGACGGCAGTTCCTACAACCGGAGCGACCAGCTCAGGCGCGCCTTCCATCCCGATGCGCGCCTGTACCTGAGCCAGGGAACGGATGGCATGCGCGAGGTGGGCATCGCCGAGTACGCCGGGTGGTTCGGCAAGAACCCGGGGCAGTTCAATGGCCGTATGGGTCGCCTGCTCGGCGTCGAGGTCGATGGCACTATCGCCACCGCCAAGGCGGAGATTCTGATCGGCAAGGACCAGGCGCGCTTCGTCGATCTGTTCCTGCTCAAGAAGCTGGAGGGGCAATGGCAGATCATCAGCAAAACCGCCACCCGCGAGTCGGCACCTGCGCATGGCCGCCAGGTGCTGCTGGTGGTGTCGAATGTGGACACCATGCCCGGCACCCAGCTCAGCGCCGGCAACAGCTTCTCCGAACTGATCCACGCCTATGCCGGCTTCCGTGAGGCGGGCTATGGCGTGCAGTTCGTCAGCCCCGAAGGCGGCGCCGTACCGCTGGCCTATATCGACACCCGCAATGCCGAGCACAAGGCCAGGATCTACGACGGCGACTTCATGTGGGCGCTGGCCAACACGCGCCGGCCCGACGAGGTGAATCCCTCCGACTACGCCGCGCTGATGTACATCGGTGGCAGCGCCGCGATGTACGGCGTTGCCGAACACGCGGGCCTGCAGTCACTGGCGGTGCGCATCTACGAGCGGCCCGACGGCATCGTCTCGGCGGTGTGCCACGGCAGCGCCGGGCTGGTGAACCTGACCTTGTCCGATGGCGCCGCGCTGGTGGCCGGCAAGCGTGTCACCGGCTATCCCGACGCCTACGAGGACATGCAGGCGCCCTACTACAAGACCTTCCCGTTCTCGATCGAACAACGTCTGCGCGAAGGCAAGGGCCGCTTCAGTCACGGTGCCCGCGGCACCTCGCATGTGGAGGTCGACGGCCGGTTGATTACCGGCATGAACTGGGAATCCACCCGCGGCGTGGTGGCTGCGATCATCCAGCGCTTGGACGCCGAAAGCAGTGCGGCAGGCAATGGTGCGAACGCTGGCGGCTGAGTCGCTGGATCCTCACCGGAGGGCCTGATTCTGTGATGGCCGGCATCATCTTCACGCTCTCTCTACCTTCTCCAACTCCAGCTGAAAGCCCTTCATGACTACGGCGAAAAGGCCGCTATAGTCCGGGTTCCCCAGACAAAGGAGGGAGTGCAATGTTACTGACCAAACAACATATGACCATCGCGCGTACGCTTGCTGTGGCGATCGTCGCCACCGTGGGTTTGAGCTCCTGCGCCACCTATAAAGACGAATTTGCAACGATCAACTCACGCCTCGATCAACTCGACGTGAAGGTGCAGGGTGCAGCCCAGAGCGCCGAGTCCGCCAACCAGTCCGCACAGCAGGCCAACCAGCGTCTGGATCAGATCGAAGGCCGCGTCCAGCAGCTCGAACAGGCACCCCGCCGCAAGCCGCGCGGTTGATTGCCCGGTAGCCGGTGGCCGTCTCGGCCACCGGCTGCTTTGATCACAACACCTTCACTTCAGGGAGCTACCCCATCCAAACGCACCCATCCCCTGCACTCCGGGCCGCCGGTGCCGCGCTGGCAATGGTGCTTGCGCTCACGAGTATCAGCGTGGCCAGCGCAAAGGATGACGTCGCCCAGCCGGTAGCCGCCGTCGATGAGCTGCCACAGGGCCAGGAAGTGTCCGACACCGTGATTGAACTGGCCGGCTGGGTGGTCGCAAGCAAGGACAGCCAAGGCTATCCGTTCGCGATCATGGACAAGGCCGCTGCACAGATACTGGTATTCGGCGGCGATGGCCGGCTTCGCGGCGCGGCGCCGGCGCTGTTTGGCTCAGCGATCGGCGATCATTCGGCCCCCGGCGTTGCCGGTCTCGCGCTTCACGCGATTCCGGGCCGCGATCGCACCACCCCCGCCGGTCGCTTCGTGGGCGGCTACGGCCCGTCCATCGACGCGGGGCGCGTGCTGTGGGTGGACTACGAGACCGCCGTTTCCATCCACCCCACCCCGCCTGGCACCCCGGCCGAGAAGCGCGCCGAACGGCTTGCATCGGCTACGCCGGACGACAACCGCGTCACCCACGGTTGCATCAACGTTTCATCCGATTTCTACGAGCAGATCATCCACGCCACGTTCGAGCGCGGCGGGGTGTTCTACGTGTTGCCGGACAAAGCATCGATAGCAGAGACCTTCCCGGAGTTCGCGAAGAGTCGCGCGGCTACGCAGCACGACGATGAAAAAGACGCACGTCCCGCCCGCAAGTAAAGGGCCTGCCAGCGCAGCGGATGACGCTGCGCGTGGCCCGGCTTTCCATGCCGACGATCGCATCCGCTACTGCAACCGCCCATCACGCAACCGATAGCTGCGATGCACGATGCCGTCCGGCAGTTCGTCATGGGTAATCATCAGCAAACTGCGTTCACCCAGCGCGGCCACCATGTCCTGCAGCAGCGCATGGGCGGTGTCCACATCCAGGCCTTCGGTGGGCTCGTCCAATACCAGCAGCGGCGCGTTGCGCAGCAGCGCGCGCGCCAGCGCCAGTCGGCGCGCCTGGCCAGCCGACATGGTCGCGCCATTCTCGCCCACCCACGCTGACAACCCGCCGATCTGCTCGGCCCAGCCCTGCAGCCGTACGTCGGCCAATACCTGCCACAACTGCGCATCGCTGGCCGCCGGATCGCCCAGGCGCAGGTTGTCAGCCACGGTGCCCGCAAATACCGGTGCATGCTGCGGCAGCCACGCGATCTGCCGATGCCACTGTGCCTGCGCGATGTCACGCAGGTCGACACCGCCGTAGCGCACCGCCCCCGATTCGGGGTCCCACAGGCGCAGCAGCAAGGACGACAGCGTGGTCTTGCCACTGCCGCTGTCGCCACGGATCGCGATGCGCTCGCCCGGCTGCAGCTGCAGATCCACACCATCGAGCAGCGCACGCGCCTGGCCCGGCCAACGGAAGGTCACCGCCTCGAACGACAGCGTGGCTGCCGTGTCCGGCACCGCCAGCGGTGCCGATGCTTCAACTACGCCCGGGGCTTGGTCAACGATGGCTTCCAGCCGCACCGCCGCCACCCGTCCGGACAACCACGACTGCCAGGCCAGCCCGATCGCCGCCCACAGTTCCAGCAGCGCCACGGTCAGGAACACCAGCGCGGCAGCCAGCGCGGCATCGATTGCACCGCGTTGGAAGCCGTGCAACGCCAGCCACAGCATCGCTACCAAACCCACCGCCGCGCACAGGCCATGCACGGTATTGCCGCCAATCAAGCGCCAGCGGCGGCGACGGTCGCGCGATTTCAGCTGTTTGGCTGCCACCAGCACGCGCTGGTTCCAGTGTTCGCGCGCCTGCAATGCGGTAAGGTCAGCCGCGCCTTCCAATCCTTCGAAGGACTGCGTGCGCAGCTGCGCGCGATGCAGCGCGCGGTCGCGTTCCTGCTCACCGGCACCGCGCACGGTCAGCCACGGCACACCCACACCGATCACCACCGCGAGCAGCGCCAACAGCACCGCGGCCGGCGGGTAGATGATCGCGGCCGACAGCACGCCCACCAGCGACACGCCGCCCAGCGCCAGCAGCGGGCCGATCGCGCGGACCAGCAGGCCATCGACCTCGCCGATGTCGGACATCAGCCGCGCCAGCAGTTCACCGGTGCGTACCCCGGCCAACCGCGCCGGGGCCAGCGGCAATGCGCGGCGGAAGAACCACACGCGCAGATCGCGGGCGATGCGCAGGGTGACGTCGTGGCCGACGAGCTTTTCGAAATAGCGCGAGACGATCCGCGCCATGGTCAGCCCACGGATGCCGGCCGAGGGCGAGAAGAAGTTGAAGCCGCTGCCCAGCCCGGCCGCACCGGCCAGCGCGGCGGCGGTCAGGAAACCACCGGACAAGCCCAGCAATGCGGTGCCGGCCAGCATCGTGGTCCACAGCAGCAGCACGGTGAGCAGCAGGCGGCCGCGATGGCGGCGGAATACCTGTTTGAGCGAATCGGTACGCGCGACGCTCATGCCGACACCGCCGTATCCTGCGCCGCACCGGACGCGCTCAGCACCAGTTGCGTATCCGCCCAGCGCATCGCCACCTCGCTGTGGGTGGCGATCACCACGCTGCGCCCGCGCGCAAAGGCGCCCAGCGTGCGCAGCAGGTCGGCTTCGGTGTCCGGGTCGAGGAAGGCGGTGGGCTCATCCAGCAGCAGCAGCTGCGGGTCGCGCAGCAGCAGTCGCGCCAGCCCGATGCGACGCGCTTCACCGCCGGACAAACCAAAACCGCGCTCACCAATCACCGTGTCCAGCCCCTGCGGCAGCGCCGCGGCGAAACGCATCACCTGTGCGGCTTCGGCCACCGCGCGCAGGCGTGCATCGCTGGCACCGGGATCGGCCAGGCGCAGGTTGTCGGCGATGCTGCCATGGAACAGATACGGCCGTTGCCCGGCATAGCCCACTTCCAGCCCCGGACGCAGCACGATGCTGCCCGACTGCGCCGGCAGCCAACCGGCCAGTGCTTCGAGCAAGGTGCTTTTGCCACTGCCACTTGGGCCAATCAAGGCCAGCCGCTGGCCCTGCTCGATCTGGAACGACAGCTGCCGCACCACATCGTGGCGGGCACCGAGGGGACGCAGGCTCAGCGCCCGTACCACCACCGGCGGCGCGTGCTGTTCCAGCAGCTCCGGCACGCGTGCCGTCACCGCTGCTGCATCGCCCGCATCGTCGGCCGCCGGCAGCTCGCCGAGCAGGCGCTCCACTTCGGCGGCGGCGGCCAGTGCGTTGGCGCGGTCGTGGTAGTGGGCGGCCAGGCGACGCAGCGGCGCGTAGAACTCCGGTGCCAGCAGCAGGCAGAACATGCCCACGCCCAGCGTCGGCACCTGCGCATGCAATGACATCAAGCCCAGATAGCTCAGGCCGAAGTACAGCGCGACCATCGCTACGCTGACCGAGGCGAAGAATTCCAGCACGGTGGAGGACAGGAAGGCGATACGCAGTACTTTCAGGGTGCGCTCGCGCACGCCTTCGGCCGCCGCGGCAACGCCTTCCAGCTCGGCCTCGCCCCGCCCGTACAGGCGCAGCAGGCCCAGGCCCTTGATGCGATCGGCGAAATGCCCGCTCATCCGCGCCAACTCCCCGAGCTGGGCACGGCCGGCGGCTTCGGCGCCCCAGCCGACCAGCATCATGAAGAACGGCACCAGCGGCGCGGTGAACACCAGAATCAGCGCCACCACCCAGTCCGTCCAGGCCACCGCCAGCGCGATCAGCAGCGGCACCACCACCACTTCGATGCGGACCGGCTGATAGCCAGAGTAATAATTCTCAATCGCATCGGCGTGGGCCAGCATCAGTTCGCCCAGCTCACCGGTGCGTTGTTGGCGCAGCCACAACGGGCCCCGCCCCAGCAGGCGCCGGTACACCCGCTCACGCAGCGCCAGCCGTGCGGCATCGGCCACATCGCCTGCCGCAGCCTGGGTCGCACTGCCCAGCAATGCGCGGATGGCCAGCACCGCCAACAGACCCAGCAGCACGCCGGTGGCCTCGCCTAGCGGCCGGTGTTCGACCAGCACCGCCTGGATCAACCAGGCGATCGCGGCGGCCTGGCCGATCAGCAATGCGCCGGACAGGCAGATGCACACGGCCGCCCAGCGCTGCCGGCCGCGCGCGGCCAGGCCCAGCCCGCCCAGCCACTGCAGGCGTCGGCGGCGCAGCGCGGTGGTCTCAATGGCGGTGGCATCTGGGGGTATGCTCAAGGGGACTCACTGGCGGACATGGGGATTTCCGTCGATTGTAGAGGGTGCAGGTGGGGCTCTCCTGCGGCACGCGGTCGCAGGCCGCCTCGGATTGCATACGATTCCTTCGCGAGACCGTTCGTACATTGATCTGAATCAAGGCTATTTGAAGTTGCTGGTCACAGAATTCACTCCGTAGACCCCCCTTCCCGCCACCTGTAACGGCAAAACCCAACGAGGTAGCCAGGCCATGATTGATCAGACAGTCGTAGAACTGTCGCGGCTGCAATTCGCTCTGACCGCGATGTACCACTTCCTTTTCGTACCGCTCACGCTTGGCCTGTCCTTCATGGTGGCCATCATGGAGAGCGTGTACGTCATGACCCGCAAGCAGGTCTGGCGCCAGATGACCCTGTTCTGGGGCACGCTGTTCGGCATCAACTTCGCCATTGGCGTCGCCACCGGCATCGTGATGGAATTCCAGTTCGGCATGAACTGGTCGTACTACAGCCACTACGTGGGCGATATCTTCGGTGCGCCGCTGGCGATCGAAGGCCTGATGGCGTTCTTCCTGGAAGCAACCTTCATCGGCCTGTTCTTCTTCGGCTGGAAGCGCCTGAGCCCGGTCAAGCATCTCACCGTGACCTGGCTGATGGCGTTGGGCACCAACCTGTCCGCGGTGTGGATCCTGATCGCCAATGGCTGGATGCAGAATCCGACCGGTGCGGTGTTCAACCCGGAAACCATGCGCATGGAAGTGGTCGACTTCGCCGCGGTGGTGTTCAACCCGGTGGCGCAGGCCAAGTTCGTGCATACCGTGAGTGCCGGCTACGTGACCGGTGCGATCTTCGTGATGTCCATCAGCGCCCTGTTCCTGCTGCGCAACAAGCACAGGGACATGGCACGCCGCTCGTTTGCGGTGGCCGCCGCGTTCGGCCTGCTGTCCTCGCTGTCGGTGGTGGTGCTGGGTGACGAGAGCGGTTACGCCGCCAGCGAACACCAGAAGATGAAGCTGGCCGCGATCGAAGCGATGTGGGAAACCGAGCGCGCCCCGGCCGACTTCACCGCCTTCGGCATTCCCAACCAGACCACCCACCAGAACGACTACGCGATCAAGATCCCGTACCTGATGGGCCTGATCGCCACCCGTTCGCTGGACCAGCCGATCCCGGGCATCCTGGAACTGGTGGACCGTGCCGAACACCGCATCCGCGGCGGTCAGCTCGCCTACGGGGCGCTGGAACGCGTGCGCAAGGACAAGAACGACGTCGAAGCGCGCGAGATGTTCGACCGTCATTGGCAGGATCTGGGCCACGGCCTGCTGCTCAAGCGTTACCGCGAGGACATCCTCAACGCCACGCCGGAGGAAATCGCCAAGGCCGCGATGGATACCGTGCCGCGCGTTGCCCCGCTGTTCTGGACCTTCCGGATCATGGCCGGGCTGGGCTTCTACCTGATCGCCTTCTTCGCGCTGGCCTTCTACTTCTCCTGCCGCAACAACTTCCAGGACAAGCGCTGGTTCCTCAAGCTGGCCGTGTGGTCGCTGCCGGCCCCGTGGATCGCGATCGAATGCGGTTGGTTCGTCGCCGAGTACGGCCGCCAGCCGTGGGCCGTGGATGGCGTGCTGCCCACCTTCTATGCGGCATCGGGCCTGGCCCTGCACGAAATCCTGACCACCCTGGCCGTGTTCACCGGCTTGTACACGGTGCTGCTGGTGATCGAAGTGAAGCTGATGCTCAAGGCCATCAGGAAGGGGCCGGACGAGATCCTGCCGTCGCTGCAGGCCGATATCCGCCCTGTTTCCCCCACTGCCGTCGCCCCCGGCCAAGCCTGAGGCAGGAGAACCCAGATGGAATTCATTGCACTTGATTACACCACGCTCCGCGTGATCTGGTGGCTGCTGCTCGGCATCCTGCTGGTCGGCTGGGCCGTCATGGACGGCTTCGACCTTGGCGTTGGCACCCTGCTGCCGTTCGTGGCACGCACCGATGAAGAGCGCCGGCTGGTCATCAACACGGTCGGCCCGGTATGGGAAGGCAACCAGGTGTGGCTGGTACTGGGCGGCGGTGCGATCTTCGCCGCCTGGCCGCCGCTGTACGCGGTGAGCTTCTCCGGTTTCTACCTGGCCGTGTTCGTGATGCTGTTCGGCCTGATCCTGCGCCCGGTCGGCTTCAAGTACCGCAGCAAGTTGCCCAGCAAGCGCTGGCGCGACAACTGGGACCGCGTGCTGTTCGTCGGCGGCCTGCTGCCGGGCCTGATCTCCGGCGTCGCCGTAGGCAACGTGCTGTTGGGCGTGCCGTTCCACTTCGATGACAGCATGCGCATCTTCTACACCGGCTCGTTCTTCGGCCTGCTCACCCCGTTCGCGCTGGTCGCCGGCCTGGTCAGCGTGGCGATGCTGGTTTCGCACGGTGCGGCGATGCTGGTACTGAAGACCGACGGCCCGGTGGCCGAACGCGCGGCCCGCTACGGCAGTGTTGCCGCGGTGATCAGCTTCGTCCTGTTCGCCGCCGCCGGCGCCTGGGTGGCCTTCGGCCTGCCCGGCTACCAGATCACCTCTCAGGTGGTCACCGACGGCCCGACCAACCCGCTGCTCAAGACGGCCGAGCTGGGCACCGTGGCCGGCGGCTGGCTGCGCAACTACAGCTCCATGCCGGCCACCCTGGTGTTCCCGATCCTGGGCCTGGTGGGTGCTCTGGCCAGTGCCGTACTGCTGCGGGCCCGTCGTGGCGGCCTGGCCTTCATCGCCTCGGGCACCTCCATCGCCGGCATCATCCTGACCGTCGGCTTTGCGATCTTCCCGTTCCTGCTGCCCTCCTCCAGCCAGCCCGGCTCCAGCCTGACCGTGTGGGACAGCTCCTCCAGCCACCTCACGCTGTGGATCATGCTGCTGGCCACCGGCATCTTCCTGCCGATCATCATCGCCTACACCACCTGGGTGTACCGGGTCATGAAGGGCAAGACCACCGCCGAGGAAATGGGCAGCAACCCCAACGCGTACTGATCCTCCGTGTGCCGACCGCTGGTCGGCACCGACCCCGCACATAGGAGAAACGAACATGTGGTATTTCGCCTGGATCCTGGGCGCCGGACTGGCGTCGGTCGTGGCCATCCTCAACGGCATGTGGTTCGAAGCCCGCGAACAGAACCGCGCGGACGACGACGCGGGCTGAACAAGCAAAAAGAGGTAGAAAAAGGTTGCCGACCCGGTCTTCACACCGTATCCTTGTCGGCTCCTTCGGGGTGTAGCTCAGTCTGGTAGAGCGCTACGTTCGGGACGTAGAGGTCGCAGGTTCGAATCCTGTCTCCCCGACCACTTCGGTGGTCGCATTGAAGCCTGGAAACATTCGCCAGGCTTTTTTGTTTAAAGGCCGTGGCAACACGGCACCGAAGGAAGAATGAAACATCCCCCTTGCCGCCGAATGCGGGGATGGATACAATAGGCGGCTCCTTACGGGGTGTAGCTCAGTCTGGTAGAGCGCTACGTTCGGGACGTAGAGGTCGCAGGTTCGAATCCTGTCTCCCCGACCATACAAGTGGTCACATTGAAGCCTGGAAGACGAAAGTCCTCCGGGCTTTTTTGTTTTTGTTTTTTCATTGCACCGGCGGCCGTCAAAGGCGCGGGTACAATGCCCGCCTGTGGGATGCGCGCGCGGTCTGCCCCATCCCTGCCATCGCATTCCTGCAGACACCGGCGCGGCGCCGGTGCCTGCGTTTCCGCACATCCGGCCCCCACCGTGATCGCGCCACCTGCAAGAGATCCACGCCATGACCCATACCGATCCCCACGACTCGTCCCTGCTCCGCGGACGCGTGCTCGCCTTTGCCGCCATCCTGCTGGCCGCGCTCAACCTGCGCACCGCCGTCACCTCGGTGACCCCGCTGCTGGACCTGCTCGGCACCACTTTCGGCTTCGGCACCACCATGACCGGCGTGCTCGGCATGCTGCCCACCGCTTCGTTCGCCCTGTTCGGCGTCACCACCCCGATGCTCGCCCGCCGCATCGGGCTTGAGCGCACCGCCCTGCTTGCCATGGCCCTGGCCGCTGTCGGCCTGCTGCTGCGCTCGATGGCTGGCGGTATCGGCAGCCTGCTGTTCGGCTCCATCGTTGCCCTGGCCGGCATGGGCATCGGCAACGTCGTCGTGCCGCCGCTGGTGAAGCGCTACTTCGCCAACCGCGTCGGCACCATGAGCACCCTGTACATCACCGTGCTGCAGCTGGGCACCATGATGCCCGCCCTGCTCGCCGTGCCACTCGCCGAACAGGCCGGCTGGCGGGTCTCACTGGGCATCTGGGCGCTGCTCGCCATCGCCGCCGCGCTGCCCTGGATGATGCTCGCCCGCAGCCGCCCGCACCCGGACACCATCAGCGCCGCCAACGACCCCAGCACCCAGCCGCACGGCAAGGTCTGGCGCACCCCGCTGGGCTGGGGCATGACGCTGATGTTCGGCATGACCTCGCTGATGACCTATTCCATGTTTACCTGGCTGCCGCGCATCGTCGTTGAAGCCGGTGCCAGCCCCGGCTTCGGCGGCATCATGGTGGCCATCTTTGCCGCCTGCGGCCTGCTGCCTTCGCTGACCATGCCGGCCCTGGCCGTGCGCCTGCAAAACCCCTTCCCGCTGGTGCTGATCGGCTTCAGCGCGTTCCTGATCGCCTTCGCCGGCCTGCTGTTCGCGCCCATGAAGGCGCCGTGGCTGTGGGCCATCCTGCTCGGCATCGGCCCGTCCACGTTCCCGCTCGCGCTGACCCTGATCAACCTGCGTACCCGCACCCCCACCGGCTCGGCCGCGCTGTCCGGCTTCATGCAGGGCGTGGGCTACGCCTTCAGCTGCCTGGGGCCGTTCCTGTTCGGCTGGCTGCATGAAATCAGCGGCGGCTGGCACCTGCCGTTCGGCTTCCTCGCCGTGTGCGCGGTGGTCCTGCTGACCGCCTCGTGGGTGGCCTGCAAGCCGCAGAAGCTCGAAGACCAGTGGTAACACGCGGCACCTCTACACACCCTCTGCGCATCTACTGACGTAGCGTGTCCACAACTGACCTGCCCGGACCGGGCAGGCGGTTCGTGACGGCCCAGGCGCGCGCGCCTTGCTGAACGGTTTCAGGGTGTACAGACCCCGGGGACAACGCCGTGGCGGCGGCCGGATGGTCTTTTCAATCAAGACATTGCGACCTGTTTCGAGCGTGGCTCGACAGGTCGTTGTGCTGAATTTTCGTCTTAACAATTTGTAAACAATTGCGAAGTCAGGCACGATTGGCATGTGATGTGCGTCACAGTTTTACGCGGATCACTTCTCTGAAAGGACGCTTTGGGGGTTTCATGTACAACCATCGGCTGCTGGCGCTGGGCGTCAGCCTGGCATGCGCCACACTCTGCCTCACCAGCATTCCGGCCCACGCGGCCACTTCCCGCGAGGACCAGCTGGCTGAGATCAGCCGCTATCGCGACCACGCCCAATGGCTGGACGCCCTGGCCGCGATTGAACGCGCCCAGCAGCAGACACCGGACGACACCTTCCTGTACCGGCTGCAGGTACTGAGCCTGTCGGACATCGGCAATGCGCACCGTACCTGGCAGCTGTACCAGGCCCGCCCGGAGCTGTTCGACGCGGCCCAGAAGCAGCGCTTCGAAACCAACTATCTGGCCAAGCTGGTCGGCTGGAGCCTGGCTTACGGCGCCAGCGAAGACACCCGCCTGGACGAAGCCGATGCCGCGCTGGCACAGATGCAGCGCTACCTCGAGCGCGAGGGCACGACCGGCCCGGACACGCCGCTGCGGATCCGTTATGACCGCCTGATCCTGCTCAACCGGCTCAGCCGCCACACCCAGGTGCGCGACGAATACCGCGCCCTGCAGGCCGAAGGCCACGTCGTTCCGGAGTACCTGCTGGCCGCCATCGGCGACTCGCTGATGGCCACCCAGCATCCCGACGAAGCCATTCCGGTGCTGGAGGCGGCGCTCAAAGCCGACCCCAACCAGCCCGAGGCCCGCTCCGAGCTGGCCTACGCCTATCTGGAAAACGAACAGGCCAACACCGCCCTCGCCCTGCTCAAGAAGTGGCAGGCACAGGAGCCGGCCTGGCGCTGGGCCAACGGTGCCAAGTCGCCCTATGCGAACTGGCCGCGCTACGAAGCCGACCTCAACCTGGCGATGGTGCGCGCCTACAGCGGCGACCTGCCCACCGCCCAGCGCGAGCTGGAGCACATGGTGGAACTGGCGCCGGGCAACGGCGGCACCCAGTCCTCGCTGGGCAACGTGTACCTGATGCGCGGCTGGCCGCGGCGGGCGCTGGAACGCTACAGCATGGCCAACACCCTGGACCCGCGCGATGTGCCGGCGCGGCTGGGCCAGTACGACGCCTACATCGAACTGCAGCGCGACGACCTCGCCCGGCCCCTGCACGACAGCCTGCTGGCGGGCTATCCCGGCCAGCCTTCGGTGCAGCGCATGGACCGCAGCTGGCGCGCCCATCGCGGCTGGCAGCTGCATGCCTATGCCGAAAGCGGGCGCAGCTCCGGTGGCGGCGGTGCCTCGCCGCTGGGCAACGACGATGGCCGCTATGGCGTGGAAGTGCAGTCGCCGGTGCTCGACGACCGCTGGCGCATCGTGGCCTTCGCCGACCGTCGCAGCGTGGACTTCCAGGACCAGACCATCGACCCGCTGCGCTTCGGCCTGGGTACCCGCTACCGCTACGGCCAGGCCGACGCGGAAGCCTTCGTCAACCGCGCCAACGACCACATCGGCGATACCGGCCTGAGCGCCGGCGTGGGCTGGCAGTTCAACGACCGCTGGCATGCCGGTGTCACTGCCGCGCGCAACGACGCCGATGCCTCCATGCAGGCACGCGTGGCCGGGATCACCGCCGACAGCGTTGCGTTGGCCGTGGACTACCGTCGCAACGAACGCACGCACTGGAGCATCGGCGCCAGCCAGTTCCGCTATGACGACGGCAACCGCCGCGAGACGATCAACAGTGCGATCGAACAGCGCCTGCTGACCCGCCCCACGGTGCTGCTCGACGGCCTGGGCAGCGTCTACGCCAGCCGCAGCAGCCGCGACGATGCGCCCTACTTCAATCCCTCTGAAGACCACTCGGTGGAGATCGGCCTGCGCGTGGACCAGCAGCTGTGGCGTCACTACGAACGCCACTTCCGCCATCGCCTGACCGTCTCGGTGGGCCAGTACTGGCAGCAGGGCTACGGCAGCGCGATCGTGCCCTCGGCCGAGTACCGCCACGAATGGCAGCTCGGCGAAGGCCGGATCTTCGAATATGGCGTGAGCTGGTCGCGACCGGTTTACGACGGACAACGTGAGCGGCACATCGGCCTGGATGCCGGTCTGCGCTGGGGGCAATGAGATGCGACACATGGATTTGAAGCGATGGATGACCGGGCTGCTGCTGGCCCTGCTGACGGTGTGCGGCAGCGCGTATGCGCAGCCCAAGCCGACCCTGGATGCGGCCGACAACGGCCTGCTGGTGCTCAGCTACCACGACATCCGCGATGACGTGGCCACCACCGGCGACCCGGATGCCTATGCGGTGAGCACGCAGAACTTCGCCGCGCACCTGGACTGGCTGTCCGCGCACGGCTACCACCCGGTGTCGCTGTCGCAGTTGATCACTGCCTCCCAGGGTGGCACGCCGCTGCCCGCCAAGCCGGTGCTGCTGACCTTCGATGACGGCCTGCGCAGCGTGTACAGCAAGGTCTACCCGCTGCTGCGCGCCTACAACTATCCGGCGCTGGTGGCAGTGATCACCGACTACGTGGACATGCCGGCCGGCCGCCAGATCGACTATGGCTACCGCCCGTTCACCCGCGATGATTTCCTCACCTGGGCGCAGCTGCGCGAGATGCAGCACAGCGGCCTGATCGAACTGGCCAGCCACACCGACAACCTGCACCACGGCGTGCAGTCCAATCCGCAGGGCAACTCGACCCCGGCGGTGATCACCCGCATCTACGATCCGGTGGCGCACCAGTACGAAAGCGAAGCCGCCTACGAGGCGCGCCTGCGCGCCGACCTGGGCCTGAGCGTGGCGCGTATCCAGAAGAACGTGGGCGTTTCGCCGAAGGCGATCGTGTGGCCGTACGCGGCCTACAACGCCCTGAGCAACGGCATCGCCGAACAGCTCGGCATGCCGGTGTCGTTCGACCTGGAAGGCCGCAGCACCCCGGTCACCCGCGACCTGCACGGGCTGGCGCGGTTGCTGGTGACCAACAACCCCACCGTGATCCAGCTGGCCTACGAGCTGCGCCGCGATGTCGAACGCGATGGTATGCGCGCGCTGCAGATCGACCTCGATGCGGTCTACGACGCCGACCCGGTGCAGCAGGGCAAGAACCTGGACGCGTTGATCGAGCGGGTCAAGAAGGTCGGCCCCACCCACGTGTTCCTGCAGGCCTTCGCCGACCCGGACGGCAATGGCTCGGCCGATGCGCTGTACTTCCCGAACCGGCACCTGCCGATGCGCGCGGACCTGTTCAACCGCGTCGCCTGGCAGCTCAAGACCCGCGCCGGGGTGAAGGTGTTCGCGTGGCTCCCGGTGCTCGGCTATGAGCTCAAGGACCCGGCGATCCGCAGGGGGCTGGCCATCCAGAGCCCGGAGAGCGACGGCATCTTCCGCCTCGATTTCACCCGGCCGCAGGTGCGCCAGGTGATCGCGGACATCTACGAAGACCTGGCCATCAACTCCTACTTCGAAGGCCTGCTGTTCCACGATGACGCCTACCTGCGCGACACCGAGCTGACCCAGCTGCCGCCGGAAGGCAGCGACGGCGCCCGCACCCAGGCGCTGATCGACTTCACCCTGGAACTGCGCAACGCCGCGCAGCGCTGGCGGCCCAAGCTGGGCACCGTGCGCAACCTGTACGCGCAGCCGGTGCTGGAGCCGCAGAGCGCGGCCTGGTTTGCCCAGCGCCTGGACCTGTTCAACAAGGCCTACGACCACACCGCCCTGATGGCGATGCCGTGGATGGAAGGCAGCCGCAATCCCGAACGCTGGTTGGATCAGTTGGTGGTGGCCGTGCGCCAGCACGACCCACAACTGTCCCAGACCATGTTCGAGCTGCAGACGGTGGACTGGCGCACGCAGAAGCCGATTCCCGGCGAACGCCTGCGCGCGCAGATCCGTCGCCTGCAGGCGCAGGGCGTGCGCCATTTCGCCTGGTATCCGGATGATTTCATCGCCGGACGTCCCTCGACGTACGACGCCCGGGCTGCGATGTCCGCGCGCAACTTCCCTTACGAGGAGAAGTGAGGACGCCATGCATCCCTTCCTCTACGCACTGTTCCAGTTCGCCTTCTTCTATCCGATGGTGATGGCCTTCTTCTGGATGTCCGGCGGGCTGTATTACTTCTTCCGGCGCGAGCGCAAGGCGCGCGATCGCAACGATCCGCCGCCGATGCCGGTCTATCCGTTCGCCTCGATCCTGATTCCCTGCCACAACGAGGCCGACAACCTGACCGACACGCTCGGCGCGGCGCTGCGGCAGAACTACCCGGACTTCGAGGTCATCGCGATCAACGATGGCAGCAGCGATGACACCGGCGCACGCCTGGATGCGATGGCCGCACTGCACCCGCGGCTGCGCGTGGTGCACCTGGACCGCAACCTGGGCAAGGCCAATGCGCTGCGCATGGGTGCACTGGCCGCACGTTCGGAATACCTGGTGTGCATCGATGGCGATGCGATGCTGGAGGAGTACGCCACCCATTGGATGGTCTGGCACCTCACCTCCGGCCCGCGCGTGGGCGCGGTCACCGGCAACCCGCGCATCCGCAACCGCTCCACCCTGCTGGGGCGGCTGCAGGTGGCCGAGTTCTCCTCGATCATCGGCATGATCAAACGCGCGCAGCGCGTGTACGGGCGCATCTTCACCATCTCCGGGGTGATCGCCGCGTTCCGTCGCAGTGCCCTGCACCGCATCGGCTACTGGGCCGATGACATGGTCACCGAAGACATCGACATCAGCTGGCGCCTGCAGCTGGACTACTGGGACATCCGCTACGAACCCAATGCGCTGTGCTTCATCCTGATGCCCGAAACGCTCAAGGGACTGTGGCGGCAGCGCCTGCGCTGGGCCCAGGGCGGCGTGGAAGTGCTGCTGCGGCACGGTCGCTCGCTGTTCGACTGGCACAAGCGGCGCATGTGGGGCGTGCTGCTCGAATACATCCTGAGCGTGCTGTGGGCCTACACCATGCTGGCGATCATCGTGCTGTGGGCGTTGGGCAAGTTCATCACGCTACCGCCGGACCTGACCATCGCCACCCTGCTGCCACAGTGGCACGGTGTGATCCTGGCGCTGGTGTGCCTGCTGCAGTTCGCCAGCAGCCTCATCATCGACCGCCGTTACGAAACGCATATTGGACGCAATTATTTCTGGGTGATCTGGTACCCGATGGCGTACTGGCTCATCAGCCTGTTCACGACCCTGGTGGCCCTGCCCAAGACGCTGCTCAAGCGTCGCGGCAAGCGGGCGGTCTGGGTCAGTCCTGACCGGGGTATCCGATGAACACCGTCAAATCCACCCGCCGTTTCGACTCGCGCCTGATCCAGAAGCCGCGCCAGCAACCGCGCCTGCAACGCACCGCCTGGGGCTTTGTGACCATCGCGTTCTGGGCGTTCTACTTTTACCTGTGGGCACCGCTGGTGACGTTGGTATCCTGGCTGCTGGGCGGCCGCCTGGCCTGGTTGCAGCTGTACGAATACAAGCAGACCGTGGACCCGTTCGTGGTGATCGCCCTGCCGGTGATGCTGATCGGCTGCGCGGTCGTGCTGATCGCCTGGGCCGAGTACAACCGCCTGCGCTTCACCGGCAAGGAACGCCGCAGCCCGCACGAGGATGTGCCGCACGCGGAGATCGCGCGCGACCTGGGCGCCAGCCCGGCGCTCGCCGCGCAGCTGGCCGAAGGCAAGTCGGTGACGCTGCATATGGACGACCACGCCAGGCCGGTGGGAATTACGCAGCAGGTGCTGGCGGGCTGACGTAGCTGCGGTAGTGCCGGCCGCTGGCCGGCTCCTCGCATCCCCAACCAGGCTGAAGAGCCGGCCAGCGGCCGGCACTACCGGCTCTGCGACACCGACAATCTGCGGTGGGTGCCGACCGTTGGTCGGCACACTCCAGCCACGCAGTGGATCAAGCCCGCGTCTGCCCTTCCCCGCGCACCACGAAGCGTTCCACCGTGAGCGCTTCCAGGCCCATCGGGCCATAGGCATGCAGGCGGGTGGTGGAAATGCCGATCTCCGCCCCCAGCCCCAGCTCGCCACCATCGGAGAAGCGCGAGGAGGCGTTGACCATCACCACCGCCGAGCGCAGGGACTGCACGAACTGCTCCGCCGCCGCCGCATCTTCGGTGGCGATCACTTCGGTGTGGTCGGAGCTGTACTGCTGGATGTGCGCCAGTGCCTGCGCCAGGTCATCGACCATGCGCACGGCGATGATCAGGTCCAGATACTCGGCGGCGTAGTCGTCCTCGGTCGCTGCTTCGGCCTCGGGCAGCCACTGGCGTGCACGCGCATCGGCGCGCACGCGGACCCCGCGCTCGCGCAATGCGGCCGCGGCCAACGGCAGGAAATCCGCGGCGATGTCGGCATGCACCAACAGCGTCTCCAGCGAATTGCAGGCCGAGGGGCGGCTGCACTTGCCGTCCACCAGCAGGCCCAGTGCCAACGCGGGATCGGCGCTGCGGTCCACGTACAGGTGGCACACGCCCTTGTAGTGTTTGATCACCGGCACGCGCGCGTGCTCGGCCACGAAGCGGATCAAGCCTTCCCCACCGCGCGGGATCGCGAGGTCCACCAGGTCGTTGAGCTGCAGCAGTTCCAGCATGGTCTCGCGGCGCAGGTCTTCGACCAGGGTCAACGCGGCATCGGCGATGCCCGCCTCGCGCAGGGCGCGCTTGAGCGACGCGGCGATCGCAGTGTTGGAGTGAATGGCCTCGGAGCCGCCGCGCAGGATCACGCCGTTGCCGGCCTTGATGCACAGCGCCGCCGCATCGGCGGTCACGTTCGGGCGTGCTTCGTAGATCATCGCGATCACCCCCAGCGGTACGCGCACCTTCTGCACGCGGATGCCGTTGGGGCGTACATCGTCACGGGTGATGCTGCCCACCGGGTCCGGCAACGCGGCCACTTCACGCAACGCCGCACCGATGGCGGCGAGCCGCTTCGGGTCCAGCGCCAACCGGTCCAGCATCGCCGTGCCGGTGCCTTTGGCGCGTGCGGCCTCCAGGTCGCGCGCATTGGCCGTCAGGATGGCATCGGTATCGGCGTCGAGCGCGGCGGCCATCGCCACCAGCAGCTCGGCCTTCGCCGGGGATGACAACTGCGCCAGCTGCTGTGCGGCGGCACGGCAGTGCTCGGCCTGTTCGCGGATGCTGCTCATGCGGGTCTCCTCGTCGGTACCGCTCACAGCAGCACCAGATCGTCGCGGTGGATCACATTGCCACCGTAGTTGTAACCGAGCACGCCCTCGATGTCGCGCGAGTGGCGGCCGGCGATGCGGCGGATGTCGCTGGCCGAATACTGGCTCACCCCGCGCGCCAGGCAGGTTCCACCGTCGGCATCGCGCAGGCGCACTTCGACCATGTCGCCACGGCGGAAATCGCCATCGGCCGCCACCACGCCACCGGGCAGCAGCGAGGCGCCCTTGCCGCTCAGCGCCGCCGCGGCCCCGGCATCGATCAGGATCGCGCCAGGCTCCAGCGGCGCATGCCGCAGCCAGTATTTGCGCGCGGCCACGCGGGTCTGCGCGGCGTGGATGCGGGTGCCGAACAGGCGCCCCTGCGCCAGCGCGCGCACCACGTCGCTGTTGCGGCCATTGAACAGGCAGGTGTCGATACCGACCCGGCCGGCCTTGGCTGCCGCTTCCAGCTTGGTATGCATGCCACCGGTGCCGGCGCCGCTGCCGGCGCCGCCGGCCATGGCCAGCACCTCGGCAGTGAGCTCGGGCACGTCGTGAATCGGGCGCGCCTGCGGGTCGCGACGCGGGTCGGCGCTGAACAGGCCATCGATGTCGGTGGCGATGAACAGCACATCGGCGTCGATCAGTGCGGCCACGGTGGCGGCCAGGTTGTCGTTGTCGCCCAGCTTGAGCTCGTCCACCGAGACCGTGTCGTTCTCGTTGACCACCGGCAGCGCGCCCAACCGCAGCAGCTCATTGAGCGTGGCGCGCGCATTGAGGTAGCGGCGGCGGTTGCGCAGGTCGTCATGGGTCAGCAGTACCTGCGCCACCGGGCGTTCGAAGAAGCGCTGCCACAGCCCGATCAGCTGGGCCTGGCCGAGCGCGGCCAACGCCTGCCGTGCGGCCATCGCCGCACCGGCCTCCAGTGCACGCGGCACGATCGCGCGGCCGGCGGCCACTGCACCGGAGGACACGATCACCACTTCGCGCCCGGCCAGCACATGGGCCGAGACGAACTGGGCCAGGCCCAGCGCATGGCGTGGCGACAGCCCGCCGCCATCGGCCGCCAGCAGGCTGCTGCCAACCTTGAGCACGGCGCGCTTCCAGGGCGGCAGCGTCTGTTCGGGGAACGGGGATGGCACGGTCTGGGTCATGGGGCTGCGCCTCAGCGCGTGTTCCATTCGTGGATGCGCGCGGTGGCACTGCCGTGCACCAGCAGCGGGTCGGTCTCCACCAGCGCCTGCGCGGCGGCCAGGTCGGCCACGTCCTGCAGCACGTAGGCACCGCCGCTCTTGTCGTTGAAACCGCCGGTCAGCAGCAGCTGGCCGCGGCTGCGTACGTCATCGAGAAAGCGCGCGTGCTCAGCGCCGACCTCATCACGGAACGCCGGGGTGCGGGTCACCAGTACCAGGAAGCAGGTTTTCATTACAGGTCCTTTCAAACGTGCGTGTTGTCATGAAAGACGGCGGCCTCGCGGCCGCCGTCGTGATTACACCAGCGCCGCCCAGCGCGCGCGCAGTTCATCCAGCCGCAGGTCGGCCGCGGCACCGGGCGAAACCCGGGCGGCCAAGCTGCCTTCGGGGGTGCGGCCCTGCCCGGCCGTGTCGGCACCGGCCGCTGCGGCCTTGTAGGCCTCCCGGAACGGCACGCCGGCGACGGCCGCTTCAACGGCGACGTCGGTGGCATACATGCCCGAGTCGATCGCCGCGCGCAGCTTGTCATCGCGCCATTCCAGGTTGGCCAGCAGCGCCGGCAGCAGTTCCAGCGCGGCCAGGCCACGGCCGAAGCCATGGAAGATCGCACCCTTGCTGCTCTGCAGGTCGCGGTGGTACCCGGACGGCAGCGACAGCAGCTGTTCGATCTCGGTACGTGCAGCGGCCACGCTGGCGTGGGTGGCGCGCATCAGTTCGATCACGTCCGGATTGCGCTTGTTGGGCATGATCGAACTGCCGGTGGTGTACTGCGCGGGCAGCGCCACGAATCCGAATTCGGCGCTGGTGAACAGCGACAGATCCCAGGCGATGCGGCGCAGGTCCAGGGTCGCACCACCCAGAGCTTCCAACGCGGCCAGCTCGAACTTGCCGCGCGAAAGCTGCGCGTAGATCGGCGACACCTGCATGCGCGCAAAGCCCAGCGCCGCGGTGGTGTGGGCGCGATCCAGCGGCAGGTTCACGCCGTAACCGGCGGCGGTGCCGAGCGGGTTGGCGTCGATCAGCGCGAAGGTGTCGTGGGCACGGATCGCGTTGTCGATGAAGGCCTCGGCCCAGCCGGCCCACCACATGCCCGCCGAAGACACCACGGCGCGCTGGATGTGGGTATAGCCCGGCAGCGGCAGGTCCTTTTCGGCCTCAGCACGGTCCAGGGCGACCTTGGCCACTTCGCGGCTCAGTCCGGCCACGTGCAGCAGCTTGTCCTTCAGCCACAACCGGGTGGCGACCAGGATCTGGTCGTTGCGGCTGCGCCCGGTGTGGATCTTGCGCCCGGCATCGCCAAGACGTTCGGTGAGGCGTGCTTCGATCGCCGAGTGGCAATCCTCGAAGCGTTCGTCGAGCACGAAGGCACCGCTGCTGAAATCGGCGGCGAGCAGGTCGAGCTCGCGCAGCAGGCCGTCCAGCTCGTCGCTGGAAAGAATGCCGATGTGCTGCAGGCCCTGCGCGTGCGCCTTGCTGGCAGCAACGTCGTACAGGAAGAATTCGCGGTCCAGAATCACATCATCGCCGGCCAGGAAAGCCTGGATTCTGGCGTCTACCGCCACGCCGGGCTTCTGCCATAGAAGGTCTGCCATGTCTTGCTCCATGGGCGGATTCGCTCCGCCGGATCGGGAGGCGCGCCGGTGGGCCCGTCGCGCCGGAAAGGGTCATTGCGGAATCGAGGCCAGTTCGTCCAGGCCCAGCGCCAGGTTGAGGTTCTGCATCGCCTGGGTGGCCGCGCCCTTGAGCAGGTTGTCCAGGGTCGCCACCACCACCACGCGCTTGCCGCCCGGGGCGACGTCGAAGCCACCGATCTGCACCCCGTGCCGGCCGGCGATGCGGCTGACCCACGGTGCTTCGTCGATCACCTCCACCAGCGGCTCGTCGGCATAGAACGCCTGGTACAACGCCTGGATCTGTTCGCGCGTGTGCACCTCGTTCAACCACAGGTTGACAGTCATGGTGATGCCACGGAAGTGCGGCGCCACGTGCGGCATGAACTCCACCGGCACCCGCAGGTGCGCGGTGACTTCGCGCTCGTGCACGTGGTTGGTGAGTGCGTACGGCATCAGGTTGTCGCGCAGCAGCTCGGGGTTGTTCTTGTCCGAAGGCGAGGTGCCCGCACCGGAGTACCCGGACACGCCAAAGCACTGCGGCGGCCCGGCCAGCTGTTTGAGCAGCGGGCTGATCGCCAGCTGCATCGCGGTGGCGTAGCAGCCGGGGTTGCTGATGTGCTTCTGGCCCAGGTAGTCACCACGGCCCAGCTCCGGCAGCCCGTAGTACCAGCTGCCCTCGAAGCGGTGGTCGGCCGACAGGTCCACGATCACCGTGTCCGGCTTGGCCGCGTCCAGCGCGGTGACAAACGGCGCGGACAGGCCATTGGGCAGCGCCAGGATCACCGCGTCCACGCCCTTGGCGGCGACCGCGTCGGCGTCGAGATTCTCGAACTGCAGCTCGCCCGCATAGTCGGCGTGCTGGTCGGCCACGCGCTGGCCGGCCAGCTCACGCGACGACACGAAGCCCAGCTGCAGCTGCGGGTGCGCGGCGATAAGCCGGATCAACTCGGCGCCGGTGTGGCCGCGGGCACCGACGATGCCGACAGTGAAGGAGGGGGAAGTACTCATGCGTGGGCGTCCAGACGGTCCTGCAGGTGGCGCTTCACGTCCTGCCATTCCGTATCGATAATCGAGAAAATGACGGTGTCGCGCGGGCTGCCATCGGGATGGCGCTTGTGGTTGCGCAGGATGCCGTCCTGCTTGGCGCCCAGCCGCGCGATGGCGGCACGCGAGGCGGTGTTGAACGAACTGGTTTCCAGCACCACGCTCAGGCATTCCAGCCGCTCGAAGGCATGCGTGAGAAGCATCAGCTTGGTTTCGGTGTTGATGCCGGTGCGCTGCGCGGTCTGCGCATACCAGGTGTAGCCGATGCTGAGCCGCGGCACGCCGGGCTCCAGGTCGTAGTAGCGGGTGGTGCCCACCACCTGGCCGTCGGCATCGAGCACCGCGAACGGCAGCACCTTGCCCTCGGCCTGCGCCTGCAGCGCGGCCTGCACGTATTGGGTGGTGGTCTTGGCGCTCGGCACCTGGGTGTACCAGAGCTTGGACAGCGTGCCGTCGCCCAGCGCGCCGCGCAGGCCGTCGATATGGCCCATCTGCAACGGCTCCAGCCGCGCATGCGTGCCATCCAGCGTCGGAACTTTGGTCCAGTCAGCGTGATTCATGGGGTTCAGCCCTCCAGGCTCGGCGTGCGCACGGCGCAATGGTCCACGTAGGTCTTGATCTGCTCGAAGCCATCGGCCCCGAACCAGAACACCTTCCAGTGACCCTGCTTGTAGCAGCCGTCCGATTCCGCATAGTAGAAATGATTGATCGGGTTGCCATGGCGCGAGCGCCAGAACAGCTGCGGGGTTTCATCCAGCATCACGTTCCATACCGCACGCCCCAGGCCTTCGCCCTGCGCGTCATCGAGCACCGCGAACTTGTCCAGGTACACGCCTTCGGCTTCGTCGGTGAGGATCACCGCGGCGCGGTAGTTCTCACTGACATAGGCACGCAGCAGGCGGGTCTTGTCGAAGTAGTCCGGCACCAGGGTGCGGCCGAAGCTGGACTCGATCAGCTGCTTCAGGCGCGGCAGGTCCAGTTCGGCCCAGGTGGTGGCACGCAGCACCTTCTCGCCCTTGCGTACCAGCGTGCCCGAGCCCTTGTGGGTGAACAGTTCCTTGGCCAGGTCCGAGGGCCGGGTGATCGACACCGAAGACTCCAGCGGCAGCCGGTCGAGCAGGTCCTTGATCTGTTCGATCTTGACCCGCATGCCACCGTGGATCCACGGCTGCTGCATCAGCTGGTCGTACTCGGTGGACAGGTTGATCGAGTCGATCACCTTGCCTTCTTCATCGAGCAGGCCACCGGTGCCGGTGAGGAAGATGATCTTGTACGGCTGCAGTTCCTGCACCAGCTCGTTGGCGGCGAAGTCGGCGTTGACGTTGAGGATCTGCCCGCAACGGGTTTCGCCCAGGCTGGTGATCACCGGAATCGAGCCGGCGCGCAGGCTGGCTTCGATCGGGGCGAGGTTGACCTTCTTCACCTCGCCGACCAGCCCGTAGGTGGCCTGGTCCAGGTACTCGGCTTCGAACACGCCGCCGGTGATCGAGGTGGCACGCGCACCGTTCTGCTGCAGGGCTTCGACCAGCTGCAGGTTGGAGGCCTGGAACACCCGGCGCACGATCGCCAGGCCTTCCGGCGAGGTCACGCGCAGGCCGTTGACGGTTTCCTTGATGATGCCGGCCGCCGACAACTCGGCATCCAGCTGCGGGCCAGCGCCGTGCAGCACGATCGGGGTGAGCCCGACTTCCTGCAGGAACGACAGCGAGGACGTCAGCGCGTCGAGGTCATCACGCAGCACCGCGCCGCCGACCTTGACCACGGCAAAGCGCTTGGCGTCCAGCTGCGAGAAACGCTTGAGGTACTGGCTGATCTCCTTCGCGCTGGCCATGCTCGAAAGCAGGCGCACGATGGTCTGACGGGTCTGGCGGTGGGGCTGGAGGGAAGAAGGCATTTCAGTATCGTCACTGGCGGCCGAGGCCGCGATGGGGGTTCCGTCAGGGGTGGCCCGCGACGGCGTCATGGGCTCAGGCGCCCTGCGCGATGATGCGGTGGACCGATTCGGCGTAACGCTGCAACTGCTCCAGCGTGACGAACTCATCGGCGGTATGCGCCTGGGCGATATCACCCGGGCCATACACCAGCGTGGTGTAGCCGCCGGCCGAGAACAGTGAGGCTTCGGTCCAGAAGTCCACCGCGTTGCCGATCGGGATATCCAGCGCGTCGGCCACGTCGCGCGCGGCCAGGCGACGGTTTTCCGCTTCGGCGATGTCGCCAGCCGGGAAACTCGGGCCCCGGAACGTCTCGGTGAACACGGCCGCCTCGGGCTCGGCGAAGCCGGCGAAGGTGGCCAGCAGCGCATCGATATCCATCGACGGCAGCGGGCGGAAACCGAAACGCAGTTCAGCGGCCGGGGCGATCATGTTGGCCTTGATCCCGCCTTCGACCCGGCCGATGTTGAAACGCAGGCCGGTCAGCCCGCCGAAGCGTGCATGCGACAGCGATTCCACGTGGTCCAGCGCGCGGTTGCCCCAGCGCATGGCCTGGTGCAAAGCGCTGGCGGCCGCATCCTGCTTGCCGGAGGCATGCCCGGCACGGCCGGCGAACTGCATCAACACCGAGCTGATGCCCCGGTGCGCAAGCACCGCTTCGCTCATCGTCGGCTCGGCCACCAGCACCGCTTCATAGGGGATGCCCCGCGCCAGGAACGCGGCGATGCAGCGCGGATCGTTGGCTTCTTCGTCGCTGGAAAACAGGAATGCAGCATCACCATCGCTGGCATTGGCCGCGGCCACCAGCGCGGCCGCCGCGCCCTTGATGTCGCACACGCCCAGCCCGATCACGCGATCCTCGGCACGCCGCATCACATGCGGGTCGGCACTCCAATGCGGCGAGTCCGGCACGGTATCCAGGTGCACGTTGAACAGGTACTTCGGCGTCCCCCGCACCGCGTACAGGCTGACCGCGCCGTCGCCATGATCGATCACCTCCACGGTGAACCCGGGCAGGTTCGCGCGCAGGTAATCGAAGATGCCACCGGTGGTGATCGCACGCGGCGGATTGCGCGTGTCGAACGACACGAGGGCCTGCAGGTGGGTAAGGGTGTTCTCGAGCATGCGGGTCAATCCTTCACTGCGGCAACGGCCGCATCTTGGTAGATCGTGGGTCGCGCTATTTCCATCAGCAGCTCCGGACGCGCCGGAGCAGCGAACCCGAAACGCGCGTACAGGCCATGCGCGTCGCGGGTGGCCAGCATGAAACGGCGCAGACCCTGCAGCGCCGGCTGCGCCAGCAACGCCTCGATCAACGCCGTGCTGTAGCCGCGCCCGCGGTGGGCGGGCAAGACGAACACATCGGCCAGGTAGCCGAACGTCGCACCGTCGGTGATCACCCGGGCAAAGGCCACCTGGCTGCCATCGTCCAGGTAACCGCCAACGCACAACGAGCCGTCGATTGCCCGCTGCACGGTTTCGCGTGGAATCCCTTCGCTCCAATAGGCCTGGGTCGAGAGATACTTGTGAATCAGCGCGACATCGAGCCGCTGTTTATCGGTGCAGACGTGCAGGTTCATGGTCTCGGTCCGGTTCAACGCCCGGCGGGTAGCGCGCACCCGCCGGACACGTCGATCAATCGATCAGCGATTGACCTGCGCATACAGCGTGGAGCTCATACCGAACAGCTTGATGAAGCCTTCCGCTTCCTCCACGCCCCAGTCGGCCGACTGCGCGTAAGTGGCACCCTTGGTGTTGAGCAGGTGCGGCGAGCTCACCGCCACCGCATCGACACGGCCACCGCGGGTTTCCAGCACCACTTCACCGTTGACCTTGGCCTGCGAGGACTTCAGGAAGGCTTCGATGTCGGTCTTGAGCGGGTCGTGGTAGAAGCCTTCGTACACCAGCTCCACCCACTTGCGCGCCACGTCCGGCTTGAAGCGGTTCTGCTGCTTGGTCAGCACCGCATCTTCCAGCGCGCGGTGCGCGGCCAGCAGCGAGACCAGGCCCGGGGCTTCGAACACGATGCGGCCCTTCAGGCCGATCACGGTGTCACCGGTGTACACGCCGCGGCCAACGCCATACGAGGCGAACAGCTTGTTGAGCTTGGCCAGGATCTGCTCACCCGGCAGGGCCTTGCCGTCCAGCTCGACCGCTTCGCCTTCGACGAACTTCAGCTTCACCGTCAGCGGCTCGATCGGCCAGGCGCTGCGCGGTGCGCACCAGCCACGGGCACCCTCGCCCGGCGCTTCCCAACGGTCGATCTCGCCACCGGACATGGTCAGGCCGAGCAGGTTCTCGTTGATGGTGTAGGCCTGCTGCTTGGCACGCACGCCGAAACCGCGCTCTTCCAGGTATTTCTGCTCGTAGGCGCGGGTCTGGGTGTGTTCCTTCTGGATTTCACGGATCGGCGCGACGATCTGATAGTCGCCCAGCGCCTTCACGGCCAGGTCGAAACGGACCTGATCGTTGCCCATGCCGGTGCAACCGTGGGCAATGATGTTGGTGCCCAGTTCGGCAGCGCGCTTGAGCGCGGCATCCACGATCAGGTAACGGTCCGAGACCAGCAGCGGGTACTGGCCCTGGTAGCCTTCGCCGGCCCACACGAACGGCTTCACGAAGCCGTTCCAGATCGCCGGGCCACCGTCGACGGTGACGTGGCTGGTGACGCCCAGCTCGGCGGCGCGCTTCTCGATGAAATCGCGCTCTTCGTCATCCACGCCGCCGGTATCGGCGAACACGGTGTGCACGTTGTAACCGCGCTCCTGCAGGTAGGGCACGCAGAAGCTGGTGTCGAGTCCGCCGGAGAAGGCCAGGACGATGTCTTTATTGCTCATGGGGGTCAGGTCCAGTAGGGGAATGCGGTAATGAAATTCGGGTGGGGCAGGTAGAGCCACGCCACGCGTGGCTGCACCGTTGGATACGTTCGATCAACGCCCCATCAAGGCCGACATGATCGCCTTCTGCACATGCAGGCGGTTCTCGGCTTCGTTGATGGCGATGCACTGTTCGGAGTCCATCACCCCGTCGGTGGCCTTCACATTGCGGCGCAGCGGCAGGCAGTGACTGAACACGCCGTTGTTGGTCAACGCCATCTTGGCCTCGTCGACGATGAAGTGCTTGAACTGGTCGCGGATCGGCTTTTCCGGCTCCCAGTTGCCGAAGAACGGCAGCGCGCCCCAGCTCTTGGCGTACACCACGTCGGCACCGGCGTAGGCGCTGTTGATGTCGTGGCTGATCTTCAGCGAGCCACCACTCTCGGCCACGTTGTCCTCGGCCCAGCCCATGTAGCGGTCATCCAGGATGTAGTCGGCGGTCGGGCACAGCAGGGTCACGTCCATGCCCATGCGGGTGGCGATGGTCAGCGCCGAGTTGGCCACCGCGGTGTTCAGCGGCTTGGGGTGGTAGGTCCAGGTCAGCACGTACTTCTTGCCGCGCAGGTCCTGGGTACCGAAGTGTTCCTGCAGCGCCATCACGTGGGCCAGTTCCTGGCACGGGTGGGTGATGGTTTCCATGTTGATCACCGGCACCGGCGAGTACTTGGCGAAGCTCTTGAGCACCAGGTCCTGGCGGTCCTGCGCCCAGTCGATGAACTTCGGGAAGGCGCGCACCGCGATCAGGTCGCAGTAGCGGCCCAGCACCTTGGCCACTTCGGCGATGTGCTCCTCGGTGTCGCCGTCCATCACCGTGCCCAGGTTGAACTCGATCGGCCATGCGTCCTTGCCCGGCTGCAGCACGATGGCGTGGCCGCCGAGCTGGAACGCGCCCAGCTCGAAGCTGGTGCGGGTGCGCATGGACGGATTGAAGAACACCAGGGCAATCGACTTGCCCTTGAGTTCGTCGCCCAGCTTGTTGCGCTTGAACAACGCGGCCTGGGTCAGCAGGGCATCCAGGTCAGTGCGGCTCCAATCCTGGGTGTTCAGGAAGTGCTTCAGGGACATCGATCGATCCTTTCGGGGGCGCCGAAGCGCGTTCATGGCTCAGGAAAACAAATACAGATGAAACTTTTCAAAACGCAGAAACGAAAAAACCCAGCACGGGGGCTGGGTTTTCCGAACAGACAGCACGAAGCTCCGGTTACCCAGCGAAAATGTGGGGTTCCGGTCGGCGGGCACGCGACGTCATGCCCGTAGCCATACGGGCGGCGCTGGTGTCGTGCTGGAAGTCGGTGAGTTTCATGGCCGCCCATCTTTGCATGCACCCGGGGCGGGTGCAAGACCTGAATGTCGCATCCGGCCGCCGGCATCTACCGATGGCCGCTACACCGGCGCTAGGGCGTGCCGACGCCGCCCTGCTCGGCACCGATCCAGGGGGTGACCGAGACCCGGATCTTCAGCCGGTTGCCCGGATCCTCGGGCAACCGCGAGCGGTACTTGGTGCCCTTGTAGACATAGTCCACGTCATAGGCGATCGGGCGGCGGAACTCACGGCCGACCGGGATGATGCGGCAGTCGCGGGTCAGCAGGGGGCCGTTGTTGGCAGCCGGCGCGTGGGCCTCGGCGACCGGGGCCATCTCTTCCTCGGTACCGTCTTCACGGCGGAAGATCGAGCGCACCGAGTCCATGAAGCGGCCGAAGCGGCCCTTGTCTTCCTGGGGCTCTTCCCCGGTCACGTTGACCGGGGCCAGCGTGCGGGTGGAGATCGGCTCGCAGTGTTCTTCGGTGCGGGTGGCCCGCAGGGTCTGGAACACCGGCTCGACGTTGAGCACCTGCGCGTAGTCGAACTTGACGTTCTCCACGATCACCACCCGGTTACGGGACTCGCCCTCCTGGGCGCACGCCATGAAGGCGGCGCTTCCCAGCAGGCAGGCCAGCGTCAACAACGAAGCGGATTTCATTGGCAACAGGAATGAGGACAAGGTGGATAGTTTAGGCAGTGACAGGCACAAGGGGCTGAACATTACCCTTCCGCGACGATTCTGCCCATAGCCCCCCACCCACCGGCCCGGCCCTTCAGGCGCCCAAGGGCCAGCGCTGGCCGCCGTTGTGCTCTAAAATCGAAGGCTTGCCCCCCTGCCCCACGGCCCCCATGACCTTGCGCCTGCACAACAACCTGACACGCCAGCTCGAACCGTTCACCCCGATCGATCCGGCTTGTCCGACCCTGTATGTCTGCGGCCCCACGGTCTACAACTACGTCCATATCGGCAATGCCCGTGGCCCGGTGGTGTTCGGGGTGCTGGCCGACCTGCTGCGGCGCCGCTTCGGCGGCCTCCGCTACGCCCGCAACATCACCGACGTGGACGACAAGATCAACACCGCCGCGCGCGAGCAGAACGTGCCGATCTCCACCATCACCGACCGGTTCGCCGCGGCCTACCGTGAAGACATGGCCGCGCTGGGCGTGGTGCCGCCGGACATCGAGCCGGAAGCCACCGCGCACATTCCGCAGATCGTCACGATGATCGACCAGCTGATCGCCGCCGGCCATGCCTATGCCGCCGAAGGCCACGTGCTGTTCTCGGTGGCCTCCTATGCCGACTACGGCAAGCTCTCCGGCCGCGACCCGGACGAGATGCTGGCCGGCGCGCGCGTGGATGTGGCGCCCTACAAGCGCGACCCGGGCGACTTTGTGCTGTGGAAACCCTCCAGCGACGACCTGCCCGGCTGGGACTCGCCCTGGGGCCGCGGCCGTCCGGGCTGGCACATCGAGTGCTCGGCGATGGCCGCCGCGCACCTGGGCGAAACCATCGACATCCATGCCGGCGGCGTCGACCTGCAGTTCCCGCACCACGAGAACGAGATCGCGCAGAGCGAATGCGCCCATGGCGGCCGCACCTTCGCCCGGTTCTGGCTGCACAACGGCATGCTCAACTTCGGCGGCGCCAAGATGAGCAAGTCGATCGGCAACATCGAGCGCGTCCACGACCTGGTCCGCCAGCACGCGCCCGAGGCGCTGCGCTATGCGCTGCTGTCGGCCCACTACCGGCAGCCGCTGGACTGGTCCGATGGCCTGATCGAACAGTCGGTGCGCACCCTGGACCGCCTGTACGGCACCCTGCGCGACCTGGCGCACGTCGCGGCGGTTGCTGCGATTCCGGCCGAGATCGAGGCCGCGTTGAACGACGACCTCAACACGCCACAGGCGCTGGCCGAACTGGCCCGCATCGCCGGCGAAGCGCGCAAGGCCGCGCCGGCCGAGCAGGCCCGCTGGAAATCGGCCCTGCTCGGCGCCGGCCTGGCGCTGGGCCTGCTGCAGCAGGATCCGGCCACGTGGTTCGGCAACGCCCCGGGCGACGCCGACGACGATGCCCGCATCCAGGGCCTGATCGACGCACGCAGCGCGGCCAAGCAGGCCCGCGACTTCGCCGGTGCCGATGCCATCCGCGACCAGCTGGCCGCCGAGGGCATCGTGCTGGAAGACACCGCGCAGGGCGTGCGCTGGGTGCGCAGGCGCTGATCGACCCCCACACAGACCCGGCCACGGACGGCCGGTGCATCCCTTGAACCATCACGGCCCGACCACGGAAGGCGAACACCGGCCTGGAGTCCCCCATGACCACCGCATCCCCGTTCCCGCTTGAAGCTACGGCTGCCGAAGCCCAGGCCGCCATCGCCGATGAATTCGCCTTCTTCGGTGACTGGTCCGAGCGCTACCAGTACCTGATCGACCTGGGCCGCAAGCTGCCGACCTTCCCTGAGGCCTGGAAGAGCGAAGAGCACCGCCTGCTCGGCTGCCAGTCGATGGTCTGGATCGTGCCGGAAGGCAACGCCGAGACCCTGCGCTTCCACGCCATCAGCGACTCGGCCATCGTGTCCGGGCTGATCTACCTGGCCCTGCGCGTCTACTCCGGGCGTTCGGCCGCCGAGATCCTGGCCACCGAGCCCAGCTACATCCAGGACATCGGGCTGTCGCGCCATTTGTCGCCCACCCGCAGCAACGGCGTGGCGGCGATGCTGGCCTTCATCCGCGAGACCGCGCAGTCGCAGCAAGCGCAATCGTGAGTGCCGGCCCGGTCGCCGAAGAAGGCGAAAGTACGCTGCAGCTGCTGGCACGGCCCGGCTTCTCGCTGGTGCTGGCCTACCGAATCTGCGCGATGCTGTCCTACCAGGTGGTGGCGGTCACGGTCGGCTGGCACATCTACGAAGTCACCCGCAATCCGTTCTCGCTGGGCCTGGTCGGCCTGGCCGAGGTGCTGCCGTTCTTCTGCGTGGCCCCGTTCGCCGGCTACCTGGTGGACCACCTGCCGCGGCGCAGGCTGGGCATCGCGGCCTGCAGCGGGCTGGTCCTCACCGCCGTGGTGCTGACCGCCGTCGCCCAGGGCTGGCTGCCCTTCCACGGCGTGTGGCCGATCTACGCCGCCGTCGCGTTGACCGGTATGGTCCGCGCGTTCCTGTCGCCGATCTACAACGCCTTGTTCGCCCGGGTGCTGGAACGCCGGCAGTACGCCCGTGGTGCGGGCGTGGGCGCGGTGGTGTTCCAGGCCGGCATGGTGCTCGGCCCGGCCTTGGGGGGCGTGCTGGTGGCCTGGGGCGGCAAGGGCGTCGCCTATGGCGTGGCTGCCGCCGTGGCCACGCTCGCACTGGGCTGCCTGGTGGCGCTGCGCGTGTCCGAACCGGTCCACACCGGCCCGGCCGCGCCGATCTTCAAGAGCATCGCCGAGGGCGGCCGCTTCGTGCTGGGTAACCGGATCATGGTCGGCGCGATGGCGCTGGACATGTTCTCGGTACTGCTCGGCGGCGTGGTGGCGATGCTGCCCGCGTTCCTGCATGAAATCCTGCACCACGGCCCGGAAGGCCTGGGCATCCTGCGCGCAGCCCCGGCGCTGGGCTCGGTATGCGTGGGCCTGTGGCTCGCGCGCCGGCCGCTGCAACGCAACGCCGGGCGCGTGCTGCTGTTCGCCGTGGCCGGCTTCGGCCTGTGCGTGATCGGCTTCGGGCTGTCGCACAGCTTCTGGCTGTCGGCACTGATCCTGCTGTTCTACGGCGCCTTCGATGGGGTCTCCGTCGTGGTCCGCTCGACCATCCTGCAGCTGGCCACCCCGGAGGAAATGCGCGGCCGGGTGTCCTCCATCAACGGCATCTTCATCAGCTCGTCCAACGAACTGGGCGCGTTCTACGCCGGCACCATGGCCAAGCTGCTCGGCCTGGTGCCCGCCGTGGTGCTGGGCGGGTTCGCGGTGTTGAGCGTGGCCGGCATCACCGCCTGGAAGAACCCGACGCTGCGGAAGTTGAATCTGCGCGATCTGCAGTGATCCAATCCGCGGCCCGGATCGCTCCCACGAAAAAGCCCGGCCGAAGCCGGGCTTATTCATGTCACAACGCAGGTAACGGTCAGTCGCCCTGCTGCTTCTGCATGTGCTCCCAACGCTCCTGGGCGTCGATGGTGCGTTCTGCAGTCAGGCGGGCTTCCAGACGATCCAGGCCGATCTCTTCGCCGGTGTCCACGCAGTAGCCGTAGTCACCATCTTCCAGACGCTTGAGCGTGCTGTTGATCTTGCCGATCAGCTTGCGGTAACGATCACGGGTACGCAGTTCCAGCGAGTTCTCGGTCTCGCGGGTGGCGCGCTCGGCCTCATCGCCGATGTCACGCACTTCTTCCTGGAGGTTCGCGATGGTCTGCTTGGATTCCTCGACCAGATCATTGCGCCAGTGCTGCAGGCGCTGGCGGAAATACTCCAGCTGCAGCGGGCTCATGTATTCCTCTTCCGCACTCGGCTTGTAGCCTTCGGGCAGGATCGGACGACCGGTGGCTTCGTCAGTCTTGTATTCCACCACCTTGACCTTGGTGCGCGGGGCCGGGGCGGACGAACGCGCTGCCACGGCAACGGCGACCTTGCCGACCGGACGCGACACGGGCTTGGGGGCGGACTCGGACTTGGCGGGGGTTTTTGCAGGCGATTTCGAAACGGGCACGGGATTCTTGTTTTGCGGGGCCTTGGAGGCGGCGGCAGCCTTCACCGGCACCGGCGCGGACGCCGGCGGGGTAACAGGTTTGGCCGCGCTCTTGGCCGGGACAGACTTGGCCGGTGCCGGCGGAGCCGGCTTCGGTGCGGACTTCACTACGGGTGCTGCAACCGGCTTGAGCGCCGGCTTGGCTGCCACGGGCTTGCTGGCAGTCTTGCTGGCCTTCACCGGCTTGGCGGGCGGCTGCTTGGCTGCCACCTGCTTGACCGGTGCGGGCTTGGAGGCCGGCTTGGACATTGCCGGCTTCACGGATTTCTTCACCACCGGCTTGCTGGCGGCGGCCTTCTTGACCGGCGCCTTGGCGACCGGCTTGGACGGCTTGGCCACGGCAGCCTTCTTGGCAACCGCCGGCTTGGTGGCCGCGACCTTCTTGACCGGCGCCTTGGCGACTGGCTTTTTGGCCACGGCTTTCTTCACTGCCTTGGCCGGGGCCTTGGCGGTCGATTTTTTCACGGGTGCCGTCCTGGCCGCCGGTTGTTTGGATGCAGGCTTGCCAGCCGGCTTGGGGGCCGGTTTTTTGGCAACGGACTTGGCCGCCAACTTCTTAGCAACAGGCTTGGCGGTTTTCTTGGCGGCCTTGACGGCCTTCTTTGCAGTTTTTTTAGCAGCCACGAAACGCTCTTCCTTGGATTCCCCGGGGCCCGGGAAAGCGGGCCTTTATAGCCTACCCGACCAGCAGCAGCAACCACACCGCCTGCTCCGTTCAGCCCCGGAGTCAAAGGCGTGGCGCCGGTCGCCCTGGTGGGCGGACCGAGCTGCGCAGTTCGGTACCTGACCCGGTGACAACACCGGGGCGACCCCGCCGCGCGCGTGGATGCGGACGGAGCCAACGTCCCATCCTGCGACAAATGCGCCCTTCATGCCAACTGCCTTAAGATTGGCAGGTGATCTCACGCCTGCTCATCGCCCTGCTGCGCTTCTACAAGCGCTTCATCAGCCCGCTGCTGGGGCCGCGTTGCCGCTTCATGCCCAGCTGTTCTGAATACGCCATGCAAGCCATCGCCACCCATGGTCCCGTACGCGGCAGCTGGCTGGCCGCGCGCCGGCTGGGCCGCTGCCATCCCTTCCATCCCGGTGGTATCGACGAGGTGCCACCGCGCGCCGCGCACGATCCTGCCTGCCGCTGCACAGGAAAACACTGAAATGTCCTCCACGCTCATCGTCAACGCCCGCCTGGTCAACGAAGGTCTCATCACCCAGGGCGACCTGCGTATCGAAGATGGCCGCATCGCGCAGATCGGCGCCGGCCTGGAACCCCGCCCTGGCGAAACCGTGGTCGACGCCGCCGGCCGCTGGCTGCTGCCGGGCATGATCGATGACCAGGTGCATTTCCGCGAACCGGGCCTGACCCACAAGGGCGACATCGCGACCGAATCGGCCGCGGCCGTGGCCGGTGGCCTGACCAGCTTCATGGACATGCCCAACACCAACCCGCCCACGCTCAACGCCGAGATCCTGCAGGCCAAATACGACGCTGCGGCCGGGCGTGCGCGCGCCAACTACGGCTTCTACATGGGCGCCAGCAACGACAACCTGGCCCACATCCAGTCGCTGGACCCCAAGACTGCACCGGGCATCAAGGTGTTCATGGGCGCTTCGACCGGCAACATGCTGGTGGACAACCCGGACACCCTGGACGCGATCTTCCGCGACGCGCCCACGCCGATCATCACCCACTGTGAAGACACACCGATGATCGACGCCAAGGCCAAGGAGTACGCCGAGAAGTACGGCGATGCGCTCAGTGCCGAACAGCACCCGGACATCCGCTCGCGCGAGGCCTGCCTGAAGTCCTCCGAGCTGGCGGTGTCGCTGGCGAAGAAGCACGGCACCCGCCTGCACGTGCTGCATATTTCCACGGCCGACGAACTCAAGCTGTTCGAACGCGGCCCGCTGATCCGCGCCGATGGCAGCCGCAAGCAGATCACCGCCGAAACCTGCATCCACTTCCTGCGCTTTGACCGCACCGATTACGCGCGGCTGGGCAACCTGATCAAGTGCAACCCGGCGATCAAGGAAGTCAGCGACCGCGAAGCGCTCACCCGCGCCGTGGCCGAGGACGTGATCGATGTGCTGGCCACCGACCACGCCCCGCACACCTGGGAAGAGAAGCAGAAGCCCTACTCCCAGGCCCCGTCCGGGCTGCCGCTGGTGCAGTACGCACTGGTCGCCGCGCTGGAGCTGGTGCACGAAGGCAAGCTGGAGATCACCCAGGTGGTGCAGAAGTTCGCGCATGCCCCGGCGCAGCTGTTCGACGTGAGCCAGCGCGGCTATCTGCGCGAGGGCTACTTCGCCGACCTGGTGCTGGTCGAGGATGTGCCGTTCACGGTCAAGCGCGAGGACGTGTTGTCCAAGTGCGGCTGGTCGCCGTTTGAAGGCACCACCTTCCGCTCGCGCATCGCCTCGACCTGGGTCAACGGCCAGCTGGCCTGGGACGGTACCCAGCTGGTGGGTGCGCCGAACGGCCAGCGCATGAGCTTCGACCGCTGATGCGGGCACGGGTGTTGAGTGCGGCCCTGGCGGCCGTAGGTGTCGCGGTGATGGGCAGCATGCTGCCCTCGCCCGCCGTGGCCCAGGCCGACGCACGCGTGGTGTTCCCGGCCAGCGCCTCACAAGGTGCGATGGTCATCGGCAAGGTGCCGGCCGGCAGCGTGGTGCAGTACGCCGGGCGCACGTTGCGGGTGAGCGGCTACGGCAGTGTCGTGTTCGGCATCGGTCGCGACGAAAAGGGCCCGCTGCAGGTGCAGGTGCAGCGCCCGGATGGCGGCAGTGACACGGTCAGCATCGCGGTGACCGCGCGTGACTGGCCCACCGAACGGGTCAACGGCGTGCCGCCCAAGACGGTCAATCCGCCACCGGCGATTGCCGAACGGATCAAGCGCGAGCAGGCCCAGGTTACCGCCGCACGTGTGCGCGACGACAACCGCGCCGACTTCGCCCAGGCCTTCATCTGGCCGGTGCAGGGTCGCATCAGCGGCCGCTTCGGCAATGCGCGGGTCTACAACGGCCAGCCCGGCGCGGGACACTCGGGGATGGATATCGCGGTGCCGACCGGTACCCCGGTCAAGGCGCCGGCGGCCGGCGTGGTGACTTTCGCCGGCCCGGACCTGTACCTGACCGGCGGCACCCTGCTGCTGGATCACGGCTTCGGGATCAGCTCGAATTTCCTGCACCTGTCACGCATCGACGTGAAGGTGGGCGATCGGGTTGAGCAGGGCCAAGTGATCGCCGCGGTGGGTGCCACCGGGCGTGCGACCGGCCCGCATCTGCATTGGGGCATGAACTGGTTCGATACCCGCATCGATCCGCTGCTGGTGCTCGAACGCGGCAAGTGAGTAGTGCCGGCCGCTGGCCGGCTCCTCGCATCTCTACCGGCAGCCACCGACCGTTGGTCGGTGCTTTCCTCAGCCCCGCCCCGCCCACCAGGTGCGCAACAACGTGCGCATCGGCGTGGCCTGCAGTTCACGCCCCTGGGCGCTGGCCTGCAGGCGCGTGCGCGCCAGCGAGGCATACATGCGGCGCGGACGCGGGCCGGCCACGCGGGCGGGCCATTTCGCCAGCAGCTGCTGCGCCCACTGCTGGGCGGCGTTGCCGTCATCGGCGGCCAGCAGCGAACGCGGCACTGCCGCCACCCCCGCCTCGTGCAGGCGCTGCGCCAGCGTCTGCAGCAGCACCGGGCTGGCCACGTCGCCGCGCGCGGGCGTATCAAACATCACCGCTTCCACCGCGGCCACGGCCGCGGCATAGGCCTGCAACGCGCGCATCGCCTGGGCCGGGTCGAGTGGCGCGGCACGCGCCTCGATCAGGTCCGGCAAGGTTTCGGCCAGCGCCGCCCACGGCGCACGCACCGGCTCCAGCAACCGCCCCAGCGGGTGCCGCGAACGCTGCGCCGACCAGCTACGCAGCTCTTCGCCCCACCAGGCCAGCTTGGCGTCGGACGGCATCGGGTCGCCGCTGGTGTTGAGGATGTCGTCGAATTCCTGCAACAGGGAAAACCAGGCCACCACGGTGTTGCGCTGAGCCTCGGGCACGAAGGGTTCGGCCACCGACCATTCCGGCCAGCGGGTTCGCCACTTGTCCAGGAAGCTGTCGAGGGCGCTGGAAGTACTCACGGGGAATCCTTTGAAGAGCGTGCCGACCAACGGTCGGCACCTACCAAATCTGTGTTCAGCGGGCCAGGGCGCGGGCCGGTGGCCAGCTGTCGGCGCGCTGCAGTTGGGCGGGGTGTTCGACCATGCGCTCGGCGCCCCATGCCAGCGGGTCGTCGGCGTCGAGCCGGTAGCCCCACAGGGCCGCCACCGAGGCCATGTCCGCAGCATTGGCGGCGACGATATCGCGCTCGTCGTCGCCGACATAGATGCAGATGGCCGGGTCGATCGCCAGGCGTTCGGCCGCGGCCAGCAGCGGCAGCGGATGCGGCTTGCGCTGGGCCAGGGTGTCGCCGCCGATCAGCACCTTGCAGCGCTGTTCCCAGCCCAGCTGCGGCACGATCAGCCGCGCCAGGTACTCCGGCTTGTTGGTGACGATGCCCCACACGCAACCGGCCGCGTCGAGCGCATCGAGCATCCCGGCCACGCCGTCGAACAGCACCGCATGCTGGCCGATCAGCGCTTCGTAGCGCTCCAGGAACTCGGGCACCAGCGCGTCGCGCTCCACCTGCCCCAGTTCCGGGAAGGCTACCGACACCATCGCGCGCGAGCCCTTGGACACCACCGGGCGCAATGCGTCCAGATGGATCGGTCCGCGCCCGCGCGCGGCCAGCATCGCATTGGCGGTGGCCAGCATGTCCGGGGCGCTGTCGAGCAGGGTGCCGTCCAGGTCGAACAGTACCGCCTGCGGGAAACCAGACTCAGCCACGGGCCGTCTCTTCGGGCTTGACCGCATGGGCCAGGTAATTGATGTCGGTACGGCTGCTCAGCCGCGCGCGGTTGCGCCACGGCTCGTAGGCCATGCCGCTGACATCGCGCAGGTTGAAATCGGTCTCGCGCAGCCACTTGCCCAGCTCGGCCGGCTTGATGAAATCCTGGTAGTGGTGGGTGCCCTTGGGCAGCAGCCGCGCCACGTACTCGGCACCGATGATCGCCACCGCGAACGCGGCCGGGGTGCGGTTGACCGTGGACAGGAACAGCTGGCCACCGGGCTTGAGCAGACGATGGCAGGCGGCGATGATCGCGCCCGGGTCCGGCACGTGCTCCAGCATTTCCATGCAGGTCACCACGTCGAAACTGCCCGGCTGTTCGGCAGCCAGGTCCTCGGCGGCCTGCAGGCGGTAGTCCACCTTCACGCCCGATTCCAGGCTGTGCAGGCGCGCCACCTTGAGCAGTTCCGGGGCCAGGTCGACTGCGGTGACATCCGCGCCTTCCTTGGCCAATGCTTCGCTGAGCAGGCCGCCGCCACAGCCGATATCCAGCACGCGCGCACCGCGCAGGCTGGCGCGCTGGGCCACGTACTGCAGGCGCACCGGGTTCAGCGCATGCAGCGGCTTCTGCGGGCCGTCGGCATCCCACCAGCGGTTGGCGAGGGCGGCGAACTTGTCCAGCTCGGCCTGATCGAAATTGGTGGAGGCGTGGGGGGTGTTCATGGGGATCCTTGGTGCGTCAAGCACGGATGTGTCGGATACGCTCGCGCCACTGGCGGGCATTGGCGACGATCGCGGCGGTGTCCATGCCGATCAGTTCGCGCTGCACCAGCTTGGGCTGTCCGGCGATCCAGACGTCGGTGACCTGGTGGCGGCCGGTGGCATACACCAGCTGCGAGAGCACGTGGTGCAGCGGCTGGGTTTCCAGCGCCGACAGGTCCACGCAGATCAGGTCGGCCTGCTTGCCCACTTCGATCGAACCGATGCGCTCGCCGAAGCCCAGTGCGCGGGCACCGCCCAGGGTGGACGCACGCAGCGTAGTGGCCGCATCCAGGCCGGTGGCATCGTTGGCCACGGCCTTGGCCAGGATCGCCGCGGTGCGGTTCTCGCTGAACATGTCCAGGTCGTTGTTGCTGGCGCAGCCGTCGGTGCCGATCGCCAGGTTCACCCCGGCGCGCTGCAGGGCGCAGGCCGGGCAGAAGCCGGAGGCCAGCTTGAGGTTGGATTCCGGGCAATGCACCACGCTGACGCCGCGCTCGGCGCACAGGTGGATTTCCGCGTCGGTCAGCTGGGTCATGTGCACCGCGATCAGGCGGTCGTTGACCAGGCCCAGCCGGTCCAGCCGCGCCAGCGGACGCTGGCCATGCAGCTTGATCGAGTCACTGATTTCCTGCGCGGTTTCATGCGTGTGCAGGTGCACCTGCATGTCCAGCTGGTCGGACAGCATGCGCACGCGTTCAAAGTTGGCGTCGTTCACCGTGTACGGCGCGTGCGGCGCGAACGAGGTGCCGATCAGCGGGTCGTTGCGCCACTGGTCGTGCAGCTCGCCGGCCTTGGCGAAGTACTCGTCGTCGGTCTTGGCCCAGGCGGTCGGGAAATCGATGATCACCGCGCCCACCAACGCACGGAAACCGTGCTGCTTGTAGACCGCGGCCTGGACGTCGGAGAAGAAGTAGTTTTCGTTGGCGCAGGTGGTGCCACCGCGCAACATCTCGGCGATCGCCAGGGTGGTGCCGTCGGCGACGAACTCCGGCCCGATCACTGCCGCTTCCACCGGCCAGATGTGCTGCTGCAGCCACACCATCAGCGGCAGGTCATCGGCCACGCCGCGCAGCAGGGTCATCGGGTTGTGGGTATGCGCGTTGACCAGGCCCGGCATCAGCGCCGCCTCGGGGCGCGAGACCACCTGCTTCGGTGCGAAGCGCGCACGTGCCTCGGCACGCGGCAGGATCGCGATGATCTCGCTGCCACGCACGGCCACGGCATGGTCTTCTAGCACCACCGCATGCGGTTCGATCGGGACCACGTAACCGGCTTCGATCAGCAGGTCGCAGGTTTCGGGAATGCTGGGGGCGTCGCTCATGCGGGGCTCACTGTAGGGGGCGGGCGACCCGAAGGCATGTGCGACCGGGAGGCTATGGAGGTAGAGCCGAGCCATGCTCGGCTGCACGGCTCGGCTGCGCGGTCCGGCAGACAGCCGAGCATGGCTCGGCTCTACCCGTAATCCGGCTTCGCCGGATTACTTGACGCGTGCGGAGTATTCGCCCGAACGGGTGTCGACCTTGATGATTTCATCCTGGTTGACGAACAGCGGCACGCGCACCACCGCGCCGGTTTCCAGGGTGGCCGGCTTGCCGCCGCCGCCCGAGGTGTCACCACGGACGCCCGGATCGGTTTCGGTGATCTTCAGCTCGACGAAGTTCGGCGGCTGCACGTAGATCGGCTCGCCGTTCCACAGGGTCACGATGCAGGACTCTTCGCCCTTCAGCCACTTTTCCGCGCCGCCCATGCCGGACTTGACGGCCTGGAACTGCTCGAACGATTCCGGGTCCATGAAATGCCAGTGCTCACCGTCGCTGTACATGAAATCCATGTTGGTATCCACGACGTCGGCCTTCTCCACGTCGTCGGTCGCCTTCATGGTCATTTCGACCACGCGGCCCGACTTGATGAAGCGGTACTTCATGCGGGTGAAGGCCTGACCCTTGCCCGGCTTGACGTACTCGGTCTCGGTGATGACCGCCGGTTCGTTGTTGATCAGGATCTTCATCCCGTTCTTGACATCGTTCATGCCAACAGTGGCCATGCTGAAACTCCTGAATGGGCAAACGCCGCGCAGGCGCGGCGAGCCGGATAGAATGGAAAACCCACCGGCACCGGTGGGGTGACTCGTTTTTCTGACCGACATGATAACCGCAGGCCCCCATTCCATGCAGCTTTCCGCCACGCCCCTGCCCACCCCCGTGCGCTGGCAACAGCTGTGGCGCCAGGCGGTCCGCGACCCGCGGATCCTGCTGCAGCAGCTGGGTCTGGAGCCGGACGCCCTGCCCCTGTCGGACGCGGCGGCCAGCCAGTTCGCGGTCCGCGTGCCGCAGGGTTTCATCGCCCGCATGCGCCCCGGCGACCGGCATGACCCGCTGCTGCGCCAGGTGCTGCCGATCAGCGACGAAATGCAGGTGGTGCCGGGCTTCAGCCTGGACGCGGTCGGCGACGGGCTGGCCAAGAAGGCCACCGGGGTGATCCAGAAGTACCGCGGCCGGGCCCTGCTGGTGACCACCGGCAGCTGCGCGATCAACTGCCGCTACTGCTTCCGCCGGCACTTCGACTACGGCAGCGAAAACGCGGCCCGCGAGGGCTGGCGCGAGGCAGTGGACGCCATCGCCCAGGACCCGGACATCGATGAGGTGATCCTGTCCGGCGGCGACCCGCTGTCGCTGGCCACCCACAAGCTGGTCGAACTCACCGATGCGCTGAGGACGATTCCGCACCTGCGCCGCCTGCGCATCCACAGCCGCCTGCCGGTGGTGCTGCCCGAGCGCGTGGACGACGAACTGGTGCAGTGGATGGCCAGCCTGCCGTGGCCACTGGCGTTCGTGATCCATGCCAACCACGCCAACGAATTCGACGCCAGCGTGGACACCGCGATGGCCCGGCTGCGTGCGGCCGGGGCCACCCTGCTCAACCAGGCGGTGCTGCTGCGCGGGGTCAACGATTCGGTGCAGGCCCTGCAGGACCTGAGCGAGCGCAGCTTCGCCGCCGGGGTGCTGCCGTATTACCTGTACCAGGTGGACCGGGTGGAAGGTGTGGCCCATTTCGAGGTCGCCGATGACACCGCCAAGGACCTGCACGCCCAGCTGACCGCGCGCCTGTCCGGCTACCTGGTGCCCAAGCTGGTCCGCGAGATCTCCGGCGACAGCAGCAAACGCCCGGTCTGAGCCGCGCGCCTCAGGCCCCCGATTCGATCAACGCCACCACCTCGGTGGCGCTCACCGGGTGGCTCAGCCAGTAGCCCTGGCCCAGGTCGCAGCCGCGCTGGGCCAGCAGGTCGAACTGCACTTCCTGCTCGATGCCCTCGGCCACCACGGTGATCCCCAGCGCGTGCGCCATGGCGATGATCGCCGTGGTCAGCGCAAGGTCGTCGGGGTCGCGCTGCATGTCGGCGACGAAGCTCTTGTCGATCTTGACGCCGTCCACCGGTACCTGACGCAGGTGACTCAGCCCGGAGAAGCCGGTGCCGAAGTCGTCCAGCCAGACCTTCACGCCGGTGCGGTGCAGCTTGTCCAGCAGGGCCGCCGCCAGCATTTCATCGCCGATCACCGCCGTTTCGGTCAGCTCCAGGTGCAGCCGCGACGCCGGCAGCCCGGTGTCGCGCAGGCAGTCGGCCACCAGGTTGGGCAGCTCGCCCCCGCGCAGCTGGCGCGGCGAGACGTTGACCGAGACGAACAGCCCCTCGCCGTCCACGCCATGCGGCCACTGCACGGCTTCCATGCAGGCCGCGCGCAGCACCTTGGGACCGATCACTTCGATCAGCCCGCTCTGCTCGGCCACTTCGATGAACACCGACGGCGGAATCGTGCCCAGGGTCGGGTGCTGCCAGCGCAGCAGCACCTCCACCCCGACCATGCGCCGGTCGCGGGTGCGGAAGATCGGCTGGTAGACCAGCCGCAGCTCGCCGCGCTCCCAGGCCCCGCGCAGCTCCTGCTCCATGTGCACGCGACGCTCCACCGCATGGTCCATGGCCCGGCTGTAGTAGCGGTAGCAGTTCTTGCCGGCCATCTTGGCCTGATACATCGCGATGTCGCCGTTCTTCAGCAGCGTGGTGGCATCGGCGGCATCGTCGGGGAACAGGGTCACGCCGATCGAGGTGCCCAGGAACAGCTCCCGGCCCTGCACCACCAACGGTTTGCCCAGCTCGCGCACCAGGATCTCCGACAGCTGGCGGGCACTGGAGGCCACATCGCCATCGCCCATCAGGATCACGAATTCATCGCCGCCAAAGCGTGCCAGCAGGGCCTCGTCGCCACCGGCCTGGGCCACCGCGGCGCTGATCCGCTGCGCGAACTGCAGCAGCGCCTCATCGCCAGCCTCGTGGCCGAGCGTGTCGTTGACCCGCTTGAAGTCGTCCATGTCGGCGAACAGCAGCGCCAGCCGATGGTTGGAGGCGCGCGCGGCCATCAGCCGGTGGTCCAGTGCCTCGCGGAAGGCCAGCCGGTTGGTCAGCCCGGTGAGCGCATCGGTATAGGCCATGTGCCGCACTTCGCGGTCATGCCGGGCGATCGACTCGCTCATCCGGCTGAAGGCGCGCACCAGTTCGCCCACCTCGTCGCGACGTTTGCTTTCGCGCAGCTGCGGGCGGTAGTCGCCGGCCTCGATCTGGCGCGCGGCGGCGGCCAGCCCGCGGATCGGGGCAACCAGGGTGCGCTGTACATAGATGATCACCACCACGCCGATCCCGACCAGCAGGCCCAGCATCAGCAACAGCCAGCCCAGGTGACGCTTGCCCACCTGCTCGAGGCGCTGGCCCAGGGTCTGGCTGGCACGTGCCTCCATCGCCTGCACGTCATCCAGCGCCATGCCCACACGGACCCCGCCAATGCGCTGGTTGCCGAGCATGATCGGCATCGCATTGTCGATCACCTTGGGCGATTCCTGCACCACCAGCCGCCGTGCCGACACCGCGCCGGCGGCAAGCGGATCGGTCATCGGCCGGCCGAAGTCGAGCACTTCGGTGGAGCCGTCGTGGATCAGCTTTCCGTCTTCGTCGAACACCAGCACGTAGCGCACCACCTGCTGCCGCGAGGTGTTGCGCACCAGCGCGCCGACCTGCTCCAGGTCGTTGTAGTACAGCGGGTTGGCCAGTGCATCGGACAGCTCGCGCGCCAGCGCTTCGCCGCGGCTGCGCACACTGCGATCGAACAGATCGTGGATGACGTTGCCGCTGAGGTGCTGCACCTCGTCCTGCATCGTGGCTTGGCGCCCGAGCACCACGGCCACGATGGCGACCACCACCAGCATCGCGCCGCCCATCGCCAGCACGAAGCGGGCCTGCATTCCGGAACCCAACGGCCTCATTCCACTTCCATCCGCACGCGTGCCAGTCCTTGTTTCAATTCATCCAACCGGCGCTGCATCTGCGCATCGACCCGGTGGAACCCGGAAGTACCAAAGAACTTGTCCAGCGCATCCTGCGCCTGTGGATCCCCTGCGGCTTCCAGCAGCACCTGCTGCAGGCGGTCGCGCACCCTGGGGTCGAGCCCGGCACGCACCACTTCCACGGCACGCGGGTACGGCTCGGTGCGGTGGATGACGCGGAAGTCGCGCAGGAAGCTCGGCGGGATGCGGTGCGCATCGGACCAGTCCACGCTGCTGACCGCACCGGCATCGACCACGCCCTTGTGCACGTAAGTGGCGATATTGCCTTCGGTACGCGCGAACACATAGCCCACGGTGTCCGGGGCGGCGGCATCGCGCGCCGACAGCAGGATTTCAGGGGTCAGGCCCTGCTGCAGCAAGGTCATCACCGGCACCAGGTAAGCACTGGTGGAGGCCACGTTCTGCAGGGCCAGCGTGCGCCCCTTGAGGTCGGCCAGGCTGACGATGGGGCTGTCGCGGCGGACGAAGAACAGGGTCTGGTAGTCGCGCACGCCGCTGCGCTCGGTCAGCAGCAGCGGCTGGGCACCACTGCGCAGGCCCAGCGCGACGGCGGTGCCGGAGGTCTCGGTAACCCAATCCACGCGGCCACGGCGCAGGTAACTGGCCATCTGCTGGGCATCGGGCGCCATCAGGATGCGGCCTTCGGTGATGCCGACATCGCGCATGCGCGGGACCACATAATCGAGCAGGGGTTGCAGTTGCGCATAGTGGGACTTGGGGTTGTCGCTGATCCGGCCCAGCACCAGCACGTTGCGGGGATCTGCGTTCGCCGGCCCGGTCATCAACGCGATGACCAGACACAGCAGCCCCCCCTGCAACAGCCAGCGCAGACCAGACAATCGCATCACTCCCCCGAGGTATCCGAACAGCCTACCCGAAAAAGTGAGAACTGCGTCAGCTCATTCGGGCTTATTTGTCGCGATTCTCGCCATGCGCTGGGCATCGGCAAGGATGCCGCGCAGCAAGCGTACTTCCTGCTCGCTCAGGTCGGTACGCAGGAACAGGCGGCGCAGCTTGCGCATCGCCGAGTCCGGGGCGCGGCCCTTGTGGAAGTCGATCTCGTCCAGGGTCTGGCCGAGCTGTCCGAACAGGCCCTCGACCTGCGCATGGCTGGCCGGCTGCTCACGATGTTCCGGGTCGGCCGGGGCGGCACCCGCCGCGCCACCGAGGTGGGCCATGCGCAGTTCATACGCCAGCACCTGCACGGCGGCCGCCAGGTTCAGCGAACTGAAATCGGGGTTGGAGGGGATGTGCACGGCCAGGTGGCACAGCTGCAGCTCTTCATTGGTGAGCCCGGTGCGCTCGCGGCCGAACACGATGGCCACCTCGGCCGGCTCGGCGGCCATGGCCAGGGCGCGCTGGGCGGCAACGGTGGGCAGCAGCTCCTCCAGCTGGACCCGGCGGGCCCGGGCGGTGCAGCCCAGCACGAGCCGGCAGTCGGCCACGGCCTCGGCCAGGGTGGCCACCACGGGGGCGTCGCCGAGCACGTCGTCGGCGCCGGCCGAGCGCCGGAAGGCCTCTTCGTCCAGCGGTTTTTCCGGTGCGACCAGCACCAGCCGGGCCAGGCCCATGGTCTTCATGGCGCGCGCGGCGGCGCCCATGTTGCCGGGATGCTGGGTGCCGACGAGGACGAAACGGATGCGGGTAGGAGCGGTTTGTGTGGACATGAACAGGCCAGACGCGAGCAGGACAGCCACAAATGGTAAACTGTGTGACCGGCCTCTGCGCCGGGACCGCTCTTTTCCCCCGCCAAACCCCTACTCTGCCTTTACGGGAGCTTTTCGCCATGCAGAAACCCGCCGTCACCGTCATGGTCAAGGCCGCCCGCCTCGCAGGAAACGTCCTGTTGCGCAACATCAACAAGCTCGAGGCGTTGAACGTCGTGCAGAAGGGCCGCATGGACTATGCCAGTGAAGTCGATGCGGACGCGGAAAAGGTCATCGTCAAGGAGCTCAAGCGTGCCTATCCCGAATACGGGATCATGGCCGAAGAAGGTGGCGTGCAGGGGGCGAACCGTTACATGTGGGTGATCGACCCGCTGGACGGCACCAGCAACTACCTGCGTGGCTTTCCGCACTACTGTGTCTCGATCGCCCTGGTCGAAAATGGCGAGCCGATCGACGCGGTGATCTTCGATCCGCTCCGCAATGAACTGTTCACGGCCAGCCGCGGCGCTGGTGCGGTGCTGAACGACCGTCGTATCCGTGTGGCCGACCGCAAGGACATGGCCGGTGCGATGATCCACACCGGTTTCGCCCCGCGCGAGCGTCAGCGTACGAGTGCACAGCTGAAGGCCGTGGATGCCCTGCTGGTGCACGCCGAAGACGTGCGCCGCACGGGTTCAGCCGCCCTGGATCTGGCCTATGTGGCCTGTGGCCGTGCCGATGCGTACTTCGAGGCCGGCGTGAAGGCCTGGGACATCGCCGCTGGCGTGCTGCTGGTGCGCGAGGCCGGTGGCCGGGTCTGCGATTTCAAGGGCGCGACGCCGGCCCGGATGGACAGCCGCGGCCCGGAAACCCAGCAGATCGTGGCTGGCAACGTGAAGAACACTGATGTGCTGCAGAAGGTTCTGGTCAACACGGGCTACGCGGCCGAGTTCGACGCGAAGTTCTGATCGACTGCAGAAGCAAGACCACGAAAACGGCGCCCTCGGGCGCCGTTTTCGTTTGGGTCGATTTCTGCTGGCACCTAACATCAAAAGCAAAAGCAACAGCAACAGCAACAGCAACAGCAACAGCAACGGCAACGGCGTCGTTTGCGCCTTCTTCCTGGCTAGGGCTGGCAGGTTTGGGGGCAGCGGGACACGCCGTGAACCCGTCCATGGGGGCTTGTTCACAACATCCATGTTGTGAACAGTCCCGCCGCCCCCAAACCCGCCAGCCCTTAGATAGAGGGTTGGTGGCCCATGGGAAAGCGGACTGCTCCACTGCGCCTTGCAGCGCGGGCGGATGAGCGGATGAGCGGATGAGCGGATGAGCGGATGAGCGGATGAGCGGATGAGCATGAACAGCCTGCGAGGTTTCGCGCCGGACGTCCCGGTCTACCTGGCGGCGTTTGGTTGGTGCCTTTGCTGGCTCCAGCCGCCCACATGAAACCGTCGAGAGGAGGGTGGGTTTCCCAACCCAGGACTGTTCACAACATGGATGTTGTGAACAAGCCCCCATGGACGGGTTCACGGCGTGTCCTGGGTTGGGAAACCCGCCCTCCTCCCGTCAGGAACAATCAAAACGCTGCTTTGGCTCTGGCTTTGGTTTTGGGCTCCAGACGCAAAAACAAAGCGCCCGGCCAAGGCCGGGCGTCCAGTCTCTCAGGTCAAGTGCAACTTCAGACCACCGTATTCCCGGCAGCACGCAGCGCGGCGATGCGCTCGTCCAGCGGCGGGTGGCTCAGGAACAGCTTCTTGGCCGTCGCCCCGGCAATACCGAACGCTGCGATCTGCGTCGGCAGCGTGCTCTGGCCGTGGTTGACCTTCAGCCGCTCCAGCGCCGCGATCATCTTCTGGCGACCGGCCAGATGCGCACCGCCCGCGTCCGCGCGGAACTCGCGGTGGCGCGAGAACCACATCGTGATCATCGTTGCGAAGATACCGAACACCATCTCCAGCACGAACACGATGATGTAGTAGGCGAAGCCACGCCCGCCGCCCTCACGGTTGCCCGACAGCGCACTGTCGATCACACCGCCCACCACCCGCGCCAGCACGATCACGAACGTATTGAGCACGCCCTGCAACAGCGCCATCGTGATCATGTCACCGTTGGCCACGTGTGCGATCTCGTGGCCCAGCACCGCCTCGGCCTCGTCTTCGCTCATGTTCTGCAACAGGCCCGTGGAAACGGCCACCAGCGCCTTGTTGCGGTTGGCGCCCGTCGCGAACGCGTTGATTTCCGGGCCCTCGTAGACCGCCACCTCCGGCATCCCGATACCGGCCTCGCGCGCCTGGCGCTCCACCGTGGCCAGCAGCCAGCGCTCGGTCGGATTGCGCGGCTCGGTGATCACCACCGCGCCCGTCGACCGCTTGGCCATCCACTTGGACAGCAGCAGCGAAATCAGCGAACCGCCAAAGCCGAAGATGGCCGCAAACACCAGCAGGCCACTCATCTGGCCGGAGTTTACCCCCAGCAACGACATCACCACGCTGGCCAGGGCCAGCACGGCGAAGTTGGTCAGAAGGAAGAGACTAATGCGAGTGAACATGGCGAAATAACGCTCTAAAGAGGTTGATGACTGCAAATCTGCGGGGACAACCGGTTGAATTCAAGTCGCAAACTGACCGACGATTCATAGTTCATGCCCAACGCCCCCTACCACGGCCGCTTCGCGCCCTCGCCCACCGGCCCCCTGCACCCCGGCTCGCTGCTGGCCGCGCTGGGCAGCTGGCTGCTCGCCCGCCACGCCGGCGGCCAGTGGCAGGTGCGGGTGGAGGACGTCGACCCGCCGCGCACCGTCCCCGGTGCCGTGCAGCAGCAACTGGCCACGCTGGCGGCGTTCGGCCTGACCGGCGATGGCCCCATCGTCCACCAGAGCCAGCGCGGCGCGCTGTACCAGGCCGCCGTGGACCGCCTGCTGCGCGAGGACAAGGCCTTCGCCTGCCACTGCAGCCGCAGCGAGCTGGCCGCCCAACAGGGCATCCACCACCACTGTGTGGCACGCAGCGCGCGCGCCCAACCGGCCATCCGCCTGCGGGTGCCGCCGGGCAGCGTGGTCGGCTTCGTGGATGGCCTGCGCGGCCCGATCCAGCAGGACGTGCATGCCGATGTCGGCGATTTCGTGCTGCGCCGTGCCGACGGCTACTGGGCCTACCAGCTGGCCGTGGTGGTCGACGATGGCGCCCAGCACATCACCAACGTCGTGCGCGGCGCCGACCTGCTCGACTCCACCCCGCGCCAGATTCTGCTGCAGCAGGCGCTGCGCCTGCCCACCCCGGCCTACCTGCACCTGCCGCTGCTGCTGGACGCGCTCGGGCGCAAGCTGTCCAAATCCGATGCGGCCACCCCGATCGATCCCGCCCACCCCCTGCCCGCGCTGCGCCAGGCCTGGGCCCAGCTGGGCCAGGCGCCCGCCGCGCTGGCGCGTGCCGACAGCGTTGCCGAGGCCCTGCGGCAGGGCCGCCGCCACTTCGATCCTGCCCACCTGCCGCGCTCGGATATCAGCTTGACCGACGTCGGCCGCTGAGCCGCCCCATTTTCCGCGCCGATGTTGCAGAATCGCTTTCCCCCTTGTTGGCCCTGCCTTTCGGAGTAGCTGCTCATGACATCTCGCGTCGCACTGGTCACCGGCGGTACCGGCGGCATTGGTACTGCCATCTGCCAACGCCTGGCCGACCAGGGCCATCGGGTCGCCACCAACTACCGTGACGAGGCCAAAGCCCGCGCCTGGCGCGAGATGATGCTGACGCGCGGCTGCGATGTGGCCATTTTTCCGGGCGATGTTTCCGATCCGGACACCGCCGAGGCCATGGTGCACGCCGTTGAAGCCGCGCTCGGCCCGGTCGAGATCCTGATCAACAACGCCGGCATCACCCGCGACACCACCTTCCACCGCATGCGCGCGGACCAGTGGCACGACGTGATCAACACCAACCTCAATTCGGTGTTCAACGTCACCCGCCCGGTCATCGAAGGGATGCGCCGCCGCGGCTGGGGCCGGGTCATCCAGATCAGCTCGATCAACGGCCTGAAGGGCCAGTACGGCCAGGCCAACTACGCGGCGGCCAAGGCCGGCATGCACGGTTTCACCATCTCGCTTGCGCGCGAGAACGCCGGCTTCGGCATTACCGTCAACACCATCTCGCCCGGTTACGTGGCCACCGACATGGTGATGGCCGTGCCCGACGAGGTGCGCGCCAAGATCATCGCCGACATCCCCACCGGCCGCCTCGGCAAGCCGGAGGAAATCGCTTACGCGGTGGCCTTCCTGGTCAACGAAGAAGCGTCGTGGATCACTGGCTCCAACCTGGATATCAACGGTGGCCACCACATGGGGTGGTAATGCTGCACCGCGCGCAAATCCATGCTGCGCAACATGAATTGCCCGCTATACCCCACCGCATGGGCCTTCCGGCGGTTGCAACCGCTGCTGCACTGCGCCATGCTGCGCGCCTACTGTGATGAGTGACCGTTTCATGGCTGCGAACCGCATTATCAAGAAATACCCGAATCGCCGGCTCTACGACACCGAGATTTCCAGCTACATCACCATCGAGGATGTGCGCCAGCTGATCCTCGACGGCGAAGACTTCGAAGTCCGTGACGCCAAGAGTGGCGACGACCTGACCCGCTCGGTGCTGCTGCAGATCATCGCCGACCAGGAGCAGGACGGCGAACCGATGCTGTCCACCCAGCTGCTGAGCCAGTTGATCCGCTTCTACGGCGACTCGCTGCAGGGCTTCATGGGCAACTACCTGGAGCGCAGCATGCAGGTGTTCCTGGACCAGCAGCAGCAGTTCCGCCAGCAGATGGGCAACCTGCTCGGCCAGACCCCCTGGGCGATGATGAACCAGCTGACCGAGCGCAACCTGGAGCTGTGGCAGGACTTCCAGCGCAACATGGGCAACGGATTCGGCCCGCGCCCCGGTGGCACCTCCACCGGCACGGGTACGGGCAGCAGCACCGGCAAGCCCGAGACGCCCGCCCCTGGCGCAGGCAAGACCCGCCGCTGAATCCAGCGGCAGCACGAAAAAAGGCGCAGCCCGCGGGTTGCGCCTTTTTTGTATCCGGCCGGCCGGTCCGCAGACCGTCCCCGCGAGTCAGCGCTTGGCTTTGGCGCAGCCCGTCGTGCACACGCGTTCGACCTGGAAGCCCTTGGCGCGCAGCTTCTCCACCACGCCATCGTTGCCCAGCAGGTGCAGCGCGCCCACCACCACCAGCGTGCTGCCTTGCCCGGCCTGCAGGTAGGACTGCAGCTTCGGTACCCAGGCGTCATTGCGTTCGGTATTGATCCGCTTGTACAGCTGCGGATACTGGCCGCGCATCTCCACCGCCATCGAATTCCACAGCAGCTTGTCATCGCCACGGCGCCAGGCATCGTGCAGTTTGCGCCCGACCACGTCGGCCAACGCGGCCTGGTCCAGCGCCTCGGCCACCATCTGCTGCTGCTCCTGCGCCGACATGCCTGCCAGCACCCCGACCTGGGTATCGATGTCTTCCAGCCCCGCGGTGGCCTTGCCTGCACTGGCCGCGCGCGTCATGAAATGACGGTCCAGGCCGAGCTCCGGGTCCAGCCCCATCTTGGTGAACTGCGACAGGGTGATGGTCAGCCCGACGAACCACGGCTTCATGCCCTGCAGCTGCGCCAGCGGCAGCTGGTTCTCGCGTGCGTAGTTCTGCAGCTTGGTCCAGGTGGCGGCGTCGAGATCGCGTTTGAGCTCGGTGCCATCGGTGCGCATCGCCGCCTGCAGCATCTTCTGGGTGAGCTGTGGCGACTGCATGTCCTGCGGTGACAGCTCGAACACCACCCGCTTGGATGCGGCGAAGGCCTGCTCGACATCGGTCGACAAGGGGTAGTCGGTGCTGCGCAACAGGTGGAACGAGCCCAGCAGGTAGACCCGGCTGTCACCGGGGCCGGTCACTTTCCACAGCAGCGGCACCGGCGGCGTGGCCTTGGTTGCCGGGGCATCGTTGCGCGCCTCGGCGCTGGCGCTGCCGAGCAGCAGGCCGGCGGCGATCAGCAACGGGGACATCACACGGGACAGCATCGTCATGGTTCAACCCTCTCCTGCGGGGGCGTGGTACGCCTTTTCACCTGCATCGATGCGCAGGTCCAGACGGTTTTCCGGCGGCGACAACGGGCAGGTCGCAAACGGGGTGAAGGCACACGGTGGGTTGTAGGCCTGGTTGAAATCGATCATGACATTGCCCTCGGCGTCCGGCGCGGGCAGGTCGAGATAGCGCCCGGCCGGATAGCTGCCATGGCCGCTGGTGCGGTCGGCGAAGATCACGAACAGCTCGCGGCCAGGCTCGCCAATCGCCTCCAGCGTCCACGGGCGACCGTCGCGCTCGAAGGTCAGCGCACCGGCATTGGGCATCTCGTTGGTCAACCCGGTGATGTCCACGATCGGCAGGGTCTTGCCCGGCGCATGCGGCACGAAACGCGCCTTGAGCTGCCAGTCCGGCCCGCCCGGCCAGTATTCGATGCCGGTGAAATCGCGCCGGCTTGGCGCATCGGCATGCTTGACCCGCAGCGCGAAGCGTTCGCCGCGATGGATCAGGCTGAGCTGGCCCTTGCCGTCGTCGAACGCGATCAGGGTCGGGGTGGGATCACGGTCGCTGGAAAAACGGATGCGTCCGGCGACCGGCTTGCCGTCCACGCTCAGGGCGACGCCGCGCTCGGGCGTGAACCAGACCGCATCGCCGTCGCGCGCGACCATGCCCATTTTCGCCGGCCCGACCGCCAGGCGGATGCCACTGCCGGCGCCACTGCCGATGAAGTGCGCCTTGTGCTCAAGCCAATGCAGGCCGACCAGACTGGTCCAGCCGTCGGCCGCATGCAGCGATGCATAGCGCTGCTGGCGCCACTGCTGTTGTTGTGCGGCGAATGCCGGATCGGTGGCGGCCACCTCGGCCTTGGCCGGCGTGCTGTCGCCACAGCCGGTCATTGCCAGTGCCAGGCACACTGCGCCCAGCCCTGCTCCCCATTTCCCCATGGTGATGTCCTCAACGTCCGCGCAGGAACCAGCGGTCGATTTCCGCCAGTGAAAAACGTGCCCAGGTCGGTCGGCCGTGATTGCACTGACCCGAGCGTTCGGTGATTTCCATGTCGCGCAGCAGGCCGTTCATTTCCGGCACGGTCAGCCGCCGGTTGGCGCGCACGGCGCCGTGACAGGCCATGGTCGACAGCAGTTCGTCGCGCGCGGTAGCGATGCGCCGGCTCTGCCCGTGCTCGCGCAGATCGGTGAGCACGTCGCGCAGCAGGCCTTCGGGTTCGGCATTGGCCAACAGCGCCGGAATGCTGCGCACATGCAGCGAGCCCGGGCCGGAACGGGTGATCTCAAAGCCCAGCGCCACCAGCGTCTCGGTTTCGCGCTCGGCGGTATCGGCATCGCGCTCGCCCACGGCCAGGGTGATCGGCACCAGCAGCGGCTGCGCGTGCAGGCCCATGCCATCGTGCGCGGTCTTCAGCCGTTCGTAGCCGATCCGTTCGTGCGCGGCGTGCATGTCCACCACGATCAGGCCTTCGGCGTTCTCGGCCAGGATGTAGATGCCATGCAACTGTGCGATGGCGTAGCCCAGCGGCGGCACGCCACTGTCGGCGGCGGTCAGCGGCAGGCCGTTTTCGCTCGGCATCGGCGGCAATCCAGCGGCGTGCTCACCACCGGCCGGTGCGGCGTACAGCGCGGCATACGCCGACGACGCATCGGCCACGCGCAGGCCCAACGGCGACTGCTGCGGCCGCCAGTTGCCGGACATGCCACCGCCACCGCCTCCGCCACCGACGCCACCCAGCACATAGCTGCCCCCCATGCTGGCGTAGGCACCGCCAGCAGGCGCACTGCCCGCATCGGGATGCGCCTCGGCACCGGCACCGACCGCGGTCATGCCGGCGCGGGTTTCGGCCAGCGCTTCCTTCAGCGTGCGGTAGACGAAATCATGGATCAGCCGCGCATCGCGGAAGCGCACTTCGTGCTTGGCCGGGTGCACGTTGACGTCAACCCGGGTCGGGTCCAACTCCAGGAACAGCACATAAGCCGGCTGGCGCCCGTGGAACAGCACGTCGCCGTAGGCCATCTTCACCGCATGGGCGACGCTGCGGTCACGCACCGAGCGGCCGTTGACGTACAGGTACTGCTGGTCGGTACTGGCGCGCGAATAATGCGGCTGTGCGATCCAGCCGTGCAGGCGCAGGCCGGCGCCGCTGTGGTCCACGCGCAGCGCCTGCGCAGCGAAATCCTCGCCGAGGGTTTCGCCCAGGCGCGTATCCGAATACAGATCGCCGGGCTTGTAGCGGCGCGAGGCCTTGCCGTTGTGCGACACCCGCAGTTCCACGTCCGGCCGTGCCAACGCCAGCGAGCGCAGCCACTCTTCGATATGGCCCAGCTCGGTGCGCTCGGCGCGCAGGAACTTGCGGCGTGCCGGTACGTTGTAGAACAGCTCACGCACTTCCACCGTGGTGCCCGGCGCCTGCGCGCGCGGAGTCACTTCGCCGAGCTTGCCGCCTTCGATCTGCAGCGCCGAGCCATGCGCATCGCCAGGGCGGCGCGAGGACAGGGTGAAGCGGCTGACCGAGGCGATCGAGGGCAGCGCCTCACCACGGAAACCGAGCGTGGCCACCGCTTCCAGGTCATCCAGGCTGGCGATCTTGCTGGTGGCATGCCGCGACACCGCCAGCGCCAGCTCGTCCGGTGCGATACCGCCACCGTCGTCGCGGATCCGGATCAGGCGCACACCGCCTTCTTCCAGGTCGATATCGACGCGGGTGGCACCGGCATCCAGCGCGTTCTCGACCAGTTCCTTGACCACCGAGGCCGGGCGTTCGACCACCTCGCCTGCAGCGATCTGGTTGATCAGGATCTCGGGCAGCTGGCGAATGCTCATGCGCCGCCTCCGGTAACGGAAGTGGCGGGCTCAGGTGTGCAGGGAATTCGGGAAACGGACGTCATCCCGTGATGATAACGTGCGCCGGGCGGATTACTTGCTGCCGCCGGCCACGGTACTGGCCGCGTCGATCTCGGCCTGCGCGCGCGCCGCATACAGCGTACCCGGCGGCGGCTGGCGGCTGAAGAAGGTATGCACGCCATCCAGCACCGCACCGGCGATCTGGCGCTGGTAGGCCGGATCGATCAGGCGGCGCTCTTCATCCGGGTTGGAGATGAAGGCGGTTTCCACCAGCATCGCCGGCATGTCCGAGGTGCGCAGCACCGCGAAGTTGGCGCGCTCGATGTTCGGTTTGTGGTTCTTGCCAATCCGCTTCAGCCCACCCAGCACATGCCCGGCAGCGTCTTCGGAGGCTTTCATGTAGCCGCTCTGGGCCAGATCCAGCAGCACGTTGGCCAAGGTGCCTTCGGTCTGCTGCAGGCGCACGCCACCGACCAGATCGGCGGCGTTTTCCTTGTCGGCCAGCCAGCGCGCACGTTGCGAGGACGCGCCCTTGGTCGAAAGCACATATACCGACGAGCCGGTCGCGCTGCGGTTCTCGGCGGCGTCGGCATGGATGGAAATGAAGATGTCGGCCTTGGCCGCGCGCGCCTTCTGCGCCCGCATCGGCAACGGGATGAACACGTCGCTGTCGCGGGTCAGGTAGGCCTTCAGGCCCGGCGTGGCATTGACCTGGCGCGCCAGTTCGCGCGCCACGGCCAGGGTGATGTCTTTTTCGCGCTTGCCGGTCGGGCCGACCGCGCCCGGGTCCTGGCCGCCGTGGCCGGGATCGATGGCGACCACCAGCGGGCGCATGCCCGGGCGCATTTTGATGCGCGAGGCATCGCTGGGCATGCTCGGGCGCGGGGTGTCGGCGGTGACCACCGGCTGCGGCACCGGTGCGGGCACCACGGCGGGCGTGGGCTGGCCGGCCAGAATGGCCGCCGGCGAGGCGCTGTTGCTGGCTGCGTTGGCCGTGCCGGCCACGGCCACATTGGCGGTGGTCACGGTCGGGGTCGTCGGGGTGGGCGCGCTGCCCGCCGCGCTGGCACTGGCCTGCTGGCGCACGGCGGCGGTCAGCAAGGCGGTGGCGCGCGCGGCATCGCTGCGCGCCTGTGCGCTTTCAGCGGGCGTCGGGGCTGGCTGGCTTGCCACCGGCGCGGCGGTGGGCACGGAGGTCGGTGTCGGGGTTGCAGCAGGCGCAGGCGCGGGCGTGCGGGCCACGCTGGCCGGCGCATCGCCCGGCCATTCAATCACCAGCCGCGACTCATCGCCCTGCTTGACCATCTGCGGACGGAACGGGGCCACCGATTCGGCCAGATCGAACACCACCCGGAACGTGCCCGGCACCGGCTGACCGGTACGCACGGCGGTAACCACGCCCTTGGGCGCAGGCAGTTTGAGGTTGCGTACCGCGCTGGAGTCCGGGAAATCCACCACCAGGCGGTTCGGACTGGCCAGCGACAGGGTCTTGTAGCCGCCACTGCCGGCCAGTGCGATCTCGGCCCGGGTGCCGGTGGCGCCGGTGTCCAGCGCGACCTGACGGACCTCACCGGCCCACGACAATGCGCTCGCCAGACAGAGTCCGACGGCGGCGCAGATGGCAGTGAGTGGTTTCCCCATTCGCATGGGTCTGGATTCAATCACCGCGCTGAACGAAATGCAACACCTTTTCCCTTAATAATCCGTAACCTGCCGGTGTTTCCTAGTGTCAGCCGACAGAAAGGGCCTGCAAGTCGCCCCCTTGCGGCAGCCGACCGAGCCATTCGCGACCCGCGTCGCTGGTCGCCGTGAGACGGACACGTCGCCCATGGCCTTCGATTTCCAGGGCCACGAGCAGGTCACTGGGCGGCAGCGCACCGGCCCCGCGCTCGGGCCATTCCACCAGCCACAGCGAGGCGCTGCCTTCATCCAGGCCGAGGAAATCCAGCTCTTCGGCCTGCCCGATACGGTACAGATCCAGGTGCCAGGCCTCGTGGCCGTCGGCCAGCGGATAGCGCTCGACCAGGGTGTAGGTGGGGCTGCGGATGGAGCCCTGCACACCCAGCGCACGCAGCAACGCCCGCGCCAGCGTGGATTTACCGGCGCCCAGGTCGCCCTGCAGCTGCATCACCGCCTGTGGCGGGCGGGTGGCGGCCAGCCACTGCCCCAGCAGGTCGGTGTCTTCGGTCTGGGCAAGGAAAAACTCGATCATGTTCAACGGTCCGGATTGACCCGCCGGCGCAGCGGCACCAGCAGGTCGGTGGGAAGCAGGCCACGCTGGCCCTCGCTGGCGGCGTCGTCGCCGGCCAGGCTGTGCAGCAACGCGCCGCAGCTGGCCGCGTCGAAGGCGTCCAGCCCCTGCGCGCGCAGGGCGGCGATCACGCCGGTGAGCAGGTCGCCCATGCCACCCACAGCCATGCCGGGGTTGCCGGCGGTGATCACCCGCGGCCGCGCGTGCGGTGCGGCGATGATGGTGCCGGCGCCCTTGAGCACCACCACCGCATGGAAACGTTCGGCCAGCGCGCGCGCCGCGGCGTAGCGGTCGGCCTGGATCTGCGCGGTGTCCACCCCGAGCAGGCGCGCGGCCTCGCCCGGATGCGGGGTGAGGATCGCGTCGTGCAGCGGCTGCGGCGCGGCGGCCAGCAGGTTCAGGGCGTCGGCATCGATCACCAGCGGCTTGCCGCTGGCCAACACCTGGCGCCACAGTTCATGCGCCCAGTCGTCCTGACCCAGGCCCGGACCGATCGCGATCACCTTCGCGCGCGGCAGCAGCGTGCGCAGGTCCTGCGCATCGGCCACCGCATGCGCCATTGCCTCGGGCAGGCGCGCCAGCAACGGCGCCACATGCGCGGCCTGGGTGGCCACGCTGACCAGGCCGGCACCGGCACGCAGCGCCGCTTCACTGGCCAACATCACCGCGCCGCCACTGCCCAGGTTGCCTCCCACACACAGCACGTGGCCGGATTCGCCCTTGTGGGTATTGGCGCGGCGTGGCGGCAGGTGTGCCTGCAGCTGCGCGGGTTGCCACAGCGTGGCGCTGGGCAGCACCCCCGCAGCCGCGTCGGCAGGCAGGCGCAGCGCCGCCAGACGCCGGCCACCCACGTGTTCCAGCGCCGCGCCGGTATACAGGCCCTGGTGGCGCACGATGAACTGCAGGGTCACGCTGGCATGCACGGCCACACCCGGTGCAGCCCCGCTACCGGCATCAATGCCGCTGGGCACATCCAGTGACAGCACCGGCACCCCGGCCTGGTTGATCGCCGTGATCAGCTGCGCCGCGTCACCGTCGGGCGCGCGATTCAGGCCGATCCCAAACAGCGCATCGACGATCACCTCGCAGCCCGGCAGATGGCCATCGAAAACCTGCGCGGTGCCGCCGGCGGCACTGAATCCGGCCTGCGCATCCTGTGCCAACGCGGTGGCAGGGGCATCGTCGGCCAATCGCAGCACATGCACCGTTCGCCCGGCCGAGCGGGCCAGCCGGGCCAGCACATAGCCGTCACCGCCGTTGTTGCCGGCCCCGACCACCACGCACAGCCGCTGCGCCTGCGGCCAGCGCTCCAGCAGCAGCTGCCAGGCGGCCGTACCGGCCTGCGCCATCAGCGCCGCGCCGGCATCGCCCAGCAGCGTGCTGGCCTGGGCATCGATCCGGCGCGCGGCAGCACTATCGAACAGTTCAGCAAGCTCTGACATGCCGGGATTCTATACTTGTCACCCCCGGCCCCGCCCTGCCGCACTCTTTCCCCAGGCTTTCCGCTCCGGCCATGTCCGCTGTTCCGCTCCCTGCTCCTGTCCACCTGGCCCGTGCCGCCGAGCGCGTGCGCGCCATTGCGCGCACGCACGGCTTCCAGCGCTGCGGCGTGTCCGGCATCGACCTGGGCGAGGACGAGGCGCACCTGGCCGACTGGCTCGGCAAAGGCCTGTACGGCACGATGGACTGGATGGCGCGCCACGGCACGATGCGTGCGCGCCCGGCCGAGCTGCTGCCCGGCACCGTGCGGGTGATTTCGGTAGGCATGGATTACGGCCACAAGGACGACGCGCAGGCGTGGGACACCCTGCACGATGGCGATCGCGCCTACGTGGCGCGCTATGCGCTCGGCCGCGATTACCACAAGCTGATGCGCAACCGGCTGCAGAAATTCGCCGACAGCATCGCCGCCGAGATCGGCCCGTTCGGCTACCGCGTGTTCGTCGATTCCGCACCGGTGCTGGAGCGTGCCCTCGCGCGCAACGCCGGGCTGGGCTGGATCGGCAAACACACTTGCCTGATCGACCGCCAGGGCGGTTCCTGGTTCTTCCTGGGCGAAATCTACATCGACCTGCCGTTGCCGGTGGATACCCCGGCCAGCGCGCATTGCGGTACCTGCACGCGCTGCATCGACGTGTGCCCGACCCAGGCGATCATCGGCCCGCAGCGGCTGGACGCGCGCCGCTGCATTTCCTATCTCACCATCGAACACGACGGGGCCATTCCCGAGGACATGCGCCCGCTGCTGGGCAACCGCATCTACGGCTGCGACGACTGCCAGCTGGTATGCCCCTGGAACAAGTTCGCGCGGCGCACCGACGAGCCGGATTTCCGCGCACGCAACGACCTCGACACCGCCTCGCTGGCGCAACTGTTCGGCTGGGACGAAGACGAGTTCCTGCGCCGCACCGAAGGCAGCCCGATCCGCCGCAGCGGGCATGAACGCTGGCTGCGCAACATCGCCGTGGCGCTGGGCAACGCGCCCACCCATCACGACACCCTGGCCGCGCTGCACGCCCGCCGGGAGCATCCCTCGGCGCTGGTGCGTGAGCATGTGCAGTGGGCGCTGCAGCAGCACCAGCGGCGCAGCGACGCGGGGTGATGCGTTCACCCTGACGTGCGACCATGGGCGCCCGTTCGTACCGTTTGACCCTTCCATGGACCGCACCGCGCAGATTCTCACGCCCAGCCAGCTCAACATCCTGGCCCGCGACCTGCTGGAAGGCAGCTTCCCGATGATCTGGGTGGAGGCCGAACTCGGCAGCGTCACCCGGCCGGCGTCGGGCCATATGTATTTCACCTTGAAGGATGCCCGTGCGCAGATCCGCGCGGCCCTGTTCAAGCCGAAGAGCCAGTGGCTGAAGTTCGTGCCGCGCGAAGGCATGCGCGTACTCGCGCGCGGCCGGCTGACCCTGTACGAAGCCCGCGGCGAGTACCAGATGGTGCTCGACCACATGGAAGAGGCCGGCGAAGGCGCACTGCGCCGCGCCTATGAGCAGCTCAAGGCGCGGCTGGAGGCCGAAGGCCTGTTCGCCCCGGAGCGCAAGCGCCCGCTGCCTGCCCATGTGCGGCGGCTGGCGGTGATCACCTCCCCTACCGGCGCGGCGGTGCGCGACGTGCTCAGCGTGCTCGAGCGCCGCTTCCCGATGCTGGAAGTGGACCTGCTGCCCAGCCTCGTCCAGGGCGACAGCGCCGCGCCACAGATCACCTCGCTGTTGCGCGCCGCCGATGCCAGCGGCCGTTACGACGTGATCCTGCTGACCCGTGGCGGCGGTTCGATGGAAGACCTGTGGGCGTTCAACGATGAACACCTGACCCGCGCGATCGCGGCGAGCCACACCCCGGTGGTGTCGGCGGTAGGCCACGAAACCGACTTCAGCCTGGCCGACTTCGCTGCCGACCTGCGTGCCGCCACACCCTCGATCGCCGCCGAACTGCTGGTACCCGACCAGCGCGACCTGCTGCTGCATGTGCGCCGGCTGGATGCGCGGCTGGCCCAGCTGCAACGGCACCATCTGGGCCAGGCCATGCAGCGCGCCGACCGCGCCCTGCTGCGCTTGAACGCACAGAGTCCGCAATCGCGCCTGCAGTTGCTGCAGCGCCGCCAGCAGGACCTCGCACGGCGCCTGGCCGGCGTGTGGCGACAGCAGCACGAGCGCCGCCTGGCCCAGCTGCGCCACGCCGCCATGGTGTTGCGCAATGGCCATCCGCAGCGACGCCTGGAGGCACTCCGCGAGCGCCTGGAGCGCCTGCAGCCGCGTGCCGACGGCGCCATGGCCCGCCAACTGCAGCGCGACAGCCTGCGCCTGCGCGGCCTGGCCCGTTCGATGGAAGCGGTGAGCCCACTGGCCACCGTTGCCCGTGGCTACGCCATCCTCACCCGCGAAGACGACGGCAGTCTGGTGCGTTCGCCGCTGCAGGTGCGCCCCGGCGATGCGCTCAAGGCGCGCGTTGGCGACGGCGACATCGCCGTGACTGTAAGCGAGCCCAAACCCGCCCGGTAATCCCCGGCGTCAGGAACGCGCGCTTTCGCAGAACCGCGCGCGGTACTCCATCGCCTTGGGCATCAGCGCCTGCAGGTTCTGGATGCGGGTGCCCGGGTTGGGGTGTGTCGAAGAGAATTCCGGCGGTGCCTGACCACCACTGGCCTGGCCCATGCGCTCCCACAACGGCACCGCTTCGCGCGGATCGAAACACGCGGCGGCGGCCAGCATCAGGCCCACTTCATCGGCCTGGGTTTCGTGGCTGCGCGCATACGGCAGCAGGTAGCCGTAGCCCATCGCCGACATCATCATCTGTTGCTGCTGCGGGTCCATGCCGCTGGCGGCACCGGCCATCTGCCCGATCTGGGTGAGCTTCTGCTGCGCCATCCGCTGCGCGCCATGCCGCAACAGCGCATGCGCGATCTCATGGCCCATCACCACCGCCATCGCATCCTGCGTGCGCGCCACTGGAATCAACCCGGTGTAGACCGCCATTTTGCCGCCGGGCAGGCAGAACGCATTGGCCTGCTCGGACGGAATCACGTTGACTTCCCACTCGAATTCGCGCGAGAAGTGCTTCGGCTCCTGCCCGTGTTCCTTGGCCAAGGCAGTTTCAACCACATCCACCTTGGCGATCAGTCGCCGGGCGATGTCCTGGATCTGGCGGGACTGCGGCGCATTGGGATCCAGCGGCCGCTCCTGCTGCAGGATCTCCTGATAGGCCTGCAGGCCCAGCGCCTTTTCCTGGTTGGCGTCGAGCGAGCTGTCGATCAGCACGCTTTCGCCGGTATAGGGGTCCACCGAGCGGTTGGAGAACCAGTAGAACGCCGCATAGCCGGCGAACGCCAGCAGCACCCACCAGCGGATGTTGCCGAGCAATCCGGGCCGCCGGGTCCGCGCCTGCTGTTGGCCGCCGAAGGGATCATTGCGCATGTTGCAGGTTCCTCGCTGGACCGGCGCACCCGTGGCCGGCACGGCGCCATCTTAGGGGGTGCGGCGGGATTTGAGGTGAGTGCCGGCCCGGCTCAGATGCCGCGGACCAGACGGAAGCCGATCCGGGCGCTGGTGCTGTCCGAATCCTGCGACTGGCGCCAGGCCGCGCGGGTCTGTTCGGGGGCGTTGGCCCAGTTGCCGCCGCGGATCACCCGCTGCCGGCAGCCCGGGTTGAACCAGGCCAGACCATCGGCCGGTGCGCGCCGATAGCTGGCATGCCAGCAGTCGGCCACCCATTCGCTGAGGTTGCCGGCCACGTCATGCACGCCCCAGGCATTGGGCTCGAAGCTGGCCACCGGCGCCGGCCCCCAATAGCCATCGCCATAACCGACGAAGGCATTGAACCAATGCCGCCCGCTTGGCGACACGTCCTCGGCACCGGTGAAGTTGCCCGAAAGCGGCGGCGGTGTGCCTGCATCGCCCCATGGATAGCGGCCACTGCTGCCGGCGCGCAGTACGTATTCGAACTCGGCCTCGCTGGGCAGGCGATACGAACGGCCGGTCTGTTCGGACAGCCAGACCGCGTAATTTTCAGCATCGCGCACGCTCACGTGCATCACCGGTGCGTTGGCAATCGCCTTTGCACCGACGTAGTCCGTTTGCCAGTCCGCACCATTGCGACGCGTGAAATTGCCACTGCGCTCGTCATACACGATGGAGTGGCCGCGCCGCGTGGCCCGGGTGCGCGCCTTGGTGGCCTGCACGAACCGCCCGAAATCGGCCACCGTCACTTCAGTGATCGACAACGCAAAACCACGCTCGAAACGCACGTAGTGCGCGGGTTTCTCGGCATCGCTGGCACCGGGCTCGCTGTCACTGGCGCCCATCTGGAAGCCGCCGTGCGGCACCACGATCATGCGCGGCCCGCGCCCGCCATCGCGCAGCGCATCGCTGAACACCTGGCGCGGCCGGAAGCTGCCGTAGTGGGTCACCAGCTCGATACGCTCACGCAACTGCCCCACCACTGCATCGCCGGGCAGCGCGATGCGCAGCGCATCTTCCAGTTTTTCACGGGCGGCCTTGAGCCCCTGCGGGCTGGCCAGATCGCGCAGGCCCTCGTCACGCAGACGGGCCAGGGTCTCGCTGCGGATCTGTTCGATCCGTTCGAACGCATCGGCCACGGTTGCGGCGGAATCGCGCACCTTGGCCGCTTCGGCGAGCCAGGTACCGGCACTGGCGAAATCGGCACTGCGCGCGGCGTTCTCGGCACGCCGGATCAGCGCGCTTTCGGCCGCCGCCAGGCCCTGCCGGGCCCGCGCGTTGGCCGGGTCCAGCGCCAACGCTTCACGGAAGTTGGGGATGGCGCCGTCGCCGTCTTCGCCGATCCGGTCGGCGCGCAGATCCTCTTCGCCGGCCCGGTTGTAGGCGATGGCGCGTTGCGCGATCTCCACCTTCGACTGCAGCTGGCGCACCCGCGCATCGTCCGGGGCCAGGGTCAGCAGCACCAACGCCATTTCGCCGGCCTGGGCCACCGCTTCACGCTGCTTCAAGGGCCGCACCAGCAGCGCAGCGGCGTCATCCAGCAACCGCTGGCGGGCCCGCTTGATGCCGGCCAGGGCCTGACGGTCCTTGCCATCGCGCTGCAACAGGGCCAGCCAGATCGGAATCGCGTCATCGGCCCCCGCGTACAGGCGCCCTTCCTCGAAGGCCTGCGCGGCACGCCGCCGGGCCTGGGCCACGCCGTCGTCGGCGATGGCCACCAGCGGCGGCTGCCAGCGCTGCACGGTCTCGGCGGCGTCTTCGCCGCCAATGGTCACCTGGGCCGGCTTGGCCTGCGCAGCAGGCGTGACGGGAGCGGCCGCGGCAGGCGCAGCCCGGGTCGGCGCCTCGGGTGCGGGCGCCGGCGTCGGCGCGGACGTCGGCGAACAGGCGCCCAGGCCCGCCAACAGCGCGGTCAGCAGTACGATCGGCAACAGCCGCTGGGGGGCTGGGGTAGACAACATCAGGTTCCTTGATCCATCCACGGCCTGGGCCGCATCGACGTTAGGCTATTCTCCCTCACCTGAGCAAACCCCTGCAGTTGACGGAACCCACGTGGCTTATTGGATCAAAACCCCGGCGGAACTGGACGAGCGCTACCGCCAGCGCCCCGCCCGCATCGGGCTGGACACCGAATTCATCCGCGAACGCACCTACTGGCCGCAGCTGGCCCTGGTGCAGATGGCGGTCGGCGAGGAGATCCTGCTGATCGACCCGCTGATCCCCGGCATGACCGAGGCGCTGGCGCCCTGGCTGGCCGACACCTCGATCCTGAAGATCATGCACAGCGCCAGCGAAGACCTGGTGACCTTCAAGGTCGCCTGCGGCGTGCTGCCGCGGCCGCTGTTCGACACCCAGATCGGCGCGGCGCTGGCCGGTATCGGCGGCGGCATGGGCTACCAGAAGCTGGTCACCGCCATCACCGGGGTCACCCTGGCCAAGGGCGAGACGCGCTCGGACTGGATGCGCCGGCCGTTGTCGGAGGCACAGCTGGAATACGCCGCCGACGATGTCGAATATCTGTTCACCCTGCACGACGCCATCGACCATGAACTGGGCGAGCGCGGTCGTCGCCAGTGGTTGCAGGACGATGCCGAGCGCCTGTTGGCCAGCGTCGAGAATGACGAAGACCGTTGGCCGCACGTGGCCATGCGCTCGGCGCAGTTCATGGATGCCGCCGCACAACGGCGCCTGCTGCGCCTGCTGCGCTGGCGCGACGTGCAGGCACGCGCCAGCGACAAACCGCGCAGCTGGATCCTGGACAACGAACTGGCCGCCGTGCTCGCGCGCACCCCGCCAGCCGATGTCGACGCGCTGGGCAAGCTGATGGAGGACTTCCCCAAGGCGCCGCGCAAGCTGGCCGACGCGGTCTGGCAGGCCTTGCAGACCCCGCTGGACGACGAAGCCGATGCGCCGCTGGCACTGCCGGCCAATGACAGCAACAAGCAGGCCTTGAAGCGCCTGCAGGATGCGGTCAGCGCGCGTACCGCCGAACTCGGCCTGCCCGACGGTGTGCTGGCGTCGCGCAAGCACCTGGAAAGCTATCTGGAAAGCCGCCAGTGGCCCGCGGCATTGTCCGGCTGGCGGCAGCGCGAGCTGGAACCGCACCTGCAGCCGTTGCTGCCGGCGGCCTGAGCCGTTTGCGTGCGACAGCGTGGGCCGTTGCTGGCCCACGCTGCGGGGCAATTGCCTAAAATGTGCGATTGCCCTACTACAAGGACGTTGTTCCATGCACGATCCCGTTTCCGCAGCGCTCACGCTGCGCCAGTCCGCGCGCGACGCCCTGCAACAGGAACGCTACGCGGACGTGGATCGCCTGCTCGATGAGGTCGAGCAGCGTTGGCTGGCCGGTGGCCCGGCGCGTTTCGGCTACGGCTGGTTGCTCAATACACTGCTCGACCCCACGCACGCGCTGCCGGCGCGCCTGCGCCAGGCCGAACAGTGGTGCGCGCATCATCCGCACAGCCCGCACCCGTGGGCCGTGCTGGGCACGTTGTGGGACACCACCGCCGGCTGCATCCGCAGCAGCGATACCGCTGACCTGATCAACGAAACCCAATGGGCCGCGGCCAGCCTGGCCCGCGACCACGCCCTCGCCGCCTGGTTGCAGGCGATCGCCCGGCATCCCCGCCCGGCGTTCGTACTCGGCCGGATCCTGCGCCTCACCTGCTACCTGGGCGAACCCCGCTGGCTGCAGCAGCTGCAACGCGGCGGGCGGGCCGAGCTGTACGCCGCGCAACAGCAGCAGGACCCGGCCGCATTCGCCGCGGCCGTTGCACTGCTTGCGCCCTACGGCACGCCGCTGGAGGCGTTGCCGGCCCTTCCCGAACGACTGGCCCGGCGCAGCGAAGAAGAACTCCAATACAGCGCCGACTACTGGCTGGAACAGGCGCTGGCGCTGCGCGCGGACGACATCGACCTGCTCGAGACCTTCCTGTACTACCTCTACCCGCGCTGGGGTGGCAGCCACGCCTTGATGCAGTCCTTCATCGAAGGCCCCCACGGTGCACGCCTGAATCTGGCGCAGCGCAACCGCCTGCGTGTCAGCAAGGAGCGCGACTGGCTGTGGTTCCAGCCCGACGTCGACGACGCCGAGGCGATTGACCGGCACGAGCACGCCTACGCGGCCCTGCTCGACCTGCACCTGGACCCGGAAACCCGCGCGCAGGTGCTCTGCTGGCGGGCCACGCTGGACTATCAACTGGGCCGCCACGAGCCACAGGAGAACGAGGTCCACTGGAATGCTGCGCGCATGGCGCATGCCCGTGACTGCCTGGCCGAGGCCTTCGCGCTGGATCCGTTCACGGTGCTCGACGAGGGCCTGACCACGCTGGAAGCCTGCGCGCTGTTCGCGCGGATCGAGGGAGCAGATGCGTTGTTCGCGCAGGTACTGGCACAGACCGAAGCCTGCACAGACAGCGCCCATGCATTGGGCTGGCTGGCCGCCGCCCGCCAGTTCGGCCTGTTCGGCTTCCCGGTCGACGTGCCGCTCGGCCAGCAGCACCTGCAGCGCGCACTGGCCCATGCCGACGACGAGGAACTGAACCTGTCGACCCTGGCCGCGAACCTGTTCAGTGACGTCAGCCCCGAGGCCGGCCACCAGCTGCTGGTGCAACTGGCCGAGGCTGGCGACGCCGGTTCGATGGCCACCCTGGTCGACCTCTACAACGGGCGCATTGCCGGCAGCGACGCGCCCGATTTCATCGACCCGGCCCAAGCCACGGTCTGGACCGAACGCGCCATCGCCGCGGGCGATCTGGTGGCCACCTACAACTACGCCTGGCAACTCAGCGGCACCTTCGAACATAGTCCCGATCCAGCACTGCGCCAGCAGATACGTGCGCTGTATCGCCGCTGCGTGGACCAGGCTGCGCCGCACGAGCGGGTGTGGCGGCCGGCGCACAAGAACCTCGCCGTATTGCTCTACCAGGACGACAACGACACCGACAAACAGGAAGCCGTGTTCGACCTGCTCGGCCCCCTGTGGTGGCGCGGCGATACCGCCACCCAGGCCTGGGCCGCCGGATTCCTGGCCGACGTGTTCCACTTCGGCAACGGCGTACCCGCCAACGCCTTCCTGGCCAAAGTCTGGCTGGAGCGCACCGCCGAGGCCGAGCCGGATAACGACGACGTGCAACGCCTGCGCCCGTTGATCGATGGCCAGGGCAAGCTGTTCGGTGCCAGTCGTGCGGCGCGACAGCAGGGCCGCGACCGCGAGCGCGTGGATCTGCGCAGCTGGCAGCTCACGTTCGGGTTGGACACCGTGCCGGACCACCTCGATGTGCAGGCGCTCTGAGCGCATGGATACCTGATGTTGACCGAAACCCAGATGCACGACGCATTGGCCACCGCCGACCTGGATGCAGCGATTGCGCTGCTGCAGGCACCGGCGCAGTACCGCGCCCTGTTCAAGGACGATCAGGGTGGCGTGCGTTTCATCGCCCACGCCCGGCAGGTGGCCGATGCGGCCGACCACGGCCACGTCGTGGCTCCGGCCGCGCTGCTCAACGCCTACGCGGTACTGGCCAGCGGGTTGGATCTGGACTGCTCGGTGCATTACCTCGCCCTGGCCGCGCAGGTAATGGAAGGCAACGGCGACGCCGACAGCGTTGAGCGGCTGGCCTTGACCCTGCACCCGCATGCACTGATGCACGGCTACTTCGCGGCTGGCGGCACGCTGGATCTGATCGACACCCGGCTGGACGTCAGCCGCGATGCCATGGCATCGGCTTCCAACGGTGACGTGCGCCTGGCCTACGAGCGCGGAACGATGGTCTGTTTCCCGCTGCGCCTCAGCACCGCAGACCGCGATCGTCTGTTCCGGCACGGCGGCTTCGCGTTGTTGCCCTCCAAACACTGGCACGACCACGACGCGCTGCGCGAGGTGATGCAGGGCAGCGCCTACCTGGAGTGGCTCGATGCCCGTCCGCTGTATCTGTCACAGGTGCTGACCTGCGCACTGGAAGAACTGACGTCACCACCGTGGGTCCGCGCACTGCTCGCACACGGCTACCCGGTAAGCGCCGATGCGGACGCGCGGGGTGACGATCACGACTTCAACTGATTCCAGGATATCCATGCCCATCACGACGCGCCTGCTGTTCACCCTTGCGGCATCGCTGATGCCCTACTGCTCGGCGACTGCGACAACCGCCACGCCGCCGGCGTCCACGGCACCCGCCAGCAGTTGCCAGGGCGATGCGTACAGCTGCCCGGCATGGATGCCCTCGCAGGCCGAGATGCGCAGCACCATCGCCGACTACTTCTGCGAGCTTGCCGACCGGGGCGTGATCCAGCTTCGGGTAAAACCGGTAATACGCGCGGAGTCCTCCCCGCTGAACTGCGCGGCGCTGGGGCAGGCGCCGGATTCCAACTTCGTCTGCGGCGGTGAAATGCATTTCATCGGCCAGGGCACCGACATCGACGCCATCACCTTCAGCCCCACCCTGCACCGCGACGCGGAGGGACGCATTACGTTCTACGAAGGCGACGACAAGGACGGCGAAGAGGTTTGGCGGCCACCGGCCCGGCGAACCGCATCAAGCCTCTGCCCGACACGCTGACTACCTCACCGCAACGGCGGCGCACCACCACGCTCCGATACATGACTGCAGACACATTCCGTCTTTGCCACGCGCATGCAAGAGTGGGTCGAACGCACCGTTCGCCCCACTTCGCAAGGACTCCCATGCGCCAGACCGCAACACGAAGGACCGTTGTTTCCGCCCTGCGCCATTGCCTGGGCGCGGCCCTGCTGCTCTGTGCAGCCACCGCGGGCGCGGCCGACACGCTCGCCCCGAAACTGCAGCAGGCCCTGCAGGGCAATGCCACCCCGGCGATGGGCGTACTGGTGATCCGCGATGGCAAGATCGCCGAGCAGGCCGTGCACGGCGTGCGCCGCAACGATGCCAAGACGGTCGCCACGGTGGATGACATGTGGATGATCGGCTCGACCGGCAAGCCGATCACCGTCGCCTTGATCGCGCGCCTGGTCGAACAGAAGGTGCTGGCCTGGGATACCCCGCTGTCGGCGATGCTGCCCGACCTGAGCGCCACGATGCAGCCGGCCTACCGTGACGTCACCCTGGTGCAGCTGCTGTCGCATCGCGCCGGGCTGCCGGAGAACCTCACCGACACCGCCACGCTGGATGCGTTCTTCACCGACGCCCGCCCGCTGCCGGTGCAGCGCGAGGCCTACATCAAGACCGCGCTGACCGAAGCCCCGGTGCATGCGCCCGGCGGCGAGTTCGGTTACAGCAACACCGGCTTCCTGATCGCCGCGGTGGTCGCCGAACGTGCCACCGGCCAGACCATTGAAACGCTGATGCAGCGCGAAGTCTTCACCCCGCTGGGCATGACCGGTGCCGGCTTCGGTCCCACCCCGGCCGGCCAACCGCTGGGCCACCGTGCCGGCAAGCCGGTCACCCAGGCACCGCGCAAGTCCGACGACGGCGTGCCGCCGCTGTACACCGCCGCCGGCAACCTGCACATGCGCCTGCAGGACCTGGCGCTGTTCGCGATCGATCAGCTCGCTGGCAGCCAGGGCAAGGGCAAACTGCTCTCCCCCGCGTCCTACGCGCTGATGCAGACCGCCCAGCCGGGCAGCCCGTCCGGGCTGGACTGGGGTGTGCAGCCGTCCATCGCCGGCCGCCAGGGCCCCGTGCTGGTGCACGGTGGCTCGGATGGCAACTGGCTCGCTTGGGTGGTGCTGTTCCCGGGCCAGAACAACGGCGTGATCGCCATCGCCAATGCGGCTGAAGACATGGGCGCCGACCAGGCCACGATGGGCGTGCTCGGTGGGTTGTTCGCCGACCTCGCTCCCGCCGCTGCGCCGGCACCTGCCGCAGCCGCCAAGTAAGCGGTCTGACAAACAAGAACGCCCCGCAATTGCGGGGCGTTTTCGTTTCCACGTGGTGAGCCGGCGCTGCACTGCGCAGCGCCGGCCAACCTCGATTACTGCCAGTTGAGGTTCAGCGAAACACCCACGGTGCGCGGCTCGTTGTAGACCGCGGCCATGTAGTTCTCGATCACACCCTTGAGGTTCTTCTCGTTGGTGATGTTGCGCGCGAACAGCGCCACTTCCCACGCACCGTAGTTGCCCGAATAACCCAGCTTCAGGCCGCCTTCGAAGCTGCCCTTGGAGTTGAACTCGGCCGAGTCGTACAGCACGAAGCTGGTGTAGCCCTGCTTGTTCCAGTCGGTGGAGACGAAGAACACATCGCTGTCGTTGACCGGCACGTCATAACGCGCGGCCAGGTTGATGTTGTACTTCGGCGCGTTCGGCAGCGGGTTGCCGTTGATCTGGGCGAAGGTGTTGGCACCGACCTTGATGGTCGGGTCGTTCACCGTGCACACCACCGCGCCGTTCAGCGCGCAGACCTGTGCATACACGCGGTCGTCCTGGATTTCGCTGTGCAGCAGGCTGACGCCGGCGCTCAGGCTCAGGTTCGGGATCGGGCGCAGCTCCATGTCCGCTTCCAGGCCGTAGGCCTTGGCCTTGTCGGCGTTGAACAGCACGCCGTTGCCGTTGGAGTCGTTGCCGTTGAGCTGGATGTCGTTGACGGTGTAGGTGAACGCGGCGGCATTCAGGCGCAGGCGGTTGTCCCACAGGCTGCTCTTGATGCCGGCTTCCCAGGACAGAATGGTTTCCGAATCGGCGGTGGTGAAGTCGGCGTTGAACACGGCCGAACGGCCCTGGATGGTCGGGCCACGGAAGCCGCGGGCAACGCGCGCGTACACGCTGAACTGCGGGTTGAACGCATACATCGCGCTCAGGTCCCAGCTCGGCGTGGTATCGGACATCTCCACGTACGTGCGGCCCTTGTAGGTCACCAGGCCGGCGGCGGTATCGGCACTCTTGACCAGGCGGGTCTTCTTCTCGTCCTTGGTCTGGCGCAGGCCGGCGGTCAGGGTGAACTTGTCGGTCACGTCGTAGCTGAGCTGGCCGAAACCGGCCCAGGACGTGTTGACGTTGCGCAGCCGCACCCAGTTGTTCGGGTTGCGTGCGTTGCCCTGCAGGAAGTAGGCGCGCTGGTAGAAATCGGTGGTGTCGCGGCCGTCGAAGTAGAACGCGCCGACCTGCCACTTCAGGCGGTTGTCATCGCCATTGGCCAGGCGGAACTCCTGGGTCCACTGGTCCAGATCACGAATCTGGCCCATCGACTGGCCGTAACCGTTGGGCACGCCGTTGACCGGGAAGTTCACCGCCGCGCCGCCATCGGTATCACCGCGGCTGTAGCCGGAGGTGGTTTCGTAGGCGGTGATCGAGGTCAGCGAGATGTTGCCGAAGTCGTAGATCGCCTTGAGCGAGCCACCGTAGGTCTTGTAGGCCTGCGGGTTGTTGTCGGCTTCGTCGTAGGCCACGCGGTCGCGCGCCACGTCGGTCTTGTTGGAGCCCTTGGTGATGGCATTGCGCAGGAACAGCGTGGAGGTACCGCTGTAGTCGCGCGCATGCGCCGAGGCCAACAGCGAGAAGTTGTCGCTGGGCTGCAGCAGCAGCTGCGCGCGCACGTTGCGGTCGTCGAAACCGCCCATCGCGTTCTTCTTGGGCGACACCGTGCCATCGGCGCTGGGGCCGGTGTAGGTGTTGTCGACGTAGTCATCGCGGTGCTGGTACAGCGCCGACACGCGGAACGAGGCGATATCGTTGATCGGGCCGCCGAAGCCGCCGTCCACCGCCACGCTGCCGTAGCTGCCATAGCTGGCCTGCACGCGGCCGTTGTACTCCTGGCTCGGCTTGATGGTGTCGAACTTGACGATACCGGCGGTGGTGTTGCGGCCGAACAGCGTGCCCTGCGGGCCGCGCAGCACTTCGATCTGGTCCACGTCGTAGACCGGATTGGACTTCAGCACCACGTGTTCCAGCACCACGTCGTCCTGGATGATCGACACCGGCTGCGAGGCACCCAGGTAGAAATCGATATTGCCCAGGCCACGGATGTAGAAGCGCGGGAAGATGCGCCCGGTGGTGGTTTCGGCGTAGAAGCTGGGCACCTTGCCCGACAGCGCCAGCAGCGTGTCATCGCCACCGGCGGTGTATTCGCGCATGCGCTCGCCCTGCACCACGCCGACCGAGACCGGCACTTCCTGCAGGTTGCGCTCGCGGTGGTCGGCGGTCACGGTGATCGCGTCCAGCGCGGTCGGGCTGGCCGGTGCGGCGTCCTGCGCCATGGCGGTGCCGGCCAGGCCGAACAGCGCGGCGGTGGCGCAGGCCAGCGCCAGCGCGTGGCGGCGCGGCAGGGCAACGGGGTGGCGGGAAAGGGAACGCGTGAACACGGAGGTGGTGCGATGGACAGGCATGCAAGGGTCTCGGGCAGTACTGATCAGGGTGGCGTGCGCGGTGCACGCGGGAAAACAACAGCAGCACCGCTGTTTTCGCAGCGATGCAGCACGGTATTGCGTGGATGTTTCAAGCGGGTTGCAGGGAGCTGCGGGGGACGGCCGTCCGTCCCCGCCCCTGACCGGATGGCAGGCTGCCGGGCGTCGTGGCGCGAATTATGCCCGGCCCGTGCGCAGCCCGGAAGAGCCGGTGCCGTCGCCCATCGCCATCGGCGGGGAGGCACTTCGGCACTTGCCCGGCCCCGGCGGCGATGCAGACTCTGAGGCTCTGCCCACTCAAGACCCCCTCCATGCGCCGTTGCCTGCTTGCTCCGCTGGCCCTGCTGGCATCCGCCCCCTTCGCCCATGCCGCCGAGGTGAAGTACCTGGTCACCACCGACCTATGGGGCAACCCGGCCTACCAGCTGCTCAGTGTTCCCGACACCGACGGCGCCCTGGTCGGTCGCTTCGATGGCGACCCGCTGCAGGGCCAACGCGACGGCCGCGAACTGCGCTTCACCGTGACCGGCAGCGATGGCGCGATCTACCGCTTCCGCGCCGAGCAGACCACCGACGGGTTGCGCGGCAACGCCGACTACCCCGATTCCAACATTCCCGGTGAGCGCGCCGAGCACCCCTTCACCGCCCGGCGGCTGCCCGAGCGCCCCGCCGGTGGCCCGCGCCAATACGACTTCGTGCCGACCGACTATGCCAACGCCTTCTCGCCGCACCGTACCCCGGTCCTGACCGTCTGGCCGGGCGACAGCATCCGCACCACCACCGTGGACTCCGGTGGCGTGGACGCGCACAACAAGACCCGCGCCCTGTTCGGCAACCCGCAGACCGGCCCGTTCTACGTGATGGATGCCGAGCCGGGCGACCAACTGGCCGTGCATATCGTGAAGCTGCGCTTGAACCGCGATCACGCCGACAGCCTGGACAGTATCGTCGGCCGTGCGCTGACCCCGGCCCTGGCGGCCAAGGCCACCGCGTTGGGCAAGCCGGTGCGCTGGCGCCTGGACCGCACGCGCGGGGTGGCCCAGATCGAGCAGCCCAGCGCCCGGCTCAAGGATTTCCGTGTCCCGCTGCAGCCGATGCTGGGCGGCCTGGCGGTCGCCCCCGGCTTCGGCGACGCGCCCATCTCCACCGGCGACACCGGCCGCTTCGGCGGCAACATGGACTTCAATGAAATCCGCGAAGGGGCCACCGTGTACCTGCCCGTCTACCAGCCCGGTGCCCTGCTCTACCTCGGCGATGCGCACGCCCGGCAGGGCGACGGCGAGACCTCGCAGTACGCGCTGGAAACCTCGATGGACGTGGAGGTGCGCGTGGAAGTGATCAAGTCCAAGCTGCTGTCCGCGCCGCGCGTGGAGTCGGCCACCCACTTGATGGTGCTCGGCCAGGCCGGTTCCCTGGACGATGCGCTGCGCGCGGCCACCGCCGGCATGGCGCAGTGGCTGGAGCAGGATTACGGCCTGGACCTGTCCGAGACCGCCCAGGTGATGGGCAGTTCGGTGCAGTTCGTGGTGGCCAACCTGGCCGGGCGCAGTGTCGGCGTAGCCGCGAAGCTGGACAAGGCGCTGCTGGCGCCCTTGCCGCGCAGGACGTCGGCTGCCGCGCCCGCACGTTGAGCCCGACCCTCTTGGCAGCCGCCATCCGGCAGCGCTAGACTAGGGCGGTACCACCCTGGGGCCATAGCTCAGCTGGGAGAGCGCGTCGTTCGCATCGACGAGGTCAGGAGTTCGATCCTCCTTGGCTCCACCAAACATCAGCCCGAACGGGCACGAAGAAGGCCGGAAACCCTGCAGAAACAGGGGTTCCGGCCTTTTTTATTGGACCGCAGAGTACCGCCGATTCGTCCAGACCCCCGATCCGTGAGCCCGCCTGCCTTGCCCCCCTGCTCGTGGGCAAGCTGCTGTTGCAGCCTGCAAATGGCTAAAATTGCCGTCCTATATTGAGGGGGTGCAGCGTGGAACGTTGGTATCTGGCAACACTCCTGGCCTTGATCCTGCACCAAATAGATGCAGCCTTCTGGCAGGAATGGAAGATGTTCCATGTGCCCGGCGGAGTACAAGGCTTCCTGGTGTTCAACCTGCTTGCCGTTGGCGCCCTGCTGCATGGCTACCGCCAGGTTCTGCTATCCCGTCCCAGCGCACGCGCCTACGCCGCCCTATGCGGCGCCGTAGGGGTTGCCACCGCTGCAATCCACCTGGGGTTCGCAGCAGCTGGCCACGATGAGTTCCATCTGCCGCTGTCCATGCTGGTCATCCTGGCCAGCCTCATCGCCGGTACCGGACTGCTGGTGCAATCCCGGCAGCGCGGGTCCTCTCGCTGATGGAGGCCTATCCCGTCAGCTGGTCGGTGAACAAGCCCACCAACAACGGCGACGGGCTGTGGGCGGCTCTGCGCGTATCGTGCCGGGCTGTCACGCGATCAGTGGTTCAATCGAAACACGACCCGATTCCGGAATAGACCGTTCAGGCATGCGCCGCCTACGGAAAGCAGAAGGAAAAAGCTGACCCATCCCAGCCAACCGGCGAGAACGGCGCCAACCCAGACCCCGAACGTCAGCGACAGCAGGAAGAGCATCACCAGCGTCCAAGGCGGGATCCCGTACTCGATGCGCGCCTGGCACCCGCGGCATACCACAGCGCCACGCGGGACGGGGCCAAAACACATCGGGCACTGCATCAGATCGTCCATGTCCAACATTCCAGATAGCGGGATACAGGAAGCCATATCGGCTGGGCCCGTGGCTTCTTGAGAGATTCACCCGCCCGACATTCGCTGGTCGAAAAGGCGATGGGATGCTGGACAGGCAACCGACCGAAATTGGAAGTGGGCCTTCACCATCGGAAACGAAGACCGGTTGGGAAATCACGCCATGCGGTCGTCGCTCCCGTCAATCCTCCGCCAACGGTTCCAGCAGCGCGCTCACCGCAGCAGTGTCCTGGTCGAAGACCGGCGCGGCGAACGGCTCCGGGCCCGGGGTTCGGCCGAACACGATCGGGCGGGTGATGCCGCGGTAGCTGCCGAGCAGCGGATGCTGCAGCGCGCCGATCATGTTTTCGGCCAGCACCTGCGGGTGGTCGAACATGTCCTCGACCTTGCGGGCGGCCGCGCACGGCACCTCTTCCCCAAACAAGGCCTCCCACGCCAGCGCACTGCGCGTGGCCAGCGCGGCATGCAGCTGCGGCAGCAGGTCATTGGCCTGCGTGGCGCGCTTGCGCACGCTGTCGTAGCGCGCATCGGCGGCCAAGTGCGGCAAACCGGTTTTCTCGCACAGCGCCTGCCAGAAACGCGGGGTGTTGGCGGAGAGATACAGGTAGCCGTCGGCGGTGGGATGGATGCCGGTGACGCCGCCCGAGCGCATGTCCCGGCCCACTGCCGACGGCTCGTCCTCGGCCCATACCATGCGCGCGGACTGCATGGTCAGCGCGCTGCGCAACAGCGACACGCCGACGAACTGCCCCTCCCCGCTGCGCTCGCGCTCATACAGTGCCGAGGATACCCCTGCGGCCACCAGCGCGGCGGCGTAGTAATCGACCACCGAGCCATACAGGATCTCCGGCGCGCCCCCTGCTTTGCCCTGCATGGTGCACATGCCGGTCATGGTCTGCAGCACCTGGTCGTAACCGGCCTTGTCCTTGAGCGGCCCCTGCTCGCCGTAGCCGGTGACCGAGCAGTACACCAGTCGCGGATTGAGCTTGTGCAGGCTGTCGAAATCGATCCCCAGGCGGGCGGGCACGCTGGGCCGGAAGTTGTGCACCAGCACGTCCGCCTCACAGACCAGGCGCATCAGCACCGCGCGCTGGTCCGGTTGCTTCAGGTCAAGCACCACGCCGCGCTTGGAGCGGTTCACGCCGAGGAAGGCCCGGCTTTCCGCTTCCAGGGTGGAGGGATACCGGCGCAGGTTGTCGCCCACCGGCGGCTCCACCTTGATGACCTCCGCGCCCTGGTCGGCCAGCAGCGTGCAGCCATACGGGCCGGCGATATAGGCGCTCAGGTCCAGCACGCGGATGCCGCTCAGCGGCCCGGTGGCGCCCTCCCGGCGGGCGATCGCAAAGGGAGACAGTCTGTTGCTTGCGGTCATGGTCAATGCACTCGATTCCTTGATTGCAGTTTCCTCCTGGCCTTCCAGAAGAAACAGATCGCAGGGGTATGTTCTGCGTGGACAAAAAACACGCTGCGACGGCGTCGGCCGCGATCTCAGTCCGTGGGTGCCAGCGACAGCCAGGTCAGGCGCCAACTGCCGTGGTCCCGGCCGCCGCAACGGTAGTAGGGCTCGAACGGGAGCGGCGCACGGCCGTGCAGCTGCAGGGTGATCGTGGCGCCTTCACCCAGGTCCTCGCCCACTGCCAGCCAGTGCGCTGCGGGCCCCTCCGGCAAGCGCACGGTCTCCTCGGTCTTGTAGCCGTCGATCAAGCCGGTGGCATACACCAGTGGACCGTAGCTCACGCCCACATACTCCCAGCGCAGCACCTCCTGCACCACCGGCGAACCGTCGGGCGCACGGGATTGCTGCAGGTTGATGTTGGCCGCACGGTGCAGCCGCGGCTGCATCGGCAGGGACACATCGATGATGTCGCCGGCCTGCCAGGTGCGCTGCAGGGAAATGTATCCATCGGCACCGATTGTCGCCGGTTGCCGGTGTCCGTTGACCTCAATATCCACCGCCTCGGCCCAGCCCGGCATCCGCACCCCGATGCTGAACGTCGCGCGGCGTTCGGGGCCGACCGTAATGGTGATCCGGCCGTCGAAGGGGTAACGGGTGGCCTGCTGCAGGGTTACGTTGCCGGCGTCGGCATGCACCAGCGTGGCCTGCCCGGGACCGTACAGGTTCACCCGCAGCCCACCGTCGGCGGCCGTGCCATAAGCAACCTGTGGCAGCTCTTCCACCGCCATCGCACCACTGGATTTGCAGCAGCGCCAGTACGTGGTGTGCACACGTTTACCGTTGGGGTAGGTGTAATAGCACCAGTCCTCGCCATTGGGCGCCATTGCCGCCATCAGGTCGTTGTAGGCGCTGCGTTCAAGCTCGTCGGCGTAGCGCGCGTGGCCGCTGATGGCCAACAGCTCGCGGTTGAGCTGCATCCACGCCAGCACCGAACAGGTCTCCACGTAGGCCTGCGGGAAGAAGGTGCCGGGGGCATTGAACACCTCGCGCGAGCGATGCGCCACGCCCCCCCACGGCCCTCCTCCCAGGGTGAGATGCCGGTCGCGGATGCTGTGCCACAGCGCGTCCACGGCCAGGCGGTAGTCGTCGCGCCCGGTGGCCTTGTACAGCTTGGCCAGCCCCACCAGATTCCAGCTCAGCTGATAGGCCTTGCCGGTGGCGATGAAGGCCGCATCCTCGCCGGCGAGGGCCTTGTCGAGCAGCGCCAGGCGCGGATTCGCATTGGCCTGCTGCACGATGCGTTCGGCCAGGGCCAGATAGCGTGGCTCGCCGGTGGCCAGGTACAGATCGGCTGCCGGGTCCAGCAGCACCGTGGCCGACATCCCGTGGTGGTTGCCCAGCGTGGTGATGTCGATCCCCGACTCCAGCGCCTGCCAGCACAGATCGGCAATCCGGCGTGCGGCCTGCAGGTAGGCGTCGTCTCCCAGCGCACGCCAGGTTTCCAGGAAACCCAGGATCAGATAGCTGTGGGTCCAGACGTCCCAGGTGCGCAGCGCCGGTTCGCCATTCCAGCTTTCCGGCGTGGGCGGCTGCGGCACGGTGAAGCGGCGCGGTGCGGCGTAGGTGCCCAGGTAACCGTCTTCGTCCTGCTGGCTGATCAGCCAGTCGGCGACACCGCGCAACGCGGCCTGCAGTTGCGGCTGCCCGCCCTGTGCCACTGCGCGTGCGGTGGCCGACAGCCACTTGCCGGCGTGTTCACCGTACCAGTCGCCTTCCTGGTTCTGCTGCTTGTGGGATTGGCTGAAAATACGGATCGCCGCACTGTGCTCATCGACGATGAACGTGCTCAGCCGACCACGACGATTGGCGGCCAACGCCTCGCCGAGCACACCGTGCAGCGTGACCTGCTGCGGCGCGACCAGGGCCATGCCGCGTGCGGCGCGATGCAGACGGTTCATGCCGCATCCACCACGCAGCGGAAGCCGACCGTGCCGGAGCGGTCTTTGGACGGCCCCATCAACAGGTACTTGCCGTGCTGGTCCAGACGGTAGGCCTGCGGGAAGTACCAATGCGAGGTCTGCGGCTGGTAGCTGCTGCCGCCGCGCAACACCGCCGCGCGCGTGTGCGCGTCACTGAATTCGTCGGTCCACTGCCATACGTTGCCGACCAGGTCCTCCACCCCGAACGGGCTGGCCCCCTGCGGATGCGCATCGACATCCGCAGGCGGGGTCAGGCGGCGACCGCGGTTGACCCGCGGCATGCGTGCCGGGTCCCAATCGTTGCCCCACGGATAGGCGCGTTCGTCGGTGCCCTGCGCGGCGTACTGCCATTCCCACTCATGCGGCAGGCGTTTGCCGGCCCATGCAGCGTAGGCACGCGCGTCTTCGATCGACACCCAGGTAACCGGCTTGTTGTCCCAGCCCGCACGCGGCGCGCCGTCCTTCCAGTCGGCCAGGAAGTTGTGCGTGTCCGCCGGTTGGTAGCCACTGTCATCCAGGAACGTCTTGAACGCGGCATGGGTGACCGGGTAACGGTCGATATGGAATGCACGCAGTGTCATGCGGCGGCGATGGTGACGGCGCGCGCAGTCCTCCCACGGGTACTGGAAATCCAGACCCGCCCAGGTGAAGCCTTCAATCTCGATGCCACCGACCTTGAACAGGAATTCGCCGGCCGGGATCGTCACCATGCCGGCCGGCGCATTGGCCTGCGCGGGCGTGTCCGCGATCTCCAGCAGCTGTTGTGGAATTGCCGCCCAGGTACCCGAGAAGGCGTTGAGCGGCCGCTGCGCGCCCGCTGCGGTGGCGGCCAGGAACGTATCCAGGCCCTCCACCGTGGTGCCGGCGGCCACACTCAGCAGCGCACCGAACCCGCGCGCCTCCAGTGGCACCTCGATGTAGGCCAGGTCGTCGATGACCCGCGGCGCCAGGGCTCGGCCGTGCCACACGTCGAAGTACTGCGTGCCCTCGACATGTCGCAGCGCGATCTGTTCACCGTCCACCGCGTACTCGTTGCGGTTGATCAGGGTATGCAGGGTCAGGCCGTCGACGGGGAACCGGCTGGCAAAGATGCCCCCCTGCAGGCAAACCTGGTACGGCTCCCACGCCATCGACACCACCAGCTGCGGGAACCGGCGGTAGAGCGTGGCGATCCGGCGCAGGGCTTCGCCATCGCGCTGGGTGAACGGGTTCCAGACGCCCCAGATGTTCTCCCACGCGTTGTAGCCGATGCCGTTGAAGAAGCAGTACTGCAGGTCGTGATTGCGGTTGCGTCCCCAGCGGTTCTCGTAGTTGACCATGTGCCGCGGCTCCAGCCACTTCCACTTGGACACCGGCGGCACCGGACCATCGGGCGCCTTTTTGCCCCAGCTCTGCACGTTCCAGATCAGCTGTTCTTCTGAACTGATGGTGGACTCGGGCTGCACCACCACCGGGTTGCCGCGGGCATCGCAGGCGTCGAAGAAAGCGCGGGGCACGCCGTTGAACGTGTCACCGTTGATGCCATCGGCGCCGACCGCCTTGACGATGTCGGCCAGCCCGTCCCAATGGCTCACGCCCGGGTCGCGGGTGCCGTGATCCCAGGGTTTGGCGGGCAGGAATACCTTCACCCCGCGCTTCTGGAACGCCTGCACGGCAGTCCTGAGACCGTCCAGGCCACCGGGCATGTCGTGGGCCAGGTCGAACTGATTGCGGTCGTCGATGCCGATGTTGGGGTAGATGTACCAGATCAGGACCGAATCCAGCCCGCCGTAGCGTGCCGTCACATCGTCCAGGTAGCGGTCGACCGTGTACTGGCCGGTCGCGGCATCGAAGAAATACCGGTCTTCGACCATCATCTGCGCATGCACGAAGTTGCGCTGCGCCCACAGCAGTTCAGGGCGGCGATAGTTCACATCGGTGTAGCCGATGCGCACCAGGTGTTCGCGACGCCAATCCTTGAGCTCGTCGAGCCAATCGGCGGCGCTGGCGTTGGGGTCGATCATCCAGCTGCCGATGTCGGCAAACGGCCACGCCGGTGGCTTGCCCGGTGTTGGCAGGTAACGGCCGGTAGTCACGTGGGAAAACTTGTACTCGGTTCTGACCGCCTCACGCCCGTAGTCGGCTGCTTCGTTGTCATGGTCGGGGCTTTGATAGGGCGTGGTCATGGGCAGGGCATCCAGCAGGAAACAGGAAGATAGGGCATCAGCCGGCACACCACGCAGCCAGTGCGGCGTGGGCGTCGGCGTCGGGAAGGCGCGCGCGGTCGGACAGCAGCGCCTGGACGTCGGATTGGGCAGGAATGCTGGTCTGCGCCCCGAGCCGGGTGCAGGCCAGCGCAGAGGCGGCGGTGGCGGCGAGCAGCGCATCGGCCAGGGGCTGGTGGCGGGCCAGCGCGGCCACCAGTGCGCCACAAAAGGTGTCGCCTGCCGCGGTGGTATCGATCGGTTCGATGCCGAAGGCAGGTTGCAGCAGGCGCTGGCCGTCCACGCGGGCCAGGCAGCCGCGCGCGCCCAGGGTCACGATCACGCAGGGCACCGGCACCCGCGCCAGGCCCGTGGCCAGGTCCGGCGGATCGCCGGCCACCACCGCCAGCTCACCCTCATTGACGATCAGCACGTCCAGCAGCGACAGCAGTGGCTCGGACAGCCGCTGCGCCGGGGCCGCATTGAGCGCGACCTTGATGCCTGCCGCGCGTGCGCGGCGGGCGCAGGCGGTGACCACGTCCAGCGGGGTTTCCAGCTGCAGCAGCAGCCAGCCGATGCCGTCCAGCGGCGGCAGGTGCTCGCTGCGCAGCGCGGTGTTGGCGCCGGGGGCGACCGTGATGGCGTTCTCGGCGTTGTCGGCCAGGCAGATGAAGGCGGTGCCGGTCGGCAGCGCAGCGTCGCGCACGATCGACAACGCTACACCGGCATCCCGCAACGACGCTTCGATTGGCACGGCGACATCATCCTCACCCAGCGCCAGCAGCATCCGCGTTGTGACGCCCCCGGCACGCGCGCAGGCCACGGCCTGGTTGGCGCCCTTGCCGCCGGGGAACGTGGCGAATCCGTGACCAAGCACGGTCTCTCCCGGCGCGGGGACATGCGGGGCACGCACGACGAAATCCAGATTGGCCGACCCCACCACCAGTACCGCCGAAGGTGCAGCCACCGTCATGGTTGTACCGCCCCATCAACCAGGTTGTAGAACGCGGTGCTGATGCGTGGCAGGTCGTCCTTGCCGCCCGGCAGGTGCTGCAACATCAGGATCGCGACCAGCCGGCGCGGCGGGTCGATCGTGTAGTAAGTCGAAGCGGCACCCGACCAACCGAACGCCCCCACCGAAGCGGTCCGTCCCTTCATGGCCGGATCCAGCAGCACCGAACCACCCAGGCCGAAGCCTTCGGCATCGCTGAACTCGGTGACCGGCCTGGGCAAGGCGGTGTGGATCAGCTGGTTCTGCATCATCGAGGCCACGGTCGCAGGCTTGAGCAGCTGCACGTCGCGGTAGCGGCCCTGGTCCAGCAGCATCTGCGCGAAACGACCAACGTCATCGGCGCTGGAGTAGAGCCCACCGGCGCCGCTGGGGTACGCGCGCAGCGCGATACCGGGATCACGCGCATGCGCTTCATCGGCGAGCACCCGCTCGCCCTGCCCGCTCGTCGTGGTCAGTTCGACCACCCGCGCGCGATCCTGCACAGGCACCGCGAAGTGAGTGTCACGCATGGCCAACGGGCTGAAGATGCGCTGCTGCAGGAACTGCTCGAACGGCATGCCCCCCACGACTTCCACCAGCCGCGCCAGCACCTCGGTGGAGGTGCTGTCATAGCGGAAGCGCGTGCCGGGCTCGGTCGCCAGCGGTACCCGGGCCAACCGTTGCGTGTAGTCGGCCAGGCTGGCGGCCGCCTGCACGTGCTGCTGTTCCAGCAGCCGCGTCACCGCCTCGAACCCCTCCCCGCCCGCAGCGAAGCCGGCGGTGTGGGTGAGCAGATGGCGGACGGTCAGCGGTGTGCCGCTCGGGCGCAGTTGCGGGGCGTCGTCGCTTCCGCCGACGAACACCTGCAACCGTGAAAATTCAGGGAGATGCCGCGCCACAGGATCGTCCAGGCCCAGCCTGCCGTCATCGACCAGCATCAGGGCCGCCACCGAGGTGATGGTCTTGGTCATCGAATAGATGCGGAACAGGCTGTCGCGCTGCATGGGCCGGGTGTGCGCCCGGTCCTGCCAGCCGTAGCTGGCCCAATGCACGGTGTTGCCGTCGTGCAGTACCAGCGCGACCGCACCGGTGTAGCCATTGGCATCGGTCGCGTCACGCAGGAAGTGATCCACCTGGGGCAGATGCGGCGGTGGCGCCTCGGCGGCCATCACCGTGCCGCTGCCAGACAACGCCATCCACAGGGCCACCACCGCGTGACCACGTAACCGGCGTCGGCAAGGGCCAGCGTAGGGTTGTCCACGTGCCAGGCTGTACATCCGTGCTCCTGTGTCAAAGACAACGGCGCTGCAGTAAGCCCGCAGCGCCGCGTCCCTCTCGTCGATCAGAATGTGAAGGTGTGGGTCAGCGACACCATGCGGCCCCGGCCGGAGAAGAAGTTCTGCCAGCCCGGCAACTGCGACCAGGTCAGTACGTACTGCTTGTCCAGCAGGTTCTCGATGCCCAGCGACAGCTTCCCGTAGGAACCGGTGTCGTAGTTCACGCTCAGGTCCCACAACGCATAGCCGTAGGTATCCTCTTCATTGAGGTAGACCGCACCGTTGGCCGGATTGACGAAGGTCTCGCGCAGATCGCGGCTGAAGGTCCGGCTCACGCCCAGCGTAGCGTCCAGGCGATCATTGGGCGTCCAGGTGAGCGATGCGTTGACCTTGTCCGGCGAGATGTCCAGGATGCCCATCTCCTTGTTCAGCCCCGAGCCGTCGTAGTACTGCGTCTGGCCGCGGATCCGCGAGTACAGCAGCGTGGCCTTCCACTGGTCGTTGAACGTCCAGGCACTGTTGAGCTCGACGCCTTCGATCCGGGTGGGCGCGCGGGTGAGTATGAAGTCTTCGGTCACCTTGTCCACGGTCAGCGACGAGCCGAACTCGGAGGTGGAGCGGTACGCCGAAATACCCACCTGGGCCTGCGCGCCGCGCCAGTTGAACCCCACTTCCTTGTTCTTGGTGATCAACGGCTGCAGATCGGCGATGCAGGCCACCGCCTTGCACGGGCTGTTGGCCTGGATGTTGCGCAGCGGGATGCCGACGTTGGCGATACCGAAGCCTTCCGAATAGGCGGCGAACACCGACCATTCATCGCTGATGCGCCAGATCGCGCCGAAATTGGGCAGGTTCGCCTTGTAGTCAAGCTTGCCGCCCTGCACCGGAGTGAAGTCGCGGTAGGCGGTGGTGGTGTAATTGTCGATCTCCAACTGACCGTCTTCGCGGCGGATGCCCGCATCCAACGTCACCGGCCCGATGTCCCAGCTCAGCTGCGCGTACGGCGCTAGGCTGGTGTACTTCATCGGCGGTACCCAGACCCGGTTGGTCAGTGCCAGGCGCTGCTCGGCGGTGTCTTCCACCAGGTCCAGGCCGGCCCGCAGGCGCAGACCCTCCACCGTGAACAGGTCGCCATAGGCGTATGCCACGCGCAGGCCCTTCTTCTCGGACTTGATTTCCGACTGGTCCCAGATCCGCTGCGCTTCCGGCGGTGCCGGCTTCACCAGCTGGCGGTCCGCGCCATTCTCCGGCACATACCGCATCGCCTGCTGGGCCCAGTACAGGTCCACGCTCAGGTCGCCGCCAAAGAAATCGGCGTTGGTGTACTTGGCCGCGAACTGTTCGAAGTCGTTGAATTCGGCCAGCGCGCCGGCGATGGACCCCTTTTCGGCGGTGTTGGTGCTGGGCACCGGGCAGTCGACGGCATCGTAGCGGCAGCCTTCCACCGGAATGTAATTGTGCTTGCCGCCGATGTGGAAGTTGCTGTAGCTGGCCTGGATGCGCTGCATCTGGCCTTCGCCAAAGGTGTAGCCGCCCTTCAGGAACAGGTTCTTGCTGTACGAATCGGACAGCGAGCCCGAGGTGTTCAGCCCGACGCGACGGCCATCGCCATCGTAGGCGATGCCACGATCGATGTAGGCCCCGCTGACCAGGAAATCGGCCGCATCGCCCTTGTAGGTGTGGGTGATGCCGACCTTGGATTGCCCGCTGTCGTCCTTGAACTGCGTGCCATAGCGGGTCGATACGGTGGTCTGGTGGCCGTCCACTTCCGGGTTCTTGGACAGATAGTTGATCACGCCACCGGCACCGCCGATGCCCTCGGCTGCCGAGGGACCGTTGATGACTTCGATCCGGCCGATGACGCCCATGTCGGTGAATGTACCGTTGCGGCTGCCTTCGCGCAGCGGCGAGCCCTGCGGCACGCCATCGAACAGGCGCAGCGCGACGCGGCCACGCAGCGTTTCACCGCTGTTGCTCATCGCCTGCGAGGACTCGGAGTAGCCGGGGACCATCCGGGCAAGCACCGCAGTCGCATCTTCGGTCAGGTTGAGCGTGCGTTGCACCTGCTCCTGGTTCACCACCGTCACCGCGCCGGGAACCTTCTCGATGGCGATCGGCGTACGGCTGCCGGTCACGATCACCTGATCCAGGTCCGTGGGCGTTGCGTTCTGGGCCATGGCCGGGCTGATCGCGCAGGCAAACAGTGCAGTGCTGATGGCCGCAGAAAGTGGCTTGATCATTGATCTCTCCCCCCCGATATGGAAATGCGGGACAGCCGGCCGGGGAGCCGTCGCCACCGATGATGCACCTGGGCATTCGCCCTTCCGCCGGTCGGTGCGATCCCCTTGCGGCGATCGGCGGCCTGTCCAGCAACGAGGCGAGCCTAGGCGCGGCTCGGTGGCGATAGAACTGCAGTTTTGTATGTTCACTGCCTAGGATTTGTTTGCGCCCGCGCGGCAAAGCACGGGGAAACCCGTGGTATCAGCGTTGCGGCTCGACCAGCGCCGCGCGGCCTTCGTCCAGCAGCACGTTCACCAGCCGCATGCGCACCGACGAACGCGACCACACCACGCCGATCCGACGCGGTTCGCTGCACTGCGGCAAGGGAATGCGCACGACGTTCAATCCCTCCGGCCACGGTTTGGCCCAGTCCGGCACCAATGAAACACCCAGGCCGCGGTCGACCATCACCGCGATGGCGTTGAGCGCATTGAGTTCAAAACGCTCGCGCGGCACGATGCCCGCCTGCCGCAGATAGTCATCGGCCAGGCGCCCGCCCCACTGGTGGCGGTCGTATCGAATCAACGGCTGCTCGCGCAGCAGTTCGTGCGGGTCGCGGCTGCCCAGGCGGGCCGGCGCCAACACCACCAGCGGCTCTTCGCGCAGCAACTGCCATTGGCAGGTCTTGGGCAGGGCGAACGGCGCCTGCAGCACCATCGCCGCATCCAGGTCGCCCGCTTCCACGGCACGGTACAGGTCGGCCGAGTATCCCGGCTTGATGAAGACATTGATCTGCGGGAAGGTCACCACCATCCGCGACAGGATGTCCGGCAACAGGCCGGCCAGCGCCGTCGGGCATGCGCCCAGCCGCAGCTCGCCGGCGATGTCGTTTTCGTTGGCCACGCTGCGCAGGTCGGCGACATTTCGCAGCAGATCGCGCGCCCGTTGCAGGATGCGCGCGCCTTCCTCTGTCACGCTGACGGTGCGCCCAGCGCGGGCGATCAACGGCGCGCCCAGCTCACGCTCCAGCGTCCGTATCTGCTGGGCGACTGCCGCGGGCGTGATATGCAGCAACCGGGCCGCCGCGGCCATCGAGCCCCGGTCCACCACTGTCACGAATGTATTCAAAAACTGGGTTTCCACAGATAGACCTCTCAGCGCCTCAGCACGCTATACCAGCGGCGGGCGTAATGCGACACACCCCACATCGGGCAGGCGCCGGCCGACGTGCCGGCGTCATGGCGCCACCACGTCGGCAGGCGCATCACGGTAGATGGTCAGACCCTGCAGGGACTGGGCCGGTGCCGGGAAGAACAGGCTGGCCACATAGCCGATCACGATGCACAGCAGGATCGAGATGGCCAGGTAGAAGTACGGATGGACCAGATTCATGCTCCAGCACACCAGGGTGATGAGGATCGAGCCGGTCACGCCGATCGCCACGCCCTTGGCATTCGCGCGGCGGGTGAACATGCCCAGGGTGTAGGCACCGGCGAAGCCACCGCCGAGCAGCCCGGCCAGTTCGATGGAAACATCGAACAGCGAATGGATGTCATACCGGCTCATCACCAACGCGATACCGATACCGATCACGCCCACGCCCACCCCGGACCATTCGGCGACCCGCACGGCGGTCTTCTCGTTGGGGTCCTTGGCCAGCTTCTGGTAGAAGTCCACCGACACCAGGGTCGAGATGGAGTTGATGATGCTCGACAGGGTCGACATCGCCGCGGCGAAGATGCCGGCAATGATCAGCCCGGTTACGCCTGCCGGCAATTCAGCGGCGATGAACAACGGGAAGGTGGCATCGATGGGCAGCAACGGATTCAGCCGCTCCGGATTGTCGCGGTAGTACATCCACAGCGCGGTGCCGATGCCGTAGAACACGAAGCCTCCCGGCACCATGATCGCGGCGAAGGTCCAGATCGAGCGCCCGGCTTCCCGGTCCGAGCGCGTGGACAGGGTCCGCTGCATCAGCACCTGGTCCTTGGGGAAGGTCAACACCACGTCGAACACCACCAGGAAGATGAAGCCCCACACCGTGGCTTTGGTCAGGTCGAAGCTGAAGTCAAACAGCCGGATCTTGTCCTCGGCGGCAACGGCGCTGAGCAGTTGCGGCAGATCGCCGCTGGTCTGCATGAAGATGAAGCCGATCGCAAACAGCGCCCCGCCGAACATCACCAGTACCTGCACCACATCGGTCCAGATCACCGCCTTGGAGCCACCCACGGTGGAATAGATGATGGTGAACACGCCCATCACCAGGATCGACCAGACCACGTCGACACCGGTGATGGTGGAGATCGCCAACGCCGGCAGGAACAGGATCACGCTCATGCGGCTGCCGATCTGCATCACGATGCACAGCGCGCTGGACAGCATGCGGATGGCGGGGTGGAAGCGCGTCTCCAGGTAGGAGAACACGCTCATCAGGTCCAGGCGACGCAGCAGCGGAACGATCCAGACGGCAACGAACATCAATCCCACTACGGCAATGATGTTGTTGGTCATGTACTGCCAGTTGGTATCAAAGGCCTTGGCCGGGATGGCAATGAAACTGATCGAACTGGTGTTGGTGGCATACAGGCTGATACCGGCCGCCCAGAATGGAATCGAGCGCCCGCCGACGAAGAAGTCGGCCGTGCTGGCCGTCTGGTCGCGCAGGTAGAAGTAGAGCCCCATGCCAAGCATGGCCAGCAGATAGACCGCAATCACCACCCAGTCGAGCCAACGCAGCAGGTGCTTGCCCCCTTCGATCTCGGCGTAGTGGAACGGGCTGCCGGTGGCACCGGCGGTCGCCCACAGCAGGCCGTTGCCCCAGGGCGTGACCGCCACCGGCTCGCCCATCCCGGCATCCTCGCCCAGCGTGGCCCACGCGTTGGTGATGGTGTGGAAGGTGCGCGCATGCACCTGGCCTTCTGCATTCTTCACCAGCATCAACAGGTGTGCCTGCCCCAGCGGCCGCATCGATCCGGCAATGATCCGACCGTCAGGCGAGGCCAGCGCCTGCCAGCCGGTGTCCGCGCTCCACCGCCACAACCGGTCGCTGCTGCCCGGCACGCTCGCCCCGACATACAGCGCGCCCTTCTGCGCCTGCAACGCACTGGGCACCCCTGCCTGCGGCCAGGTCTGCAGCGGTTGCCAGGACCGGTCCGCGGCGGTGAGGCTACGGCGGTAGAGGTGGGTGACACCGGCCACGTCGGTACCGGTCACATACAGTGCGTCATTGAACGCGGCGGCATGGGCCGCACGCAGTGCGCCCGGCAGCGCGATCGCCTCCCCGACCACCAGCGCACCGTTGTGCAGGCGCACCGACTGCAACGTCGAGGTGAAGGCATCCTGCCCTTCCAGCAGATACGTCCGGCCGGCCACACTCACACTGCCCTGCAGTACCCCGCCCTTGTCCGCGGCCTGGCGCGCCAGCGGCTGCCAGGTGGTGGTGTCGGCGCCCAGCACCCAAGCGTTGTCCTTGCTGAAGGCCACCGTGCGCCCTTCAATCGGCACCAGGCCGGCGACCGTGACCGGTTCCGGCAACGCCGGCAGGCTGCCGGAGGTCACCGTCGTCAGACTTTCGGCGGCAACCGTGCCGCTGCCGATCAGCAGGAGCATGGCGGCAAACAGCTGCAGGCTGCGCGCGCAGCGGCGGAACAGCGTGGAAGTGAGCGCGGACGGTGCAGGCTTGAACATGAAGTCACCCGGGAAACGCGCGACAGGGCCGGTGCAGGCCGTCACGCTGGAAAAATGGAGATACTGAATGTGCCCGATGCCGCGGTCAGTCCACCGATCCACCGGCCGCGGCGAGGATGGCTTCGGCCCTGCGCAGGAAAGGCAGGTCGATCATCCGTCCTTCGAACAGGAACGCACCATGCCCGTGGCGGCTGGCCTGCACGGACGCGGCGACGATCCGCCGGGCTTCCTCGACCATGGCCGCCGGCATGCTGAAGATCGCGTTGGCGATACCCACCTGGCGCGGGTGGATGCAGCTTTTGCCGATGAATCCCAGCGCCTGCGCCATCTGTGCTTCGGCACGGAATCCCTCGATATCCTCCACGTCCGGATACGCACCATCACAGGCAAACACATTGGCCTCGGCTGCAGCGATCTTCATCGCAAACAGTGTGGCATGCACATTGACCCGGTCACGACGGATGCCGTTGGGCGCGAACAGATCGCCCAGGCCCACCTGCAGGCCGGTCACGCGCGGGTGCGCAGCGGCCAGTTCCGCGGCGATGCGCAGGCCCCGGGGCGACTCAATCGTGACCAACAGGTCAATCGGTCGCGCCACGGCGTTGTCCCGCTCGACCTGTTCCAACCGCGCGATCGCCGCCAGCAACTGCGGCACCGATTCGATCTTGGGGAAATTGAGCAGCGCTACCCCGGGCAGCGCCACCGCGGCCAAGTCGGCCTCGAAGTGCGGGCCGTCGGTGGCATTGGTCCGCACGATCAGCTGTTTGCCGTTGGCAAGGGTTTCGGGGCAACCCAGGAAATCGGCAACCTGACCACGTGCCTGATGCTTGCCCGCCTCGGGAACAGAGTCCTCCAGGTCGAACGACAGTGCATCGGCGTCGCCGGCCAGGGCCTTGCCGAACAATTCCGGGCGGGCGCCAGGAACGAAAAGCTTGCTGCGCATGATTTCCCCTCGTCAACCCGCGCAGTTTGCAGAATTGAAAAGCTTTGAAAAGCATGGTCCGCGACATTCATTGAATAGCATTTGTTTCGACCGGAACGGCACGGCGTGGCGCGCCGTGCGCTGACGGGCTCCCTCACCCCGGTTTCGACCCCGCCCGGTCATCCCCTGGGCGCGGTCAGCCCGCTAAAAATGTAAACAACTGCATACCCGCGCCGTCCAGAACCGCCCGAATGTAATCAGATGTAAGCAACTGTTTTCGCATGTATTCAAGCGATAAACACGCAGTTAATCGCAACGCGCACCCGCGCAAAAACCGCAGAAAGTACTGCCTATACTCGCCGCCCACAACAACAATGGCGACGAGGTGAACATGATCCGCGCAGCAAAACCGCACCACTACGCAGCCGCATTTGTTTTCATGCTGCTGACGATCACCGCCGTCGGCCACGCCACCGCCGAAGACCGCGACGTCTACATCGACGATCCGGTGCGGTGCGAATCGCACGACAACAAGACCGCCCAGTGCCCCATCCGGGGGCGCGCACGCATGGTCCACCAGCTCTCGCTCACCCGGTGCGTTGAAGGGGACAACTGGGGCCAGGCACGGGGTGCGGTCTGGGTAACGCGCGGCTGCCGCGCCGAGTTCATCGCCGAGCGCCCCCGCCGTGATCGTTGGCGTGACCGGGATCGCGACTGGGATGATGAAGAGCACGGCAGGACCGTGATCTGCGAGTCCTACAACTTGCGCGAGAACCGCTGCGACATCCGCGCACCACGCCGGGTGCAGCTGGTGAAACAAAAATCCACCACGCGCTGCCGCGAAGACCACAACTGGGGCTGGGATCGCAAGGGCATCTGGGTCAGCGATGGCTGCCGCGCGGAGTTCCGCGTCTACTGAGACCGCTGCGTACCGGGACGGGCGCACACCGCGCCCGCCACCGGTCGTCAACCGTTCAATCCAGCTTCACCACCAGCTTGCCGAAATTGCGTCCCTTGAGCAGGCCGAAGAACGCCTCCGGCGCATTGGCCAGACCCTCCACGATGTCCTCGCGATACTGCACCCGGCCATCCTGCAGCCATTGCTGCATGTCGATCAGGAACTGCGGGAACAGCGCATTGAAATCGGACTGGATGAAGCCACGCACATTCAACCGCTGGCGCAGTACCTGGCTCATGAACCCGGGCAGGCGATCGGGCCCGGGCAGCACCGCATCGCGTGCGTTGTAGCTGGCGATGGTGCCGCATACCGGGATGCGCGCGAAGTCGTTGAGCAGCGGCACCACGGGCTCGAATACGTGGCCGCCGACATTCTCGAAATACACATCGATACCGTCAGGCACAGCGGCGCGCAGTTGTGTGGCGAAGTCCTCTGCACGGTGGTCCAGCGCCACATCGAAGCCCAGCGTTTCCAGGTAGCGGCGTTTTTCTTCACCACCGGCGATGCCTACCGTGCGTGCGCCCTGCAGCCGCGCGATCTGGCCTACCGTCGCGCCAACCGGGCCGCTGGCAGCGGCCACCACCAGGGTTTCGCCGGGCTGCAGGCGGGCGATTTCCTGCAGGCCCGCATAGGCGGTGAAACCCGGCATGCCATACACCCCCAGCGCCGTACTGATCGGCAGGCCGTTGTCGTGCAGGCGGCGGGTCACGCTGTCGGCATCCACCACCGCATGGGTCTGCCAGTTGCCGGTAACCAGCACCTGCTCGCCCACCTGTACGCGCGCATCATTGGAGACCAGCACCTCGGACACCGTGCGCCCGTCCATCACCGCACCCAGCGCCACCGGGGGCGCGTAGGAACGGCCTTCCTCCATGCGACCGCGCATGTAAGGATCCAGTGACAGGTAGCGATTGCGCACCAGCACCTGGCCGGGGCCCGGCGTCGGCACGGGCACCTGCTCCAGGCGGAAGTTGGCGGCCACCGGTTCACCGGTCGGGCGCGCGGCCAGCACAATGCGGGTAGAGGTGAGGTCATTCATCGCGATTCAACTCCGAAGACATCCAAAGGGAAGGGCGACAGTAGGCGTTTGGGCACTGCAGGGGGCATGGGTAAAACAGCGTTCCATTGGCGTGCTCCCGGCGATGCAGCGTCAGCCCCTGTGCGGCCGTCGTTGGAGGTGCAGGCAGGGTCACAGCATTCCAACGATGGCACCCCGCTGTAGCCACACCACCTGCGCGTGGCGCATCATCGCCCGATGACGCCCCTTGCCGCCCACCTGCGCCGAAACGCGCTGCGCTACGTGATGCTGGTGATGTCCGCCACCACGGCCCTGGGCCTGGTGCTGTGGGCACTGCTGGGCACCGAGCCGGGTTGCGCGGTACGCGGGGGCCATTGGGGATCTACCGCATCCACCTGCTACACGCCGCGCTGCTTCGAGCAGGGCGACTGTGGCGAGTGGGCCACGCCGCGTGCGCGCTGCGACCGCGTCGCCCCCGGCGATCCGCGCGCGGCGGTGTACTTCCAGCTCGGCAATCCCCCGCCCGGCAACCCGCAGGTGGTGCGCTGGCCAGCGGACAAGGTCTCCGGCGATACGATCATCGCGCGCTTCGAGGGCGACCGCCTGCTCAGCCTGGCCTGCCCGGCCACGCCCTGACACCAACGCCGCGACACCGCAGCCTTCAGCCCGGCAGCGCCTCACTGTCCTGCCGCGCCCGCCGCCACTGCAGCGGGCTCATGCCCATCTCGATGCGGAACATGTAGTTGAACGCCGACGCCGAGGCGTAGCCCAGGTCGTGCGCGATCCGCGTGGGCGTGTGCCCCTGCGCCAGCCCTTCCATCGCACGCAGCAGGCGCAGGCGGATCCGCCAGGTGCGCAGGGTCATGCCGGTCTCGCGCTCGAACTGACGTGCCAGCGTGCGTGCCGATGCGCCCAGCAACACCGCCCATTCGTGCACCCCGCGCGGATCGCCGGGCTGGTCGTACAGCGCCTGGCACCAGCGCTGCAGGCGCGCGTCCTGCGGCCAGGGCAGATGGCGTGCCTGCCGCGGCTGGCGACACAACTGCACGCGGATCAGGCCGCACAACTGTGTGTAGTAAGGCGCGTCGGCGGCGGGTTGCACGCGGCCCAGCTCCACGATCAGTTCGCGCAGCAACGGCGACACGTCCAGCACCACGCACTGCGCGGGCATGTCCAGCGCCGCGTCGTCGGCGACATACAGATTGCGGAATGCCGCATCGCTCAGCGCGCCGGTGTGGTGGTACGTGCCGGTGGGTACCCACAGCGCCTGCTGCGGGGTGATCACGTGGCGCGCGTGCGCCGCGCTGACTTCCAGCACGCCGGCGGTGGCGTACACCAGCTGGTTCCAGCCATGCACATGCGGCGGGAAGCGTTCGCCTGCCGCGAGCTGCTGGCTGCGCGCCACCACCGGCCAAGGCAGGCGCTGCAGCGGCGGCACCGGCACTTCGCGCCAGCGGGAGGGCGCGCCCGCAGCGGTGGCGTGGCGTCTGGTCGACATGATGAGGCATTCTATCGAAAGACAGCCGCGGCGCACTGATTGAGGATGGCCCTGCCCTCCGCTTCTGGCCGCCGCATGCCTACCCCCCTCCCCTCCCCACCGCTGCAGCCCTGGCAGGTGATCGGCGCCGGCATCTGCGCCCTGGTGCTGACCGTCGGCCTGGCCCGCTTCGCCTACACCCCGCTGCTGCCATTGATGCGCCTCGATGCCGGGCTGAGCGCGGCGCAGGGCGGCTGGCTGGCCACCTTCAACTACCTGGGCTACCTGCTCGGCACCCTGCTGGTCGCCCGGGTCGGCGACCTGCGGCAGAAGTTCCGTTTCTACCGGGTCGGCCTGGTGCTGGCGGTCGCGGCCACTGCCCTGATGGGCGCCACCACTGCGCCGTGGCTGTGGAGCCTGCTGCGCTTCGTCGCCGGGCTGTCCAGCACCGCCGGGCTGCTGCTCGCCTCCGGGCTGGTGTTGAACTGGCTGCTGGCGCAACAGCGACGGCCTCGCCTGGGCCTGCATTTCACCGGACTGGGGCTGGGCATCGCGGTCTCCGGGCTGGCCACCGCCGCCTTGGCCGGACATGCCAGCTCCAGCGGCCAGTGGCTGTGGCTGGGCGCGCTGGGCGTGTTGTTCCTGGTTCCGGCATGGCGTTGGATGCCGGCCCCGATGGCCGGGTCGGCCGGCCAGGCCACCCCGGCACCCGCCCCGCCCGGCCCGCGCTGGCGTCGGTTGCTGGTGGCCGCCTATTTCTGCGCCGGCTTCGGCTTCGTGGTCAGCGCCACCTTCATCGTCGCCATCCTGGAGCAGACCGCCGCCTTCCGTGGTCACGGCAGCGCGGTATGGGTACTGGTCGGGCTGGCCGCCGTACCTTCCACGTTCGGCTGGGACCGGCTGGCCGCGCGCGTGGGCATGATCCGCGCCCTGATGCTGGCCTTCGCGCTGCAGGCCGTGTCGTTCGTGCTGCCACTGCTCGACGACGGTCTGGCCGCCGGGTTGGGCAGCGCCTTGCTGTTCGGGCTCACCTTCGCCGGCATCGTCAGCCTCACCCTCACCGTGGTTGGCCGCCACTACCCGCACAACCCGGCCAAGGCGATGGCCACCCTCACCCTGAGCTACGGCGTAGCCCAGATCGTCGCCCCCGCACTGGCCGGCACGCTGGCCCGCGACAGCGGCTCTTACCAGGCATCCCTGCTGCTCGCCGCGATCATCATGGTCATCGGCATCGTGCTGCTGTGGTGCATGCCCGATGACGCGCAGGACCGCATCGCGCACTGATCGTGCACCGCGCGCGCTGCGCATGAACCGATGTTCATGCGCAGGAAAACCATGCCGCCCCACACTGGATCAAGCACTTGGCCCCGTACTGCCAAGGCCGCAGCCACAAATGTGAAATTTTTTGCACGAAAGGCTTGCCGAACCCTGCATACCTCCGTATTATTCGCGTCCTCGCCAGCGGCAACGCAGCGATGAAGTGGCCGAGTAGCTCAGTTGGTAGAGCAGGGGATTGAAAATCCCCGTGTCGGCGGTTCGATTCCGTCCTCGGCCACCATTAATCAAGGGTTCTCAGCAATGAGAGCCCTTTTTTATTGGGCGATTGCACTGCACTTGCTGCCGCCCTTCCGTTCTGACGCGAAGGGTGAACGCGTAATAAAACGCCGTCCGCACAACGGCGGCCGCAGCTCAGATGATCCCCTATCGTGATGCCACCACCGTGTGGAGTTGCCTCATGTTGATGTTCGCGATTGCCCTGAACGCTGCCTTGTCCGGACTTCCTGATATCACCTGGGAGCGTGATCGCGCAGAGGATGCCCATCAGCTCACGCTTTGCCGGATCCATCTCGACCAGCTGAGCGGCACTCCGGAAAAACGTGAAGTGCATCAGCAGGCGAAGGCGATCTGCGACCTTCTTGCACGCGACTACAAGGAAAAGTGGGACTTCGATGCCCAAGATGCGTTGGCTGCGCAAGCCCAACTGACAGATTGGGATGCGCTGATCCGGCGCGGCGATGTGGTTGAAGTGCCTTACGGTAGCGTTGGCGATGCAGTCGCCCCCGCCTTCTGACAAAAACTTCACACCTCGCCCCCGCCCTGCCCCTAAGCTCGGGCGGTCCCGCCAGGAGTGTTGTCGATGCGCATGTGGCGTTCGTGGAGTGCCCTGATCGTGCTGCTGGCCAGCGCGTCCGCTGCGGCGCAGGCACCGGTTGCCTCGGTGGACACACTGGACATGGGCCGCTACGCCGGCCAGTGGCATGAGATCGCGCACCTGCCGGTGTCGTTCCAGAAAAAGTGCGTGGGCGATATCACCGCCACCTATGCGCTGCGCGCCGATGGCCGCATCAGCGTGCACAACGCCTGTCGCGTTGCCGATGGCGACCTCATCGCCGCCGAAGGCGTGGCGCGGCCGGTGGAAGGCGAACCCGGCCAACTGCAGGTTCGCTTCGCGCCGGACTGGTTGTCCTGGGTGCCGCTGGTCTGGGCCGACTACTGGGTGATCGCGCTGGACCCGGAGTACCAGTGGGCGCTGGTCGGCGACCCGGATCGCAAGTACCTGTGGATTCTGTCGCGCTCGCCGCGCATGGACAGCGCACTGTTTGCGTCGATCAAGGCCAAAGCCGAAGCCATGGGCTACGACCTGGCCCCGCTGCGGGTGATGGCGCCGCTCGACTGAGCGACGCCCGCGCCCTTCATTCCTTCGCGCGCTGGCGGTAGTCCAGCGGCGGATCCTTGCGCTCCAGCAGCGGCACATAGGTGAACTGTGCACCCCGACGCTGCTCGAATTCCGCCTTCGCCTCACGCACGGTCTGCGGCGATTGCAGCAGCGCCACGGTGGTCAGTGCCAACACCCGCGCCGCATTGAGCGCGCCCTTGTCGCCAATCGGTGTACCTGACGCGGCAACGGCCTGCCAACTGTGCGCGGGTGTGCCCGGCACCCAGGTGGCGGTGCTCAGGCCGACCGTGGGGACGTTCCAGCTGACATCGCCCACATCGGTGGAGGCGCCCCCGGCACGATCGGCCTGGTAGGCCTGCAACGTGGCAGCGCCATCCAGCGCCGGGCGCCGTTCCAGGCTCTGCTGCAGCTGCTGGGCGAATGCAGTATCGGCGGCGTCATAGACCACCCCGCCCACGCGCTGCAGTGAACGCTGCATCACCTGCCCCAGCACGTCATTGGGCAGCAACGAGTACACGCCGCCGGTCGGCTCGAACGCCACCTCGGTGCCGGTGCCCATCGCCGCACCGCGCGCGGCCAGCTGCAGGCGCTCGATCACATCGCGCACAACCGCCGGATCGACATGGCGCACGTAGTAGTAGGCTTCGGCAGCGTCCGGCACCACATTCGGCGCGGCACCGCCGTTGCTGATCACGTAATGGATGCGGGTGCCGTCGGGCACATGCTCGCGCATCATGTTGGCCATCACGTTGAGCGCTTCCACGCCATCCAGTGCGGAGCGCCCGCGATCAGGTGCGAGCGCGGCGTGCGCGGCGACTCCCTTGAAGCGGAACTTGCCGCTGATGTTGGCCAGGCTGGTGCCCTGCGCGGCGGAGTTCTCCGACGAGGGATGCCAGTGCAGCGCCACATCCACATCCTTGAACAATCCGGCGCGGGTCATGTAGACCTTGCCGCTGCCGCCCTCCTCCGCCGGCGTGCCATACACGCGCACCTCGCCATCCTGGCCACTGGCCTTGAGCCACTGCGCCACGGCCTGCGCAGCGCCCACCACAGCCGCGCCGAACAGGTTGTGGCCGCAGGCCTGGCCGGCAGACTGCCCCACGATCGGGCTGCGCGTGGGCAGCGCGGCCTGCGACATCCCCGGCAATGCATCCATCTCGGCCAGCAGCGCGATCACCGGGCCCTTGCCACGGTGTCCGTAGCGGGCCACGAAGGCGGTGGGCATCCCGGCCGCGCCGGCCTCGATCTGGAAACCAGCCTGGCGCAGCTCCTGTTGCAGCAGCGCCGACGAGCGCGTCTCCTGGTAGCCCAGCTCCGGCTGCGCCCACAGCGCCTGGCCCACCTCGGCCTGGCGCACCGCATAGGCATCCACCGCCTGCAGCACCGCCGTGCCCTCGTCGGCGTAAGCCGCGGGCACTGCACTGGCCAACAACAGCGCCAGCACGCGGCAGCGAGGTGAGTTCATGCTCGATCCCATCGGGGTGGTGCCTCAGTAGAAACGCAGGTTGTCGATCTCGAACCAGACTGTCTGGCCCGGCGTACCGCGTGCGGACAGCACCAGCTGCTGCACGTCATCGCCACGCCACACCGGCACCGGTCCGGTCGCCCGATACGGTGGCTGGCCCCGGAGTGCACGGAAGGGGATGTCCACGGTCTGCCATGTGTCACTGGCCGTTACCGGTGCCGTCCAGCGGCGGCCGTCCAGGCCACGCGCTTCCAGCTGCAAGGGGCTGCCACCGGTGCGTACATCCACGCGTACGCCTTGCCACTGGCGCAGATCGGCCGGTGCCACCGAGCCCCGGCTCAAGGGCACGATCACCGCCGCGAACGCGTCCGGCTTGCTCGACAGATGCGCCTGCATCGAGAGCGCCTTGCCGCCCTGCTCGCGATCCACCACCGCGGTGACCTGCACGGTGCGGTCGTTGCCGCCGTCGGCCTCGTCGGTGCGCAGGGTGTCCAGCGCCGTGCGCTGGTCGGCGCGCTCGAAGTCATCCACCAACGCGGCGATATGCAGCGGCGGCAGCGATTCGGCGCGGTTGCCGGCGGGCACCTTCACGCCCTTGCCCACCACCTGGCGCCCGGCAACATATACCTGCTCGGTATTGCGCACATCGGCGATGCGCTCCCACGGCCGTCCCTTGACCAGCAGCAGGTCAGCGCGCTTGCCCACTTCCAGGGTGCCACGGTCATCCAGCGCCAGCGCTTCGGCACTGGCGGCGGTACCGGCGTGCAGCGCTTCGGCGGGGGTCAGCCCGGCCTGCACGAACAACTCCAGCTCGCGCAGGGTGGACGCGCCGTGCGGTGTACCGGTCATGCCGGCATCGGTGCCCAGCACGATCGGAATGCCCGCGTCATGCAGCGTTTTGACGTTGCGCAGCGCGTTGGCGAAGTTCGCTTCACGTTGCCGGTAAGCCTCGGTGTTGGCGCGCGCCTTGCCGCTGCCATCCACGCGCTCGGGCAGATATACCGCCAGCGACGGCGAGTAGCGGGTGCCATGCTGTTTCATCAGCGCGATCAGTTCGGCATCGGCCGGGCCGTCCTGCACGCTGTGCGCCAGCGCATCCACACCGGCACGGGCGGCGGTCTTGCCGCGCTTGACCATCACGGTATGGGTGAACACGCGCAGCTGATGGCGGTGGGCTTCCTCGACCAGTGCGCCCAGCGTCTCTTCGTCCATGCTGCTGTTGTCGGCGGCATTGGAATAGCGCCAGCCGTCGGTGAAGGCCTTGATGAAATCCGGCTGATACGCCGCCACAAGTTTGACCGCGGCGGTAGCGGCCTCCGGCGAGTTGACCCAGCGCGTGGTGTTCTCATCGCCCCAGTCCGCCCCGTGCCCGAGCGGCGTGCTCATGCGCGCAGCGAACTTCACGTCCGGTGCGTTGATTGTTTTCAGCCATGCGCGGCGCGGCGCATAGGCCTCCGGCGGCTGGTGGAAGTCGCTGACGGTGGTGACGCCCGCCGCCAGGTAGCGGTTGGCGATCTGCGGCAGCGTCGAAGGCTGTGCATTCGGGGTCCAGTGGGTATGCAGGTCGAACAGGCCCGGCAGCAGCGCGAGGCCCTTGGCATCCACGCTGCGCGTTCCTGCCGGCGCCTTCAGGTCGGGGCCGATCGCCGCAATGCGGCCATCCTGGACCAGCACGCTGGCCGCGTAGGCCGCGCGCCCGGTGCCATCAAACACCATCGCGTTGCGGATCAGCACATCGTTGTCGGCAGCGCTGGCCACCATGCAGGCCTGGCCAGTGGCCAGCAGCACGGCGGTGAGCAGCGACAGCCGACGGGCGCGCAGCCCGGTCAGGGGCGAAGTCGAATGCATGCGGACATCCTGGTTCATTGCAGTGAGCGCGGGGCGCTGTGGAAGGCGTTGTGCGGGGTGCGCAGCCAGACATCGTTGCCCTGCTGCTCCACGTCCAGCCCGAGGCTGAGCGCGACGCTGCGGGCAAACCCGATCGGGTCGTTGGCCGAGTACAGGCCCACGATGCGGCGGCTGCCGACCAGCGGGTCGTCGATCATGATGCGCACGTCGCTGTAGCGCAGGAACTGCGCGGCGGCCACCGACAAGGTGTCGCCATTGAACGAGAGCATGCCCTCGCGCCAGGCCAGCTGTTGATCCAGGTCGTCGTGGGCCACATTCTCGATGCGGATGCCGTGGCTGCGATTGGCCAGCGCGCGATGGTTGGCCTGCAACCGGGTCGGCGCGATGGCACCGCTGGCATTGGCGACGTCGACGATGCCTTCGCGTACCAGCACCTCCACGCCGTTGGTGCGCTGCTCGTTGAGGCTCACCGAGAAACTGGTGCCCACCGCGGTCACCGCGGTATCGCGCGCGGTGACCACGAACGGACGCGCCCGGTTCTTGGCCACATCGAACAGCGCCTCGCCACGCAGCAGGGTGATCTCGCGACGCTTGTCGGTGTAATGCACGCGCACCGCCGCACCGGAATCCAGGGTCACCGCCGAGCCGTCGGCCAGCGGCACCCGCAGGATCTCGCCCTTGCGGGTGAGGTGGTAGTCGCCGGCATCGCTGTGTTCGTGCACCCCCAGCGCCATCAGGCACAGCGTGGCCGCCAGCCCCATCGCCCACTGCAGCCGCGGCGGCGGCCCGGCAACCGGGCGTGAGTGCGGCACGCGGTCGGCGCTGCCCAGTGCACGGGCACGGCCACTGCGCGCGTACACCGCATGCGCGCGGGCGTAGGCGCCGAAGTGGCGACGGTCGGCATCCAGCCAGGCATCGCGCTCGGCCGCCTGCGCCGCATCGAGCGGGCCGCGATCTTCGCAGGCCACCCAGCGGGCGGCCTCGTCATCGATCCGGTTTTCAACGGCGCCGTGCATGGACCGCCTCCGTGTTGTCCGGTTTCCCTGTGGACCCTGCATGTCCTGCATCCTGTTTCATCGACTCCATCAACAACCGAATACCCTTGCACACGTGCTTTTCCACCGTGTTCTCGCTGATCTGCATGCGTTCGGCAATCTCCCGCTGGGAGAACCCTTCCACCCGTCGCAGCACGAATGCCTGGCGGCATTTGTCCGGCAACTGCGCGATCAGCGCGGTGACCTTGTTGAGTTCCTGGCGCGAAGACGCCAGCCGTTCCGGTGATGCTTCCTCACCGGTGATCGGCAGCCGATCGAACTCGGCCACCATTTCAATCGATACCACCTGCGCGCGACGCAGCTGCTGCAGCACCACCGATTGCGCCACCTGGTAGACATAGGCGCGCGGCTGGCGCACATGCGCCACGTCGGCCATGGCGGCCAGGATCGCGTAGGTTTCCTGGATCACGTCGTCCACATCCTGGGGTTGCGCCATGCGCCGCCGCAGCCAGTCGCGCAGGCCCTGCTCACACGGCAGGACATGCTCGGCCAACCACAACGCCCGCTCTGCTGCCAATCTAGCGCCCATCGAAACTCCTGCTGCGGTGCCCGGCCGGAGCCGGGCCCGCGTGGAAGGGAACTGCCACTCAGAATGCCTTGGTCACGCTCGCATACCAGTAACGTGGATACGCCTGGTACACCGCCGAGGAGTAACCATAACTGTCATCGGACACCGGCGGCCGCTTGTCGGCCAGGTTGTTGGCGCCCAGCTTGATCGAGACCCCGTTGAACAGGCCCTCGTGCTGGAAGTCGTACTTGACGAAGGCGTTGGCCAGGGTCTGTGACTTCACCGTCCACGGTGTGCCATCGGCCAGGGTCAGGCTGGTTTCGCTGTAGCTGCTGGCATAGCGCGCACTGGCTCCGACAGTGACGTTCGCATAGCGCCAGGTCAGGTTGCCGCTCCACTTCCATTGCGGGTTGCCGCCATCGCCGATCAGGTCGCCACCGCCGGTGATGGCGATGGACGGATCGACCAGGCCGCTGGCCTTGGCGTCTTCCAGTGCCTGTAGTGCCGGCGAGCGTTCGCGGTAGAACTCGATCAGGCGGGTGCCATTGATGCCCACATCGAAACGCCCCACGCGGGTTTCCGGCGAGCTCCAGGCGAAGCTGTAGTCCACGCCGCGCACGGTCTGCGGCTGCATGTTGACGTACTGGTCGGTCACGTACAGCACCTTGCCGGCCGGATCCAGCCCGCTGCCGGCGAAGCGCGCGATGTCGTCCACGCTGGGGGCCGCACGCACCACGTTGGGGTTGCTGCTGCCCTGCTGGCGCAGCATGTAATCCAGGATCAGCCCATTGCCCTCACCGAACAGGCCGATGATGCCTTCCTGTTCGTACTTGTAGTAGTCCACCGCGAAGGTGAAGCGGCCGTACTGCTCGGGAATGAACTGCGGCTGGAACACGATGCCGGCGCTGGTGTTGGTCGAGGTTTCCGGCTTGAGGTCCGGGTTGCCCGAGCGCCGTGCGGTGGTGGAAGAACGATAGGTACTGCCGCAGGCATTGATCGAGGCCAGCGCACCGGAGCGCACGTCGGCTTCGCACTGGATGTAGTCGGTGCGCGTATTGGAACGGCTGACCACGGTGGCGTTCACCTGCTCCAGGTTCGGCGCACGGAAGCCCTTGGCCCACGATGCACGCACGGTGAGCCCATCGATCACGGTCCAGCCCAACGCCAGCTTGGGCTTGGTCACGTTGCCGAAATCGCTGTAGTGCTCGGCGCGACCGGCCACCTGCAGGTCCAGCGCGCGCACCAGCGGAATGCCCATCGCGCGCGACACCAGCGGCACCGAGAACTCGGCGAACAGGCCGGCCACGGTACGCGAGCCCTCGGTATCCGGGGTCGGGCTGACCCCGTACATGTCGCTGGGGTAGCCGATGCCGGTGATCGGATCGGTGTAGGTGATGCTGCCGTCCACGCGCGCATCGCGGTCATCGCGCTGGGTTTCGCGGCGCACCTCCAGCCCGGTGGCCATGCCGACATCGCCGGCCCAGGTACGGAACAGGTCCGGACGCGAGGCCTTGATGTCCCACAGGTACAGCTCGGTCTCGCTGATACGCGAGGCCTTGTAGAAGAACCGGTCCAGCTTGCTCCAATCGTTGCAGCCACCACAGAACGGGTTGTAGGCCGCCGCAGTTGAATCCGTCAGCGCCTGCTGGAACAGGGTCATGCTGACCGCATCCTGGGTATCCACAACCTTGGCCTTGGAGTACAACGCAGCGGTTTCCCAGTCGAAGCCGAAGTGGAACCCGCGCAGGCCGCCCAACGCGCGCACCTGGGTGTTCTTGACGTCGATCGCCGTGGGCCGCTCGAAGCGGTAGCTGCTGATGCTGACCGGGATGCCGCCGGCGGCCACATTCAGGTTGGCCAGGCGATTGGGATTGAGGCTGCCATCAGGCAGGCGGGTAGCGCCGAAGGGGTTCCAGTAGTTGCTGGCGGCTACCGTCATCGGCAGCGCGGAAATGGTGTTGACGCCCGACTGCAGGCTCTGCGCCTTGGACTGGTACCAACCGGCCTCACCAAAGGCGGTGATGCCGTTTTCGAAATCATGTTTGCCAGTGAGGAACAGGTTGACCCGGCGCACATCGGGGGTGATCGACAGCGGGAACTGCGCCTGCTGGTTGTCCAGCAGGTTGCGGTCGGCGCCGGCGGTGGCCTTGCTGCCGGACTGCACGCACAGGCCCTGGCCGAGGGCGGCGTTGCAGCCCTCGTTGGTGTTGGGCTGCACGTGGAAGGCGCCGGCCGCGGTGGTCAGGAAGGTACTGCCCTGGCGCACGCGCGGGCCGATCGCAGTGAAGTTGCCCCAGGGGCTGTTGCTGTTGCGGTTGTCGGTGCCGCTGAGCCCTTCAAACGCGGTGCCGACGAAATCCGGGCCACGATCGGCGCTGCGGGTCCAGTCCTGGTCCAGCGAATTGAGTCCGGTGGTGTTGTAGAAATTGAAGGCCAGGGTGACGTTGCTGCGCAGGTCCTTGGAATTCTTTCCGACCAGGCCGTTGATGCCGAGGTCACGCAGATTAGTGCCCTCACCGATACCGCGCTGCACGCTGATGGTGCCGCCATCGACGTCGTCGCGCAGCACGTTGTTGACCACACCGGCCACCGCGTCGGTGCCATAGATCGCAGCCGCGCCATCGAGCAGCACCTCCACCCGGCGCAGGTTGGCCACCGGGATGGTGTTGGCGTTGTAGGTCAGCACCGGCACCAGGTTGCCATCGGCCTGGCTGGTGGGATGCACGACGGTGCGGCGGCCGTTGATCAGCAGCAGGGTGTTGCCCACCCCCAGGCCGCGCAGGTTGACCGAAGCGATGTCACCACGCGCGTAGTTGGAGCTGTTGCCGCCGTTGGTGCCACTGAAGGACACATCGCCCATCTGCGGAATCGAGCGGTACAACTCGTCGCCGGAGACGGCGCCGGTCGCTTCGATCTGTTCGGCCTGCAACGTGGCCACGGGCAGCAGCGCGGCGCTCTTGGCGCCCTTGATCTGGGTACCCACGACGGTAATCTGGTCGAGCGTGGTGGGCGGGTCGCGCGGCGCTTCCGGCGCCGGCGCTGCTTGTGCCACCACCGGTGCAGCGCTCTGCGCGGCCAGCAGCGCGCTGCCACCCAGCGAAGCCAGCAGCGGACGATTGGCACGCAATGTAATCGTACGGCCATCATCGGAGGCGACACTGAGCCCCGTGCCGCTCAGCAGCTGCTCCAGGGCTTGGCGCGCATCCATCTGGCCCTTGAGGCCGGCCACGGCGACGCCGCCTTCGCGGTCGCCCACGGCCGGGCTGATGATCTGGATGCCGGCCTGGCGCGCAAACTCGGGCAGGGCTTCTTCAATGCGCCCCCCGGCGATATCGAAACTGGCCTGCTGCGCCAACACCGGCGCGGTCACGCCCAGTACCGACACCAACAGGCCCCCGCGGATGGCCTGGGCCAACGGCTGCAACTTGTACGAACGCATGGATACTTCCCCGTGAAAGTGAACATGAGCGGCGATGTTTCGTACCCCCCTGAACAACCAAGATGCGCTGGCGTGCGTCTTCCGCCATTGGTTCGCCGTGAAGCCGTGAAGCCTTGAAGCACAAGCAAGATCAAAAGCGGCCGCTCGCCTTCTGCGGGCTTGGGGCGGGGCATTGGGCTTTGCAGGACACGCCGTGAATCCATCCATGGAGGCTTGTCAGCGGCATCCATGCCGCCGACAGTCCTGCCAAGCCCAATGCCCCACCCCATCGACAGTTGGCTGATGCGCACAGGAATGCCAACGCAACGTCCACAGCCTAGCCCAAGGCTGTCTCGTGGCCACCCGCACGAGGCTTGTCACGGATGGAATGCGCTGGCCTTCGGCAGATGGTTGCCCCGCACAGAAGTAGCCACTGGTGGCATGGCAGCGAATCCCAACGCAGCCCACCGCTTTCCCGTGGCCACCCGCACAGTGTCGGAGGGCGGGCGTGGGTGGAGAAGCGGGACTGTCGGCGGCATGGATGCCGCTGACAAGCCTCCATGGATGGATTTACGGCGTGTCCCGCATCTCCACCCACGCCCGCCCTCCTCCCGCCAGCAACCAAGCCACGACGCTCTGCGCTCTGCAGCTTTGCACCTCGCGCTCTCCGCATTCAGCCAGACCCCAAACGCCCCTATACCCACTACCCTTCCCCACAGCCGCCCGCAAAGGCAGCACAACCACCATACGCCGTAGTATGCTTTCAACCACGCAGCACCCGCACGAGGATTGCGCCCATGCACCACCGCTTCCGTACCGCCCTGCTCATCGCCCTGGCCACCGGCACCGCCCTGGCCCTGGCCGCCTGCAACAGCGGCGTCGTCAAGCGCGTCTCGCCCCCGGCCGCCAGCGTCCAGCAGCTCACCGTACGCGCCGATGGTGGCTGGGATGTTGCCCTGCGCCTGCAGAACTTCAGCTCCATGCCCATGAGCTTTGACAACGTCAACCTGCAGTTCACGGTTGGCGATCAAGCGGCCGGCACCCTCAGCACCCAGCCCAAACTCTCCATCGGCGGCGTCTCCGCCGACGTCATCACCCTGCAGCTGCAGCCCAGCTCCGGCGCCCGCCTGGTCATGGCCGATGCCCTGGCCGGCAACCGCACCCTGGGCTACGCCCTCAAGGGCACGGTCAGCGCCACCCCGCAGGAAAAGAAACAACGCAGCTTCGATATCGACAGCCGCAGCACCCTCAACCAGGCCCCCGGCCTGCCTGGCGTGCTGCGCTGACCGGCGAACACTCCGCCTCCCCTTGCACCTGATCGAGACCTGACGATGAGCAGCTACACCGCCCCGCTTTCCGATATCCGTTTCGCCCTGCATGACGTACTCAAGGTTGAACCGCTGTTCGCCCGCCTGGGCTTCAGCGATGCCACCGCCGACGTGGTCGACGCCGTGCTCGAAGAAGCCGGCCGCTTCAGCACCACCGTGCTGGCGCCGCTGAACAGCGTGGGCGATGAGATCGGCTGCGTGCTCGACCAGGCCACGGGCGAGGTGACCACCCCGCCCGGCTTCAAGCAGGCGTATGCGCAGTTCGTGGACGGCGGCTGGACCGGCCTCACCGCCGCCCCCGAACTCGGCGGCCAGGGCCTGCCGCACACCCTGGGTGTGCCGCTCAACGAAATGATCAACGCCGCCAACCTGGCCTGGGGCAACTTCCCGCTGCTCTCGCACGGCGCCATCGAAGCGCTCAAGCAGCACGGCGAGGCCTGGCAGCAGGACGCCTTCCTCAAGCCGCTGATCGAAGGCCGCTGGACCGGCACCATGTGCCTCACCGAACCGCATTGCGGCACCGACCTGGGCCTGCTCAAGACCAAGGCCGAACCGAACGCCGATGGCAGCTACGCCATCACCGGCACCAAGATCTTCATCACCGCCGGCGAGCACGATCTCACCGACAACATCGTGCACCTGGTGCTGGCCAAGCTGCCCGATGCCCCGGCCGGTGCCAAGGGCATTTCGCTGTTCGTCACCCCCAAGTTCAAGGTCGATCGCGACGGCAAGGTCGGCGAACGCAACGCGCTGCGCTGCGGCTCGATCGAACACAAGATGGGCATCAAGGGTTCGGTCACCTGCGTGATGAACTTCGACGGCGCCGAAGGCTACCTGGTCGGCCAGCCGCACAAGGGCCTGCAGGCCATGTTCACCATGATGAACACCGCGCGTCTGGGCGTCGGCCTGCAGGGCATCGGCCTGTCCGAGCGCGCCTACCAGAATGCCCTCAAGTATGCCCGTGAGCGCCTGCAGTCGCGCTCGCTGAGCGGCCCGAAGAACCCGGAAAAGCCGGCCGACCCGATCCTGGTCCACCCGGACGTGCGGCGCATGCTGCTCACCATCAAGTCGCTGGTGGAAGGCAGCCGTTTGCTGGCCCTGCACGCGGCCACCCTGGTCGATGTCGCCCACCATGCCGATGACGCGGGTGAACGTGAGCGCGCCGATACCCTGGTCAGCTTCCTGACCCCGATTTCCAAGGCCTGCCAGACCGAATGGGGCATCGAGAACACGTACAACGCCCTGCAGTGCTTCGGCGGCCACGGCTATATCCGCGAGCACGGCATGGAGCAGCTGGCCCGCGATGCGCGCATCACCACGCTGTATGAAGGCACCACCGGCATCCAGGCGCTGGACCTGATCGGGCGCAAGACCGCGTCCAGCCAGGGCGCCGGGCTGAAGCTGATGCTGGCCGAGATCGAGGCCTTCGCCCAGGCCAACGAGGGCAACCCGGCGCTGGCCGAGTTCATCGCCCCGCTGCGCGCCAAGGCCGACGAATGGGGCAAGCTGACCCTGGCCACCCTGCAGCGCGCGGCCGCCAACCCGGAAGAACTCGGCGCGGCCAGCTACGACTACCTGTTCTATTCCGGCTACGTGGTGCTGGCCTACTGGTGGGCCCGCAGCGTCGCCGCCGCCGATGCCTCCGCGCAGAGCGAGGCGTTCAAGCAGGCCAAGCGCGAAACCGCGCGTTTCTACTTCGCCCGCGTGCTGCCGCGCACGCTCGGCCACGCCGCCGCGATCCAGAGCGGCGCCGAACCGCTGATGGCGATGACCGACGCGCATTTCGGCTGATCGGCTGATCAGGTAGTGCCGGCCGCTGGCCGGCAACCTCGCACGCGATTCCGAAGGTTCATGGGGTGCCGGCCAGCGGCCGGCACTACCCCCGTGATCCGTCCGGCGCGGGGTTTTGGGGGGAATGCGCGGACCGGATTCATTGCGATTGGGATATTGCCGCCGCTGGTGATACCCAAATCGCAATGAATCCGGTATAAGCTGTTTTCCCGATGGAGACAGACACTACACGCTTAGGTCTGATCGATACCGGAGCCTCATCCGCCCCGGTCGCCGAGGCGTCGCCGATCGTTACGCTGCATCGGCCCGGCACCGTCCGCCTGCTGTCCCTGGATGCCCACGGACGCGTGCTGGACTGGATCAACTGGCAGGATGCCGCCTGCCTCTACGCCCGCGATGCCGTTGCCTGGACTCTGGGCGATCCCTGCCTGCACATCCATGGCGGCACCAGCCGCATGACCGGCCTGCAGAGCGGCATGGACCTGCATCCGATCATCGCCGCGCGCGGACATGCCCGTTCACGCGCGCTCGACCCCACCCCGAACCTGTCCAATCAGGCGCTGTTCGCCCGCGATTCGCACCTGTGCCTGTACTGCGGCCAGCAGTTCAATCGCCCGCAACTGACCCGCGACCACGTCATGCCGATCTCCAAGGGCGGCCGGGACATCTGGGAGAACGTGGTCACCGCCTGCTTCCACTGCAATTCGCGCAAAAGCGACCGCACCCCGCAGCAGGCCGGCATGCCGCTGCTGGCCGTGCCGTACCGGCCCAGCTGGATCGAACACATGATCCTGTCCAACCGCAACATCCTGGCCGACCAGATGGCGTTCCTGCGCGCGCAGCTGCCCAAACGCTCCAAGCTGGCGGCCTGAACTGCGACCATCTGACGCAGCCCCGTCACCGTTTGCTCACTGCAAAGGCGGTTTGCTTGCCCCACCCCCGTTTGGGGGCGAAAATAGGCGCTCAGAAGAAGCGCGATAAACATGATCGACTCCGCCCGCTATCCCCGCCTGTCGCGCATCCAGTCACCGGATGACCTGCGCAGGTTCGAAGAATCCGAACTACCCGCCATCGCGGATGAACTGCGTGCCTACCTGATCGAGTCGGTGGGCAAGAGTGGCGGCCATTTCGGCGCCGGGCTGGGCGTGATCGAACTGACCGTCGCGCTGCACTACCTCTACCAGACCCCGGTCGACCAGCTGGTCTGGGACGTGGGCCACCAGACCTACCCGCACAAGATCCTGACCGGCCGCCGCGACGAGATCCACACCGTCAAGCAGAAGGACGGCATCGCGCCGTTCCCCAAGCGCGAGGAAAGCGAGTTCGATACCTTCGGCGTCGGCCATTCCTCGACCTCGATCTCGGCCGCGCTCGGCATGGCCATCGCGCGCCAGCTCGAAGGCGACGACCGCAAGGTGGTCGCGGTGATCGGTGATGGCGCGATGACCGCCGGCATGGCCTACGAGGCGCTCAACCACGCCGGCGGCATGGACAGCGAGCCGAACCTGCTGGTGATCCTCAACGACAACAACATGTCGATCTCCGAGGCGGTCGGCGGGCTCACCAAGATGCTCGGCCGTGCCACCGGCAGCCGCACGCTCAACGCGCTGCGCGAAGGCGGCAAGAAGATCCTCGGCGACAAGAAGAACAACCCGACCGCGCGTTTCGTCAAGCGCTGGGAAGAACACTGGAAAGGCATGTTCGTGCCGTCCACGTTCTTCGAGGAAATGGGCTTCCATTACACCGGCCCGATCGATGGCCACGACATTCCGGCGCTGGTGTCCACGCTGAAGACGCTCAAGGGCCTCAAGGGCCTGAAGCTGCTGCACGTGATGACCACCAAGGGCAAGGGCTACGAGCGCGCCGAGGGTGACCAGATCGGTTACCACGCGGTGGGCCCGTTCGACCCGGACAAGGGCCTGATCGCCAAGGGCGGCGCCAAGAAGCCGACCTACACCGATGTGTTCGGTGACTGGTTGTGCGATGCCGCCGCCGCCGAGTCGCGGCTGGTGGGCATCACCCCGGCGATGCGCGAAGGCTCCGGCCTGGTCCGTTTCAGCAAGGAATACCCGCAGCGCTACTTCGACGTGGCCATCGCCGAGCAGCATGCGGTGACTCTGGCCGCCGGCATGGCCACCCAGGGCGCCAAGCCCGTGGTGGCGATCTACTCCACCTTCCTGCAGCGCGCGTATGACCAGCTGGTCCACGACGTGGCCGTGCAGGAGCTGGACGTGCTGTTCGCGATCGACCGCGCCGGCGTGGTCGGCCCGGACGGCGCCACCCATGCCGGCAACCTGGACCTGAGCTTCCTGCGCTGCGTGCCGCACCTGGTGGTGATGGCGCCGGCTGATGAGGCCGAGTGCCGCAGGATGCTGTCCACCGGCCTGCAGTACGCCGGCCCGGCGGCCGTGCGTTACCCGCGCGGCAGCGGCACCGGTGTCGCCGCCGGTACCGACCTGTCCACGCTGGAAATCGGCAAGGCCGAGCTGCGCGTGCCGGGCCGCCGCATCGCCCTGCTCGCCTTCGGCAGCACCGTCCCGGCCGCCGAAGCGGTGGGCCGCGAACTGGGCCTGAGCGTGGTCAACATGCGCTTCATCAAGCCGCTGGACCGGGCGCTGCTGCTGGAGCTGGCCGCCAGCCACGAAGGCTTCGTCACCATCGAAGACAACGTGGTGGCCGGTGGTGCCGGTTCCGGCGTAGCCGAACTGCTCAATGCCGAAGACGTGCTGCGCCCGTTCCTGCACCTGGGCCTGCCGGACGGCTTCCAGCACCACGCCAGCCGCGAAGACCTGCTGGCCGAAGCCGGGATTGATGCCGCCGGTATCCGTGCGGCCGTGCTCAAGCGTTGGCCGACGCTGGCCAGCAATGGCCAGCCGCTGAGTGCGGCGAGCTGATCGTATGTGGCCGCGTCGGCATGACGCGGCCATCGCGGGCCGGGGGCCTCGCCGTCAGGGCCCCCTCGCCGTCAGCCGTAGCTGACCGCCTCCACGCAGGCACCCCCGGCTTCCACGCGTACCGCGCTGCGCTGGCCGGTGTCGGCATGGTGCAGGCGTGCCAGCGCATCGGCGAAATCGTAGGCCTTGGCGCTGTCGCGGAAACGCAGCGGCATGGCCTTCTCAGGATGCAGCACGCGCCACAGGCACTGGTCCAACTGCAGGCGGATCAACATGTGGTGCTCTCTCCATTGCCCAGGGCTTCCTGCCCCGGACAATAGCGAATCCAAACTGTGACCTGTATCAGATTTTTCTGATATCGCGCCGCTCGGCTCAGTTGACCTGGAATTCGCCGCGGCAGCCGCCGTTGACCCAGACGCCATCGCGGTCCCAGCCCCAGGAACGCCCTTCGATACAGGCCGTGCGCGAGGTCTGGCGCACCAGCCGCGCATCGCGACGGATGCTGACGTTGCAGCGTTGCAGGCGATGGTCGTTGGAGTCGCAGCTGATCACCTGGCCACGCCCGCCACCCCAACCGCCGCCGTTGCCACCGCCATTCCCACCCCAGCCACCGCCGCCACCATTCCAGCCGCCGCCGTGCGAGGGACGCCCGCGCTCGGCGATGAACTCGGCCCGGCAGCCTTGGGTCACCCACACCCCGTTGCGGGCCTGGCCCCAGGTCTCGCCTTCCACACAGGGCGAGCCGGAAATCTGCCGCACCAGGCGCGCACGGCCCTGCAGCGGGCACTGCTGGGTGCGGCCTTTGATCGATTCACAGCGCACCGGCCCGCTGTTGTAGCCATCGTCATAGCGATCGTATTGCTGCGCCTGCGCCGATGCGCCCAGCAACAGCATCGACGGCAGCGCCGCCCACAGCCACTTCTGCGTTCCCTGTTTCATCGTGTTGCTCCTCATGCCCGCCTCGGTGCCGTGTGTTCAATGGCGACAGGATGTGGCAAACGCTCGGAACGCGACATAGGCCGGAAGTCGCTGATTTCATCCCCTATTTAGGTAACCGACGGTTGGCTGACTGGGCGGTGGGGCGCTGCGTCACATCACCCTGCTGGCCCGGTCCGGTCTCCGCTCCTCCCGCTGAGGCACCGCCTGCTGCTTGACCGAGCATGTTCCCGTCGATGGATCCCCCCAGCAGTAGCGCGCGCACGGGTCGCTTCATAGGGGCCTATGCTTGATATCATAGGTCCCTATGACTTCTCCCCAAAGCGCACTCATGGACACCCCCGATCCGAGCAATGTCCCCTCGTTCCTGATCAAACGGGTGGCCCGCGAATTGTCGCGCCGTGCGGAAATTCAATTGCGCCCGCTGGGCCTGGGTATGGCCAGCCTGCCGGTGCTCGACGCCCTGCGCCGTGGCAAGGCCCACACCCAGAGCGAGCTGGCCCGGCTGCTGCGGGTCGAGCAGCCTTCAATGGCGCAGACCCTGGCCCGATTGGAGCGCGACCAGCTGATCCAGCGCTCCCCCGATCCGCATCACCCGCGCGCGCAGCGCATCGAACCCACGCCTCTGGGTCTGCAGCGGCTACCGCAGGCGCGCGAGATCCTCAATGAAGGCAATACGCGCATGCTGGCCGGCTTCAGCGTCGATGAAACCATGCTGCTGGGCGACTTCCTGCAGCGGCTGAGCCGCAACCTCGATGACGGCGAAAATGCGCCCTCGCCAGCCGTCAAACGCAGGCCTCAGCCGTAGCGCACCGCATCAACGAACGCATCGTGCGCTTCCACCCGTACCGCGCTGACCCGGCCGGTTTCGGCGTGGTGTTCACGCGCCAGCGCGTCGGCGAAATCGAAGGCCACCGTCCCATCGGCGAAGGCGATCGGGTCGGGATGAGTGGGGTGGACAACGCGCCAACGGCGGTCCAGGCATTGCACTTTGATCAACATGCTGATCGCTCCTGCGGGGCATCCTTGCGGGGGGCACAGCGGCGCCTCGCCCACTGGGCGACGGCACCACGACGGGTTACGCACGACGGGAGGCGTCCTTCCCTCGATGAGCACGATACGGCTGCCCGCGGTCCAGGAATATCGGATTAGTCTGAATTTGGTCCGCTACCGACGCGGCCACGAGGAATAGCCTGATGGCGGAGTCGGTGTAGGCCGTCTTTGCAGGTGCCCCAGTTGCTGCCACCCTGCACGCTCCCATCGACCGCGCCCTGGCATGACAGATTCTCCCTTCAGCGGCGCCAAGCTCGCCCTGCTCTGCTCTGACCAGGTACTGGTGTATCTGCGCGACGCCACGCCCGGGATCCCCTTCCCGGGAAGCTGGGATCTGCCGGGCGGTGGTCGAGAGGGCCATGAATCACCTCTGCAATGCGTCCTGCGCGAGCTGCACGAAGAATTCGCGCTGCGGTTGCCAGATGGCTGCATCCGTCACCGGCAGGTGTATCCGCCCCTTCGTCCCGGTGGCCTGCCCACGTGGTTCTTTGTGGCGCGCTGGAACCCGGCCGACGTTGCGGACATCCGGTTTGGCGATGAAGGCCAGTGCTGGCGCTGGATGCGCCAGCGCGACTTCCTGGATCTTCCCGACGCGGTCAGCCCGATGCAGGCTCGGCTGCGCGCGTACCTGGGCTCAGCCGCCGCATGACGGCCATGGCCCTGTTCACTCGCCCGTGCCCAGGAACGCAAACGGAGCCGAGGGCTGGAACTGCGCCAGCGCATCGCCGGCGAACACGTTGCGCTGGTCCGGGCCGAGATCGAGCTTGAGCACGCGGCCGCTGCCCGGGGAGAAATCGATCTTGTTCAGATCCACCCAGAAGGTATTCGGGGTCAGCGCCGACTCGAAGAAGTACAGGCGCCGCTTGTGGTCGGCCACCGTGCGCCAGCGCGTGGAGGAAATGTTCGGTTCGTCCGCGGTGGTGATGCCGTAAGGCACCGACACGTTGCGGATCACACTGAACACGCTGGCCAATGCCACCACCGGGTCTTCGGCCTTGGGAATGGCGTTGACGTAGAACTTCGCACGCGCGAAGCGATCGGCCGAGCGGTTGGTGCCGGGCAGCATCACCGTGCCGCCGATCTGCTGCCAGTAAGCGTTGAGCGCCAACTGCTGGTCGAACACCGGCGAGTTGGTCATCACCTGGTAGGCGCGGTCGTGATGGATCACCTGCTTGCCGTCGATGTACTCGACGATGGCGCTGTCGCCACTGGCATCGGACAAGGACAGATGCAGCGTGGCCAGCCGCGATTCACCGGGCAGCTTGTCGGTCACCAGTGCGTACGGCTCGCGTTGCAGCGCCGCCACCGCCTCGGCGACGGTGCCGAAATTGTCGAGCATGTACTGCGCCCACAGCGAAATGGCCAACCCGGGTTTGCGCCCACGCTGCTGCGGATATCCCGACTCCACCAGCCACAACAGGTTGGCCGACAGCCCAGCCTCGTTCATGCCATCGGTGGTGGAAATATCGTAGCCGCTGGCAATCACGCTGCCATAGCGTGAGGTCCAGTGGATCGCGTCCTTTCCGGTCTGCCCCGTGCGCGCCATGCCGCGCGGAAACACCCACAGGTTGGTGGCGATATCGCTCTTCCAATCCATCGACCGCGCGGTGATCACATCCTGCCCCGCGCCCAGATAGACCACTCGGGTGCAGGCATCGGCCGGGGCGATCAACGTGGCAAGGCCAAGCGCCAACAGGGTGTTACGCAGGCACGCGAACGACGTCATGGGAATGCTCCTGGCAGACGGACGAGCCGATGGCGCCGCGCGCTTCCCCCGCGGCACCTGCCCGGATCACACGCGATGGGCGGTGATGGAGGGGTGAACCGTCAGGCCTGCGCGGCCTGCTCGCGCAGCCAGTCCACGAATGCCACCACTTCAGGGCGCGCCAGCCCTTCGGCGGTGGTGACCGCGTAGTAGGCAAAGCGCGAGGGCCACGGCCGGTCCAGCACCTTGCACAGCCGCCCTTCCTGCAACTCGTGCTCGACATGCAGGTTGCTGAGCAGCGCGATGCCCTGCCCGGCCACGGCCGCGCGCACCAGCAGCAGGTCATCATCGAAGGCGCTGCCATGGCGGCTGCGCGGGTCATCGGGCACGCCCTCGGCCTGCAACCACAGACGCCAGTCGGCGCGTTCCACATCGTGCAGCAGCGGATGCGCCAGGCAATCGGCGGGCGCCAGGATCGGCCCGGCCTGCGCGCACCACGCCGGGCTCGCCACCGGCACCAACACCGGCGCCATCAGCCGCGTCACCTGCAGGCCCGGGTAGTGGCCCAGGCCATGCCGGATCGCCACGTCGACTGCATCGCGCTGCAGATCCACCAGACGATTGCTGGCCTCGATGCGCACATCCAGCTGCGGGTGCGCCGCCGTAAAGCTGCCCAGCCGTGGCACCAACCAGGACGCCGCGAAGGACGGCACGGTGCTGACCGTCAGCCGCGCCCGGCGCTGCGCCGGTTCCAGTTCGTCCAGGCATTGCTGGATCTGCTCGAAAGAGCGCAGCAGCCGCGCATGCACCTGGCCGCCGATCTCACTGGGGTGCACGCCGAATCGGGTACGCACCAGCAGCGGGGCGCCGACCCGATCTTCCAGCACACGGATCTGCTGGCTGACCGCCCCCGGGGTCACACCCATCGCATCGGCGGCGGCCTTGATGCTGCCCAGCCGGCCAGCCTCGACAAAGGCCCGCAGGGCCAGCAGCGGCATCACCTTTCCCATCAGCCCAGCTCCTCCCTGCCCACAGAAGCTATCGATTCTAGTCCTGCCTTTAAAGGCTCACCATGGATTTATCGCCAGCGCAGGCATCAGCTGCGCTAACGCCTGCATTCACCTGTAGAGAGGGTTCCCCCATGCTCCACCTGTATACCGACGCCTCGCCCAACGGCTACAAGATCAGCATCGCGCTGGAAGAACTGCAGCTACCCTATGTGGTGCACCACGTCCGCATCGGCGCAGGCGACCATCAGCAGCCGGCCTTTCTGGCGCTCAATCCGCATGGCCGCATTCCGGTGCTGGTGGATGACGAGCACGGCATCACCCTGTTCGAATCGGCTGCAATCCTGTTGTACCTGGCCGAGCGCAGCGGCCGCCTGCTCCCGGCCGGCAACGCGCGCTGGGCGGCGATCCAGTGGCTGGCCTTCCATGCCAGCAGCATGGGACCACTGCTGGGTCAGCGCGTGCACTATGAAATGTTCGCCGAGCCGCCACTGCCGGTGGTGACAGACCGCTTCCGTGCACTCACCGAGCGCGGCTTCGCCACCCTGGACGGGCAGCTGCGCACGCACCCGTGGCTGGCCGGCGACAGCTATTCCATCGCCGATATCGCCACCTTTGGCTGGACCCATATCGCCCGCGTGTGCGCATTCGATTTTTCCAGCTACCCGCATCTGTCCGCGTGGCACGAACGTGTGGCGGCACGCTCTGCGGTGCAGCGCGGCATCGCGATTCCGGAGGTGGCCATTGGACCGTGAACCCCTGCACGGCGCTTCCTCCGAAGCGTTCGCCGCCCATCCCGGCTACCGGCGCATGTTCGCGCCCGGGCAGATGACCCTGGGCCTGTTCCTGCCGCTGCGCTTTTACCGGGGCGACATGCGCGTGCTGGAGGGACAGACCGCGCTCGTCCAGCAGATCGACCGCCACGGATTCGCGGCCGTCTGGGTGCGCGACGTGCCGTTGTACGATCCGGCGTTCGGCGATGCCGGCCAGCTGTTCGATCCCTTCACCCACCTGGCCTGGCTGGCCGCCCATACGCGCCAGCTGTCACTGGCCACCGGCAGCGCGATCTTCTCGTTGCGCCATCCGATCGATCTGGCCAAGGCCGCCGCCAGCATCGACCAGCTCTCCGGCGGACGCCTGGTGATGGGTATCGCGTCGGGCGACCGGCCTCTGGAATTCCCGGCGTATGGCATCGATCTGGAGCAACGTGGCGAACGCTTCGCCAGCGCGGTTGAGGATGTTCGGCGGTTGCTCGCACCCGGGCAGGCCCACCTGCAGTCGCCGCTGACCCGGTTGCAGGGTGCCGAGCTGCTGCCCAAGCCGGTTGCCGGGCGCGTGCCATTGATCGTCACCGGCTCCAGCCGCCAGGACCTCGACTGGATTGCCGAGCATGCCGACGGCTGGCTGACCTATCCGCATGCCACCCACCATGCGCAGGGCCCCCTGCAGCTGGGCCAGCGCATCGCCGACTGGCGCCGCCGGATTGCCGATGGCGGTTTCCGCCCGCATATGACCAACGAATGGATCGACCTGGTCAGCGACCCCGACCATCCACGCACCCCGATCGATGGCGGCTACGCGTTGCGCACCGGCCGCCACGGGTTGATCACGCTGCTGGAGCAATGGCGGACCGCCGGTGTGAACCACGCGGCGCTGGGCATACAGTTTTCGCAACGGCCGGCCGCCGAGGTGATCCAGGAACTGGCCGAAGAGGTGCTGCCGCTGTTTCCCTCGCTGCCGGGCGTCGCGCCGGCCCCGATGCACTGGTAAGGGCGCGCCACGGAGAACTCACCTGACCTTGCCCTGGTCTGCGGCTAGGCTATGCGCACTTCCCCTGGAGCCCGCCGATGAAACGATCACTGCCCGCCCTGCTCCTGGCTACCACCCTGGCCGCCTGCAGCACGCCTACCCCGACGCCAGCGCCTGCAGCGATGCCCGGTTCGGACCGCGACGCGCATGGCTGCATCGGGTCGGCGGGCTACAGTTGGTGCGCGCATACCCAGCAATGCGAACGGCCCTGGGAGCTGGCCAAGGCCAAGGGCCTGGCCAACACCGCCACGGCCATCGACGCCTGGTGTGCGCAACCGCCGGCCACGGGCACGGCGCCGCCACGGCCGTGAGCCGCGGCGACGCCAGGGCGTTGCTCAGTTGTCTTTTTTCTTGCCGCTGAAATCCAGCGGCGGGTCATTCTTGTTGCGCCCTTCACTGTTCCAGACTTCCACGCTGTCCTTGCAGCGGCTCTCGCGCTTGGCGGCTTCCGGCGGCAGGTCCTTGACCCAGCCCGGCTCCTCGCAGCGCGCGTGAGCGCCGCTATCGTCGTAGGTGGCGCAACCGACCAGCGGCAACAGGATCACGCCGGACATGGCCAGGGTACGAAGCAAGCGAGCTGTACGCATCGGGGCAACCTGCAGGGAGGGGGACGACGCCTGCGTTGTCCCACGCGCCCGGCCCGGCTTCGCCTGCCATAGGTCATGCCTGGCCGCGTTCAGCCCGGGCGCAGCAGCTCCAGCGACACGGTCAGCAGCACCACGTAGACCCCCACCCAGAACACCGCCTTGGCGGTGCCCTGCAACATGTTGCCGCCGAACAGCAGCTGGCCAAGACGCGAGAGGAACGACGGGCGCTGGGAGGACATCGTGGTCTGCCTGGCTATGCAAGGGGTGCACACATGCTACGCCCCCGGGATCAGGCGCGGACGCTGTCGCTGCGGTCCACCGGCAGCACCAGCACGAAACGCGCGCCCCCGCCGGCGGCACTTTCCGCGGCGATGGTGCCGCCGTGGCGCAGCATGATCTCGCGCGCCAGATACAGGCCAAGACCGCTGCCGCTACCACTGGGGCGCAGCCGGTGGAACGGCTCGAAGATGGATTGCCGCGCCTCTTCCGGCACGCCATCACCTTCATCGCTCACCGCCAGCACGCCATCGCCCTGCAACGCCACCGCGATCATGCCGTGGTCGCCGCCATGGGCGATCGCGTTCTGCAGCAGGCTGGCAATCACCCGGTGCAGCGCATGAGGATCGCCGCGCACCCACACCGGTTGGTCGGGAGCATCCACCGCGAAGGTGTAACCGGCGTCCACCACCAAGGGCGCGACATCGGCCGCGACCTCGCGGGTCAGCGCCGCCAGATCCACCCGCTGCGACTGGCTGCGGTGGTGATCCAGCCGCTGCAGGTCCAGCAGCTGTTCGGCGATATTGCTGAGCCGGCTCAGGTCGCGCTGCAGACGGGTCCGTGAAGGTCCGGCCGGCAGATCGGCGATGCGCGTGGCGAGGATTGCGATCGGCATGCGCAGCTCGTGCGCGGCACCGACCAGGAAGCGGTCCTGCGCGTCGTAGCTTTCCCCGATGCGGCGCACCGCGGCGTTGAACGCGTCCACCAGCGGGAAGATCTCCAGCGGCACGGCGTGTGTGTCCAGCCCACCGCCGCGCTCGTTGATCTGGATCGCCGCAGCCTGCGCCGCCACCCGGTTCACCCCCCGCAGCGAGCGATGGATCGCCCACGGCGCCACCACCAGCGTGATCACGATCAACGGCAGCGTGATCCATCCACCGAGGTAGCCGATCACCACCAGCATCTGCCGCCACAGGCCGCGCGAGGGCATGCCGCCGATCATCACGTGGATGCGCCCCTCGGGCACATCGCGCACCCATACGCGCAAGGCCAGGTCCACACCCCGGGTGCGGGTGCGGATATCCAGCGGTTCGAGATGCTGCAGTTCGCCCACCAGCGGGCGGTAGATTTCCGGCACCGTGCCGTGCGCCAGGCGATGGCCTTCCTCGTCGGTGGCCACGAACCAGAAGGTGGCCGGGCGGTCCGGCACCGCCTCATCCAACGCGTCCCAATCCACCACCAGCGCCTCGCCCCGGATGTCGATCGCCTTGGCGATCGATTCGCTCATGCGCCAGTCGATATAGGCCGCACCGCGATCGCCGTACATCAGCACCATGGCGATCAGCCCGGCGCCGACCATGGTGATCTGGATCAGCGTGATCTTCCAGGCAAGGCTGAACGACAGCGAGCCGGGTTTGAGAAACTTCATGCCACGTCCTTCAACAGATAGCCGATGCCGCGCATCACATGGATCTCCACCCGCGCATCGGCCTCGGTGAGCGCGCGACGCAGTTTGGAGACGTGCGCATCCAGTGCGTTGGACTGGATCGCATCATCGAAGCCATACACCGCTTCCAGCAATGCCGCACGCCCGACCGTGCGCCCTTGCCGCAGTGCCAGCGCCTCAAGCACCAGCAGCTGCCGGCGCGGCAACACCAGCAGCACACCGTCCACCGACGCCTGGCGCGCCACGAAATCGAACTGCAGCCGGCCCAGGGCCAGCACCGGCAAGGCGATCTGCGAGGGCCGCCGCGAGATCGCACGGATCCGTGCCAGCAACTCCTCCACCGCGAACGGCTTGGTCAGGTAGTCGTCGGCGCCCACGTCCAGCCCGACCACGCGGTCAGCCACCGAATCGCGTGCGGTCAGCATGATCACCGGCAGATTGGGCACTAGGCTGCGCGCGGTGCGCACGAAGTTGGCACCATCGCCGTCGGGCAGTTGCCGGTCCAGCAGCAGGATGTGGTGCACCGCCGCCTTCAGTGCCTCGCCCGCCTGCGCCATGCTGCCGACCACGTCGACCACCATGCCGTGCCGGCCCAGGCTCACCTGGATCGCGCCGGCCAGTTCCGGATCGTCTTCGAGCAGCAGGATGCGCATGGGGCGTCAGGAGGATCCGGGGGCGACGGCTGCCGATGGTACCGCGCCGGCCGACGCAACGTTCCGACAATGTAGCCACGGCACCATGCGCCATTGGCTTTCCGTGAGTAGCAGGTAGATGCGCGTCCGCTTCATTCCACGCCTCCCCGGCGCAGGTAACTGCGCTCCCCTCCCGTCCCAGGCTCCCCGTCGTTCACAGGCTGCACTCTGCCTGGTTGCCGCCACCGTGCTGGCCAGCGCCCCGGCGCTCGCCGAAGATCCCGCCACCAAGCCGCGCAGCAGCCTGGGCGTGGCCGTGGTGGCGCTGAAGTCGCCGTATGCCGGCTATGACACCGACACCCTGGCCGCGCCGATCATCAGCTACGAAGGCAAGGCCTTCTACTTCCGCGGCGGCAGCGTCGGCTACAAGCTGCTCAATACCGGCAGCACCGAACTTTCGGTGATGGCCTCGCCGTACATGATGCGCTTCAAGCACAACGACAGCGACGATCTTCAGATCCGCCAGCTGTCCAACCGCAACTTCTCGGCAATGGCCGGCATGGCCGTGCGCCACAGCGCCACCTGGGGCGTGCTGCAAGCCAACGTGCAGGCTGAAGTCAGCGGCCATGGCGGCGGCATCGCGGCCGATGCCAAGTACGCCTACCCGCTGCCCACCGGCCGGGTCACGCTGGTGCCGGGCGTGGGCGTGAGCTACGCCGGCAGCGCGCTCAACGACTACTACTTCGGCATCAGCGACAACGAAGCGCGGCGCAGCGGCCTGTCGCGTTACCGCGCCGGCAGCGGCGTGTCGCCGTACATGGACCTGTCGGTGGTGATGCCGCTGGGCCCGCGCTGGACCGCTGCCGCATCGCTACGCCGCACCCTGCTCTCCGACGCCGTCGAAGACAGCCCGATGACCGTCGGAGACCACATGGATTCCGCCGCCCTTTCACTCAGCTACGGATTCTGACCATGCGCCAGGGAATCGTACGTCGTGTGGCAAATCTGGCCCTGCAGATCGAGCCGGACCGCCACCGCGTACTGCAATGGATTCTGCACACCCCGCTGCCCGCCCTCGGCGGACAGACCACCTTCGAACTCGCCTGCAATGGCGAAGGCGAACGGGTGATCGCGTTGTTGAACACCGTGCTGGCCCAGCCCGGCCAGCTGCCACCGCAACTGCCACCGGGCAGCGTGGTGCATTGAACCGGGCGTGCCGCACCCGCACTCCCCCTTGCTGTCAGGAACCTGCATGAGCCGTCCCTTTCCATTGACCAGCATGGCCGAACAGGCCGACGATCCGAACGCCGACACCCTGGTCGATTTCGACCGCGCCGTGCAGGCCCTGATCGCACAGGACCCGATGGCGCACGGCCGGTTCTCGCGCGCCTATGTCACCGCGATCTTCCAGGCCTGCCTGGCACCGCGCGACGCCGAGAGCGTGCGCGGACGCCCCGACCCGGAGATCGCCCAGGCGCTCAAGTGCTGGATCCAGGCGCAGTTGGTACTGCACCCCAGCGAAGGCAAGGACCCCTGCCTGACCGCTGCGCGCCGTGCAGCGCATGGCTTCTGGCTGCAGTCGCTGGCCGATCCGATCGACAGTGATGGCCGCCCGCGCGTGACCCGCCTGCTCGATGGCCTGCTGGCCCTCACCCGCCCCGCCACACGCGACGGCATGCGCGAGCGCTGATCGCGCACCCCGCGCCAACCGGTATCCTCACGCCGCGCTGCGCGTCGTTCCACGACGCTATGCGCTGCCCCCTTGGAGACCGTGATGCGCCTGATTGCCGCCGTTGCCCTGTTGTTGTGCACCTCGCCCGTCCTGGCCCAGGACGGCGATGCCGAGATTCCCGCGTTCGACCGCCCGGGGATCGGCTTCTCGCCTTCGACCCTGCCTCGCGGGGGTGTCGCGCTGGAGCTCGGGCTGCCCAGCCTGACCCGCGACCGCGATGGCGAAGGCACGCTGTCCACCCAGTACAGCACCGACCTCAATGTGCGCATCGGCCTGGGCGCCAACCTTGAACTGCAGGCGTTCGGCACGCCCTGGAACCAGCTGCGCACCCGGCCGCGCGACGGCGCTGCCAGCACCGAACACGGCGCCGGCGACAGCGGACTTGCCCTCAAATACGCCCTGCCGCTGAACTCGGACAAACACGCCGTGGCCCTGCTGGCCAGCACCACGCTGGACACCGGCGCGGCCGCGTTCACCGAAGGCGGCACCCAGTACGCCCTCGGCGCCAGCTACGAATACAGCTTCAACGATCGCTGGAGCAGCGCGCTGTACGCCAATGCCACCCGCGGCGCAGGGGCAGACAGCTTCACCTGGTCGCCCAGCCTCAGCCTGGCCCTCAATGATCAGGTGAGCACTTACGTCGAGGCCGGCTTCACCCATACCGATGGCGAACCCAACACCGCTATTGCCGGCGCCGGCCTGACCTGGATGGTCGCGCGCACCGTGCAGCTGGATGCCTCGTTCGACGTCGGGCTGGACAACCACAGTCCCGACCTGCAGGCCGGGCTGGGCGTGTCGTTCTACTTCCAGTAACCGTGGAAAAAGGTAGTGCCACGCCATGCGTGGCACTCCACCCCAACCATGCGCTGCGTCTAAGTGACCTTCTTCGCCACCGTCATGCCAAGCACGAACAGCACCACGGCAATGATGATGCCGGCCCAGAACAGGAACTTCGCAATCCCGATCGCCGCGCCGCCAATGCCGGCGAAACCCAGCGCACCGGCGATCAGGCCGATGACCAGGAAAATGATGGCCCACTTGATCATGTTGATCCTCTCCCGCAACCGGGATGACTGACAGGCCTCCATGCTAGCGCTGCGTGCGTCGCGCCATCGTGAGCGCAACGCCCGAAGCACGTGAAACGGCGATGCGATCAGCGTGTGGTCAACGCACTTGCGACAGGTGTTTCGGCATCAGCAGCTGCATCGGCTGATAGACCAGGCCAGAGGATTCGGCCACGTCTCCAGCGCACGCAAAACCGTATCGTTCATAGGCGCCCACCGAACCAAGCGACGCACTCACCGTCACCATCGGTTCGCGCACCTGTGCCAACAGTGCCGCCATCAATGCCGCGCCAACGCCCTGGCGCTGACTGGCCGGATCGACGAACAACATCGCCACATGGCGGCCCTGTTTGAGCTCGGCGTAGCCTTTGAGCCCGCCGTCGTCCTCGAACACCCGCATCACGTTGTCGTTGTGCATCCGCCGTGCAATGGCCTCCACGGTAGCCAGCGCACGAAAAGTATCAACACCCTGTGGCGACAGCGATGTGGCCACCGACGTCATGAAGGCGGCCATGCAGATGGCACCGACACGCTCGATATCCGTCGCTTGCAACGCCCTGATCATTACCATCTCCCTTCAACGCGCGCGCCCGGCGGCGAAAGCACGACTGTAGGGGATTCGTGGTGCGCGTGGCATCGCCAATCGCGACAAACCCAACGCAATCTGCTGAGATGGTCACTCCCGTTGTCGTCTGTACTCATGTCTTCCTGCTCATACCGTCGGCAAGCACTGCTTGCCTGCACCGATCTCGCACTGCTGTTCACCGCCGCAATGGCCTACGCCGGTCTGCTGACCGCCAGGATCAGCGCGGGGCGCTTCGGCTGGCAGCTGCCCTCGGGGGCGTACACCTACGAGCACAACGACGTCGTGCTGCACGCCATTGCGGCCGCATTGGTGGTGATGCCCATACTGTTGTTGGCGCGATGGCCGCGCCTGCGCCGCCCGGCGTGGTTGCAACACGCCGCATTCGCGGTCGCCGTCTTGCTGGTACTGCGACTGGGCCCGCCGGATGCCACCGTGTTCGGCACTACTTGGACGACCTGGGAAGTCACCCGCGACCTGTGGCTGCTGCAGTGGCCACTCTTGGTTCCGGTGGTGGTGGCAACGACCGCGTTGCGGGCAGTTCTGCGGGCCCGGCTGGTGCGACCGTGACTGCGCAGTTCACCGCCGGCCCGGCCCCGGGGCGTCGCTCCTGCCCGATACAGAGCGTGGCCCGCGCACCCACACACCACTGGATGCCCTTGCAGGACAAAGGTTTCAAGCCAGCCAGCGACGCTTCCGAAGCCGCCTTGACATCCCTGATCCGTTCAAAAACGTGATGATTGCCTCAAATTCACACCTCCGTCACAATCGGGGCGTCCAATCCACACACTCACGCCCATGCGCGCGCTCCTTACCAAGCAAAACCCCGCATTGCTGAAGGTCTATTTCGTGGCCTGCTATGTGGTGCTGATCGAAGAAGTGATCCGCGCGATCGGCTAGGACGGCCGAGCAACGCGGATCCATTCAACCTCGCGATTCCTCAGCTGTGGAACATGTGTTCCGCGGCCGGGAACGTGCCCGCCTCGACCTCCGCCGCGAAGTCGCACGCAGCTTTGTGCAGCAGGCCGTGCATATCGGCGTACTGCTTGACGAAGCGCGGCAGCGGGCCGGTACGCAACCCGGCCATGTCCTGCCAGACCAGCACCTGCGCGTCGCACTGATCGCCCGCACCGATCCCCACGGTGGGCACGGACACGGCGGCGGTGATCTGCGCGGCAACGTCGGCCTGCACCATCTCCATCAACACCGCAAAGGCGCCCGCCTCTTCCAGCGCAAGCGCGGCCTCGACCAGGATCGCCCCGCTGTCACCGCGCCCCTGCACGCGGAAGCCGCCGAGCTGATGTTCCGATTGCGGCGTGAAGCCGATATGCGCCATCACCGGGATGCCCGAGCTGACCAGCTTGCGCACCTGCGGCACCATTTCGATGCCACCTTCCAGCTTGACCGCGTGTGCGCCGCCTTCCTTCATGAAGCGCACCGCCGTGTGGAAGCACTGCTCCGGTGAGGCCTGGTAGGAACCGAACGGCAGGTCGGCGATCACCAGCGGCCGGCGCGTGCAGCGGCTCACCGCACGCACCAGCGGCATCAGCTCATCCACGGTGACCGGCAGCAGGCTGTCATTACCGAACACGTTGTTGGAGGCCGAATCGCCGATCAGCAGCACCGGAATACCGGCATCTTCAAAGATCGCAGCGGTGTACATGTCGTAGGCGGTCAGCATCGCCCACTTCTCGCCCCGTTCCTTCATCTGCTGCAGATGCGGAATGCGCACACGCTTGGCCTGTGCCAGCGGGCTTTGGGGAGAGGCGTAGGGAGGGGCTTGTTCGTTCATGGCGTTGGCTCGGAATCGATTGGGGTACATGGACGCTGCCGCCGTGCAGTCGGCAGCAGGCGCACTGGACCTTACGAGCTGCAGCGCAGCAACGCAATGCGATTCCCAGCGTAGACGCGCGAACCCTATGATCACGCGTGTTTAAACCTTCTCAGCGTTGCCCGCATCCAACCTTCGCCCCTTGAACCGAGCAGATCGACATGAAGGTATGGATGCTTGCCCTGCACGCCGTGCTCCTGCTGGGCGCTACAGCCCCGATCAGCGCCACGGCCGCCACCCGCGACGCGGCGGGGCGACAGGTGGTAGCCGACGACATCGCGCACTTCTGGAATGCGTACGATGCCCTCCGCGCCGAACCGGATCGCGCACAGCGCCTGCACCTCATCAACACGCTCTACTTCGAGAAAGGCACGCCCGGCCTGCACGCGTTGATGCAGGCGCGTGGCTACACTGCCGAACAGTACGTCGATGCGATCGACGCCTGGCCCCGCTACTGGCAGTCGGTTCGCCCGCTCACCGACCGCGCCTTCCAGGCCAGCGCCAGCCTGGAAGCGGACCTCGCGACCTTCAAGCAGCTGTATCCGGCGCTGCGCCCGGCCAGCATCACCTACGCCATCGGCGTGCTGCGCACCGGCGGCACCACCCTGCAGGACAAGGTCCTGATCGGTGCCGAACTCGCGCTTGGCGATGCCAGCGTCGATGTTTCCGAACTGCCCGAACCGCTGCAATCGCGCCTGCGCACGTTCTACGCCTCCCAGCCCTATGCCAACAACGGCCAGAACAACATCCATGAATATGTGCATACCCAGCAGCGCGAGGCCGGCGACAGCCTGGCCCAGTACGCCCTACGCGAAGGCGTGGCCGAACTGGTGGCCGAACGCGTGACCGGCAGAAAACCCGCATTGCCGCTGTACACCTATGGCCCCGCCCATGAGGCGGTGATCAAGCAGCGCTTTCAGGCCGACCGCGCGGGCAACGACTACCGCGATTGGCTGTACAACAACAGCCGTAACACGTTCGGCGTGAGCGACCTGGGCTACTACGTGGGCTATCGGATTGCGCAGACCTACTTCGATGCGCAGCCGGACAAACAGAAAGCGGTGGCGACCTTGATTGAACTGCCGTACGACGACCGGCAGGCTATCGATGCGTTCATGGATGCGACGGGGTATCTCAAATAGCCGCTGCGCGTAGCTCAGTCAGCAACACGCGCATGCCGCCCGTGCTGCGCCCTTCATCCGTTCAAATCCCCTTGAGGAAGCTGCTCACCTCCGCCCACAACGCCACTCGACGCGGCTGCAGGTGGAGCCAATGATTGCCTCCCGAAATCTTGACGTCGCGCTTGTCCGGGCACCCGGTCAAACCATTGAACAGGCGCCGCGCGTCCTCGTCCGTGGTGACGTGATCCCATTCACCCCGAATGATCAGCACCGGCTCGCGGATCCGCGCACTGTCGACGAGCTGCTGCCCTGCCCAGCAGGCCGCAACGTCCGCAGCGGGGCCCCCTGGAATTTTGGCGGAAGGCGGTGTCCGCTGCGCCGCGGTGGCATCGCTGGCGAGATAGGCCTGGCACCAGCGGTCGAGCTCGGCATCATCCACCGGCGTCGGCACGTCGTCGGGCAGGCCGGTGCGCTGGCGCGGTCGCTGTGCGTACTCGTCCATCAGGCTCCACGCAGGGTTGCTTCCGCCTTCCTCACCGCCATCGCGCGGTACCACGGGCCCGAACAGCACCAGGCGTGACACCTCCCCGGGATGCTCGATGACAACATGCTGTGCCGGCAATGTCCCCCACGAATGTGCAATCAGATGGATACGGGCGTTGGGCCGGACACTGCGGATATGGCGCAGCGCCAGGACGATCTGCCCGGCAGCAGCATCGAACCGACCGAACGGTGCTGCCGACGTGGCCGCCTGTGAGAACACCGCAGGGCGTGACGAGTCGCCGTACCCAGCGAAGTCCAACGCCCAGGCATCGAATCCGCATCGCTGCAGGTCATCCATCCAGGACACGCCGTCCATCTTCCACCCGGCCGCCAAGGCGCTGGGGAAGGTAGCGCCATGGACGTACAGCACCGCATCCCCCGCCGCAGGCCGGCGATGCAGCGCCAGCGTCAAGGACTCTCCTTGATGGCGCCACGGCAGGACAAACGACTGTGGTGCGGTTGGCAACGGCTGACCGCCGCAGGCCGCCGGAAACATCCCCGCGCATAGCGTGAGGCCGGATGAGGCAAGCATCTCTCTGCGATTCATCGGATGAGGTATGTGGGGAAGAATCAAAGTATCTGCCCTGTTCTTCCGTCAACGTTTCGGCGACCATCGAAGCATGCCCACCCTGCCTCCCATTGCCAGAGTCGCCCGCCTGATCGGCGACCCTGCGCGTGCACTGATGCTGGGCGCCCTGATGGACGGCCGCAGCCGGACCGCTGGCGAACTCGCCCGGGAGGCCATGGTCACCCCGCAGACCGCCAGCGCGCATCTCGCCAAGCTTGTCGAGAACGGTCTGCTCGCCATCGAGAAACAAGGGCGTAGCCGCTATCACCGGCTGGCCAATGCCGAGGTGGCACATGCACTGGAAGCGCTGCACCTCGTGTCAGCGCCTTCGCACGGCCCACATCGATTGGGACCTACGGACACCGGGCTGCGACGCGCACGTGTCTGCTACGACCACCTGGCGGGAGAGATCGCCGTGCAACTGACCGAGCGTTGGCTCGGCCTGGGCTGGATCGTCACCGAAGGTGAAGCGTGGAGCATGTCCGCGTGTGGACGTGAAGGCATGCAGGCACTTGGCATCGCCTTGCCCGATACGCGGCTGCGTCGGCCCGCCGTGCGCGGTTGCCTGGACTGGAGTGAGCGGCGCTGCCACCTGGCCGGGCAGCTTGGCATGACCGTACTACAGGCGATGCTGACGCAGGATCTTGTTCGCCGGACGCCGGGCTCGCGGGTGCTGAAGATCACCGCGCGTGGCGAGGGTGAGCTGGCACGCTGGTTGCGGTAGCAAGTTGCTGCCCAACAGAACGCCCCGGGAATGCTAATGGGCGGAAGATACTACCGGGAATTTTGCGAGCAATCCGTGCCCAGAATTCAGAACGACCAAGCCGGGAACCGGAGCAGCAAGTGTGCGAGCGCTGTGCTTCTCCTTGTGCTCCCGCAAGTATTCAGGGGGAAATATCTCATCAAGGGTCTTCCCACCAATTCGCGAACGCACGAACTTGAATTCGACTGCTCCGGAAAGGTACCCGTAAACCTCAGAAGTGATCTCCCCGATTTTGTCACCCAGTTCTTCACTGAATTCTGTTTGGCCCTTGGGGAGATAACCTAAGTCGAGATCTACCCAGACCGTTCCCGTATCGGGGTCAGGCGTGATTCTGACTACTACTCTGGGCTCCTGCCCCTCCAGCCTCTCCTGGCGATCAACAAATTGCTGCAGCTCAGGTTCAAGTTGACGAAAGATGGCCATGCTTTCGGCCACGGATGGCAACTTTGACGTGCCGTCATGTTTCATTGCTTGGGCGTTGAAGCAGGCCATGACAGCCAGTACCAGGATCAAGATTGTGGCCCGGATGATTCTGGAAGTACGTGCGAGTGCAAACATCCCGCATCTATGTTGGAAGCGGCGTGCGCAGCTGGCATTACCTGACGAACGGGCACAGCGCAGATCAGGTGTGCCGTAATAGAACAGCGACGCCAGATAGCTGATCACTGAAGTTGACCCCTTTGAATGCGCGCGGCGGTGCGCTGAAAACAACGCACATCGAACGGTCCGTCGTTGCACCTACATTGATGAATGCACGGAAGTCGTGCCATCAGGCGTCACTGGAAATCGACTAGGAGATCACCTGGCTGCAGCGTCAGATGAGTGCGATCACTAAGCGCCAGGATCCAAAGCGCATGCGCCGCCGCAAGCACCCCACACAGGCTCGGGGTGAGGAGAGTGTCGGGAACACTCCCCGACACAACGAAAAAGGGCCCATGCATCGCTGCACAAGCCCTTGATCTGTTGCCAACAATGGTCGGGACGGCCGGATTTGAACCGACGACCCTCTGCCCCCCAGGCAGATGCGCTACCAGGCTGCGCTACGCCCCGATGATGCTGGCACTGTCCCCGCCTCTCAGCGGGCCGACGAGTATAACGGTTTTATGCGCGCAATGGTTCAGCGTCGCAGCAATTGCAGCACTTCTTCCAGTTCCATCCGCGTCTGCTTGATGATCTGGTTGCTCAGCGCCGATTCCTCGCGCGCACCGGCCCCTTCCAGGCGCAGGCGCGCGCCGCCGATGGTGTAGCCCTGCTCGTAGAGCAGGCCGCGGATCTGGCGCACCATCAGCACGTCGTGACGCTGGTAGTAACGTCGGTTGCCGCGGCGCTTGGCTGGCTCCAGGCTGGGAAATTCGGTCTCCCAGTAGCGCAGCACATGCGGTTTGACATCGCACAGTTCGCTGACTTCACCAATGGTGAAGTAGCGCTTGGCCGGTATCGGCGGAAGTTCGCGGTTACTGCCCGGATCCAGCATATGCCTCTACCCTTTCCTTGAGCTTCTGGCCCGGACGGAAGGTGACCACCGTGCGGGCGGAAATCGGAATTTCCTCACCGGTCTTGGGGTTGCGGCCCGGGCGCTGGTTCTTGCGCCGCAGGTCGAAATTGCCGAAACCGGACAGTTTTACCTGACGTCCCTGTTCCAATGCCTCACGCAACACATCGAAGAACGCGTCGACAAACTCCTTGGCCTCGCGCTTGTTCAGACCGACTTCGTCGAACAGCTTCTCGGCCATCTCCGCCTTGGTCAATGCCATTGCCTGCTACCCCCCATGCTGCCCGCTCAACCGCGGATCCTGGCGTGATGTTCATGCGCCATGGCGGAGACCGCCTCGGCCACCACCGAATCCACGTCGCGATCCGTGAGAGTGCGCGACTTGTCCTGCAAAATCAAGCCCATAGCGAGACTCTTGAATCCCGGCTCGACGCCCTGGCCGACGTAACGGTCAAACAGGGTGACTTGGCGCAGCAGCGGGCCGACGGCGCGGCGCAAGGTCGCCTCCAGGTCGGTCCAGGCGGCCGCTTCGGGCACCAGGAAGGCCAGATCGCGGCGCACCGAGGGGAAGCGCGACAGCTCGCTGGCCCGCGGCAGCTGGCGTGCAGCCAGCGGGGCCAGGTCCAGCTCGAAGGCAAACACGTCCACATCGATGTCCATCGCCTTGGCCAGACGCGGGTGGACCTGGCCGATCCAGCCCAGGCTGACCCCGTCCCGGAGCACCTCGGCCGAACGTGCCGGATGGCCATACGCACGGGTCGAGGGCTTGAACTCCAGCTGCGCGCCAGTGGCGGCGGCCAGCGATTCCAGGTCGCCCTTGAGGTCGTGGAAGTCGACCTTGCGGGTCGCCAGGCCCCACTGCTGCGGGTCGGCGTCACCACACACGGCGGCGGCCACGCGCTGGGTCTCCAGCGGCGCGGGCGCGCCCTCCCCGGCCTGCGGATGGAACACCCGGCCCAGTTCGAACAGGCGCACGCGGCCGAGCTGGCGCGCGGCATTGCGGCCCAGCGTGGCGACCAGGCCGGGCAGCAGCGACGGGCGCATCACCGCCAGTTCGGCCGACAGCGGATTGGCCAGCGCCACCACGTCCTCGTGCATCTGCCACTGGCCCAGCAAGCCGGCATCGACAAAGGCGTAGTTGATGGTTTCCTGCAGGTCGCGGGCGACAAGCTGGCGACGCACGCTGAGATCCTCCAGGCGCGTCTCGGTCGGCATCGCCACGCGCGAGGCACCGCCCGGCAGCGTGGTCGGGATGCGCTCGTAGCCGTGGATACGCGCCAGTTCTTCGATCAGGTCTTCTTCGATGGCGATGTCGAAGCGGCGGCTCGGCGCGGTCACCTGCCAGCCCTCGGCGGCGGCGACCACGTCCATGCCCAGCGCGCGCAGGATGCGCTCGACGTCGGCATCGGCGATCTGGATGCCGAGCACACGGCTGATCCGGGCGCGGCGCAGGCCGATGCTGGCGGTGGCCGGAAGATCGGCGGCGCGCACCGCCTCGGTCACCGGCGCGGGGGTGCCGCCGGCCAGGTCGATCACCAGCCGGGTGGCGTACTCGATGGCGGTCCGCGGCAGCGCCGGGTCCACGCCACGCTCGAAGCGGTGGCCTGCATCGGTGTGCAGGCCCAGCTTGCGGCCACGGCCCATGATCGCGGCCGGGGCGAAGTGCGCCGCTTCCAGGAATACGGCGGTGGTGTCGTCGGTGACGCGGGTATCGAAGCCGCCCATCAGGCCGGCCAGGCCGACCGGACGGTCGGCGTCGGTCACCACCAGGAAGCTGTCGTCCAGCGCGGCATCGCGGCCATCGAGCAGCTTGAGGGTTTCACCGGCACGCGAGCGGCGCACGCCGATGCTGCCCTGCAGGGTGCCCAGGTCATAGGCGTGCATCGGCTGGCCCAGTTCCAGCATCACGTACTGGGTGATGTCCACCAGCAGGGACACCGGGCGCACGCCGCTGCGGCGCAGGCGCTCGGCCATCCACAGCGGGGTGGCCGCACGCGGGTTCACGCCGTCGATGACGCGGCCGAGGTAGCGCGGCGCTTCGGCACCGGCCCCCAGGGCGATCGACAGCTCACGCGTGCCCACCGCCGCCACCGGCGCCGCATCGAACGGCACCACTTCGCTGGCGCAGGCGGCGGCCACGTCGAAGGCGATGCCGCGCAGGCTGAAGCAATCGGCGCGGTTGGGGGTCAGTTTGATCTCGATGCTGGCATCGGGCAGGCCCAGGTACGCCACCAGCGTCTGGCCGACCGGTGCGTCATCGGGCAGTTCGAACAGGCCCGAGGCATCGCTGTCCAGGCCGAGTTCCTTGGCCGAGCACAGCATGCCGTTGGAGTCCACGCCACGCAGCTTGGCCGGCTTGATCTTCAGATCACCGATCTGCGCGCCAACCAGGGCCAGCGGTGCAACCAGGCCGGGGCGGGCATTGGGGGCACCGCAGACGATCTGCAGGTGCTCGCCCTGCCCGGCATCGACCTGGCAGATCTGCAGGCGGTCGGCCTCGGGGTGGCGCTCGGCCGAGACGATCCGTGCGACCACGACGTGGTCCAGGCCGCCGCCCAACGCGGTGACCTCTTCGACCTCCAGGCCGATCGCGGTCAGCACCGCGCTGAGTTCATCGCGGGAGACCGAGGTCGGGACGTGGCTGCGCAGCCAGTTTTCAGAGAATTTCATCGTGTCACCCTGGAGTGGGCCGCGGCCCACCATTGCCTTCTGTCGTTGTCGTCCGCCGGGCAGCGCTGCGCGCCGGGCACCGGTGGACGGTACCGTGTCGTGATTACGCGAACTGCTTCAGGAAGCGCACGTCGTTCTCGAAGAACGCACGCAGGTCGTTGACCCCGTAGCGCAGCATCGCAAAACGCTCCACGCCCAGCCCGAACGCGAAGCCGGTATAGCGCTCCGGGTCGATGCCCACGCTGCGCAGCACGTTCGGATGGACCATGCCGCAGCCGAGCACTTCCAGCCAGCGGGTGCTGCCATCGGGTTGCTGCCAGGCGATATCCACTTCCGCGCCGGGTTCAACGAAGGGGAAATAGCTGGGGCGGAAGCGCATCTCGAAATCGCGCTCGAAGAACGCGCGTACGAACTCGGACAGCGTGCCCTTGAGGTCGGCGAAGGTGGAATGCTCGTCCACCAGCAGGCCTTCGACCTGATGGAACATCGGCGAGTGGGTCTGGTCGCTGTCGCTGCGGTAGACCTTGCCGGCGGCGATCATGCGCAGCGGCGGCGCGTGCTCGCCCATGTAGCGCACCTGCACCCCGGAGGTATGCGTGCGCAGCAGGCGGCCGTCGCCGAAATAGAAGGTGTCGTGCATCGCACGCGCCGGATGGTGCGGCGGGAAGTTCAGCGCTTCGAAGTTGTGCCAGTCATCTTCGATTTCCGGGCCTTCGGACAACTCGTAACCAAGCCGGCCGAAGATCTCGGTGATGCGCTCCAACGTGCGCGTGACCGGATGCAGGCCACCACGTTCGCCGCGACGGCCCGGCAGGGTGATGTCGATCGCTTCGGCAGCCAGACGCGCGTCCAGCGCCGCGTCTTCGAGCACGGCCTTGCGTGCGCCCAACGCCGTGGTCAGTGCATCGCGGGAAAGATTGATGGCTTCGCCGGCGGCTTTGCGCGCATCGGCCGGCAGTGCGCCGAGCTGCTTGAGCTGGGCGGTGATGCTGCCACTCTTGCCGAGCAGGGCCACACGCAACGCTTCAAGCGCGTCGGGGGTCTGCGCGGCGGCCACGTCGGCCAGTGCCTGGGTGGTCAGGGATTGGATGTCACTCATGGATAGCCGGGACCTCGCGTCGGAATGCCTTCGCGATATGCGCCGGGCCGACACCCGTCGCCACCGCTGTCGGGTCGATGGTCCGTTGCCGGCCACCGCCACCACAAAAAAGAATGGGGAAGGACTTGCGCCCTTCCCCATGCATTTGCCTTACCCACCACCGTTGCGCGTGAACGGCAACGGCAGGGGAATGGACTTATGCCGCCAGTGCGCCCTTGGCCTTTTCGGCCAGTGCAGCAAAACCAGCTGCGTCGTGCACGGCGATGTCAGCCAGAACCTTACGGTCCAGGGTGATACCGGCCTTCAGCATGCCGTTCATGAAACGGCTGTAGCTCAGGCCGTTGATGCGGGCAGCTGCGTTGATACGGGTGATCCACAGCGAGCGGAAATTACGCTTCTTCTGCTTACGACCGATGTACGCGTACTGCTGGGCCTTGATGACGGCCTGCTTGGCAACGCGGAAGACCTTACGGCGAGCGTTGTAGTAGCCCTTCGCCAGGGTCAGAATTTTCTTGTGGCGGCGGCGCGCCTGCACACCACGCTTTACTCGTGCCATGGTTCAGTCCTCAGAGGTAGGGAAGCATACGGTTCAAACGGCCTGCGTCTTCTGCACGAACATGGTTCGTCTGACGCAGATTGCGCTTCCGCTTGGTCGACTTCTTCGTGAGGATGTGGCTACGGTTGGCATGGCCAGCCTTGAACTTGCCGGAGGCGGTCTTGCGGAAACGCTTGGCCGCCGCCCGGTTGGTCTTGATCTTGGGCATTGCAATGTCCTTGATGATGTTTTGTCACTGACCAGGGCGGTGGCATTGCCACACTTTCCGTCCGTGCCCTTGCCTGCTTGTAAGCCCGGGATCCCCAATGGGAACCAGGCCGGTCCTGTTGCCGTTGAAAACAGCATCCCCCAGAAACGGGGCCGCCCATTATGCCCGTGAATGCGGGAGGTTGCAAACCGTTCGATGGCCCCCCTGCCAGCGCCTCGGCCAGGCCATAAGCGCGGAAAACGGCAGAAGGCGCCGGGGGGCGCCTCTGCTTTCACGCGAATCTGAAGTGGTGGCTTCGGGGGTGTTCACAGCCGAGCATGGCTCGGCGCTACCTCCCCGAGGGCCGGTTACTTCTTCTTCGGCGCGATCATCATGACCATCTGCCGGCCTTCAAGGCGCGGACGGGACTCGATCACGATGTCCTCGCCCAGATCACCCTCGATCCGGTTGGCCATTTCGCGACCCAGTTCCTGATGGCTCATTTCACGGCCACGGAAGCGGATGTTGACCTTGATCTTGTCGCCCTCTTCCAGGAAACCGCGCATCTTGCGCAGCTTGATCTGGTAGTCGCCTTCGTCGGTGACCGGACGGAATTTGACTTCCTTGATCTCGACCTGCTTGGTCTTCTTCTTGGCCTCGTTGGCCTTCTTCTGCGCTTCGAACTTGAACTTGCCGAAGTCCATGATCTTGCACACCGGCGGATCAGCCTGCGGCTGAATCTCGACCAGGTCCAGACCTTCGTCTTCGGCCATCGACAGCGCTTCGTCACGCGTCAACACGCCAATCATTTCACCGTCACTGCCGATCACGCGTACGCGCGGCACCCGGATTTCCTGATTCTTGCGGTTCTGTTTGTTGTCAGGGGTACTGATATTGCAATCTCCCAGAGGAATCAAACCGGCCCTGAGCGGATCATCCGCAGGGCCGGGACTTTCTTACACGGACTGTTCTGCCTGCAACCGCTCGATGAAGGCCTGGACGGACATGCTGCCCAGATCCTCGCCCGAGCGCGTACGCACGGCCACGGCGCCATTTTCCTTCTCACGGTCGCCAACCACCAGCAGGTACGGGACCCGCTGCAGCGTATGCTCGCGAATCTTATATCCGATCTTCTCGTTGCGCAAATCGGCGTTTACCCGGAAGCCTTGATCTGCAAGGGTTTTCCTGACCTGGCTCACGTATTCAGCCTGGGCATCGGTGATGTTGGCCACCACCACCTGGGTCGGAGCCAGCCAGGACGGGAAGGACCCGGCGTGGTGCTCGATCAGGATGCCGATGAAGCGCTCCATCGAGCCGACGATGGCCCGGTGCAGCATGACCGGGTGCTTTTTCTGGCTGTTTTCATCGACATACTCGGCGCCGAGGCGGCCAGGCATCATGAAATCGACCTGCATCGTGCCCAGCTGCCAGGTGCGGCCGATGGCGTCCTTGAGGTGGTACTCGATCTTCGGGCCGTAGAAGGCGCCCTCGCCCGGCAGCTCCTGCCATTCCACGCCACAGCTGCCCAGCGCCGAGCGCAGCGCGGCTTCAGCCTTGTCCCAGGTGGCGTCATCGCCCAGGCGCTTTTCCGGGCGCAGGGCGATCTTGATCTGGATGTCCTCGAAACCGAACGTGGTGTACACCGCCAGCGCCTGCTGGTGGAAGGCGGTCACTTCGGCTTCGATCTGCGATTCGGTGCAGAACACGTGGCCGTCATCCTGGGTGAAACCGCGCACGCGCAGGATGCCGTGCAGCGCGCCGGACGGCTCGTTGCGGTGGCACGAACCGAACTCGCCGTAGCGGATCGGCAGGTCGCGGTAGCTGTGCAGGCCCTGGTTGAACACCTGGATGTGGCCCGGGCAGTTCATCGGCTTGACCGCGTAGGTGCGCTTCTCCGACTCGGTGAAGAACATGTTCTCCTGGTAGTTGTCCCAGTGACCGGACTTCTGCCACAGCGACACATCCAGGATCTGCGGGCAACGCACTTCGCCGTAGCCGCTGTCGCGGTACACGCGGCGCATGTGCTGCTCGACCACCTGCCACAGCGCCCAGCCCTTGGGGTGCCAGAACACCAGGCCCGGGGCCTCTTCCTGCAGGTGGAACAGTTCCTGCTGCTTGCCGATGCGGCGATGGTCGCGCATTTCGGCTTCTTCGATGCGCTTGATGTAGGCCTCAAGCTGCTTCTTGTCGGCCCAGGCGGTGCCGTAGATACGCTGCAGCTGCTCGTTCTTGGCATCGCCGCGCCAGTACGCACCGGAAATGCGGGTCAGCTTGAAGGCCTTCAGGAAGCGCGTGTTGGGCACGTGCGGGCCGCGGCACATGTCCACGTATTCCTGGTGGTAGTACATGCCCATCGCCTGGATTTCCGGCGACATGTCTTCGATCAGACGCAGCTTGTAGTCCTCGCCACGCGCCTTGAAGATCTCGATGACCTCTGCCCGCGGGGTGACCCGCTTGACCACGTCGTAGTCCTGCGCGATCAGCTCGCCCATGCGCTTTTCGATGGCGGCCATGTCATCGGGCGTGAACGGACGCTCGGAATGGATGTCGTAATAGAAACCTTCGGCGATGACCGGGCCGATCACCATCTTGGCATCCGGGTACAGCTGCTTGACCGCATGGCCGACCAGGTGCGCGGCCGAGTGGCGGATGATCTCCACACCCTCCTCGTCCTTGGCGGTGATGATGCGCAGGCTGGCATCGCGGTCGATGACATCGCTGGCATCGACCAGCACGCCATCCACCGAACCGGCGATGGTGGCCTTGGCCAGGCCGGCGCCGATCGACTGGGCGACGTCCATGACACTGACGGGGTTTTCGAACTCACGGCGGCTGCCGTCTGGGAGCGTGATCGCGATCATGACTGGGCTTTGTGCTGGTGGGCCTGCGCGGCAGGCCGGGGATGCGGAACCGGGAAACCGGGAGGGAACAACCGGGCAATAAAAAAGCGCCACGAAGGCGCCTGCGTCAGGGGCCGTCGGGGACGTCAGCGGTGGGCGGTGGTAGTGCTCATGTCACACGCTAGACCGGCGCTGGGCGCGGGCCACCTTGTTGCCTCGGTAAAGAGGCCTTGATCTTACCCCAATCCTCGGTTTCCTGCCGCTGCGCGGGGGCTGAACGCACTGCCGGACGCCTGAACGTGATCGTGTGGCGAACAAAAACAGCAATGATTACCATGCGCAGATTGCCGTCCGTTGACCGCAAAGCCTCCTCCCCCAAGGACCTGCCATGAGTTCCGCTGCCCGTCCGGCCCGCGCCGCCCTGCCCCGCATCCTGCCCTTGGCCCTGCAGGTCGCCCTGTTCACGGTGCCGGCCGTGGCCGCCGCCCAGGACGCGGCCCGCACCCTGGACACGGTGCAGGTCACCGCGCCGATCGCGACCGACTCGGACAGCGCCACCAAGACCGACACCCCGTTGCGCGAGATCCCGCAGTCGATCTCGGTGATCACCGACCGCCAGATGCGCGACCGAGGCCTGCATGGCGTCGAAGAGGCCGTGTGGTACACCGCCGGCGCCCAGGGCGGCCAGTACGGCGATGACACCCGCAGCGACTGGCTGCTGGTGCGCGGCTTCAAGCCGGCGCGCTACCTCGATGGCCTGGCTTCGGTGGAAGGTACCTGGACCGGCGAATCGCGGATCGAGCCCTACGGGCTGGAGCGTATCGACGTGCTCAAGGGCCCGGCCTCGGTCAACTACGGGGCGATGCCGCCGGGCGGCCTGGTCAACTTCGTCAGCAAACGCCCGCGCGCCGACCAGGTGCAGGAAGTGGAGCTGCAGGTGGGGAACCATGACCTCAAGCAGGCCGCCTTCGACCTCGGCGGCGCGCTCAACGACAGCGGCACCGTGCTGTACCGGCTGACCGGCCTGGCGCGCAACAGCGACAACATCATCGACCACGTCCACGACGACCGCTATTACCTCGCCCCGGCCATCACCTGGACCCCCAACGCGGCCAACAGCCTGACCGTGCTGGCCCGCTACCAGAAGAACGACACGGTGGAAGCCGGCGGCTTCCTGCCCAACCAGGGCACGGTGGTGCCCGGCGCCAACGGCCGTTACATCGCGCGCAGCTTCTTCGGCGGCGAGCCGGGCGTGAACGACTACACCAAGGAAAATGCGTCACTGGGCTACGAGTTCCGCCACGACTTCGGCGACGGCACCGTGTTCCGCCAGAACGCGCGCTACACCTGGGCCGAAGTGGATGCCAGCGCCGGCACGCTCGGCCTGTTCGGGCTGGCCAGCCCGGACAGCACCGCGCTGGTGCGTTACTACTACCCGCGCATGGACAAGTCCGAAAGTGTCGCCATCGACAACAACCTGACCTTCCAGTTCCGCACCGGCCGCGCCGAGCACACCCTGCTGGCCGGGTTGGACTACCGCCGTTCGCGCGATGACTACGCCTCGGCGTTCGCCTTCGGCGCGCCCCCGATCGATGCCTACACCCCGGTCTATGGCGCGCCGGTGACCATTCCCGATTACACCTCGCGCCAGGTGCAGACCCAGGGCACGCTCGGGCTGTACCTGCAGGACCAGATCCGCATCGACCGCTGGCTGGTCACCCTGGCCGGGCGCCAGGACTGGGTGGGCACCGATACCGATCAGCGCATCGGCACGCCCAGCACGGCGCACCAGAGCGATGACAAGTTCTCCGGCCGGGTCGGGGTGAACTACCTGTTCGACAACGGGGTCAGCCCGTATGTCAGCTGGTCGCAGTCGTTCCAGACCACCATCGGCACCGACCGCTTGGGCAAGGCATTTGTACCGACCACCGGTGAGCAGATCGAGGCCGGCGTGAAGTACCAGCCCGACGGCGGCAAGCTGCTGCTGACCGCGGCGATCTACCAGATCGACCAGGACAACACCCTTACCGTCGACCCCGTTGCTCCCCTCCAATCGATCCAGCAGGGCCAGACCCGCGTGCGTGGCGGCGAGCTGGAAGGGCGCTGGAACATCGGCCAGGGCCTGAGCGTCTATGGCGCCTATACCCGCCTGGACGCCAAGGTCCGCCAGAGCACCGATGCCGCCTCGCTGGGCAAGCGCGTGGCACTGGTGCCCAAGCAGACCGCCTCGTTGGGCGCCGACTACACCTTCACCGCCGGGGCACTGAGCGGCTTCGGCTTCGGTGCGGGCGTGCGCTACAACGGCGGCATCTATGGCGACATCTACAACGACTGGTACACCCGCTCGTTCACCCTGATCGACGCTTCGCTGCACTACGACCGTGGCCCGTGGCGCCTGCAGGTCAACGCCAGCAACGCCACCGACAAGAAGTACGTCTCGGCCTGCAACAGCAGCACTTGGTGCTACTACGGCTACCCGCGCATCGTCACTGCCAGCGTGCGCTACCAGTGGTGAACAACGCGACGCTGGCGCTGCTGTACTGCGCGCTTGCCGGTTCCGCCTCGGCGTTCTCCGCCCTGGCTTTCTATGCCGCCTCGGCGCACTGCCGCTGGCCACGGCTGCGCCGTGCCGGGCGGCTGGGCCGACAGCTCGGGCTGGTCGCGGCGGCTACCTCGCTGTGGCTGTGGATGGGCCAGCTGGGCCTGGCCACCGGGCTGTGCGTGACCTTGGCCGGCTGGATGCTGACCGCACTGGTGCTGCCTTACCTGGCCGCCTGGACACGCCCGGAACGCGAGGCGCGGTCCTGATGTGGGCACGTGCGCTGGCCGGCCTGTTCGCAGGCTTCTTCGTTGCCGCAGCGGCCACCGGGCTGATCGCCTGGCTGCCGCCCGGCCCGTGGCAACGGGCCATCGTGCCCAGCCTGGTCGCCTTCATCCCGCTGTGGATGCTGGCCGCGCTGTGGGCGTTCGCCTTCCGCACCGGCCTGCGCGCCTGGGCATGGCTCAGTGCCAGTGCCCTATCCCTGTTCGCGCTGCTGTGGCTGCTGCGCAGCGCCCACTGGGTGCAGTAAGAGACCGCCGATGAAATTCAGTTCGCTCACCCTGCGTACCTTCACCACGCTGCACACCTGGGTCGGCCTGGTGGCTGGCTTCGCCCTGTTCGTGGCGTTCTATGCCGGTGCGATCACCGTGTTCCACCACGACCTGCCGCTGTGGCAGTCGCCGCATGCGATGGAGCAGCCCGCGCAGACCCTGGGTGATGCACAGCGCCTGCTCGACGGCGTGCTGGAACGACACCCGGAAGCGCGCAAGCACATCGGCATGACCTTCCCGGGCGCGGAAACCCCGCAATCGGTGGCCTACTGGCAGGACGCCAAGGGCACCTGGCTGTTTGCCTGGGCCGACCAGTTCGATGGCAGCCCCACCCCGCCGCAGGCCGGGCTGGCCGAGCTGGTCAATGAGCTGCACTACACGCTCGGCCTGCCGGTGGCCGGCATCTATCTGATGGGCGTGGTGAGCCTGCTGTACGGGCTGGCCCTGCTGTCCGGGCTGGTGATCCACCTGCCCAAGCTGCTCGGTGACCTGTTCGCGCTGCGCCCGGGCCGCAACCTCAAGCAGATGTGGCAGGACGCGCACAACGTGATCGGCGTGCTCAGCCTGCCCTTCCACCTGCTGTTCGCAGTGACCGGTGCCCTGCTGTGCCTGGTGTTCCTGCAGATGGCCGCGCTCAACCCGCTGATCTACAACGGCAAGCTGCTGGACGCCCTGCCTGCGGCGATGGACACCGCACCGGTCCGCACCGCCGCCGGCGAGCCGGTGCGTCCGGGCAGCCTGGTGATGCTGCACGCACGCGCCATCGCCGTGGCCAACGACATGGGCCAGAAGCGGTTCGAGCCGGCCTACCTGAAGCTGGCCAATGCCGGCGACGCCAATGCGGTGATTGAAATCACCGGCGATGGCGGCGTCTCGCTGGGCCCGCTCGGTGCAGTGGCGCTGGATGCCAATACCGGCGAAGTGCTGCACACCCAGCTGCCCGGCCACCGCGATGCCAATCACGCCACCCTGGCCACGGCGTACGCGTTGCACTTCGGTGAGTACGGCAACGCGCTGGTGCCGTGGCTGTACTTTGCCCTGGGCCTGGGCGGTGCGTTCCTGTTCTATTCGGGCAACCTGCTGTGGATCGAGTCGCGCCGCAAGCGTCGCCAGCAGGCGCAGGGCCGCGCCCAGATCAACATGGCGCGGGCGACGGTGGGCGTATGCATCGGCCTGTGCGTAGCGGTGTCGGCGGCCTTTGTCAGCGTGCAGCTGCTCGAACACCTGGCCCCGGCCTATGCGGACCGTGGCATGCGCTGGACCTGCTTCCTGGTCTGGGGCGGCTGCGCGCTGTGGGCGGCGCTGCGTGCACCGTGGCAGGCCGCACGCGAGCTGCTGTGGTCGGCGGCGATCGTCACCGCACTGATCCCGCTGGTGCATGGCGCGATGAGTGGGCTGTGGCTGTGGACGAGCGCGCAGCGTGGCTACTGGCCACTGTTCTGGGTGGACGGGGTTGCGCTGGCGATGGCGCTCGGCTTCGCCGCGATGGCGCGTGCCAGCAGCCGGCGCGCACGCCACGGCGAACCGAACAGCGTGTGGGCGCGCCCGCTCGAACCCACGGCGCACTGACCAGGGCGCGTCGCGGCGCGCCTTGTCCCAGCTCGCTTTCAGAAATCTTCAGCCTGCTTTCCAGCACTTCAGCCGCGGTCATGGCCTAGTCGTTTCCTCACTCCGAGGAACCCGACCATGCACCTCCACGCACACCGATTCGCCCCCCTGCTGCTGTCACTCGCGGCCGCGCTGCCCGTTGCCGCCTGGGCCGGCCCCGCCCGTCTGGACCCCGCCCCGCTGGCTGCACTGGAGTCGGCGATCGCCGACGAGGAGATCAAACAGGTCACCAGCGTGCTGCTGATGGTGGATGGCCAGGTGGCCTACGAGAAGTACTTCAACGAGGCCAATGCGGACACGCTGCATGACGTGCGTTCGGCCAGCAAGAGCGTCACCGCCCTGCTGGTGGGCGCGGCCATCGGCGCCGGTCGCCTGCCGGATGTGCATGCCCGCATCTACGACTACTTCCCCGAATTCACCGCGCAGCACCCGGTGGACCCGCGTCTGCGCGCCACGACCCTGGAGGATCTGCTGAGCATGAGCAGCCTGTGGGAATGCGATGACGAGAATGCGTTCTCGGCGGGCAACGAGGAACGCATGTACGTCACCGAGCGCTGGCTGGACTTCACCCTGTCACTGCCAGTGAAAGGCTTTGCGCCGTGGATGACACGGCCGGAAGACAGCCCGCATGGCCGCGCGCATGCCTACTGCACCGCCAATTCCTTCGTACTCGGGGCGGTGCTCGAACGCGCCACCGGCATGCCCCTGGCCGACTACGCCGCCCAGGCCCTGGAACATCCGCTGGGCATCACGGCCAGCCATTGGAACCGCTCACCGGAGGGCATCGGCATGGGCGGCGGTGGCACGCGCTACCGCAGCCGGGACCTGGCCACGCTGGGCCAGCTGGTGCTCGATGGCGGGCGCTGGCAGGGACGGCAGTTGATCCCCGCCGACTACGTGGCGGCGATGATCAGCGCGCAGGCGCGTACCGGCGACGGCAGCGACTACGGCTACCAATGGTGGGGCCTGAAACTGCCGGTGCAGGGCCGCGAGACCACGGTGTGGGCGATGTCGGGCAATGGCGGCAACTATGTGTTCCTGCTGCCGGAGCGCAAGCTGGTGGCTGTGGTCACCAGCCGGGCCTACAACCGCAGCTACGCCCATCCGCAGTCGCGCCGCATCCTCACCGAATTCCTGCTACCCGCATTGCACTGAGGCCATCCAGGTCCTCGGGGCGCCACGGTGCCCCGAGCACCTGCAACCGCTGCGCGGCCACGTCCGCATCGATCCTGGCCAGCAGGGCCGGCCATGTCGCCGCGCCATGCAAGGGCGCGAACAACGGCGTCACCCGCAGCCAGGCGGCATCGCGGAAACCGCTATCCACCGCGCGATGCAGCGCGGTGATGGCCGCATCGTTACGGCCCTGTGCCTGCTGCAGCAGGGCACGTTCCAGCGCCGTGTCGGACCAGCCATCCTCGGCCTGCCCGTCCAGCGCCCGCAGGCGCGAGGCGATCCAGCCCGGGCTTGCCGCCGTGCTGCCATACAGACCGGAAAGGGTCTGCCCCATCGACTGCTGCGGGCGCAGTTGGTGGCTGCGCTCGAACGCCTCCGCCGCGCCCTGCGTGTCGCCCTTCAACAGCCGCAATTCACCCAGCAGGCGCAACAGCTCCGGGTGCGGTGTCCCACGCGTGAGCGCTTCATCGAGCGCCGCCTGCGCCCTGCCCTGCTCGCCCATGGCCAGCAGGCTGCGCGGCCAGGCGATATTGGCGAACACGTTGTCCGGATACAGCTGGAAGCTGCGCTGGTGGCGGCGTGCGGCCGCCTCGGTGAATCCCAGAAGCTCCAGCTCGCGTGCGACCTGGACATCGCGGAAGCGGATACGTTCGGGTTCGCGCAGTGTCAGGTTGGCCTGCAGCGCCTGCGCCAGGTGCCCCTTCTCCTGATGAAGGTAGGCCAGCGAGGCACGGGTGCGCTCGTCCTGTGGATCGCGTTGCAGCGCCTGTTCGTAGTCGGCGATCGCCTGCGGCATCGCGCCCAGGCAGTCTTGCGCGTAGCCGCGTGCGGCGAAGGCGGCGGCATCGTCCGGCGCTGCCTGCAGCACCTGCTCGGCCAGCACCAGCGCCTCCTGGGCACGGGCCGGCGTGCCATTGAACAGGCAGGCATCGGCGGCAAGCGCGCGGGCGAGCCCACGACGGGCAGGCAGCGAGTCAGGATCGATCTGCAGGGCCTGCCGATACAGGTCGATGGCGCGCCTGTTGTTGCTGGCCTGGCCGATGCTGGCGTAGTGGCCCGCGCGCTGCAGCAAGGGGTCCGCTGGCGAAGGCGCACCACCGCGTGGCCATGCCATCACCAGCACCAGCGCAGCGCTGGCCGCCACGGCCGCACCCAGCCACAGCACGCGACGGGAGCGGCCAACCTGGTTGGGCGGGGCGACCGCGGGCGCAGCCACCTGCAACGGCGCGCACAGCTGATAGCCGCGGCCGCGTACCGAGCGCACGTAGCGCGGACGACGGCTGTCGTCGCCCAGCGCGTGCCGAAGCAGTTTCACGCGCTGGCTGATGGCATCCTCGCCGACAATGGCCGGGGCCCATACCTGCTGCGCGAGGGTGTCGAAATCCACCACCTCACCATTGTGTTCCAGCAGGCAGTCGAGCAACCGCCAGCTGAGTCCGCTCACCGGCAGGACCGCGTCGCCACGGCGAACCGCCTGCCGGGCGCGGTCGATGTCAAGATCCAGCAGGCGGATGGTGTCCATGCGCGCAAGCATAGGGCACGGCGCGTGCGTGCGATCACTCGGCCAGGAACGGCTTCGCCATCGCCTGCAGCAGGCTGCCCTGCGCGTCGTCGCCGGTCAGCTCCCAGGTGAACACGCCGCGCAGCTGATGCGCCTTGGCGAAATCGGCACGCAGGCCGATCGAGGTGGGGTCTTCATAGCTGATGAACACGCGCTCGGTCGGGTTGTACAGCCACGGCGTCTGCGCCACCGGATGCCAGTGCCGCTGCCAGCCGGGCTTGCCAAGGAATTCACTCGCGATCCGGCGCCAGTCACCGGCATCGAACGGCGCGCTGTAGGGCTGGTACAGGCCGTCAGCGGCGTCGGTGGTGACGCGGAAGCCGCGACCATAGAACGGCACCCCCAGCACCAGCTTGTCGGCCGGCACGCCGTGCTGCTGGTAATAGGCTACTGCGCCTTCCACGTTGTTCCAGCGCTTGAGCGCCGGGTCCAGTGGATCGGCCGGCACCGCGTGCAGGGGGGCGTTGAAGGTGGACACCTTCGAGAAGCCGGTGCCCATGTCATAGCTCATCAAGGTGATGAAATCGAGCGTGCGCCCGAGTTCCTTCAGCTCGTAGCTGCGCGCCGGATCATAGGGGCCATCGGTCTGCATGCGCCCGGCCGGCAGTGCGGCGGTCACCAGCAGGTGCTGGCCGCGCGCCTTGCCCAGCACATCCAGCTGGCGACGGAATTCCTGCGCCAGCAGGGTCATGTTGCGGCGGTCCTGCGGACGGTCGGTGATCTCGACCGGGCCACCGTAGACCGGAAACTCCCAGTCGATGTCCACGCCATCGAAGCTGCCGCGATGCTGTTCGAAGAACAGCGCGATGCACGAGCGTACGAAGTGCTCGCGACTGCTCGCCGTCAACGCGGCATCGGAGAAGCCGCCAGCGTTCCAGCCACCGATGGAGATCAGCGTGTGCAGCTTGGGATGTGTGCGCTTGAGTTCAGCCAGTGCCGCGAAATGCGCCGCCGCCTGCGGATCGATCACGCAGCGGCCGGCGTCGATACGTGCGAATGCATAGAACAGATGGGTCAGCGTATCGGCCGGGATCGAGGCCACCGGATAGCGCTCGGCCGAGCCGCCGGGATAGTACGCACCAATGACCTTGGGCAGGGGCTCGGCGGCCATGCCGGCAAACGGCAACAGGCTGGCCAACAGCACGGCAACTACGGTCGTGGTCTGGCGGTACATGGGGTCTCCCGGAACGAAGTCGGGGCCACGTTAGCAGACGTGCAAGGCCCTGCAGTCGAAGTCCTGCAAACCTGTCTTGCGGACATCGGCATGACGTGCATGAGGGTCATGCGCGAGCCAAAGAACCGCAACACCAGCCACATCACGCACCCCACCACAGGCCAGCGCGTGGCCTATGTCCCCGGATACTGTCGGCGCGCCGTCCTGACAATCGCATCGGCCACGGAGTGATACAGCGCGGCGGGAAGATCGTGGCCCATACCAACAACCGGCATGAACGCCGCGCTGCGGATGGAGTCGGCCGTATCCCTGCCGCAGTCCAGCGGTATCAATGGATCATCGGTCCCATGCACGACCAGGGTTGGCGCAATGATCCGCGCAAGCCGTGGACGGATGTCGCCGGTTGCAGCGATCGCCGCGATCTGCCTTCCGAATGCAGCCGGATCGTAGGCACGCCGGGTTTCTTCCAGGACCAGCAGACGGTGTGCCTGCTCATTGAGCGGATAGCCAGGGCCGGCGATGCGTCTGGCAAAGGCAAGGCTGTGTTCCAGGAACCCCGCTTCGTCCTCGACAGGATGCGGCGCGCGCCGGGTCAGCATGGCCATGACATCTGGCGCAGCCGCGGGAAGCGTCGGATTGCCCGTACTGGACATGATGGACGTCAATGACAAGACGCGTTCCGGGTGCTCACTGGATATCAGCTGGGCAATCATCCCGCCCATTGATCTGCCCACGACGTGCGCCCGGTCGATGCGCAAGGCATCCAGCAACCCAAGCGTATCGGCGACCATATCGTAGAGCGTGTAAGGCACCTGCGGTGTTCGACCAGCGGCGATCGCCCCCGCCAACGCCGCGAAATCCGGCGTCGCGGCGTCGCTGAAGTGTGTCGAATGGCCGGCGTCCCGGTTATCGAAACGGATGACCCGAAACCCTTTGTCCACCAGGATTCCACAGAAGGATGCAGGCCAGCGAAGCATCTGAGAGCCGAGGCCCGAGATCAATACAATCGCCTCTGCATCTTCGCGACCGTAACTTTCGCAGGTGACCGCAATGCCATTCACCGCAATGGCGTTCAACATCTGCATCGTCAAGTACCCGCGGATGGCACGACAGGCCCATCACGCGATGCCATCTGCAGGGCGTGATCCCGCACATCGCAAGGCCACGCGGCAATCAGGTCGCGAAGCATCATGGGTTCATTGGCGAAAAGTGCCCGCGTCGCTTCTTCAAACCCGGGCAGATCGCCAGCCATGGCAAGCATGAAGTGATAGGCCCGCTCGTGCGCCTTGCGAAGCGTGTCCTTCTCGCCGCCGGCTCGCCGCGCTTCCTCGACCAACTTCCTCAACGCCACCGAGGCTCCGCCCGGTTGCCCGGCAAGCCACTCCCAGTGGCGGGGAAGCAACGTCACTTCGCGCGGAACCACGCCCAGTTTGGGGCGCCCCCGGCCTCTGCGCCCGGCAGGTTCCAGCGCATCGCGCTGGTCAGAGGATTCCAGCCCAGCGCGTGCAATGGCCGCCAGTCTTGCAACGACCTCCTCATCCGACCCTCGCGTATCAACATCCACCGAACGGCCCGTCGCATCATCGAAGATCAGAATTGGGCCAGCCGAGCCACGCTCGCGCGCCCGCTTCACGGCCAGGGCATTGGTTTGCAGCGACCCGGTGGCGATGCGCCGATGGGCATCGAAACTTGTGTAGCAATCTGAAAATGATTCACTCATGAAGGGGCGTGCTCGTGGTGATGGTCGCGGGCTGTCGACTGGGGCGTGGAGCGAGGGAGAGGACAAGGCCTTCCCTGCCCGTGTGTCCGCCCCGGGACGACAACCCATCAAACGTAGGAAGCGGGCGAACCGAACGGGACCTTCAGTTGCCAGGCGGCCATGCATCGTTCCAGTTCGGATGCGTAGTCAAAGTCAGGCGCTGGACGTTCCTGGATCTGTTCCAGGATTTCGAAGGCGAATTGTTCCTCTCCGAGCACACGCCAATCCGCCATCAGTTCCCGATTTCGGTGAACGCCTTGACGCAACTCCAATCGATGACGATTCAACGCACCATTCAAATTGTTGCTTTGCCCTATCAACTGCTTGCCCGTTTTCCTGTTCCTGATGGAAAAAATCCCCATGCAGGGGAATGACAACTTGTACAGAGTGACAAGCGCTTTTCTCTTAACTTTGTCCATCAGCCCTTCCCCGCGTTTGAGATATCGCGTTGGCCGGTGACGTTGAGAGGTCACTGCGCCGCGCGTGATTCAATAATATCCGGGTATAAATACGACCGTCAATAATACCCGGGTATAAAAAGCGCGCCATTGCCGCGGGCAACGACGGATCGGCTCGGCAGGCAGACAAAAATCCAATAAAAAAAGCGGGCCGAAGCCCGCTTTTTTCTTTTTCGAAAGCGTGAGGGCCAGCGGCCCTCCGCTACAGCGTCATCGGCGTGGCCGATTACTCGGCTGCAGCCACGCCCTCGCCTTCTTCGACGGCCTTCATCGACAGGCGGATACGGCCCTGCTTGTCGACTTCCAGCACCTTGACCTTGACCACATCGCCTTCCTTCAGCTTGTCGCCGACCTTCTCGACGCGCTCGCTGGAGATCTGCGAAACGTGGACCAGGCCGTCCTTGCCCGGCAGGATGGTGACGAATGCACCGAAGTCCATGATCTTGGCGACCTTGCCTTCGTAGATGCGGCCCGGCTCGACGTCCGAGGTGATCTGCTCGATGCGGGCCTTCGCAGCCTGGGCAGCGATGGCGTTGACCGAGGCGATGACGATGGTGCCGTCATCCTGGATGTCGATCTGGGTGCCAGTTTCCTTGGTGATCGCCTGGATGGTGGAACCACCCTTGCCGATCACTTCGCGGATCTTGTCCGGGTGGATCTTGATGGTCAGCAGGCGCGGCGCGTAGTCCGACAGCTCCTCACGCGGTGCGGTCAGGCCGTGGGCCATTTCGCCCAGGATGTGCAGGCGGCCAGCCTTGGCCTGCAGCAGTGCCTGCTTCATGATCTCTTCGGTGATGCCTTCGATCTTGATATCCATCTGCAGGGCGGAGATGCCCTCAGCGGTACCAGCGACCTTGAAGTCCATGTCACCCAGGTGATCTTCATCGCCCAGGATGTCGGACAGGACGACGAAGCGCTCGCCTTCCTTGACCAGACCCATGGCGATACCGGCAACCGGCGACTTGACCGGCACGCCGGCGTCCATCAGGGCCAGCGAGGAACCGCACACCGAGGCCATCGACGAGGAGCCGTTGGATTCGGTGATTTCCGACACCACGCGGATGGTGTACGGGAAGGCTTCCAGCGACGGCATCACTGCCAGCACGCCGCGCTTGGCGAGGCGGCCGTGGCCGATTTCGCGACGCTTCGGGCCCATCATGCGGCCGGTCTCACCCACCGAGTAGGGGGGGAAGTTGTAATGGAACAGGAAGTTTTCCTTGTACTCACCGGCGACGGCATCGATCACCTGACCATCGCGGGCGGTGCCCAGCGTGATGGTGACGATGGCCTGCGTTTCACCGCGGGTGAACAGCGAGGAACCGTGGGTACGCGGCAGGATGCCGGTCTTCACGGCGATCGGGCGGACGGTGTCCAGCGCACGGCCGTCGATGCGGACCTTGGTGTCCAGCACCGAGTTGCGCATGGTGCTGTATTCCAGCTCGCCGAATTCCTTGGACAGTTCGGCCGGGTTCCAGCCTTCAGCAGCCACGCGGCCAGCCAGCGACTCGACCACGTCCTTCTTGATCGCCGAGATGGCGTCGCGACGCTGCAGCTTGTCGCGCACCTGGAAGGCTTCGCCCAGACGCGGGCCGATGGCTTCCTGCAGGGCGCTGATCAGCACGTCGTTCTTGGCCGGGGCAACCCAGGTCGACGGCCTGGTGCCGGCTTCCACGGTCAGCTCGTTGATCGCGTTGATGACCTTCTGCATTTCGCGGTGACCGAAGGTCACGGCGCCCAGCATCACGTCTTCGGACAGCAGCGCGGCTTCGGATTCCACCATCAGCACGGCGTTGGCGGTACCGGCAACAACCAGCTCCAGCTCCGAATCCTTCAGTTCGGTCACGGTCGGGTTGAGGATGTACTCACCGTTCTTGTAACCGACCTTGGCAGCGGCGATCGGGCCCTTGAACGGGGTGCCGGCCAGCGACAGGGCGGCCGAGGCGCCGATCAGGGCAGCGATGTCGCCATCGATGTCCGGGTTCAGCGACATCACCGTGGCGATGATCTGAACTTCGTTCTTGTAGTCTTCCGGGAACAGCGGACGGATCGGACGATCGATCAGACGCGAAATCAGCGTCTCCTTCTCGGTCGAACGGCCTTCACGCTTGAAGAAGCCACCCGGGATGCGGCCACCGGCGTAGAACTTCTCCTGATAGTCGCAGGTCAGCGGGAAGAAGTCCTGGCCCTCACGCGCGCTCTTGGCGGCAACGGCGGAGACCAGCAGCACGGTGTCGTCGAACTTGACGATGACGGCGCCACCGGCCTGGCGGGCGATTTCGCCGGTCTCAAGCGTGACGGTGTGCTTGCCGTACTGGAAGGTTTTGGTGATTTTTGCCACGGGGGATTCCTTGGGAGGATGCTGTCTTCGAATGGACCGCGGGCGACCCTTGCCGCCGACGGGTGACCGGTGGTCCGGTCCTGGCGTTTATTGCGGTACTACCAAAACAAAACCGCGGCGCATTCCTGCGCCGCGGTCGGGATTCTTGCTTAGCGACGCAGGCCGAGCTTTTCGATCAGGGCCTTGTAACGCACGCCGTCTTTCTTCTTCAGGTAGTCGAGCAGGCTGCGGCGGCGGTTGACCATCTGCAGCAGACCACGACGGCTGTGGTGATCTTTCTTGTGGGTCTTGAAGTGGCCGGTCAGCAGTTCGATGCGGGCGGTCAGCAGGGCCACCTGGACTTCCGGGGAGCCGGTATCGGCCGAACTGCGCTTGTTGTCTTCAATAACCTTCTGGGTGTCGATCGACATTTCTATTTTCTCTTGGATGCGTGGCCCGCAGAAACGCCCCATTGGCGTACCGCGTGACTCGCCGTGAACGAAAGGATGAACCCGCAGAACGCGGGAAGCCTGAAAAGGCCGCGAAATTGTAACGGTCGCGGCCCTCCGGGACAAGGACCGGCTAGTGCGCCGGCCCCAGGTTGAAGCGTCGCTGCGGGGCCAACAGGCCCGTCTCGTCGACCTGGCCCAGACCCTGAATGGCCTCTTCCGGCCCGTAGACCACCACCCCGCCCTGCGCCCAGTCGGGGTCGCGCAGGCGCTGGCCCACGCAGAAACGCGCGGTCTGCGCCGCATCCAGGGTCACCCGCGGATAGTGCGCCAAGCCCGCGGCCAGGGGCAGCAGCAGGGCCTCCATGGCGGTTTCGTCACCCTGCTCGCGCAAGGCATGCAGGGTGTCCAGGGTGACCATCGGGGCGCCCTGGAACGGGTCCACCCAGAGCCGGCGCAGGCCGGCGATGTGCGCCCCACAACCCAGGGTTTCGCCCAGGTCGCGGGCCAGGCTGCGGATATAGGTGCCTGAACCGCAGGTCACGCGCAGCTGCAGGCGGCTTGGCTGCTGGTCCATTACGTCCAGCGCATGCACCTCGACGTCGCGCTCTGGTGCCTCGATCACCTCACCCCGGCGCGCCTTCAGATAGAGCGGCTCGCCGCCCTGCTTGAGCGCGGAATAGATCGGTGCGCGCTGGCGGATACGGCCGCGCAGGGGCGCCAGCGCCGCCTCCAGCTGGTCTGCGCTGATCGCCGGCACCGGGCGCTCACGCAGCACCGTGCCATCGGCATCATCGGTATCGGTGGTCTGGCCCAGCACCACGTCGGCGTCATAGGCCTTGGCCGCGCCGAGCAGCAGCCCGGCAATCTTGGTCGCCTCGCCGAAGCACAGCGGCAGCAGCCCGGTCGCCAGCGGGTCCAGGCTGCCGGTATGGCCGCCCTTCTCGGCACGGAACAGGCGGCGTGCAACCTGCAGTGCGGCGTTGGAGCTCATGCCGGTGGGCTTGTCGAGCAGCAGGATGCCGTCCAGGCGACGGAAGGAAATTCGGGTGGTCATGCAGTCAATTCAATCGGCGCCGTGCGGCGCTGCCGGGAAATCCGGCCTTTGACGGTGCGGTCGCGTGTCGACCCGGGCACCGCCCCATAAGACAACAGCCCTTTCGGGCTGTCGGTCCATCATGCGTTCTTGTCGCTCTCGTCGGCGTGCGTTTCATCGCCGTCGTCGTCGGCTTCACGGCTCTTTTCCGCCGCGAGGGTATCGGGCAGGTCGCGCAGGATGTTGTCGATGCGCTCGCCACGGTCCACCGAATCATCGTAGTGGAAATGCAGCTCCGGAACGTGGCGCAGCTTCATGGCTCGCGCCAGCTCCATACGCAGTTCCCAGGCCAGTTCCTTCAGGCCCTTCATCGCTTCAACCGAGCGCTCCGGCATCAACGCCGTGACGAAAATCTTGGCATGCGCCATGTCACGGGTGATTTCCACGTCGGACACACTCACCGAAGGCAGGCCGTGTACACGCACCGCGTTGTGCACGAGCGTTCCCAGTTCACGGCGGATCTGGGCGGAAACACGGTCGGTTCGATGAAAGGTCTTTGGCACGGGAGGCTCTTGATTCAGGTGTCGCCCGACCAACGGTCGGGCGCTACAGGTACACGGGTCCCGACCACCGGCCGGGTTCTACATCACGGGAGGCCCGACCATGGGTCGGGCCACGCCGCGGTATTACAGGGTGCGCGGCACTTCGATACGCTCGAAGCACTCGATCTGGTCACCCGGCTTGACGTCGTTGTAAGCCTTCACGCCGATACCGCATTCGGTACCGTTGCGGACTTCCTCGACGTTCTCCTTGAAGCGACGCAGCGATTCCAGCTCGCCCTCGAACACCACCACGCTGTCGCGCAGCACGCGGATCGGCTTGTTCCGCTTCACCGTGCCTTCGATGATCATGCAGCCTGCAACCGCACCGAACTTGGAGCTGCGGAACACGTCGCGGACCTGGGCCACACCGATGATCTCTTCGCGGATTTCCACGCCGAGCAGACCGGACGCCACCTGCTTCACCTGATCGATCACGTCATAGATGATCGAGAAGTAACGCAGGTCAACGCCGTTGGCTTCGATGATGCGACGCGCCGAGGCGTCGGCACGCACGTTGAAGCCGATCACGGTGGCCTTGGAGGCAACCGCCGAATTGGCGTCCGATTCGGTGATGCCGCCCACGCCGGAGTGGATCACGTTGATGCGGATGTCTTCGTTGGACAGACCGACCAGCGACTGGCTCAGTGCCTGCACCGAACCCTGCACGTCGGCCTTGATCACCAGGTTCAGCACCTGCTGGCCATCACCCTTGCCCAGGGTGGCCATGATGTCTTCCATGCGGCTGCCGGCAGACTGGACCAGGCGCGATTCACGACGCTTGGTTTCGCGCTGCTGCGCCACTTCCTTGGCCAGACGCTCGTCGTCGACGACCACGAAGTCATCGCCGGCATCCGGCACGCCGGACAGACCCAGCACCTGCACCGGGATGGACGGGCCAGCGTGGTCGGGCTGTGCGCCGGTCTCGTCGAACAGCGCACGCACGCGACCGTACTGGATACCGCACACCAGGTAGTCGCCCTTCTTCAGCGCGCCCTGCTGCACCAGCACCGTGGCGATCGGGCCGCGGCCCTTGTCCAGCGACGATTCGATGACCACGCCGTTGGCGCGGCCGTCGGCCACGGCCTTCAGCTCCAGCAGTTCCGCCTGGATCGAAATCGCGTCGAGCAGATCGTCGATGCCCAGGCCAGCCTTGGCCGAGATTTCGACCATCTGGATATCACCACCGAAGTCTTCGGAGACGACCTGCTCGGTGAGCAGTTCGTTCTTCACGCGCATCGGGTCGGCGCCGGACTTGTCGATCTTGTTGATCGCCACGATCAGCGGCACACCCGCCGAACGGGCGTGCTGGATGGCTTCCTTGGTCTGCGGCATGACGCCGTCGTCGGCCGCCACCACCAGCACCACGATGTCGGTCAGCTTGGCACCGCGGGCACGCATGGACGTAAACGCCGCGTGGCCCGGGGTATCCAGGAAGCTGATCACGCCCTTCGGCGTTTCAACGTGGTACGCACCGATGTGCTGGGTGATGCCGCCGGCTTCGCCGGTCGCTACCTTGGTGCGGCGGATGTAATCCAGCAACGAGGTCTTGCCGTGGTCGACGTGGCCCATGATGGTGACCACCGGCGGACGTGCCACCGGCTCGCCCTGGTTGCCGCCGGCCAGTGCCAGCAGCGCGTCTTCGGCGTCGTTGGCGTTGGCACGGATCACGTTGTGGCCGAGTTCTTCGGTCACCAGCGCGGCGGTGTCATGGTCGATGGTCTGGGTGATGGTCGCCATGACGCCCATCTTGAACAGCGCCTTGACCACATCGCCGCCCTTGACGGCCAGCTTCTGGGCCAGATCGGCCACGGTGATCGTGTCGCCGATGGTCACATCACGCACGATCGGTGCCGTGGGACGCTCGAAGCCATGGCTGCCACCGCCGCTGCGCGACTGGTTGCTGTCACGGCGACCACCGTGCTGCACGCGCCCGGTGGGACGACCGCGCGAGTTGCTGTTGTTGCCGCGACGGGCACGGTCGGCGGCCGACAGGTGCAGCTGACCGGCGAAGCGGTTGCCACCCTCGTCGTCGCGCTTGGCGCCCGGACGGTTGTTGTTGTTGTTCGAATTGCGGTCGTCCGCGCGCGGGGCCGGACGGGCCGGCGACGGCGCCGCCGGACGGGCGGCACGCGCAGGCGCTTCGGCGGCCGGCTTGGGCGCAACCGGGGCCGGCGGCGCGTTCTTGGCGGCTTCAGCAGCTGCTTCGGCGGCCTTGCGCTCGGCTTCGACACGCTCCTTGGCGTCTACTTCTTCCTGACGCTTGCGGGCGATTTCTTCATCGCGTGCACGGTCCTTCTCGGCCAGTGCGCGCTGCTCGTCCAGATTGCGCTGGCGGGATTCCTCCAGCTTGCGCAGGATGTCGGCGCGCTCCTCATCCGGCGTCATCGCCTTGCCACTGGCGTCCTTCATGTAGGTGCGCTTCTGGCGCACTTCCACGTTGACGGTGGTCTTGCTGCGGCCGGCGCTGACGGTCACTTCCTGCAACTTGCGACGGTTGAGGGTGATCTTCTTTGCTGCCTCGTCGGCACTCTCGACGGGCTGCTCGGTCTTGCCGTGCGAACGACGAAGGAAGCCCAGGAGCTTCACCTTCTCGGTGCTGGTCACGACCTGGTCGGGACCGCTGAACTTCATGCCGGCTTCGGCAAGTTGTTCAAGCAGTTTCTCGACCGGCGTATTGACCAGTTCGGCAAGCTTGCGGATGGTGGTTTGCTGCGACATTCGGATCCTATGATCTGGTTGGCGCCCCCTCGAAACGTGCGAAGGCAGCGCGGAGTCTAAGCCCTGATCGGGTCAGGGCACTGTTCATCGCTGGCTCATTCGCCGCGCTCCAAGCGGGCGATCTCCTCGGCTCGGGCGGCAAGGATCAGAGCGGCGGCGCGCCCCTGGTCCATGTCTTCGATGCCGAACTCGAGGATCTCATCGGCGGCCAGGTCCGACAGGTCCTCACTGGTACGCACGCCGTGGCTGGCCAGGGCGTAGGCGGTTGCCTCGTCCATGCCTTCCAGGGCGAGCAGGTCTTCGGACGGCGAACCATCCTCCAGACCTTCTTCCACCGCGAGCGCTTCGTTGAGCAGCGCATCGCGGGCACGGGCACGCAGCTCTTCGACGATGTCTTCGTCGAAACCTTCCACGGCCAGCAGTTCGCCGACCGGGACGTAGGCGATTTCTTCCACGGTGTTGAAGCCTTCGGTCACCAGGATGGCGGCGATTTCTTCATCCACTTCCAGCTTGTCCATGAACAGCTGACGGGCAACGCCCTGCTCTGCTTCGGACTTGGCGGTCACCTGGTCCTGGGTCATCACATTGAGCTGCCAGCCGGTCAGGCGGCTGGCAAGGCGCACGTTCTGGCCGCCCTTGCCGATCGCCTGGGCCAGGCGCTCTTCCGCCACGGCCAGGTCCATCGAATGCTTTTCTTCATCGACGATGATCGACTGCACTTCCGCCGGCGCCATCGCATTGATGACGAAGTTGGCGGGGTTCTCATTCCACAGCACGATATCCACGCGCTCACCGTTGAGCTCGTTGGACACGGCCTGTACGCGCGAACCGCGCATGCCGATGCACGCGCCGATCGGATCGGTACGGGCGTCGTGGGCCAGCACGGCGATCTTGGCGCGGTCGCCCGGATCACGTGCACACGCCTTGATCTCGACCAGGCCCTGGCCGACTTCCGGCACTTCGAGCTTGAACAGTTCGATCATGAATTCCGGGGCGGCGCGGCTGATGAACAACTGCGGGCCACGCGGTTCCGAACGGACTTCGGCCAGGTAACCGCGCACGCGGTCGCCAGCGCGCAGCACGTCGCGCGGAATACCCTTGTCCTTCGGAATGAAGGCCTCAGCGTTGCCGCCCAGGTCGACATAGATGTTGCCGCGCTCGGCGCGCTTGACCACACCGGTGACCAGTTCGCCGACGCGATCCTTCCAGGCATCGACGACCTGCTGACGCTCGGCCTCGCGCACGCGCTGGACGATCACCTGCTTGGCGGCCTGTGCGGCGATACGGCCGAAGTCCGGGTTTTCGATCTGTTCTTCGATGTAGTCGCCCACTTCCACGCCGTCGGCTTCGTCGATGGCATCCATCAGACGCACCTGGCGATCCGGCGATTCCATGACGACGTCATCGGCGACGACTTCCCAGCGACGGAAAGTTTCGTAGGTGCCGTCCTTGTGGTCGATCGACACACGGGCCAGCACTTCTTCGTCCGGGTAACGCTTCTTCGCGGCCGACGCCAATGCTGCCTCGATGGCATCGAAGATCACTTCACGCGGAACGCCCTTTTCATTGGCGACCGCATCCACTACCAGCAAAAGTTCCTTGCTCATTGGCTCACTCCGCGCGCGGCTTCTTGGCCGTCGGCTCGTTGGATGGTTTCTTCTTCGCCTTGTCACCCTGTTTGGGTGCCGGGCCAGTCGGTTTGGTCGGAGCCAGGCCGAGGGCGGCCCAGTCCGGCATGATGCGTGCCTTGTCGATATTCTCGACATCGGCGGTAAACGGGGAATTATCGACCTTGAACGTCACCGTGCCCTGGGCGCCATCGACGCCGAGGATTTCGCCCTGCAGGCGACGGCGGCCGTCCTGCGGCAGCTTCAGGGTGACTTTGGCGGACTCGCCGATCGCGCGTTCAAACTGTTCGATGGTGAACAGCGGACGGTCCACGCCGGGCGAGGAGACTTCCAGCGTGTAATTGGCGCTGATCGGGTCTTCCACGTCCAGCTGTGCGGACACTTCGCGGCTGACGCGCTCGCAGTCGTCGATATTGACGATACGCTCGGGCTGTTCGGCCAGCGGCACGTCGATATACAGGCGCAGGGTGGCACCGCCCGGAGCGGTCAGATACTCCACACCCAGCAGCTCGAGACCCAGCGACTGAACGGTGGGGGCGAGCAGATTCGCGATTTCGGTTGCCTTGTCGCTCACAGTCTGCCTTGATTCGTTGAAAGAGGTACGGGTTTGGCCAGTCACGCTGGCCACCTGCCGGAAACAAAAAAGGACCCGCTGGGCCCCTTGTCCGGTACAACTCCGGTCATGCTGGATTCCGGTTGCGGAAACGCGCGGTGCGTTTCTGCGAGCCCAGCCTTCCGGGGGGTTACGGCGGCCTGGGAACAGGTGCCGATCCTGGAAGCCGGTAGCGGGACCAGTCACCTCCATGAATCAGAGGGGCCAGTCAGGTAGTCCGCTAAGCCGCTGATGATAGCCGTTGCACCGCGCTGGTGCAATGGCTGGGGGCAAGTGAATACACAACGAAAAAAGCGACCTCGTTGCCGAGATCGCTTCTTCGTCTACTGCATCTGCACTGCAGATTTTCTGTGGTAGCGGGGGCAGGATTTGAACCTGCGACCTTCGGGTTATGAGCCCGACGAGCTGCCAGACTGCTCCACCCCGCAGCAGAAGCGGAATTGTAAGGGAGTTTTCACACCCGTGCAACCCCTATTTAAACATTGCCAGAATATCTCCGGACGGTGCCACCTGGGCATCGACCGGACCTCCAACGAAAAAAGCGACCCCGTTGCCGGGATCGCTTGATTCGTCCACCGTCTCCGGCTTGCACCGGAGCTATATGGTAGCGGGGGCAGGATTTGAACCTGCGACCTTCGGGTTATGAGCCCGACGAGCTGCCAGACTGCTCCACCCCGCAACAGAAGTGAATGAGTCGATGTACCAACCAAGGTTGGCGCCTACCGCAACGATGTTCTGGCGAAACCGCTGCATCAACAACTCAGGAGACGAATATTACACTACTTGCGCAGTTTTGTATCGTTTTTTACGCAAGATGTGCAAATGCCTGCTGGCACCACACCATGATCGGGTTCCAGGCCAGGCCCAGGGCCAGCAGCGCCAGGGCATTCACGCCCAGCACCACGCCCAGCACGCGGTCGTTGTTGGCCGGCAGCGGCTCACCGACCGGCTCATCGAAGTACATGACCTTGATGACGCGCAGGTAGTAGAAGCAGCCGATCACCGCGCAGATCACGCCGACCATGGCCAGCCACAGCATGTCGCCCTGGATGGCGGCGCCGAGCACGGCCAGCTTGGTCCAGAAGCCCAGGAACGGCGGGATGCCGGCCAACGACGCCATGATGCACAGCACCAGGCCGGCCATCCACGGATTGCGTGCGTTGAGGCCCTTGAAGTCTTCGATCTTCTCGGCCTCGAAGCCGTTGCGCGACAGCGCGATGATCGCGCCGAAGGCCGCGGTGGACATGATCGCGTAGCTCAGCGCATAGAACAGCGCGGCCGAGTACCCGCGTTCGCCGCCACCGGCGATGCCCATCAGCAGGAAGCCGATGTGCGACACGGTGGAGAACGCCAGCATGCGCTTGAGGTTGGTCTGCGCGATCGCCATCAGGTTGCCGATCACCAGCGACAGTGCGGCCAGGCCACCAATGAGGTACTTCCACTCGTCCGACAGCGGGCCAACGCCCACTTCCAGCAGGCGGTAAGCCATGCCGAACGCAGCCAGCTTCGGTGCCGAGCTGATGAACAGCGCGATCGGCGCCGGCGCGCCCTGGTAGACGTCGGGCAGCCACATGTGGAACGGTGCGGCGCCGAGCTTGAAGGCCACGCCGGCGATCATGAAGACCGCGCCGGTCAGCAGCAGCACGCGCTCTTCGGAGTGCGGGATGGCGGCATGGATCGTGTCCAGGTGCAGCGAGCCGGTGGCACCGTAGATCAGCGACATGCCGTACAGCAGCAGGCCCGAGGCCAGCGAACCGAGCACGATGTACTTCATCGCCGCTTCCGAGGCCAGGCCGTTCTCACGGTTGCTGGCGACCAGGGCGTAGGAGCACAGCGCCAGCAGTTCCAGGCCCAGGTAGACCATCAGCAGGCTGCCGGCGGACACCAGGATCATCATGCCGGCGGTGCCGAACAGGATCAGCACCGGAATCTCGCCCTGGTACAGCTTGCGCTCGCGCAGGTAGCTCCAGCCGTAGATCAGGGTCAGGCCGCTGCACAGCACGATCACGGTCTTCATCACATCGGCCGCGGTATCGCGGACGAACATGCCGTGGAAGACCTCGCCCTGCCCGCCCACGCCAGTGGCGAGCATGAACAGGACGACGGCCAGGGCGGCCACCGACAACAGGTGGGTCCAGATCTTGTTCTTCTCACTGATGAACAGATCAAGCATCAACAGGGCGAACGCGCTGCCGATCAGCACCAGCTCGGGAGCGAGCGGCGGCAGGTCGGCGGCGGTCAGTGGCAACAGCGGCGAGGTGGTCATCATCAAATCCTGGAATCAATACTCTCGACGGCCCGATTACAGCAGCTTGCTGGATGCGATCTGCATCGCCAGCTTCGCGATCGAGGGCTCCATCAGGTCGGTCAGCGGCTTGGGGTACAGGCCCAGGGCAAGCGTGCCCACGGCGAATACACCCAGAACCAGCCACTCGCGACCGTTGATGTCCTTCAGTTCGGCGACATGGGCATTGGCCACTTCACCGAAGAACACGCGCTTGTACAGCCACAGCGTATAGGCCGCGGTGATCACCAAGGTGGTCGCCGCGCCCAGTGCCAGCATCGGATTGCGCTGGAAGCTGGCCATGATGATCATGAACTCACCCACGAAACCGCTGGTGCCCGGCAGGCCGGCGTTGGCCATGAAGAACAGCATGGCGAACGTGGCAAACCACGGCATCACATTGACCACGCCGCCGTAATCGGCGATGCGGCGACTGTGCATGCGGTCGTAGAGCACGCCGACGCAGGAGAACATCGCACCGGACACGAAGCCGTGCGAGATCATCTGCACCATCGCACCCTGCAGGCCCAGGCGGGCGGCATCGGCGTTCTGTGCATCGCGCACCAGCCACAGGGCGATGAAGGTGCCCAGGGTGACGAAGCCCATGTGCGCGATCGACGAATAGGCGATCAGCTTCTTCATGTCGTCCTGGACCAGCGCGACCAGACCGACGTAGATCACCGCGATCAGCGACAGCGCGATCACCAGCCAGGCCCATTCGTGCGAGGCATCCGGGACGATCGGCAGGTTGAAGCGCAGGAAACCGTAACCACCGATCTTCAGCGCGATGGCGGCCAGGATCACCGAACCGGCAGTCGGCGCTTCCACGTGGGCGTCCGGCAGCCAGGTGTGGACCGGGAACATCGGCACCTTGACCGCGAAGGCGATCAGGAACGCGAAGAAGATCCAGGTCTGTTCCTTGCCCGACAGCTGCAGCTGGTACAGGTCAGCCAGCTGGAAGCTGCCGCCCTTCAGGTACAGGTAGATCAGCGCCACCAGCATCAGCACCGAGCCGAGGAAGGTGTACAGGAAGAACTTCAACGCGGCGTAGATGCGGCGCGGGCCGCCCCAGACACCGATGATCAGGAACATCGGGATCAGCATCGCTTCGAAGAACACGTAGAACAGCATCGCGTCCGTGGCGGCGAAGATGCCCACGGTGACGCCTTCCAGGATCAGGAAGGCGGCCACGTACTGGTTGACGCGCTTGTCGATTGCGCTCCAGGCACCGATCAGGGCCAGCACCGAGACCAGCGTGGTCAGCAGGATCAGCGCGATCGCGATGCCATCGACACCGAGGTTGTAGCCGATGTCGTAAGCGGGGATCCAGGCGCGGGTTTCGACGAACTGCAGCGCGTCGTTGGCCACGTCGTAGCCGCTGAGCAGCAACAGGCTGGCCAAGAAGGTCAGCACCGCTACGCCCAGCGACGCCCAGCGGGCGGTTTGGGCATCACGGATGGCAAGGATCAAGGCACCGCCGAGGATCGGCAGCCAGATGAGAACACTGAGTAGAGGCCAGTTCGACACGTCTTCTTATTCCGTACAGGTCATCAACGCAGGTAATGCATCAGGACGCCCAGAAGGGCAATCAGGCCGATGATCATCGCGAAGGCGTAGTGATAGAGGAAACCGGATTGGGTGCGACGCAGCAGGTTGGCTGCCAGATCGACCAGGCGCGCCGAACCATTGACCACCACACCATCGACGATGTTCGTGTCGATCGCGCGGGAAACCTTGCCCAGCTTGATACCGCCACCAGCAAAACCACCGATCCAGAGCTTGTCGAAGCCGTACTTGTTTTCCAGCACCGACACCAGCGGCGCGAAGGTCTTGCGGGCCTTGCCCGCCAGCTCCGGCTTCCACAGGTAGAACAGTACCGCCAGCAGGAAGCCCGCCAGGGTCAACCAGACCGCCGGGCCCTTCATGCCGTGGAGGACGAACTGGACCGGGCCATGGAACTCTTCAGCCAGGGCACCAATGGTGTTGCGCGCCGGATCGTAGAAATCGACGATGCCGGTGAAGAACGAATGCACCTGGCCCGGAATCGCGTGCTCGGCATGGTGGCCGGCCCAGTCGGTGCCGTACAGCATCGGACCGATGCTGAAGAAGCCGATCACGATGGAGGGGATCGCCAGCAGGATCAGCGGCAGGGTCACCACCCACGGGGTTTCGTGCGGCTCATGCGGACCGTGGCCATGGCCGTGATCGTCATGGTGCGCGTCATCGTGGTGGGCATCGGCCGCGTGCGCGTCGGCGTGATGCGCGTCATGGCCGTGGCCATCGTCATCATGCGCATCGCGGAAGCGTTCCTTGCCATGGAAGGTCAGGAACAGCAGACGGAAGCTGTAGAAGCTGGTGACGATCACGCCGCCCAGCACCGCCCAATAACCGTAGGTCGCCACCCAGCTCGAAGACATCTCAGCATGGTGCTTGGCGGCCTCGATGATGGTGTCCTTGGAGTAGAAGCCGGAGAAGAACGGCGTGCCCACCAGGGCCAGCGTACCGATCCACATGGTCACGAAGGTGATCGGCATGTACTTGCGCAGGCCGCCCATCTTGCGCATGTCCTGCTCGTGGTGCATGGCGATGATCACCGAGCCGGCACCAAGGAACAGCAGCGCCTTGAAGAAGGCGTGGGTCATCAGGTGGAACACGGCGGCCGAGTAAGCCGACACACCCAGCGCCACGGTCATGTAGCCCAGCTGGGACAGCGTGGAGTACGCGACGACGCGCTTGATGTCGTTCTGCACGATGCCGATCAGGCCGGTGAAGAACGCGGTGGTGGCACCGATGAACAGCACGAAGTTCAGCGCGGTCTGCGACAGCTCGAACAACGGCGACATGCGGGTGACCATGAAGATGCCCGCGGTGACCATGGTCGCGGCGTGGATCAGCGCCGAGATAGGGGTCGGGCCCTCCATCGAGTCCGGCAGCCACACGTGCAGCGGCACCTGGGCGGACTTGCCCATTGCACCGATGAACAGGCAGATGCAGATGATGGTGGCGATCGACCAGATCACCGGGGTGTCAAACACCTGGAAGGTGGTCCCGAACAGGGTGATCGCGCCGGACCAGATCTGCAGCTGTGCCTGCGGGCTGCCCAGGATCGGGGCATTGGCGAACACGGTGGAGTAGTCCAGCGAACCGAACACCCACATCACACCGGCGATGCCGAGGATGAAGCCGAAGTCGCCGACGCGGTTGACCAGGAACGCCTTCATGTTGGCGAAGATCGCGGTCGGGCGCTTGAACCAGAAACCGATCAGCAGGTACGACACCAGGCCCACCGCTTCCCAGCCGAAGAACAGCTGCAGGAAGTTGTTGCTCATCACCAGGGTGAGCATCGAGAAGGTGAACAGCGAGATGTAGCTGAAGAACCGCTGGTAACCCGGGTCATCCTGCATGTAGCCGATGGTGTACACGTGCACCAGGAACGACACGAAGGTCACCACGACCATCATCATCGCGGTCAGCTTGTCGATCATGAAGCCGACGTGGGCCGAATACTGGCCAACCTCGAAGAACGTATAGAGGTTCTCGTTGTACGGCTGGGCACCGCCCCACAGCAGCATGTACAGCACGTAGCTGGACAGCACGCAGCTCACTGCGACGCCGAGGATGGTGACCGTCTGTGCGCCAACGCGACCGACCTGCCGGCCGAACAGGCCAGCGATGATGCTGCCGAACAGCGGTGCAAGCACCACTGCGATCAACAGACTCTTGGAGAGAGTGATTTCCATCTACGGATCAGCCCTTCAGCGAATCGACTTCGCCGACATTGATGGTACGGCGGGTACGGAACAGGGTTACCAGGATCGCGAGGCCGATGGCGGCCTCGGCCGCGGCGACGGTCAGGATGAAGAAGACGAACAGCTGTCCGGCCGTATCCCCCATCTCACGCGAAAACCCGACGAAATTGATGTTGACCGACAGCAGCATCAGCTCGACCGACATCAACAGCACGATGATGTTCTTGCGGTTGAGGAAGATGCCGGCAAGGCTGATGCAGAACAGCAGCGCGCCCAGCGCCAGGATGTGGCCGAGGGTGATCATGGCGTTGCCTCCTCATCGCTGGACGGCTTGGTCCGGGTATGCACCACCGGCTTTTCCACGTCCATCTTGACCACGCGCAGGCGGTCATGGCCCTTGACCATGGTCTGCTCGGTCGGGTTCTGGGTCTTCAGGCCGGTGCGGCGACGCAGCGTCAGCATCACCGCGGCCACCACGGCCACGGTCAGGATGACGGCGGCGAACTCGAACGGCAGCAGGTATTCGGTGAACAGGCTGCGCGCCAGCCAGGTGATGTTGGAACTGTCGGCGGCGAGCGCAGCGGCGTTGTCGGCCGGGAACGGGTTGACCGCCCTGCCCCGCACGCCGATCAGCACCAGCATCTGCACCAGCATGGTGACCGAAACCACCAGGCCGATCGGCAGGTAGCGGACCCAGCCTTCACGCAGGTTGCTGGCGTCGATGTCGAGCATCATCACCACGAACAGGAACAGCACCATGACCGCACCGACGTAGACCAGCACCAGCGCGACACCGAGGAATTCAGCGCCGACCAGGATCCAGATGCAGGCCACGGAGAAGAAGGTCAGGATCAGGCACAACACGGCATACACCGGATTGCGCACGCTGATCACCGCCGCTGCGGAAATGCCCGCGACGATGGCGAAGACCCAGAAACTGATATTTACCCAATCCATCATGCGACCTCAGCGGAAAGCAGCATCAGCGGCACGGCGTTCGGCGATTTCGGCTTCAAGCCGATCTCCGATGGCCAGCAGCTGCGGCTTGGTAACGATGTTTTCGCCACGGTTCTCGAAGTGGTACTCGAGAATGTGGGTCTCGACGATCGAGTCCACCGGGCAGCTTTCTTCACAGAAGCCGCAGAAGATGCACTTGAACAGATCGATGTCGTAGCGGGTGGTACGGCGGCTGCCGTCTTCGCGCTTGGCCGAATCGATGGTGATCGCCAGCGCCGGGCAGACCGCTTCGCACAACTTGCATGCGATGCAGCGTTCCTCGCCGTTGGGGTAACGGCGAAGCGCATGCAGGCCGCGGAAACGCGGCGACTGCGGGAACTTCTCCATCGGGTACATCATCGTGTACTTCGGCTTGAACGCGTACTTCAGGGTCAGCCACAGGCCGCCGAGCAGCTCGAGCAGCAGCAGGCTTTTGAAGTAATGGGTAATTCTGTTCATCACTTAGACGCCCTTCTGGATCACGCCGTAAAACACCATCAACGCCGTCACTGCAATCCACACGATGGTGAGCGGGATGAAGACCTTCCAACCCAGACGCATGATCTGGTCATAACGGAAGCGCGGGAAGCTGGCACGGAACCAGATATAGGCACTGGCGAAGAAGAACACCTTCAGCAGCAGCCACGGTGCACCGCCCTTCCAGATCCAGTCGATCCACGGCGAGATGTCCGCCGTGATCCAGCCCTGGAGCGGGCTGAGCCAGCCGCCGAGGAAGAAGATCGCGATCAGGAAGCTGATCAGGATCATGTTGGCGTATTCGGCCAGGAAGAACAGCGCGAACGCACCGCCGGAGTACTCGACCATGTGGCCGGCGACGATTTCCGATTCACCTTCCACCACGTCGAACGGCGCGCGGTTGGTTTCGGCTACGCCGGACACCCAGTACACGATGAACAACGGGAACAGCGGGATCAGGAACCAGTCGAAGAAGCCGGAGCTGCCGGCCTGGGCCATCACGATGTTGCTGAGGTTCAAGCTGCCCGAGGCGATCATCACACCGACCAGGGCAAAGCCCATGGCGATTTCGTAGCTGATCATCTGCGCCGAGGCGCGCATCGCACCCAGGAAGGCGTACTTGGAGTTGGAGGCCCAACCGGCCAGGATGATGCCGTACACACCCAGCGAGGTCATCGCCAGCAGGTACAGCAGGCCGGCGTTGGCGTTGGAGAGCACGATCTTGGCGTCGAAGGGCACCACCGACCAGGCCGCGAAGGCCGGGCCCAGGGTGATCAGCGGCGCCAGGATGAACATCGCCTTGTGCGAGCTCGCCGGCTGGATGATTTCCTTGAACAACAGTTTGAAGACGTCGGCGAAGGCCTGGAAGATGCCCATGCCCACGTACATCGGGCCGTGGCGGACGTGCATCCAGCCGATCAGCTTGCGTTCCCAGACCACGTAGAAGGCCACCGAGATGATCACCGGCATGGCGATCACCAGGATCTTCAGGATGATCCAGAGCAGCGCACCGATCTCGCCCAGTGACAGCAGCCACTGGTGCAGCGGGTCGACCGCGTTCAACAGCAATTCGTTCATGCAGCCACCACCGTTACGCGTGCGGCACCCAGCGGCGCGGTTGCACCGTGGCCCGATTCAATCCAGACCGCACCCGCGGCGACGCGGGCGTCGACCACCACCGGCAAGGTGGCGCGGCCGGCATCGGTGCCGACCTTGGCCATCTGCCCTTCCACCAACTGCAGACGGGCGGCATCGGCGGTGTTGAGCACGATGCGCGGTGCGGTGTTGAGCGGATGCGATTGCAGCGCCTGGGCGCGACGGACCACCGCATCGGTGCGGTAGATCGCGGCGGTCAAGGCTACTTCCAGGCCCTCGCCGGTCACCGGCGTGGCTGCCGAAGCCGCCACGCTGACGCTGACCGGAGCCAGGCTGGCGCGCAGGCCGGCCAGGTCGGTGAAGTCGAAACCGGCCAGCGACATTTCGCCGCCCAGCGCACGCAGCACACGCCAGCCTTCACGCGCCTCGCCCGGCAGCTTGCCGCCGGCACGGGCCGACTGCTCGCGACCATCGAGGTTGGTCAGGGTGGCATCCACTTCCGGCAGCGCGCCGATCGGCAGAATCACATCGGCGAGGTCGCGGGTGGAGGCGCAGGCGTACTGGCTGAAGGCCACCACCTGGGCACCGGCCAGCGCCTTGCGGGCAGCGTCGGCATTGGCGAAGTCCAGGCCCGGCTCGATGCCGTACAGGGCATAGGCCTTGCGCGGCTGGGCCAGCATGGCGTTGACGTCCTTGCCGGCCGGCAGCACGCCGGCGCGGGTCAGGCCGATCGCGTTGGCGCCCTGCGGGATGCGGCACAGCTTGGCACCGGTGGCGGCGGCGAAATCACGCGCAGCGGCGCGGATCGCGGCAGCCTGCGGGTGGTTTTCGGCGATGGCACCGACGATCAGCACCGCGTTGCCGGTAACGGCAGCACGCAGCTCGGCATTGCCCAGCGCGTCCACGAACCGGGACGGCGCAACGATCTGCTTGCCGGCCAGCTTGAAGGCGAAGTCGAAATCGACCGGATTGACCGCGTGGATCTTCGCGTTGCGCGTGGTCTGCGCCTTGCGCAGGCGGGCGTGCAGCAGCGGCAGCTCGTGGCGGATGTTGCTGCCGAGCACGACGATGCTGTCGGCCGCTTCGATCTCGGCCAGCGGCAGGCCGAAGACTTCGGCGGTAGCGGCGTCGGAGAAGTCGCGGTTGTTGATGCGGTGGTCGATGTGGGTGGTGCCCAGACCCTGTGCGAGACGGGCCAGCAATGCGCCCTCCTCGTTGGAGGCCGACGGGTGCACCAGCACGCCGAGGTCGTCACCCTGGTGGGCGGCGAAGATGTCCTTGGCGGCGGCCAGGCCTTCGGCCCAGCTCACTTCCTTCCACTCGCCGTTGACCTTGCGCAGCGGCTTGACCGCACGGTCTTCGCTGTACAGGCCCTGGTGCGAGTAGCGGTCGCGATCGGACAGCCAGCATTCGTTGACCGACTCGTTGTCACGCGGCACGGCGCGCAGCACTTCGCCGCGACGTACGTGCAGGAACAGGTTCGAGCCCATCGCGTCGTGGTAACCCAGCGATTCGCGCGCGGTCAGTTCCCACGGACGGGCGCGGAACTGGAACACCTTGTTGGTCAGCGCGCCGACCGGGCACACATCCACCACGTTGCCCGAGAGCTCGGTGGTCAGCGGCTTGCCGTCGTAGGTGCCGATCTGCAGGTTCTCACCGCGATACATGCCACCCAGTTCGTAGGTACCGGCCACGTCGGCGGTGAAGCGCACGCAGCGAGTGCACTGGATGCAGCGGGTCATTTCGGTGGCGACCAGCGGACCGATGTCCTCGTCGGGCACCACGCGCTTGCGCTCGTTGAAGCGGCTGACCGAACGGCCATAGCCCAGCGAAACGTCCTGCAGTTCGCACTCGCCGCCCTGATCGCAGATCGGGCAATCCAGCGGGTGGTTGATCAGCAGGAATTCCATCACCGAGCGCTGGAACTTCAGGGCCTTCTCGCTGCGGGTGGCGACCTTCATGCCATCCATCACCGGGGTGGCGCACGCCGGTGCCGGCTTCGGCGACTTTTCCACGTCGACCAGGCACATGCGGCAGTTGGCCGCGATCGGCAGCTTCTCGTGGTAGCAGAAGCGCGGGATCGGAATGCCGGCCTTGTCGGCGGCCTGGATGATCATCGACCCCTTGGGCACGACCAGGGACTGGCCGTCGATCTCGACGGTCACATGCCCCTCCGGCACGATGGCCGGGGTCACGCCAGGGTTGTTGGGTTGCGCGCTCATGCGGCGGCTGCCTCCACCTTCTTGCCGTCAACCATCGAATGACCGTTGACGATGTAGTACTCGAATTCGTCCCAGAACTGGCGCAGGAAGCCCTGGATGGGCCATGCCGCCGCTTCACCGAACGCGCAGATGGTGTGGCCTTCGATCTGGCCGGCCACTGCCTTCAACTGGTGCAGGTCTTCCATCGTGGCCTTGCCGGCGACGATGCGCTCCAGCACGCGGTGCATCCAGCCGGTGCCTTCACGGCACGGGGTGCACTGGCCGCAGGATTCCTTGTGGAAGAACTGCGAGATGCGGCAGGCGAACTTGACGCAGCACACGCTGTCATCCAGCACCACGATGGCGCCCGACCCCAGACCGGTGCCCAGGGCACGCAGGGTGTCGTAGTCCATCTGCAGGCCCTTGAGCTCTTCAGCCTTCAGCACCGGCATCGACACACCGCCCGGCACGGCACCCTTGAGGGTACGGCCCGGCTTGAGGCCGCCGGCCATTTCCAGCAGCTCGTCGAAGGTGGTGCCCAGCGGCACTTCGAAATTGCCGCCCTGCTGCACGCAACCGGAGACCGAGAAGATCTTCGGGCCGCCGTTCTTGGTCAGGCTCAGGCCCTGGAACCATTCCGGGCCGTTACGGATGATCGCCGGCACCGAGGCATAGGTCTCGGTGTTGTTGATCGTCGACGGCTTGCCGTACAGGCCGAAGTTGGCCGGGAACGGCGGCTTGTAGCGCGGCTGGCCCTTCTTGCCTTCCAGCGATTCCATCAGGGCGGTTTCTTCGCCGCAGATGTAGGCGCCAGCGCCGAGGGCGCCATAGATGTCGATGTCCACGCCGCTGCCCAGCACGTTCTTGCCCAGCCAGCCGTTCGCGTACGCGTCGGCCAGGGCCTGTTCGAAGTTCTCGAACGGTTCGTGGTGGAACTCACCGCGCAGGTAGTTGTAGCCCACGGTCGAACCGGTGGCGTAGCAGGCGATCGCCATGCCTTCCACCACCGAATGCGGGTTGTAGCGCAGGATGTCGCGGTCCTTGCAGGTACCCGGCTCGGATTCATCCGAGTTGCACAGGATGTACTTCTGCATGGTGCCCTTGGGCATGAAGGACCACTTCAGGCCGGTCGGGAAGCCGGCGCCACCGCGGCCGCGCAGGTTCGACTGCTTGACCATCTCGATGACCTGCTCCGGCGAGATCTTCTCTTCGAGGATCCTGCGCAGGGCGGCGTAACCACCGGTCTTGAGGTAGCTTTCGTACGACCACGGGGTGTCGTAGTGCAAGGTGGTGTAGACCACCTGGTGCGGCAACGGCGCAGGACCGACCGGACCACTGGGTGCGTGATGATGTGCCATGTCTTACTCCAACCCGTCCAGCAGCTCGTCGACTTTCTCGACGGTCAGGCGCTCGTGGTAATGGCCATTGATGACCATCATCGGCGCACCGGCGCAACCGGCCAGGCATTCTTCTTCACGCTTGAGGTAGATGCGGCCATCGGCGGTGGACTGGCCGGTCTTGCAGCCGAGCTTCTTCTCGGCGTGCGCGACCAGGTCCTCGGCACCGTTCAACCAGCAGCTGATGTTGGTGCAGAAGGCGACGTTGTGGCGGCCGACCTTCTCCAGCTCGAACATCGAGTAGAAGCTGGCCACTTCGTAGGCCCACACCGGCGGCAGGTCCAGGTACTTGGCGACGCCGGCGATCAACTCGTCGGTCAGCCAGCCCGCATTCTGTTCCTGTGCGGCGTGCAGGCCCTGCAGCACGGCCGAACGCTTGCGATCCGGCGGGAACTTGGCCAGCCAATGATCGATGTGCGCACGGGTCTTGTCATTCAAGACCACCATCGGGTCGACGTCGCGCGCCGCCTCGAAATTACCTGTCGCCTTCATCGGCCGACCTCAGCGAATACGAAATCATTAAGAACCAGAACCTGCAGCGCCGGCAGCAGCCGGCGGGTGTCAGGCATCGTGCATGCGGATGCGATCACCGGTCGACCTCACCGAACACGAGGTCGTAGGTGCCGATCATGGCCACCACGTCGGCGAGCATGTGTCCGCGCACGATCGAGTCGATCGAGGACAGATGGGCGAAGCCCGGCGCGCGCAGGTGCACGCGGAACGGCTTGTTGGCACCATCGGACATCAGGTAGCAGCCGAACTCGCCCTTGGGCGCTTCGACCGCGGCATAGGTTTCGCCGACGGGGACGCAGTAGCCTTCACTGAACAGCTTGAAGTGATGGATCAGCGCTTCCATGTCGTCCTTCATGTCCTCGCGGCTGGGCGGCGCGACCTTGAAGTTCTTGACCATCACCGGGCCCGGGTTGGCCTTAAGCCACGCCACGCACTGCTTGATGATGCGGTTGGATTCGCGCATTTCGGCCACGCGGCACAGGTAGCGATCGTAGCAATCGCCTTCCTTGCCCAGCGGGATATCGAAATCGACGGTGTCGTACTTGGCATACGGCTGCTTCTTGCGCAGGTCCCAGGCGATACCCGAGCCGCGCAGCATCACGCCGGTCATGCCCCAGGCATGCGCCAGTTCGGGGGTGACCACGCCGATGCCGACGGTACGCTGCTTCCAGATACGGTTGTCGGTCAGCAGGGTTTCGTATTCGTCGACGCGCTTGGGGAACTCCGCGGTGAAGTTCTCCAGGAAGTCCAGCAGCGAACCTTCGCGCGAGGCGTTGAGGTTCTTCAGGGCCTTGCCCTTGTGCCAGCGCGATTCCTTGTACTTGGGCATGTGGTCCGGCAGGTCGCGGTACACGCCGCCCGGACGGTAGTAGGCCGCGTGCATGCGCGCGCCGGAGACCGCTTCGTAGCAGTCCATCAGCTCTTCGCGCTCGCGGAAGGCGTACAGCATCACCGCCATCGCACCCAGATCGAGGGCGTTGGAACCCAGCCACATCAGGTGATTCAGGATGCGGGTGATTTCATCGAACAGGGTACGGATGTACTGGGCACGCTCGGGCGCTTCGATTCCCATCAGGGTTTCGATCGCGCGCACGTAGGCGTGCTCGTTGCACATCATCGACACGTAATCCAGGCGATCCATGTAGCCGATCGACTGGTTGAACGGCTTGGACTCGGCCAGCTTTTCGGTACCACGGTGCAGCAGACCCACGTGCGGATCGGCGCGCATGATGGTTTCGCCGTCCATTTCCAGGATCAGGCGCAGCACACCGTGCGCGGCCGGATGCTGGGGACCGAAGTTCATCGTGTAGTTGCGGATTTCCTGCCGGAGTTCGGCCGGACTGCTCGCAAAGGCCTGGTGGGCCTGGGGAAGTTGTGCACTCACTTGCTTGCCTCCGTCTGCGCGGATTCACCGGCAGCGGTCTGGAAACGCGCGTCGTCGCGGATCACGCGCGGCACGCCGACACGCGGCTCCACCGAGGTGACCGGCTCATAGATCACGCGCTTCTTTTCTTCGTCGTAACGCACTTCGACGTTGCCGATCAGCGGGAAATCCTTGCGGAACGGATGCCCGACGAAACCGTAGTCGGTCAGGATCCGGCGCAGGTCCGGATGGCCTTCGAAGATCACGCCGTACAGATCGAATGCTTCGCGCTCGAACCAGTTCAGGCCCGGCCAGATGTCGGTCAGCGAGGCGACCACCGGCAGTTCCTCGTTCGGCGCAAAGCAGCGGATGCGCAGGGTGAGGTTGTACTGGTAGGAACGCAGCTGGGCGACCACGGCGAAGCGCTGCAGCGGAATCGGTTGCGGCTGGGCGCCATCGCTGGTTTCGCGCGTGGGGAATTCACCCCAGGCGAAACGGCCGACGGACGCGCCTTCGACGCCACGGCTGAAGCCATGGGACGACACATCGGCCGTATCCCATTCGTCGCTGCCGTAGCCGAGGTAGTCCAGGCCGCACAGATCGACGGCCTGCTCGAAACCGAATTCGTCGCGCAGCGCCAATGCGGTGGCATGCCAGTCAGCAGCGGGCACTTCCAGCGTCACTTCGCCGCGGGGTTCGACCACGAAGACCTGCGCACCTGCGAAACGTGCGGACAGTCGGTCGATGAAGGAAGGTGCTTGCTCTGCCATGGGGGCTTGGCGTGCTCTTGTCAGGAGGAATGTCAGCGGGCGATGGTCTGCGTACGCCAGATCTTCTTCTGCAACTGCAGGATCCCGTACACCAGCGCTTCGGCGGTTGGTGGGCAACCGGGGACATAGATGTCCACCGGCACCACGCGGTCACAGCCACGCACTACTGCATAGGAGTAGTGGTAGTAGCCGCCACCGTTGGCACAGCTGCCCATGGAGATGACCCACTTCGGGTCTGGCATCTGGTCATAGACCTTGCGCAGCGCCGGGGCCATCTTGTTGACCAGGGTACCGGCCACGATCATCACGTCGGACTGACGCGGCGACGGGCGGAACACCACACCGTAGCGGTCAAGATCCAGGCGCGCGGCACCGGCGTGCATCATTTCAACCGCGCAGCAGGCCAGACCAAAGGTCATCGGCCACATCGAACCGGTACGTGCCCAGTTCAACAGGGCATCGACACTGGTGGTGACGTAGCCCTTTTCCAGCAGCGGGTTGTCGCCTTCCGGGCGCAGGATGTCGTCGACCCGCCCTTCCGGGACCGGGTTGTTCATCAGGCCGTCGAGCGTCTGAATTACTCCCATTCCAGCGCTCCCTTCTTCCAAACGTAAATGAAACCGAGGAAAAGCATGCCTACGAAGAGGCCCATCGTGACCAGCGAGCGTGCGCCCAGTTCCATGAAGACCTGGGTCCACGGCACGATGAAGATGATTTCCAAGTCAAATACGATGAACTGGATCGCGATCAGGTAGTAGCGCACATCGAACTTCATGCGCGCGTCCTCGAAAGCCTCGAAGCCGCATTCGTACGGCGAGAGCTTTTTCAGGTCAGGACGTCGGGGACCGAGGAATCGGCCAACCAGCATCAGCGAAACGCCGATACCGGTGGCAACGATCAGAAACAGCAGAGACGGCAAATATTCGGCCAGCACAGCGATTCTCTCTTGCCTCTGCCGCTGCGCCTGCAGGCGCTTTGGCATGGGGGAGTGGACGGGTACCGCTACCTGGCGCTGTGCGCGCCAGACGAACCCGCTTACAAACAAATGGTGCCCAAGAGGGGACTCGAACCCCTACGACTCTCGTCGCTACCACCTCAAGGTAGTGCGTCTACCAATTCCGCCACCTGGGCTTACGATGGCACTGGGTGTTTCCCAGTGCGCCGCATATTGTAACCGTCTTCAGCGAGTCTGGGAGCCTTCGGAAGGCTTTTCTTCACCCGATTTCGGCGTTTCCGCCTGAGCCGGCACAGTGGCCTGCGGAACCGGCTGCTGGACAGCGGTTTCCGGGGCCTTCGGCACGGCCGGAAGCTCACCTGCCGGTGCGGCCGGGGCCGTTGCGACCGGGGCCGACATCAGGCCCAGGCTCTGCTGGTCGGACGGGCGTGAGCCATGGCTGGCATACCAGGCCATGAACAGGCTGATGCCGAAGAACACCACGGCCAGCCACTTGGTCGACTTGGACAGGAAGTTGGACGCGCCACGCGCGCCGAACACGGTACCCGAGGCACCTGCGCCGAAACCCGAACCCGCGGCCGCGCCGGAACCACGCTGCATCAGGATGAGCGCGATCATGGCAACCGCCACCAGCACGTAGACCACATTGAGGATCAACATCAGCATTTCGAATCCGTCCTCGGACTGTAATTCTTGTTAGCGCCCGACCGCCGCATCGGCGATGGCCAGGAAATCCGCGGCTACCAGGGAGGCACCGCCCACCAGCCCACCATCGACATCGGGCTGCGCGAACAGTTCCGCTGCGTTGTCGGGCTTCACGCTGCCGCCGTACAGAATGGGCAACGAATCGGCAATTCTAGCATCCAGCTTGGCCACTTCGCCACGGATGAACGCGTGGACTTCCTGCGCCTGCTCCTTGGAGGCGGTCCGGCCGGTGCCGATGGCCCAGACCGGCTCGTAGGCGACCACGGCGTGCTGGAAGCCGGCAGGGCCCATCAGGGCCAGCACCGGGGCCAGCTGGCCGGCGATGACCTGCTCGGTCTGGCCGGCCTCACGCTGCTTCAGGGTTTCACCCACGCACAGCACCGGGACCAGGCCGGCATGGACGGCGGCGGCGAACTTGCGCGCGACCAGCTCACTGCTTTCGTTGTGGTATTGGCGCCGCTCGGAATGGCCGACCAGGCCATAACGGGCGCCGACTTCGGCGAGCATGGCGGCGGAGACTTCGCCGGTATAGGCGCCCTTCTCGTTGCTGCTCACATCCTGCGAGCCGAAGGCGATGGCCCGGCCCTCAAAGGCTTCCACCAGCTCCCCCAGGTACGGCAGCGGGGGCAGGATGACCACCTCGACACCGGCGCCCGGCAGGCTGGCGACCAGGTCGCTGACCAGGTCCGTGGCGAATTGGCGGCTGCCGTGCAGTTTCCAGTTACCAGCAACGATCTTGCGGCGCATGGCGGTGGCTCCTTTGGGTATCAGCCGGCCATGATAACGGATGAAACGAATGGGCGTTGCCGCGAAAACGCTTACATTTCAAATGGATATTGTGGAATTGCGCGCCATCCATGGCGCTCAGGCAGCCGCCACAACGAAGAAGGCCACCTCGCGGTGGCCTTCTTCGTGATTACTTCAGCTTGATCTCGCGCAGGCGTTCTTCCAGGAAGCCGTGGGCGGTGATCGGCTCCGGGTAGCGGCTGGGGTTTTCCGGGGTGATGCAGGTCGGCAGCACGTCGATCAGGTAGTCCGGGTTCGGGTGCAGGAAGAACGGCACCGAATAGCGCGGCTGGCGCGCCTGCTCGCCCGGGGGGTTGACCACGCGGTGGATGGTGGACGGGTACACGTGGTTGGTCAGGCGCTGCAGCATGTCGCCGATGTTGACCACGATGGTGTCCGCATCCGAGGTGAACGGCACCCACTTGCCCTCGTGCGACTGCACTTCCAGGCCGGCGGCACTGGCACCCACGAGCAGCGTGATGAAGTTGATGTCGCCATGGGCACCGGCGCGCACGTTGGGGATGTTCTCGGCGGTGATCGGCGGGTAGTGGATCGGCCGCAGGATCGAGTTGCCGTTGTCGGTCTTGTCGGCGAAGAAGGTCTCCGGCAGGCCGATGTGCAGGGCCAATGCCGACAGCACGCGCGACCCCAGGTTGTCCAATGCCTGGTACAGCGCGTAGCCGCGCTCACGGAAATGCGGGACTTCGGCCGGCCACAGGTTCGGGGCCATCACGTCACGGTACTTGGAGTCGTCCGGGATCTCGCGGCCGATGTGCCAGAACTCCTTCAGATCGAAGTGCTGGGAGCCCTTGGCGGTTTCCACGCCGAACGCGGTGTAGCCGCGGGCGCCACCGCTGCCCGGCACGTGGTACTGGCGCTTGGTGGCCTCGGGCAGGGCGAAGAAGGCCTTGAAGACCTCGTAGGCGCCGTCGATATCGGCCTGCGGGATGCCGTGGTTGCGGATGCCCGCGAACCCCCATTCACGGTAGGCCGCGCCCAGCTCTGCCACGAACGCGTCGCGGTCCGTGTCGAAACGGGTGATGTCGAGGGTGGGGATCTGGCTCACAGCGATTCCTGGCTTGTTCGGATGGGTCGAGGGCCACGTCGGTGGCCCGGCTGAACATTGTGCCAGATCCGACCAATGGCACTGCTGACCTGTTGATACAAACCGATACAATGCGCGGCGCCCGGCTACATGGACGGGACGACGACGCAGCCAACGCCACGTCCCCCCTCCCCTTTTTTGCCCCATCGATCCACCACATGGACGCATCCGCTCCCGTACCTGCCCCCTTTCCAAGCCCGCGCTGGCAGCGCCTGGCCTGGCTGAGCCTGTTCACCACGATCAACGCCCTGGTGTCGATCGCGATCGCGCTTGGCAACACCCCGCTGGACGACAACCCCGGCGGCACGTTGGGGCTGGGCTACCTGGCCCTGGCCCTGCCCGGCCATTTCCTGGCGTTCGGCGCGCTGGTCTCGGTGCTACCGCTGCTGATCGGCCTGTGGCCGCGCTCGCCGCGCCCGCTGCTGGTGTCCGCGGTGCTGCTGCAGGGCCTGTGGCTGTGCCTGCTGCTGGTGGATGCCAAGGTCTTCGCGCTGTACCGCTTCCACCTCAATGCCATGGTGCTGAACATGGTCTTCGGCGGCGCCCTGCACGACCAGGTGGCGCTGTCCTGGCAGACCTGGCTGCAGTCGGCCGGCGCGCTGGTCGCCACCGTGCTGGCCGAAGTGCTGCTGGCCTGGGCGTGCTGGCGGCTGGTGCCGGCGCAGGCACGGCGCCGGCCGGTGCTGCTGGCCTGGGCCGCGGGCCTGGTGCTGATGGCCAGCGGCCAGGTCGCGACGGCCTATTACGACGCCCGCGGCGAGCGCGCGGTCACCCGGCAATGGGCGTACCTGCCCTGGGCCCAGCCGATCACCGCCAAGAGTTTCATGCAGCGCCTGGGCGTGCACAGCCAGCCCCAGGCCGGCCTGCCCGATCCGCGCCACAGCCAGCTGCAGTATCCGCTGCAGCCCCTGCGCTGCCAGAGCCACCGGCAGCCGAACGTGCTGGTGGTGGTGCTGGAATCGCTGCGCCATGACGCGCTCGATGCGACCACCATGCCCAACACCTGGGCGCTGGCGCAGCGCTCGGACGTGTTCACCCACCACTACAGCAGCGGCAATGCCACCCGCTATGGCCTGTTTGGCCTGCTCTACGGCCTGCCGGGCGGTTACTGGGACAGCATGCTGAGCGAGCAGCGCGGGTCACTGCTGTTCGACGTGCTGCAGCAACAGGGCTACGACCTGCACCTGTATGGCAGCGCGCCGCTGTACAGCCCCGAGTTCGACCGCACGGTGTTCGCACAGGTCCGTGGGCAGCTGCGCACCGCGCCGTCCGCGCTGCCGGTGGCCGCACGCGACCGCCATATCGTGGACGCGATGCGCGCGGACATGACACGCGCAGACGACGGCCACTGGTTCGGCTTTGTGTTCCTGGACAGCACCCATGCGCCCTATCACCTGCCGCCGGGCTACCCCGCGCTGGCCACGCCGATGGCCGGGCGGATCGACTTCCTGGCGCTGGACAAGGACCACGACCCCACCCCGGAGCGCAATCGCTACCGCACCGCCGTGCACTACGCCGACGCGCTGGTCGGCGAGCTGCTGCAGGGCCTGCGTGACAGCGGCCAGGCCGACAACACCATCGTGCTGGTGACCGGCGATCACGCCGAGGAATTCAACGACCTGGGCCTGAACTACTGGGGCCACAACGGCAATTTCTCCGACTACCAGATGCGCGTGCCGTTCGTGCTGCATTGGCCGGGCCGCACGCCCGGCCTGCACGAGGGCAGCAGCAGCCATGAGGACTGGGTGCCGACGCTGATGCGCCACGGGTTGGGCTGCGAAAACGCGCTGGCCGACTACAGCACCGGCCTGGATCTGTTCGATACCCGCCCCGACGACCGCGCCCTGCTGGTTGAAAGCTGGTCCCAGCGCGGCATCCGCAAGGGCGATCACACCTACGTGTTCGACAAGTTCGGCAACGCCACCGCACTGGACCGCCACTACCTGCCCTTGACCGACCAGGAGCCGGATGCCGCGGCCGTGCGCGCGGCCTGGCAGGCCCTCACCCATTTCCGCAAGCCGTGAGGCTTGCCCTCGCCTACTCATGGACCGTTCTTCGATGGACAAGCCGCTGAAAATCCTCCACACGGAAGCTGCCAAGGGATTCGGCGGCCAGGAGATCTACATCTACCGCCACATGCTGGCGATGCGCGAGCGCGGCCACGATGTCTCGCTGCTGTGCCAGCCGGGCGCACGCCTGGGCGAGATGGCACGCGAAGCCGGCTTCACCGTGCATACGCTGAAGATGGGCGGCCTGCTCCGGCTGCTGCGCGGGATCTGGTCGGTGCGCGGGCTGGTACGCCGCCAGCACTATGACGTGGTCAACACCACCAGCCGCCGCGACGCGTTGATCGCTGCCGCCGGCGCGCGCCTCGGCGGTGCGCCGTTGGTGGTGCGTTCGCGTCACCTGATGAGTCCGGTCAATTCGCTGCTGACCTACACGGGCCTGCCGCATCGCGTGCTGACCGTGAGCAGCTTCGTCAAGCAGTTGCTGGTCCACCGCGGCATCACCGATGCCCGTATCGGCATCGTGCCGCCGATCGCGGTGCCGCCGCAGTGGTCGCAGACCCGCAAGGACGATCCGTGGCAATGCCTGCAGGACACCCGTGCCGAGGTGCGCCGCGAGCTTGGCTTTGACGATCAGCAGATCGTGGTGGGCTGCGTGGCGGTCCTGCGCGAACCGAAGGGCCATGCCGACCTGCTGCGCGCGATCGCCCCGCTGTGCCGCCAGCATCCGAACCTGCAGCTGGTGGTGGTCGGCGATGGCCAGCCGGTGATGGACCAGCTGATCGCGCTGCGCCGCGAACTGGGCGTGGAGGCGCAGGTGCATCTGCTCGGCTACCGGCAGGGCGCCTGCCGCTTGATGGCCGGCTTCGACATCTTCGCCCTGGCCAGCCACAAGGAAGCGGCCGGCACGGTGTTCCTGGAAGCGGCCTATGTGGGCGTGCCGATCGTGGCCACGCGCGTGGGCGGTGTACCGGAAATGGTGGTGGAAGGCAGCAATGCTATGCTCGCGCCGCTGGGTGACCAGCCGGCACTGACCCGTGCCCTGCAGGCGCTGGTGGAGCAACCCGAGCGGCGCCGGCAGATGGGCCTGGCCGGTTGGGAATGGATGCGCAGCGCGCATCGTTTCACCCCGGTTGGCCACACCGAGGCCACCGAACACTATTACCACCAGTGGTTGAAGGAACTGGGCCATGGCCAACGCTAGAACCGTGCCGGTACTGATGCATCACCACGTGTCGCCCTCGCCGGGCATGATCACGGTGTCGCCGGAGAATTTCGAAAGCCAGATTGCCTGGCTGGCCGCCAACGGCTGGACCTCGCTGACCCTGGAACAGTACGCCGGCTTCCTGGCCGGCAAGCCGGTACCGCGCAAGTCGATCGTGATCACCTTCGATGACGGCTACCTGGACAACTGGGTCTACGCGCACCCGATCCTGCTCAAGTACGGCATGCATGCAGTGGTGTTCGTGGTGACCGGCTGGATGGGCGAAGGCCCGGCACGCCCGCATGCCGGCCAAGCCGGCGCGACCCTGCCGGCGACGCCGGACCATCGCGGCTGCGAAGCAGCGATCCTGCGCGAAGACCGCCCCGATGACGTGATGATGCGCTGGAGCGAAGCCCGCGCGATGATCGCATCGGGCAGCTTCGAGATTCACTGCCACACGCATACGCATACGCGCTGGATGAAGCAGGACATCAGCCGCGAGGAGAAGTGCGAAGGCATCACCCGCGACCTGGCGATGGCGCGCGAGGTGCTGCAGCAGAAGCTGGGCGAGGTCTCGGACACGCTGTGCTGGCCGTACGGCGATTTCGACGAGGACTACCTGCCGATCGCGCGCGCGCAGGGGTTCAAATACCTGCACACCACGCACCCGTTCGGGCGCAACGTGGTGGGCGGTGATCCGGAACATATCTATCGCTTCGCGATCCGCAACCGCCCCGCCAGCTGGCTGCGCAAGCGCATCGCGTGGAGTTACAACCCGCTGATCGCGCCACTGTTCAACCGGTTCAAAGCCAAGCAGAAGAAGATGGTGCCGGGGCCATAAGGCCTTCGTGGGATCAACGAAAAACGCCCCGGTTTCCCGGGGCGTTTTTGATTGCGCAACCGCTTCGATCAGGCTGCGGCGGCGGCCTTCACTGCCTGCGACAGGCTGTCCAGCGTGGCCTGCATCAGTTCGGCACTGTCGGCTTCCACCGTGACGCGCACCACCGGCTCGGTGCCGGACGGGCGCAGGAACGCGCGACCGCGGCCCTTGACGGCCTGCTGCGCGGCGACCAGCGCCGCCTGCACACCGTCGGCCTGCACAATTGCCTTGGCCGACACATCGGCCAGGCGCACGTTGACGGTCTTCTGCGGCACCTTGTGCAGGCCCTGCTGCGACTCGCGCAGGCTCTTGCCTTCGCGACGCAGCACTTCCAGCACCTGCAACGCGCTGACGATGGCATCGCCGGTGGTGGCGCGATCCAGGCACAGCAGGTGCCCGGACGCTTCACCGCCGAGCACGCCGCCACCCTCTACCAGGGCCTGATGGACGTAGCGGTCACCGACGTTGCTGCGCACGAAGGCAATGCCCATCCGCTCCATGGCCTGTTCCAGGCCGAAGTTGGTCATCAGCGTGCCGACCACCGGACCGCGCAGGCGGCCATTGCGCTGCCAGGACGGGGCCAGCACGTACAGCAGGTCATCGCCGTCGACCGGGTTGCCCTGGTCGTCGGCCATCAGCACGCGATCACCATCGCCGTCGAAGGCGATACCCAGATCCGCACCAACCTCACGCACTTTCGCGGCGAGGTTGTCGATGTGCATCGAACCGACGCCATCGTTGATGTTCACGCCGTTGGGCTCGGCACCGATCGTGACCACGTCCGCGCCCAGCTCGCGGAACAGCAGCGGGGCGATGTGGTACGTGGCGCCATGCGCGCAGTCGAGCACGATCTTCAGCCCGCGCAGGTCGAACGCGCGCGGCACGCTGGCCTTGCAGAATTCGATGTAGCGACCGACCGCATCACGCGCACGCATCGCCTTGCCCAGGCGGTCCGACTCGGCGGTGGTGAAGTCACTGTCCAGCGCCGCTTCCAGCGCCAGCTCGGTGGCGTCATCGAGCTTCTCGCCATCGGCGGAGAAGAACTTGATGCCGTTGTCGTAATGCGGATTGTGCGAAGCACTGATCACGATGCCGGCGTCCGCACCGAGCGTGCGGGTCAGGAAGGCCACCGCCGGGGTCGGCATCGGGCCGAGCAGCTGCACGTCGGCACCGGCGGCAACCAGCCCGGCTTCCAACGCGGCTTCGAACATGTAGCCGGAAATGCGCGTGTCCTTGCCGATCACCACCACCGGGCGGTGGCCCGGGCGGTGGCCATTGCGTTCGGTCAGCACGCGGCCGAGCGCATTGCCCAGGCGCAGCACGAAGTCCGCCGAGATCACGCCCTGGCCGACCCGGCCACGAATGCCATCGGTGCCGAAGTACTTGCGCGCGCCCATCAGGCCGCCGCGTCCGCGGGGGGGGCCGGCTGGCGGCCGAGCATGGCCAGCAGCTCGGACAGGCGGTCACGCAGTTCGCGGCGGTCGCAGATCTGGTCGATGGCACCGTGCTCGAGCAGGAACTCCGAGCGCTGGAAACCTTCCGGCAGCTTCTCGCGCACGGTCTGTTCGATCACGCGCGGGCCGGCAAAACCGATCAGGGCCTGCGGCTCGGCGATGTTGATGTCGCCCAGCATCGCAAACGAAGCCGACACGCCACCGGTGGTGGGATGGGTAAGCACGGAGATGTACGGCAGCCCGGCATCACGCAGGCGACCCAGCGCGGCCGAGGTCTTGGCCATCTGCATCAGCGAGAACAAGCCTTCCTGCATGCGCGCGCCGCCGCTGGCGGAGAAGCACACGTAGGGGGCACGCAGTTCCAGCGCCTTTTCCGCGGCGAGTGCGAAGCGCTCACCCACCACCGAGCCCATCGAGCCGCCCATGAAGGCGAAGTCGAAGGCCGAGGCGACCAGCGGACGGCCCTTCATCTGGCCGTGCATGGCGATCAACGCATCGTACTCGCCGGTGTTCTTCTGCGAGGCCTTGATGCGCTCGCTGTACTTCTTCTGGTCCTTGAACTTGAGCAGGTCCGTCGGCCCCAGCCGTGCGCCGATTTCGGTGGTGCTGTCGGCGTCGAACAACGCCGCCAGACGCGCACGCGCGCGGATGGCCATGTGGTGGCCACACTTGGGGCAGACTTCCAGATTCTCTTCCAGCTCAGGACGGTAGAGCGCGCTGCCGCAGCTGCTGCACTTCTCCCACAGGCCCTCGGGGACGCTGCGCTTCTTGCTGGGGACATTGTCGGTGCGGATGCCCGACGGCATCAACTTGCTGAGCCAACTCATGCGGGATGCTACTTCCGTTCAGGGCGGCCCGAGGGCCGCAAAGGCGGACAGTCTAGCTCACCGTTTCCATGCTCGGGCACCCCCCGGGCATTGCCGGGGGGCTGGCGTAAACCATTCTGGTACGTACGTTTATGTGCTTCAGGCGGCGTCGAGAGCGCGTCGCAACGGTGTGAGGAACGCCTGTGCGGTATCCGCGGCGGCGCTGGCGTCGGCGGCCTCGGCCAGCGCGGCCACCAGGGCACTGCCCACCACCACGCCATCGGCTTCCACCGCCATGGCCGCGGCGCTGGCCGCATCCTTGATGCCGAACCCGGCCACCACCGGCACCGTCGAGCGGCCGCGCAGGTCGCGCAGGCGGGCACTGGCGGCGCTGCTGTCCAGGCGCTCGGAGGCCCCGGTCACGCCGGCGAAGCTGACGTAATAAAGGTAACCCCGCGCCATCGCCGACAAGGTATCCAGCCGCGCATCGGCCGTAGTCGGCGAGGCCAGCAGGATCAGCGCCAGCCCGGCGGCATTGAAGATCTCGCGGGTTTCGGCGGCTTCTTCCGGCGGCAGGTCGACCAGCAGCACACCGTCCACGCCGGCGGCGATGGCCGTCTGCGCGAAGCGTTCGGTGCCGTGGATCTCGACCGGGTTGAGATAGCCCATCAGCACCACCGGGGTGGTGGCGTCGTCGCGGCGGAATGCGGCGACCGTTTCCAGCACGTAGCGCAGCCCTGCCCCGCGTGCCAGCGCGCGCTCGGAGCTGCGCTGGATGGTCGGGCCATCGGCCATCGGGTCGGAGAAAGGCACCCCCAGTTCGATCACATCGGCACCGGCGGCAGCCAGCGCGTGCATGACCGGCACGGTTGCCTCCAGCCCCGGGTCACCGGCGGTGATGAAAGGAATCAGCGCCTTGCGGCCGGAGGCGCGCAGGCGGGCGAAACAGGCATCGATACGGTCAACGGACATCTCAGGCACATCCTTCAATCAATTCAACGGCGCCGCTGGCGCCCCAGTACAGCTTCGCTATCACCCCGTCGAAGATCTCCAGCCGGATCGCCAGATCCGAACCGGGGTCCTGCCAGGTCAGGTATTGCCCCGTTTCCGGGTCGTAGGCATGCGGTTGCACGGTACTGCCGGCCGGCAGGCGCTTGAGTGCCGCCTCGCGCGACATGCCCAGCCGCAGGCCGAACGGGCCGGGCTGGGTGATCGCCTCGTCCGAGCCGTCGATCAGGGCCAGGTCGAAGCGCGCCACGTGGTCGTCTTCCACCATCATCGACACACCCTCGGGCAGGCTGCCGCGCTCGTAGTACTCGCAGCTGCCCTGCATGGCCTCGCGCAGGCCGGCCGAATGCCATTGGTTGTCGGCGTCGGCCTCGGTGAAGCGTTGCCCGATCAGCATCTCACCAGCATGGTCCAGCGCCACGGTCGCCGCCGATGCGGCCGCTTGCGCGGCATGCTCGGCCGCCAGTGCGGGCACCGGCTCGTCCTCGATCGGGCGGTTGGCAAGATCGTCGTCATTGCTGGCCGGCTGCCTGGCCGGTGCCAGGGTGGCCGGTGCGCTGGCGGCGGCCGGCAGCAGCGGCGGATCCGGTGGCGTGCAGGCGCCCAGGCCAAGCACGACCAGCAGCGCAGTTCCATTGCGCAGGCGTGGATTCACAGCATCAAGCCCTCGCGCGCGGCGATGGTATGCACGTCCTTGTCGCCACGGCCGGACAGGTTGCACAGCACCAGCTTGTCGCGCGGCAGTTCGCGCGCCAGCTTGATCGCCTGGGCCACCGCATGGCTGGATTCCAGCGCTGCCAGGATGCCTTCGCTATGGGCCAGCTGATGGAACGCGGCCAGCGCCTCGTCATCGGTGATGCCGACATACTCGGCGCGGCCGGCATCGGCCAGGAAGGCGTGTTCCGGACCCACACCGGGGTAATCCAGGCCGGCGGAGACCGAATGGGTCTCGATGATCTGGCCATCGTCATCGCAGATCACATAGGTGCGGTTGCCGTGCAGCACGCCCGGGCGACCGGCGGCGATGGAGGCGGCGTGGCGGCCGGTCTCGATGCCATCGCCAGCCGCTTCAGCACCGACGATGCGCACATCGCGATCGTTGAGGAAAGCATGGAACAGGCCGATGGCGTTGCTGCCGCCGCCCACGCAGGCGGTGATCGCATCGGGCAGGCGGCCGTAGTCGGTGAGCATCTGCGCACGCGCCTCGCGGCCGACAATGGCGTTGAAGTCGCGCACCATGCGCGGATACGGATCCGGGCCGGCCACGGTGCCGATGATGTAGAAGGTGTCGCGCACGTTGGTGACCCAGTCGCGCATCGCTTCGTTGAGCGCATCCTTGAGCGTGGCCGAGCCGGACGTTACCGGGATCACGGTGGCACCCAACAACTTCATGCGATAGACGTTGATCTTCTGCCGCTCGATGTCGGTGGCGCCCATGTACACCACGCACTCCAGGCCCAGCCGCGCGGCGACCGTGGCGCTGGCCACGCCGTGCTGGCCGGCGCCGGTCTCGGCGATGATCCGGGTCTTGCCCATCCGCGCGGCCAGCAGGGCCTGGCCGATGGTGTTGTTGATCTTGTGCGCGCCGGTGTGGTTCAGGTCTTCGCGCTTGAGCAGGATCTGCGCGCCGCCGACCTGCTTGCTGAGACGTTCGGCGTGGTAGATCGGGCTGGGCCGGCCCACGTAGTGGGTCAGGTCCTTGTCGTAGGCGGCGATGAAGGCCGGATCGCGGCGCGCCTCGTCATAGGCCGCCGCCAGCTCCTGCAACGGCCCGATCAGGGTTTCGGCGACGAAACTGCCGCCGTAGCGGCCGAAATGGCCCTGGGCGTCAGGGTAGGCGTGGAAATCGAGGATGGGGGATGCGGGCGTTGCAGGGGATGCGGACATGACACGACAGCCGGTGGAGACAGGCTGCCAATTTAACGCACATGTCATGACAGGAATATCGATATTATCTGGCCATATCTGTCAGAAAAACTCACATGACCGAGACGCCCCTGCCGTCGCTCAACGCCCTGCGCAGCTTCGAGGCCGCCGCCCGCCTGGGCGGGGTCGGCCGCGCGGCCGACGCGCTTCACGTGACCCATGGCGCGATCAGCCGGCAGCTGCGGCTGCTGGAGGAGCACCTGGGCGTGGCCCTGTTCGAGCGTGAGGGCCGGGGACTGCGCCTGACCCCGGCCGGCCAGGCCATGCAGACCGCCTGCGCGGCCGCGTTCGGGCAGATCCGGGAGGCAGCAACGGCAGTGCAACGCCAGCAACGCCCCGAAGCGCTGGTGCTGGGTTGCAGCGGCAGCATCCTGGCGCGCTGGATGATTCCCCGCCTGCAGGCGCTGCAGAACGCCCTGCCCCAGCTACCACTGCACTGGTCAGCCCAGGACGGTAGCTTCACCCCCGGACAGCAGGATCTGGACGCGGTCCTGCTGCTGGCGCAGCCACCGTGGCCACAGGGCTGGCAGATCCAGGAACTGGCCCCGGAACGGATCGGCGTGGTGGTCAGCCCGCAGCACCCGGCAGCGGCACGGCTGCGCCGGCAACCGCCGGCGGCATTGCTCGGCGAAGCCCTGCTGCACACCACCTCACGCCCGCAGGCGTGGCCGCAGTGGGCACTGGCACACGGGCTGGAGCCCACCCAATTGCAGCTGGGCACCGGCTTCGAGCATCTGTATTACCTGCTGGAAGCGGCCGTCGCCGGACTCGGGGTAGCGATCGCCCCGGAACCGCTGGTGGCCGATGAACTGGCCGCGGGACGGCTGTTGGCACCGTGGGGATTTGGCGCCACCGGCGGGTTCTGGGTGCTGGCCACGCCCGAGGGTGCACGCGATGCGCGGGTGGACGCGTTGGCGGCCTGGTTGACCACACAACTGGGGTGATGACGCGGCGCCCCGACCGTCGGTCCAGGCCCCGCCATTTCGTCATGCGTTCGTCGGGTTGCCGCTCAGCCGGCGGTGGGGGCCGCCAACCGCGCCTGCACGTCCTCGCGCAGGCGGGCCAGTTCCACTTCGGCCTGCTGGCGCTGCTGCATGCCCTCGCGATGGATGGTGCGCACTTCCTCGACGGTGGCGATCAGCTGTTCGTGCACGTGCCGCAGCGTGGCCACATCGATCACCGCACGCTGGTTCGCCTTGGCGGTATCCACCGTGGTCTGGCGCAACAGATCGGCGTTGCGCCGCATCATCTCGTTGGTGGCATCGTCGATGGCGTTGGACAGTTCCACCGCGTTCTTCTGTTCGCTCAACGACAACTGGATGGCGAACTGGCGCTTCCACGACGGGATGGTGATGTCGCGGACGGTGTTGAACTTCTCGATCAGCAGGATCGCGTTGGCCTGGATAAGGCGGATCATCGGCAGCGACTGGTCAGCCGCATGCTGCATCACCACCAGGTCGCCCACGCGCTTGTCGATCAGGCGGATGGCATTGTCCACTTCGCTCTGGCGCAGGCGCTGCTGTGGCTCGTCCTGGCCGGCGCTGGCCTGTTGTTCGCTGCGCAGTCCAGCCAGGCGGCGCTTGGCGGCGGCGATGTGCAGGCCCAGCGCATGCCGCTCATCGCGCACGATGTCGTGCATGCGGTCGAACTCGCCCACCCGTTGTGACATCAAGGTCTGCTGGCTGCCGACATCGCCCATGAGCTGCTCGATCTGGCGATTGGTATCGCTGAACTTCTGCACCAGCTCGCCCTTGGACGCGCGCAGGCGGTCGATCAGGCCGCCGATGAGCGGCACCCTGGAGCGCTCCGCCAGGCCATCAAGCTTCAACGAACGTGCGATCCGCACCACTTCACCGAGCTTGTCGCCACTGGCATCCAGATCACGGTTACGCACCTGGTCGAGCAGTTGCGAGGAAAACGCGGCGGTCTTGGCGGCCGCATCGCGCCCGAACACCTGCAGGTTGCCCGGCCGGATGTCTTCCAGGCCGCGCCCGATCTCCTCGATCCGGGGCACGTCCTCACGGCCCAGTCCCAGTGCCTGCAGCGCGGTGTCATCGAGTGGATCGGCGTTGGCTGCCACCGTCAGTGCGCTCGGGGCCGGGGTGTCCTGGGTCATGGGTGGATCTCCTTGGAAAGGGCAACGGATGAAGAACAATCGCTCACGGGAGTCTAGCCTGCGCGGCGGCAACCTCGGCAGCGATCCGTGCCTGCAGTTCGACCGCCTGCTGGTTGCGTTGCGCATGGTCACCGGCCTGGCGGGCCAGCACGGTCTGCCGCCATGCAGGCAGCAACACCTCGGCGATCTGCTGGAAGCGCGCCAGCAGCGCGGCATCCTGCGCCTGCAGCAGGTGCTGTTGGCCAGCCTCGATCCGCTGCAGTGCGGCCAGCCGATGCAGATGGTCCAGCCGCGGCACCAGCACGCCCCGCAGCGCTTCGGGCAGTGTCGGCAACTGATCGCGACCGGCATCGGCCCAGGCCTCCAATGCACCGGCCGCCTGCGCGGCCTCGGCGATCGTCTGCTCGCGCACGCCAAGCTGTGCAGCCAGCGTATCGGCGCAGGATTGCGCCTGCAGCAGCAGCGCGCCCAGCCGTGGTTGCAACGCATCGGCATCCAGTTGACGCTCGATGTCACGGCCCAGCAACCGCCCCCACCAGCCGGTCTGTCGGCGCAACGTTGCTGGATGGGCGGCCTGCACCGCGAGAGCGAGCTGTGCCAGCGCCTCGACCAGGCGCCGGCCGGCGCTTGCATCGACCACGGCGGGTGCCGGTAGCGCCTGCAGCAGCGCAGCACCGTAGCGGGAAAGCGCCACGGCGCCCTGCCCGGCCAGCGCCATCGGTGCGGGCAGTGGCGGCGCTGCACTCATCCGTGGGCGTCCTCCTGGTTGCCCGTGGCATCGCCCCGGGGGGGCACCGACTCCCCGTAGAAGTGGCGCATCAATGCTTCATCCAGCGCGCGCTCTTCCGGCGTGGCGGCACGACGCGGGCGTGGACGTTGCCGCGCCGCCGGCTCGGCGTCCATCTGCTGACGTACCCAGCCCGCCAGCAGCGCCAGCGTTTCACCGGTGCGGACCTGCTGGGTATGCGATTGCCCGAGCAACTGCAGCAGCGGGGCCAATCCAGCCTGCAGGCCGTCGGCCAGTGGTCCTGACAGCGGCTCTGCCGCTGGCAGCGCGGCCGGCGCGGCGATCACCGGCTCCGCACGCACCTCGGCCAACCGCTCCAGCGCTGCCAGCAGTGCCGGCCAAGGTGCGGCCTGCGGCGTGGCCGCCGGAGCAGCCGTGGGCAGTACAGGCTGCAGTGCGCTGGCGATGTCGGCCAACTGCGCCACCACGCGCCCGCCCACGTCGGCGTCGTCGGCCCCCATCGCCTTGTTGCGCAGGAAATCGCGTTTGATCTGCTGCCAACGCGCCTGCTCGTCCGGCTGCAGCGTGCCGCGCATCTCCCCCAGCTTGAGCAGGTTCTCCTCGGCCCCGGTGGTAAGCAGCTGCGCTTCGCCGACATAGTGGTCCGAGACCAGCTGCTGCAGCTCGGCATCGTTCATCACCGGCGAGATCTTCTCCGACAGCTTGTTCATGTTGCGATAGCTGCCCTGCAACCGGAACGGCGGCTCGGTGCGGTAGCGATCGTCCTGTGCGGCACTGGCGATGTACTGCTGATTGACCCGGTAGACCACGTCGCGCACGCGCAACATGCGCTGCAGGGTGGCGACGATCTCGTTGATCTCCGCGCCGCTGTAAGCGTGGCTGAGCGTATTGGTGGATACCTCTTTGCCCATCGCCCGCTCGACCAGCAGATACAGGTCGGCCATGTCACGGGTTGCCAGCGGCGCCAGCACCGGATTGGAGGTCAGGCTGTTTTCGATATAGCTCAGGATGAAGGCCGCCTCCATGCCACCCAGCACATCACCGAGGTTGTAGATGTCGGCACGGTTGGCCAGCATGTCCGGAATCTTGAACACTTCGCCGGATTCGGTGTACGGATTGCCGGCCATCACTACGCAGAACTTCTTGCCGCGCATGTCGTAGGTGCGGGTGCGTCCGCGCCAGACACCTTCGATACGGCGGGTGCCGTCGCACAGCGAGATGAACTTCTGCAGGAACTCCGGATGCGTGTGCTGGATGTCGTCGACATACAGCATGGTGTTGTTGCCCATTTCCAGCGCCAGGTTGAGCTTCTCCAGCTCCTGCCGCGAGGTGGCATCGGGGGCCTGTTCGGGATCGAGCGATCGCACCTCGTGGCCCAGGGCCGGCCCGTTGATCTTCATGAAGACCAGGCCGAGCCGGTGCGCCACGTATTCCATAAGTGTGGTTTTGCCGTAACCCGGTGGCGAGATCATCATCAGCAGTCCCATCAGGTCGCTGCGTTTGTTCTCGCCCACGGTGCCCATCTGCTTGGCCAGATTGTCGCCGATCACGCCGAGGTAGACGTCGTTGATCAGCTTGTTGCGCACGAACGAGGACAGTGGCCGCGCCTTGAACTCGGACAGGCGCAGGCTGTCGCGCTCGCGCACGGCGATGCGTTGGCGCACCGCCTGGTAGGCCTGGAACGCCGGTACGAAGACGGTGTTGTGGTGCTGCAGGCGGGCCAGGAAATCATCCAGCGACAGATTCATCCGGCCGTGTTCGATGCGCGGATGTTCGCCCAGCAGGCCCTCCACGGTCACCCGCAGCGCGATGTTGCTGCCGCGTGTCCGCAGCGCGCGCTGGACCAGCAGCAACGCGGCGGCTTCATCAACAAAGCCGGCGTGCTCGGCGAATGCCGGCAGCCTGCACAGCGCACGCAGCCATTGCCCGGCCAGCGCCCAGCGCGCGGCCCAACCATCGTGCTCACGCTGCAATGCGCGCGCTACCGTTTCGCGCTGGCCAGCGCCCTGCAGATGCTGGTCAAGTGCTTCGATCAGGGCCTGCGCATAGCGGCTGGTACTGAACACCGGTTCGCCAGCGGCCAGCTCGGCAGCAAGATAGGCCGCCGCTGCATCGTGCGCGGCGCTGTCGAATGGCAACACATGCTCGGCACAGAACGCCGCCAATGCAGCGGCAATGTCTTCGCGCAGGGCCTGCTGGCCTTCGCCGGAACCGAACAACTGGGCAATGGCATCGGCACCGGCCTGGCGCGCTGGCCATTGCAGGACGTCCTCGCGCCGCTGGCAGGCGGCCCAGAACAGCAGTGCCAATGCCCGCGCGTGCGGTGCATGCAGCAGCGTGCCCGCTGCCTGCTGCAGAGGCAGCAGCGCACGCAGGATCGCGGTGGCGTCATGGTCGTGGATGCCACGTTCGTAGCCCTCACGGTAGCGCGGTGCGGCAAAGTCTCGGACGCTACGGTCCAGCACCTCCGGCTCGGCCGCGCTGTGCTGCAGGCTGGCCAGATCCAGCCCGTCGCGGCCTTGCATCGCTGCCAGCAGCACGCTGCCGGCCAGGTATTCACCGCGGTACAGCGCCGGCGACTCCGAATCCAGGCTGACCTGCCAATACGCCTTCAGCTCGGCCAGCTCCGGGTCGTGCAGCACCTCCAGGAAGTCGGTACCGGTCAAGTGGATGGCCAACGCATCGCCACGTGGCAACAGGGTCAGGTCCAATGGCTGGGTGTTGACGCTGAACCGATGCCGCGGCCCAAGCCGCACCACGTTGCCGCCCGCCTCGAACAGCTCGCTGCGGTCGCGCAGCGCGCGCACTGCCTGGTCACGCACGCCCTTCAACCGCGACTCGATGTCATCGGCCTTGACGCTGTCGCGCAAGCCGCGCAGGCGCTCGGCCAACTCGCGCAGCTTGAGGATCAGCGGATCACCGGCGAAGAAGGCGTTGAGCTCGTCGGCCGTGCCGAAGCGCTCGGTACGCTTGGCCAGGCCATCCAGGATACGGTTGGCGGCATCGAGCACCGAGCGTGCCTTGCGCTGGCGTTCGTCCAGCAGGGCCTGCTTGTGGGTTTCGAAGGCTTCGATCAGCTCCTCGCGCTTGGCCAGGATATCGCCGAGGAACCGTTCATGCTCCCCGAACTGGCTCTCCAGCTCCTCCAACTGCACCAGCAGCCGCGACATCTGCTCGTCGGCGCGCTCGGGATCGGTGGCCATCGCCAGCGCACTGGTGATGGCCTGGGAGAACAACGCGAACTGTGCGGCGAACTGGGCCACCGCCTCGGCCGAACCGAGGGTGCGGCGGCGCTGCTCGGCACGGGCGCGGCTCTGGTTCAGGCGCGCATACACCGCCGAGATCGCCTCGACCACGCGGGTCCGCGCCGTGGCGTCATCGACCTTCAGCCCGGCCATCAGCGCCGACAGCATGTCCAGGTCGGCGGACATCGTGCGCATGCCCTCCAGCTGCGCGTCCAGCACCCGCGCGCTTTCGGCCTGCTGGGCCGCTTCGTCCAGCGCCTGGAGGCGCGTGGTCAGCGGCGCCAACGCAGCATCACCGGCCAGGAAAGCACCGGTGGCGGCACCGATGTCCTCGTGCGCCTGCTGCAGGGTGGAGGTCATCGCATCGATGGCAGCGGTGTCGATGTAGCGCAGTTCACGGATGGTCAGCAGGTGGCCGCGCTGCGTCGAAATCGCATTGAGCGCTTCGACGAAGGCCTGCACCTCCTGCCAGTTCTCCGGTTGCAGGCGGGCCAGCAATGCCTTCTGGCCGGCCTGGGCCTGCGTCATCGCCTGGGTCGACTGCTGCCGGATCGACTGGACCTTTTCATACTCGTCCAGCACCGACTCGCCGGTGCCGCTGATCTCGCGCAGCAGGCTGACCGCCCCTTCGCATTGCGTATCGTCGAGCCAGTGGTGTGCGTCGAACAGCCGACGGGTGTCCTGGACCAGCCGCTGGTAGCGCTGCACCGAGGCGTCTTCGCCTTCGATGGTGCGGGCCAGGTCGAGCAGGTTGGAGATGCCGCGGACCAGTTCGGCATTGCCGATCCTGCCCATGAAGGTATTGCCCGGCGGCCGGCTGGCGGCAAACTCATCGCTGCTGAACGGGGTCTGCCAGATCTGCATGGCGTGGATGCGCGTGGGTTCGTTGCCTTCGGCATGGAACAGCACCATGCGTCCGTCATGCAGGAACGCATAGCCGTGCCCGAACACCGGGTTCTGCAGTACGCGCTGGATGGTGTTGTAAACGAACAGCGCCGAGCGCCCGCCCTCGCGCTCGTAGAAGATGTACAGCACGTCCTCGCCGTTCGGCGAGCGGATGGCCCGCTTGAACTGCATGCCATCCATCGCCGCATCGAACGCCTTGTGTTCCCCGCTCTGCAGGTAGTAGCCACCGGGGAAAATGATGCCGTGGTCTTCGGGCAGCTGCACGCAGGCCTGCACGATCGCGTCGTTGCGGATGATGCCGCCGGTGAGGGTGTTGTAGATCAGCCCACGCCATACTGTTTCGCGGTAGGGCAGCACCTTGAGCAGGACCAACGAGCCGACCCGGGCGAAATCGAACTGGGCATCATCCAGCGACTGGGTGCTGTCTTCGACCGGTTCGGAATGAATGCCCTGCCCGCTCTCGGTGTTGTTCTCCACCTTGATGGTCAGATCGCCCCCGGTGGTTTCCACGAACAGCGTGTCGAGGATGTTCAGGTGTGCATGGCGGCCGTTGACCGCCATGTCGCGGGTGGCGCGCGTCCACTCGAAATCGAATGGCGGTGGCAGCGCGATGTCCCGTTCGCCGCGGGCATCCAGGTAACTCAGCGTGCCATCGGGGGCCAGCGACCAGCGGAACACGCGCACGTCGCTGCTGCGCTCGCCGATCTGGAAGGCCGCCAGCAGCTTGTCGCCAACCACGATCAACTGCAGCAGGCGTGCATGCTTGTAGTAGGCGTACAGCTCACCGAAGTCATGCACGAAGCCAGGCTGGGCCAGGAAGCTGCCCTTCAGCTCGACCGCTGCCACGTCGTAGCCTTCGTTGGATTGCACGAGGCGGTAAAGGCCGAACACGTCCTCGACCCGGGTCTGGGTTTTCAGGCCGATGAAGACGTTGTAGCCGAACAGCAGCAGGTCCGGGCCGACCTGGACGATGTCGCGGCCGACGCAGTTGTTCTCGCTGCGGATGCGGAAGCGCCCCGCCACTTCCAACCGGCTGTCGCCGAACTCGGCCAGGCGCTGGCCGTTGAGCGTATCGGCGATGCCGCGCAGGCGATTGCCCTGCTCGCCGAGGCGTCGGCGCAGCACCTCGTAGGCTCCGCCCTGGGCGACGGCCTGGTCGACACTGGCGGTGGCATCCGCGACGGACGGCGCGGAACGTTGAGGGGTATCAGACATCGGCTTCCTTCCGGCTCACGGACAACCGGCCGGACGTGCCGGCCGGTGATGACGCGGCCGTGGCGCGCTGGCCACGGCCTGCTTGCTGCATTGGGCTCAGCGGGTTTCGACCACGGCCGTGGTCACAGTGGCCACGGCCTCGGCAGGCTGCTCGGTGAGCTTGCGCGGTGCCGGCTCGCGGTGACCCACGCCCAGGTAGCGCTGCATCAGCTCCTGCACGATCGGGCTCTTGTCGGCCAGCCCTTCGATGGACTTGCCCAGCGAAACGGCCTTGATCAGGTTTTCGAACATGCCACCGTCGCCGCCGACCAGGTCGATATCGGCATTGCTCAACGCACTGGCAATGACGCCGGCGTTCTCGCGCGAGACCTCCTTGCCCGCTTCAATTGAAGCCAACGCCTGCTTGAGGCTGTTGTCGAGCATCATGCGGAACTCTTCATGGCCGCGTGCGGAATCACTGAGCGAGGCGATGGCTTCGAACTTGCGGACCAGGCCCTCGGCCTCGGCCAGCAGCTTCTTCTGCACCACGCCGGCTTCGGCGCCACCGACCGACTCGGTGGCCGTGGCACGGGCCCGCCCCATCTGCTCTTCGCCCTGAGCCTGCGCCTGCAGGTTCTCGGCCAGCACGCGGGCCTCGTTGGTGCCCTGCTTGAGATGCGCCTCGGCCTTGGCCTCGATCACGCGTGCCTCGGCGATACCCACCTTCTCGATGGCCAGTGCAGACGCTTCACGTACCTGCGCTTCGGCCAGGCCAGGTGCGGCCTGCTCGGCGCGGGTACCGTCGGCGAGCAGCCGCTTGGCCTCGGCCTGCTTGCCAGCCGCTTCGTGCTCGGCCTGGGCCAGCGTGGTGATCTCCACCGCGCGGTGCTTGGCGGCCGTCTCGGCGGCCAGCGCCTGCTTGACCTGGCGCACCAGCAGTTCCTGCGCCTTGGCTTCGGCATCCAGGATCAGCACCTGCTTCTGGCGGTCGGCCTCGGAGACTTCGCGCACTTCCTTGATGCGCTCCTCTTCCTGGGCCACCGTCTTGTCGATCGCGATGCGCTCACGGGTGATGTTGGCCACGTCCATCTTCCCGGACTCGACCACCTTGTCGCGCTCCACCCCTTGCAACTGCACTTCGCGCTGGGTGGTGACCTGTTCCAACTGGCGCGCACGCTCGACCCGCTCGGATTCAATCGCCACCGCACGCTGGCGGTTCTGCTCGGCCACTTCCACCTCACGCATGCGGTTCTGCTCGCGGATGTCGATCACTTCCTGCGCTTCGATGCGGGCCTGCTCGGAGAGCTGACGCTGCTCTTCCTGGACCTTGGCGGTCTCGGCTTCCTCGCGAGCACGGATGGTCTCGATCTCGCGCTTCTGCCGCGCCTCGGCTTCGGCCTGCTGCCGTTCCAGTGCCAGCAGTGCTTCGCGCGCCTCGACGTTTTTCTTGGTGATCGCCAACCGCTCGTTCTGCTCCAGCTCGTTGGTTACCACGTTGTGGGTGGCAGTCAGCTCGGTGATCTTACGGATGCCCTGGGCGTCGAGGATGTTGTTCTGGTCCAGCAGCGCCTTGGGGGTCTGCTCCAGGTAGTCGATGGCGACGTCCTCCAGCGCATAGCCGTTGAGGTCGTTGCCGATCACCGCGATGATCTCGTCGCGGAATTCCTGACGCTTCTCGAACAGTTCGGTGAACTCGAACTTCTTGCCGACCGTCTTCAGCGCCTCGGAGAACTTGGCGTTGAACAGTTCATCGACCGCCTGCCGGTCCGAGGCGCGATCGGCGCCAATCGCCTTGGCCACGCGCAATACGTCGGCCTGGGTTTCATTGACGCGCAGATAGAACGCCACTGCGATGTCGGCACGCATGTTGTCGCGGCAGATCAGGCCTTCCTTGCCGCGGCGGTCGATCTGCAGCGTGATCAGGCTGATCCGCATCAGCTCGGCGCGGTACAGCACCGGCACGATCAGCGCACCGGTGAAATGCACCTTGGGCTGCGCGCTCATGTCATTGACGATCAGGGCCACGCCCTGGTCGACTTTGCGGTAGAAGGCCTTGAACAGGCCGGCCAGGCCAAGCAGCAGGACCAGCAGGATGCCGACCCCGATCACGAAGGGGGCCAAGGTCGCAAAGCTCATCGGTGGATCTCCTTGTCGCCCGAAACCAGGCTGTCTTGAAAAGTAAGTGCATGGTGGTCACGTTCGCGGGCCACCCGATAGAGATTGGCCTCGGCCAGGTATTCCAGCAGCACGACGCGGTCACCGCGTGCGGCATGGTCGGTCCCGTGCAGGCGCACGTGCAGGATCAGCCCGGCGCCACCGTCATCGACCGTGGCGTAGCCCACGTGTGCATCGGCGCGTGGCGAGCTGACCACGCCCACCCGCCCCAGCAGCGAGGCCTGCGGCACCGGGCGCAGGCGCAACAGCAAGCGCCGTATCGGGCGCAGCACCAGCACGCTCAGCGGAACCGCTGGCACCAGGGCGAGCACGGCAGTGACCGCGCCGGCCAGCCAACGCAGGGACCCTGGCAGCGGCTGCAGCACGAACAGGTGCACGAAGTAGGTAACCGTCCAGGCGAAGAAGGCCAGCAGCGCGATGACCAGCATCACCGGTGCCCCGCCCAGGCCAAGCCGGGAGAACATGCCGGAGATGCCGTGCAGGCCGTCATCGCCCAGATGCAGATCCAGCCCATCGCCACCGATGCCGTCATCCACCACACCGAACGCAGCCAGCATCCAGTAGAGCGTGGCGAACGCCAGCACGATGCTGTAGGGCAGCGTGGGGAAGCTAAGTGCGACGTTGAGGAACTCGTTCATTCCGTTGTCTTCCCTGCAGCCGCGCCGCCCGATTGCCACGGCGACTTCCAGTGGGAAGCACTCCGACTTCCCGCGAGTACGCGCCCTCCCGGCCGCGCCATGTCCTGTCGATGCTACGTGAAATCAGCCGCTGCGCCCATAGCAGCGGCCCAGGCCTTGTCCTGCAAGGCCTGGGCGGTGTCGGAAGCAACCGGTGCGCTCAGTCGGCCTCGTGGCAATCGGCGCGACGGACTTCCTCGACGAACTTGCGCATCTTGTAACCGTCCTTGATGCCCGGCTCGGACTCGATCCCGCTGGACACATCCACGCCCCATGGCAGGGTCGCCACGATCGCATCGAAGACGTTGTCCGGGGTGATCCCGCCCGCAAGCAGGAACGGCCGGTGCAGGCCGGTCGGCAGCCGCGTCCAGTCGAACGCCACGCCGGTGCCGCCACCGCCGCCCGGGGCGTGGCTGTCGAACAGGAAACCGGCTGCGCTTGGATAGCGCAACTGCAGCTGGCGCGCGTTGACGTCATCCTTGCCGCCCATCGCCACCGCCTTGAGGTACGGCATGTTGAAGCTGCGGCAGAACGACTCGTCTTCCTCACCGTGGAACTGCAGCAGGGTGGGACGCACGGTGCGCAGCACCTCGCGCACCTCTTCCTTGCTGTTGTCACGGAACAGCGCCACCACATCCACCATCGGGGCGATCGCCTGGCGCATCGCGCGCGCTTCGGCCGGGGCAACCCGACGCTTGCTCTCGCGGGCGAAGATGAAGCCGACCGCATCCACGCCCAGCTCACCGGCCAGGCGCACATCGCCGGCGCGGGTCATGCCGCAGAACTTGATTCGGGTGCGATAGAAAGAACGGCTCATAAGGTGACCTCGGCGGGCAGATGCCAGTTGTCGGGGTACAAGGGTCCGATGAATACCAATCCCTGCGGGGGTGCGGTTGGCCCGGCCACGGTGCGGTCCTGGCCGGCCAGCAGTTCGGCCATCCACGACACCGGCTTGTCGCCGCACCCGATCAGGATCAATGAACCGACAATATTGCGCACCATGTGATGAAGGAATGCATTGGCCTGAACGCAGACCTCCACCACCTCGCCGTGGCGGGTGACGCTGATCGCCTGCAGGTTGCGGCGGGCATGCACGGCCTCGCACTGCACGCTGCGGAACGCGCCAAAGTCGTTTTCGCCCAGCAAGGCCTGGCCGGCGGCATGCATCCGCGCGGCATCCAGCGGGCGCCGCTCCCAGCTCAGGGTCTGCCGGTACAGCGCCGGACGCACCTGGCGGTTGAGCAGGCGGTAGCGGTAGCGGCGGGCGCGGGCGGAAAAGCGCGCATGGAAATCATCGGCCACCGGCACGCACCAGCGCACCGCGATTGAACGCGGCAGCCGGGTGGTGGTGCCCAGGGTCCAGCCGCGCGGGTCGCGCTGCACGTCGCTGTCGAAATGCACCACCTGGCATTCGCCGTGCACACCGGCATCGGTGCGCCCGGCACAGGTGACCTGGATCGGCGCATCGGCCACCGAGGACAGCGCCTGCTGCAGGCTGGCCTGCACGCTGGGGCAACCGCTCTCGCCCAGCTGCTGCCAGCCCTTGAACTCGCTGCCGTCGTATTCCACGCCCAATGCGTAGCGCATGGTCAACCTCTATTTCGTCGGGTGAAACCGGCCGTCATCCCAACCGTGCCAGCAGTTCGCGCGCCTGCGCCTGGCTGTGCGGATCGGCCACGGCGGCCACTTCCTGCAGCAGGGTACGGGCGGTTTCGGCGTCGCCAAGATCCAGGTAGGCGATCGCCAGCTCCAGCCGGTCGCGACCGGCGCTGGGCATCGGCGCGTCGTCATGGGCGTCATGCGCGTCGTCGGTGATCGGCGGGGCCACCGCCGATTCGTCCGGGAACTCGAAGACGCCACGGTAGGACGGCTGTGCCGCCGCTTCCAGCGCGTGCGCCGGCGGTGCGTCGAAGGCCTCCACGTCCGCTGCAGGTTCGCTGGCGGTGTCGGCATCGTCGATGGCCTGCACAGGCGCCACATCCGGCTCGACAGCGCCCTGCCCGGGCAACGGTTCCAGCATGAAAACCGGTTCGCGGCGGCCGTCGTCAAAGCGAGGCGCCTGCACGACGTCGTCGCCGGGCACTTCTTCGATCAGGTCTTCGCCGGTGTCCTGCTGCGCGGCCAGTTCGTCGACATAGTCGGCGGCGGGCGCGGCGGCGGCCAGACTGGCCGCATCCAGGCCACCACGTTGCAGCGGCGGCAATGGCGAGGGCTTGCGGCGGCGGGCCAGGGCCCAGCCGGCCACGACCAGCAGCAACACCCCCAGCCCCAGCCAGTACCAGCCACCGCCGGCATCGCGTGCGGCCGACGCCGGGGTCTGGCCCAGGCGCTGTTGCGCGGCGGCCAGGTCGCTGTCCTTCATCGCGATCAGCGACTGCTGTTGTTTCTGCAGCTTCTCCAGATCGGCGACACGTCCACGCAGTTCCTGGATCTCGGCATCGCGGGTGGCGACATCTTCCTTGGCCTGCCGCAGTTGTTCATTGCCCAGCATGTCACCCTCACTGCCGGCGGCGGTGCCGGTGGTTGTCCCTGCATTGTGGTCGGTGGCGGCAACCGCCGGGGCGATCTCCAGCCGTGCGCCGCTGGCGGCGACCGGCGCGGTGGCCGGGCCGGGCGCGGTGGCCACGCCACTGCTGGCCGGCTGCGGAATCGCACCGCGTGCCTGGCGCCACTGTGCGGCGTGCTCGCGCACGATCGCGGCCGCTTCGCTGGCATCGATCGGTGCAGCGCCCTGGGTGCCAGGGCTGCGCAGCACCGCGCCCTGCTTGAGCAGGTTGACGTTGCCGCGGATGAAGGCTTCGGGGTTGGCGCGCAGCAGCGCGATCATCGCCTGGTTGCGATTGATGCCCTGCTCGCGGGCCACGGCCCCGGCGATCTGCGACAGGGTCTGGCCACGCTGCACGGTCACGCTGCCATCGGCCGCCACCGTGGGCGCGGCTGCGGCTGCGGCTGCGGCCGCGGGTCGCGCCGGCGCAGCCGGAGTACGTGCAGGCACCGCCGAGGTGCGCGACGGTTTGCTTTCGGCAGGCGCGACCGGTGCGGTCGCAACAGGCGTTGCCGGTTCCGGCTCACGCACGATCGCGTTGGACATCGCGCCCGCGGGCGCGACGATTTCCGGTTCGGCCACGGCCAGGGCGCTGTTGGGCGCCTCGACCAGTGCCGAGTATTCGCGGACCAGACGGCCCTGCCCCCAATCGGCTTCGATCAGGAAATTCAGCGACGGCGTGGTCACCGGGGCCAGGGTACTGACCCGTACCACCGCCCGTCCCTGTGCATTGCGGGTGAGTTCGAACTGGAGTTCGCTGACCAGTCCGGCAGGTCGTTCCAGCCCGACCCGGGCAAAGGTCACCGGCGAAGCCAGTGCCACCCGCAGGTTCTGAAGCTCGGCCGGGTCGGCGGAAATGACCGGAATTTCAGCCAGCAAGGGCTGGCCGGGTTTGGAGAGTACCCGGATATCACCCAGCCCCAGGGCCATGGCGGAGCTGCTGGCCAAGGCCAGCAGCAGGGTCGACGCATACTTGAGCGGGCGCATAGCGCCCGGAGCCCGGTTGTTCATGGCGGCCAATATAACGGCTCCCCCCGTGATCGGCGATGATTGGATTGCAGCCGCCGATGGCATCCCCATGCCATCGGCGTCACACGATCAGCCTTCGGCGGCCACCAGCTCGGCCAGCTGCACGGCATTCAAGGCAGCACCCTTGCGGATGTTGTCCGAGACGATCCACAGGTTCAGGCCACGCGGGTGCGAGAGATCCTCACGGATACGGCCCACATACACCGCATCGGTGCCCGAGGCGTGCGTCACCGGGGTCGGATAACCGCCGGCTTCATGACGGTCGACCACTTCCACGCCGGGCGAGCGCGACAGCAGTTCACGCGCTTCATCCGGGGTGACCTTGTCGCGGGTCTCGATGGTCACCGCTTCGGAGTGACCGTAGAACACCGGCACGCGCACTGCAGTCGGGTTCACCAGGATGCTGTCGTCGCCGAGGATCTTGCGGGTTTCCCAGACGAGCTTCATTTCTTCCTTGGTGAAGCCGTTGTCCTGGAAGTCGTCGATGTGCGGGATCAGGTTGAAGGCGATCTGCACCGGGAAACGCTGCGGGTCGATTTCCTGGAAGCTCAGCAGCTGGCCGGTCTGCTTGCCCAGTTCCTCCAGCGCCGAACGGCCGCCACCGGATACCGACTGGTAGGTGGCCACGTTGATACGTTCGATGTGGTACTTGCGGTGCAGCGGTGCCAGCGCCACCAGCATCTGCATGGTCGAGCAGTTCGGGTTGGCGACGATGCCGCGCGGTCGCTGCTTGAGCGCCTCCGGGTTCACTTCGGACACCACCAGCGGCACGTCATCGTCGTAACGGAAGGCCGAGGAGTTGTCGATCACCACCGCACCGGCGGCGGCAAACGTCGGGCCGAATTCCTTGGACACACTGCCACCGGCGGAGAACAGCGCGATATCCACGCCGGCCGGATCGAAGTCCGCCAGGTCCTGGACGCGGATCTTCTCGCCGCGGTAGTCGATTTCGCCGCCGGCCGAGCGCGAGGACGCGAGCAGGCTCAGCTTGGCGATCGGGAAGTCGCGCTCGGCCAGGATGGCCAGCATGGTTTCGCCAACGGCACCGGTGGCACCGACAACGGCGACGTGGAAACGACGATCTGCATTGCTCATGGGGGAACCCTTCTAGGTGTACCGATAGGGGTATCGACCAACGGCCGGTACCTGTCGTATTGAATGAAATGGGCGCCAACCTGACGGCTGGCAACTACCACGGGCTGGGTTCGGGGAATCTCTCGGGCTCGGGAGGGCCGCGGAGACTCCCTATCGTTTTGCGTCGTCGGTTTTTTTCGCAGCCACGGCATCGGCGTTGATCGCGCTCGGCGGACGGCCAGCCTGCGGCCCCTTGCCCAACGCGGCCGTCAGGTTGTCCACCGCCAGCTGCACCATCGCCCGGCGCGTGGCCTGGCTGGCACTGCCGATATGCGGGGTCAGCACGATGTTGTGCAGCGCCAGCAGCTCCGGGCGCACGCTTGGCTCGCCTTCAAACACGTCCAGCCCGGCCGCGGCGAGGCGACCGTTGGCGAGCGCATCGGCGAGCGCGATTTCATCGACGATGCCGCCCCGGGCGATGTTCACCAGGGTGGCGCTCGGCTTCATCTTCGCCAGCGCGGCGGCATTGATCAAGTGGTGCGAGCTGGCGTTGTAGGGCAGCACCAGCACCAGGTGGTCGGCCTGCGCCAGCAGCGTGTCCAGATCGACGTACTGCGCGTCGACTTCGGCCTCGGTGGCCGCGGCCAGACGCGAGCGGTTGTGGTACAGCACGCGCATGCCGAAGCCCAGCGCGCCGCGGCGGGCAATGCCCTGCCCGATCCGACCCATGCCGAGGATGCTCAGCGTGCTGCCGTGGATATCGGCACCGAGCAGGGTCTGGAACGACCACTGGCCCCACTGGCCATCGCGCAGGAAACGCTCGGCCTCGGTGATGCGCCGTGCGGTGGCCATCAGCAATGCGAAGCCAAGATCCGCCGTGGTTTCGGTGAGCACGTCCGGCGTGTTGCTGGCCAGGATGCCGGCGGCGCTGAGCGCGTCGATATCCAGGTTGTTGTAGCCGACGCCGACGTTGGCGACCGCGCGCAGCTGTGGCGCGTGCGTGATCTCGGCGGCACCGATGCGTTCGTTGAGCGTGACCAGCGCACCATCGACCTGGGCCAGCTGCGCAGCCAGCATCTGCGGCGTGTAACGGGTGACCTCGGACGTCAGCGTCAACGCGAAATGCTGCCCGAGCTGTTCGACCACATCGTCGAACAGCGGTTGGCTGACCCAGACCCTTGGCCGCGTATCAGCCACCGATGGCTCCGGGAATGCGCGGGGCGATCTCGCCCACATCGCCGCACTGCGCGCGGTGGCGCAGCGCCTGGTCCATCAACACCAGCGCCATCATCGCCTCGGCGATCGGCGTGGCACGGATGCCCACGCAGGGATCGTGGCGGCCGGTGGTGATCACGTCCACGGCGGCGCCGGTAGCGTCCACGGTGGCACCGGGCAGGCGCAGGCTGGAGGTCGGCTTGAGCACGATCGAGGCGGTGACCTGCTGACCGGTGGAGATACCACCCAGGATGCCGCCGGCATGATTGCTGGCGAAGCCTTCGGGGGTGATCAGGTCGCGGTGTTCGGTGCCCTTCTGCGCCGCGCTGGCGAAACCGTCGCCGATCTCCACGCCCTTGACCGCATTGATGCTCATCAGCGCAGCGGCGAGGTCGCCGTCCAGCTTGCCGTAGATCGGCTCGCCCCAGCCCGGCGGCACGCCATCGGCGACCACGTTGACGCGCGCACCGACCGAATCGCCGGACTTGCGCAGTGCATCCATGTAGCTCTCCAGCGCGGGCACCTGTTCGGCGACCGGCCAGAAGAACGGGTTGTCTTCCACCGCCGACCAGTCGAACCCGGTCGGGGTGATCTCGCCCAGCTGGGAGAGGTAGCCGCGCACGGTCACGCCATGGCGCTGCAGCAGCCACTTCTTGGCGATGACGCCGGCGGCCACGCGCATGGTGGTTTCGCGGGCCGAGGAACGCCCGCCACCGCGCGGATCGCGGATGCCGTACTTCTGCCAGTAGCTGTAGTCGGCATGGCCCGGGCGGAACTGCTGGGCGATGGTGCTGTAATCCTTGCTGCGCTGGTCGGTGTTGCGGATCAGCAGCGCGATCGGGGTACCAGTGCTGCGCCCTTCGTAGACACCGGACAGGATCTCGATCTCGTCGGCCTCGCGGCGCGCGGACGTATGCCGGCTCTTGCCGGTTGCGCGGCGCTGCAGGTCGTGGGCGAATTCCTCGGCACTGATCTCCAGCCCGGGCGGGCAGCCATCGATCACGCAGCCGATCGCCGGACCGTGCGATTCGCCGAAGGTGGTGACCGAGAGCAGCTTGCCGAAGGTATTACTGGACATGGGATTCCGCGTGACGGGGGAAGGCGGCGCGCAGCACGCGCGGCAGGTGGCGCACGGCAACGATCGCCGGCAGCAGGGTAAAGCTGAGCACGAACACCGGGCGGCCCCAGCCAGCGCTCCAGCCACCGGCGGCCGTGGCACTGGCGATCACGGTAGCCACGGCGATGAACAGCCCCAGCACCAGCGCCACCGACAGGCCGCGCGACAACAGCGCGCGACGTTGCAGCAGCGGCGTATCGATCAGCGCGCAGACCAGCACCGCGGTGCCGGCCAGCACGCCACCGGCGCCAAAGCCCAGGCCCTTGAGGTGGTACCACAGCTGCGACGCCGGTTCGGCGTCGTAGCGGCACAACATGGCATCGCCGGTGAAGCAGGCGACGCCACTTTTCACGGCCATCAGGGCGATGACCAGTGCGAACGGCATCAACAGCACCATCGGCATCAGCATGACCAGTTCGGTCCAGCGGACGCGCCAGGCCGGGGCCGGTCTATCGGGCATTGGCCAGCTCGGTGATGCGGGCGCTGTGAGCGATCAGCTCACGGCATTCCACGGCAAAGATGCCCATCTGGCCGACCTTGAATTCGATCCAGGCGAAGTCGACTTCCGGCAGCACCTTGATCAGGTGCTGTTCGGACTCACCCACTTCGCAGATCAGCAGGCCATCCTCGCTGAGGTGCAGCGGGGCGTCGCGCAGGATCTTCAGGACCAGGTCCAGGCCGTCGTCGCCGGCGCGCAGGCCCATGTCCGGCTCGTAGGAGTATTCCTGCGGCAGGGCATCGGTCTCGTCGTTGGTGACGTACGGCGGGTTGGTGACGATCAGGTCGTAGTGGCGGCCGGTAAGGCCGTTGAACAGGTCGGACTTGAGCAGGGTGACGTTGTGGGCGTCCAGGCGGGCCTTGTTCTCGTGGGCCAGGGCCAGGGCGTCGTCGCTGAGGTCCACGCCGTCCACTTCCCAGTTGGGGTAGTAGTGGCCCATGGCGATGGCGATGCAGCCCGAGCCGGTGCACAGGTCCAGCGCGCGGCGCACTTCACGGCCGGCCAGCCACGGCTCGAAGCCGGTTTCGATCAGTTCGGCGATCGGCGAACGCGGCACCAGGGCGCGCGCGTCGCTCTTGAAGCTCAGGCCGGCGAACCAGGCTTCGCCGGTCAGGTAGGCCGCGGGCAGGCGTTCGTTGATGCGGCGCTCGAACAGCGCCAGAACTTCGGCCTTTTCCGGGGTGGTCACGCGGGCCGCGCCATAGGCCGGGCCGAGGTCATGCGGCAGGTGCAGGCTGTGCAGGACGAGCTGGGTGGCTTCGTCCAGGGCGTTGTCGTAGCTGTGCCCGAAGGTCAGCCCGGCGGCGTTGAAACGGCTGGTGCCGTAGCGGATCAGATCGATGATCGTATGGAGTTCGGCGGCCGTTTCGGCAGTCATGGCGGGGCAACAGACAAAGTGGCCCCCGATTATAGGCGTTGGGAAGGACCGGGGCATCCGTTGCAGGCGAAAGTGGTTGGGCCGAGGGCTTTCCAGCGAAATTCAACGGCGGCGGTTCACCTTTCACTGTGGGAGGGCCGGCACAGGGAGGCTACCGGGACACGCCGCAAGTACGTCCCTGTAAGCTCCGTCGCGCCATCCATGGCGCTCAGGGTCCCGGCAACCTCCCTGTGCCGCCCCTCTCGACAGGAGGTCGGTACGCACCGAAGTTCAGATCAAACACCAAAGCAGGCTCCTACGGCCGATAAAACGCCCAGACACCGGCAGCGCAAGGCCGTTGACGTTGATGTTGGCCTTAAAACAACCACCAAGGACGCCACGCCCCCTATCATGGTGGCCCCTTCCGCGAACGGGCCCGCAATGTTCAATCGCAACGCCGGCATCATCCTGCTCATCGCCCTGGCCGCCGGGCTGGGCCTGGTCGTGGCCCAGAAAGTGTTCGCCCCCAAGCCGGCCGGCGACCGCCCGGCCACCGAGTCGATCACCTTCTACCCGCAACCGCGCCCCCTGCCCGACTTCAACCTGTCCCAGTCCGACGGCACCCGCCTGATCCCCGGCGAGCTCAAGGGCCACTGGACCCTGGTGTTCCTCGGCTTCACCTTCTGCCCTGACGTCTGCCCGACCACCCTGGCCGACCTCGCCCAGGCCCAGAAGCAATGGGAAGCCCAGCCGGAAAGCCTGCGCCCGCGCCTGGTGTTCATCTCCGTGGATCCCGAGCGCGACACCCCCGCCCGCCTGGGCGAGTACGTGCACGCTTTCCACAAAGACACCCTGGCCGCCACCGCCGACGTCCCCTCGCTGGAACGTTTCGCCACCTCGCTGGGCTTCGTCTTCCAGAAAGTGCCCGGCAAACACATCGACGAAAACCCCGACGACTACACCCTCGAGCACTCCGCCAGCCTGGCCGTGCTCGACCCGGACGGCAAACTTGCCGGCCTGATCCGCCCCCCCTTCAATGCGCAGGCCATCGCCCGCGACCTGCAACTGTTGACCGAGAAGTCCGCCCCATGAGCCTGACCACCACGCTGAGCTACGTCCTGCCGCACCGCCTGCTGTCCTCGATGGCGCGCAGGCTCGCGTATTCCAGCAACCCGCGGATCTCGCGCTGGCTGATCGACACCGTCACCGCCAAGTTCGGCGTCAACCTCGCCGAGGCCGCCAATTCCGATCCGCGCAGCTACGCCACGTTCAACCAGTTCTTCACCCGCGCCCTCAAGCCCGGCGCGCGCGTGGCCGCGCCCGACCCGCGCACCCTGGTGATGCCCGCCGACGGCCGCATCAGCCAGCTCGGCGCGATCGAGGACGGCCGCATCTTCCAGGCCAAGGGCCAGTCGTTCACCGCTGCCGAACTGCTCGGCGACGCCGCCGACGCCGAGGTGTTCCGCCACGGCCTGTACGCCACCGTGTACCTCTCGCCCAAGGACTACCACCGCGTCCACATGCCGTGGACCGGCACCCTGCGCGAAACCGTGCATGTGCCCGGCCGGTTGTTCAGCGTCGGCCCGGCTGCGGTCAACACCGTGCCCGGCCTGTTCGCCCGCAACGAGCGCCTGGTCTGCCATTTCGACACCGATTTCGGCCCGATGGTCTCGGTGATGGTCGGCGCGCTGCTGGTGTCCGGCGTGGAAACCGTCTGGGGCGGTGAAGAAATTCCCGCGTACGGCGACACCATCACCCGCAAGGATTACCGCGGCCAGGGCATCACCCTGGAGCGTTTCGCGGAGATGGCGCGCTTCAATTACGGCTCCACCGTGATCGTGCTGTTGCCGCCGGGCGTGGCCGAGTTCGCCCCGCACCTGGATGCCGAACATGCCGTGCAGCTCGGCCAGCCGTTGGCGACGTTGAAATAATTCTTCCGCCGCGCGGGTCCCACTTGGCGAGGCCCCCAAACAAAAACGCCCCGCTTTCGCGGGGCGTTCTGGTTTACCCGGTCAGACCTCGACCGGTCCGACGTCCATGCCGTCGTAGTCTTCCACGCCGTTGGCTTCCGCCAGTGCCTGCAACTCGTGGTTGCGTGCGTCCAGCGAGGCTTCGGTGTGCACTTCGGCGCGCTCCACGTGCAGCACGTGGTACGGCGCCTCGTCCTCTTCCAGGTCCGGCTCGAACACTTCCACCAGCGTGTAGCCGGCAGCAACCAGCTTTTCGCCCAGCCCGTGCAGCGGCTCCGGCGTGGTGTTGACGAAGAAGTAGCCCCACAGCATCGGGCCGTTGAGGTCCCAATCGGTGTTTTCACGGATGTTGGTGAACATCTCGTTGATCGCGGTGATATCCATCTTGCTTCCCTGTGTCTGTGTCTCTGTCGGCCATGGCACGCAGGCCATGGCCGGTGATGGATGTGCCTTGCAGCGCAGCGGCTGCGGGCGTGATGCCGGCAGCCTACTCCATTCCGGTGGCGCTTACTTGTCGCAGCCCTGCAGCTTCAGCACCTGGCCCTGCTTGAGCGCATAACCGGGTGCCTTCAGGCCGTTGGCCCGCGCCAGCTCGCGTACATCGCACTGGAACTTGTCGGCGATCCGGCCCAGGGTCTCGCCCTTGCCGACCTTGTGGCTGCGCACCGGCTTGGCCTTGGCCTTCGGCTTGGCCGCCGGTACCGCCACCGGCGCGCTCGGGGTCACCGCGGCCGCACTGGCCTGCACATCGGCCACCGGCACCACGCTGCCCACCGCCACGTTGCCGGTGTAGCTGGCCGCGCTGGGCCGCACGATCGCCGCGTTGAGGTCGGCGGTGATCAGGGTCCGCGCCAGATCCGCACGCGGGCCGCTGACGCAGTAGCGGTTGTACAGCCCGGCGATGCGGGTGGTGGCATTGATGGTGGTGCCGGCCGGAATCCAGCCGTCGGCCTCATAGCGCGGGTTGAGGTTGCGCAGCGCGCGCATGTAGCCGTCGCGGGTGCCCACGCTGCCCAGGCAGATGGTCAGTTCGTAGATCGTGGTCGACTTGGCCAGGCGGATCGTCGCCGGCTGCGCGTTGATCTTCGGGAACTCCACGCCGTACTGCTGCGGGTGCAGGTAGATCCACGCCGCGGCGATCACCATCGGCACGTAGTCCTTGGTTTCGGCCGGGAACTGGTTGTACACGCTGTCGGTCCAGAAGCCCTGCCCGGCGCTCTGCTTGAACACGCGCGCGGCCCGGCCCTCACCGCCGTTGTAACCGGCCAGCGACAGTTCCACGTTCTTGTTGAGCTCACGCATGCGCTCATTGAGGTAGGTGGCGCTGGCTTCAGCGGCACTGCGCGCGTCGAAGCGGGTGTCGAACCCGGTGCCGTCCGGGCCCAGCCCGAAGCGGCGACCGGTAGCGGGCATGAACTGCATCAGCCCGGCCGCACCGGCGCGCGAGGACGCATGCACGCGGCCATTGGATTCCTTGGCCATGATCCCGAACAGCAGCGCCTCGGGCAGGCCGCGCTTCTCCCACTCCGGCCACATCACCGCACGCAGGTTCTGGTAGTTCTCATAGGTGGTCATCAGCGCCGGACGCATGTCGGTCAGCCAGCGTCGGATGCCGGCCTGCACCGCCGGGTTGTACTCCACCATGCTGTCGAAGGCGTGGCGCTTGTCGTTCAACAGCGCTGCGGCGCGTGCCGCTTCGGGCACATCGGCGGCCAACGGGCCTACGTGGTCCGGGTCGGCTTCGAGCAGGCCACCGTCGCTGGCGATCTGGTCGCCCTCGCTGTCCTGGGTATCGGCCTGGTTCTTGAGCAGGCGCTTGTAGGTGGGCAGCAGGTTGCTGACCTGGCAGCCCTTCTGGGCCACACAGGCGCTGATCACGTCCTCCATGTCCTCCAGCGCCGCGTCGCCCTCGTTCTTGCCCTTCGGATCGGCGTTGTTGACCAGCACCAGCGCGGCGCTGTAACGCTTTTCGGCAGCGGTCATGCGCTGCTCCAGCGCCTCGATCTTCACCCGATCGCGCGCGGAGACGCGCTGGGCATGTGCCTCCGGCACGAAAGACACCATCGCAGCAAGCGCCAACAGCGGCCAACCACGGACAAGCAAGACAGGAACGGGCATTTTTGGCACTGTGTGCGAAAGATGGGGCAGAGTAGCCGCGCCGCTTGCATCGGGGCAACCCGGTCAGCCGGGCGAACCCCGCCGACGTTTAGAATCCTGCCCATTCACATAGCAAGCCCACACTAGCGAGTTGACCATGGATCCGATCCTGCTCGGCAAAGGCATCACCGACGATATCGCCGTGACCCTGCAACCCCGCCTTGGCAACCGCCATGGCCTGGTGGCCGGCGCCACCGGCACCGGCAAGACAGTCACCCTGATGACCCTGGCCGAGGGCTTCTCCCGGATCGGCGTGCCGGTATTCCTGGCCGATGTGAAGGGTGACGTGTCCGGCTTGGCTGTGCCCGGTGCGGGCACCGAGGCCCTGCTGCAGCGCGCCGCCGAGATCGGCGTGGCCGATTACGCCCCGGCGGCCAGCCCGACCATCTTCTGGGACCTGTACGGCAAGCTCGGCCACCCGGTGCGCACCACCGTCAGCGAGATGGGCCCCACTCTGCTGGCGCGCATCCTGGAACTCAACGAAACCCAGTCCGGCGTGCTCGACATCGTGTTCAAGCTGGCCGACGACCGCGGCCTGCTGCTGCTCGATCTGGACGATCTGCGCGCCCTGCTCGGCCTGGTGGTCGAGGAGCGCAAGGACATCTCCACCGAGTACGGCCTGGTCAGCGCGCAGACCGTGGCGGCGATCCAGCGCTCGCTGCTGCGCCTGTCGCAGGACGGCGGCGAAGCCTTCTTCGGCGAACCGGCCCTGGAGCTGGCCGACATCATGCGGGTCAATCACGACGGCCGTGGCGTGATCGGCATCCTGGCCGCCGACCAGCTGGTGCTCAAGCCCAAGCTGTATTCCACCTTCCTGCTGTGGCTGCTGTCGGAACTATTCGAAACGCTGCCCGAAGTGGGCGACCTGGACAAACCCAAGCTGGTCTTCATCTTCGACGAGGCCCACCTGCTGTTCGACGATGCGCCGCCGGCCCTGGTCCAGCGCATCGAACAGGTGGTGCGCCTGATCCGCTCCAAGGGCGTGGGCGTGTACTTCTGCTCGCAGTTCCCCGACGACGTGCCGGCCAACATCCTGGGCCAGCTGGGCAACCGCGTGCAGCACGCGCTGCGGGCGTTCACCCCGCGTGACCAGAAGGCAGTGAAGACCGCTGCTGAAACCTTCGTGACCAACCCCAAGCTCGACGTCGCCGCGGTACTGGCCAAACTGGGCACCGGCGAGGCCTTGGTGTCCACCCTGCAGGACAAGGGCATCCCCTCGCCCGTGCAGCAGACCCAGATCGCGCCGCCGCGCTGCCGGATGGGCGCCATCACCGAGGCCGAACGTGCGCAGGTGCGCGCCGGCAGCCCGGTCGGCAGCCGCTACGACACCGCGATCAACCGCGAATCGGCGGCCGAACTGCTGGCCCAGCGCGCGCAGAAGACCGTCGAACAGGCCGCTGCGCCTGCCGCACGGACCCGCGAGCAGGACGAGCAGCAGGAAGGCGGTTTCGGGCAGTCGATCAAGGACGCCATCTTCGGCACCAAGCGCCGCCAGGGCATGATTGAAACCATGGCCAAGCAGACCACCCGCACCGTCGGCACGCGCCTGGGCAACCAGATCGTGCGCGGCCTGCTCGGCGGCATCTTCGGCGGCAAGCGCTGAGCGCGCCCGCCTTTACAGACAAGAAGACCTGATGTCGCGTTGGCGTCCCCCCGCGGAAAAAAGTACGGCCCTGATCACCGCACAGGGCCACCAGCGGCTGAAGACCGAGCTGGATGAACTGTGGCGGCACAAGCGCCCGGAAGTGGTGAAGGCGCTGGCCGCCGCTGCCGCCGAGGGCGACCGCTCGGAGAATGCCGAGTACACCTACCGCAAGAAGCAGCTGGGCGAGATTGACCGCCGTGTGCGCTACCTGACCAAGCGGCTGGAAGCGCTGCGCGTGGTCGACACCACGCCCAGCGATCCGCGGGCGGTGTTCTTCGGGGCCTGGGTGGAACTGGAGAACGTGGACAGCGGCGACACCAGCCGCTACCGCATCGTCGGCCCGGATGAGACCGACGCCGGCGCGGGCTGGATCAGCATCGATTCGCCGCTGGCGCGCGCGTTGTTGAAGAAGCGCGTGGATGACGAGTTCGAGGTCGAACTGCCCAGCGGCCGGCATGGGTTTGCCATCCTGGCGGTGGAATACACCGGCGGGTAGCGCCACGCCCTGCGTGGTTGCGCGGTGCTGCCGTGGTGATGGGTGCGCGATTGGGGGGCAGCCACGCATGGCGTGGCTCTACCTGGGGATCGCGGAGGGGTAGCTGCGTCCGTCGCGTCGCGGGCGGAAATACGCCACTTGCTGGTAGAAAGCCGCGTCCTGGGTGGCATGCCACCCGGGAATCCCGGCCAGCGGCAGCGGCCGCAGTTCCAGCGGATCGCACAGCACGTCGCCGGCGCTGATCGCGCGTGCAACCGCCGCGATGCAATCGGCATCGTCGTCCCCGTGCACCACCAGGCACTTGCCTACCAGCAAACGTTCCGGCAGCAACGTCTGCTCCATCAGCGCATGGCCGATCACCGCGGCAACCGCAATATCGCCCCTGTGCCAGTGCGCCGCGCCATCGACAAACAGTGCTGCCCACGCATGCCGATCCCAGGCCGCCAGCAGCGCCGGATCGCGCACGCGCACGATCAGCCCACTCTCATCGAACTGGGTCAGCGCGGCCTGCGCGCGATTGCGTTGGTCAGGCCCCTGGCGCTCGATATGCAGGCACTGGCGCGCGTTGAGCGCGTGTTTGATGGCCGGATGGCGCGCCCATACCAACGCATTGAACAGGTCATGCCAATTGCAGGCGCGCGTGGCGATCTGTCCACGCTCGGCAATACGCCGCTCGTAGTGCAGGCCATCGGCGAGCAACGCCTCGTCCTGGGTGACCAGCTGCTTGCCCGGCAATGCGAGTTGCGAATTGAGCGCGGCGACGGAGGGCCACGCCGCCGCGGTCAGCAGCGCACGGTACGCCGCCACGTCGGCGAATACGGGGTGCGCAAAGCACCCGGGCGCCACCGCCTCACGCGACGGCGCAATGAAGCGACGGTGGCGGCCACCGGTATCGGCCGCCGCCACCGCAGGGGTCACAGCACGCTGAGCTCGATCGTCTTGCCGGCCGGCACCACGATCGCATCCCCGTAGAGGTCATGCTCGTCGCTCTCGGTGATCTCGACATCGACGAACTGGCCCACGCGCAGGCGCGCTTCGTCGGCGTTCTGGATATGCACCAGGCCGTCGATCTCCGGCGCATCGGCCTTCGAACGCGCCACCGCGATGCCATCCTCGATCGCATCGACCAGGCACTGCTGCACGGTGCCGATCTTGGCTTCCAGCCGCGCCGCGGAGATTTCCGCCTGGCGGGCCATGAAGCGCGCCAGGCGCTCCTGCTTCACTTCTTCGGGCACTGCATCGGGCAGGTCGTTGGCCGTCGCACCGGTCACCGGCGAGTAGGCGAATGCGCCCACGCGGTCCAGCTGCGCCTCGTCCAGGAAGCTCAGCAGTTCCTCGAACTCGGCATCGGTCTCGCCGGGGAAGCCGACGATGAAGGTCGAACGCACGGTGATGTCCGGGCACAGCTGGCGCCAGCGCTGCACGCGCTCCAGGGTCTTGTCGACCGCACCGGGGCGCTTCATCAGCTTGAGGATGCGCGGGCTGGCGTGCTGGAACGGGATGTCCAGGTACGGCAGGATCCGGTTCTCGGCCATCAGCGGCACGATCTCGTCCACGTGCGGGTACGGGTACACGTAGTGCATGCGGGTCCAGGCATCCAGTTCGGACAGGCCTTCGCACAGCGCCTTGAGTCGGGTCTGGTAGGCCTTGTCGCGCCACATGCGCTCGGCGTACTTGACGTCCACGCCATAGGCCGAGGTGTCCTGGGACACCACCAGCAGCTCCTTCACCCCGCCGCGCACCAGCCGCTCGGCTTCGCGCAGCACTTCATCGACCGGGCGCGAGACCAGCTTGCCGCGCATCGAGGGAATGATGCAGAAGCTGCACTTGTGGTTGCAGCCTTCGGAAATCTTCAGGTACGCGTAGTGGCGCGGGGTCAGCTTGATGCCGTAGTCGGGCACCAGGTCCACGAACGGGTCGTGCTTGGGCGGCAGCGCCAGGTGCACGGCCTCCATCACGCTCTGGTAGTCCTGCGGTCCGGACACCGCCAGCACATTCGGGTAGGCCTCGCGGATCTGCTCCGGGCGCTTGCCCAGGCAGCCGGTGACGATCACCTTGCCGTTGGCGCTCATCGCCTCGCCGATCGCATCCAGCGATTCGGTCACCGCCGAATCGATGAAGCCGCAGGTGTTGACCACCACCACGTCGGCCGCATCGTAGGAAGGCACGATGTCGTAGCCCTCGGACCGCAGCTGGGTGAGGATGCGCTCGGAATCGACGAGGGCCTTCGGGCAGCCAAGGCTGACGAAGCCGACTTTGGGGTTCAGCTGGGACATGGATCGCAAAGACTCTGGGGGCCTGGGCCCATGCCGGAATGGCGTGGGGACCTGGGGCCGGAAACGGCGGCAAGTATACCGGCGTTGCGGGCCGGGCCCTGAATCGGATCGCCGCTGACACCCCGCTAACCCACACCCGGCCGATAATGAATGCCTGAATCAACAGGAGTCTCGCACCATGGGTGAGTGGGTCACGCTCGATACGCATCACGGTCCGGTCCGCGCCTGGCAGGCAACGCCGGACGGCAAGCCTCGCGGGGGGCTGGTGGTGATCCAGGAGATCTTCGGCGCCAATCCGCATATCCGCGAGGTGGCCGACGGCTTTGCCGCGCAGGGCTATGCGGTGCTGGCGCCGTCGTTCTTCGATCTGGCCGACACGGGCCGCGGCCCGCACCCGCTGCAGCTGGCCTATGACGCCGATGGGGTCGCCCAGGGGCGTGCCCTGGTCGATGCACTGGGCGTGGAGAAGGCACTGGAAATCGTCCGCGCGGCCGCCTCGAAACTGGCCCCGGCCGGCAAGGTCGGCACTGTGGGCTACTGCTGGGGCGGCAGCATCGCCCTGCTCTCGGCGCTGCGGCTGGGCCTGCCCTCGGTGAGCTACTACGGCGCGCGCAACGTGCAGTTCCTGGACGAGACGCCCAAGGCCGCGGTGATGTTCCACTTCGGTGCACAGGACAAGAGCATCCCGCCGGAGGCGATCAAGGCCCATCGCGAGAAGCTGCCGCAGATGGCCACCTTCGTCTACCCCGCCGACCACGCCTTCAACCGCAGCGTCGGACATGCGTATGATCCAGACAGCGCCACCCTGGCGCTGGAACGCACCCTGGACTTCTTTGCGGAGCATCTTGGATGAGCGAGTTCGAACTGGATTCACGCCTGGCCACCGACAGCGTACTGGTAGCAGAAGGGCCGTTATCGCAAGTGCGGTTGATGAATGACGAACGTTACCCCTGGTTGATCCTGGTGCCCCGCCTAGCCGGGGTGAGCGAGTGGATCGAACTGGACGGCGAGCAGCAGGACAAGCTGCGCACCGAATTGAACCGGGCCTGCAAGGCGCTCAAGGGCACCGACGGCGTGGAGAAGATCAATATCGGCGCGCTCGGCAACATCGTGCGCCAGCTGCATTTCCATGTGATCGGCCGCCACGTGGGCGATCCGGCCTGGCCGGGTCCGGTCTGGGGCCAGGGCCAGGCACACCGCTACGACCCGCAGGTGCTGGCCGAACGTGTCGCCGTCTGGAAGGAACGGCTAGGATATTCGCCCCACCCCTAGCGGACCTCGCCCCTGATGCGCTCCAACCTCATCGCCGCCATCGTCCTGATCATCGTTGGCCTGTTCCTGCTCGCCAGCAACCTGGGCTGGACCAACATGAACATGGGTCGGTTGATCCTCACCTGGTGGCCGGTGATCCTGGTCGCGGTCGGCATCGGGTTGTTGTTCGGCCGCGGCAAGTAAGCCCCGCCGCTGGCCAACCCACTGGTGACATGAAAAAAGCGCGGAGCAGTCCGCGCTTTTTTCTTGTACACGTTGTCGAGAGCGCTGCCGAGCATGCCGCGGCGCAACCCGCTGCACTCAGGTGCGCGGCAGGGTCACGCCGGTCTGGCCCTGGTACTTGCCGCCGCGGTCCTTGTAGGAGGTCTCGCAGATGTCGTCCTTGTCGGCCTGGAAGAACAGCATCTGCGCCACGCCTTCATTGGCGTAGATGCGCGCCGGCAGTGGCGTGGTGTTGCTGAATTCCAGGGTGACGTGGCCTTCCCACTCCGGCTCCAGCGGGGTCACGTTGACGATGATGCCGCAGCGCGCGTAAGTGCTCTTGCCCAGGCACACCACCAGGGTGTCGCGCGGGATGCGGAAGTACTCCACGGTGCGCGCCAGCGCGAAGCTGTTCGGCGGAATGATGCACTCATCGCCCACGATGTCGACAAAGCTGCCGGGATCGAAATGCTTGGGGTCCACGATGGTGGAGTTGATGTTGGTGAACACCTTGAACTCGCGCGAGCAGCGCACGTCGTAGCCGTAGCTGGAGGTCCCGTAGCTGACGATGCGCTGGCCATTGGCCTGCTTGACCTGGCCGGCTTCAAACGGCTCGATCATGGCGTGCTGTTCGGCCATCTGGCGGATCCAGCGGTCACTCTTGATGCTCATGCTCTGTCCTGGGGGATGCGGGGGGACGGTGGCGCCCGGGGCACGATTCTAGCAGTGCACCGGGCCCAGGCCAGCGGGCCGCCGCCGTTACAGCAGCGAGGACAGGATCGGGATGCTGGCGCGCGGGCGCTTGGCCATTTCCTCGACCAGCCGCTGCGCGGCACGCAGATACGCCTGGGCGGCCGGCGAGTCGGGCGCGGCGGCGACGATCGGGGTACCGGCGTCACCCTGCTCGCGGATGCTGATCTCCAGCGGCAGCGAGCCCAGCAGCGGCACGCCGTACTGCGCTGCCATGCGCTCACCGCCACCCTCACCGAACAGGTGCTCGATGTGGCCGCAGTTGCTGCAGGTATGTACGGCCATGTTCTCCACGATGCCCAGCACCGGCACCTCGACTTTCTCGAACATCTTCAGCGCCTTCTTCGCATCCAGCGTGGCGATGTCCTGCGGCGTGGTGACGATCACCGCACCGGCCAGCGGAATCTTCTGGGTGAGGGTCAGCTGGATGTCGCCGGTACCCGGCGGCAGGTCGATCAGCAGGTAGTCCAGGTCGTCCCAGAGCGTGTCGTTGAAGAACTGGGTCATGGCCGAGGTGGCCATCGGGCCACGCCAGATCATCGGCGTCTCCTCCTCGATCAGGTACCCGATCGACATGGTGTCCACGCCGAAGGCACGCATCGGTTCGATCGACTTGTTGTCCGGGCTTTCCGGACGCCCGGAAAGGCCGAGCATCGCCGGCACGCTGGGGCCATAGATGTCGGCATCGAGCAGGCCGACGCGGGCACCGAGTTTGGCCAGTGCCACCGCCAGGTTCACGGCGGTGGTGGACTTGCCTACCCCGCCCTTGCCCGAGCCCACGGCAATCACGTTGCGGGCGCGCGGATGCGGGGACAAACCCTTCTGCACCTGGCTGGCATGGGGACGACGCGACTGGCTGCTGCTCACTGCATGGACTCCGCAAAAACTGCTCGACTGAACCCAACACTATACAACCTTGATGGGGGCTGACTGAAATTCCCAATTGCTACGAATCCATGCAATTTTCGTTAAGTTCATGTTACGTTCGATGCGCACTACGTTGAGCGTTCTTCGTGCATTCCGGGAGGGATTCATTGGCGTCGGTGCTCTTTCTGTAATTGGCTCTTTGGACTATTTAATGAACTCACGTAATACCGCTCGACGCAGCACGCTCGCAGTTGCTCTTCTCTCCGCCCTGATCGCCACCGCAGCCGCTCCGGCCATGGCACAGGAAAAGGCCACGACGCTCGACAAAGTCACCGTCACCGGCTCGCTGATCCCGCAGACCGACATCGAAACCCAGACCCCGGTGATGTCGATCAGCGCGCAGGACATCCAGACCCGCGGTTTCACCAGCGTGGCCGAAGTCCTGCAGCAATCCTCGATGACCACCGGCGGCCTGCAGGGCGGCCAGACCTCGGCATCGTTCACCCAGGGTGCTGAAGCGGCCGGCATGTTCGGCCTCAACCCGGGTTACACCAAATACCTGATCAACGGTCGCCCGATGATGTCGTACCCGGCGCTGTACAACGGCGGCGATACGTTCAACAACATCAGCGGCATTCCGATTGACATCGTCGACCGCATCGAAATCCTGCCGGGTGGCCAGTCCTCCCTGTACGGTTCGGATGCGATCGCCGGCGTGGTCAACATCATCCTGAAGGAACGCATGGACGGTGGCACCATGACCATCCGTGGCGGCACCTACACGGAAGGTGGTGGCAACAACATCCGCTTCAGCGGCGCGCATGGTTTCAGCGCCCTGGACGACCGCTTCAATGCACTGGTCAACGTGCAGATCGAGTCGAGCAACCCGATCTGGGGCTACCAGCGCGACCTGACCCGCACCACCAACGCGCACGGCTACACCGCGCAGGTGCCGAGCAATGACTTCGCCGTCATCGATGCCGATACCAACCGCCTGTACATGCGCGATGCGACCAACTGCGCCGGCGTGGCTGGCCAGTTCGGCGGCACTACCGTGCTGGGCACCCGTGCCACCGGCCAGTCGTGCGGCTCGATCTACAGCGCCGGCTACAAGACCCTGAAGAACGGCAAGGACAGCGGCCAGGTCTATTCGGCGCTGACCTTCGACGTCAACGACAACCTGCAGCTGTTCGCCGACCTGCTGTACAGCAAGGAAAAGACCGAGTACACCTCCGGCTCGTCCTACCTGTGGTGGGGCACCAAGAGCACCATGGGCGGCTTCTACGACCAGGGCATCGGCAAGGTGGTCAACCTGCAGCGCTCGTTCGCGCCGGAAGACATCGGCGGCCAGGGCTACAAGGACGTGCTCAACAGCGATGAGAGCCGTTCCTACCAGGTGACCCTGGGTGCCAAGGGCATGTTCGGCAACTGGGATTACAGCGCCAGCTTCACCCGCGGTGAGTACAAGCTCACCGAGAACAAGTTCATGCGCTGGAAGGACCCGATCAACAACTACTTCGCCGAGCACGTGCTGGGCGCGCAGTTGGGGACCTACACCCACCCGACCACCGGCCAGCAGTTCGGCATCTACAACCCGAACTACGACGCGTTCTACTCGCAGATCTCGCCGGAAGATTTCGCCAGCTTCACCGGCTACGCCAACAACCACAGCCGCACCTGGCAGAACCTGGGCCGCGTGCAGATCACCAACGGCGCGCTGTTCTCGCTGCCGGGCGGTGATGCCGGCTTCGCCGTTGTCGCCGAAGGTGGCAGCGAAGGTTGGGATTACTCGCCCGACCAGCGCCTGCTTGATGGCCAGGCATGGGGCTCCTCGGCCGTGGCCGGCAATGGCCACCGCAGCAACTATGCGGTGACCTCCGAGCTGCGCATGCCGGTGCTGGAATCGCTGACCGTGACCGCGTCGGGCCGCTATGACGCCTTCAAGGTTGGCGGCAACACCATCGACAAGCCGACCTACAGCCTGGGCCTGGAATACCGTCCGATCGACAGCCTGCTGTTCCGCGGCAAGTACGGCACCGCGTTCCGCGCGCCGACCCTGTCCGATGCGTTCCAGGGCCGCAGTGGCTACTACGCCGCCAACTCGACCGACTACTTCCGTTGCGGCGAGCTGGGCTACGGCCCGGGCAACACCGCCGACTGCCGTTACGATGCCAACGTGTCGGTGTACTCCGAGCGCGCCGGCAACCCGGACCTGGAAGCCATCACCGCCGACGTCTGGAATGCAGGCTTCGTGTGGGCACCGATGCCGACCCTGTCGCTGGCCGTGGACTACTACAACTGGAAGATCGAGAACGAAGTCGATACGGCCAGCCCGGACCAGCTGCTGCTGGCCGAGTACTACTGCCGCAACGGCCTGCCGAACGCTTCCTCGGCCAGCTGCCAGAACGTCTCCGACTGGGTCGTGCGTGACAACGCCGGCAACCTGAAGAGCCTGTACACCCCGAAGATGAACGTCGCGCGCCAGAACCTGCAGGCCGTGACCGCCAGCTTCAAGTACCTGCAGGACATCGGCCGCTTCGGCGCGCTGCAGTTCTCGGGCAACTACACCAACATGCTCAAGCGTGAAGTGCAGTCGCAGCCGGGTGAGGACTTCCAGGACCTGCTGGGCAACCCGAAGGCGATGTGGAACTACGACAACTACGCCAAGGTTCGCGCCGACGCGTCGGTGGCGTGGTCGCTGGGCCAGTTCACCACCACCGCCTATGCCAACTACATCGGCAAGACGCCGAACTACCTGGCTGGCGTCAACGGCTACGGCTACACCCATGCCGCATCGGGCCAGCAGTCGGGCAAGTGGGGTTCCTACACCACGTACAACCTGAGCGTGAACTATCGCGCCCAGGAAGACCTGACCCTGTCGGTGATGGTCAACAACGTGTTCAACAAGATGCCCGACCAGGCCCATGGCTACCAGGGCACCTCGGGGGCGCCGTACAACACCGCGTTCTACAGCGTCTACGGCCGTGCCATCTACGCCCAGATGAAGTACGACTTCGGCAAGTAATTGCCGGCGTGTTGAAGTGACAGGAGGGCCCCGCTTCGGCGGGGCCTTTTTTGTGGCTGCGACCCGCCACACCCCGACACATCCCGTACAGCCCCCTTCGCGCCATGTTGACGACACCCCGACGTTCGTTCATCTTTTCGTCATCTTCGATGTCTTCCGACCGCGCAAAGGACTCCACGCAATGGAAATTCGTCACCGTCACCAGCTGGGCAGGATCGCCCTCGCCCTCGCCTCCCTGAGTTGCAGCCCTTTGATGGCAGCCCCCTTGCCCGTGGATGATTTCGCCAAGATTCCGGCCATCCAGTCGGTCACCATGAGCCCGGACGGCAAGCAGCTGGTCGCGATCATCGCCGCCCCCGGCAGCAATAACGGGGACACCGCGCTGGCAAACTGGAACATGGACAACCTTGCCGCCGGTCCGGTCGCGATCACCCCGTCCGGTGATCGCATGAAGTTCATTGCCGCCAGTGCGTTGAAGGCCGGCAGGAATCTGGTCATCGGCCGCCAGGAACTCACCGCGCAGCTGGCCGGCTGCGGAGAAGGCAATTCCGTGGGCTCCACCAAGACGTTCCTGACCAAGGCTTACCTGACCGATGCCAGCCAGGCGAAGTTCGACGAGGCCTTCGCCGACAACACCCGTAAACTCGGTATCGGCGAGCAGACCCAGCGTTGCCTGGAGATCGCCGGCACCGCGTCTCTGGTCCACGCGCTGCCACTGGACCCGGATCGGGTCATCATTTCCCAGCTCAACCAGACCACGCTGTCAGCAAACTACTACCTGTTCAACCTGAAGACCGGCCAGACCGAACTGCTGTTCCGCGGTGGTGCCCGCTCGGCGCCCGGCCTGTTCCATCCGCGCAATGGCGAGCTGCTGACCCGCAGCCAGATCGAGCCGTCCGGCTCGAACGAGTACGAACAGCAGATCCTGATCAAGAACAAGTCCACGGGGCAGTTCGAGAAGCACGACCCGTTGACCACGAAGCTGACCGACCGCTATGAGATGGAGATCGTCGGCATCGACGACAAGAGCGGCAAACTGTATGTGCTTACCGACAAGTTCTCCGAGCAGGTGCAGGCCCGGCAGTACGATCCGGCAACGCGCACCTTCGACAGCGAACCCCTGGCTGCGCATCCGCAGTACCCGATCGGCGGCCTGATCCTCGGCACCCGGCCAAGCAACTTCAACCAGGTCCTGGGTTTCTACGTGGATGGCGCGCGCCGCGAGGCGGTCTACGTGGACCCGCAGATGAAGGCGCTGCATGACGGGCTCAAGCAGGCCTATCCCGGCAAGTATGTCGCCATCACCGGCTACAACGATGACCTCTCACGCGTGCTGTTCACCACCAGCAGCGCCAGCACGCCGCCCACCTACTTTGTACTGAGCGACAGGAAGAACGTCACCACGCTTGGCAGCGAGCGGCCCTGGGTCGACAGCAAGCAGATCGGCGAACAGCGCTGGGTCAGTTACACCGCGCGTGATGGCCGCAAGATCCCGGCCATCCTCGACCTTCCCGTCGGCTGGAAGGAAGGCGATGCCGCGATTCCCGCACTCGTTCACCCGCATGGCGGCCCGTGGGCGCGCGACTACACCGGCTGGGACGTCTCGGGCTGGGTGCCGTTCTTCACCTCGCGCGGCTATGCCGTGATCCGCCCCCAGTACCGGGGATCGACCGGCTTCGGTCGTGAGCACTGGATGGCCGGCGACAAACAGTGGGGCCTGGCCATGCAGGACGACAATGATGACGCGGCCGCCTGGCTGGTCCAGCAGGGCATCGCTTCAAAGGATCGCATCGCCATCTTTGGCTACTCCTATGGCGGCTTTGCCGCCGCCGCCGCCACCGTTCGCAGCCCATCGCCCTTCCAGTGCGCCATTGCCGGCGCACCGGTAACCGACCTGGCACGGCTGGGCGTGTCCTGGAGCGAAAACCGCCTCCAGCGCATCCTGCAGGGACAGACGGTAAAGGGCATGGATCCGATGCAGAACACCGCAAAGGCGACCATTCCGGTGCTGCTGTACGTGGGCGACCGCGATGTGCGCACCCCGGCCTTCCATGCACGCGGGTTCTACAACGCCGTGCAGGGCAAGGTACCGGCCAAGTTCGAGCTCATCCCTGACATGCCGCACAGCATGCCGTGGTACCCGAGCCACTACCGCGCGACGCTGCCGCTGATGGCCGACTTCCTGGCCAAGGACTGCGGGCCCGGCGGCATCTGAACGCGGCCGAGTGACCCGAAAGACCCATCGAAACCCCCGTCGGCCTTGTCCGGCGGGGGTTTTTCCCATTTAACAAGTGAATCAACCCCTAACACCGCAACATTAAATTTCTACGATGTTCATATTGCATTTACATTTTTACGCACATAGACTCGGTTAACCGAAGCATAACAAACGGGGATCCAACAGCATGCGCATCGAAAACCGCCTCATTTCGCCAAGCCGCCTTCCGCTAGCCCTCGCAGTTCTCGCATGTCTGCAGGCAGTGCCGGCCCTGGCCCAGGAATCAACACAGCAGGAAGCGGCGGCGTCAAGCACCTCCAGCGGCACCCAGCGCGCCACTGACCTTGACAAGGTAACCGTCACCGGCTCGCTCATCCGCCGAGCGGACTACGAGACCGCCTCCCCCATCTTCACCATCGACACCGAGCGCAATGCCGCGCAGGGTCAGGTGAACATCGGCGAATTCCTGCAGCGCTCCGCGATCGGCGCGTCTGAAACCCAGATCACCAATCAGTTCGGTGGTTACGTGGTGGACGGCGGCACCGGCGTCCAGACCTTCTCGCTGCGTGGCCTGGGTGCCAATCGCACCCTGATCCTGCTTGATGGCCAGCGCCCCGGCCCTGCCGGTACACGAGGTGCCGTTGGCGCGTTCGATCTCAACGTGCTGCCGACCGCGATCCTCCAGCGCGCCGAGATCGTGAAGGATGGCTCGTCCTCCATTTACGGCTCCGATGCCGTGGCAGGTGTCGTCAACCTGATCACCAAGAAGAATTTCGAACGCCCGGAACTCGTCGTGACCGGTCGCGTGCCCACCGAGGGCGGCGGCGAAGTGTTCGCCGGCTCACTGGCCAATGGCTGGACCTTTGAACGCGGCAGTGTCGTCGCCGCTGTCGAATGGTATCGGCAGAACGAACTGACCCGTGGCGATCGCGACTTCTTCAAATGCAGCCAGGACCTGATCAAGGATGCCGATGGCAACCGTATCGACCGTCAGGATCGCTCGATCCTCGCCGGCACCGAGCTGGGCGGCTGCACCAACATGCTGCACAACGTGATCGATGAGTACGACTCCCCGATCCGCTACGTGCCTTCGGCTGATGGCAGCACTGTCGGCCCGTTCCCGGGTTATCGGCCGCGCGCCAACCAGACCTACGCCAACGGCAATCCGGTGGCGTTCTACCAGGAACCGAACAATTTCGCAGCGTGGGGCAAGGGTCACATCATCAACCGCCAGGAGCGCAAGTCCGCGTATCTGGCCACTGATTTCGGCTTCGATTCGTTCAACTGGAAGACCCAGTTCCTTTACAACAACCGCAAGACCGAGAACTTCCAGTGGCGCCAGTTCTTCCCGGTGGTGGAAGCACCCGGCACGACCAATGGCTACGCGCAGCCGGTGATGCCGTTCAAGTCGTCCTCCAGCGTCGACGTTGACTACTTCTACTTCGCCAACAAGCTGGACGGCATGTTCAAGGGCACCGATTCGTGGGGCTGGGAAGTCAATGCGAATTACAGCCGCTCCAGTGGCAAGTACAGCAGCCTGGGCATCCGCAACTCGATCACCGGCGACCTGACCAATCCGGACGCGGGTGAGACGCCGGCGGCGAACTACTTCGACCCGGGCTACCTGAATGGCTCCAAGGTCGATGAGCTGGTCGATATCCTGGGCATCATGGCCACAGGCAAGACCACCTACGACCAGACCACCATCAATGCCGTATTCACCGGTGAACTGTTCGACTTGCCGGCCGGCCCGCTGGGCACCGCGATTGGCCTGGAGTACCGCAACTACAAGATCAACGACCAGCCGGGCGCGGCATACAAGGATCTGTGGGGCGCTTCGACCGCCGATGTGACCAAGGGCGAAGACAAGGTCAAGGAAGCCTTCCTCGAACTGGATATCCCGCTGATCAAGGGCGTCACCGGCATCGAGTCGCTGACGGCCAACGCATCGGGCCGTATCTTCAAGTATGACTCGGTCGATGGCAGCGACAAGGTGTGGAAGTTCGGCCTGAACTGGCAGATCATCCCGTCGCTGCGTCTGCGCGGTACGTTGGGCACCTCTTACCGGGCCCCGGGCCTGTACGAGCTGTATCTGGGCAACCAGACCGGCTTCCAGAGCCAGACCGCGATCGATCCCTGCATCCGCTGGGGTGAGAGCAACAACACCAACCTCCGCGCCAACTGCGGCGCTGCCGGCATTCCCGACACCTATACCGGTGCCGGCTCCAGTGCCACGGTGTTCACCAGCGGCGGCGCGGGCCAGCTGAAGCCGGAAACCTCGCGCGCCAAGAGCGCAGGTATCGTCTTCACGCCGTCGTTCACCGATCTGAGCATCGCGATCGATTACTTCGACTACAAGATCATGGGGCAGATCACGGCGCTGGGTGCCGACGACATCGTCAGCGGCTGCTACTCCTCCTCCACCTACCCGAACCGCTACTGCGACCTGATGAAGCGCAACCCGACCACCGGTCCGGATGCGAACATGATCACGGAGATCTACGCGCAGTACCTGAACATCAACCAGCAGCGCACCCGCGGCTGGGACATGACGGTGAACTGGGAGAAGGAGTTCAGCTTCGGCAAGTTCGAGCTCGATTCGCAGGTTACCTACACGGTCGAGGATGTCGCGCAGCTCTTTGATACCGCCGAAGCCAGCGGCCTGTCGGCCTCCGACCAGCTGGGTTACATCGGCCGTCCGGACCTGGTTGGCAACCTCGGCCTGAGCCTGACCCGAGGCGACTGGACCTACAACTGGCTGGCCCAGTACATCGCAGAGACCAAGAACAAGGATCTGGACGAGAAGTTCACCTACCAGGGGCGTCCGAATTCCTATCGCGACATCACCGCCGAATCGCGCGTTTACCACACCGCATCGATCAGCTATGAGCAGGCGGACTGGGAAATCCTGGCGGGCGTATCGAATGTATTCAACGCAAAGCCGCCGCTGGTTTCCACTGGCGTCATTTCCACCCGTTACGGCAACACCCATCCGTTTGCCACCCAGTACGACTACTACGGGCGTACGCCGTTCGTGCGCTTGAAGTATCGCTTCTGATCGCAATGCGGACGTAGAACAGATGAGGGGCGGCAGCGATGCCGCCCCTTTTTGTTTGTAGCGGCCTGTTACCCATACCGGCTACGCCTTGGAGACGCCGCTCGCCGGCCCCGCTCAATCGCCCAGGATGACCTTGGCCGCGTTGTGCCCCGGCGCACCGGTCACACCGCCCCCTGGATGGGTGCCCGCACCGCACAGATACAATCCCGGCAGCGCACCGCGATAGTGCGCCTGACCCAGCATCGGGCGTGCACTGAACAGCTGATTGAGGCTGAGTGCACCGTGGAAGATGTCGCCGCCGATCAAGCCGAAGGTACGCTCCAGGTCCAGCGGACTGAGCACCTGCCGCTCCAGTACCGACGCGGCGAATCCGGGCGCATGCCGATCCACCGTGGCGATCATCAGGTCGGCCACTTCCTCACGATGGTCATCCCAGCTGCGCCCGTCGGAAAGCTGCGGCGCCACGTGCTGGCAGAACAGGCTGGCCACGTGCTGGCCGGGCGGTGCCAGGGTGTCATCCAGCGTGCTGGGTATCAGCAGCTCCACCACCGGCTGCTGCGACCACCCATGCGTGCGCGCATCCGACCAGGCGCGGTCCATGTACGCCAGCGATGGCGCAATGATGATCCCGGCGGTGAGGTGGTCGCCGGGCTGCGGCAACACGGTGAACGCCGGAAGTTCCGACAGTGCCACGTTCATGCGGAACGTACCGGATCCACAGCGCCAGTTCGCCATCCGCTCCCGGGTAGGCGCCGGCACCTGTTCCGGCGCCAGCAACTGTTCGTAGAGCAGCTTGGGGTTGACGTTGGCGACCACCGCGCGGGCACGGATCTGCTCGCCGGCCAGCGTCTCCACACCTACCACCTGCCCCGCCTCGACCAGCACCTGGCGCACCCCGGCATCCGTGTGGATGTGCGCGCCCGCGGCCTGCGCCGAGCGCGCCATCGCCTGGGTGATCGCGCCCATACCGCCAATCGCATGCCCCCAGGCCCCCTTCACTCCATTGCTCTCGCCAAACGCGTGGTGCAGCAGCACGTAGGCCGTACCCGGCGCATACGGGCTGGCGTAGTTGCCGACGATGCCGTCGAAGCCGAACAAGGCCTTGATCGGCTCACTTTCAAACCAACGCTCCAGATATTCGGCGGCGGAGATCGTGAACAGATCCAGCAGTTCCTGGCGCAGCGCCGGCGACAGCGCATGCAGTTGCCGCCCCAGCCGCCCGGCCCGCCACAACTCGGGGAGCATCTGCAGCCAGCCGCCCTCGGTGACATTGGGCGGCGGCTGCAGCGCCACGGCCCGGAGCACATCGGCGAACACACCCAGCCGCTGCTCGTACAGCGGCAGACGCTCGGCATCGCGCGTCGAGAATCGTGCAACTTCGGCCTGGGTGATGCCGTTGCCGGCCAGCAGGTACTGCCCATCGTCCAACGGCAGGAAATTGTTGATCCGGCGCGGCACCACGCGTAGTCCGTGCGCGGCCAGATCAAGGTCGGTGATCACCTTGGGCTGCAGCAGCGAGACCGTATAGGACGCCACCGAGTTGCGGAAACCGGGATGGAACTCCTCGGTGACCGCCGCTCCGCCAACCACGCCACGGCGCTCCAGTACCAGCACACGGCGTCCGGCACGGGCCAGATAGGCGGCGCAGACCAGTCCGTTGTGGCCACCACCAATGATGACCGCATCCCAGGTCTGCGCAGAGAATTTTCCCATGGCCGATGTATACACCGACCCGCCGCTGATCGTCTCACCCCTTCCCGGCATGCAGCCTGACACCCGGTGAAATCACTCATCGCGCAAATTGAGACCAATACCCGCATTCATGCACCACTCATAAAGATCCTGTCGAAAACGCATGAACATGGGCAAGGCCTTGTATTTATTGCACTTTATTGACAAGGCAGGTGGATTTTCGTTCATATAGCCCCATGCAATATGCACTTCTCGTTAAGCCCATGTTAGGTTTGGGTGAATTCAGAACGGACTCTGAACTACACCAAAACGGCCGCAATGGAACAGGCCGAACTACTTGATCAGGGGATCCATCGAGATGACCAACCACCACACCCGTCCGCTGCGCCACCCGTTGACCTCCGCCCTGCTTGTCGGCCTGCTGGCTGCCAGCGCAGCACCGGCCTTCGCACAGAGCGCCGCACCGGCCGACGCGATCGACCTGGACAAGGTCACCGTGACCGGCTCGCGCATCGCGCGTACCGGCTTTGTGACGCCCTCCCCGGTGACAGCGATCACCGCCGAGGAAATCCGTGCCACCGGCGCCAACAACATCGGCGACCTGATGACCCGCCTGCCGGCACTGACCCCGACCTATACGCTGGGCAACTCCACCCGCTTCATCGGCACCGCCGGTGTGGGCCTGATGGATCTGCGTGGCATGGGCACCTCGCGCACGCTGGTGCTGGTCAATGGCCGCCGCCATGTCGGCGCGACCTCCGGTTCGGCCGCGGTCGACGTCAACACCATCCCGGTGGAATGGATCGAGCGCGTTGAAGTGATCACCGGTGGTGCCTCGGCCGTGTATGGCGCCGATGCCGTGGCCGGCGTGGTCAACTTCATCATGAAGAAGTCCTTCGACGGCGCTGAAGTCCGCGCCCAGACCGGCATGGCCGATGAGGGCGGCTTCAACCGCTCGTTCGTCAGCGCCTCGGCCGGCACCGATTTCGCCAATGGCCGCGGCAACGCCGCCATCGCACTGGAATACAGCAAGCAGGACCGTTTCGTGCGTAGCGACCGCGCGATCGGCAAGGAATTCCTGGTCTCGGTACCGAATCCGAACTACGACCGCAGCCGGCCGTCCAGCGAAAGCAACCCGGAAACCATCCTCAACGGTCCGGGTGGCAACCACTCCATCTCCTTCGGCGGTACCTTCACCCTGGGTGCCTTCTCGCCCGCCAACAAGGCCACCTGGGGCAACCGTTACCAGTTCAACCCGGACGGCACCTACCGCCCGCAGCGTTATGACGGCTTGATGCCCAGCACCACCAGCTGCACCAACTGCGACTTCGCCGACCTCAACTCGGTGGCCGACCTGCAGCCGGCGTTCGACCGCAAGAGCGTCAACACGGTCGTCAACTTCGACCTGAGCGACAACCACCGCCTGTACTTCGAAGGCAAGTACACCGAGACCGAATCGGACTTCCTGGCCCAGCCGTCGTTCGACCAGACCCTGCGCATCCAGCGTGACAACGCCTACGTCAGCCCGCAGCTGCGTGCGCTGATGGCCGCCAATGGCGCCACCCAGCTGACCCTGAGCCGCTTCAACGTGGATGCCGGCCAGCGCGGTGAGCACGTGGAACGCAATACCCAGCGCTTCGTGCTCGGCCTGGAAGGCAATCTGACCGAGAACTGGACCTACGACGTGTACGGCAACTGGGGCCAGAGCGAAGTCAAGCGCTGGAACCTCAACAACCGCATCAACGAGCGTTGGCAGGCCGGTCTGGACACCGTGGTCGACCCGGCCAGCGGCAAGATTGTCTGCCGTACCACCCTCAATCCGCTGGCGACCAACCCGAACAACGGCAACCGCGTGTACTCCCAGTTCGCACGCGAAGGCTGCGTGCCGTTCTCGGTGTTCGGCAACGGCGCAGTCACCGAGGCCGCCCGCAACTGGATGAACGTCGATTCGTTCAACTACTCGCGCCTGCAGCAGTCGGTGTTCAGCGCCTCGCTGGCCAATGGTTCGCTGTTCAGCCTGCCGGCCGGTGACGTCGGTGTCGCCGCCGGTGTCGAGTACCGCCGCGAAAAGAGCCGCGAAATCACCGATCCGCTGGCGGCACAGGGCCTGACCTTCCTCAACGCCATTCCCAACCGCATGGGCAAGTACGACGTGCGTGAAGTGTTCGTGGAAACCACGGTGCCGCTGTTGGCCGACATTCCCGGCATCTACAACCTGACCATGGATGCTGCCGGCCGCTGGTCGGACTACAGCAGCATCGGCAAGACCACCACCTGGAAGGTGGGCCTGGACTGGACCATCATCCCCAGCCTGCGTGCCCGCGGCACCTTGTCCCAGGCGGTGCGCGCACCGAGCATCGGTGAGCTGTACAACCCGCAGAGCGAGAACTTCGCCACCGTCAACGACCCCTGCAACTACCTGGGGACCAACTCCAACCGTCCCAGCACGGCGGCCGACCCGGCGCTGCGCCAGGCCAACTGCACGGCGATGGGCGTACCGGTGGGCTGGATCGACACCTACACCGCAACCCGTCCGGGCGTCAGCGGCGGCAACCCGGACCTGAAGCCGGAACGCGCACGCAGCTTCACCTACGGCTTCGTCTGGCAGCCGGAGTTCCTGGAAGGCTTCGGCATGTCCGTCGACTACTGGTGGATCAGCCTGAAGGACGCGATCGGTGCGGTCTCCGCGCAGACCAATGCGACCCGTTGCGTGGATTCCCCGGGGGGCATCAACAACAAGTTCTGCGGCTTCATCGAGCGTGCCCCGGCCGGCGGCAAGACCGATGCTGGCGGCCGCACGTTCCCGGAACATTCGATCAGCCGCTGGGTTGCGCTGAACGAGAATCTGGCCCGTTCGCGCCGCGTCGGCGTGGATCTGGAAATGGACTATCGCTTCAAGATCGCCGAGGGCGACACCGTGGTCCGCCTGGTCGGTACCCGTCTGCTGCAGTCGCGTGAATGGGCCTTCCAGGACTTCCCCAACGAGTACGACGAGAACGTCACCTGGGTGACCGACCCGCGCTGGCGTGGTGCCCTGCAGACCAAGTACGCGCTGGGCCAGTGGCGTGCTTCGTGGGACCTGAACTACGTCAGCAGCAACCTGCGCGTGCAGCCCAAGAGCTACCAGTCCAACCCGGGCCAGACCAGCCCGATCCGCAACGGCTCGTTCGTGTACCACAGCTTCCAGGCGGGCTACCGCTTCCCGGGCAACAAGATCGACGTCTACCTGGGCATGGACAACGTGTTCGACAAGGATCCGCCGGTGAACTACTTCGGTTCGGACGTGGGTTCGGCGATGTATGACAACATCGGCCGCTACATGTACATGGGTGCCACCTACAAGTTCTGATCCGTCAGGACCGGAAGCCCCCCCGCAGACCCGGCCTTTGCCGGGTCTGCTTTTTCACGGGTACCACCGCCCCCCTTGCACCCGGCCATGACCTTCGACACCCTTGCAGGCCGGGCCAGCGGCGTATCGTCTGGCCCAAGGCCCCGCTGGGGGCACGCCCACGCAAGACTTTTCGGCCTGGAGGCCATACACGTGATCGCTCGCACTCCCAAGATTGTTCTGCTGACCCTGGCCGTTTCGGCCGCGCTGGTCGGCTGCGGCAAGAACGAAACCCCGGCGACGGACAGCGCGGCCTCCACCGCCGCCCCGGCTGCCGCTGCTGCCACCAACTACACGCTGGACGAAGGCAAGCTGCCCGCCTACAACGCGTTCCACCCGTCCGACCTGGATGCCAGCCTGGACGCCTGCAGCGCGTTCGGCGACTACGTCAACAGCAAGTGGCTGGCCGCCAATGAAATCCCGGCCGACCGCACCAGCTGGGGCGCCTTCACCATCCTCGACGAGCGCTCGGTTGCCGTGCAGCACCAGCTCGCCGAGCAGGTCGCGGCGGTCAAGAACCCGAACGGCATCGAGAAGATCGTCGGCGACTTCTGGGCCACCGGCATGGACGAGGCCAAGATCAACGCCCAGGGCATCGAGCCGCTGAAGGCCGACCTGGCCGCGATCGACGCGCTGCAGAACAAGGACGCCGTTGCCGACTACCTGCGCAGCAGCGCCGCCAAGGGCGAGAACGTGCTGTTCGGCTTCGGTCCGGAAGCGGACTTCAAGAACTCCAGCATGAACATGGCCTACGCCAGCCAGGGCGGCCTGGGCCTGCCGGATACCACCTACTACACCGACGCCAAGAACGCCGACAAGCTCAAGGCGTACGAAGCGCACGTGGCCAAGGTGCTGGAACTGTCCGGCGTGGCTGCAGCCGATGCGGCCAAGCAGGCCGCCGACGTGGTCAAGTTCGAAACCCGCCTGGCCAAGGCCTCCAAGTCCAGCGTCGAGCTCTCGCGCGATGTCTCGCTGTACTACAACCCGGTCTCGGTCGCCGATGCCGACACGCTGACCCCGAACTTCAGCTGGAGCAAGTTCTTCGAAGCCCAGGGCGTTGCGGCACCGGAGAAGTTCTCGCTGGCCATTCCCTCCTTCCACCAGGAAGTGAGCAAGGCGCTGGGCGACACCGACCCGTCGGTGTGGCGCGCCTACCTGCGCTTCCACACCGTCGATGGCGCCTCGCCGTACCTGAGCGACGCCTTCGTGGATGAGAACTACGCCTTCTACGGCAAGACCCTGAACGGCCAGAAGGAACAGAAGCCGCGCTGGAAGCGCGTGCTGGGCACCATCGAAAGCGATGCCGGCGATGCATTCGGCCAGCTGTACGTGAAGGTCGCCTTCTCCCCGGAAGCCAAGGCCAAGATGGAAGAGCTGGTCAAGAACCTGGCCGCCGCGCTCAAGGAGCGCATCCAGGGCCTGACCTGGATGAGCGATGAGACCAAGGCCAAGGCGATCGCCAAGTGGGAAACCTTCACCCCCAAGATCGGCTACCCGGACAAGTGGCGTGACTGGAACGGCCTGACCACCGGTCGCGACAGCTACCTGGGCAACGTGCGTGCGGCCAACGCATTCAACTACAAGTGGGCCCTGTCCAAGATCGGCAAGCCGGTGGACAAGACCGAGTGGGGCATGACCCCGCAGACCGTCAATGCCTACTACAACCCGCTGCAGAACGAGATCGTGTTCCCGGCCGCCATCCTGCAGCCGCCGTTCTTCGATCCCAAGGCCGACGACGCGCTCAACTACGGCGGCATCGGTGCGGTGATCGGCCACGAAATGACCCATGGTTACGACGACCAGGGCAGCCGTTTCGGGCCGACCGGCAACTTCGAGAACTGGTGGACCGCCGCCGACACCAAGAACTTCAGCGGCCTGACCGGCAAGCTGGTCAAGCAGTTCGACGGTTACAAGGTGGACGGCCAGGCCGTCAACGGCAAGCTGACCCTGGGCGAGAACATCGCCGATCTGGGTGGTGTCGCCACGGCCTACGATGCGCTGCAGAAGGCCTCGGCCGGCAAGGAAGATCCGAAGGTCGACGGCTTCACCCGCGATCAGCGCTTCTACTTCAACTGGGCCACCGTGTGGCGCACCAAGTACACCCCGGAGAACGCCAAGGTCCGCCTGGCCACCGATCCGCACGCCCCGGCGCAGTTCCGCGCGATGGGCGCGCCGTCGAACCTGCCGACCTTCGCCGCGGCCTTCCAGTGCAAGGCCGGCTCGCCGATGGTCCGCGCCGGCGACCAGCAGGTAGTGATCTGGTAAGCCTTCGCGTTACCGCGTGATCCGATGCAGGCAAAGGCCCGGGATATCCCGGGCCTTTGCTTTTTATCCCATTGGAGGGGCGTCTCACGCCCAGATCAACAGCAGCGGTTTCGTTCCGGGTGTGAGGCGAGCAGCGGGGCCCGCGCCCCAGCCACCTGCACCGCAGGGCCCTACACGGGGAAAATGCACCGTGGACCTCTCCCGCAGATGGGAGAAGAACCTTTGTTTCTTGGGCTCGCGAGCCGCGCTGCACCGCCCTCCATCACGCTCTTTTCGCTTTGCTTGGTACACTCGCGCGATCTTCAATCCTCGATGGATTTGCTTTACATGCCCAACTTCCGTCCGCTCGCCATCGCCCTGGGCCTGAGCCTGGCCTCCCTGGTCATTGCCAACGACGCGCACGCCGCACCGAAGAAGAAAGCCGGCCGTGCGCCGGCGGTCAGTGCGCAGTGCAGCGACTTCTACGATGCCACCAACGCCACCTGGCTCAAGGCCAACCCGGTGCCGCAGACCGGTGCCACCACCGCGCTGGGGCAGCTGGCCGAGCGTACCCGCGTACAGCAGCGCGAGCTGCTGGATGCGTCGATGAAGGCACCGCAGGGCAACGTGCAGAAGCTGCTGGGCGACTTCTGGGCCAGCGGCCTGGATGAAGCGGCGGTGGAGGCCGACGGTTCCAATCCGATCGCCCCGCTGCTGACCCGCATCAACGCGATCAAGAAGGCCAAGGACGTCCCGGCCTCGATCGCCGCGCTGCATCAGGTCGGCATCCCGGTGGCCTTCAACTTCGCCCCGGACGTCGACCTCAAGGCGCTGGACCGCCACATCGGCTACTTCATGCAGGGCGGCATGGGCCTGCCGGACCCGGCGTTCTACACCCGTACCGATGCCGACACCGTTGCGCTGATGGGCCGCTACCGCAACTACGTCAAGCAGATCCTGGCGCTGACCGGCACCCCGGCCGCCAAGCTGGACGCCGAGTCGCAGGCGGTGATCGCACTGGAAACCGAACTGGCACGCAACGCGCAGTCGCTGGCCGGGATCAACAACCCGTTCAACAACTACGCACCGATTTCCACCAAGGACCTCAACAGCCGCTACCGCAACCTGCAGCTGGATGCGTTCCTCAAGGTGCAGGGCGTCAACGACGACCTGGTCTCGCTGTCCGACCCGGCCCTGTTCAAGCAGCTCGACGGCATGGTCACCCGGATCAAGCCGGACCAGTGGAAGGCCTACCTGCGCTGGCGCGTGGGTGATGCCATGGCGCCGTACCTGTCCAAGGCCTACCGCGATGCGGAGTTTGAATTCCGTGGCCGCGTGATCCGTGGCGAGACCATCGCCCCGGCGCGCTGGGAGCAGACCCTGGATGCGATCAACGTCGCCGCCGGCCCGATGCTCGGCCGCGAATACGCCGCCAGGCACCTGTCCGCCGATGACCGCCGCCAGGCTGCGCTGATCGTCGACAAGATCCGCGAAGTGCAGATCGATGCAGTCAAGCGCAGCACCTGGATGAGCGCCGAGGCCAAGACCGAGGCGCAGGCCAAGCTGGCCGCGCTGAAGATCGAGATCGGCACCCCGCTGCGCGATCTGGATTACACCGTGCAGCCGATGGGCCGTGGCAGCTTCGGCGGCAACATGCTGATCGCCTCCACCTGGCGCCATCGCGAAGAAATGAAGCGCATCGGCAAGGGCAATGCCGACCGTCGCTGGGACGTGCTGCCGCAGCAGCCTGCGCTGGCGTATGACATCGCGCAGAACCGCCTGATCGTCACCGCCGCGGTGCTGCAGGGCCCGGTGTTCAATGCCAAGGGTGATACCGCCGACAAGTTCGGCAGCTACGGCGCGCTGGTCGCGCACGAGCTGACCCGCGCCATCGACGCCAAGGGCGCGCTGGTGGATGCCAAGGGCGAGCTGCGCAGCTGGTGGACCCCGGCCGACAAGACCGCCTGGACGCTGTTCGGCAACCGCGTCGCGGCGCAGTACGGCAGCTACGACTTCCCGGGTGTGAAGGGTGCCAAGGTCAACGGCGAGCTGACCCGCGAAGAGAACCTGGCCGATCTGGCTGGGTTGGAACTCGCCTGGGAGGCCTACAAGGCGGTAGAACCCAACGCCAAGCCGGCGGCCCAGCAGGGCTTCTTCCGCGCCTGGGCCAGCCTGTGGGCGCAGCAGCTGTCGCCGAATGAAGCGGCGCAGCGCTTGAGCTCGGACATCCTGGCTCCGGGCCGCTGGCGCACCAACGGTGCACTGTCGAACCTGCCGGCCTTCGGCGCGACCTTCAGCTGCAAGCCGGGCCAGCCGATGCAGCGCGTGGAGAACGACCAGATCAAGGTCTGGCGTTGAGTCCCACCCGAAAGTGTTAGTCAGGAAGGGCGCCCATGAGGCGCCCTTCTTTTTGGCAAAGGGCAAGTGCAAGTGCCGTCTTCTGCTGGGTCAGGCGCGCGCGTTGGGTCAGCCTTGCGGTTGCAGGGTGCCCTGGTAGGCGGCGATCAGGCCGATGAGCGGCGCGGCGATTTCGACGTTGAAGACGAAGCGTCCATCGCGTTCGGTCTCGAAGGTGCACCCGCCCGGCATCAGTGCCCTCGGCAACGGGATGCCCAGGCAGGACCAGCGCCGCGGCACCAGCAGCAGCCGGTCCTGTTCGACCACCAGCGCCAGCGCGATATCCACGATGCCGAAGCGCTCCACCAGCAGGTGCGCGTTCCTGCCCTGCCCGCGCCGTTGCCATGACGAGAAGGTACGTCCGGCGAAATCGCGGCTCCAGCGCTCGCCACCCGCCTCCGGCGAGAAGGCAACCGTGACCGGTACATCGCGTCCCGCCGGCGGGAATCCAATCACGCCGCCGACGATTCGCGACAGCAGCCCGCGCCCCCGTCTCACCTCGGCCGTGCCCGTCCACCGGCACGGCTGCGGCGCGGCATGCAGCGCCTGCACCTGCGCGGGCAGCGCATCGAATGCCGTTCCGAGCACCTGCTTATATAGCGCGGCGTCGGGCATCTCGCGGCGGAAGCCGGTGTGGATCGAACGACCCGCGAACAGGCGATCGTAGTCGGACAGTTCCAGCGCGCGGGTGGCCGCGCGTGCGCCCGGTGCAGGTCGCTCGCCCGTCAGCAGTTTGCGTACCACCGATTCGATCGCCATCGAAGGAATGTAGGGGCCATCGTCGCCCTCGGCGAGCAGATGCCAGCTCTGTTCCACCGGCACACCCGCACGGGTACCGGTGGCGCGGATGAACATTCCGCCGCGGTGCTCACCGAACTTCATCCGGTTGAGCACCGTGTAGAACACCCGTGACAACGGCACCAGCGATGGCAGGTGCAGCTGCGCGCGTGCCTTGGCCAGCAGGTTGAGGATGCGATGCAGCACCTCCGGCACCGGGCCGGCCCCCATCCAGATATCGGTCAGCTGCGGGTGCTCGGGCGGAATCACCTGCAGGTCGGGCACATCGACCAGCGAGAAATGCAGGTTGCGCAGCGGTACCTTCCCCGGCACGGCGATGGTGTAGCGCAGGCTTTCGGCCAGGCCCAGGCCGTGCCCGCGCGCACCGTTGCGCTGCAGCTTCACCGGTGAACCGGCATAGCCGACCACCGCGCGCATCACGTTCAGGCCGATGCCGGCATAGGGCGACGGCGCGATACCGCCCTGCACCGTCACGATGTCCATGTGCTGCGCCATCGCACGCAGCACCGCCGCGGTAAGCACCGGGAAACTGCTGACCCCGGACAGGACGAACACATTGGCGGCGTTGGCGCGCGTGTCGAACTGCGCCACGCCGAACACGAAATCGGCGGCGTCGGCGAAATCCAGGTAATCCACGCCCGCCGCGATGCAGGCGTCGATCACGCTGTAAGGACGATCGCCATAGTCCTGGAACGGACCGGAGGCATCCACCAGCAGATCCGGTCGCTCGGCCGCCAGCACCGGTTCGATCTGCTGGCGATCCACGGTCAGTGGGCGTACTGACGCGGCACCTGCATACGCGCTGCAGAAGGCAGTGGCGGCATCCAGGTTGCGGCCGCAGATGAGCAGCTCCAGCGCGGGAAGATCCGCCAGCAGTTCGGCCAGGCGTCCGCCGAACACGCCGTAGCCGCCCAGAATGAGGATCTTCATGCGTGCGCCAGGGCTACTTCACCCGGCGCAGATGGTTCGGCCGTGGCCCACCCGGCGGGCGGCGCTTGTTGAACGGCGACTGCCCGCGCCAGTAGCGGATCAGCAGCCAGCCGAACAACATGCCACCCAGGTGCGCGAAGTGCGCCACGCCCGGCTGCCAGCCGGTGGCACCGAACACCAGTTCCATCACGCCGAACAGGATCACGAAGGTGCGTGCCTTCATCGGGATCGGCGGGAACAGCAGCATCACCCGCTGGTTCGGGAACAGCATGCCGTAGGCCAGCAGCAGGCCGAACACGCCACCAGAGGCGCCCAGCACCGTGGCCGGATCCACCAGCATCGTGCCCACCAGCAGCTGGCACAGGCCGGCGCCGGCCACGCACACCAGGTAATAGGTCAGAAAGCGCTTCTCGCCCCAGGTCTGCTCCAACGGCGCGCCGAACATGAACAGCGCGAACATGTTGAAGAACAGGTGCATGAAGCTGCCATGCAGGAAACCGTAGGTCAGCAGCTGCCAGGGCTGGAAATTGCCGCCCGGCGAGAACGCATCGAAGTCGCCCCGCAGCGGTTGCAGCATGAAGGGTTCAAACGTGCTGTTGCCGAGCAGGAACGGCTGCTGCAGCACGAACAGCACGATGTTGGCGATCAGCAGCGCCTTGGTGACAGTGGGCAGTCGCGGGAACATGAGGGCATCCTATGGAACTGCACCCATCATAGCCGCAGCGCCCTGCCCTGGCTGGCAGGGGCATGCGCGGCCCGCTCAGCCCGGCCCCCACACCGCCGCGTCCAGGTCGTCGGCGCGGCTGCGCGGCATCTGCTTGACCCGACCGCGCTCGATCGCCACGCCTTCGGCTCGCAGCCGCTGGCTCTGCTCGCGCCAGCCATGGGAACCTTCCGGCATGGCAATGCGCCCGTCCGAGCGCAGCACCCGGTGCCAGGGCAGGTCCGGGTCTTCGTTCTGGCCCAGCACCCGCGCCGTCAGCCGTGCGCGGCCCGGCAGGCCGGCCTTGGCCGCCACCTGTCCATAGCCCATCACCTGCCCGCGCGGAATGGCCCGGATCACCGCCAGGATGCGTTCGCGCGCCTGTGCGGCCGCGTCTTCCGGCGATGCCAGCGGCGTTGCCTTCACGCGCGAACGCGGCTGACCAGCAGCACGCCGACCAGCACCAGCGCCGTCCCCAGGATCTGCCAGGGGCCCATGGGTTCGTCGAGCAGCCATAGACTCATCACGATGGTGGATACCGGGCCGAGCATACCGACCTGGGCGGCCAGCGACGAGCCGATCCGCTTCACCGCCAGCATGATCGCCATCACCGGCAACACCGTGCACACCGTCGCGTTGATCAGGGACAGGGTGTACACCGGCGTCGGCGCGCTCACCAGCACCGACCACGGATGCAGCACGGCGAAGTGCGCCACGCACAGCACGCAGGCCACACAGCTGGCATAGGCGGTCAAGCGGATCGCACCGATCCTGGCCACCACCTGGCCGCTGCCGAACAGGTACAGCGCATAGCTGAGCGCACTGGCGAACACCAACGCGCTGCCGAGCACGATGCGCCCGCCCTCCAGCTGCAGGTCATGCCCGAAGGCGAGCAGTACGCCCAGATAGCTGAGCCCGAGTGCGGCCAACTGCCAGCGTCCCGGCCGCTTTTTCAGCAGCACCAGGCTGATCAACAGCACCAGGGTCGGATTGAGATACAGGATCAGCCGCTCCAGGGTGACGCTGATGTACTGCAGGCCCTGGAAGTCCAGCAGGCTGGACAGGTAGTAGCCGGTAAACCCCAGCCACACCACCCGGCCCCGGTCCGCCCAGGACAACGCCGTGGCGCGCCGCGCCGACCACACCGCCAGCAGTGCGAACAAGGGAAAGGCCATCAGCATGCGCAGCGCCAGCAGCGTGGTGGCATCCACCCCGTGCCGATACGCCAGTTTCACGATGACGGCCTTGCCGGATGCGGCAACCGCGCCGATCGCGGCCAGCGCGATGCCACCGGCAGCGATACGGGCGGAGGACGTGGCGAGGTGGGCAGGCGCTGGGGACGACATCAGGACGGCACACGGCCGCGCGGGGCGGCCGGGTCAAGGGTGGGATCGCTATTGTCGCATGGGCTAGACGCGGGCCGTTGCTGCGCCTTCAGCGCATCAGTACCACTTCTTCTGCCGAGGTCGGGTGGATGGCGACGGTGTCGTCCAGCTGTGCCTTGGTCACGCCCAGCTTCACCGCGACGGCGAAGCCCTGCAGGATCTCGTCGGCGGCATCGCCAAGCAGATGCACGCCGACCACGCGTTCCTCCTCGCCCACGCAGACCAGCTTGAACAGGCTGCGCTGGGTGCCGTCGGCGAGTGCCTGCAGCATGGGACGGAAATTGCTGCGGTACACGCGCACATCGCCGTGGCGCTCACGCGCCTGTTCCTCGCTCAACCCTACCGCGCCGAGCGCCGGATGCGAGAACACCACGCTGGCCACATTCTCATAGTCCATCTTCGCCTGCGTTTTTCCACCGAACAGGCGATCCATCAACGTGCGCGCGGCGGCGATCGCCACCGGGGTCAGCCCGACCTTGCCGGCGATATCGCCCAGTGCATACACGCTGGGGACCGCCGTGGCCTGCCATGCATCGACCTCGACCTCGCCCTTCTCGCCGACCACGATGCCCAGTGCTTCCAACCCCAGTCCGGCGCTGTTGCCGCGACGGCCGGTGGCGAAGAACAGCGTGTCGAAGCGTGTTTCATGTGGGCCCTCATCGCCGTGGGCGATCAGCGCCTCACCCTCGCGACGCAGCTCGCGCAGGCGGTAGTTGAAATGCAGCTGCACGCCTTGATGGCGCAGGTTGTCGGTGAGCTGCGCGGTCAGTTCCGCATCGAAGCGTTCCAGCAGGCGCTCGCCGCGCACCAGCAGCGTGACCCGGCTGCCCAATGCCTGCAACAGGCCCGCCAGCTCCACTGCGATGTAGCCCCCGCCGACGATCGCCACGTGCGCCGGCGCGCTGCACAGGTTGAAGAAATCATCCGACACCGAACCCAGCTCGGCACCGGGAATATCCGGCCGCTGCGGGTGTGCGCCGGTGGCGATCAGCACGTGCGTCGCGCTGATCTGCACGCCATCGCTGCACTCCACGGTGTGCGCGTCCACCAGCCGCCCCTTGCGCGGTACCCGCACGATGCCGCTGGCATCCAGACGCTTGAGGTAGCTGGCGTGGATATTGGCGATATAGGCCTGGCGATGCACCACCAGTTCCTTCCAGTCCAGTGCCGGGCGTACGGGCACATCGAAGCCCATCGCCGCGGCCAGCCCGATCCGCTCGGCCAGGTCGGCGGCCAACCACATCGCCTTCTTCGGCACGCAGCCGACATTGACGCAGGTGCCGCCCAGTTCGCCGGGCTCCAGCATCGCCACCCGCTGGCCATGCTGCGCAGCGCGGAAGGCCGCTGCCAGGCCGCCGGAGCCACCGCCCAGCACGATCAAGTCATAGTCGTAATGCGTTGTCATTGGAATCGCTCAACTCGGTAAGGGGCAGGATCCAGCGCCGGCGGCGTGCCGGTGATCAGGTCGGCCATCAACTGTCCGGTGCCCACGCTCATGCTGATCCCGAGCATGCCATGCCCGGCCGCGAGCCAGACGTGAGGATGCGCCGGAACACGGCCCAGCAGCGGCAGATCGTCCACGCTCATCGGACGCCAGCCACACCACTGTTCCTGCAGAACGGGGCCACGTGGGTGGTGCAGATACAACGCGGCGGCGGCATCCAGCGCGCGCAACCGCGTCGCGGTAAGGCGTGGGTCGCGACCGCAGAATTCCATGGTGCCGCCCAGCCGCAGCGACTGCTCCCAGGCGATCACGAACACCGAATGGTCCTTGAGCACCACCGGACGCCGAGGCACCTGCACCGGCCGCGCATAGGTCAGCGAATAGCCTTTGCCGGGCTGGATCGGAATGCGCAGGCCCAGTTGTCGGCCCCATTGCGGCGACCACGGCCCTGTGCCCAACAGCAGGTCGCTGGCGCGGCGCACCCCGTGCGTGGTCTGCACGCTCACCCCGCCCTCCTGCGGGTGCAATGACAACACCCGGCACTCCTCTTCGATGATCACCCCGCGCTGCTGCAGCACGCGCGCGAGCGCGGCAGTGAAAAGGTCGGGGCGCAGCTGGGCATCGCCGGGAAAGTGGATCGCACCGGCCAGCCCCTCGCGGAACGCCGGATGCTGGCGACTGTAGTCCGCACCGTCTTCGATCCGCGTCGCGATCCCCAGCGCATCAAGCGCGACACACTCGGCCGCATGCCGCTCGAAATTGCGCGGATCGCGGAACACATAGTCCAGGCCCTGCGTCTGGAACTCGCAGTCGAGCGCGTAGCGCTGCACCCACTCGCCCAACCGACGCCGTGAGTCGTTGAGCAGGGCCGCGCGGCTGCGGGTGCTGTGCAACCAGTCGTGTGCGTTGCAGCGCCGGGCGAACTGGAACAACCAACGCCACAGCGCCGGATCCAGCCGCGGCGGGATATACAGCGGTGCCTGCGGCGACAGCATCCACTGCAGTGCGCGCCACGGAACACCCGGTGCCGCCAGCGGGGGCGCGTGGCTGGGGGTGATGGTGCCGCAGTTGCCGTGCGAGGTGGCCGCGCCGATCCGGCCGGCCTCCAGTACCCGCACCGAACGGCCGGCCTCGCTCAAGGCCAGCGCGGTGGTCAAGCCGATCGCACCGGCGCCGACCACCAGCACATCCTGCGCGCGCCCGTGCATGCTCAGGCCTGCGCCACCGATCGCCGCAGGGGTGGCCACCGGCCATAGGTCAGTGCGCGCCAGATCCACTCCAACGGACCAAAGCGGAAGTGACGCAACCAGACATGGCTGATCACCACCTGCAGCGCGAACACTGCCAGCGCGAAGGGCACCTGCCAGAACCGCGGCATGCTCTCGAACGCGCCCAGGCCATACCCGTAGAACAGCCACGTGCACACCAGCGACTGGCCGATGTAGTGGGTCAACGCCATCCGCCCCATCGGCGCCAGCCATGCCAGGTGCGCGCGCAGATGCACGATCCAGCCCAGGTAGCCCAGGCACATCAACAGCCCGGCCACCGACGACAGCGCATAGGCCATGCCGCTGGCGGCACTGAAACTGCCCGGTGCCACGTAAGGCACCCAGCACGCGCTCACCAGCATCAGCACCAGGCCGATCGGCAGCGCGCCCCAGCGCAGCCGTCGATACAGCCGCTCGAAACGCACTGGCGTTGCCAGCGCGCCGCTGCGTGCAAACCAGCTGCCGATCAGGAACATGCCCAGCACTTCCGGCCCGATGATCAGGATCGCCGACAGACTGGCCCCCAGATCACGCAGGCGCTGTCCCACCGCATCGGCCCAGCTGCCATGGCCGTACGCCTGCCGCTGCAGTTCCACCGTACTGCCGACGTTGGCCAGCGCATCGCGCAATGGCACACCGCCATCTTCCACAGGCAGGGTGCCCCCGATCGTCAGCCCGAGCAGGACCATCAACGCCGCCGCGCTCAGGTAACAGACCACGCCCATTGCCGGCAGCCAGCGCGTGGGCGCTTCGCGGAAGGCCAGCAGTGGCATCGACAGCATCGCGTACATCACCAGGATGTCACCGGACCAGACCAGCACCGCATGGCACAGGCCGATCAGCAGCAGTGCCACACTGCGGCGCACGTAGAACGGGGTGAAGTCGCGGCGTGCAACCTCGGCGCGCTGGGCCATGATCGCAAAGCCCGCGCCGAACAGCAGCGAGAACAGGGTGAAGAACTTGCCCTGCACCAACACGTAGATGAGCGCGTCGGTCACGTAGTCCAGACCGTGCCAATGCGGATCGATACCGGTAAAGGCCAGGTCCAGCGGCCCGCTGAACGCCTCCATGTTCATCAGCAGGATGCCCAGCAGCGCGACCCCGCGCAGGATGTCCATGACCGTGATGCGGTCGCCGGCATCCACCGGCTGCAGGGGGAAAGAAGCAGCGTTCACAGACTATCCGCGGACCAGGGCGGCCATTATGCCGCTGCATCGGGCCACGCGTGCGGGCCAAATCCGAAGCAACAGCGCGGCGCTGTAGGTGGGTCGGGTACGCGGGCCCCGATGCCCTTGCCGGCGAATGTCCCCCGGCGCCGGCCTGCGGCCGTCCCCTCCTCCTTTACTTCGCCCGCAAGGGCATCGGGGCCCGCGTGTAGAGAGCACTGGGCGCCGCAGAAGCGCCGGGTTTTACAGTTGCGTTCCGAAGCCGAGCCCCCTTTGTGGCTGGCAGGCGACTGGGCAAAGTAAAGGAGGAGGCCGTCGCCGCCCGGCGGTGGCCGGGGGACATTTGCCAAGGCGCCTGCCAGCCACAAAGGGGGCCCCAACGCGCGCCACCCGCCCAGACGAAGACGGAACCGCACTTGCAGGTCGCCACTACACAACCGCGCCGGTGAAGCCCCCAAAAAAAACGGCCCGCCAAGGCGAGCCGTTCCATCACACCAGGGCGCTTGGCCTCAGTGCTGGTGACCACCGTCGCCGTGCACGTGACCGTGCTCCAGCTCCTCGGCCGCCGCTTCACGCACGTCCACGATCTCCACCGAGAAGTGCAGGTCCTTGCCGGCCATCGGGTGGTTCAGATCCACGTCCACCACGCTCATGCCGACCTTCTCAACGGTCACCGCGCGCGGGCCGAAGTTGGTCTGCAGCACCACCTGCTGGCCCGGAATCAGCTTGCTGGTACCGAAATGCTTCTTCGGCACGCGCTGGGTCAGACCCTCGCGGCGCTCGCCGTAGGCATCGGCCGCCTTGACGTCGACCTCGAAGCTGGCGCCGGCTTCCTTGTCCATCATGGCGTTTTCCAGGCCCGGAATGATGTTGCCGTGGCCGATCAGGATCGCCAGCGGATCACGGTCCTTGGAGCTCTCGATCGGTTCCTGGCCCTGCTCGGACACGGTGTAGTGGAAACGGACGACGCTGTTCTTCTCGATCTTCATGCGCAACTCTTGCTGGAGGCTGCCGGGGCAGACGGGTGAGGAGGGTTGTGGCCCACCGGATACGCCGCCATCATGACGGCCTTCTGAGGTGGCGCATTATCCGGACATCATGCAGCTGACGCCAGTTTCGCCCGCAACCCGCCCGAACCTTCGCCTGGCCCTGGTGCTGATCTGCGCCGCCGCGCTGTCCGCCTGTGGCGGCGGCAAGACCACCCGGCCCGCCCCGCCGCCGGCCTCCACCCAGGTCTGGCCCAGCGTCAGCCCCAACGACCCGCAGGCCGCCAACGCCGTGCTGATGCGCGCCATCGGCCTGGTCGGCACCCCGTACCGTTACGGCGGCAACACCCCCGAATCCGGTTTCGACTGCAGCGGCCTGGTCACGTATGTCTACCGCGAGATGCTCGATCTCAAGCTGCCGCGGACCTCGCGCGACCTGGCGGCCATACAGGGGCCGAAGATCGAACCCAAGCGGCTCGCGTCCGGCGACCTGGTGTTCTTCGGCAGCCGCGGCAACGTGTCCCATGTGGGCATTTACGTCGGCGAAGGGCGCTTCGTACATGCCCCCACCACCGGTGGCACGGTCCGCCTGGACTCACTCGACGGCCCCTATTGGAAAGACCACTACACCGGTGCGAAACGTGTCCTGCACTAAGCTGAACAGGGCGAATGGCCAAAAATGTGACGGGCATCACTGCCATCAAAACGAAAATTTAACGAAATTTGTACCTAATCACCGCTCTTACACGGCATGATCACCCATCGTTTTTATTCAGTGACCGCCGCGTGACGACAGACGACCTGACTTGCCAAGGCCAGACCGCCGCCCCCAGGCGCACCATCCGCCCCGCTTTCCTTGCTTTCGCGCTCTGCCTGTCCAGCCTTCCGGCCTGGGCACAGACCGCACCCGCAGCTGCTGTCGACGCCGCCCCGGCTGGCTCCACCGCTGCCCCCGAATCCCCTGCCGCCGCCAAGCTCAAGGCTGACGCGCCGGCCCGCAGCAAGGCTGATGCCGCTGCCAGCGCCACCCTCGCCGCCCTGCTGCCGCACCTGGCCGCCAACGACACCATTCCCCTGATGGACCGCTCGGCGATGTTCGCCGGCGATCTCAGCCGCCTGCTCGCCAACTACGACGCCAGCTCCGCCAATGGCGCGGTGGTGGGCGGCGCCGCCGACAACGGCAAGGTGCAGTCGCTGCTGCGCCGTGCCATGACCCTGCTGGGCACCCCGTACCGCTGGGGCGGCACCTCGCCGGACAGCGGTTTCGACTGCAGCGGCCTGGTCGGCTATGTGTTCCGTACCGCGCTGGGCATCGAGCTGCCGCGCGTCTCGCGCGAAATGGCCCATGACGGCGACGCCGAGCTGATCAACGACCGCAACGCGCTCAACGCCGGCGACCTGGTGTTCTTCGGCCGCAAGGGCCGGGTCGACCACGTCGGCATCTACGTCGGCGAAGGCCGCTTCCTGCATGCCCCGAGCACCGGCAAGGACGTCCGCGTCGACAGCCTGGTCAGTGGCTACTGGGGTGCGAAGTTCATGCAGGCCCGCCGCGTCGATCTCTGACCGCTGCGCCGGTACTGCCGCCAAAGGCCGCTGCCCTGCAGCGGCCTTTTTCGTTTCCGGGCCCTGGGCTTGGCCGCTGCCGCCGCAAACCGGCGTTGTTTCTTCTGTCGTACCGGCAATCGCTTGCCGCCGACTCGCCCCTGCCCGGCCCTGCCGCGCGGGCGCGGACCCGGACGTGGGGCGGAACGTCCGGGCAACCGCCAGTACCCCGAAGCCGCCCGAGATCCTTCCAACAAGGTGACGCATGGCGGCAGTCCCTGATTTTCCGGCACGGTGTGTGATCTGGTTCGGGCAGCCGCCCTCGGCGGAGCGCATGGCGCTGGCCGCGGCCGGCTGGCAGGTGCGCGGGGTCGCCAGCGACACCTGCGTGGCCATCGGCATGCGCGGCAATGACCAGGTGGTCGGCCTGCTCGACCTGCGCCAGGGCGTGCCCGACAACCTGGCCCATCTGCAGGCCCTGCTCGACGAGCACCGGCACATGGCCCTGCTGGCGATCCTGCCCGCCAACCCGCAGCGCGCGCCGGCCACGCTGGAACCGCTGTTGGCCGCCTGCGTGGCTACCTACACCGCACCGCTGGACCTGTCCCGGATGGTACTTCGGCTGCAGCAGCTGGCCGGTGACGCATCTGCACCGGTCGCCCACGGGCCGCAATCGCTGATCGGCGAGAGCGCGGTGCTGCAGGTCACCCGCGCGGCGATCCGCAAGTTCGCCCCGGTCGAACTGCCGGTGCTGATCACCGGTGAAACCGGCACCGGCAAGGAACTGGCGGCGCAGGCGCTGCACGCGCTGTCACCGCGGCACGCGCGCCCGTTCCTGGCGGTCAACTGCGGCGCCATCCCGGCCACGCTGGTGCAGTCCGAACTGTTCGGCCATGAGCGCGGCGCCTTCACCGGCGCGGCCAGCCGACGCCTGGGCCTGTTTGAAACCGCCACGGGCGGCACCGTGTTCCTGGATGAGATCGGCGACCTGCCGCTGGATGCGCAGACCAACCTGCTGCGCGTGCTGCAGGAAGGCACGATCGAGCGGGTCGGCAGCAACCGGCCGCTGCAGGTCGATGTCCGGGTATTGGCTGCCACCCATGTCGACCTGGAGCAGGCGGTGGAGCGCGGGCAGTTCCGACGTGATCTGTTCTACCGCCTCAACGTGCTGCGGCTGGCGCTGCCGCCGCTGCGCGAACGGGGCAGCGACATCGCGCTGCTGGCCCAGCATTTCCTCGACGACTTCCGCCATCGCCACGTCACACGTGCGCGCGGCTTCAGCCGCGAGGCCATCGCCGCCCTGGAGCGCTTCCGCTGGCCGGGCAACGTGCGCGAGCTGCTCAACCGTGTGCAGCGCGCGGCGATCGTCACCGATGGCGAGTTGATCGGTATCGCCGACCTGGAGCTGCTCCCGGCCGTGGCCGAGGTGCCGCAACGGCTGCTGCACGATGCACGTCAGGTGGCCGAACGCGAGATCCTGCTGCGCGCGCTGCGCCAGAGCGACTTCAACATCACCGCCTGTGCGCGCCACATGCAGGTCTCGCGGGTGACGGTGTACCGGTTGTGCCGCAAGCACCAGCTGGCCCTGCCCGAACTTCGCTGAGCACACGCGCTCACAGCATGTACGGCACCTTGAAGGCCAGGGTGAAGTCCGGCGCGTCCGGGGTCAGGCCGATCCCGAGCAGGGTGACCAGGGTGGTGTTCTGGTTGAGCGCATAGGTGATGCCCAGGTTGAGCGTGCCGGCATTGGCATCGCTGCCGATCACCTTGACCCACTGCCCATCCTTGAACCGGGTCGAGGCGCGCCCGCTGAGTTTGTCGCTGAAGGACAGGCTCAGGCTGGTGCGTTCGTTGAAGGCGAATGCGACGCCGGCCCCGAAGTAGTACGAGCCGCCCAGCTTCACGTCGCCCGGATTGACCGTGTCCGGATTGGAATCCAGGTCGCTGAAACCACGCGGGAAGGAATGGATGTAGCCGATGTTGGCGAACAGGATCGCCGGGTCGGCGGTCTTCACCGCCGACAGGCCGATGTTGGCCTGCCAGACCCCGTTGCCGGTGGGTTGTTGTACCGGCACGGCAAAGCGGATGAAGTCATCGTCATCGCGCTCCAGCACCTTCCAGTCCAGCCCATAGGGCGCGCGTCCGGTGGGTGCGGTCGCGCCAACGGTGAGCACGGTTTCCGGCCAGCGCCCATGCTCGCCGAACAGTTTGTAGTTGGCGCTCAGGCCGATGTCGCCGATGCCGTTGCCGTCGGTTTCTTCCTGCGCGATCGCCGCGGCCGAGCCGCCGGCACCGCCCTTCTGGTACACGGTCTTGCGCGCCAGGTAAGGCACGTCCAGGTTCAGGGTCAGGCGGGGGCTGACGCCCCAGCGCGCGGCCAGATTGTAGGTGAGCGTGTCGGACTCGACGTTCTCGATCGCGATGTTGCCCAGGAAGATCGCATCCAGCGCGAGGAAGCCGTTGAGGCTGATCTGTTTGCGGTCGTAGCGCGAGTAGGTGAGGCTGTTTTCCAGCGTGAAGCGACGGCTGAACAACGCCGCCTGCTGCTGCTTGACGTCATCCACGCTGCGCCGCGATGCCTGCTTGGCCTCGGCCGCTTCGGCAGCGCTGCTGGCATAGCCTTCGCCGCTGACCGGGGCCGCCGGCGTACCGGCAGGCAGGCCCTGCTGCGGCATCGCCGTGCCACTGCTGCCGGCCACCGGTGCGGTCTTGCCCGACAGCCGTGCCTGCATCGCCTGCACCTGCATGTCCAGTTCGCGCAGGCGGCGTACTTCCTGCGCATAGTTGGCCTTGAGTGTTTCCAGCTGCCCGATCAGCGCCTTGACGTCGGCCTCATCGGCCGCCGTCGGCGTCTGCGCATGCGCGCCTGCCGCGCTGATCAATGCCAGCGCCGCCAGCGCCAGCGGTGTTGCCCGTATCGAGGTGTGCATTGGCTTGGCCCACGGTTGTGTTCTCGCTCCCCCTGCCCGGCCGGGACTTACTGGCCGGGTCCCATGCCGACGCCGCGCGCCAGCGTCATCGCCTGCGCCACGTTCTGGCTCAGCGGAACATTGCTGGCCAGCGACTGCCGGACCAGGTCGATCTGCATGCGGTTGCTGACCGCCTGGCCGTCACTGGCCAGGGCGATGCTCTGTCCGACGCTGCCATTGCGGATCCACTGCTGGACCGCACCGACACCTTCAATCTGCAGCTGCACCCGGGCGGTGTTGCCGTCCAGTTGCGCCACCGCGCTGACCCCGCCCTGCTGGGCGCTGGCCAGGGTGCCGCTGCCGCCGGTCGTGGTCGGCGCACTGCCATCGCGCACGTTCAATTGCGTGGTGTTGTTGGCCAGGTTGCCGTCACCGGCTACCTGGATGCTCTGGGTCAGCCCGGCCACGTTCTGCAGGCCGCTGCTGTCCACGCTGCGTCCGGGGGTGACCGGCAGCGGCGCATCGGCGGCGGTGACCACCACGCTCGGCGTGAAGCTGATCTTCGGCGTCCCGCCCTTGCTGAAATCCATGCCCAGCGTCATCGCGCTCTGCGCGGCCTGGGCCCCGCTCTGCCACCGCGAAATCATGGTCACGCCAAACCACGCCACGCTGTTGCCGTTGACCGTATAACGCCCGCGCATCAGGTTCAGCTCGGGATCGGGTATCTCGCGCAGGCCCTTGCCGGGCCGGCCTTCATCGGCATGTGCCGCTGCCATCCCCAACAGGGTCAGCAACAGCACGCCGGGCGTCCACAGTGCGATGTTCATGGTGCCTCCTAGAACAGATCGGCATGGGTGAAGCCGAAATCCACCAACTCCGCGTCGGTGATCGGCCCTTGCCGGGCATACAGCGAGCGCGCACTTGGCCGCTCGCCAGGCTGCAACAGCACCGTGTTGCGATCGAAGTCACTGCCGATCACGACGAACACGGCGCGCGACGGCCACGCCTTGAGAAATTCACTGACGGTCAGGCTGCGGTTGCCCAGGATCGGGTCCGCCACGTCCACCAGATCCCCGCGGACCTGCTTGAGGACCACGAAATGGCGGAAGCCACGCACATCCATCAGCACCAGTCCGGGCACGCGCAGCGAGCGCAGGCGCTCTTCGTTGACGCGGTAGCCGCGCCCCCGCATGCCCATCGATTCCACATACCGCTTGATGTCCAGCAGCGAAAAACCCCGCTGGTGGACCAGTTGCGGGTCCGACACCCCCATCATCCCTTCGATCACCGTGCCTTCGTCGGCTTCCAGGTGATAGGCGTAACGCAGGATCGTGGCCAGTGCGGCCGCGCCACAGCTGTAATCGGTGTGCTGGCGCACCACGTTGCGGAAGCGTCGCTCCTGCATGCTCTCCACATGCTGGGTCAGCACCGCCCCGTTGGGCAGCACGCCGCTGAAGCCGATCTCGCCGGCACGCAGCGCGCCCAGCGGTGACAACAACAGGCAACAGCACAACGCACGGATCCACATCGGCCTGGCTCCAGCTGAGGAAGGAGCCCCTGCCCCAAAGGGGGAGAATGGGACAGGGGCCCCCGGGAGCCCGGCCATTGGCGGATGGCCGGGTTTGTTGCGCTCAACGCTTGCTGCTTGCGAAAACGGTCACGCTTACTCGCCGGTACCGCCACCGCCGCCGGTGGACGGCTGGGCCACGGCCAGGGCCAGGCTGTTGGCCTGCAGGTTGCCGGTACCCGCAGCCACGTTGGCCCCGATGTTGCCGGAGGCGCCGGAGAACGCACTGCCGGACAACGCCGCGGTGTTGGTGGCATCCACCGCCACCCAACGGGTGGTGGACACGGTGCCGCTCAGGCTCGCGTACAGATCGGCCACACCCAGTTCGACGAACCGGCTGGTGCCGCTCTCGTCGGTATCGAAGGCAATGCCGCCGACACCTTCGCGGTTCGGGTTCGCCGTCGCGTTCTGGATCTCGTTGTCCATGTCGATGTGCCCGGTGCTGTTGCCACCCGGGTGCGGAAGTTCACCACTCCAGGTATCCAGGTAGTAGTTGTCCTTCTGGTAGGCGCTGCCGCTGCCGCTGTAGGTGCCTGCGCCCACGGCCAGGGTGCCACCGGCCACGCGCCCACGCAGGCTGACGTTGACGGTATCGGTCATGGACTTCAGGTAACCCGCGTTGGCCACGGTGTTGCCCGTGGACACCTGGTTGGAGCTGATGCTGGAGGTGGCATAGGCACTGGTGGCCACCGAGGCAGCGAGCGCGTTCTTCTGCTCGTTGTTGTTGCCCGAGGCGACGTTGGCGCCGATGTTGCCGGACGCACCGCTGAACGCATTGCCGCCCAGGCCCGCGGCGTTGGTCACGCCGGAGTTGAGCGTGGTGTTGCCGGCGCCGTACTGGTTGACGAAGACCTCGGCGTCGGCCATGCCGAAGCTGAAGGAGGCATCGGCGGCCGACAGCGAGGCCGCGTTGTCCTGCGCGTTGTTGTCACCGGCGGCAACGTTGAAGCCGAGGTTGCCGGAGGCATCGGAGCCGACGTCATCGGCAATCGATGCACTGTTGGTGACCAGGCTGTTGCCCGCGTTGTTGTTGGTGATCGACTGACGGTTGTCGATGATCGCGATCGCCGCCGAATCCAGGTCGATCGAACCGGTGATTTCCGGATCGCCGGAGAAGTTGACGTCCGAACTCAGGCGCATGTCCTTCTCAAGATTGACATCGACGCCGTGGTTGTTCTTTTCCTTGCGCTCGTCAGCCTGGATGTTGCTGTGCTCGTTCACCGTGACATTGCGGTTGCGGGTCACGTTGCTGTTCACCGTGGTGTTGCTGGTGGAATTGTTGTTGGTGGTGTTGTTGTGGGTCCGGTTCCAGGTCCGCGAATCGGTGTCGGTATCGGTGTTGGTGTTGGTGCGCGTCTCGGTCACGTTGTGTACGTGGTTGATGTTGGCACTGCGGTTCTGGTCATCGCGATCATTGCCCCAGCCATTGGCGCCGGCTGATGCGGATGCGGCGGCAATGGCCAGCGCAAGTACGGTCCGTTTCATATTGGTGTTCATGGTGCCCTCTCTCTCATCACAGACAATCGGGTGGATGTGACTGCTCACGGGGTGGACTGCACCGAAATGCCCAACTGGTTAGCGGTGGCGTTGCCGGATCCCGCGATCTGATTGAGTTGCAGGACGCCGTCGAATCCCTGCAGCGCGGTGGCTTCCACCGCCACGCTGCGGGTTCCCGCCGGCCGACCGCTGTTGGCGGTGCCCTGCCCCCCTGCTGACGCAAGCGCCCCTGACGCGGCCAAGGCCTCGTCGTTCGACTCGCGTATGCCCTGTTGCGCCAGCGTGGCGGTCACGACGTTGAGCGTCGCGTTGCCGGTACCGCTGGCCTGATTGATCATGGCGATGCCACTGGCACCGTTCAGTGCCTGCCCGCCGATAGTGGCGCTGGCGTCCATCGCGCCGTCGCCGAGCGCCAGGTTGTCGGCCTGTCGCTGCTGTGCGTTCACGGCGATGCTGGCGTGCCCGCCGTTGGCGATGCCCAGCAGATTGGCCTGCTGGTTCAGATCGCCGGCCACCATGTTCACGGTGATGGCGCCGGTGGCGCCGGCCAGCGCACGGCCGTCGATGCGGCTGTGATTGAGATAGGACAACATCGCGGCGTAGTCATCGGCCTGCTGCGCGCACAGCGGCAGCGGACACAACGCGGCGACGACCAACCCCACGGACCACACGCGGCGGTTCATTTGCCCGGCCCGCCGGCAGGTTGCCCCAACGGGAACTGCGCCAACGCACCGCGCACCTGGTCGGCAATCCCGCGCGTCGCTCCGCCCACCGCGCCCATCGGCCCGCCGATGGCGCCACTGAGCTGGTTGCCGGACAACACACCGTTGTCGGTGGCCCCACCCAGCGCATGCGTCACCGTCGTGCCGGTGACACGCTCGATCGTGGTCGTCGCATGCACGCTGCCGGCACCGCTGTTGGAGCCCAGCGCGGCATAGTCATCGTCGCTGAGCTCATCCATCCCCGTCGACGTACCCAGCGCCTGCCCCACTTCGCGCTTGGGCGAAGGATCGGCGATCAACGCCACGCCCGGCGGCGCCGGCCGATACGCCGGCCGTGTCGGCACATCGCGCAGCAACACCATCTCACCCGGCTGCGCCTTCACCCCTTGGCGCGCACCGGATGCCTGCGCCACCGTCGGCAGCGCCATGACCAACGCCAGCGCCCAGACCCACGATGGTGTTTTCCTGTATTCGGCAACGCTGTCCATGGCGACCTCCCGGAAACATGCGGAGGGATAGAGCAGCATTCGTGCCAAGTGCAAGAGGCCTGCTGTTGCAGGGGATTACCCCTGTCGCAGGCGTCGTCTCGCAACAACCTTGTTACAGCTTCGTTGGAAATAACACGGTATGAACAAGCGCATCACACCCCGACAGGCCCGCTGCAGCTGGCGGCGGCGTGGGTGTATCGAAGGTGTTACACCACGCGTTACACCCTTTACGGTGCGCGGTCAGGTTTGGCCGCGAAGGGCGTTGCCAAGCATGGCTTGGCACTACCGAGCCGCTTCGGCTCTCCCGGATGCACCAACCCAGTGTGCGAGGTGCGGCGTGTGCGGGTATCCGGGACTGTCCACGACATGGATGTCGTGGACAAGCCTACAGGGACGTATTTACGGCGTGTCCCGGATACCCGCACACGTCGCACCTCTCCCAGGATGCCGCAGACGCCGCTGTTGCTGTTGCTGTTGCTGTTGCTGTTGCTGTTGCATGCACTCAGGACGAGCGTTTCTCCAACTCGTCCACGCCCAGGTTGGTCGACGGATTGTCGTATACCGCCTGGTCCAGCAACCCGGTTTCCTTGGCCACCAGCACCGGCACCAGCATCTGCCCCGTCACGTTCGTCATCGTCCGCATCATGTCCAGAATGCGGTCGATCGCGTACAGATAACCGATCGTCTCCAGTGGCAGGTTCGCCGCGCTCAAGACCACCGTCGCCATCACCACTGCCGTACCCGGTACACCGGCCGTACCGAAACTGCCCAGCACCGAGGCGATCAACACCACGATGTACTGCTCCGGCGTCAACGGCACCCCCGTGTACTGCGCGATGAACACCGCACACAGCGCCGGATAGATCGCCCCGCAGCCGTCCATCTTGATACTCGCCCCAAGCGGCACCGCGAACGAGGCGTAATCCTTGTTCACCCCCAGGTTGTGCGTGATCGAACGCATCGCCGCGGGCATCGCCGCAAAGCTCGACGAACTCACGAACGCCACCTGCATTCCCGGCGCCGCGCCGCGGAAGAACTTCAACGGGTTCAACCCGTGCGCCAACAGCAGGCTGCCGTACACCACCACGATATGCAGCGCGCACGCCACATACAGGGCCAGCACGAAATTGCCCAGCGGCAGCAGCTTCTCGAACCCATAGCTGCCCACCAGCCCGGCGATCAGACCGAACGTCCCCAGCGGCGTCATCTCCAGCACGAAGCGCGTCACCTGGATCATGATCTCGCTCATCTGCCCGGTCAGCTTGCGCGCCTCGGCGACCTTGTCGCCCAGCTTCACCATCGCAAAACCCAGCAGGCCGGCAAAGAAGATCACCGGCAGGATCGACCCCCGCCCCGCCGCCAGCACCGTCTCACCGGCCGCATTGACCCGGGTCCCGATCCCGCTCAGCGCATAGAACACGTTGGACGGCACCACATCCATCAGCACCTTCACCACGCTGGGCACTTCGCGCGGCGTATAGCCGTGGTCCATGCTCAGGCTCAGGTTGCCCGTGCCCGGCTGCATGATCGTGCCCACCGCCAGCCCCACGCACACGGCCAGCGCCGCGGTGATGATGAACCACAGGAACGTCCGCCCGCCCAGCGCCGCCACCGACTTCTGCCCGTGCAGCGAGGAGATCGCATTGATCACCGCGAAGAACACCAGCGGCACCGCGATCATCTTGATCAGCGTCACATACAGATCGCCGAGCGGACCGAACCACACTTCCGCGGCCGGGCCCAGCAACCAGCCGGCCAGCGCACCCAGCACGAAGCCGCCCAGCACGCGTTGCCAGAACGGAATCCGCAACCACGCAGAGACCAGCTTCATGAGCATTCCAGAGAGGATTTGACAGCTAGGCACCTTAGCCCAAGCCGGCCCGGGGAACGAGACGCACACGGAAAATCAGCGTGTCATCGGCGTGCCTTGCGGCATTCTGCATAATGAACGCCCGTTTCACCTATGAGATATGCCTGCCCATGTCCCGTTCCACGTCCCTGGTGGCGGCCATCGCCGCCACCCTGCTGCTCGGCGCCTGCGCCAGCACCTCTCCCGCCTCCAGCGCCTCGGGCGCGGTCGTGGTCGACGTCCCCGCCGTGGCCCACCCGGCCGGTGAAACCCCCCAGTGGTGGTACCGCAGCGGCGCCGCCCGGGCCGCCGGCAGCGGCGCCATGGACGGCAAGGCCAAGAACGTGATCCTCTTCCTGGGTGACGGAATGAGCCTCACCACCGTGGCGGCCGCGCGGATCTTCGAAGGCCAGCGCAACGGCAACCCCGGTGAAGAGAACCTGCTGTCCTGGGAGCGCTTCCCGGCCACCGCCTTCAGCAAGACCTACAACACCGACTCGCAGACCCCCGATTCGGCCGGCACCATGACCGCCATCACCACCGGCGTGAAGACCCACATGGGCGCCATCGGGGTCAGCGCGGGCACCCGCAACGACTGCGCCGACAGCTTGAACAAGGGCCTGTTGACCTGGCTGCAGCTGGCCGACAGCGCCGGCATGGCCACCGGTGTGGTCACCACCGCCCGCCTCACCCATGCCACCCCGGCCGCTACCTACGCCCACTCGCCCGAGCGCAACTGGGAAAGCGATGCCGACCTGTCCGCCGAGGCCAAGGCGGCCGGCTGCACCGACATCGCCCAGCAGCTGCTGTCCACCGCGCGCTACGGCCGTGGCCCGCTGGTGGCCTTCGGTGGTGGCCGTGCCCAGTTCACCAATGTCGAAGAACGCGACCCCGAGTACGACGACAAGGTCGGCCAGCGCCTGGACGGGCGCAGCCTGGTCAGCGAATGGCAGCAGGCCCACCCGCAGGGCGCCTATGTCTGGAACGCCAAGCAGTTGCAGGCTGCCGCCAAGGCTCCGGCCATCCTCGGCCTGTTCGAGCCGGACCACATGCGTTACGAGATCGAGCGCAAGGACGACCCGTCCGGCGAGCCCAGCCTGGCCGAACTGACCCAGGCCGCCATCGCCAACCTGTCCCGGCACCAGGAAGGCTATGTGCTGATGGTCGAAGGCGCCCGCATCGACCACGCCAACCACAGCGGCAACGCCTACCGCGCCCTGACCGACACCGTTGCGCTGTCCGATGCCGTGCGTGCCGCCGTGGAGGCCACCTCCGACCAGGACACCCTGATCATCGTCACCGCCGACCACTCGCACACGCTCAACTTCGTGGGCTACCCGGCGCGCGGCAACGCGATCCTGGGCAAGGTCAAGGACAAGGGCGGCGAAGACGGTGCCGGCCAGCTTGACGTCGCCCGCGACGGGCTCGGCCTGCCGTTCACTACGCTCAGCTACGCCAACGGCCCCGGCTACACCGGCGCCACCAACCAGCAGCCGGCCGGGCCAAAGCGCTACCCGCACAACCCGAGCAGCTTCGAGGCCGCCAGCGGTCGTCCCGACCTCAGCCACGTGGACACCGAAGACCCGGACTACATGCAGGAAGCGCTGGTCCCGACCAAGAGCGAAACCCACGGCGGCGAAGACGTCGGCATCTGGGCGCGCGGCCCCGGCAGCAAGGCGGTACGCGGCACCATGGAACAGAACACGATCTACCACATGATCGTGCAGGCCACCCCGCGTCTGCGTCAGCGCCTGTGCCAGGCCGGCACCTGCGATGCCAAGGGTGTGCCGGTGGACCTGCCCAAGCCGACCGCCTTCGAGCGCAAGGCCGACGCCAACTGATGGCAGCCGTGCCCACGCAGGCAGGCACCCGGGGCCGGGTTCGGTCCCTGCTGCTGGTCGCCGGGCTGCTGGCAAGTGCCAGTGCGTGGGCCGCAGGTGCCGACTGCCAGGCCCTGACCGAGGAGGACGGCCTGCAACCGCTGCAGGGCTGCCACTTCATCGACGGACGCCTGCAGCTGGACGCCAACGCGCTGGCGGCACTGCCCTACGACCAATACGGGCTGGCCGCGGTACACACCGCGGATGGCTACCACTACGTCAAGGCCGACGGCCGGCAGCTGCCGGTCATCACCTTCGACAACGGGCCGGATTACGTGGTGGAAGGACGCTTGCGGGGTCGCATCGGCACGCGCATCGGCTATTTCGATACCGAACTGCATCAGGCGTTTCCAGCCACCTTCGACTTCGGCTGGGCCTTCGATGCGGGCGTGGCCCGGGTCTGCAATGGCTGCGTGCGCGGCATGCCGGACGACCATGGCCACATCGCCATGGTCGGCGGCACCTGGTACCGGATCGACCGCAACGGCCGGCCCGCCTACGACATCGCCCCGCCGTGACCGGCGCCATGGCCCCCCTGCTTCCCGCTGCGCCCGCGTCGCCCACGCCGGTGCTGGTCGGCTTCAGTGGTGGACTGGATTCCACCGTGCTGCTGCACTGGCTCGCCCAGTCACCGGCGCAACGTGCAGCCGGCCTGCGTGCGCTGCATGTGCATCACGGGCTGCAGGCCGTCGCCGACGACTGGGTCGACCACTGCCGCGCGCTGTGTACCGCCTGGGGCATCGCGCTGCAGGTGATCCATGTCGACGTCGCACGCGACAGTGGCCAAGGGCTGGAGGCGGCGGCACGCCATGCCCGCCGCGACGCGTTCGCCAACACCCTGCAACCCGGTGAACTGCTGGCCCTGGCCCACCACCGCGACGACCAGGCCGAGACTTTCCTGCTGCGTGCCCTGCGCGGCTCGGGCGTGGATGGGCTGGCCGCGATCAAGCCGCAGGCCGCGTTCGCCGCCGGCCACGTCTGGCGTCCATTGCTGCATCATCCGCGTAGCGATCTGCTCGCGTATGCGCGCGCCCACGACCTGCGCTGGATCGAAGACCCCAGCAATGCGCGCGACGATGCCGACCGCAACTTCCTGCGCCTGCACGTGCTGCCACTGCTGCAGCAGCGCTGGCCACAGGCCGATGCCGCGTTCGCCCGCAGTGCAGCGCTGTGCGCGCAATCGCAGCGCCTGCTGGAGGTCTCCGATCGCGACCTGCTGCGCCGCTGCACGGTAGCGCCGGGCGTGCTCGACAGCGCCCGTTTGTTGAAACAACCACGCGAACGTCGCGCGCGCCTGCTGCGTCGCTGGGTGCGCCAATGCGGGTTGCCGCCGCTGCCGTCCTCCGGCATCGAAGCAATCGAACGCGACCTGCTGCCGGCCGCCCCCGATGCCGATGCCCAGTTCGCCTGGCAGGGCGCGCGCATCCGCCGCTGGCGTGGCGAGCTGCACCTGCTGTCCACCACCTTGGCGCTGCCGCCGCATTGGAGCGTGCACTGGGATGGACGCGCGCCGCTGGCGCTGCCCGATGGGGGCCAGCTCGAACTGATCGGCGCCAAGCGCCTGCGCACTGCCCTGCAGGTCAGCGCACGCCGCGGCGGTGAGCGCATCCAGCTGCCCGGCCGCACCCATTCACATGCGCTCAAGGACCTGCTGCAGCAAGGCGGCTTGCCGCCCTGGCAGCGCCGCCAGCTGCCGTTGCTGTTCGACGGCGAGGTGCTGATGGCGGCCGGCGACCGGGTCATCGCCGCACCGTTGCAGCAGTGGCTGGATGAACACAACGCCCGCCTGCACTGGACCCCGGGCGCGGCGTGAATTGACCCCGCCGGATTGGCGCATCACACTTGTCCCATGCCCAAGAAGTCCCCCAACGAAACCTCCCCGGTCGCCCACTTCGAGCAGTCGCTGGAAGAACTGGAACAGCTGGTGGAGAAGATGGAAACCGGCGACATGAGCCTGGAACAGTCGCTCAGCGCCTACGAGCGCGGCGTCGGGCTGTACCGCCAGTGCCAACAGGCGCTGGAACAGGCCGAGCTGCGTGTGCGCCTGCTCAGCGATCCAGCCCAGCCCGACACCGCCGTAGCGTTCGATCCGCCCAGCCATGACGGTTGAGGCCACGTTCGCGCGTTGGCGCGATCGTATCGAAAGCCAGCTCGACGCCAGCCTGCCTTCCCCCGAACATGCCCCGCAGCGCCTGCACCGGGCGATGCGCTATGCCGTGCTCGGCGGCGGCAAACGCATGCGTCCATTGTTGGTGTACGCCAGCGGCCAGGTGTTCGGCGCCGATGAGCATGCGCTGGATGCGCCGGCGATGGCGGTGGAACTGATCCACGCCTATTCGCTGGTGCACGACGACCTGCCGGCGATGGACGATGACGCCCTGCGTCGCGGCCGCCCCACTACCCACATCGCCTTCGATGAAGCCACTGCGATTCTCGCCGGCGATGCCTTGCAGACTCGTGCCTTCGGCCTGCTGGCCGATGCCGCGCTGCCGGCGATACTGCGCGTGCACTGCCTGCAGACCCTGACCCACGCCTCTGGCGCGGCCGGCATGTGTGGCGGCCAGGCGTTGGACATCGACGCCACCGGCCACCTGCAGCCGCTGGCCGACCTGCAGCGCATGCATGCCTTGAAGACCGGCGCGCTGATCCGCGCCGCGGTGCGCATGGGCGCGCTGTGCGGCGACGCGCCGCAGCACGACCTGACCCAGCTGGATGATTTCGCCCATGCACTGGGCCTGGCGTTCCAGGTACGCGATGACATCCTCGATGTCGAAGCCAGCTCGGAGCAGCTGGGCAAGACCGCCGGCAAGGACCAGGCCCAGGAAAAGTCGACCTTCCCCGCCCTGCTCGGCATGGACGGCGCCAAGGCCGAACTGGCCGCGCTCAGCCAGCGCATGCACGATGGTCTGGCCGGGTACGGCGAACACGCCGATGCGCTGCGTGCGCTGGGGCGGCTGGCGGTGGAACGCGATCATTGATGCTGCGGTGATCGACCCACGGTCAATCGCTACACGCGATACAAAATGAAAACGCCCGGCGTTGGCCGGGCGTTTTTTTATCACGCGTGCGGCTGGGATTACTTGATCAGGCGCAGGGTGAACGGGTAACGGTAGGCTTCGCCGTTGTTGGCCTTCACGGCGGCGATGATGCAGAACACGATGTTCAGCACACCCACCAGCGGGGCCAGCAGGCCGCCGATGATGACGATCATCAGCACGAAGCAGATCAGCATCGCGATGGTGATGGTGATCTGGAAGTTCAGTGCTTCCTTGGCCTGGTCGGTGACGAAGGACTTGCTGCTGTCGTCCTTGTTGATCATCCAGATGATCAGCGGGCCGATGAACCAGGTGAAGATACCCAGCAGGTGGGCCACCAGCGCCATGGTGCGCTGTTCGGCCGGGGCCACGCCGGTCGGCGGCGGCGGCGGGGCGGTGACGTTTTCGAATTCGCTCACGTGAAACTCCTTGTCCGTTGTGTGGGTGATGCGTGGCAGGCTCCCCGCCTGCCATGAGCAGCCGGAATAGGATACGTCAATCGTTGCCCGCTACGGTCATCCGGCCGACCAGAATCGAGCCGACCTGCACATGCGAGCGCGGGTCGATGTCACCGCCGACCGCTTCGATGCTGGCGAACATGTCCTTGAGGTTGCCGGCGACCGTGATGCCGTCCACCGGGTAGCTGATCTCGCCGTTCTCCACCCGGAAGCCGCCCGCCCCGCGCGAGTAGTCGCCGGTGATGCTGTTGACGCCCTGCCCCATCAGTTCGGTGACCAGCAGGCCGTCGCCCATCTGCCGCGCGATCGCGGCCAGGTCCCCGGCATTGGCGCTCACCTTGAGGTTATGCACGCCACCGGCATTGGCGGTGGTCGGCAGGCCCAGCTTGCGCGCCGAATAGCTGCCCAGCACATAGCGCTGCAGCACACCGTCGGTGATCAAGGCTGAATTGCGGGTGGCCACGCCATCGCCATCAAACGCGGCCGAGCGCAGGCCGCGGCGCAGCAGCGGCAGTTCCTCGATGGCGAACCAGTCCGGGAACAAGCGGGTGCCCACGCTGTCCAGCAGGAAGCTGGCGCGGCGGTACAGCGCGCCGCCGGACACGGCACCCAACAGATGGCCGATCAGCGAACGCGCCACCTCCGGCGAATACAGCACCGGCATCTGCGCGGTCGCCATCGAACGCGGCTGCAGCCGGGCCACGGTGCGTTCGGCGGCGCGGCGGCCGATCGCCGCCGGCGACTCCAGGTCTTCACGGGCCAGCGCGCTGCTGTACCAGCCGTCGCGCTGCATGCCATCGCCCTGCCCGGCGATCAGCGCGCAGCCGATCGAATGGTGGCTGCTGCGCTCGCGCCCGATGAAGCCGTGCGAGTTGGCGTACACCGACAGGCTGGTGGCGGTGGCCGCCGAGGCGCCATCGGAATTGCTGATCCGCGGGTCCACCTCGCGCCCGGCCGCTTCGCAGGCCAGGGCCAGGTCCACTGCCTGGTCGGCGCCCAGTGCCCAGGGGTGCCAGCCGTCCAGCTCGGGGAACTCGCGGGCCATCAGGGCCGCCTCGGCCAGGCCGGCGGCCTCGTCGTCCTCGGTATGCCGGGCAATCGCACAGGCCTGGGCCACGGTCGACTCCAGGCTGCCGTCCTGCAGGTCGGCGGTGCTGGCACTGCCCTTGCGCTGGCCGAAGTAGACGGTCACCGCAATGCCGCGGTCGCGGGTCGATTCGACCGTCTCGACCTCGCCCAGGCGCACATTCACATCCAGCCCGCGCTCTTCACTGCAGCTGACCTCGGCCTGGGTCGCGCCCATGGCCTGGGCCCGCTCCAGCAGGCGCTGGGAGATATCGGCCAGCTGCTCCAGGCGCTGCAGGCTGTCGTCGGCCGGGGAGACTTCAGGGGAGATCACGTTCAATGCTTTATCCTGTACGGGTGAGTGCCCGGCGCAACGCGGGGCACAGTTCTGGATGTGGAAATAAGACGATGCGCGGACGCGACGAAGATACCGGTGAATTCCTTGACATCAGCCGTAGCCAGAACCGCCGGGACGCACTGGACGTGCTGGCCCTGGGCGAGAAGCTGGTGTCGCTGACCCCGGCCCAGCTGGCCCGCGTGCCGGTGCCTGAAGACCTGCTGCCGCACATCGCCGAGGCCAAGCGGATCACCGCTCATATCGCGCACAAGCGCCAGCTGGCGTTCCTGGCCAAGCATATGCGCCGCGAGGATGACGCCACCCTGGATGCGATCCGCGATGCGCTGGATGTGAACAGCGATACCTCGCGCCGTGAAGTGGCCGCCATGCACCGCGTCGAAGACTGGCGCGAGCGTCTGATGAAGGACGGCGACAAGGCGCTGGGCACGCTGCTCGACGAATACCCGCAAGCTGACCGCCAGCAGCTGCGCACGCTGGTGCGCAACGCCCAGGCCGAACGCGCCAAGAACAAGCCGCCGCGTGCCTTCCGCGAGATCTACCAGGTGCTGCGTGCGTTGATCCTGCCGGCCGCGCTGGGCCTGGATGGCGCCGAGGCGACCGACGCCGAAGTCGACGTCGCCGCACACGACAGCGACGAGAACGCCGACGACTGAGTCGCGTCGGCGGCGGTGCGCGGGCGCGGGCATCACGCGGCTCAGGCCTGGGTACCGCCCACGGTGATGCCATCGATGAGCAGCGAGGGCTGGCCCACGCCCACCGGCACGCTCTGGCCATCCTTGCCGCAGATGCCTACGCCCTGGTCCAAGGCCAGGTCGTTGCCGATCATGCGTACCTTCTGCATGGTTTCCGGGCCGTTGCCGATCAGGGTCGCGCCCTTCACCGGCGCGGTCACCTTGCCGTCCTCGATCAGGTAGGCCTCGGTGGCCGAGAACACGTATTTGCCGCTGGTGATGTCGACCTGGCCGCCACCGAAGTTCACCGCATACAGGCCGCGCTTGACCGAACGGATCATCTCTTCCGGATCGTGCTGGCCTGCCCGCATGTAGGTATTGGTCATGCGCGGCATGGTCATGTGCGCGAACGATTCGCGGCGGCCATTGCCGGTCGGGGCGACGCCCATCAGGCGCGCATTGAGCGAATCCTGCATGTAGCCGACCAGGATGCCGTCCTCGATCAGCGTGGTGCACTGGGTCGGATGGCCCTCGTCATCGATGTTGAGCGAGCCACGGCGGCCGTCCAGGGTGCCGTCATCGACGATGGTCACGCCCGGGGCGGCCACGCGCTCGCCGATGCGCCCGGCGTAGACGCTGGTGCCCTTGCGGTTGAAGTCGCCTTCCAGACCGTGCCCGACCGCCTCGTGCAGCAGCACGCCGGGCCAGCCCGGGCCGAGCACCACGGTCATCACCCCGGCCGGGGCCGGGATCGCCTCCAGGTTCACCAACGCCTGGCGCAGCGCTTCGCGCGCATAGCCCTCCGGGCGCCCGTCGGCGAACAGTTCCTCGTAGCTGTAGCGGCCACCACCACCGGAATAGCCGGATTCACGGCGGCCATGCTGCTCCACGATCACCTGCACGTTCAAGCGCACCAGCGGGCGGATGTCGGCGGCCAGCACGCCATCGCTGCGCGCGATCAGCACCGTGTCCACACCGCCGGACAGGCTCACCATCACCTGCTGCACGCGCGGGTCGGCCGCGCGCAGGTAGCGGTCCAGGCGCTTGAGCACCTCGACCTTGACCTCGTTGCCGATCCCGTCGATCGGGTCCAGTGCGGGGTACAGCGCGCGCCCGGCGCCCTTCACCAGCGAGCGGGCCGACTGCGCCCCACCCTCCCGCGAGATCGCGCGGGCCGATTGCGCCGCGGCCAGCAGCGCGTCGCTGTGGATGTCGTCGGAGTAGGCGAAGCCGGTTTTCTCACCGGCGATGGCGCGCACGCCCACGCCCTGCTCGATCGAGTGCGCACCGTCCTTGACGATGCCGTCTTCCACGCTCCAGCTTTCACGCCGGGCGTGCTGGAAATACAGGTCACCAAAATCGATCCCCGGCCCCAGCAGGGTGCCGAAGGTGCGTTCCAGGCCGCTGGCATCCAGCCCGGCGGGCAGCAGCAGGCGGTCTTGGGCGAGAGTGAGTGCGTTGTCGGTCATGGTCTTGATCTGTGGGCGCGGGCCGTTATCGCAAGCCGGGCGCGGAAAAGGGGTCAGCGCGCCGGTACAGGCCGTATCGCCGGTTTGGGGGCATCGTCGCGGTCGATCACCTCGACCTTGGGCTCGGCCCAGGGGCCGGTGACACGGTAGGTCTTGGCACCGATCTCGCCCAGTGGCTTGCCCAGCACGGCATTGGCCGCCGCACCCACCGCCGCACCCACCGGCCCACCGGCGACCGCGCCGACGATGGTCAGCAGGTTGCCCGAGCGCGGGTTGACGTCGATGGTCTGGTTGAACTGCTGCCGGCGCAGGTCGGTTTCGCCGCGGATGCGGATGTTCGCCGCCGGGCCTTCGATCATCACCTTGTCGGTGGTGGCCATGCCGTCGGCGAAGGCCAGCGTGCCTTCGATCTGGTTGAAGGCGAAGCCCTTGGAGAAGAAGTCGCGGAAGTCGAACATCAGCCGTCGCGGCAGCTGGGTCACGCTGAGCAGGCCCAGCACGCGGCCGGCGCCGGGCTCCACTTCAAGCAGCTGGCCGTTGCGCGCATGCACCTGCATCTGGCCCTGCAGCGCGCCCAGCTGGAAGTCCGACGGACCGCCCTGCCAACCCGCATCCAGGCTCAACTGACCCTGGCCGCCGCGCAGCTGGCCGCCGTAATCCAGGTTCTGCATCAATCCGCCCAGGTCCTCACTGCGGACCTCGACCTTGAACTGGGTGCGTGCGGCCTCGCCCATGCCCAACCAGCGGCCCTGGATGTCGATCTCCTGCTTGGGCGCGCGGAACTGCAACTGGTCCACGCTCAGCCCGTTGCCGAACGGGCGCGTGCGCAGCACCGCCTGGCCGAGCTTGGCCTTGCCGAACTGCAGGTCCTCGATATCCAGCGCCAGCGGCGGAATCTTTGCCGGGTTGGTGTCATTGGCACTGGCCTGTACCCGCGCCGGCAGCACGGTGCCGCTGGGCAGCGTGATCGGGGCGCCATCGCCGGGCACTTTGACCGGGGTTGGCAGGGACTGCCAGTGCACCCGGCTGAGCTTGCCCACGATGGTGCCGCCATCGGCGTTGGGCACACTCAGCGTCCCGGCCAGCGACGGGCCATCCAGCGTCACGTCCACCGCGGCGGGACTGGGCCGCAACTGCAGCCGGGTCTGCGCGAACACGCCGCCGGCCAGCAGCAGCTGGCCGACCTGCACGTCGACCTGGCGCAGCGGCATCGGATCCTTGCCGTCACCGCCCGCCGGCGAACGTGCCAGCCCGATCCACTCCAGTGCATCCAGCGAACCGCTGCGGCCATTGATCGCCAGCCCGCTGGCCGGTGGCTCGCGGTCCACGCGGTCGCTGCCCAGGGTGACCTGCACGCCGGTCTGGTTGTTGTGGCTGCGCGCGGCCAGTGCCAGGCGCTGGCCGAAGGCCACGTCGATACGGCCGCTGCCCATCGGCAGCTGCGCGTTGACCGTGGTCGCCAGCGGCGTGCTGGCCGGCTTGTCCAGCGGTGCCGGCAGGTCCAGGCGGGTACCGACCAGATCGGTGTGCAGCTTGAGCAGGGTCGGCGGCAGCTGCTTGCTGCCGGCCGCCGGCTTGGGCATGGTCACCCCGATCGTCCAGCGCGAGGTGCCCAGGATGTAGGGCTTGAGCCAGTTCAGCTCCGGCGCGCGATCCAGCAGCACACCGGCATCCAGCGATGCGCTCAATTCCGATTCGAAGGCCTGTTGCGGGTCACGTACATAGCCGCCGGCACGCAGGCTGAGCAGGCCGTCCTGACCAAGGTGGCGCACCGCCAGGTTGTCCGCGCCGAAACCGTCGTGGCCGTAGCGCGCCTGCCCACGCATGTTGTCGAACGTCAGGTCGAAGCGCTTGTCGGCCAGCGTGGCGCCGTTGAGGTCGACGGTGCCCTGCAGGTGGCCGCCGCCCTGCTCATGGTGCAGCGGCTGCAGCAGGTCGAAGCTGACCGCGGCCGGGCCCTTGGCGCTGAGGTTGTCCAGCGTATCGGCGTAGGTGGCGTGCAGCGGGCTTTGTTTGAGCATGGCCAGCAGCGCACCGGCATCACTCTGGCTGGTCGCCTTGACGTACAGGTCGGAGGCGCCGAAATCGGCGATACCGGCATCGAAGTGGTTCACCGCCACTCCGGCCAGGTCACCGCGCCCGTGCAGCTCGAAGCCCGGGCCGATGAAGGCGATATCGGCATCGACCTTGTTCATGGTCGGCCAGTCGTGCTGGAAGCGGATGTTGCCGTTGTCGATGTGCCCGGTCGCCTCGAAGCGTCCGTTGTTCTGATCGAACGGCCAGTCTTCCAGGTCACCGGTGACCAGGCCGATGCCACCGCGCACCTGGCCGCCGACCAGGGCCGCATCCAGCCAGTCGGTGGCGCCCTTGCTCATCCTGGAATGGATCCAGAAGCGCTTGGCCGCGGTCATCGGCACGTCGTCCAGCTTGGCCGCCAGCTGCATCCACGGGCGGGTGCCGTTGTTCTGGAACCAGAGCGCGCCGCGCACGTCGGCGCCATAGTCGGTGCCCTGCACGCGCAGCGCCGGGGTGCCGATCCGCCAGCCACCGGCTTCGTCGCGCCATCCCACCAGGCTGCCGGCCAGGCGCACGTCATGGCGGGCGCCGAACCCGGTCGGCCAATCGAAATGCATCACCCGCGTCGGCTGCAGGTCCAGCTTGAAACCGTCCGCGTCGCCTTCGAAGCGGCCACCGACGCCGCTCAGGCCCGGCGCATGCCCGGCCGCGGCGAAGGCGATTTCCTCCAGCTCACCGTCGAAACTCAGCGGACCATCCTGCGTGCCGGCCAGCCGCACGCTACGCATGCGCACCTGTGGGGCCGCGTCATGCAGCCATTGGCGCAGGCCCGGTTCGATCCGGTCGCTCAGGGCCAGCCCGCGCAGCAGCGCGGTGGCGTCGATGTTGTCGCCGGCCACGGCGAAATGCTGGCCCGCCGCCACCAGCAGCCCGTCCAGCTGCTGGGTGGTACCGCCCATGCCGATGCGCAGCCGTGGGGCGTCGGCGCGCCAACCGCCCTGCACCCAGCGCCAGCGCGCGCGCAGCTGCAGGCTGTCCAGCTGCAGCTGCGACGGCTTGCCATCGGCCAGTGCCGCGCCACGCAATTGCAGGCCCTGCAGATCGGCATCGGTGGTGACCATCACCGGGCGGTGGTCGCGCAGGTCGACCCAGGCGTTGAATTCGCCGGTGCCCTGCTGCAGGGTCACCCCGCCGAAGCGCAGCAGGCTGGACCAGGCACGGAAGTCGGCCGGGTCAGCGGCCAACCAGGCCTGGCCGTCGCCCTTGCTGCGTTCGAAATCAAGCACGGCGGTGAGCGGTTGCGCCTGGACATCGGCCCAGGCCCGGGCGCCCACGCGCAGCCGCTGGCCGTCCACGCGCAGGCGCAGATCGATCCGCGGCAGTTCCGTCTGCAATGACAGCGACGGTGCATCGATGCGCAGGCGGCCACCGATCACCTGCAGCTCGCCGAGCCGGCGCAGCGCCTCCAGCGGATCGCCGCTGCCGCCCTGCGGCAGCCCGCGCACCGACCAGCGCCCATCGTCGGCGCGTTGCAGGACCAGCGCCAGGCCACGCAGGCGCAGTTCGGTCAACGAATGCCCGGGCAGCAGGCCGGCGTACATCGACACCAGCACTTCGGCTTCGCCGATGCGCAGCCCCTCACCTTCACCAATGCGCAGGCCCTTCAGGGCCAGCAACGGCCCGCGCCGGGTCCAGGCGGTATCGAGCTGGTCAAAACGCACCGGCTGGCCGGCGCGCGCGCTCAGCCACGCGGCCACCTGGTCAGGATGGCGCTCGGCCAGGGGCAGCAGTTGGCTGACGCTGCCCACCAGCAGCGCCACACACACCAGTACGATCGCCATTGCGTAGACAGCATGGCGGCGAATCCTTCGCAGTCGCAGTCGGAGCGGCGTGCTCATCGCAACGCGTGGACGCCCGCGCCCGAAGGCGCGAACGGGCGGCGATCAGAGCAGCACGACATCGAACTGCTCCTGCAGGTACTGCTCGTCCGCCTGGAAGCGGATGCTCTTGCCGAGGAACTCCTCCAGCTCGGCCACCGCGGTGGATTCCTCATCGGTGATCCGCGCCACCACCTTGCTGGAGGCGATCACCAGCAACCGCGCCGCGTCGAACTGGCGCACCGCCCGGGTGATCTCACGGAAGATTTCATAGGTGACGGTTTCAGCGGTCTTGATCGAACCCCGCCCGCTGCATTCCGGGCACGGCTCGGACAGCTGCCGCTCCAGGCTCTCCACGGTGCGCTTGCGGGTCATCTCGACCAGCCCCAGCGGCGAGAACTCGTACACGGTGGTCTTGGCATGGTCGCGGGCCAGCGCCTTTTCCAGCGTGCGCAGCACCTGGCGGCGATGCTCGGCATCGTCCATGTCGATGAAGTCGATGATGATGATCCCGCCCAGGTTGCGCAGCCGCAGCTGGCGTGCCACCGCCTGCGCCGCTTCCAGGTTGGTGCGGAACACCGTCTCTTCCAGATTGCGCTGGCCCAGGAACGACCCGGTGTTGACGTCGATCGTGGTCATCGCCTCGGTCTGGTCGATCACCAGGTAGCCGCCGGACTTCAGCGGCACCTGCTTGTCCAGCGCGCGGCCGATCTCGTCCTCGACCCCGAACATGTCGAAGATCGGGCGATCGCCGCTGTACAGCTCCAGCTTCTCGGCCAGCACCGGCATGTACTTGGCCACGAAGGCCTGCAGCTGGCCGAAGGTTTCCTTGGAATCGACCTTGACCTTGTCCACGTCCTTGCGGATCAGGTCACGTACCGAGCGCAGCGGCAGGCTCAGGTCTTCATAGATCACGCTGAGCGGGGCGGCATCGCGGCCACGGCGCTCGACCACGTTCCAGACCCGCGACAGGTAGGCCACGTCCTCGGCGATGGCCTCGGCCGGCTGGCCTTCGGCATTGGTCCGCACGATGTAGCCGTAGCCGCCGTGCTGGGCCGACAGCTCGGTCACCAGCGCCTTGAGGCGGGCACGCTCGGCCTCGTCCTCGATCCGCGCCGAGACCCCCACCACCTTGGACTGCGGCAGCAGCACCATGTAACGCGAGGGAATGCTGATCTGGGTAGTCAGGCGTGCGCCCTTGGTCCCGATCGGGTCCTTGACCACCTGCACCACGATGTCCTGGCCGTCGCGCAGCAGCTCCACGATCGGCACCGACGACGGCGGCGGCAGCGTGGTGCCCTCGGTATCGGGGCTGGCCACCGGGGCCGGGCGGATCACATCGTTGGCGTGCAGGAACGCGGCGCGCTCCAGCCCGACCTCGACGAAGGCGGCCTGCATGCCCGGCATCACCCGCTGCACCTTGCCCTTGTAGATGTTGCCGACCACGCCACGGCGCCAGCCGCGCTCGATGTGCAGTTCCTGCAGCATGCCGTTCTCGATGACGGCAACGCGCGTTTCGCGCGGGGTGACATTGACCAGGATTTCTTCAGACATGGGCGACTCCCTTCAGTTCGAACGTCCGCAGCAACTGCTCGGTCTGTTGCAGGGGCAAACCCATCACACCCGAATAGCTTCCCGCCAGGTGGCGGATATATCGTTCGGCGCCGCCCTGGATGGCGTAGGCGCCGGCTTTGCCCATCGGCTCGCCGCTGGCCACGTAGGCCGCGATGGCGTGCTCGTCGAGGTCGATGAAACTGACGTCCGACACCACCAGCACCCCGTCATGACGGCCGGCCGCGACCAGCGCCACGGCGGTCACCACCTGGTGGGTCCGCCCGGACAGCCGCCGCAGCATGGCCGCCGCATCGGCGGCATCGACCGGTTTGCCGAACACCTGGCCATCGAGCACCACCTCGGTATCCGAGCCCAGCACCACCGCCTCGGGGTCATCGCCGACCAACGCCAGCCCGGCCCGGGCCTTGTCGGCCGCCACCCGCTGCACATACGCCAGCGCGGACTCATCGGCCGCGCGCACTTCGGGCACGTCCAGGTCCAGCGCACGGAACGGTCGGTCCAGGCGGCTCAGCAATTGGGTTCGTCGGGGCGAACGGGAGGCAAGATAAAGCATCGCGGAAGCATAACCTGTGGCCACTGTCTGAATCGAAAGCAACACGATTGAAAACGGATCGACCCCGATAAAGCTCACGGGACGTTCATCGCCCCGACACCAACCTCAACGCCTTCACAAGGAGATGTACATGCGCCGCCCGTCCCTGTCCCCGTTGCTGCTCGCCCTGTCCCTTGCCCTGGGAACTTCCATGACCGCCAACGCCCAGACTCCGACCGCCATCGCCGCACCCAGTGACGGCACCCTGCTCAACATCTCGGCCAATGCCGAAGCCAAGCGCGTGCCGGACGTGGCCACGCTGTCGGCCGGCGTGGTCACCCAGGCCGTCGATGGCAACAGCGCGATGCGCCAGAACGCCGAACAGATGGTCAAGGTACTGGCCGCGATCAAGGCCGCCGGCATCGCCGAGCGTGACGTGCAGACCAGCGGCGTCAACCTGAGCCCGCAGTACCGCTATGCCGACAACGAGGCACCGAAGATCACCGGCTACCAGGCCAGCAACACGGTTAGCCTGAAGGTGCGCGACATCGCCAAGCTGGGCAAGGTGCTCGATGCGCTCGCCGCACAGGGCGCCAACCAGATCAACGGCCCGCAGTTCGAGATCGACCAGCCCGAGCCGGTCTATGACGAAGCCCGCCTGGCCGCGCTGAAGAAGGCCCAGGCCCGTGCCGAAACCTACGCCAAGTCGCTGGGCCTGCGTGTGCGCCGCATCGTGAGCATCTCCGAGAGCGGCGGCGGTGGCTTCCGCCCGATGATGATGATGGCCAAGTCGGCCGGGATGGCCGCCGATGCCTCCACCCCGGTCTCGCCGGGCGAATCGGCGGTGTCGGTCAACCTGGACGTGGTGTTCGACCTCGGCCGCTGATCCGCGCCACGGCAATACCCCATGACGGCGCCTGCGGGCGCCGTCATGCTTTCCAGCCGTCTGACCCTCGCCCCGTTCCTGAGCGCCAGCCAAACACCTACACGCCCCCTGACTTCCGGCCCGTGCCCGGCTCCGGTATTGCTGTCATTGCGCGGCTCCGTTCAGTGCATTCCCGCCAACCCCACCGGTCGCGCCCGCACGTTTGATGTTCCCGCACATCTGGCAAGGAGAGTGGAGCATGGTCCGTACGCATCCCCCGGTAGTCCCCCTGCAACTCGAGGTTTCACGCGTGCTCGGCTGGAGCACGGCATTGGCGATCCACCTGCTGGCCCTGATGCTGTTGCTGATCCCGGCCGCCTACGTCGGCGCGCCCACCCCACGCGAGCGCGTTCGGGTGCCGATGCTGATTCCCCCGCCCCCGAAGCCCATCGAGCTGCCTCCCAGGCACCACGAACCGGACTTCATCAAACCGGCGCCGCCGAAGACCGTGATATCCAAGCCGGCCCCGCTGCCGCCGCCGACCGCCACGGTCGAGGACCAGCTCGCGGTGCCGCCACTGCCCGCCGGTGAGATCCAGACGCCGACGCTGGCCCCGGCCGACCCGACCCCACCGGCCGGCGCCGGTGAAGGCGTGCAGCTGCAGTACCGCAGCGCACCGCCGCCGGCCTACCCGATCCAGGCCATCCGCGACCACCAGCAGGGCACGGTGCTGCTGCGGGTCCGGGTCGAGGCCGACGGCAAGGCCTCCAGCGTGACGATCGAGCGCAGCAGCGGTTCGCGGGCCCTGGACAACGCCGCCCGCCAGCAGGTGCTGCGTCACTGGCGGTTCGTTCCGGCCAAGGTCGACGGGCAGCTGGTGCCGGCCGACGGGCTGGTTCCGGTCAGCTTCTCGCTGCCCGACTGAGTCGCTTCCGGCACGGGTTGCCGACGCCGGCAACCCGTGCCTTCCATCGCCGATCAACGGCCACGCGAATTAAGCAATTTTTCACACTTACGTCACCTGTCGGAAACCTAGATTGTCGCCGTCGTCACCTGTTTTGGTGCCGATCCATCGTCATCGTTGGTTTTCCCAGTCAGGAGAGAAGCTGTGAAACACCCGATCCAACGGCTCAACAGCAGCCGCAATAGCCTCGCCCATTCCATTTCCACCGTACTCGCCGGCAGCACCCTGCTTCTGGTCGGAGCGCTGGCATCCTCTTCTGCGTTCGCCCAAGAGCAGGCCACCAACCTGGACCGGATCACGGTTACGGGTTCGAACATCCCCCGCACCAATACCGAAACGCCCTCCCCCGTCCAGGTGGTCACCCGCCAGGAAATCGACCGTACCGGCAAGACCACGGTGGCCGAGTACCTGCAGACCCTGACCGCCGATGGCTCCGGCTCGATTCCCAAGACCTTCGGCAACGGCTTCGCCGGTGGCGGCGCCGGCATCTCGCTGCGCGGCCTGGGTGCCGGTTCCACCCTGGTGCTGTTGAACGGGCGCCGCATGGCGACCTATGGCCTGGCCGATGACGGCCAGAAGGTCTTCACCGACCTGAGCACCATTCCGCTGGATGCCGTTGAGCGCATCGAAGTGCTGAAGGACGGCGCCTCGGCGATCTACGGCTCCGACGCCATCGCCGGCGTGGTCAACATCATCCTGCGCGGCGACTTCAACGGCGCGATCCTGCGAGGCTCCTACGGTACCTCCGGCGACGGCGACGGCAATGCCAAGAAGGCCACCCTGACTGCCGGTACCGGCGATCTGGCCACTGACGGCTGGAATGCGTTCTTCAGCCTGGACGTGGGCAAGACCGACGCGATCAAGATCAGCGACCGCAAGAACCGCAAGTGGATCGGCACCGGTGACATCCGCCCGTGGGGCTATGGCAACAATGCCCAGTTCCTGGGAGGCGCCTATCTCAATGGGCGCACCAGTGGCGGTACCGGCCCGAACGGCTCGGTGTTCGACGACCGCGCGGTGACGCCCACCAGCCCGGCCTTCCTGGTGCCGCTGCCAGGCTGCCAGGGTCTGACCACCATCCCCGGCCAGACCGATGCTTCGGTGGCCCAGAACGGCTGCCTGTGGGATCCGAACCAGCAGTACCGTGACCTGACTCCGGAAGAGAAGTACGTCAACGTGTTCGGCCGCGCCAGCTTCGCCTTCGGCGAGGGCGGCGAGATCTACACCGAGATCGGCTACTCCAAGAAGGAAACCACCTTCAGCAACACGCCTTCGGCCGTGTCCGGCAGCTGGGGTTACCCGGAAGGGCCGCGCAATGCCAGCAGCGGCCTCGGTGCCGTGGTGCTCAGCCCGACCCATCCGGACAACCCGATCCCGGGCCAGGCCTCGCGCCTGCGCTACTCGGCTTGGGACGTCGGCCCGCGCGTAACCAACAACACCAACGAGTTCAACCGCTTCCTGGTGGGCGTCAAGGGTAACTGGGGCGACTGGAGCTACGACACTGCCTACCTGCACTCGGGTACCGACCTGGTCAACAAGCGCACCGGCTTCCTGCGCTACAGCGCCGTGCAGTGCGCTCTGGGCAACCCGACCTGCGCAGGTGGCGTGTGGCGCATCGGCGACAACGCCGGGCTGAACTCGCAGGCGCTGTACGACTACATCTCCCCGACCATCAGCGCACGCGCCAAGTCGAGCCTGGACATGTTCGACTTCACCGTGTCGCGCAGCCTGATGGACCTCAAGGGCGGCCCGCTCGGCCTGGCGCTGGGTACCGAATGGCGCAAGACCAGCAACAGCCTGACCCCGCAGACCTACACTGACGCCGGCGACATCATCGGTCTGGGCTATTCGGCCTATGACGGCACCCAGAACGTGTACGCCGGCTACGTCGAGTTGTCCGCGCCCGTGCTGGAGCAGTTGGAACTGTCTGGCGCCGTCCGCTATGACAAGTACGAAAGCGGCGAAGGCAAGGCCACGCCCAAGCTGGGTGTGAAGTGGACCCCGGCCGACTGGATCGCGGTCCGCGGCAGCTATGCCGAAGGCTTCCGCGCCCCGAACCCGGCCGAGAACGGCGACGGTGGCCTGGCCGCCTTCTCCAACGCCCGCGATCCGGTGCGTTGCGCCGCCAGCCCGCCCGCCGATGTCGGCACCAACTGCTCGTCGCGTCCGGTGGCGATCATCACCCGTCCGAACAAGGACCTGAAGCCGGAAGAGTCCAAGAGCTACTCGTTCGGTATCGTGCTGCAGCCCACCTCCAGCACCTCGCTGACGGTGGACGCATGGCAGATCAAGCGCACCAACGAAATCGCCCAGGGCGCCACGGCCGATGCGATCGCCGCCGGCAACGTGCTGCGTGATATCGACCTGATCAACGGCGTGGCCGGCACCGGCAGCATCCTGGCCGTCAACACGGCCTACATCAACGCCGCCTCGACGCGGGTCCGCGGTATCGATACCGATATCCGTCAGACCTTCGACATCGGCCCGGGTCAGCTGGAAATGGACCTGCAGTGGAGCCACGTGCTCAAGTTCGAGCGCACCGACAGCGATGTGACCGTGGACTACGCCGGTACCCACGGCAACTGCGACGTCACCAACTGCATCGGCACCCCGAAGGACCGCATCAACTTCGGCACCACCTGGAAGCAGGGTTCGTGGAGTGTCAGCGGCGTCGCCAACTACATCTCCAAGATGGACAACACCGACTACCGCGGCCCGGATGGCTCGTACCAGTTCTCCTACGCCGACGGTACCGACGTCACCAAGATCTCCTCGTTCACCACCTTCGACCTGTCCGGTCGCTGGAACATCACCGAAGCCTTCGAGCTGAATGCCTCGGTGCAGAACGCGTTTGATCGGATCGCCCCGCTGGATCCGACCACCTACGGTGGCGTGAACTACAACCCGCTGCACTTCAGCGGCGCGATCGGCCGCTACTTCACCGTGGGGGCCAAGTACACCTTCAACTGATGTAACGATCTTGGGGAACGAAGAGCCCGGGCATTGCCCGGGCTTTTTGTTGGCGCGTTGACCGGCAGGAACCACGCGCAAAATGGGCTTTCCCCACAGAGGGAAGTAGAACCAAAAAAAAAGCCTCGCATCGCTGCGAGGCTTCTCAAAACTTGGCGCCCGAAGTTGGACTCGAACCAACGACCCCCTGATTAACAGTCAAGTGCTCTAACCGGCTGAGCTATTCGGGCGGGGTGCGCATTGTAGCCCGTTTTTCGCAGGATGTAACCCGTTTACGCCGAACTTTGTTCACCCGTGTTGTCACGCGCGGTGATACGGATGGTTGGCCAGCATCGCCGCAGCGCGATACAGCTGTTCGGCCACCACCAGCCGCACCAGCATGTGCGGCAACGTCAGCGGGCCGATCGACCATTTTTCATCGGCCAGTGCCGATACCTCCGGCGAGTGCCCTTCCGGCCCCCCGATCAGGAAAGCCAGGTCACGGCCCTGACCGCGCCAGTGCTCCAGCCGCTGCGCCAACTGCTCGGAACTGAGCGGGCGGCCCGGCACATCCAGCGCCACCACATAGGCATTCTTCGGCAGCGCGGCGATCACCCGCTTGCCTTCATCCTCGGTGGCACGGCGCGCATCGCGGCCCTTGCCGCGCAGGCCCGGCTCGATTTCCACCAACTCGAAGGGCAGCCAATGCGAGAGCCGCTTCTGGTACTCGGCGAAACCCTGCGCCACCCAGGACGGGGCGCGCTCACCGGTGGCGATCAACCTGGCTTTCATGCTGTGCTCCTTTCGGGCCTCCACTGCGGATGCCCACAAACGGCAACGGCGCCATCGGGCGCCGTTGCGGACCGCTCACAGGCCGATCAGCGCCCGCGGTAGTCGTCGTCGCTATCGCCGGCAAACCCGTCGTCCAGGCCCGGCGGCTGGTCGCCAACGGTCCACAGGCGCTCCAGTGCATAGAACTCACGCACGCGCGGCAGCATCACGTGGACAACCACGTCGCCCAGGTCGACCAGCACCCACTCGGCTTCGCGCTCGCCTTCCACGCCCAGCGGCATCACGCCCAGCTTCTTGGCGAACTTCACCACTTCATCGGCGATGGACTTGACGTGACGGCTGGAGGTGCCCGAGGCGATCACCATGTAATCGGCGACGCTGGACTTGCCGATGACATCGATCTCGACGAGATCCTTGGCCTTCAGTTCTTCGGTGGCCTTGCGCACGCACTCCAGCAGCTGCGGGACGGAGGGCGCCGGGTTCGGCAATTGGACCTTGATGGTCTGGGGCTGGGCTTGGTTGCTCAAAGCGGGTGAACTCGATAAATGTGAGGCGGATTATACGGGCCCGGGGCCCGCCGCGTATTCACGTGGCTGACAGGCCATACAGGCCGCGGTCGGTGATGTAGCCGGCCACCGCCTCGGGAAGCAGGCTGCGCCAGTCCCCGCCGTGGGCGATCCGCTCACGGACCTCGCTGGCCGATTCCCGCCGCAAGGGCGCCTGCAGACGCAGCAGCCGGCCGGCCGGGGCATTGAACAGTTCGCGCTCATGCGCGGCCCAGCGCCCCGCCAGAGCAACCTCCAGCGGCGCGGGCAATGCCTGCTGCAGGGGGCTGCCGGGGCGATCGGCGACGATGAAATGGGCCAGTCCGAACAAGTCCTGCCATTCATGCCAGCTGGGCAGGCCCAGCAGGCTGTCGGCACCGACCAGCCAGGCCATCGGTTGCCGCGGGCCCAGCTCGGCGCGCAGCTCGCGCAGCGTGTCCACACTGTAGGAAGGCACGCCCGGCTGACGCGCGGCGCGGTCCAGCTCGCGCCGGTCCAGCAGCAGGCCGGGCTCCTCGCCGATGGCCAGGGCCAGCATCTGCGCACGCTGCTCCGCATCGGCGCCCGGGGCGGGCCGGTGCGGCGGGTCGGCCGCAGGCAGCAACCGTACCGCCACCTGCAGCTGGTCGCGCGCGGCGCGCGCGATCGCCAGATGGCCCAGGTGCACCGGGTCGAAGGTGCCGCCGTAATAGATGCGCAGGCCCATGTGGCTCAGGCGCGGGCCAGCAACCGTACCGCGCGGGCTTCAGCGACCGCGATCAGCAGGCGCTCCAGGCCCAGCCAGGGATCGCCGTCGGCGCGGCCCTTGGCCATCCGATCGACCAGCCCGGCTTCGGCCACGAAACGCTCCCAGCGCTTGGCCTCGGGGTGCCGCTGCAGCGCGCGCTTGAACGGCGCCTGGCGCGATTCCCAGATCCCTCTGCTCTTCATTTCCGCGCCGAGGTTGCCGCCACGGGCCTGCACCCGCGCCAGCGCGGCGGTGGACAGCAGCTCGCGGATCACCATCGGCATCAACGCGGCCACCGCCTCGCCCTCCCCGCGCAGCCCGGCCAGCATCCGCAGCACCGCTGCCGGTTGCCCGGAGAAGGTGGCTTCAAGCAGGCGGAACACGTCGTAGCGGGCGGCGTCGGCCACCAGCGATTCCATGGTCTCCACATCCAGGGTCTGGCCGCTGGCCAGCAGCGCCAGTTTGTCGATTTCCTGGGCGGCCGCCAGCAGGTTGCCTTCAACCCGCTCGGCCAGGCGCTGCACTGCGGCCGGGTCGGCGCGCAGGCCCTTCTGGCGCAGCCGGCGCTCGATCCACTCGGGCAGTTCGTGCGGCTTGATCGCCCACGCCACCGACAGCACGCCGACGCGGCTGACCGCCTCGACCCACTTGGTCTGGTGCGCCTTGCTCCATTCATTGCAGGTGATCAGCAGGATCACGTCCGGTGCCGGGTTGGCACAGAACTGCATGATCACCTCGGCGCCCTCTTTGCCCGGCTTGCCGCTGGGCAGGCGCAGTTCCATCAGGCGACGGGCACTGAACAGGCTGGGCGCGTTGAAACTGCCTTCGACCTGGTTCCAGTCGAAATCGCGGCCGTCGGCGTCGAACACTTCACGCTCGTCGATGCCATCGGCGCGGGCACGGGCGCGCACCGCATCGGCCGCTTCCAGCACCCGCAGGGTTTCCGGGCCGGCGATCAGGTAGACCGGGGCCAGCGCCTGGCTGGCCGGTTGGCTGGCGAATTGTTCGGGGCGCAGTTCCATCCGGCAGGCCGATCCGCAGGCGGACCGGTCAGTGCCCCTGCGGCTTGTCGGCCGGAATCGTCATGGCCGGTTCGACCGGCGGCTGCACCGGCATCGCCGCGTCGGGCTTGGCCGTTGCAGGCTTGACCGGCACGCGACCTTCCATCTCGGCACGGACCACGCTGTCGATGCGGCGCATGATCGACGCCGACATTTCGCGGCGCAGTTCGTCGGCCAGGATCTCGCGTTCGGTGGTGGTACCGGTGGCGTCGGTGGGCGGGGACACGTAGTCGCGCGACAGTTCGATCACCTGCTGCGGCACCAGTTCACTGCCATCTTCGCGGCGGAAGATGAAGATCACCGCATAGCGCAGGCTGTATTCCTGCGCACGGCCCTGGGCGTCGATCGCGATCGGCAGGTCGCCCCAGCGCTCGGACAACACCTGCAGCTGCGCGGCGGGCGTGCTGCTGTCGGATTCGGCGATCTGCGCCCCGGAGGCCTGCAGGCCCCGACGCAGCAGCTTGGCCAGTTCACTGTACGGCGCGGTGGATACCACCTTCACTGCGGCGGTATCGGCCGGCAGCATCAGCTTGTTGCGCAGATGGAAGCCACAGCCGGCGAGGGTTGCGGTCAGGACGAGGGCAAGCAGGAATCGGGTCATGGACACAGTCTGGAGGAGCCGGGCGGTCGCGGCAACAGGCATAGAAGATGCCCGATGCCACGTGAACGTGGCTTGAGATCGCACGCGGTGCGGCCATCGTCGCGATGGCCCTTGCTATGGCGGCGGATCGGGCCGCCGGATGCAGGTGGTGCACCCGGCGGGCCGGCATCGATCAGCCCTGGGGGGCTGCCACGATGTTCACGATCTTGCCCGGCACGATGATGATCTTGCGCACCACCAGGCCTTCCAGGAACTTGGCCGCGTTCGGCTCGGCCAGGCCCAGCGCTTCAACCTGGTCGCGCGACGCATCGGCGGCCACCTCGATGGTGCCACGCAGCTTGCCGTTGACCTGCACGGCCAGGGTCAGCGCATCGCGCACCAGCGCACTGTCATCCACCTGCGGGAACGGCTGGTCTTCCAGCAGTGTCTCGCCGTGGCCCAGCACCTGCCACAACGCGTGGCTGGCATGCGGGGTGATCGGGTTGAGCAGCAGCACGGTGGCCTGCAGCGCTTCCTGGCGGACCGCACGGCCCTGCGCGCTGCCGTCATCGAACTTGGCCAGCGCGTTCATCAGTTCCATCACCGCGGCGATGGCGGTGTTGAAGCTGTGGCGGCGGCCGTAGTCGTCGCTGACCTTGCCGATGGTTTCGTGGGTCTTGCGGCGCAGTGCCTTCTGGCCGGCATCCAGCGCCGCCACGTCCAGCGCCGGGGCAACCCCGTCGTCGGCATGCTTCTGCACCTGCACCCACAAGCGACGCAGGAAGCGCGCCATGCCATCCACACCGGCTTCGTTCCACTCCAGCGACTGCTCCGGCGGCGCGGCGAACATCGAGAACAGGCGCACGGTGTCGGCGCCGTACTTGCCGACCATCACCTGCGGGTCCACACCGTTGTTCTTGGACTTGGACATCTTCTCGGTGCCGCCGATCACCACCGGCTGGCCGTCGGCGATCAGGGTGGCGCCGGTGATGCGGCCGCGCTCGTCGCGCCGCACGTCCACGTCGGCCGGGTTGATCCAGTCCTTGGAACCGTCCGGGTTCGGGCGGTAGTAGGTTTCCGCGATGACCATGCCCTGGCACAGCAGGTTCTGCGCCGGCTCGTTGCTGTCCACCATGCGCGCATCACGCAGCAGCTTGTGGAAGAAACGGAAGTACATCAGGTGCAGGATCGCGTGTTCGATGCCACCGATGTACTGGTCCACCGGCAGCCAGTAGTTGCCGCGCTTGTCCACCGCATCGCGGGCACCCGGGGAGGTGTAGCGCGCGTAGTACCAGCTCGACTCCATGAAGGTGTCGAAGGTGTCGGTCTCGCGCTCGGCCGCGCCGCCGCAGTCCGGGCAGGTGGTCTTGCGCCATTCCGGATCGGCCTTGATCGGCGAGCCGGTACCGACGAAGTTGACGTTTTCCGGCAACACCACCGGCAGCTGTTCTTCCGGCACCGGCAAGGCACCGCACTTGGGGCAGTAGATCACCGGGATCGGGCAGCCCCAGTAACGCTGGCGGCTCACGCCCCAGTCGCGCAGGCGGTAGTTGACGCGGCGCTGGCCCTGGGCCTTGCGCTCGAAACGCTCGGCCAGTGCCTCGAACGCACCCTGGTAGTCCAGGCCGTCGAACTCTTCGGAGTTGACCAGCTCGGTCTCGCGGGTCTTGTCGCCGTACCAGTCCTGCCAGCGCGTGGCGTCGTAGGCACTTTCTTCCTTGCGCAGCGCCTTCAGGGCGATGACCTGACGGATCGGCAGGCCGTACTTGTTGGCGAATTCGTTGTCGCGCTGGTCGTGGCCGGGCACGGCCATGACCGCACCGGTGCCATAGCCCATCAGCACGAAGTTGGCGACCCACACCGGCACCTGTGCGCCGGTGACCGGATGCACGGCGCGCAGGCCGGTATCCATGCCGCGCTTTTCCTGGGTTTCCAGTTCGGCTTCGGACACGCCGCCCTGCTTCATTTCCGCCAGCAGCGCAGCCAGGGCCGGATTGGACTTGGCCGCATGCTGGGCCAGCGGATGCTCGCCGGCGATGGACACGAAGGTCACGCCCATCACGGTGTCCGGACGGGTGGTGAACACGCGCAGCGGATCGAGCACGCTGCCGTCGGCATCGCGCACGTCGAACTGGATTTCCAGCCCTTCGGAGCGGCCAATCCAGTTGCGCTGCATGGTCTTGACCGAATCCGGCCAGCCCGGCAGTTCATCCAGGCCGTCCAGCAGTTCCTGGGCGTAGTCGGTGATGCGCAGGAACCACTGCGGGATCTCGCGCTTTTCCACCAGGGCGCCGGAGCGCCAGCCGCGGCCGTCGATGACCTGCTCGTTGGCCAGCACGGTCTGGTCGACCGGGTCCCAGTTCACCACCGCGTTGCGGCGGTAGGCCAGGCCCTTGCGCATCAGCCGGGTGAACATGCGCTGTTCGTGCACGTAGTACTCGGGCGTGCAGGTGGCGAACTCACGCGACCAGTCGATCGCATAGCCCATGGCCTTGAACTGGCCGCGCATGTGCTCGATGTTGGCGTAGGTCCACTTGGCCGGCGCGGTCTTGTTCTTGATCGCCGCGTTCTCGGCCGGCAGGCCGAATGCATCCCAGCCCATCGGCTGCAGCACGTTGTGGCCGGTCATCCGCTTGTAGCGGCTGATCACGTCGCCGATCGTGTAGTTGCGCACGTGGCCCATGTGCAGCGCACCGGACGGGTACGGCAGCATCGAGAGGCAGTAGTACTTCGGCTTTTCCGAAGACTCGTTGACCTCGAAGGCACGGGTGGCGTCCCAGAACTTCTGGGCGGCGGATTCAACCTGCTGCGGATCGTAAACGTTGGGTTCGACGCTGGTCATGGAAACGCTAGTGCGGCGGCAAAGCGGGACAGAGTACCGCAGTGCGGCATGGGGCTCCAATCGACCCATTCAACCCTTTCGGAAAAACCCTTCATCCTGTTGAATTATCAGGGGATTGCACGACATCAGGGAAAACCGCCGCCATCGCCCAGCGCACGTCCGCGCGCCCCGCTCAGGCGCGCCGGGCACGTCCAACGACAGACAGCACGCTCACCAGCCACAGCAACCAGCACGCATAGGCCAGGCGCTGCGCGATGGGCGCTGGCAACCAGGCCTGCAGCACGAAGGCGGCCAGCACCATCGCCAGACCGCAGCCCAGGTGCAGCAGCGCCGGGGTCCGCCAGCCTGGCAGGCGCAGCGCGCCGATACCGAACATCAACGCCCCCGGCACGAACGCCAGCACCCACAGCATCCACGCACTGGCGTGGTACTGGCTGGCCGGGCTTTCGATGTCGCTGGCATCCAGCGGCAGCAGGCCCATCGCAGCGAAGGCCAGCCCGGCCAGCGCCAGCAGCTGCACCCCCACCCGCATCGACCATGGCGCGGTGCGCGGCACCCGTCGCAGCAGACGCACCCCGACCGCGCAGGCCAGCAGCCCGGGCAGGACAAAGCCCAGCCAGCTGAACGCCTGTGCATGCGGCACGCCGATCGCGCCCAGCAGCGCCACCGGGTGGCCCAACGGATCGAAGCCGGGCAACGCCGCGCCAAAGCCCAGCACCGCCGCCACGAACAGGGCGGCGGCCAACGGACCGAGGGTGCGGTCGACATTCTGGGTACGCATACGGGTTCTACCAGGGTTGAAGACAATGCCGCGCATTGTCACTGGTTTGCCGCCATCGCGGCAGCCGGGGTTGCGTCCGGACGCGGCCGGCACCATACACTGGCTACATCTATATCGTTGACCCTGGACTCATGAGCGAACTGCCCCACGTCTTTGATGCCACTACCGAAACCTTCGAAACCGAGGTACTGCAGAAGTCGCTGCAGACCCCGGTGCTGGTCGACTTCTGGGCGACCTGGTGCGAGCCCTGCAAGACCCTCGGCCCGATGCTGGAAAAGCTGGCCGGCGAGTACCACGGCGCGTTCGAGCTGGCCAAGGTCGATGTCGACAAGGAACAGCAGATTGCCGCGGCGTTCCAGATCCGTTCGGTGCCCACCGTGTTCCTAGTCAAGGGCGGCCAGCTGGTCGACGGCTTCCCCGGCGCCCTGCCCGAAGGCCAGCTGCGCGAATTCCTGGCCCAGCACGGGGTGCTCCCGGCCGAGCCGCCGGTCGAAACCGAGGTCGAGGCCGAGCCGGCACCGCTGGATCCGCAGGCCCAGGTCGATGTGCTGCGCGCGGCGATCGCCGCCGAGCCGGACAAGGACGAACTGAAACTGGACCTGGCCGTGGCCCTGCTGCAGACCGGCGGCAGCGCCGAAGCCGGTGCCTTGATCGATGCATTGCCGGCCAACCTGGCCACCGATGACCGTGCGATCCGGACCCGCGCGCGGCTGGACTTCGCCAATGCCCTGCTGGACGCACCGGCGCCGGAACTGCTCGACGCCCGCATCGCCGCCGATGGCAGCGACCTGCAGGCGCGCTACCTGCGTGGCGTGCAGCTGCTGTTGTCCGGGCAGGACGAGGCCGCGCTGGAGCAGTTCCTGGAGATGCTGCGGCGCGACCGCACCTACAACGAAGGGTTGCCGCGCAAGCTGCTGATCGATGCGTTCAAGGTGATCGGCGACGACGACCTGGTCAGCCGCTACCGCCGCCGGATGGCCTCGCTGCTGTTCTGAGCCGCGCCCCACCGATGGGGTGGAATACGACGGCGGTGCACCCTGCGGGGGCACCCCGTCGCTTGGCGTGACGTGCGTCACGTTCAGAATCTCTGCACGACTCCCGGGCAATAATGCCGGCGTGGCGCATTGGACGCCGCGATCCATTCGGGGGGATGTGGTCCGGGCCATCGGGGCCTGCACGGCGGAGCCCCGTTCAGCAGGGCATTGATGACCGTGAGTTCGACCCCTAAGCCGCACCGCTGTTCGCTGCGCGCCCGCCTGCTGATGCTGGTGGCGCTGCTGCTGCCTGTGTTTTCCCTTTCCGCGCAGGACTGGACCTATCGGGTCCGGCCCGGCGACACCCTGTGGGATCTGGGTGCGCGCTACCTCAAGCCGAATGTGCCCTGGGAACAACTGCAGGCGCACAACCGGGTCAGTGACCCCTATCGGCTGCCGCCCGGCAGCCAGCTGAAGTTCCCGATCGCCTGGCTGCTGGTGCAACCGGCACCGGCGCGGGTGCTGGCGGTGCGCGGCCTGGTCCAGGTCGGCGACGAGGGCCACGGCACGCTGCACGATGTGGTCGAAGGCGAACTGCTGAAGATCGGCCAGCACCTGCTGACCGGGGCCGATGCCAGCGTCACCATCGCCTTCGCCGACGATTCGCGCCTGCAGCTGCGCGAGAACTCACGGCTGCGCCTGGACCAGTTGAGCCGGTACGGCCACACCGGCATGGTGGATACCCGCCTGCGCCTGGAACAGGGCCGCAGCAGCAACCGGGTCACGCCGGCGCGCGGCCCGGCGTCGCGCTACATCATCGATGCGCCCACGGCGACCAGCAGCGTGCGCGGCACGGTGTTCCGGGTCAGCGCGGGCGGCGATGGCCGCAGCGCGGCCACCGAAGTGATCGAAGGCAAGGTGCAGGTCGGCAATCCGCGCGGCCAGCGGCTGGTCACCCGTGGCCATGCCAGCCGCAGCGCTTCGCTGGACGCCCGCCCGGGCGAAATGGAAGCCCTGCTGCCGGCGCCGCTGCTGGACCGCACCCAGCTGCGACTGGATCCCCTGCCCGCCCAGCTGGCCTGGTCGGCCGTGGACGGCGCCGCGCGCTACCGGGTGGATGTGGTGCGTGCCGACCAGCCCGACATCCTGTTGTTCTCCGATGACACCGACGCCACCGCGCTGACCGTGCCCGACCTGCCGCCCGGCACCTTGCGCCTGCTGGTGCGTGCGATCAGTGCCGACGGCGTGGAAGGCCTGGATGTCGAGCGCGACTTCCTGGTGCGCGACCAGCCGAGCCCGCCGCTGACGTTGCGCCCGGTCAACCAGCAGACGGTCAACAGCGCCCGCCCGCGCTTCGAATGGAGCCAGGTCAGCGGTGCCGAGGCGACCGTGCTGCAGATTGCGCACGATCCACAGTTCCTGCAGCCGGTGCTGGAGCAGGAAGGCCGCGGCACCCACCTGCGCCCGGCCCAGGACCTGCCCGCAGGCGCGTATTTCTGGCGGGTGGCCTCGCGCGATGGCCAGGGCCACCGGGGCCGCTTCGGACAACCGCTGGCGCTGACCATCAGCGATGCGCCGGTCGATCCGGCGTTGCAGCCGCCGCAGGCGGCCAAGGGCCAGCTCACACTGCGCTGGCAGGCGGGCGAACCGGGCCAGCGCTATCGCGTGCAGCTGGACCGCAAGGGCGATTTCGCCCAGCCGCTGCTGGATCGTGAAGTCGAGCAGCCCGAGGTGTCGCTCAAGCGCCCTTGGCACGGCACCCTGCACGTGCGCGTGCAGTACATCGAGGAAGACGGCTACGCCGGCCCGTTCTCGCCAGCGCAGCAGGTCAAGCTGCCATGCCGCACCTGCTACGGTGTCGGCGGCGGTGCGCTGCTGCTGTGGCTGCTGCTGTGAGACCGCTGGCGCTGCCCTGGCCGCACCGGATCGTGCTGTCGATCCTGGTCGGCGTCCTCGCCGCTGCGGCCAGCCACTGGCAGTGGTTCTGGAAGCAGGACGAGGCGGTCTATGACACCTATGTCGGCAGCTGGGACTACCGCCCCGACCCGCGCCTGCTGATCATCGCGATCGACGACAACAGCCTACAGCAGATCGGCCAATGGCCGTGGCCGCGCTCCACCCACGCGCGCCTGCTCGACCGCCTCACCGCCGCCGGTACCCAGCGCGTGGTGCTGGACCTGATGCTGTCCGAACCGGACCGCCAGGACAGCGCCCGCGATGCCGAACTGGCCGCGGCCATCCGGCGCAACGGCCACGTGGTGTTGCCGGTGCTGGCCGCGCCGGCCAGTGGCCCGCGCATGGCCGAAGAACTGCTGCCGATCCCGCTGATCGCCGCCAACGCGGCCACGCTGGGGCACAGCGACATCGAGGTGGATGCCGACGGTGTCGCGCGCGGGCTCTATCTCACCGCGGGCATCGGCTCACCGCACTGGCCCGCGCTCGGCCTGGCCCTGGCCGACCTGCGCGGCCCGCTGCCCGGCCTGCGCGACCAGCGCCCCGAGCAGTCTTCGCCGTACCAGTGGCGGCGCAATCACTATGTGCGGGTGCGCTACGCCGGACCGCCGGAACGCTTCCCGCAGGTGTCCTACGTGGACGTACTCAACGGCGAGGTCGACCCGGCGCTGCTGCGCGACCGGCTGGTGCTGGTGGGCATGACCGCCAGCGGCATCGCCCCGCGCCTGCTGACCCCGACCACGCGCGAGCGCTGGATGAGTGGCAGCGAGTACCAGGCCAACGTCGCCTCGATGCTGCTCGATGGCAAGGTGATCAGCCTGTTGCCCACGCAGTGGCAGGACGCCTTGAGCGGGCTGCTGGTGGCGCTGTGCTGCCTGGGCCTGACCCTGCCGCGCGCCTCGGCCAGTGCGCTGCTGGCGCTGCCGGTCACCCTGCTGCTCAGTTTCGTACTGCTACGCGCGGGCAACCTCTGGTTCGCCCCGGCCGCCGGGCTGGTCGGCATGCTGGTGGTGATCTGCGCCTGGGTGCTGTGGCGGATCAGCGCCTGGCGCCGCCAGGCCAACAGTGATGCGCTGACCGGGCTGGGCAACCGCCTGCGCTTCGAGCAGACCCTGCAGCAGGAACACGATGCCGGCCGCCGCAATGGTCGGCCACTGAGCCTGGTGTTGATCGACGTGGATCACTTCAAGGATCACAACGACGTCTACGGTCATCATGCCGGGGACAACGTGCTGCGCCAGATCGCCAGCGAAATCGGCGCGCATGCACGTCGCCCGCGCGACATGGCCGCGCGCTTCGGCGGCGACGAGTTCGCGCTGATCCTGCCCGACACCGCGGCTGACGGCGCGGTGCTGGTGGTGGAAGACCTGCTCGCCCGCATCCGCACGATGGAAGTGCCGGCTGGCCACGGTGCCACCACCCGGATCACGCTGACCATCGGCGTATATACCCGCGTGCCGGCCAGCGGCACCGAGCCGCGGCACTTTTTCGAAGGCGCCGATGCCGCCCTTTACCGCGCCAAGGCCGCCGGCCGCGATGGCTACGTGGCCGAGGACGTGTAATCCCGGTCCAGCCCAGCCAACGCCCACCATACGCAAGCGAATGTTAGACTCCAGCCACCTCCCCTGCCCCGCGTGATCCCGATGAAGGCCAGCGTTTTCCGCCACGGCATAAACCTGTGGCCGCCGTTCCTGTTCACCGGCATCCATGTCACCACGGTCAGCCCGGACTATCGGCATGTGCAGGTGGAGCTGCGCATGCGCCCGTGGAACCGCAACTACGTGGGCACCCACTTCGGCGGCAGTCTGTTCGCCATGACCGACCCGTTCTGGATGCTCACGGTGATGCACAACCTGGGCCGCGACTACTACGTCTGGGACCGCGCCGGCGCGATCGAATTCATCAAGCCCGGTCGTGGCACCGTGGCCGCCGAGTTCCGCCTGGACGATGCACTGCTGGAGCAGCTGCGTGCGGCCACCGCCAGCGGTGAAAAGTATCTGCACTGGTTCAGCAACGACATCCTCGACGCACAGGGCGACGTGGTCGCACGGGTGCGCAAGCAGGTCTACATCCGCTTGAAGCCCGAGGCACGCCAGCGCAGCGCCGGCTGAGCGACAACACCGGCAGCGGCGGCATTGCTAAGCTGTGCCGCCTTGTCGATCACGGAGCGCTGCATGCGCATTGCCGCGTTGGTTTCCCTGTTGCTGTGCGCCGCACCGGCGCTGGCACAACAGATTCCCGAGGTGCGCTATCCGCTGCTGCCGGCCAGCGCCGCGCATGCCGAAGCGTTCGTCCCGACCGGCTGGGCGATCGAATCGCGCCTGGACGGCGACCTCAACGCCGACCAGCGCGATGACCTGGTGCTGGTGCTGCGCCAGCACGATCCAGGCAACATCATCGACCACGACGGCTTCGGCCCCAGCCCGCTGGACAGCAATCCACGCATCCTCGCCGTGGCCTTCGCCCGCCCGTCCGGCGGTTACGCGCTGGCCGTGCAGAACCACACGCTGATCCCGCGCCACGAATACGCCAACCTGGCCGATGTGCTCGAGGAAGGCGGCGTGTCGGTGCAACGCGGCACGCTGCAGGTGCGCCTGTACTTCTTCTCCAACGCCGGCAGCTGGTCGACCGGCTCGACCACTTACACGTTCCGCTGGCAGCAGGGCGCGTTCGCGCTGATCGGCTATGACAACGCCTCGATGATGCGCAACTCCGGGCAGACCGAGGCGCTGAGCATCAACTACTCGACCGGCCGGATGCGACGCAGCAGCGGCAGCATCGAATCCGACCAGGATACGGTGCGCTGGGAACGGTTGCCGTCCGCGCAGCGCTGGACGCTGGATACGGTGGGCGACGGCGCGGCGTTCGAACCGTTGCCCTGAGTCGCCCCTACGCTCAGTGCGGCTGCCAGGCCGCCGGCAAGGGCGCAGCGATCAATGCCGGCACATCCTCGCCAGGCGGGGCATGGCGCCGTACCTGGAGCTGGCGACCATCGGCACTGCGTTGCCATGGCCGACCGTCGCTGCCCAACCCGGCCGGCAAACGCTGCAGCGTCTGCATCAGATCGGCGCCGGCCGAGGGCTGTCCATGCAACCACAGCATCGTTGCCGCCAACCGCAGCTGTGCACCGGCATCCTGCAGCCGCAACGGATAGGCCGCATAGGTGGGCTCCGCGACATCCAGCAGGATGCAGCCCACCGCGTTTGCCACACAGCGCAGCGACACGTTCGACGGCCCGGCGGCCAGCACGACCGGCCGATCATCGCGGATCTGTGCCCGCACCTGCGCAGTGCAGTTGCGCGCATACAGGGACGCACCCCGTGCAAGGGTCTTCTCCTTGTCGTACAGCCACTCCTGCCAAGGCGCAACCGGCGTCGTTTCGACGGCCGCGCGCAGGTAGCCGAATTCGCCCCGCATCGCGTGGCACAGGTCCATTTCGTCCACACGCGGCGGCACGAAGGCCGCACTGCAGTCAGCTGGCAGCGTTGTGCCGGCGGGCAGCTCGGCCAGGATCTCGCTGAACAACGCAGCGCTGCGTTCGGCCAGCGCGCCACCGACCATCGCAAGCAACAGCGAATCGCTGCGCCCCATCAACAGGCGCGCGCTGCGCACGTCTTCGCAGATGCCCTGCAACGCGGTGGTGCTGTCACCGCGCACATGTGCCAGCGCATGCAGTGAGACACGGTCGAACAACGGCGCCAGTGCGGGAATCGGGATCGCTAGATCCACCGGGAAGGGATCGCGGTAGGCGTCGAAGTGGGACAGCTCGGCCAGGCGCTGATGCAGGCCCGCATGCCCCGCATGCGCGGCCGCCACCTGCTCGGGGTGGGCGCGCACCTGCTTCAGGCAGCTGCCGGCGTTGCGCCCGCACCAGTCCTTGGCCGGCATCACCTCAGGGAACCGGCCTTTTGCGATGCTGCCGGCATAGACCTGCCCACGCCCTGCGGCCACGGTCTGCGTGTAGCGCTCGACGTCCTGCGCGGTGAGCACACGCTGCTGCTGCGCATCGATGCCGTCATAGGCCAGCAACCACACGGCAGGAAATGCGTTCTGCTCGGCAGCGAGCGCCGGCGGTGTCGCCCTCATCGCCGCCAGGGCAGCATGCTCGTCGGCCGTCGGCGGTATCGCCCATGACACCAGCAACACCGCAAGCGCCAGCAGCACCAGTCCCAGCAGGCTGAACGCCGTCCATTTCAATCCCTTCAACACAGCATTCCTCCAGTGCCCCGCTTCCCGCGGCCGGCGGCAGCGTAAACCGGCCAGCCGCCCCGCTACAATGCGCCGATGTCGCCCGAAGCCCCCCAACTCGTTCCGCGCCCCTCCCTGCAGCGCCTGTTCCTGACCGGCCTGCTGACCCTGCTGCCGATCTGGCTGACCTGGGTGGTGGTCAAATTCGTCTTCGTGCTGTTGTCCGGCATCTCCAGCCCACTGGTGGTGCCACTGTCGGAACAGATCGCCGCCTCGTTCCCGCACTACCTGGGCTGGGTCAAGGTGGAGTGGATGCAGAACGTGATCGGCCTGGGCGCCACCTTGCTGGTGATCCTCAGCGTGGGCATCCTCAGCCGCCGCGTGATCGGGCAGCGCCTGCTGCGCTGGTTCGGCGCGGTGATCAAACGCATTCCGCTGGCCAGCACCATCTATGAAAGCGCCAAGAAGCTGCTGGACATGCTGCAGACCGAGCCGGGCAGCACCCAGCGCGTGGTGCTGATCGACTTCCCGCACCGCGAGATGAAATCGGTGGGTCTGGTGACACGGGTGATCCGCGAGGAAGGCACCGGCCGCGAACTGGCGGCGGTGTACGTACCCACCACGCCGAACCCGACCTCCGGTTACCTGGAGATCGTGCCGGTGGAGCTGCTCACGCCCACCGACTGGACCGTGGACCAGGCGATGAGCTTCATCATCTCCGGGGGCGCGGTCGCGCCGGAAACCATGCCGTTCACCCGCGCCGGCGAACGCTGAGGTGAGCCAGCGCCCGCTGCAGGACCGCGCGGTGCTGCTGTTCATCGCATTGGCCGCGTTCTTCTGCGCCAACGCGGTGCTGGCCGAACTGATCGGGGTCAAGATCTTCGCGTTGGAAGACACCCTGGGCGTGGCGCCGTTCAACTGGAACCTGTTCGGCCAGACCGGCTCGCTCAGCTTCACCGCCGGTACGCTGCTGTGGCCGGTGGTGTTCATCATGACCGACACCATCAACGAGTTCTTCGGCCGCCGCGGGGTCAAGTTCATCTCGTGGCTGGCGGTGGTGCTGATCAGCTACGGCTTCCTGTTCGCGTTCGCGGCGATCTCGCTGGTGCCGGCCGACTGGTGGGTCACCTCGATGAGCGCCCATGGCGTGCCCGACTACCAGGCCGCGTTCGCGGCGGTGTTCGGCCAGGGCATGTGGACCATCGCCGGCTCGCTGGTGGCCTTCCTGGTCGGGCAGCTGATCGACGTATCGATCTTCCACCGCATCCGCCGTGCCACCGGCGAGCGCCATGTCTGGCTGCGCGCGACCGGCTCCACCGCCGTGTCGCAGCTGGTGGACAGCTTCGTGGTGATCTGGATCGCCTTCGTGCTCGGCCCGCAGCAATGGCCGACCTCGCTGTTCCTGGCGGTCAGCAGCGTCAATTACGTCTACAAGATGGGCTTCGCCATCGCCCTGATTCCCTTGCTGTACCTGATGCGGCGCGCCATCACCGGCTACCTGGGCGCTGAACGCGCGGCACAGCTGCGCGCCGACGCCGCAGCTGACTGACGGCGATACCGCACCGCGCTGACGGCGGCCCGGTGCTGGCCGTGGGCGTCCGGATCGGGCAAGCTCCCGGGACTGTGTGTTTTACGGAAACAGCCGATGCCCCACCCCGCCCGCGCCCTGGCGCTCGCCATCGCCGCCCTGCTGGTATTCAGCACTGCCGCCCCGGCCGAAGCCGCCAAGAAGAAGGCCAACCGGCCCGCCGCCGCGCAGACCCGCCCGGCCGCCAAGCCCAAGGCCAAGCCGCGCGCACGTCCGGCCGCCGCGCCCGCCCGGCAGCCGTTGGTCCGCCAGCAGACCAAGGCCGCCCAGCTCAACCGCATCTACGATGAATACTGGGATGCCTCGATGCGGCTCAACCCGCTGCAGGCCACCTTCCAGGGTGACAGCCGCCACAACGACCAGCTGCCCAACATCCTCTCGGCGGCCTACCGCCAGCAATCACACGATTTCACCGTGGAATGGCTGGGCAAGGTCGAGAAGATCGGCGCTGACGGGCTGACCGGGCAGGACCTGCTCAGCTACGAGATCTTCGTGCGCGATGCGCGCATGTCGCTGGCCGCCGAGCAGCACCCCGGCTGGATGCTGCCGGTGAGCCAGTACTACAACCTGGGCAGCATCATGGCGATCCTCGGCTCCGGCTCCGGCGCGCAGCCGTTCAATACCGTGCAGGATTACGACGGCTGGTCGCGTCGCTCGCTGGGCATCGCCCCGCTGTTCGACCAGGCCATCGCCAACATGCGCCAGGGCATGGCGGCCGGTGTGGTGCAGCCGCGCGACCTGATGGAAAAGGTGCTGCCGCAGCTGGATGCGGTGATCAAGCCGAGCGCCGAGGAGAGCATTTTCTGGGCACCGGTGCGCAACCTGCCCGAGGACTTCCCGGCCGCCGACAAGGCGCGCATCAGCGCCGAGTACAAGCGCATGATCGAGTACCGCATCATGCCGGCCTACCGCGCCCTGCGCGGCTTCATCGCCACCGAATACCTGCCCGCCACGCGCAGCACCGACGGCCTGGGCGCACTGCCCAACGGCCAGGCCTGGTACACCCAGAACATCGTGCAGAGCACCGCCTCGACGCTGACGCCCGCGCAGATCCATGCGCTCGGCGAGCAGCGGGTGAGTACGTTGCAGGCGCAGATCGCCACGATCCTCAAGGACAACCGGATCCGCGGCTCGCAGCAGAAGGTGCTGCGCAACATGCGCACCGACCGCAGCTTCCAGTACGCCAATGCCGATGCACTGCTGGGCCGCTACAAGCAGCTGCAGAGCCAGATCGGCAGCCGCCTGCCGACGCTGCTCGGCACCTTGCCCAAGGCACCGATGGAAGTGCGCGCAGTGGAACCCGAACGCGCCGCCACGGCCGCTGCGGTGAGCTACCAGCCGCCGCTGCCGGAGGGCATGCGCCCGGGCATCCTGTACGTGAACACCAGCAGCCTGCCCAGCCGCCGTCGCTGGGCGGCGCCGATGCAGTTCCTGCACGAAGGCATTCCCGGCCACCACGTGCAGCTGGGCCTGCAGCAGGAACTGGACAAATTGCCGCGCTTCCGCCGGCTTGGCGGCGACATCGCCTTCATCGAAGGCTGGGGCCTGTACGCCGAATCGCTGGGTGAAGAACTGGGCGTCTACCAGGATCCTTACGAACGCATCGGCTACCTGCAGGCCGCACTGACCCGCGCCGCGCGCATGGTGGCCGACACCGGCGTGCACGCGCAGGGCTGGAGCAAGCGCCAGGCGGTGGATTACCTGGTCAAGACCGCCGACCTGCCAACCGAGGACGCCACCGCCGAAGTCGAGCGCTTCATGGCGCTGCCGGGCCAGACCCTGCCCAACGGCCTGGGCGAGCTGAAGATGATCGCGCTGCGCGAAAAGGCCAAAGCCGCGCTGGGGGGACGCTTCGATGTGCGTCGCTTCCACGAGGAAGTGCTGCGCGACGGCTCGATGCCGCTGGACATCCTCGACGCCAAAATCACCCGCTGGATCGCCAGCGAGAACGGCGCCAGCGCGACGGCCACGCCGGCCACCGCGCCCGCCAGCACCCCCTGATCGGCACAGGAGCCGGCCATGTCCCTCCATCGTCGGCCCTACCTGCGCCACCTGCTGTCGGCTTGCCTGCTCGCCGTTGGCAGCGCGCAGGCCGCGCCGGCGCTGTCACCGCCTGATCCGGGCATCGACGCGCTGATGGCCCGCTACGACGGGCAGGTGCCCGGTGCGGCGGTACTGGTGCTGCACGACGGCCAGCCGGTGTTCCGTCGCGGCTACGGGCTGGCGGTACTGGAAGACCGCACGCCGGTCACCGCGCAGAGCAATTTCCGGCTGGCCTCGGTCAGCAAGCAGTTCACCGCCGCAGCGATCCTGCTGCTGGCCGAGGATGGCGCGCTGTCGCTGGATGACCGGCTCAAGCACTGGCTGCCCTCGTTGCCGGCGGCAGCCGATGCGATCACCCTGCGCCAGCTGCTCAGCCACACCAGTGGCCTGCTCGACTACGAAGACCTGATGCCAGCCACCGCCACCGCGCAGGTGCACGACCGCGATGTGCTGGCGTTGCTGGAGGGCCAGGACCGCACCTATTTCAAGCCGGGCAGCGCGTACCGTTACAGCAACAGCGGCTATGCGCTGCTGGCGCTGGTGGTGGGCAAGGCTTCGGGCCGCGATTTCGCCACGTTCCTGCACGCCCGCATCTTCACGCCGCTGGGCATGCACGACACGGTGGCGCACCAGGACGGTGTCGATGACGTCGCCCATCGCGCCTACGGCTACAGCGAGATCGACGGGCGCTGGCAGCGCACCGACCAGAGCCCCACCAGCGCGGTGCTGGGCGATGGCGGCATCTATTCTTCGCTGGACGATCTGGCCAAATGGGATGCGGCGCTGTACGACCCGCGTCTGTTGAAGTCGACCTCGCTGCAGCAGGCCTTCGCACCGGCCACCCGCACCGACGAGGCGGACGTGCCGTTCTACGGTTTCGGCTGGCGTCTCAACGGTGAGGCGCAATGGCACAGTGGCGAGAGCATCGGCTTCCGCAATGTAATCCTGCGCTATCCGCGGCACCGTCTGACGGTGATCGTGCTGAGCAACCGCAACGCCCCCGAACCCTATCCGCTGGCGCTGCAGATCGCGCAGCGCTGGCTGGACACACTGCAATGACGAACAACCTGCTGCTGGGCGTGCACCACGTCGCCCTGATCGCCTCCGACTACGCGCGCTCGAAGGTGTTCTACACCGAGCTGCTCGGTCTGCGCGTGCTGGCCGAAAATTACCGGGTCGCGCGCGACTCCTGGAAACTCGATCTGGCACTGCCCGATGGCAGCCAGCTGGAGCTGTTTTCATTCCCGGGCGCGCCGCCCCGGCCGAGCCGCCCGGAAGCGCAGGGTCTGCGCCACCTGGCGTTCCGGGTGGCGTCGCTGGAGCCGATGATCGGGCGGCTGGAGGCGGCGGGGGTGGCCTGCGAGCCGATCCGGACCGATGAATACACGGGCCGGCGTTTCACGTTCTTCGCCGACCCGGACGGGCTGCCGCTGGAGCTGTACGAGATTCCGTAGCGCGGGCGTCGCCCCCATTGCCCATACCCTGCCGAATGGGTATACAGTCGGGCTGTACCGGCCCCGCGCCGGCAATCTCGGACATCCCTGGGAGGGGAACATGCGCAAGACCTTCAAGACGCTGTTGCTGGCACTGCCGCTGATGATGGCCGCGATGTCGGCCACCGCCGCCGACGGCGCTGTGGGCCGTTGGAAGACGATCGATGACAAGACCGGCAAGGTGAAATCGATCGTGGAGATCACCCAGGCGGCCAATGGCACGCTGACCGGCAAGGTGGTGGACATTCTGCATTCGGACAAGGGCCCCAATCCGGTCTGCGACGGCTGCGAGGGCGCCAACAAGAACAAGCCGGTCAAGGGCATGACGATCCTGTGGAACCTGAAGGCCGACGGTGCCAACGCCTGGTCGGGCGGCACGATCCTGGATCCGGCCAACGGCAAGACCTACAAGTCCAAGGCCAAGCTGCAGACCGGCGGCGCCAAGCTCGACGTCTCCGGCTGCATCGCCTTCATCTGCCGCGCCCAGACCTGGGTACGCGAGTAACCCGCTTCTGCTTCAGGCTGGGCTGGGCTATTGCCCGCCTTGTGTAGATTGGAAAAGGCCGAAGCGGCGTGAGTTGCTTCGGCCTTTTTGCTTTTCTTGTGCCAGTCGCCATTAAAGCAACCTTCGAATGGTTGGTCGGTGGCTGATGGACGGCTTGTCATTGCTATCGGTTTGGGCGAGCGGGGTGATGCCCCTGCCGAGACACGCCGTGAACCCCGCTCCGCGGTCCGGCCCAGCCGCTGGCGGCTGTGCGTTCAGTCGCACGCGAGGCAGTGCCTCGCAAGCCGTGCGCCTTCACCCATGGGGGCTTGTTCACAACATCCATGTTGTGAACAGTCCCGGCAGGGGCATCACCCCACTCGCCCCCACAGAGTTGCCTCGACGGTTGGCAGTCCAAAGCCGTTGCCTCGACCATGCACCAGCAGTCCAGCATCGCTTTGGCTTTGGCTTTGGCTCTGGCTTTTCAACTTCACCCGCGAGGCCATAGGCCCCTTGAACTTGGCTCTGGCTCTGGCTCTGGCTCTGGCTTTGCCCGTGCTTCGGCTTTGCCGTTGGGCCTTTGCCCTCCCAAACGCACCGGCCAATTTCAAGAGGGCTGGGGTGAGTGGGTGTACGGGGCCCTGAGGCGCATGGATGCGCCGCCGGAGCTTACATGGACGTACTTGCAGCGTGCCCCGTACACCCACTCACCCCAGCCCTCCCACCGATAGCCCGGAAGCGTGGGCAGTTGAAGTTGACGTGGCTGCGGCTGCGGCTGTGGCTGTGGTTGTAGCTGCCGCTCAGGCTTTCACGGCCGCAAGCAAGCCCCCCACCGCCGCCATGCGATAATCCCCCGTTCCCCTGGCAACAACGCTCCCCATGACCCGCACCGCTCTCGTCACCACCGCCCTGCCCTACGCCAACGGCCCGCTCCACCTGGGCCACCTGGTCGGCTACATCCAGGCTGACATCTGGGTGCGCGCGCGGCGAATGAGCGGCGGCAAGACCTGGTTCGTCTGCGCCGATGACACCCATGGCACCCCGATCATGCTCGCCGCCGAAAAGGCCGGCGTCAGCCCGGAGGCCTTCATCGCCAACATCCAGGCCAGCCACGAGCGCGACTTCGCCGCCTTCGGCGTCGACTTCGACCACTACGATTCCACCAACTCGGCCGCCAACAAGGCCCTGACCGAAGCCTTCTACCTCAAGCTTGAGGCCGAAGGCCACATCGCGCGCCGCTCCGTTGCCCAGTTCTATGATCCGGCCAAGGGCATGTTCCTGCCCGACCGCTACATCAAGGGCATCTGCCCCAACTGTGGCAGCGCCGACCAGTACGGCGACAACTGCGAAGTGTGTGGCGCCACCTACAACCCCACCGACCTCAAGGAACCCAAGTCGGTGATCTCCGGTGCCACCCCGGAAATCCGCGACTCCGACCACTTCTTCTTTGAAGTCGGCCGCTTCGAAGGCTTCCTGCGCGAATGGCTGGCCGGTGACGTCGCCCTGCCGGGCGTCAAGGCCAAGCTGGGTGAATGGCTCAACGCCGAAGGCGGCCTGCGCGCCTGGGACATCTCCCGCGACGCGCCCTACTTCGGCTTCCAGATTCCCGGCCACCCCGGCAAGTACTTCTACGTCTGGCTCGATGCCCCGATCGGCTACCTGTCCAGCTTCCAGACCCTGTGCGCCAGCAACGGCGAAGACTTCGACGCCCACCTGCGCGCTGGCACCAGCACCGAACTGCATCATTTCATCGGCAAGGACATCGTCAACTTCCACGGCCTGTTCTGGCCGGCCGTGCTGCATGGCACCGGCCACCGCGCCCCGACCCGCCTGCACGTCAACGGCTACCTCACCGTGGATGGCGCCAAGATGTCCAAGTCGCGCGGCACCTTCGTCATGGCCCGCACCTACCTTGATGTTGGCCTGGAACCGGAAGCGCTGCGCTACTACTTCGCCGCCAAGTCCGGCGGTGGCGTGGACGATCTCGACCTCAACCTGGGCGACTTCATCGCGCGCGTCAACGCCGACCTGGTGGGCAAGTTCGTCAACCTCGCCAGCCGTTGCGCCGGTTTCATCAGCAAGCGCTTCGACGGCCGCCTGGCCGACGCGCTGCCCGACGCCGCGCAGTACGACCGCTTCGTCGCCGCGCTCGCTCCGATCCGCGAAGCCTACGAACGCAATGATCCGGCCGCCGCGCTGCGCCAGACCATGGCCCTGGCCGATGAAGCCAACCGCTACATCGACGAACACAAGCCGTGGGTGATCGCCAAGCAGGAAGGCGCCGACGCCCAGCTGCAGTCCGTCTGCAGCCAGGGCCTGAACCTGTTCCGCGTGCTGGTCACCGCGCTCAAGCCGGTGCTGCCGACCACCGCCGCCCAGGCCGAAGCCTTCCTGGCCTCGCCGGTGCAGGACTGGACCGACATCGCCCGCCCGCTGACCGCGCACACCATCGCCGTGTACGTCCCGCTGTTCACCCGTATCGACCCGAAAATGATTGACGCCATGACCGACGCATCCAAGGACACCCTGCAGGCCGCTACCCCGGCCCCCCTCGCCCCGGCCAAGCCGGTCAAGCCCGCCGCGGCACCGGCTGCGGTTGCGGCCACCGCCGAAGGCGACGCCGCCCCGGCCTACATCGGCATCGACGACTTCGCCAAGCTCGACCTGCGCATCGGCAAGGTGCTGGCCTGCGAATTCGTCGAAGGTTCGGACAAGCTGCTGCGCTTCGAGCTGGACGCCGGCGACCTGGGCACGCGCCAGATCTTCTCCGGCATCCGCGCCAGCTACGGCGAGCCGGAGAAGCTGGTCGGCCGCAGCGTGGTGTTCATCGCCAACCTGGCCCCGCGCAAGATGCGCTTCGGCCTGAGCGAAGGCATGATCCTGTCGGCCGGTTTCGACGGCGGCGCGCTGGCCCTGCTCGATGCCGACAGCAGCGCCCTGCCGGGCATGCCGGTCCGCTGATCGCAGCGGGCGGGGCGGCCACGCGGTCGCCCTGCCCCTCAGTACGCACGGAGGTCCCGGTTGGAACTGGCACTGTTCGATTTCGACCACACGGTCACCACCTGCGATACCTACGGCCGCTTCCTGCGCCGCGTCGCCACGCCCGAACAACTGGCGCAGGCGTGGTGGAAGATCGGGCCGTGGGTGCTGGCTTACCGCTTGAAACTGATCTCGGCCGCGCGCATTCGCGCCCGGGTGACCCGCCTGACCTTCAGCAACCGCCACAGCGAGGACATCGCCACCCAGGCCGCCGGTTATGCCCGCGACGTGCTGCCCGAGGTGGTGCGCCCGCAGATGCTTGAACAGATCCGCTGGCACCTGCAGCAACAGCACACCGTGGTGATCGTGTCCGGCTCGCTGGACCTGTATCTGCGCCCGTGGTGCGACGCCTTGGGGCTGGGGTTGATCTGCAACCGGCTGGAAAGCCGCGACGGCCGCCTGACCGGGCGTTACGCCGACGGCGACTGCGGCCCGCGCAAGGTGGAACGGATCCGCCACCAGTACGACCTGTCGCGCTACCTGCGTATCCACGCGTACGGTGACAGCCGTGAAGACCGCCCGATGCTCGCCCTTGCCCACGAGCGGTGGTATCGCGGCAAACCGATGAAATGATGTCCCCCGCGCAGCCGACGCCACGCATGCCTACCCTCGACACCAGCCTCACTGAACGCCTCGACCGCCTGTTGCCGCAGACCCAATGTGGCCAATGCGGCTACGACGGCTGCCGCCCGTATGCCGAAGCGATGGCACGCGGCGATGCCGGCGTGGACCATTGCCCGCCCGGCGGCGATGCCGGTGCACGCGCGTTGGCGCACGTGCTCGGCGTGCCGGCGCTGCCGTTCGACCGCAGCCGCGGTGAACACAAAGCCCTACAGGTGGCGTTGATCGTCGAAGCCGACTGCATCGGCTGCACCAAGTGCATCCAGGCCTGCCCGGTCGATGCCATCGTGGGCGGTGCCAAGTACATGCACACCGTCATCGCCGACCTGTGCACCGGCTGCGAGCTGTGCATTCCGCCGTGCCCGGTGGATTGCATCGTGATGGTCGCGCCCCCCTGAAACCGTGCCGCCGAGCATGGCTCGGCGCTACCTGGAACCGCGGCGTGCGGGTGGTACAGCCGAGCCATGCTCGGCTGCACTCGATATCGCTTACGGCAACGCGGCCGTCACCACGATCTCGACCTTCCAGCTCGGGTCGGCCAGCTTGGCTTCCACCGTCGCGCGCGCCGGCGTCATTCCCGCGACTACCCACTCGTCCCACGCAGCGTTCATGCCGGCGAAGTCCTGGATATCCGCCAGGAACACTTCCGCACGCAGGATGTGCTGCTTGTCGCTGGCCACCAGTGCCAGCAGCTTGTCGATCTCCGCCAGCACCTGCCGGGTCTGCCCGGTGATGTCCTGGCTGGTGTCTTCGGGAATCTGCCCGGACAGGTAGGCGACCTTGTTGTGCACGGTCATCTCGGACATGCGCGGGCCGACATCGAAACGTTCCAACATGGCGATTGCTCCTCTGGGTGATGGCCCATTGTCACCGATGCCGCGTGAGCCTGTCCTTGCGCCTGCGCAATCCAGCCATACCGCGCACAGCGACCACCCTTGGCAAGCGCAGGCCGGAAGCGCACGATGCGCGCGCAGGGCACCGCCGTGCGCCTTGACTCCTTCATCGCCTGCCCCGGAGCACGCTGTACCGATGACTGAAACATCCGCCGCTCCCTCCCCGCCGCGCGCCGGCTGGCGCCGTGCCGCCACCGTCACCTTCAGCCTGGCGATCCTGGCCCTGGCCCTGCGCGGACTGGCCAGCGAATTCGACGAACACGGCTATCGCGCCATCCGCGAGGCCTTCCGCCATCTCAGCGCCGCGCAGATCGGCCTGACCGTGCTGCTCGGCCTGGCCAGCTATGCCTGCCTGATCGGTTTCGACGCCATTGGCCTGCGCCGCAGTGGCAAGCAGCTGCATCCGGCCCGGGTCGGCATCACCGCGTTCCTGGCCCACACCATCGGCCAGACCCTGGGCTTTGCCGCGTTGACCGGCGGCGCGGTGCGCCTGCGCGGTTATGGCAGCGCCGGGCTCAGCCTCGGCGAGATCGGCCAGGTGGTGTTGATGAGCACGCTGGGCTTCGTGTTCGGCGCCTGGCTGCTGCTCGCCCTGGCCTTCGTCCTCGAACCCGGCGCCGCCGCCTTGGCCCTTCCGGTATCGGCGCAGGCAGTGCGCGGGTTCGGCATCGCCGGCCTGCTCAGCTACCTCGGCACCCTGTTGCTGGTCGGCCGTGACGGCCGCAGTTTCCAGATTCGTGGCCACGCGTTGTGGCTGCCCGACCGCCGCACCATGCTCGGTGTCACCGCGCTGAGCGTGGTCGAACTGGTGCTGGCCAGCGCCGCGTTCTACGTGCTGCTGCCGATGGATACGCCGACCGGCCTGCCCGGCTTCGTCGGCCTGTACCTGGTGGCGGTACTGGCCGGGCTGATCTCCAGCGTGCCGGCCGGGCTGGGCGTGTTCGAGTGGAGCCTGCTCAAGCTGCTGCCGCAGGTGGCCCCGGCCGCCGTGCTGGCCGCGGCATTGATCTACCGGGTGACCTACTACGTGTTGCCGCTGCTGCTGGCCACGCTGCTGGCGCTGGGCCCGGCGCTGCGCCGGCCGCTGAAAGTCGGCGCCGGTGCCACCCGCGCCGGCTGGACCGCCGTGCGCCCGTGGCTGCCGCAGATCATCGCGCTGGCGGTGTTCAGCGTGGGCGCTGCTCTGGTCATCGACGGCACCCTGCCCACCCCGCGCCGGCACCTGGTGAACGCCTCGCTGCCGATCCTGGAAACCTCGCACCTGCTCGGCAGTCTGGCCGGTGTGGCGCTGCTGTTGATCGGCCAGGGCCTGCAGCGGCGCAGCCATGCCGCCTGGATGCTGGCGCTGGGCATCTGCGTGATCGCCCCGCTGCCGATCTGGCTGCGCGGCGGCCAGGTGCTGATCGCGCTGTCGGCACTGGTGGTGGCGATGGCGCTGTGGGCGTCACGCCGTGAGTTCTACCGGCAAGGCGCGCTGCTTGATGAGGCCTGGTCGTGGCCGTGGATCCGCAACCTGGGCCTGGTGCTGGTCGCGGTGATCTGGCTGTTGTTCTTCGTCTACAGCCACGTCGAGTACCAGAACGAACTGTGGTGGCAGTTCGCACTGCAAGGCAATGCGCCGCGTGCCTTGCGCGCGCTGCTGGTGGTGGCCATCGCGCTGACCATCTTCGGCCTGGCGCGATTGCTGCACAGCACCCGCAGCCCGTTGCCGCCGGCCGATGCGCCGACCCTGGATGCACTGGCGCCGATCCTGGCCGCCGCCGAAGACACCCAGGCCTGCCTGGTGCTGACCGCCGACAAGGCGGTGCTGCGCGACAGCCAGCAGCGCGGCTTCGTGATGATGCAGCGCTACGGCGGTTCGTTGATCGCCATGGGCGATCCGGTCGGCCCGGCCGACACCGCACGCGAGCTGATCTGGCGCTTCCGCGAAGAGGCCGACCGGCTCGGGCTGCGCCCGGTGTTCTACCAGGTCGGCGAAGCCAACTGGCAGACCTACCTCGACCTCGGCCTGACCCTGGTCAAACTCGGCGAAGAGGCGATGGTGCCGCTGCAGGATTTCGGTCTGGAAGGCCGCGAGCGTGCCGACCTGCGCCAGGCCTGGAACCGCGGCAAACGTGGCGGATTGAGCTTCCGCGTGGCCACTCCGGAAGAAGTGCCGGCATTGCTGCCGGTGCTGGCCGAGATCTCACAGCAGTGGCTGGACGACAAGGCCGGCGATGAAAAGGGTTTCTCGCTCGGCAGCTTCGATGCGGACTACCTGGTGCGCTTCCCGGTGGCGCTGGTCGAAGCCGAAGGCCGCATCGTCGCCTTCGCCAACCTGTGGCAGGCCCCGGCCGGCCACGAGCTGTCGGTGGACCTGATGCGGCACATCGATGATGCGCCCAAGGGCACCATGGATTTCCTGTTCATCGAGCTGTTCCTGTGGGGCCGTGCGAACGGGTTCCACCGTTTCTCACTGGGCATGGCACCGTTGTCCGGGATGGCCCAGCATCGCCTGGCCGGCCGCTGGAACCGCTTCGCCAATGTCGTGGCCCGGCACGGTGAACGCTTCTATGGTTTCAGCGGCCTGCGTCGCTTCAAGTCCAAGTTCGCCCCGGTCTGGCGCGCGCGCTACCTGGCCGCGCCCGGCGGCATGCACCTGCCGGCCGCCCTGCTCGATGCCACCCGATTGATCTCACTGGATCCGCGCCGGCACGATTGAGCCGGCGTTACCGCAAAAGGCAGCCACACATGGTGTGGCACTACCGCCACGCTGCGCCCCACCCAGGTAGAGCCACGCCATGCGTGGCTGCTCCCGACGCGAAGGCATGGCCGCGCTACTTCGCCGGCAGATGCTGCAGCAACGTCTGCGCCAAGCGGTCGTAGTCGCCCTTGAAATGATGGTCGCCGGGCAGCTTGACGATCTGCGCATTGCCGGCCGGCAACGACGGGCACAGCGCATCGTCATCGTCTTCGCCGTAGATGCACAGCGTTTTGCCGGGCGGCAACCGCGCGATCTCCGGCGCGATCGGCTTGCCGCCGCCACCGCCGCCCAGCCAGTTGCTGACGTGGAACTCGTAGTCCGCATTGCGGCCCACCGACAGCAGGCCGATCATCGCCACCGTATCGCGCGTGGCTGGCGCCAGCTGGTTGATCGCCGCCGGCAACACATCGGCCCCTTGCGAGAACCCCACCAGCACTACGCGCTTGCGCTGCCACTGCTGCGTGTAGTGCCGCGCGATCCGCTCCAGGTCGCGGGCGAAACCTTCCGGTGTGCGCGCCGTCCAGAAGTAGCGCAGCGAATCCACGCCCACCACCGATACCCCGGCCGCGCTCAGCGCATCGGCCACTTCCTTGTCCAGACCCGCCCAGCCGCCATCGCCGGATACGAAGATGGCAATGCTGTCGCCGGGCTTGGTCGCCGGCACTTCCACCACCGGCAATCCTTTCAGGTCGTCCGGCGGCGGCGCCAGGCTGATGCCCTTCTGCGCCCCGATCACCTGGGCGGCGGCCAGCAGCCCGGGCAACGTATCGCCATCGCCGCTGCGTTGGAACTGGCGGCCCATTGCCACCTTGCGTACGAACGCCGCGGCATTGCCCACCGTGCAGTGGTTGTCGCCCTCGGCATTCAACCAGGGGAAATTCAGCTCGGCCGGCAGCAGGCGGCCATGACTGCTGCCCGCGCCGCAGACCTTGTGCTCGCGCGCATGGTCGGGGCAGAAGGTGGTGGTCAGCAGCCCGGCAAACACCTGGGTATCGGCCTGCGCGGCCACGGCGTAGGCCAGTTCGGCCCCCTCACCATCGCCACCGATCAGCGGCAGGTGGTAGCCGGGCACATGCAGGAAGGCCTGGAAATAGCGCGAGAAATTCTCGACGTCGCCAGCCCCGAACGCGCAATCGCCGCTGTGCTCACGCGCCAGCACCTGGCGCAGATGGGCCACATCGACCTGGGCCACCAAGGCGCCCTGCGTACGCAGCGCGTCGATGCGTTGGCGGGTCAGGGCCTGCTCCCGGCCGCCGTCGAACCACACCACCACCCGCTGCGGGTGGCCGGCCGGCAGGTACACCGGAATGTTCTGGAAGCGACCATGGCTGACCTGCTGCGCCGGCGCGGCGCTGGCCGATGCCGCCAGCCCCCCGATCACCAGCCCCAGTACCTTGCCCAGCACCCTGCCCACACTGGCTCGCCGCATCGTCACGCATCCTGTAAGAGTTCGGCCACGATACGCCGGTCGCCCGCCAAGGGCATGTACACAGACTGGCCGGACCACTCAGCCGGCGCTGCCCCGCTCGCCCTGTGCGCGCCGTGACTGCTGCCACAGCTGCACCGCGACCACCGCCAGCCACGCCACCACCGCGGCGATCACCAGCTTCTGCCCGGCCCCACGCGGCGGCCCCCGCCACAGCACGTGCAACCACAGCAGCACGAAGCACAGCCACGCCCACCACCACGCGGCCTCCGCCCAGCCGGACCATTGGCGGTCGGCGCGCAGGTACCAGCTCTGCAGCAGCATCGCCACGCTCACGCACAGGAACGCGGTGTTGGCCGATACCCCATGGACCAGCGGCGCCAGCAGCGGGGCCTGCTGCGGCAGCCAGCTGTCGCCGATGGCCACCCCGAGCAGGCCCAATCCGGCCACACTGAACAACAGGGGCGCGGCCGCGCTGCGCCGGGGCGAGCGGCTGCTGGCATACAGCGCCATGCCCAGCACCATGATCGCCAGCCCGAGCACGCAGTAGGCGATGCGCAGCGCCAGCCCCCACGGCCCGTGCAGGTACAGGCTCAGTGTGGCCCGCACCCAGTCCAGGTCATCGCGCGCCCATTGCGTCCACAACGCGGTGGCCACGAACACCGCCAACGCGCACAAGGTGACCAGGGCGGCCTGCGCGTAGCGACGTTGCGAGCGGGACGAAGGCAGCAACGGGTCGGTCGGCATCGCGGTTCCCGGATTCAGTCGGCAGCATCGGGATGGCGCAGCTTCCACGCCGCCAGTGCGGCCCGGTAGCGCTGCAGCTCATCGCTGTACAGGTCAAGCACGCACAGCGGACAGCCGCTGCCGCAGCACTCGTTCGGGCCGGGTTCTTCCGGCGGTTGCGGGCGCGGATCGGCATCAGGGTGGAAATCCGGCAGTGTCATGTCACGCCCCGATCCGGCGGCGCAGGTTGGCGCGCGCCGAGGCATCGAGCGACTGGTGGAAATAGTCGCTGAGAAAGATGCGCGGCTTGAGCAGCAGTTGCTTGAGGAAACGCCGCCGGTTGAGCCGGAACAGGAAGCCAGGCACATGCCCGGCGTACTCCTCGGCGATGCCGCGATCGTAGGCGTCGAATACGGCCGCCGGCGCGCCAAGGATGGCCATGTCGCAGTCCAGGAACAGCGCCGCTTCCGGGTCGATATCGGCGGCGCCCAGCGCGCCGTGGCGGGCGGTCAGTTCGATCAGCTGCACTACCCGGGCCGTGTCGATGCCCTGCCCCGGCAGCCCGCGTTCGATGGCGGCCGCAGCCATCAGCGCCGAACGCGCTTCGTTGTCGCTGCGCCCGGCGTCGTAAATCGCATCGTGGTACAGCGCCGCCAGCTGCACCTCGCGGGGATGCTGCCAGCCTGGGCCCTCGGCGACCGCCCGGCAATGCTGCAGCACGGCCTGCACGTGCGCGAAGTTGTGGTACGCCCGCGTCGGCATCGCGTAGGCGGCCTCGAGTTCGGCCTGCATCGCGGCCGGCAGGGGGATCGGTTCAAAGTGCATGCCTGCATTTTTGGCGCTGGCGGCGGCAGTGGCAAGCCGCGTGGCGATGGCGGCCCCCGGTGAAATTTTCACCACCGAATCCAAACGCTTGCAGGGCGGGGCCTGTGCACGGTTGTCCACAGCTTTACCCGGTGCTGGTCCACACCGGCTGTGGATGGTCGGACAGGCCGATGAGCGGCATGCCGGGCGCCCGGGACCGGCCTAGACTGTGCTCACGTACGCCCCAGCAATCCTGCGAGGTGACCGCCATGTCTGTCTGGAACGCCGTAGCCCTGCTGCTTGCCCTGACCGCGGCCCCGGCCCTCGCCGCGACCGACCCGCCCCTGCCCCCGGCCGCCGACGTCGCCACCGCAACACCGCCGTCCCCCGAACAGATCCTCGCGGTACCGCCGGCGCTGCAGGCGCTGCTGCGCGAACGAGTGATCGCCCCCGGCTACTCGCGCGAACAGCGACTGCAGCGGCTGGTACACCTGATCTTCGACGAACAGGGCATGCACCTGGAGTACGACCCGTACGCCACCAACACGATCAGCGAAACCTGGCAGACAGGGCGCGCCAACTGCCTGTCCTTCACGCTGCTGTTCGTGACCCTGGCGCGCGCGGCCGGCATCGATGCGCGCGTGCAGGAAGTTGCCCAGGTGGTCAGCTGGTACCAGGACCAGGGCGTGATCTACAGCGTCGGCCACGTCAATGCCGGCGTCGTGGTGAACGGCCGCACCGCCGTGGTCGATCTGGACCGCAACGTGCTCTATGACCGCTATGGGCCACAGCCGATCGCAGAGCAGCGCGCCATGGCGCACTTCTACAACAACCGCGGTGCGGCCAGCATGACCGCCGGCGACAACCCGCAGGCGCGCATGTACTTCCATGCCGCGCTGACGCTGGCACCCGACTTCGTGCCCGGCTGGAACAACCTGGGCGTGCTCGATACCCGTGAAGGCCAGCTGGCGCTGGCGAAGCAGGACTACCAGACCGCACTGCAGCTGCAACCGCGCCACGCCGCCACCTTGACCAATGCCAGTGCCCTGTACCAGCGGATCGGCGACAGCCGCCAGGCCGCGCTGCTGACAGAACGGCTGCACAAGGTGCAGCGCAGCGACCCGTTCGTGCAGTTCCGCTTCGGCAACGAAGCCGAGCAACGGGGCGACTATGCCGCCGCAATCCACGCCTACCAGCGCGCGGTGCGCCTGTATCCCACCGCGCACCAGTTCCATTTCGGGCTGGCCCGGGCGTACTTCCTGGCCGGTGACAACCGGCGCGCCGTCAACGAAATGGCCCGTGCCCGCGACCTCGCCGGGGACAACGCCGATGTGCTCAAGTCGCGTTACCAGGCCAAGCTGGACAGCCTGCAACGCTGGCGCCAGCGCAGTGGCGCCACCAACTGAGCCGCGCCGGGCTCAGGCCTTCTTGAGGAAGCAGGTCTTCAGGACCAGGCCCTTGATCTTGTCCGAGTTGCCTTCGATGTGCTCGGCGTCGTCTTCGACCAGGCGGATGTTGCGGATCACCGTGCCCTGCTTGAGCGGGATCGAAGAGCCCTTGACCTTCAGGTCCTTGATCACGGTCACCGTGTCGCCGCTGGCCAGCACGTTGCCGTTGCTGTCGCGCACCACCAGCGCCTCGCCACCGCCATCCCCGGCCGCCCACTCATGGCCGCAGTCGGCGCAGATCCACAGCGCGCCATCGGCATAGGTGTTTTCCAGGGTGCATTGCGGGCAGGCGGGGGCGTTGGACATGGTGAAACCTTGGGTTGCTGAACAAGCACCATTGTAACCGCCCACCCGCGCGGCCCTTGCACCGCCCGCCCGCTTGCCGCAAAGTGCGCGCCCCCCGACCACCGACCCACGCATGAAAATCGGCATCGACTTTGGCACCAGCAACTCCGCCGCGGCCGCCGTGGTGGACGGCGCAGTGGTGCCGATCCAGTTCGGCCAGGCCGAGCAGTTCCGCACCACGGTGTACTTCCCCGAGGTGATGCGCGACCCGAACGACTTCGAACTGACCCCGGCGCTGGAGCACGAGCTGGCCCGGCTGGTGGACGCCGCCGCGCGCGATGCGCGTGCAGCCGGCCAGGAGCGCGCCCCCGATGCGCTGCGCCGCGAGGCCTTGCGCGTGGTGCGCCGGCAGTGGATGGAAGAGCAGATGCGTGCGCCGCTGAGCTCCACCACCCTGCTGCAGAACGCGGTGTACGGCGACGACGCGCTGGAAGCCTACTTCGAGGAGAACGAGGGCAACCTGGTGCAGAGCCCGAAGTCGATGCTGGGCTACAACCTGCATCCGCGCGCGCGCCAGACCATCACCGGCATCGCCACCCATATCCTGGAACACATCCGCCTGACCGCCTCGCGCCAGCTGGACCGGCCGGTGCGTACCGCGACCCTGGGTCGCCCGGTGCAGTTCCGCAGTTCGATCGGCGCCGCCGGCAACGACCAGGCGCTGGATATCCTGCATACCGCCGCGATCGCGGCGGGCTTTGACACCATCGATTTCCTCGAGGAACCCGCCGCGGCGGCGATGCACTACCACGCCGAAAGCGCGCAGGAGCACGACGCGGTCGTGGTGGATATCGGCGGCGGTACCACCGATATTGCGCATGCCCGCGTCGGCGGGACCCAGGCACCGAAGATCCACCGGGCATGGGGTATCGCGCGCGGCGGTACCGATATCGATCTGGCCTTGAGCCTGGGCGGCTACATGCCGTTGTTCGGCCGCGGCGTCAGCCGCGTGCCCGCGCACCATTTTGTGGAAGCGGCGATGGTGCAGGACATGACCCGCCAGCGCGATTTCCGCCAGCACAGCTACCGCGACGTGGATGCGCCATGGGGCAAGCGCCTGCAGGCCCTGCAGGACACCGGCAACACCGCGCGCCTGTACCGCGAGGTGGAGCGCTGCAAGATCGCGCTGAGCAGCGCGGCCGAACACACCAGCGCCCTGGATTTCATCGAGCGCGGCCTGGCCGTGCAGGTGGATCGGTCACGGCTGGAGCTGGCCGCCGGCAATTACATGGGCGAACTCACCGGCCTGCTCGAGCAGGTCCGTGCCGATATCGGCCACGACCCGGCGGCGGTGTTCCTGACCGGCGGCATGTCGCGGGCAGGCTATCTGCAGGACGCGGTCGCCGCGGCATTTCCGGGCTCCACGCTGGTGCGCGGCAATCCCTCGTTCGGCGTCGTGCACGGGTTGGCGTTGGCGGCGGCGGGCTGAAACCCTTGAGCGGCAAGGGTTTTCGCCGGATGAACAGCTCGCATTAACAAAACGTTACGCGAAAAGCGCTATCATCTTTCGGCTTCAATGCGCAATGCGCATGTCATCCGGGCCTCGTACAGGCCAACATCCTTGTCGATGCTGCCGCCTTTGGGACCCGTCCCGGGCGCCGGGGTCGTTTTTACGCTGTGATCCGGCTCGTTCCCAGCATGCACCGCCCCAGAGCCGCAAAGAGAGATTCGATTGGGCGAACGCCTGGTTGCACCAGCCCCTGTTGCCGTTGCCACGCCCGACCCCATCGACTGCCGCCGGTGTGACGCCGTCTGTTGCCGGATGTCCGTCACCGTGATGCCCGACGACGCGGTGCCCAGCTATCTGCTGGATACCGACGAGCTCGGCCGCACCGTGATGGCGCGCAACGATGAAGGCTGGTGCGCCGCGATCGACCCCTATCACCTGCGTTGCACGATCTACGCGCAGCGCCCCGCTATCTGCCGCCAGTTTGCCATGGGCGGCGATGACTGCCGCCTTGTGCGGCAGGACTACCGTCGACAACAGCAGGATCTGTCGGCGACTTTTCCCACGTTCCACCCATGACAGGAGCATCCATGGCTCGTTCGCCAAAGACCTCCCCCAAGGCAACCAACACCGTTCGCGTCGACCGCAAGCAGGGTTCCAGCACGGCCGTCAACAGCGCCAGCATCGCAGCTGACCTGGCCACGTTCCGCAAGAGCGGCGGCAAGATCGAAGTGCTGGGCAACACCTTGGCCCTGAAGAGAGCCGGCTGAGTCCGCAGCCGACCGCACCGGCTTCGTGCCGGTGCGGTGGCCGCACTCAGCGGCCGCCGAGGCTGACCCGTACATCGCCCGAATGGGCATTGATTGAAATATCGCCGTCGCCACCGCCCAGCCGCGTATCCAGGCTGCGCCCCGGCCCGTAACGCGGCTTTTCCACCTGTCCCGCATCGGACTGGATGTCACCGCTGAAGGTCTTCACCGCCAGCTGTGCCGACACCGCCGTCGGCAGCCGCAGCCCGATCGACCCGCTTACCGTCTGCAAGGTCACCTTGCCGCCCGGCCCCAGGCCGGTGGCCGCCACGTTGACGCTGCCCGATACCGCTTCAGCCGCCAGCCGCTGGATCCGCGCCGTGTCCAGGCGGATGCTGCCGGACACCGTCTCGGCGGCCACTTCCCCGGAAATCCCGCCACTGGCATTGATCGCGCCGCTGACCGCACGCAGGTCCAGGCGCGGGGTCTGCACCTGCGAACGGATGCCGCCACTGACCGTGGTCAAGGCCGTCTCGGCACTCTTGCCGATCGCCAGAATGCTGCCACTCACCGAGTTGGCCTGCAGCCGCCGGACATCCACTTCATTGACGTCGATGTCCGCGCTGACCGTGCCCAGCTGTACCTCCACCGAGCGCGGCACCCGCAGCTGCAAGGTCGCGCCGCCGCTGCTGCTGTTGCGCGGATAGACCACCTCCCAGCGCACGCGGTTGGCACTCTTGTCCTGCCGCAGCTGCAGGCCGTCGGCCATCGAACCACTCAGCGCCACCTCGTTGCGATCCCAGCCGCGGACAGTGACCTTGCCGGCGATGTTGCTCAACTCCACCCGGCCGCCGGCGCCCAGCGGCGCGCGCTCATCAACATGGGTGGCGGCCTGCGCCGCCAGCGGCAGCAGCAGGGACAACGCGGCAATCAAGCGCAGGGGGGTATGCATGAATGTCTCCTTCAGGTGGGCATGCCGGCGGTGGACATCACCGCCTGCTGGGTCAGTTGCAGGCGCAGCGCGTAGGTGCGCTGCAGTTGCCCGAGCAGATAGCGCGAGCGGGGATTTTCGGCGATGGCAGCGCGGATGTGGTCGGCACTGGTATCGAGTTCGTTCAATGCCGGCTGCCATTCCGGCGCCACCCCGGTGCTGGGCAGCGTGGCCATCGCCTGCTGGTACTCGGCGGCGATCACATCGGCCTGGCGCTGCAGGGCAGTCGGCGCCGGCGGCGGCGTGTGCGGCGTTGGCAGCGGTACCACCGCCAACAGTGCCAGTGCCGCAGCCAGGCCCACCCCGATCCGCAATGGCCAGCGTCGACGCGCTGAAGCTGCACGTGTGCGGCTCACCGGTAGTGCCAGCACCGGTGCCGGGGGCGCATGCGCCTGCAGCTGCGCGGCGATGCCCTGCCAGACCCGGGCCGGCGGCACGCGCTCGGCAGGCAGCGCGCGCAATCGCGCCTGCAGGCCGTCGTGGTCGTGGTCGTGGTCGTGGTCGTGGTTGTCGTTGTCGCGGATGTCATTCATGCGGTTTCTCCCAGACGTGCGCGCAGCAAGCCGCGCGCACGGTGCAACTGAGCCTTGGAACTGCCGACCGCCATCTGCAGCTGGTCGGCGATTTCCTGGTGTTTCCAGCCTTCGATATCGTGTAGCACGAGCACTGCGCGGGCCCGCGGCGGCAGGGTATCCAGCGCGCGCTCCAGGTCCATCGCGGTCCCGGCGCAGCGGTCTACCGCAGCCACGTTGGCCAACGATTCCCAGCCCTCCTCGCCCGCGTCACGCGCCTCGCCATTGGCGTTGGCACGCAGTTCCATCAGCGCGGCATTGACGCCCAGCCGGTGCAGCCAGGTGCCCAGGCTGCTTTCGAAGCGGAACCCGGGCAGCGCACGCCAGGCTTGCAGGAAGGCTTCCTGCAGGGCGTCTTCGGCGCGGGCCGCATGGCCGCCGCACAGGCGCCACAACACCGCATAGACCCGTGGCGAGTGGCGCCGGTAGATCCGTTCAAAGGCGAGGGTATCGCCGGCCATCGCCGCACGCACCAGCGCGTGGTCATCGGCGCTGTCGGCATCGGCGGGGGCACGGGGAGTGGGCATGGTCGTTTCGAGCATATCCGTTGGATGCCCCCTGCATCGAAAAGGTTTAAGCCGATCGTTCGAAAGTTTTCCGGGCGGGTATTTAAACCCTCTGGCCCCCACCGGCATCCAATCCTGTGTCATCCCCCCGCCATTGCCAAGGAAGCCGCCATGTCCTCCAGTTGCCTTGCCCTGCTGCTGTCGCTGGTCGCCGGCTGTACCCTGCCCGGGAGCCCGATCAGCATCCAGATCTCACTGCCACCGCAGGCCGACCTGTGCGTGCAGTACGCCGACCATGCACCGCTGTGCACCTCGCAGCTGGTCACCCTGCTGGAAGCACACGCACTGCTCTGACCGATGCGCCGGACACGATGCCGCGGCCCGCATTAAGATGGGCCACGCCGGCGCTACCGCTGTAAGGATCGTGTTCCCCCATGAAAGACCATCTGCCCACCTGGGCCCACCCCTGGCTGCAATACGGGGTCCCTGCCCTGCAGATCCTGTCGACTCTGTTGATTGCCTGGCTGCTGCGCCTGATCGCGCGCCGGTTGATCCGTCGCCTCGGCGAGCACTACACCCTGCCGCCGGAAATGATCATGGGCGCGCGCCGCGTCACCAGTTTCGTGGTGTATTTCACCGCGCTGCTGATCGTGCTCAACATCATCGGGGTCTCGGCCACCGTGTTGTGGACGGCCTTCACCGGCTTTGCCGCCGTGGGTGCGGTGGCGTTCTTCGCCGCGTGGAGCGTGCTGTCCAACATCTTCTGCACGCTGCTGATCTTCACCACCCGCCCGTTCCGCCTGCACGACTACATCGAGCTGCTGGAAAATGGCGAAAAACCCGGCCTGAAGGGCCGCGTGATCGACGTCAACCTGATCTACACCACGCTGCAGGAAAACAACGGCGGCCACGAAGGCACCGTGCTGCAGATTCCCAACAACATGTTCTTCCAGCGCACCGTGCGGCGCTGGCGCGATCCCTCGCAGGCGCCGGCCGGCATCCAGGGCGACGGCTAGGCTCAGCGCAGCTGGCTGTCCTTGCTGCCGCGGCGGTTGTAGCCGCCGCTGTCATGCTGGGCGGCATCCTCGGCTTCCTGGCAGCGCACGCACAGTTGCACGCCGGGCACCGCATCCCGGCGGGCCTGCGGAATCGGGGCATCACAATGTTCGCAGCGCTCGCGCCCCGGGCCGTGTTTCAACTGCGCGCGGGCGCGCTGGATGGCCTCATCGACGGTGGCGTCGATCTGATCCTGGACCGCGCCGTCGCCAGCCCAACCTGTCGCCATGTCTGGTCTCCCATGCCGGTGTCAGACCACCAGCATAGGCCTGCCACGGCGGCCGTTACCCGGCGCGCGGCTGAACGCGGCGGTGGCCGCGTGAATGATTCAGGCCGGGCTTACCAGACCAGGTCGTCAGGCACCTGGAACTGCGCGTAGTACGCATCGTCGTCGGTATTGCCGGTGCTGGGTTCGCTGGACGCCTGGCCGTTGTCGAGCACGATGACGCTGGCATCACGTTCGCGGATCTTGTCGGCGGCCGCGCGTGGCACCAGCTCGAAACCCTCGCCGAAGCGCACGATCACCAGGCTGCCCACGGCCAGCTGCCTGCGCAGGACCGCATTCACCAGCATCGTGCGGATCAGGCTGCCATCGTTGAAGCGGTACTCGCTTTCGCCTTCACGCTTGACCTTCTGGGCCTCGATGATCTGCCGCACCTGCGCCAGCAGCTCCTGGCCGCGCAGTTTCTCCTTGCGCTCGGCCTCCAGTGCACGGTCGCGTTCAGCCTTCTCGGCGCGTGCACGGTCGGCCTCGCGCTGGCTTTCGCTGGGCGCGACCGGGGCCTTGCCGTGGCGGGCCTTGACCTGCTCACGGGCGGCCTGGGAGACCTGGGACTTCTTGACCAGCCCAGCCTTGAGCAGCTGCTCCTGCAGGGGATTTGCCTTCGCCATACGCCTTGCATCTGTTGTTGCGGGATTCCGGGGGCCATCATACTGGTCTGCCCGCCCTGCCCCAAACCGTCGTCCATGGCTGCCCTGAAATACCTCGCCGGTTACCCCGAAGCCCTGCAGCAGCAGGTCCGCGAGCTGATCGCGGGCGACCGGCTGGGGCCTTGGCTGCAGCAGCGCTACGCCGAGCTGCACACCGTGCGCAACGACCGCCAGCTGTACGACTACACCCAGGGCCTGAAAGAACGCTACCTGCGCCAGTCCTCGCCCCTGTCCAAGGTGATCTACGACAGCCGGCTGCAGGTGCTCAAGCACGCGCTGGGCACGCACACCACGGTGTCCCGGGTGCAGGGCAGCCGGCTCAAGGCCAGCCGCGAGATCCGTATCGCCACGGTATTCCGCGAGGCGCCGGCACCGTTCCTGAAGATGATCGTGGTGCACGAACTGGCCCACCTGAAGGAATCGGACCACAACAAGGCCTTCTACCAGCTGTGCACGCACATGGAAGCGGACTACCACCAACTGGAGTTCGACCTGCGCCTGTACCTGACCCACCTGGAAGCGCCGGCCCGCTGACCCCGGCCGGATCCCGCTTTCGCGCAGCGATCGGCCCCAGCCAGTACACTCCCCGCCCGCTTCCCGCTATTCGTTGCCTGCCCGATGACCGACCCGATCCGACTCGACAAACGCCTGACCAGCCTGATCGGCTGCTCCCGGGGCGATGCCCAGCGCTACATCGAAGGCGGCTGGGTAACCGTCAACGGCCAGGTGGTCGAGCAGCCGCAGACCCTGGTCACCGATGAAGAAGTGGTGCTGCGCGAGAACGCCGAGGCCACCCGCACCGAAACCGTGAGCATGCTGCTGCACAAGCCGGCCGGCGTGTCCGCCGAGGCGCTGTGCGGCATGGTCACCCCGGAAAGCCGCAGCGAGCTGGACGCCACCGGGGTGACGCTGCTGCAGCGCCATTTCCATGCGCTGCAGCTGCTGATGCCGTTGTCCACCGAAGACAGCGGCCTGGTCGTAGTCAGCCAGGACGGCCGCGTGGTGTCGCACCTGAAGGACCACGCCGCCACGCTGGAGCAGGAATACCTGGTCGAAGTCAGCGGCGAACTGGTGCCCTACGGCATGAAGCGCCTCGCCCATGGCCTGAGCTTCCGCAACTGGCCGCTGCCGCCGTGCAAGGTCAGCTGGCAGAACGAAACCCGGCTGCGCTTCGCGATCAAGCCGGTACAGCCGGGCCAGCTGCGCGACATGTGCGCCCAGGTCGGGTTGCAGGTGGTCAGCATCCGCCGCCTGCGCATCGGTCGCGTGGCGATGGGCAAACTGGTCCCGGGCACCTGGCGCTACCTGGCCCCGGACGAGCGCTTCTGATCCGGCCTGCCGGTGCCCGCACCGGCCGCCCTGCATTGTCACTGCATGGGCCCGCCGCTTAGGATCGGCGCATGACTCACACCAAGCCGCTCTGGCGCCGGTTGCTGCGTTGGCTGTGCATCGTGCTGGCGGTGCTGGTCCTGCTGGTGCTCAGCGGACTGCTGCTGGCCGACCACCTCACCCCGAAGGCACTGGGTGCGCACAGCCGTGTGCTGCCGCCGCAAGCGGCACAGACCGTGATCGACCGCGAGCTGGTCCGCCTGCAGGCCGAGCACCCCGACCAGTCCGGCGTGGCCTTCCTCGCCGATGGCCTGGATGCCTACGCCGCACGCGCGGTGATCACCCGCCATGCCGGGCGCAGCCTGGACCTGCAGTACTACATCTGGCACGACGACATGATTGGCCACCTGATGGCGCAGGAGTTGTACCAGGCAGCCGAGCGCGGCGTGCGGGTGCGGATCCTGCTCGATGACATGAACGCGCAGGACAAGGACGCGTTGATGATGGCGCTCGATGCGCATCCCAACATCGAGATCCGCCTGTACAACCCGTTCCGCAACCGCAGCGGCCTGTGGCGGCTGGTGGAAATGGTGCAACGGGTCTTCAGTGTCAACCATCGCATGCACAACAAGTCCTGGATCGCCGATGGCCGAGTCGCGATCGTGGGCGGGCGCAATATCGGCGACGAGTACTTCAGCGCGCGCCAGGACGTGAACTTCCGCGACCTGGACCTGTTGGTGGCGGGCAAGGCGGTGCAGCAGGCCAACGGTATCTTCGACGCGTACTGGAACAGCGAAACCGCCGTGCCGATCAAGGCGCTGGCGTTCTACACGCCCGCGCAGCTGCAGCTGCTGGTACGTGAATCCGCGCATGAAGCCAAGCTCGACGCTGCCCAGCCGTATCTGCAGCGCGTGCAGCACTCGCAGTCGGCGCGCTCGTTCTACCGTGATGCGGTCGACCTGCACTGGACCCACGCGCTGGAGATCGCATCGGACCCGGCGATGAAGCACCGGCGCGACGACCAGGCCGACTGGCTGGTGACCCGGCTGGCGCGGGAGTTTCAGGCGACCCGTGACAAAGCCCTGCTGATCTCGCCCTACTTCGTGCCCGGCGAGGACGGCAGCCGTGGCCTGGGCGGCATGGTCCAGCGCGGCGCGACGGTCGGGGTGATCACCAATTCGCTGGCGGCCAACGACGTCGTCGCCGTGCACGGTGGTTACATGCACTACCGCGCGCCGTTGCTGCGCAGTGGCGTGCACCTGTACGAGCTCAAGGCGCGCGGCTACACCGACAGCGGTGGGCTGTTCGGCAGCAGCGGTGCCAGCCTGCATACCAAGGCCTTCCTGCTCGACGACCGTCGCGGCTTCGTCGGCTCGTTCAACCTGGACCCCCGCTCGGCGTACCTCAACACCGAGATGGGCGTGCTGTTCGATGACCCGGTGCTGGGCGCGCAGCTGCGCGAAGAGTATCTGCGCCTGGCCGATCCGAAGCAGAGCTACTGGGTGACCCTGGATGCACACGGCAACGTGCGTTGGCTGGACCGCGCTGCGCAGCCCCCGCAGCTGCTCGACCGCGAACCGGACACCTCGTTCTGGCGGCGCGCCAGCGCACGGGTGATCAGCTGGTTGCCGTTGGAATCACAGCTCTAGTCCGGCACGGCCGCCACGCCATGCATGGCGTGGCGTTACCTGTGCTCAGGGCTCATCGGCGTCCTGGGTTTCCACCGCGCGCCCGTGCAGGCGCCGCCAGATCCATTGCAGCGCATGTGGCGGCGTGGCGTGCTGCTGTTCCAGCAACGCCAGCGCCTGGGCCTGGCCGATCCGCCCGTGCCTGCACAACAGGCTGGCCGCCGCCGCCGCGCGGGCGAAACGCAGGCTCGCCGCCAGCCCGCCCTGGGCCTGCTCGCCGTCGCGCAGCAGGGCTTCATGCACGGCGGCAGGCAGCTCCCAGGCGGCCGCAATCCGGCTGGCCACGGGCAGCGTCCAGGCATCCAGCAATGCGGTGGCCAGCGCCGGCGACGGCGTGGCATCGCCCTGCTGGGCGCAGGTATCAAGCAGGTGGCGCATCACCAGTGCTGCGCCCAACCCCTGGGTCAGGCCCAGCCACTGGGCGGCGAAGCCATCTTCGTGGGTGACCAGCCGCGCATGATCGGCGGCCGCGCGCGAGGCCAGCAGCGCATGCTCCCAGATCACCGTGCCGAACTGCGGAAACGCCTCGCAGTGCAGCTGCATCACCGGCTGCACCAGCACCGCGCTGATGATCTGGCGGATGCCATCGGTGCCGACCAACGTCACCGCGCGCTGCAGGCTGTCCACCGGGCGCGCCTGCAGCCGGTACACGGGGCTGTTGGCGATGCGCAGCAGATTGCCGGTCAGTACCGCGTCCTGGCCGATGATGGCGGCCATCGCACGCGCCGAAGCGTCGCTGTCGTTCACGGTCTGGATCAGCTGCGGCAGCAGCTGCGGTCGCCGTGGCAGGTGCCGCGCCGACCAGTCCTGCGACTCCAGCGCGGCCACCACCGCATCGTGCAGCGCAGTCTGTTGCGGATCCGACGCCGCCCCCCGCCCGCCTTCACGCACGGCCAGCGCCAGGGCGTGCAGGCCCGCCTGCAGATGGCGGTCGCCACGCTCGTCCGGCGCGATGGCTGGCAGGGCCTGCCCGGGTGCCGGTGCACGCGCCTGCACGCCCGCCGGGCGGGTGCCCGGCGTACGCAGACGCCGCCACACCCCCAGCACGACGCCGGCGGCCAACAGCCCCGCACCTACGGTGATCACCGACGCCATCAGCGCGATTGCCTGTACACACGGCATCGCGCCGGTGTTGTTGCCACTGCACCCACGTTGTTCATCCTGGCCATGCCGGTGCCGCGCACCGTTGCCACGGCATCGGCGCGATCTTCAGCAACTTTAATGCGGATGCCACCGGCGCAGGCCCCGCCGCGATCCGGCCGCCCTGCCCGGCCCCCGGCGGCGATGCTGACAACACCCTGCGGCGGAATGCACTAGAATGGCGCCGCGCGACCCGTCCCCCCGATCAGACGACGTCGCTTTTTTTGTTTTACACCCTACCTTTTGCTGGTGCGTTCGCCGCTGTTCGCCACCGTTCGCACCATCGGAGCTTCCATGTTATTTGAAACCCTCGAAACCACCGGACACGAACAAGTGGTGTTCTGCCACAGCCGCGATGCCGGTCTGAGGGCGATCATCGCCATCCACAACACCACCCTGGGCCCGGCCCTGGGCGGCGTCCGCATGCGGCCCTACGCCAGCACCGAAGAGGCCCTGGCCGATGCGCTGCGGCTGAGCCGGACCATGACCTACAAGAACGCCCTGGCGGGGCTGAACGTGGGCGGCGGCAAGGCGGTGATCATCGGCGATCCCAAGCAGGACAAGAGCGAGGTGCTGTTCCGCGCGTTCGGTCGCTACGTCGATTCGCTGGGCGGCCGTTACATCACCGCCGAGGACGTCGGCACCGATGTCAACGACATGGAAAACATCTACCTGGAAAGCGAATACGTCACCGGCGTGCACCAGGTGCATGGCGGCTCGGGCGACCCGGCGCCGTTCACCGCCTACGGTGCGCTGCAGGCGCTGATGGCCACCATGCAGCACAAGCTGGGCCACGAAGAAGTGGGCAAGACCAGCATCGCGGTGCAGGGCCTGGGCCACATCGGCATGGAACTGGTGAAGCTGCTGCGCGACCGGGGCGCCAAGCTGTTCGTCACCGACCTGGACAGTGCGCTGGTCGAGCGCGCAGTCACCGAATACGGCGCCGAAGCGGTCAAGCCGGACGATATCTACGACGTCAATGCCGACATCTTCGCGCCGTGCGCGCTGGAGGGTGCCATCAACCCGCAGACCCTGTCGCGGCTGAAGTGCAAGATTGTCTGCGGTACCGCCAACAACCAGCTTTCCAGCCTGGAAATGGGCGATGAGCTGCATGCGCGCGGCATCCTGTATGCCCCCGACTACGCAGTGAACGCCGGTGGCGTGATGAACGTGTCGCTGGAAATCGACGGCTACAACCGCGAGCGCGCGATGCGGCTGATCCGCAGCATCTACCACAACCTCGGGCGCATCTTCGCGCTGTCCGAGCGCGAGGGAATCGCACCGCAGCGGGCGGCCGACCAGATCGCCGAAACCCGCATCCAGGCGATCGGCAAGCTGAAGATGCCGCTGGGCCGCACCACGCCGCGACTGGGTACGCTGCGCGGCAACTGATCGCCGCCTGTCACCTGAAATGCAGAAGGGCGCGATTGCATCGCGCCCTTCTGCGTTGTGGTGCCTCGCCAGCCTCAACCGGCGACACGCACGCGATGGCTCAGAACGCCGTCGAGTAGCGCAGCGCGACCTGGCTCAGATCGCCCCGCGGCCCGAAGCGCTGGTCGTAACCCAGCGCGAGGCGGCTGTTGCGGCTCAGCCACGACTCCACCGACACCCCCAGCAAACCGCCCGAACGCGCCGGTTGCAGGCCCGCCATCGGCGCCCATGCATCGACGCCCACGAAACTGGCGTCCTGGTCCAGGCCACCCGTGGACAGCAGCTGCTGCCATTCGGCATAACCGCGCAGCGACCAGCTGCCCCACTGGTGTTCGGCACGCACACCGGCCAATGCCTGGCTGCGGGTGCTGAGGTTGCCGGTGGTCCGCAGGCCGAAGCCCATCGCGCCCTGCTCGCTGAAACGGTCGTTGTCCACGCGTGAGTAGTCCGCGCCCAGGTACGGGGTGAGCGAGGAGCGCGCACCGCCGAAGCGATACCCGGTCTCCACGCTGGCCGCGCTGAAGCTGCCACCGTAGCGGGCGTTGACGCCGTACTGGCCGGACCCCAGCAGCAGTTGGCGATCGATCTCACGGGTGAACTGTCCGGCCCCCACCTGGCCCAGCGCATAGGCACGGCCCGCGTTCCAGCCGGCATACAGCTGTGCCTGCGACTGGCGGTCACGGCCGCGGTCGCTGCCCCAGTCGCGGCTGTTGTGGGTGCGGGTTTCACCGAAGGCGAAGCCCAGCACGCCGTTGCTGCCGAAGGCGACATCCTGGCCCATCATCCAGCCGCGTGTATCGGCACCACTGGCCGAGAAGCTGCCCTGCCCGGCGTCGCCCAGCTGGCTTTGCCAGGCACCGCGCAGACGCGGCGCACCCTGCACCTGGCCGAAGCGCGCCGACAGCGCGCGACGGTTGAGGTCGATGCTGTCGAAGGTGGCGGCGGTGGCCAGCGCATGCGCCTTGCCCGACAGGCTATCCAGGCTGGCCTGCAGCGCCTGGTTGCCCTGCACGCGCTGCAGTTCGCCGGCACCGTCGGCAAACGCACTGCCGGCCAGAGCACCGTCATCGAGCACTTCGAAGGCCGATTCCACCCGCGCCGCCGACGCCAGCGCGGCGCGGCTCACGCCCGCGTTGACGCTCGCCGAGGTGACACTGATGCGGTCGGTGGTCAGGGTGACATCGTTGCTGGCATGGGTCAGCGACATCTGCAGCAGGGTCGTGGACTGGCTCAGGTTGTGGGTGACACCCGCAAACGTACCGATGACGCCCTGGTCGGCATGCAGCACGCGCTGCGTACGACCATCCTGCGGCACGTAGCCGCTGAGGATGGCATCGACGTAGACGTTGCCGGCCAGCGTCGCGGTGCCGGTGATGTTGAGCGGATTGGAGCCCAGCGCAATCATCAACTGGCCCGTGGCACGCTGGACGTAGTTGCCTTCGATGGTGGCGGTGACGTTGGCCTCGCGCACGATCACCGAAGCGCCATTGTCGACATTGCCCTTGACCCGCGCGGCACCTGACACGAACTGCAGCGCCGCCAGATTGGGGCTGCCGCTTTGCGCGACGACCAGCACGTTGGAAGTGATCGAACTGCCGTTGCGAAGCGCCAGCGTGCCGCGCTCGATCCGGGTGTCGCCGGTATAGGTGTTGGTGCCCGACAGGCCCAATGCGCCGGCGCCCTGCTTGATCAGCCCACCGCTGCCGGTGATGTTGTTGCTCCACACCGAATTGAGGCCGGTCTGGTTGACGTCCACGGTGGTGTTGCCCCAGTCCAGGCGCCCCGGCCCGTTGATCGCCTTGGCGATGTTGAGCAGGCCGTAACCGAAGGTGCTGTCCACCCCGGACGCGCCGAGATCGGTCGCGGTACCGAGCAGCGTCTGGCGGACCAGATCGTTGCTGAAATACGGATATTTCTGCCACACCAGCGCAGCCGCACCGGATACCAGCGGCGCGGCGAAGGAGGTGCCGTAGTTCCACAGATACTTCGGCGTACCGGTGGTATAGGCAGGATCGACGAAGACCGCGGCGCCGGGTGCGGCCAGGCAGTAGCGCGCGGCCACGCCGCACGCGTTGGCGTAGGACGCCAGCTTGCTCGGGTCGGTGGAATCCACGGCGGTCACGCTCAGCCAGCCGCGTTCCAGGTCCGCCGCCGGCAAGCTGCCGCCTGGGCCGACCTGGCTGGGCAGCGCGGCCATGCTGGAGGGGTTGGGCTTGCTCTCGTTGCCGGTGGCGAACACCACCAGGCCGCCGTTGCTGACGATGAAGGGCCGGTATTCCTGCGCGATCGGCGCCGTGGCCGCCGGGTTGGTCCAGTACAGACCGCCCCAGGAGTTGTTCATGACCTTCACGCCCTGCGAGATCAGATCCTGGTGGACCGCCGCCATGCCCAGCGCGCCGGACACTTCATTGCCACTGCCCGAACCGTCGTCCACCGGCGCCTTGTCGGCGATGATCCGCGCCGAGACGATCTCCGCACCCGGGGCGATCCCGCCCGGCCAGGCCGCGACGGCCTTGCCCGCCGCCAGCTCGGCGACCGCCGTGCCGTGGCCGACCACGTCATCGACGTTGAGGTTGTTCACCCGCGGATCGACGTAGCTGTAGCTGGCCACCACCCGCGGCGACAGCGTCGGGTGGTTGCGCATCACGCCCGAATCGACCACGCCGATGCGCACGCCGGTGCCATCCAGCCCGGCGCTGCGCGCCGCGTTGGCCTGGGTGATGGTCAGATGGGCGTCGATGGCCGGTTCCAACGGCTTGGTCGGCGTGACCGGAGGCGTAACCGGGGGCGTCGTAGGCGGCGGCGTATCCACCCGCACGTTGCTGCCACCCCCACCGCCGCCGCACGCCGCCAATGCCGCGGCCATCGCACTGACCAGCAACGACCGGCCCAGAACTACCTTGTTCATCCGTGTATCCCCATTTGACATGTTGTACGCCCCGCCGCGGGTCCTGCTGGACCGTCTCCGGCGCAAAAGTGCCAAGCCTTTATACTTGGCCGGTAGTACGCAGTCTGCCGGGAAACGCCGCGCCCGCCAATGGGCGCCGTCCCACTCTTGAACTCTGCTCACGCACCAACGAGATCGCCATGTCCAACATCGTCATCGCCGCCGCCAAACGCACCGCCATCGGTTCCTTCCTGGGTCAGTTCAACGGCGTGCCCGCGCCGACCCTGGGTGCCACCGCGATCGCCGCGGCGCTGCAGCAGTCCGGCGTGCCCGCCGCGGATGTATCGGAAGTCATCATGGGCTGCGTGCTGCCGGCCAACCTCGGCCAGGCACCGGCCCGCCAGGCGGCGATCGCCGCCGGCATCCCGGTCTCCACCGGCGCCACCACGCTCAACAAGGTCTGCGGTTCGGGCATGAAGGCGATCATGCTGGGCCACGACCTGATCAAGGCCGGCTCGGCCAGCATCGTGGTCGCCGGCGGCATGGAATCGATGTCCAACGCGCCGCACATGCTGCCCAACTCGCGCACCGGCAACCGCTTCGGCAACTTCCAGGCGGTGGACCACATGGCCCATGACGGCCTGGTCAACGCCTACGACGGCAAGGCCATGGGCGAATTCGCCGAGTACGCGGTGGACAAGTACCAGGTCAGCCGCGAAGACCAGGACGCCTACGCGATCGAATCGGTGCGCCGCGCCCAGGCCGCCCAGGCCAGCGGTGCCTTCGACGATGAGATCGTCGCGGTGAAGGTCAGCACCCGCAAGGGCGAGGTCGAATTCAGCCAGGACGAACAGCCGGGCCGCTCGGACGTCGCCAAGATCCCGACCCTGCGCCCGGCCTTCAAGAAGGACGGCACGGTCACCGCCGCCAGTTCCTCGAGCATCTCCGACGGCGCCGCCGCCGTGGTCCTGCTGACCGAGGAAGACGCCGCCGCCCGTGGGCTGACCCCGCTGGCCCGGATCGTCGCCCATGCCACCCACTCGCAGGAACCGGAGTGGTTCACCACCGCCCCGATCGGTGCGATCCACACGCTGCTGGCAAAAACCGGCTGGAGCGTGGACCAGGTCGATCTGTTCGAAATCAATGAAGCCTTCGCGGTGGTGGCCATGGCCCCGATCCGGGAACTGGGCATCCCGCATGACAAGGTGAACGTGAACGGTGGTGCCTGCGCGCTGGGGCATCCGATCGGCGCCTCGGGTGCGCGTCTGGTGGTAACGCTGGTGAACGCGTTGCGCAAGCGTGACGGAAAGCGCGGAATCGCAACCCTGTGCATTGGCGGGGGCGAAGCAACCGCCATTGCCATCGAATTGATTTGATTGAAATTAACGCGCACTTCTCAAAAATGAATGCGCGATCGCTTGACAGCCAATCGTGGCTTGTCATCATGTTGCCGGGCGCGCAATAGCGCGTTGCCTAATCTAACGACGAGGATTCACACAAATGAGCATCAACAAGCTGCTGATCGCAATGGCCCTGGGCCTGGCTCTGACCGCCTGCTCGAAGCAGGAACAGGCTGCTGACGCCGCCGCTTCGGCCAACGAAGCTGCCGCTGACGCCCAGGTCGCTGCCGACCAGGCCGCTGCTGCTGGCGCCCAGACCGCCGACGCTGCCCAGGCTGCTGCTGACACCGCCGCCACCGCTGCTGACGCTTCGGCTGACGCTGCTGCCCAGACCGCTGGCGCTGCCACCGACGCTGCTGCCGGCGCTGCTGCCGACGCTGCCAAGGCCGGTGAAGCCACCGCTGAGAAGGCCAAGGACGCTGCTGAAGAAGCCAAGAAGTAATAACTTCTTTCTTCAAGCAAGTTCTGAAGAAGCCGCTGGTTCGCCAGCGGCTTTTTCTTTGCCTGTTCGTCAGCGGCGCGCGCCGGTGGCCTTCACCTGCCGTGTACCCGGCCGTGAATACGCTGATCGCCCTCTCAGCCCTGACACGGAGTCCACCATGACCATTCGTCCCGTCCTTACCCCGCTGCTGGCCGTGAGCCTGATGCTGGGGCTGGCCGCCTGCAAGGGCCCGGAAGCGGAGAAGGCACGCGAAGACGCCGCGCAGGCCGCCGACAGCGCCAATGCCGCCGCACGCGAAGCCGTGGACAAGGCCGCTGCCGCCACCCGCAGCGCCGCCGATGATGCCGCTGCCGCCTCCGAGCGTGCCGCCGCCGATACCCAGCAGGCGCTCGATCGCGCTGCTGCCGCCACTTCGGACGCCGCCGGTGATGCGAAGGTCGCGGCCAAGGACGCCGCCGCCCATGCCAGCGATGCCACCGCAGACGCGGCGCAGAAGGTCGCCGACAAGGCCCACGATGTGGCCGCCGACGCCAAGAAGAACGCCGACGCCGCCAAGCACTGATCGGCCGGTGCGCAGGACCCGACGCCCCTTCGCAGGAAGGGGCGTTTTTCATGGGCGAGCGCTAAGGCAGGGCGCGCGCGAGCACCGCGGCGAAATCGATATCCGCCGGCAACGTACCAAACGCCATCGCGTGCTCGCCGCCCAGCCGCGAGCGCACGAACGCACTGGCCAGCGGACTCTCCGCGCGTAGCAGCACACTGGCCTGCAACAACAACGCCAGACGCTCGGTGATGTATCGCGCCAGCGCCTCGCCCGGCACCTCGTCCAACTGCGCGCGCAGCGCCTGCAGCGCCGTATCGAACAACGGATCGCGGCCTGCCACCGCATCCAGCTCGGCCTCCACTGCCGGCACTACCTGCGCTTCGCGTGTCAGCGCGCGCAGTACATCCAGGCACTGGATGTTGCCGCTGCCTTCCCAGATCGAATTCAACGGCGCCTGCCGGTACAAGCGCGGCAGCATCGACTCTTCCACGTAGCCGGCACCGCCCAGGCATTCCTGCGCTTCATTGACGAACACCGCCGCGCGCTTGCACATCCAGTACTTGCCCACGGCGGTGGCAATGCGCGCGAACGCGGCCTCCTGCGGATCGTGCGCCGCCTGGTCCACCGCACGCGCCACGCGCAGGGCGAACACCGTGGCCGCCTCGGATTCGATAGCCAGGTCGGCCAACACATTGGCCATCAGCGGGTGATCACACAAGCGCCGGCCGAAACTGCTGCGGTGGCGCGTGTGGTGCACCGCCTGCGCCAGCGCCATGCGCATTTCCGCCGCGGCGCCGAGCATGCAGTCCAACCGCGTCATCATCACCATGCCGATGATGGTGGCCACGCCGCGGCCTTCCTCGCCCACCCGGCGCGCCCAGGCGCCGCACAGCTCCACTTCGCTGGAGGCATTGGACCAGTCGCCCAGCTTGTCCTTCAGCCGCATCAACCGGAACGCGTTGCGGTTGCCATCGGCCAGCCGGCGCGGCATCAGGAAGCAGCTCAGCCCGCCCGGCGCCTGTGCCAGTACCAGAAAGCCATCGGACATCGGTGCGGAGAAGAACCACTTGTGCCCGACCAGCGCATAGCTGCCATCGGCCTGCGGTTCGGCACGCGTGGTGTTGCTGCGCACATCCGAGCCGCCCTGCTTTTCGGTCATGCCCATGCCCAGGGTGATGCCGGCCTTGTCGGCGATCGGCACGTCGCGCGGGTCGTAATGCGGCGCGGCGGCTTTGTCGGCCCACTCGGCCAACGCCGGGTCCTGGCGCAGCACGGCCACGGCGGCATGGGTCATGGTCAACGGGCAACTGGTGCCGGCTTCGGCCTGATGGTGCAGATAGCTCAACGCGGCGCGTGCGACGTGCGCCCCGGCGCTGCCATCGTGCCAGGACAGGCCGGCCACGCCATGCTGTTTTGCCGCCTGCATCAGCTGGTGGTAGGCCGGATGGAATTCCACCGTATCGATGCGATGGCCCTGCGCATCGTGCGTGCGCAGGCGCGGGCGATCGCGGTTGGCATCGAAGCCAAGCAGGTACAGCGCACCACCGGCCAGCCCGCCATACGCCTCCAGCGCGGCAGTGAACGCCGCACCGCCCTCGCGCTGTACCGCCGCCGACAAGGCGACGTCGTCGGCCCACAGGTTGCGGCCCCCGAACGGCGGCGGCTGGTTGCTGACCACATGGGTTTCGAACGCGGGCAATGCAGACGTCATCGCAACAGCCTCCTGGCACGGGATGCCCCGATTCTGCCGCATTGCCCCGCAGGCGGCCGTTCAGGCGGATTCTCACCTCCTGCACGACGCCGGCGGCACAGTGGACCGATGAGCCAGAGCAGCGCGAACAACGACCTGGTGGTGCTACGCCCGGAAGGCCTTTACTGCCCGGCCGGCGATTTCCATATCGACCCCTGGCAGCCGGTGCCACGCGCGGTGATCACCCATGGCCATGCGGACCACGCGCGCAGCGGCATGGGCCACTACTACTGCAGCACCGCCTGCGTACCGATCCTGCGCTGGCGGCTGGGCGATGTTTCGCTGCAGGCTTTCGACTACGGCCGTCCGTTCCGGATCGGCGCTGTGGAGGTGTCGCTGCACCCGGCCGGCCATGTGCTGGGTTCGGCGCAGGTGCGCATCGACGACGGCCAGCAGGTCTGGGTCGCCTCGGGCGATTACAAGCGCCAGCCCGATCCCACCTGCGCGCCGTTCGAGGTGGTGCCATGCGACGTGTTCATCACCGAAGCCACCTTCGCACTGCCGATCTACCGCTGGCAGGACACCGCCGAGGTGGCCGCGGACATCGTGGCCTGGCGGCGCGAATGCGGCGAACGCGGCGAAGCGGCCATCCTGCTCTGCTATGCACTGGGCAAGGCACAACGGGTGCTGGCCGAACTGCTGCCGCTGGACGACCAGCCCGCGTGGCTGCATGGTGCGATCGCCAACGGGGTGGCGGTGTATCGGCAGGCCGGCATTGCCATGCTGGACACACACACCGTGGCCGAACAGGGGCGCGCGCCCGACGCGGCCGGCAAGCTGATCCTTGCCCCGCCCTCGGCCGCCGGTACCCCGTGGCTGCGCCGCTTCGGCAGGCATCAACTGGGCTTCGCCTCGGGCTGGATGCGGCTGCGCGGCAACCGTCGCCGCCGCAACTATGACCGCGGCTTCGTGGTGTCCGACCATGCCGACTGGCCGGCCCTGCTGCAGACCATCGAACAGACCGGCGCGCGCCGGGTGATCGCCACCCACGGCAACACCGATGCACTGATTCCGTTCCTGCGCGAACGCGGCATTGCCGCCGAAGCGTTCCGCACCGATTTCGGGAGCGGGGAATGAAGGCCTTCGCCGCTCTGTACCAGCGCCTGGATCGCAGCACGGCGACCTTGGACAAACGCGCGGCACTCGTCGCGTATTTCGGCACGGCGCGCCCGCACGATGCGGCATGGGCGCTGTACCTGCTCAGCGGTGGCAAGGTGGGGGGCGCGCGCCGCAAGATCGCCGCCAGTGCTGAACTGCGCGCCTGGGTGGGTGCCGAATCCGGCCTGCCGGCGTGGCTGGTGGACGACAGCTACGACCAGGTCGGCGACCTGGCCGAAACGCTGACGCTGCTGCTCGACGATCCACCGCAGCGCGGCCAGGACCGACCGCTGGCGGAGTGGATCGAAACCCACCTGCTGGCCGTGGCCAACCAGCCCGAACCGGTGCGCCATGCGGCCGTGCTGGCGGGCTGGCGACAACTGCCTGCCGACGAGCGCCTGGTGTTCAACAAGCTGCTGACCGGCGCGTTGCGCGTGGGCGTGTCGCAACGGCTGGTACAACAGGCACTGGCCGAACTGTCCGGCATCGACATCGCACGTATTGCCCAGCGCATGCTCGGCGAATGGGTGCCCTCGCCGAGCCTGCTGGGGATGCTGCTGTCGCCCGAGGAACTGCCGCTGGACCGGCAGCAACCCTACCCGTTCTTCCTGGCCTCCCCGCTGGAGGCCGACGTGGACAGCCTGGGCCCGCTCGAGCAGTGGGTACTGGAGTGGAAGTGGGACGGCATCCGTTTGCAGCTGCTGCGCCGCAAGGGCGAAGCGGCGTTGTGGTCACGCGGCGAGGAACGGCTGGACGGCCGCTTCCCGGAGATCGAACACGCTGCGATGGCCCTGCCGGAGGGCTGCGTGATCGATGGCGAACTGTTGGCCTGGGCCGAGGGCGAGGCGCAACCGCGGCCGTTCACCGCACTGCAGACCCGCATCCAGCGCCGCAAACCCGGGCCCAAGACCCTGCGTGACACGCCGGTGCGGGTGCTCGCCTATGACCTGCTGGAACGCGACGGCGAGGATCTGCGCACGCTCCCGCTGCAGCAACGGCGTGCGCAGCTTGCCGCGCTGCTGGACGCGCTGGCGGACCCGCGCATCGCGCTCTCGCCCCCGGTTGCCGCCACCGACTGGGCCGACGCTGCGCGGCTGCGTGCATCGGCACGCGAGCGGGGCGTGGAAGGGCTGATGCTCAAACGCGCCGGGTCGGTCTACCAGAGCGGTCGCCGGCGGGGCGACTGGTGGAAGTGGAAGATCGACCCGCTCACCGTCGATGCGGTGATGATCTATGCCCAGGCCGGACACGGTCGGCGCAGCACCCTGTACACCGACTACACCTTCGGTGTGTGGGATGGCGACACGCTGGTGCCGGTGGCCAAGGCGTACTCGGGCCTGGATGACCAGGAGATCCTGGCACTGGACCGCTGGATCCGCGCCAACACCGTCGAGCGCTTCGGCCCGGTGCGCAGCGTGCGCGGCGAGCAGGTGTTCGAGCTCGGCTTTGAAGCGGTCAACCGCAGCAGCCGGCACAAGTCCGGTATCGCGGTGCGCTTCCCGCGCATCCTGCGCTGGCGGCACGACAAGCCAGCCCGCGAGGCCGATACGCTGGCGCACCTGCAGGCCTTGGCGCGGTGACCCGGCGCGAGGCGATGGCCCGGCTGGGCGCATGGTTCGCCAGCCGCGGCTGGGCGCCCCTGCCCTTCCAGAAGGCGATGTGGCGACACTACCTGTCCGGCGCGTCCGGGCTGCTGCACACGCCTACCGGCAGCGGCAAGACACTGGCGATGTTCGGTGGCCCACTGCTGCAGGCGCTGGTCGATCCGTTGCCACCCACGCCGGGAGGCCGTGCACGCAGGCCGGTGCCGGCGCTGCAGGTGCTGTGGATCACCCCGCTGCGCGCCTTGGCCAATGACACCGCGCGCGCCCTGCGTGAACCGCTGTCCGCGCTGGGCCTGGACTGGCAGGTGGGGCTGCGCACGGGCGACGCCAGCGCGGGCGACAAGCGACGGGCCCGCGAGGGGCGTGTCGATGTGCTGGTGACCACGCCTGAATCGCTGGCGCTGCTGCTGAGCTATCCCGACGGCATGGCGAAGATGCGCCAGCTGCGTTGCGTGGTGGTCGATGAATGGCATGAACTGCTGGGCAACAAACGGGGCGTGCTGCTGCAGTTGAACCTGCGCCGCCTGCGCGATGCGCTGCCGGCACTACAGGTGTGGGGTCTGTCGGCCACGCTCGGCAACCTGGCGCAGGCGCGCGCGGTGCTGCTGCCCGACCTGCCCGACGCCGCGCTGGTCGCCGGTGCGCGTCCGCGGCCGGTCCGCCTGGAAACGCTGCTGCCTGCGCACGGCGAGCGCTTTCCATGGGCTGGCCACCTGGGCTTGTCGCAGCTGCAGCGGGTACTGGAGAAGCTGATGGCCGTTGGCACCAGCCTGTTGTTCACCAATACCCGCGCCCAGGCGGAGCTGTGGCACCAGGCACTGGCGGCGGTATGGCCGGAAGACCCCGCCCGCCTGGCCCTGCACCACGGCTCACTGGATCCTGCATTGCGCCGGGAGGCCGAGCAGGGCCTGCGCGATGGCCGGCTGCGCTGTGTGGTGGCCACCTCCAGCCTGGACCTGGGCGTGGACTTCCCGGCAGTGGACCAGGTGCTGCAGATCGGCAGCCCCAAGGGCATTGCCCGCCTGTTGCAGCGTGCCGGTCGCGCGCGGCATCGCCCGGGCGAATCCGGGCATGTCGTCTGCGTGCCATCGCACGCGCTGGAGCTGGTGGAGTACGCCGCTGCGCGCCGTGCGCTGGCCGATGGCGTGATCGAAGCACGGCGTCCGTTGCAGCTGTCGCTGGACGTGCTGGCCCAGCATTGCGTGAGCTGCGCGCTGGGCGGCGGCTTCGATGCCGATGCGTTGTTGGCGCAGGTGCGCCGCACCTACGCCTTCGCCGCACTGGATGATATCCACTGGCAGGGCGTGCTCGATTTCATCGTGCAGGGCGGGCGCGCGTTGTCGCAGTATCCGGACTTCCACAAAGTGGTGCGCGACGACGACGGCCTCTACCGGGTGCACGACCGCCGCGTCGCACTGCGCCATCGCGCATCGATCGGCACCATCACCAGCGATGGCAGCGTCATCGTGCAGTTCCTGCGCGGCGGGCGGCTGGGTGCGGTGGAAGAACAGTTCGTGGGCCGGCTGCGCCCGGGCGACCGCTTCCAGTTCGCCGGTCGCCTGCTGGAACTGGTGCGGCTGGAGAACCTCACCGCGCACGTGCGCCTGGCCAAACATGGCCAGGGCGTGGTGCCGCGCTGGCAGGGCGGACGCCTGCCCTTGTCGGGCGAACTCGGGCATGAGATGGAGGTTGAATTCGGCGCACCATCGCACTCGCCGGAGATGCGCTGGCTGGCCCCGCTGCTGGCGCTGCAGTCGCAGTTGTCGATGCTGCCCTCCCCCGACACACTGCTGGTGGAAGATGTGCGCCGGCGTGGCGCCCAGTTCGTCTTCGTCTATCCGTTCGCCGGACGCCAGCGCAACGAAGCTGTCGCCGCATTGATGGCGACGCGCCTGACCCGGCTGCAGCCCAACACGTTCGCCTATGCCGCCAATGACTACGGCTTCGTGCTGGCACCTGCGCACCCGATCACCTTGGATGCACCGCTGCTGCACACACTGCTGCAGCCTGCGGGATTGCGGGAGGATCTGCGCGCCAGCCTCAACCTGGGTGAGCTGGCCCGTCGCCAGTTCCGCGATATCGCACGCGTATCGGGCCTGCTGGTTCCTGCACTGCCCGGGCGCGCGCCCCGCAGCCTGCGCCAGCTGCAGGCCTCCAGCGGGCTGCTGTATGACGTACTGCGCCAGCACGACCCCGGGCATATCCTGCTCGAACTGGCCGAACGTGAGGTGCTGCAGACGCAGCTGGATCTGGACGGCCTGGAAGCCACGCTGCGGCGCTGCCTCGCCCGCACCGTGAGGTTGCAGTCGCCACCCAGTCTGGGCCCGTTGTCGTTCCCGCTGTGGGCCGAACGCCTCCGCGGACAACTCAGCAACGAAGACTGGACGACCCGCGTGCAGCGTGCGGCACACCAATTGGAGAACCGCCATGGCCCATGAGCTGCCGATGACCCTCGCCGACCAACCGATGCTGCTGCTCGGCGCGCGCGCACTGTACTGTCCGGCACGGCAGGCACTGTTGATCGCCGACCTGCACCTGGGCAAGGCCGACGCGTTCCGCCGCGCCGGCATCGGCCTGCCCAGCGGCGGCACCGAGGATGACCTGCAGCGGTTGTCCACGCTGTTCCAGCGCCATGACGTGCGGACGCTGTGGATCCTGGGCGATGTGCTGCACGGCAACGTGCATCGCACGGCGTGGTATCGGCAGTGGCAAGGCTGGCGCGAATGCCATGCCGACGTACGTATCGCGGCGCTGTCCGGCAATCACGACCGTGCGCTGCCCAAGGCCAACCTCGGCATCGAACTGCCCGGCGAGCGCGTGCAGGAGGGACCGTTCCTGTTGCGCCACGATCCGGTGCCACATCCTTCACTGCACGTGCTCTGCGGGCACCTGCACCCGCTGGCGCGCTTTTCGGGCATGCAGCGGCGCTGGCCGGCATTCTGGCTACGTGAGCGGCTCACGGTGTTGCCAGCATGGTCGCGCTTCACTGCCGGCATCGCACCGGTGCCAGCGCCTGGCGAGCAGTTGGTGGCGTGCGTGGAAGAACAGGTCATCGCGCTGCCGCGCCGCTAGCGCGGCGTGTGTCCCGTGGCTTATGCGGCGGGTGCAAGCACGTCCGGCATCAGACGGATATCCGGCAGCAGTGGCCGGGGACGCACCGGTTGACGCAGGATCTCGGCCATCATCTCGCGCGCCGCGATGCGGATGCGCAGATGCTGATCCGGTGCCGCGTGGGTAATGAGGCTGGTGACGTGGAACTCGAAGACATCGTCCATCACATCAGGCTGATCCTCGTGCAGCATCTGCAGTAGACCGCGCAGCTTGCAGATTTCAGCATCCAGGACTTCGGCCGGGAACAGCATGTTTTTCTCCTTGGCAATGCGATCCGTCCATCACGGACCGGGGGCAATCTTTACCGGTCAGTTGTCGCAGATAGGCGGTGAGTCCATCGTCAATAGATGTTAAACACACCTTCACCTGGGCATGATCGACCCCTACGCGGCGTTATCAGCGGATGGCAACGCCGCCTGCTGCGCGGCCAGCGCAGTGACGAATTCCGCCGACAGCGGCAGTTTCCCCAGCCAGCCGCGCTGGGTGCCGCTGAGCACGCGCAGCATGTGGCCACGACCGCCCGGCACACGCCCCATCGGACCAAACAGCACGTCGCGTGCGCGCGCAACCGTGTCGCGATCGGACTGGAACAGCGGCGTCAGCCACCGGCTCCAGAATTGATAGATCGCCACATGCGCGCGGCGCTGCTGCTGGTAGGCCTGCAGCGCGGCATCGCGATCGGCGTGCATGCGCAGCGCATCGCGCAGCGCCAGAGCATCCATCAGCGCCATGTTCACGCCCTGCCCCAACTGCGGGCTCATCGCATGCGCGGCATCGCCGGCCAGCACCAACCGCTCACGATGCCAGCGCGTCATCACCGCATCGCGATAACCCGCGCGTGCCAGCTGCGCACTCTCGCACACACCCTCCAACCGCTGATGCGCCTGCGGCCACAATGCGGCGATCTCATCGAGCCAGCGCGGCATGCCGTCGCGCTCCCACTGCGCGAACTGATCGCGTGGCAGGCTCCAGAAGAAGCTCAGCCGCGGCGCGTCATCGCCGGGGCGGGTACCCACCGGCAACAGCCCGATCATCTTGCGCGCCGCCACGTAACGCTGGCGCAGCTCATCGTGATGCGGCCAATCGCCACGCGGCAGCAGGCACCACAGCGCCCCCCACGGGTACTCGCGGTCCAGGCGCGTTCCCTGTACCTGCGCGCGCAGCGACGAGGCGGCACCATCGGCGGCGATCACCAGGTCGTAGGGGCCATGCCAGTGCCCGCGCGCATCGCGTAGCCGGCCCTGTGCAGCATCGACATCGACGATGGTGGTGTCCGCCTGCAGGTTGCCCGGATGCGCCCACGCCTGCGCCAGCAGCGAGAACAGCGCGCCACGCTGCATGCCGATGCCGCACAGGCGCGCGTCCAACGCGGCGTAGCGGATGTCCATCACGGCACGACCGCACGGCGTTTCGCCGTACAAGCGGCGTACCGCCGCGCCGTGCTGCAGCACCTGCGGCAACAGCTGCATCTGCCACAACACCTCCAGCCCGCTGGGTTGCAGCAGGAAACCCGCACCGACGGGACCCGGTGCAGCGGCACGTTCGAAGACGTGCACATCGTGATGGTCGCGTGAAAGCAGCACCGATAACGCCTGGCCTGCAGTGCCATATCCGACGATGGCGATGGAGCGACGTGGCGACATGCGCTTCCTCTTTGACGTATGGATCGATTTAAAACCGCACAGCTTCAAGCTAAAAAAAACCCCGCCGAAGCGGGGTTTTCAATGCGCAGCGCGAGAATTACTCAGCCGCCGGCACGATCTTGGAGGCTTGGGCGCCCTTCGGGCCCTGGGTCACTTCGTACGTGACCTTCTGGCCTTCCTGCAGACTGCGGAAGCCCTTGGAGTCGATCGCGGAGAAGTGCGCGAAGACGTCGGCGCTACCGTCCTCCGGCGAAATAAAGCCAAATCCCTTGGCGTCGTTGAACCACTTGACGGTACCGTTCGGCATGGTGATGCGAGACCTTCTTCAATGAATGGGTGGTGTACGCTCAACCAGCGCACTGCCGGAGTATGCAAAGCTTGTTACGCAATGACAATCACCCCCGTGCCATTTCGCCAATCAGTTCCGGCAATCCGGCCGATGCCGCGTCCACATTGGCCAGCACTTCGGCCATCGTGATTTCGTCCCCATCGCCACAGCCGGCGGCCCAATTGGCCACGATGGCCAGGCAGGCGTAGTCCAGTCCCAGCTCCCGTGCGAGGCTGGCTTCGGGCATGCCGGTCATGCCGACCAGATCGCAGCCATCACGTCGCATCCGCGCAATTTCCGCATTGGTTTCCAGCCGCGGGCCCTGCGTTGCGCCGTAGCAGCCACCGTCCTGCAGGCGCACGCCGGTGACTTTGGCCGCCGCCAGTACCTTGCTGCGCAGCAGCGGCGTGTACGGATGGCCGAAGTCGACATGCAGCACGTCGGTGCCGGGCTCTTCGCACAGCGTGGAGATGCGGCCCCAGGTGTAGTCGATCAGCTGGTCCGGGCAGGCCAGCACGCGCGGACCGAAGTGTTCGGTGATGCCGCCAACGGTGTTGAGCGCGAGCACGCGCGTCGCGCCGATCTGCTGCAGCGCGGCAAGATTGGCGCGGTAGTTGATCTTGTGCGGCGGCAGCGAGTGGCCTTCACCGTGGCGCGCGAGGAACGCGACGCGCTGGCCCAGCAGCGTGCCGATCCGGATCGGACCGGACGGCGTGCCATAGCGGGTGTCGACCTGGTGGCTGCTGACATCATCCAGCTGGGCCAGCTTGTAGACGCCGGTGCCGCCAATGACGGCCAGTGCAATGTGTTCCATCATTCCTTCATCGCGTAGATGGCCGGCACGCAGCGCAGCGTCTCGTTGACGTCCATGCCGAAACCGAACACATAGCGGTCCGGCAGGTCGATGCCGGCGTAGTCGGCCTTGACGTCCGGCAGCGCGCGGTCGTGCTGCTTCACGGTCAGCGCGGCGATGCGCACGTCGGTGGCGCCCTGCTCCAGGCACCAGGTGCGCACGCCCTGCAGGGTGAAGCCTTCATCGAGGATGTCATCGACCAGCAGCACGCGACGGCCGAACAGCGCGGTGGCCGGCTTGTGCTTCCACACCAGCTCGCCGCCGGTGGTTTCACCGCGGTAGCGGGTGGCATGCAGGTAATCGAACTGCACATCCTGGCCGCGCGCACCCAGCTCCAGTGCCAGCTGCCCGGCGAACGGCAGTGCGCCGTGCATGATCGACAGGAACAACGGCACTTCGCCCTTGTAATCGCGCGCGATGGCGTCGGCGATGCCGGCAATGGCCTTGTCGATGGTGGGGCGGTCGACCAGCAGGTCGGCCTGGGCCAGGGCCTGGGAAATGGTGAGGTTGGGCATCAGACGGTTCTTCCAAGAGTGTCAAGCAAACGGGATTGGGTATCGGCATGGCGGGTATCGGCCAGCAGGCCGTCCCAGCCAAGCGCGCCGCGACCGATCAGGCCGAGCAGCGCAGCGGTATTCAAGGGGCGATCCTGCACGGCGCGCAGCGATTCATCGACCAGCTCGGGGTGGCAGACCAGCACCACGTCGCAGCCTGCGTCCAGGTGCGCATCCACGCGCGCCTTGATCCCGCCGGCACTGAACGAGGCGGCCATGCCGATGTCATCGGAGAACACCACGCCGCGGAAGCCCATCTCGGCGCGCAGGATCTGCTGGATCCAGCGCGGCGAGTAGCCGGCCGGTTCCGGCGCGACCTGCGGGTAGACCACGTGCGCCATCATCACCGCGTCGGCACCGGCATCAATGCCGGCCGCGAACGGGATCAGGTCCAGCGCGCGCAGTTCCTCGAGCGAACGCGGGTCGCTGGCGTCGTGGAAATGGGTGTCTTCGAGCACGGTGCCGTGGCCGGGGAAATGCTTGAGCGTGGCGGCCATGCCGACGCTGTGCATGCCACGCACGTAGGCTGTGGTAAAGGCGGCCACCACCTGCGGGTCGGCACTGAATGCGCGGTCGCCGATGGCCAGGTTGCCCCGGCCCAGGTCGACCACCGGGGCAAAGCTCAGGTCCACGCCGCTGGCGCGCACTTCACTGGCCATCAGCCAGGCGTGCTGCTCGGCCAGGGCCAGCGCGGCGTCGCGGTCCTGCCGGTACAGCGCATCGAAGCCCTGCAGCGGCGGCAGCGCGCTGTAGCCGTCACGGAAGCGCTGCACGCGGCCGCCCTCCTGGTCCACACAGATCAGCTGCGGGCGCGGCGCGGCGGCACGGATCGCCGCCGACAGCTCGGCGACCTGCTGGCGCGAGGCGAAATTGCGCTTGAACAGGATGACCCCGGCCACGGCGTCGTGCTGCAGCCAATCGCGTTCCTGGGCGGTGAGTTCGGTCCCGGCAACGCCGATCACGAGCATGGTCGATCTCCAATACGGGGCGCCCGCATGGCGCACCGCCGCATTGTCGCAGAACCCGCGCACGCTAGGCCACGACCGTGGGTCGTGGCCGGCACCGTTAGGCGCAGCCCTGCGGGCCGCAGACCTGGCCGTCAGCGGCCGCCGGGGCGGCAGCCTCGGACATCTCCGCGGCAATCTGGCGCAGCGCCTGGGCGAACGCCTCCGGCGGCTGGGCGCCTTGGAGGGCGTAGCGGTCGTTGATCACAAAGGTAGGTACCGACTGAATGCCCAGCGCCTGGGCCTGGGCCAGCTGGGCCTGGATCTCCTCCAGCCCCTCCTCGCCGGCCAGCAACGCACTGACCCGCTCGGCATCGATCCCACCGGCAGCAGCGGCAGCGATCAAGGTCTGCGGATCGGCCAGGTTGCGGCCTTCCACGAAGTGGGCGCGGAACAGCGCCTCGCCCACCGCCGCCTGCACGCCTTCACGCCCGGCCAGCCAGATCAACCGGTGTGCCGGCAGCGTGGTGACCCGCACCTGGCCCTGCTCGAAGTCCATCGGCAGGCCTTCGGCGCGCGCCGTGGTCTGGGTCTGGGACAGGATCTGCTCGGTGCGCTCGACGCTGCCGAACTTGGCTACATAGGCCTCGCGCAGCGGTACCGGGGTGGTCCCGGCGTCGGGATCGAGCAGGAACGGATGCCACTGCACCTCGATCTGCGGCGCATCGTCGCCCATCAGGGCCAGGCCCTGCTCGAACCGGTGTTTACCGATCCAGCACCAGGGGCACACCACATCGGACCAGATATCGATTTTCATCCGCTATCGGTATGGGCGGCGGCGCGGAAAAACAAGCGCCCCGCCCGGCCGGCTCAGTCGGCGGCGGCCTGTTGTTCGGCGGCGGACCACTGCGACCATGGCCGCGCCGCCAGGGCGAGGTTGTAGTAGCGGACCTCGTCGGTTACCTCGACGCCGGCCCAGTCCGGCAGGTCGATGGGCTGGTCGGCGTGCTCCAGCTCGACCTCGGCCACCACCAGCCCGGCGTTGTCGCCCAGGAATTCATCCACTTCCCAGACCAGCCCGGCATGCCGCACCAGATGCCGGCGCTTGTCGATCAGCCCGCCCACGCACAGCGCCAGCAGCGCCCGCGCTTCTTCAACGGGAATGGGGTAATCGAATTCCTGGCGGGTGTGCCCGATCTCGCGCGACTTGAGGTTGAGGAAGGCCTGCTCGCCCTGGAGACGCACGCGCACGGAGGCCTTCTGCGCGCCACTGTCCAGCGCGGCGCTGTCGTTGAGGTAGCCCTGCGCCATCGGGATCACCGCGTGCGCAGCCGTGCGCCAGCCGTCACCGATGACCCGATATTTCCGCTCGATTTCAATGCCCATGCACACAGTATGCGACGCGCGGCCGCAGCCGGCCATGCCGGGCAACTTCTATACTGGCTGGCTGACCTGCAAGGATGTTCGACGATGCTCACCCACACCGCATGGCGCTGCGCGCTTGCCCTGCTGCCCCTGCTCACCTTGCCGATGCACGCCGACGCGGCCAACGCACCGGGCCCGGCGCAGATCGAAGCTGCGGTGATGGCCGTGGTCGAAAAGGAAACGCCTGCCGAGCCCACCGACCAGCAGCGCGTGCTGCAGGCCATGTTCACCCCGCGCGGTTTCGAGCACGGGCCATGCTTTGCCAGCGCGACTGTCACCGGTGCCTATGAATGTCTGGTCGGGCTGGAGATCGGGGTCAAGACCCGCTACCGGATGCTGCGCTTCCTGCCGCAGGGCACGGGATGGACGTTGCAACAGGCCGACGTCGATGCGCCGGTGCCGCCGCGCGAGCGGGTGCGGGCGTTGGCCGTGGAACAGATGCAGGCCGAGATCGCCACCAGCGCCGATGCCGCGCACGGCGAGGCGCTGCGCACCTTCCAGTCACGCTTCCAGGTGCTGGCCATCGAGGACTGCGAGCTGCGTGAATCCCGCGCCGCGGAAATCAGCTGCGAGGTCACCCTGGGCGACGATCAGGATCGCGGCACCCGCATCCAGACCTACGTGTTCGACGCCAAGGGCCAGTGGCAGAACGCGGTGCCCGCCACGGCCGACGACGAACGGTAGCGCCACGCCATGCGTGGCGGCTTCCGCACGCTCAGCGCTTCTCGAACACCGCGATGCTTTCCACATGTGCGGTGTGCGGGAACATGTCCATCGCACCGGCACTGACCAGGGTGAAGCCCTGCTCGTTGACCAGGTAACCGGCGTCGCGCGCCAATGAACCCGGGTGGCAGCTGACGTAGACGATGCGCTTGAACTGCTTCAACGGCAGCTGCTGCAGCACCTCGATCGCCCCCGAGCGCGGCGGGTCCAGCAGCAGCTTGTCGAAGCCCTGGCGCATCCACGGCGTCTGCCGCTGGTCCTGGGTCAGGTCGGCGGCGAAGAACTGCGCGTTGTCCAACCCGTTGCGCTCGGCGTTTTCCTTCGCGCGCGCCACCAGGCCCGCCTCGCCTTCCACGCCGACCACTTCGCGCACGGTACGCGCCAGCGGCAGGGTGAAATTGCCCAGGCCACAGAACAGATCCAGCACGCGCTCGTCCGGACCGGCGTCGAGCAGCTGCAGGGCCAGTTCAATCATCTTCACGTTGAGCTTGGCATTGACCTGGATGAAGTCCAGCGGGCGGAACGCCAGCTCGACATCCCATGGCGCCAGCTTGAACGACAGCGGCACCTGCGCCGGCCACAGCGGCTGCACCGTTTCAAGGCCACCGGGCTGCAGCGAAATGGCGAAACCATGTTCCTGCCCGAACGCGGTCCAGGCGGCACGGTCGGCGTCGCTGAGCGGCTGCATATGGCGGATGGTCAGCATCACCGTGTCATCGCCGGCGATGAATTCGATCTGCGGGATATCGCGCTTGCCGTCGAGGGTTTCGATGAACGCGGCCATCACCCCGACCTTGCTGCCGATCTCCGGAATCACCGTCAGGCACTGGCTGAGATCGGCGACAAAACGCGGATCCTGCTCGCGGAAGCCGACCAGGGTCTTGTCCTTCTTCTCGACCCGTCGCACCGAGAAGCGGCCCTTGCGGCGGTAGCCCCAGCTTTCACCGACCAGCGGCGGCAGTACCGTACCGGGCGTGACGTGGCCGATCCGCGACAGGTTGTCCATCAGCACCCGCTGCTTGGCCACGATCTGCTGGGACTCCTCCAGATGCTGCAGCACGCAGCCGGCGCAGACGCCGAAGTGCGGGCAGCGCGGGGTCACCCGCTGCGCCGAGGGCTGCAGCACCTCCAGGGTGCGCGCCTCGTCGAAATGACGGTTGCGCGCGGTCGGCTCAGCCGTCACCACTTCGCCCGGCAACGCGCCGGTGATGAAGGTGACCTTGCCACCCGCGCCGTCACGGCGGGCGACGCCCCGGCCATCATGGCTGAGGTCGAGGATGTCGGTCTGGAACGGGGTACGGTCGAGTCGGGAGCGGGATCGGGCCACGTGGCAACAGGCTGCGGGCAAAAAGGGTGCGTATTGTCGCAGATACACGCATCCAGCTGCGCTGGCGCCCGGCGTGGACGCTTGCAGCCGCCGTCTTCGTGTTTAATATGACCCTAGCTGACATGGAGGCAGCCCCAATGCAGATGACCCCGAGGGATCCCATGCCCCGATTCCTGCTCGTCGAGGACGACACCATCAGCCGCGGCTTCTTCAAGGCCGCGCTGGAAACCCTACCGGCCCAGGTGGATACGGCCGATTCACTGGCCACGGCCATGGACCGCGGACGCAGCGGCCAGCACGACCTGTGGCTGATCGACGTCAACCTGCCCGACGGCAATGGCACCGAACTGCTGCACGAACTGCGCCGTTCACGCCCGGACACCCCGGCGCTGGCGCACACCGCCGATGGCGACACCAGCATCCACTCGCGCCTGCGCGATGCCGGTTTCAGCGAGACCCTGGTCAAGCCATTGAGCCGCGAGCAGCTGCTCAAGGCCGTGCGCCGGGCCCTGGTCAACAGCCCCGGCAGCGCCCCGGTGCTGCCGATCGGCGCCAGCGAAGCCGAGCGTGAAGACTGGGATGAAATCACCGCCCTGGCCGCGCTGAACGGGCAACGCCACCACCTGATCGCGCTGCGTGAACTGTTCCTGGCCGAACTGCCGGGGGTCCGCGACGCGGTGGCCCAGGCCCTGCTCAAGCAGGATCTGCGCGCTTTGCAGGGGCAGCTGCATCGGCTGCAGGCCAGCTGTGGCTTCGTCGGCGCGGCGCGGCTGGCCCGTGCGGTGCGTCAGCTGCATCAGGCGCCGGATTCAAGCGGTGCGCACACCCAGTTCCAGGCCGCGGTGGAATCACTTCTGCATTGAGGCCAGGGCAGCCGGGCATGGCCCGGCTTTACCGGCGGCGCGCGAGGTCTTCGAGCATTTCCCAGGATTTCAGCCCGCGCCCGCCCAGATGGTGCAGCAGCACGGCGCGCATGCCGCGCCGCAGGCTGGCCAGGTCCTCAGTACCGGGCAACTCGTCGGCGGCCAGCGCCAGCAGGGCGCTGCCGGTAGCAACGCCCCGGCGCTGGTCAGCACCGCGGTCGCTGAGCAGCCGTCGCGGGCCCTCCTGCGGGTCCAGCTCGTAGCGAGCGGCCGGATCGATCGGCGTGCCGTCGCTGGCATGGGCCAGGTCGAAGCCAAAACCCAGCACTTCCAGCAGGTCGCGCTCGAAACGCCGCAGGCTCCAGGCCAGCGGCTCGGCGTCGCGCAAGCGCTGGCGGACCACCCCGTAATGGTCGTACAGCTCGGGCAGCGGGTCCTGGCGGGGGGCCAACCGCATCAGCAGTTCATTGATGTAGAAGCCGGCCAGCATCGCCTCGCCCCCCAGCCGGGGTGCGGCATCCAGCGCCTCGGCGCCGCGCAGCTGGGCCAGTTCGCCGCGCTGCACCGCGCTCAGCCGAATCCATTGCAGCGGCTGCAACGCCGCCCGCAGCGCCTGGCTGCGCGGGCTGCTGACGCCCCGCGCCAACACCCCGATCCGTCCGTACTGCTCGGTCAGCACCTCGACCAGCAGGCTGGTCTCGCGCCAGGCGCGGGCGTGCAGGACGTAGCCCGGCTCGTCGTCGATGCGCATGGCTCAGCCGCCGACCGTCGCAGGACCGGGCTTACTCGTAGCCGAAGGCCTTCAGCGCGGCCTCGTCGTCGGACCAGCCTTCACGCACGCGCACCCAGGTTTCCAGGAAAACCTTGGCGTCGAACAGGCGTTCCATCTGCATGCGCGACTTGGCGCCGATATCCTTCAGGCGGGTACCGCCCTTGCCGATCACGATGGCCTTCTGGCCTTCGCGCTCGACCCAGATCACCGCGCCGATGCGCAGCAGGTTGCCGTCTTCCACGAAGCGTTCGATCTCCACCGTGGTGGCATACGGCAGCTCTTCACCCAACTGGCGCATCAGCTGCTCGCGGACCAGCTCGCCGGCCAGGAAGCGCTGGCTGCGGTCGGTGATCTCGTCCTCGCCGAACATCGGCGGGGCTTCGGGCAGCAGCTTGAGCAGGTCGCGCACCAGCGCTTCCAGGCCGTTGCGCTTCTGCGCCGAAATCGGATGCACGGCCGCAAAGGTGCGGCCCTCGGTGACCTGCTGCAGGAACGGCAGCAGCGCGGCCTTTTCCTTGAGCCGGTCAACCTTGTTGACCACCAGCACCACCGGGATGCCCGAGTCGCGGAGCACGTTGAAGGCCAGGGTGTCTTCCTCGTCCCAGCGGCCGGCTTCGATCACCAGCATGCCGGCGTCCACGCCTTCGAGCGAGCCGCGCGCGGCGCGGTTCATCACCCGGTTCATGGCGCGCTTCTGGACCCGGTGCAGGCCGGGCGTGTCGACCAGCACCAGCTGCCCTTCCGGGTAGCTGGCAATGCCGAGCAGCCGGTGCCGCGTGGTCTGCGGCCGGTTGGAGACGATGCTGACCTTGGCGCCCACCAGGGCGTTGGTCAGGGTGGATTTGCCGACGTTGGGGCGGCCGATGACGGCCACGCTGCCGCAATGATGGGGGGTTGCTTCGCTCACTTGGAATCCAGTTGCTCGAGGGCGGCCGCAGCCGCCTGTTGTTCGGCCAGCCGTCGCGAGGCACCTTCGCCTTCGGTGCTGACAGCGGGATCGGCTACGCCGCAGCGTACCCGGAAGGTCTTGGCATGATCGTCACCCGATTCTGACACCAGCTCGTACAGCGGCAATGCCTTCTGTCGGGCCTGGAGCCATTCCTGCAATCGGGTCTTGGGGTCTTTCTCGGGTTTGCCGGTGGCCGGCAGCGCTTCCATCGAGGCGCCGAACCAGGGCAACACCACGGCCTGGCAGGCGGTGAAGCCCACATCCAGGTAGATCGCCGCCACCACCGCTTCCAGGGCGTCGGCCAGGATCGAGTCGCGACGGTGGCCGCCGGATTTCATTTCGCCCGGGCCCAGGGTCAGCCGGTCGCCGAGCTCCAGGGTGCGCGCGATGACCGCCAGCGCGCCCTCGCGGACCAGCTCGGCGCGGGCGCGGGTCAGCGCGCCTTCGTCGGCCTTGGGCCAGCGCTCGTACAGCGCCTGGGCGACCATCATGTTGACGATGCTGTCGCCGAGGAACTCCAGCCGCTCATTGTTGGGCGTGCCGGCACTGCGATGCGTCAGGGCCTGCTGGAGCAGGCCCGGATCGTTGAAGGGGTGCCCGATCAGGTCACCACGCTGGAAAGTCTTAGTCGACACCGTTGAGGGTCAATTCCTGGTTCGTATCAAATTTGCCAACCACATCCAGGTTGCCGATCAGTTCGCGGCGCACCTCGTAGTTGACCTTCATGTTCCAGCCACCGCTGAGGCGTTCGAACTTCACATCGGCCGGCTTCACGTTCTCCGAGTAGCTGATGTACAGCCGCTTGAAGAACATTTCCTGGACCCGGGCCGGTTCCATGTTGCCCACGCCCGGCTCCTTGGCCAGGCTCTTGAGCGCCGAACGCACCGCGTAATACTCCTGGTACATCGGGAACAGCTTCATGCCGATGTACAGGCCGAAGGCGATCACGATCAACACCGCCAGGAACGAGGTCAAGGTCATGCCGCGCTGCGATTTCACCGTTTTCATTGCGTTCTCCCCAGATACGCCAGTGTCATGGATCAATTGATGCCCGAGCCGATCCGCGACGGCTCGAAACCGTCCTTGCAGAACCAGCCCGAGCAGTTCAGCCAGATCAGGAAGGCCTTGCCGCGCAGGTTTTCCTCCGGCAGCAGGCCCCAGAAGCGGCCATCATCGCTGTTGTCACGGTTGTCGCCCATCACCAGGTACTTGCCAGCCGGCACGGTCCACTGGCCATCGCCGCGCGGGTAGTCGGTCTCCAGCACGGTGTGAGTGCGGCCCGGCAGGTGCTCGACCAGCAGCGAGCTGCCCTCGCCCTGGCCACGGTGGCCGGCGTACAGGCCCTTGTTGTCGTACTTGAGCGGCTGGCCGTTGAGGATCAGCCCGTTGCCCTGGAACACGATCTCATCGCCCGGCACGCCGACCACGCGCTTGATGAAGTTCTCGCCCTTGGCCGGATCGTTGTCCGAATGGCCGGGGAAGTGGAACACCACCACGTCGCCGCGCTTGGGCTCGCCGATCGGCACGATCTTGGCGTTGTTCAGCGGCAGGCGCAGGCCGTAGGCGAACTTGTTGACCAGGATGAAATCGCCGATCAGCAGGTTCGGCATCATCGAGCTGGACGGGATCTTGTAGGGCTCGGCGATGAAGCTGCGCACCACCAGCACGATCGCCAGCACCGGGAAGAACGCCCGTGAGTAATCCACCAGTACCGGCTCGGAGTCCAGCAGCCCGGCGCGCTGGGCGCGGCGCCTGGCGAAGTACAGCTTGTCGGCCAGCAGGGTCAGGCCCGAAGCCAGCGTCAGTACGACCAGGAGGATCTCAAACAATTTCATGCAGTGTCCTTGGGAACGATTGCAGGGTGCGGGGGCGGCGGCACCGGACCGGTGCCGCGTGCCGCTGCCGGGGACGGTCGTCCGACCTTACTTGTCCATCTGCAGCACGGCCAGGAAGGCTTCCTGCGGGATTTCCACGCGGCCTACCTGCTTCATGCGCTTCTTGCCTTCCTTCTGCTTCTCCAGCAACTTCTTCTTGCGCGAAACGTCGCCACCATAGCACTTGGCCAGCACGTTCTTGCGCATGGCCTTGACCGTGCTGCGGGAGATGATCTGCGAGCCGACGGCGGCCTGGATGGCCACGTCGAACATCTGCCGGGGGATCAGTTCGCGCATCTTCTCGCACAGTTCGCGGCCGCGCCGATCGGCATGGCTGCGGTGCACGATCAGCGACAGGGCGTCGACCTTGTCGCCGTTGATCAGCACGTCCACGCGCACGAACGGGCCCGCCTCGAAGCGCACGAAGTGGTAGTCCAGCGAGGCATAGCCGCGGCTGACCGACTTGAGCTTGTCGAAGAAGTCCAGCACCACTTCGGCCATCGGCAGCTCGTAACTGATCTGCACCTGGCTGCCCAGGTAGTTGATGCCGATCTGGCTGCCGCGCTTTTCTTCGCACAGCTTGATGATGCTGCCGATGTACTCCTCGGGGGTGAGCACGTTGGCGCGGATGATCGGTTCGCGGATTTCCTGGACCAGGTTCACCGGCGGCAACTTGGCCGGGTTGTCCATGTCGATGATCGTGCCGTCGTTCTTGAGCACTTCATAGACCACGGTCGGCGCGGTGCTGATCAGGTCCAGGTTGTATTCGCGCTCCAGACGCTCCTGCACGATTTCCATGTGCAGCATGCCCAGGAAGCCGCAGCGGAAGCCGAAGCCCATCGCCTCGGAGCTTTCCGGCTCGAAACGCAGCGCCGCGTCGTTCAGGCGCAGCTTGTCCAGCGCTTCGCGCAGGTCCGGGTAGTCCTCGGCATCGACCGGGAACAGGCCGGCGAACACGCGCGGCTGCATCTCCTGGAAACCGGGCAACGCGTGCGGGGCCGGGTCCGACGCCAGGGTCAGGGTGTCGCCCACCGGCGCGCCGTGCACGTCCTTGATGCTGGCCGTCACCCAGCCCACTTCACCGGCACGCAGCACCGGCAGCACTTTCCGCTTCGGGGTGAACACGCCGACGTTGTCGACCTGGTGGTTGCGCCCGGTGGTCATCACCTGCAACTTGTCACCGGCCTTGATCTGGCCCTGCATCACGCGCACCAGCGAGACCACGCCGAGGTAGTTGTCGAACCACGAGTCGATGATCAGCGCCTGCAGCTTGTCGGTATCGCGCGGCACCGGCGGCGGAATGCGATGCACGATCGCCTCCAGCACGTCCACCACGTTCAGGCCGGTCTTGGCACTGACGGCCACGGCGTCGGTGGCATCGATGCCGATCACCGCTTCGATCTCGGCCTTGGCGCGGTCGATGTCGGCGGTGGGCAGGTCGATCTTGTTGATCACCGGCACCACTTCCAGGCCCTGCTCCACTGCGGTGTAGCAGTTGGCGACCGACTGCGCTTCCACGCCCTGGGCCGCATCGACCACCAGCAGCGCGCCTTCGCAGGCGGCCAGCGAGCGGCTGACTTCATAGGAGAAGTCGACATGCCCGGGGGTGTCGATGAAGTTCAGGTGGTAGGTCTGGCCGTCCTTCGCTACATACGGCAGCGAGACCGACTGGGCCTTGATGGTGATGCCACGCTCGCGCTCGATCGGATTGGAGTCGAGCACCTGCGCCTCCATTTCGCGGGCCTGGAGGCCGCCGCAAAGCTGGATGATGCGATCGGCCAGCGTGGACTTGCCGTGGTCGACGTGGGCGATGATGGAGAAGTTGCGGATGAACCGCATCGGATCAGAAGACATAGGTGGCGGCGGCGCGTCGCGTCGTCAGGATGACTGCGGATTATCGCATGGCCGGCCCGGTCCCGCGTGGGCGAGCCTGCGATTGCCCGGATTGCCCCGGCAGAAACGACCGGGCCCGCCGAAGCGGGCCCGGAAACGCAGGCAGGACAGGCTTACTGGCCGGCCTTAACCGGGACAAAGGCACTGTTGCCGTTGGCGCGGATCAACAACATGACCACATCGCCCTTGCCGTAACCGGCCAGCGCCTTGTTCAGCGCAGCCACGTTGCCCACCGGGGTCCGCCCGACCTGGAGCACGACCATGCCCGGGGACAGCCCGGCATCACGGGCCGACGCCCCGCTGACCCGGGTGATCCGCACGCCCTCACCGGCCGACAGCCCCAGCTGCTGGCGCTGCGGGGCGGTCAGGTCGGCCACATCCAGGCCCAGCAGGGCGTTGGCGCCTGCCTCCGGCTTGGCCGCTTCGGCGGCCGGACGGTCCGCGCCGCGCTCGGCATCCTCGGCCAGTTCGGTCAGGGTCGCGGTGATGTCGCGCTCCTTGCCTTCGCGCAGCACGACGATGCGCACCTTGCTGCCCGGCGGCAGCGCGCCGATCAGCGGCGGCAGGTCGCTGGACACGTTGATCGGGGTGCCATTGACCGAACGGATCACATCGCCGACCTCCAACCCCGACTTCGCCGCCGCACTCCCGGGGACAAGCTGGTTGACCAGGGCACCGCGGCTGTCGGGAAGCTTGAAGCCCTGCGCCACCTCGCTGGTCACCGCACCCACCATCGCGCCCAGCTGGCCACGGCTGACCCGGCCGGTCTTCTTGATCTGCTCGACCGCGCCCATGGCCAGGTCGATCGGGATCGCGAAGCTGATGCCCATGTAGCCGCCGGAGGCGGAGAAGATCTGCGAGTTGATGCCGACCACTTCACCGCGGGTATTGAGCAGCGGACCGCCCGAGTTGCCTTGGTTGATGGCCACGTCGGTCTGGATGAACGGTACATAGCGCTGGTCCGCGCCCCCGGTGCTGCGGCCCACGGCACTGACCACGCCGGCGGTGACCGAGTGATCCAGGCCGAACGGCGAGCCGATCGCGACCACCCACTGGCCCGGCCTGAGCGTGTTGGAATCGCCCACGCGCACCGTGGGCAGGTTCTTGCCGTCGATCTTGAGCAGGGCCACGTCGTACTGCTGGTCACTGCCGATCACCTTGGCGGTGAATTCACGGCGATCGCCCAGCTTGACCTTCACTTCGCTGGCGTCGGCCACCACGTGGTAGTTGGTCAGCACGTAGCCGTCGGCGGAGATGATGAAGCCCGAGCCCATGCCACGGCCTTGGATGCGCGGGCTGTCGTCCTGGCCACCGGGGCCCGGGCCCTGCCCCGGCATCTGGAAATCGGGGCCGAAGAAGCGCCGGAAGAATTCGGGCATTTCATCGTCGCCCGGCCCCATGCCACGTGCCTGGCGGTTGCTGCGCACGATGGTGGTTTCGACATTGACCACGCCCGGGCCCACCTGTTCAACCAGGTTGGTGAAGTCCGGCAAGCCCGAGACCAGCGGCGCGGCCGGCGCGCGCGGGGCGGTGGCGGCAGCAGCGGGTGCGGCCGGGCTGGCCGTCGGGGACGGCGCCTGGGCGCAGGCCACCATCGGCAGGGTCAGGGCCAGCAGGGTCATGGCCTGGGTACGCATGCGGGAAGTCATCAGACTCGAGCCTCCGGGTCAGGGAAAGAAGCAGGGGGAAGCGATCCGGCGTCGTCGAAGCCGGATCACGGGAAGGAATAACGGGCGCAGCGGTGGATCAGTCGCGGTGCCTGCGTGGCGGCGGCGTGTCGGATTCCACATCCTGCAGGCGCGGTTCGAACGGATAGAACGCGGCCTGCGGTTCCTGCGCGGAGAAGCTGGCATTGAGCGCCCCACCGGCCGCCGGGGCCAGGCTGGAGCGCGGCCACGGCTTGGCCTGCAGGCTGCCGACATCACCGAAGGGGAACTGGCGGGCCTGCGCGGCAGGCACCGCCGGGGTCAGCGGGGCCTGGCTGGCGATGGCGCGCTGGGGTTGGACACTGCGCTCAGCGGCGCTGCGCGCGGCCTGCTGGGTGCGGGTGGCACTGGCGCGGCGCACCGCGGCGACATCCTGGCGGCGGCTGGCGGCGGCGACCGCCGCAGCCGGCACGGCAGCGACGGCCACGGCGGCCTCGACCGAGGCGGCGGTGCGGGCCGGCGGCGCGGGCGGCAGTTCGGCCTGGCTGGCGATCACCGTGGTGGGGGTCTCCAGCGGGGGTTCGCTGGGCAGTTGTTCGCGGGTCATGAACATGGCCACGGCGGCCACTGACGCGGCCAGTGCCGCACCACCGCCCCAGCGTCGCCAGCCACTACGGCGTTGCCGCGCCGGTGCGGCGGCGGCCGGTTGCGCTATCCGTGGCTCGGCCGCCACGGCTGCCTGTACCCGCGCGGCGAAATCGACCGGCGCCGGTGCGCAGGCCTGGCCGCGCAGCGCATCGCCGAGCAGTTGCCAGCGCTCGTGGCAGCCGGACAGCGCGGCATCGTGCTCGAGCCGGCGCAGCATGAAGCGCGCCGCATCGGCCGACAGTTCGCCGTCGATCAGCGACGACAGCTGCTGGCGGTTGTGGGCGTCGAGTTTGTCCGGCACAGCGCCGGTGGATCCAGGGTTTGTCATATCGTGGCTCATGCGCGGCTCTTCTCGCGGGTGGCACTGCCGATATCCAGCAGCGGCCGAAGTTCAGTGTCGATCGCCTCACGGGCACGGAAGATCCGCGACCGCACGGTGCCGATCGGGCACCCCATCTTCTGCGCGATTTCGTCGTAACTCAGGCCGTCCACCTCGCGCAGGGTGATGGCCGATCGCAGTTCCTCCGGCAGTGCCGAGACCGCCTTCATCACCGTCTGCTCCAACTCCTGGCGCATCAACTCGCGCTCGGGGGTGTCGGTGTCGCGCAGGCGGGTGCCGCTGTCGTACTGCTCAGCGTCCCCGATGTCGATGTCATCGGTGGGCGGTCGGCGGTTGTGGGCGGCGAGATGGTTCTTGGCAGTATTCACGGCGATCCGGTGCAACCAGGTATAGAACTGGGCATCCCCCCGGAAACTTGCGATCGCGCGGTAGGCGCGGACGAAAGTGTCCTGGGCGACGTCCTGACATTCACTCCAGTCGGCGATGTAGCGCCCGATCAACGCAACGATCCGGTGCTGGTACTTGCGTACCAGAACATCGAACGCCGCACTTTCGCCGCGCTGCACGCGCCGGACCAGCTCCAGGTCCAGCTCCTGTGGTGTTTCAACCTCGGCCATGGGGGGCCGCACTCCTGTCAGCCCAACCGACGTCGGGCAATGAGACTGCCAATCCCGGGAAAAGTTCAGCGACCGATCACACGACGCCGCACCAGCTTTTAACCACCGTTCCGTTAAGGTTCCCGATCACGGCAATGAACCGGGCCGCCCCACTCCCCTGCTATTGGGATTTGACGGGGAGGAAACAACCTCTGGATCATAGCCCCCTTCTCCATACACAACCGGATGGAACGTCCATGCTTTCAGGCTTCGATGGGCTGCGCTTCTCACATTGGCACCCACAGATCCGTGACGATGGCGTGGTGGTGCTCAGCCTCGACCGCCACGACAGCAGCGTCAACGCGATGTCCCAGGACGTGCTGCTGGAACTGGGCGACCTGATCGAGCGGATCGCCATGGACCCGCCCAAGGCGGTGGTGATCCAGTCGGTGAAGGCGGCCGGCTTCATCGCCGGTGCCGACCTCAAGGAATTCCAGGAATTCGACCGCCGCGGCACCGTCAATGACGCCATCCGCCGTGGTCAGAGCACCTACCAGAAGCTGGCCGAGCTGCCCTGCCCGACCGTGGCGGCCATCCATGGCCACTGCCTGGGCGGCGGCACCGAGCTGGCGCTGGCGTGTCGTTACCGGGTGGCTTCCAACGACACCTCGACCCGGATCGGCCTGCCCGAAACCCAGCTGGGCATCTTCCCCGGCTGGGGCGGCAGCGCGCGCCTGCCGCAGCTGGTCGGCGCGCCCGCGGCGATGGACATGATGCTGACCGGCCGCACCCTGTCGGCCTCGGCGGCGCGCAGCATCGGCCTGGTCGACAAAGTGGTCGCGCCCGCCGTGCTGCTCGATACCGCCGTGGCGCTGGGGCTGTCGGGTACCACCCGGCCGTTCAAGCAGCGCGCCACCGCCTGGGCCACCAATACCTGGCTGGCGCGCAAGCTGCTGGCCCCGCAGATGACCAAGCAGGTGGCGCGCAAGGCCAAGCGCGACCACTACCCGGCGCCGTATGCGCTGATCAACACCTGGGCCCGCACCGGTGGCAGCAGCATCCAGGTGCGCCTGGACGCCGAGCGTCGCGCGGTGGTCAAGCTGGCCAGCACCCCGACCGCCCGCAACCTGATCCGCATCTTCTTCCTGACCGAGCGGCTCAAGGCGCTGGGGGGCAAGGATCACGGCATCACCCACGTGCATGTGGTCGGTGCCGGCGTGATGGGCGGTGACATCGCCGCGTGGTCCGCTTACAAGGGCTTCAACGTGACGTTGCAGGACCGCGAGCAGCGCTTCATCGACCCGGCCATGGAACGCGCGCAGGCGCTGTTCGCCAAGCGGGTGAAGGACGAGGCGCAGCGCCCGGCCGTGGCCGCGCGCTTGAAGGCCGACCTGGCCGGTGACGGCGTGGCCGTGGCCGACCTGGTGATCGAAGCCATCATCGAGAACCCGGAAGCCAAGCGCGCGCTCTACCAGACGCTGGAGCCGAAGATGAAGGCCGATGCGCTGCTGACCACCAACACCTCCTCGATTCCGCTGGTGGAACTGCGCGACCACATCCAGCGCCCGGCGCAGTTCGCCGGCCTGCACTACTTCAACCCGGTGGCGCAGATGCCGCTGGTGGAAATCATCCATCACGACGGCATGGCCCCGGAAACCGAGCGCCGGCTGGCGGCCTTCTGCAAGGCGCTGGGCAAGTTCCCGGTACCGGTGGCCGGCACCCCCGGCTTCCTGGTCAACCGCGTGCTGTTCCCGTACATGCTGGAAGCGGCCACCGCCTACGCCGAAGGCGTGCCGGGCCCGGTGATCGACAAGGCCGCGGTCAAGTTCGGCATGCCGATGGGCCCGATCGAACTGCTCGATACGGTGGGCCTGGACGTGGCTGCCGGCGTGGGCAAGGAACTGGCACCGTTCCTGGGCCTGCAGATTCCTGCAGCCCTGCAGACGGTGGAATCGGGCAAGCGCGGCAAGAAGGATGGCCAGGGCATCTACAAGTGGGAAAACGGCCGCGCGCAGAAGCCCGACGTGCCGGCCAACTATGTGGCACCGGCCGACCTGGAAGACCGCCTGATCCTGCCGCTGCTCAATGAAGCTGTCGCCTGCCTGCACGAAGGCGTGGTGGCCGATGCGGACCTGCTCGATGCCGGGGTGATCTTCGGCACCGGCTTCGCGCCGTTCCGTGGCGGCCCGATCCAGCACATCCGCGCCACCGGCGCCGATGCACTGGTCGAACGCCTGAAGGTGCTGCAGCAGCGCCATGGCGATCGTTTCGCGCCACGCCCGGGCTGGGACGATGCGGCACTGCGCGAACCGGTGATCTGAGCTTGCCGACGTGATCCCACAACAACGCCACCGCAAGGTGGCGTTGTTGTTCATGGACGGCATCCGCTGCACCGGCTGCAACAACCTGTTGCCCGGATGGGGCATACAGTCATCACAGGTGCATGCCATCCTGCCCGCCTGTCCCCGCCAGCGAGAAAGCCCGCATGACGACCATCATTGCTCCCCGTGTCCACGATATCGGGGGCCTGCAGGTGCGCCGCGCCGTCCCGACGCTGCAGGCACGCAGCGTCGGCCCGTTCGTGTTCGTCGACCAGATGGGCCCGGCCGTGCTCGCCCCCGGCACCGGCATCGACGTGCGCCCGCACCCGCATATCGGCCTGGCCACCGTCACCTTCCTATGGTCCGGGGCCATCGGCCACCGCGACACCCTGGGTTCGGACCAGGTGATCCGCCCGGGCGACGTCAACTGGATGACCGCCGGCCGCGGTATCGCCCACTCCGAGCGCACCCCGCCGCCGGAACGCGAACACGACCACCCCATCCACGGCATGCAGACCTGGCTGGCGCTGCCGAAGAATTTCGAGGAAACCGATCCGGCCTTCTATCACCACGCCGCCGCCACCCTGCCGCAGCAGCGCCGTGATGGCGCCTGGCTGCGCGTGATCGCCGGGCGTGCCTACGGCGAGGAATCGCCGGTCAAGGTGTTCGCCGACACCCTCAACGTGGCCATCGACCTGGACGCTGGCGCGGAAATCGACCTGGATACCACCCACGTCGAACGCGCGTTGTATGTGCTGGAAGGGGATGCGCAGCTCGACGGTGTCGACATTCCGGCCCAGCACCTGATCCTTCCCGAGCACAACGCACGCGGCCGGCTGCGCGCCAAGACGCCGATCAAGGCCATGCTGATGGGCGGCGAACCACTCGATGGCCCGCGCCACCTGTGGTGGAATTTCGTCTCCAGTTCCAAGGAACGCATCGAGCAGGCCAAGCACGATTGGGACGCCGGCCGCTTCGGCACCATTCCCGGCGATGACAAGGAATTCATTCCGCTGCCCGATCACTGAGCCGCTCGTCGGCGTCTTTACGCATTCTTCACCCCGATGAATCCCGATTCAGCTACGGTCTGACTGCCCACCCCGGGCATCTCGTGGAGACCGATCGATGAGCATGGGCAAACGTCTGGCAGCCGAGTTCCTCGGCACGTTCTGGTTGGTGTTGGGCGGTTGCGGCAGCGCCGTGCTGGCGGCCAAGTTCGGCGGTGATGGCAACCCGCTCGGGATCGGCTTCCTCGGTGTGGCGCTGGCCTTCGGCCTGACCGTGCTGACCGGTGCCTATGCGTTCGGGCATGTCTCCGGTGCCCACTTCAATCCGGCGGTGAGCGTCGGGCTGTGGGCCGGCGGCCGCTTCCCGACCCGCGACCTGCTGCCCTACATCGTGGCCCAGGTGCTGGGTGGCCTGCTGGCCGGCTTCATCCTGCTGCAGATCGCCTCCGGTGCCCCCGGCTTCGCCATCGATGGCAGCCAGGCCGGCGCATTCGCCAGCAACGGCTACGGTGCCCTGTCGCCCGGCGGCTACAGCATCGCCGCCGCCTTCCTGTGCGAAGTGGTGCTCACCGCGGTGTTCCTGATCGTGATCATGGGCGCCACCCACGGCAAGGCCCCGGCCGGCTTCGCCCCGATCGCCATTGGCCTGGCGCTGACCCTGATCCACCTGATCAGCATCCCGGTCACCAACACCTCGGTGAACCCGGCCCGTTCCACCGCCGTGGCCGTGTTCGCCGGCAGCGGTGCACTCGGGCAGCTGTGGCTGTTCTGGCTGGCGCCGCTGCTGGGCGGGTTGATCGGCGGCATCGTCTACAAGTGGATCGGCGCCGAGCCGCGCTGAACGCAGCACGCTGAATGGGGGGGCGCGATCCACGGCGGATCGCGCCCGGCCTACGCAAATAGATTCATCTGACACCAATATTTGTAGATGCAGTCACATTCCGTTAAGGTCCAGATCACCACGCCGTCACCTGACGGCAGGGCGTTCCGGGACGCGCATGGGGAAGTGCGCACCCACGGCCTGGGTTGTCAGCGGCCACCGGACCCCTCCTGCCAGGCACGCGCGCGGCCATTCCGACCTTGGGGGAAGCATGAACATCCTGCGCGTTGCTGTATGCCTGGGCCTGTCGTTGTCTGCCACTGCCGTATCGGCACAATCGCCCACCGAATGCCCTGCACTGCCCGCCAGCAGCGGCCTGCAATGGCAGCAGCAGGCGCAGGCCGAGTTGTTGTTGTGCAAGGCCAATACCGGTGATGGCCGCGAAGTGCTCAGCCTGATCCTCAGCGCGCGCGACCCGTCGCTGCCGTTGAACCGTTCGCTGCGCCAGGAAAAGGGCACGTTTGCCGGGGAATCGCTGTACTGGTACCAGCCCGATCTCGGCGGCCAGAAACCGCCGGGCTACGACACCCGGCGCATCACCGTGGTCAAGCTCGACAAGAACCGCTACGCGCAGATCGCGTTGTATGCCGGCGATGCGCAGGAGCTGGGCTCGCTGCAGACGCTCACCCAGGGCATGAACCTGACGCCCTCGGCCGTGGCCGCCGGGCGCTGACGACGGTGGGGATGCGGCCATGCGCGCATCCCCCCATCTTCGTTGCCGCGTTAGAACCGGCCTTCCTGGAAATCGACGAAGGCCTGCATCAGTTCCTGCTTGGTGTTCATCACGAACGGACCATGCCGCATCACCGGCTCGCGCAGCGGGCGACCGGCCACCAGGATCAGCCGCGCGCCGTCGGCACCGGCCTGCAGCTGCAGCAGTTCGCCACCGCCCAGTACCGCCAGTTCCTGGCGTGCGACGGGGCGTGCATCCTCGCCCTGCCCGACCGTGAGCCCACCTTCGAACACGTACGCAAACGCGTTGTGTCCTTCCGGCAGGGCGTATTCCCAGCGCGCGTCGGCGTCCAGGGTGATATCCAGATAGACGGGATCGGTCGCCGGCTGCGCAATCGGCCCGGCCACGTCACCGACCTGGCCGGCGATCACCTTCACCTGCACGCCCGCCGCCGGCGTGACGACCGGGATGCGCTCCGGTGCGAATTCCTGGTACTTCGGGTCGGTCATCTTGTCGCGCGCGGGCAGGTTCACCCACAGCTGGAAGCCGCGCATCTGGCCGGACTCCTGCTCGGGCATCTCCGAATGCACCAGGCCGCGCCCGGCGGTCATCCACTGCACACTGCCCGGGGTCAGCAGGCCTTCGTTGCCGTGGTTGTCCTTGTGCCGCATGCGGCCATCGAGCATGTAGGTGACGGTTTCAAAGCCGCGGTGCGGATGGCTGGGAAACCCGGCGATGTAGTCCTCGGCCCGGTCGGTGCCGAATTCATCCAGCAACAGGAACGGGTCCAGGTCGGGCAGCGACGGGCCACCGATCACCCGGGTCAGGCGCACGCCGGCGCCATCGGACGTGGCCATGCCACGGATGGTGCGCTGCACGCGCACCGGGGTTGGGCTGCTCATAGCGACTCCAGGATCAGGAAACCAGGACCAAGATGGGCGCCAGGCCACGCGCGGCCAACCCTCATGCCCGCAACCGATTGTTCCAGACGTGGCGTGCCCGCTGTCCGCATCGGCGCGCACGCCACGTTGCGACCTACGACCAAAGTACTAGCGGCAAGCCACCGTCTTCGCATTGACCCTGTCGGTGCCAGGGCGGACTCTTACGTGGATCTCCAGGGAGACGCAATCTCATGAAAGGTTTTTCCAAGCTGGGCTGGGCAGCGCTCGCACTGCTCGGTGCGTTCTGTCTAGGCACCGTCGCGCTGCGCCGGGGTGAGCAGATCAACGCACTGTGGATCGTGGTTGCCGCGGTCTCGATCTATCTCATCGCCTACCGTTTCTACAGCCTGTTCATCGCCGACAAGGTGATGCAGCTCGATCCGACCCGGGCCACTCCGGCGGTGCTCAACAACGACGGCCTGGACTACGTTCCCACCAACAAGCACGTGCTGTTCGGCCATCACTTCGCCGCGATCGCCGGTGCCGGCCCGCTGGTGGGCCCGGTGCTCGCCGCGCAGATGGGCTACCTGCCCGGCCTGCTGTGGCTGGTGGTCGGCGTGGTGCTGGCCGGTGCGGTGCAGGACTTCATGGTCCTGTTCATTTCCAGCCGCCGCAACGGCCGCTCGCTGGGCGACCTGGTGCGTGAGGAAATGGGCCAGGTGCCCGGCACCATCGCGCTGTTCGGTGCCTTCCTGATCATGATCATCATCCTGGCGGTGCTGGCGATGGTGGTGGTCAAGGCATTGGCCGAGAGCCCGTGGGGCATGTTCACGGTGATCGCCACGATGCCCATCGCGATCATGATGGGCATCTACATGCGCTACATCCGCCCCGGCAAGATCGGTGAGATCTCGGTGGTCGGGCTGATCCTGCTGTTGCTGGCCATCTGGTACGGCGGCAGGATCGCGGCCGACCCGGTCTGGGGCCCGGCCTTCACCTTTACCGGCGTGCAGATCACCTGGATGCTGATCGGCTACGGCTTCGTCGCCTCGGTGTTGCCGGTGTGGCTGCTGCTGGCGCCGCGCGATTACCTGTCGACGTTCCTGAAGATCGGCACCATCGTGGCGCTGGCGATCGGCATCCTGATTGTGATGCCGGAACTGAAGATGCCGGCGCTGACCCAGTTCGCCGCCAGCGGTGACGGCCCGGTGTGGAAGGGCGGAATGTTCCCGTTCCTGTTCATTACCATCGCCTGCGGTGCGGTATCCGGTTTCCACGCGTTGATCGCCTCGGGCACCACGCCCAAGCTGCTCGCCAATGAGCGCCACATGCGCTACATCGGCTACGGCGGCATGCTGATGGAATCGTTCGTGGCGGTGATGGCACTGGTGGCGGCCTCGATCATCGATCCGGGCATCTACTTCGCCATGAACAGCCCGGCCGCGGTGATCGGTGCCGATGCCATTTCGGCTGCGCACTACATCAGCACGACCTGGGGCTTCAGCATCACACCGGAGCAACTGGAAGCAACGGCGGCGGCGATCGGTGAGCCAACCATCCTGCATCGCGCCGGGGGTGCGCCGACGCTGGCGGTGGGTATCGCGCAGATTCTGCACCAGGCCATTCCCAGTGGCAGCAACGCGATGATGGCGTTCTGGTACCACTTCGCGATCCTGTTCGAAGCACTGTTCATCCTGACCGCGGTGGATGCCGGCACGCGTGCCGGACGCTTCATGCTGCAGGACCTGCTGGGCAACTTCATTCCGGCGCTGAAGAAGACCGAATCGTGGACGGCGAACATCATCGCCACGGCCGGTTGCGTGGCGCTGTGGGGCTACCTGCTGTACACCGGCGTCAAGGATCCCTTCGGTGGCATCCAGACCCTGTGGCCGCTGTTCGGCATCTCCAACCAGATGCTGGCAGGCATCGCGCTGATGCTCGGCACCGTGGTGCTGTTCAAGATGAAGCGCGAGCGTTTTGCCTGGGTCACCGGGGTACCGGCGGTGTGGCTGCTGATCTGCACCACCTACGCCGGGTTGATCAAGATCTTCGACAAGAACCCGGCCCAGGGCTTCCTGGCCCAGGCGCACAAGTTCCAGGACGCCATCGCCACCGGCACCATCACCGCGCCGGCCAAGAGCCTGGACCAGATGCACCAGATCGTGGTCAATGCCTACGTCAACACCAGCCTGACCGTGTTGTTCCTGTTCGTGGTGTTCTCGATCCTGTTCTATGCGATCAAGACGATTGTCGTGGCGCGTCGCAATCCGCAGCGCAGTGACAAGGAAACCCCGTACGTGGCGCTGCAGCCGCACCAGATGGCGGACCTGTGATGAGTACCGAACTGGTTCCGGTTGGGCAGTACCAGGCACATCGGCGGCTGTGGCGGCGGCTGGTGCAGACAGCGCGGCTGTGCTGCGGGATTCCCGACTACGACAACTATGTGCGGCACGTGCGGGAGAACCATCCGGACCGCGAGCCGATGGACTACAAGACGTTCTTCCGGGAGCGCCAGGAGGCGCGCTACGGGGGAAAGAACGGTGGCCGCTGTTGTTGAGCGGGCCGTTGCGGTGAACTGAAAACAGCGGCGCGAAAGCGCCGCTGTTTTTTTGTTCATGGCACAGGATAGCGCCACGCCATGCGTGGCTGCCTTTGCGTCAGGACCCGATCACTCCGTAAGCGTGATCGGGGTCAAGGTGACGCGCGCATTGTTGGCCGCGCCCATGCGGTCGGTGTAGCCCTCGCCGCGGCGCAGGAGATAGAAGCTGTCCAGGTAGTCCGCGTCGTTGCTGAACCAGCCAGTGGGCATGGCCTTGAGGATGGCGCCGGCGATATCGGCAATGACGGCGTACTCCGGGGCGAATGCGCCCAGCGCGGCCTTGACGCCGTCGGTAAGCGCCACCAGCAAGGCCTGGTAGTTGGTGTCGCCGTCGTCTTCGAACAACTGCACATTGGCGGCGTTGAAGCGGTAGTTGCCCCAGATCACCAGCGGCTGCATCGGCTGGTAGTCGGTGTTGTCGTTGTCCAGGTACGGCAGTTCGACGGTGACCATCTCCGGCGCGGCCGCATCGACCTGCAGCCCGGAGACCACCGCGAACACTTCGGCATCGCCCAGCGCCCAGGGCTCCTGGTCATCGGCCAGGCGGATGCGGTCGAGCCGGGTGATGTCCAGAGAGGCCTGCCCATTGGCGGCCTGGGTGATACGCTCGGGCGACTGCAGGCCACGTGCGCGCATGCCGGCATTGAGCAGGGCCATGCCCTCCTTGACCGCGGTACGGGTGTCGATGTCCACGATCAGCACCGGGAACGCCGGGGCGGTATGCGCGTCGAGCAGGTGCGCACGGCCGCGCGGGTCATAGGCGGTGAGTGAGGTCCATTGGCGGTCGTCACCGCGCGGCAGTGCCGCGACCCACAACTGTGCCGGGGCGACCTGGGCCAGCGTGGTGCCGCTGGGCACAAAGGCACGCACCTGCAGCAGACCCTCGCCGGCGGCGGGCAGGCCTTTATGCGCGCGCACCTGGCGATCGTGCGCCGCCAGTGTGCGGGTGGCCGTGGTGCGGCCCTGCGGGTCGAACCGCGCCATCAGCGCAGCCAGTGGCACGCCGCTCGTCGGCTGCTGCTGCAGGCTACGGGTGAGGGTTGCGGCGAAGCCGGGCTGGGCCATCAATGCGGCCAGTTCACGGGCGCTGGCGTCCGTGCTCTGCTGCACGTCCGGGCCCGGTGGGGGCAGCGGCTGGGCGAACGCCCCCAGCGCAACAGAGAACAACAACAGCGACGTACCGCCCAACAGCCAACGTGGCATGTTCATGGTGCTTCCTGGTTGAAGGCCGATTGCCATCGGCAGAGGTGCCACCGCCCCCCTTCCACGCGGTGATGCATGGAAGCAGACATTACGAAGCCTATCGGCGCGGCGCCGGTACCCAACGCACAGTTCGAGTCGAATCGTGGAGCGCAAGCTGAAACGACTTTGCCCGAAGGATCGATGCCGTCGATGCTGGTTCCGCCCCCCCAAACGCAACGGGGCGGCCCCAAGGCCGCCCCGTTGCGATACATGCAGCGCGTGCTGCGCTTATGCGCCGGCCATCCATTTCAGGATGAGGCCGGTAACGTAGGCCAGGCCGGTGCCGGTGGCGTAGCCCACGGTGCCCAGCAGTACGCCGACCGGGGCCAGGGTCGGATGGAAGGCGGCGGCGACGACCGGCGCCGAGGCGGCCGCACCGATGTTGCCCTGCGAGCCGATGGCGAAGAAGAACAGCGGCGCGCGCACCAGCTTGGCCACGATCCACAGCACCAGGATGTGGGTCAGCATCCAGATCACGCCGAGCACGAACAGCCACGGGCGGTCCAACAGGGACAGCAGGTCCATCTGCATGCCGATGCAGGCGATCAGGAAGTACAGGAACAAGGTGCCCAGCCGCGAAGCGCCGGCCGCTTCCAGACGACGCGCGCGGGTGAAGCTCAGGCCCAGGCCGAGTGCGGTGGACAGCAGCACCACCCACACGAACGGGCTGTCCATGCTGAACTGCGCGGCCCAGCTGATGTTGGCCTTGAACCAGCCGGCCAGCGGCACGGCGATGGCATGGGCCAGGCCCACCCCGCCGAGCGCCACGCCCACGATCACCATCAGGTCGGTGAGGCTGGGAATGCGGGCGTTCTGCGCCTCGTAGGCGGCGATGCGCTCCTTCATCGCGTCGATCGCACGGGTGTCGGCACCGTTGCGCGCATCGATCTGCTTGGCGCGGTTGGCCAGGAACAGCAGCACCGCCATCCACAGGCTGGCGCAGGCCACATCGACCACGGCGAACTGGCCGAAGGTGGTGGCGTCGGTACCGAACACCTCGCGCATCGCCACCATGTTGGCGCCGCCGCCGATCCAGCTGCCGGCCAGTGCGGCCATGCCGGCCCAGGTATCGCCGGCCACGGTCGGCGGGTGGATCCACGACATCAGCTGGAACGACACGATCGCGCCCAGCATGATGCCCAGCGTGCCGGCGGCGAACACCAGCAGCAGCTTCGGGCCCAGCTTGATCACGCCCTTGAGGTCGATGGACAGGGTCAGCAGGACCAGCGCGGCCGGCAGCAGCACGTCGCGCGCGATCGGGTTGTACAGCTTGGTGTTGTGGCCATCGATGAGGCCGGCGGTGTTGTAGATGGCCGGGATGAAATAGCACAGCAGCAGCGCCGGTACCCAGGCGAAGATCTTCTTCAGCAGCGGGGTCGGGCCGCTGGCGGCCCAGAAAATCAGCGCCAGGGTGGCGGCGATCAGGCCGAGGCCGACGATGTCATTGGTGATCAGGGCAGTACTGGGTTCGGTCGGCATGACGCCATCCTCTGTCGATCGAAGGGAAAGGGCGGCGCGGCGCGCGCCCATAAAAAAAGCGCCACATAAAGCGGCGCTCCGGTGGAGCTTAACATTGTCTTCACGCTATGCCACGGTGCGGCGCAACGCGGAGGGGGGTGGATTACGCCACAGCCCCCTGCCCCCCATCCGGCAGTGAGGCGCCCAGGTCGAGAATCACCCGGGTGCCGCGCGGCGCGCAGGGCTCGATCTGCAGCGCCCAGCCCAGGTGCTCGCAGAGCTTGGCGATCAGCTCCAGGCCGATGCCGCTCTGTTCATTGCGGTTGCCACGCGCCATCCGGGCATAGACCGCAGCGATTTCCTCCGGGGTCATGCCATGGCCCGGGTCCTGCAGGGTCACGACCGCCTGTGCCGATATCTGGATGTGGATGGTGCCACGGCCGCTGTTTTCGATGGCATTGCGCAGCAGGTTGCCGATGGCCGCCTGGACCACGCCGAGCGGCGCGATGATATCGACCCGGGCCAGGCCGTCGATCTCGATCCGCAGGTCCTTGTCGCCCATCAGATGCCGGTGGTCTTCGATGATGTCCGGGACCAGCAGGTCCAGCGCGATGCGCTCCTTCAACGCGGCCAACCGAGCCGGCTCGCGGGCCAGCACCAGCAGCAGCTGGATCAACTGCTCCACGCCCTGCGCGGTACGGTGCACGCGCTGCATCTGCTGGCGCGCACGCTCGGGGACACCGGGCTCGCCCAGCGCCAGTTCGGCGGCACCGGTGATCACCGCGATCGGGGTGCGCAGCTCATGGCTGGCGGTGCTGATGAAAATCCGCTCGCGCTCGACGAACTGTTCGTTGCGGGTCAGGTAGTCGTTGAGCGCGTTGGCGATCACGTACAGCTCCGAACTGCCGCGCGGATCGACGTCGATGCGCTGCCCCGGCACGCCCGGCTTGAGCGCATCGATGCGCTTGGCCAGCGAACTCAGCGGGCGCACCAGCCGGCCCACGCCGAACGAGGCCATCAGCACGGTCACGATGATCATCACCACGCCCGCCAGCATCACCCAGCGCGTGGCGAACTGCTCGAGTTCGTGGAAATCGTTGATGTCCAGCACCAGTGCCAATCGCCCCAGCTGCGGGGTATCGCGCACCATCACCGCACTGGAACGGTCGCCGACGATGATGCCGTCGTGCAGGCCCGGATGCAGCGTGCGCAGGCTTTCGGGCACACCGTCGCTGCCGTTGATGTAGAACAGGCGCAGCGTGTCCGAGTCCTGCCAGCGGTAATGCGGCTCGTGCTGGATGTGGTTGACGATGCTGTCCAGCTCGGAGTTGAGCAGCGCACGCCAGGCCGAATGTTCGGCATGTTCGTGCACGTAGTTGCCGACACTGAACACCGCGAGCGAAATCAACCCCAGGTAGGCCAGCAGCCACCACACCATGCGCCGATGCAGTGGCGCCGGCCGACCGCGCAGACTAGGCAGTTTCATCAACACTGCCCGATGCACTGACACCCAGCCGATAACCGACCCGTGGCAGGGTATGGATCAGCTTCTGCTGGAACGGGCCGTCCACGCTGCGGCGCAGCTCATATACGTGCGAGCGCAGCAGGTCGCCGTCGGGCAGTTCATCGCCCCACAGCGCGAACTCCAGCTGCTGCCGGGTCACCGCGCCGGGACTGGCGCGCATCAGCACTTCCAGCAGCTTGCGGCAGGCCGGGTACAGGTGCAGCACCTGGCCATCGCGATGTGCCTCCAGCGTGGCCAGGTCGAGCTTCAGATCAGCCACCTCCAGCACCTTGCGCGGATTACGCCCCGTGGCCCGGACCATCAGCGCTTCAAGCCGCACTTCCAGCTCGGGCAGCGCGAACGGCTTGGTCAGGTAGTCATCGGCGCCGGCACGGAACCCGGCGATCTTGTCGGGCAGTTCATCGCGCGCGGTGAGCATGATCACCGGCACCTCCGAGGCATGCTCGGCGCGCAGCCGGCGCAGCACCTCCGGGCCTTCCATGCGCGGCAGCATCCAGTCCAGGATCAGCGCGTCATAGGGATGGGTGGCGGCCAGATGCAGCCCGGTGATGCCGTCGGGGGCCACGTCGAGCACATGCCCGCGCGACTCGAAATAGTCGAACAGGTTGGCGACCAGTTGGCGGTTGTCTTCAATGACCAGGAGCCGCATGGCAGACTCTCGTAAGCGGGTCCGGCCATGGTAGCGGGATCCGTGTCGGAATCTGGTCGCAATGGCGGCCCTCCGACGCTTTTCCTACGCTGTCGGGGAGACAGTAGTGGTTTTGCTGAAGGGTCTGCGCGTGTCTGACGCCTTGTTGCTGCGCCATCGCTGGCGGGTCCTGGCCTGTGTGGCCATCGTGCTGGCCCTGCTGGCCGGCATCGGCCTGCGCCAACCTTCGCCACCGGATGAGCCGCGCTTCGTGCTGGCCGCGCGGGCCATGGTCGACACCGGCCACTGGCTGCTGCCGCATCGTGGCAGCGAGCTGTACGCCGAGAAGCCGCCGGTGTTCATGTGGATGCAGGCGGCCAGCCACCAGCTGCTCAACGGTTGGACCGTCGCCTTCCTCGTGCCCTCGCTGCTGGCCGCCTTGGCGACCCTGCTGCTGAGCTGGGACCTGGCGCGGCGGCTGTGGAACCGGCGGATTGCCTGGTGGGCGGTGCTGGCGTTGTTCAGCTGCCTGCAGTTCGGGCTGATGGCCAAGCGCGCACAGATCGACATGGTGCTGGTGGCGCTGACCACGCTGTCACTGTGGGGCCTGCTGCGGCATCTGCTGGAACGGCCCAATGCGCGTGCGCTGTGGATCGCCGGGTTTGCTGCCGGGTTGGGCACGGTGACCAAGGGCGTGGGCTTCCTGCCGCTGCTGGTGCTGCTGCCGTGGGTGCTGTGGCGCTGGCAGCTGCGTCGACGTGATGGTGGCGGACCCGCCGATGGCGCCGCACGCCTGTTGTGGTGGCTGCTGCCGGCCTTCCTGCTGGGCACCGCGGTATGGCTGGCGCCGCTGGGCATTGCCCTGTTGAACGATCCCGAGCCCAGCCTGCAGGCCTATGCCCGCGAGCTGCTGTTCAAGCAGACCGGCACCCGCTACACCAACGCCTGGCACCACGTGCAACCGGCCTGGTACTACCTGCAAGTGATGGCCACGCTGTGGCTGCCCGGCAGCCTGCTGCTGCCGGCCCTGGTGCCGGGCTGGTGGCGGCGGCTCAAGCGCCTGGACGGGCGCTGGTGGCTGCTGCTGGGCTGGTCGCTGCTGGTGCTGGCGTTCTTCAGCGCCAGCCCCGGCAAGCGCGAGGTGTACATCTTCCCGATGCTGCCGGCGCTGTGCGTGGCCGCCGCGCCGCTGCTGCCCGGCCTGCTGCGCCGGGCCGGGCTGCGCTGGCTGCTGTGGGGCTACGTGATGCTGCTGGTGGTGGCCGCGCTTTACCTGGGCGCACAGCTGCTGTCCGGCAGTGCCTGGGCGCATGCGCAGCTGGCGCGACGGGCGATGCCGGACAGCCTGCTGCCGGTGCTGGGCACCTGGCTGCTCGGCTTCGGCGTGGTGCTGGGGCTGCTGGCGCTGTGGTGGCGGCAACGCCGCGCCGGTGCGTTGGTGGTGGTCACCGCCCTCCTGCTCTGGAACCTGTACGGCTGGGGCCTGATGCCGGCGCTGGACCCCTACAGCTCGGCCTCGGCGCTGATGCAGCGCGTGGGCGAGCGGATCGGGCCACAGGCGCAGCTGGGCCTGCTCGGCTGGCGCGAGCAGAACCTGCTGCAGGCCGACCGCCGCGTGACCGAGTTCGGCTTCAAGCGCCCGTGGGACCAGCAATGGCAGGACGCCGGCCCGTGGCTGGCGCGGGCACCGGGCGAGCGCTGGCTGCTGGTACTGGATGCGGCAATGAGCCCGTGCGTGGACAAGGCCCAGGCCATCGACATCGGCAGCAGCAACCGCAACCGGTGGCTGCTGGTGCCGGGAAGCGCATGGCGTGTCGATTGCGACGCCCACCTGCCGGCCGATGCCGCTGCCGCGGACGACCAAGACTGAACGGATGACGCACGAGGCCGCGACTTAACCTGCGGCCAACATCGCTCCGACCACTCTCCGACACAACGCTGACGACCATGGCCGCGGATCATCCCGCCGGCTATCGCCACATGTCTTCAGCGTCTGCAGTTCCGCTCACCGTTGTCCCCACGGCAATCCCTGCCTCTCCGCATTTCCTGCGCCAGCACCTGTGGCTGCCACTGCTGGCGACACTGGCGGTCAGTGGCGTACTGATGAGCCTGGGTGGCGACCAATGGCTGGCCGACGCGTTCTATCGGCTTGAAGGCCACCAATGGGCGCTGCGGGACGCCTGGCTGACCACCCATCTGGTGCACAAGGCCGGCAAGTGGGCGAGCACGGCCGCGGCGCTGGTGGTGATCGTGCTGTGCTTCCACGCCTGGCGCCGCCCGCGCCTGGAGGCCCTGCGCTGGCCGCTGCTCTACCTGGTGCTGGCGGTGGCGCTGGGCACCGGCATGGTCTCGCTGCTGAAGTCGATGACCAACATGGATTGCCCCTGGGACCTGGCGCGCTACGGCGGGCTGCGCGAGTACATCGGCCTGTTCGCTTCACGGCCACACGACATGCCGCGTGGCATCTGTTTCCCCGGAGGGCATTCCAGCGCGGGGTTCGCTTGGGTATCCCTGTACTTCTTTGCCCTGATGCTGCGCCCGGCCTGGCGCTGGCGCGGGCTGGCGGTCGGGCTCGGTGCGGGGCTGCTGTTCGGGCTGTCGCAACAACTGCGGGGGGCACACTTCCTGTCGCACGACCTGTGGACACTGGCGACCTGCTGGGGCGTGTCGCTGGCGCTGTACCTGGGTGTGCAGAAAATCACGGCGCGCAGCGGTCACGCGCGTTCGGCACAGGCATTGCAAGGAGAGCAGGCATGAGTGCATCGCTGCCGCGTACCGCACGTTTTCCCGCGCTGAGCCAGCTCCGCGCCTGGCGCCCGCAGTGGTCCACCGAAACCCTGATCACCGTGACCAGTGTGTTCTTCGCGCTGGCCTGCAACGGCCTGTTCTGGCACAGCGCGATGGCCACCCATCCGGGCAGCGTGCGCTTTGCCGTATCGCTGTTCCTGTTCCTGGTGGGGGCGCACTGCCTGCTGATGGGCCTGCTGGTGTGGCGCTGGAATGCCAAGGTGGTGATTGGCGTGCTGCTGATCGGCACCGCGCTGGCCGCGCACTACATGAGCAGCTACCACATCTATCTGGATGCGGACATGCTGCGCAACGTGCTGGCGACCGACCACAAGGAAAGCCGCGAGCTGATGACCCCGGCAATGCTGCCGCCATTGTTGCTGCTGGCGCTGCTGCCGATGCTGGTGTTGTGGCGCGTGCAGCTGGTCAAGCGCGGCTGGGGCAAGGCCCTGTTGTGGCGTGCGGGCTTCCTGCTGCTTTCGCTGGTGGTCGCCCTCGGCGGGGCGATGCTGTCCTTCCAGGAAATGTCCGCGTTGATGCGCAACCAGCGCGAAGTGCGTTACCTGGCCACGCCGGGCAACTTCCTGCTCGGCCTGCCCAAGGCGCTGCGCGGCGACAATCCGATCCAGCGCGCGCCGAAACTGCCGATCGGTACCGATGCCAAAGCCACGCCGCGTGCCGCCGACAGCCGCCCACGACTGCTGGTGATCGTGATGGGCGAAACCGCGCGTGCACAGAACTGGGGGCTCAACGGCTACGCCAAGCAGACCACCCCGGAACTGGCCCAGGCCAGCGTGATCAATTTCCCGGACATGCATTCCTGCGGTACCAGCACCGAGGTATCACTGCCCTGCCTGTTCTCGCCGTATGGCCGCCACGACTACGACGAAAAGAAGATCCGCGCGCACCAGTCGCTGCTGCACGTGCTCGAGCATGCCGGCATCAAGACCTTGTGGCGTGACAACCAGTCCGGGTGCAAGGGGGTATGCGAAGGCCTGGACATGCAGGCGCTGGACGATGCCAAGAACCCGCAGCTGTGCGCCAACGGCCGCTGCATGGACGAGATCCTGATCGATGAACTGGCCACGCAGGTGCGTGCCAAGCCGGGTGACCGCGTGGTGGTGCTGCACCAGCTGGGCAACCACGGCCCCAGCTACTACGAGCGCTACCCGGCCCGCTTCCGCCGCTTCACCCCCACCTGCGATACGCCGGACCTGGGCAAGTGCAGCCGCGAGCAGATCACCAACAGCTACGACAACTCACTGCTGTACACCGACCACTTCCTGGCGCGCACGATCGGCACGCTGCAGGGCATGGACGACTACGACACGGCGATGATCTACCTGTCCGACCACGGCGAATCACTGGGCGAAAAGGGCCTGTACCTGCACGGCGTGCCGTATGCGATCGCCCCGCAGGAACAGACCCGCGTGCCGATGACGATGTGGTTCTCGCCCGCGTTCGCCGCCAACCGCGGCCTCAACCTGGCCTGCGTGCGCCAGCGCGCGGCCCAGTACACCGACCACGACAACCTGTTCCCGTCGGTGCTGGGCCTGATGCAGGTCAAGACCTCGGTGTACGAGCGCGACCGCGACCTGTTCGCGGCCTGCGAGGGCTGAGGCACGCGGCCGCCGTGCTGCCCTGCCCCTTGCGGTGATGACGGCGCCCCACTAGCCTTCGCCGGTCTGTCACCACCCAAGGATGTCCCCGTGAACCACCGCCCGCTACTGCTGGCCCTGGCGGTCAGTGCTGCCGCACTGACCCTGGCGGCCTGCCAGAAGGAACCCTCCCCGGCCGATGCGCCGGCCGCGAACACCGCCGCCTCGACCGAAACCGCGGACCAGTTCATCGCCCGCGTCAACGCCGAGTACAAGGCCATGTACCCGGAGATGACCTCGGCGCAGTGGCTGTCCTCGACCTACATCAACGAGGATTCCGAGCGCGTGGCGGCCAAGGCCAACGAGCGCTGGCTGACCGTGCTCAACAGCTGGATCGCCCAGGCCGGCACGTACGATGGCAAGCCGATGAGCGAGGACACCAAGCGTCAGATCCACCTGCTCAAGCTGATGACCTCCATGCCGGCCCCGCGTGACCCGGCCAAGCTGTCCGAGCTGACCCGCATCGCCAGCCGCATGGAAGGCAGCTACGGCGCCGGCAAGTACTGCACCGACGCGGCCGACCCGCAGAGCTGTCGCCAGCTCGGCGACCTGGAACAAGTGCTGGCGCGCAGCCGCGACTACGACAAGCAGCTGGACGCCTGGCAGGGCTGGCACGGCACCACCAAGCCGATGCGCGCCGATTACCAGCGCTTCGTCGGCCTGGTCAACGAAGGCGCCAAGGAAATGGGCTTCGCCGATGCCGGCCAGATGTGGCGCAGCGGCTATGACATGCCGCCGGAACAGATCGGCCCGGAAACCGACCGCCTGTGGGAACAGGTCAAGCCGATGTACGAGCAGCTCCACTGCTATGCGCGTACCAAGCTGGACGACACCTACGGCAAGGACAAGGCCGAGACCGAAGGCGGCCTGATCGCCGCCCACCTGCTCGGCAACATGTGGCAGCAGGACTGGTCCAACCTGTGGGACCAGCTCGAACCCTACCCGGGCGCCGGCAGCCTGGACATCACCGCCGCGCTGGAAAAGCAGTACCAGACCAACCTGAGCGGTGCCATCGCCAAGGCCGGTGGCACCACCGCCACGGCCGAGGCGATGTACAAGGCGCAGCGTGAGGCCGAACTGCGCACCGCCAAACAGATGACCGAGCGCGCGCAGGACTTCTACGTCTCGCTGGGCATGCCGGCGCTGCCGAAGTCGTACTGGGACAAGACCCAGTTCATCAAGCCGCTGGACCGCGACGTGGTCTGCCATGCCAGCGCGTGGGACATGAACATGGACGGCGATGTGCGCACCAAGATGTGCATCAAGCCAACCGAAGAGAACTTCACCACCATTTACCACGAGCTGGGCCACATCTATTACGACCTGGCCTACAACCCGCTGCCGCCGCTGTTCCAGGGCGGTGCCAACGATGGCTTCCATGAGGCGATCGGCGACACCATCGTGCTGGCGATGACCCCGGACTACCTGCACTCCATCGGCCTGGTCGGCCAGCCGCAGGAAAGCCGCGAGGCCACCATCAACGCGCAGATGCGCATGGCGCTGAGCGGCGTGTCGTTCCTGCCGTTCGGGCTGATGATCGACCGCTGGCGCTGGGGCGTGTTCGACGGTTCGATCACCCCGGACCATTACAACCAGGCCTGGTGGGACCTGAAAGCCAAGTACCAGGGCGTGGCCCCGGCCAGTGCACGCGGTGAGGAGTTCTTCGATCCGGGCGCCAAGTACCACGTGCCGGGCAACACCCCGTACACGCGCTACTTCCTGGCGCGCATCCTGCAGTTCCAGTTCTACAAGGGCCTGTGCGATGCGGCCGGCTACAAGGGCCCGCTGCACCAGTGCAGCTTCTACGGCAACAAGGAAGCCGGGCAGAAGTTCTGGGCGATGCTGAGCAAGGGTGCCAGCCAGCCGTGGCAGGCCACGCTGCGCGAGATCACCGGCGGCGACAAGCTCGATGCCGGCCCGATGATCGAGTACTTCACCCCGGTCAACGAGTGGCTCAAGCAGAAGAACCAGGGCCAGATGTGCGGCTGGCAGGCCCCGGCCGCCACCGCTGCGGCCAAGCCGGCGGCAGCCAAGCCGGCAGCAGCCCCGTAATCGCTGGCGACAGCAGCACGTAGAAAGAAAAAGCCGGCCCCAGGGCCGGCTTTTTCCGTATCAACAGTAGCTCGGGCGCGGGTTTACGCCTGCGCGGCCGGCTTCAACGACGCGGCGAATGCCTGCTTGAACTGCTCGAAATCCTTGCCGTCGGCCTGCGCTTCAGCATGCGCGGCATCCTTCAACGCATCCGAATACACCAGCCGCACCGGCGTGCCCTGGCGTTCGTGCAGTTCGGCGGCCTGCATGATCAGGCACAGCACCCGCGCCGCACTTTCGGTCTGGCCGGCGATGCGGCCATCCATGCCCAGCACCCACTCCCCCTCGCGGCGGACGATGCCGGCCAGCAGCGTGCGCTGCTGGTCACGCAGTTCCGCATGCGGCTCGACCGGCGCGGCATGCGCCTTGTCACGGTTGGCGGCTTCGGTTTCACGGCGCCGGCGGAGGTCGCGGCGCAGTTTGGAGGTGGTCGACATGGGGGGACATCCGGACTGCGTCAAAGCGCCAAGGATACCGTACCGGCCCTGCGGGCCCGCCGCAGCGGGCCCACGGCGGTTCAGTCGATGACCCTGCCGTGCCGCCAGTAGCCCATGAAGGTGATCGCGCGCTTGTCGATGCCGCAGTCCTTGACCAGGTGGCGGCGGATGGCCATCACCGCGCCAGCCTCACCGGCCACCCAGGCATACAGCCCGGCACCGTCGGCGCTGGCCTGCTCCCACAGAATGTCCTGGTCCACGTCGATCTCGGCCAGCGCCTGCTCGCCGCTGCCGCCGCGGGCCGGGCCGATCCGTGTCCGCACGGCGTCCTGCAGCAGGTCGCCATGCGCGCGACCTTCACGCACCAGCCAGAACAGCTGGGCCCCGTTCGGCGCCTGCAGCGGCAGCACGTCGGCCTCGTGCTCGACCTCGATGAAGGCCTGCACTTCCGGCGGATGCGGCCACTGCGCCAGCCCTTCCAGGATCCCGGCCACGGCCGGCAACGCGGTGTCGTCGGCCACCAGCAGTATCCGCCGGGCCTGCAGCGGCGGCTTCCATTCATAGCCCTCGCTGCTTGCCTCCACCTGCGCATCCGGCGCCAGCAGGCTGACCCGGTCGCCGATCCGCGCATGGGTGGCCCAGCGCGAGGCCGGCCCGGTCTCGCCATGCAGCACGAAATCGACATCGACCTCGCCGCTTTCCGGGCGCAGCGCGCGGATGGTGTAGGTGCGCATCGGGGCACGTTGGTCATCGGGCAGCGCGCGATAGCGCGCGTACCAGTCCTCGCCCTGCGGCACGCTCGGCGCTGTCTCGCCCGGCAACGGGAAGAACACCTTGATGCGTTGATCCGGGCCCTCGGTCTTCATGTTGGCCACGTCGGGCGCGGCGAAGACCATGCGGGTCAGTGATGGAGAAAGCGTGGTGCGCTGCTTGAGCGCGACGTCGAACAGGCGGTAGGTCTGCTGTGCAGCCATGCAATCACCCTGGGTTGCGGCGGACATGAAGTCCGCAGGGGGAAGTGTTGGCTGTCGTGGTGCACGAACTGGCTGGTGAAGCCACAGGATACGCCGCGCATCGGCAATGGCAATGCGCGCATCGCCACGATTGCAGTGCCTGCAAGCGTGGCGTGTGCGGTGTTCATTCGGCGCTGGCGACAGCCTCGCGGCGGCGTTCGCAATGCCGTTCCCAGTACCAGAACGTGGCCCCCAGCGCGAAGAAACCGGCATAGCCGAAGGCCAGGTGCACCGGGTTGCTGCTGAGCATCGGCGACAGTACGCCGGCCACCACGGTGTTGATCATCAGCTGGATGAACATCTGCATCGACGAGGCCAGGCCGCGCTGATGCGGGTACATGTCCAGCACCGCCAGGGCCAGAATCGGGAAGATCATCGCCATGCCCACGCCGCCCACGAAGATCGGCATCACCGCCCACGGCAGCGCGATTTCCGGCACCGACAGCACGTAGCCGATGTTCAACAGTGCCGACAGCGCGCACAGCAGGAAGCCGATCGCGATCTGTCGCTGCGGCAGCATTTTGCCGGCCATGCGCCCGGACAGGTACGAGCCCAGGGTCATGCCGCCGATGGTGGGAATGAACAGCCAGGCGAAGCCACCCTCGCCCAGATGCAGATGCTGCATCACGAACACCGGTGCCGAGGCGATGTACAGGAACACGCCGGAGAAGTTAAGGCCCCCGGCCGCGGCCAGCCGCAGCAGGCGCGGGTTGGAGCCGATGCGCAGGTAGCTGCGCAGCAGCGAGCGCAGCGACATCGGCGTGCGCGCTTCCACCGGGTGGGTCTCGGGCAGCCACTTGGCAGTGGCCACCAGCAGCACCACCGAGAACAGCACCAGGAACCAGAAGATCAGCGGCCAGTTGCCGCCGCCCAGCAGGATCCAGCCGCCGATGATCGGCGCGATGGCCGGGGCGATGCCGAAGATCATCGAGACCTGGCTCATCAGCCGCTGCGCGTCGGCGCCATGGAACAGATCGCGGATCACCGCGCGGCCCACGATCATGCCTACACCGGCCGAGACACCCTGCAGCGCACGGAACACCAGCAACGTGGTCAGGTCCGGCGACAGTGCGCAGCCGATCGAGGCCACGAAGAACAGCCCCAACCCACCCAGAATCACCCGGCGGCGGCCGAACGCATCCGACAGCGGGCCGTGCGCCAGGCTCATCAGGCCGTAGAACAGCAGGTACACGCTGATGGTCTGCTGCACCGCCACCTGGTCCACCTGCAGGCGCTCACCGAGCAGCAGGAAGGCCGGGAAGATGGTGTCGATCGAGAACGGGCCGAACATCGCCAGGCCTGCGAGCAGCAGGGCCAGGCGGCGGGTCGAAGGCGAGGCGGGCGTCATGCGGGCTTCCGTCAGGGCCATGCGCGAACGCACGGCGGGCGCCCGCCCGGAACGGGCAGCGCCAGATGAATACGAGGGTCCGTCGATCATAGGCCTTCGCCCGGCGCGGCACCATGCCCGCGGCCACATTCCGGGGCCTGCGCCGGCCCTCATTCATGTGGCATAGGGCCGTTGCCGGCAAAGCCGCTGGGCTATAATCGCCGGGCTACATGGTGGGAGAAGCGGACACCCGCTGCCGAAGGCGCAACGCCCGTAATCGCTCAGGCCCGATACCACCCGCATCAAAACTCTGGAGAGACCGGCAAAATCCGGCGCCGAAGGGGCACGAAGCACGCAGATGCGCGCTTTTAAACTCTCAGGCAAAAGGACAGAGGGGCACCCAGGAAGACCGCAAGGTCCGGTGGTTCGCGCGCGCCTGCGCCGCACCCCGGCCAAGCCGACTTCCGAACGTGCGTGCCCACTCTTCGAGATGCCTGCCATGTCCCAGAACACTCCTTCCCTGCGCGAGCTTGAACACAGCCACGCGTTCGTCGAACGCCACATCGGCCCCAACGATGCTGAAATCGCGCAGATGCTCGACGTGGTCGGCCACGCCTCGCTGGACGCGCTGACCGATGCGATCGTCCCGGCCGGGATCAAGTCGCCGGCCCCGCTGGCGCTGCCCGAGTCGCTGACCGAAGTGCAGGCACTGGCCAAGATCCGCGCCATCGCCGACAAGAACCAGGTGTTCCGCACCTTCATCGGCCAGGGCTACTACGGCACGCTCACCCCGAACGTGATCCTGCGCAACGTGCTGGAAAACCCGGCCTGGTACACCGCCTACACGCCCTACCAGGCCGAGATTTCGCAGGGCCGCATGGAAGCGCTGATCAACTTCCAGACCCTGTGCGCCGACCTCACCGGCATGGAAATCGCCAACGCCTCGCTGCTCGACGAAGCCACCGCGGCGGCGGAAGCGATGACCCTGGCCAAGCGTTCGGCCAAGAGCAAGTCCGACACCTTCTTCGTGCACGACGCCGTGCACCCGCAGACGCTGGAACTGCTGCGCACCCGTGCCGAGCCGATGGGCATCGTGCTGCGCGTGGGCACCCCGGCCGAAGCGCTGGAAGCAGACAGCTACGGCGTGCTGCTGCAGTACCCGGACACCTTCGGCCATATCGGCGACTACAAGGCACTGGCCGATGCCGTGCACGCACGCGGCGGCCTGGTGGCCGTGGCTACCGACCTGCTCGCGCTGACCCTGATCGCCGCCCCCGGCGAATGGGGCGCGGACATCGTGGTGGGCAACTCGCAGCGTTTCGGCGTGCCGTTCGGCTTCGGTGGCCCGCACGCGGCCTTCATGGCCTGCCGCGACGCCTACAAGCGTTCGATGCCGGGCCGCCTGATCGGCGTCTCCGTGGACGCCCAGGGCAATGCCGCCTACCGCCTGACCCTGCAGACCCGCGAGCAGCACATCCGCCGCGAGAAGGCCACCTCCAACATCTGCACCGCGCAGGTGCTGCTGGCGGTGATGGCCTCGATGTACGCCGTGTACCACGGCCCGGACGGGCTGACCCGCATCGCGCGCCGCACCCACCGCCTGGCCGCGATCCTGGCCGGCGGCCTGCGCAGCGCCGGGGTGAATGTCGGCGAGCACTTCTTCGACACCCTGCACGTCAAGGACATCGACGCCAAGGCGATCCACGCCAAGGCCGCCGCGGCACGCATCAACCTGCGCGCGATCGACAGCGAAGCGGTCAGCATCAGCCTGGATGAAACCGCCACCCGTGCCGATATCGTCGCGCTCGGCGCGCTGTTCGGTGCCCGCGTCGATGTGGACGCGCTCGATGCCGCCACCGCCGATGCACTGCCGGCCGGCCTGGTGCGGACCAGCGCGTTCCTGACCCACCCGGTGTTCAACACCCACCACAGCGAACACGAACTGCTGCGTTACCTGCGTTCGCTGGCGGACAAGGACCTGGCCATGGATCGCACCATGATCCCGCTGGGCAGCTGCACCATGAAGCTCAACGCCACCGCCGAAATGATCCCGGTGACCTGGCCGGAGTTCGCCAACATCCATCCGCTGGCCCCGGCCGACCAGGCCACCGGCTACAAGGAACTGATCGACGGGCTGGAAGCGATGCTGGTGGAATGCACCGGCTACGACGCCGTCAGCCTGCAGCCGAACTCCGGCGCGCAGGGCGAGTACGCCGGCCTGCTGGCAATCCGCGCGTATCACCGCTCGCGCGGCGAAGGCCATCGCGATGTCTGCCTGATCCCGGATTCGGCGCACGGCACCAACCCGGCCTCGGCACAGATGTGCGGCATGAAGGTGGTGGTCACCAAGACCGACGCCAACGGCAACGTCGATGTCGAGGACATCCGCGTCAATGCCGAGAAATACGGCGACCGCCTGGCCGCGCTGATGATCACCTACCCGTCCACGCATGGCGTGTTCGAGGAAGAGGTGGTGGAGATCTGCGAGATCATCCACAAGCACGGCGGCCAGGTGTACACCGACGGCGCCAACATGAACGCCCTGGTCGGCGTGGCCAAGCCCGGCAAGTGGGGCTCGGACGTGTCGCACCTGAACCTGCACAAGACCTTCTGCATTCCGCACGGCGGCGGCGGCCCGGGCGTGGGCCCGTGCGCGGTCAAGTCGCACCTGGCGCCGTTCCTGCCCAAGGTGCTGGGCGGTGAAGGTGACGTGGGCATGGTCAGCGCGGCCAGCTTCGGCAGCGCCTCGATCCTGCCGATCAGCTGGATGTACATCACCCTGATGGGCACCGCCGGCCTGCGCAAGGCCACCCAGGTGGCCCTGCTCAACGCCAACTACATCGCCAAGCGCCTGGCCCCGCACTTCAAGACCCTGTACACCGGCCGCAACGGGCTGGTGGCACACGAGTGCATCCTGGACGTGCGTCCGCTGGAGAAGACCTCCGGCATCGCCGCCGAGGACGTGGCCAAGCGCCTGATCGACTTCGGCTTCCACGCCCCGACCCTGAGCTTCCCGGTCGCCGGCACGCTGATGGTGGAACCGACCGAGAGCGAATCGCTGCACGAACTGGATCGCTTCATCAACGCTATGATCCAGATCCGCGAAGAAATCGCCGCGATCGAAGACGGCCGCCTGGACCGCGAGGACAACCCGCTCAAGCACGCCCCGCACACCGCCACCGCGGTGTCGGCCAGCGAGTGGGCGCATGCCTACCCGCGCGAACTGGCCGCCTTCCCGCTGGCCAGCCTGCGCCAGCAGAAGTACTGGCCGCCGGTGGCGCGCGTGGACAACGTGTATGGCGACAAGAACGTGATGTGCGCCTGCATCCCGGTGGATGCGTACAAGGAAGACGAGGGCGTGGAGGTCTGAGCCTCCCCGCCCGGTAAATGAAAACGGCCCGCGCAAGCGGGCCGTTTTCATTTCAGGTATCGCTCTGTGTGCCGACCAACGGTCGGCACCCACCGGTCACTCGGTGCGGCGGTTGGCACGCACCCGGCGCGCGATTTCACTGGTGGCCGCGATCACCGCGGTCAGTGCCGCCATCGACAGGAACTGCAGGCGGGTGTGGCTCTCGGACAGCAGCAGGCCGAAGATCAGCGCCAGCACGGCCAGGCCGATCACGGTCAGATACGGATAGCCCGCCATGCGGAACGGCAGGCGGGTGCCGTCGCGGTTGGCACGGTGGCGCAGGATCAACTGCGACAGCAGCGAGATGGTCCACACCAGCAGGCAGGTGGAGCCGACGATGTTGAGCAGCACCGGCAGCACCTTGTCCGGGAACACCAGCTCCATCACCGTGGCCGCGAAGCCGAACAGCACGCTGGCCAGTACCGCGATGATCGGCACCTGGCGCGGGTCGGTCCAGCCCAGCACCGCCGGTGCCTCGCTGCGCTGTGCCAGCGAGTACATCATGCGCGAGGCGCCGTAGAGATTGGCGTTGAGCGCGGACAGCAGCGCGATCACCGCGATCAGGGTGATCGCCGTTGCCGCACCCGGAATATTGGCCACCTGCAGCACGGCTGCGAACGGCGACTTCAGCGACTCGCTGGTCCACGGCACCACGGCGATGATCACGCTCAGCGAGCCGATGTAGAACACCAGGATGCGCCAGGCCACGGTGCGGATGGCACGCGCGATGCTGCGCTCGGGATCTTCGGTTTCGGCCGCCGCCACCGCCACGATCTCGGTACCGCCGAAGGCGAACACCACCACCAGCAGTGCCGCGCCGATGCCGGCCAGGCCCTTGGGCGCGAAGCCGCCGTGCTCGGTGAAATTGCGCAGCCCCGGCGAGGCCACGTCCGGCAGCCAGCCCATCAGCAGCGCGATGCCGATCAGGATGAAGCCGACGATGGCGGCCACCTTGAGGATCGCGAACCAGAATTCAAACTCGCCGAAGTTCTTCACCCCGAGCAGGTTGATCGCGGTGAAGAACAGCATGAAGGCCAGTGCCGCCATCGGGACCGGTACCGCCGGCCAGACCGTGGCCAGCAGCCCGGCTGCACCGACCGCTTCGGCGGCGATCACGATCACCAGCTGCACCCACCACAACCAGCCCACCGTGGCTCCGGCGGTGGCGCCCATGGCATCGGCGGCATACACCGAGAACGCCCCGCTGGTCGGCTTGGCCGCGGCCATCTCGCCCAGCGCGTTCATCACGATGATCACCAGTGCACCGGCAACCAGGTAGGACAGCAGCACCGCCGGTCCGGCCGCCTGCACGCCCACGCCGGAGCCCAGGAACAGGCCGGCGCCGATCGCGCTGCCCAGCCCCATCATGATCAGCTGGCGGGGCTTGAGCGCGTGCCCGAGGCGGGCGTCGGCAGGCGGAGTGGCGGTGGCCGGGGTCTGGGATGCGGGCATCGGGATCGCAAGCGGGCAACAGGTGCGACACCATACCCTGAGCACCCGGCGACGGCATAGGCCGGAAGACCCGGGCCGGGAGTCAGGCCTCGGCGCGGGCGCCGATCTGGGCCCGGTAGGCGCGCGGGGACTGGCCCACCTCGGCCTTGAACTTGCGGGTGAACGCGCTCTGGTCGGTGAACCCGCAGGCCTGGCCGATGCTGGCCACGGTATCCGGGCCGTGCAGCAGGTGCACCGCCATCTGGATGCGCAGGCGGGTGAGCACCTGCTGGGGGGTCATCTGGAACACCTTGCGGAAGGTCCGCTCCAGCTTGGACAGCGAGAACCCGGTGATGTCCAGCAGGGTCTGCATGCGCACGTTCTCGGCGTAGTGCGCGTTCAAGTGCGCCAGCGCCAGCCGCAGCTGTTCGTACTGGGTGCCCAGGCTGTCCTTCTGGCCCAGATCGCGCGAGATGCCGATCAGGCCGCGCACCTGCCCTTCCACCAGCAACGGGCGCTTGCAGGTCAGGCACCAGCCCGGTTCGCGGTTGGCGAACAGGTGCAGCTCCATCAGGTTCTCGATCACCTTGCCGGCCAGCACCTGCTCGTCCTGGGTGGCGTAGTCGGCGCCGAGCCCGGTCGGGTAGATCTCCGCCGCGGTGCGCCCGATCACCTCCTTGCGCGACTTCAGCCCCAACCGCCGCAGCATGGTCTGGTTGATGTGCGTATAGCGCCCGTCGCAGTCCTTCATGAAGAACAGCACATCGGGAATCGCATCGAACAGGGCTTCGATGTCGGCAGGTTCAACGCGCATGTGGCGACAGGACACAGGTGGGCACCCCTGCAAGGATACCCGCCCTGCCCCGCATGACCCAGCGGTGCTCACCCCGGGTCGTGGCTGGCGGAAGCCGGGTCACCCCGCGTAGGCCGGCAATGCCTTGTAGTTGCAGTCCAACCCGCCACCGGAAAGTGCTTCGATGCGGGGGCAGGCGCGCAGGCGGGTCACCCGGCTGGGCGCCACCGCGACGAAATCCATGCCGTCGAAGTACACACACCAACGGCTGCCACATTCGAGCAGCATCCCCGGCTGGCGCCGATCCGCGCCGTCCAGGTACACCAGCACGAAGGCGCGTTGCTGGCGCTCCGGTGCGAACCACCGTTCGTATCGCAGGTGGGTGGCCTTGGCCCGCTGCTTCCCGGCGGCATCGCCCCAGAGCGGTGTGACAATCAGCACCAGCAGTCCCATCAGTACCAGGGTAGTGCTACCGGTCATTCGATCCAGCATCCCGACCGTGGCATCCAGACGACGGGATTCGTGTTGGCTGAGGCCACGTTCGCCAAAAACGCGGCGTTGGATCCCTCGGCGCAGCAGACGCGATTTCGCTGCCTGTCGCTGCACCCAACCCCGCCGCCGCAATACGATCCATGCATACATGGCCGCGACGACAAACAGACCCATCAGCACGCCTCCCGCCAGCCCCATCGACAACGGCATGCGGGGGATGGGCAGTGCATGCAAGCCCAGCATGATCACATCACGCACCACCTCGAATCCGGCCAACAGCTGCGATTCGACCGTGCTGTCGACCAGCCCACTGTGCAATCCCAACGTGCGCCAGTAGGCGCGCTCGGCGCTGATACCCAACAGGTACACGCCCGGCACCAGGATCACCAGCAGCTTGCCCAGGCCCTCCAGCCAGCGCCACAACCGCAACGGCGGTGACGCGGCGGCCGCACTCACCGCGCCGCGGCCGGGGTCGCCGGCCGGGTCACGGGGACGACCGGCACCTTGTCCGGTACGACCACCGACTGCATGCGCCGGATCGCCGAGATCGGCACCGCTTCGGCACGATGCTGTGTCGGCCACCACAGGAACACGAAGGCACTGCTGCTCCCCAGCAACGTGGCGGTGCCCGGCAGCAGTGCAGGATCACCGTTCAACTGCACCCGCACCGGCGTGCCCTTGCGTGCATCGCGAATGGCGTCGGCCTTGGACAGCGAGTAAACCGCCGCCCCCACTGCCATGAAACACATCACCGCTACGCAGATACCGGTCATCGGGCGCACGCCGAAAACTTCCCAACTGGTGAACCGTGAGCGCGAAAACAGCACGCGCCACCCCCAGTGCCGCGCGCGCAGTGCATCGACCTTGGCCGGATTGCGCCGACGCATCGTATCGGGCCACCCCGCGAGGATGGCCAGCACGGCCCCGCCCACCAGGATCACGGCATAGAACGGGTCGCGCAGGCCAGCCACCAGGAAGTCGCTGATCTGCAGATAGTCCAGGATCGGCAGCTGGAAACCCTGGTAGAAAAAGTAGCTCGACCACAAACCCAGCAGGGTCAGCAGCACATAACCCACGGTCACGATCAGCGCCGGCTCCTGGCGCAGCACGCGCCAGATCCACATGGCCATCGAATCTTCATTGCCGTGCGCCGCCGGCAGGATCGACCAGTCGGTCGGGGCAGACGCTGCGCCAGCCTCGGGCACGGGCGCCGTATCGTCGCGCAGGTGCGCAACCGTCGGCACATCGCCCTGGATGCTTCTTCGTTTCCTGTCGTCCATTGCTTCCCCCTTGCGTTGCCAAAGCATCGCCGATTCGCCTCGGCGACGGTAGCCCCGGCCCTTGTCACCCCTGGCGGGCGCGCGCCGAGCGCGGTTCTGGCATGCCGCTTGCATCCCTCCCATTGGCAAAACACGATGCTGGCGAAGGCGGAACAAACCGCTAGAATCGCCGCCATCGTGGACCGCCATCGGCGGATCCGGGGAAAGCCAGGCCGGCCCAGGCACGACCATCACGCCAGCGCATGAGGGTCTTCAAGGTCCTGCCGCCGCAGTCGTTATTGCATTGAAGTGATTGAACAGGAAACCTGCCGCAGGCGGTGCATTCGTGCGCGCGTGCGGGCAGGTGTCATTCGTGGATGGATTCAGGGGGATCACATGTCCGCACCAAAATTCGCCCGTCCGCTGCTGCGGACGCTGGCTTCGCTGTTGCTGCTCGCCACACTGCTTCCCGCCCAGGCGGCCACTACCCGCTTGACGTTCACCAACAACGGTGGCCTCGGCGGTCCGATCGCGTTCAGCGGACAAGGCGGTTCGGCAACGATCCCCGGCCTGTCGATCCAGATCAACCATATCTCCAACACCACGGGCACGCCCGCCGGCACGATCGGCTGGCGCTCGGCGCTCGACCTGTCCAGCAATGATCCCAGTTTCAGCGGCTTAACCGACAACGACCTGAACAATCACTACAAGGGCATGTCGATCAGCTCGGGTAGTGGCGACGAGTTTCGCCTGACCTCCTTCCGCTACTACAACTGGGGGGAAGACCGCCCCGCCACGATGTCGGTGGTCGGCTACCGCAATGGTCGGCAGGTGGCGTTCCAGACGTTCCAGGGCTACGACGCCTCCTTCATTTCACAGACGGTGACGCTGACCGGCTTCAACAACGTGGATGTCGTGCGCCTGTTCATCAGCGCCGGTGGCGTCAACGGCAATACCAGCTGGCATACGATCAACAACATCGACATCGATCCGGTCATCGTCCCCGATGCACCCGACGTGCCGACCATCTACAGCGCCACGCCCGGTGATGGCCAGGCCTCGATCGTCTTCACCCCGCCAGCCGACGATGGTGGCGCTGCGATCACCGGCTATCGCGTCACCGCCAGCCCGGGTGGCGCCTTCGTCGAGGGCGCCGGCTCGCCGCTGGTGGTGACGGGACTGACCAATGGCGTCCTGCATAGCTTTACCGTGACGGCCACCAGTTCGGCCGGCACCAGCCAGCCATCCATGCCCTCTGCCTCTGTCACCCCGAAGGGCAGCCAGACGCTGACCTTCGCCGATCCCGGCGCGCAGAACTTCGGCACCCAGCTCACCTTGGCGGCCACCGCCAGCTCCAACCTGAGCGTCACGTTCAACTCAACCACCACCGGTGTCTGCACGATCAGCAACGGCAACCAATTGACCTTCATTGCGACCGGCACGTGCAGCATCGACGCCGACCAGGCCGGCGACGCCGCGTGGTCGGCGGCGAGCACGGTCAGCCGTGCGTTCACCGTCAATGCCGTCGCGCCCACCGCACCCACCATCGGCACCGCCACGCCGGGCAACAGCCTGGCCTCGGTCGCCTTTGCCGCACCGGCCAGCAATGGCGGTTCGGCGATCACCGGCTATACCGTCACCGCCAGCCCCGGCGGTGCCACCGGCACGGGCTCCGCCTCGCCGATTCTGGTGAGTGGACTGAGCAACGGCGTCGCCTACACCTTCACTGTCACGGCCACCAACGGCATCGGCACCGGCGTCAGCTCGGCGGCGTCGGCACCGGCCACGCCGAAAGCACCGCAGACCATCACCTTCGCCAATCCCGGTGCGCAGAACTTCGGCACCAGCCCGACCTTGACCGCCACGGCCGACTCCGGTCTCACCGTGGGCTTCACCTCCGCCACGACCGGCGTGTGCACCATCAGCGCCGGTGGTGCCTTGAACTTCCTCGCCAGGGGTACCTGCACCATCCATGCCGATCAGGGCGGGGGTGCCACCTTCCTGGCCGCACCGCAGGTCAGCCAGTCGTTCACGGTCAACGCGATCGCGCCCGGCGCGCCGACCATCGGCACCGCGACTGCCGGTGATAGCCTGGCCATCGTGACCTTCAGCGCACCCGCCTCCAACGGCGGCGCATCGATCACCAGTTACACCGCCACCGCCAGCCCTGGCGGGTTCACAGGCAGCGGTACGGGCTCGCCGATCGTGATCGCCGGCCTGACCAACGGCGTTGCGTACACCTTCACGGTGACCGCCACCACGTCGGCGGGCACCGGCTCGGCCTCGGCCGCATCGAACGCGATCACCCCGGCAGCCGCGCAGACAATCGCCTTCGCCAATCCCGGTGCGCAGAACTTCGGCACCACGCCGACGCTGACCGCGACCTCCGATTCGGGCCTGATGCCTTCCTTCAGCTCGAGCACCGGCGGTGTCTGTACGATCACGTCCGGCGGCGCGCTGACCTTCATCAGTGCCGGCGCCTGCACCATCGTGGCCGATCAGGCAGGCAACGGCAGTTACCTCGCCGCCGCACAGGTCAGCCAGACGTTCACGGTCAATGCCGTGTCTCCCGGCGCCCCCACCATCGGCACGGCCCGTTCGATCGGGGGTGGCCTGGTGGAAGTCAGCTTCACCGCGCCGACCGCGACCGGCGGTGCGCCGATCACCGGCTACACCGTCACCGCCAATCCCGGCGGCAGCACCGGTACGGGCAGTGCCAGCCCGATCGTGGTCAGTGGCCTGACCCTGGGGACCGCGTATACCTTCACCGTCACTGCCACCAACAGCGCCGGCACCGGCAACGCGTCGGCCAGTTCCAACAGCGTGGTCGCCGCGCCCGCCCTGGACGCCAGCCCGGTCAGCGCCAGCATCGGCTACGGCGTAGCAAGCGCCATCGCGTTGAGCATCACCGGCACCCCCACCTCGGTTGCCGTGAGCACATCGCCGACCCATGGCAGCACCGCGATCAGCGGTACGGCCATCACCTACACACCCGCGCCCGGCTACGCCGGCCCGGACAGCTTCAGCTATACGGCCAGCGACGCCACCACCACCACCGCGCCGGCGCTGGTCAGCATCACCGTGGGCGCGCCGACGCTGACGTTGAGCGGCCCGACCACCCTGCCCGGCACGACCGCCGGCATGGCCTACACGCAGGCATTCACCACCAGCGGCGGCGCCGCACCCTACACGTACATCTACACCGGCACGCTGCCGACCGGCCTGACCTTCAACAACGGCGCACTCTCCGGCACCCCGACCCAGGCCGGCGCTTTCTCCTTCAGCGTGTACAGCACCGACAGCAGCACCGGCTCCGGTCCGTTCAGTACTTCCCAGGCCTACACGCTGGTTGTCGGCGCACCGCAGATCAGCTTCACCCTGCCGACCCTGCCGCCAATCGCCCGCGGCTCGGCGTACAACCTGCGCATGCAGGTCAGCGGTGGCGCCGCGCCGTACACCTATACGGTCGACGGCGGCGCGCTGCCCAGCGGCATGCAGTTGGCCAGCGATGGCCTGCTGAGCGGTGCACCGGACGGCGTGGGCACCTTCACGTTCTCGCTGAAAGCCACCGATGCACTGGGCTTCAGTGCCAGCCAGGCCTACACGCTGCAGGTGGATCCGACCGCGCAGGTGATCCGCGATTTTGCCGCCAATCCGCAGGCCCCGGTGTTCAGCCCGAATGGACGCTTTGCGCTGACCGCCAACGGTGGCGGCTCGGACAGTCCATTGATCTTTGCCACCACCAGCGCAGCGGTGTGCCGCGTTGAAGGCAGCAGCGTGGTGATGCTCACGCCCGGACGCTGCAGCCTGACCGCCAACCAGGCGGGCAATGCCTTGTATACGGCCGCTGCCGCGCTCAGCCTGGAGGTGGACATCGCTGCGCTGGTCCCCGAACTGCAGTGGCCTCAGGAACTGCACAAGGCCTTCGGTGAAGCCGCCTTCGACCTGGCCGATCCGCAGAGCCCCAGCCGCGGTGCCTTCAGCTACACCAGCAGTGCACCGGGCGTGGCCAGCGTGCAGGGCCGCACCGTTACCCTGGTCGGCGAAGGTGTCACCGTGATCACCGTCACCCAGGCCGCGGCCGGCAGCTATACCGCCGCCACCGCACAGCTGCGCCTGACCGTCACGGTGCGTCCGGACCCGACCCGCGATGCGGGCGTGGTCGCCGGCCTGCAGGCACAGGTGGATGCCAGCGTGCGTTTCGCGCGGGCACAGCAGTCCAACATCCGCGATCGCCTGCGCCAGGTGCGCAGTGGCAGCAACGCGTCGAGCAACCAGCTGTCGGTGAACTATGCCGGTGGCGAAGATCGACCCAATGTGTCGCTGCCGATGGGCGCGGTAGGCACCGATGCCTTGCCCTCCCTGCCGGCCGGCTGGGGCGCGTGGGCCTCGGGCAGCGCCAGCTTCGGCACGGGCGGGCGCCGCGGTGGCAGCTTCGACTTCCACTCCGACGGCCTGAGCATCGGCGTGGACCATGCCGTGGGCGATCAACTGCTGTTCGGCCTGGCGGGCAGCTTCGGCCGCAATGACAGCAACACGGATGACAACGACTCGCGGGTACAGGCCGACCAGCGCTCGCTGGCGGCCTATGGCCTGTGGCGCGCCGGTGAACACCTGTTCGTGGATGGCATGATCGCCAACGGTTCGCTGAGCTTCGATACCCGTCGCTGGAGCCGCGAGGTGAACGCCGTCGCCACCGGCGACCGCGACGGTGACCAGTGGTTCGGCGCATTGTCCTTCGGCTATGAACACCGGGGCACGGGCATGTCGCTGACCAGCTACGGCCGCGTCGAAGCCAGCCGCACCACGCTCGATGCCTACCGCGAAAATGGTCTGGACCTGTACGACCTCGACTACCGCCGCCAGGTGGTGCAGAACAGCGCGGTTGCGCTGGGCCTGGAAGGGTCCTACGTCGCCGGCAACGGCGAAGGCCGGGTGCGTCCGTTCTGGAGCATCGAGTACCGCCAGGCACTGGAGGACAAGGGCCAGGCCTACCTCAACTACGTGATCGGTCCGCGCGCGCAGGACTACCGCCTGGACATGCAGAGCTACAACGACCACGCGCTGTCGATCGCCGCGGGCATGGACGTGCGCCTGCAGCGCGGCTGGTTCCTGTCACTGCTGCTCGGCCACGAGCAGACCCGGGGCAGCAGCCGTGCCAGCAATGTGGGCCTGCGCCTCAGCTACGGCAGCAGCGCGGGAGCCGGCAGTGCTGTTGCAACCGATCCTGCATCGGCCACTGCACCGCGCTGCAATCCACGCCGCTGCCCGCCGGCAGCCAACACCGCTGCCAGCAGTCGCGCGGCCGCCCGATAGCCGGTGGCACGCGGTGCGATGGGCCGGCCCAATGCAGGGACCGGCCCATCCCCACCGCCCGGCACACGCAACCCGCCTTGAGGGCCCCGCAGCGGGTCGGCGATACTTGAGTGAACGCCGCAGGATGCGGCTACCTTGAAAGGTTCCCCATGCGATTCGCACGTACGTTGGCCGCGCTGGTCCTGCTGCTTCCGCTGGCTGCGCAGGCGCAGGGCGGCTGGCGCAACCAGGAGGGCGCGGTCCTGCCTGACACCTCCTCCAGCAAATCCGCCGATGGCTTCGCCGCGTCGATGATCATCACCGCCGATCCGGACTGGCAGAAGAAGTGGGAAACGCCACCGGATGTGACCCCGCGTTTCGAGCTGAGCCATGACGTCAGTGCCGGCGGCGAACTCTACATCCTCGCGTTCCTGTCCAATCCGCAGCTGGATGCCGGCAGCATGGCCGATGTCACCTGCGATCTGCGCATCAGCCGCCCGGATGGATCACTGAGCAGCGACGAGCACGACCTGCCGTGCTTCAGGACCCAGCTCACTGCCGACCCCACCCATGTCTACCTCGCCACGGTGGGCGTGAAATTCGTGGCCGAGCCAAGCGATCCGCGGGGTACCTGGACGGTGGAGATCAACGTGCGCGACAACCAGCGCAAGGTCACCCTGCCGCTGCGCTCCACCTTCGAGCTGCACTGAGTCACCGCACTACCTGCAGCGCACTCCAATGCGGCGGATCGACCGACACTGATTTCAAGCAAAGACAAAAGGGCCCTGCGCAAGCAGGGCCCTTTCTTTTTCAACTCGGCCGATAGCGCCGCAATTTCCGCACGAACGATCAGGCCGCGCGACGTGCCGCTGCGCGCTGCGGGTGGCCCTGTTCCAGCTTGAACACCGCCACCGATTCGGTCAGCGCGTGTGCCTGCTGTTCCAGCGACCGACTGGCGGCGGTGGCCTCTTCAACGAGGGCCGCGTTCTGCTGGGTCACCTGATCCATCTGCACCACCACCTGGTTGACCTGCTCGATACCGGCGGCCTGTTCCTTGGTGGCCGCGGCGATGTCGCTCATCAACTGATTGGTACGCGAACTGGCCTGGGTCAGGCGTGCGATCGCCGCTTCCGATTCCACGGTGACGCTCAGGCCGGTCTTGACCTTGTCGCTGGCTTCGTCGATCAGGTCCTTGATCTCCTTGGCTGCGGTACCGGCGCGCTGTGCCAACGTGCGCACTTCACTGGCCACCACCGCAAAGCCACGACCATTCTCGCCGGCGCGTGCCGCTTCCACTGCTGCGTTGAGCGCCAGGATATTGGTCTGGAAGGCAATGCCGTCGATCACCGAAGAGATCTCGGAGATGCGCGCGGACGACTTGTCGATCTCGCCCATCACCGCCGCCATCTGCGCGATCGCCTGCTCGGTGGCACGCACCGCGGCACCGGCGGCATGCGCTTCGTGGTCGGCCTGGTTGGCCAGCTCGGCGTTCTGGCGCACGGTGGAGGTCAGTTCCTCCATCGATGCAGCCGCCTCTTCCAGGTTCGCGGCCTGCTGTTCGGTGCGGCGCGACAGATCGTTGTGGCCGGCCGCCAGTTCCTGTGCGGCATCGTTGATGCTGCCGGCCGCGCCCTGGATCTGCTGCACGATGCCGGTCAGCTGTGCGGCGGTGATGTTGGCATCATCGCGCATCTGCGCGAACACACCTTCGTACTCGCCCTGCATGCGCGAGGTCAGATCACCGGTGGAAATCGCACGCAGCACCTGCGACAGATCGGCAATGCTCGACTGCGAGCTGGCCATCATGCCGTTGAGGTGGGCGACCATCGCGCGGAACTGGAACTGGAACGCGGCTTCATCGCCCCGCACCGAGAAATCGCCGGCGCGTGCCGCGCTGGCCAGCGTATCGATCGCCTGGTTGATCGCCATCAGGCTGGCCTTGACCGTGGCCATGGTACGGGTGAGCAGCGCCTTCTCGCCCGGGTAGCTATCCAGGTCGCGACGCAGGTCGCCGATGGCGTAGTCCTGCATCACTTCAACCATGTGGGTCTGCACGGCCACGTGCGAGCCGACCAGATCGTTGGTGGCGCGCAGCATGCGGCCGTAGTCACCCGGCAGTGCGGCGGCATCCATGCGGTAGCTGATGGCGCCGGCCTCGTGCTGCTGCGCCATCCGCAGCTGCGCGGTGATCGCGGCCTGCACGTTCTCGCGCACGCTGGCCATGGCATTGCCGAGCAGGGTCAGCTCGTCGCGGCCACCCAGACGGAAGTCCTGGTCCAGCTCGCCCTTGGCCATGCGCTCGGCCAGACCGACCGCGCGGGCCAGCGGCCCGGTCAGGCTGCGCCCGATCAGGATCGAGGCGGCGATACCGACCAGCAGTGCGATGCCACCAAGCACCAGCAGTTGCAGCAAGGTGCGCTCGCCCAGGCGGATCGCCTCGGCGGCCGCCTCGTGGCTTTCCTTTTCCTCATACGCCACGCCATCGGCCAGCGCCTGGTTCCAGCCATTGGCCGCTTCCTGGACCGGGCCCAGGGTCAGCGTCACCGCACCGGGGAAGTCTCCCAGCTCCATCAGGTCGCTGGTCTGCTTGTTCAGCGGCTTGGCCAGTGCGCGCTTGCTGGCAATGGCCTCGCCCACCGCCTTGCCTTCGGCATCGGTCGGCAGCGCCTGGTAGGCCGTCCAGCTGGCCTCGTAGCGTTTGACCAGCGCGGCGATACGGGCCTCATCGGCCTCGCGCTCCTGGCCCTGGCGGATCAGCATTTCGCGGCGCACGACCATCATCTGGTTGTTGGCATCCAGCATTTCCGACAGCAGCCGCACCTTGGCCACGCCGATCTCGACCACCTGCTGCATCGCATGCTTCTGCACCGCATTGCCGGTGGCACCGGTGGCAACCACAGCCGCAACCAGCAGCAGCAAAAGGCCAAAGCCCATACCTAGACGCCAGACGACTCTGACGTTCCTCAAAAAATTCATGACGACAATCCAAAACGTGGGGGTGACCGGTTATCGGCCCGGCCCCACGCCGGCTTGACCCTTCGCCGACCGCCGGCTGGGCGATGGTTCATCCAACACCTCGGGGCTCAACCCTCCAGGCCGAGCGCATCCCGGACCGCATCGCAGGCCACGATCAGATCCAGCACCAGCCGCTGGCTGACATCCACTTCACCTTCGTATTCGGCGATGTTGCGCTGGTGGTGGCACTTGTCCAGCAGGCGCCATACCTCCGGCCCCAATCCCAAGGTCTGCGGCAGCAACTGGAACACGATGTAGCGGTTTGCGGGGCGAAACCCCCTGCTGCGCAAGGCCGACAGGCACAGCGCGTGCGCCGCGTTGTAGGCCAGGTCGAAGCGGCTTTCCAGCGACAGCCCGGCATTGCGGGCATCGCGCAACCGCGCCAGGCCCGAGCGCTGCAAGCCTTCGATTTCACGACAGTCCGGCGGCTCTTCGCGCAGCGGCTTACCCGGGCCGGTCAAGCTCTCCAAGGGCGACATCGTCCTCTCCTCCGATGAGCCAGAGCTTGGGTTGCGCGATGACCCGCTGCAAGAACGCATTTCCTTCATGAATGCGGCGGGCATATTCATCACGCGAATACAGCGTCGGATTCACCGTGCGCGCCAGCCGCGCGTCGACACCCTCCAGCGCCCGCATCACATCGGCATATCCCAGCGTATCGGAGAGGATCATCAGATCGATGTCGCTGCGCGCCGTATCGCTGCGTTTGGCCACCGAGCCATAGACGAAGGCAGCGAAGATCGCTGCGCGGATCGGCTGGAGTGCCTCGCGCAGCGGGTCGGCGAGAGCGACGGTCTTCTGCACGATCGACACCAGCTCGGCATGGATCGGCGCCTCCGGATTGGCCTGGTAGCGCTTCTGGTTTGCCGTGCGGGTGACCGTCAGCAGCCCCCCGTCCGCCAGCTTGGCCAGTTCGCGCTGTACCGCGCCGGAGCCACCCGCGCTGGCCGCGATCACCTCTGAAACCGCGAACGCACGCTCGGGCTGTCCGTACAGCAACCCCAGCACCCGTTGCTGGGTCCGGGTAAACAAAGCATCCGCCAAACTCGCAGGGCCGCGGCGGCGGGAAGACGTGCCCGTGGTTTCAATACCCATATTGGGCACAATAATGCCCACTCTGGGCATTTGCAACACCGACTACGCATGCCGCCCATGAAAAAGCCCCGCTTTCGCGGGGCTCCTCAGATCGCTTCGGTAGGTACCAACCGTTGGGGCCGGTACGATCCCGCGTCCTCAGGCGAACGGGTCCTGCAGCACCATGGTGTGGTCGCGGTCCGGGCCGGTGGAGACGATGCTGACCGGGCAACCGGCCAGTTCTTCCAGCGCGCGCAGGTAGGCACGGGCGGCCGGCGGCAGGTCTTCCCAGTTGGTGATGCCGTGGGTGTTTTCGGTCCAGCCCGGGAACTCCAGGTACACGGGGGTGCACTCTTCCCAGCCCTGCGCGTCCAGCGGCGCGTATTCGGTGCGCTTGCCACGGTATTCGTAGGCGATGCAGACCTTCAGCTTTTCCATGCCGTCGAGCACGTCCAGCTTGGTGATGCACAGGCCGCTGATGCCGTTGATGGCCACGGCGCGCTTGAGCGCGACGATATCCATCCAGCCGCAACGACGCGGACGGCCGGTCGACGCGCCGTACTCGGCGCCACGGTCACGGATGCCCTGGCCGACTTCGTCGTCCAGCTCGGTCGGGAACGGGCCGCCGCCGACGCGGGTGGCGTAGGCCTTGGCGATGCCCAGCACGTAGTCGATCGCATCGGCGCCGACGCCGGCACCGGCCAGCGCACCGCCGACAGTGGTGTTGGAACTGGTGACGTACGGGTAGGTGCCGTGGTCGATGTCCAGCAGTGCGCCCTGGGCGCCTTCGAACAGCACGCGCTTACCCTGCTTGCGCAGGTCGTGCAGGATGCCGGCGACGTCGGACTTCATCGGCTCGACGTACTCGCCGAAGGCCAGTGCTTCGTCGTAGGTCTTCTGGAAGTCGACCGCGTCGGTCTTGAGGTAATTGGTCAGCACGAAGTTGTGGTAATCCAGCGCGGTGCGCAGGAGTTCTTCCAGCTGGGCCGGGTAATGCAGGTCGGCGATGCGGATACCGCGGCGCGCCACCTTGTCTTCGTACGCCGGGCCGATGCCACGGCCGGTGGTGCCGATCGCCTTGCCGCCGGCAGCGCGTTCGCGCGCCTGGTCCAGGGCGATGTGGTACGGCATGATCAGCGGCGCGGCCGGGGAGATCTTCAGGCGCGAACGCACTTCCACGCCGGAGGTTTCCAGCTCGGCGATTTCCTTCTGCAGCGCAGCCGGGGAGATCACCACGCCGTTGCCGATCAGGCACAGCGCGTCGGCACGCAGGATGCCCGACGGGATCAGGTGCAGCACGGTCTTCTTGCCATTGATGACAAGCGTGTGGCCGGCATTGTGGCCGCCCTGGAAACGTACTACGGCACCGATTTCCTCGGTGAGCAGATCGACGATCTTGCCCTTGCCTTCATCGCCCCACTGGGCACCAAGCACTACGACAGACTGACCCATGACGGGCTCCTCAAATGTTGCGGCCATCGGGGCCGCGGACGGGTAAACCGTGGCGAGGCTGGCCAGCGCGGGGGTGGCAGCTCCAAACGGGGAGCGGCCGGCGATGGATGGCCCAGACACGGAAAAAGCCGAACGGGGAGGCCCGTCCGGCTTTTTTGCATTATCCGGGTTTCCTGGGGCAGGTGCCACCCCGCTGGGGGCCGGCGTTGGCAACCGGTCAGGACCGCGGGCCGTAACGCCGGGCAGAGCCCGGCGCTACGCTTGGCGGAGCCACCACAGCGTGGTCAGCCCGGCCAGCAGGATCACCCCGCCCCAGGTGCGCAGGGCGGCGCTGCGCAGCATCAGCAGCTGCTCGGCCATGCGCTTCCAGGCCATCGGCGCGGCAAACAGGAACAGGCCTTCCAGCACGGCCACCAGACACAGGGCCGAGAACAGGTCTTTCATGGGGGGACTCCAGAAATGAAACGGGGACCCGGCTTGCGCCGGATCCCCGTGGGTTGCTACCGCCTGCGGCCTCAGCGATCGCTCTTGAGGTACTGCAGGAACGGGTCGTTCTTGTCGAGCACGATCACGCCGTTGCCGTCGGTCATGGAGCCGCGATAGGCCTCCAAGCTGCGGTAGAAGGCGTAGAACGACGGGTCGGCCGAGCCGGCCTTGCCGTAGATGCGTGCGGCGTCGGCATCGCCGACACCACGCAGCTGCTGGGCGTCGCGTTCGGCTTCGGCCACGATCACGGTGCTGTCGCGGTCGGCCTGGGCGCGGATGGTCAGCGACTGCTCCTCACCCTCGGCGCGCAGCTTGGCGGCTTCCTGCTTACGCTGGGCGCGCATGCGCTCGTACACGTCGTTGATCACCTGGCTGTCGGTCGGCAGGTCGATCTGCTTGATCCGCAGGTCGATGATCTGCATGCCCAACGCCTTGACCGACTCGTTGATGCCGGTCAGCTGGTTGGCGATCAGTTCGCTGCGATCACCAGAAACCAGCTGCTGCAGCGAGCGCGAGTTGATCTGGTTGCGCAGCGAGTCGGTGATGATCGGCGCCAGGCGGGCATTGGCCACGCGGGAATCGCCGCCGGTCGCGCGGTAGTAGGCGCGCACGTCGGAGATGTAACCGATGGCGAAGAAGTCGACGCTGACGTCCTTCTGCTCGGCGGTGAAGTAACGCGCCGGGGCGGTGTCGAGCACCTGGAAGCGGCGGTCGAACACCCGCACCGATTCCACCAGCGGCACCTTGAAGTGCAGGCCCGGCTTGATGTCCGCACGGACCACCTTGCCCAGGTTCAGCACCATCGCGGTCTGGTCTTCACGCACCACGTACACCGAGCCCAGCAGGCCCAACAGGGCGGCCACGGCCAACCCGATCCACAGTGAACTCTTCATCGGGTGGCTCCTTCACGACCGGCCGGGCGGGTGGTCGGGCGCTCGGTTTCGCGCCCGCCATCGACCGGCGTACTGGCCGGCAGCGACGGCAGCATCACTTCCGGGGTCACCGCCGGGGCGGCACTGCTGCGGCTGTCGCCGGGCATCGGCACGTAGATCAGCTGGCGGCCATCGCCCCCGATGATCTTGCGGTTCTCCGACAGCACCTTCTGCACGGTTTCCAGCCACAGGCGCTTGCGGGTGACTTCCGGGGCGTCCTTGTACTGGACCTGCAGCAGGGTGAAGCGCTCGGCGTCACCCTGGGCCTTGGCCACCACGGCCTGCTTGTAACCCTCGGCGGTGGTACGGGCACGCGAGGCCTGGCCACGGGCTTCCGGGACCACCTTGGCCGCGTAGGCCTGGGCTTCGTTGATCAGGCGTTCCTTGACCTGCTGGGCGCCGTTGACCTCGTCGAAGGCCGGCTTCACTTCTTCCGGCGGACGCGCGTCGGGCAGGGTCAGGCCGGTCACGGCCAGGCCGGTGCGGTAGGCCTTCAGCGAGGCCTGCAGGCGCTCTTCGGCGACCACGGCCAGCGGGCCACGGTTGTTCAGCACGGTGTTGAGATCGGCACGGCCGACCTGCTCACGCACCGCGCTCTGCGCCGACTGTTCCAGCACCTGGTCGCCATCGACCGAGCCGTACAGGTACAGGCGCGGGTCATCGATGCGGTACTGCACGTTGACCGACACGTTGACGATGTTCTCGTCACGGGTCAGCACCGGCACCTGGCTGCTGAAGGTCTTGATTTCGGTCGCGTTGACCTTGGTGACCGATTCGATCGGCCATGGCAGCTTGAAGTTCGGGCCGGGCTGCAGGATCCGCGAGAACTGGCCGAAGCGCAGCACCACGCCGCGTTGCTGTTCGCCGATCAGCTGGAAGCTGGAGAACAACACCAGCAACACCACTGCCACCGCCACCCAACGCAGGATGCCGCCATCGAACAGGTCCTTCAGAGGGCCGGGGAAACCACCCCAACCGCCGCCATTGCCGCCACCGCGGGGACCAAACGGCCCTCGTCGATTCTCGTCGGGGCCTTGTCCGCCCTTGTTGCCGCCGGGTGTATTCCAGGCCATGCACGCTCCATCTAAAGGTAGGGTTGCCTGCGGGCCATTCCGCACCGTCAACCGTTCAATCCTGCTCGATTCTACTAGATGGGGCGGATCGACAGGATTGGAAGGGGTAAGGTGGCGTTTTCCTCCCCGTCAGGCATCTTCATGGCTATTCCCGACCGGTTCAACGCCTTCCGCATCCACCAGGACGACAATGGCCACCGCAGCGGCATCGAGCCGATCGGGCTGGACCAGCTCAGTCCGGGCGAGGTGGTGGTGCGCGCGCAGTGGTCCTCGGTGAACTACAAGGATGCGCTGGCCGGGACCGGCAAGGGCCGGATCCTGCGGCAGTTCCCGCTGGTGGGCGGCATTGACGTGGCCGGCACCGTGGTGGCCTCGACCGACCCGGCCTGGCGCGAAGGCGATGCGGTCCTGGCCACCGGCTGCGGGCTCAGCGAGACCCGCGATGGCGGTTATAGCCAGTTCGTGCGCCTGCCATCGAGCGCGGTGATCGCCCAGCCGGCCGGGCTGAGCCCCCGTGAGGCGATGATCCTGGGCACCGCCGGCTTCACTGCGGCGCTGGCGCTGCTGCGCATGACCGACAACCGGCTCACCCCCGCACACGGCCCGTTGGCGGTCACCGGCGCCACCGGCGGGGTCGGCTCGCTGGCCGTGGACATCTTCAGCCAGGCCGGCTTCGAGGTGCATGCGGTGAGCGGCAAGCCCGACCAGGCCGATTTCCTGCGCCAGCTCGGCGCTACCGCGATCCTGCCGCGCGAAGCGCTGGCGAGCACCCGGCCGCTGGAAACCGCACGCTTCGGCGGCGGCCTGGACAATGCCGGGGGCGCGATGCTGACCAGCCTGCTGGCACAGACCGTGCCCTACGGCAGCGTGGTCAGCGCCGGCCTGGCCGCCAGTCCGGCGCTGGACATGACGGTCATGCCCTTCATCCTGCGCGGCGTTTCACTGCTGGGGGTGTCCTCGGCGGCGGCACCGCGCGACCTGCGCGAACAGGTCTGGCACCGCCTGGCGCACGCGTGGAAGCCGCGGCACCTGGATCGCATCTGCACCCGCGAAGTCGGCCTGGACGGGTTGCCAGAGGTTTTCGACAGCATGCTTGCCGGTGGCTCGCTGGGGCGTACCGTGGTGCGAATCGACTGAGCGTGGCAGGCAGGCGACGGACGGCAGCGCGGGAGCTTCCCGGCTGCGCGGGCGCAGCACTACACTGCGGACATCACTTGGGGAACAACATGGCACGCATTCTGATCGTCGACGATTCACCGTCGCAGCTGCTGGGGATTCAGCGGATCGTGGAGAAGCTCGGTCACGAGATCCTGACCGCCACCGACGGCGCCGCCGGCGTGGAAGCGGCCAAGGCACAGCTGCCCGACCTGGTGTTGATGGATGTGGTGATGCCCAACCTCAACGGCTTCCAGGCCACCCGTACGCTGTCGCGCGATGCCGCCACCAAGCACATTCCGGTGATCCTGGTGACCACCAAGGACCAGGACACCGACCGCATGTGGGGCATGCGCCAAGGCGCCAAGGCCTACATCACCAAGCCGTTCTCCGAAGACGAACTGTCCGAAGTGCTGGAGCGGGTGTTCAGCAACCAGGAACCGCCGGCGGTCTGAAGGGCGTTGCGGTAGGTACCCGGCGTTGCGGTCGGTACCCGGCGTTGCGGTAGGTACCGACCGTTGGTCGGTACACCCTCGAATCAAATCTTTTCGCCGAACGCCTTGGCCAGACTGCGGTAGGCCTTCTTCTGCGCGTCATCGGTCGGGGCCGGGGCGACGATCTCCAGCTCGACGATCTGGTCGCCGTCCGGGTTGCCCGGCAGGCCCCGCCCACGCAGGCGCAGCTTGCGCCCGGCATCGGAATCGGCCGGCACCTTCAACTCCACCGCACCGCCCAGAGTGGGCACGCTGATGCTGGTGCCCAGCGCGGCCTGCCACGGGCTGACCTGCAGGGTGTACAGAATGTTGCGACCGTCCACCTCGAACTGCGGGTGCTCGGCGTACTCCACTTCCAGCAGCAGGTTGCCGCCGCCGGTGCCCTGCCCGGCCAGACGGATCACCTGGCCCGGACGGATGCCCTTGGGTACGCGCACGTCCAGCTGCTTGCCGTTGACGTTGATGCGCAGGCTCTCGCCCTGGTAGGCGGCCTCCAACGGCACCGACAGCTTGGCGCGGGTGTCGCGGGTCGGCTGCGGGCCCTGGCTGGCGCCGCCGAAACCACTGGCGCGGCCCGCACCGGCACCGCCGCGCTGGCGTGCGAACAGGCTCTCGAAGAAATCACTGAAGCCGCCACCACCAGCACCGCCGCCGAACACTTCCTCGAAATCGTAGCCCTGGCCACCGCCGTAGTTTGGCGGGGTGTGGAACTCCTCGCCGGGCCGGTAGCCCTGTGCCTTGAGCTGGTCATAGGCGGCGCGCTTCTGCGGGTCGCGCAGCGCCTCGTAGGCCTCGTTGACCGCCTTGAACTTGTCTTCGGCCCCGGCCTCCTTGCTGACGTCCGGGTGGTACTTGCGCGCCAACCGGCGATAGGCGGTCTTGATTTCGGCATCGCCCGCGCTGGGTTCCACCCCAAGCGTGGCGTAGTAATCCTTGAATTCCATCCAAACACCTCGAATAAGTGCAGCCGCCCGCGCCGGCGGGGACCGTCCACGCAATTCTAACGGTTGCCGGCCCCCCTGCCGTGACGCCTGCGGCATGATCGAACGCAATGCGCTGGCCACGGTGCGGCGCTACGCTGGCCCCGACCGCCCCGTGCGCGACTTGAAATGGGGTTGCACAGGGTGTTTTCAACGTTTTGACGCGGTCATTCCACCCCTCTGCCTACCCTGCCCATGTACCCAGGAGCCCGCATGACCATCCACGTTGGCGACCGCATTCCCGAAGTCACCCTCAAGCGCATCCGCGAGGGCATGGAGACCATTGATACCCATGCCCTGTTCGATGGGCGCAAGGCGGTGCTGTTCGGCGTGCCCGGCGCGTTCACGCCGACCTGCTCGGCCCGCCACCTGCCCGGCTATGTCGAGCACTTCGCCGATTTCCGCCATCGCGGCATCGAAGTGTTCTGCATGGCGGTCAACGACCCGTTCGTGATGAAGGCCTGGGGCGAAACCCAGAACGTGCCCGATGGGCTGCAACTGCTGTCCGACGGCAACGGCGAGTTCACCCGCGCGCTCGGCCTGGAGATGGATGCCAGCAGTTCCGGCATGGGCCTGCGTTCGCGTCGCTTCGCGCTGTACGTGGAAGACGGCGTGGTGCGCGCGACCTTCATCGAGGCACCCGGCAAGTTCGAGGTGTCCTCGGCGCAGCACGTGCTGGAGCATCTGCCCAGCTAGCCCTCCCCTTTTCCCCGCCACCCAGGACACAGGCCAGCCATGTCAAAGCCAGCCAAGAAAGCCAGCCCCGCGCCCGCCCGGCGCAGCCGCCCGAGCGGCATCAGCGACACCGCCACGTTGCGCGCCAATGCACGCAAGCGCATCGAAGACGGTGCGATCACCGATTCCTACAGCGCCGACCGCAAGGCGGTGATCGCCCTGCTCAACGATGCGCTGGCCACCGAATACGTGTGCGTGCTGCGCTATTACCGCCACTACTTCATGGCCAAGGGCATGCTCGCCGACGCGGTCAAGGCAGAGTTCCTCGAACATGCCCAGCAGGAACAGGCGCACGCCGGAAAACTGGCCGAACGCATCGTGCAGCTCGGCGGCGAACCGGACCTCAACCCGGCCACGTTCACGGCGCGCTCGCATGCCGAGTACAAGGAAGGCAAGGACCTGCGCGACATGGTCCGCGAGAACCTGATTGCCGAGCGCATCGCCATCGACAGCTATCGGGAAATGATCAACTTCGTGGGCGACAAGGACACCACCACCAAGCGCATCCTCGAAGAGATCCTGGCGCAGGAAGAGGAACACGCCGACGAGTTCGCCGACCTGCTGGAGGGCTGGATCGGGAAATAGCCGGGAAAGGGTAGTGCCGGCCGCTGGCCGGCAGATCAGCCCAGCCGGATCATGCGAGGAGCCGGCCAGCGGCCGGCACTACCGGAATGTGTCCGGATCCCGTGGCCACCGGCAGCTGATATCGCCTCAGCGCAGTATCCGGAACCGCACCTGGGTCCAGGCACCATCTGCGGCGAGCGCGGTAAGCGTGTGCTCGCCCACTTCCTCGAAATCACGCTGGAACTGCCGCGCGCCGTCGGTGCGTGCGATCCAGCGGTCATCAAGCAGCCAGTCAATCGGCTGCTCGCTGCCGATCGCACGCAGCTGCAGGCGCACGCCATGTTCGGCATTGGGCGCACGCGCCAGCGTGGCGCGGTCGTTGAGACCTTCGATATGCAGGCTGCCCCCGCTGCCGCGTCCATCATCGCGGCAGTCGGGCGACAATGCCGGCAGCTGTGCCGCACGCCGCTGCGCCAGCGGCAACCACGGTGAAACCAACGCCGGCCAGCGCGCGATTTCGCGCGGTTCGGCCACGTGCGGCAGGCTGCACTCCGGCGACAGCCGCAGCCCGGTGCGTGCATCCGCCTCGAAGCGCTGTCGGCCCGGCTGCCACAGCATTGCATCGCGCTCGGCCGCGGTGGGCGGCACCACCCCATCCAGCACGAAGGCGTCCAACTGGCGCTGGCACAGCGCCGGCGGCGTGTCCTCGGCCAGTTCTCCGGTGGGCCAGCAGACCTCGGCACGGCTCACGCTGGCCGGCATCGCCGCCGCGCTGGCATCGCCGGGCTGGCGCGGCAGGCTGTCCACCACTTCAAACATCAGCGGCAGCGCGGTCACCGCGCCGTATTGACCGGGCAACGGCGTGCCATCCGGCCGCCCCACCCATACCCCCACGGTGTAGTGGCGGGTGCTGCCGATCGCCCAGGCATCGCGATAGCCGTAGCTGGTGCCGGTCTTCCACGCCACCCGCGGCCGGCCGGTGACATCGAAGGTGCCTGCGCCATAGCCGGGCCGGGGATTGGCTTCCAGCACCTCGCGGGTGATCCAGGCCGCGCCGGGCGACATCAGCCGGCGTTCGATCACCGCATCCTCGGCCGTGTAGCGCACGCGGCCGGCAATGCCATTGCGGTTGAACGCGGCAAAGGCGCCGACCAGGTCTTCCAGCCGTGCCCCGGTGCCGCCCAAGATCAGCGACAGGTTCGGTGCGCTGCCGCGCGGAAAACGCAGGTTGATCCCGGCATGCGACAGGCGTGCGGCGAAGCGCGCCGAACCGACCCGGTCAAGCAGGTCCACCGCCGGCACGTTGAGCGACAGCCGCAACGCGGCGGCGGCGCTGACCGGGCCGTTGAAGGCCGCATCGAAGTTGCCCGGGCGGTAGCCACCGAAACTCTGCGGGGCATCCACCATCAGGCTCTCGGAATGGATCAGGCCATCGTCCAGCGCCATGCCGTACAGGAACGGCTTGAGCGTGGAGCCCGGCGAGCGCCACGCCTGCACCATGTCGACATGGCCGAGCCGTTGCTTGTCGCCGAAGGCCACCGAGCCGACATACGCGCGTGCTTCCAGCGTGCGGTTGTCCACCACCAGCAGGGCCGCGGAGGTGCGTTCGGGCAGCTGCGAGAAGTACGACGACACGCGTTCTTCCAGGGTGCGCTGCAACCCGATGTCCAGCGTGCTTTCGATCCGCGCCGCACGCGGTTGTGCCGAGCGCAGCCGCTGGGCCAGCAGGGCGGCATGCAGCGGCGGCTGCAGCGCGCGGGTGACCACCGGTTCGATTCGGGCGTCCTCGACCTCCTCGCGCGACCACACGCCCAGATCGGCCATGCGTTCGAGCACTTTGTCGCGCGCCCGCTGTGCCGCCTCCGGGTGGCGGTCCGGGCGCAGCCGGCTGGGCGATTGCGGCAACACCGCCAGCAGCGCGGCCTCGGCATGCGACAACTGTGCCGCTGGTTTGCCCAGGTAGGCCCAGCTGGCCGCTTCCACGCCTTCGATGGTGCCGCCGTAGGGCGCACGCTCCAGGTACAGGGCGAGGATCTGCCGCTTGCCCAGGTGCACTTCCAGCTGCAGGGCGCGCAGCAGCTGTTTGGCCTTGCCCCAGGGCGTGCGCGTATGCGGGTCGAGGATGCGCGCCACCTGCATGGTCAGGGTGGAGCCCCCGGAGACGATGCGCCCTTCGAGCACCCATTGTTTGCCCGCACGCAGCAGCGCCCACGGATTGACTCCCGGGTGCCGCCAGAACCAGCGGTCTTCGTAGTTCAACAGAGCCTGCAGGTACAGCGGCGAGACGCTGTCGGCCGCGGCCGGGTAGCGCCACACCCCGTCGGCATCGGCGAACGCACGCAGCGGCGTGCCATCGCGCGCCACCACCAGAGTGCTGGTATCACGCAGTTTCGGCAGCGGCGGCGGGAACGCCAGGTCCAGCACCAGCAGCAGGGTCAGCAACGCTGCGGTGCCCCAGCGCAGCACCGGCCACAGCCACGGCCGCACCTGGGCCCAGCGGTGCTTGAGAGAGAAAGACGTCATCGGTTCCAGGACAGCGGCAGGCGGGCCGTCGCACGTGCGACGGCCCGCCGTCTGCTCAAGGCTGGACCACGGTCAACGTGGTCGGATTGCTGCGCCCCACCCCGCGCAGATCGGGGCGGTACATGTCTTCGACCAGCGGCGGCGGCACCGTGTAGGTGCCCGGAGTCACCGCGCGCACCAGGTAGAACACTTTGGCGGTGCTGCCGCGCGACAGCTTCAGCGCCGCCACGTAGCGGTCGTCGCGGAACTCTTCATGGCGCACCGTGGCGGCATCGCCGCGGTCGTTGACGTTCAGGCCGTCCACCACGACATCGGCCCACTGCTTGGCATCGCCCAGGTTGAAGTTCTCGATCTCCAGGCCGGCCGGCAACAGGTCGGTCAGCAGGGCATCGGGCATGTCCAGGTTCGGGGTGATGCTCACCCGGACGATCAACGCCTCGCCTTCCTTCAGCGCACGCGGGGTCCACGGCTTGCCGTCGGTGGTGTACCAGCTGCGCTCCACGCCCAGGGTGCGGTTGTCCGGCTCCGGCGCGGTGCGCGGGATCCCGGCCACTTCCAGGCTGGCGAACATCGGCGCCTCGCCCTGCGGGGTGAAGCGCACGCCCTGCGCCAATGCGGCGTAGTCGAAGCTGCGCCCGAACATCCGCCGTGCCGCGATGCTTTCGGTGGCGCCGCCGACCACCAGGTCACCGGAGACGAGCTTCTTCTGGTTGGCCGACAGCGCCTTGCCCAGTCGTGCGATCGCCACCTGCTCCTGCGTGCTCAGCCACATCCAGCCGCTGTTGCGGCGCGCATCCAGCGCCCGCCCCAGATCGACCGCGCGCGCATCGTAGGCCGGCTTGGACAGCTTGCGCTCGTGCAGCAGCGCGATCATCAGCGCGTCATCGCGCACCGCGCTGCCGTAGTCGCCGAAGTACTGCGGACGCTCGCTGCTGGGCTTGGCGAAGCCGGCGGCAATGGCCGCATCGCCGCGCTTGTGGTCACCCTGCAGCGACAGGGCGATGCCCAGATGGACCATCGACAGACCGGTCAACGACTTGCTGCGTTCGTTGTCATACAGCGCGCGCAGCGTGCCCAGCGGGGCGCGGTTGACCCGTGCCAGCACGTAGCCGGAGTAGGCCTGGTTGGCGAACTTCAGGTTCTCGCGGCGGTCTTCACCGTAGAACTGGTTGCCCCCGGACAGCAGGTCCTCGCTGAGCCGGTTGAGCGCCTTCTGCAGCACGCTGTCGGGCACCGCGAATCCAGCCTCCTTGGCATCCAGCAGGAACTCGGTGATGTACGGGGTCAGCCACGGATTGACGTAGCCATCATCGCCCCACATCGAGAAGTTGCCGTTGGCCACCTGCATCGAGGCCAGCCGGCCAAATGCGCCCTCCATGCGCTCGCGGCGGGTCTTGGCGTCCAGGCCGTCGGCACCGAGCATGGCCGAGGTCGCCTCGTCCAGCATCAGCGCGGCATAGCCCTTGCTGGTGGTCTGCTCGGCGCAGCCATACGGATACTTCAGCGCGCCGTTGAGCGCGCTGGCGAAGGGAATCGGCGGCAGTGCGCTGACCAGCATGCGCGCGGTCACCGAGTCGTTCATCAGGCCATCGGCCAGGGCGGTGTCCATGCTCACCGCCGCCAGTGGATCCAGCGTGCGGGTCTGCGCGCGCAGCACCTGCGGCCACGCCGCGCGTACCGGCAGGTCGTAACGACGGTCGACCTTGAAGCCGTTGCCATCCACGCGCACCCGCACCTTGGCCACGGTGTAGCCCTCGCGCGCGGTCAGCGGGAAGCTGAGCGTGCTCTTGGCATCGGCATTGAGCTTGAGCGTGCGGCTCGGCTCGCCCAGCGTCAGCGGACCGATACCCTCGACCTCGACCTTGAACTCGCCCGGCTTGCCGGTGAAGTTCTGCACGTCCAGGGTGACGGTACTGCGGTCGCCCGGGGCCATCACCCGCGGCATGCTGGCTTCGGCCAGGATCGGCGCGCGGACCACGGTTTCCACGTCGCGCTTGCCGTACTGGTCATCGGCATAGACCAAGGCGGACACGCGCAGGGTGCCGTTGAAATCGGGCACCTTCAGTGCGATCCGCGCGATGCCCTTGGCATCGAGCTTCACCGGGCCGGAGAACAGGTCCACGGTCTGCACGCGGGCGGTGGGGCGTTTGGCCTGCGGCATCGCCGCCAGCGCCATGTCACCACCGAACTTGAGCTTGCCGCTGCTGCCGTCGAAGCTCTCGATCACGCGGCTGTAGATGTCATACGCGTCCACGCCCAGGCGCCGCTGCGCGAAGAAGTGGCCGGCCGCATCCGGCACCGGGAAGCGGGTGATGTTGAGGATGCCCACATCCACCGCCGAGACGGTGACATGGGCCAGCTTGCCCGCCAGCTGCGGTGCGCTGACCGTCACCGGCAGGGTCTGCTCCGGGCGCATCATTTTGGGTGCCGACAGCCCGACCGCGATCTGGCGCGCCTTGCGGTCCATCGGCACATGCACCACGCCGACCGCACGGGCCGGGGTGATCTTGCTCGGTGCACTGCCGCCGCGGAACACCAGGGCGGTGATGTAGATGTCGTGGCGTTCCCACTCGGCGGTGACCGGGATATCGAACGTGCTGCCCGGCTTGGCGTCGATCTCCTGCACGTACAGCATCTTGTCGCTTTCCACCATCAAGATGCCCTTGCCGGCATGCGGCGGGGTGACGGTGACGCGCACGCTGTCGCCGGCCTTGTAGCCGGTCTTGTCCAGCGCCAGCTTGACCTTGTCCGGGCGTGCATCCAGGCCACGGTTGTCATCGTTCCAGCTCCAGCCGGCGCGGAACGGATAACGGCTGGTCAGCCCGGTCGCCGGGTCGAACACATCCAGGCGGTACTCGCCCCACTCCACCGGGAAATCAATCGCGGTGGCCGCGCTGCCGGCATCGACGGTGCGGGTGTCCTTGTTCTCGAAGCGGCGGGTGAAATCGTAGTCCCAACGGTTCTCGTTGAAGGTCCAGTGGTAGTCGCGCAGTTCGCGCACCAGGGTGACCTTCAGGCCCTTGCCGGGCTGCGGCTTGCCGGCCGCGTCCACCCGCATCAGTTCAAAACGTGCGTTGCTGTTGGCGTCGGCGCCATCGTCGGGATTGAACAACGGGCGCACACCGACCAGCACCGGTGCCGGCCACATCACCCGCTTGAGGGTGCGGCTGACGGTGCGGCCACCGGTTTCATAGACACTGCCGGACAGCACCACCGCGATCGGCGCGGTCGGCTTCACTTCCGGCGGCAGCACCACGTCCTGGCGCAGCTTGCCATCGGCCGGGAACTCGGTATCGATCACATCACGTGCTTCGCGCGGCAGTTCCAGGGTGGGGTCACCGAAGAAATAGCCCGGCAGCGCCTCCACCGGCGACTGCTCGGGTGCCACCGCGAGCCGTGCGGTGAAGCGGTTGCCATCGGCCGGTGCGCCGTACAGGTAGGCGGCATCGGCCTGCAGCTTGAGCGCTTCGCCCGGCTTGAGGGTTTTCTGGGCGCTGTCCAGGTCCAGCTTCATGCGCTCGGGCAGGAACTCCTCGATGCGCAGGGTCATGCCCTGGATGGCTTCCTTGCTGGCCGGATTGGTGCGGAACTCCACCTGCCAACGGCCGGTGGGGGCCTCGACCGGGATCACCTGTTCAAAGCTGATGTAGCCCTGCTCGCCGGGCTGCAGGCGGGTCTCGCGGAAGGTCTTGCCGTCGGGCTGCTTCAGGCGCAGGAACACCGGCTGCGGCTTCACCGGCTTGCCGTCGTTGTCACGCAGCAGCGCGGAAATGCGCACCGTCTCGCCGGGGCGGTACAGGTCGCGGCCGGACCAGGCGAACACGTCGAACCAGGCGTTGTCGCGCCCGGCCACGGCAAACTCGCTCAGGTCCAGCGCAGGCTGGTTGAACGGCAGCATCGAGGTGTCGCCGCCGCTGCTGGCGATCAGCACGTGGCTGGCATCCAGGGTGTAGTTGAGCAGTGCGTTGCCGTTGCCGTCGGTGTTGCCCTTGAGCACCACCTCGCCCTTGCCATCGAGGATGCGCAGCTCGATCTTCTTCAGCGCCGCACCGCTCTGCAGCGAGGCGGTGTGCACGAACAGCTTGTCCTTGTAGGCGCGCGTGTGCAGGCCGATGTCGCTGACGGTGAAGAAGGCGGTGTCGAATTCACTGTCGAACGAGCCGCTGCGCTTCATCACCGCGAAGTACAGGCCGGGTTCCTGCAGTTCCTTGATGTCCTGGGTGGGCAGGTAGGTCAACACGCGCTCGTTCTGCTTGCCGCCCAGTACGAAGCGGTTGACGTAGACCGGCTCGGCCAGCTGCGACATCGGGCTCTTGTCGCCGTATTCGCTGTCCAGCTCCCAGCTGCCGCGACGGCCGCCGCGCTGGTACTGGCTGAAGAAGCGCGGCAGTTCCTTCTCGCGCACGCGCAGGAATTCCACGTCCACTTCGGACACGTTCACCGACACCACCGGCAGGCCCCGGCTGTCCTTGGCCGGCAGCACGCTGCCCTGCGAGGCGAACCCGGCCACCGGCTTGAGTTCGCCAGTGAACACCTTCTGCCGCAGTTCCTTGCCCAGGCGGCTGCCATCGGCGGCCAGCAGGTCCGGGGACACGATCAGGGTGTACTCCTTGGCCGCCTCCACGAACGGATAGCGCAGGGTCTTGCCGTCATCGGACAGGGTCCAGCTGCTGTCCTCGGTGCCGACCTTCTCGGCGAAGCGGACCAGCTTGTCGAAATCCTGGGTGCCGACCAGCGGGCGCGAGAACTCCAGCGCCAGCGACAGGCCGTCACTCTTCTGGTCGGGGAAGGCCCGGACCAGGGTGAACTCGGTGACCGCCTCGGCCTTGGCCGCGATCGGCGCGCCGGTCGGGGTGGGCAGCTGGCCGCTGTCGTTGCGCTTGCAGCCCCCGATCCCGATGGCCAGGCCGGCGACCAGCGCCAGGCCCGCGATTCCCTTCCAGCTCCATTGCCCGACCCGACTGCGGCTAGCCATGATGACGCTCCTTGATCAAGGCGGCCAGTATACGGCCAGCCGTCAAAGCGTTGACGGCCGGCCGACGGCACCCATGGCGACGGCAGGAAGACTCGGACGGCCGCGGCCCCGGCGCTACACCTCACACGCGCACACCGCGCCTGAGAGTCAAACGTGGGCCAGCCTCATCCCCTGGCTGGACCCGTCTGAGGTTTCCAGCTGGACCCAGCGCCCATGCAGATCATGCAGGAGCAGCCGGCCAGGTTGCTCACGTGCCGATACCTGCGCATCGCCCGGCCATTCGACCGTGGCCATGCACTGCGCGTCGGCCGTGCGAACCAGATAGCTGCGGCCGAGCGACGCCCAGCGCAGGTGCACCAAGATCCCGGCCGCCAGCAGCCGCACGTCCTGCACGTACGGTGCGGTCAGCGCGTCTTCCAGTACCGCCAGCGTGCATTCGCAGTGCTGCCCTTGCCGCTCATAGATCAGGACCATCCGCCCGTCCGCCGCCACCACGACACGCGGTTGCAGCATCCCTTCCTCAGGACAGGCCAGCACTGCATGCCCGGACGTCGCGACGAGATCCCGCTGTGCCGCCCTGCGTCGCGCCGGCACGTGATAGGCCCATTCCTGCAGCGCGTCCCCCTGGCTGATCAGGAATACCTCGCGCGTGGCGAAGAATCCCGCAGCCACTACCTTGCCGGGCAGATCGACGTGCCACAGCACGTCATTGACGTGCTTGCCGGCATCCACCACCAGAACACGATCATCAACCAGTACCGTCCACCCCAGCCCATCGTAGGCCGGCGCGAACCCGTTCAAAGCTAGGCTGCCAAGCTCGGTGACGGTGCAGGTGGCAAGATCCAACCGCGCCACGCGCGAGACCTGCTCGCGTGGTGTCACCGCCAGAGCGACCTGGCCACTGTGTGCCATCACCAGATTGAATGCCGGCACAGCGAAACGCTGCTGCACCTTGCCCCACTCATCAAGCACGACCGCGCCGGCTTCACCGAGAGCGACAAGAAACCGCCCCCCGGGTAACCAGGCAACATCATGAAGCGTGTGCAGGCCAACGTCAGGTGCGGTGATTGCCACAGGCAGTTCCAACGCACCTGATACCGACGGCGTTGCGTCGCCGAGTTCATCCCAGCCAGGTACATCCGCGTTCAGGACGGCATTGCCGGCAACCTTCAGCAGCCGCTGCAGTCGCGCTGGCGGCCAGCCAGCGCGGCCGACCGACCGATCCGCGGCCAGCGCCGGCAGCAGGTGTGAGGCCATGGCGCGTATCGCCGAACTGCGGCCATCCGTATCGATCAGTGCGTCGGCCACCGCATTGCGCGCCTGCGGATCCGCATGGAAATCGGCCAACGCCTCGATCCTCGCCGCGTAGTGCTCCAGCGTCTGCGGCAGCAACACGGCGCGCTGCACCAGCGCGCGCGCGGACAACACCGTACCGGCGCGCTCTGCCGCCAACAGCCATTCCACGGCCAGATCGCGCCCGGCAGCGACCGGCCAGACCGCATCCACCGCGCCGATCCAATCGCCCTGCTGCACGCGGGCATGTCCCCACGCCAGGCGCAACGCGTCGGCCAGCGCCGGCGCGCCTTCCTGCAGCAATGCGATGGCGTCAGCGAATGCCCCGTCGCGTCGCGCCACCAGCACCGCGCGCTCGCTGTCGCCGGCGAGCATGAGCAAGCGGATGATCAGTGCCGAGGACATGTCCCAGCCCAAGGCCAGTTCGGCCGCCTGTGCCGGTCGCTCACGGCGCACCAGATAGTCCAGGGCTTCCTGTCGGGCTTCCAGCAATTCGGCCAGCACGAATACTGCTTCGTCCACACGACCGGCGCGATCCAGCGTCTCGAATGCGGCCCGGTACGTGCGCCTGAGGTGGTCGAGCAACGAATCGTCCAGTCCGATGCCGGCACCCGGGCTGCGCGTTCCACCCACGGCAAGCGAATCACGCCGTCCGGGCGTTCCGAATGCAGGACCGAGCAGGCCCCCGTCCCGCCCCAGCGGCAGTGCATGACGCAATCCCTCCTGCAGGTCGCCACGTTCGAACATCGCCATCATTCGACGCAGGTGCGCGCCTTGCCGGTAGCCAAACACGCGGCTGACCCGCGTGACCATCGACAGGCGCGCCAACGTGCTGCGCCAGGCGGATGGAAGCGAAGGTCGTCGCCGGGCCGGCACTTGCCCATGCGCTGGCGCACCGTTGTGCGCGGTACGGGCCGCCGCCTGGCCCAGGTAGGCGGCCACCGACAGCCCAACGCCGGGTATCACATCGCGCCACCATGTAGACAGGCGCCCCCGCGCCGACGCCTCGGTGACGGTCTGCCCATGCAGCTTCCGCAGGAATGCCTCGCTGTCCGAGCTGCGCGGCGGTATCGCCTCGCCCAGTAATTCCCGCACGCGTTGCCCCTCAAGCTTGGGCAACACCAGAGGCGGCACCGGCACGCGCAGGTCATAAGTGGTCTGCAAGGCGTACTGACGGATGTCGATCCACGTGGAGAGATCCAGGACCTGGGCATCGGCAAGGCAACGTGGCACCGGCTGCGCGCCCTGCACCAGAATCAGATCCACCGCAGCAATACGCGCACGCTCGCGCGGCGTCAACGGACCGGCCTGCAGGACGCCGCCAATCCGGCACAACGGCAACCCTGGTGCATCGGCGCAGTTCATCCAGCGCGCCTCGGGCAGGCACACAAGGTCGCCGTCGTTGAAACGCCATGCGCGGCTGCCCGCGGTCCAGGCGTCCAGCAGGCGTTGATCGCGCTGCACCGGTGATAGCCACTCCGACGAGAACCACAATGCCACCACCGGCTGACGCCCGCGCCACACCGGGTGACGCAGATTGGATCCGGTGTCCTGCTCGCCCTGGGCATCAACCATCATCCGTTTCTCCGCGGCCACGTACGCACGCCAGCCGTGTGCGCCCATGATCGCCCAGCACCAACAGGTCCCCATCCAGGTTCACCAGCGCGATCCGTCCACCGCACCCGGACACCGAAACGGCTGAAATATCGCTACTGGAGGCATGCAGTGTCTCCTGCCCGTCCATGCCCAGCGCTACCAACGCACGCTGGTCGGCGCGCAGCGCCAGCAACCGCCACGGCTGGTGCGCCTGGACAGGCGCCACCATGCCGATCGGCTTCCAGCCGGCAGGCAGGGCCAGCCGGTGGTGGGCCGCATCGGCCTTGCCGTCCCGGTGAACAAGCGTCAACACACTATGGCCTGCTGGATCACGGTGCTCCATGCAGCAGGTGCCACTACGAACGTCCATTGTCTGGCTCAACCACATCGCGCTTGGACGGGTGTCCACCGGCAGGCGCACCACCTGCGTCTGCTGGCCCTTGCTGTCCAGATGGCTGACCGCCACATAGCCGCCCTCCACGCGTGCATACAGCAATGACGCAGGGGCTGCCTGCCCGATGGCAATGACATTGTCGGCCACCAGCGCGGGACCGGCAGCAGGGCCGCCGACGGCACGGTCCCCCGATGTCCAGGTCAGCAGACGCCCCGCATGATCCAGAACCGCGATGCAGCGGCGCGTGCGGCCGGCATACAGCACGAAACCCTGCAGCCAGCGTGCCGTACCCGGGCGCACCGTGAATCTGTCCGTTGCCGGGCGCGGCGTGGCCCTCAGGCCGGGGACCTTCCAGAAGTGAAGGTGCGCGGCATCGACGGTGATGCCCCCCACGTCCTTGTCCGTTACCAATACGCACACCATCTCGGTAACGTTGGACCAGTGGTGGTATCGGGCCACCGCCGACTTGCGCTGGCCCGCCTCACCCATGCGCAGTTGATAGGCGCAATTGCGACCTGCCAGCGGCACCGTCACCGATGTTCCAGAGAGACTGAACACGGGCGGCTGACGCAGCGAGAAGCGGCCCTTGGCCCACATCATTGACGGCACGTCCGCCGGGGTGAGGAATCGTCCTTCCAGTACCCTCGCAGCCGGCCCGGCTGCAGGCCGTGGCAATACGATGGCGCGGCCGCCCTGGTGTGGCCCGAGCGCAACATGCACCTGTGCGTCCCAGCCTGACCGGATCCGGACGCGATGGGTGAAACCTTGTGACCCCACTGCCATGCCCGGGGCGGTCACCTGCCATCGCTCGAGCGCCTGGTCGGACATCACGGGAAGTGCAGTCCGCCATGCTTCCCAGTGCGCGTCGCCGGCGACAACATGGGTACGCCCATGCAGCAGTTGCAGCAGGCGCTCCGGTGCATCGGCATCGTGCAGCACGCCAGGCGCGTGCGCGAGCCCCCATCGCAGGCGGGCCCGTTGGACCTGTGCGCGCCGCAGCAACAGGATCCACAGCGCGACATGGACCAGGCGCGCATCACCCCACTGTGCCGGTCCCGCGTCGAACACCACCACGATTCCCGGCTCCACCTGCGGGCGCTGCGGCGTAGGGGCCAGGAACAGGTGCTCCCCGCTGGCGGCCCGGCGCAGGAACTCATCAGGGGCGATGTCGGCCATGCCCCACTCGGTGAGCAGCAAACGCGCGTAGCTACCGCGGGACGACAACTCGCCGACGCCATCGGTCTCGGCCGCAGGCGCCTGCACCCGCGCGCCACCGCTGCCCAGGAAGGGATGCAGTCGTAGCAGAAGCTCGCCCAACATGGTGGCGATATCCGCGTCGAAGCCGTCCAACCATTGTCGCCATGGGCGCAGCACGGCGGGAAGTTCGATGGCCCTGCTCATGCGAGGTGCCAACGCTGGCGCACCTGGTGTAACCAATGCACATCCACGGGCATCAGCCGCGCCAGCGAGATCAAGCGCACGGGTTGCGCCAGCAGCAACAGTGGCTGAGCACCGTGCTGCGCGGCCAACGCGTTCGCGAGCAGATCCAGGGCCACCGCCGGCCGCTGATGGGTGGGCAGCCACAGCGCGGCCGCCTCCTCACAGGGCGCGATGTACTGCACCTGGTCGACCCACGGCAACTGCGAAGTGGAGCCGGCGAGCATCAACAGATCATCACCGGCCACGCCCAGGAGTCCTTCCCGGGGACGCTTTTCCAGCGCCGCCAGCAGCGATCGCGCGGCCACGCCGAACCCGATCACCCCCTGTGCCGCCGCGGACAGCTCCGCGTCACGCCATCCCCACCTCATACAGAAGCGCCGACCCGTTCCACCAGGCGCACACGCTCAACCGCCAATTCCGGCGACAGCGCGGCAGCGGTGAAATTGGCATCAATCTCGCGCAGCAGCACCTCGGCAATGGTGCTCGACGCGGCATTGCCATTGTCTTCCAGGCAACTGCGTGCGGCCTGCACCAAGCGGTCCACGCGCGATACCGGCTGCAGCACCACCGTTTCCACCGCGCTGCGCAGGGTTGGATTGGCGGCCGCCACCATGGAGTCGCGCAGCACATCCTGCGCACTGATCTGCGCATCGCGACTGGGCAGGACGTAGAACAACGGCCACAGGTCTGCGTCGGTGGCTGTGTCCCGACCGGCGAGCACGGCGGCGGCGGCCACCAGCCGCTGGATCTTGACGATACGGCGGTCAGACAACTGCAGCCCTGCGGCCCGCAACGTGCGCACGGCACCGGCGAGCGTCGCCCGTGCCTGGTCCATCCCAACCTTGGGCACCTGCGCCCGCAGCAGGTCCAGATCGGCGATCTCTGCCGCGTGGACGGGAATCCCAGCCTCGTTCGCCCAGCCCGCCTCCAACAGCGCCTCCAGTCGGTCGTCGGCAACAGGCTCCACGAACAATCGCAGCAGGAAACGATCGGCAAAGGCAGCCAGTGACTCGTCCTCTGGCAGCGCATTGGCGGCCCCGACGCAGACCCGCAAGGGGCACTGGATGTCGGTGTGGCCACGGCGGAAGCGGCGCTCATTGAGCACGCCCAGCAACGTATTGAGGATGGCCGTCGATCCCAGGAAGACTTCATCCAGGAACGCGATATCGGCCTCGGGCAGCATGCCGGTCACGTCTGCCTCAACCCGGCCCTCGCGCAGCTTGCGTAGATCCACCGGACCGAACAGTTCGGCCGGCTCGGTAAAGCGACCGAGCAGATACTCGAAGTAGCGCCCCCCGAGTGCGGCGGCGACGCGACGAACAACGGCGCTTTTGGCGGTGCCTGGCGGCCCAACCACCAGCAGATGCTCCCCGGCGACGGTGGCCAGCACCATGAGCTCGGCAAGCTGCTCGCGGTCGATCAGACCCGTAGTGACGGAATGGACGACGGCGCGCAGGCGCGCTGCAGCAGCAAGGTGGGGCATGGTGGCATCCGGCCGGTAGCGAGCAGGAGGCATCCGCCTCCGCATCGAAGTGAGAGAAACTGCACTGTAGCGGAGTGCAAGGGTCAACTACAGCGCTGTCGGATTTCCCTGCCCAAGGGGGGCGCGGATAGAAGGGGCAGCCGACCAACGGTCGGCTCTACCCGGCTACGTAGAGGTTTACGTAGTCGTGTACGGGCATCGCTTCCAGCACCACCGGGTCCAGTGAGGCGTCGAGGATGCGGCGCTGCTGCTGGGTCGGGTAGGTGGCGGTGAGGTGGGCGCGGAACTTGTCCTCCATCAGCGGGATGCCCTCGGCGCGACGGCGGGCGTGGCCCAGCGGGTACTCCACCTCGGCCTCCAGGGTGCTGCCGTCGGTGAACGCCACCGCCAGTGCGTTGGCGATGCTGCGCTTGTCCGGGTCCAGGTAGTCGGCGGTGTAGCGCGGCTCCTCGACGCAGGTGATCTTCGCGCGCAGCGCATCGATGCGCGGGTCGGCGGCGACGTCGTCCTCGTAATCCTCGGCCACCAGGCGGCCGAAGATCAGCGCGATGGCGACCATGTACTGCACGCAGTGGTCGCGGTCGGCCGGGTTATGCAGCGGGCCGGGCTTGTCTATGATGCGCAGGCAGGCCTGCTGGGTGCGCAGAGTGATGTGGGCGATGTCCTCGCTGCGCTTGCTGGCCGCGCGCATGCGCGCATGCAGCTGCATCGCCGCCTCCACGGCGGTCTGCCCGTGGAATTCGGCCGGGTAGCTGATCTTGAACAGCACGTTCTCCATCACGTAGCTGCCATACGGGCGCTGGAAGCGGAACGCCTGCCCGCCAAAGCTGACGTCGTAGAAGCCCCAGGTGGGTGCGGTCAGCGCACTTGGGTACCCCATCTCGCCCGCCGCGGCCATCAGTGCCAGCCGCACCGCGCGGCTGGTGGCATCGCCGGCCGCCCAGCTCTTGCGCGACCCGGTGTTGGGGGCGTGCCGGTAGGTGCGCAGCGACTGTCCGTCCACCCAGGCCAGCGACACCGCGTTGAGCATGCGCTCGCGGTCCAGCCCGAGCAGGTGCGCGACCACGGCGGTGGAGGCCACCTTGACCAGCACCACGTGGTCCAGCCCGACCCGGTTGAATGCGTTTTCCAACGCCAGGCAGCCCTGGATCTCATGCGCCTTGACCATCGCCGCGAGCACGTCGCGCATGGTCAACGGCGGCCGCCGCAGTGCTTCGGCGTTGCGGCTGAGCCAGTCGGCGGTGGCCAGGATGCCGCCGAGGTTGTCGGACGGATGGCCCCATTCGGCGGCCAGCCAGGTGTCGTTGAAGTCCAGCCAGCGCACCATCGCGCCGATGTTGAAGGCCGCCTGCACCGGGTCCAGTTCGAAGCGCGTGCCCGGCACGCGCGCGCCGTTGACCACCCGGGTGCCAGGCACCAGCGGTCCGAGCAGCTTACTGCAGGCGGGAAAGGCCAGGGCCGCCAGGCCGCAGCCAAGCGTGTCGATCAGGCAATGGCGCGCGGTGCTGAAGGCCAGCGGCGACTCCACCCGGAAGTCGCGCACGTAGTCCACGATGTCGGTCATGACGGCATCCCATGGCGGGCGCTGGTTGCTGGTGTGGTCGTGACCGGACATAGTGATCTCCTGTTGAACCTACAAGGTGTCGGCGGGTACCCGCACCGCGCCTTCCATCAGCACGCGTGCACTGCGGCTCATGATGGCCTTGGTGACCGTCCACTGCCCGTCAACGAACGCCGCCTGTGCGCCCACCCGCAGCGTGCCGGACGGATGCCCGAAGGTGACCGCCTCACGCTCGCCGCCACCGGCGGCCCGGTTGACCAGCGTGCCGGGGATCGCGGCGGCGGTGCCAATGGCAACCGCCGCCGTGCCCATCATCGCGTGGTGCAGCTTACCCATCGACAGCGCACGCGCGTGCAGGTCGATGTCGCCCGCGGCGATCTGCTTGCCGCTGGAAGACACGTAGTCCTGCGCCGGGGCGACGAACGCCACCTTAGGCGTGTGCTGGCGGGTGGCGGCCTGGTCGATGCTGTCGATCAGGCCCATGCGCACCGCGCCGTGCGCACGGATCGCCTCGAAGCGGGCCAGTGCGGCCTTGTCCTCGTTGATCGCCGTCTGCAGTTCGGTACCGGTGTACCCCAGGTCGGCCGCGTTGAGGAAGATGGTGGGAATGCCGGCGGTGATCATCGTCACCTGGAAGCTGCCCACGCCGGGCACGTCCAGGGTGTCGACCAGGTTGCCGGTCGGGAACATCGACCCGCCCTCGCCGTCACCGTCATCGGACGGGTCGAGGAACTCCAGCTGGATCTCGGCCGCCGGGAAGGTCACCCCATCCAGCTCGAAATCGCCGATCTCCTGCACCTGGCCATCCACGACCGGCACGTGGGCCAAGATGGTCTTGCAGATATTGGCCTGCCAGATCCGCACGGTGCAGATGCCGTTGTGCGGGATGCGCGCCGGGTCGATGAAGCCGTTGCTGATCGCAAACGGGCCTACCGCGGTGCTGAGGTTGCCGCAGTTGCCGCTCCAATCCACGAACGCGGTATCGATGGCGACCTGGCCATACAGATAGTCCACGTCATGATCGGGCACCGACGCGGCGGCGATGATCACGCACTTGCTGGTGCTGGAGGTGGCACCGCCCATGCCGTCGGTGTGCTTGCCATACGGGTCGGGCGAGCCGATCACACGCATCAGCAGCGCATCGCGGGCCGGGCCCGGCACCTGCGCCGCCACCGGCAGGTCGGTCAGCCGGAAGAACACGCCCTTGCTGGTACCTCCACGCAGGTAGGTGGCCGGAATGCGGTGCTGGGGGAGGAAGGTCATAACGGATGCCTTGGAAGTCTTGGAAAAATCAGCGCTGGGCGACCAGCGCGGGAAGAGGATGACGTTTGTGCGCGGCCAGGGCGCTGCGCTGCTCCCAGCGGAACAGCCACAGGATGGCCAGCTTGGTGCTGCCGCTGACCACGGCCAGCAGCAACAGCGGCCAGCCCAGGTGCAGCCCCATCGCGAAGGCGAAGACGACCGTGGAAACATCCATCAGCAGGATCAGCTGGCTCATCCGCAGCGATACCGCACCGGTGCGGCCGGAGCGCCAGATCAGCAGGATCTGGTGCGCATACCCCTGCGCCAGCAACGCGGTGATGGCCACGATCATCGCCGAGGCCAGTACCCGCCCTTCGTCGACGTGGCGCTGCCCCCAAACCAGCCCGGCCAGCGCACACAGCAGTGCCAGGCAGGCCAGCGCCAGCCCGGTGGTGGCCGCGCGGCTGCGCCTGTCCGTCCAGATCTCGCGCAGGATCAGCAGCACCAGCACCGAGGCGAGCAGGCGCGGCCAGACAATGAAGTGGTTGAACGGCTGGATGGTGTAGCCGTAGACGAAGAACGACAGATAGGCCAGGAAACTGACCGTGAACTGGTTGAGCGACAGGATGTCGGTGGCGCCACCGTTGGCCGCGCCCGCGCTACGGCGCCGCCAGACCTTGCGCAGCTGCGCCCACACGCCGACCAGGCTGAGCAGGATGAACGCGGTGTTGATGATGCCCGCCACGGTGTAGAACATGTCGCCGACCGTCCTGTCTGGTATCGCTTGCCAGCGCATCGGTGGCCCCATGCCACCGACGCTGCGGGCGCGCACACCGGGTGCGCGCCCGTGTTGCCCTCACGCCACCTGCGACGCTTCCAGGAAGTCCTGGGCGAAGCGCTGCAGCACCCCGCCGGCCTCGTAGATCGAAACCTCCTCCGCGGTATCCAGGCGGCAGGTCATCGGGACACGCAGCTCCTCACCGTTGCGGCGGTGGATGACCAGGGTCAACTCGGCACGCGGTACGCGCTCGCCCACCACGTCAAAGGTCTCGGTGCCGTCGATGCCCAGCGTGGTGCGGTTGACACCGTCCTTGAACTCCAGCGGCAGCACGCCCATGCCGATCAGGTTGGTGCGGTGGATGCGCTCGAAGCCCTCGGCCGCGATGGCTTCCACGCCGGCCAGACGCACGCCCTTGGCGGCCCAGTCACGCGAGCTGCCCTGGCCGTAGTCGGCACCGGCAATGATGATCAGCGGCTGCTTGCGCGCCATGTAGGTTTCGATCGCCTCCCACATGCGGGTGACCTGCCCTTCCGGCTCCACGCGCGCCAGCGAACCCTGCTTGACCTGGCCATCGACCACGACCATTTCATTGATCAGCTTCGGGTTGGCGAAGGTGGCGCGCTGCGCGGTGAGGTGGTCGCCGCGGTGGGTGGCGTAGGAATTGAAGTCTTCTTCAGGCAGGCCCATCTTCGCCAGGTACTCACCGGCCGCACTGCTGGCCAGAATGGCGTTGGACGGCGACAGGTGGTCGGTGGTGATGTTGTCGCCCAGCACCGCCAGCGGGCGCATGCCACGCAGCGGACGCTCACCGGCCAGCGCACCTTCCCAGTACGGCGGACGACGGATGTAGGTGCTCTGCGGGCGCCAGTCGTACAGCGGGCTGATCGGCGCGCCGTGTTCGACCTTGAAGGTGAACATCGGCTCGTACACTTGGCGGAACTGCTCGGGCTTGACGCTGGCCGCCACCACCGCATCGATCTCGGCGTCGCTGGGCCACAGGTCCTTCAGGGTGATCGGGCTGCCATCGGCGGTGTGGCCAAGCGCATCCTTTTCGATGTCGAAGCGCACCGTACCGGCGATGGCATAGGCCACCACCAGCGGCGGCGAGGCCAGGAACGCCTGCTTGGCATAGGGGTGGATGCGGCCATCGAAGTTGCGGTTGCCCGACAACACCGCAGTGGCATACAGGTCGCGCTCGATCACTTCCTGCTGGATCTTCGGGTCCAGCGCGCCGCTCATGCCGTTGCAGGTGGTGCAGGCGAAGCCGACGATGCCAAAGCCCATCTGCTCCAGCTCGCCGAGCAGGTTGGCCTCTTCCAGGTACAGCTGCACGGCCTTGGAACCCGGCGCCAGCGAGCTCTTCACCCACGGCTTGCGCACCAGCCCGGCGCGATTGGCATTGCGTGCCAGCAGGGCGGCGGCAATCACGTTGCGCGGATTGCTGGTATTGGTGCAGCTGGTGATGGCGGCGATGATCACCGCGCCATCGGGCATCAGGCCCTGTTCCTGCTCGACCTTGCCGGAGGCCAGTTTTGCTTCATCGGCAATACCGCGCGAGGCCAGTTCGCTGGTCGCCACGCGCTTGTGCGGATTGGACGGGCCGGCCATGTTGCGCACCACGCTGGACAGGTCGAACTGCAGCACGCGCGGGTACTGCACGTTGGCCAGGTCATCGGACCACAGGCCCGTGGCCTTGGCATAGGTTTCCACCAGCTGCACCTGGGCGTCCTCGCGGCCGGTCAGGCGCAGGTAGTCCAGGGTCTGCTGATCGATGGAGAACATCGCCGCGGTGGCGCCGAACTCCGGGGTCATGTTGGAGATGGTGGCGCGATCACCGATGGTCAGCGCGGTGGCGCCCTCGCCATGGAACTCGATCCACGCCCCCACCACGCGCTGCTGGCGCAGGAACTCGGTGAGCGCCAGCACGATGTCGGTACAGGTGATGCCCGGCTGCGGGCGGCCGGTGAGTTCCACGCCGATGATGTCGGGCAGGCGCATCCACGAGGCACGGCCAAGCATCACGCTCTCTGCTTCCAGGCCGCCGACGCCGATGGCGATCACGCCCAGCGCATCCACGTGCGGGGTATGGCTGTCGGTGCCCACGCAGGTATCGGGGAAGGCCACGCCATCGCGCACCTGCACCACCGGCGACATCTTCTCCAGATTGATCTGGTGCATGATCCCGTTGCCCGGCGGGATCACATCGACATTCTTGAAGGCCTTCTTGGTCCAATTGATGAAGTGGAACCGGTCTTCGTTGCGGCGGTCTTCAATGGCGCGGTTTTTGTCGAACGCGCCCTTGTCGAAGCCCGGATGCTCCACGGCCAGCGAGTGATCGACGATCAACTGGGTCGGCACCACGGGGTTGATCTGGGCCGGATCGCCACCGGCGTCGGCGATGGCATCGCGCAGTCCGGCCAGGTCCACCAGCGCGGTCTGGCCGAGAATGTCATGGCACACCACGCGCGCCGGGAACCACGGGAAATCCAGATCCTGGCGGCGCTCGATCAGCTGGCGCAGCGAGGCCTCCAGCGTGGCCGGGTCGCAGCGGCGCACCAGGTTTTCCGCCAGCACGCGCGAGGTATACGGCAGCGTGGCATAGGCGCCGGGCTGGATCGCATCGACCGCAGCACGGGTATCGAAATAGTCCAGCGAGGTGCCGGGAAGGGGCTTGCGGTGTTGGCTGTTCATCATGGCTGGCGTTGACTGCTTGTTTGGCGGGCCGGGGCGTCGTGACACCGGCGAAAGGGAGTTGCGACGCCGCAACGGAACAGGGCCGGCATGGCCGGCCCGCTCCGCAACGCACCCGTTACCGGGTGCGGTACGTCTGCATCACTTGCGCTGGTCGATCGGCACGAAGGCCTGGTCTTCCGGACCGGTGTAGTTCGCACTCGGGCGGATGATCTTGCCGTCGATGCGCTGTTCGATGATGTGCGCGCTCCAGCCGGAGGTGCGCGCGATGACGAACAGCGGGGTGAACATCGCCGTCGGCACGCCCATCATGTGGTAGCTGACCGCACTGAACCAATCCAGGTTCGGGAACATCTTCTTGATGTCCCACATCACCGTTTCCAGACGCTCGGCAATGTCGAACATCTTCAGGTTCTGCTGCTCGGTGGACAGATCGCGGGCCACTTCCTTGATCACGTTGTTGCGCGGATCGCTGACGGTGTAGACCGGGTGGCCGAAACCGATCACCACTTCCTTGCGCTCGACCCGGGCCTTGATATCAGCCTCGGCATCGTCCGGGCTGTCGTAGCGCTTCTGCACTTCGAACGCCACTTCGTTGGCACCGCCGTGCTTCGGGCCGCGCAGCGCGCCGATGCCGCCGGTGATGCAGCTGTGCATGTCGCTGCCGGTACCGGCAATGACGCGGCAGGCGAACGTGGAGGCGTTGAATTCGTGTTCGGCGTACAGGATCAGCGAGGTGTGCATCGCCTTCACCCACGAATCCTGCGGCTTCTCGCCGTGCAGCAGGTGCAGGAAGTGGCCGCCGATGGAGTCATCGTCGGTTTCCACGTCGATCGCGCGGCCGTTGTGGCTCCAGTGGTACCAGTACAGCAGCATCGAGCCCAGGCAGGCCATCAGCTTGTCGGCGATGTCGCGCGCGCCGGGGTGGTTGTGGTCGTCCTTCTCCGGCGACACGCAGCCGAGCACCGACACGCCGGTGCGCATCACGTCCATCGGGTGGGCCGAGGGCGGCAGTTCTTCCAGCGCGGCCTTGACCGCGGCCGGAATGCCACGCAGCGACTTCAGCTTGCCCTTGTAGGCGACCAGCTCGGCGCGGGTCGGCAGCTTGCCGTGCACCAGCAGGTGGGCGATTTCCTCGAACTCGCTGGTGTTGGCCAGGTCCAGGATGTCGTAGCCGCGGTAGTGCAGGTCGTTGCCGCTACGGCCGACCGTGCACAGCGCGGTATTGCCGGCAGCGGTGCCGGACAGGGCGACGGACTTCTTCGGCTTGAAGCCGGGGGCGGTGGTTGCTTCGCTCATGATCCCTCCAGAAAACAAGTGGTGCGACGTTACTTCTTGGCGGCGAACAGCGCATCGAGCTGCTGCTCGAAGGCGTGGTAGCCGATACGGTCGTACAGTTCCTCGCGCGTCTGCATCGCATCGACCACGTTACGCTGATGGCCGTCGCGGCGAATGGTCTCATACACGTTCTCGGCGGCCTTGTTGGCGGCGCGGAACGCGGACAGCGGGAACAGCTGAATGGCGACACCGGCCGAGGCCAGTTCATCGCGGGTGAACAGCGGGGTCTTGCCGAACTCGGTGATGTTGGCCAGCACCGGTACCTTCACCGCATCCACGAAACGGCGGTAGGTGTCCAGGTCATAGGCGGCCTCGGCGAAGATGCCGTCGGCACCGGCCTCGACGCAGGCAACGGCGCGCTCGATCGCCGCATCCACGCCGTCCACATGGATGGCATCGGTGCGTGCGATCAGGAAGAAGTCCGGATCGGTCTTGGCGTCGGCGGCGGCCTTGACGCGGTCGACCATTTCACCCTGCGAGACGATTTCCTTGCCCGGGCGGTGGCCGCAGCGCTTGGCGCCGACCTGGTCTTCGATGTGGCAGGCGGCCGCGCCGGCCTTGATCAGCGATTTCACCGTGCGCGCGATGTTGAACGCGCTGGGCCCGAAGCCGGTGTCGATATCCACCATCAGCGGCAGGTCGCACACGTCGGTGATGCGGCGCACGTCGATCAGCACGTCTTCCAGGGTGTTGATGCCCAGGTCCGGCACGCCCAGCGAGCCTGCGGCGACGCCGCCACCGGATAGGTAGATGGCGCGGTAGCCGGCGCGCTGGGCCAGCAGCGCGTGGTTGGCGTTGATCGCACCGATCACCTGCAGCGGCGATTCGGCGGCCAGGGCAGCGCGGAAACGGGCGCCCGCGGAAGAAACAGAGGTGCTCATGCGGCATTCCATCGTGGTTGATGTTGTAGAGAGCGCAAGGGCCATGCCAAGTGGCAAGTATCTGATTTCATTGAGACAGAGCGGTGGCAATCGCGTTTCACGATGAAACATTGAAACAGATGTAACATGGCTGCAACTGAAACACCGAAACCCCGCCATGTCGATCAGCCTGCCCCGCCATCGCCCCCGCCTGCCCGATCCGGAGCCGGGCAGCCTGCCGGTGATCTGGACGGTGAGCGTGTCGCGGCTGACCGGCCTGCTCGGCGATGTGATTCCCGAGTTCGACCGCCGCGCGCGGATCGTGCCGATCAACCTCGGCTTCGAGGAAGCGGTGGATGTGATCGGCCAGCGCCTGCGCCGCGAGCACTGCGACGTGGTGATCGCCGGCGGCTCCAACGCGGCCTACCTGCGCAGCCGGCTGGAGGTGCCGCTGGTGCCGATCCAGGCCAACGGTTTCGACCTGATGGAAGCCCTCGCCCGCGCGCGCCGGATCGCGCCGCGGATCGGGCTGGTCACCCATGCCACCGACGTGCCTACCTTCGCCGGTTTCCAGCACAGCTTCGGGCTGGATATCGAGCACCGCCGCTTCGTCACCCGCGAGGACGCGCGTGACTGCATCGCCGACCTGCGCGCCAACGGCATCGAGGTGATCGTCGGCACCGGCATGGCCATCGACCATGCCGAGCAGGTGGGCCTGCCGGGGGTGCTGCTGTACTCGGCCGACTCGGTGCGCCAGGCGTTCGAGCATGCACTGGAACTGACCCAGACCCTGGCCCGCTCCGGCGCGCCGCTCGCCCGCCGCCGTGCACCGGCCCGGCGCAGCGCGGAGGATCATGCACTGCTGGGCGACAGCCGCGCCATGCAGGACGTACGCGCACAGATCGCGCTGTATGCGCCGCACGACAGCACCGTGCTGGTCAGCGGCGCCACCGGCACCGGCAAGGAACTGGTGGCGCGCCAACTGCATGCCGCCAGCGGACGCCGCGGTCGGTTCGTCGCGCTCAACTGCGGGGCGATCAGCGAATCGCTGCTGGAAGCCGAGCTGTTCGGCTACACCGAAGGCGCCTTCACCGGAGCCCGGCGCGGTGGCCGGGTCGGCCTGGTCGAAGCGGCCGACACCGGCACCTTGTTCCTGGATGAGATCGGCGAGCTGCCACTGCCGCTGCAGACGCGTCTGCTGCGTGTACTGGAAGAACGCGAAGTACTGCGGGTTGGTGCGACCGAGCCGACCCCGGTGGACGTGCGCGTGGTCGCCGCGACGCTGCAGTCGCTGGAAACACTGGTCGAGGCACAGCGGTTCCGGCGCGACCTCTACTACCGTCTTGCGGTGCTGCGCATCGCGTTGCCGGCATTGCGCAGCCGGCGTGACGACATCCGCCTGCTGGCCGGACATTTCTTCCAGCAGCTGCGCGGCATCGATGCACCGCTCGATGATGCGGCCATGGCCGCATTGATGGACGCGCCCTGGCCGGGCAACGTGCGCGAACTGCGCAACCTGGTCGATCGGCTGCGCATCCACTGGCAACCTGCCGACGGCCCGATCAGCGCGCAACGGCTGCTGCAGCTGGCCCCCGAACTGGCATCGTCCGGCGACGCGCAGCTGGCCGCCGATCCCGGCAGTCGGCGGCCAGACCGTGCGCGCCTGCTGCAGCTGCTGCAGGCGCACCAGAACGATCGCGAAGGCATGGCCGTCGCCCTGGGCGTGTCACGCACCACGCTGTGGCGCTGGCTGCGTGCCGAGACGCTGTAGTCCGCGCAACGCCGCCGCTACCGGCCTGCCCAACGTGCCTCAAGCGCCATCCGTCCGCTGCCCACCGTGGCCACCCACAGCAGCAGTACCGCCAGCGGCACTTCGGTCAGATAGAAGAACCAGCTGAACCAGTCGAGCACGCCCAGCCCGGCGGGGATCCGTGCGAGGCCATCGGTGAACGCCGCCACCGCGCAGATCGCGGCCAGCAACAACGCCGACGGGCGGCTCAGCAGCCCCACCACCAGCAGTGCACCGGCAATCCACTCGATCACGCCCAGCACCGGCGCACTCAGCGCCGGCCAGGGAATGCCCGATTCCACCAGGGTCTGCACCATGCGCTCGCGCCCGGCCTCGGTGAACACCTTGTTCCAGCCCGAGACGCTGAACATCACCCCGGCCACCACACGGGCAAGCAGCAGCAGCGCCGCCTCCGCACCGCCACGTACACGCGGCACGGCAAACAGAAAACGCGCGGACACCATGCAACCTCCAGCCATCGGTAGAGCACCGCAGTGTGCCCGCGCGTTCCCTGCCCCCGGATGAAGCGTGTGCGGATCGGGGCCCTGCCACCGGGTTTACGGGAACAGCAAGCGCTTGCTCCACTGCCCATCGGCAGCCACTTCATAGCACCAGCGCTCGTGCAGGCGGAACTGCGCGCCATACCAGAACTCGATCCGCTGCGGCACCACGCGCACCCCGCTCCAGCCGTCCGGGCGCGGCACGTCCTGGCCCTCGAAACGCGCTTCGACCTCGGCCACGCGTGCATCGAAGGCCTCGCGCGATGCCAGCGTCTGCGACTGCAGCGACGCCCACGCGCCGATCTGGCTCATGCGCGGCCGCGAGGCGAAGTACGCATCGGCCTCGGCGCCGCTGACCGGCTCGACCGTACCTTCGATACGCACCTGGATGCCCGCCTCGCGCAGGCTGCGCCACAGGAACAACAGCGCCGCGTGCGGATTGGCCTGCAGCTCGCGGCCCTTGTGGCTGTCCAGGTGGGTGTAGAACACGAAGCCGCGCGCGTCGAACGCCTTCAGCAGCACGGTGCGTGCGGAAGGCCGGCCGTGCACGTCAGCCGTGGCCACGGTCATTGCATTGGGTTCGATTTCGGCACTGCCCTTGGCTTCTTCATACAGCCCGGCAAAGGTCGACAGCGCTTCGGTATACAGATCGGTCATGGTTGGTTTCTTGCCACACGATTTGGGTTTATTGTCACCGCATGTCCACCGCTGCGTACATGCCCCAGAAGAAAGGATTCCCTGAAGACTTGGTCGCACAGGCGCTGGAGGATGCGCTCTCGGTTGCATCGGCGGTCCCAGTATTGGCGATCAGCGGCCTGCAGGGCAGCGGCAAATCGACGCTGGCCGCCCAGGTGGTGGCCCTGGCCGAGCGCCGCGGGCTGCGCGCGGCGGCGCTGTCCATCGACGACTTCTACCTCACCCGTGCGCAGCGCCAGCGGCTGGCCCGCCAGGTGCATCCGCTGCTGCTGACCCGGGGCCCGCCGGGTACCCACGACCTGCCCCTGGCGCATGCCACCCTGGAGGCGATCAGCGCGCGCCAGCCGGTGACATTGCCCCGCTTCGACAAACTGGCCGACGAACGCGTCGCGCCCGCGCAATGGCCGCAGATCGACGGCGCGCTGGACCTGCTGGTGTTCGAAGGCTGGTTCCTCGGCACGCCCGCCGAGGACGACGACGCGCTGGTCGCCCCGATCAACGCACTCGAACGCGAAGGCGATGCCGACGGCCACTGGCGCCGCTGGTGCAACCAGGCCCTGGCCGAGCACTACCCGGCCCTGTGGCAACGGTGCGACCGGCTGTGGTTCCTGCAGCCCCCGGACTTCTCGGTGATTCCGCGCTGGCGCTGGCAGCAGGAGCAGAACCTGCAGGCCGCCCAGCCCGAGCGCAGCAGCATGAGCCGGGCCCAGCTGGAGCGCTTCGTGCAGTACTACGAGCGGGTCAGCCGGCAGGCGCTGCGCACCCTGCCCGCGCGCGCCGACCGGGTGATCGCACTGGACGAACAGCGCCAGGTCATCCCCCGGCCGTAGCGACCGGGGGGCAACGGCCTCAACTCACCAGGAAGGTGATCCGCAGGTTGACCCGCCACTCGGTGATGTTGCCCTCGCCATCGGTCACCACCTTGGTCTCGTTGATCCAGGCGCCCTGGATGCCCTTGACGGTCTCGGACACCTTCTTCAGTCCACTGCGAACAGCGTCTTCGACGCTGGTCTTGGAGGACGCATTGATCTCGATGATTTTGGCCACTGACATGGACAGGCTCCGGCTGCACGCGGGACATTCCGCGCCGCCCACCATGCGGCCCCGCGCGTAAAGGCGGTGACACGGAGGTGTTAGCATCGCAGGTCATGAATCCCGCTCCGAACCTCATCCTGATTGGCCCGATGGGCGCCGGCAAAACCTGCATCGGGCGCCGCCTGGCCGAGCGCTTCACGCTGGACTTCGTCGATGCCGACCAGGCCATCGTCGATACCACCGGCGCCAGCATCCCGGCGATCTTCGAGCATGCCGGCGAAGCCGGCTTCCGCCAGCACGAACGCGAGGTCCTGCAGGCGCTGCTGGCCGGGCGCAACCAGCTGGTGTCCACCGGCGGTGGCGCCGTGCTGGACCCCGGCAACCGCGAGGCCATCGCCCGGCGCGGTTTCGTGGTGTACCTGCGGGTCAGCGTGCCGGCCCAGCTGGAACGGCTGGCGCGCGACCGCGGCCGCCCGTTGCTGCAGCGCCCGGACCGTGAGCAGGTGCTGCACGAGATGGCCACCCTGCGCGATCCGCTGTACCAGCAGCTGGCCGACCTGACCCTGGACACCGACCTCTACACGCCCGCCGAGGCCACCGCGCAGCTGGTGCTGCGCCTGGCCACGCACTGGCAGCGACAGGAAACACCCGCATGAGCCCCGCCCCCCGCACCGTTGCCGTCAGCGGCGACACCCCCTACACCATCCATATCGGCCCGGGCCTGCTCGGCCAGGGCGCCCTGCTCGCACAGCACGTGCGCGGCCGCCACGTGCTGCTGCTCAGCGACACCGACGTGGCGCCGCTGTACCTGGCCGGGGTGAAGGCCGCCCTGCGCGCCGAACGCCCCGACCTGCTGATCGGTGAGCTGGTGCTGCCGGCCGGTGAAGCGTCCAAGACCCTGGCCAACTTCGGCGCGGCGATCAGCGCGCTGGCCGCGCTCGGCGCCACCCGCGATGCCTGCGTGCTGGCCCTGGGTGGCGGTGTCGCCGGTGACCTGGCCGGTTTCGCCGCCGCCTGCTGGATGCGCGGTGTGGACTGCGTGCAGCTGCCGACCTCGCTGCTGGCGATGGTGGACTCCTCGGTGGGTGGCAAGACCGCGGTGGACATCCCGGAAGGCAAGAACCTGGTTGGCGCGTTCCACCCGCCGCGCGCGGTGATCGCCGACACCGCCGCCCTGCGCACCCTGCCGCCGCGTGAACTGCGCGCCGGCCTGGCCGAGGTGATCAAGTACGGGGCGATCCGCGATCCGCTGTTCTTCCAGTGGCTGCAGGCCGAACACGCCGCGCTGCTGGCCGGCGACGACACCGCACTGGCCCAGGCGATCGCACGCAGCTGCGAGCACAAGGCCGAGATCGTCGCGCGCGATCCGCTGGAAAAGGGCGAACGCGCCCTGCTCAACCTTGGTCACACCTTCGGCCACGCCATCGAAACCGAACAGGGCTATGGCGCACCGGGCAACGACAACCTCAACCACGGCGAAGCGGTCGCGGTCGGCATGGTGCTGGCCGCACGGCTGTCGGCCCAGCTGGGCATGAGTAGCGATGCCGACACCGGGCAGCTGCGCGACCTGCTGCTGCGTTATGAGCTGCCGGTGCAGATCCCGGCCGGGCTGGCCGCCGAGGCCTTGCTGGCACGCATGCGGCTGGACAAGAAGAACCTCGCCGGGCGCCTGCGCCTGGTGCTGTGGCGTGGCATCGGCCGGGCCGAAGTGGTGGCCGACGTCGACGAAGCGCAGGTGCTGCAGGTGCTGCGCGGCGGCTGAACTGCGACCGTTGGCCGCAGGCCGGGCGCCGCCCGGCACCGGCCGTCTACAGCGTTCGCGGCTACAATCCACGCCATGCGCGTCTTCCTGCAGCAACCCGCCAGCGGTGCCGACCCGGCCCGCTACCTCCAGCTGACCCTGCAACCGGACCTGTTCGGCGGCTGGGAACTGCTGCGCGAATCCGGCGATGTCGGCGGCCGCGCGCAGTTGCGGCGCGAGCAGTTCCTGCAGGCCGACGAAGCCCACGGCGCGTTCGAGAAGGCGCGCGACGCGCAGCTCCTGCGCGGCTACCAGATCACCTATAGCAGCGGCATGACACCGCCCTGAGCGGCAGCTACCGCGCCCCCAGATTCCAAGGAAGCGTCCTGTGACCCACCCCGCCCGCCATGATCGCCTGCTGCGTGCCCTGCGCCGCGAACCCGTGGACTGCACCCCCGTCTGGCTGATGCGCCAGGCCGGCCGCTACCTGCCCGAGTACCGCGCCACCCGCGCCAAGGCCGGCAGCTTCCTGGCCATGGCCAAGAACCCGGATATCGCCTGCGAAGTCACCCTGCAGCCGCTGCGTCGTTTCGACCTGGATGCGGCGATCCTGTTCTCGGACATCCTCACCATCCCCGACGCGATGGGCCTGGAGCTGTACTTCGTCGAAGGCGAAGGCCCCAAGTTCCGTCATCCGGTCCGCGACGTCGCCGCCATCGCCAAGCTGGCCGTGCCGGACATGGAAACCGAACTGCGCTACGTGATGGACGCCGTGCGCGTGATCCGCCGCGAGCTGGATGGCAGCGTGCCGCTGATCGGCTTCTCCGGCAGCCCGTGGACGCTGGCCTGCTACATGGTGGAAGGCGGCGGCAGCAAGGATTTCGCCCGCATCAAGGCCATGGCCCTGAACGAACCGGCGGCCCTGCACCAGCTGCTTTCGGTGGTCACCGATGCGGTGATCGCCTATCTCGCCGCGCAGCGCGCCGCCGGCGCGCAGGTGTTGCAGGTCTTCGATACCTGGGGCGGCGTGCTCAGCCCGGCCATGTACCGCGAATTCTCGCTGCGCTACCTCACCCGCATCGCCCAGGAACTGGAACGCGGCCAGGGCGAGCAGCGCACTCCGCTGATCCTGTTCGGCAAGGGCACCGGCCTGCACCTGGGCGCGCTCGCCGACACCGGCGCCGATGCGCTCGGCGTGGACTGGACCCTGGACCTGGCCGACGCGCTCGCCCGCACCGGCGGCCGCGTCGCCCTGCAGGGCAACCTCGACCCGACCACGCTGTACGGCAACCCCGCCGCGATCGAACGCGCCGCCGGCCTGGTGCTCGACAACTACGCGCAGGGCAATGGCGGCTCGCGCGAGGGCCATGTGTTCAACCTCGGCCACGGCATGTCGCCGGACATGAACCCCGAGCACGTCGGCGTGCTGGTGGAGGCCGTGCACCGGTTGAGCGCACGCTGAGGGCGTTTCCGGGCCGGCGCGGCGGCGCCGGCCGAAGTGCGGCGTTGCGCATCTTGACCACACCCTGACCTCGCATCGGCGATCATGGGCGCCTCGTTGACGAAGGCACGCACGATGACCACCAGCAGCTACGCCTCGATCCGGCCCCTGTTGTGGCTGGTATCGCTGGCGATCTTCATGCAGATGCTGGATTCCACCATCGTCAACACCGCCCTCCCGGCCATGGCCCGCAGCCTCGGCGAAAGCCCGCTGCAGATGCAGTCGGTGGTGTTCAGCTACGCCCTGGCGGTGGCCACCTTCATCCCTGCCTCCGGCTGGATCGCCGACCGCTTCGGCACCCGGCGCACCTTCCTCGTCGCCATCATCCTGTTTACGTTGGGCTCGCTCGCCTGCGCGCTGGCCCAGACCCTGCACCAGCTCGTTGCCGCCCGCGTGCTGCAGGGTGTCGGTGGCGCCATGCTGCTGCCCGTCGGCCGGCTGGCCGTCATGCGTTCGGTTTCGCGCGAAGAATTCCTGCGCGCCATGAGCTTCATCGCCATCCCCGCGCTGATCGGCCCGCTGATCGGCCCCACCCTTGGCGGCTGGCTGGTCGAAGTTGCGTCCTGGCACTGGGTGTTCCTGATCAACCTGCCGATCGGCGTCATCGGCTACATCGCCGCCATGAAGATCATGCCCGACCACTACGCCGAGCATCGCACCCGCTTTGACCTGGCCGGCTACCTCATGCTCGCCTTCGGCATGGTCGTGCTCTCGCTGGCCCTGGACGGCATTTCCGGCATGGCCACCCCGCATGCGCTGGTGATGCTGATGACCGTGGCTGGCCTGGCCGCCCTCGTTGGCTACTGGCTGCACGCCGCCAACTCCACCGCCCCGCTGTTCTCGCTGGCCCTGTTCCACGTGCCCAGCTACCGCATCGGCATCCTCGGCAACCTGTTCTCGCGCATCGGCAGCAGCGCCATGCCGCTGTTGATTCCGCTGCTGCTGCAGGTGGGCATGGGCATGAGCCCGATGAACGCCGGCCCGTTGATGATCCCCGTCGCCGCCGCCGGCATGCTCTCCAAACGCTATGCGGTGAAACTGGTCGAACGCTTCGGCTACCGCCGCGTGCTGATGGTCAACACGGTGCTGGTCGGCCTGGCCATGGCCAGCTTCATCTTCATGACCCCCGGCCAGCCACTGTGGGTGCGCATCGTCCAGCTGGCGGTGTTCGGTGCCGTCAATTCGCTGCAGTTCACCGTCATGAACACTGTCACCCTGCGCGATCTCGATCGCGATTTCGCCAGCGCCGGCAACAGCCTGCTGTCGATGGTGATGATGCTCGCCACCGGTTTCGGTGCCGCCGCCGCGGGCAGCTTGCTGGCCGCCTTCGACCATCTCGATGCCCTGCGCGGCGCCACGGCCGCGCTGCACGCCACCTTCGTCTGCGTCGGCGCCATCACCCTCACCTCGACCGTCATCTTCTGGCAGCTGCCCGATACCCGGCCCTCGCCGCGCGACATCGAGGAAGTGGCCGAATAGGCCGCCGCACGCACCGACTCAGGGGGCGTTGGCGTGCGGTCCGCGCAACGCAAAGGCGATCGTCTCCACCAGCAGGTCGCCGGTCACCGGCTTGCGCAGGAAACCACTGAACCCCGCCTCGCGCACCTGCTGCTCGATGCCCGGATCGGTCCGCGCTGTCACCGCGATCAACGGCATTTCATAGCCCTGGTTGCGCAGATGTCCGGCCAGCTCGATACCGCCCAATCCCGGCAAATCAAGATCCAGCAGCACCACATCGAACGGCCCTTCACTGACCTCGCGCAAGGCCGCCAGCGCATGTTCGGCATGCACCATCGCGTGCCCGCGCGCACCGAGCAGACCGGTGATCACACTGGCCACGGTCATATCGTCTTCGACCAGCAGGATGCGCAGCGGCGGCAGCGATTGCCCGACGACCGGCGTGCCGCCCTCCTCGCCGCCTGCATCGGCCTGCAGCGGCAAAGGCAGCGTCACACTGAAACGGGTGCCCACGCCCAGCTGGCTTTCCACCCCGATCTGGCCCTGCATCGCCAGGGCCAGCTCACGGCAGATCGCCAGGCCCAGCCCGCTGCCACCGTACTGCGCGGCCGTGCGTGCGCCATCGGCCTGTTCGAAGCGCCGGAACAGGCGCTGCTGCTGTTCGCTGCTGATGCCCGGACCGGTATCGGACACCTCGAAATACAGCCCACGCGCCGGGCTCACCGAACGCACGTTCAGCCGTACCTCGCCATGGGTGGTGAACTTCACCGCGTTGCCCAGCAGGTTCAGCAGGATCTGTCGCACCCGCACCGCATCGCCGATGCTGCAGGTGCCCGGCGGCAATGCGTTGTCGACCACGAAACGCAGCTGCTTCTGCTCGGCCAGGGCCGCCATCAGCGTGCACACATCGTTGATCAGGCTCTGCAGATGGAACGGCTGTGCCTGCAGCTGCAATCGGCCCGACTCGATCCGGGCCAGGTCCAGCGCATCGTTGACCAGGTGCAGCAGGTGCTCGCCGGCGTGCCGGATCGATTCGGTATAGCTGCGCTGCTGCGGGTTCAACGGGGAGGACAGCAACAGTTCGCTCATGCCCAGCACGCCGGTCATCGGGGTACGCACCTCGTGCCCCAGGTTGGCCAGGAAACGGGTCTTGGCCGCCGACGCCTGTTCGGCCAGCTCCTGCTTCTGCAGCGCCAGCTGGTAGGCGTGCCGACGCTGCAGGCGGCGCCGGTACAACCAGGCGAACAGGCTCATCAACAGCAAGGCCATCGAGGTCATCACCAACAACCCGGACAGGCTGCGCCACCACGGCGGCTGCACCCGGAATTCCAGGATCTGCACCCGCGACCACACCAGGTCCGCCGAGCGCGCCTGCACCTCCAACCGGTAGCGGCCCGGTGGCAACCGCGAGAACACACGCTCGCCGCCGGGCCCCACTTCCACCCAGTCCGGGTCGTAGCCGGTCAACCGGTAGCGGTAGCTGTTGGAAGAAGAATCGGCGAAGGACAGCAGCCGCGCCACGATGCGCAGGTCACGGTCGGCATCGGCGATCTCCAGCGGTTCCAGATGGGTCAGGTCGACCACCCGATCGCCGCGCCGCACCTCCACCCGCTCGATCACCAGCGGCGCGCGCCGCGTGGCTGGTTTGACCTGGGCTGGGTCGAACAGCACCACGCCCGCCGGCGTACCGCCGGCAATCCGTCCGCTGGCCGTGCGGGTCAGGGTGCGGCGGCGGAATTCCTGGCTGGGCAGGCCGTCGTGCACGCCGTACTGGCGCACGTTGCCCAGGCGCGGATCGACCCGGATCAGGCCGCGTGCACTGGCCGCCCAGACCACGCCCTGCGCATCCACCACCAGCCCGGTCGCGGACACTTCCGGGTAGCCCGAGCCGCTGCCGATCAACGTCTGCCGCACCAGCCGCCCCAGCTGCCAGCGGTACTGGGTGAGCTTGCCCTCTTCGGACATCCAGACACTGCCATCGTCGGCCACCGCCATCGCGTAGACCGGCGCGCTCGGGCCGCCGGGCAGCGGCTCGAAACGCGAACGCGCCGGCGTCCACTGCAGCACGCCCTGGGCGGTGGCCACCCACAGCCGGCCCTGCGTTCCGCACTGGATATCCAGCACCATCTGCCCGGCATCCAGGCCGGCATGCCCCAGCACCACCCGGTGCAGCACGCGGCCCTCCACGTCGCGCTGCTGCAGGCCGGCCGGCGAGGCGGTCCACAGCCGCTGGCCATCGCACAGCGCCATCGATTCGATCTGGCCCTCCATCGCAGCATCGACCGCCGCATCCCGGCCCCAGCGACGCATCTCGCCGCTGCCGGGGTCGTAGCGCAGCAGCGCATCGGTCGACCCGATCCAGACCCGGCCCCGCGGATCCTCCAGGACCGACTGCAACCACTGGGTGCCATCGACGGCGACGCGGTGCTGCTCGATCTGGCCGCTGACCGGGTCGAACTTGTCCAGCGCGCCATGCGTGCCCACCGTCCACAGCCCGCCGTCGGCCGCCGCGCCCATGCCCAGCACATAGGCGTTGCGCAGCGATGCCGGGTCGTCCTCCAGCCGTGACAGCACCGAGAACTGCCACCAACGCGGCAGCAGGTGCCACAGCCCGCCATTGGTACTGGCCAGCCAGATCCCGCCCTCGCGATCTTCGTAAGCCCCGGTCCAGTTCGGCCGCACCTGCCCGCGCGCCACCGCGCTGTACAGCGGTACCTGCTGGAACTGGTTCTGGTAGGCGCGGCCCAGCCCGGAACGGGTATCGAGCCAATAGCCGCCCTGCTCATCGCGCAGCATCATGCCCAGGATCTGGTCACCGTCATCGACCTTCCACGGCGCCGGCTCGAACTGCCCGTGCGGGCGTCGCACCACCACCCCGGCAGTGGTGCTGATCCACAGGCTGCCGTCGGCCTCGGTGGTCAGCCCGTTGACCTGCATCGCCGGCAGGTTCCGATCCTGCACCCGCTCGAAATCGTGCCCGGTCCAGCGCGCCAATCCATTCTTGGTGCCCACCCACAGACTGCCATCGCGGGTGCTGGCCAGGTAGGTGACCGACGCCGACGGCAGGCTGCGCGGGTTGCCCCGTTCGGGCATGAACCGGGTGATCGCCCCGTCGCGGTCGAGCCGGTGCAGGCCGCCTTCGTAGGTGCCGAACCAGATCGCGCCATCACCGGTCGAGGTGATGCTCCAGATGGTATTGCTGCCGATCTTGGGATGGCTGGTGCGGTCGAAGAAGCGCAGTTCGCGCCGGTCCGGTGACATCATCGCCAGCCCGGCATTCTCGGTGCCGATCCACAGCTGGTTGCGGGCATCCACGTGCACGCTCCAGACATGGTTGTCGCGCAGCCCGTCCTCGGCGCGCCAGATCCGGTAGTTGCGGCCGTCGTAGCGGGCCAGGCCGTCATTGGTGGCGATCCACAGATAGCCGTAGCCATCCTCGGCCATGCGGTTGACGGTGTTGGAGGGCAGCCCATCGAACACGGTCAGCTGGCGCGGCGTGGGGGGTACCGGCTGGGCCACGGCCAGTGCCGGCCACAGCCATACAATCCCGATCAGGAGCAGCCAACGCAAAGGCACCACCAATGAATCTCCCGAATCGTCCGTGGATGCACGCCAGGGTCGCGCCGGCACATCGCCGCGACCACCGCCCCTGGGTCCCTGCCGCATGGTAAACGGTTCGCCCGCCGCCGACGATCCGCTCAACCGCCCCCCGATCCACGCAGCGCCGCCAGCAGCACGGCCGCGCCGACCGGTTTGTGCAGCAGTCCGGCCGCACCGGCACGGGCGGCCCGGACGACAAGCGCGGGATCATGCCGTGCCGTCAGGATCACCACCGGCGCCGTGCAGCCCTGCCCGCGCAGCATCTCCAGCAGCTGCCAGCCGTCGATGCCCGGCAGGTCCAGGTCCAGCAGCACGCCATCAACGTCCGCCGCGGCCAACTCGGCCAGTGCTGCCAGTGCATGGGCAGCGCGCGCCACCTGCACGCCCTGCGCTTCCAGCAGGCGCGCGGTGACCTCGGCCACCAGCGGGTCATCCTCCACCAGCAGCACCCGCTCGACCGTGCCACCGGCATCGGCATCGGCCGCACCGGACCACCCCAGGGGCAGGCTCGCCACCAGTCGCACGCTGTGGTCCGGCGTGGACAGGACCTGCAGGCGGGCGTCCAGCGCGCCGGCCAGCCCTTCCATGCGCGCCAGCACGCCGCGCAGCGCCGAGGCGGTCAGCGATGCGGGCATCGCTGCCTCCACTCGCCAGTCCAGCAACACGCCGCTGCGCCCGGGCAACCAACCTGCCTGCAGCGCCACCCGCGTCGGTGCCAGCACAGCGACCAGTTCCTGCGTGAGTGCGTGCAGCAGCTGGCGCAGGCGCTGCGGATCGCCATGAACCCGCGCGCCGCCGGGCAGGTGCATGCACAACGCCAACGCGGTGCCGACGTCGCCCTGTGCGTGCCGTTGCCATTGCTGCAGCAGCGCCGCCAGATCGAAGGTGCAGGCCTGTAATGGAACCCGGCCCGCCTCCAGGCGTGCATCGTCCAACGCCCGGTTGACGATCTGCAGCAGGTGCTCGCCATCGCGGCGAATCTGTTCCAGTTGGCACCGTTGTTCCGATCCCAGCGGCGAGGCCAGCAGCAGTTCGCTCATGCCCAGCACGCCGGTCAGCGGGGTGCGGATCTCGTGGCCGAACGTGGCCAGGTAGCGCGCCTTGGCCTGCGCCGTCTGCGCGGCCCAGGCCTGCTGCTGCGCCGCCGTCCGCCGCTGGCGCAGGCGCACTGCCCACTGCCAGCCCAGCCACGCGGCACCGAGCAGCAACAGGACCTGCAGTACCCACTGCAGGTGCCGTATCGCCGGATGCTGCCACGCCGTCCGCGGCACCTGGATCGCCAATCGCTGCACTGCCCTCCATGCACCGTCGCTGCCGCGTGCCTGGTATTCCAGTACATGTTCGCCCGGGGGCAGCTGCGGGAGCGTGCGCGTGCCACGTTTGCCCGCGCGACTCCACGGCTGGCCGGGCCCCTGCAGTCGGAACCGGTAGTCACGCGGTGCTTCCGTCAGGCCCGACAGCAGGCGCACCGTGATCTGGACATCCCGGTCATCGGCCCGCAGCAACAGCGGAGATACGGGCGGCACGCTGACCAGCGCCCCCTCCCGGCGCAGCGCGATGCGCTCGACCACCAGCGCGGGCGGCGGCGTTGGCCGTGCCAATGCCGAGGGATCGAAAGCCACCAGCGTCCCGTCGGTTCCCATCGCGAGCACGGTATCGCCGGTAGTGCGCAGCGCGGCCGAATGGACCGGCTCGGGGACCCCGTCGCTGCGGCTGAACACGCGGACCTGCGCCGGCCGGGTCTGGATCCGCACCAGGCCGCGCGCACTGCTGCCCCACAACACCCCTTCCCGATCCAGCGCCAACGAGGCCAACGGCAACAGCGGCAACCCATCGCGGGTCCCGACCGCTTCGGCCGGCAACAACCGGCCATCGACCAGGCGGTAGCGCTGTACCCGGCCAGGCACAGCCAACCACAACGCCTTGTCGTCCACCGCGAGCACCGCGCTGATGCCGGCCGGAGCGCCGGGCACGCGCTCGAAGCGTTCACCGTTCCAGCGTCGCAGGCCCATGCGGTCACCCAGCCACAGGCCCTGCGCACCGTCGCAGTGCAGTGCCGGAGGCGTGCCGTGCACCTCCAGCCCCAACCGGCTCCAAGCCCACGTCCGCACCGCGCCGCGCCCATCCCGGCGCTCCAGCCCCTGGGCTGCCCACCGCCAGCGATGGTCCGGTGCGCAATACAGCTCCCGCACCGGCGCAGGGGCAGAGCTGCGCAGCTGCCACGCGGGCACCATCGCTGGCGGCGCTCCCAGGACGCGGAAGTGCTGCCAGCGCGGCGGCAAGCGCCACACGCCCAGATGCGTGCCGAGCAGCCAGACGCCGCCCTGGCGATCTTCGAACGCGCGTCGGAAACGCGGTCTGGCACCGCTGTCGAGCGCCGTCAGGGCGATCCTCTCCGACTCCGCGCCGGCGCCGTCGCGGCGCCAGACCTGCTTGTCCTGTGCCAGCCACAGGGCGTGGTTGCGGCCACTGGCCAGTACCCGCACCTGCCCGCCATCGCGCACCGGTTGCAGGCGCTCGCCGGGTGCCCCGCGCCACAACTGCTGCAGCGTGCTCACCCAAAGCGTGCCCGCCGTATCCAGGGCGAGCCCGTCGACGGCCGCCGCCTCCGCGCCGACCTCGCCGAGCGGCTGGAAACGTCCATCGCGCCACGCGGCCAGCCCCTTGCTCGTGCCTACCCACAACAGGCCGTCACTGCCCCGCGCAAGCTGCACCACCTCACGCGCCGGCAGGCCATCGCCGTGCGCCGGCGGCAGAAACTGCTGCAGGTGGCCCGCCGGATCACGCCGGAACAACCCCGCCGAGCGCGTCCCCACCCAGAGCGTGCCGTCATGCGCTGCCAGCAGTACGTTGATGGCACTGCCGCGCAGGCCAGGATGTTGCGCCCCGGCCAACACGTCGATCTGCTCGCGATCGGCCGACAGCCGCATCAGCGTGCCGTTGGCCGCTCCCATCCACAGACGGTCCTGTGCATCCAACGCAAGGCTGAGCAGGCGGTTGTCAGACAGTCCCTGCTCCAGTCGCCACACCCGGAAGCGACGGCCATCAAACCGCGCCAGCCCATCATCGGTGGCGAACCACAGATAGCCCGCGCGGTCTTCGACGATCTGGTGCACCGCATTGGAGGGCAGGCCGTCGGCGGTGGTGAAACGCAGCGCCAGGGGCGCGGCGGCGTGCCCGCTGCCGATGCACAGCAGCAGTACCCCCAGTGCACCGAGCCACTGCAACGGCTTCATCGCGGCACGCGACAGTCGGCGATCGCCGCCGCCAGCCGCGCAGCCGTGGCCGGCAGGCGCAGGAAACCGTGGAAACCGGCGGCCTGCGCATCACGCTCGGCGCCTGGATCGGCGCGATGGGTCAACGCCAGCCGCGCGGTGCCCGGCCACCAGGTCGGCAACCGGGCCGAGACGCGTCCGCTTTCCACCAACAGATCAAGCTCGGCGACGATCACGTCCCACGGCCCTGCCAACGGCGCGAATGTCGCCCCGACGCCAAGCACGCATCCGCTCACCGCGTGGCCCAACGCACGCAGTTGCGCGGCCACCACCTCCACCAGCGCCGTCGATGGCAACAGCAGCAGGATGCGTAGCCGTGGCACGCTATGCACCGCTTCCTGCGATGGCACCAAGGGCGCCACGCTGTCTGCAGGCGCGTGCGCCAGTGGCAGGCGAAGCGAAAAGCAGCTGCCCTGCCCCGGCGTGCTCTCCACCGTGATGTCTCCGCCCATCGCATGCGCCAGTTCCAGGCTGATGGCCAAGCCCAGCCCACTGCCGCCGTAGCGTGCGGCGGTCCGGGCACCGTCGGCCTGTTCGAAGCGCTGGAACAGCCGTTGGATCTGCGCTTCGGTCATGCCCGGGCCGGTATCGCGGACCGCCACCACCACGTCATCGCCGCTCGCATGTGCCGTGATACCCACCTGGCCCTGGGCGGTGAATTTCAGTGCATTGCCCACCAGGTTGAGCAGAATCTGCCGCAGGCGCTGCACATCGCCAAGCAAGCGCGTGGCCGGCGCGAGCGTACTGTGCCAGTACAGGGACACGCCCTTGCCCTGCGCCACCGGCAACAACAGCGCGTGCAACTCCCCCAGCAGCGGACCCAGTGCAAACGGCGCACGCTGCAGTTGCAATCGCCCCGACTCGATCCTCGCCAGATCCAGCGCATCGTCCACCAGCTGCAGCAGGTGCTGGCCCGCACGGTGCAGGCTGTCGACCTGGCCCTGCTGCTCGGGCGACAACGGCGACTGCAGCAGGCGTTCGCTCCAGCCGAGCACACCGGTCATCGGGATGCGCACGTCGCGACCCAGCCGGGTCAGGAACCGCGTGCGATGTGCCGAGGTCTGTTCAAGCAGCTGCTGCTGTACACGCTGCTGCTGCCAACGCCGCCGACGCCGCAGCAGCCGCGCGACGCTGCGCGCCAGCACCAGCAGCAGCACGCCCGATCCGCTTCCCAGCGCCAGCATGCCGGTGCCGCGCTGCCACCAGGCCGGCGTGACATCGAAGGTGACCTGCTGCAGCGCCGACCACGGCCCATCCGCATGCCGCGCCTGCACCGCCAGCACATGTCTGCCCGGCGGCAGCTGGGCAAACACGCGCTGCGGCACCGGGCCGGTCTCGACCCACGCCGGGTCATGCCCAAGCAGGCGGAAGCGGTGCTGGATCTGATCGGGATCACCGGCGCCGAGCAGGTCCACCGCCACCCGCAACTGGCGGTCGCCCTGGCCCAGCGCCAGCGGCTGTGCATCCAGCGCCAGCGCCACCGACTGTCCGTCACGCCGCACGCTGACCCGGTCCACCACCAGTTGCGGCAATCGATCCGACACCTGCACCTGGGCCGGATCAAACAGCAGCAGGCCGCCTTCGCGCACCGCTGCGGCCATGCCCCCGGCGCGGGTCGGGACCAGCCGTTGGCGCAGGATTTCCTGCACCGGCAGGCCCTCGACCGTACCCAGTACGCGTACCCGGCGTTGACCCGGATCAACCTGCACCAATCCGCGCGCGCCACCGGCCCATACCTGCCCGTGCGCATCCAACGCCATTGCCTCGGCACGCATCTGCGGATAGCCGTCCTGCGTGCCAATGCGCTGCAGACGCCGCAACGCACGCCCATCCCAGTGCAGCTGCTCGAGCGCGCCATGCCGGCTCACCCACAGACTGCCATCGGCCGCCTCGCTGATGGCGGCCGCCAGTTCCGCCGGCTCGCCCGCGACGGTCTCGGCGACGAATCGCTCGGCCGCCGGCCACCAGCGCTTGATACCTTCGCGGTCGACCGCCCACAGCATGCCGGTGCGGCTGCACAGCAGGGGGCGCGCCAGCGCGTCGGCAGACAGACCCAGCGCGGCCGGCGACGCCGCACGCAGACGCCGGCCCTGCGCCGACCACTGCTGCACCTGGTCCACGCTGGTCCACCAGATCGTCCCATCGCCACATGCCTGCAGACTCACCGGACCGGGCGCAACGGCCGCCGCAGACAGCCAGCGCCGCATCCGTTTCCGTTGGGGGTCGTAGCGCATCAACTGGTCGCCCGTGGCGATCCAGACCCGCCCATGCGTGTCCTCCACCATGCCCACCGCCAATGCGCTGGGGCCATCATGCGCATAGTCGACGTGGTCGCTGCTGGCGCCGCTGCGCAGGTCCAGGCGCTGCAGCCGGCCGCGGCTGCCGGCCACCCACAGCCGACCATCGGCCGAACCGGCCAAGGCCAGCGCGTAATGGCTGCGGATACCCGGCAGGCCATCGCGTGCGGTGGGCAGCGCAGTGAACTGCCGCCAGCGTGCGGGCAACCGCCACAGCCCGTGTTCGGCACTGACGAACCACAGATCGCCATGGCGGTCCTGCAGCCCCTGGCGCAGTATCACCGGCTTCCCGCGTGGCCCCCACAATGGACGCAGCACGACCGTTTGCTCGGTCTGATGCTCGGCGAGCAGCACCCGATCGGCATGCTGCTGCCACAGCGCATGGTCATCGCTGCGCAGCACCGGCATCCCGGCCAGCGGTTTGCCCTGCACGTGGCCGTGGGCATCCAGCCGCCGCACCCCATCGGCCATCGCCACCCACAACGCGCCATGCGGATCGGCCCACAACGCCTGCACCGGCTGTGCCGTCCAGCGCGCCCGACCCGCCCCGACCAGGCGCTCATCTTCCAGACGCAGCAGCCCCTGCGTGGTGCCCACCCACAACGTGCCGAACCCATCGCTGACCACGGCGGTCACCACACTGCCGGTACGGCTGCGTCGCTGCCAGCGCGGCTGCGCCGGTTGCAGGGCATACAGCGCCTGGTCGGCACCGATCGCCCAGAGCGTGCCATCGGCACTGCTGGTCAGCCGCGTCACCGCGCCGCTGCGCAGCGCTGCCGGTGCGTCGATATCGGCCCGCACGAAACCGCGCCGGTCCGCGCGCATCATCACCACCCCCTGGCTGCCCGTGCCCAGCCACAGCCGGTCCTGCGCATCGAAATGCAGCGCACGCAGATCACCATCGGGCAGGCCTTCCTCGCGTCGCCACCAGCGATAGCGCTGGCCATCGAAGCGCAGCAGTCCGTCGCCGCTGGCCAGCCACAGGTAGCCGGTGGCGTCTTCGGCCAACGCGCGGATATCGGTGCTGGGCAGGCCATCGGCGACGCCCAGCTGACGTGGCCACGGCAGGGTCAACACCTGTGCCGTCGCGAAGGCGGGCCAGATCAGCAACACCAGCATCCAGGAACGAAGCACGACGCATTACAACCGCAGAATTCTCATCGAACGCACGGTAGTGCGATCAGCACGTCAATACAGCGCCGCCGGCTGCGCGATGTCACAGCTTGGCGAGTGAATGATTGCATCGACTTTCGCGCACCAAATCACGCTACCAATGACAGGGCCTCCGCACCTGCGCGGAGGCCCTACCTGTGCCTGACGGTGTCAGAGCCGAACCGTGACCCCCACCTGGAAGCCACGGCCGGGCAGCGGCGCGATGTACTTCAGCGGCGAATTATGGGGTCGGGCATCTTCATTGAGCAGGTTGGAACCGTTGAGGAAGACCTCCACGCCGGCGACGTACGCGTTCTGAAGATCGAAGACGTGGCTCACCTGCGCATCCAGCAGGTTGAATCCGTCCAGCGGCACTTCCTGGCTGACGTTGCGGCCAAGGTACTTCTGCTTGTCGTAGTACGTGCTGGAGACGCACGCCTTCCAGCCTTGATGCTCCCAGCGCAGCGTTGCACCGTACCGGTTGGTGGGCATGTTGGGCAGATACTCGCCATCGTTGTGCGCGCGCAATACAGTGGGTGCATCCGCCTTGTTCCTGACCAGGTCCGAAAACGCCGACGCATCGAGTTTTCCGTAGCGGCCCAGGTCAAAGGACTGGGCTACATCGACCTCGAATCCCTTGACGGTGGTATCGGTCTGCTTCCAGTACTTCAGGGGCAGGCGGTTGGCGGTCTGCAGTCCCGAATGGCCCTGATAGAGAAAATTCTCGTAGCGCATGCGGTAGCCCGTTGCCGACAGGTCGAAGCCGCCATTGCTGAACAACACGGTGAACTCCGCCGTCCTCGCCCGTTCGGGCTGCAGTGCCTGGTTGCCTTCTTCCTGGGTCATCACCGAGTAGTGGGCGTTGCTCGCATATAGCTCGTTCACTTCCGGCGCGCGCGCCGAGGACGAGTAGCGGGCCTTGGCACCGAACATCCTGCCCAGCGCGACATAGCTGCCGACGCTGTAGCTGTTCAGGGCGAAGGCCTTGTCTTCAAGCGTTCCATTGGCCGAGTTGCGCGCGGTCTTGAATCCGCTCGGCTGGAGGGTGTGATCCACGCGCTCATGCCGGAACCCGGCGTCGAAGGACGCCCAATCAACGTCCAGGCGCTCCTTCACGAACACCGCCCTGCTCACCGTATCCACGTCGGGCAGGTAGCGCTGGGGACCCGAGCCGGCCACCTCCCGCGCGCGATAGCTCAGCCCGACCAGGCCACTGAGTGGCCCGACACGCGCGTGCTCAAGCAGCAGCTCGGCCTGGTCGGTATCGAAATCATAGGCATTGGCCTTGGTGGATCCGATGTTCTCGGCCGACGTGTTGCTCAGCCGGGACAGGCGGACCTCGGCACTTTCCAGGTACGGAACCGGGTCCAGCACGCGAGCTTCCAACGCGTACCGGTTCTGTTTGAGCACCACGCCCACCGGACGTGCCTTGGCGTAGTTCGATCCGAACGACAGGTTATCCATCGAGAAACCCGGCACCCCGTACTCGCTGTCCTTGCTGTCGACACTGACCCCGACGTAGCCCCGGTCGAAGAAGTAGGTCGACCCGGCGGCAAGGTGTGCGTTCCGGAAGTAGCTGTTGCCTAGCGTGCCCCGGTAGTTGGGGGTGACGTCGTTGTTGATCTTCTTCTGCACATACGACGGCGTGCCGGCGACGTAGCCCGGATTCACCGGATTGACGTAGGTCTTTCGCTGCCAGACCGAAGACGGGCTGTTGGTATAGAAGGAGAAATCGCCGTCGGCCCAGTCCGGGTTTTCCGTCATGAACTGGTCGATATACGGTTGCGAGGCCTTGTTGTAGACCTGCTGTACCCGCGCTTCCTTCTGGCACGCGTCGGCCAGCCCCGAATTCACGCCACCGCCCGCGGGAAACAGCTGGCTGTCGCAGACACCGGCCTTGCTGTTGCCGTGGATATCGTAGTGCGAGATCCGCTGGATCGACATCTGCAGATTGGTCGAGATGTTGCGCTGGTTGTTGAAGTTCATGCGGAACCCCTGCGCATCGGCGTCGTTGAATCCCTTGCGCAGCACCAGCTCCATCGTCTGATCCTTGTCCTCCATCGTTCTGGAGATGAGGCCGGAATCGATGTTGACGCTGCCACCGATGGCATTGCCGCCATAGCGGACCGTGTCCGACGACTTGTTCACGCTGACGTTCTTCACGAAGAGCGGGTCGAACGGGATGCCGATATCGCCGCTCAAGGCGTTCATCCCGAGAATGGACTGGCCGTCTTCCAGTACCTGTACGCGGCTGCCACTCAGGCTGCGGATCACCGGCGCGCCGGCGTTGGGACCAAATGCGCTGCTCTGCACGCCAGAAACATGCTCAAGCATGTTGCCCAGCGTCCGGTTCTGGGCCTGGATGTTCTCCACCACCACCAGGCTGTCGATTCTGGAAGGTTGATCGGCATGCACGCGGACGGTCGGCAAGGTGGGGCCATCTGCCGCGTAGGCGGTGTGGAGGCTGAGGAGGAGTGCAGCGGTAAGGACGTGATGGCGCATGGGACACCTGCGGGAAGTTGCGGAATGTTATAACATCACATTTCACGCAACAACAACATGTCCACTCGGGTGTCCCCGTTGTGCTCAGCGCACGGCCCGGGCCTGCGCGATGGCATTGACCAACAGGTCGCCGGTCACCGGCTTGCGCAGGAAGCCGTCGAAGCCGGCCGCCAGCACCTGTTGTTCGGCATAGGCGTCCGAGCGCGCGGTCACCGCGATCAACGGCAGCTCGTAGCCCATCGCACGCAGCTGGCCGGCAATGGCAATGCCATCCAGCGCCGGCAGGTCCAGGTCGAGCAGGCCGACATCGAACGCCCCTGCAGCGATTTCCGACAGCGCAGCCAGGCCGTGCAGCACGTGCACGACGTCGTGGCCCCGGGTGCGCAGCAGCCCGGCGATGACATTGGCCACGGTCGGGTCATCTTCCACCAGCAGGATGCGCAGTGGCGGCAGCTGCAGCCGCAGCTCCGCGCTGCCCTCGTTGCCGGTGCCGGTGCCGGTGCGTTGCAGCGTCCACGGCAGCGGCAGGTGCACGGTGAAACGGGCGCCGTGGCCCGGCGTACTGTCGATGCCGATGCGCCCGCCCATCGCCACCGCCAGCTCCTGGCAGATCGCCAGGCCCAGCCCGCTGCCGCCATAGCGTGAGGCCGTGCGCGGGCCATCGGCCTGTTCGAAACGGTGGAACAGGCGCTGCTGCTGGTCCAGGTTGATGCCCGGCCCGGTATCGCTGACCTCGAACACCACGCCAAGCCTGTCATCGACCAGCTCGACCCCGAGACCGACGTGGCCCTGTTCGGTGAACTTGATCGCATTGCCGAGCAGGTTCATCAGGATCTGCCGCACGCGCATTTCATCGCCACTGAGCTGCACCGGACCAGGCAGGTTGAAACTGCGCTCGAAGGCCAGCCCGCGGTGATGCGCCATCGGCTCCATCAACGCCTCCACCTGGGCCAGCATCGACATCAGGTCGAACGGACGGATGTCCAGCTCCAGCCGTCCCGCCTCGATCCGTGCCAGGTCCAGGGCATCGTTGACCAGCCGCAGCAGATGGGTGCCGGCGTGCTGGATCGAGGCGGCATAGCCGCGCTGCTGCTCGTCCAGCGGCGTGGCCAGCAGCAGTTCGCTCATGCCCAGCACACCGGTCATCGGCGTGCGTACTTCGTGGCCCAGCGTGGCCAGGAAGCGGCTCTTGGCCTGCGAGGCCTGCTCGGCGATCTGTTGCTTGTGCACGGTCATCTGCCATTGCTGGCGGCGGCGCAGGCGTGCGCGCGCCACATAGGCCACCACCGCGATCAACAGCAGCCACAACAGCAGGTACGCCAGGATCGCCCAGCCACTGCGCCACCACGGGGGCTGCACCTGCACGCTGAGCGTACGCGACGGGGTCCAGTCGCCCTGCGGCGTCGCCGCCTGCACGTCGATGGCGTACTGGCCCGAGGGCAACCGCGACAGCAGGCGCTCGCCGTTGGCACTCTGCATCACCCAGTTCTGGTCGTAGCCGGAGACGCGGTAGCGGTAGCGGTTGCCCTGCGGATTGGCGAAGGACAGCAGACGTGCAGTGACGATCAGATCGCGGTCGCGCGGACCCAGCACGATTGGCGCGTTCACCGGCAGCGACTGCTGGCCCTGCGCGTCATCGCGACGCACCTGCACGTTGTCGATCACCAGCTGCGACGCGGGCAGCAACAGGTCCGGCGCATCCGGATCGAAACCGACCAGGCCGGTTGCGGTCACCGCCAGCACGCGGCCGTTGTCGGCACGCACCGGCGGGCGACCGCTGAATTCCACATCGGGCAGGCCGTCGCGTTCGCCATAGATGCGCAGCCGGCGTTCGCCGGATTGCCAGCGCACCAGTCCGCGCGGCGTGGTGGCCCAGACCTGGCCCTGCTTGCCCAGCACCACCCCGCCCATCGAGACCGCCGGCAACCCTTCGGCTGCACCGACGCGCTCGCGCAGGGTCATGCTCAGTCCATCCCAGCCGTAACGTTCAAGCGCGCCGTTGCGCGCCAGCCATACCTCGTCCGGGCCATTCCAGGTGATGTCGTAGATGCTGCCGCGCGAGATGCCGGGGACCTGCTCGAAGCGGTCCTCATGCCAGCGCAGCAGGCCCATGTCGCCCATCACCCACAGCTGCCCGCGCGGATCGAACAGCATCTGCTCGACCGGGTTTTCGGTCAGGCCGCGGTCCTGGTCGACCCGGATGGTATCGAGCACGTTGCCCTGCGCGTCGCGACGCTGGATGCCCAGGCTCATGATCGACAGCCACAACTCGCCGTTGGGCGCCTGGCGGATCAGGTCGATGCGCTGACGCACATCCGCGCCACCGCCGATCTTCCATTCGCGCACCTGACCGGTCTTGGGCTGCAGCAGGTTCAGCCGCCCTGCCCGGCCGATCCACAACGCGCCGTCGGCGCGTGCCAGCAGCGACCACGACGCGCCCACGCCCAGCTGTTTCTCATCGGCGATCTGTTGCAGCTGGCCCGCCTCATCCAGACGGTAGATGCCGTGCGCACCGGCGATGTAATAGCCGTTTCCGGCCGCCGCCGCACTGAGCAGGTAGACGCTGTCCAGCGGCTTGCCATCGAGCTGGTACCAGGTGGAGAAGCGCTTCCAGTCCGGCGGCAGGTAGGCCAGGCCCTGGGTCAGCATCGCAATCCACACCCCGCCCTCATGATCCTGCAGCATGTCCAGCACACCGCTGCGCGCGGTCAGAAAGCCGCTGCCGGCATCGCCGGCCAGCACGTGCACGCGCTGCGCATCGCCGCGATACAGGCCGTCGGCGGTGCCCAGCCAGTAGCCGCCGTTGCGGTCATGGACCACCGTCGCTGCACGTACATCGGCACTGAGCGTCCACGGCGCCGCACGCACGCTGTCATCCGCGTCGATCCGGAACAAGCCGCCTTCGGTACCCGCCCACACCGTACCGTCGGGCTCGCGGGTCAGCCGGAACACACTCTTGCCGCCCAGCAGCGCGGGCGCGATGCGGGTGAAGCGACGGCCATCCCAGCGCGCCACGCCGCTGCCGGTGCCCACCCAGACCCGTCCCTGCGGGTCGGACAGCAGGCTGTAGATGGTGTCGTCGGGCAAGCTGTCCGGATCGTCCGGATCGGCGTGGTACCGGGTCAGGCTGCCGTCTTCCTCACGCCGACAGATGCCGTGCCGGTTAGTACCGATCCACAGCGATTTGGCCGCATACGCCAGCGACCAGAACTGGCCATCGCAACGCGCATTGAGCTGTGGGAAGTGTTCGAAGCGCTCGCGGCCCGGGCCCAGCATGCTCAACCCGGCGCCGTTGCTGCCCACCCAGACCCGGTCCAGCGGGTCCACCAGCAGGGTTTCCACTTCATTGCCGGGGATCGAACCGGGATCGGACGGGTCATGTCGCCAGACCCGCAGGCCCACGCCATCCACGCGTGCCAGGCCGTCATCGGTGGCGGCCCAGATGTAGCCCTGGCGATCCTGCGCCAGCGCCAGCACCATGCGCGAGGGCATGCCTTCGGCGGCACCCAGGCGGCGCATCCGCGGCGTCTCTGCCGATGTCCCTGCGGCCCATGCCAGGGCCGGAACCAGGCACCAGCCCAGTACCAGCACCACGATGCCTGCCCGCCAACCGCGCGCGCTCAACGCCATCCCGACCTCCCTGTAGGGCGCGATTGTCCCACAGCCACCCCGACAACGTCCGCCCCGCTGCACCACGAACTGTTGCAGCCGTGGCCCTGAAACCATGACAGGGCTGTGCGTATGATCGTCCCAGACCTCGACGGAGCCCGGCCGTGATCACACGCCTGACCCTAGCCCTGCTGTTGTGCACCACCCCGCTGGCCGCCATGGCCGCGGCCGATACCTACCGGCTCGATCCGGTGCACACGCGGGTGCTGTTCGCCGTCGAGCATGCCGGCTTCTCGCAGGCACTGGGCACGGTGTCCGGCAGCGAAGGCGTGCTGGTGTTCGACCCCGAGGACTGGCGCAGCGCGACGCTGAGCGTCAGCGTGCCGATCCAGCGCCTGGACCTGGGCGATGACAAGTGGAACAAAGCCAGCCTGGCGCGCAACCTGCTCGATGCCGAGCGCTACCCGCAAGCGCGCTTCGTCTCCACCCGGGTCGAGCCGATCGATGCCACCCATGCCGATGTCGTTGGCCAGCTGACGCTCCACGGCGTCACCCGCGAAGTCACCCTGGCGGTCACGCTCAATGCTCTCAAGCGCCATCCCCTGCCGCCGTTCCGGCGTACGGCCGGCTTCTCGGCCACCGCCACGCTCAGCCGCAGTGCGTTCGGCGTGAGCGCCTGGCCCTCGATGATCGGCGATGCGGTACAGCTGCGCATCGAAGCCGAGGCCGTGCGCGATCACAGTGCCGCCGATCCGCAAAACACACCGTCCGTCGATGCACCGGGAACTCCCACAGCAGCCGACCACTCCGAACCCACACCCCCACAGCCGGTCGAGGAGACCACGCCATGACCGCCAAGAACACGCCTGCCCGCTGGGGCGGTGTCAGCCAGACCCTGCATTGGCTGATCGCCCTGATGATCCTCGGCATGGGCATCGTCGGTCTGGTCATGGGCGAATTCCCCAAGACGCCGAAGTACTTCTGGATCTACACGATGCACAAGTCGTTCGGCATCACCGTGCTGGTGCTGGTGCTGGCACGGCTGGGCTGGCGCCTGTATGCCGGTGCCCCCGCGCCCGTGCCGGGCACGCCCACCTGGCAGGAACGCATCGCCTCGGCCACGCACTGGCTGCTGTACGTGCTGATGTTCGCCATCCCGCTGTCGGGCTGGCTGTATGACTCGGCCAGCGGGCTGCGCCCGTTCCGCTGGTTCGGGCTGGTCAACGTGCCCAAGCTGAGCGGCCCGGACGAGCGCGTTACCCAGATCTCCCACGCCATCCACGAATGGGGCTTCTGGCTGCTGATCGCGGTGGTGCTGGCGCATGCCGGCGCCGCGCTTTACCACCATTTTTACCAACGCGATGCCACCCTTGCGCGCATGCTGCCGCACGGCTGGGTTGCCTCCCCCCAGAAGGACTGAGAATGAACATCAAGCTGACCTCCCCCGCGGCCGTTGCCGCCGCCCTGGCCGGGCTGATGGCGACCGCACCGGTGCTGGCGGCCGACTATGTGCAGGCCCCCGGCTCGGTACTGGTGTTCGCCACCAAGTACGACGGCGAAGTGTTCACCGGCAGCTTCCCCGGTTTCGACACCAAGCTCAGCTTCGACCCGGCCAAGCTGGACGGCTCCAGCCTGGAAGTCACCATTCCGCTGGCCGGCGCCAAGAGTGGCAACAGCGACCGCGATTCGACCCTGCAGGGCGCGGATTTCTTCAACGTCGGCAAGTTCGCCCAGGCCAAGTACCGCGCCAGCAAGTTCCGCGCACTGGGCAACAACCAGTACGCCGCCGATGGCACCCTGGAACTGCGCGGGGTCAGCAAGCCGGTCACCCTGACCTTCACCTGGACCCCGGGCGCGCAGCCGGTGCTCAGCGGCAAGGCCACGGTCAAGCGCCTGGACTTCGGCGTGGGCGGCGGCGACTGGGCCGACACCAAGACCATCCCCAATGAAACCGCGATCAGCACCAAAGTGGTCCTGAAAGCAAAATAACGCAGCCGGGTAGTGCCGGCCGCTGGCCGGCTCCTGGCAACAATGGATCGAATCCCGGTGCTGTCCGATTCAGAGCAGCCGGCCAGCGGCCGGCACTACCTGAATTCCTTGCCTTCCATCCAGGCCTGCAGCACCGCCACATCGAACGGCCAGTCCAGCTCCCGCCCCTGCGCGTCGCGCAATACCGGCACGCGCAGGCCGTAGCGGCCCTCCAGCGCGGTATCGTCATCGATGAACACACTGTCCAGCCCGGGCACCCGGGCCTGGGCCAGCACCGCCAGGGCCTGGTCGCACAAATGGCAGTCATCGCGCTGGAACAAGGTAAACACCGGCTCACCCGCCTTGTGAAATGTTGCGCCGCAGACATGCCCGGCGCGCCTGACAGCATAGAATAGCGTTCCATCCGATACCCGCAGTTTGGCAATCATGGCTGTCAGCACGTTCGACGTTTTCAAGATCGGCATTGGCCCGAGCTCCTCGCACACCGTGGGACCGATGAAGGCCGCCGAACGCTTCGTGCACCGCTGGCTGCTGGACCCGGGCCGGTTGCAGGACGTGGTGCGCATCCGCGCCGACGTCTATGGCTCGCTGGCCCTGACCGGGCGCGGCCATGGCACCGACAAGGCCGTGCTGCTGGGGCTGGAAGGCCAGCGCCCGAACCTGATCGACCCGGACATCATTCCCGATACCCTGGAACGGATCCGCAGCAGCAAGCGGATCCGGCTGATGGGCACGCATGAAATCGCCTTCGACGAGAAGCGCGATCTCGGCCTGAACAAGCGCCAGAAGCTGCCCTACCACACCAACGGCATGCGCTTCACCGCCTATGACGCCGAAGACCAGGTGATCGCCACCCGCGATTACTACTCGGTGGGCGGCGGCTTCGTGGTCAACCAGGACGACGCCGCGGACGACCGCATCGTGCCCGATGAAACCCCATTGCCCTACCCGTTCAAGAGCGGTGACGAGTTGCTGGCGCAGACCGCACGCAGCGGGCTGAGCATCGCCCAGCTGATGTTCGAGAACGAAAAGTGCTGGCGCAGCGAAGACCAGATCCGCGAGGAGCTGCGTGAGATCTGGAGCGCGATGCAGGCCTGCGTGGACCGCGGCATCCGCCAGGAAGGCACCCTGCCCGGCGGCCTGCACGTCTCCCGCCGCGCCCCGGCGCTGTACCGCGAACTGTCCTCCAAGCCCGAAGCGGCGATGCGCGACCCGCTGACCACGTTGGACTGGGTCAACCTGTACGCATTGGCCGTCAACGAGGAAAACGCAGCCGGTGGCCGCGTGGTCACCGCCCCCACCAACGGTGCGGCCGGTGTGCTGCCCTCGGTGCTGCATTACTTCGACCGCTTCTGCCCCGGCGCCAACGAACAGCGCGTGTTCGACTTCCTGTTGACCTCGGCGGCAATCGGCATCCTGTACAAGGAAAACGCCTCGATTTCCGGCGCCGAAGTCGGCTGCCAGGGCGAAGTGGGCGTGGCCTGCTCGATGGCAGCCGGTGGCCTGGTCGCCGCACTCGGCGGCAGCCCGAGCCAGATCGAGAATGCCGCTGAGATCGGCATGGAACACAACCTGGGCCTGACCTGCGATCCGATCGGTGGCCTGGTGCAGATTCCCTGCATCGAACGCAATGCGATGGGCGCGGTGAAGGCAATCAATGCCAGCCGCATGGCCATGCGTGGCGACGGCAAGCACAAGGTGTCGCTGGACAAGGTCATCAAGACCATGCGCGACACCGGCCGCGACATGCAGGACAAGTACAAGGAAACCAGCCGCGGCGGCCTCGCCGTGAACGTCATCGAGTGCTGATGCGGCGGCATCCCTCCGCGCCCGTCACCGCTGACGGGCGTCGATGGCCTCAACGGGATGATGCGGCGCGTGCGTTGTCGCGAAGGGCCAGGTCCTTGCCCACGATGTAACCACCGGCCAGCATCATCATCACCACGATGGCCAGCTTGAACCACACCGCGCCGGGGTCCACAGCCGGGCGCGCCGCTGCGGGGGGCGCGGCAGGCGGTGCTTCGGCCAGTTCCGCAGGGGTCACTCCCAATACCGCCGCAATCGCCATCCGCGTATCGCCCGACGCGCGCCCATCGGCCTCCACGCGCTGCACCGTCCGCGCACTCAGTCCGGCCACCGTGGCCAGGTGCTCCTGCGACCACCCGCGCGCTTCGCGCAGTTGTTTCACCTTTCCCGATGCATCGGACATCGCCACTCCTCCTGTCTGGGCATGGTGGAAGTGTGCCGCCACAGGGGCGCCCGCGCCACGACAGCAGCACGACACCCCCGCGACAGTGGCATCACCGGTCCAGTACCCTCGGTGCTCCCCCACCCGGAGACCGCCATGCGCATCCTGGCTGCCGCCCTGCTTGCCTGCCTGCCGCTGACCACATTCGCCGCTGCGCCGTATGGACCGCGGCTGGAGGGGTTCGACTATGCGTACCCGGTTGAAACCTTCCGCTTCACCTCCCAGCAGCAAGCACTGGAGATGGCCTATCTCGACATCCCGGTATCCGGCAAGGCATTCGCCGGCACCGTGGTGTTGCTGCACGGCAAGAATTTCTGCGCCGCCACCTGGGAGGAGACCATCGCGGCTCTGCATGCGGCCGGCTACCGGGTGATCGCGCCGGACCAGATCGGCTTCTGCAAGTCGAGCAAGCCCGCGGCGTATCAGTACTCGTTCGGGCAACTGGCGGCCAACACCGAAGCACTGTTGCAGCACTTGGACCTGGGCGAAGGCACGGTCCACGTGGTGGGCCATTCGATGGGCGGCATGCTCGCCGCGCGCTTTGCGCTGATGTACCCGCAGCGGGTGAGCCGCCTGGCGCTGGTCAATCCGATCGGGCTGGAGGACTGGAAGGCCAAGGGCGTGCCGTGGCGAAGCGTCGACGCGTGGTATGCCAACGAGCTGAAGACCAGCTTCGAGAGCATCCAGCGCTACCAGCGGGAGGTGTACTACAACGGCGACTGGCAGCCTGCATTCGAACGCTGGGCACGCATGCAGGCCGGGATGTATGCCGGATCGGGCAAGGCGGCGGTCGCCTGGAGCCAGGCCCTGACCTCGGACATGGTGTTCAACCAACCGGTGGTCTACGAACTGCCCCGGCTGAAGGTGCCGACCACGCTGTTCATCGGCCAGACCGACCGCACCGCGATCGGCCGCGACCTCGCGCCGCCGGCGTTGAAGGCAACGCTGGGGGACTACCCCGCGTTGGGCAAGGCGGCAGCGGCCGCCATTCCCGGCGCCACCCTGGTGAGCTTCGACGACCTGGGCCATTCGCCGCAGGTGCAGGATCCCAAGCGGTTCAACGCTGCGTTGTTGAAGGCGCTGTCCGCCACGCAGTAGCCGGTCATCGTCCCGCGAAACCTATCGCCGGGCGATCGCCAGCACGTCGTCCAGCAGCGCCGCGGCGGTGACTTCGGCGCCCGCGCCCGGCCCCTGGATCAGCAGCGGCTGGGCGTGGTAACGATCGCTGTGGATCGCCACCCGGTTGTCGGTCTGCGCGCCACCGGCAAGGGGATGATCGAGCGGCAGCGTGCGCAGTCCGACCAGGGCTCCGTCGTGATCGAAACCGCCGACGAAGCGCAGGCAAGCGCCCTGCGCATGGGCCTGCTGCCAACGCTCGGCGAGCGGTGCATCCAGCAGCGACAGCTGCGCCAGCGCTTCAGTCAGCGGCAACCGAGCCAGCGCATCGGGCACCAGCGAGGTCACCTGGACCTGCTCGGCGCGCAGGGCGATGCCACTGCTGCGGGCCAGGATCAACAGCTTGCGGCGCACATCCTCGCCGGACAGGTCCACGCGCGGATCGGGCTCGGTGTAGCCGGCGGCCGCGGCCTCGCGCACCCATTCGGAGAAAGGCCGTTGCCCGTCGTAGTGGTGGAACAACCACGCCAGTGAGCCCGACAGCACGCCCTCGACGCGATGGATGCGGTCGCCGCCGGCAACCAACCCGCGCAGGCTGCTCAGCAGCGGCAGCCCGGCCCCCACCGTGGCGCTGTCGCCGTACTGTGCATCGCCATCGTCGCGGCTGTCGGCGATGGCCTGTGCGCGGGCCAGCTGCGCACCACGGCCCAGCTTGTTGGCCGTCACCACGTGCACGCCACGCGCCAGCCATTGTTCATGCCAGTTGGCCACGTCATCGCTGGCGGTGGCATCCACCACCACGTCGCCGCGCTGCAGGCCTTCGGCCTCGGCCCAGGGCTGCAGGTCCGGCGCACTGCGCTGGGCGCGGTTGGCCTGCTGCAGCTCGTGTTCCGGCGCATCGCCACAGGCCCGCGCGGTGCGCGAATTGGCCAGCCACGAGAACGCCGGCAATGCCAGCCCGCGTGCCTGCAGCACCTGGTAGCGCTGCACGAACGCCGTGCCAACCGTACCGGTGCCGAGCAGCGCCAACTTGTTCGTCGCCGCCGGTGCGCCCACCAGATTCAATACCGCGCTCATGCATCCACCTGTTTACGCAGCGCCACCGTGGCCTGCAGGTCGATCACCGCCTGCGCGCGTTCCAACCCGGCCTGCAGATCGGCCACCAGGTCTTCCGGCGATTCAATGCCGACCGACAAGCGCAGCAGCCCTTCGCTGATGCCGGCATGCGCGCGCGCTTCCGGGGTCATCGCGGCGTGGGTCATGGTCGCCGGATGCGCGATCAGGCTTTCCACCCCGCCCAGCGATTCGGCCAGGGTGAAACAGCGCAGGCCATCGACGAAGGCACGCACCGCCGCATGCGGGTCATCGCCCGGGCACGAGGCCAGTTCGAAGGACAGCATCGCGCCGAAGCCACTCTGCTGGCGCGCGGCAATGGCGTGTCCCGGATGCTCGGCCAGGCCCGGGTAATAGACGCTGGAAACGGCATCGCTGGCGGCCAGCAGCTCGACCACCGCGGCCGTGTTTTCCTGGTGCGCACGCAGGCGTGCGCCCAGCGTGCGCAGCCCGCGCAGGGTCAGGAAGGCGTCGAACGGTGAACCGGTCAGGCCCAGCGCGTTGGCCCACCACACCAGCTGTTCGTGCACGGCCGGATCGCGTGCGATCACCGCGCCGCCGACCACGTCGCTGTGGCCGTTGATGTACTTGGTGGTGGAATGCAGCACCACGTCGGCACCGAAACTGATCGGCTGCTGCAGTGCCGGCGACAGGAAGGTGTTGTCCACCACCACCTTGGCCCCGGCCTTGTGCGCGGCATCGATGACGAAGCGCAGGTCGGTGATGCGCAGCAGCGGGTTGGACGGGGTTTCCACCAGTACCAGAGTCGGCGACTGCGCCAGCGCATCGGCCAGCGAGCGCGGGTCGGTGAGGTCGGCGGTGATCAGCCCGAAGTGGCCCTTCTTGGCCAGTGCATTGAACAGCCGCCAGCTGCCGCCGTACGCGTCATGCGGCACCACCAGGGTATCGCCCGGCTGCAGCAGCGCGTTGAGCACCAGGTTGATGGCGCCCATGCCGGTGGAGGTGATCACGCCACCGGCACCGCCTTCCAGCTCGGCCAGCGCTTCGCCGAGCAGGTCGCGGGTCGGGTTGCCGCTGCGCGTGTAGTCGTACTGGCGCTTGTTGCCGAAGCCATCGAAGCTGAAGTTCGAGGACAGCACGATCGGCGGGGTCACCGCACCATGGGCGGTATCGCGATCGATGCCGGCGCGGACGGCGGCGGTAACGCGACTACAGGACGGTTCGGTACCAGCGGACAGGCTCATGCGGTTTCTCCCGGGGAACGGACGGCGTTGGCGAGGATCGCGTCGATGCGATCGGTTTCTTTGAGGAAGGCGTCGTGGCCATACGGCGAGCGCAGTACGCGCAGGCTGCCGCGCGGGCCCAGCCCTTCGACCAGGCCGACACAATCGGCCAGTGGCACCAGCCGGTCGCCTTCCACGGCGACCACCACGGTCGGCACCTGGATGGCGGCAGGGTCGACACGGTGCAGGTCGATCGATTCGGACAGGCGCAGATAGGCATCCACCGCGGTGCGCGCGACGTACTGCGCACCGGCGGCATCAAGGTAATCCTCGGCGGCCACGCGGACGCGGCCATTGATCACTTCCGGGGGGGCGTCGAAACGCTCGCCGAATTCTTCCGGGGTGCGGTAGCTGAGCATCGCGAACTGCCGTGCCAGTGCGAGCCCGTGGTTCTCGGCGCATTGCAGCTGGCCCAGCGCCACCGCACGGCGCTGCAGCGCGCGCCAGGCAGCGGCGTAGGGATGCGGGCGATGCGCGCCACTCACCGCCACCAGCTTGTGCAGGCGCGGGCGGTGACGGATCGCGAACTGCTGGCCGACCAGCGCCCCGTAGGAGTAGCCGACGAAGCACTGCAACGCAGCGATGCCCAGGTGATCCAGCAGCAGCGCCAGCGCATCGGCCTGGTCGGCGGTGTCGATCGGCAGGTCGAGCGCGCCGTCGGCGCCGATGAAGTCAAAGGCCAGGATGCGCTGCGTGGCCGGGTCCAGCGTGCGGCCGCTGCCGACCAGGCCCTCGGCCCAGCCCTTTTCAGGAAACTCGGCATTGGCCGCCACGTGGCGGTGCGCGGAAATGCCGCCGGCCAGCAGTACCACCGGCGCATCGGCCGGGCCTACCAGCTCGTAGCGCAGGCGAACCGGGCGCGGGCCGGCGTGACGCATCGACAGCACCGCGCCGATATCGCCGCGAACGGCATGGCAGGCAGCATCCTGCGGAGCGCTCGGCGGTGCGAAGGTGTCGGTGGCAACAGCGGCAGCGGTGGCGAAACTCATGGCGGTATCCCGAAGAGGAGGCGGCCATCGAGCTTTCGCGGAGCTCGCGTTCGAAGCGCACATACGGTGCACGGTTCGAACCATCTTTCGGAAGACACAACGGTCCCCGCAGGATTTGGCACCTACGCAGGTCGCTTGCGCGCCTGCGGGCTGCCCCGGCTTCAAAGGGCCTGTCCCTCTGCCGGTCTCGATGGTGACGCCACGATGCCAGCCCGATCCGACCATGTCAATCCTTTCATCGGGATGAAGCGATATAGTTTTTTCTCATCAGCGCGCAGGCCCCTTCCGCAGGGGGGATCTTTCCTGAACGAAGGCGGTTGCGTAGAGTCCGCCCACCCTCATTGGATTCCCTGCATGCGCCGGACCCTGCCCCTGCTGCTGTTGTGCCCGCTGCTCGCGCAGGCCGCCGATGCCCTCGCGGCGCCCGCCTGGCGCTCGGGCTGGGGCCTGGTCCAGCAGACCGCGGCGCCATCGCAGGGCCCGGTTGCCGGCACCCTGGCCTCGGTCACGCTGGAAGGCGGTGCCAGCCGCTGGCAGGCCCGGGTGGACAACCATCTGGCCGGCCCGGTCCAGATCGCGCTGCGCCAGGCCCCCGCGGCGACGCCGCTGCCCGGCCTGCCGATGCAGACCGTGCTGCCCGGCGCGGCCAGCGTGGTGGTGACCCGCCTGCAGCTGCCGCCGGACACCCAGCGCCTGAACCTGCTGCTGGATGCGGTTCCCGGCGATCCGGCCGCCCGCCCGCAGGACGTGGCCTACCCGTTGCCCTTCCATGCCCAGCGCTTCCAGGTCACCCAGGCCCCGCAGGGGCGCTTGAGCCATACCGATGCGGAGAACCGCGACGCGGTCGATTTCGCCCTGCCCGAGGGCACTCCCGTGCTGGCCGCACGGGCCGGCAAGGTGATGCAGGTGCAGGGCAACTTCCAGGCCAACGGCCGCGATCTGGCGCGTGATCGCGACCGCGCCAACTTCATCCGGGTCCTGCACGAGGACGGCAGCATGGCCGTCTACGCCCATCTGCAGGCCAATGGCGTGCTGGTCCGCAGCGGCCAGCGGGTCGAGGTCGGCCAGCGCATCGGGCTGTCCGGCAATACCGGCTACAGCAGCGGCCCGCACCTGCACTTCGTGGTGCAGGTCAATGCCGGCATGCAGCTGCGATCGGTGCCGATACGGATCGTGGCGCCCCAGGGCGAGCTGCACTTCGCCCGCGAGGACAGCCCGGGCCCGGCCGCGGCCACGCCCTGACCCGGCCAGTCCCGGCGCCCGCTATACTGGGCGGCTTATCTCCATGAAAAGCGCCCCGGGCGGGCGCGTCACGCCATGTCCGACATCGCTACCGAAGCTGCGCGTCGCCGCACCTTCGCCATCATTTCCCATCCCGACGCCGGCAAGACCACGCTGACCGAAAAGCTGCTGCTGTTCGGCGGCGCGATCCAGATGGCCGGCTCGGTGAAGGGCCGCAAGGCCGCCCGTCATGCGACGTCCGACTGGATGGCGCTGGAAAAGGAACGCGGCATCTCAGTCACCTCCTCGGTGATGCAGTTCCCCTACGAAGGCAAGATCGTCAACCTGCTCGACACCCCCGGCCACGCCGACTTCGGCGAGGACACCTACCGCGTGCTCACCGCGGTGGACTCGGCGCTGATGGTGATCGACGTGGCCAAGGGCGTGGAAGAGCGCACCATCAAGCTGATGGAAGTGTGCCGCCTGCGCGACACCCCGATCATGACCTTCATCAACAAGCTCGACCGCGAAGGCAAGGAGCCGATCGACCTGCTGGACGAGGTGGAAAGCGTGCTCGGCATCCAGTGCGCTCCGGTGACCTGGCCGATCGGCATGGGCCAGCGCCTGAAGGGCGTGGTCCACCTGATCAGCGGCGAAGTGCACCTGTACGAACAGGGCCGCAACTTCACCCGCCAGGACTCCACCATCTTCCCCTCGATCGACTCGCCCGGCCTGGCCGAGAAGATCGGCGAGCGCATGCTGGCCGACCTGCGCGATGAACTGGAACTGGTGCAGGGCGCCAGCCATCCGTTCGACCTGGACGCCTACCTGGCCGGCAAGCAGACCCCGGTGTTCTTCGGCTCGGGCGTGAACAACTTCGGCGTGCAGCCGCTGCTGGACTTCTTCGTCGAGCACGCGCCGTCGCCGCAGCCGCGCGCCACCACCGGCCGCCAGATCGCCCCGCAGGAAAACAAGCTGACCGGCTTCGTGTTCAAGATCCAGGCCAACATGGACCCGCAGCATCGCGACCGCGTGGCCTTCATGCGCGTGTGCTCGGGCCGTTTCGCGGCCGGCATGAAGACCTTCCACGTGCGTACCGGCAAGGAAATGAAGCTGGCGAACGCGCTGACCTTCATGGCCAGCGACCGTGAAATCGCCGCCGAAGCGTGGCCGGGCGATGTGATCGGCATCCATAACCACGGCACCATTTCCATCGGTGACACCTTCACCGAAGGCGAGGCCGTCAGCTTCACCGGCATCCCGAACTTCGCCCCGGAACTGTTCCGCCGGGCGCGCCTGCGCGATCCGCTCAAGCTCAAGCAGCTGCAGAAGGGCCTGGCCCAGCTGTCCGAAGAAGGCGCTACGCAGTTCTTCCGCCCGCTGATGAGCAACGACCTGATCCTCGGCGCGGTCGGTGTGCTGCAGTTCGATGTGGCCGCCTACCGGCTCAAGGACGAGTACGGCGTGGAAGCCACCTTCGAGCCGGTCAGCGTCACCACCGCACGTTGGGTGACCTGCAGCAACGAGAAGAAGCTGGAAGAATTCCGCGAGAAGAACGCCGGCAACCTGAGCATCGATGCCGCCGGCCAGCTGGTTTATCTGGCACCGACCCGGGTCAACCTGCAGTTGGCGCAAGAACGTGCGCCGGACGTGCGCTTCGCCGCCACCCGCGAAGCCGCACACAGCATTTCAGTCGCCTGATCGGGCTGCTGAACACCCGCGCGTGCATGCGCACGCCATCGCGGCGATGATAGGGGGGAGCGGGCTCCCCCTCCCCGCACCCCCTCATCGCCCATGACTACTGTCGCTTCCGTACGTGAAGAAATCGCCAGCGCCCTGACCCACGGGCTCGGCGCGGTGGCCGCCCTCGCCGCCAGCGCGGTGCTGATCACCCTGGCCGCCATCTATGGCGACGGCTGGCAATTGGCCAGCGCGATCGTGTTCGGCGTGGCGCTGCTGCTGCTGTACACCGCCTCTACCCTGTACCACGCCATCCAGCACCCGATCGCCAAGGGTCGGCTGAAGGTATTCGATCACTGCGCGATCTATGTGCTGATCGCCGGCACCTACACGCCGTTCACCCTGATCGGCCTGCGCGGCGGCCCGTGGGGCTGGGGCATGTTCACCGCGATCTGGGCGCTGGCGCTGTCCGGGGTGGTCTTCAAGCTGTTCTACACCGGCCGTTTCAAGCTGCTCTCCACCCTGATCTACATCGCGATGGGCTGGATGGTGCTGGTGGCGATCAAGCCGATGTGGGCCTCCATCGATGGCTGGACGCTGGGCTGGCTGCTCGCCGGCGGGCTGTCCTACACGCTGGGCACGTATTTCTACCACCGTGAATCGATCCCGTATTCGCACGCGATCTGGCACCTGTTCGTGATCGGCGGCAGCGTCTGCCACTTCGTGGCGGTGACAGCACAGATTCTTTAACACCCTGCGCCTGTCGCCGCGCCCCACGCTGACACCATCCTGACCAAGGCTTCGCGTTGCCTGCACGATGAAATGGCAACGATGCGCAGGTGAACAGCGTCGACTCCCCTGCTCCATCGCCTGCTACACGCCGCGCGCGCTGGCGTCGCCCCGGTAAACGCGGGCGGCGTTGGTTGGCGGTCCTGGTCTTCGTGCTGGCCGCGCTGCTGGTGCTCATCGCGGTGTGGGACTGGAACTGGTTCAAGGGGCCGGTGGAACGTGCGGTACAAGCCAGGACCGGGCGCGCCCTGCAGCTCGGCCATCTGGATGTCGATCTGGGTCGCACCACCACCGTGCGTGCCGATACGTTGGCCTTCGCCAACGCCGACTGGGCCAAGCAGCCGCAGATGGCCAGCGCCGACCGTGTCGAGATCGATATCCGCCTCTGGCCGCTGTTGCACGGCGACGTGCGCATCCCCGAGATCCGCCTGACCCGCCCCGACCTCCTGCTCGAAACCGGCCCCGGCAAGGGCACGCCTGGCAACTGGGATTTCCTCGGCCCCTCCAGCGGCAACCCGCCGGTACTTCGGCGCCTGCTGGTCAACGATGGCCGCCTGCAGTTCCGCGACGCGGCCGGCCGTACCGACGTACTGGTCGCGCTCAACAGCGGCAAGCCACGCAACGCGGACAGCGCCCCGCCGCTGCTGGTGAAGGGCAAGGGGCGCTGGAAGGGCAATCCGTTCTCGCTCGACGGCAACACCGAATCGCCGCTGGAACTGAGCAACAGCGACCACCCGTTCCGCATCCACCTGGACGGCCGCGCCGGCACCACCCACGCCATCGCCAGTGGCACGCTGACCAATCCGTTTGCACTGCGCACGTTCGATCTGGAGCTGATGCTCAGCGGCCAGGACATGCAGGACCTGTATCCGCTGCTCGGCCTGGCCATTCCGCCCACGCCGCCCTACCGCCTGAAGGGCCGGCTCAAGCGCAACAACGACATCTGGCGCTACGAGAATTTCACCGGCACCGCCGGCGACAGCGATCTGGGCGGTACGGCGCAGATCGAGGTAGGCCGCGCGCGCCCCCTGCTCAAAGCCGACCTGGTCTCGAAACGGCTGGACTTCGACGACCTGGCCGGTTTCATCGGTGCGCCCCCGAAGACCGGCACCGGCGAATCGGCCAACGCCGAACAGAAGGCAAAGGCCGCCGCCCTCGCGGCCAGTGCCAAGGTGCTGCCGGCCACGCCCTACGACCTGGGCAAACTGCGCGCGATGGATGCCGACGTGCGCTGGAAGGCGCAACGGATCAACGCGCCCTCGCTGCCGCTGGACGACATGGACGCCCACCTCCTCCTCGACGACGGGGTGCTGCAGTTGGCACCGCTCAATTTTGGCGTGGCCGGCGGCGACATCCGCAGCACCCTGCGCATGGATGCACGCAAACCGGCGATCACCACGCACTTGCAGGCCAGCATCCGCAAAGTGCAGTTGGGCCGTTTGTTCCCCGACGCCAAACTCGCCGAACAGGCCTCCGGCGGCATCAGCGGCGATGTCACGTTGACCGGCCAGGGCAATTCGATTGCCAGCATGCTCGGCAGCGCCGACGGCGACGTCGCCCTGGGCATCGGCCGTGGCCATGTCGGCAACCTGATCATGGAACTGGCCGGGCTGGACGTGGCCGAGTCGCTGAAGTTCCTTTTCACCGGCGACAAACAGATCCCGCTGCGCTGCGCGTTCGGCGACTTCGGCGTGCGCAACGGCGTGATGCAGTCGCGCGCGCTCGCCTTCGACACCACCGACACGCTGATCCTCGGCGAAGGCACGGTCGACCTCAAACAGGAGCAATTGGACCTGCTGCTGCGGCCGCGCCCGAAAGACGTGAGCATCCTCGCCCTGCGCTCGCCGCTGCGCATCGGCGGCAGCTTCAAGGATCCCTCGTTCCGGCCGGACTTCAAGGCGCTGGGCCTGCGCGGCGCGATCGCCCTCACCCTGGCCACCATCACCCCGCCGGCCGCGTTGCTGGCCACCCTCGAAACCGGCCCCGGCAAGGACACCGACTGCGGCGGCCGTTACGCCAAGTAAATGCGCAGGGGTGCCGACCTGCGGCCGGTACCCCACATTTTCCCGGTCAGGACTTCAGCCTGCGACGATGTACTGCTGCAGCTGGTCCAACCGCTGCGCCTGCTCGTCGATCACCGACTTGACCAGATCGCCGATCGAGATCACCCCGATCACGCCGCCCGCGTCCACCACCGGCAGATGCCGGATGCGGTAGTCGGTGACCAGTTGCAGGCAGTGCTCGACCTGCTCGGAGGGCGCCACGGTAACCACCTTGGCGGTCATGATGTCGCTGACCGGCGTGGTCCGCGAAGAACGCTCGTGCAGCACGATCTTGCGCGCGTAATCGCGCTCGGACAGGATGCCGACCAGCTGCCGGCCTTCCATCACCAGCACCGCGCCGATGCCCTTCTCGGCCATCAGCCGGATCGCATCGATCACCGCCGATCCCGGCGCTACTGCGAAAACCTCAGGGGACTTGCCTTCCAACAGCTGGCGTACCGTGGTCATCTCGCTGCTCTCCACCGATGGGATGCAGCCCCGAGTCTGCCACGAACGGTGCCTGCCAGGTGTCAACCAGGTACAGCGGACGCTGCTTGGACTCCTCGTACAGACGCCCCAGGTATTCACCGATCAGGCCCAGTGCGATCAACTGCACCCCGCCCAGAAACAGGATCACCACCATCATCGTCGGCCAGCCGGCCACGCGGTCGCCATACAACGCCGCCTTGGCCACCACCCACAAGGCGGCGATGAAGGCCACCCCGGCCGTCATCAGGCCCAGGTAGGTGGTCACCCGCAGCGGCGCGGTGGAAAAACCGGTGATGCCTTCCAGCGCGAAATTCCACAGCTTCCACAGCCCGAACTTGCTGCGCCCCACCACCCGCGCATGGCGGTGGTACGGCAGCGCCTTGCGCCGGAAGCCGACCCAGCCGAACAGGCCTTTCATGAAACGGTGGCGCTCGCGCAGTTGCGCCAGGGCCTGCAGCGCGCGCGGCGACAACAGGCGGAAATCGCCGGTATCGGCAGGAATCGGCGTCTTGGACAGCCGCCCGATCACCCGGTAGAACGCCGCGGCGGTGGCGCGCTTGAGCCAGCTTTCGCCCTCGCGGGCCAGGCGCGTGCCGTACACGTTGTCATAGCCCTGCTGCCAGTACGCCACGAAGTCCGGGATCAGCTCCGGCGGGTCCTGGCCATCGGCATCGAGGATGATCACAGCGCCGTCGTCGACGAAATCCAGCCCGGCGGTCAGCGCGGCTTCCTTGCCGAAGTTCCGCGACAGCCGCAGCACCCCGACGCTGGGATCGATTGCGGCCAACCCCTGCATCACCTCCCAGGTGCCATCGCTACTGCCATCGTCCACATACAGGATGCGGCCCTCGATCCCGGCCAGGCCATCGAGCACCGTGCGCAGGCGCGGGTGCAGCAACGGCAGGGCCGACGCTTCGTTGTGCGCGGCGATGACCACGGTCAGGCGTTGGGCAGACATGCCCGGAGTGTAGCGTTCACCCAGCCGCGGCATGCGTGCTCAGTCCTCGCGCAGGTAGGCGTTGCCGCCCAGCTGCCGCGCCTGGCGCTGGATCCAGGCGGCGCGACGCTGCACGTACGGGCCCGGCTTGGATGCGTTGTAACGCCGTGGCGCCGGCAGCACCGCCGCCAGCCGCGCGCTCTCGGCCGGACTCAGCCGCGCCGCATCCTTGCCCCAATACTGGCGGGCGGCGGCCTGCGCGCCATAGATGCCGTCGCCGAACTCGGCGATGTTGGCGTACATCTCCAGGATCCGCGCTTTCGGCCAGAAGGTCTCGATCAGCAGCGTGTACCAGACCTCCAGGCCCTTGCGGATCCAGCTGCGGCCCTGCCACAGGAACAGGTTCTTGGCGACCTGCTGGCTGATCGTGCTGGCCCCGCGCAGGCGGCCGCCCTTGGCGTTGTGGTCGCGCGCCTTCTCGATCGCCTGCAGGTCGAAGCCATTGTGGTCGGGGAAGCGCTGGTCCTCGGCGGCCACCAGCGAGATCGGCAGGCTCGGCGCCATCTGGTCCAGGTCGCGCCACTGGTAGTGCAGCCGGTAGTCCCACTCGGCCTGCCCCAGCGCCTCGCCATAGCGCCACAGCATCACCGTGGAGACCGGCGGGTCGATGAAACGCAGCACCAGCACCTGCAGTACGCTGAAGGCGGCAAACAACAGCGGCAGCCACAGCAGGCGGCGCCAACGCCAGCGGCGCCGCGCAGGCGGCGATGCGCCCGCGTCGGGCTTGTGGTCCAGGTGTTCTGCCCCCATTACTGGTGCATCCTTTGCTTGCACGGTTGTCGGCGCATTATCCGGCAACCGGCCCTCTTTAAGCGCAGCCACCGAACCGATGACCGCCCAGACCGACACCCTTGCCCGTTTCCTGCTTCCCGATGCCGGCGTCCGCGGCGTGCATGTGCACCTCGACGCGTCGTGGCAGAAGATCCTGTCCCACGCCAGCTACCCGCCCAACGCGGCCGAACTGCTCGGCGAGGCCAGCGTCGCCTCGGCGTTGTTCACCGGCCACACCAAGGTCGATGGGCGGCTGTCGATCCAGCTGCGCAGCAGCACCGCCATGCGCACCCTGTTCGCCGAGTGCACCGCGGCCGGCACCCTGCGCGGGATCGCGCAGCTGGCCGAGGGCGGCGATGCGCCGCGTGACCTGTCCAGCTTCGGTGACGATGCGCTGCTGGCGATCACCATCGAAAACCCCGGCCTGGACCCGCGCGAACCGCAGCGTTACCAGAGCCTGGTCGGGCTGAGCGCGCCCAGCCTGGATGAGGCCTTCGAGGACTACTTCCGCCAGTCCGAACAGCTGCCGACCCGCCTGCTGCTGGCCGCCGATGGCGACCGCGCCGCCGGCCTGCTGCTGCAGAAGCTGCCCGGCGACGAGGGCGACCAGGACGGCTGGTCGCGCGCCAGCGCCCTGTTCGAGACGCTGGGCAAGCAGGAACTGCTGAACGTTCCCGCCCATGAGCTGCTGCACCGCCTGTTCCATGAGGAGAACCCGGAACTGCTGGGCGAGCGCCCGCTGCAGTTCGGCTGCTCCTGCTCGCGCGAGCGGGTCGAATCGATGCTGCAGTCGCTGGGCGAAGTGGAAGCCCGGGCGGCCGCCGAGCCCACCGGGGCGGTGGAAATCCGCTGCGAGTTCTGCGGGCAGGAGTATCACTTCCCGTTGACGGAATTCGGCATACTGTTCCGCGAGGCCGTCGTTTCCGCACCGGCACCTGAACGGCTTCAGTAATCACCGTACGAGTTTTGTTCTGGGGAGAACGAAGACTTGTTAAGAAATCATAAACGCCCTACGATCAATGTCCCGCTTCGGCGGGAACTTGCGTCCACTGCTGCTGTCTGAGAGTTCCCATGCGTGCCCTTCTGCGTCTACCGCTTGCCCTGCTGATCGCCATTGCCGCGATCCCGGGCGCGTATGCGCAGTCCAAGCCGCGCCAGGACAGCACCGTGCTGCCGGTCTGGAACAAGGGCAGCGGCAAGGTCGAAGCGCTGCTCTACCTGGAACCGACCGGCGAACAGGCGGTCGGCGCGCGCTGGCATTTCGGGCGCAGCTCGCTGGATGCCGCCTTCGGGCTGTCCTCCGGCGATTCGCTGGGCCTGCTCTGCAACAGCAGCCGCGGCACCAACATCAGCGGTCTGGCCAGTCATTGCATGCTCGCCAGCCTGGGCGACGATGACGACGTGTCGCTGAGCCGCCGGGTCACCGGCACGGCCGCGTTCAACCGTCCCGGTGGGCGCGTGGGCATCACCGCCGGCAGCGGCCGCGACACTCTGCCGGCCTGGCTGGCCGGCCCGAACAAGTCGCCGGCACTGCGCGCCGAACAAAACGATCTCACCGTGTTCGGGCAGAAGAACATCGGTCGCGAAGGCTTCGTCTCGATCGGCGGCACCTATGCCAAGGCGCGCCTGGTCCCGCTGGCCGATGCCTCACCGGCCATCGTCGACCGCTGGGACAGCAAGAGCCTGACCATCGGCGCCGGCTATGGCAATTTCAGCGGCAACATCATCGGCCGCGTGGTCGATGTGCCCGGCCAGCCGGGCAAGTGGGAAGGCCTGGGCGTCGGCCTCACCTGGCGCACCCCGTGGAGCGGCCAGCTCACCGTGGGCGCGGAAAACGTGGTCACCCGCGGCAAGAATCCGTTCGCCCCGCGCAACGAGAGCAACGACGAGGGCACCGTGCCCTACGTCCGTTACGAACAGGATCTCTGATCCCTGCCCCGGCCGCGTAGCTCGCGGCATCGGATGATCAAAGGCGCGCCGGCAGGTGCGCCTTTTTTGTTGCCTGTTGGCAAGTCGATCCATCGCGTGCGGCGTGGCGGCGCGAAGCAGACTGGAGTCGCGCCTTAACAGATATTGATTCTCATTTGTTACATGTCGATACAAATAGAGACACATCAAATGTAACTATTTTCTTCACTCAATCTTAATTATTGAGATGGAACCCGCAAGGGAACGCCCCAAGGCCATTGATCCACAAGGACTTTGCCGAATTTCACCGAGATCACATGGATCATTAACGCTACTTTAATTATCTCGGGGTGGCAGTTACTATCCAGTCAGCCTTGTGGTCTTTGGCGCTCTTGTTGGTGCCGCCACAGGCAAACACCCCAGTGAATACCCAAGATTCCCTTGGAGAGAGAGAGCCAATGAATTTCAAGTCCAACACGCTGCGTGACGCAGTGGTGGTCGCGCTGGTCGCGACGGCCGCGACCGCCACCGCACAGGCCCAGGAGTCGGCAAGCCCGACCAACCTGGACCGCATCGAGGTCACCGGTTCGCGCATCCGCCAGGTCGACACCGAAACCGCACAGCCGGTGCTCAGCATCAGCCGCGCGCAGATCGAGAAGCAGGGCTTCAAGTCGGTCGCCGACATCCTGCAGAACATCAGCGCCGCCGGCTCCCCGGCCATCAGCCGCACCTCGCCGCTGAGCTCGGGTGAAGCTGTTGGTGGTTACTACATCGACCTGCGCAACCTGGGCGCCAACCGCACCCTGATCCTGGTCAATGGCCGCCGTCTGGGCATCACCAACGATGGTCTGCAGGACGTTTCGTCGATCCCGACCTCCATGGTCGAGCGCATCGACGTCCTGAAGGACGGCGCGTCCACGCTGTACGGCTCCGACGCCATTGCCGGTGTGGTCAACATCATCACCCGCAAGGACTTCAACGGCGCTGAAGCCAACGCCTACATCGGCCAGTGGGGCAAGGGCGGCGGCGATCGCCAGTCCTTCGACTTCGTGATGGGCTTCCAGGGTGATCGCGGTTCGCTCACCGCCGGCGTTGAATACACCAAGGAAGACCCGGTCTGGGCCAAGGACATCTGGTTCGGCCAGGCGCGCTTCCCCACCGGTGAGAAGTCCGCCCCGCGTCCGGGCGGCCTGTCCGGCACCACCCAGTTCGGTCGCTTCACCTACAACGGCACCAACTACACCCTGCGCCGCGACGTGCCGGGCCTGGATCCGCGCCAGTTCTCCAGCTACCGCCCGCTTGACGGGACCGACGCTTCCAACCCGCAGCTGCAGTCGACCCTGCTGAGCGGCATCGAGCGCAAGTCGGTGTTCTTGAACGGCCGTTACGAGATCAACGACAAGGTCGCCTTCACCACTGACGTGCTGTACAGCGATCGCGAATCGTTCGCGCAGAACGGTGGTTATCCGTTCCAGAGCGGTGCGTTCGACCTGACCGGCGGCGGCATGTCCGCCAACAGCTACTTCAACCCGGTCGGCCAGGACATCAGCTACACCCGTCGTGGCTGGGAAGTGCCGCGTCAGGTGAAGAACAGCGTCACCACCTACCGCTTCAACGGTGCGTTCGAAGGCTCCTTCCAGATTGGCGACAAGTTCTGGGATTGGGACGCGGGCTACCTGTACAACCAGAACAAGGGCGTGCAGATCAGCACCGGCAACCTGAACACCCAGGCCGTCGCTGCTGCCACCGGCCCGTCGTTCCTCAACGCCGACGGTGTGGTCCAGTGCGGCACCGCTGCCAGCCCGATCCCGCTGGGCTACGGTGGCGGCCAGTGCACCCCGTGGAACCCGCTGGTGCCCTTCGGTTACGGCGGCGCCAACACGGCGGCCGACGAAAACGTCCGCAAGTTCCTGTACCTGCCGGGTCAGGCGATTTCGGAAACCGAAACCACCAACTACTACGCCAACCTCAGCGGCACCCTCGCCACGCTTCCGGCCGGCGACCTGGGCATCGCAGTGGGCTATGAACACCGCAAGGAATCCGGCACGTTCTCGCCGGACGCCCTGGCCCAGACCGGTATCTCCACCGACCTGGCCGGTGGCCCGACCGGTGGCGGCTACAGCCTCGACGAGTTCTACGCCGAGCTGCAGGTCCCGATCCTGGCCGATCTGCCGGGTGCCCGCGAGCTGTCGGTGAACCTCGCCACCCGTTACTCGGACTACAACACCTTCGGCGACACCCTCAACAGCAAGTTCGGTTTCAAGTGGAAGCCGATCGACTCGCTGCTGGTGCGTGGTACCTGGTCTGAAGGTTTCCGTGCTCCGACCGTGGCCGACCTGTACGGCGGCAGCTCGCAGACGTTCTCGTACTACACCGACGCGTGCGACGCCCTGTACGGCGATGCTGCCGGCAATGCCCGCTGCGCCGCTGACGTCCCGGCCGGTTTCCGCCAGCTTGCCAGCACCCCGAGCGGCGTGGCCGACGGCAAGGAATCGCAGTCGGATCGTCCGTTCTACGTGGGTTCCAACCCGCTGCTGACCCCGGAAACCTCGACCTCCAAGACCTTGGGTGTCGTGTGGAGCCCGACCTTCGCGCAGGGCCTGAACATCGCCCTGGACTGGTGGACGATCAAGATCGAAAACACGATCATCGCCGACACCGAAACCAACGTGCTGGCCGACTGCTACCTGCGTGGCATCGAGTCGCGCTGCAACGTTGGCCAGGATCCGACCCGTTCGCGCTTCACGCGTGACGCCAACGGCGTGATCACCGACTTCGCCACCGTGCCGATCAACGCCGGTTACCAGGAAACCGAAGGCTTCGACCTCAACATCGCCTACAGCCTGGACACCCAGTACGGCCGCTTCGGCGCCAACTGGCTGAACAGCTATGTGGTGAAGAACGAGCTGAAGACCGACAACGTCTCCACGTCGGCCCCGCAGCAGCTGAACGGCATGGCCAGCAACAGCAACGGCGCCAACTTCCGCCTGCGCTCGAACCTGAACCTGACCTGGGAGCTGGGTGATTTCGGCGTGACCTGGGGCGTGCGTTACTACTCCGGCCTGAAGGAAGCCTGCTACTTCGACGACCGCTGCACCTTGCCGGACTTTGCTTCCCCGGAAACCCAGGGCCAGATCTCGTCGATGAACCAGTTGGGCTCCAACACCTTCCACGACCTCCAGGTCCGCTGGAATGCACCGTGGAACGCAACGATCGCGATCGGCGCCAACAACGTGTTCGAGCACTACGCGGCTCCGGCGTACTCGCAGCCGGCGTCGGGTTACGCGTACTACGGTGGCTTCGATATCGGCCGCTACATGTACATGCAGTACAAGCAGAAGTTCTGATCGATCCGGTGATCAGCTGATGCCGCAACGGCCCCGCAAGGGGCCGTTGTTTTTTGTGCGTCCGGTACGTTGCCACCCCACCACCCGCGCACGAAAAAGGCCGCGTTTCCGCGGCCTTTTCGCTGTTCCGGCGCGATTGATCAGCCCGGAATCAAGGTCTCGATCACGTGCTCGACATAGGCTTCGAAATCCTCGCGCGCCTGCTTGGGCTGCTGCAGCTGCAGCGACAATTGCAGGAAGCCGACGTACGCCGCATACGCCAACCGTGCGCGGTGCTGCGCATCGGTGCGGCTCAATCCCGCCTGGCGGAACGAGGCCACCAGATACTCCAGCCGACGGTGCGAAACGCGGTCGATCACCGGGCGCACCATCGGGTGGTCCAGCGCCTTCAACAGCTCGCTGTAGATGATGTGCGGCTGCACTTCATGGGCCACCACCTGGAACAGCTGGCGCAGGCGCACGCGCGGGTCCGGCACGTCTTCCAGGCTGCCGAACACCTGCTCCTGTTCGAACAGCTCCCAGCGTTCCAGCGCCGCCTGCAGCAGCGCATCGCGCGAAGGGAAATGCCAGTAGAAACTGCCCTTGGTCACGCCGAGGCGACGGGCCAGCGGCTCCACCGCGACGGCCCCCACACCCTGTTCGGCAATCAGATCGAGGGCGGCCTGGGCCCAGTCTTCCGCGCTCAGGCGGCTGTTGCGGCCGGCACGTGGCTCGCCGGCGGAAGCTTCAGGTTCATTCATGGAGTGATTTAACCATACGCTCGGGTTGGTTGCAGTAGAGCAGGCGTGGGACACACCCACCATACTCCAAAGTATTGACATGCCACCACACAAGTCCATACTAGCCAGTATGGTCACTCCTTCTTCTACCCTGCCCCGTTTTGACGATGAGCGACTGACCGGCGCGCACGATGCCGTGCTGGCCGCCACCCGCTCGACCCCGGGGCGCCGCGGCACGGTGCTGTTCGCGCATGGCTTCGGCCAGACCCGGCACGCCTGGACCGCCACCGCCCAGACCCTGGCCGCGGCCGGCTACCAGACCCTGGCCTACGACGCACGCGGCCACGGCGATTCGGACTGGAATCGCGCCGATCTGGCCTACCACGGCGAACAGTTCGCCGATGACCTGATCGTGCTCGCCGGCGAACAGCCGCAGCCGCCGATCCTGGTCGCCGCCTCGATGGGCGGGCTGTTCGGCCTGCTCGCCGAATCGCGCTGGCCCGGGCTGTTCTCGGCGATGGTGCTGGTGGACATCACCCCGCGCTGGGATACCGCCGGGGTCGAACGCATTCTCATGTTCATGACCGCGCATCCGGACGGCTTCGCCTCGTTGTCGCAGGCCGCCGATGTGATCTCGGCCTATATGCCGCACCGCCCGCGCAAGTCCGAAGATTCGCTGCGTGCCCTGCTGCGCGATGACGGCCACGGCCGCTGGCGCTGGCATTGGGACCCGCGCCTGGTCGCCGAACTGGCGCGCGACAGCGAACAGCACCAGGACGCGCTGGCCGAGGCCGCACGCCAGGTGAAATGCCCGGTGCTGCTGGTCAGCGGCGGGCGCAGCAGCCTGGTCACCCCACAGACGGTGGCCGAATTCCTCGCGTTGGTGCCGCATGCGCGCCATGTGCAGCTGCCGGAGGCCACGCACATGGTCGCCGGCGACGAAAACAACGCCTTTACCGCTACTGTGTTGGACTATCTGGACGTGTTGCCCTCGGCCTCCGCCGTGGCACAGTCCGCCACTACCGAGCACGTCACCGGAGCACGCTCATGAGCATTGTCGTTCCCTTCCTGGCCATCCTGCTGGCGGGCGCCATCGTCGCCTACCACCGGGGCCGGCTGATCACCTGGACGATCATCAGCGTTGCGCTGCTGGCCGCTTGTTGGTTCATTCCCTACGTCAACCAGACCGCCACGATTGTCGCCGCCGCCATCGTCGCGGTGATCGCCGTGCCGCTGCTGCTGCCCTTCATCCGCAAGCCGCTGCTGACCGCGCCGATGATGAAGGTGTTCCGCAAGGTGCTGCCGCCGTTGTCGCAGACCGAACGCATCGCGCTTGAAACCGGCTCGGTCGGTTTCGAAGGTGAGCTGTTCACCGGCGACCCGGACTGGAACAAGCTGCTCAACTATCCCAAGCCGCAGCTCACCGCCGAGGAACAGGCCTTCCTGGATGGCCCGGTCGAAGAGCTGTGCAAGATGGTCAACGACTGGGAAATCACCCACGTCTACGCCGACCTGCCGCCGGAACTGTGGGCCTTCATCAAGAAGAACAAGTTCTTCGGCATGATCATTCCGAAGGAATACGGCGGCCTGGGCTTCAGCGCGCTGGCCCACCACAAGGTGATCCAGAAGCTGGCCTCGGTGTCGAGCGTGGTCAGCTCCACCGTCGGCGTGCCCAACTCGCTGGGCCCGGGCGAACTGCTCAACCATTACGGCACCCAGGCGCAGAAGGACCAGTACCTGCCGCGCCTGGCTGATGGCCGTGAAGTGCCGTGCTTTGGCCTGACCGGTCCATTCGCCGGTTCGGATGCCACCTCGATTCCCGATTACGGCATCGTCTGCAAGGGCGAGTGGAACGGCGAGCAGGTGCTCGGCGTCAAGCTCACCTTCGACAAGCGCTACATCACCCTGGCCCCGGTGGCCACGCTGATCGGCCTGGCGTTCCGCATGTATGATCCGGACAGCCTGATCGGTACCACCCGCGACATCGGCATCACCCTGGCGCTGCTGCCGCGTGAGACCGCCGGCGTGGAAATCGGCCGTCGCCACTTCCCGCTCAACTCGACCTTCCAGAACGGCCCGATCCGCGGCAAGGATGTCTTCATCCCGCTGACCCAGCTGATCGGCGGCGCCGAGAAGGCCGGCAAGGGCTGGAACATGCTCAACGAGTGCCTGGCCGTCGGTCGCTCCATCACCCTGCCCTCCACCGCCAGTGGCGGTGCCAAGGCCGGTGCGGTGGTGACCGGTGCCTACGCGCGCATCCGCAAGCAGTTCGGCCTGTCGGTCGGCCGCTTCGAGGGTGTGGAAGAAGCGCTGGCCCGTATCGGCGGCAAGGCCTACGCGATCAGCGCCCTGTGCCAGGCCACCGCCGCGGCGGTGGATCGCGGCGACGTACCGTCGGTGCCCTCGGCCATCGCCAAGTACCACTGCACCACCATGAGCCGTGAAGTGATCTCGGACATGATGGATGTGATCGGCGGCAAGGGCATCATCCTGGGGCCGCGCAACTTCGCCGGCCGCAGCTGGCAGGCCGCGCCGATCGCCATCACGGTGGAAGGCGCCAACATCATGACCCGCAGCCTGCTGATCTTCGGTCAGGGTGCAATCCTGTGCCACCCGTGGGTGCTGCAGGAAATGAAGGCCGCGCAGGATCCGGACACCAAGGCCGGCGTGCAGGCGTTCGACCGCAGCCTGTTCGGGCACATCCGTTTCGGCATCTCCAATGCCGTGCGTTCGTTCTGGTTCGGCCTGACCGGCGCGCGCGTCGGTGCCGCCCCGGGCGATGCCTATACCCGCCGCTACTTCCGCAAGCTGGACCGCTACTCGGCCAACCTGGCGCTGATGGCGGACATCTCGATGATGACGCTGGGCGGCAAGCTGAAGTTCAAGGAATCGCTGTCCGGTCGCCTGGGCGATGTGCTGAGCCACATCTACATGACCAGCGCGATGCTCAAGCGCTACCACGACGAAGGCGCCCCCACCGCCGACCAGCCGCTGCTGGCCTGGGCCTTCCATGACAGCGTGCACAAGATCGAAGAGTCGCTGTCGGCTGCCCTGCGCAACTTCCCGGTGCGTCCGATCGGCTGGCTGATGTGGCTGCTGATCTTCCCGTTCGGCCGCCGTGCCGAAGCCCCCGGCGACCGCCTGGGCCACCGCGTTGCCGCGCTGCTGATGGCGCCCAACGAAGCCCGCGACCGCCTCGCCAGTGGCGTGTTCCTGACCCCGTGCGAGAACAACCCGGGTGGCCGCATCAACAGCTACCTGTCCAAGGCGATCATGGCCGAGCCGGTCGAGCGCAAGTTCATCAAGGCGGTCAAGACCAAGGGTATCGAAGCCCTGGACTTCACCACCCAGCTGGATGAAGCCGTGGCCGAAGGCGTGATCACCCAGGACGAGCGCACGCTGCTGGAAGAGCTGCGCACGCTGACCCTGGAAACGATCACCGTGGACGACTTCGATCCGCACGAGCTGCGCTCGGCCAGCTACTACGACCGCGAGCGCAAGGATCCGCAGTCGCAGGCGGCGGCGTGATCAACGCGGCAAGGTAAACAACAACGGCGGACTTCGGTCCGCCGTTTTTTTAGGAGATCCGCCATGTCCGCTCCCCTGTTGAACCTCTACCGCCGCATGCAGCGCTGGCCGGCCGGCAACTGGCTGTTCGCGCGCGCGGTGTGCTTCAAGGCCCCCTACTTCGCCAGCATCGCCCCGCGCATCAGCGTGCTGGAGCCGGGCCGCTGCGAGGGCCACATCGCGCACCGGCGCCAGGTCACCAACCATATCGGCACCGTGCACGCGATCGCGCTGTGCAACCTGGCGGAGCTGACCGCCGGCCTGATGGTGGACGCCTCGCTGCCGCGCGGCATGCGCTGGATCCCCAAGGGCATGGAAGTGCAGTACCTGGCCAAGGCCACCGGGACCCAGCACGCTGTGGCCACGCCGGAGCAGCCGATCGTGGCAGCCGAGGCCGGCTACGCGTTGCCGGTGAAGGTGGAGGTGCGCGACGACGCGGGCACCGCCGTGTTCCAGGCCCGGATCCAGATGTGGGTATCGCCCAGCAAGCACTGAGCGTGGCGGCGCCGGCTCAGGCCGGCACCATCCACCAGGCCGCTGCGGCCAGGATCGCCGGGACGGCCTGGATGAAGAAGATGCGCTTGTTGACGCTGTACGCACCGTAGCCACCGGCCACGATCACGCAGCCCAGCATGAAGTTCACCAGCATCGGCAGGTGATCGAACAGGCCCCACAGCAGGCCGGCGGCGAGGAAGCCGTTGTACAAGCCCTGGTTGGCGGCCAGCACGCGGGTGGTCTCGGCCTTCTCCGGCGTATTGCGGAAGGTCTTCAAGCCGAGCGGTTTGGTCCACAGGAACATTTCCAGGACCAGGAAATAAACGTGCAGCAGGGCGACCAGCAGGGTCAGCGATACGGCGATCCAGTACATGGGCAGGCCTCGAAGAAGTGGTGCCAGCTTACTCCGGGCGCTCGCCCGGCAGCTTCTTTTCCTCGCGCAGTACGCCGAATGCCGCCGCCGTCATGACCGCGGCCACCGCCAGCCCGCCGGCGAACACGGCGTGCGAGCCGAACACGGACAGCCCCTTGTGCACCCAGGCGAACGTCAGGTCGGCACCGCGGTAGATCACGGTGTCGATGGCCGCACCGGCCTTGTAGCGCCACTGGCGCGGCACACGGGTGTAGATGGTCTCGCGGGCCGGCTTGGCCAGCGAGAACTCGCTGGCGCGCGTCATCACCTGCACCATCGCCACCATCAGCGGCAGCGGTGAGGCGGCCAGCACCGAGAAGCCGACAATGATCGCAAAGCCGGGAATCAGCAGTGCCGGGGCGATGCCATAGCGCGACAGCAGCCAGCGGGTCAGGCCCAGCTGCAGGATCAGGGTCAGCGCGTTGACCGCCAGGTCGACCTTGGAGAAGAACGCGGTGCTGGCGGCCGGATCGGTGTAGAGCTCGCGCACGATCGAGGCCTGCTGGTTGTACAGCAGCGTTCCGATGCCAACCCCGAAGGCCACCATCAGCGCCAGCCAGCGCAGCAGCGGCTCGCGCGCGATCAGCCGCAAGCCATCGAGCACCCCGCCGCCCATCGGGGTCTCACCGGACACCAGCTGCTGCTCCTGCTCGCGCGCCACCGCCCACAGCCGCAGCCGCCAGATGCAGAACAGGCACACGCTCAGGAACCCGGCCGAGACCAGCATCAGGTTGGCGATGCCGACCCGCTGCACCAGGGTCGAGGTCAGGGTCGGGCCGAGGAAGGCACCGACGGTGCCGGCCGCGCCGATGTAGCCGTAGAACCCGCGCGCCTGGACGTTGGAGAACACATCGGCCATGAAACTCCAGAACACCGCCACGGCGAACAGGTTCAACACGCTGATCCAGAAGAAGAACAGCATGCCGCGGCCAGGCACATGGCTGTCGAACAGTGCGTAGAAGCCCAGCAGCGTGATGATGAAAAAGCCGTACACCACCGGCAGGAACACCCGGCGCGGGTAGCGGCTGACCAGCGCACCGTACAGCGGCTGCAGCACCAGCATGATCGCGAACACCCCGGTGAACAGGAACTGCAGCGCGAAATCCTTCACGGCGATGCCATGGCCGGCCAGCCAGCCGATCAGGGCGGGCGGGAACAACGTCTCCATGTCGGCCGAGGCTGCCATCGCCTCGCGCACCGGGCGCAACACGTAGTAGCCGCTGAGCAGGCAGAAGAAGTAGATCGATGCCCACACCAGCGGCGGTGACTGCCGCAATGCGGCGCGCAGGCCGGCGCGCGGCGCCCGTGCGTCCGATGCGCTCATCGCCGCCCCTCCCCGCACAGGTCGCGTCGCAACAGCAGCATGGTGGGAGCTCCGGGCAGCAAAGCGCGCAAGTTAAACGATGCACCGCAACATCGCCAGTCTCGGCCGCTGCCGCGGGTGCAATCGACCACGCTGCCCTATGCTCGACGGTGACACCGTGGGGGAGCGGACATGTACGACTACATCATCGTCGGTGCCGGTTCGGCCGGCTGCGTCCTGGCCAACCGCCTGAGTGCGGACCCGCAGTGCCAGGTGCTGCTGCTGGAAGCCGGGCCACGCGACCGCAATCCCTTCATCCACATGCCGGCCGGGCTGGCGCGGCTGGTCAACAACCGCCGCATCAACTGGAACCTGGACACCGAACCGGAGCCGGCACTGGACGGGCGCCGCCTGTGGTGGCCACGCGGCAAAGTGTTGGGGGGATCCAGTTCGATCAATGCGATGTGCTACGTGCGCGGCGTGCCGGCCGACTACGACGGCTGGGCCGCGGCCGGTGCCACGGGCTGGGAATGGGCGCAGGTGTTGCCCTGGTTCCTGCACAGTGAAGCCAACAGCCGTGGCGGCAGCGCATTGCATGGCGATGCCGGGCCGCTGTCGGTGTCCGACCTGCGCCACCACAATCCGCTCTCGGCCGCGTTCCTGGCGGCCGCCCAGCAGGCCGGCCACGCGCCCAACGACGACTTCAACGGCCCGGCGCAGCTGGGCGTCGGCCTGTACCAGGTCACCCAGCGCAATGGCGCACGCTGCTCCACCGCAACGGCCTACCTTCGCCCGGCGCGCGACCGCCGCAACCTGACCGTGCTGACCGGCGCACTGGCCAGCACGGTCAGCTTCCAGGGCGACACGGCCACTGGGGTCCACTTCCGCCATCGCGGTCGCCACCAGCATGCGCACGCAGCGCAGGAAGTCATCCTCAGCGCCGGCGCCGTGCACTCGCCACCGCTGCTGATGCGCTCGGGCATCGGCGCCGCACGTGATCTACGCGCGCACGGCATCACCGTCCGCGCGGCGGCACCCGGGGTCGGTGCCAACCTGCAGGACCACCTGGACATCTGCACCCTGGTGCACACCCATCCCGGCGTCAGCTACGACCGCAGCAATGAACTGCGGATCGCCTTCGATTACTTCCTGCGGGGCCACCGAGGCGCGGGCAGCAGCAACATCGCCGAGGCCGGGGGCTTCGCCCGCTCCGCGCTGGCGCGCGATGCACGCGCCGACGTGCAGTTCCACTTCGTCCCGGCGATGCTGGACAACCATGGCCGCCACCGCCTGCCTGGCGATGGCTACACCCTGCATGCCTGCGCGCTGCACCCCCGCAGCCGCGGCCGGATCGCGCTGCGCGACGCCGACCCGGCTTCGCCGCCGCGTATCCAGGCCAACTACCTGGGCGATCCCGAAGGCGCCGACCTGGCGATGATGAAGCAGTGCGTGCAGATGTCGCGCGAGATCCTGCGCCAGCCCGCCTTCGACCGTTGGCGCGGCGCGCCGATCTTCCCGCCGCGCGACGACCTCGACGATGCCGCGCTGACCGCCTTCATCCGCGCCAAGGCCGAAACCATCTACCACCCGGTGGGGACCTGCGCGATGGGCACCCACGCCGACGCCGTGGTCGACCCGCAGCTGCGCGTGTACGGGGTGCAGCGGCTGCGGGTGGTCGATGCGGCGGTGATGCCCCAGCTGATCAGCGGCAACACCAATGCCCCGACCATCATGCTGGCCGAGCGCGCCGCGGACTGGATCCGGGCGGCCGCGGCTGGCTGAACAGGGCTGCGCCGTGATCCGCATACCGGTCTGGCCAGCCGATGCAAAAACCGGGCCTTTTCAATACGATACGTATTCATCTTCGCTTCGTTTGTGCAATCACGAACAGCGGCGCTAGAATCGGCCACAGCAGTCGCGCACGGGCCCAAAACGATGAAACAGAACAGCAGGCGCCGACCGATCCGTTCGGTGGCAACCGGATTGCTGGGCGTATTGATGCCCATCGCAATGTCCTCCACGGCACAGACCAGCAGTGCCGCACCGGCCGCGTTCCCCGTCAACATCGAGAACGCTGCCGCAATTCCGCATACGCAGCCGGCCGCCTACCGCGCCACCGCGAACACGCAGGTGCTGGCGCCGGCGGCAGGCTTCAATGTCGCCGCGATCGAATCCATGGCCCAGCAGCTCACCTATGGCGAGCGTGTGCCGGGCATGGCCGTGGCCATCGTCCAGGGCGGCCGTGTGCTCAGCGCGCGCGGCTACGGCGTCACCGACGTCAACAACCCGCAGCAGGTCGATGCGCATACCGTGTTCCGGCTGGCCTCGCTGTCCAAGGCCTTCGCCGGCACCATGGCCGGCCTGCTGGTCAACGATGGCACCCTGCGTTGGGACAGCAAGGTCACCGACTACGTGCCCGGCTTCCAGTTGAGCACGCCGGAAGCCACCGAGCGGCTGACCGTGGCCGACCTGCTCAGCCACCGCGTGGGCCTGCCCTACAACGCCTATGACCGCGACGTGGAAGCCAACGCGGAGTACTACACGCTCACCCACAAGCTGGCCGCCACCTCGCTCAAGTGCCTGCCGGGCGATTGCTACGCTTACCAGAATGTGGCCTTCAGCCTGATCGGCGATGTGGTCTATGCCGCCTCGGGCAGCTTCTACGAGCAGTCGGTCGAACGCCGTCTGTTCAAGCCGCTCGGGATGGACGATGCCAGCCTCGGCCTGGCCGGCATCCAGGCCAGCTCGCGCTGGGCACGCCCGCACGTGCGCAGCCGCAACGGGTGGGTGTCGTTGAACCCGAAGCCCACCTACTACCGCCTCGCCCCGGCCGCTGGCGTCAATGCCAGCGCCAGCGACATGGCGCAGTGGCTGCTGGCGCATACCGGCCACCGTCCCGACGTGCTGCCTGCGCCGCTGCTGGCCACGCTGCACTCGACGCTGATCACCACGCCGGGCGAGATGCGCTCGGGCTGGCGCCGCGAGCGCCTGCACTCCGCCGGCTACGCACTGGGCTGGCGCAACTTCGATTACGCCGGGCATGAAGTGGTGTTCCATGCCGGTGCCGTGCAGGGCTACCGCGGCCTGGTCGCGCTGGTGCCCGAGCGCGACCTCGGCATCGCCATCATGTGGAACGGCGAAAGCAGCCTGCCCAGCGGCCTGCTGCCGACCGTGCTGGACGCCGCGATGGGCCTGCCCACGCAGCGCTGGCTGGACGTGGACACCGACTTCGGCAGCGACAACCTGATGGCCGAAGACGGCGCCCCGACGCCGGGCAAGCGCAAGGGCGTGTCGTCCAACCGCGCGGTGGCCTCGCCACGCTGATGTCGGCGCGGGATGCGTTCTGAAAAAGCGGCCAGACGGCCGCTTTTTTTTGGTTCTTCTGCCCTCTGCGGGAAATCACCGGCGCCTCTTTGCAAGCCCTCGGCTTTGCCGTCGCGTTCCGAAGCCGCACCGCCCTTCAAGAAAAGACGCACATAAAAAAACTCCCTCCCCGCTGGGCTGCCGGGGAAGGAGTTTCAGGGTGCGGCTATCGGGAATGAATCAGATCAGCGGTGCCGGGGTTGCCGGCAGAGCGACCGGTGCAGCCTTCTTCTTGCGGACCGCCGGCTTGCGCTTGGCGACCTTCTTTACCGCCTTCTTGGCAGCGGCCTTCTTCGCCGGCGCCCGCTTTGCGGTGGCCTTCTTCGCGGTCGCCTTCTTGGCTACCTTGCGGACAGCCTTCTTCGCCGTCTTCTTGGTGGCCTTCTTGGCGGTCTTCTTGACAGCCTTCTTGGCAGTGGCCTTCTTGGCTACCTTGCGGACAGCCTTCTTCGCTGTCTTCTTGGTGGCCTTCTTGGCGGCGGCCTTCTTGGCGACCTTGCGGACTGCCTTCTTCGCCGTCTTCTTCACTGCCTTCTTCGCGGTCTTCTTGGCGGCGGCCTTCTTGGCGACCTTGCGGACCGCCTTCTTTGCCGTCTTCTTCACTGCCTTGCGGGCGGTCGCCTTCTTCGCAGCCTTCTTCACCGTCTTCTTGGCAGCCGCCTTCTTGGCTACCTTCTTCACGGTCTTCTTGGCGGCGGCCTTCTTAGCGACCTTCTTGACGGCCTTTTTGGCGGCCGGCTTTTTCTTCGCAGCTTTCTTGGTTGCCATGGGATGGCTCCTCGTCAGTGATCTATGGAGTTGAAACGCCCAGGTAAAGCAAACCCGCAGTGCTGCATCGCGGGGACCGCCGTCGCGTCATGCGCGTCGTGACGGATACGGTGACACCTGCCTGGATCGGCCAGGCAGGTATCGAATCAGGAAGTGCCTTGCGGTTCGCTGAGGGAAGCGAAGCCATCTCCACCGTCTTCGGACGCGAGGTGGATGTCCAGGTTGTGCTTCGCGACTGGATGTCGATTCTGCTCACTCTGTTCGCAGGCAAGGTCTGCTGGGCGAAACCTAATCACGGTTTTTTTCACTGTCAACAACCCCCGCGAAAAATTTTCACATCCGAGCCACCCCGGACACCCTCGCAGACGGTCGTCGGCGCACCCGCAAGTGACCCTTCCGGTGATGTGCACTGCGCGCCCGAACGCGCTGTCCAATCGATACGCGAAAAGAAAAGTGCTTAAAAGAAGCACTTTCGCAAATGGGTGTGTGCGCATTGGTGGCAGCAGCGGTGCACGCCGACACCGGCTGCACCACGCCGCCGGCGCTACCCACACGCAGGCAAAACGGGGGCGAAAACTTTTCACATCCGCGAACGCTTTTTGCCACCGGATTTGCGCAAATGCGCAAACTTCTGGACGCCCAGTGGCGTCGCGTTCGCACCGTCCGCGCGCATCGATCGGCCCCGCATCGGAACATTCCGGTGCACTTCGGCGTGCACGCACGGCACCCGGGGTGGTGCTCATGACCGGCAAGCATCACGACCCAACCGGTCTGCATGCGTGTCATCGCGCGTCGCTGCGCTGCCACCGGCACGCCGGAATTCCTCACGCGTGGATAACACCGGCGGCATCGCCTGATCTCCGCCGCAGGCGCGGGGCAAAAAAAAACGGCCGCACCAGGCGACCGTTTTTCCAGGAAGGCGACGCTCAGTGCTCGTCGCTTTCCAGCAGCTCGGCGTATTCGTCCGGGCCCAGCAGATCGTTCAACTCGTCGTTGGCCGAGAACTCGACCACGTAGATCCAGCCGTCGCCGTAGGCATCTTCGTTGATGGTTTCCGGCTTGTCCGACAGCGCTTCGTTCACCTCGACCACCTTGCCGGTGACCGGGCTGTACACGTCCGAGGCGGCCTTGACCGACTCGACCACGGCCGCCTGCTGGCCGGCCTTCACTTCGTCGCCCACCGCCGGCAGTTCGACATAGACCAGGTCACCGAGCAGGCCCTGGGCGTGGTCGGAAATACCGATGGTGACGCGGCCATTACCTTCCACGCGTGCCCACTCGTGGGACTTGAGGAATTTGAGGTCGCCGGGGATCTCGCTCATGGGACTGCTCCGAGGAATATCAGGGGTCAAGAAACGGGGGTAGTGTAACCAGCGACGCCGACGGCTGACAGCTCGGCGCCGCGAAAAACATCAGGCCTCGGCCAGCACGCCCGGCTGGGCCTGGCCTTCGCGGACGAACGGGAACTTCACCACGCGCACCGGCACCTGCTTGCCACGGATGTCCACGTGTACCTGGCCCAGTTCACCGGCCGGTACCCGCGCGAACGCAATGCCCTTGCCCAGGGTTGGCGAGAACGTGCCCGACAGGATCTCGCCGGTGCCGCTGGCGGTCAGCACGGCCTGGCCGTGGCGCAGCACGCCCTTCTCGTCCATCACCAGGCCGATCATCTGGCGTGCGTCGCCGGCGGCCTTCTGCGCCTCCAGCACCTCGCGGCCAATGAAGGGGCGGCCCTCATCGAGCGCGACGGTCCAGGCCAGCGCGGCTTCGAACGGGGTGATCGCCTCATCCATGTCCTGGCCGTACAGGTTCATGCCCGCTTCCAGGCGCAGGGTGTCGCGCGCGCCGAGGCCGGCCGGGCGCACGCCGGCGGCGGCAAGTGCATTCCAGAAGGCGACCACGTCGGTCTGCGGCAGCAGGATTTCGAAACCGTCCTCACCGGTGTAGCCGGTGCGGGCGACAAACAGCGCGGTGCCGCTGCTGGCGGTGGCTTCCAGGGCGGCGAAGCGGCCCAGCTTCTGCAGCGCGGCGCGGTCGCCCTCGCCCACCAGGCCGATCACCCGCTCGCGCGCGGTCGGGCCCTGCACGGCGATGATCGCCAGGTCTTCGCGCTCGGTCACCGTCACGTTGAAGGCCGCGGCCTGCTCGCGGATCCAGGCCAGGTCCTTCTCACGGGTGGAAGCGTTGACCACCATGCGGAAGAAGTCGTCGGCCAGGTAGTACACGATCAGGTCGTCGATGACCCCGCCGCGCGCATTGAGCATGCACGAGTACAGCGCCTTGCCGGTGACCTTGAGCTTGTCCACCGAGTTGGCCAGCAGGGTGCGCAGGAACGGCTTGACCTGCTCGCCGCGCAGGTCGACCACGGTCATGTGGCTGACGTCGAACATGCCCGCGTCGGCGCGCACCAGGTGGTGCTCGTCCAGCTGCGAACCGTAGTGGATGGGCATGTCCCAGCCACCGAAATCGACCATCTTGGCGCCGAGCGCGCGGTGGGTGTCGTTGAGAAGCGTCTTCTGGGTCATGACCGTTTTTCCGGGGGAATGAAGGCAAGACCCCCATTATAGGTCTGACACAACGCAACGCCTGCGGCGTTGCATCAGACCGTCGCTCAGACCGGCTGCACCTTCAACGTCATCCCGTCCACCGCGACCACGCGCACCGCGCTGCCGGCGTCCAGATCCGGGCCGCTGACCACCCAGAACGCATCGTCGATCCTGGCCCTGCCCTGCCCGGCGACGATCGCCTGGTCCAGCAGCACCACCCGCCCGACCAGCTGCTCGGCCCGCCGGTTCAGCAGCGGCGCGTCGCTCTGCCGTGCATGGGTGCGGCCCCAGTGCCGGTAGCACTGGATGGACACCACCGACAGCAGCACGAACGCCACCACCTGCCACAGCAGCGGGATGTCGGCGAACACGGCCACCAGCACGAACACGGCGGCGGCACCGATGCCGATCCACAACATGAAGGCACCGGGCGCCAGCGCCTCGGCCGCGAACAGGACCAGTGCCAGCGCACCCCAGCCTACGACCTCCCAGCGCATCTCAGCCTCCGATCCGCGGCGGCGTCGCGCGCGCGGCCTTCTTCTCTTCCTGCTTGGCGAACGCCTCCCTGGCCAGTTCGGCGACACCGGCAATCGAACCGATCACGCCACTGGCTTCCATCGGCATCAGCACCAGCTTCTGGTTCGGCGAGGTCGCCAGTTCCTTGAACGCCTCCACATACTTCTGCGCGATGAAGTAGTTGATCGCCTGCACGTCGCCCTGGGCGATCGCCTCGGACACCATCCGGGTCGCATTGGCTTCGGCTTCGGCCGAGCGCTCGCGCGCCTCGGCATCGCGGAATGCGGCCTCCTTGCGGCCCTCGGCCTCGAGCACCGCCGCCTGTTTCTCGCCTTCGGCACGCAGGATCTCGGACTGGCGCGAGCCTTCCGCTTCCAGGATCTGCGCACGCTTCTCGCGCTCGGCCTTCATCTGCCGTGCCATGGCATCGAGCAGGTCGCGTGGTGGCTGGATGTCGCGGATCTCGATGCGGTTGACCTTCACCCCCCACGGGTTGGTGGCATGGTCGACCACGCTGAGCAGCTTGGCGTTGATCACCTCGCGCTGGCTGAGCGACTCGTCCAGGTCCATCGAACCGATCACGGTGCGGATGTTGGTCTGCACCAGCGCGATCATCGCCACCTCCAGCACGGCCACCTCGTAGGCCGCCTTGGAGGCATCGAGCACCTGGAAGAACACCACCCCGTCCACGCGCACGGCCGCGTTGTCCTTGGTGATCACTTCCTGGCCGGGCACGTCCAGCACCTGTTCCATCATGTTCACCTTGCGCCCGACCCCGTACACGATGGGGATCAGGAAATGCAGGCCGGGCGTCATGGTGTGGGTGTAGCGGCCGAAGCGCTCCACCGTCCATTCATACCCCTGCGGCACCATGCGCACGGCCTTGAACAGGATGACCACGGCCACGAAAGCCAGAATCAGCGAGAACAGCATGGTTGGAAACATTGGACACTCCTTTTCCTGTGTTGACCTCGAGTATATGGGCAGGCACCGGGGTGGGCCCGTCCGCCGTCACAGCGGGATCCGGCCGCGCAGGATGTCCCAGAACATCACCCAGTCACCGGCGAAGGAATAGAACGGATGCCGGAAGGTGGCCGGGCGGTTCTTTTCGAAGAAGAAATGGCCGACCCAGGCCAACCCGTAGCCGCAGACCAGGGCACCGAACAGCCAGTGCGGCTCGGCGCGGACCAGCGCGGTGGCGGCAAACAGCAGCACACCGCAGCTGCCGATGAAATGCAGGCGTCGCGAGACCCGATGGCGGTGCTCGCCCAGGTAGAACGGATAGAACTCGCGGAAGCTGGCGAAGCGGGACATGGCGCGCCCTGCGGAACCCGACGGGCCCAGCATAGCGCGGGGGCCTAGGCGCTGCGCGGGCCGAACATGATCACCGCCATGCCGGCCAGGCACAGGCCCACGCCGAGCAGGTCCCAGCGGCTGGGACGGATGCCGTCCACCCACCACAGCCACATCAGCGCGGTGCCGATGTAGACGCCCCCGTAGGCGGCGTACACACGGCCACTGGCAGCCGGGTGCAGGGTCAGCAGCCAGGCGAACAGTGCCAGGCTGGCGGCGGCCGGCAGCAGCAGCCAGACGCTGCCCGCCTTGCGCAGCCACAGCCACGGCAGGTAGCAGCCGACGATCTCGGCCACCGCGGTGAGCATGAACAACAGGAGGGTTTTCATGGGGCGGCTTTGTCGGCCTTGGCCTGTTGCCACAACGCTTCCTGGGCGTCCAGGTCGAGCGCGGCCATCGACTGCCCGGCGGCCTCGGCCTGGGCCTCCATCGCGCGGAAGCGGCGTTCGAACTTGTGGTTGGCCTGGCGCAGCGCCGCGCCGACATCGACCTTGGCGTGGCGGGCCAGGTTGGCGCAGACGAACAGCAGGTCGCCCAGTTCCTCCTGCAGCCGCGCGTGGTTGTCTTCGACTGGCCCCGCGGCGAATTCGGCGGCGACCTCGTCGAGCTCTTCACGCACCTTGTCCATCACCGGCGCCGGGCCCGGCCAGTCGAACCCGACCCGCGCCGCCCGTGCCTGCAGTTTCACCGCACGCTGCCATTCGGGCAGCCCGCGCGAAATGCCGGCCAGCGCCGAGGTGTCGGTGTGGCCCCTGGCGGCGCGCTCGGCGCGTTTGATCGCTTCCCAGTTGAGGTTGACCTCTTCGGCACCGTCGACCTGCACCTGCGCGAACACATGCGGGTGCCGCCGCTGCAGCTTGTCGCTGATCGTCGCCGCCACCTCGGCAAAGGCAAAGGCGCCCTGCTCGTGTGCCATCTGCGCATGGAACACCACCTGCAGCAGCAGGTCGCCGAGTTCATCCTTCAGGTCATCGAGGTCGCCGCGATCGATCGCGTCGGCCACCTCGTAGGCCTCCTCGATGGTGTACGGGGCGATGCTGGCGAAGTTCTGCTGCAGGTCCCATGGACAGCCCTGCTGCGGATCGCGCAGCCGCGCCATGATGCCCAGCAGGCGTTCCAGTTCAGCGGTAGCGGACATCCAGCACTCCTTGAAAACGGATCAGGCGGGCAACCACTCGCGCCACGGCAGGCGGGTATCGCCCAGCGCCATGAAGTCGCCGTTCAACAGCGTCTCGCGGCGGTTGTAGCGGAACGGTTTGCCGGTACTCGTCGACAGCACCGCGCCGCCAGCGGCATGCAGCACGCACTGGCCGGCGGCCGTGTCCCATTCGGAGGTCGGCCCCAGCCGCGGGTAGACGTCGAGGGTGCCCTCGGCCAGCCGGCAGAATTTCAGCGACGAGCCCTGCGCGACCACCTCGATATCGCCCATCCGCGCCAGCAGCGCCTGGGTCTGCTCGCTGCGGTGCGAGCGGCTGGCCGCCACCTTCAACGGCGCGGTGGCCGGGGTGCGGGTACGCAGCACCGAGTCGCGCATGCCATCGCGGCGGTACGCCAGCTCGCCGCGCATGGCGTGCCAGGCCACGCCGGTGACCGGGGCCAGCACCACCCCGAACGCGGGTGCGCCCTGGTAGATCAGCGCGATGTTGACGCTGAATTCGTCATTGCGTTTGACGAACTCGCGGGTGCCGTCCAGCGGGTCCACCAGCCAGTAGGCGCCCCAATGCTGGCGGACCTCCCACGGCACCTGCGCCGATTCCTCGGACAGGATCGGCAGGTCCGGGGTGAGCTGGGCCAGGCCGCGTTCGATCACCTGGTTGGCGGCCAGATCGGCGGCGGTCACGGGGCTGCGATCGGACTTGATCTCGACATCGAACGGCGTCGCGTACACCCCCATGATGGCGGTCGCGGCGTCCTGGGCGATGGCGATCACGGTTTCGCGCAGATCGGTGGTGAGTTTGATCATGCCTTGCGTTCCAGCCACTGGCGGGCAATGAACAACGCCGCCAGCGATCGTCCTTCGGAGAAATCCTCGCGCAGCATCAGCTGGTCCAGTTCGGCCAGCTTCCACGGCACCACTTCCAGCTCTTCGGGCTCGTCACCGGCCAGCCGCTCCGGATACAGGTCACGGGCCACCACCAGCCACGACTGGTGGCTCATATAGGTGGGCGCCAGGGTCATGGCACGCAGCACGTCCAGCCGGCGCGCGCCGTAACCGGCTTCTTCCTTGAGCTCGCGGTCGGCGGCCTGCACCGGGGTTTCGCCGGCATCGATCCGGCCCTTGACCAGCCCCAGCTCGTAGCGGTGTACCCCGGCGGCGTATTCACGCACGAGCAGCACGGTCTCCTCGTCCAGCATCGGCACCACCACCACAGCGCCGTGGCCATGGCTGATCAGGCGCTCGAAGCGGCGGCGTTCGCCGTTGGAGAATTCCAGGTCCAGATGCTGGCGCTGGAACGGTCCGCTCTGCTCGTCCGTGATGCGGTGGATGATGGGCAGGCGACGGCTCATGCGAGCATCTCTAGAATGGGTGCAGGTGAAAACGTCTTCATGAGCCCGAAATGCTAGCAGACCCAGCCCCCCTCACGCTGGCCGACCGGTGGCGGCAACGCGACCTGGCCGTGCTCTGGCACCCGTGCACGCAGATGCGCGAGCACCCTGACACCCTGCCGCTGGTGCCGATTGCCCGTGGCGAAGGCCCGTGGCTGATCGATCACGACGGCAAACGCTACCTGGATGCGGTGAGCAGTTGGTGGACCAACCTGTTCGGCCATGCCGAACCGCGCATCGGTGCGGCCATTGCCCGCCAGGCCACGCAGCTGGAGCAGGTGATGCTGGCCGGGTTCAGCCACGAACCCGCGGTGACCCTTGCCGAGCGGCTGCTGGCGATCGCGCCGCGCCAGGCCGGGCGCGATCCGCTGTCCAAGGTGTTCTATGCCGACAACGGGTCGGCCGGGGTGGAGGTCGCGCTGAAGATGGCCTTCCACTACTTCCGCAACCGCGGCGAGCACCATCGCACCCGCTTCGTGGCGCTGGAAAACGGCTACCACGGCGAGACCCTGGGCGCGCTGTCGGTGGGCGACATTCCGCTGTACCGCCGCGTCTACGCGCCGCTGCTGACCGAGGCACTGTTCGCGCCCTCGCCGGATGCCTACCTGGCCGAGCCGGGCCAGAGCGCCGCCCAGCGCGCGCATGTGGCCGCCGACGCGCTGGCCACGCTGTTCGACCAGCACCCCGGCGAGATCTGCGCGGTGATCCTGGAGCCGCGCCTGCAGTGCGCCGGCGGCATGCGCATGCACGACCCGGTGTACCTGCAGCGCGCACGCGAACTGTGCGATGCCAACGGCGCGTTCCTGATCGCCGATGAGATCGCCACCGGGTTCGGCCGTACCGGCACCCTGTTCGCCTGTGAACAGGCCGGGGTGATGCCCGACCTGCTGTGCCTGTCCAAGGGCCTGACCGGCGGCTTCCTGCCGCTGTCGGCGGTGCTGGCCACGCAAACGCTTTACGACGCCTTCCTGGACGATTCGCGCGAACGCGCCTTCCTGCATTCGCACAGCTACACCGGCAACCCGCTGGCCTGCGCGGCGGCACTGGCGACGCTGGACATCTTCGCCGGCGAGGACGTGATCGCGCGCAACCGCAGCACCGCCGAGGTGATGCGCACCCTGGCCGCACCGTTCGCCGACCACCCACACATGGCCGACGTGCGCCAGGCCGGGATGGTGGTGGCGTTCGAGCTGACCCGCAACGGCGACAAACGCATGCCCTTCCCGGCCGAGGCCAAGGTTGGCCTGCGTGCCTACACCGCTGCGCTCAAACGCGGGGTGGTGCTGCGCCCGTTGGGCAACGTGCTGTACTGGATGCCGCCGTACTGCGTGGAAGACGAACACCTGGACCTGCTGGCCCAGACCACCCTGGCCGCGATCGAGGAAGCCACTGCATGCGCGTGACCCGTTGCCACATTGAACACGCCCTGGCCGGTGGCCAGACCCTGTCCCTGCCGGAAGAAGCGGCCAACCACCTGGTGCGGGTGATGCGCCTGCGCGAAGGCGACGGCTGCGTGCTGTTCAACGGCGACGGCCACGACTACAGCGCCACGCTGGTCGTGGTGGGGAAGCGCGATGCGCAGGTGCGCATCGATGCGGTGACGGCGCTGCACAACGAGTCGCCGCTGCACATCACCCTGCTGCAGGGCATTGCCCGCGGCGAGAAGATGGACCTGATTCTGCAGAAGGCCACCGAGCTGGGGGTCAACGCCATCGTCCCGGTCAACGCCGAACGCACCGAGGTGAAGCTGGATGCGGCGCGCGCCGAGAAGCGGCTGGCCCATTGGCACAGCGTGGTGGTGTCGGCCTGTGGTCAGTCCGGGCGGGCGCGGGTACCGAACGTGGCGGCGCCGCAGACGTTGCTGGACGCGGCCCAGCGCATGCCCGGCGATGCGCTCAAGCTGACCCTGGATCCGCTCGGCGAGCACCGCCTCTCCACGCTGCAGGCAGCCCCGGGGGGCGTGGTGATCGCCATCGGACCGGAAGGTGGCTGGTCACCGCGCGACCGCCAGGCGTTGGCCGCCGCCGGGTTCCAGGGCCTGCAGTTGGGGCCGCGCGTGCTGCGCACGGAAACGGCCGGGCTGGCCGCCATTGCCGCGTTGCAGGCGCGGTTGGGCGACCTGGGCTGACGTGTGTGCAAGCAAGGAGCAGCCACGCCATGCGTGGCTATCGCGGCGCCAGCCGCGCAGATGCGTCACCCCGCTACTGGATAGGCCTCGTCCAGCGCGGCTTCCAGCGCATCCAGGTCCGGCAGCAGGGCGCTCTGCTCGCCCAGCAGCACGCGCATGTGCACGCCCTGCGGCAGCATTTCCTCGGACGCATCGGCCAGCAGGCCGTCGCGCGGGACCGCGATCAACTGCGGGAAGTTCTGGGTCAGCAGCGCGAAGTACGGGCGCTTGGCATTGCCGCCCAACGCCTTGAGCACCACCACCTTGTTGTTGCCATGTACCGGCTCATCGCCCAGCCCGGACAGGCGCGCGAACGACAGCAGCGGTACGTCCCAGCCGTGCCAGGCGATCTGCCCGACCAGCCAGGCCGGCGCATCGGGGACGGTCTGCACGGCGACCTTGGACATCATTTCGGCCACGGTGGCATTGGGCAGCAGCACGCGTTCGTGCCCGGCCTGGATCAATACCCCGCGGATTTCGTCGTTGCTGGCGTAACTCATGGCGTGATTCCTTGTGGGCTCCGGCGCGGCGATTACTCGCTCACGCCCCAGCGTTCGGCGATGGACTGGGCCAGCTGCGGCGGTTCGCCCGCGGCCATGCCGGCGGCAACCACGGCACTGGCAGCGGCCGGGTCGTAGCAGCCTTCACCCACCTGGCCGGCGACCCATGCGCCGGACACCGCCAGCGCGAGTACGTCATCGACCTGGGCCGGATCGGCACCGCTGAGCATCACCACCGCGCTGTGCGCCGGCGGCAGTGCGCCGACCTCGATACCCTGCGCGGCGACACTGAAGTACAGCCCGCGATTGCGCACGCTGACCCCGACATCGTCGGGCAGGATATAGGCATTGCCCGCCAGCACCGGTTGTTCGACTTCGGCCAGCAGCACCGGCAGTGCCGACACCCGCGCCATCTGCTTGACCAGGTTGCCGTAGCGGCCACCGTCCAGGCGCATATGCACCAGCACCGGCGCCCCCAGCCCGGCCGGCAGCGCGGCCAGCAGCCGGCGCAGCGCATCGGGCCCGCCGATCCCGGCCAGCACCAGCACCGCGCCCGGCGCGGCATCGTCGGGCGCGTGCTCGGGTTCCAGTTCGACCAGCGACAGGCGTTCGAGATCGAATGCCGAGAGTTCGGCCGCGGCGGCAGCCGGGGCGTTCGCCACCGGCGCCACCGCGCTGTCATCGTCCACCAGCGACCAGCTGCTGTGATCGCCCAGCGGCATTACCGGATGGGCCACATGGGCCGCCGTCACCGCGGGTACCGGCGGCACATCGGCTGGTGCGGCAGGCGGCGCATCGGACTGCATCGCGGCCAGCGCCTCTTCCAGCGAAATCGGCTCGCTGTAACCGTCCACGGCCGGGTACAGGCCATCGGCCGGCACGTCCGGCGCGGCATCGAAGGCCTCGCGGACATGGAACTCCAGCGGCGCATCGGCATGCAGTTCGGCCGGGGTGACCGGCAGGCCGGGTTCGGGCTGCAGCAGTCCATCCTGCTCCGAGCCCGGTGGCAGCACATCCTGGTGGCCGTGCAGCTTGGCGGCCAGATGCCGCGACCAGCGCTGCGCCTCCCAGCCTTCGCGCCGTGCGGCCAGTTCGGCCTCATCGAAGATCAGCGTCAGCGCGGGCGAACCGAGTACCGGCTCCAACCGCTCCAGCGCGTCTTCGATGGCCGGCTCCAGCGCGATCAGCACCGCGCCGGGGGCGGCATCACGCAGCACCTGCAGTTCCAGCGTGTTGGGATCGTCCTCCAGCACCACGCGGGCACCGGCGTGGCCGAGCGCTTCGCGCAGGCGGTCACGGGCCGGGCCGACCCGCGCCAGCAGCGCGACCGACAACAGGGAAGGCAACTCATTCACGGACACGGGCAATCCCCAACAGGTCGTACACGTTTCGCATCAGATCCAGTTCCTGGTACGGCTTGCCCAGGTAACGCTGGACACCAATCTCGAAGGCGCGCTGACGGTGCTTGTCGCCGCTGCGCGAGGTGATCATCACGATCGGCACGCCCTGGTAGCGGGGGTCGGCACGCATCACGGTGGCCAGCTCGTAGCCGTCCATGCGCGGCATTTCAATATCCAGCAGCATCAGGTCGGGCACGCGCTCGTCCAGTCGCTCCAGCGCTTCGATACCATCGCGGGCGACGCTGACTTCGAAGTTGTGGCGTTCCAGGATGCGCCCGGTGACCTTGCGCATGGTCAGCGAATCGTCGACCACCATCACCAGCGGCACCTGACGGTCGCTGACCTGGGTGGCCACGGCGATCGGCTTGTGCGGGTTGGCCTGGAAGCGGCGCACCAGCGGGGCCACGTCCAGAATCACCACCACGCGGCCATCGCCGGTGATGGTGGCGCCGTAGATACCCGGCACCGAGGCAATCTGCAGGCCGACCGGCTTGACCACGATTTCGCGGTTGCCCAGCACCTGGTCGATGGCCACGGCGGCGCGCAGGTCGCCGGCGCGGACCAGCAGCAGCGGCACCTGGGCCTGGCCTTCGGCACGGGCCTGGGCCTGTCCGACCAGGGTACCCAGGTCATGCAGCGCGAACTCTTCGCCGCCGTAGTGGTAGCCGCCGTTGGCTGCTTCAAAGCGCTCGCGCGAGATCCGGCCGATACCGCTGACCGAGGCCACTGGCACGGCATAGGTGGTGTCGCCGATCTGCACGAACACCGCCTGGGTGACCGCCAGCGTCTGCGGCAGGCGCAGGGTGAAGGTTACGCCCTGGCCACGCACCGAGTGGATGTCCACCGAGCCGCCGAGCTGGCGCACTTCGTTGTAGACCACGTCCATGCCCACCCCACGGCCGGCCAACTGGCTGACCTGGTCGGCCGTGCTGAAGCCGGAGGCGAAGATCATCGCGTCCAGTTCGGCCTCGTCCACTTCGGCCCCGGCGGCGATCAGGCCGCGTTGTTCGGCGCGGCGACGGATCGCCTCGCGGTCCAACCCGGCACCGTCATCGGCCACTTCCAGCACGATTTCCGAGCCTTCGCGACGCAGCCGGATGGCGATCTCGCCCTCTTCGGGCTTGCCGGCGGCGCGACGCTGTTCCGGGGTTTCCAGACCATGTGCGACCGAGTTGCGCAGCATGTGTTCCAACGGCGCGACCATGCGGTCGAGCACGTTGCGATCCAGTTCGCCGTGGGTCCCTTCCAAGGTCACGTGCACCTGCTTGCCGGTGTCCTGGCCCGCCTGGCGCACCACGCGGCGCAGGCGCGGCACCAGACCGTCGAAGGGCACCATGCGCGCGCGCATCAGGCCATCCTGCAGTTCCGAGCTCACCCGCGACTGCTGTTGCAGCAGTACGTCGTACTGACGCGACAGGTCGTCGAGCACACCCTGCAGGCCGCTCAAGTCGGCCGCCGATTCGTTCAGCGCGCGGCTCAACTGCTGCAGCGTGGAGAAGCGATCCAGTTCCAGCGGATCGAACTTGTGGTCGGCCTGGTCCTGTTCGCGCTGGTAGCGGGCGACGATCTGCGCCTCGGTTTCCAGGTCGAGGCGGCGCAGCTGGTCGCGCAGACGCGCGTTGGTGCGGTCCAGTTCGCCCATCGCACCGCGGAAGGCACCGAGCTGCTGTTCCAGTCGCGAGCGGTAGATCGCCACTTCACCGGCATGGTTGACCAGGCGGTCGAGCAGGTCGGCGCGCACGCGCACCTGTTCCTGCTGCGGCCGGGCCAGGCTGTCGTCGTCGCCGGCCACATCCAGCGGCACCGGATCGGACAGCGGCGCGGCGGCCACGGCGGTATCGATCACCACCGGGGCAGCGTCGTCGGCCACGACCGCGGCGCTGGCTGCGGCAGGTACCTCGACGCGGCCCAGAGTGCGCTGTTCGAACGCCTGGATCAGGTCCTCCGGCATCTCCACGCTGCGGTGGCGGCCGGTGCGGGTCAGCATCTGGTGCAGGCGGTCGAAGCCGCGCTCCAGCAGGTGTACGTCGCTGCGGTCGATGTCGGTACGGTTGGCGGCAACCGCCTCCAGCAGCGATTCGATGCCGTGGCCGAGGTCGCCGATCGGGTTGATCCCGGCCATGCGTGCGCCACCCTTGAGGGTGTGCAGGTCACGCTGCAGGCCGGCGATCACGTCGCGGTCGTTCGGCGCGGCACGCAGTTCGCTGATCAGGCCATCGCAATGGTCAAGCAGGTCCTTGCCTTCCTCCACGAAGATGTCGACCAGTTCCTGGTCGAGCACGCTGAAGTCCAGCCCATCGGCGGCGTCGCTCTCGTCTTCGACGGCTGCATCGGCTTCGGCAGGGTCCACGTCGTCCTCGACGGCCGCCGACAGCGGCGCGTGGAGAGTGGCATCGGCCACGACGGCAGCGCCCACCAATGTGGCCGCGACGACCGGTGCATCTTCCAGTTCGAAGAACGGGGCCGGTGCGGGGGTGTCCGAGCTTTCCTCTGCATCGGCCTCGGCGAACGCGTCGGCCTCGACCTGTGCATCGTCATTGGCGGCCAACCCGATCACACCACCGTCCAGCGGTGCGTCCGGTGCATCGACCACGGTCAGCCCGTCGTCGAGTGCCTGCTGCGCGTCGACCAGTTCGCCGAACGCGGGCACCGGCGGCAGTGCCTCGTCCAGTGCATCGCGTTCGTCCTGGCTGCGTTCGTCTTCGGCGTCGTCTTCGTCTTCGGCGTCGGCGTCGGCGTCGGCGTCGGCGTCGGCGTCCAGGATGTCATCAGGCGTTTCGTCCGTGGCAGCCGTTTCGGCTTCGACCGGCGCCACGAAGGCGTCGCCGAAGTAGCGCGACAGGTCTTCAGCACCGGTCAGTTCGATGGCTTCCAGGCCCCCTTCGGCCACCTCATCGGTGACGTCGGTGACGTCCGCGTCCTGCACCACACGGTCTGCTGCCGGCGTATCGATGCCGACCAGGCCTTCGTTGAAGTAGGCCGACAGGTCAGCGCCGCCAGTGAGTTCGGTGACCGACAGCGCCGCCTCGTCCACCGGGTCGATCGGGGTCGACAGAAGGTCCTGCGCGGGTTCGACGATCGACAAGGCATCGGCGTCGACCACGGCCTGCTGCAGTTCGCCATCGGCGCGCTCATCGAGCACGGCGTAGCCGCTTTCGTCGGTCTGCGCCGTCAGCTCTGCATCGGCATCGGCATCCGCATCCGCATTGACGTCCTGCACAAGCAGACCATCGTCGGCAGCCGCATCCAGCGATGGCGCGGGCGCCTCCTGCACGGCGTCGAGCAGCTCAACGTCGTCGGCATCCAGCGCCAGCTCGTCGTCCATCGCCAGCGCCGGCCAACGGGCTTCCGGCAGGGTGTCCGCCAGGGCCTGCAGGCGTGCCGCCAGTTCGGCGTGGGCCGGAATCAAAGGCGACGGCGCCTGCAGCGCGAGCATGGTCGCGCTGATCGCCGCAGCCGTGGCCGACAGCGCCTCCACGCCCTCGGCATCCGGCATGGCATCGGCGGCCAGCGAACGCTTGATGAAGCTTTCCGCGCCGCCGGTGACGGCGGTGATTTCCGGCACGTCGGTCATCGCGAACGCACCGTTCATGGTGTGCACCGCGCGCAGCAGGCCGTCGGTGACCGGCAGCGGGGCCACGCTGGCCTCACGCAACCAGGCCTGCAGCGTGGCCTGGTGGGTATCTACTTCGGCCTCCAGGATCTCGCGCAGCACTTCGTCGATGTTGGCCGGGGTACCGGCAATCTCGACTGCCTGCGGGGCCGGTTCGGCCACCGGTTCGATCGTCTCGAGCGCGGCGGGCGCTTCGATCACGGCCGGCGCAGCGCGCTGCAGCGGCACGTGGAAGGTTTCCTCACCGGCGGCAACGCGATCGGCGATGGCCTGCATGGCCTGCAGGTCGGCGGTGACCCGGCCGCCATCGCGCAGTGCCGCATTGAGCTGCGGCAGCACGTCGTAGGCCTGGCTGACCATGGCCACCACGGCCGGCGTGGCCGGACGGGTGCCATCGAGCACGCGGTTGAGCATGCCCTCGATCTTCCAGCTGAACTCGCCCAGGGTACGTGCGCCCACCAGCCGGCCACTGCCCTTGAGGGTGTGGAACACGCGCCGGATCGGACGCAGGCGGTCCAGGTTGTCCGGCGCGGCGCGCCAGACCGGCAACAGGTTGCCGAGGTTGACCAGTTCCTCGTCGAACTCTTCGATGAAGACTTCGCGAATGTCCTGGTCGATGTTCTCGCCATCGTCTTCGAAGCCGGCCGCGATGCTGTCGGCATCGGCAACGACGGGGGCCGGATCGGCAACGGCGGGCGCTGCGTTCGGCGTCGTGCTGAACTGCGCGGCCGCGACGTCGAGCTCGGCCAGGAAGCGCGCCGATTCATCATCCAGTTCGATCTTGCTGATCACCGCGGCGTGCACGCCACCGGCGCCGGCCAAAGCGGCAGCCACAGGTGCCGTCTCAGCGTCGGGCGCATCGATCGGCTCGGCCACGTCAGTGGCGACGATCTCTTCGATGTCCTCGAACGACACCGATGCTTCAACGGCTTCAACGGCTTCAACGGTCTCAACCGGCGGATCGGTCTGCGCCGCGGCATCGCTGACCTGCTCCTGCAGGAACGTCGGCAGGCTCTGCACGTCCAGCGCCGGTTCGGCCGCATCAGGTGCCGACTCCGGGGCATCTTCGATGCTCAGCGACAACACGTCATCGGCGTTGTGCAGGGTATCGTCGAAGCTGAATTCGATCGGCTCGTCGCTGATGTCCAGCGCGTCATGTTCGGCGGCGACGGGGTCGAAGCCACCGCCGGTCAGCAGCGGGCCATCGAACGCGGAAGTGGCCTCAACCGGCGGCTCCGCATCAGACGTCTCCAAGGCATCGGCGTCCGCCGATGCGATATCCATCGCCACCGGCAGCTGCACCTCCCACCGGTTGGCGGCGCTGTCCTCGGCGATCACCGGATCGAAGTGGGCGAAGCTCGGCAGCGCGTCATCACGTTCGGCGGCGGTGGACAGGGTCCACTGCGGCGCGTCGGCGGAAACCGCGGCGGTGGAAGCATCGAACACCAGCGCAGGCGGTGCTGCGGCCGGTGCGTCGACGGCCATGGACGACGGCAACGGCTCGAAGGTGAAATCCGGCAACGACGGCGGCACGCTGCCCGGAGGCGGTGCGCTCGGGGTCACGGCGGTGTGCACCGGCTCGGCCGCCGGCGCTTCCCACGGGGCCAGCTCGATCGGTTCCGGTGCCACCGGCAGCGCTTCGGCACTGACATCGGCCTGCGCCGCATGTTCGTCGGGCAATGGCCAGTAGCGCAGGGTTTCCAGGCTGCTGCGGGTGATGTCGAGGATTTCCTCGCGACCCGGGCGGCGCTCGCGCAGCGCTTCGAGGTAGTACTCCAGGCTGGCCATGGCATCGGCCAGGGTGTCCAGCTGGCGGCCACTGGGCACGCGCTGGCGGCCGATCAGCTCGACCGCGATGTACTGGCGCACACCTTGCAGATAGTCCGCCGGGGTGGCCAGGTCGAGCATGCGCAACGCGCCGGCGACCTCGCCGAGCAGCCGCGGCACTTCCTGCAGCTGCTGGTGGTTCCAGTTGGTTTCGATGAAGGCGACGAAGTGCTCGCGCGCGGCGGCGAAGTTGGCGATGGCTTCATGCGCCAGCACTTCCACGGTGCGGCGGTTTTCCATCGCGCTGGGGTCGTCTTCGCCACTGCCACCGGCGCCCAGATGGGCGACCTGGTCGTCCAGCGAGGCATCCACGTACAGCAGTGCCCCGGCGATATCCAACAGCAGGCTTTCGTCGATCAGCTGTTCGCCGTTGACCACGCTGCGCAGCGCATCGCGCTGCTGCACGACCACGCCGCGAGCCACGCCCAGGCCCATCATGCCCAGGGTATCGGCCACCGCACCCAGTTCGTTGACCTGGGTCTGCAGCTGGGTCGACTCACCGCCGGTGCGCAGGTGCAGGTCGAGCGCATCCTTGATGCGCAGCAGTTCTTCCTTGACCGCGTTGCCGACCGTGTCGAGCAGTTCGCGGTTGCGGCCACTGAGGCTGCCGCGCGCATGGTCGAGCTCGGCCTCGGTGGCGCTGACGCTGTCCGGGGCGAAGGCGAACAGCACGCTTTCATTGATGCCCGGTGCGGCGCGTGCCGAACGGATGTCGTTGAGCAGCGGCAGCAGCACGATCGGGATATCGCGGTGACCGTTCTGCAGGCGCTCCAGGTAGTCGGGCAGCAGCACGCTGCCGCGCATCAGAGTGGCGCACGCTTCGTCGCGGTCGGGCACTTCACCGGCGCCGATGGCGTTGGCCAGCTGCTCCATTTCCTCGGCGACCATCGCCGGCGCATACAGCTCGACCATGCGCAGGGTGCCCTGCACCTGGTGCAGGTAGCCGGCGCAGAAGCGCATGCGGCCGCCGTCGGCCGGGTCTTCCACGTAGTACTCGACCTCGTTGCGCACCTGGCGCAGGGTCTCGTCCAGCTCCGGCTTGACCCAGCCCAGGGCGGCGTGGCTCATGGCATCGCGCAGCGTGCTCATGCCGGGACTCCCGGCAGGTGGGCGCGCATGTCGTGCTGTGATTTCTCGCGATGCATCATCTGCTGATTCCTTCCCTCTCCGCCCTGCCCGCGGCTCACGCCGGCAGCTTGAAGTCGGCAACCGAGCGGCGCAGGTCGGCCGCCAGCTGTGCCAAATGACCGATCGACTCGGCGGTCTGTCCCGCGCCCTGCGAGGTCTGGCCGGTAATCTGCCGGATCACGCCCATGGTGCGGGTGATGTCCGAGGCGGCCGAGGACTGCTGCTGGGCGGCGATCGAGATGTTCTTGATGAGGTTGTTGAGTGCGTTGGAGACGCGCTCGATCTCGGTCAGTGCGGTACCGGCGTCTTCGGCTAGGCGTGCACCGGACACCACTTCGGCGGTGGTCTGCTCCATCGAGCTGACCGCTTCGTTGGTATCGGCCTGAATGGCCTGGACCAGGCCTTCGATCCGTCGGGTTGCACCGGACGTACGTTCTGCCAGGCGCTGCACTTCATCGGCCACCACGGCGAAACCGCGACCGGCTTCACCGGCCGAGGCCGCCTGCACCGCCGCATTCAGCGCCAGGATGTTGGTCTGCTCGGAAATGTCATTGATCAGTTCCACGATCGAGCCGATTTCCTGCGAGGACTCACCCAGCCGCTTGATGCGCTTGGAGGTTTCCTGGATCTGGTCGCGGATCTGGTCCATGCCCTGGATGGTCTCGCGGACCACGCCGGCACCTTCGGCGGCGATCACCACCGAGCGCTGTGCCACGTCGGCCGATTCGGCCGAGTTGCGCGAGACCTGCTCGATGCTCGAGGCGATTTCGCCGATGCGGTCCGAGGCCGAGGTGATCTGGTTGGCCTGGTGGCCGGCCGCTTCGGCCAGCTGCATGGCCGTCGCCTGGGTTTCCTGGGTGGACAGCGCGACCTTGGCCGAGGTGTCGTTGATGGTGGTCACCAGGTGGCGCAGCTCGTCCACGGCGTAGTTGATGGCGTCGGCGATCGCGCCGGTCATGTCTTCGGTCACCGAAGCCTTCACCGTCAGGTCGCCTTCACCCAGCGAACTGATTTCATCCAGCAGCCGCATGATCGCCTGCTGGTTGCGGGAGTTGAATTCCACCTGGGTCTGGTAGCGCAGATCCTGTTCACGCGACCGGCTGCGCACGGTGCTGCTGACGAAGCCGATGATGGCCACCAGCGACAGCGCGCCGGAAATCACGCCCAGCCAGAAGTTCGGGAACAGGCGGGTGTCGCGCACCGAGCCGAACGAGGAGAACGCTTCGAACAGCTTCTTGCTGTCGTCCAGCATCTTGTTCGAGCCGGCGGTCAGCGCCGCAGCCGAGGACTGTGCCGAGAACAGCTGGCGCGAACTGGCCAGGATCGCGTCGGCGTCCTTCTTCATGGTCTCCCACTGCTTCTGCGACTGCTCCAGCGCGGCCAGTGCCCCGGCGTTGCGGACCGGGGTGATGCCCAGTTCTTCGTTGCCGTTGCGCAACGCATCGAGCACCTGGGAGAACACCACCGAATCGCGCGCCAGTGCATCACCGGCGGCGGCGGCATTGGCACCGCCCGCGCGCATTTCAGTCACGCGGCGGGCCATCGAGCCCACCACCACCACCTGCTGCAGTGCGTTGTACACCTGCGAGGCAGGCGCGCCACCGGCGGACATCGCGCGCACCACTTCGTTGAGCTGTGCCTGCAGTGCCGGCACGCCGTTGACGAAGTTGTTGGCGTTGCCGGCCAGGGCCAGTACGGCCGGTTCGCTGGCCACCAGCTGGGCGGCGCTCTTGCCGAGCGGTTCCCAGGTCTGGCTGAGCTGGTCGAGCGGGCCGGACACGTTCGCTTCCTTGCCGTAGCGGCCCTGCAGGCTGCTCACGGTGGCTTCGATGCGGGTCTTGGTGTCCTTGAACGCGGTGAACGCCTGGGCGTTGCCCGAGACCGCTTCACGGCCCTGGTTGGCCAGCTGCTGTGACAGCACCTGCAGATCGGCCGCACCGGTGCTGGCGCCGGCCAGGCGACTGCCCTGCCAGGTGGCCACGCCGGTGTTGACGCCGAACACGATCATCGACAGGGCCAGCAGGCCCAGCCAGAAATTGGTTCCCACCGACCCGAGCTTGCCGGCCTTGGCGGTATCCGAAGCAGTACTCATCGCTCAACCTCGATCTTCAATACGGTGAGACAGGCAGCAGCGATCAGGCCGCGGCCTGCCTGAATTCGGGGGTACGTGACAGCAACGACAGTGAGAACACGCCCCAGTCGTGGCCGTCGCCGTGGAAAGCACGGTCGACGAAGTGGCCGTAGCGCCCGCTGGCCAGGTCGCCGGCGACGATGTCCTGGTCCTGCTCGAAGCTGCGCTGGCCGAACAGTTCATCGATGGTCAGCGCCACGTCGCCGCCGGCCTGGCGCATGATCAGCACGCGCTGGCCCTCCTGCTGCACGGTGCGCTCGCCTTCCATGAAGTACTTCAGGTCCACCACCGGGAACAGGTTGCCACGCAGGTTGCCCACGCCCAGCAGCCACGGCTGCGCGCCGGGCACCGGGGTGATCGGCGGCATCGGCACGATTTCCACCACTTCGCGGAAATCCGAGACCAGGTGGCGCTTGCCGACGCGGTAACCCACGCCACGCCACAGATCCTGCGCGAACTGACGTTCCGGCAGCTGCACGGCATGCGCCAGGCTGCGCCGTTCGTAGGCCTCGAGGATGTCGAAAGGAGAACGCATCAGACCACCAGTTGGTTGATCCGCGCGATCAGTTCCTCCTCGCGCGGTGGCTTGACGATGTAGTCTGCCGCCCCCTGGCGCAGCCCCCATGCCTTGTCGGTTTCCATCGCCTTGGTGCTGACGATGACCACCGGGATGTGCTTGATCGCCGCGTCACGCGCCATTGCACGGGTGGCCTGGAAGCCACTCATGCCCGGCAGCACCACGTCCATCAGGACCAGCTGCGGTGATTGCTCGCGCACCAGCTGCAGCCCGTCCTCGGCGTTGTCTGCTTCCAGAACCTCGTGCCCGGCCTTGGTCAACCACTGCGTGAACACCGCACGGTCGGTCGGTGAATCCTCGATCAGAACGATTCGAGCCATTGTGCCTTTCCCCCTGGTCAGGCGTTGACGTATGTGCGGATGGCACCCAGCAGTTCTTCACGCGTGAAAGGCTTGGTCAGGTACTGCTCCGAGCCGACGATGCGCCCGCGCGCCTTGTCGAACAGGCCGTCCTTGGAGGACAGCATGATCACCGGCGTGGACTTGAAGAGCTGGTTGCCCTTGATCAGCGCGCACGTCTGGTACCCATCCAGACGCGGCATCATGATGTCCACGAAGATGATCTGCGGCTGTTGGTCGGCAATCTTGGCCAACGCCTCGAAACCATCGGTCGCGGTCACCACCTCGCAGCCTTCGCGCTTGAGCAGTGTTTCGGCGGTCCTGCGAATGGTCTTCGAATCGTCGATGACCATGACTCTGAGCCCTGCGAGTTCCCCACCCGCAGCCATGTTTTCAGTCATTACCTTTCCCCGAGCGCGCGACGCTTCTGCTTTGGTCCGGCGCCGCTGCGAAAGCGTATCTATATCCCAATACCGGCGCGCGCTTCAAGCACGGCCGCGCCAGCCAAGCCGCAGCCGGGTCCGCTGCGGCCGGATCGGCGAGTTTTGCGCAAACCGCCCCCCTCCCGGCGCCGGCCGGACACTGCGTTGCGCCGCCCCCGGCAGGCAACGGACGGCCATTGCCGCTACCATCGTCGGCCTGCCCGCCAGGTTGCGACCATGCCGTTGAATGTCATCGTGGTGATGGACCCCATCGCCCACATCAAGATTGCCAAGGACACCACCTTCGCGATGCTGCTGGAAGCCCAGCGCCGCGGCCACGCCCTGCACTACGTCAGCCCCGGTGGGCTGGCCCTGCGCGACGGCCAGGCGGTGGCCCGCACCGCGCCGCTGCAGGTGCGCGAAGACAAGGACAGCTGGTTCACCCTGGGCGAATTCAGCCAGACCGTGTTCGGCCCCGGCCAGGTGGTGCTGATGCGCAAGGACCCGCCGGTGGATGCCGAATTCATCTACGACACCCATGTGCTCAGCGTGGCCCAGCAGGCCGGCGCCCTGGTGGTCAACGACCCGCAGGGGCTGCGCGATTTCAATGAGAAGCTGGCCGCGCTGCTGTTCCCGCAGTGCTGCCCGCCAACCCTGGTCAGCCGCCGCAACGCCGACCTGAAGGCCTTCGTGCTCGAACACGGCCAGGCCGTGCTCAAGCCGCTGGATGGCATGGGCGGACGCTCGATCTTCCGCAGCGGCACCGGCGACCCGAACCTGAATGTGATCCTGGAAACCCTGACCAACGGCGAGCGCACGCTGGCCCTGGCGCAGAAGTTCATCCCGGACATCACCGCCGGCGACAAGCGCATCCTGCTGGTCGATGGCGAACCGGTGGACTACTGCCTGGCGCGGATTCCGCAGGGCGATGAGTTCCGCGGCAACCTGGCCGCCGGTGGTCGCGGCGAAGGCCGCCCGCTGAGCGAGCGCGACCGCTGGATCGCCGCCCAGGTCGGGCCGGAAATGAAGCGCCGCGGCATGCGTTTCGTCGGCCTGGACGTGATCGGCGATTACCTCACCGAGGTCAACGTGACCAGCCCCACCTGCGTGCGCGAGCTGGATGCGCAGTACGGCCTGAACATCGCCGGCACCCTGTTCGACGCGATCGAGGCCGGTCTGCCGCAATGAGTGCGACGGTCGAGCCGCTGCTGCCCTTGCAGGGGCGCGAGTCGCAGCGCCTGGGCGCAACCCTGGCGCTGTCGCTGCTGGTGCATGCGCTGCTGATCCTGGGCGTGGGCTTTGCGGTCAGCGACAAGGCCGCGCTGGTCCCGACCCTGGATGTGATCTTCAGCCAGACCCAGACCCCGCTGACCGCCAAACAGGCCGACTTCCTGGCCCAGGCCAACCAGCAGGGCGGTGGTGAGCACGACAAGGCGCAACGCCCGCGCGACAACCAGGCCGGCATCGTGCCGCAGCCGCAGGCCGGGCTGTCGCCGGTGCCGCAGCAGCGCCAGGATGCGGCCCGCCCACCGCCGCCGCAGGCGCGTGTGGTGGCCAGCCGCAACAGCACCGAGCAGGTGGCCAGCGCACAAGCGCAGCCCCTGCCCGACCACCCGCAGCCGGACGCGCCGATGAACGCGCGCGAGCAGCGCGATGCCGAGATGGCGCGGCTGGCCGCCGAAGTGCACCTGCGCTCGGCGCAGTACGCCAAGCGCCCGAACCGCAAGTTCGTCTCGGCCAGCACCCGCGAGTACGCCTACGCCAACTACCTGCGCGCATGGGTGGACCGTGCCGAGCGGGTTGGCAACCTCAACTATCCCGACGAAGCCCGTCAGCGCCGGCTGGGCGGCCAGGTGGTGATCACGGTCGGCGTGCGTCGCGACGGCAGCGTGGAAAGCGCCCGCATCCTGCGCAGCAGCGGCACCCCGTTGCTGGATGAAGCCGCGTTGCGGGTGGTGCGCCTGGCGCAACCGTTCCCGCCGCTGCCCAAGACCGATGATGGTGTGGAGATCCTGCAGGTCACCCGCACCTGGGCATTCCTGCCCGGCGGTGAGTTGCGCGACGATCGCTGATGCGGTTGCGCATCGCGCTCAAGGCGCAGCCACGCATGGCGTGGCTCTACCTTGGCGATGTCGGCCAACGCCAGGCGTTCACCCGGGTAGAGCCACGCCACGCGTGGCTGAGGCCTTCCTAGGACGCCAGCTTGGCCGCCCGCGCCGCCTGCTGTTCCACCAGGGTCAAGGCCACGTTGTTGCGCAGATAGGCCGGCTCCACCCGCTCCGGGGCCATCACGTCGCCGCGCTCGAATGCCGGCACCGCCAGCGTCAACAGGTCCGACGCGCGCGGCAGCGCCAGTGCGTCCACGCCCTCCAGCTGGGCGGCCAGCCGCGTGGCCAGCGCCCCGTCGGCAGCGCCGAAGCCGGTGCCCACGCCGAACCAGCGCGTGCCTTCAGGCAGCACCACCGCGTCGGGCGCACAGACCGTTTCCTCGCCCTGCAGTTGCCAGTGCCCGTCCACCCGCACCTGGCGGGCGACGTAGACCTCCCCCATCCGCGCATCGATGCTGCTCAGCACGTGATCGGCATGGGCCGGCGCACGCAGCGCCAGGACCTGCAGCGTGGACACCGGAATCAGCGGGCGGTCCAAGGCCAGCGCGATGCCCTGCGCAATGGCGATGGCCAGGCGCACGCCGGTGAACGCGCCCGGCCCCCGGCCCAGCGCAATGGCATCGAGCTGCGAACGGGCCAACCCGGCCTCGGCCAGCAGCGCCTCGGCCCACGGCAGGCTCAACTCAGCATGCCGACGCGGGGCGATCTCGAAACGCTCATGCACCTGCCCATCCACGTACAGGGCGACGGAGCAGGCTTCGGTGGCGGTTTCAAAGGCGAGCAGTTTCATGGCGGTCAGAACAGGGAAGTGGGGAAGTCATCGGGAGCGACAGGCGGTGCAGGCGGTGCCGGTGCCGGGGGCGACACCTCGGCAGCGGCCGGGGCGGCACCACCAGCCACAGGCCATTGTGGCGCAAAGAAGGCACGCACATCCTCCAGCGAGCGGGTGCGCCGGAACGGCGGCAGCGAATCCAGGAAAATCCGCCCGTAGCCACGGCTGAGCAGGCGCGGGTCGCACAGCACCAGCACGCCGCGATCGGTCTCGCTGCGGATCAACCGGCCCACCCCCTGCTTGAGCGCGATCACCGCCTGCGGCAGCTGCTCATCGCGGAAGGGATTGCCGCCGTCACGCCGGATCGCATCCAGGCGCGCCTCGAACACCGGGTCATCGGGCGCGGCGAAGGGCAGCTTGTCGATCACCACCACGCTGAGCGCATCGCCGACCACGTCCACGCCTTCGCGGAAGCTGGCCGAACCGAGCAGCACGCCGTTGCCCGACTCGCGGAAGCGTTGCAGCAATGTCGCGCGCGGCGCTTCGCCCTGTACGAACAGCGGCCACGGCGCATCGCGCAGGGCTTCGGCCGCCTCACGCAGCGCGCGGTGCGAGGCGAACAGCAGGAACGCGCGCCCGGCCGAGGCCTGCAGCACCGGGGTCAACGCACGGATCAGCGCGGTGCCGAAACCACGCGCGGCCGGGTCCGGCAGATCGGTGGGCAGGTAGCACAGGGCTTGGCGGCTCCAGTCGAACGGGCTGGGCTGCAGCAGGCTGACCGGATCATCCAGCCCCAGCCGCTGCGCGATGTGTTCAAAGCCGCCGTCCACGGTCAGCGTCGCCGAAGTGAACACCCAGGCCGCCATCGAGCGCTCCCGATGCTCGCGCAACGGCCCGGACACGTCCATCGGGGTGCGCTGGCAGCGGAAACCGCGCGGGGTCAGTTCATACCAGAGCACTTCGGCCGGCGCCGGGGCCTGTTCCGGGTCCACGTCGAAATCCAGCATCGGCGCGTCTTCGCCGAGCCAGCGCGACAGCCGCGAGACTGCTTCCAGTGCGCGCGCGTGGCAGGCATCCAGTCCCGGCGAGGCCTCACGCACGCCACCCAGCGCATCGCGCAGCAGCACCAGCGCGCTCATCGCCGCGTCGAATCCGTCGCGCACCTGCGGTACCGCCAGCGCACGCCACTGGGTGCCGCGCGGTGGCAGCCCGTCCATCGCCGTGCGCAGATCACGCAGCACCTCTTCCAGCGTCGCCGCCGATGCCTGCAGCGTGGCCTGCGCGCCGGCCACGCTGCGGCTTTCGGCCAGGCAGTCGCGGGCCAGCTCCTGCCACGGGCGCATGCCGAAGCTCTCGCCGAAGAAGTTCGCGGCCAGTTCCGGCAGCTGGTGCGCTTCGTCGATGACGAAGGCCTGCGCGCCGGGCAGGATTTCACCGAAGCCTTCCTGCTTCAGCGCCAGGTCGGCGAGCAGCAGATGGTGGTTGACCACCACCACGTCGGCCGCCTGGGCGCGTTGCCGCGCCTGCACCACGAAGCAGTCATCCCAGAACGGGCATTCGCTGCCCAGGCAGTTGTCGACGGTGGAGGTCACCATCGGGTACAGCGGCGAATCCTCGGGCAGCGCGTCCAGTTCGGCCATGTCGCCGAACTTCGTGCGCCCCGACCAGGCCAGGATGCGCTGGAACTGGGCAACCTGTTCGGGCGAGGTGGGCACTCCTGCATGGAGCCGTGGTTCGCCGCGGGCCTGCTGCAGCCGGTAGCGGCATAGATAGTTGGCGCGTCCCTTCAGCAACGCGCTGCTGTGGCCGACGCCGAGCGCAGCGCGTACCCGCGGCAGATCGCGGTGGTACAGCTGATCCTGCAGCGCGCGGGTACCGGTGGAGATGATGGTCTTCAGCCCCGACAGCAGTGCCGGCACCAGGTAGGCATAGGTCTTGCCGGTGCCGGTGCCGGCCTCGGCCAGCAGCACGTCGCGCTGATCGAAGGCTTCGGCGATCGCCGCGGTCAGGCGCAGCTGCGCCGGACGCGGTACGAACGCATCGAGTTGGCTGGCGAGCGCACCGCCCTCGCTGAGGGCGTCGCGGCTGGCATGGGCGAGTTGGGACATGAAGGTGCCTGTAGCGCCGGCCAGCGGCCGGCACTACGTCAATACCGCTTGATTCCCGGCACGGTGCAGCCTTCCAGCTGTGCATGCGCCGATACCGCGTTTTCCTTCTCGCCGCGCGCCAGGCGGGCCTGCTCGATGGTGGCCCAATGGCGACGGCACAGCGGGCCGGTCTTGGAGCCCAGCTCCACCGCCTTGCGCGACAATGTTTCGGCGCGTGCCCAGTCGCCCTGCAGCAGGGCGATTTCAGCACGTTCCTGCAGGATCGACGGATCGCCTTCGGAGATCAGCAGCGCCTGGTTCAACGCTTCCGCCGCGGCAGCCAGGTCATTGGCCTGGCGCGTGGCCTGGGCGGTCATGCGCAGGTCTTCGATTTCGGCATCACGCAGCGGCTGTACCGCCACTTCCTTGTCATCGATGCCAGCAGCGGTGTTCACCGCCGCCATGCGCTGGGCCGGCGTGGTGGTATCCACCGGTGCTTTCACCGGTGGCGCCGAGGTGACACACGCCGCCAGTGCCAGGCTGAGCGAAAGCAGCGATGCGGTACGGATCAGGGTTCGGGGAGTCATGCGGGCCGGCCTCATTCCGGAATCATCGTGCAGGAGAAGGGGTTGCCGCCGCCGGCGCGGCTTCTGCGGCCGGCTCGGGCTTCTTGTCCAGGCCGAACCAGCTGCGCCAGCCGCCGCCTTCGCCATCGGCCTGGCCACCCTCGCCTTCCGGCAGCGCGGTCGGGGCCGCGCACGGCACGTAGGCGGGCGCGTAGCCGACCACGAACGGGAAGCGGCGCGCGCCCGGGCAGGTTTCATCGGTGGTACCGGTGCCGCTGGCCTCCACGTACTGCCAGTCCAGGCCCTTGCTGCTGACCTTCAACGGCGCACTGGGCAAGCGCTGGAAAATACCCGACCAGACCCGCATCGAACCGGTGGCGCCGTACAGGCCGGCCTGTTCGTTCTGGTCGTTGCCCATCCAGATCACAGCCAGGTGGTCACCGGTGTAACCGGCATACCAGCTGTCGCGGCCATCGTTGGTGGTGCCGGTCTTGCCGGCCGGCTGCAGGCGACCCAAGCCGTCAGCGTTGAGCCGCTGCGCGGTACCACTGGCGACCACCTGCTGCAGGCCGATGCTGATCAGGTTGGCGGCGATCGAGTCGCCCTCCTGGGCCGGCGCCGGGGTCTTGTCGTAGCGCTTCATCAGCTTGCCCTGCGGGTCCAGCACGCCACGCACGGCATGCAGCGGCTGGATTTCACCCCCGGAGGCGAGGAACTGGTACAGCTGCGCCATCGCATACGGGCTCTGGTCGGTCGACCCCAGGATCACCGCCGGATTCGGCTCGGCCTTGATTCCGGCCAGCACGTGGATCAGCTGGGTAACCCGCTCGGGCTTTACGTCCATGCCCACGCGTACCGTGGCCTGGTTGTAGGAATGGGCCAGCGCATCGATCAGCCGCACCGTGCCATGGCTGCGGTTGTCGGCATTGCCCGGTGACCAGTTGCGGCCACGCGCCAACTGCACCGTCACCGGCGAATCGTCGACCCAGCTGGCCAGCGAGTAGCGGTCCGGCTGCGCCAACGCCAGCAGGTACACGAACGGCTTGAGCAGCGAGCCGACCGGCCGCTGCGCCTCGATGGCGCGGTTGAAGCCCGGGTCGGCCACGTCGCGGCTGCCGACCACGGCCAGCACATCGCCGTTGTGCACGTCGGTGAGCACCAGCCCGGCCTGCAGCTCGGGACGACGCTTGCTTTCCAGCGATTTGATGGTCTTGGTGACCGCACCTTCCGCGTAGGCCTGCGCCGACGGGGCCATGCCGGTCATCACGCTCAGCCCGGCGCCCTGCAGCACCGACTCGGGGTAGTCATGGCCCAGCTGGCGACGCACCAGGTCCACGTAGGCCGGGAAGCGGTTGGCTGCGATCAGGCCCGGGGTCTTCGGCACGCCCAGCGGTGCCTTGAGTGCCCGCTGGTACTCGGCATCGTCGATCAACTGGCTTTCGTGCAGCTTGCCGAGCACGAAGTTGCGCCGGTCCAGCGCGCGCTCCGGGTTGCGTCGCGGGTCGTAGTAGGACGGCCCTTTGACCAGGCCGATCAGCAGCGCGACGTGCTCGGTGTTGAGCGAGGACAGATCGCGGCCGAACCAGAATTCAGCACCCGAGGACATGCCGTGGATGGCCTGGCTGCCGCGCTGGCCCAGGTACACCTGGTTGAGGTAGGCCTCCAGGATGGTGCGCTTGTCGTAGCGCGCTTCCATGATCAGCGCGTACAGCACTTCGTTGAACTTGCGGGTGACGGTCTGTTCCTTGCCGATCCCCAGCAGGCCGCTGCGCGCCAGCTGCTGGGTCAGGGTCGAGGCGCCCTGGCGGCTCTGGCCGCCGGAGCGCACGGTGACCCAGATCGCGCGGGCGATGCCGCTCAGATCGATACCGTGGTGGCGATTGAAGTCCTTGTCCTCCACCGCCTGCAGACCGGTGACCAGCAGCTCGGGGGTTTCTTCGATGCGGACCAGCCGGCGTTCTTCCTGCTTCTGCCCGTACAGGGTGGCGATGCGTGCCGGATCCAGCCGCGCGGCCTTCAACGCCTTGCGGCTGTCGGCGTCGCGCAGCGAGGCGACCTGCCCGCCAGACAAACTCAGTTCGACCCGGCGCGGGGCGACCCGGCCATCCACGTCGCTGTAGCCACGGCTGGCGATGAGGAAGCGCCCGCCCTCCTGGCTGTATGTCGCGGCGGACTTGCCCACGCCATCATCGCGATAGGCCGCCGCGGCCAGTTCTGTCTTCAGCGTCTGTGCGTCCATCGCCACGCCGGGCGCCAGTGCCAGCGGCCGCGCGTAGACACGGGTGGGAATCTGCCAGCGCAGTTCGCCGAAGCGCTGCGTCACCTGGCTGTTCAGGTACACCGTATACGGGATCAGGAAGCCCAGCGACAGCGCGAACGCGGCCATGCCCCAGGTGATCAGCCGACGCCGCCACAGCGGCCAGCGGCTTTGGGTGTCGTCGTCGAAATCGTCGATGTCGTCGGAATCGTAGCGTCGGGGCACGGGAATGCTGGAAAGTAAATTCTGGCGAGTCTAACGCAGCCACCGCAGCAGCAGGCGGCCGCCGCTCCCGCGTTTCACCCCAGTTCAATCAGATCAAACCGCGTCCACGCCAGCCCGCCCAGGCGCCGCGGCAGGCGGCACGCAGCCCACGCCAGCCACCGCCCGCAAGGCAGGCATTGGCAATGCGTGCCACCAGCCGCGGCGCATCATGGGCGATCCAGGCCCATCGAACGTCCGCGCGACGGTACATCCGCAGGCGCGACCAGGCCATGCGCCATGCCACTGCTGGCAGGCCCTGGAGCGGTGCGGGTGCAATCTGCACACCGCGCTCATGCAGCAACGCCTGCAATGCCTGCAGCCGCTCAGCAGTGCGCTGGCGACTCTGCGCATCGAGCAGATCCAGTCCACGCACCCGCACCAGGAAGGAACGCCGCGTCGCGCCGATCTGGTTGCCGCCATGCTGGCGGTAGTCGATGGTGGGCTGGGGCAGCATGTCCAGCCCGCCCTGCAGCGAGGCGATCACCGCCAGCCATTCGTCGTGGCTCCAGCGCGGGGCGATCGGCAACCCCTGTTCCAGCAGCGAACGGCGCAACGCACAGGTGGCGCCGGTGATGAAGTTGCGCAGCAGGATCGCATCCAGCGCCAGCCCGGAGCGTTCCAGCGCCACCTCGGCCGGATGCACGCACAGCACGTCCAGCAGGCCGGTCCCGATCGGCGCACCGTGTGCATCCACCAGCCGTGCGTCGCTGTGCAACAGCATCAGTGTCGGGTCGGCGTCGAACCGCTCGAGATAGGTCTCCACGCGATCCGGATACCAGACATCGTCCTGGTCGCACAGGAACAGCACCTCGGCGCGGCAGCGCTGCAGCACGTCGGAAAAATTCTGCACATAGCCGAGATTGCGTGGATGCTGCACCACCTCGACGCGGAGACCGAGCGCCTCGGCGCGGGTCGCAAACGTGGCAAGAATGGCCAGGGTCGAATCGCTGGACCCGTCATCGCCGACCACCACTTCATCCACCGCCACCGTCTGCGCCAGCAGGCTGTCCAGCTGCGCCTGCAGGTAGTCCTCGCCGTTGTAGGTACACAACGCGACGCCGACGCGGGGCGCCGCAGCCTGCTCGGAACGGGCACTGGACATCAACAGGAACTCACGTGCGGTAGGGCGCGGGCATCGTAGCAGGGCCGGCCATGCATCAGGGCGGGTTCCCGGCGATGCGTTCGCGCGCCTGCGCCGGCGTCATCGGCTGCCACGCCGACGGCGCCGGCTGGAACGGCCGTGGCTGTATCCCCAGCAGCGTCTGCAGCGGCGCGTTGTAGGCGATCAGATCCTGCTCCAGCCGCGAGACCGGCCCACGCGCGGCCGGCACCACGGCCGCGAGCAGGCGCAGTGCGGGCGCCGGCACGATCAGCGGCAGCGTCCAGTCGGTGAGGCTGGCATGCACCCGGCGGAACATCTGCTGGTACTCCAGGCGTTCACCGCCACCGATTTCCAGGACCTGGCCGGCGGCCGCCTCCGTGTTCAACGCCGCGATCACCGCCTGCGCGATGTCATCGGCATGCACCGGCTGGCGCAGGCCGCGCGCCATCGGAATCGGGAACACCTTCAGGCGTCGCGCGCGCTGCACGATCGGGGTAAGGCTGCGGTCGATGCCCGCGCCATAGATCAGCGTCGGGCGCAGGATCGTCCACTGCATCCCCAGTCGCGCGGCCTGTTCAGCCAGGCCATGTTCACCGCGTTGCAGGCGCTCGACCACGGCCAGTTCGTCGGTCTGCGCCGAGCCCTGCTTGGTCAGCACGCTCATCGAACTGGTGGCGATGATCTTTGCTGCCGGGGCCACCTGCTGGCGTGCCAACCAGGCGACCCAGCGCTCCAGCGGACTGAAACTGACGATGGCCTGCCAGGCGTTCCCGGCGCGGGCCGGCAGCGCGGCATCCAGATCGCCGGTCAGCCAGCGCACACCCGCTTGAGCTGGCTGCGGTTGACGGCTGATCGCCTGCACCGGCGTGCCGGCTTGGGCCAGGCGCGGCAGCAGGAAGCGGCCAATCTGGCTGGTCGCGCCGGAAACGAGAACGGTCATGCCGGGTCCAGGGTCGAATGGACCGCCTACTATAGCCGAGCCCCGTACCCCGCTCAGGGGGGACCATCGATATCGCGCAGCCGCTGCTGCAACGACTGGTACTCGCTGGCCGTGGCCGCGATACCCAACTGACGGGCCTGCTGCAGCGCCGTCTGCGCGAAGGCGACGTCGCCGCGGCCCAGACGCTCGCTGCCGATGGCCAGCCAGCGCTGGCCGAGCCGTTGCCGCGCCGGGGTCAGCGCCGATTCCGCCGGGGCCAGGGTCTGCCAGGCGTCCAGACAGGCGCCGGCCGCCTGTACCCGGTTCTCACGCAGCCCGTCTTCAAAACAACGGCGGCTGGCGGGTAGCAGGCGGCGGGCCGCGGCGACCACTCGGGGATCCTGGGCGGCCAGGTCCTGCGCCGCACGCAGCGCGTCATAGGCGCTGCGCCCGGGTGGGGTCAGGAACTGACCGCGCGCCTCGGCCTCGTCGATGCGGACCAGCAGTTCACGCAGCTGGCGCGCACGCTGGCCGCGCGGCGACGCTGGCGCACGCAACGCCTGCTGGGCCTGCCGCGCCTGCACTACCATCGCGCGCACGCCCTGCACGGCACGCTCGGATGCGCCCAACGCCTGGGCGCTGTGCAGGGCCTGCTCGGCCTGTTCGAAACGGAAGTCGCCGGCCAGCCGGGTGGCACTGGCCAGCTGCGCCTCGATCACCCGCTGCAGCCCCGCACGCGCGGCCGGATCGTCGGGCAGCGCCTGCAGCACCGCCTGGAACGCGGCCGCCGCAGTATCCCAGCGGCGCCGCTGCAGGGCCTGCTCGCCTTCCCGCTGGCGCTGCTCCAACGCCTGGTTCAATGCCGCCTGGGTCGCCGGCAGGTCGACATGGCCGGCATCGAAGCCGCGCGCGCGCTGGACCAGCTCCGCGGCTCGGGCCACATCGCCACCGCCTGCCGCATCACGGGCTTGCTGCAGCAGATCGGACAAGGCGTCCTCGCGCCCCTCCAAGGCGCGCAGGTGATTAGGTGCCAGCACCAGCGCCTGCTGGAACAAGGGCAAGGCACTGTCTTCACTGCCGTCCAGGCGCTGCGCCTGCAACGCGGCTTCGGCGCGGCCGAGCAGCACGCCCAGCCCACCCCCGCCGCTGTGGCGTTCGCGTAATTGTTGTGCCACCGCATCGGCGTCGCGCTGCGGCACCTGCAGCTCACGCGCCAGTGCCAACGCGGCCTGGGCCGCATCCAGTTGACCGGCATCGAGTGCATCGCGGGCCTGCTGCAGCGCGGCCTGCCCGGTACGGGCCAGCCCGGTGCGGGCCTGGCTGCGGTCACCGTCCAATGCCAATGCCGCCTGGTACCACTCGCGCGCGCCGGTGCCGTTGGCCGCGCTCAGTCGACCGGCCGCCAAAGCATGGTCGCCGCGGTCGAGCAGCTGCTCGATCTGCGGCTCGTTCCAGAACCAGTTCGCCAATGGCCGGCGCAACAGCACCAGGGCCACGAACAACAGCACGGCGGCCAGCAGCGCCCAGCGCCAGATGCGCTTGGCGTGGCGGGCCTGCAACCACCACCAGCGTCCCTCGCGGCGGACGCGTTGCAGCGCATCGTGCGCTCTGTCGTGGTGGTCGGCATCCTGGCTCATGCGGCAAGGATAGTGGCTGCGGGTTGCAATCGAGTGAGCGCGCGACGCACTAGCCCAGGCGTCGCGCCTCGCTGACACCCGGCAATGCGTCCAGCTTGCCCAGCAGGGTGGAGAGCTGGCCGTAGTCGCTGACCTTCAACCGCAGCCGCAGATGCGCACGGCCACTGTTGCGCACGTTGTCGCTGTGGATGTCCAGCACGTAGGCATCCTCCTGTGCGATCAGGTTGGTGATGTCCTTGAGCAGCCAGCGGCGATCGACCGCCTCCACCACCACGTCCACTTCATAGCCGCCCCCGGCCTGGCCCCACTCCACCGGCAGGATCCGCTGCGGGCTGGCCGCCGCCAGCCGCGCCAGCGCGGCGCAGTCGGTGCGGTGCACGGTCACCCCACGGGTACGCGTCAGGTAGCCCACGATCGGCTCGCCGGCCACCGGCTGGCAGCAGCGTGCCAGCTGCACCAGCAGGTTGCCCACGCCCTGCACGGTGAATTTGGACGTGCCCAGGCTGTCGCGACGCGCGGTCGGACGCGGCAGTGCCGGAACGGCCGGCTGGCTGGCGGCGCGCTCGGCCTCCAGCAGGGCACGGCTGACCTGGTTGGGGCCGGTGTCGCCGAGCGCAACCTGGATGTACAGGTCATCGACGCTGTCGGCATGGAACTTCTTCGCTGCGATGTTGAGGTCGGCGTGCTGCAGACCGAGCCGCTTCAACTCGCGGTCGAGCAGGTCGCGCCCGGCCTGCACGTTGCGGGCTCGGTCGAGCTTGTGGAACCAGCTGCGCACCTTCTCGCGCGACCGGTTGCTGGCCAGGAAGCCGTTGGAGACCAGCAGCCAGTCGCGGCGCGGGTCGGCTTCCTTGGCGGTCAGGATTTCGACCCGGTCGCCGCTGCGCAGCCGGTAGGTCAGCGGCACGATGCGGCCATTGACCTTGGCGCCACGGCAACGGTGCCCGACCATGGTGTGCACGTGGTAGGCAAAATCCAGTGGCGTGGCCCCCTGCGGCAGGTCCATGACCTCGTCCTTGGGGCTCAGCGCGTAGACACGGTCTTCGGTCAGTTCGGCATCCAGCGCACCGGCCAGCTCGCCGCCATGACCCTCCTGGGAGTGCTCCAGCAGCTGCCGCATCCAGGTGATCTTGCGATCGAACGCCTTCTCCGCGCCCTTGCTGCCTTCCTTGTAGCGCCAATGCGCGGCGACGCCGAGTTCGGCCTGCGCGTGCATGTCATGGCTGCGGATCTGCACCTCGATGGTGCGCCCTTCCGGGCCGATCACCGCGGTGTGCAGCGAGCGGTAGTCATTCGCCTTGGGCCGCGCGATGTAGTCATCGAACTCGCTCGGCACCGGCGCCCACAGCGAATGCACCACGCCCAGCGCGGCATAGCAGGCGGCCACGTCGGTGACCATCACCCGCACCGCGCGGATGTCATAGAGCTGCTCGAAGGCCAGCTTCTTTTTCTGCATCTTCCGCCAGATGCTGTAGATGTGCTTCGGGCGGCCACTGACCTCGGCCGCGATGCCCTGCGCCTGCAGTTCGCGCAGCAGCACCTTCTTGACCGATTCGACATAGCGCTCGCGCGCCAAGCGGGTCTCGTCCACTTCGCGCGCAATGCGGCGATAGGTGTCCGGTTCCAGGTGGCGGAACGCCAGGTCTTCCAGCTCCCACTTCAACTGCCAGATGCCCAGCCGGTTGGCCAGCGGCGCGTGGATGTCGCGGGTCAGCTGGGCCAGCGCACGCCGCTGTTCTTCGGGCAGGCGATCGGCGCCGCGCATGCGCGCCAATTGCCGTGCCAGCAGGATCGGCACCACGCGCAGGTCCTGGATGATCGACAGCAGCAACCGGCGCAGGCCTTCGCTGTTGCGCCCGGCATCGCGGCCGGCGTGCAGCGCCCACACCTGGTCGGCCGCATCCTGGCCCTCCAGCAAACCCACCACCGCTGGCTTCAATGCACCCAGCAACAACCCGTCCAGGCCTTCGCGCAGCCACGGCAGGTCGAACAGCAAGGCGGCCAGCAACGCGCTCTCATCGGCCGACAACAGCGCCAGCGCGTCCAGTGTGTCGGCCAGCACCGACCAGCTGGAGTGCATCTGCGGATCGGCCTCGGGCAGCTGCCAGCGCTGCAGCAGCGCCTCGCGCAGCGCAGGTGGCAGCGACGCCGCCGAGGGTCGGTTCAACAAGGCATCCAGGCCGGGGACAGAAGCGCGGTTCACAGCATCGTGCAGGCAAGATAGAGGTTCCCAGACTAGCGCCGTGGTCGCGGATGGACAATCAAAACCGCCACGATCGGCAGCATATGCTCATGCCACGCCCATGCCGGCGCATGCGTTGACGGTGCCGGCGGGCTCCCCACGCCGCGCCATCTGGCCCTACACTGCGGCCACATCCAGGAGACCTTCCATGCGCTTTTCCCGTCTACGGTTGTTGGCCAGTGCGGCCGTCCTGTTGAGTCTGTCCGCTCCTGCGCTGGCCCAGCGCGTGGTCGACGGCGACCTGCAGCAGCAGATGAGCCCGGCCGAGTTCAAGGCCGCCGGGCTGGACAAGCTCAAGCCGGCCGAGTTGGCCGCACTCAACAGCTGGCTGCAGGGCAAGGTCGCCGCCGTCGCGGCCGACGTGCGTGAGCAGGTCCGTGAGCAGGCCCGCGAAGAAGGCCGCCAGGAAGTGATCGTGAAGAACCGCGGCTTCTTCGACTTCGGCAGCAAGGAGCCGATCGCCAGCGTGCTGCCCGGCGAGTTCCGCGGTTTCGGCAAGGGCCGCAAGTACGTGCTGGCCAACGCTCAGGAATGGGAGCAGACCGACGACACCAGCCTGGCCGGCGTACGCAAGACCGATGCCGAGGTGGCCATGACCCCCGGCGTCGCCGGGGTCTGGTACATGCAGGTCAAGGGCGTCAACACCCGCGCCAAGGTGCGTCGGGTCAAGTGAGTGCGGCACCCCGTGCCGGCAACGGCACGGGGTGATCCGGATCAGGCCTGGCGCAGTGCCGTCACGCGCTGGGCCAGCTTCTTGGCGGAAATGCCGGTTTTGGCGCCCAGCTCCTGGGCGAACAGCGACACCCGCAGTTCTTCCAGGTCCCAGCGCAGTTCCTGCCACTGCGGCCGCTGCCGCAGCCCGCGCGCCTCGGCCTCGGCCAATGCATCGATGAACGGCCGCAGCTCCAGCATGCGTGCCTGGTCACGCGGCGGATCACGCTTGGCGCGCTCGCTGCGCAGGATCATCGCGCGCAGATAGCGCGGGAACTGCGCCAACGCGGCGGCCGGCGTTTCGCGCAGGAACCCGGGATGCACCAGTGCCGCCAACTGCTGCTCCAGGTCGTCCAGGTTGCCGCGGGCCCAGCCCATCAACGGCGAGGCCAGCAGCGGCTTCAGTTCGGCCACGTGCGACAGGATGTTCTCGGCCAGCTTCAGCCGCGCCATCGCCTCGCCGAACAACTGCCTGCCCGCCGTATCACGGCGTTTGGCGAACGTGGCCGCATCGCGGATCTCGCCCAGCCCTTCGTCCAGCTCGGCATTCATCGCGGCATCGACCAGATCGCCGCGCAGGCGTTCCTGCGATTCAATCGCGGCATACAGCAGGCCGGTCTTGGGCGGTACCGGCAGCTGCTTGCGCGCCTGTTTGGCCTTGTCGGCCAGGGCGATCTCAAGCAGGCGGCGCACGCCACGTGGATGCTGTTCGGCCGCTTCATTGCGATCGGCGAAGATCCGCAACGCGGCCGTCTCGCCCTCGTCCACCAGCGCCGGATAGGCCGGCACCCCGGCCTCGCCCGGCACCTGGAGCGGAATGGGCGTGGGCGGGAAGTCACGCAGCCCATCGACGGCCAGCGCACGGCCCGCACGCGCGGCAAACGCATCGCCGGCGCTCGCGCCAAAACGCGCGCGCAGCCCGTCCAGGTCGCGCGAACTGGCCAGCAGTTTGCCGTCGGCGTCGTACAGGCGCAGGTTCATGTGCAGGTGCGAGTCCACCGCGGCGTCGTCGAAGTCGGTGGCGGCCAGCTGTGCACCGGTGGCACGTGACAGGAAACGCGCCAGCTCGCCACGGATGTCGTCCGCGCTCGGGTCCGGGAATGCTTCAGCGAACGCGCGGCCGAAATCCGGCGCCGGCACGTAGTTGCGCCGCATCGCCTTGGGCAGGCTGCGGATCAGCGCGGAGGCCTTGTCGGCAACGAAGCCTGGCGCCAGCCACGACAACCGTGCCGCATCCAGTGCATTGAGCAGGTGCAGCGGCACATCCAAGCTCACGCCATCGTCGTCGCTGCCCGGTTCAAAGCGGTAGTGCAGCGCCAGCCGTGCATCGCCCAGTGGCAGGTATTTGGGATAGCGCTCGGCATCACTGCCCTCGCCCGGCAACAGATCGGCCAGCGTCCAGGCCAGCGCGTGGCGCTTGTCCGGCGTCAGTGCCTTCCACCAGGTATCCAGCGCGGTGGCCGAATGGATCTCCGCCGGCACCCGGTCCAGGTACCAGCGCGCCTGCCAGCCGTCATCGGCGACGATGCCGGCGCGGCGCAGCTTGGCTTCCTCTTCGCGCGCCTGTTCCAGCACCTTGAGGTTGTCGGCGATCACGCTGGCGCGGGTGTTGATCTCACCGGTCACCAGGCCCTGGCGCACGAAGATGTCGTGCGCTTCGCCCGGCGCGATGCGGCCGAAGTGCACCGGCTTCTTCGGCGCCAGCACCAGCCCGAACAGACTGATCTGCTCCGACGCCAGCACCTGTCCCTGCGCGCGCGACCAGTGCGGGTCGAAGTGCTTGCGCAGCAGCAGGTGCGGCAGCTCGGCGATGACCCAGTCCGGCTCGATCGCGGCATTGGTCAGGCCCCAGATTTTCTGGGTATCCAGCAGCGTGGCGGTCAGCAGCCACGGCGGCGGCTTCTTGGCCAGCGCCGAGCCCGGGAACGGCAGGAAACGGCGCTGACGCGGGGCGAGGAAATCGCCCTTGTCGCTGCGATGGCCGATCTGCGTGGGCAGGCCGGCGATCAGGGCCTTGTGCAGATTCTGGTACGCCGCCGCGCGGACGCGTTCGCTGAAACTGTCGCGCGTGGCATGGGCCGCCGGTGCTTCCGGCGCCCCCTGGGCTGGCGCGGGCGCAGGTTCAGCCTTGCCCTCGCGGGCCAATCGCGCCGCACGGTGCAGCTGGCCACGGGTGGCCTTGGCCTTGGCTTCGTCATCGCGCGCCGGCGCCGGTGCGCTCGAGCCAGCCAGCAGCGGTGCCATCGCGTTCTCGGCGGCCTCTTCGGTCCAGCCCAGTTCCTCGCACTGCAGGCGCAGCTGGCGGTGCAGCTCGCGCCACTCGCGCATGCGCAGGAAACCGAGGAAATGGCGCTCGCACCAACTGCGCAGTTTGGACTGGGTGAGGTCTTCATGGGCCTGGCGGTAGCCATCCCACAGGCGCAGCACCCCAACGAATTCCGAGCGCCCATCGGCGAACAGCGCATGCGCGTTGTCGGCCGCCCCGCGCGCCTCCGGCGGGCGCTCGCGCGGATCCTGGATACCCAGGAACGAGGCGATCACCAGCATCGGCCGCAGGCAGCCGGCGGCCTGTGCGGCCACCAGCATGCGGGCGAGTTTGACGTCCACCGGCAGGCGCGCCATCTGGCGGCCGACCGGCGTCAGCCGGCGCTCGGCATCCACCGCACCCAGCTCACCGAGCTGCTGCCAGCCATCGGCGATGGCGCGCTCATCGGGCGCTTCCAGGAACGGGAAGTCCTCGATCCGGCCCAGGCCCAGCTGCAGCATCCGCAGGATCACCCCGGACAGGCTGGAGCGGCGGATCTCCGGATCGGTGAATTCAGCGCGCGACTGGAAATCCGCTTCCGCATACAGCCGGTAGCAGATGCCTTCGGAGACGCGCCCGCAACGCCCCTTGCGCTGGTTGGCGCTGGCCTGGGACACCGCCTCGATATGCAGCCGGTCCAGCTTCTGGCGCGGGCTGTAGCGCTTGATCCGGGCCAGGCCGGGATCGATCACATAGCGGATCCGCGGCACGGTCAACGAGGTTTCGGCCACGTTGGTGGCCAGCACGATACGACGCTTGCCGCCCGGGTTGAAGACCTGGTCCTGGTCCTTCACCGACAGCCGCGCATACAGCGGCAGCACTTCGGTTTCGCGGTACTTGCGCCGCTCCAGCGCCTGGTGCGCATCGCGGATTTCGCGTTCGCCGGGGAAGAACAGCAGGATGTCGCCACGCGGGTCGAGCCGGGTGATTTCATCCACCGCCGCCACGATGGCTTCATTGACGGTGCGCTCGCCATCGCGGTCGCCCCCCTCGCCACCGGACTCGCCTTCCAACGGGCGGTAGCGCACTTCCACCGGGAAGGTGCGGCCTTCAACGCTGATCACCGGCGCATCGTCGAAATGCTGGGCGAAACGCGAGGTATCGATGGTCGCCGAGGTGACGATCAGCTTCAGGTCCGGGCGCTTGCGCAGCAGCTGCTTGAGGTAGCCGAGCAGGAAGTCGATGTTGAGGCTGCGTTCGTGCGCTTCGTCGACAATGATCGTGTCGTACTGCGACAACCAGCGGTCGCTGCTGATTTCCGCCAGCAGGATGCCGTCGGTCATGAACTTGATGCGGGTGTCATCGCCGACGCGGTCGGTGAAGCGTACCTGGTAGCCAACCGTGGTGCCCAGCTCAGACTTCAGCTCCTGCGCGACGCGGGTGGCCACCGCACGTGCGGCAATCCGTCGCGGCTGGGTGCAGCCGATCATGCCGGCCTGGCCGCGGCCCGCCGCCAGGCACAGCTTCGGCAGCTGGGTGGTCTTGCCCGAACCGGTTTCACCGGCGATCACGACGACCTGGTGGTCGCGGATCAGCGCGGTGATGCGCTCGGCTTCACGCGCAATCGGCAGGCTGTCGTCCAGACTGATTGTTGGCTGATGCTGCGCGCGTGCCTGACGGCGCTGCACGGATGCCTGCAGGGCCTGCTCGAACGCGGCCGCCACGCCGGCATCGTCCGGTTTGGACTGGTAGCGCGACAGCAGGCCGAGCAAGCGGCCACGATCACGGCTCATGCCACGATCAATGGCGGCACGGTGTTCGCGCAGGCGCGGAGAAGCGGGTTTGTCGATAGCACTCATCAATCGAATCGTTTAGAACTTTGATCACTACTGAAAGCGTAGTCTGATCTATTGTGAAGGCCATCCCATCCACAAGGAGGATTTCCCCCATGGCGAAGACCAAGACCCCGGTCAAGAAGCAGACCGGAAAGCAGAAGCTGGCAGCGGCGGCCCCGTCGGCCCCGAACATTGATATCGGGATCAAAGAGGGCGATCGCAAGAAGATCGCCGATGGGCTGTCGGCCTTCCAGGCGGACGCATTCACGCTCTACCTGAAGACCCACAACTTCCATTGGAACGTGACCGGGTCGATGTTCAACTCGCTGCACACCATGTTCGAGACCCAGTACACCGAGCAGTGGGCAGCCCTGGACGACGTTGCTGAACGTATCCGTGCGCTGGGCTTCAATGCCCCGGGCTCCTACCGCGAGTTCGCGGCCCTGACCTCGATTCCCGAGGAAGCCGGCCTGACCGACAGTGCGGACTGGCGTGAGATGGTACGCCAGTTGGTCACCGCCAACGAGGCCGTGTGCCGTACCGCCCGCAAGGTGCTGGACGTGGCCGACGACGCCGACGACGCCCCGACCGAAGACCTGATGACCCAGCGCCTGCAGACCCACGAAAAGTACGCCTGGATGCTGCGCTCGCTGCTTCAGTAACGCATCTCGCTCCACCCTGGATGGCCGCGAAAAGCGTTGGCGTTTCATCCTTCCGGAGTGGGCGAGGAAAGCCTGGCCCTTGCGAGACACGCCGTAAACCCGTCCCTGGGGGCTCGATCGCGGCATCCATGCCGCTCACGGTCCCGCAAGGGCCAGGCTTCCCTCGCCCCGACGCAGTCCCGTGAACGGTGGGGAAAACCAGGTTCAGAAGCCACAGGCGCCCACGGGCGCCTGTTTTGGTTTCAGGATTCTGCCACCTCTCCATGGCACGGGGTGAGTGAGTTTGCGGGGCCGTCCACAACATGGATGTTGTGGCCGAGCTTACAGGGACGTACTTGCAGCGTGCCCCGCAAACCCACCCACCCCGTGCCAGTTCCCCGAAAAGTGAAGCCATAGGCTTCGGCTCTGGCCCCGCAGATCCACCTACAGTCCGATCCGTCATCGGAGGACACGACCCGCCTGCCCGCCGGGGTAAACTAGCCCGATGTCTTCCCGCCCCGCGCACGAGCTCCTCAACCGCATTTTCGGCTACGACGATTTCCGCGGTCCGCAGCAGGCGATCGTTGAACATGTCGCCGCCGGCAATGACGCCCTGGTATTGATGCCCACCGGTGGCGGCAAATCGCTGTGCTACCAGGTCCCGTCCCTGCTCCGCGACGGCACCGGCATCGTCATCTCCCCGCTCATCGCCCTCATGCAGGACCAGGTCGAAGCCCTGCGCCAGCTGGGCGTCCGCGCCGAATTCCTCAATTCCACCCTCGATGGCGACACCGCCGCCCGGGTCGAGCGCGAACTGCTCGCCGGCGAACTGGACATGCTCTACGTCGCCCCCGAGCGCCTGCTCACCGGCCGCTTCCTGTCCCTGCTCGCGCGCAGCCGCATCGCCCTGTTCGCCATCGACGAAGCCCACTGCGTCTCCCAGTGGGGCCACGACTTCCGCCCCGAGTACCGCCAGCTCACCGTCCTGCACGAACGCTGGCCCGATGTACCGCGGATCGCCCTCACCGCCACCGCCGACCCGCCCACCCAGCGCGAAATCGCCGAGCGCCTGGACCTGACCGGCGCCCAGCACTTCGTCAGCTCCTTCGATCGCCCCAACATCCGCTACACCGTCGTCCAGAAAGACAACGCCAAGCGCCAGCTGCTGGACTTCCTCAAGGTCCATCGCGAGGAAGCCGGCATCGTCTACTGCATGTCGCGGCGCAAAGTCGAGGAAACCGCCGAGTTCCTGTGCAAGGAGGGCATGAACGCCCTGCCCTACCACGCCGGCCTGCCCGCCGAGGTGCGCGCCGCCAACCAGCGCCGCTTCCTGCGCGAGGACGGCATCGTCATGTGCGCCACCATCGCCTTCGGCATGGGCATCGACAAACCCGACGTCCGCTTCGTCGCGCATACCGACCTGCCCAAGTCGATGGAAGGCTACTACCAGGAAACCGGCCGCGCCGGCCGCGACGGCGAACCCGCTGAAGCCTGGCTCTGCTATGGCCTGGGCGATGTGGTGCTGCTCAAGCAGATGATCGAGCAGTCCGAAGCCGGCGAAGAACGCAAAACCCTGGAGCGCTCCAAGCTCGACCACCTGCTCGGCTACTGCGAATCCATGCAGTGCCGCCGCCAGGTGCTGCTGGCCGGCTTCGGCGAAACCTATCCCCAGCCCTGCGGCAACTGCGACAACTGCCTGCAGCCGCCCGATGCCTGGGATGCCAGCGTCGCCGCCCAGAAGGCCTTGAGCTGCGTCTACCGCAGCGGCCAGCGCTTCGGCGTCGGCCACCTGATCGACATCCTGCGCGGCGGCGAGAACGACAAGATCCGCCAGTTCGGGCATAGCGAACTGAGCACCTACGGCATCGGCAAGGACCTCGACGCGCGCACCTGGCGCAGCGTGTTCCGCCAGCTGGTTGCCGCCAGCCTGCTGGAAGTGGACAGCGAAGCCTACGGTGGCCTGCGTCTCACCGACGGCAGCCGCGAGGTGCTCAAGGGCCAGCGCAAGGTGATGATGCGCCGCGAAAGCCCCAAGGCCCGCGAGCGCGACCGCAGCGGCCAGCGCACCGGCCTGTCGGTGCTGCCGCAGGACCTGGTCCTGTTCAACGCGCTGCGCAGCCTGCGCGCCGAGCTGGCCAAGGAGCAGAACGTCCCCGCCTTCGTGATCTTCCACGACAGCACCCTGCGCAACATCGCCGAACAGCGCCCCACCAGCATCGACTCGCTGGGCCGGGTCGGCGGCATCGGTGGCACCAAGCTGTCGCGCTACGGCGAGCGGCTGGTCGATATTGTCCGCGAGCAGGGCTGATGCCAGCGCGCGCCGTGACGGACCGGGCTCCAGGGTTGAACGCCGCGTTCAGCCACAGGTGCCTGTTCGCCGGATTGGCGCTATGGTGACGCCCATGACCGCCGGTAGCCTGCTCCTGCGAGTGGTATTGATGCTCAGCCTGTTGCTCAACGGGCTGAACGTGGCCATGGCCGGCCCCATGACCCTGGCCATGGCGCAACCAACCGCGCCCCAGGCCGAAGCCCCGCCCTGCCACAACCCGCCCGGCGCCGTGGCGATGTCGCATGCGCACCACGCCATGCTGGCCGAAGGGCCCAGTACCCAGGCCCCGCACGACGGCGACCACTGCAAGATCAAGGATTGCCTGCGCAACTGCGCCCAGCAACCCAGCCTGACCGCGCAGATCGCCTGGATCCCCAGCGCACCGCCGCTGGCCAGCGCCCCGGCCAACACCCCGCGTCCCACGCCGCCCACGCTGCCGCTGGACCGCATCACCCGCCCTCCGATCGGCTGATCCGGCGCTCGCCGCGAGCGCCTGCCTGACGTCCTGGCCCCACGCCTGCGCGTGCGCGGCCCTGTCGGCACCCTGCGTGCCATTCGGATCTGTTTCGGAGTTGCAATGTCTTTCCCAACCAAACCCGGCCCGGGCGCCCTGCCCATGCCGTCGCGCCGCCTGTTCGTGCAGGGTGTCGCCGCCGGTGGCGTCGTCGCCAGCCTGGCCGCCACCGCGCTGCCCACCCGCGCCTTTGCCGCTGCCGGCCCCAGCGTCGCCACCGCCCCGCAGGTGCTCAGTGGCCATGACGTCCAGTTGAGCATCGGCGAATCGCTGGCCAACTTCACCGGCCGCACCCGCCCGGCGATCACCGTCAACGGCAGCCTGCCCGCGCCGATCCTGCGCTGGCGCGAAGGCGACACCGTCAACATCCGCGTGGCCAATACGCTGCAGGGCCACCCCACTTCGATCCACTGGCACGGCATCCTGCTGCCGGCCAACATGGACGGCGTACCGGGCCTGAGCTTCAACGGCATCGCCCCGGGGGAGGCCTACCAGTACCGCTTCACCCTCAAGCAGTCGGGCACGTACTGGTACCACAGCCATTCGATGTTCCAGGAACAGGCCGGTCTGTACGGCGCGCTGATCATCGACCCGCTGCAGCCGGCGCCGTACCGCTACGACCGCGAGCACGTGATCATGCTGTCCGACTGGACCGACATGGACCCGGGCGCGCTGTTCCGGCGCATGAAGAAGCTGGCCGAGTACGACAACTACTACAAGCGCACCCTGCCTGACTTCCTGCGCGATGTGCGCAAGGACGGCTGGGCGGCGGCCACTGCCGATCGCGGCATGTGGGGACGCATGCGGATGACGCCGACCGACATCTCCGACATCAACGCCCACACCTACACCTACCTGCTCAACGGCACCGCCCCGGCCGGCAACTGGACCGGCCTGTTCCGCAGCGGTGAAAAAGTACTGCTGCGCTTCATCAATGGCGGCTCGATGACGTATTTCGACGTGCGCATCCCCGGCCTGAAGATGACCGTGGTGGCCGCCGATGGCCAGTACATCCATCCGGTCAGCATCGACGAGTTCCGCATCGCCCCGGCCGAAACCTTCGATGTGATCGTTGAACCCACCGGCCAGGATGCCTTCACCATTTTCTGCCAGGACATGGGCCGCACCGGCTATGCCGCCGGCACCCTGGCGGTGCGCCACGGCCTGCAGGCCCCGATTCCCGCGCGCGACCCGCGCCCGCTACTGACGATGAGCGACATGGGCCACGACATGGGCGGCGCCGGGCACGACATGGCCGCGATGAAGGGCATGGAAGGCGGCTGCGGCGCCAGCATGGGCCACGCCGGCCATGGCGGCAGTGACAAGACCCCGCGCCACCCGGCCAGCGAAAAGGGCAACCCGCTGATCGACATGCAGAGCTCGGCCACCGAGCCCAAGCTGGACGATCCGGGTATCGGCCTGCGCGACAACGGCCGCCAGGTACTCACCTACGGCGCGATGCACAGCCTGTTCGCCGATCCCGATGGCCGCGAACCCAGCCGCGAGGTCGAACTGCATCTCACCGGGCATATGGAAAAGTTCAGCTGGTCCTTCGACGGCATCCCCTTCGCCAGCGCCGAACCGTTGCGCCTGAACTACGGCGAGCGCATGCGCATCGTGCTGGTCAACGACACGATGATGCAGCACCCGATTCACCTGCACGGCGTATGGAGCGACCTGGAAAATGCCGACGGCGCCTTCCAGGTACGCAAGCACACCATCGACATGCCACCCGGCACGCGCCGCACCTACCGCGTGCGCGCCGATGCGCTGGGCCGCTGGGCCTATCACTGCCACCTGCTGTACCACATGGAAGCAGGGATGATGCGCGAAGTGAGGATCGAAGAATGAGCACGACCACGCACCTCCTTCCGCGGCGCTTGGCCGGCGCCCTGCTGATCGCACTCAGCGCACCGGCCTGGGCACAGTCGCACGTCCATGCGCAGACGCCGCCGGTCGCGCAGAGCGAACCTGCGGCAACGGCACCGGTGGACCATTCGAAAATGGATCATTCGAAGATGGACCATGCGCAGACGGCCCCGTCGAAGATGGCGCCCGACACCGTGGACCATAGCCAGATGGACCACGCGGGGATGGACCCTGGCAGCATGGACCACGGCCAGATGGACCATTCGAACATGGACCACACGCCGCAGACATCCGCCGCGCCGACCGAACCGCTGGAGCCGATTCCGCTCGTGACCGCGGCCGATCGCATCGCCGCGTTCCCACCGATCGCACACGATGCGATGGAACACCCCCCCGAGATCCACAGCATGCTGCTGGTCAACCGGCTGGAGCAGTGGGATGGCCAGCATGGCAACGGCCAGGCCTGGGAAGCCAGCGGCTGGGTCGGCGGCAACATCAACCGCCTGTGGCTGCGCAGCGAAGGCGAGCGCAGCGGCGGCCGCACCGAATCGGCCGACCTGGAAGTGATGTACGGGCGTAGCGTGTCGCCGTGGTGGGATGTGCTGGTGGGCGTGAAGCAGGACTTCCGCCCGGCCGATTCACGCACCTGGGCCGCGATCGGCATCCAGGGGCTGGCCCCGTACAAGTTCGAGACCTCCGCCACCGCCTACGTCGGTGAAGGCGGCCAGGTGGCGGCCACGGTCGAGGTGGAATACGAGCTGCTGCTGACCAACCGCCTGATCCTGCAGCCGTTGGTCGAGGCGACCTTCTCGGCCAAGGACGAGCCCGAGTACGGCAATGGCAGCGGTCTCAACAAGGTCGAAGCCGGGCTGCGCCTGCGCTACGAGTTCAGCCGCCGCTTCGCGCCCTACATCGGCATCAGCCACGAACGTCTGTTCGGCGACACCGCCAACTACCACGAGGCTGCCGGGGAGCGCGCCCGCGACACCCGCTGGGTGGCCGGCGTCCGCGTCTGGTTCTGATCGAACGGTGAAAAAAGATCCCGGGCGCGCAGGGGCGCCCGGGACAACAGGGGTCGTGCATGCCGGATCCGACGGGCCGCGTGCGGGGCGTCACAGGCGGCCCGCGTTGCGCGGTTCCGGCCTGTCCGACACCCGGGCGTGCCTTGCTCGTTGGCAGACCCGGGTATTGATTGGATGCGCCCGGGCGGAAGTTCCGCCATTGCCGGGATCATCGCCGTCCCGGCCACCGGTGGCGTGATGCCGTAAGCTGCGGCCCCGCCCCGCTGACACGTGCCCCATGTCCCTGCAGATCCGCCGCGCCACCCCGGCCGACGCCGACACCCTGTCGGCGATCGCCATTGCGACCTATACCGAAACCTTCGGCGATTCCTATCCGGCGCAGGACCTGCAGGCATTCTTCGACAACCACTACGCACCGGCGCCGCAGCGGCGTGAGCTGGAAGACCCGCGCAGCGCGGTGTGGTTGCTGGAAGCCCACGGCCAGGCGGTCGGCTACCTGGCCGCCGGCCCGAATGGCCTGCCGCACAGCGACGCACGGCCGGGCGATATCGAACTCAAGCGCCTGTACGTCCTCGCCAGCCACCAGGGCGGCGGCCAGGGCGCGCGCCTGATGGAGACGTTCCTGCAGTGGCTGGATCAGCCACGGCGGCGCACGTTGTGGGTCGGCGTGTGGTCGGAGAATTTCGGCGCGCAGCGCTTCTACGCGCGCTACGGCTGCACCCAGGTGGGCAGCTACGACTTCATCGTCGGCGACAGCCACGACCTGGAATTCATCCTGCGCCGGCCCTGAGCGTGGCCGGCGCGAAGACACGTGCCCCGATCAGGGCATGCGCGGATCAGAAGTCGAAGATGTCCGACAGGAAGCTCTCTTTCTTCTTCTTGCGGTAGCCCTGCTGGTCAGCGTACGGCTGCTGGCCCAGGTGGCGGGTATCGCGATGCTGCACCGACGGCGACGGCGGCGGCGGCGTGGCCGCACGCACCGGCGCGGCAGCACCGGCCGAGCGCTCGATGATCTTGTCCAGCTCGCCACGATCCAGCCACACACCACGGCACTGCGGGCAGTAGTCGATTTCGATGCCCTGGCGCTCGGACATCACCAGCGCCTGGGTCTTGCATACGGGGCATTGCATCGGCATCGCTCCAACAGTCAAACCCCGACTCTACCCTGCCCCGGCTGAGCGCAGTGCAACGGACGGGGAGGTTGCGCGGTGCACGCACCGGCAACTGAACGGCCATCGCGCCTGCACGGCCCGCTCACCGGCGCCCCGTCCATACTTGCGCGCCGCTACCGGCCACGCCCCAGGAATATCACGTCATGTTGTTGTCCAAGCGCCACGTCGCACCACGCGTGCTGTTGATCGAAGACACCGAAGACACCCGCGAACTCAGCCGCATGGCGCTGGAAAGCCAGGCCTGCGATGTGGCGGCGGTCAGTTCCGCCGAAGCCGCGCTGGGCCTGCTGCAGGCCGGCGAACGCTTCGACCTGGTGTTCACCGATGTCTGCCTGGGCGGACTGGACGGGATTGCCGCCGCACTCCAGATCAAGCAGTACCAGCCCGGGTTGCCGGTGCTGGTCACCTCCGGCCTGGACCCGGCCCGGGTTACCGCGCAGCTGCGCGAGGGCATCCAGTTCCTGCCCAAGCCCTACACGATGAGCGAACTGTTGGACGCAATCCAGCGCTGTTTCGCAGAACAGGACGCCGCGCAGGCCGCCTGATTATCCGGCCCACCGGCAGGCCCCCGCTTTCATCCGGTTTTCATCAGCGCCCACCCATCGTCCGCGGTGCGGGCCGCGTGTGCCCGTCCCTCCTACCGGAATCCGGACCATGCAGACCCGCTTGCTGTTGGCCACCCCGCTGCTGCTGATCGCCTCGCTCACCGATGCGCGCGCCGACGATTTCGTCACCTGCGAAAGCCGCGACAACCGCTACCAGTCCTGTGCCTTGCCGCGCGCCGGCTATGTCACCCTGGAACGGCAGTTGTCCGGCGCCGAGTGCCGGCAGGGCCGCAGCTGGGATTACGACCGCCGCGAGGTCTGGGTCGATGATGGTTGCCGGGCCTCGTTCCGCGTGCGCGGCGGTGGTTCGCATGACCGCGATGACGATGACGACAACCACCACGATGCCAAGGTGGCCGCCGGCGTACTGATCGGCGCGGCTATCCTCGGCGCGCTGGTGCACAACGCCAACAAACAGGACGAGCGCTACGACGACAGCAACTATCAGGGGGCGCGCCACACGTCCTATGTGCCCGGCTGGATGGTGGGTGAGTTCGAAGGCTACAACCCGACTTACGACGCCGATATCCGCATGCGCATCGACAGCGACGGGCGCATGTCCGCGCAGGCACGCGGGCAGACCCTGTCCGGCTGGGTCAATGGAGGCCAGCTCAACGTGGGCAGCAACGTGTTCGACATCAGCCAGAGCCACGACGGCTTCGTCACCACCGAAGTGGGGGATCGCCAGAACGAAGTGCGTTACCGCCGCGTGCGCTGAGCGGCCCCGGGCTCAGCCTCCGACCTTGCAGCTCAGCGCAGTGCCGTAGAAGTCCAGCGTCGCCTCGCCCTGGTGTTCCCAGAATGCCACGCCTTCGCGGGTGTAGCGGCTGCCGCTGGCAGCCTCCGCCGGGAACACGATGGCCTGGTCGTTGCCCCAGTGGATGATCGCCGCCTGCGGCGCGATGTCGTTGTAGAAGGCCACCGTGACCGGCTTGCTGTTGCCTTCGCAGGTGTAACCCACCGGCTTGGGCGCTGGCACGCTGCCGCTGGCGATGTTCAATTCCACGATGCGGGTCTGGTAGGACTCCACCAGGCAGCGCTTGGCATCCACCGCCTGCCAGCAGGCATCGCGGCCCTTCACCCAGCCGCGCTGCTCGGCGGCGATATCCAGCTCGTCCGGGCTGGTCTGCACGCGCTTGTAGAGGGCGGCCAGCTGGAGGTCCAGCGCCGACAGTCCGGCATCGGCGCAGACCTGCTTCTCGGCCTCGGACTGCGCCTTGGCACAGTCGAATGAAGGCGCCTGAAGCGCCGGCGTGGCAGGTGCTGGCGTGGCTGATACCGGCGCAGTCGTCGCAGGCTTCTCAGCGGTGGCCGGTGCGGTCTGTTCGGACGGCGCGGGTTTGGAACAGGCCGCGAGCGCAAGCGCCCCCACACCCAGCAGGACGAAACGGTTCATGGCACCTCCAACGACGATCAGCACGAAGAGGGGCTATTGTGCGCCAACGCCTGCGTGCGCGATGTGCAGGCCCCGGCCGTTCAAGGGGCGGTCGGTTCCGGCGTCGGCTTGAACAGCGTGCGCAGCGCCTGCAGCGCGGCCGGGTGGTAGATCGTCTGGTGGGTCTCTTCGGGCAATGGCAGGTAGCTGATGGTCAGCTCCGGCACCTGCGTGCCCACCTGCGCGTGGAAGCGCGCACTGGCCGCAGCGATCTCCGCCTGGCTGCTGCTGGCCAGGAACAGGCGCTTGCCCTGCACGTTGCTCGCCTTCAGCAGGGCGACGGCGTCCTCCACCAGCGCGCCGTGATTCCACCACAGGCTGGGGTCCAGTGCGATATAGGTATCGAACAGATCCGGTTCGTGCAGCAGGGTGTCCACCGCGAACAGGCCGGCCAGCGATTCACCGATGATCGCCGTCTCGCCCGTGGTCGGGTAACGCTGGCGCACCTGCGGCATCAACGCCGTGCGCAGGAACATGCGAAAGGCTGCCGCGCCACCCACGCGTGGGGCGATCTTGCGGTCTTCCGGGTCGGTGGTGGGGCCGGTCAGGTCGCGCCGGCGCTCGGTGTTCTCGATGCCCACCAGCAGGAAGGGGCGCATGCTGCCGTTGCCGACCAGCACCTGCACCAGCCCCGCCACATGCAGGAAGTCCTCGCCAATGCCGCCGTCGGGCATATACAGCACCGGCAGCGGCGCATCGGCCGGCACGTTCCAGGCGCTGGGCCGGTACACGTTGATGCGGCGCGTTTCGCCCAACGCGGTTGAAGCCACGGTGAAAGTTTCACCGATCACCAGCGGCGCGGCGGCGGCAGGCGCGGGAGGCGTGGCTGGGGTCGCCGCCATTGCCGCGGGCGCGAGCAACGCCGCGCCACAGCACAGCGTGGCCAGCAGGCCGACCGTGGCCTTACCGGCCCGGCGGAAGATCAATGTGTGCTGCTGCCCCGCCGGTCCGAATGCCACGTGCGTTGTTTCCCTGGAGTAAGTAGCCAAGCGGCCGGGCAACATTATGTGCCGCGCGGTTGCCGCGCGGCCATCTGCAGCACGGCATGACCCTGCAGCATGCGCGAGTGCTTCATTCAACCGCGCAATCTTCCACCCGTGGCGCCTGTGGCAGCACTTCGATCGAACGCGCCTCCAGCTGCGCCAGCACTGCCTCCGGTCCACGCTGGCTGCGCCAACCCAAACCGATGCTGGCCGCGCGCGCGTCGTGGATACGGTCCACCACCGGCAACTGCCACCCACGCCGGTCGTACTCGGCCAGCCAGCGCGGGCAGCGCGTGGCCAGCACCCGGCGCGGCTGGTGCACCAAGGCCTCGCAGTCCTCGGGCAGGAACGGCGTCCAGCCACTGGCGATATAGCGCTGGAACGCCGGCCCGTCGTTGCCCAGCGCCGCCACATGCGCATCGGCCACGTCACGCACATCGATGCCACGGTGCAGCCGGTACAGCAGCAGCCGATCGGCGGTTTCCGGGAAGCAACGCGACATGCGGATCACCCGCACCTCGAAGCCCGGCCCCGCCGCCTCTTCCAGCCACTGTTCGGCGGCCAGCTTGGAGCGGTGATAAACGGTGCGTGGCTGCGGCACGGTGTGCTCATCGATCCAGGTGCACTGCCCGGGCACGATCGCGTGGCCATACAGCGCGGTGGTGCTGGTGAACACGAAGCGCGACACGCCGGCTTCGCGCGCCAGCATCGCCAGCACGCGGGTGCCTTCGACATTGATCCGATGGAACTCGGTGTCCGGCATCAGCCCGACATGCGGTGCGTGCAGTGCCGCAGCATGGATCACCGCATCCACACCGACCAGCGCACCGCGCAGTATCCGCGCATCGGTGAAGTCGGCCACATGGCGAGTGGTATTGAAGGGGTTGCGGTCGATCCCGACCACCTCGTGCCGTGCGGCGAGCGCGCCATAGATTGCGCGCCCGACCCGGCCTGAACTTCCTGTCAGGAGAATCTTCACTGTGTTGCACATGGTCAGCGCCCGGGAGCTACCGGGATGGACTGATTGTAGCCAGTGTCCATGCCAAACGCGCTGTCGGTAGTAAATCCCTTTCGCTTGCCGCATTGCCGGGGTTTCCCCTACGCTTTCTGCGGTAAAAATGGTTCAGGAACTGCTCCACGTGCAGGGTCACCCCTCTCCTTTCCCCGCCCAACCGCCGACATCGGCTCGCAGTGCGCGCATCTACCCGCGCGCACTCTGGGCGCTGGGCGTCCTGGTCACTCTGCTGGCCGCCGCGCCTCTCCGCGCCGACGACATCCCGCCACACCTGATGGCCCAGTACGAAGCCGCGCGGGACTATCAGAACCTGCTGGAGGAGGCCGATGCCGCCCGCGATCCTGCCCGCCTGGACAGCCAGCACGCACAAGATCTGCTGGCCGCCGTGACCAACCAGCGCGACGTGCTGGATCCGCCTTACCCGCCGCAGGACCTCGGCCTGTTGATCAACGCCTGCGAGTACGGCAAGACGCTCACCACGCAGCTGATGAACTTCAACGCGCCCACCCTGCCCGACGCGGGCCTGGCCGACCCTGAGGCCGCGGCCAGCCTGGAGCGCCAGGGCATCCAGAACGCCCGGCGTTTCCAGGCGCAGCTGACCGTGCTGCTGCCCTTCCAGCTGCACTGCGGCGCGCGCATGCAGCCGCTGCTGGAAGAATGGTGGGCCGTGGCAACACCGGAGGAGCTCGCCGGATTGGGGCCGGCGGGCACCGACATGCTGCGTCGGAATGTGCAGCGCCAGTATTTGGAGATATTGGCGGTGGCCGCGGCGCAGCCTGCGCGCAGTGAACTCAAGCAAGCACTGATGGTGGCGCTGGGTGAATCCGCCCGTGCGTATGCGCGCATGCTGCAACCGGCGCAGCGCGAGGAAGTGGTGGAGGCATTGGGCGAAGCACTTGAACTCGCCGACGCGGCGCATCACGGTTCGTTGCAGGGCGCGGCTGACGCGTTCCAGGGCACCCGCTGCGATGCGCTCTGCCAGCGGTGATGCTGCCTCGCCTTGTGTGATCAAATCGACGTCCAGCACCATCTGCCCCTGGCCACCTGATGAAATCCGCCCTGCTCGCGCTCTGCCTGCTCAGCCCTGTCGCGCTGGCCTGCGATGTCCCGGCCCTGCCCTTGTCGGGTTCGATCAGCGTGACGACCTGCTCCCCACAGCAGGGCGCAACGGATTGCATGTCCGCCGGCCAGGCGCTGTACGACTACATCGAGGCGATGCCGGACAGCGATGCGGTGTTCACGATCGCGCTGCAGGCAAGCCCCTGGCGCATGTATGACGGGGAGATGCGCATCCTCACCGTCGACGATGTGGCCGATGCGATCAGGCCTCACCTTGATGGGAAACCCGAGCGCGTCGAACTGGTCGGCTCCTGGACCGGGGTGTCTGCCCAGCCCGGTGTGCCCTCGCTTGCCACTCGCGTCTCAAAAGCGCTGGACGGCTTTCCAGTGACGGGGGAAGACGGCTTTCTCTGGTTGACCAAGACGGGAACGCGACGCACCACGCGCCAGGCATTCACGCTGCGCGAGGGCGCAGGCCGGTACTTCCTGCCCAAGGACGCCGACGTTCTCGTGCCTCTCGTCGCGGGCTGGCCTGCGGAAACACAGCAGCAGATTCCTGCGGACGACGCCGACATGCGAATGCGCGCCGCGGCCGGTTGGGATGTCTTCTTCCTCTGCCCGGACAAGGCCCTCGCCGGCTTCAAGGACGCGGCAGCCAAAGGCAGCGCCATTGCCGCCTACAACGCCGCGATCATGCTGTTGGAACGCGACGCCGCTGACGACCGTGCTGCCGCACTGGCGCTGCTCGAGCGCGGTGCGGCACTCGGCGATGCCCGGTCGCGTGAACGGCTGGACGCCGAACACGCACGCAGATGATCCCGATGACGTGTTACGGCGCGTACGTGGGGCCATCCCACCCATCGAGGTACTTCGGCAGATCATCCGACACGTCGACTACGCGCTGCCGATAGAACAGATGCAGGGTGGGCGCCAACGCCGCATCCAGCGCCCCGTCCGTTGCACGGGCGACCAGAGCATTGGGGACCACACGCATTCCCAGTCGATTGGTACCAAATACAACGTCTCCGCACACACCACAGAATGTCTTCGTCAATTGTTTTTCAGGATGGTTGAAGGTCAGCGCCGCGCCCGCTTCGACGCGGACGGCGTCAGCCTCCCACGCTGTCGCGGAAAACATGGAAGCCCCGTAGAAACCTCTGCATGTCGAACAGTGGCAGTTCGCACGCGCGACCGGTGCTCCATGTAGTTCAACGGAAACGTTACCGCACAGGCACGCAAGACGAAGCGACATGACTATCTCAACGGAGCAATGACAAGCACCTAGTGTAGTGCTCCATTGTTCAGCGACGGACATTGATCAAACCCGGCAAGCCGCTCCGGCAGTTTTCCCGGAGCCACAAAAAAGGCGCCCTGCGGGCGCCTAAGTTGTTGATGCAATTGGTGGGCCGTGATGGATTCGAACCATCGACCAAAAGATTAAAAGTCTTCTGCTCTACCGACTGAGCTAACGGCCCATTGCATGCCCCGGCATCGCGCCGGGGGTGCGCATTCTAACCCATCTTGATGCCCCGGCGCACGCACCGGGTGAGCGGCCGATCAGGCGTAACGGGTCGGGTCGGCCACGCCGGCATCGGTGAAGCCCTGCGCGCGCAGGCGGCAGGCGTCGCAATGGCCGCAGGCCGCGCCGCTGTCGTCGGCGTTGTAGCAGGACACGGTCAGGCCGAAATCCACGCCCAGGCGCACGCCTTCACGCACGATATCGGCCTTGCTCAGGAACTGCAGCGGGGCATGCACCTGGATGCCCGCACCCTCCACACCGGCCTTGGTGGCCAGGTTGGCCAGGGCCTGGAAGGCCTGGATGAACTCCGGGCGGCAGTCCGGGTAGCCGGAGTAGTCCACGGCGTTGACGCCGCAGAAGATGTCGCTGGCACCCAGCACTTCGGCCCAGCCCAGCGCCACCGATAGCATGATGGTGTTGCGCGCCGGCACGTAGGTGACCGGGATGCCCTCGCCGCCCGCCTCGGGCACGTCGATGTCATCGGTGAGCGCCGAGCCGCCGATGCTGCGCAGGTCGACGTTGACGGTCTTGTGCGCGACCGCGCCCAGCGCGGTGGCGACGAGCGCGGCGGCATCAAGTTCGGAGGTGTGGCGCTGGCCGTAGCGCACGCTCAGGGCATGCACGGCGAAGTCCTGTTCACGGGCAATGGCGACGACGGCGGCGGAGTCCATGCCGCCGGACAGGAGGACGACTGCTTTCTTCATGGGGGTGTTTCCGGTGGGTTGCAGGGAACCAGCACGCTGTCCCGCGCCGGGTACATCAATCAAAAAGTGGCCTATCGAGCGGCCGCCTGGCAGCCACAGGGCTAGCGGCCCGGGGCGTCGTCCCAGAGGATCTTGTGCAGCTGCATCTGGAAGCGCACGGGTAGCCTGTCCTCGACGATCCAGTCGGCCAGTTCACGCGGGGTGATCTGGCCCTTGCTGGGCGAGAACAGCACCATGCTGCGCGTGTTGAGCTGGTGCTCGCGGACCATCCCGCGTGCCCAGTCGTAATCCTCGCGGCTGCAGATGACGAACTTGATCTGGTCGCGACGGGTCAGCAGCGGCAGGTTCTCCAGCCGGTTGCGGGCCATCTCGCCGGAACCGGGCGTCTTCAGGTCGACCACGCGCGACACGCGGGCGTCCACGCCACTGACGTCCAGCGCGCCGGAGGTTTCCAGCGAGACGTCCATACCGGCATCGCACAGCTTCTCCAGCAGCACCAGGCAGCGCTTCTGCGCCAGCGGCTCACCGCCGGTCACGCAGACGTGCTGCACGCCCTGGGCCAGGACCTCGGCGACGATGTCATCGATGTCCCACCAGGTACCGCCATGGAAGGCGTAGGCGGTATCGCAGTAGGTGCAGCGCAGCGGGCAGCCGGTCAGGCGCACGAACACGGTCGGCCAGCCGGCGGTATCGGCTTCGCCCTGCAGGGAGGTGAAAATCTCGGTGATCTTCAGCCGGGGCAGCGGCGACTGCACGATCTCGCTGGGGAGCGCGGCGGCGGCGGACAGGGTGGCGGTCATGGCGGTGATTCTTGGAATACGGCGTCGGAAACGACAACAGCCGAGCATGGCTCGGCCCTACAGGACGCCCGGCAATGCGGGCGCGCAATCGAACATTATAGCGGCCGCTGCCGGTCAGGCGAGGCCAGGGCCGTTCAGCGGATCTGCTGACCCAGCCGGATCGACTGCAGACGGTCCTGCGCGGTGCGCGCGGCATCGGAGCCGGGATACGTGGACACAACCTGTTCCAGGGTCGCCTGGGCCTGGTCGACCTTGCCTTCGCCAAACTGCGACAGGCCGATCTTGAGCAGGCCACCGGACGCCTTGTCATGGGTCGGGTAGCGCGAGATGAGATCGCGGAACTGCGTCTCAGCCAGCGGGAAATTGCGGGTGGCGTAGTAGCTTTCACCCAGCCAGTACAGCGCGTTGGGGGTGTAGACGCCGTTGGGGTAGAGCTCCAGGAAGCTCATGAACAGCTGGGCCGAATCGTCGTACTTGCCGGCCTTGAGTGAATCAAACGCGACGTTGTAGGCGGTCCGCTCATCGCCAGTGGCGACCAGACTGCCGGCATCGCCGTGCACGGAGGGCGGCCGCTCGGACGCGGCCTGTGCCGGTTTCGGGGCTGCGGCCGGCGGGGGCGCGGTCGCGGCGGGGGTGGCAGGAAGCGCGGGGGCGCCACCTTCCAACCGGTTCAAGCGGCTGTCCAGATCCAGGTACTGATCCTTGCCGGTCTGCTTGAGCTGCTCGTTGTCGTGCTGAAGCTGCTCCACCTGCGACTGCAGCGCCTGCACCTGGGTGCGGAGCTGGTTCAGCTGGTTGAGCATGTCCATGTTGGACTGGTTGTTCTGCACCTGCTGCTCAAGCGAGCCGACGCGGTCGGCCAGGCTCTGGCGCTGCGCATTGGCCGGTGCGGCAGCCACCAGGGCTGCCGCAACGATCATCGATAGAAATCGAAAGCGCATCTATTACTGAGCCGTGTACACGATCTCGACGCGACGGTTCTGCGACCAGCAGGACTCGCCCGACTCGGTGCAGACCGGACGCTCTTCACCGTAGGACACGACGGTCAGCTGCGAAGCCGAGCCACCGTTGGCCTGCAGTGCCGAGGACACGCCGTTGCCACGACGCTCGCCCAGAGCCTGGTTGTACGCGCGCGAACCGCGCTCGTCGGTGTGGCCCTGCAGGGTCATGCGCGAGGACGGACGGTCACGCAGGTACTTGGCGTGGCACGCCATGATGGCCTGGAATTCCGGCTTCACTTCTTCCTTGTCCAGGTCGAAGTAGACAACGCGCTGGCGCAGGCAGGAATCGGTATCCAGGTCGCCCGGGCCGTACAGGCCGGAGGTCGACGGGCCGGTCGGGGTGGTGGTCGAGGTGCCGGTGTCAACCGGGGCTGCCGGCTGTTCCTTCACTTTCTTGGAGCAACCGGCCAGGGCGGCCACGGACAACAGGGAGACAAGCAGAACGCGGGTGGTCTTGTTCATGGCGATACCTTTGAGGCTCCTAAAGCCGGATGTGGGATGAATACGGTGGAAATCTTAACACTCTGTTAGCGCTTTGTACGGTAAGGCGACCAAGAAGGCTCGCGAACGTCACCGTCTGCCAAAACCAGCCGCTGGCGCACGCGCGCATCGGCCGAAACGGCATACAACACTCCTCGACCACCCTCACGGGCGGCATACAACACCATGCTTGCGTTGGGCGCAAAGCTCGGCGATTCGTCCAGCGAACCCGGCGACAGCGTGCTCCAGCGTGCCGAACCCAGGCTGCTGTCCATCATCGCGATCTTGTAGGTGTTGCCGCTGCCCTGGGCCACCACCAGCTTCTTGCCGTCGAAAGACAGGCTCGGGGTGGCGTTGTAGTTGCCCTGGAAGGTCACGCGCGAGGCGCTGCCACCACTGGAGGGCACCTGGTAGATCTGCGGGCGGCCGCCACGGTCGGAGGTGAAGTAGACGTTGGCGCCATCGGCACTCCAGGTCGGCTCGGTGTCGATGGCGAAGTGGTTGGTCAGCTGGGTCAGCTGCTTGCTGCCCAGGTCCATCACGTAGATTTCCGGGTTGCCGCTGCGCGACAGCGACAGGGCCAGGCGACGGCCGTCCGGGGAGAACGACGGGGCGCTGTTGATGCCGCGGAAGCTGGTGACCAGCTCACGCGCGCCGGTGCCGATGTTCTGGATGTAGATCGCCGAGTTGCCCCGCTCGAAGCTGACGTAGGCCAGGCGGTTGCCGTCCGGGCTCCACGACGGCGACAGCAGCGGCTCGGCCGAACGCACGATGGTCTGCGGGTTGAAGCCGTCCGAATCGGCCACCATCAGCGCATAGCGCATGGCATCGCCTTTGCCGCTGGCGGTGACGTAGGCGATACGGGTCCAGAAGGCGCCGCGCACGCCGGTGACCTTCTCGTAGATGGCGTCGGCCATCTGGTGGGCGACATCGCGCATGGCATTGCCACGGGCGGTCATGGCCAGGCCGAGCACGCGCTCGCCCTTGGGCACGTCATACATTTCGTATTCGACGCGGTAGGCACCGGCGCCGGCATCGAGCACGCGCCCGACCACGATGTAGTTCTGCTTCAGCGCGCGCCAGGTGGCGAACTGGATCTCGCTGCCACGGGTGGGACGCTCCACGATCTGCGCTTCGGGCAGGGTGCGGAACTGGCCCGAACGCTCCAGGTCGGCACGCACCACGGCGGCGACGTCGGTCTGCGGCGCACCGGCCGAGCCTTGGTACGGCATCGGGACCACGGTGATCGGCAGCGCGGACGCGTTGCCGCCGATGATGTCGATATCCAACCCCTTCTGCTGCGCCAGGGCAGCAAAGGGCAGCAACAGGGCCGCAAACACGGCAAGCCAGCGAGGCATCTTCTTCATGGATCGCTCAAATAGGGAAAAACAGCAACGAGGGATAACAGGACAGCGGTGAACGGTTTCGCAATCATGAACCAAAGGCACGTGAAAGCAGAGTCACTGCGCACGCCGAACTCACGTCGCGTTAACGAGCGGCGACCTGCAAGGCCCGCCGTCGTCCATCCGCTCAGTGATCCTGTGCGGTAAAGGTGAAGTTGATGGTGCGGCTGAACACCGTCTCGAAGCCCCGGTAAGGCAAGGGCTGCGCATTGAGCACCGCCGCTTCGATCGAACGCCGGCCGGCCTCGTCGAACGGGCAGTCGGGGCTGACCTTGGCGCTGTTGACCGTGCCACCCGGCAGCTGCTGGATGACGATCTTGCAGCGCTGGCCGAACGGCACGTTGTCCGGACGCGTCCACGCGCCCAGCACCTTCTGCTGGATCGCGGCGGCGTACTTGGCACTGAGGTCATCGCTGGTGCCACCGGCACCGGCAGCCGGCTTGGCCGCACCGGTGGCGCCGGCGGTCGAGGCGGTGGCGCTGGCGGCCCGCGCGGCGGTCACCTGGCGCAGCTTCTGTTCGGCCAGCTTGGCTTCGTTTTCAGCCTGCGCGCGCTTGCGACGGAGCTCGGCCAGTTTCTTGTCGCGCTCGGCGTCGGCCTTGGCGTCATTGGCCTTTTTTTCCTGCTCGGCGAGCTTCTTCTTCTGGTCAGCTTCTTCCTGCTGCTTGGCCAGGCGCAGCTTCTGCTCGGCCTGGTCCTGGCGCTGGCGCTCGGTCAGGTCGATCTGTTCCTGGCGGCGCTTGGCTTCCTGCTCCTGCTTGGCCTTTTCGGCCGAGATCGCCAGGGCGTTGACTGCCTCCTGGTCAACCTTGTCGGGCTGGGCGACGCGTTCCTGGGCCTGTTGCTGCTGCGGCGTGGGCGCATCCTGTGGACGCGGCTCGGCGATCGGCTGCGGCGGCGGCACGGTGTCTTCCGGGATCGGCTCGGGCTGGGCGACCGGCTCGGGCAAATCGGGCAGCTTTTCCGAGGCATTCAGGGCCTGGCGGGCGGCGGCGGCTTCGGAGGCCGACAGCTGCAGGCTGGCTTCGATGGCCGGGTCGCCGGCGGCGGCCTCGGTGCTGCGTTGCGGCGACCACAGCCACGCGGCGATGAACACCAGCGCGAGCAGCAGGTGCACGCCGAGCGCCAGCGCGATCGGCAGACCCCACTTTTCCTCGGACTGGCGCTGCGGTGGCAGGGCGTCAGCGTGCATCGGTCGCCAGACCCACCTTTTCCACGTTGGCGCGCTTGATCACGTCCATGGCCGCGACCACCTTTTCATAGGCCACGGCGCGGTCGGCGGCGACGATCACGCGCACATTCTTGTCCTGTGCGGCCAGAGCGCCGAGCTGCGCCTGCAGCTGGCCGGCATCCATCAGCGCCGGTTCCTTGGCCTCGGGCAGCTTCAGGCTGAGCTGGCCGTCCAAGCGGACCGAGACGATCACCGGGTCCTGCTTGCTCTCCAGGGCCTTGGCCTGGGAATTGGGCAGGTCGACATCAAAGCTCAGCGTGAGCAGCGGCGCGGTGACCATGAAGATGATCAGCAGCACCAGCATGACGTCGATGTACGGCACGACGTTGATTTCGGATTTGAGCTTGCGGCGCTTGCGGCGGCCGATGGCAGCAGTCATGGCAGGGTCCTTGTGCTGGGGCGCTTACTCGTCGCCCGCGCTCTGGCGCTGCAGGATCGAGCTGAACTCTTCTGCGAAGGTTTCGAAACGGACCGACATGCGCTCCACGCGGGTGGTGAAGCGGTTGTAGGCCCACACGGCCGGGATCGCCACGAACAGGCCGATGGCGGTGGCGAACAGGGCTTCGGAGATACCCGGGGCCACCGAGGCGATACCCGCCTGCTCACCGCTGTTGATCATGTCGTGCATGGTCACCATGATGCCGAACACGGTGCCGACCAGGCCCACGTAGGGCGCGGTGGAACCGATGTTGGCCAGCAGCTCCAGGCTGCGTTCCATCTGGTCCACTTCACGGGTGTAGGTGGTGCGCATGGCGCGCTGGGCACCTTCGAGCTGGGCACGACCGTCCAGCCGGCGCTTGTCGCGCAGGCGGGTGAACTCGCGGAAACCGGCTTCGAAGATCGCCTCCAGGCCGCCCACCTTGCGGTTGCGGTCGGTGGCGGCGCTGTACAGCTTGCCCAGGTCGGCGCCGGACCAGAAGCGGCTTTCGAACTCGTCGGCCTCCCGGTTGGCGGCGTTGAACACCCGCGATTTGCGGAAGATGATCACCCAGCTGATGAACGAACCGGCCAGCAGCAGCAGCACGATGATCTTCACCGGCAGGCTGGCCTTGATCATCAGGTCCAGGTAATTGATGCCGCCACCGCCATGCGCGGCCTGCGCAACCGTGTGCGCCGCGGCACTGGTCACTTCCTGCGGCAGCGCTTCGGTCACCGTGGCCTGCAGGGCCAGGAGCATTGCGATCATCCGTTGTTCCTCACTGTGCGGATACTTGAAGTTCGTAGGGTTTCAACGCGGCGAGCAGTGCATCGCCCATACCGCGTGGTTTGAAAGTGGAGGCATCCAATGCCGCGATCCTGACCTGGGCGGTCAGCAGCGTTTCATCGCCGCGACACACGGTCTGGTCAAACACCATGCTGGCGCGCTTGCACTGCACCAGCGTGGCGGTCACGTCCAGCGCATCGTCCAGCCGCGCCGGCTTGAGGAAATCCAGGGTCATCGCGCGGACCGCGAAGACCAGGCCATGGTCGGTGCGCGTGCGCTCCTGACCATAGCCCAATGCCCGCATCCATTCGGTCCGCGCCCGTTCCATGAAGGCCACGTAGCGGGCGTGGTAAACCACGCCACCTGCGTCGGTATCTTCCCAATAGATGCGTGTCGGCCAACTGAACCGGGGTTCAACTGCCATCGATGGCCTCCGCGAACAGGTCCGCCGGCGGGTTCTTCGGCTTCAGCCCCAGGTGCCGGTAGGCCTTGTGCGTGCACATGCGGCCGCGCGCGGTCCGGATCAGGTAGCCCTGCTGGATCAGGTACGGCTCGACCACGTCTTCCAGCGTGCCGCGCTCTTCAGACAGTGCCGCCGCCAGCGATTCGACGCCGACCGGGCCACCGTCGAAGTAGTCGACCATGGTCCGCAGCAGGCGCCGGTCCAGCTCGTCGAAGCCTTCCGGGTCCACCTTGAGCATCTGCATGGCCGCCTGCGCCACGTCCTGGTCGATATGGCCGGCGGCCTTGACCTGGGCGTAGTCGCGCACGCGCCGCAGCAGCCGGTTGGCGATACGCGGGGTGCCGCGGGAGCGCCGCGCGATCTCGGCGGCGCCTTCGGCGGTACAGTCGATGTTGAGGATGGCGGCCGAGCGGCGCACGATCTTCGTCAGTTCTTCCGGGGTGTAGAACTCCAGCCGGTGCACGATGCCGAAGCGGTCGCGCAGCGGCGCGGTCAGCAGCCCGGCGCGGGTGGTGGCCCCGATCAGGGTGAACGGCGGCAGGTCGATCTTGATCGAGCGCGCCGCGGGGCCCTCGCCGATCATGATGTCGATCTGGAAATCTTCCATCGCCGGGTACAGCACTTCCTCGACCACGGGCGAGAGGCGGTGGATCTCATCGATGAACAGCACATCGTGCGGCTGCAGGTTGGTCAGCAGCGCGGCCAGGTCGCCGGCCTTTTCGATCACCGGGCCGGAGGTGACCCGCAGGGCCACGCCCAGCTCATTGGCGATCACGTGGCTCAAGGTGGTCTTGCCCAGCCCGGGCGGGCCGAAGATCAGCACGTGGTCGAGGGCATCGCCACGGGCCTTGGTTGCCTCGATATAGATCGACAGCTGCTCGCGCACGGGCGCCTGGCCAAGGTAATCGGCCATGCGCTTGGGGCGGATGCTGGCGTCGGTGCCCTCGTCTTCGCGGGTGGCACCGGCACCGATGATGCGGTCGTCGGTCATGCGGCAATTATGCGGCAAAAGCGTGACGACCAACGGTCGTCACCCACCGAAACCCCGCCCGTCCCGGGCCAAAACCGCCGGTGGCAGCACAAGAACAGGTCGTGCCGGCCGCTGGCCGGCTCCGGGCGATGCAGGCGCTACGGGGAGCCGGCCAGCGGCCGGCACTACCGGAAACCCATCGGAGGAGAGGTGGCATGCCGCGGGGCCCACGGTTTGCGAAGCGAACCGTGGGGCGCAGCGCAGGTCGAGATCTGACGCGTCAGATCTCGACCTGCGCACCGAGTTCGACCAGGCGGTTGCCCGGAATCCGGAAGAACACCGTTGCCGGCGCGGCATTGCGGTGCATCAGCGCGAACAGCTTGTCGCGCCAGATCGGCATGCCGCGGTTGGCGGTCGCCACGATGGTCTCGCGGCTGGCGAAGAAGGTGGTGTCCATCGGGTCGAAGTAGATCCCACCGTGGTCGCACGAGCGCATCAGCGCCAACGGCACGTCCGGGGTCTCCATGAAGCCGAAGCGCACGTAGATCCGGTAGAACTCATCGCCCACCGATTCGATCTTCAGACGCTGCCCTTCCGACGCATACGGCACCGGCAGGGTCACCACGTGCAGGAACACGTTGCGCTCATGCAGCACCTTGTTGTGCTTGAGGTTGTGCATCAGCGCATGCGGGGCCACGGTCGGGTCGGCGGTGAGGAACACCGCCGTACCCGGCACGCGTACCGGCGGCGCCAGCATCAGCCCAGGCAGGAAGGTGTCGATGCGGATGCCGTCCTTGCGGATCTCATCGCGCAGCAGCTCGCGGCCACGCCGCCAGGTGCGCATCATGGTGAACAGCACGATGCCCAGCACCACCGGGAACCAGGCGCCCTGCAGCAGCTTGGCGCCGTTGGCGATCACGAAGCCCAGGTCGATGATGAAGAAGACCACGCACAGCGGAATGATCCAGTAGCGCGACTTCGGCCACAGCGCGCGGGCCACCAGCGCCAGCAGCAGGGTATCGATGAGCATGGTCGCCGACACCGAGATGCCGTAGGCCACGGCCAGGTTGGACGAGCTGCGGAAGGCCAGCACCAGCCCGATCACCATCACCGCGATGCCCCAGTTGATGCCCGGGATGTAGATCTGGCCGATGGTGTCATGCGAGGTGTGGGTGATCCGCATGCGCGGGATGTAGCCCAGCTGCATGGCCTGGCGCGAGACCGAGAACGCACCGGTGATCACCGACTGCGAGGCGATCACCGCCGCCATGGTGGCCAGGATGATCATCGGGTACAGCGCCCATTCCGGCACCGCCTCGAAGAACGGGTTCTTGACCGCTTCGGGGTTGTTGAGCACCAGCGCGCCCTGCCCCAGGTAGTTCAGCACCAGGCACGGCAGCACGAAGAAGTACCAGGCATGGCGGATGGGCTTGGCCCCGAAGTGGCCCATGTCGGCATACAGCGCCTCGCCACCGGTCACCGCCAGCACCACCGCGCCGAGGATGAAGATGCCGTGCCAGCCGTGCTCCATGAAGAAGCGCAGCGCCCACATCGGGTTGAAGGCCTTGAGCACTTCCGGGGCGTCGACGATGTTCCAGATGCCGATCGCGGCGAGCGAAATGAACCAGATCGAGGTGATCGGCCCGAACAGCTTGCCGATCTTCTCGGTGCCGAAGCGCTGCACGGCGAACACCGCCAGCAGCACCACCACGGTGATCGGCACGATGAAGGCATGTAGACCCGGTGCGGCCACTTCCAGGCCCTCGACCGCGCCGAGCACGGAGATGGCCGGGGTAATCACGCCATCGCCGAAGAACAGCGAGGCGCCGAAGATGCCCAGGATGCCCACCACATAGGCCGAGCGCGAGCCATGCCGCAGCGTGCGCTGGGTCAGCGCCATCAGCGCCATGATGCCGCCCTCGCCCTCGTTGTCGGCGCGCATGATGATGGTGACGTACTTGAGCGTCACCACGATGTTCAGCGCCCAGAACGCCAGCGACAGCACGCCCAGCACGGTGTCATGGTCGCTGGTGAGGCCGTAGTGCGGGGAGAACGCTTCCTTCAGCGTGTACAGCGGGCTGGTACCGATGTCGCCGAACACCACGCCGATGGCGCCGATGATCAGCGCCATGCCGCCGGCGGCCGGGGCGTGCCCGTGCGCGGTGTGGCTGCTGTCGTGCTGGGTGGGAGAGGTGGACATGGGGCTCCGGGCGGGACGCGTTCGGTATCAGGAAGAAGGCAGCGCGCGGGTCAGCGCAGCGCGGCCTGCAGGGCCTTGCGGATGACGGTGGCGACATCGTCGCCCTCGGCGTTGGCGTCACGCGCCATGCGCGCCGCTTCGGCGGGCTTGTAGCCCAGCTGCTGCAGCGCCACGGTGGCCTCGGAAACCGGGTCGGTGGCCGGTGCGGCACCGGCGATCGGCGACCCGCCGCCGCCGAAGTTGGCCGCACGGTCGCGCAGTTCCAGCACCATGCGCTCGGCGGTCTTCTTGCCGATGCCCGGGATGCGGGTCAGCGCGGTGATGTCACCGGCCTGCAGCATCCGCGCGAACTCGTCCACGCTCACCCCGGACAGTACCGCCAGCGCGATCTTGGCGCCGATCCCGCTGACCTTCTGCACGTCGCGGAACAGGCGGCGCTCGCCCTCGCGCAGGAAGCCGTACAGCGACACGCTGTCTTCCTTCTGCGCGTAGTGGGTGAACAAGGTGACCTCGCGGCCCAGCTCGGGCAGGTCGTAGAAGGTGCTCATCGGCGCCTCCAGCTCGTAACCGACGCCATTGACGTCGATCAGCAGCCACGGCGGCGCCTTGTAAGCCACGATCCCGCGCAGACGACCAATCATGCAGTGTTCCTCATTTCCGGCTCCAGGCCATGCGGGCATTGACGCCCAGGCGTAGCGCCGTGGCCCGAACATGGGCGTGGGTGATGGCCACGGCCAACGCATCGGCGGCGTCGGCCTGCAGCTTGGTTTTCAGGTTGAGCATAAGCCCGACCATGTGTTGGACCTGTTGCTTTTCCGCGCCACCGCGGCCGACCACGGCCAGCTTGATCTCGGTGGCGGCGTACTCGCTGACCGGCAGGTCGCGCATCACCACCGCCGAGATGGCCGCGCCGCGCGCCTGGCCCAGCTTGAGCGCCGAATCAGGGTTGCGTGCCATGAACACCTTCTCGATGGCGACTTCGTCGGGGCGGTATTCCTCGACCAGGGCGTTCAGGCCCAGCACCAGCAGCTTCATCCGCTGCGGGAAGTCGTCCGCGCCGAGCAGCACCAGCGGCAGGTGGTGGACATGCACCACCTTGCCGGCGGCGTCCACATCAATGATGCCCACCCCGGTGCGCTGTGAACCGGGGTCGATGCCGAGGATGCGGGTCATGCGCTGGGGGGAACAGGGAACGACAGGAGTCATCATGGTCCGCATTGTCCGCTCACCGGTCGCGCAAAGCGACCGGTGCCGCGCACGCTCAGGCGTAGGCGTCCGCGCCGAGATCGGCGTTGGAGAACACGTCCTGCACGTCGTCGATGTCTTCGAGCATGTCCAGCAGCTTCTTGACCTGCAGGACGGTGTCGCCCTCGACCTTGATGTCGTTGTCGGCGCGGAAGGTCAGTTCGGCGTGGTCCGGGGTCAGCTTGGCCGCTTCCATGGCGTCCTTGACCGCGTGGTAGCTGTCCGCGGCGGTCAACACGTCGATCGCGCCGTCTTCCGGGTACACCACGATGTCGTCCGCGCCGGCCTCGATGGCCGCCTCGGTGATGGCCTCTTCATTGGCGCCGGCGGCGAAATGCAGCACGCCCACGCGCTTGAACATGAAGGACACCGAGCCTTCGGTACCCATGTTGCCGCCACACTTGCTGAACGCGTGGCGGACATCGGCCACGGTGCGCACACGGTTGTCGGTCAGGCAGTCCACGATCACGGCCACGCCACCGGGGGCATAGCCCTCGTAGCGGATCTCTTCGTATTCCACGCCTTCCAGTTCACCGGTGGCCTTCTTGATGGCGCGTTCGATCACGTCCTTGGACATGTTCGAGGCCAGGCCCTTGTCCATCGCCACGCGCAGCCGCGGGTTGTTGTTGGGGTCGCCTCCACCGCCGCGCGCGGCGACGCCGATCTCACGGATGATCTTGGTGAAAATCTTGCCGCGCTTCGCGTCAGACGCGTTTTTGCGGTTCTCGATGGAGGGGCCTCTACCCATGGGTGTTTCCGTTGCTTGCGTCAGGAACAGGGCGCGAATTCTACCTGATCCCCCGCCCGCACCGTGTTAGCCCTGCCCTGCCCCGGCGGCCCGGCTCAGGCGGCGTGGGCGGCGCGGTCTTGGCGGAAGCGCCCATCGCGCAGGAACGCGGCGGTCTGGCGCGCCGCATCCGGGGAAAACACCAGCCCGCTGTGGCTGGCCGGGACCACGCAATGGTCGGCCAGCCCTGGCAGGCGGGTCTCGTCCAGCGCCACGGTGCCGTCCGAGCGCTCGCCCATGGCCCCCAGCAGGCTGCCCAGCCCGTGCGGGACGGACCCTGCGATCAGCCCGACCTCGGCCGCGCCCTCCCAGGCCGGCAGCCCATCGAGCAGCAGCTCGCTGCTGCGGCCCAGCGCCAGCGACCAGCCGTGCTCGGCCAGCGAACGCGCCGTGCTGCTGCCGCGCAGCGGCGAGCCCAGGCAGACCACCCGCGACACCGGCAACCCGGGTTGCTGGCGCAGCGCCTCCAGCGCGACCAGCCCGCCCAGGCTGTGCCCGACCAGCGAGACCGGGCCGCTGCCCTGCAGGCGTTCAAGCAGTTGCGGCACGGCCACGTCGGGGCCGCCAAACACGCTGGAATAGCCGAAGGTATCCACGCTGAAACCGCGTGCGCGCAGGCGCCAGGCCAGCGGGCCCACCCAGGCGCGCGCATTCCAGATGCCGTGAAGCAGTAAAACCGGGGGAGTCATGCAACGAGCCTAATGGGTGTCATGCAGGTCAGGGTGAAGAAAGCCGGGGCAGACCACCATTGAACGAATGGACCGGAAGGCAAAGCACTCAGCGTGCCGGGGTCGGCGGCCGCCGCAGGATGAACTCCAGGTCGCGCACGCTGCCGACCGGGAACTCATAGGTGCCCACTTTGCTGAACCCATAGCGGGCATAGAAACGCTGGGCGCCGAAATTCTCCGACCACACCCCCAGCCACAGCGGGCGCGGGCCGTCGCGTTCGAGCCAGTCCAGCGCAGTTTCGAACATGCGGCTGCCCCAGCCACAGCTCTGCTGGTCCTTGATCAGGTACAGCCGCTTGAGCTCGCCATCGCCAGGCTGCACGTCGGCGTGCGGCAGCCCGCAGGGGCCGGCGGCGGCGTGGCCGACCGCGACCCCATCCACCTCCAGCAGCCAGACCGCGTAGTCGGGGTGGGACAGGATGGTGCGCTGGCGGTCGACGGCGTAGGCCTCGGCGATGAAAGCGCCCAGGTCCTGCGCCGGGTAGAGGTGGCCGAAGGTTTCAACGAAGGTGCGCGTGGCCAACGCCGACAAGGTGTCGGCATCGTCCGGGGTGGCGCGTCGGATGGCGTACATGGCGGCGGCGGGCGCAGGCGTTACGCCCGGGCTCCGTCGGTGGCCTCGTCTTCGACGTCCTCTTCCTCGTCGTCTTCCTCCTCTTCCTCGTCCTCTTCCTCGTACTCCTCGTCGTCCTCTTCCTCGCCCTCTTCGCCGTCCTCGTCTTCGAGCTCTTCTTCGTCGTCCTCGTAATCTTCGACGCCGAAGTCCTCGCCGTCCCAACGGCCTTCGCCGTCGGTGACGAAGGTCAGGGCCATCGCGGCGGGGTGGGTGCCCACGCGCACCAGCCAGCCACCGAACACGCGGGCGCGCTCGGTCACCAGGCCGGCATCCGCCCCTTCATTGCCCAACCGCTCCCACTCCAGCGAAAACGCAAACTCGGTCATTGCCTGGATCTCCTGGTCAATCGGTGTGGATCAGTTCTTGCGCGGGCGGACCTGGACGTGCACTTCGGCCAGCTGTTCGTCCGGGATCGGCGACGGCGCGCCGGTCATCAGGCACTGCGCGCCGGTGGTCTTCGGGAACGGGATGACGTCGCGGATCGACTCGGTACCGGCCATCAGCGCGGCGATACGGTCGATACCAAAGGCGATGCCACCGTGCGGCGGCGCGCCGAAGCGCAGCGCGTCGAGCAGGAAGCCGAACTTGCCTTCGGCCTCTTCAGCACCGATGCCGAGCAGTTCAAACACCGCGCTCTGCATGTCCGAGCGGTGGATACGGATCGAACCGCCGCCGATCTCGTTGCCGTTGAGCACCATGTCGTAGCCGCGCGAGACGGCGGTCCTGGCATTGGCGCGCAGGTCGGCGATGTCGTCCACTGCCGGGGCGGTGAAGGGGTGATGCAGGGCGACGTAGCGCTGGGCTTCGTCGTCGTATTCGAACATCGGGAAGTCGGTGACCCACAGCGGCGCCCAGCTGGCGGCCACCAGGTTGAAGTCCTTGCCGGCCTTCAGGCGCAGCGCACCCATGAAGTCGGAGACCTTGTTGTAGCCACCGGCGCCGAAGAACACGATGTCGCCATTGCCCGCACCGACGTGCGCGACCAGGGCGGCGAAGGCCTCTTCGCTGAAGAACTTGGCGATCGGCGAGCTGACTTCGCCGTTGTCGGCGATCTTGATGTAGGCCAGGCCCTTGGCGCCGTACTTGGCGGCGTGCGCGGCGTACTCGTCGATCTGCTTGCGCGACAGCGCGGCACCGCCGGGAATGCACAGCGCGGCGACACGGCCCTCGGCATCGTTGGCCGCAGCGGTGAACACCGGGAACTCGCTGGTCTTCACCAGCTCGGCCACATCCACCAGCTCCAGCGCGATGCGCAGGTCCGGCTTGTCCGACCCGTAGCGACGCATCGCCTCGGCCCAGGTCATGCGCGGGAAGCTGGCGGCCAGCTCCACGTCCACCACTTCCTTGAAAATGGCGCGGATCATGTCTTCGACGAAGTTCTGCACGTCGGCCTCGCCAACGAAGGCGAACTCCATGTCCAGCTGGGTGAATTCCAGCTGGCGGTCCGCACGCAGGGCCTCATCGCGGAAGCAGCGCGCGATCTGGTAGTAGCGGTCGAAGCCGGCCACCATCAGGATCTGCTTGAACAGCTGCGGGCTCTGCGGCAGGGCGTAGAACTCGCCCGGGTGCATGCGCGCGGGCACCAGGAAGTCGCGGGCGCCTTCCGGGGTGGCCTTGGTCAGGATCGGGGTTTCGATGTCCTGGAAGCCGGTGGCATCCAGGTGGCGGCGCAGCGCCTGCACCAGCTTGATGCGGGTGCGCTGCATGCGCTGCATTTCCGGGCGGCGCAGGTCCAGGTAACGGTACTTCAGGCGGGTTTCCTCGCCCGGATTCTCGTGTGCGTGGAACGGCAGCGGCTCGGCCTTGTTGAGGATGGTGATGGCCGTGGCGATCACTTCCACCGTACCGGTGCGGAGCTTGTCGTTGGCCGCATGGCGCGCGCGCACCACGCCTTCCACCTGCAGCACGTCCTCGTAGCCCAGGCTGGCGGCCACGGCGAACACGGCGGCGTTGTCGACTTCCACCGTCACCTGCACGATGCCTTCATGATCGCGAAGATCGATGAAGCACACGCCGCCCTGGTTGCGGGCAACGTCGGTCCAGCCGGCGAGGGTAACGGTTTGGCCAATCAAGGTCTCATCGACCAGGCCGCAGAAGTGGGTACGCATGGGGGTAAAGCTCCGCAGGAGAATGCCGGCACCAGGTTGCACCGGACAGCCCTTTATTCTGCGGCGTAGCCCCGGCTGGGGCAAATCGGCCATCGTCAGCCCTGCCCCTGCGGGGCCCTTGCCCCGCCCGGCGGGCATCACATCGTGTGAACCCCGCCCCTTCCTATAGTCCGCGCACCAACGACCGCAAGGGGATGTCGCCATGAACCGCCGCCTTACCGTTGCCTGCCTCGCGCTCGCGCTGGGCTGTACCGCCCCGGCCGTACAGGCGCAGATCAGCGCCCGTGCCTACGCCCCGGAGAACCTGTCGCAGCTGTCCAGCAGCGACCGCAGCCGGGTGATCACCCAGGAATATGCCGACCAGTCCAACGGCCGCCGCATTCCCGACGACCAGCTGCGCTTCTACCTGGCCCAGGTCAACTCCGGCTGGGGTTTCTCACGGATCAAGCAGGACATGGCGACCTCGCTGGGCGGCGGAGGCGGCTGGAACGGCGGCGGCGGTAGCGGCGGCAACAACGGCACCGTGCGCTGCGAGAGCCAGAACAACCGCGAACGGGTCTGCAACACCGGCTGGCGCAGTGCCCAGCTGACCCGGCAGATTTCCGGCACCAAGTGCGAAGAGGGCCGCAACTGGGGCACGCGCAATGGCACGGTGTGGGTGACCGGCGGCTGCCGGGCCGAGTTCGTGGAAGGCCGCGGCAACTGGGGCGGTGGCGGTGGCGGTGGCGGCGGCACCGTGCGCTGCGAAAGCCAGGACAACCGCGAGCGCAGCTGCCCCACCAACTGGCGCAACGCCACCCTGGTCCGGCAGATCTCCGGCTCGGCGTGCGTGGAAGGCCAGACCTGGGGCGTGCGCAACGGTGCGATCTGGGTCAACCGCGGCTGCCGGGGCGAATTCGCCGAGGCCCGTGGCGGCTGGGGTGGCGGCGGTGGCAACAGCAACTACAGCGTGACCTGCAGCAGCAACAGCAACCGCCAGCAGAGCTGTGCCTGGGATGCCCGCCAGGGCCGCCCGGTACTGCTCCAGCAGCTGTCCGGCAGCGCCTGCGTGGAAGGCCGCAGCTGGGGTTACAGCAACAACGCGGTGTGGGTCAACAACGGCTGCCGCGCCCGCTTCGGGGTGCGCTGAGCCCCGCCGAGCCGGGCTTGATGCTACCGGGGTGCTGCCTCGCTGCCCTCGCTGCCCCACGGCGGCGGCGGCAGTGCCACCGGCTTGCTGAGGTCGAACACCACCTGGAAGTGGCGCCCCCCCGGCCGGGTCAGTTCGTAGACGAAGCGCTGGTCCGGCTGGACCTCCATCGCCCAGGTGTTCTCCACCGAGGCCGCCATGTCCGCCTTGCGGAACATCGCCACCGATTCGGCATCCACCGGGAAGGCCTGGCGCTCGGCGGTGCCCGGCGGGGTGCTGTCGCCGCCATACATCGTCACCGCATCCGGACTGCCATCGCGATGGCGATGGTCGTGCTTCAGGCGCAGGCCGGTGTCGGTGCGGCTGAGCACCCAGGTCCGCGAATGGTCATCGCCCACATGGAACGGGATGCGCAGCACGTGCGCCGGGTCCTCGCAGCCGCGCACATGCATCACCAGCCGCTTGCCGTCGAACGGGTCCGGGGTTGCGCTGCGCGGTTCGTTGACGACGACGCGGCCCTCGAAAGCCTTGCCGCAATGCGCGGCCACCGCGGCCAGGAAGGCATCGGCGGGCGCCATCGACACATCGTGGGCAACCGTATCGGGCTGGCCACCGCAAGCGGCCAGCAGCAGGACGGCGGAGAGGGGTGCGGCATGGAGTGGATTCATGGCCCCACCCTAGCCCGCACCGCCGGACAGCGCAAACGCGGTTACCGACTCAGCTACGCGCAGACGGTTCGATTGCCGGTACCGTCGCGGCCTCGGCACCCGGCAGCGTTTCGGTCACGGCCACCGCATCGCCAGCAGCCTCCTGCTCGACCGGGTCCACGTCGAACGGCGTGCGGAACACCAGCGACGGCAGCAGCGTGGTCAACGCCGCATACAACAGCAGCGCGCCGAACAGCACCGGGGCGATATCGAAGCGCTCGCGCATGATCGCGGCCAGCACCAGGGTGAAGATCAGCGTCGGCGCCAATGCCAGCGACACCCGCAGGCTGGTGCGGAAGCTCTCACCGAACAGCACCCGGCGCTGCAGCCACACCACGGCAATCCGCAATGGCAGCACCACCAGGGTGATCAGCAACCCCAGCCCCAGCGCCTCGAAGCTCAATGCCTCCGGCGGCACCTTGGTACCGGCGTTGAAGAAGTAGAACGGCACGAAGAACGAGGCGAACAGGCGCAGCGCATGCAGGTTGTCGTGCGAGGCCAGCAGCGGCATGCGCTGGTGCAGCAGGCGCGCCACCAACCCGGCAATGAACGCCCCCACCAGGTAGTACACCCCCAGCGAATAGGTGATGTAGGCGGCCACCATGCCCACCATCACCAGCAGCGAAAACTCCGAGCCCGGTGCGTGCGGGGCGACCCAGCGCCCGAGGGCTACGAACACCAGCGGCAAGCCGACCAGCATTGCCAGCAGCGCCAGGCTGGACAACGCCATATGCCCCGGGTCGCCGGCCTGCAATACCACGAACAGCGCCGCCAGTGCCAACAACTCACCGGCGATGGCCTTGCTGGTCACCCAGAAACGCTCATCCTCGCTCAGGCCCAGCCGCGACAGCGAATCCATGATGAAACCGGTGGACGGTGTCAGCAGCGCCAGCGCCAGCAGCCCGGCGGCCTGCCACTGCAGGCCGGCGTAATGCCAGGCCAGCCAGCCCACCCCGAACAGGGTGGCGGTGCGGATCACCAGATGCGCCAGCAGCGGCCACAGCCCGCGCCGCAGTGCGGCCAGCTCCACTTCCAATCCGGCGAACAGGAACAGCGAGGAAATTCCCAGCGTGGCCAGCAGGGTGATCACCGGATCATGCGAACGGTCGCCCAGCCACAGCATCGCGATGATGCCGAACAACAGGCAGGTCAGCGGTGCCGGCAGGTTGAATCGCTGCAGCGCGCGCGGGATGACCAGCAGCGCGAAGATCAGCAGCAGGTAGACCAGTTCATTGCTCATGGGGACAACCGCAGGGAAGACGCGCGGATGGTGCCGCGCGCCTGCGCGCATCGCAACCATGGCATGGGCGCAGCGCAGCGGGAAACGGAACCGTCATGGGGGCTGTGCTACGGTGGCACAGGTGTTTGTACTACCTCTTCCACCACGGCCGCACGCATGTTGCGGCTGACCGCCCTGCTCACGGGCGTTGCGCTGCTGCTGACCGGCAGCGGGCTGCTGGGCACCCTGCTGGCGGTGCGCGGCGGCCAGGCCGGCTTCGGTGCCGGCACGCTGGGGCTGGTGATGTCCGGGTATTTCGCCGGCTTCTTCATCGGCACCTTCTTCGCCCCCTCGCTGATCGGCCGCATCGGCCATATCCGTGCCTTCGCGTTCTTTGCCGCGCTCGCCGCAATCGCCGTGCTGCTGCATCCGTTGTGGCTGCATCCGGTGGGCTGGGGCGTGCTGCGCATCGTCACCGGCATCGCGCTGGTCGGGCTGTACACGGTGATCGAAAGCTGGCTCAACGCCGAGCCCGATCCGCGCCTGCGCAGCCGTGCGTTCTCGCTGTACATGGTAGTCAACCTGTCGGCGCTGGCACTGGGCCAGGTGCTGCTGATGCTGGGCGATGCCAGTGCCGTGGGCATGTTCATGCTCACCGCGATCCTGGTCTGCGCCGCCGTGCTGCCGGTCACGGCCACCAAGCTGCGCCAGCCGGAGATTCCCGTGGTGACGCGCCTGACACTGTCGCGGCTGTATGCCATGGCGCCAGTCGCCACCGTGGCCGCCGGCCTGTCCGGGCTGGCGATGGGTGCGTTCTGGGGCCTGCTGCCGGTGTACGCCGGTGAGGTCGGGCTCAGCGGTGATGGCGTGGCCTTGTTCATGCTCACCGCCATTGCCGGTGGCGCGCTGCTGCAGTGGCCGCTGGGGCATATCAGCGATGGCCACGACCGCCGCGGTGGGCTGGTCTGGCTCAGCGTGGTGGCCGCTGCGATCGCGGTGGTGGCCTCGCTGCCGATGATCCAGCTGCAGACCCATCTGTTGTTCGGCCTGTTCTTCTTCTATGGCGGGCTGGCGTTCTCGCTGTATCCGTTCGCGGTGGCGCACATGCTGGACTACCTGCCGCGCAAGGACCTGCTGTCCGGCTGTTCCAGCCTGCTGCTGGTGCATGGGGTCGGTGCGGCGCTGGGGCCGGCGCTGGCCGGCGCGGCGATGCAGCGTTTCGGCCCGGCCGCGCTGCCACTGTATTTCGCCGTGGTGCTGATGCTGCTGGCGCTGTTCACCACCGCGCGCCTGCTCAGTTTCCAGCGCCTGCGCACGCACCCGGTCGGGTTCCGGCTGATGCTGCGCACCACGCCATCGGCACTGGAGCTGATGCCCGAAACCGATGCCGTCGTCGCCGAGCCCGACCGTGTCGCGCCCCCGAATTCCCCCTCCTTCGACTCCGATAAGGAAGTGCATTGACTGTAGCCACACCCACCACCCTCACCCCGACCCGTACACCGCCGGCGCCGCCGGCCCCGCAACTGATCCTGGCCACCGATCTGGATGGCACCTTCCTCGCCGGCGACGCCGCCGCGCGCCACCGGCTGTACCGCCTGGTCGACCAGCACCCCGGCATCCGCCTGATCTTCATCACCGGCCGTGGCCTGGAAGCGGTGATGCCGCTGCTCTCCGATCCGGCCATTCCGCGCCCCGATTACGTGGTCTGCGATGTCGGCGCCACCGTGGTCGATGGCCACACCCTGCAACCCCTGCAGCCGCTGCAATCGATGATCGATGCGCACTGGCCCGGCGAGCACGTGGTGGCAGCGGCGATGCGTCCGTTCACCGCGCTGCAGCGCCAGGACGTGCCGCAGGAACGCCGTTGCTCATATTTCTGCGATCCCACTACGCTGGCGCCGCTGCGCGCGCAGATCCAGGCGGCCGCGCAGGCGCTGGGTTGCGACGTGCTGTATTCGGCCGACCGCTACCTGGACATCCTGCCGCCCGATACCGACAAGGGCCGTACCCTGGCCGCACTGGCACGCCTGCTGGACCTGCCGCGCGAGCGCATCCTGGTGGCCGGTGACACCCTCAATGATCTGTCGATGTACGCCGCCGGTTTCCGCGGCGTGTGCGTCGGCGATTCGGAGCCGGCGCTGACCGCGGCCACCGCCACGCTGGCGCACACCTACCACGCACAGGCGCCGGGCTGCGGTGGCATCCTCGAAGCGATCGAGCACTTCGGCCTGCTCGCCGACGATGATCCCTTCCTGCGCCCGCACGTGCAGGCGCGCGCCGACGGGGCCGCGCTGGTGATGGTGTACCACCGGCTGCCCTTCGATGAGGTGATGGAAGACGGCGTGCTGGTGCAGCGCCCGCCACGCTCGCCGAACGGCATCATTCCTTCGCTGCTGAGCTTCTTCGAAGGCGGCCAGAAGGGCTCATGGGTGGCCTGGGGCATCGACGAGCCCAAGCGCGGCCCGTTCCAGACCCACCTGGCCGTGGATGCCGAGCGCTACCCCACCCTCACCGCCGCCCGCGTGCCGTTGAGCAAGCAGGAAGTGGATATCTTCTACAAGCGCTTCTCCAAGGAAGCGTTCTGGCCGATGCTGCATGTGTTCTGGGAACGCGCGCGGTTCCGCGAGGATGACTGGCAGGTGTTCCTGAAGGTCAACCGGAAATTCGCTGAAGCCACCGCTGCCGAGGCGGCACATGGCGCCACCGTGTGGATCCACGACTACAACCTGTGGATGGTGCCGGCGACGCTGCGCGAGCTGCGTCCGGATCTGAAAATCGCCTTCTTCCACCACACCTACTTCCCGTCCGCCGATGTGTTCAACGTGGTGCCCTGGCGCCGCGAGATCATCGGCAGCCTGCTGTCGTGCGACTACATCGGCTTCCACATTCCGCGCCAGGTGGAAAACTTCGTGGACGTGGTGCGCGGGGCGATGCCGGCCGAGCGCCTGGCCTGGGAAAGCTGCGCGCCGCGCTTCCTGACCTACGGCTGTGCGGTGGGGCTGGACACCATGACCACCCGCCTGCGCGTGGGTGATCGCGAAGTGGCGCTGGGCGCGCACCCGGTGGGCACCGACCTGCGCCGCATCCACAACGTGCTGGCGCGCGGCGATGTACGCAACGACATCTTCAAGCTGCGCCGTGAGATCGGTGCACGCAAGCTGGTGCTGTCGGTGGAGCGGCTGGATTACACCAAGGGCACGCTGGCCAAACTGGAGGCGTTCGAGCGCCTGCTGGAACAGCACCCGGACCGCCAGGGCAAGGTGACCCTGTTGATGATCTGCGTGCCGGCGGCCAGCGAAATGACCGTTTACCGCACCCTGCAGAACCAGATCGAACAGGCGGTGGGCCGCATCAACGGGCGCTTCTCGCGCCTGGACTGGACCCCGGTACGGTTCTTCGCACAGGCGCTGCCCTTCGAGGAAGTGGTGGCGCACTACGCCGCGGCGCAGGTGATGTGGATCACCCCGCTGCGCGATGGCTTGAACCTGGTGTCCAAGGAGTTCGTGGCGGTGCACGGCATCGAGGGCAGCAGCGGCGTGCTGGTGCTGAGCGAGTTCGCCGGCGCGGCGGCGGAGCTGAAAGGCGCGGTGCTGACCAACCCGCACGACCCGGCCGACCTCACCGCCGGGCTGCTGCAGGCCCTGTCAATGCCCGAGGACGAGGCGACCGGGCGCATGCGCCAGCTGTTCGGCAGCGTGGAGTACTACGACGTGGACCGCTGGGGCCGCGATTTCCTCGATGCCGTGCGCGACAGCCACGCGCGGTAGTGCCGGCCGCTGGCCGGCTCCAGGCAATGATTGAATTCATCCGGTAGTGCCGGCCGCTGGCCGGCTCCACGCGATGATCGAGTTCAACGGGGTGCCGGCCAGCGGCCGGCACTACATCATGCGTTCGGCGATCACCGCCACCTGGCGCAGCACATCGTTGCGGCCAGCATCATCGACCGTGGCGCCCTGCAGGTAGCTGGTCAGCACCCACGGTGCGCCGCCGGCAAGCGGCCAGAGGATGGCGATATCGTTGGTGGTGTCCTCGCCATTGCTGCCGGTCTTGTCGCCCACCCGCCACGCCTTGGACAGGCCTGCCCGCAAGCGTGCATCACCGGTTTCGTTGTCGATCAGCCAGTCGGCCAGTTGCTGCCGCGAGACCGGCGTGAGCACCTCGCCGAACACGAAGCGCTGCAGGCTGGCGGCCATCGCGGCGGGGCTGGTGGTGTCGCGCGGGTCGCCCGGCGCGAAGCGGTTCATGTCCGGCTCCGTGCGGTCGTTGCGGGTCACCGCATCGCCGTTGTCACGCAGGAACCGGGTCACGGCGGGCGGCCCACCGATCGCCCCGAGCAGCAGGTTGGCGGCGGGGTTGTCGCTGGTGACCATGGTGGCCCGGCACAGGTCGCGCACGGTCAGGTCCTTGCCGATATGGCGGCTGGTGACCGGCGCGTGGCTCAGCAGGTCCTGCGCCCGCATCGGCACCCGGCGATCCAATGACAGCCGGCCGTGGTCGGCCTGGTGCAGCACCGCCGCGCACAGCACGAACTTGAAGGTGCTGCACATCGGGAAGTGCTCGTCCTGGCGATGGCCGATGCGCGCGCCGGTAGCGGTGTTGAGCAGGGTCACGCCCAGGCGACCGCCACTGGCGGCCTCCAGCGCGGCGAAGTCCTTGCTCTGTCGTACCGGGGCGGGAGACGGCAGGGGCGTCTTGGCGAAGGCGGTTGCGGCCAGTGCCGAGGCCGCAGCGGCACCGGTCCATTGCAGGAACTGTCGTCGAGCGAGCATGCAGGTTCTCCTTGGCGAAGGCTGGAGTATTCACGGCTGACCGATGTGACACCAGCGAGCATTTTCAGCAAAAGACATTATTTTTACTCATGCCTTTCCCGCTACCAATGCCGTTATTTCCCCGTTTTTTGCAGCAACCCGCGCCAGGCGATAGGATCATCCATCAACCCGCCTCACGACTCCGCCCATGCTCCGCCCCCAACTGCCGCTCAATGCACTGCGCGCCTTCGAGGCCGCTGCGCGCCACCAGAACTTCACCCGTGCCGCGTTGGAGCTGTGCGTCAGCCAGGCCGCGTTGAGCCATCAGATCCGGGCACTGGAAGACCGTCTCGGGGTCGCGCTGTTCCACCGCCTGCCGCGCGGGGTGGCGCTGACCGACGAAGGCGCGCGCCTGTACCCGGTGCTCAACGAGGCCTTCGACCGCATCGCGGTGAGCCTGGACCGCTTCGTCGGCGGGCACTTCCGCGAGGTGCTCAGTGTCGGAGTGGTCGGCACGTTCGCGACCGGCTGGCTGCTGCCGCGGCTGGGCGCGTTCTCCGCGGCGCACCCGGATATCGAACTGCGCGTGCAGACCCACAACAACCGCATCGACCTGGCCGGCGAAGGCCTGGACCTGGCGATCCGTTTCGGCGATGGCGACTGGCAGGGCCAGGTGTCCACGCCGGTGCTGGAAGCGCCGTTCGCGCCGCTATGTGCACCGGCGTTGGCGCGCACGCTGCGGCAGCCGCGCGATCTGGCCAACGTGGCCCTGCTGCGCTCGTACCGCAGCGATGAATGGCCGCGCTGGCTGCAGGCGGCGGGTGCACCGGAGCTGGAAGCGCGCGGGCCGGTGTTCGATTCCTCGTTGACGCTGGCCAGTGCCGCGGCAGGTGGCGCTGGCGTGGCGCTGTTGCCGTTGAAGATGTTCGAACAGGACCTGGCACAGGGGCGCTTGATCCAGCCGTTTGCGCAGACCCTGGATCTGGGCCGGTATTGGCTGACGAGGCTGCGCTCGCGCAGCGAAAGCGATCCGGCGCGACGGTTCCGCGAATGGATGGAAAACCAGGATGCAGCGGCGCACCGGTAGAGCCATGCCATGCATGGCTGCTCTCCATTCCGGCATCACGCGGGGCGAGGCATCTGCGCGGCTGGCACCGCGATAGCCACGCGTGGCGTGGCTCTACCTGTGGGACGGAGATGCATCTGGTAGCGCCATGCCATGCATGGCTGCTCTCCATTCCGCTACCGACGCCCTCAGGCGTCGAGTAGTTCCATCCAGGTCTGCTCGGCCTTGCTGAGCAGGTTGGCGGTGGCTTCGCGGTCGCGGCCGAGCACGGCCATGCGGGTGGCATCGGCGTAGTTGCCCGGGTCGGCCAGCTGGCGATCCAGATCCGCCAGCAACGCTTCCAGCTCGCCCACTTTGGCTTCGGCAGCGGCCAGTTTGTGCGGGTTGGCCGGCTTGCGCGGCGGCAGCGGCGGGGTCGGGGCGATCGGCTCCGGGGCCGCGGCGGCCATCTTCTGCTTGGTGCCCTGTGCGGCCGGACGCGAACGCAGCCACGCCGCGTAGGCATCCAGATCGCCGTCGAACGGCTCCACCACACCATCGGCCACACGCCAGAAGGTATCGCAGACCAGGCCGATCAGATGGCGGTCATGCGAGACCATCACGATCGCGCCTTCGAAGTCGGCCAGGGCTTCGGCCAGCGCTTCGCGCATTTCCAGGTCCAAGTGGTTGGTCGGTTCGTCGAGCAGCAGCACGTTCGGCTGCTGGTAGGCGATCAGCGCCAGGGCCAGGCGCGCGCGTTCACCACCGGAGAACCCATCCACCGGTTCGAAGGCACGGTCACCGGCGAAGTTCCACTTGCCGAGGAAATCGCGGAAGGACTGGTTCGGTGCATCCGGAGCCAGGTCGCGGAAGTGCTCCATCGGCGACTGCCCTTCGTGCAACGACTCCACCGTGTGCTGGGCGAAGTAGCCGATGCGCAGGTCCGGGTGCGCGGCGCGCTCGCCACTGATCGGGTCCAGTTCGCCCACCAGGGTCTTCACCAGGGTGGTCTTACCGGCACCGTTCGGGCCGAGCAGGCCGATGCGCTGGCCGGCTTCCAGGCCGAAGCCCACGTTGTGCAGGATCACCGAATCGGCGCCGTAACCGGCCTCGACGTGGTTGAGCCGGATCAGCGAGAACGGCAGTTTGGCCGGCGGCGAGAATTCGATGCGGAACTCGCGCTCGGCGCGCACCGCCTCGGTGCCGGCCAGCTTGGCCAGGCGCTTCATCCGGCTCTGCGCCTGGGCCGCCTTGCTGGCCTGGGCCTTGAAGCGGTCGATGAAGCTCTGCAGGTGGGCGCGCTCGGTCTGTTCCTTGTCGTGCGCGATCTGCTGCTGGCGCAGCTGTTCGGCGCGCTGGCGCTCGAAATCGGTGTAGCCACCCGGGTACAGCTTGGCGCCGCCACCGTGCAGGTGCAGGGTGTGGGTGGCCACGTTGTCGAGGAACTCGCGGTCATGCGAGATCAGCAGCAGGGTGCCCGGGTACTTGAGCAGCCACTGTTCCAACCAGAACACCGCGTCCAGATCCAAGTGGTTGGTCGGTTCGTCGAGCAGCAGCAGGTCGCTGGGCATCATCAGCGCGCGGGCCAGGTTCAGGCGCACGCGCCAGCCGCCGGAGAACGAGGACACCGCCCGCGAATGCGTCTCGGCCGGGAAGCCCAGGCCGTGCAGCAGCTTGCCGGCGCGCGCTTCGGCGTCGTAGGCGCCGATTTCGGCCATCTTCTGGTGCGCGGTAGCCACCGCTTCCCAGTCTTCACGGGCGGCGGCGGCGGCCTCCTCGCGCATGACCGCGGCGACCTCGGTGTCGCCTTCCAGCACGAACTGCAGCGCCGGGTCGGGCAGCGACGGGGTTTCCTGGGCCACGCTGGCGATACGGACCTTGCCGGGCAGGTCGACGTCGCCCTTGTCCGCCTCCAGTTCGCCCTTCACGGCAGCGAAGAGGCTGGACTTGCCGGCACCATTGCGGCCGACCACGCCGACGCGGTACCCCGCATGCAAGGTCAGGTCGACGTTGGACAACAGCAGCCGTTCGCCACGGCGCAAGGCGAAATTACGAAGAGAAATCATGGGGTTCGATCCAGAGAACGGTTTGGAATGTGCTGATGAGCACCCTTCCTGCGACGTAATTCTAACGTTAACGAATACTTGACGGGCCCCGGGATGCGCGGCAGGCCTCGTCTCTCTCTCCCACGATCCTGCCTGCGCGTCCCCGGGACCCTTCCGTCGGACCCCTCGATTGGCGCAAATGGTTGCTGCTGCAACGTTTTTTGCCGATATGACCGGGATTTGACAGCCGATGAATATTCCGTTAATCCGTCTATTGCGCACCGCAGCAACCGCCTTCGCAGACCCGCTACCCGCAGTCGTGATGTCGCTTCGGTGCCGCACCGTCCCTACCGGAGCCACATCCTGATGAACCGCAAGACCAGTACGCTCGCCGCCGCCGTAGCTGTCGCCCTCGGTATCTCCAGCCTGTCCGCTGCGGCCCAGGACGCGCCGGCACCGGCCCGCGCCACCGCCAATACCCTGGACACAGTGATCGTCACCGGCACCCGGGTGGCCGACCGCACGGTGGCCGAATCGCAGTCGCCGATCGACATCATCACCCCCGAAGCCCTGCAGTCCACCGGCACCACCGAGCTGGCCACCGCGCTGTCACGCGCCCTGCCCTCGCTGAACTTCCCGCGCCCGGCCCTGACCGACGGCACCAGCGGCATCCGCCCGGCGCAGCTGCGCGGGCTTTCGCCGGACCAGGTGCTGGTGCTGGTCAACGGCAAGCGTCGGCATACCTCGGCGCAGATCAACGTCAATGGCAGCATCGGCCGCGGTTCCTCGGCGGTGGACATCAATGCGATCCCGATCGCGGCGATCGAGCGGGTCGAGGTGCTGCGTGACGGCGCCTCGGCGCAGTACGGCTCGGACGCGATCGCCGGTGTGGTCAACATCGTGCTGAAGGGCTCGGCCTCCGGTGGCAGCCTGGCGGTGGATGGTGGCCAGTACTCGGCCGGCGACGGCACCAAGTACCAGCTCTCCGGCGACACCGGCGTGGGCTTCGCCGATGGCCGTGGCAGCCTGCATGTGGCCGGCCAGATCAGCCAGCAGGACGAAAGCAACCGCGCCGGTCCCTACCAGGGCACCGCGCCGAACACCGGCAACTTCCCCAGCATCGGCCAGACCACCTTCGTGGTCGGCGACCCCAAGGTGGATGCCACGGCGGCCTCGGCCAACGCCAGCTTCCAGTTCACCGACCACATCGGTGCCTACGCCACGGCGATGGTCAGCAACCGCGACATCACCTCGTTCGCGTTCTACCGCTCGCGCACCAACAGCAACCAGGGCCCGCTGCTGGCGCAGACCTACCCGAATGGCTTCGTGCCGGAGATCAACCAGTATTCCAAGGACCGCTCGCTGGTGGCCGGGGTCAAGGGCAGCACCGACAGCGGCTGGAACTGGGATGTCAGCTACAACTACGGCTACAACAAGATCGACTTCCACACCCGCAACAGCATCAACTACGCGCTCGGCGTGACCAGCCCGCGCTCGTTCTACGACGGTGCGCTGGAGTACAACCAGAACATCGTCAATGCCGATGTCACCAAGACCCTGGACTGGGGCCTGGCCTACCCGGTGACGCTGTCCTTTGGCGGCGAGTACCGCAAGGAGAAGTGGGAGCAGTCGGCTGGCGAGCTGAACTCCTACACCGGCAGCGGTGCGCAGGGCTTCGGCGGCTTCACCCCGCTCAATGCAGTGGATGCCGATCGCAACAACTACGCGGTGTATGCGGGGCTGGAAGCGGACTTCACCGACAAGTTCTCGGCGGGCGTGACCGGCCGCTATGAAGACTACTCGGACTTCGGCGACAAGTTCTCCGGCAAGCTGTCGGCGCGCTATGCGTTCACCGACAAAATCGCGCTGCGCGCCACCGCCTCCAGTGGTTTCCGTGCGCCGTCGCTGGCCCAGCAGAGCTACCAGGCAGTGACCAGCACCATCATCAACGGCGTGTTCGTCGACCGTGGCACCTTCCCCACCACCAGTGCCGCCGCCCAGGCGCTGGGTGCCAGCCCGCTGAAGGCCGAAAGCTCCACCTCCTACAGCGTGGGCCTGGTGCTGCAGCCGATCGACCGCCTGTACCTGACGGTGGATGCGTACCAGATCGACATCGACGACCGCATCGCGCTGTCCACCAACATCACCACCAATGCGGCCACCACGTCGCTGCTGACCGGGCTGGGGCTGCCCAATGTCACCGCGTTCTCCTACTTCACCAATGGCCTGGACACCCGCACGCGCGGTGTGGATGCCGTGTCCAGCTACAGCATTCCCTTCAGCGCCAGCACGCTGGAGCTGACCGCGGCCTACAGCTACAACGACACCGAGGTGAAGAAGTTCATCGCCTCACCGCCGGTGTTCGGCACGCTGGGCATCACCCAGTCGCTGATCGGCCGCGACGAAGTGGGTCGCATCGAGGACAGCTTCCCGCACAACAAGACCATCCTCAGCGGCACCTGGCGCAGTGACCATTGGGACCTGAACCTGGCGGCGACCCGCTACGGCAGCTTCACGGTGCGCAACTCGGCCACCGCACTGCGCGACCAGACCTATGACGCCTCCTGGGTGCTGGATGCCTCGGTGAGCTACAAGCCGAGCGAGAACTGGGCACTGACCCTGGGCGCGGACAACCTGCTGGACGAGTACCCGGACCGCACCGTGGACCTGCAGAACTCCACCTTCGGCATGCTGCCCTACAGCAACTATTCGCCGTACGGCTTCAACGGCGCCTACGTCTACGGCCGCGTCACCTACAAGTGGTAACCAGAGGGTAGTGCCGGCCGCTGGCCGGCATTGACCCGCAACCTGACATCGCGTGGGTGCCGGCCAGCGGCCGGCACTACCGATATCCACCTGCCCCGGTCCGCCGGGGCAGCTTCGTTTTCGGCGTGCCAACGCGGGTTTCGCGCATTCATCGCTGCCGCCCCCGGATGCCCCGAACAGCACATCACCTGACGACGGGGACCTAGCAGCATTGCGGCACGCGGTGTTTGCCCGATCCTGCCGCATCAGTGAAAATCGGGACATCCCCTATTTTTGCGAGCCCCGATGCACCATGACACCGACCTGATCAACATCGTTGCCGTTGGCCTGGGGCTCGCCTTCATCTTCGGCGCGCTGGCCAACAAGCTGCGTTTGTCTCCCTTGGTCGGTTATCTGGTTGCAGGCATCTGCGTAGGCCCGTTCACCCCCGGCTTCGTCGCCGACCAGGCGCTGGCCAACCAGCTGGCTGAAATCGGCGTGATGCTGCTGATGTTCGGCGTCGGCCTGCATTTCTCGCTGAAAGACCTGATGGCAGTCAAGGCGATCGCCATTCCCGGTGCGATCGGGCAGATCCTGGTAGCCACCCTGCTCGGCTGGGGCCTGGCCGCGTTGATGGGTTGGCCGGTCATCCACGGCATCGTGTTCGGCTTCGCGCTGGCCACCGCCAGTACCGTGGTACTGCTGCGCGCGATGGAAGAGCGCCGCCTGCTGGAAACCCAGCGCGGCAAGATCGCCGTGGGCTGGTTGATCGTGGAAGACCTGGCCTGCGTACTGGCACTGGTGATGATGCCGGTGCTGGCCGGGGTGTTCGGCCCGGATGCAGCCAAGGAAAGCCATACCGTCGGCAGCGTGCTGGCCAGCATCGGCTGGACCTTCGTGCAGCTGGGTCTGTTCGTGGCGGTGATGCTGGTGGTCGGGCGGCGGGTGATTCCGTGGATCCTGGAACGCATCGCCGGCACCGGTTCGCGCGAGTTGTTCACCCTGGCGGTGCTGGCGATTGCGCTGGGTGTGGCGTTCGGCTCGGCGATGCTGTTCGGGGTGTCCTTCGCCCTCGGCGCGTTCTTCGCCGGCATGCTGCTCAACGAATCGGAACTCAGCCACAAGGCCGCCAACGATTCGCTGCCGCTGCGCGATGCCTTCGCGGTGCTGTTCTTCGTTTCGGTGGGCATGTTGTTCAACCCCGCCATCCTGATCGAGCACCCGTGGCAGGTATTGGCCACGGCGGCGATCATCATGTTCGGCAAGTCGGCGGCGGCGTTCGTGATCGTGCGCGCGTTCGGCCACCCCACCGGCACCGCGCTGACCATTTCGGCCAGCCTGGCGCAGATCGGTGAGTTCGCCTTCATCATCGCCGGGCTTGGCGTGACCCTAAAGATCCTGCCGCCCACCGGGCAGGCGCTGGTGCTGGCCGGTGCGCTGATCTCGATCATGCTCAACCCGCTGGTGTTCGGCCTGCTCGACCGCTGGCTGCTCAAGCACCAGGAGACCACCCCGGCCGCGGTGGAGATTGAACTGCCGCCGGGCCCGTCGCTGGACCTGCACGACCACGCCATCGTGATCGGCTACGGCCGGGTTGGCAGTGCGCTGGCGCAGGTGCTGCGTGACCGTGGCGTGCCAGTGCTGGTGATCGACGACAACAAGGAACACGTGGCCGAAGCCCATGCTGCCGGGTTGCCCGGTATCCGCGGCAGCGCCGCTTCGGACAAGGTGCTGGCCGAGGCCCATCCCGAGCGTGCCAAGATCGCCGTGCTGGCGATCCCGCAGCCACTGGAAGCCGGTGAAACGCTGGCCAAGCTGCGCGCGCTCAACCCCGGCCTGACCCTGCTTGCCCGTGCGCACAGCGATGCCGAGGTGAAGCACCTGCTTGAACACGGCGCCGATGGCACGGTGATGGCCGAGCGCGAGCTGGCGTATTCGCTGGCCGAGATGGTGATGGCCACCCCGCCCTACCGCAGCCTGGGCAAGCACGGCATTCCGGTGGTGTAGCGCGGTCCAAGCGCGCTGCGACGGCTTCGATCAAGGGTCCTGTGCAGCCACCCATGGGGTGGCTCTACCCTTGTTTTGCGTGGGATCACCCCAGCGGTACGCAGATGTCCGCGCGCAGGATCGCCTCGGGCGTTTCTTCCGGATCGTCCAGGTAGTGGTAGTACAGCGGCGCATCGCGCAGCGTGTGGCCGCTGTCGGGCAACCACTGCCGCAGCAGCACATCGGTGGCCGCTTCCAACCCGGCGAAGCTGCCGACATGCCGCAGCACTGCGTAGTTGCCACCGCCCAGTGTCATCTGGCGCAGCGGTGCGGGCACCGGCATGGACAGCGCACCGAAGCCCATCGCGCAATCGAACGCGCATTCACGCGCGGGCACATCGCGGTGATCGTTGAGCGCGATCCCCACCAGTTGCTGCAACTGCTCAACCAGCCCCTGCTCGGCCGCCCAGCCGAAGATCTGGCCGAAGGCCTGGTCGAGGTCATCGAAGGCACCGTGCTTGCGCAGCACCACCACATCGAACGGCTGCAGCGTGGTGACGCGCACCTGCAGCGGTGCGTCTGCCTCGTCGGTGTCGCCGGCGGGCAACGACAAGCGCTGCTGCCACTGCGCGCGTAGCACCGGGTCCTCGCGTAGTGTGCTGGGAGTAGTGTCCAACGCCTGCCGGCAGGCCCGCGCCAACGCCTGCGGGCTTTCGTAGCCGACGCTGAGGGCCACTTCGGTCACCCGGCTGTCGGCCTGCGCCAGCAACTGCAATGCATGCAGCAGGCGCAGCCGGGCCACGGTGCGCCCGGGCGTTTCACCGGTCAGCGCACGGTACAGGCGGTGGAAATGGAACGGCGACTGGTGCGCAACGGCCGCCAGCGCTTCCAGGTCAGGCAAGGGGTGCCCCTGGCGCAGGCAGTCCTGCAGGTGGGCGATGACGCGGTCGATACCGTGGCGCTGGCGGACCTGGGCGATGCGGCTCATGGCGGGCTCCTTGTCGGGGTGGCGTCCAGTGTGTGGTGCGCCTGCCGCGCGGGGCGTAGCCGATCTTGCGCAGTTGGGAGCCTGTCAGCCGATCCTAGCGCGACGGGTAGCGCCACGCCATGCGTGGCGGCCGCCTCAAAAAACCCCACCCCAGCCAGCCCGCACCGGCCGGGGTGGGCCCTACCTCTACGCCTTGGCCAACGCCTGCTGCAGATCCGCCAGCAGGTCGTCGATGTGTTCGATGCCGATCGACAGCCGCACCGTGTCTTCGCTGACACCGGCCTTTTCCAGCTCGGCGGCATCCAGCTGGCGGTGCGTGGTGGAGGCCGGATGCGTGGCCAGCGATTTTGCATCGCCCAAGTTGACCAGCCGGGTGAACAGCTGCAGCGCATCCAGGAAACGTGCACCGGCGGCGCGGCCACCGGGCAGGCCGAAGGTCAACACGCCCGAGCCATGCCCACGCAGGTATTTGCGCACCAGGGCATGCTCGGGATGGTCGGGCAGCGCGGCGTAGTTCACCCAGGCCACCTTGGCGTGGTCACGCAGGAACCCGGCCACCGCCAGCGCGTTCGCGTTGATGCGGTCCAGGCGCAGCGCCAGGGTTTCGATGCCCTGCAGGATCAGGAAGGAATTGAACGGCGAGATCGCCGCCCCGGTGTTGCGCAGCGGCACCACCCGCGCACGGCCGATATAGGCTGCCGGGCCCAGCGCTTCGGTATAGACCACGCCGTGGTAGCTGACGTCCGGCTCGTTCAAGCGCGCGAAACGCTGCTTGTGCTCGGCCCAGGGGAAGCGGCCGGAATCCACGATCGCCCCGCCCAGGCTGGTGCCGTGCCCGCCCAGGTACTTGGTCAACGAGTGGACCACGATGTCCGCGCCGAAATCGAACGAGCGTTGCAGGTACGGCGTGGCCACGGTGTTGTCCACGATCAGCGGCACGCCATGCGCGTGGGCGATGTCCGCCACGGCCTGGATGTCGGTGATGTTGCCGCGCGGGTTGCCGATCGACTCGACGAACACCGCCTTGGTGCGTTCGTCGATCAGCGCGGCGAACGCCTGCGGATCGCGGTAGTCGGCGAAGCGCGTATGGATGCCGAACTGCGGCAGGGTATGCGCGAACAGGTTGTAGGTGCCGCCATACAGGGCACTGGAGGAGACGATGTTGTCGCCGGCCTCGGCAATGGTCTGGATGGCATAGGTGATCGCGGCCTGCCCCGAGGCCAGCGCCAACGCCCCGATCCCGCCTTCGAGCGCGGCGATGCGCTGCTCGAGCACGTCGGTGGTGGGGTTCATGATGCGGGTATAGATGTTGCCCGGCACCTTCAGGTCGAACAGGTCGGCGCCATGCTGGGTGTCATCGAATGCGTAGGCCACGGTCTGGTAGATCGGCACGGCCACCGCGCGGGTGGTCGGATCGGGGCGGTAGCCGCCGTGGACGGCGATGGTTTCCGCTTTCCAATGTGCTTCAGGACTGCCGTGCTCAGACATCGCGCCTCCTCCGGTTGAAGCCCGACGATACCGAAGCGGCGCATGCGTGCACGGGCGCGCTCATGCCTATTGGCGATGGCCTTAGAGGCGACGGTGATCTGCACCGCACGCCAGCGCATGGTGGCCGTTGCTCAGGGTTCAGCGATTTCGACCCGGGCCATTGCTAGGCTGCGCCGCCAGGGCCACACGCGCCCTCCACCGGCAAGGAGAGCCCCGGAGCATGTCCGCCGCGCAATGGATGACCGACCGCCTGCCGGCGGCACTGCCGCAGGTGCTGCTGGTTGAGGACGACCGCCGCCTGTCCGAGCTGATGCAACGCTACCTGGGCGAGCACGGCTTTGCCGTGGAGCCGGTGTATCGCGGCGACCAGGCCATCGAGGCCTGCAAGCGCCTGGCGCCGCAGCTGGTGGTGCTGGACCTGATGCTGCCCGGGCTCAGCGGAATCGAGGTGTGCCGGCAGATCCGTGCCTTCTCCGAAGTGCCGATCCTGATGCTGACCGCCTGCGAGGACGATGTGGAACAGGTGCTCGGGCTGGAGTCCGGTGCCGATGACTACGTGATCAAGCCGGTCGAGCCGCGCCTGCTGCTGGCCCGCCTGCGCGCGTTGCTGCGCCGCCAGCAGCCGGCCGGCGGCAATCGCAGCAAGGCCAGTTTTGGCGCGCTGCGCATCGACCGCGCCGAACGCGAGGTCACCCACGAACAACTGCGCATCGAACTGAGCACCACCGAATTCGAGATCCTGTGGGTGCTGGCCAGCCAGCCCGGGCAGATCCTGTCGCGCGACCAGATCCTGCTGTCGGTACGCGGTATCGGCTTCGATGGCCTGGACCGCAGCGTGGATGTGTGTATCGGCAAGCTGCGCCGCAAGCTCGGCGACGACCCGCGCGAGCCGCGCCGGATCAAGACCATCTGGGGCCGCGGCTACCAGTTCAACCCGGCCGGCTGGTAAGCATGATCCGTCTGTTCCTGCGGCTGTGGCTGATCACCGGTGCCTGCTTCGTCCTCTCCGTGCTGTGCTTGAATCTGATCCTGGACAGCATCTATCTGCCGCGGCTGGATGCGGTCTACATCGAACAGGTGCGTGGCCAGGTGTTTGCCCTGCGCAGCGGCCTGGCCGGGCGCAGCCTGCCCGAGCAACGCGCGCAGCTGGCCAGCTGGCAACCGCACTACGGCATCGGGCTGACCCTGCTGGAGACGCCGCCGGTGCTGAAGCCCACGGAGCAGGAGGCCCTGGATGCGCACGGCTTCGTGGTGCGCGACGACTTCCAGTGGGTGCTGCTGCCGATCGATGCCGACAACGGCCGCTGGCTCAGCCTGCAACTGCCGGGCGAGGTCACGCTGACCCTGCATATGACGATCCTGGGCTACCTGGCCATCCTGACCATGCTCGGCGGCTGCATCTACCTGTGGGTGCGCTTGTTGTGGCGTGACCTGGACGTGCTGCGCGGGCATGCCGACCGCATCGGTGCCGGCGAGCTGCACGCCCGCGCGCAGGTGTCGCCGCGTTCGCAGATCCGCGTCATCGTCGAGCATTCCAACCGCATGGCTGCGCGCGTGGCCGACCTGGTGCAGGGCCAACGCGATCTCACCCATGCGCTGTCGCACGAACTGCGCACCCCCATTGCACGGCTGGCGTTCGGGTTGGATCTGGTCGAAAACGCCGATCCCGCGCAGCGCGCACCGCTGCTGGCCGGCATGCGCGGTGACCTGACCGAACTCAACCGGCTGGTCAGCGAACTGCTGGCCTACGAGCGTCTGGAGCAGCGCGACGACGAGGGTGCCTGGCCCGAGCTGGATGCGTTGGAATGGCTGCAGCAGGCACTGCGCGATCCGCTTCGCGAAGCCGCCGCCACCGGCATCGGGCTGGTGCTGCGCCATTGCGAGCCGATCCGCATGCGCGCCGAGCCACGGCAGCTGCAACTGGCCCTGAGCAACCTGGTCTGCAACGCACTGCGGCACACCCGCAGCCAGGTGCAGGTGAGCCTGTTCGACAGCGGCGATGGCCACTGGTGCCTGCGCGTGGACGACGACGGCCCGGGCATCGACGTGGCCGACTGCAGCCGCGTGTTCGAGCCCTTCACCCGGCTCGATGACAGCCGCAGCCGCGACACGGGCGGTTTCGGGCTGGGCCTTGCCATCGTGCGCCGCGTGGCCGAACGCCATGGCGGCAGCGCGCAGGCCACACGCGCCCCGCTGGGCGGCGCCCGGCTGGAACTGCGCTGGCCGATGCTGCCCGGCTGAACCGCCGTTGTCCCCCGCTACATCTGCTTACAACTCTCCTACAAATGCGGAAAGAACGCCGCCGCCGGCCTCGCCAAGATGCCAGCCCTGCAGTCGTTCTTCGTTCCGCGCGTGATCGCGGCCCGGGCTGGCCCTGCAGCGTCCTTCACTTTGCAGAGAGTCCGTATGAATTCGATTTGCCTGATCCTGGTCCTGGCGCCGCTGAGCCTGCTGTCCATCGCCCCCGCCGAAGCCGCTTCACCCGGCAAGGACCGCTGGGGCTTCGAGCTGATGGTGGGTGGGGGTGTCGCGCCGCGCTACAGCGGCAGCGAGGACTACACTGCGGTGCCGCAACTGGGCTTCGAGGTGAGCGCACCCGGTGGCTGGTTTCTCGGTAGCAGTGGGATTGGCTGGGGTGCCACGCTGGGCGAGCACAGTACGATCCGCACCTACGTCGGCGGCAGCGGCAGCCGCCGCGACAAGGACTCGCTGCTGGGTGGCTCGGACCATCTTCGCGGCATGGGTGAAATCCGCACGCGGCTGCTGGTGGGTGTGGATGGCAGCTTCGCGATCGGCCCGACCGTGCTGAATGTCAGCGTGCAGCACGCCCCCAAGGACAAGGACCGCGGCGACAACGGGCTGGAAACCCGCAATGCGGTGTTGTCGCTGGAAGTGCCGCTGTTCGATGTTGCCGGCGGCAGCCTCAGCGCCAGTGTGTCCACCGAGTACGGTGATTCGGGTTACATGCAGACCTGGTACGGCGTCAGCGCCGCGCAGTCCGCACGCAGTGGCTTTGCCCGCCACACGCCCTCGGCCGGCTTCACCAGTGCCGGGGTCGGGCTGAAGTGGGTGCGCCCGATCAATGCCAGCTCCAGCTGGTTCATCGGCATGGAAGGCACGCGCCTGCTCGGCGACGCCGCCGACAGCCCGATCGTGCAGAAGCCGACCCAGCTGGGCGCGATGAGTGGTTACCAGTACCGCTGGTAAGCGCGCAGGGCAAGATCAAGAGCGGGGGTCGTTCCTGCGGGGTTGGGCTGGCGTGGGTGGGTAGGCGGGACACGCCGTAAATCCGTCCATGGAGGCTTGTCCACGACATCCATGTCGTGGACAGTCCCGCCTACCCACCCACGCCAGCCCTTCGACAGGGAACGGCCCCTCATTGAGAAGCGGTAGTGCCACGCCATGCGTGGCTAATTCTCGACGTCGAGCACCAACAAAAAAGGGCCCGGTGGATACATCCACCGGGCCCTGCCTGTTTCACCGCAATGGGCTCACCCCTTGTCGAACACCAACCGGCCTTCGCCGGCATCGACGCGGATCAGATCGCCGCTGACGAACCCGCCGGACAGGATCTTCTGCGCCAGCGGATTTTCCAGCTGCGCCTGGATCGCCCGCTTCAACGGTCGCGCACCGTAGATCGGATCGAAGCCGACGTTGCCCAGCAGCTGGAACGCCGCATCGCTGACCTCGATACGCAGGCCACGCTCGGCCAGGCGCTTCTCCAGCCCCTGCATCTGGATGCGGGCGATCTGCTTGATCTGCACCTTGTCCAGCGGGTGGAACACCACGATGTCGTCCAGCCGGTTGATGAACTCCGGGCGGAAGTGCGCCTGCACCACGCCCATCACCGCCGCCTTCATCTGCGTATAGGCCTCCGGGCTGTCATCGCCGCTCATGTCCTGGATCTGGTGCGAGCCCAGATTGGAGGTCATCACGATCACCGTATTGCGGAAGTCCACCGTGCGGCCCTGGCCATCGGTCAGGCGTCCATCGTCGAGCACCTGCAGCAGGATGTTGAACACATCGGTATGCGCCTTCTCGACCTCATCGAGCAGGATCAGCGAATACGGACGACGGCGCACCGCCTCGGTCAGGTAGCCACCCTCTTCGTAACCCACATACCCCGGCGGCGCACCGATCAGGCGCGCCACGCTGTGCTTCTCCATGAACTCGCTCATGTCGATGCGGATCATCGCGTCGCGGCTGTCGAACAGGAATTCGGCCAGTGCCTTGCACAGCTCGGTCTTGCCCACGCCGGTCGGGCCCAGGAACAGGAACGAGCCGCCCGGCCGGTCCGGATCGGACAGCCCGGCGCGCGAACGCCGCACCGCATCGGACACGACCTTGATCGCTTCCTCCTGGCCGACCACGCGCTCGTGCAGCACGTCTTCCATGCGCAGCAGCTTGTCGCGCTCGCCTTCGAGCATGCGGTTGACCGGAATCCCGGTCCAGCGCGATACCACCTCGGCGATTTCCTCGGCGGTGACCCGGTCCTGGACCAGCTTGAACTCGGTGTTCTCCACTTCGTGGGCGGCCGCCAGCTGCTTCTCCAGCTGCGGCAGCTGGCCATACTGGATTTCGCTCATGCGGCCGAAATCCTGGCGACGTTGTGCGGCCTCCAGTTCCAGCTTGGCGTGCTCGATCTGTTCCTTGATCTTGGTCGCACCCTGCAGCGCGGCCTTCTCCGATTTCCAGATTTCATTGAGATCGGAGAACTCCCGCTCCAGCCCATCGATATCGGCTTCCAGGTCGGCCAGGCGCTGCCGCGAGGCCTCGTCCTTTTCCTTCTTGAGCATTTCGCGCTGGATCTTCAGCTGGATCAGCCGGCGCTCCAGGCGGTCGAGTTCTTCGGGCTTGGAATCGATCTCCATGCGGATCCGCGAGGCGGCCTCGTCCATCAGGTCGATGGCCTTGTCGGGCAGCTGACGGTCGGCGATGTAGCGGTGCGAGAGCGTAGCGGCGGCAACGATGGCCGGGTCGGTGATCTCCACCCCGTGGTGCACCGCGTACTTTTCCTTCAACCCGCGCAGGATCGCGATGGTGTCTTCCACACTGGGCTCGCCCACGAACACCTTCTGGAAGCGGCGCTCCAGCGCGGCATCCTTCTCGATGTACTTGCGGTACTCATCCAGCGTCGTGGCGCCCACGCAATGCAGCTCACCGCGCGCCAGCGCCGGCTTGAGCATGTTGCCGGCATCCATCGCGCCATCGGCCTTGCCCGCGCCGACCATGGTGTGCAGCTCATCGATGAACAGGATCACCTGGCCTGCGCTCTTGGACAGGTCATTGAGCACGCCCTTCAGGCGCTCTTCGAACTCGCCGCGGAACTTGGCCCCGGCGATCAACGCGCCCATGTCGAGCGACAGCACGCGCTTGCCGCGCAGGCCCTCGGGCACTTCGTCGTTGATGATGCGTTGGGCCAGGCCCTCGACAATGGCAGTCTTGCCCACGCCGGGTGCACCGATCAGCACCGGGTTGTTCTTGGTCCGGCGCTGCAGCACCTGGATGGTGCGGCGGATTTCCTCATCGCGGCCGATCACCGGGTCCAGCTTGCCGCTCTCGGCCCGTGCGGTGAGGTCGATGGTGTATTTCTCCAGCGCCTGGCGCTGGTCTTCGGCGTTTTCCGACTGCACGCTCTCGCCGCCGCGGATCTTGTCGATGGCCGCGTCGATCTTGTTCTTGTCGGCACCGGCGGCGCGCAGCGCCATGCCCAGCGTGCCGCTGTCATCCAGCGCGGCCAGCACGAACCACTCGCTGGCGATGAAGGCATCACCATGCTGCTGGGCCAGCTTGTCGGTAGTGTTGAGCAGCCGGTTCAGATCGTTGCCGATCGACAGGTTGCCTTCCTGCCCGGATACCTTGGGCAGTGCTTCGAGGGCTTCATTGAGGCGCTCGCGCAGCACCGGCACGTTGACGCCGGCCTGGGCCAGCAGCGGGCGCGTGCTGCCGCCCTGCTGGTCGAGCAGCGCGCTGAACACGTGCACCGGTTCAATGATGTTGTGGTCGCGGCCCACGGCCAACGACTGCGCGTCGGCCAGCGCCTGCTGGAAACGCGAGGTGAGCTTGTCCATCCGCATGGGAAATTCCTCTTTCGTGTAGTGGCCAGCGTGGCTGGCAGATGTAATCGATATGCGGTTGCTGTGCAGTGATTCAAGACATGGCAACACTGCTGGGACAGGGCCCATACTGCGATGGAAGCAAATGCGTCTCATTACGATAACGCGCGCCGCCGCCACAACGGCGTGATTCCACGCACGTGCGACGTACTGGCGTTCTACACCGTTGGCGGGGCGTGCCCGCGCGGATCAGCCGCGGGTGATCGCCGCACGCAGCGCACGCAACTGCTGTTTCACCGCCTGCGCCTGCCCTGCATCCATGCGCAGCAGCAGCTTCTGCCCCACCGAACGTGCCTGCAACGACGTATCCACGAAGCGATAGCGGCCGCGCTCATCGCGTTGCACGGCCAACGGGCGCGTCGGCTCGGGCGTCTGCAACAGATGATCGATCACCGCCACCAGCCGGTCGTTGAAATAGGCATCCGGGCGACCCAGCTGCGCATACGCCTGCTGCAGCAACGGATACATGCGCACATAGGCCCGGCCCGCCGCCTCGGCATCCAGCGCGGTGAATGCCTTCACATAGGGGGCGTAGCGCGCAGCGTTGGACGCGGCGATATGCGCGGAGCCGTCGGCATCCTCCACCTGCAGGGTGCCGGGCACCGCGCGCACCGCCATCGCCGGCGTCGGTACGCTGGGCTTGTCGAGGTTGTCGACGTGGGTCACCACGCGCTGGATCAGATGGTCGCGCAGCAGCAGTGCAAGCACGCTGTCGTCGCTGAACAAGGTGGTCAATGCCTCCCATGCCGGGCCATCACTGTCGGCCAGCAAAGGAAGTGCCGGATCCGCCGCGTCGCCGGGTTGCACCGGATGCGCGATGGGAGGAGGTGATGCGATGGGTGCAACCGTGGCGGGCGTGTGCGCGTCACGGGGCGGCGCTGTCGTTGTCTGCTGTGCAATGTGAACGCCATCGGCCAGGCCGCGCAAGGTGTCGCTGAACAACCACGCGCCCGCACCGCCGATCACCACCACACCCAGTACCCAGGGCCAGATCGCCTTTCCAGTCTTCTGCATGCTGCCGTACCTCGCTTTTCACCTGCATGGACATCGTGAGACCCCGGCATCTGCCTGGGGTTCCCCGCGCACGTCGGTAAAGCACGGTGCGCGCTGACACGACATCATCCCGCACGCGCGATGAACCGCTGCTCCGCCTGCCTGCGTCGCGCAGGATGAACACGACCCGCTCACATCCGCTTTGCACCCACGCGCCGATGCTGTGGCCTGGTCTGCCGGAGCATCGCGATGCACTACGAGCTTTACTACTGGACCGGTATCCAGGGCCGTGGCGAATTCATCCGCCTGGCCCTGGAAGATGCCGGCGCGGACTACACCGATATGGCACGCGTGCACGGCGATGCGGTGATGCAGCCGTTTCTGGACGGCAAAGCAGACGGCCTGCGCCCGTTCGCGCCACCGTTCCTGAAAGCCGGCCGGCAGGTAATCGCGCAGGTCGGTGCGATCCTGGATCACCTCGGCCCGGAACTCGGGCTGGTGCCCGGTGCCGCTTCGCGCAGGCACCAGGCGCTGCAACTGCAGCTGACCATCGCCGACCTGGTCGCCGAGGTACATGACACCCACCACCCCATTTCGGCATCGCAGTATTACGAAGACCAGAAACGGGAAGCCAAGGCGCGTGCCGAGGCGATGCGTGCCGAGCGCCTGCCGAAGTTCCTGGGCTATTTCGAAGACGTGCTCAAGGCCAACGGCGAGCGTCACCCGCTGCGCGAGCATTCCTACGTGGATCTGTCGTTGTTCCAGGTATTGAGCGGGCTGGACTACATGTTTCCGCACCGCATGCAGGCACTGTGGCCGACAGTGCCGCTGCTGCGCGCGCTGAAGGACCGCGTGGAGCGGCGGCCCCATGTGGCCGCCTACCTGTCTTCCGAACGCCGGCTGGCGTTCAACACCCACGGCATCTTCCGCCATTACCCGGAGCTGGATGCCGCTACATAAGCAGACCCGCAGCACCTGACGGTAGTGCCGGCCGCTGGCCGGCACCCCATGTACCCATCATCGCCTGGTTGCCGGCCAGCGGCCGGCACTACCGGGGATCGTCGGATTGCCCGCATCGGCCACGCGTCGATGCGTACCGCTCCCCCGCTGGCAGATCACGACTGTGCGTCGTGATCCACGCGTGGCTGCTTCTGCAGCGACAACAGCGCCAGCAATCCGGCCAGCGCCACGTACGCCCCGGCAAACTGCCAGCTGATGATCTTCGGCAGGCCTTCCAGCTGCCACGGCAGGTAGATGCCACCACGCGGGTCCACCGAATGGATCAGCCCGAACAGGGTCAGCGCCGCGGCCACCAGCAGGAAGCCCGAGGCGCGCAGCAGCTTGCCGTCGATCATCGCCACCACCGCGGCGATCCACAGCATCGAGGTGATGATGAAGCCGTTGCCCAAGGTGAAGATCACCGCCAGCTCCGGCAGGCCGTGGCCGTCGAGCGTGCTGGTCATCGCCGCCAGCTGCTCCGGTGCGATCCAGCCCGGTGCCTTGATCGCCAACAGGTAGGCCACCGACGGCAGGAAGCCCAGCACCATCGCCCCGGCGTGTTCACGCGGCGTGGCCTGGAAGGCCTGGGTGGTGATGTCGATGGCCACGTACACGATGATCGGGGCCAGCACCGCCAACGGCAGCCACTGCACCAGCCCGGAGATCACCCCGAGCATGCCGCCGACGCCCACGAACAGGCCGGTCAGCAGCGTGTAACCGCTGCGCGCGCCCATGTGCTTGTACGCCGGCTGGCCGATGTACGGGGTGGTCTGCGCGACACCGCCGCACAGCCCGGCCACCAGCGTGGCCACCGCTTCCACCAGCAGGATGTCGCGGGTGCGGTAGTCATCGCCGGCCGCGCGCGCGCTCTCGGAGACGTTGATGCCACCCACCACCATCAGCAGGCCGAACGGCAGCAGCAGCGGCAGGTAGCTCATGGCAGTGGGCAGGCCCTCGATGAAGCCCAGCGTCGGCCACGGCAGCACCACCTGCGGCGGCACCCACTCCGGCACCTTGAAGCCCGGTGCACCCAGCCCGGCCAGGCCGAGGCCGTAGTACAGCAGCGTGCCGAACACGAAGGCCACCAGCACGCCCGGCGCACGGATCGGCAGCTTGCGCTTGGCGATCAGCACGTACAGCAGCAGACCCAGGGTGACGAAGCCGACGATCGGCGAACGCAGGGTTTCCAGCAGTGGCAGGAAGCCCATCAGCACGATCGCGATGCCGGCGATGGAGCCCAGCAGCGAGGCACGCGGCAGCGCGCGGGTGACTGCTTCGCCGAAGAACGACAGCACGACCTTGAGCACGCCCATGATCACCAGCGAGGCCATGCCCAGCTGCCAGGTGGCAATGGCCGCATCGTGCGGAGCCAGCCCCTGCGCCTTGAAGGCCAGAAACGCGGGGCCGAGCACCAGCAACGCCATGCCGATGCTGGTGGGCGCGTCCAGGCCCAGCGGCATCGCCGTGACATCGTCGCGGCCGGTACGCGCGGCCAACCGCCGTGCCATCCAGGTGTAGAGCACGTTGCCGACCAGCACGCCGAAGGCGGTGCCCGGGAACATCCGCCCGAACACCACGTCGGCCGGGAACTGGAAGATGCCGACCAGCGCCATCGCGATGAAGCCGAGGATCGACAGGTTGTCGACGACCAGGCCAAAGAAGCCGTTGAAATCGCCGGCGACGAACCAGCGGGGGCGTCCGGACGGGACAGGAGCGGAGGCGGACATGCGCGGGCACTGCTGTGGGGAGGGGGTAGCCGATGGTAGGGCCACAGCGCCCCCAGTAACAGGCACATGAATGGAACGCCGGGGGACGCACATCGACAGCAACCGGTAGTGCCGGCCGCTGGCTCAGGGCTTGTTGAGGAAATTGTTCGCCAGCAGGTCGCGCACATCCCCTACCCGCCCATGCAGCAGCGCCTTGGCCGCATACAGCGCGGTACCGGCCACCTGCTTGGCCTCGATCTGCGGCGGCATCACCAGTTCGGTCGGGCTGGTGTGCACATCCAGCAGCGCCGGGCCGGGGTGGGCCAGGAAGTCCTTGACCGCCTGCTCCAGGTCTTCGGAGCGGGTCACGGTGCGCCCGTAGAACCCGATCACCTCGGCCAGGCGGCCGAAATCGGGGTTCTTCAGGTCGGTGTAGTTGTCCAGCAAGCCTTCGACCTTCTGCTCGAGCTCGACGAAATTCAGCGAGCTGTTGTTGTAGACCACCACCTTGATTGGCAGTTCTTCCTGGATCGCGGTGAGCAGGTCGCCCAGCAGCATGGCGATGCCGCCATCGCCGGACAGCGAAATCACCTGTCGGCCCGGGTACGCCTTCTGCAGGCCCAGCGCCTGTGGCATCGCATTGGCCATCGTGCCGTGCAGCAGGCTGGTCAGGGTGCGGCGCCGCCCGTTGGCGCGGATATGCCGCAGGATCCACACCATCGGCGAGCCGCCGTCGGCGGTGAACAACGCATCGTCGCTGGCATGGCGGTCGATCAGCGCGGTCAGGTGCTGCGGGTGGATCAGCGCGCCCTCACCCGGTTTTTCCTCCTCGGCGCGCTTGGCCAGTGCCTTGTCGCGGTGGCCGATGCACTCGTCCAGGAAGCTGCGGTCCTCGCGCTCGGGCAGCAGGGGCAGCAAGGCCTGCAACGTCGGGCCGATGTCGCCGACCACACCCAGATTGACCGGGTGGCGGCGGCCGAGGTGGCTGCCATCGTGGTCGACCTGGATGATCGTGGCCTTGTCCGGGTAGTACTGGCCCCAGGCGAAATCGGCCCCGAGCAGCAGCAGCGTGTCGCAGGCCATCAGCGTGTGGTAGCCCGATTCGATGCCGAAAATGCCGGTCATGCCCATGTTGTACGGGTTGTCGTACTCGACAAAATCCTTGGCCCGCGAGGTGTGCGCGATCGGCGCCTTGAGCCGGGCCCCGAGCGCCACCAATGCGTCGTGCGCATGCTCGCAACCGGCACCGGCGTAGATGCCGATGCGCTTGCCCTCGCCGAGCAGCGCGGCGATGCGCTGCAGCTCCGCATCGCTGGGGCGCAGCACCGGCTGGGTGTAGTGCACCGAGAACGGCGGATCGTGCTTGACCTCGGCCTCGCTGATGTCGGCCGGCAGGATCACCACTGCCACCCCGCGCCGGCTGATCGCTGCCTGGCAGGCCAGGGTCACCACGCGGCGTGCCTGCTCGGGACTGTGCACCTGCTCGCAGAACACGCTGCAGCTGGCGTACACGGCTTTGAAATCGACTTCCTGCGGGAACTCCATGCCCAGTTCCGCGGTGACCACCTGGCTGGCGATCAGCACCATGGGCGCGCGGTTGCGGTTGGTCTCGAACACGCCGTTGATGAAGTGCAGCCCACCCGGCCCGCACGATCCGGCGCAGGCGGTCAGCCGCCCGCTGACCAGCGATTCGGCGCCGGCAGCGAACGCGGCCACTTCCTCATGGCGCATGTGCACCCACGCGATCTCGCTGCGGTGAATGGCGTCGGTGACGTAGTTGAGGGTGTCGCCGACGATGCCATAACAATGGCGCACGCCAGCAGCCTGCAGGGTTTCAACCACGATCTCGGCAACGCGCTTGCTCATGACGGACCTTCCAGAACGGGGGAAGGCCCAGCCTAGCCATGTGCAGGTGACACCGATGTGCGAATCCGGTGATCACCGGATCCGCGGGTCAGCAGCGGCTCAGAACGAGACTTCAACCGCCTGCTGCGCCCACAGCACCGACTGGTGGCCGGTGGCCTGCTTCCACGCCAGGCGGATCGCTTCGATGTCGGCGCGGCGCTGCGGGGTGTTTTCGTGCAGCACCACCAGCACCTTGGTGCGCAGGCGGTTGGGCTCGGCCGCGCCGCGGAACAGCCACTGGCCGTAGGCATCGAACACGGTCAGACCGTCGGGGAAGCGCGGGGTGACGTTCTTGTCCAGGAAGGCGCGCCATTGGTCTTCGCTGATCGCATCGGTCTGCTTGCGCTCGGAGGCGCCGCTCTCCTCGCCTACGCCGAAATACAGCTCGCTGCGCACCCAGCCCGCCGCGGCATCCGGGCGTGCAGCGTCGCCCTGCAGGGTCGCGGTGGCGGCGGCCGTGGGAACCGGCTGGGTGGCGGGGGCGGCAGTCGCGCAACCGCTGGCGGCCAGCACCAGGGCGAACAGAACGGCGTAGGACTTCATCGAATACTCCAGAAAACAGGCATGCAGGGGGAAGGAAGGGTGCAGGACATCCGGTTCCTGCGCAGATCACCAGCGGTTATCTGCTGATGCCCACGCGCGATGGGACTTGCATCGCGGGGACCATCACGCCAAGATAATATATCGCTTCATCCGGATGGATTGGTAGCTCTAATTCATGCCCGGCAATCCCCAGAGCCCCCCCCTCCCCCTCGTCGTCTGCTGGAGTCCGCATGTCCCGTCCGTCCGCGTCGCGCCTTGGCCTTGCCATCGCGCTCGTCCTCGCTTCCCCCCTGCTCACCCAGGACGTACTTGCGCAGGACGCGCCCGGCTCGGCCACCACGCTGGACACGGTGATCGTCACCGGCACCCGGGCAGTAGACCGCACCGTGCTGGAATCGACCTCGCCGGTGGACGTGCTCACCGCCGAGGATATCCGCAAGGCCGGCGTGGTCAATGGCGAACTGGGCAGCGCGCTGCAGGCGCTGCTGCCGTCGTTCAACTTCCCGCGCCAGTCCAACTCCGGTGGCGCCGACCACATCCGCGCCGCGCAGCTGCGCGGGCTGTCGCCGGACCAGGTGCTGGTGCTGGTGAACGGCAAGCGCCGGCACAGCAGCGCGCTGGTCAACACCGACAGCAAGATCGGCAAGGGCACCACCCCGGTCGACTTCAACGCGATCCCGGTCAGCGCGATCAAGCGCATCGAAGTGCTGCGCGACGGTGCCGGCGCGCTGTACGGTTCGGACGCCGTGGCCGGTGTGATCAACGTGATCCTGGATGACGCCCCGGAAGGCGGCGCGATCGAGGCCAGCTTCGGTGCCAACCACACCAACCTCAAGCCGATCGACCGCACCCTTACCGATGGCCAGACCAGCTACGTCAGCGCCAAGGTCGGCACCCGCCTGGGCGAGGACGGCGGCTTCCTGCGCGTGGGCCTGGAGCTGAAGAACCACGAAGGCACCAACCGCGCCGGCTTCGACCAGATTCCGCCGTGGGACCAGAGCGCCACCAACCTGGCGCTGCAGGGCAAGCGCAACTATGTGCTGGGCGATGGCAAGACCAAGGACCTCAACGCCTGGATCAACACCGAGCTGCCGCTCGGTGAGACCTCGAAGTTCTACTTCTTCAGCACCTTCAACCAGCGCGACAGCGAAGGCGCCAACTACTTCCGCTACCCCGACAGCGACGCCAACTGGGCGCAGATCTATCCGAACGGCTACCGCCCGATTTCCGAAGGCGAAAACCGCGACGTCCAGGCCGTGGCCGGCGCGAAGGGCCAATGGGGCGAGTGGAACTACGACGCCAGCCTGGACTACGGCAGCAACAGCTTCACCTACCGTCTGCGCAACTCGTTGAACGCCTCGCTGGGCCCGACCAGCCCGACCCGCTTCAAGACCGGCGACTACCGCAACGAACTGACCGTGGCCAACCTCGATCTCGGCCGCGTGTTCCAGCAGGGCGAGAACACCACGCACAGCCTCGGCCTGGGCGCAGAAGCCCGCCGTGACCATTACCAGACCCGTCCGGGCGACCCCAACAGCTACGCCGCCGGCCCGTTCACCGACCGCCCGACCGGCTCGCAGGCCGGGGGTGGGTTGACCCCGCAGGACGCCACGTCGCTGTCGCGCGATGTCGCCAGCGTCTACGCCAGCCTGTCCAGCCAGTTCGGTGAGCACTTCTCCAGCGACCTGGCCGCGCGCTACGAACACAGCGATGACTTCGGTGGCGAACTCACCGGGAAGCTCGGCCTGCGCTATGAGTTCACCCCGGCCTTCGCGCTGCGTGGCGCGATCTCCAACAATTTCCGTGCGCCCTCGCTGGCACAGATCGGCTACGAGTCCACCTCCACCGGCTACAACGCCGCCGGCCAGCTGGTGCAGGGCCGCGTGCTGTCGGTCAACAACCCCATCGCCCGTGGGCTGGGCGCGCGTGACCTGAAGCCGGAGAAGTCGCTCAACACCAGCCTGGGCTTCACCAGCCGCATCGGCGAGCACTTCGATCTCTCGCTGGACTTCTTCCAGATCGATATCGACGACCGCATCGCGCTGTCGGAGAGCATCACCGGCGATGCACTGACGAACTACGTGCAGCAGCAGTTCGGCGTGACCGGCCTGCAGAGCGCCAGCTTCTTCGTCAACGCCGCCGACACCCGCACCCGCGGTGCCGAACTGGTGAGCAACTGGCGCCACGCGCTGGGCGATGGCGAGCTGCTGCTGACCGGCACCTACGCCTATACCAAGACCACGTTGAAGAATGTGCTAGCCACGCCGCCCGGCCTGCTCGCACTGGACCCGGACTACGTGCTGTTCGGCGTGGAGGAAACCAACACCCTCACCGACGCCACCCCGCGTACCCGTGGCTCGGTGGCGGCCAGCTGGAGCAACGACCACTGGTCGCTGAGCAGCCGGGTCAACCGCTACGGCAGCGTCACCCGCGTGTTCAACTTCGGCGATGGCTACATCCCGCGCCAGACCTACGGCGCGGAATGGCAGCTGGATGCCGAAGTGGAATTCAAGATCACCCCGCAGTGGGCCGTCGCGGTGGGCGGGCAGAACCTGACCGACAACTACTCCGATCGCTCCAACGAGGACATCCACTACTTCGGCAACCTGCCGTATGACGTGCTGTCGCCGGTGGGCAGCAATGGTGCGTATTACTACGGACGTGTGCGGTATACGTTCTGATCAATGGTGCAGCCGGGCATGGCCCGGCGCTACCGGGCGTGTGCGGGATCAGTCCACGGCCACCTTCACCACGTGGCTGATCCCGTGATGGAACATCTTCGCGTAGGGACACACCCGCTCGGTGTTGCGTACCAGCTCGGCGGCAAGCGTGGGATCCATGCCAGGCAGGTAGGCGATGATCTCCGCGGACAGCAGATACAGGCCATCCACCGGGTCGCGCGCAAAGGTTACTGCCACCTCGATGCCGGGATTGTCCAGCACCAGCCCGGCGCGGGCGGCCACCAGCACCAGAGCGCCGTGGAAGCAGCCTGCATAGCCGGCGGCCAGCAGCTGTTCCGGGTTGGTACCCCCGCCCGGACCACCGAGTTCGGGCGGCAGGCGCAGGTCCACGGCAAGGGCACCATCATCCGAGCGCACTTCGCCGGACGCACGCCCGTGCCGGGCCTGCCCACCACTCACCCGTACCCGGCCGGTATACAACGGCCGGACCGCGTCACCGTGGTACTTGTCGAGCACGCTGGGCGGCGGCGGCTGCAGCCCGGTCATTGCGCCAGGCCGGCCTGCCGCAGCCACTGTGCGAACCCGACCGCACCGGTCCACGCCGGCCCGCCCGGTACCAGCGTGTCATCCTGCAGCTGCGCACCAAAGTAGGCCGCCTGCGGATCACCCACCACCGTGCGTGCATCGCCGGTGGCCTCCAGATAGCGCTGTGCCCATGCCGCCATCGAGGCCCGCTCCGGCCCTGCGATCTCAACCACACCGTTGACCGGTGGCCGCAACGCTACGCGGACCACCGCGTCGGCCACGTCTTCGGCAGCGATCGGCTGCACCAGTGCGGTGGGCAGGCGCAGGCTGCCGCTGCCGCCGGCGGACTGGAGGATGCCCGGGAGGAATTCGAAGAACTGGGTCGAATGGATGATCGTGTAGCCCAGGCCGGATTCGCGGATCAACCGCTCCTGCGCGATCTTGCCGCGGAAGTAGCCGCTCGCGGCCAGCTTGTCGGTCCCCACCACCGACAGCGCCACGTGGTGGCTCACGCCGGCGCTGTTCGCAGCAGCCAGCAGGGTGCGGCCGGCGGTCTCGAAGAACGACCACACCGCCGTATCCTCGAACGAGGGCGAATTGGCCAGGTCGACCACGACCTCGGTGTCACGCATGGCCGCGTCCAGCCCTTCACCGGTCAACACATCGATACCGGTGGAGGGGGCGGCCACCACCACCGCATGGCCGGCCGCGCGCAGGCGATCCACCACCTTGCTGCCGATCCGGCCGGTACCGCCGACGACGAGAAGCTTCATGACATTTCTCCAGGAGTAAACGAAGGGGCGCACGTGGGGTGTCGCGGGCACGGCAACAGCGTAGAAACGCGTGGCCTGCCGCGGTAGGTCCGCACCGGGACGCACGTTGTTGCCCTGCACGCACCAATGTCGGTCATGCCCACGCCGGCTGCGTCCGCGGATCTTCCTGGGCGGCGCTCTGCTGGCGCATCTCCCAGTGCGACATCACGTCCAGATCCAGCGCGCGCACCCGCTGGGTGCTGAAATCGATGAACGCGCGAATGCGTTTGGGCAACTGACGTCGGCTGAGGTAGCACAGGTAGTGGCCGCGATCCTGCGGGGCGTAGCGATCCAGGCAGGTCACCACGGCCCCGGCGCGCAGCGCTTCGCGCATCTGGTAGCTGGGCAGCTGGGCGATCCCCTGGCCATCCACGACGGCCTGCAGGGCCAGGTCCGCATCGTTGAACACCAGCGCGGCGGCCGGTTGTGGCGTCACCGCGGCGCCGTCCACGCGGAACTCCCAACGCTGCAGCCGGCCGCCGGGCAGGCGGCGGCCGATGCAGGCATGGGTGGCCAGCGCCTCCACCGAGGCCGGCAGCCCATGGGCCCGCGCATAGGCTGGCGACGCGCAGACCACCAGCTGCATCGGTACCAGCTGCTTGGCGATCACCTGGCTGTCTTCCAGCAGGCCATCGCGGAATGCGATGTCGATCCGGTCGGCGGCGAGGTCCGGGGGCTGTTCGTCCAACAGCAGTTCCACCGAAATCCCGGGGTACTCGCTGCGGAAGGCCGCCAGCAGTGGCGCGATCACACAGCGGCCGAATCCGTAGGTTGCACTGATGCGCAGGTGTCCCTTCGGCGGGCCGTCGCGTAGATCGCGCATCTCGTCCAGCGCCTGGCGGATGCTGTCCACACCCGGGCTGCATCCTTCCAGGAACTGCTCGCCTTCGCTGGTGAGTGAGGTCGAGCGTGTGGTGCGCAGGAACAGCCGCACGCCCAGCTGGCTTTCCAGCTTCTGCACGCTGCGGCTCACCGCCGAGCGGCCTATGCCCAGGCGGTCCCCGGCACGCGCGAAACTGCCTTCGGCGGCCACGGCGATGAAGGCGAGCACGCCCGCATAGCTGGTGGAGAACGATGCATTGAGGGAATCGTGGCCGCCGGTGGGCGTGGGCGGTTGCGAAGTCGTTGTCATGGCGTTCCAGGCTCCAAGGGGACACGGTGTGCGGACAGGCAGGCGCGCGCCTGCTGCAGGCGGTGCTCGCAGACCCGCAGATCCAGACCGAGCAGGGCGACGATCTCCTCGATCCCGGCACCCAGCACGTCGTGCAGCAGCAACACGGCACGGGCATCGGCGGGCAGCTCGTCGAGTGCGGCCAGGAATTCATGCCAGACCCGCTCGCTGGCAGGTAACGGGGTGCGGCGATGGGCGGAATCTGGGGTCATGCCCGGCAGACGGATCAGCAACCGGTGCTGTGACAGCACATTGGTGTTTTTTCCACACCACCGTGCGTCCCTGTCCCTACCTACCCCCTGCAGCGCACCGGTTCTAGCCTCATGGCGTTCATTCCACTCCACTGAAGGCCACTACCGTCATGACCGCACGTCTGGACTACACACAGCAGTCACCCGAGCTGTTGAAGAAGCTCGTCAGCTTTTCGCAGGCCACCCACGCCAGCACGATCGAAGCCCCGACCCACGACCTCATCAACATCCGCGCTTCGCAGCTCAATGGCTGCGGGTTCTGCCTGGACATGCACATCAAGGAGGCCACCCTCAGGGGCGAGCGCCCACTGCGCCTGCACCACATCGCCGCATGGCGCGAATCCGCCCTGTTCAGCCCGCGCGAGCGCGCCTGTCTGGCGTGGACCGAGGTGCTGACCCAGCTGCCCGCACACGGAGTACCCGATGAACTGTACGAGCGCGTGCGCAGCCAGTTGTCCGAGCAGGAGATCGTCGATCTGACCTATGCGGTGATGGCCATCAATGCCTGGAACCGCGCCAACGTCGCCTTCCGCACCCCGCCGGGTGTGCTCGACAAAGCCTACGGCCTGGACAAAGCCGGCCTGGCCTGAATCCGATGCGCCGGCGCCCTGCGCGTTGGCGCTCTTTATCCGGCCCCCACGTTGCGGCGTGGCAGGCCATTGGCAGGAGACCCGCCATGCGTTCCCTTCCCTCCCTGGCCTTACTGGCCCTGCTGCCGCTGGGCAGCGCCACCGCCGCGCCTGCCGCACCGCCGCATGCGGCGCCGGCACCGATCGTGCACGACGTGATGACCGAGCCGCTGCCCGAGCATCCCGGCAAGGAAGTACTGATCCTCACCGTTGAATACCCGCCCGGCGGTGCCGACCCCGTGCATCGCCATGATGCCCACGGATTCGTCTATGTGCTCCAAGGCCACATCGTGATGGGCGTGGCCGGCGGACGTGAGGTCACCCTGGGCCCCGGCGAGGCCTTCCACGAAGGCCCTCGGGATGTGCATACGGTGGGCCGCAACGCGAGTGGGACCGAACCGGCGAAATTCGTCGTGTTTCTGCTCAAGGACATCGGCACGCCTGCGGTACTGCCAGCGCACTGACATCGCCACAGGGGGATCCCGGCTGCTGCCGGCGCGTCGGGGCGGTCGCCGGATGTCACAATCCGGGGACCTGCCCCGTCTTTCCCTGCATGGACGATCCCACCGAACTGTTCACCCGCCTGCGTCCCCGCCTGTTCGGCGTGGCGTACCGCATGCTCGGCACCGCCGCTGAAGCCGAAGATGTCGTGCAGGATGTCTGGCTGCGTTGGCATGGTGCCGCGCAGGACACCATCGAGAACCCCGAGGCCTGGCTGGTTGCCACCACCACCCGGCGCGCGATCGATGGCCTGCGCCTGGCGCGGCACACACGTGAGCATTACGTCGGCATGTGGCTGCCCGAGCCCCTGCTCACCGATGACACGGCCACCCCGGAGCATGTGCTGGAAGCGGCCAGTGACCTGTCCGTCGCCTTCCTCAACGTACTGGAGCGCCTGGCGCCGGACGCACGCGCCGCCTTCCTGCTGCACGATGTGTTCGACCAGGACTACGCCGTGGTCGCGCGCACGCTCGGCAAGACCGAGGCAGCGTGCCGGCAGATCGTGCACCGTGCGCGCACGCAGCTGCGCCAGCAACGGCCACCTACGCCGTGCCGCACGAGGTACACCAGCGATTGATGCGACGCTTTACCGAGGCGGTATCCACCGGTGACTTCAGGACGATGAAGGCCTTGATGGCCGAATCGGCGGTCCTGATCGGTGACGGGGGCGGCATCGTCACCAGTTTCCCCAAGCCGATGGTGGGCGGTGCGCGCATCGCCCAACTGTTGTATGCCCCGCACCTGCGCCGCAAGGCCCAGCTGCGCATCGAGCCTGCAATGCTCAACGGACGGCTTGGATTCCTGCGCTACTTCGACGGCGTGCTGGAATCGGCAATGGCCCTGGATTCCGACGGCGAGCAGATCGTGGAGATCCTGGTCCAGCGCAATCCGCACAAGCTGCAGCGGCTGGTCGCGCAGCGCACGACCAGCATCCAGTAGCGGCTGCGCCTACCGGCGCCGCAGCGCCTTCGTGGGTGCGCTCAGAAGTCCCAGAACACCGGCACCCAGCGGAAGGCCTCGCCTTCCACCGACACCCGGCCCACCGACGGGAACGGAAGGTGGGTGGCGACCAGCATCTCGCCGGTGCCGGCCAGGTCCTTCAGCAGCTTCAGCCGCACACGCGCCGATGCCTCCGGATCATGCTCGAAACCGTTGTGCCAGTTCGGCTGTTCGAAGCCCACCGCGAACACCGCATCCCCGGCAAAGGTCAGTGCCTGACCCGCGGAGGACAGGCGCACCACGCTGTGCCCCGGCGTATGCCCACCGGTACGGTGGACCGTGACACCCGGCGCCACCTCGTGCACGTCCTCGAAGGTCCGCACATAGCCGCTGTACTCGGCCCAGAAGTGCGTGGCGGTAGCACGCAGCGCATCGGGAAAACCCTGCGGCATGTTGGTGCGGGTGAAGTCGGGCGCCTTCCAGAATTCGACTTCGGCGGCCGCGATGTGGATCCGCAGGTCCGCACGAAGCCGTGCCTTCACCCCATCCACCAGCAGCCCGCCGATGTGGTCCATGTGCATGTGGGTGATCACCACATCGGTGATCTCGGCCAGGTCGATACCGGCGGCACCCAGGCGGCGGATCAACTGGCCGGCACGCGGCAGCTGCAGGTCCGGGTCCATGCCCAGACCGGCGTCGATCAGGATGGTGTGCTCGCCGCTGTGCACCACCATCACGTTCAACGCCCAGTCGAAGGCGTCCTTGGGCAGGTACATCTCATCGAACCACACCGCGCGTTCGGACGCCTCGACGTTGTGGCCGAGCATCTGGGTGGGCAGCGGCAACACGCCATCGCTGACCACCAGCACATCGATATCCCCCACCTTCAACGCATAGCGTGAGGGCACCAGCTCGTCGAGCGCTGGCGCGGCGGGGATTGCAGTAGTTTCCAAACTGAACATGAGGGATCTCCAGACCACGACAGGTTGCCGGGTGGGATCAGCCTAGGTAACGCGCAAGCAGCCCAGTAGACCCGTAGAGGTGCTCACGGTGTTGCCCGTTGCGCAGCAATGGCGGCAACGTTCACCCATGACCTGACGATCACGCCCACGCTGGCATGTTGTCGGGCATGGCCAACGACTTCCCCCCACGTCCGCCGCCGCCACTGCTTGACGACGCCTGCGCGTTGTTCCTCGACGTGGATGGCACCCTGATCGAGTTCGCCGAGGATCCCGCCGCGGTACAGCTGCTGCCGGAAATCCGCGAAGCCATCGGCCGCATCAGCGACCGCCTCGAAGGCGCGGTCGCGCTGGTCAGCGGGCGTCCGCTGGAGCAGCTCGACCAGCTGTTCGCCCCGCTCACCCTGCCTGCCGCCGGGCTGCATGGCCACCAGTTGCGCCACGATCTCGGCCGCGTGCGTGATCCCGGCCCGGACGGCGATACCGGCGAATGGCTGCATGCGCTGCATCAGCAGGCGATGCGCTTCGCGCATGGCTATCCGGGTGTGCGGGTGGAAGACAAGGGCCGCAGCCTCGCCCTGCACTGGCGCGGCGCACCGCATGCGGCCAGCGATGTACGCGCCTTTGCCGAACGGCATATCCGCGGCCACGCCGGCTACCGCCTGCAACCCGGCGACCATGTCGTGGAGTTCGTGCCGGAAGGCAGCGACAAAGGCCACGCCATCCGCCAGCTGATGCAACGCCCCCCGTTCCGCGACCGCCTGCCGGTGTTCCTCGGCGATGACCTCACCGACGAATTCGGCTTCGAGGCGGCCAATGGCCTGCATGGCTGGAGCGTGCTGGTTGGCGCACGCACCGACAGCGCCGCCGTGTTCGCCCTGCCGGACATCCGCAGCGTGCACGCCTGGCTGCGCGAAAACGCTTACTGACGAGGTACCCCCCACATGAGTGAACCCACCCTGGACCTGGGCGTGGTCGGCAATGGCAGTTTCGGCGCACTGATCGACAAACAGGCGCGCGTGGTCTGGAGCTGCCTGCCCACCTTCGACGGCGACCCGACCTTCTGTGCCCTGCTCGGCCCCAATCAACAGGAAGGCGGCGATTTCGCCATCGAACTGGAAGACCTCGTCCACAGCGAGCAGAGCTATCTCACCAACACCGCCATCCTGCGCACGGTGCTGCACGACAAGCACGGTGGCGCGCTTGAGATCCTCGATTTCGCCCCGCGCTGGCGCCAGAACGATCGCTTCTACCGTCCGGTCAGCCTGATCCGCCAGGTGCGTCCGCTTGCCGGCAACCCGCGCATCATCGTGCGTGCACGCCCGCTGGCCGACTGGGGTGCACGCGTGCCCGCCGCCACCTGGGGCAGCAACCACATCCGCTGGACGCTGCCCGAGCTGGTGTTGCGCCTGACCACCGATGTGCCGCTGCGCTTCGTGCGCGATGCCCTGCCGTTCGTGCTCAGCCATCCGGTGCACCTGGTGCTGGGCGTGGACGAATCGCTCAACCGTTCGCTCAGTGGCTATGTGCAGGAGGCCTTCCAGCGCACCCGCGACTACTGGCGCGAATGGGTGCGCTACCTGTCCATCCCGCTGGAATGGCAGGACGCGGTGATCCGCAGCGCGATCACCCTGAAGCTGTGCCAGTACGAAGACAGCGGCGCGATCATCGCCGCGATGACCACCTCCATTCCCGAGGCCCCGGGCAGCATCCGCAATTGGGATTACCGCTACTGCTGGCTGCGCGATGCCGCCTTCGTGGTGCGCACGCTGAACCGGCTGGGCGCCACCCGCACCATGGAACAGTTCCTGGGCTACATCTTCAACCTGGCCACCGCCGATGGCAGCCTGCAGCCGCTGTACGGCATCGGCTTTGAAGCCAAGCTGGAAGAAACCGAAGTCGCCTCGCTGTCCGGCTACCGCGGCATGGGCCCGGTGCGCCGCGGCAACCTGGCCTGGGTGCAGCGCCAGCACGATGTGTACGGCAGCGTGGTGCTGGCTTCCACCCAGCTGTTCTTCGACCAGCGCCTGCAGGACCCCGGCGATGCCCACACCTTCGCGCGGCTGGAACCGCTCGGCGAGCAGGCCTTCGCGCTGCACGACGTGCCTGATGCCGGCCTGTGGGAATTCCGCGGACGCACCGAAGTGCACACCTACACCAGCGCGATGTGCTGGGCCGCCTGCGATCGCCTGTGCAAGATCGCAGTGCGCTTGAAGCTGGATGATCGCGCCGACTACTGGCGCGGACGCGCCGATACCATCCACGCGCGCATCCTGCATGAAGCGTGGAGCGAGGCGCTGGGCCACTTCACCGATACCTTCGGCGGCCACCGGCTCGATGCCTCGCTGCTTTTGCTGGCCGACATCGGCTTCATCGACGCCCACGACGCGCGCTTCGTCGCCACCGTCGAAGCCATCGGCCGCGACCTCAAGCACGGCGATGCGCTGTACCGCTATGTCGCGCCGGATGATTTCGGCGAACCGGAAACCAGCTTCACCATCTGCACGTTCTGGTACATCGATGCACTGGCGGCCATCGGCCGGTTGGACGAAGCCCGCGACATGTTCGAGACCCTGCTGGAGCGGCGCAACCACCTGGGCCTGCTGTCCGAAGACCTCGCTTTCGACAACGGCGAAGCCTGGGGCAACTTCCCGCAGACGTACTCGCACGTGGGCCTGATCACCGCCGCGATGCGCCTGTCGCGCAGCTGGCAGGAAGCCTCGTGAGCCGCCTGGTGGTAGTTTCCAACCGGGTTGCGGTACCCGGCGAGAACCGCGCTGGCGGGCTGGCGGTGGGCCTGCAGGCCGCGCTCAAGGAACGTGGCGGGCTGTGGTTCGGCTGGAGCGGAAAATCGGTGCGCGAGCCCAGCGGCAGCGTGCACGAACAGGTCGACGGCGATATCCGCTACGTCACCCTGGACCTCAACAAGCGCGATGTCGATGGCTACTACAACGGCTTCGCCAACCGCACCCTGTGGCCGCTGCTGCACTTCCGCCTGGACCTGGTCGACTACGACCGCGCCACCCGCGAAACCTACCGCCGGGTCAACGCGCTGTTCGCCGAGAAGCTGGCCCCGTTGCTGCGCGACGACGACATCGTGTGGATCCACGACTACCACCTGATTCCGCTGGCCTCGCTGCTGCGCGAACGCGGGCTGGGCTGCCGGATCGGCTTCTTCCTGCACGTGCCGATGCCCTCGGCCGACCTGCTGCAGGCCATGCCCGACCACCTGCGGCTGTTCTCCAGCCTGTACGCCTACGACCTGGTCGGTTTCCAGACCCAGCGCGATGCCGACCGCTTCCAATCCTATGTGCGCCTGTTCGGCGGCGGCCGGGTGCTGGCCGATGGCGAACTGGAGGCCCCCGGGGGCCGGCGCTTCCGTGCCGCCGCGTTCCCGATCGGCATCGATACGGCGCACATCGAGCGCCAGGCCAAGGCCGGCGCCAACAAGCCGGCCGTGCGCGACCTGCGCAACAGCCTGCGCAACCGCCAGCTCGCCATCGGCGTGGACCGGCTGGATTATTCCAAGGGCCTGCCCGAACGCTTCCAGGGCTTCGAACGCTATCTGGAGCGCCATCCCGACCAGCGCGGCAGCCTGACCTACCTGCAGATCGCGCCGGTCTCGCGCGGCGACGTCACCGAGTACCGCCAGCTGCGCAGCCAGCTCGAACAGATCGCCGGGCACATCAACGGTGGCCATGCCGAGCCCGACTGGACCCCGCTGCGCTACGTCAACCAGAACTTCACCCACGCCACCCTGACCGGCTTCTACCGCGCCGCAGCGGTGGGCCTGGTCACCCCGCTGCGTGATGGCATGAACCTGGTGGCCAAGGAATACGTGGCCTCGCAGGACCCGGAGAATCCCGGCGTGCTGGTGCTGTCGCTGCTGGCCGGCGCCGCCGATGAGATGAAGCAGGCGCTGCTGGTCAATCCGCACGACCTGGACGGTGTCGCCGATGCCATCGCCACCGCCGCCACCATGCCGCTGCGCAAACGGCTGGAGCGCTGGCAGGCCATGATGGAACACCTGCGCACCTACGACATCAACCACTGGCGACAGACCTACCTGGACGCGCTCGAACACGGTTGAACCGTCGCCGTGGGCGGGTGTGAATGCGCCATGTCCCTGTCCGTACAGCATGCGCAATGGTGCTGAAAACCGGTCTTGCGCCGCGCGCGACCGACGTTTTCAGCCCGAATTGATTACGGATGAAACAACCTCCTCCGCGCCGCGCAATCCACCCGTCGCCACGTCGCATTCGACACCGTGAAAGCCGCCATCGTCGGCCGTACAAGCCTCTGCGGCGATAGATGCCGGCAATCGCAGCCACTGGCCCGAAAACGAAAGCACTGCCGCCCCTGAAATTTCATTTCGCATTGACAGCCCCTGACCAAAGTGACGCCCCCAAGAGCCCATCCATATCGCATGGGCCACGCCGTGCACCCCGCCGTGCACCGTATTTCCAAGGGGATAGATTGCATGTCAGCGCTCGACCGTTTCATCGAAGAGGCCGCCGTACGGCTGGACCTGGGCTACCGCGCGCGCAGCGTGGTCGGCGTGCTGGTGGGCTGGATCGCCTCGCATCCACTCGGCCTGGACGGACTGGAGCAGCAGTTCGAGCAGGCCGGGCTGGGTGCGCGCTTCCGTTCCTGGCAGCGCCACGCCGAGCCCTCGCAGCCGATCGTCGCCAGCGAACTGGAGCGCGCCATCGGCGCCCATGCGCTGGCCACCCTGGCGCGCAGGTCGGTGTTGCCGCCGGGCATGTTCCGGGTGATCGCCTGCGATCTGCTGCCCGGCCTGGTCAACGTGATGACCCCGCCCGGCGGGCATGCCCTGGCCGTGGCGGCTGCAACCCGTCGCCACCCGCAGCTGAAGCGGCTGAGCGTGCGCGGCGCGATCCCCTCGCGGGCCATGCACGGCCTGGCGCTGCGCAGCCTGCTGTGGACCCTGGTCGCAGTGACGCTGATCGGCATCACCACCTGGCTGCAGCTGAAAATGCGCGCGCCGCTCTGGATGACTGCCGAGGTGACCGAACAGCGCAGCGCGCAGCTCGTGCTGCAGCAACGCGGGCACCACGTCGAAGTGCAGGGCCGCCTGCCCACGGAAGCCGATCGGCGCAGGCTGTGGAACGCGCTGGTCGCGCTGCACGGCAAGGCCAACGTGCATGGCGATATCGCGCTGGACCACCGCGTGCGCACGCCCCGCTGGCTGCACCGGCTGCCCTCCCGGCTGGCGCAGCTGCAGGGCGACGGGCTGATGCTGGCCTTCGACGGCGATCAGTTGCAGGTCGACACCGCGGCCATGGACGAGCCGCAGCGCCTGGCGGTGTCACGCCTGCTGCGCCGGGACTTCGCCGACCTGCACAGCAGCGGCCTGTGGGGACCGGGCCTGGCCGCCCTGGCCCAGCTCCGCCCGGGCGCCGAGACGCCTGCGCTGCTGGAGGCACTCAATCGCACCCGGCTGAAGTTCCATCCCGGTTCGGCCGACCTGACCGGCGACTGCAACGACACCGTGCATGCCGTCGCCGTCGCACTGCAGGCGGCAACGCCCGGCACACGCTTGCAGATCGATGCGCATACCGACAGCCGCGGTGATGCGGCCGGCAACCGGCAGCTGAGCCAGCAGCGTGCCGAGGCGGTGGTGCAGGCATTGCAGGCGCAGGGCGTACCCGCGCAGATGCTCACCGCGGTCGGCCATGGCCCCGACCATCCCGTGGCCGACAACCGCAGCGAGGAAGGCCGCGCACGCAATCGGCGGATCGTCTACACCTTGATCGAAGCCGGTTGATCGATGCGGGCGCCGAGGCTCCCGTAGACGCGCGGGGCGCGCCGCGTCAGTCCAGGAAGCGTGCCGCCTGCGCCGGGTCCGGCAGATAGCACTGGTCGTGGCGACCGAACCAGCGGTAGCGGTTGCGCGCCAGCACCCGGTAGCCGCGATCGCGCAGCCCGGCCGGCAGCAGGCGCAACACGCCGGTCAAACGCCAGGCCCCACCCAGGCTGGACAGCACGCGCAGGATCGCCGCGGTGTCGGTCCAGGCACGGCCCTGTTCCAGCAACAGGAACGAGCTCGGGTCCTCCGGGTCCAGCCCATGCTGCTGCAGCAGGGCACGACCGTGCGTGCCCTGCATCGCCGCGAACCGGTATCGGCCGCGGCGGTCGAAACGCAGCAGCAGACGCACCCAGCCATTGCACAGCGTGCAGACGCCGTCGAAGACGATCACCGCCTGCTCATGCTCAGCCACCGGCGGGCTCAGCGCGCGAGCCATGCCAGCGTGGCCATGCGACCACTGCGACGGTCGCGACGGTGCGAGTAGAACGACTGCGGCTCGCCGATGCTGCAGCGATCACCGCCGTGGATATGCGCGGCCTGCATCCCGGCCGCAAGCAGGCGGCGGCGTGCCAATGCATACAGATCCACCCTCCAATGCCCCGGGCGGGTCGTCTGGAAAGCCGCCTGCGCGCCGGGATCGGTAGCGACGAACGCGCTGAACACGTCCTCACCCACCTCGTAGTGCGCCGGCCCGGCCGCCGGCCCCAGCCACGCCTGCAGCTGCGCCGGTGCGGTGTGCATCGCCGCCACGGTCGCCTCCAGCATGCCGTCGGCCAGGCCACGCCAGCCCGCATGCGCAGCGGCAACTTCGCTGCCCTCGCGCGCGGCGAACACCACCGGCAGGCAATCGGCGGTGAGAATCGCCAGTACCACCCCGGGCACCGACGTTACCGCGGCATCCGCGGTGGGCTCGGCATCGATGCCGACCGCCGTGGGTGCCGCATCGAAGCGCAGCACCGTGGTGCCGTGCACCTGGCGCAGCCAATGCGGCGCCGACGGCAGCATCAGGCCGGCCTGCAGCAGGTCGCGGTTGCGCTGCACCTGCTGCGGGTCATCGCCGTCGGCCGCATAGCGGTTGCCCATGTTGAACTGGTCGAACGGCGGCTGCGAACCGCCTGCGCCGAAGCGCAGCGTGGTCAACGCGTGCACGCCGGGCAGGGACGGCCACGCGGCCGCCAGGACGGGCAGCGCGGCAGCCATCAGCGGCGACCGCGTTCCAGCTCGGCGAAGCGCTTGCTGTCGTCGCGCAGTGCCTGCATCAGCGCCAGCATGTCCGCCGGCGGCGGTGCGCTGTTGCTGATGGTCTCACCGGTGATCGGGTGCACGAACTCCAGCGTCTCGGCATGCAGGGCCTGGCGCTTGAAGCCGCGCAGCGCGGCAACCAGTTCATCGGTGGCGCCCTTGGGCAGCTTCAACGCACCGCCGTACAGCTGGTCGCCGATGATCGCGTGGCGCAGGTGCGCCATGTGCACGCGGATCTGGTGGGTACGCCCGGTTTCCAGGCGGCATTCCAGCGCGGTGTGCGCACGGAAGCGTTCGCGCAGGCGGTAGTGGGTGATCGCATCCTTGCCGTCTTCGCGCACGGCCATGCGCACGCGGTCGCGCGGATGGCGGTCGATCGCCGCATCGGCGGTGCCGCCGGAGACCAGCGCGCCCACCACGATGGCCAGGTACTGGCGATGCACTTCGCGTGCCGACAGCTGCTCGACCAGCGCGGTCTGTGCCTGGATGGTGCGTGCGATCACCATGACGCCGCTGGTGTCCTTGTCCAGGCGGTGCACGATGCCTGCGCGCGGCAGCACCGACAGCGACGGGTCGCGGAACAGCAGCGCGTTGACCAGGGTGCCGGTCGGGTTGCCCGCGCCGGGGTGGACCACCAGGCCGACCGGCTTGTTGATCACGAACACGTGCTCGTCTTCGTAGAGCACCTCCAGCGGGATGTCTTCCGGCTCGGCGTGGGTCTGGGTGTCGAGCACGACATGCAGGCTGGCGACCTCGCCGCCGCGCACCGGGTCGCGCCCGCGCACCGTCACGCCGTCCAGCAGGACGTCGCCGGACTTGATCCACTCGGTCAGCTTGGAGCGGGAGAATTCAGGGAACAGCTCGGCCAGAACGGCGTCGAAGCGCCGTCCAGCGGCGGTATCGGGCACGACGGCCTGGCGGGGGGATTCGGATTCAGAAGCGTTATCGGACATGGGGAGAGCACCGCAAGGAGACAATTTTGGGGTCCGGGCGACCACTTTCAGTCGCAGGACAGGCCACTAGGCTATCATCGACCCTTCGTATTCCAGCCGCGTCCCGCCCTGACCCCATGATCCGACGCTCTTCTTTGCTGTCTGCGCCCGTCCGCACCGCCGCCCTGTTGCTGGTCCTGGCCCTCGTCGCCACCGGCTGCCATCGCGGCGCCAAAGGCGATAATCCGGATGAAGGCCAGCCGGTCGAACAGATCTACGAGAAGAGCCACCGCCTGATGGAAGGCGGCAACTGGAGCGGCGCTGAAGCCGGCTTCCGGCGCCTGATCGCCCAGTATCCGTACGGCCCGTACACCGAGCAGGCGATGATCGAAACCGCCTACGCCCAGTACAAGGCCGGCAAGCACGATGACGCGGTGTCGAGCATCGACCGCTTCATCCGTACCTACCCGACCCACCGCAACATCGCCTACCTGTACTACCTGCGCGGCCTGGCCAACGGCAACCGCAATACGGTATTCCTGCGTCGCGTGTGGTCGCTGGACTCCAGCCGTCGTGACCTGTCCACCCCGCGCCAGGCCTACGCCGACTTCAACATCGTCACCGACCGCTACCCCAACAGCCGCTACGCCGCCGATGCGCGCCAGCGGATGATTGAACTGCGCGACGTGTTCGCCCAGCACGAACTGGACAACGCCCTGTACTACCTGCGCCGCCAGGCCTGGGTGTCCGCGGCCGGCCGCGCCAACTACCTGCTGGAAACCTACCCGCAGAGCGCCTTCCAGTACGACGCCGTGGCGGCCCTGGGCGAGGCTTACACCCACCTGGGCAACAAGACCCTGGCCGATGACGCCCGCCGCGTGCTCGAGCTGAACCAGCCTGAACACCCGTGGCTGCAAGGCAAGTGGCCGAAGTACCCGTGGATGGTGCGCAAGCTGAACCCGTTCGCCGGCGAAAAGTCGGCCAGCACCGGCCAGCGCAACGCCAAGATGGAACGCAAGTAAGCAAGACCGCACGGTCTTGACGCGAAAAGGGCCCCGATCGGGGCCCTTTTTCGTTGGGGCGGCGTGGGCTGGCCGCCGCAACCGGCCCGGAACCGACATAGGAACTGCTGCAAATCGGCCCAAGTGGGCCGCTTGCGACAGGCGCTGCGGCCAAGCTGCGATCGCCGTCCCGGTCTGGCCCAGGCCAGGCTTGCAGACTGCGGCCGCGCAACGGACCACGTCGTGGCCGGCGCAGACATGGACATCCAGGATGCATGACACCCCCACGCGCGCCCGTCGCGCCGCGCTGACCCTGCTCGCCACCGCCGGGCTGACCCTCACCGCCCCCCTGCTGGCCCAGGCCCGCACGCCGGGCCAAGTGGTCCACGCCGAGCCCTATCAGGCCAGCTGGGTACCCTCCCGGGCCGCCCAGGCCTACAAGCTCACCTACGTCACCAGCGACCTGCAGCAGCGCCCGGCGCTGAGCACCGGCCTGATCTACCTGCCGGCCGGCCCGGCCCCCGCTGGCGGCTGGCCGGTGGTGTCCTGGGCGCACGGCACCCAGGGCGTGGCCGACGCCTGCGCGCCCTCCGTGTCCGGGCCCTACCAGCCCGAGCGCGATGGCCGTTACCTGGACCAGTACCTGGCCCAGGGCTATGCGGTGGTGGCCTCGGACTACCAGGGCCTGGGTTCGGTCGGCGAGCATGCCTACCTGCACGGCCCCACCGCGGCGCGCAACATCATCGACATGGTCAAGGCCAGCCGCACCTACACCGCGGGCCTGCCGGCGGCGCAGCAGCTTTCCCATCGCTGGGTGTCGGTCGGCCATTCACAGGGCGCGGGCGCGGCGGTCATGGCCGGGCACCTGGCCACCGATCTGGGCGGCCCTACGCTGGATTTCCGCGGCACCTTCGGCACCGGCACCCCGGTCGCGGTCGACCTGACCGCGCTGGTGATGCAGCCGGGCAACCTGAGCGCCAACACCGGCGCGGTCAACGCCTACCACGCCTACCTGCTGCTGGGCCTGCTGCAGGTCGAGCCGGGCATCGACCGCGTGCTCTCCGACGCCGGACGCCAGCGCCTGGCCCAGGCCCGCCAGTTGTGCCTGGGCGAGCTGAGTGCCGCGCTGGATGGTGCCAATACCGGTGTGATGTTCCGTGCCCCGCTGCTCTCGGTGCCGGGGCTGGCGCCGAAGCTGCGCAGCTACTTCGGCATGCCCTTGCGCGGCTTCGACCGCCCGCTGCTGATGGCCCATGGCGTGCATGACCGCGACGTGGTGTATCTCAACACCCTGCTGTATGCCGCCGGGCTGGCGCTCAACCGCCAGCCGGTGGCCTTCCGCAGCTATGGCACCGACCACTGGGGCATCCTCGATGCGGCCAGCAGCGACGGCCTGCAGTTCGTCAATGCACGCTTCGCCGCACCGCGCGCGGCCAGCTTCGATGCCTCCACCCAGGCCAGCGAGGCCCTGCGCCTGCAGCGCCAGCTGGACCAGGCCGGTCGCTGAGTGATCCATGGGGCCGCAGGCGCTGCCTGCGGCCCGCGGGCTCAGCCCTTGTAGCCGTTGCTGATCGGATAGCGCCGCTCGCGGCCGAACGCGCGCCGCGACACCTTCGGGCCCGGCGCGGCCTGGTGGCGCTTCCACTCGCTGGTACGCACCAGCCGCAGCACGCGGTCCACCACCTCGGCGGCGTAGCCGGCGCCCACGATCTCCTCGCGCGACTGCTCCTGGTCCACGTAGCGGTACAGGATGCCGTCCAGCACGTCATAGGCCGGCAACGAATCCTGGTCGGTCTGGTTGTCGCGCAGCTCGGCCGACGGCGGTCGGCTGATCACCGCCGGCGGAATCACCGGTGCGCCGCCCACGGTGTTGCGCCACTTGGACAGGCCGAACACCTCGGTCTTGTACAGGTCCTTCAGCGGCGCGTAGCCACCGCACATGTCGCCGTAGATGGTGGCGTAACCCACCGCGTATTCGCTCTTGTTGCCGGTGGTCAGCAGCAACCCGCCGAACTTGTTCGACAGCGCCATCAGGATCACCCCGCGGCTGCGCGACTGCAGGTTCTCCTCGGTGACATCGGCCGCCTGGCCTTCGAACATCGGCCCCAGTGCCTGCATCAAGCCCTCGAACACCGGCTCGATCGACACCGCCTCCAGCTTCACCCCCAGCGCGCGGCACTGCTCGGCGGCCAGATCGTTGGACATATCGGCGGTGTAGCGCGACGGCAGCCGCACCGCGGTGACGTTGTCCGCGCCCAGCGCATCAACCGCCATCGCCAGCACCAGCGCCGAGTCGATGCCGCCGGACAGGCCCAGCCACACCTTTTTGAAGCCATTCTTGCGGCAGTAGTCCTGGATCCCGCGGGTGACCGCGCGCCAGGCCAGTGCGTCCATGCTTTCATCGCCGTCATCGATCCACTCGCGCGGCAGGAAGCGGCGCGTGTCGGCGGCATAGTCCACCACCAGCCACTGGTCGGTGAACGCGGCCGCGGCCGGGTGCACGGTGCCATCGCCGTCGGCAACCACCGAGGCGCCATCGAACACCAGCGCGTCCTGGCCGCCGACCACGTTGAGGTAGGCGATCGCCGCCCCGCTCTCACGGGTGCGTTCGGCCAGCAGCGCATCGCGCTGGGCGTGCTTGCCGCGCTCGTACGGCGAGGCGTTGGGCACCACCACCAGCTGCGCGCCCAGCCGCACCGTATCGGCCAGCGGCTCGGCGAACCACAGGTCCTCACAGATCAGCAACCCGACCGGCACGCCGTCGAGATCGAACACGCAGCTGCCGCCATCGGGATCGACGTCGAAGTAGCGACGCTCGTCGAACACCGCATAGTTGGGCAGCTCGCGCTTGCGATAGGTCTGCAGCACCGCGCCATCGCGCAGCACGCTGGCCGCGTTGTAGACCACCGCACCGGCGGCCTGTGGCCAGCCGACCACGGCGGTGATGCCGGTGGCCGCCAGCGCGATGCGCTCCAGTGCCTGCTGGCAGTCGTACAGGAAGCGCGGACGCAGCAGCAGGTCTTCCGGCGGATAGCCGCTGATCGCCAGTTCCGGGAATACCACCAGCGCGGCGCCGTACTCGTCACGCGCCTCGGCGATCATCGCGATGATATTGTCGGCGTTCTGCGCGACGGCACCCACCGGAAAATCAAACTGCGCCATCGCGATGCGGATCGAAGCCATGAACATTCAGCCTGTGGTTGCAATACGCCCATTGTAGTGCCGGCCGCTGGCCGGCAACCACGCGCACGCGGGTAGCTTCATGACGCAGAAAGGCCGCCCGAAGGCGGCCTTTCTCAGCCGACCAACGGTCGGCGCTACAGACACGTCAGCCGCTTCGCGGCTGGCGGTCTTATTTCACCAGCTTGGCGATGGCAGCACCCAGGTCGCCCGGCGAACGCACGGTGACGACGCCAGCGGCTTCCATGGCGGCGAACTTGCCTTCCGCCGTGCCCTTGCCGCCCGAGGCGATCGCACCGGCATGACCCATGCGCTTGCCGGCCGGAGCCGACGCACCGGCGATGAAGCCGACAACCGGCTTCTTCACGAACTGCTTGATGTACTCGGCACCGGCTTCTTCAGCGTCGCCGCCGATTTCGCCGACCATGATGATGCCCAGGGTCTGCGGATCTTCGTTGAACAGCTTCAGGCAGTCGACGAAGTTCAGGCCGTTGATCGGGTCGCCGCCGATGCCGATGCAGGTCGACTGACCCAGGCCGACTTCGGTGGTCTGCTTGACGGCTTCATAGGTCAGCGTGCCCGAGCGCGACACGATGCCGATCTTGCCCGGCATGTGGATGTGGCCCGGCATGATGCCGATCTTGCACTCGCCCGGGGTGATCACGCCGGGGCAGTTCGGGCCCACCAGCACGGTGTCCGGATGGGCACGGGTCAGCACGTTCTTGACGCGCAGCATGTCCAGCACCGGGATGCCCTCGGTGATGCACACGATGACCTTGATGCCGGCAGCGGCGGCTTCCAGGATCGCATCGGCCGCGTACGGCGGCGGCACGTAGATGACCGATGCATTGGCACCGGTGCTCTGCACGGCATCGGCCACGGTGTTGAACACCGGCAGGTCGATGTGGGTGGTGCCGCCCTTGCCGGGGGTCACGCCGCCGACGACCTGGGTGCCGTACTCGATCATCTGAGTGGCGTGGAAGGTACCCTGCTGGCCGGTGAAGCCCTGCACGATCACCTTGGTGTTCTTGTTAATCAGTACTGACATTGGATTTCCTTCGGTGTCGGATCAGGCGGCGGCTTTGACAGCAGCGACGACCTTCTTGGCACCGTCGTTGATGTTGTCGGCCGGGATGATGGCCATGCCGCTGTCACGCAGCAGCTGCTTGCCTTCTTCCACATTGGTGCCTTCCAGGCGCACCACGACCGGAACCTTGACGCCCACTTCCTTGACCGCGGCGATGATGCCTTCAGCGATCATGTCGCAGCGGACGATGCCGCCGAAGATGTTGACGAAGATGCCTTCGACCTTGTCCGAGGACAGGATCAGCTTGAACGCTTCGATGACGCGCTGCTTGTTGGCACCGCCGCCCACGTCCAGGAAGTTCGCCGGCTCGCCGCCGTTGAGCTTGATGACGTCCATGGTGGCCATGGCCAGACCGGCGCCGTTGACCATGCAGCCGATGTTGCCGTCCATGGTGACGTAGTTGATGTCCAGCTCCGAAGCGGTCACTTCGGTCTCGTCTTCCTGGGTCTTGTCGCGCATGGCGACCAGGGCCTTCTGACGGAACGCGGCGTTGTCGTCGCTGTCGAACTTGCCGTCCAGCGCGTACAGGTTGCCGTCGTCCAGGATCGCCAGCGGGTTGATTTCAACCAGCGCCAGGTCCTTTTCGTTGAACAGGCGGTACAGGTTCACCATGATGCTGGCGAACTGGCCGGCCTGCTTGGCGGTCAGGCCCAGCTTGAAGCCGAAATCACGGCCGTGGTAACCCTGCACGCCTTCGACGAAGTCGACGTTCAGCGAGTGGATCAGCTCCGGGGTTTCAGCAGCAACCTGCTCGATCTCCACGCCGCCTTCCGAAGAAGCGATGTAGGTGATGGTCTTGGTGCCACGGTCGACCAGCACCGACAGGTACAGCTCCTTGACGATCTCGCCGGCGGTGGTCACCAGCACCAGGTTGACCGGCAGCTCGACGCCGGCGGTCTGGTAGGTGGCCATCTTGGTGCCGAGCATCTTGGCCGCAGCGGCCTTCACATCGTCGACGGTCTTGCAGAACTTGACGCCGCCAGCCTTGCCGCGGCCGCCCGCGTGGATCTGCGCCTTGACCATCCAGGGGCCCTGGCCCAAGGAAGTGGCCGCTGCAACTGCTTCATCCGGGGTCGCCGCGACCTTGCCGGCCGGGACGGGGATGCCGTACTCGGCAAGCAGTTGTTTTGACTGGTATTCGTGGAAATTCATGCGTCACCGTGGGAATAGGAACGACCGCACGCATCTCCAAGGCTCCCTCACGGGGCGCCGGTACGGACCGCGGCGGGCCCACTATTGTGGACGAGCCGGCGCGCAGGCGCAAAGAAGTCAGTACCAAGACACCGGGGCGGCGCCTTTTCCGGCTATTTTTCAGTCAGTTGCGGCGCCCCGACGGGGAGGGCCCGGCGATGGGCGCGCAAGGCCCGCGCAAACCTGCCAGCCGCCAGGACCGCCCCGTCCCGGCCCGCAACCTCTACACTTCCCGCAATGCCTGAAGGGGAGTTCCGGCGTGTCACCCAGCGTTTCATTGATCGACCGCATCGAGTCCATTCCGAGGCGGGAACTGTATTTCTTTGCCCTGTACCGCCTGCTGATCGCCACGGTGATCGCGGCCCTGTTGTTCAGCCCCCTCATCGGCATGGCCGGCGATGCCGACCACCCGCGCCTGGCCAAGGTGGTCAGCGTGGCCTACCTGGCGCTGTCGCTGCTGCTGCTGGCCGTCAGCCGCAACGACCGCTGGCTGCGCCAGATCGTGACCGGCGGCGTGGTGGTGGACATCATCGCCGCCACCCTGCTGGCGCATGCCCTGCCCGGTGCCAGTGCCGGCCTGTCGATGTCGCTGCTGTTCAACATCGCCGCCGCCGCCACCCTGCTGCCGTTGTCGATGGGCATGGGCATCGCCCTGGCCGCCAGCGCCGCCACCGCCGGCGAATATGTGTGGAAACTGCTGGAGGGCGACGCCCCCACCCGCACCCTGGCCGAACTGGCGATGTTCATCACCAGCTACCTCGCGCTGGCCTTCGTCAGCTACCAGGTCGGCAACCGTGCGCGGCGCAACCAGCAGCTGGCCAACCAGCGCGGCGACGAAGTGGCCAACCTGTTTGAAGTCAACGAACTGATCATCCGGCGCATGCGCACCGGCGTGCTGGTGGTGGATGGCAACAACCGCATCACCCTGGCCAACGAGGCCGCATCCACCCTGATCGGCGATGCCGACGGCAACAGCGGCAGCGGCCAGCTGGAGCTGGGCAGCGCCTCGCCGGACCTCAGCCGCCGCCTGCAGCGCTGGCGCAATGGCTGGACCAACGAAGAAACGCCGCTGCAGCTCTCGCCCGACCAGCCCGAAGTGCAGCCGCGCTTTGCCCGCCTGCTCGCCGGCAGCGACCTGACCCTGGTGTTCCTGGATGACTCCAGCGTGGTGTCGCGGCGTGCCGAATCGTTGACGCTGTCGGCGATGGGGCGCTTCTCGGCCAGCCTGGCACATGAGATCCGCAACCCGCTGGCCGCGATCAACTACGCCGCCCAGCTGCTGGAGGAATCCACCGCGATCGGCGACACCGACCGGCGCCTGCTGCAGATCATCAACCAGCAGTGCCAGCGCACCAACGGCATCGTCGAAAGCGTGCTCGGCCTGGCCCGGCGCGAGCGTGCCAATCCGGAGAACCTGGACCTGGCCGCGTTCGTGCGTCGTTTCGTGCTGGAGTACAAGCAAGGTCTGACTCTGGAAACCGACAGCGTCGAGCCGATCATCAGCGAGACCTCGGTGCATGCCCTGGTCGACCCCCGCCACCTGCACCAGATCCTGACCGTGCTGGTCCACAACGCACTCAAGTACGGCCGCGTGGGCCAGGAGCCGGCGCGCGTACGCCTGCGTGTGGCGCGCCAGGAACGCGCGGCGATCATCGATGTCATGGACCGTGGTCCGGGCATCCCCGAGACGGTGGCCAACCAGCTGTTCCGCCCGTTCTTCACCACCTCCGAACATGGCACCGGGCTGGGCCTGTACATCGCCCGCGAGCTGTGTCGGGCCAACCAGGCGCGGCTGGACTACGTCTCGGTGCCGGCCGGTGGCGCCTGCTTCCGCCTGGTCCTGCCCGGCCCGCACACGATGCTGCCGCAATGACCCGGCAGCACTCCAGCGTCAAACATTTGTCGGTATCGACCGCCCTCGGCTATCTTCCCCCCATATGAACGACAATCGCAGCGCCCTCGTCGTCGACGACGAACGTGACATCCGCGAACTGCTGGTACTGACCCTGGGCCGGATGGGCCTGCGCATCAGTACCGCGGCCAATCTCGCCGAGGCCCGTGAACTGCTGGCCAGCAACCCCTACGACCTGTGCATCACCGACATGCGCCTGCCCGACGGCAACGGCATCGAGCTGGTCACCGAGATCGCCCAGCACTATCCGCGCACCCCGGTGGCGATGATCACCGCCTTCGGCAGCATGGACCTGGCGGTGGAAGCACTGAAGGCCGGTGCGTTCGACTTCGTCAGCAAGCCGGTGGACATTTCGGTACTGCGCGGGCTGGTCAAGCACGCGCTGGAACTCAACAACACCGAGCGGGCCGCACCGGCCGCCCTGGCCAATGACCAGACCGCACGCCTGCTCGGCGAGTCGCCGGCGATGGACGTGCTGCGCACCACCATCACCAAGGTCGCGCGCAGCCAGGCCCCGGTCTACATCCTGGGCGAGTCCGGGGTGGGCAAGGAACTGGTGGCCCGCACCATCCACACGCAGAGCGCACGCTCGGTCGGCCCGTTCGTACCGGTCAACTGCGGCGCGATTCCCTCCGAGCTGATGGAAAGCGAGTTCTTCGGGCACAAGAAGGGCAGCTTCAGCGGCGCGCATGCGGACAAGCCCGGCCTGTTCCAGGCCGCGCACGGCGGCACCCTGTTCCTGGATGAAGTCGCCGAGCTGCCACTGCAGATGCAGGTCAAACTGCTGCGTGCGATCCAGGAAAAATCGATCCGTCCGGTCGGCGCCGCCACCGAGGTGCCGGTCGACGTACGCATCCTCTCGGCTACCCACAAGGACCTCGGGGAACTGGTCGAGGATGGCCGCTTCCGCCACGACCTGTACTACCGCATCAACGTGATCGAACTGCGCGTGCCGCCCCTGCGCGAGCGCCGCACCGACCTGCCGCAGCTGGCCGCCTCGATCCTGGCGCGGCTGGCGCGCACCCACGAACGCCCCACCCCACTGCTGGCACCGTCCGCACTGGATGCACTGGGCCAGTACCACTTCCCGGGCAACGTGCGCGAACTGGAGAACATCCTGGAGCGCGCGCTGGCACTGGCCGAAACGGACAGCATCGGCGCCAGTGACCTGCGCCTGCCGCAGCATGGCGGCCTCCGCGCCGGCAGCAACGCCGCGGTGGAAGAGGCGGTCGTTGACCTGCCCGCCGGCAATGGCGCGCTGCCCTCCTACATCGAACAGATGGAGCGCACCGCGATCCAGAAGGCGCTGGAAGAGAACCGCTGGAACAAGACCCGGACGGCCGCGCAGCTGGGGATCACGTTCCGGGCGCTGCGGTACAAGCTGAAGAAGTTGGGGATGGATTGAGGCGAGCTGAGGGATGCCACGCATGGCGTGGCACTACCTCACCGCCGCACTGCCGGGGTAGAGCCACGCCGTGCGTGGCTGACACACCGGTCCAATGATTCACCAGCCAAGTTACTCGGATCGCGCCCGCAATACGTGGTCCACGTGTCACGGCATCCGGTGCTCCGGGGCTGCCCAGATGCTCTAAAGCCCGTTGATCACGCTTTCCAGCCGCCCCGACTCATCGAAGCTGTAGAACTTTTCGAAGCCAAAACCGCTCACGCAACGTCCATCGTACGGCATCACCCGCGTCACTTTGACCGTCCGCCCTGCTTTGGTTTTGTAGACCGAGAAATCACATCCGCCATCTTTCTGACGACATAGACCCGCAGCTTGATCTCTCGCAATGCTGACGAGCTGCAACTCAGCGTCGGTGGCGTTCTTTGGACTTATTTCGTCGCCACAAATGATGGGTGGCTTGGAACAGGCTGCAACTGCCATTGACGCCGCCACTGCCATCACCCAAACCTTACTCTGCACCATAGTTGCCATTCGGATACGTCCCGTTGAATACGTGAAGCCAGCCGCCATAGCGGCAGGCACCAGGATTTGATTTTGTGGCATCTGCCACATGCGCCGTCTCATGAGTCGCCAAACAATCGCCTATGCAGTCCCGTTGATAGGTGGCAAGGCGAGCCCGGCTGATGATTGGCTTCACGACTCCATCCTCGCAGTAGACGGTGCCGTCCGGCATCTGTTCTCCCGGACCAATTGGTGAACCCCGAATTGTGATCAACCCTTTCGGATCATAAGCACACGCCATGCGTGGCTGCGCTTCGCAGCATCCCCCCGCGCTGGCGGCTGCCGGCAACATCGGGATACGTCAGGACGCTTAGTCCTTCGTTACGCGATTGATCTCAGCCAGGCTGGTAGTACCCGCCGCAGCCTTCACCAGCGCCGACTGGCGCAGGTCATTGACCCCCGCCCGCTGCGCCGCCTCGGCGATCTGGATGGCATTGCCACCGGCCAGCACGATCACCGAGATCTCCTCGCTCATCGGCATCACCTGGTAGATACCGGTACGGCCCTTGTAGCCCTCGGTGCACTCCTCGCAACCCACCGGCTCGTAAAGCTTGATGCCGTCGTCGATCTGCTGCTGGGTGTAACCCTCGGCCAGCAGCGCGTGCGCGGGCAGCTCGATAGGCCGTTTGCAGTTGCTGCACAGCCGCCGCGCCAGGCGCTGGGCAATCACCAGCGTCACCGAGCTGGTGATATTGAACGGTGCGATACCCATGTTCATCAGGCGCGCGATGGTCTGCGGCGCATCGTTGGTATGCAGGGTCGACAGCACCATGTGGCCGGTCTGGGCGGCCTTGATCGCGATCTCGGCGGTTTCCAGGTCGCGGATTTCGCCGACCATGATGATGTCCGGATCCTGGCGCAGGAACGAGCGCAGCGCCGCGGCGAAGGTCATGCCGCGCTTGTTGTTCTGCTGCACCTGGTTGACGCCGGGCAGGCGGATTTCCACCGGGTCTTCGGCGGTGGAGATGTTGCGGGTTTCATCGTTGAGGATGCCCAGCGCGGTGTACAGCGACACCGTCTTGCCCGAGCCGGTCGGACCGGTCACCAGCACCATGCCGTAGGGCTTGTGAATGGCTTCCAGGAACAGCTGCTGCTGCTTGGGCTCATAGCCGAGCTTGTCGATACCCAGCTTGGCCGCGCTGCCATCCAGGATACGCAGCACGATCTTCTCGCCGAACAGGGTCGGCAGGGTGCTGACGCGGAAGTCGATCTGCCGCGACTTGGACAGGTTCAACTTGATGCGGCCGTCCTGCGGCACCCGCTTCTCGGCGATGTCCAGCTGCGACATCACCTTCAGGCGCGCGGCGATGCGCTGGTTGAGCTTGACCGGGGCCTTGGCCACGTTCTTGAGCAGGCCATCGATGCGGAAGCGCACCCGATAGTCGTCCTCGTAGGGCTCGAAGTGGATGTCCGAGGCGCCCTTGCGGATCGCATCGACCAGCACCTTGTTGACGAACTTCACCACCGGGGTGTCATCGCCCTTGGCATCGACGCCGGAGTCGGTCGAACCGCCCTCTTCGTCGCCGCCTGACACGTCCAGATCGCCCATGCCCTCGTCGTCGCCGCCGAGTGCCGAACCGAGCGTGTCGTGCTTGGACTGCCACTGCTCCAGCGTCCGCCGGATCTGTTCCTCGTCGACCAGGATCGGCTCGACCACCAGGTTGGTGTGGAACTTGATCTCATCCAGCGAATGGGTCGGGTCGCTGGTACCGATGAACAGCTTGCCGCCGCGCTTGAACAGCGGCAGCACGTGGTGCTTGCGCAGCAGTTCCTCACTGACCAGGCCGATGGCGTTCTGGCTGCCGTCGAAGACCGACACATCCAGCAACGGCATGCCGAATTCCAGCGCATTGGCCGCGGCCAGCTGCGCCGGGGTGACCAGCTTCTTGTCGGCGAACCACTGCGGCAGCGGCTGCTTGGCCGCCGTCGCGGCGGCCATGGCATTGCGCGCGCCGGCCTCGTCCAACGCGCCATCCTGGACCAGGCGCCGGGCGATGCCGGTGATGCCGACGAGATTGGCGGTGACGACAGCGTTCATGGGCCGGATCCTTTAGTACAAGGCTGCATTATGGCCAGAGGTGCCCGGTGACACTAGCACCCTGTGGGGCGATAGCGCGCATCGAATGCACTGCCGTCGCAGGTCCACGTGCCATCGGCCCCTCTGCGAAGGACGAGATCCTTGCCATTGACCGGCCCGCCCCCCTTCACGGTGCATGAAATGCTGCCCGTCCCGTTTGCAGCCAATTCAGCGACCACAGTGGGGCAACGCTCTGATGCCTTGATGCCGATGTAGTCGGCGTTGACCAGGCTCGCGTCACGACTGTCCTGAACAACAGTTTCTACCGTTGTCTTGCCGGGCCGTAGCTCGGCAAATGCCGCAGCAAGTTGAGATTTGGCAACGTATCCCTGATAAATCGGGAATGCAATTGCTGCCAGAATTGCAATGATCGCGATAACGATCATCAGCTCAATAAGCGTAAAACCACGGACGCTGCGCATGCCTTCCCCCTCAAGGATGAACACCATTGCATAGCAGAACGTATGCCAAAAAAAAGAGGCCCCGAACTGCAGGGCCTCTCCATCCAGCTACCCTAGGGCATTAGCCCGTGGTGCAGCCACTCGGGATGTACTTGGCATCAGCCGCAGCGATGTCGGTCTTGCACAGCCAGGTGCCGTCATCAGCGCGCTGAACGCGGATCTTCTTGCCCACGATCTTGGTATTGCCCTTCAGCGTGCATTCGATGCTGCCAGAAGCCGTGAGAGCGGTGATCGGGGTGATCTTGCAGCGATCGGAATCCTTCAGGCCAATGTCGGCAATGCTGGCAACGGCAGTCTTGCCTTCATTGAGCGCCACTTCGTACTGGGTCTTGCCGGGGGTGATTTCGGCCAGACCGGCAGTGACCTGCGACTTGGCCACGTAGTCCTGGTACATCGGCAGTGCGATGGCGGCCAGGATGGCGATGATCGCCACGACGATCATCAGTTCGATAAGGGTAAAGCCCTGCTGCTTCTTCATGAGTACATCCCCAAGAGGTAGGAAATAAATGAACACTGGGCGGAAGCCTCACCGGTAGGCCGGTTGAGCAAGGCGGGCGCCCGTGCGGGTGGATCAAAGCAGGTTGCGTGCCAACTTCTCGACAATGCTCCCCAGCATTCCCCGGCGCAATGATGGCAGCAATCTTCAGGATTGGAACCCCCCTCACGGAATTCTGCGACCGATCCGGCACTGTGACGCGTTGCGTCACCTTCTGACGGCCCAGGTCCTGGATGCCGGTCACGGATCCGAATCCGGGAGGGATGCCACAGCCGCCCGGAACCAGCTACCATCTCGCGCAGATAGCCCGCCTGGGGATGGCGTGGCTGGGGAGCCTGTATGTCTGTCAGCCGTAGTGCAATCAAGAAAGAGCCCGTGGCGCGCAGTACCACGGAGTTGCAGCCGTTTGTCTGGGAGGGGACCGACAAGCGGGGTGTGAAGATGAAGGGCGAACAGCCCGCCAAGAATGCCAACCTGCTCCGCGCCGAGCTGCGCCGCCAGGGCATCACGCCCAATGTGGTCAAGCCCAAGCCCAAGCCGCTGTTCGGGGCCGCCGGCAGTGCGGTCAGCGCCAAGGACATCGCCTTCTTCAGCCGCCAGATGGCGACCATGATGAAGTCGGGCGTGCCGATCGTGGGTGCGCTGGACATCATCGGCAGCGGGCATAAGAACCCGCGCATGAAGAAGATGGTCGACACCATCCGCATCGACATCGAGGGCGGCTCCTCGTTATACGAGGCAATCAGCCGGCACCCGGTGCAGTTCGACGAGCTCTACCGCAACCTGGTCAAGGCCGGCGAAGGCGCCGGCGTGTTGGAAACCGTGCTGGACACGGTGGCCAACTACAAAGAGAACATCGAAGCCCTCAAGGGCAAGATAAAGAAGGCCCTGTTCTACCCGATCATGGTCCTGGCCGTGGCCCTGCTGGTCAGTGGCATCCTGCTGGTCTGGGTGGTGCCGCAGTTCGAGGACGTGTTCAAGGGCTTCGGTGCGGACCTGCCGGCCTTCACCCAGATGATCGTGAACCTGTCCCGGTTCATGGTGTCATGGTGGTGGCTGATCCTGATCGCACTGGTCGGCGCCATCGTCGGTTTCATCGCCGCCTACAAGCGCTCGCCCAAGATGCAGCACACCATGGATCGCCTGATCCTGAAGGTGCCGGTCATCGGCCAGTTGATGCACAACAGCGCCATCGCCCGCTTCGCCCGCACCACGGCGGTGACCTTCAAGGCCGGCGTGCCGCTGGTGGAGGCACTGGGCATCGTTGCCGGCGCCACCGGCAACAAGGTCTACGAGGAAGCCGTGCTGCGCATGCGTGACGACGTCTCGGTCGGCTACCCGGTCAATATGGCCATGAAGCAGACCAACCTGTTCCCGCACATGGTGATCCAGATGACCGCCATCGGCGAAGAGGCCGGCGCGCTGGATGCCATGCTGTTCAAGGTGGCCGAGTACTTCGAACAGGAAGTCAACAACGCCGTGGATGCCCTGAGCAGCCTGCTGGAGCCGATTGTGATGGTGGTTATTGGTACCATCGTCGGCGGCATGGTGATCGGCATGTACCTGCCCATCTTCAAGCTCGCCTCCGTGGTTGGATAATTAATCGATGGCATTTCTCGACCAGCATGTCGGTCTCGGCTACCCCGCCGCGGCCGGCCTGGGGTTGCTGCTGGGCAGCTTCCTCAATGTAGTGATCCTGCGCCTGCCCAAGCGGCTGGAGTGGCAGTGGAAGCGTGACGCCCGCGAGGTGCTCGAAGAGCCGGACATCTACGAGCCGCCGCCACCGGGGATCGTGGTTGAGCCCTCGCACTGCCCGCACTGCAAGCACAAGCTGTCCTGGTACGAGAACATCCCGCTGTTCAGCTGGCTGGCGCTGCGCGGCAAATGCCGCCATTGCCATGCGCCGATCTCGATCCAGTACCCCTTGGTGGAGTTGGTCACCGCCCTGCTGGTGGTAGCCAGCGTCTGGCAGTTCGGCTTCGGCTGGCAGGGCTTCGGCGCGATCGTGCTGAGCTGCTTCCTGGTGGCCCTGTCCGGGATCGACCTGCGCACCCAGCTGCTGCCCGACCAATTGACCCTGCCCCTGATGTGGCTGGGCCTGATCGCCGCCAGCGACAATCTCTACATGCCGGTCAAACCGGCCCTGCTCGGCGCCCTGGCCGGCTACCTGTCGCTGTGGTCGGTGTGGTGGCTGTTCAAGCAGATCACCGGCAAGGAAGGCATGGGCCATGGCGATTTCAAGCTACTGGCCGCGCTCGGCGCCTGGTGCGGGCTGAAAGGCATCCTGCCGATCATCCTGCTGTCCTCGGTCATCGGCGCCGTTCTGGGCTCGATCTGGCTGTATTCGCGCGGCCGCGACCGCGCCACCCCGATCCCGTTCGGCCCCTACCTGGCGATCGCCGGCTGGATCGTGTTCATGTGGGGCGAACAGCTGATCAGCGCCTATCTGGGCTTCGCCGGCCTGCGCTGAGGGCCGGCCAATGAGCGATTACATCGTGGGACTCACCGGGGGCATCGCCGCCGGCAAGAGCGCGCTCAGTCATCGTTTCGAGGCCTTGGGCATTACCGTGGCCGATGCCGACGTGGCCGCCCGCGAGGTGGTCGCGCCCGGCAGCGACGGCCTGGCCCGGATCGTCGTGCATTTCGGCACCGAAATCCTGCAGGCCGATGGGCAGCTGGACCGCGCCGCGCTGCGCGAACGCATCTTCGCCTCGGCCGAGCAACGTCAAGCCTTGGAGGCCATCACCCACCCCGCGATCCGGCAGCGGCTGCGGCAGGCCTGTGCACAGGCCGACGGCCCCTACGCGATCGCGGCGATTCCCCTGTTGACCGAGGCCGGCGGCCGCCAGCAGTACCCCTGGCTGGACCGGGTGCTGGTGGTGGACGTTCCGGTTGAGGTCCAGCATGCACGGCTGATGCTGCGCGACGGCATCACCGCCGAGCTGGCCGACCGCATGATCGCCGCCCAGGCCAGCCGCGCAGCCCGGTTGGCGTTGGCTGATGACGTGGTGGCCAATGACGGGCCGCCCGAACAGCTGCAGGCGGAAGTGGAGCGGTTGGATCGGCTGTATCGCGAATTGGCGCGGCGCGGGCCGGCGACGGCTTAGTTCAACGCCGCTGGCGAGAACGTGAGTGTGGCCACCACGCCGCGGTTCTCGCCCGGGCGCACGCTGACCTGCCAGCCATACAGATCACACAGGCGGCTGACGATGGACAGGCCAATGCCCCCGCCCTGCGAGTGCCCGGCATGGGTGCCACGGTAACCGCGCTGGAACAGTTTGGCTGCATCCTCCGCGCTCAGCCCGGGGCCGCTATCGGTGACATCAACCCGGTTGCCGGTCACGCGCACCCGCACCGAGCCTTCCTGCGAGTACTTCACCGCATTGCCGATCAGGTTGCCCAAGGCCACCGACAGCGCCGACTCCGGCGCGTCGATCACCAGGTCGCGCTCGCCTTCCAGGATCAGTTCCAGCGGCTTGCCGCCGAGCTGGGCGCGATGCGCGTCGAGCAGCTGCTCGGCCACCCGTGCCACGTTGCTGCTGCCCTGCCCGCGCTCGTTGCGCGAGAGCAGCAACAGGGAACCGATCAGATCGGTGCACTGCTGCTCGGCACGCTGGATGCGCTGCAGGCGCTGGAGCACCTTCTCATCCAGGCCCGGCCGCGCCAGCAGCAGCTCGGTCGCCCCGCGGATCACCGCCAGCGGGGTGCGCAGTTCGTGGCTGACGTCGGCGTTGAACTCACGGTCACGCTGCACCACTTCGGTCAGCCGCGAGGAATAGTCATCGAGGGCCTGCGCCAACTGCCCCACTTCATCGTCGGGGAAGCGCGGGGCCAGCGGCTCGGGCTCACTGGTGCCGCCACGGTAGGCGCGCAGGCGCGCCGCCAGGTCCGACACCGGTTTCATCACCTTGGACGCCGACCACCAGCCCAGCACCAGCGAGAGCAGGCTGAACACCAGGACCGAGAACAGCAGCGCCCGGGTGAGCTGGGACTCACCGCGGATGCTCTCGGTCATGTCGTAGGCGAGGAAGAACCAGGCCTCGGGCGTCTTGCGCACAGCGAGCTTGTAGGAGAACGGATTGCCGCGTTCATCCACGCCGCCCAGGCTGTGGATGCCATCGCCGAACTCGTACCAGTCCGGCTCCTCGAAGCGCAGCGAATCGAATTTGTCCGGCCGCACGATCCGCGCGCGCATCTGCTGCACGGGCAGGTCGGGGTTCCGCGTGGGGTCGGCGGAGTAGCGCCGCGCATACTCGTTGATGTTGCGGTTCATCACATCTTCGACCAGCTGGTTCTCCACGCGTGCGCGCGCCCAGTTGGTGGCGAACGCGAACAACGTGGTCAGGCAGAAGCCCAACAGCACGAACGAGACGATGATGCGGCTGCGCAGCCGGCGCCGATATGGCGCGCGACGGCGCTCCCCCTTGGCCGTCACCGGATCAGGCTTCCGGCGCGGCGATGCGGTATCCGATGCCATGGCGGGTCTGGATCAGCGGCACTTCGAACGGTTTGTCGACCACCGCACGCAGCCCGTGGATATGCACGCGCAGCGAATCCGAATCCGGCAGTTCTTCGCCCCAGACGCGGGTTTCCAGTTCCTGCCGGGTGACCACGGCCGGGGCCGCTTCCATCAGCGCCTGCAGGATCTTCAGCGCGGTCGGGTTGAGCTGCAGCAGCTTGCCCTGGCGGCGTACTTCCAGAGTGTCCAGGTTGTATTCCAGGTCGCCGGTTTCCAGCACGCGGGTCTGCACACCCTTGCCGCGACGCGACAGGGCATTCAGACGCACCTCGACTTCCTGCAGCGCGAACGGCTTGATCAGGTAGTCATCGGCACCGGAATCGAAGCCGGCCAGCTTGTTGTCCAGCGAATCGCGCGCGGTCAGCATCAGCACCGGGGTCTGCTTGCGGGCCTCGTTGCGCAGCTTGCGGCAGACTTCGATGCCGTCCATACCGGGCAGGTTGAGGTCCAGCACGATCGCGTCGAACTCGTGGACCACGGCCAGGTGCAACCCGGTGACGCCGTCGGCGGCGAAGTCCACGGTATGCCCGCGGTCTTCAAGGTAATCGCCCAGGTTGGCGGCGATGTCGCTGTTGTCTTCAATTACAAGAATTCGCACTGTGACCTCTGTTTCATGAGGGATAGGCCCTGACTGCAGCGCTGCGACCACCGGCCGCAGCATCTGCTGCCTTGCGCTGCCTGCTGAACAATACAGGCTTCATTCTTAATAGTAGACACCGACAGGTGCTGTCACCGCGTCAACGTCAGCTGCCGGGGTTGAGATTGTTGAAGCTCTTGTGATCGTCCAGCAGCGCCCGGCCATTGGCTTCCGCCTTGCGCCGCTGGGCCACGGTCAAGCAGACGCTCTGCTGCATGTTGCTGCCCGTGGTGCGTTCGCGCCGGCAGACCATACGGCTGTCCTCGCGGGCACGCGTCAGCACGGTGTTGACCACTTCCTGATCATTGAACACCAGGGTCTGATCTTTCGGACTGAGCTCGGTGATCAGCTCGCGGCCTTCCATCTTCAGCCGGATACGCCCGAGCGCCTGCTGCACACGGCTCTTCTCCTCCAGGCTGATTTCCCGGTACTCATCGCTGCGCAAGGCGGCATCCACCCGCGCGATCTGCGCCGCCACCGGTTCATCCGCAGTCATCTTCACAGCCTCTGCCTTGGGCTTGGCCTGCGCAGCGCCAACAAGCACCAGGGCCAAAGCAAGTACGGTCACTCTACGCATTTCACCACTCCCATCCTTCCATGAACGAAGGCCAACTTTACGAGCCTGCCGGGGCGGGAACAAGAGAACTGATGGCATACGTCCGCCGGTCGGGGCCAGGAAGAAAAAGGCCCAGACGGTGAACCGCCTGGGCCTGAAGATATTCCCGATTACCGTTCCTGCTGAGGAGGGCAGAGCTGCGGTTTGTCGAAGCCTACGCCGGGGTCGATTAAACCCTCGTTAAAACCGCTCGGCTCCGCTGAATTATTTTTCAAGACTTTGAAATTGAAGGCTTTTTCAGGCCAGCCACATGGTCGATGATGCGCCCGGCCAGGTCTTCCCGGCAGATTGCCTCGATCCCTTCCAGCCCGGGGGTGGAGTTGACCTCCAGCACCAGCGGGCCCCGGCTGGAGCGGATCAGGTCGACCCCGGCCACGCTCAGCCCCAACGCCTTGGCCGAGCGCACCGCCACCTGCTGTTCAGCCCGGCTGGCCTTGGCCGCGCGGGCACTGCCGCCGGCATGCAGGTTGGAACGGAAGTCACCGTCCGGGGCTTGGCGCTGCATCGCGCCGACCACCTGGTCGCCCACCACCAGGCAGCGCAGGTCCGCGCCTTGGGCCTCGCCGATGAACTCCTGCATCAGGAAATTGGCGTACAACCCGCGCAGGGCCTCGACGATGCCGCGCGAAGCGCTGGCCTTCTCGGTCAGGATCACGCCCCGCCCCTGGGTGCCCTCGTTGAGCTTCACCACATGGGGAGGCGGCCCCAGCATCGACAGCAGATCGACGGTGTCGTCGGGGTTGTCGCCGAACACGGTCACCGGCATGTCGATGCCTTTGGAGGCCAGGATCTGGTGCGCCCGCAGCTTGTCGCGCGCGCGCAGGATCGCGTCGGAAGGATTGGGGGTTCGTGCACCCATCATTTCGAACTGGCGCAGCACCGCCGTGCCATAGCGGGTGACCGAGGCTCCGATGCGCGGGATCACCGCATCCACCCCGGTGATCGGCCGACCCTTGTAATGCATGCTGAAACCATCCGCCGCGATCCGCATGTAGCAGCGCAACGGATCGAGGATGCGCACGGTGTGGCCACGGGCGCGGGCCGCCTCGACCAGGCGACGCGTGGAGTACAGCTTGCTGTTGCGGGAGAGGATGACGAGTTTCATCGCGGCGTGCGCAGGGCGGGAAAGCGCGCAGCATAGCGTGCGGCTGCTACCTGCGAGTGACGCCTGCCGCGCCGCGCCGCGACCCTCAGCGACACCCTTCTGGCACGGTGCGGACAATGTCCAGCACGCCGGTCGCCAACTGCTCTCCGAACGCCGGCGACAGCTCACCAGTCAGGTCTTCGCCACGTGCCCTGCGCATCGCTTCACAATGCGCCAGGATCCGCCGCCGGGCACCGGCCCTGACGGCATCGCAGCGCCACTGCGGCGGTGCCAGGGGAAACACCGCATAGCCGATCGACTGGCAGGGCTGGTTGGCCCGCTGCGCCAACGCCTGGCCGCCATACTCCGAAGGCACGCTATCCGGCCGACCTGGCGTGAAGTAGGTATCGGGGAATCCCCGTGCATACCGCTCCAGTTCCAACCGCGGCGGCCCACCCAGCGTGAAGGCATGCCCGCAGCGCACCGCGTCCGCAGCTGCCTGCACATAGCGGTAGATCGGCCGGTCCAGCGCCGGTGCGGCGGCGGTCACCTCGCTGATGCCCCCCAGCACCGGCAACTGGGCACGGCTGGCCATGCGTGCCATATCGCCACGCTGCGCGGGCACGCAGCGATCACGGGCGCTGGCGATCACCAGGAACAGCACGTCGTTGCGGAAGGCGGGCGCCGCGGTCAGCAGGGTGTTGATGCGATCGATGTCCGCCGCCGCCAAAACCGCGCCGTCGCGTGGCGTTATATCGATCGGTGGCGAGACAACCATCGCCGGAGCCGCCGGCGTCGCAACAGGTGCAGGCTGCGGCAGGATCAGGGCCAGCACCAGGCCTGCAGCCACCAGCAATGCGCCCAGCAGCCACCCACGCGGCGATGTTCGCTGCGCGGCGTTCACCCGGGCACGGCCTGCAGCTGGCCGCCCACCACCTCGTAGGAGGCATTGGCGATATCGGCGTGGAAGCGCGCCACGTGCAACGTACCGGACAGGTGGAAGGCATCCCACAACGCGGGCAGCGGCATGGGCGTGGTCAGCACCACGTGGACAATCTGATTGGGCGGCGGCGGGGGCACATGGATGCAGGCACCGTAGAACGGGACGAACAGCACTTCCTTCACCCGCCCCTCGTCATCGCTGTCCAGCGGCACCACATAGCCATCCAGCGCGACCTCGCGCCCTTCCATGGCCGCCACCACGTCGGTGGAGCCGAACTGCTGCGCACGATCGGGGCTGCTGTGGTCGATGACCATGCCCGGCAGCGTGCCCGAGCCACTGTCGTCGATCAGGCCACCGGGAACGCGCTGTGCTGCCAGCCCGATGCCGCCGATGACCGGCGGTGGGCGAAGGTTACGGCCCGCCTCGGGCATGAGGGCTTCCCAGTCCGTCACCGCCGTGCTGGAGGCCGCAGCACCGGCCACCACCTCCGTTGCCTGCGTCCGCGGCTGGCAGCCGGACACGACCAGCGCCAACAACCACAGCAACGCGACCGATCGCTCAGGGTTCATAGGGCTTCAAACGCGCGTCGCGCATGCTGTACGCCGATCCCGCCAGCGCATCGTTGGAGGTTTCCCCGACCAGCGTTCCGGCCAGGAAGAAAGGGGCATACATGTCCGGCATCGGAATGGGCGCTGCCAGGCGCACGTGCACGATCTGGTTGGGGGGCGGCGGGGGCACGTGGATGCAGGCGCCGTAGTAGGGAACAAACAGGAACTCGCGCAGGCGGCCGTCGGTGTCATTTTCCAACGGCACCACGTAGCCAGGTAGCCGGACCGGGCGTGCCAGCACCCGCGCGACGGTACGGAACGTTCCCACCTGTGCCATCGCGCGGTCGCCGGCATGGTCCACCACCGGCGCATCGCCGTCCTGCAGGGCGTTGAGTTCGTCGGCGGGCAGCATGTCCAGCCAGTCCAGCTCCTGCTCGACCACGACGCGCGCAGGCGTGCCGTGCTGCGGTGGCGGCTGTGCCGGGGCCGCACCACCGGACGGCGCGCGGCACGCAGTGGCGAGCATCGTCGTGGCAGCCAGCAGCACGGGGAGCATGGGCAGCCTCATGTCCGCGGCGAGAGTCCGTCGGCGAGCGTGCGCCGGTAGGCCAGCAGCGCCGGCAGCAGGCCCGCCAGCGCGCCGCCCACGATGATCAGCGCCACCCACGCGCACTCCCGGGCATCGGGGCCGACCCGGTCGATCGCCAGGCCGTAGATTTCCAGCAGCCAGCCCCGTGCGAGCAGACTGCCGACACCCAGCATCGCGACTGCCAGTGCGCATGCCGCTGCCGTCACCAGGGTGGCCTCGAAGACCAGCAGTGTGGCCACAGAACGCGGGCGCGCACCCAGCGCGCGCAGCACGGCCATTTCCTGCCGTCGTTCCTGCAACGTGGCCACCAGCAACGCGACCAGCGAGGTCAAACCGAGCAGCACGACCAATGCGCTGATCAGGCGCAGCGCACTTTCCGCCGTCCCCAGCGTGGCCCAGAGCTGCTGCAGCGCGACGCCGGGCATCACCGCCAGCATCGGCTCTTCGGCGTAGGTGTTGATCTGCCGCTGTACCCCAAAGGTGGCGATACGCGAGCGCAGGCCCACCAGAAAGGCGGTGATCGACGTCGGCGTCAGGTCATGCTGACGCGCCGCCTGCGCACTCACTTCCGCGCCGCGCAGGTGCACGCCGGACTGCCAATCCAGATGGATCGCCTCGATCGCGGCAAGCGAGACCAGTACGCTGGTATCCACCGGTGTACCGGTCCGCTGCAGCACGCCGACCACCCGGAAAGGCTTGTCGGCGTGGTCGCTCAGGCTCACCCGGCCGGTGCCATGGGCAAGCACGATTTCATCGCCCACTTTGTGCTGCAGGCGCTTGGCCACTTCCGCGCCGATCACGGCATCGTAGAGATCATCGAAACGCGTCCCGTTGGCGACCACCACGGGATGCCCGGCCCCGAAACGATAGTGATCGAAGAAGGCCGACGTGGTGCCGACCACGCGGAAGCCGCGGTAGGAATCGCCCAGCGACAACGGCACCGTCCAGGCCACTTCCTTCAGCGTGGACAGCGCCTGATAGCTCTGCCAGGAGACGTTGTTGGTGGCATCGCCGATATGGAAGATCGCATAGAGCAGCAGGTTGACCGGCCCGGAGCGCGCCCCCACCACCAGATCCGTACCGGACACCGTACTGGCAAAGCCGGCATGCGCCTGGGTGCGGATCCGCTCGACACCCAGCAGCAGACACACGCTCAAGGTAATCACCAGCAGCGTCAGCAGCACGCTGAGCCGGCGGCTGCGCAGGCTGGCCAAGGCAAGCCGGATCATGCGCCCGCCTGCCGTTCCGGTCCTGCCCGGTTGATCTCGTCAAGCACGACGACGGTATCGAACAGCGGCGCCAGCGTGGGGGCATGGCTGATCACGATGCTGCTGATGCCGTCCTGACGGCAGGCCTGCCCGACCTGCTGGAGCAGCGAGGCTGCCGCGACGGGATCGAGTGCGGAGGTGGGCTCATCGGCCAGCAGCAGGCGCGGCCTTCCCACCAGCGCCCGGGCCGCGGCCACACGTTGCTGCTGGCCGACGCTCAAGCGACCTGCCGGCCGTGTCCACACCGCGCCCGGGTCCAGCGCGAGCCCCTGCAGCAGCCCTGCGATACGTTCGTCCAAGGCCTTTGCACTCCGTACCCGACGTTGGCGCGAGACGAAGTTCAGGCCCAGCGCGATGTTGTCGCGCACGCTCAGGAACGGCAGCAGATTGAACTGTTGGAACAGGACGCCGCAGTGATCCGCGCGAAACCGATCGCGCGCGGCGCCGCTCAACGTGGACAGGTCCTGCCCCGCCACCTCCACCCGCCCGTGCGCAGCGCGCAGCACCCCGGCGATCAGGCCAAGCAGAGTGCTCTTGCCACCGCCACTGGCACCGCGCAACAGCAGTTGCTGCCCGGCAGGCAGCGTGAAGTGCGGGATGTCGAGCACGGCGGCGTGACCCGGATAGGCGAAGCGGACTGCTTCCAGGCGGACGGCGGGCGCGCTCATTGCGGCAGCACCACGCGCTGTTCCGCGCCTCGCAGTACCACCCGGCCCTGGCCCTTGACGGTGGCGATTTCCACTACCGTTTCGTGCAGTGCCGGGAAGTACGCCGCCAACGTCACCTGCAGGTGCGCCAACTGAGACGGCGCGGTGCAGCGATAGCGCAGCTGTGCCTCGAAGCCGGCGTGATGGTGGGCATGACCTTCAGCGTCCGCGTGCCCCGCTTCGCCCGCCGAGAATCCATCGGCGCGCACCTGATGGTTGATCAGTGCGCACCCGGCGGCGGCGGGCAGCTGTATCCATCGTCCCCCTTCCAGCACCGCGATGGCCCGCGTGAGCTGGTCGCGTTCGGTGGGTGTGGCCGGCGCGCGCTCGAAACTGAGAATGCCCATGCCCGGCGCCTGCAGCGCGATGTCCATATCGCCGCCGTCGATCCCCACCTGGACGGTGGCCTGGCCATGTACATGCGGCGCCAGTTGCCGGGGTTGATGGGCAACGGCCGCCGTCGGCAGCACCAGAAGCAGAAGCAGGACTCTCATCGCGATTTCCATATTGTTATACTGTAACAATATGGAGCTTACTCCCACGCACAACGGAAGTCACACCGGCCCCGCCACCCGCCTCGGACTGCACCGCCACCTGGACATGGCCGCCGCCGGGCTTTCACTGGGCTGCGCGGTGCACTGCATGGCCCTGCCCCTCGCGCTGGCCTTCCTTCCCGGGGCGCTGATCGCGCTGCGCTCCTTCCAGCATCCCCTGCACGGCACGATGACGCTGCTGCTGCAGCTGTCACGCTGGGAATGGGCGATTGCGTTGCTGGCCGCCACGGTGTGCCTGGCCAGCGTCGGCTGGGGCTGGCGCCGCCACCGAAGGGCATTGCCGGTCGCGCTGGCACTGATCGGCAGCACCACGCTGATGCTCGCTTCGCTGCAGTTCCGCGACGTCGTGGTGCTGCATGGTCTGTGCTCGGCGATCGGCGGTGCCTTGATGGCCGCCGCGCATCTGCGCAATCGGGCGTCACTGTCGCGGCTGCGCCGGGGCAGCGCGACGCCGTAGCGGGCCACGTCGGCCGCGGCCGTGCCAGCCTGCCGCAATGTCCGGCGCGTCTACTGGCGCCCGCCAGCAGATTGGCGTAACGGAGAAAGGATCATGATGCTGAAAACAGGGCGCATCGCGCTGTGGCTGGGTGCGCTCGCCCCGCTGCTGATGCTGATGTCCCATGCCGGACCGGCCCATGCGCAGCGCTGGGATCAGCCGCGTCCGGAGTGGAACCAGAATCGCTGGGAGCGTGATCGCGAAGAGGCCGACCGGCGCGACCGGGAGCGCAGGCGCCGCGACGATGCCAAAGCTACCGGCGTGGTGGTGGGCGTAGTCGGTACGGCCATCGTGGCGAGCATCATCGCCGCCGCCGCGAGCAAAGAGAAGGAACAACGCGCGCGAGCGGACTACTGCGTGCGCCGCTACGGCAACTACGACCGCGCCACTGACACCTACCGCGCCACAGACGGCTACACCTACCGCTGCCAGTGAAGCGCTCAACCCAGGAAATCAGCACGACATGAAGAAGATCGCGATGGTGGCATTCCTCTCCGCCGTATCCAGCGTCGTCGGCGCGGCCCCCGCCGACACGAAGCAGGCTTACATCGACAGCAGTTTCGCCAGCATGGATACCAACGGCGATGGCCGGGTCGACAAGGCCGAGTACGCGCATTTCCAGCAGGCGCGCTTCAGCAAACAGGCGCAGGCCATCGATGACGCCTTCAAGGCGATGGACACGAACAAGGACGGCAGGATCAGCAAGGCCGAAGCGGCGGTAGTGGCGGAAATCGAGAAGTACTTCGACGGCCTGGATACCGACAAGGATGGCTTCCTGTCGCTGGCAGAGATGCAGCAGGCGATGGTGGCGGCGCAGACGGCGGATACGCCCAGGTAAGCGCACACCGGGAGATTCACACCCCTGCCATGAAGCAGGACGTGGAGCGGGTGAAGGGAATCGAACCCTCGTCAGTAGCTTGGGAAGCTACAGCTCTACCATTGAGCTACACCCGCGCGGTGCTGGACAAGTCTATGCGGCGGACCGGCAAAAACGCAACGGGCGGCACCTGGCCGCCCGTTGTATCAGGCTTTCGCCCGCCCTGCGCAGCGCCCTTGCCGGCACGCTGCGCACGGTGGATCAGAAGCTGCCGCTGAAGCTGGCGAACAGCGTCGCGTCGCGGGCACGCTTCTGCAGCGTGGTGGTGCTCAGGCCGACATTGCTGTTCAGGCCCCACAGGTTCAGGCGTGCACCCAGCACCGCGGTGGCGTAGTTCTTGTCGAACTCCAGGCCCGGCACCTTGTACATGCCCGCTTCCGGCATGGTCTGCAGCCAGGCGCCCGCCTGCTTGCCGTCTTCGAACTCGTGGTCGTATGTGACCTGCACGTACGGCTTGACGGTGCCGCCGTCGAAGCGCGCCTGCCAGCCGATGCGGCCGACGGTGGAGTCCAGGTCCTGGTCGGCATAGCCCAGCGCCGAGGCGCTCAGGTTGCTTTCGGTGTAGCCGTCCAGCTTGACCTTCTGCCAGATCACGGCGGCCACCGGACCGTGGCGGAAGCCACCCTCGGCGCCGAACTCATAACCCGCGTTCAGTGCGACGGTCAGGTTGCTGCCTTCCGGCGAACCGGTGTGCTCGCGGGTAGCCGGGCCCAGCTGCAGCTTGCGGGTCACGTCGTAATCCAGCCAGCTGTAGCTGACCTGGCCATTGACCCAGGCACGCTCGCCATACCAGCCGGCGAACAGACCCAGCGAGGTGTCGGACTGGGTGAAGTCACCCTTGCTGTTGCCGAAGTCGGCGTCCATGCGGCCGTAGCCGGCGAAGCCGCCGACGACCATGCCGTCGCGTGCCCAATCGACACCGAACAGGCCGGCCGGGGCCATGCCGTCGTACAGGTCGGCGTGTGCGTAGCGCTGCATGTCGCCACGCAGGTTGCCCCACCAGCTCAGGCCGTCGGCCGGACGGCCGTCAAGATGCCAGCTGACCTGGTCGGCGCGCGAGCGGCCCACGGTCTGTGCCGAATGGGTCAGGATCTGCTGCAGGCGCGGTGCCTCCAGGATCGACCGGGTGTACTGGCCCAGCATTTCGTGGGTGGCCAGGGTCGGGTGCACGCCGTCGGCGAACACGTAGCTGGTCGCCGCATCCGGGGCCGCATAGCTGGTCGGGTTGCAGGTCAGCGAGGAGGCGGTGGTGCAGGCCATGTTGGTGACGTTGCGGAAGCCGTAGGTGGCCGGGTTGGCAACGATTTCCTGCAGAATGTGGAAGGTGTCCACCGGAATCACCTGCAGGCCGGCCGCCTTCAAGCCACCAAACAGCGCATCGTTGTACGCCTTGGCCAGTGCGGTGCCGCCGGCCATCGCCGCCGGGCCACCGGCACGGGCGCCCGGGGTCAGGCCGATGTCGGGAATGGTCGGCACCACGATGTACTGGGCACCGGCCGACTTGAGGGTATTGACGATGCCGACCTGGTCGGCCACCGCTGCGCCCAGGGTCGCCTGTACCGGCGCACCGTTCTGGATCGCGAACAGATCATTAGCACCGCCCCACACCGTGTACAGGGCGTTGGCATCCGCCTTGCCGCCGTTGGCGGCCAGGTACTGCGCGGTCTGGGTCTTCAGCGAGTACACCGGCACGGCCGGGGTCCCCGGGGCCAGCACCTGGCTGGTGTCCACACCAACGCGCGCGCCGCCGATGGCGTAGTTGTCGCCGCCCTGGCCATTGCCGTGGGCCGTGCCATTGGTGCCGTAGTAGTTGGAGACGTACTGCGCGTAGGTCCAACCCGGGTTGGTGGTGAACTGGCCGGTGACCGGCTGAACCGCCGCCGGCAGCAGCGGCCGGAAGTAACCGGCGTCGGTCAGGCTGTCGCCGATGAACACCGTCCTGGAGTACGGCGACTGCGCCATTGCCGGCACGGCAGCCAGAGCGATGGCGACGGCCATCAATGAACGCAGCGGACGCTTGCTGAGCAGCATGGAAAATTCCTTCTTGGAGTGGGTAAACCGCCGACGTACGCCGGCGCACGGTGATATGGTTTCACTGCACTCCGGGGACATCACGCTGCGCTGCCGCATGAAATGCGCCGGGCGTGGCGAGGGCCCCTGCGCGGACTGCCTCCGCGCCGATTCGAGTGGGGCGGCAAGGGTACGCAGCCCAGTCGCATTGAGGGACAATGACGACATGAATATCGTGCTCAACGGCGGTCCCCGCCAGCTTCCGCAAAGTGCCACCGTCCAGGACCTGCTGCAGGCCGAACAGCTGCTCGAACGCCGCGTCGCGGTCGAGGTCAATGGCGAGATCATCACCCGCAGCCAGCACGCCCAGCACCCGCTGCAGGACGGCGACGTGGTCGAGATCGTGCATGCCCTGGGGGGCGGCTGAACCGACCGGACAGCGGGACGCGCGATAGGCGATAATTGAGGGCATGAATGCACATGCCCCCACTGATTCGCTGGTGATCGCCGGCAAGACCTACGCATCCCGGCTGCTGACCGGGACCGGCAAGTTCAAGGATCTGGACGAAACCCGCATCGCCACCGAGGCGGCCGGGGCCCGGATCGTCACCGTGGCGATCCGCCGCACCAATATCGGGCAGAACCCGGGCGAGCCGAACCTGCTCGACGTGCTGCCGCCTGACCGCTACACCATCCTGCCCAACACCGCCGGCTGCTACACCGCCGAAGACGCCGTACGTACCTGCCGGCTGGCCCGCGAGCTGCTGGACGGCCACAACCTGACCAAGCTCGAAGTGCTGGGCGACCAGAAGACCCTGTACCCGGACGTGATCCAGACCCTCAAGGCGGCCGAGCAGCTGGTCAAGGATGGCTTCGAGGTGATGGTCTACACCTCCGACGACCCGATCCTGGCCAAGCGCCTGGAAGAGATCGGCTGCGCTGCGGTGATGCCGCTGGCCGCGCCGATCGGCTCGGGCCTGGGCATCCAGAACAAGTACAACCTGTTGGAAATCATCGAGAACGCCAAGGTGCCGATCATTGTCGATGCCGGCGTCGGTACCGCCTCCGATGCGGCCATCGCGATGGAGCTGGGCTGCGATGGCGTGTTGATGAACACCGCCATCGCCGGAGCCCGCAACCCGGTGTTGATGGCCAGCGCGATGCGCAAGGCGGTCGAGGCCGGCCGCGAGGCCTTCCTGGCCGGGCGCATTCCGCGCAAGCGCTACGCCAGCGCCTCCTCGCCGGTGGACGGGTTGATCGGCTGATGACCAATCCCTTCGACAGCGCCGGCGCCAAGGCGCCCGCCAAACCCTTCACCGTCACCGAAGGCCGCCGCGAGGTGCGCAGCTTCGTGTTGCGCCAGGGCCGCTTCACCCCGGCCCAGCAGCGCGCGTTCGATGATCGCTGGCCGCGTTTCGGGCAGGACTTCAACGGGGAGCCGCGCGACCTGGCCGCCACCTTCGGGCGCCAGGCGCACACGGTGCTGGAAATCGGCTTCGGCAACGGCGCCGCGCTGCGCTTCGCCGCCCAGCACGACCCCAGCCGCAATTACATCGGCATCGAAGTGCACGCCCCCGGCGTGGGCCGCCTGCTCAATGCGCTGGCCGATGACAACGCCGAGCACGTGCGTCTGTACCACCACGATGCGGTGGAGGTGCTGGAGAAGGAAATCGCCGATGGCGCGCTCGACGAAGTGCGGATCTATTTCCCCGATCCGTGGCACAAGAAGCGCCACAACAAGCGTCGCCTGATCCAGCCGGCGTTCGCTGCCCTGCTGGTGCGCAAGCTGCGTGTTGGCGGCCGCCTGCATTGCGCGACCGACTGGGAAGACTACGCCGAGCAGATGTGGGAAGTGCTCGAACGCGACCCCCGGGCTGGTCAACCGCGCCGGTCCGCGTGGGCAGGTGGAACGGCCAGCATGGCGCCCACAGACGCATTTCGAAACCCGTGGCCAGAAGCTCGGCCATGGCGTGTGGGACCTGTTGTACGACCGCACCTGATCCCTTTCCAAGGAACCGCGCCACCCCATGGATACCGCGCTGACGCTGACCACCGATATGAAGCTCGTGCTTGGGCTGGTCGGCTTCACGATGGCGATGTTCCTGTTCGAGCGCATCCGCGCCGACGTGGTCGCGCTGGTGGTGCTGGTGGTACTCGGGGTGACCGGCCTGATCGCGCCGGAGGAAATCTTCGGCGGCTTCTCCGGCAACGCGGTGATGAGCATCATCGCCACCACCATCCTCGGCGCGGGCCTGGACCGCACCGGGGCCCTGAACAGGTTGGCGGCGTGGCTGCTGCGGCGTGGGCACGGGGTTGAAACCCGCCTGTTGATGATGACCACCGCCATCGCCGGCTTGAACTCCTCGTTCATGCAGAATCCTTCGGTGATGGCGCTGTACCTGCCCGTGGCCTCGCGGCTGGCCGCGCGCACCGGGCTCACCCTGCAGCGGTTGCTGCTGCCGATCGCCGCGGCGATCGTGATGGGGGGCGCGCTGACCATGGTCGGCAACTCGCCGCTGATCCTGCTCAACGATCTTCTGGCCTCGGCCAACAACAACCTGCCCTCGGGCCTGGCCACCATCGAACCGCTGCGGATGTTCGCGCCGCTGCCGATCGGTCTGGCGCTGCTGGTCGCCTCGCTGCTGTACTTCCGCTATTTCGGCGACCGCAAGCTGGTCGAGGAAGAAACCCTGGCCAACGACGGGGTCACTCCGGCGCGCACCGAAAGCTATTTCGCCAAGACCTACGGCATCGAGGGCGATGTGTTCGAGCTGGTGGTCAGCGCCGAGAGTCCGCTGGTCGGCATGACCCTGGGCGAGGCGGAGAACGTGCACGATGCGCCGCTGATGCTGGCCCTCAAAACCGGCAATGACACCCGCCTGGCACCGCCGGCGGAGATGCGCATCTGGGTGGGCAGCGTGCTCGGGGTGATGGGCGCGCGCCAGCAGGTCAGCGACTTCGCGCAGAACCAGTTCCTGCGCATGTCCTCGCGCCTGAAGCACCTGGGCGACCTGTTCAACCCCAGCCGCGCCGGCATCTCCGAGGCGGTGATCCCGCCGACCTCCGATGTGATCGGCAAGAGTGCCTCGGACCTGCGCCTGCGCAAGCAGCGCGGTATCAGCCTGCTGGCAATCAACCGCGACAAGCAGGTGATCCGCGAAGACGTGCGCAACGTGCCGCTGCGCGCCGGTGACATGCTGGTCTTCCACAGCATCTGGACCGACCTGGCGCAGGCCGCCAAGAGCCGCGACTTCGTAGTGGTCACCGACTATCCCAAGGGCGAGCAGCGCCCGCACAAGTTCAAGATCGCGATGAGCATCTTCGCCATCACCATCCTGATCGCGCTGACCTCCAAGCTGCCGGTCGCGCTGACCCTGATGACCGGCGTAGCCGGCATGCTGCTGACCGGCGTGCTGCGCATGGACGAGGCGTACGCGTCGATCAACTGGAAAACGGTGTTCATGATGGCCGGGCTGATTCCGCTCGGCTGGGCGATGGACAGCAGCGGCGCGGCGGCCTGGGTGGCCGGGCATACCATCGACCGCCTGCCGACCGGCATCCCGATATGGGTGCTGGAGATCGCCCTGGCGCTGCTGACCACGGTGTTCTCACTGGTCATCAGCCATGTCGGGGCGACCATCGTGATGGTGCCGATCGCGGTCAACCTGGCACTGGCGACGGGCGGCAATCCCACCGCGTTCGCGCTGATCGTGGCGTTGTCGGCCTCCAACAACCTGATGACCGCCTCCAACCCGGTGATCTCGATGATCACCGGCCCGGCCAACTACACCCCGCGCGAGCTGTGGCGCGTCGGCGCACCGCTGTCGTTGATCTACACCAGCGTGGTGGTGTTGATGATCAACCTGATGTTCTAGGCCAGAAACACCTGGCCATCGCGCACCTGCAGCGGCACCACGCGCAGGCGATCGCCCTTGCACGGGCCGGCCACACAGGCGCCATCGTCCAACGAGAACGACGCCCCGTGCGCGGCACAGACCAGATGTCCCTCGCGGCTCTTCAGGAACTGCCCCGGTGCCCAGTCCAGGCGGCGGCCGGCATGCGGACAGATGTTCAGCCAGCCGCGCACCTGCTCGCCGTTGCGGTACAGCACGACCGACTCGCTGTCCCCGTCGAAACTCGCCTCGACATCGGCAAAGCCCCCGTCGGCAATGGCATCCAGGGCAATCAGCGGGGCGGCGGCGGTGTCGGAAACGGGCATGGATGTTGGGCATTGCGAGGGAGCCGCATTGTCTCACGCCCTCATGTGGCTGGCTCCGCGATGAACACAAGTCATTGATTTGAAATGAACGGGCGACACAATTAACGAGTTTTTCACTCAATGACAGTAGCCACCCCGGATACTCATGGCTCGCTGACTTCAGCCAAAGAAACGCCATGTACAGCCGCTACTTCCAGTTCAACCAGTTCCGCACCCTGTTCGCGCCGCGCAAGCCGCGCCATCCGTTGGTGCGCGTTGCGGTGGGTCTGTTGGGCCTGGCGATCCTGGCCGCACTGGTGTTTGTCGGGGTGTTCGTGGGCGCGGCGATGATCATCGCCGGGCTGGCCTGGAAGCTGCTCGCGCAGCGTCGCCAGAATGCACGCCCGGCCGACCCGAACGTGGTCGATGCCGAGTACCGCGTGGTCCGCAAGCAGGCATTGCCGCTTTCGCGTTGATGGAACGCCGCGCGCACACGTTCTAGACTGCCGGTGACTTCAGGCAACAGGACGCGAGCATGACCGATGTAATCCCCACGCCCGTGCAGCCGCGCATTCCGGTGGCCGGCGGCGGCACGTTTCCGGTGCGCCGGATCTACTGCGTTGGCCGTAATTTCGCCGACCATGCGCGCGAGATGGGCGCGGCCGTGCCGGCCGCCGATGACCGTGGCCGCCCGATGTTCTTCAGCAAGCCGGCCGATGCGATCGTGGTCGGCCACGACGATGTGATCCCCTACCCGCCCTCCACCCACGACCTGCACCACGAAGTGGAACTGGTGGTGGCGATCGGCCGTGATGCCCCGGCCGGCGTACTGCCGGTGGACCAGGCCGAAGCGCTGGTGTTCGGCTACGGGGTTGGCCTGGACCTGACCCGCCGTGACCTGCAGGCCGCCGCCAAGGCCAAGGGCCACCCGTGGGATCCGGCCAAGGGCTTCGACGCATCCGCCCCGGTCAGTGAACTGGTGCCGGCCGGTGAAGTCGGCGATCTGGCCGCGCTCAACCTGTCGCTGGAGATCAATGGCGAAGTCCGCCAGCAATCGCTTCTGGACCAGATGATCTGGAACGTGCCGGAGATCCTGCACGAGCTGTCCAAGCTGTGGGCACTGAAGGCCGGCGACCTGGTCTTCATGGGCACCCCGGCCGGGGTCGCCGCGCTGCAGCCCGGCGACCGCTTCAGCGCGCGCCTGGAGAACGTCGCCGAACGCCACGGCATCATCGCCGGATGACGGCGACTGGGTTACGCTGCGCCGTCCTTTGATAACCCCCGCGACAGGAGACCCCGATGGGAATGCTTACTGAGTTCAAGGAATTCGCCATGCGTGGCAACGTCATCGACCTGGCGGTTGGTGTCGTCATCGGTGCCGCGTTCGGCAAGATCGTCACCGCCCTGGTCGACAAGATCATCATGCCGCCGCTGGGCTGGGCCATTGGCCGCGTGGATTTCTCGCAACTGGTCTGGACCCTGTCACCGGCCCGGCTGGCTGAGGACGGCAAGGAGATCCCGGCGGTGGTGATCGGCTACGGCGATTTCCTCAACACCCTGGTGCAGTTCGTCATCGTGGCCTTCGCCATTTTCCTGGTGGTCAAGGTGATCAACCGCCTGGCCCGCAAGCAGGAAGCCGCCCCGGCCGCACCGGCCGAAGAAGTGCTGCTGCTGCGCGAGATCCGCGACAACCTCAAGCGCTGAGGCCAGCCGCGGCAGAATTCCGAAAGCCCCGCTCCGGCGGGGCTTTCGCGTATGGAGAACAGCGTCCACGCAACCATGACCTCCCGCCCATGTGCGGTTCCGGCAGGCTGCTAAGCTCGGGGGCTTCCGCCCCGTTTCCCGGAGTTGTCCATGCGTCGCCGCCTCCTTGCCATCGCATCCTCCCTCGCCCTGCTGGCCGCCCCGGCGTTCGCGGCGACGGGCACCACCACCTTGCCGCCCAAGTCCCTGGCCACCGCGGCTGAACTGCGCGAGCAGGCGCTCAAGGACGACACCGGCTGGAAGGTGGTGGAATCGCTCACCACCGAAATCGGGCCGCGCATTGCCGGCGGCGAAGCCGATGCCCGCGCCGTGGCCTGGGCCGTGGCCAAGTTCAAGGCGCTGGGCTTTGACAAGGTCTGGACCGAGCCGGTCACCTTCCCCAAGTGGGAGCGCCGCAGTGAACACGCAGAAGTCACCGGCAAACACGCCCAGCCGCTGGCCATCACCGCGCTCGGCGGCAGCCCGGGCGGCACGGTCGAGGCCGAAGTGGTGCGTTTCGTCGACCTCGCCGCACTGCAGGCGGCGCCGGCCGGCGCGCTGAAGGGCAAGATCGCCTTCGTCGATTACCAGATGACCGCCTACCGCGATGGCCGTGACTACGGCAACGGTGGCGCGGTGCGCAGCAAGGGCCCGTCCGAGGCGATCCGCAAGGGTGCCATCGGCTTCGTGATGCGCTCGGCCGGTACCGATTCGCACCGCGTGCCGCATACCGGCATCACCCGTTTCGACGACGGCCTCACGCCGGTGCCGTCGGCCGCGTTGTCGGTGCCCGATGCCAACCAGTTGGCCCGCCTGATCGCGCTCGGCAGCACCACGCTGAAGCTGCGTCTGGACTGCGGTTGGGACGGCAAGGCAACGTCCTACAACGTGATCGGTGAGATCACCGGGCGCAGCCTGCCCAAGGAAGTGGTGGTCATCGGCGGCCACCTGGATTCGTGGGACCTGGGCACCGGCGCGGTCGACGATGGTGCGGGTGTGGGCATCACCATGGCGGCCGGCCACCTGATCGGCCAGCTCAAGCAGGCGCCCAAGCGCAGCATCCGGGTGATCGCCTTCGCCAATGAAGAACAGGGCCTCTACGGCGGCAAGGCCTACGCCGAGGCGCATGCCAAGGACGTGGCATTGCACCAGCTCGCCGCCGAAAGCGATTTTGGCGCCGGCCGCATCTATGCCTTCAACACCGGCTCGCCGAACCCGCAGGGCTCGCGCGAGGCAACCCGGCAGATCGCCGAAGTGCTCAAGCCGCTGGGCATCGAATACAGCGCCGACAAGGGCGGCCCGGGCCCGGATGTGGGCCCGCTGGCTGCCAAGGGCGGTGCCTGGGCGTGGCTGGCGCAGGATGGCAGCGACTACTTCCACCTGCACCACACCGCCGATGACACCCTGGACAAGATCGACCCGGCAGCGCTGGCGCAGAACGTGGCCGCCTACACCGTGTTCGCCTACCTGGCCGCCGAGGCCGATGGCAGCTTCGGCAGCGAAGCCAAGCCGACCACGCCGCCGAACGAGTGAGCCTGTGCGCCGACCGTGGCCACCTGCCACGGTCGGCACCCGCTTCAACGCGGCTCTGTTGCGGCTCCGCCGCGCTGCCACAAGGTGGCGTTGGCGACCCCGGCCTGCTCGGGGTCGAAGACCGGATCGATGCCCGCACGACGGCTCTTTTCATAATCGCGCAGGGCGGCCAACGCCGGCTTCTGCAACAGCAGCAGCGCGATGATGTTCAACCACGCCATCAGCCCCACGCCGATGTCGCCCAGCGACCACGCCACGGTCGCACTGTTGACCGCCGACCATGCCGCCGCGCCCAGGAACGCCAGCCGGAACAGCCGCAGCGTCCACGGTGAGCGCCGGTTGCGGCGCAGGTACACCACGTTGGTCTCGGCCGTGTAGTACAGCGCCAGCATCGTGGTGAACGCGAACGGCAGGATCGCCAACGCAATGAAGGCCGTACCGAAACCGGGCAATGCCGATTCGACCGCGTGCTGCACGAACTGCGGCCCCGCCTCCACGCCGGGCAGATGCGCCACGATCATGCGGGCACCCTCGGCCGCCAGCGGGTCGTGCACGTTGTAGGCGCCGGTGGACAGCACCAGGAACGCCGTGGCGCTGCACACCACCAGCGTGTCGATGTAGACCGAGAACGCCTGTACCAGCCCCTGCTTGACCGGGTGCGAGACCTCGGCGGCCGCGGCCGGATGCGCACCGGTCCCCATGCCGGCCTCGTTGGACATCACCCCACGCCGCACGCCCCACTGGATGGCGGTGCCGATCATCGCGCCGAACGCGGCGTCGGTGCCGAACGCGCTGTCGATGATCAGGGCGAACATGCCCGGCACCGACTCCAGGTTGAGCGCCATCACGATCGCCGCCACCAGCAGGTAGCCCAGCGCCATGAACGGCACGATCACCTGTGCGACCTGCGCGATGCGCCGCACCCCACCGAAGATCACCAGCCCGACCACCAGCACCACGCCAGTGGCTGAGTACGCCGCCGGTATGCCCCAGGCGCCGTCCAGCGCACTGACGATGGCATTGGACTGCGTGCCCGGCAGCAACAGCCCGCAGCCGATCACCGTGCTCCAGGCGAACAGCACCGCGTACCAGCGTTGGCCAAGCGCCTTTTCGATGTAGTACGCCGGGCCGCCGCGATACATGCCATCGGCATCGCGATCCTTGTAGATCTGCGCCAGCGTGGATTCGATGAAGGCGCTGGATGCTCCCAGGAAGGCCACGCACCACATCCAGAAGATCGCGCCCGGCCCACCGAAAGCGATCGCCATGGCCACGCCGGCAATGTTGCCCACACCGACGCGACTGGACAGCGACAGGCTCAGCGCCTGGAACGAGGACACACCGGCGGCGGAACTGTTGGACTTGAACAACAGCCGCAGCATGTCCGGCAGCGCGCGCAGCTGGATGAACCGCGTGCGCACGCTGAAGTACAGCCCGGCCAGCAGACACAACCCGACCAGCATCGGGCTCCAGACCAGGCCCAGCAACTGGGCGACTACATCTTCCACATTCATGACCGACTCCGTGTAGCAGGGAAACCGGCGGCGCGTGGCGGCGCCGGCAGGGATGGCGGCATGCGCCTCAGAAGAACATTCCCAACGCGATCTGCGGGCTGATGAAGTGGCCGCTGTTGCGCCCGCCCACGCTGAACTCCACGCCGGCGATCAAGCCGACCGTGGGACTGAAGTGGTACTCCACCGCCGGTGCCAGGCTCACGCTGCGGCTGGCGGGGCGACGCTGGTCGATGCGCTGCAGGCCGTCGGTGCCGGGCGCGTAGCCGGTCAGGTGTTGATCGCTTTCGCGACTGGCCGAGACCTCGAACACGCCAACCCAGCGCGAACTGAAGCTGTACTCGGCACCCACCGACAGCCCGAGCAGCGAGCCGCGCGCGATGCTGCCGCGGAAGCCCTCGTCGGTGCCATAGACGCTGGCGTCGTGCAGGGCGACGCGCGCGGGCGCCGGGCTGGCACTGAGTTGGCCGCGCCAGCGCAGTGGCCGCCCGTTGGGCAGCCAGAGCACCTGCTGCACACCCAGCGCGGCAGTGGTGCGCTGTACCCCATCGCCCTGCGCATTGAGCGGGTTGCCGCCGATGCGGTCATAGCTGCCGGTGGCAAAGCGCTGCACCAGCGCCACCGAGATGGCCGGGCGCGTGCCGTCGGCATTGGCGGCCTGCAGCAGGTACTGCAGGCGCGCGGTGGTGTCGCCGGCACGGAAACCACCACTACGCGTGCCACTGGATTCGGCACGCGCAGCACTGAGGTTGACCTGGGCGGTGACGCGTTCGCCCATGCCGTAGGCAATCGGCACCACGGTCAACCAGGCACCGCTGTCACCGTCGCTGCGCTGACGACGGCCATCACCGTCGTAGTAGCGATTGCTGTCAACGCGAACGAGGTAGGGTTCGACGTACCAGTTGCCGCGCGGCATGCCGGCAGGATTGGCGGTGATCAAGGGGCCGGTGAAGTTGACACCGTCCAGGCTGCGCGCCTGTTCCGCAGCTGAAACCGGCAGGCAGAAGCCAACGGAGGAGGCCAGCGCAAGCGCGGCGGCGATACGGGGAACACGGGAAAAACGGGGAATGGACAAGCGCATGGAACGACTCCCGAAAGGCGGACAGGGCAGCGGTGTCACACCACACCGCCGCGCCAATCTGCACATCGAGAACACGCACAACAACGTCATAAACCCGTATTTTTCCCGATCTGTGCGACACCGCACGCACGGCGTTTTGCACGAATCGCAATGGTGTTGAAACGCGCGATAGCGCGTGAATCGCGATGGGATTCGTCATCGATCGATGCGATGCGAACATCGCCCTTCATTTGAACGGCATGATCGAGATTCGATCAAAGGCGCAGATCAAGAGCGGTGCGTCGTTGCTGCGCGCTTGGGCAAGCGAAGGTTCTTCTCTCATTGCAGCGACTCACGCGCAGATCAACAGCGGCGGTTGCGTTCTGGGTGTGAGGCGAGCGTTGCGGCCCGCGCCCCAGCCATCTACCCCGCGGGCCTTACAAGGAAAAATGCGCCGTGGACTTCTCCGCAGAGGGGAGAAGAACCAAAAAAAAGCCCGGCCGCAAAGCGACCGGGCTACCGGGACTCGTCACACCCCACGCGGTGAGCGCCACAGACATACTGCGGTCCGGACAACGGCGCCGCGCTGGGTGGGTGTCTCTCCTCACCTACGCAGCACAGCGCCATCTATCACTGTGCGCAGGGACAATGCCCGGCACTATGCGAAAAATCCGAATCCACTGTAGTCACGACGAAATCGGAGCATCCGATCACACCGCGTTGGGCAAGCGCGCAGGCGCGCTACCCGAAAACTGCTTCAATCCGACGTATGACCGTACCAATGTGCCAGCAACACGGCCGTTGCCGACGCCACGTTGAGGCTTTCCACCGCGCCGCTGCCGGGGATGGAAACCTGCAGGTCGCAGTCCTGGGCCAGCTCGCGGTCCATGCCTTCGCCCTCGGCGCCCATCACGTAGACCAGACGCGCCGGCAGCGCGGTGGCGAACAGGTTGTCGCCGCCTTCCACCAGCGTGGCCGCCAGGCCGAACCCGGCCTCACGCAACTGCGCCATCGCCTCGGGCAGCGCCGGCAGGCGCACCAGTGGCACCGCTTCGGCGCCGCCTTCGGCCACGCGCGCGGCTGCACCGGACAACGCCAGCGTCGCACCGGGCGGCAGCAACAGGCCGGCCACGCCGAAATGCGCCGCCGAACGCAGGATCGCGCCGAAGTTGTGCGGGTTGCCCACGCCGTCCAGCCACAGCGCCAGTACCGGTTTGTCACCCGGCAGCGTCTGCAGCCAGTCGTCCAGCTCCAGCATCGGTGCACGCAGCACGTCGGCCACGATGCCTTCGTGGTGGGTGGTGGCAGCCAGCTTGTTGAGGTCGCCCTCCTCCACCACGCGGTAGCCGACCCGGTTGGCCACGCACCACTTCAGCAGCGGCTGCAGGCGCGGGATCAGCGCCTCGGTCAGGTACAGCTTGCGCAGCGCCTGCGGGCGCTTTTCGAACAATGCCTGCACTGCATTCCAGCCATACAGCCGCAACTCGTCGTTGCCACGACCGGGCGGCGGGGTCTGGCCCGGGTCGCGCGGCGGCAGCGGGGTGGCCCGCGGCGGTCGCGCCGACGGGCGGCGGGCATTTTTCCAGGGATCATTCACTACGGGACTGCTCCAGCTTGCGTTGACGCCAGAAATCGGCGTTCTTGATGCCCAATGCATCGGGGTCGAAGATCGGATCGAGGCCGAGCTTCTTCTGTCGTTCGTAATCGCGCAGCGCGATCAACGCCGGCTTCTGCACGATCAGGATGGCGATGATGTTCAACCAGGCCATCAGGCCCACGCCGATGTCGCCCAGCGCCCACGCCATTTTCGCATTGTGGAAGGCGCCGAACACGACCATGCCGATCAGGCCCAGGCGCAGCAGCAGCACGGTCAGCGGGCGATTGCGGTTGTTGTTGATGTAGCTGAGGTTGGTTTCGGCCATGTAGTAATAGGCCATGATCGTGGTGAACGCGAAGAAGAAGATCGCGATCGCCACGAACCCTGCGCCCCAGCCCGGCAGTGCGGTTTCCACCGCGGCCTGTGCGTAGCCGGCGCCTTCGCTGATCCCGGCCAGGCCGGCAAACAACGGCGCGGCACCTTCCACCGGCGAATACACGTTGTAGGTGCCTGCGGCCAGGATCAGGAACGCGGTGGCGGTGCACACCATCATGGTGTCGAAGTAGATTGCGAAAGCCTGCACGTAGCCCTGCTTGGCCGGGTGCGAAACCTCGGAGGCAGCGGCGGCGTGCGGCCCGGTACCCTGGCCGGCTTCATTGGCATAGATGCCGCGCTTGACGCCCCACTCCACCGCCAGGCCCATCATCGCGCCGAACGCGGCGTGCGCGCCGAAGGCACTGCTGAACACGGTGCGGAACATGTCCGGCACGCGGTCGGCGTTGAGGATCATGATCACGATGGCCATCAGGATGAAGGCGGCGGCCATGAACGGCACCACCACTTCGGCAAAGTTGGCGATGCGCTTGACGCCGCCGAAGATGATCACCGCCACCAGCAGGGCCACCGCACTGCCGATACCGAGCTTCAGCGCCTGGATCGTTTCCATGCCCATCCACTGGCCGTCCAGCTGGCCGCACAGCGCGGTGCCACGGCAGGCGTTGATGAAGCTGTCGGCGATGGCATTGGCCTGCACGCCGGGCATCAGGAAGCCGGTGGCGATGATGGTGGCCGTGGCGAAGGCCAGCGCGTACCACTTCAGGCCCATCGCCTTTTCGATGTAGTACGCCGGGCCACCGCGGTAGCGGCCTTCGGCGTCCTTGGTCTTGTAGATCTGCGCCAGGGTGCACTCGACAAAGGAGGTCGAGGCCCCGAGGAAGCCCATCACCCACATCCAGAAGATCGCGCCGGGGCCGCCGAAGGCGATCGCGGTGGCCACACCGGCGATGTTGCCGATGCCCATGCGCCCGGCCATCGACATCGCCAGCGCCTGGAACGAGGACACACCGGCTTCGGATTTCTCACCCTTGACGGTGAGCCGGCACATTTCCACGAAACCACGGACCTGCATGAAGCGGGTGCGGGCGCTGAAGTACAGGCCAGCGGCCAGACACAGGAAGATCAGGAATTTGCTCCAGATGATCCCGTTGATGAAATTGACTACTACTTCCACGCGCTCTCTCCAGTCGGCGGAAACAAAAGGAACGTCCCCGTCGGCTGGGACCCGGTCGATTCTCCACGATCCGCGCCGGGCTGCGTAGTGTCAATTTCCATGAATGGGCGGCTTTTGCCACCCCGTGGCTCAATCGAGCGTGCTGCGGGTCCGCGCGAAGCGGCGCAGGTCGTGCAATGCCCCCCGCTTGAATACGGCGTGGCGGGCCCGGCCTTCCTCGATGAAACCGTTCCCGAGCAGCACCCGTGCCGAGCCTTCGTTGAAGTCCAGCACCTCGGCCTGCAGCCGGTACAGGCGCAGGTGATCCATCGCCCAGGGCGCGAACAGGCCCACCACGCGGGTCATCCAGCCCTGCCCCCAGTAGTGGCGGCCGAGCCAGTAGCCCAGCTCGGCGCTGTGCACGCGCTCGCCCGCACCGGGACGCACGCCGATGCTGCCGCAGGCGGCACCCTCGATCTCGATGGCCAGGTTGAGCGTGCCCGGCGGCAACACCCGGCCGCCGAGGAAGGCTTCCCCATCGGCCTGGGTGTACGGATACGGGAAGCGGTCGGCCAGGCCGCGCGAAACCTGCGCGTCGTTGGCATGGGCCAGCAACGCCCCTAGGTCGTCGCTGCGCCAGGGGCGCAGCACGACGTTCTCACAGATCAGACGCAGTTGCTCAGGCATGGCCACCCACCGAAGGCGTCTGTGCTTCCTGGCGGGCCAGTTCACGGGCCACCGCTTCGGGTGAACGCGTGTACGGCGCCAGCCGTGCGTAGAACGCCGGCACCACGAACAGCGACAGGAAGGTGGAGACCGCGACGCCGAAGATCACCACGATGCCGATGGTGCCACGGCTGGCCGAGCCCGGGCCACCGGCCACCACCAGCGGGATCGCGCCGACCACCGTGGCAATGGAGGTCATCAGGATCGGGCGCAGCCGCACCACCGACGATTCGACGATGGCCTGGTGCACGTCGCGGCCCTCATCGCGCAGCTGGTTGGCGAATTCCACGATCAGGATGCCGTTCTTGGCCGCCAGGCCGACCAGCATGACGATGCCGATCTGGCTGAACAGGTTGATGCTGCCACCGCTGACGTACAACCCCAGCAGCGCGCCGAGCACGCCCAGCGGCACCGTGAGCATGATCACCAGCGGGTGGATGAAGCTCTCGAACTGCGCGGCCAGCACCAGGTACACCACCAGCAGTGCCATGGCGAAGGTCAGCAGCACGGCGCCACCGGCGTTCTGGTACTCGCGTGATTCGCCCTTCCAGTCGATCTGCGCGTGCTGCGGCAGCTCTTCGCTGGCGGTCTGCTGGGCCCAGGCGATGGCCTCGCCCAGCGGATAACCCGGGGCCAGGCCGGCACTGATGGTGATCGAGCGCAGCCGGTTGAAGCGGTTGAGATTGCCGGCCTCGGCGATTTCGCTGAGCGTGACCAGGTTCGACAGCGGCACCAGCTCACCGCTGCTGGCACGGACCCGGATCGCGGCCAGGTCGGTGGGCGTGGCACGCCCGTCGCGACCGGCCTGGACCAGCACGTCGTACTCCTCGCCGTTGTCGACGAAGGTGGTGACCCGGCGCGAGCCCATCATGGTTTCCAGCGCCGAGCCGATCGCAGTGACCGACACGCCCAGATCGGCGGCACGCTGGCGGTCGATGTTGACCCGCATCTGCGGCCGGGTTTCCTTGTAGTCCGAATCGGCGCCGACCAGGCCCGGATTGGCGGCCATGCGCACCAGCATGCGGTCACGCCACTGCGCGATCTCGGCATATTCCGGGCCCCCGAGCACGATCTGGAACGGCTGGCCCTGGCTGCGCACCAGGCCGCCGCCGACCTGGGTACGCACGCGCACACCGCGCATGCTGTCCAGTTCCTTCTGCAGTTCGTCGGCCACTTCCGGGGTGCCCTGGCTGCGCTGCCGCCACGGCTGCAGGAACACGCTGACGCGGCCGGTGTGCATTTCCTCGCTGGCACCGAAACCGCCGGGCACGCGCGGATTGGCGCGCACGATCGGCTTGTCCGGGCCGACGTGCGGTGCCAGCAGCGCCTCGACCTGCTGCACCTGGGCCACGGTGTAGTCGTAACCGGCGCCTTCCGGGCCGTCGATGATGATCTGGAACGAACCACGGTCTTCGGCCGGAGCCAGTTCGGACGGCAGCAGGTGCAGCAGCAGCGCGCTGGCCAGCAGCGACAGCACCATCACCACGATGTAGATCCAGGTGCGCCCCACGTGCCGTTCCAGCACGCGGCCGTAGGCAGCGGAGACACGCGCCAGGCCGCGGTCGATGAAACCATGCAGGCCGCGCGGTGCGCGCCCGGTGTGCGGCTTGAGCAGCTTGGAGGCCATCATCGGGGTCAGCGTGAGCGACACGAACGCGGACAGCGCCACGGCTGCGGCCAGGGCCACGGCCAGTTCGCGGAACAGCCGACCGGTGTTGCCTTCCAGGAAACCGACCGGCAGGAACACCGCCACCAGCACCGCGGTGGTGGCGATCACGGCGAAGGCGACCTGGCTGGTGCCGCGCTTGGACGCTACCAGCGGCGGTTCGCCCAGGTCGATGCGGCGCTGTACGTTTTCCACCACCACGATGGCGTCATCCACCACCAGGCCGATGCACAGCACCAACGCCAGCAAGGTGAGCAGGTTGATCGAGAAGCCGAACGCATACAGTGCGATGAACGCGGCGATCAGGCAGACCGGCACGGTCACCGCCGGAATCAAGGCGGCACGGAAACTGCCCAGGAACAGCCAGATCACCGCCAGCACCAGCAGCATCGCCTCCACCAGGGTGGCGTAGACGCGGTCCACCGCGGCTTCGATGAAGGTGGTGTTGTCGAAGGCGACGAAAATCTGCGTGCCCTGCGGCAGGGTCAAGCCGACCCGTTCGGCCTCGGCGCGCGCGGTGCGGGCGACATCCAGCGAATTGGCGGTGGAGGTCTTGACGATGCCCAGGCCGATGCCCGGCTCGCCATTGCTGCGGTAGTAGGCGCGACGTTCGGAAGAGGCCAGTTCGATCTTGGCCACATCGCCCATGCGCACCACGTAACCGTCCTTGCCCTTGCCCAGCGGGATGGTGGCGAAGTCCTCCGGCTTGACGTAGTTGCGCTCCACGCGCAGGGTGAAATCGCGGTCGGTCGATTCAATGCGACCGGCCGGCAGTTCCACGTTCTCGTTGCGCAGGGCGGTTTCGACATCACCCACGGTCAGGCCGCGCGCCGCGAGTTGATCACGGTCCAGCCAGATCCGCATCGCATAGCGCTGGCGGCCACCGATGCGCACCTGGGCGACGCCGTCCAGGCTGGAGAAACGGTCGACGACGTAGCGGTCGGCGTAGTCGCTCAGCTCCAGCGTGTCCATGCTGGAGGACACCATGTTGAACCAGATGATGGGATCGGCGTCGCTTTCGACCTTGGCGATTTCCGGCGGCCGCGCCTCTTCGGGCATGCGGTCGGCAACGCGGCTGACCGCGTCGCGAACGTCGTTGGCGGCCGCTTCGATGTCACGGTTGGAGGTGAACTCGATGCTGACCTGCGCGCGGCCGTTGGAGCTGCGCGCGTTGATGGTGTCGATGCCTTCGATACCCGCCAGCGCATCTTCCAGCACCTGGGTGATGCGGCTTTCGATGACGGCGGCGGAGGCGCCGGTGTAGTCGACCGAGACCGAGACGATCGGCGGGTCGATGGCGGGCAGTTCGCGCAGGGTCAGGCGGGTGAACGACATGATGCCGAGCACCACCAGCAGCAGGCTCATCACCACGGCGAATACCGGGCGCTGGATCGAGATGTCGGAGAGCTTCATCCGGCAGCGTCCGCCACCGGCTTGGCCGCAGGCGCGGGATCGGCACGGTCCTGGACCTTCAGACCGGGGCGCAGCTTGCCGGTGCCGTCCACCACGATGCGGTCACCGGCCACGAGGCCCTCGCGGATTTCCACCACGCCGGCGCGGCGCGCGCCACTACGCACGTCGACGCGTTCGACGCTGTGGTCGGCCTTGACGCGGTACACGAACGAGTCGCGACCCACCTGGACGACGGCGATCTCGGGAATCACCAGCGCCTGCCGCTCGGGGCGGAACATGCGCACGTCGAGCAGCATGCCCGGGCGCAGCGCGTGGTCGGCGTTGATGAAGTCAGCACGCACGGTGATCGCACGGGTGCCGGGATCGACACGGGTGTCGATGGTGGCGACGCTGCCTTCGAAGCTGCGGCCGGGATAGGCCACGCTGGTGGCGCTGACCTTGTCGCCCGGGGTGAGCGAGGCCAGTTCGGCTTCGGGCACCTGGAAATCGACGTGCATGCGCTCGATGTCGTCGAGCGTGGCAATGCTGGTGCTGGGGGTGACCAGCGAACCGGCGCTGACCTGGCGGATGCCGAGCACGCCGGCGAAGGGTGCGCGGACGCGGCGGTCGCCGATATCGGACTGCATTTCGCGCACGCGCGCTTCGGCCGCGTCGCGGATGGCGCGCTGGGTGTCCAGGGTAGCGCTGGCGACCAGCTGCTGGGCAGCCAGTTCGCGCTGGCGTTTGTACAGCTGGTCGGCCTCGGCGAAGGTGGCCTGGGCCTGCAGCAGGGCCGCTTCCTGGGCCTGTCCACGCAACGTCACCAAGGGGGTGCCGGCGCTGACCTGCTGGCCGCTCTGGAAGTGCACGGTCTCGATGATCTCGCTGACCTTGGCGGTGATCGTCACCGACTCGCGGGCCTTGGCGGTACCCAGCGCCTGCAGGGTGTCGCTCCATGCGGAGGGCTGCACCACCTGGGTGGTGACCGGCACCTGTTCGGCCTGCCGGCGCGCGGCTTCGTCCTTGCTGCCACACCCGGCCAGAATGGCCAGGGTCAGGCCAGCGGCGATGCGCGCTGTGATGCGTCCCAACATGAAGTACAACCCCTTCGATTCCACGACCGGGGAGTGTATCGGCCGCTGCCGCCCGGGCATATGTGCCAAGCGTTTACCGGCGCCGGGTGACGTACGCAACCCCTTTCGTGCTGGAGGGGTGCGGCGTGTGTCGCTGTGTATCAGTGCGTGTCCGAAACGGGTACCGACCCCTGGCCGGTACCCGCTGTATACAGGCGATGGATCCCGCTCAATAGCGGTAGTTCACCTTCATCCACGCCGTCCTTCCCGGCTCATTGATGCGCACCGGATCGGCCGGGAAGCCGAAGTCGGCGCTGCCGGCCAGGTTGAGGTGTTCGCTGTAGGCGCGGTCGAACAGGTTGTCGATGCCGGCGCTGAGCTGCAGGGCCTCGCTGATCCGGTAGCGGGCGTTGAGCGCCAGCGTGGCAAAGCCAGCACTCGGACCGAGGTCACGGGCGACCACGTTGCCCTGGCCATCGGCGATGCGGTGCTGCTGCGCGACCACCCGTGCCAGCGCGCCCATGCCCCAGCGCGCGCCGTCCCAGTTGGCGCTGAGGCGGGCTTCCAACGGTGGCATCTGCGGCAACGCGCCTCCATCGCTGCGGTTTTCACCCCATGCGTAGGCCAGCGTGCTGCCCAGCTTCCACCGCTCACCCAGCTGCAGCTCGGCCCCGGCTTCGGCACCGGCGATGCGCGCATCGACGTTGCTGGCTGCGGTCATGCTGCCCATCATGCCGCCGTCGTGATAGGTGAACAGGATGTAGTCCTGGAGGCGCCCGGCGTAGGCCGACACCCAGGCATTGAGGCGGTCGGTGCGGTACTGCAGGCCCAGGTCGAGCTGGGTGGTGCGTTCGGGCTGCACGCCACTGAAGGCGTTCACCGTCCCCATCGGGCCACGGTCGGCGGAGAACAGTTCCCAGTAGTCGGGCATGCGCTCGCTGTGGCCGATACCGGCATACCACGTCAGCGCGGGCGCGATATCGCGCTCGAAACGCACGAAGCCGCTGCCGAGCTGTTCGCGGCGCTGCGTGCCGAAGGTCGGATTGGGCATGCCCATCATGCCGGTGGTCGCGCGTTCGTCGCGGGCCGTGGCGCGGTCGATGCGCAGGCCACCGACCCAGCGCTGGGCGCTGCCTTCGCCCAGGGTGATCTCGGTGAACGCGCCGAGGTTCTCCAGCCGTGCGTCGGTCTGCCAGGGCTGCTGCCGATAGGTGTTGCGGCCCATGCCGCTGCGGCTGCGATGGCGGCTGTCCTGCGCATCCATGCCGGCGACGATGGCGATCTGCTGCCAGCGCCATTCCGAGGCGATGCGGCCGCCGGTGGTGCGGCGATCCACATTGGCCGCCATCGGCATCGGCATGGCGCTGTGCGGGTTGGGTGTGCGCAGGGTGTAGTTGTCCATCAGATGGTCGGCGTCGTTGTAGTAGACGTTGGCCAGCAGCTTGTCCCAGGCCCCGGGCAGGTTGTCCTTCTCGAAACGCGCGGCGTAGCTGGTGCGCTTGAACGCGGCGCCATCCATGCCGCGACCGGCGTAGCGGGCGATCGCATCGCCGGTCCCGGCCGACAGCTCCAGCACGGTATCGGCATCGGGCGTCCAGCCCACCGCCACGTCGCTGTTCCACTTGCGCCACTTGGATGGCACCACGTCGCCGTTGCCGTCCTTGTAGTCGTCCGCTTCGGAGCGGTTGCCGTTGACCCGCACATAGCCCTGCGCAGCACCGGCGGTGAGGTCGAGCACCTGGTCGTTGCGGTTGCGCGAGCCGACCAGCGCGCTGGCGTTGATGTCCACGCCGGGCGCATCGAAGCGCGGCGTATCGCGCTCGAAACGCACGGTGCCGGCCGAGGCACCGGCACCCCAGCGCACGCTCTGCGGGCCCTTGATGATGGTCAGGCGATCGAAGGTCTCCGGGGCGATGTAGGACAGCGGGTTGTCCATCCGCGACGGGCAGGCGCCGATCAGGTTGCCTTCGTTGCTGACGATGTTCAGCCGCGAACCGAACATGCCGCGCAGCACCGGGTCGCCGTTGGTGCCGCCGTTGCGGATCGCCGCGAAACCTGGAACGGTCTTGAGGTAGTCGGCGCCATCGCTGGCCGGTACCGGCTGGCGTGGCAGGCGTGGGTCGGTGACCCAGTGCAGCGGCGAGGAGGGGGCGGTGGCGGTGACCACCAGGGTATCGAGCGTGCGTGCGTCGTCACGCTCGGCGGCGTGCAGCGGGAGCGTCAGCAACGCCAGGGAAAGGGAAACCGACAGGCGCGTCATTGCGCCCGTACAGCGGGAAGAAACCATCATGTGGAACTCCAGAAAACGCACAGGCGCGCGCCGCCATCACGGCGTCGCGCAGCAGGAAAGGAAGATGCGTCGAATCAGGCGTTCAACGGCGGGCCGCGGGCACCATGGGCGGGCCAGTGCAGGCTGCGCGGCGTGGTCACGGCGCGCAGCACGCGCGGCGCGATCACCGGCAACGCCGGCAACAGCAGGATCAAAACCGCCAGCCACGGCATCAACCGCGAGGCCATCAGGCAGTACTCGCAGGCCTCGCCATGCCCGGCGTGTTCGTCCATCGGTGGCGAGGCGGAAGGCGCATGCGTGTGCAGGTCATGCCGCGATGTGTCAGCCATCGGCATAGCGTGGTGCGCATGCCCGGGCGACGCGGCGGCTGGCGGCATCGCGTGGACCATGCCCGTGGGCATCACCATCACCGGCGCTGCGGCATGCGCCTGTTGCCAGCGGCTGACCAGTGGCGCCAGCGCCATCAGCAGCGTCGCCACGAAGGCGAGCTGCAGCAGGACGGCATACGGGCGACGGCGGACATTCACCCGGGCATGGTAGCGCCCGACCGTCGGCCGGGCGGCCTGACGCCCTGCGACCAACCGTCGCAGCGGCCCTCTCGAAGCCTTACCGAACCCCTCAAGCCATCTGGAGAAAAGCCCCCTTCTGTTGAAGGGGGCGCGCCAACGGCGCGGGGTAGAGGGAGAATGCGCGAGCAGCCTTAACCGTCTTTAGACGGTGATGGTCTGCGTCAGCGATTCCCAGGTCGGCGGCAGCGGCCAGTTGGCCTCCTGGTTGCCGTCGATCACCCGGCGCAGGTCGCGCGTATCGATCTGCGGGGCCAGCACATGCACCAGTTCCAGTGCGTAGTCGCGCAGCACCCGGTCACGCGGCAGCACCGCCCAGGCGATGCACTCATCGATCGGCGCCGGTGCCGGCCACGCGCGCAGGTCTTCATCGCTGGCGTTGACCGCCATTTCCGCCAGCAGGCCCACGCCCAGGCCGGTGCGCACATAGGTCTTGATCAGGTCCGCGTCCAGCGCGGTCAGTGCGATGTCCGGGGTCAGCCCGGCGCTGGCGAAGGCCCGTTGCAGCGAGGACGTGCCGCGGGTGGAGGATTCGTAGCTGATCAGCGGCTGGGTCGCCAGCGCCTGCAGGTCCGGGGCCGGGCCGGGGCGGTCCAGCACATGCCCGCGCGGCACCAGCACCAGCCGCCGCCAACGGTACAGCGGGATGGCGATGCCGGCACTGGGTTCGGCCCCGGCGGTGGAGATGATCGCGATATCCGCGTCGCCCTGGCTGAGCAGGTCCAGCGCATCGCTTTCGGCAGCCTGCTGCAGGTGCACGCTGACCTGCGGGTAGGCCTGCTTGATCCGCGCCACCGCCGGCGGCAGCACGAAGCGCGCCTGGGTATGGGTGGTGGTGAGAATCAGCTGGCCTTGGCTTTCACGGCGCTGGTTGGCCGCATAGGTGCGGATGTTGTTGGCTTCGGACAGCACTGCGCGGGCGCGGCCGATCACTTCCACCCCGGCCGGGGTCACCGCTTCCAGGCTGCGGCCCTTGCGCACGAACAGCAGGAAACCCAGTTCATCTTCCAGCTGCTTGAGCTGCTTGGACAGGCCGGGTTGGGTGGCGTGCACACGCGAGGCGGCCAACGTGATGTTGAGCTCGGCGTCGGCGATGGCCACCAGATAACGGAGTTGGGTCAGCGTCATGGGCGTGTGGCACGGCAGGCGGAGGGAGGGCAATCCGACTGTAGGGCAATTGCCGTCACCAGCTTATAACCAAATGTTGTTTATGAAGGGTATCAGGTCATTTCCCGGGCGCATATGCCGGGGCTACGGTCAGCCGGCCTACCCTGTCCCCTGCCGCGCCGGTCGCGGTGACCGCACTCCCCCGGAGCATCCCATGGCCTTGTACAACTCGATCCTGGACACCATCGGCAACACCCCGGTGGTCCGCCTGAACCGCCTTGCCCCGCACGACGTCACCGTCTACGCCAAGGTCGAGTCCTTCAATCCTGGTGGCTCGGTCAAGGACCGTCTGGCTCTGGCGATCATCCTCGATGCCGAGGCGCGTGGCGCGCTCAAGCCCGGCGACACCATCGTGGAGGCCACGTCGGGCAATACCGGGGTGGCGCTGGCGATGGTGGCCGCGGCACGTGGCTACAAGTTCGTGGCCACCATGGTCGAGACCTTCTCCATCGAGCGCCGCAAGCTCATGCGCGCCTATGGCGCGAAGGTGATCCTGACCCCGGCCGCCGAGCGCGGGTCGGGCATGGTCCGCCGGGCCCGGGAGCTGGCCGAGGAACACGGCTGGTTCCTGGCCAGCCAGTTCGCCAACCCGGCCAACCCGGCCTACCACCGCAACACCACCGCACCGGAGATCCTGCGCGATTTCGCCGGCAAGCGGCTGGACTACTTCGTCACCGGCTGGGGCACCGGCGGGACCCTGACCGGGGTCGGCGAGGTGCTCAAGGTGGCCCGCCCGGAAACCCGTATCGTGGCCACCGAACCGGCTGGCGCCGCCCTGCTCAAGGGTGAGGAGTGGAAGCCGCACAAGATCCAGGGCTGGACCCCGGATTTCGTGCCGGAAGTGCTCAACCGCGGCGTCTACGATGAGCTGCTCACTATCGATGATGCCCGCGCGATCGAGACCTCACGGCGGCTGGCAGCCGAGGAAGGGATCTTCGTCGGCATCTCCGCCGGGGCCACCGTGGCCAGTGCGCTGGACATCGCCGCGCGCGCCGAAGCGGGCAGCGTGATCCTGGCCATGCTGCCGGACACCGGTGAGCGTTACTTCTCCACCCCGCTGTTTGCGGACATCAACGAAGGCTCCGACGACGACTGGTTGGCCGGTCTGCCCTGATCGCCTCGTTGTACTGGCTGAACACGACGCCCACCCGACCCGGTGGGCGTTGTCGTTTTCATCTCCCATGAAGCCAGCGCCCGGCATCGTGTGAAATGTCGGGCAGTGCTCACCGGGTCGCACTGCCTGAGACGATGATGACGCAGTCTGGATGTCGCCCGCGCTACGGTGCGAGGCAGCAGCGTCATCCGTTGTATGGACCCGGATCAAGAAGGAGTGGCACGCATGAAGATCGAAGTGTGGCAGGGCGACATCACGACCCTGGCGGTGGATGCGATCGTCAATGCGGCCAACGAATCCCTGCTCGGCGGGGGCGGCGTCGACGGCGCCATCCATCGGGCGGCCGGCCCGCGCCTGCTCGCCGAATGCGAGGCCCTGCCGCAGATCCGCCCGGGCATGCGCTGCCCGACCGGCGAAGTCCGCGCCACCGCCGCCTACGACCTGCCGGCGCGGCATGTGTTCCATACGGTCGGCCCGGTCTGGCAGGACGGCCAGCGCGACGAGCCGGCACTGCTGGCCAACTGCTATTGGAAATCACTGCAACTGGCAGAAAAGCTGGAGCTGGAATCCATCGCATTCCCGGCGATCAGCTGCGGCGTGTTCGGCTACCCGCTGCACCAGGCCGCGCACATCGCCGCCACCGAGACCCTGGTCTGGCAGCGCTCGCACCGGCAGCCGCGACGGATCATTCTGGTGGCCTACAACGCAGCGACGTTCAAGGCGTACCAGTCGGCGCTGGCGGCATTGGGTCAACCGATGGAACACACCCCGGCGGCGACCTTGCCCAGCCTGGCGCTGGACCTGCCACCAGCCGCGGCGCTCTGATTCAACCTGCCGGCGTCGCCTCGATGGGGGCGGCGTCCGCGGTGCCGTAAACCCAGCCCTGGAAGAAACCCTGCAACGAACGCCCGGCGGCATGCTCCATGGCACGCTGGAAATCATCGGTGACCACCGATTTCCCGTCATGGGCGCGCGTGTACTCCCGCAGCCCACGCCAGAACACCGCCTCCCCCAGTTCCTGGCGCAGCAGATGCAGCACATACGCCCCCTTCTGATAGACCACGGCGCGATCATCGGCCGAGGGCGCGGTCCAGTCCGAATACACCAGCGCGCGGTCGGCGCCCTTGGCACGCAACGCATCCAGCCGCGTACGCCAGCGCTGCACCTGGGCCTGGTAGGCCGCTTCGCCCTGCGCCTGCTGCAGGTAGGCGGCGGTCATGAAGTTGGCCATGCCCTCGTTGAGCCAGAAGTGCTCCCAACCGGCACAGGTCACCCGGTTACCCCACCACTGGTGCGCCGCCTCGTGCGCCATCAGCGCGGTCTGGCTCGGGTCGTCGAGCACGCTTTGTCCGTAGTCCTCGGACAGCAGTGAAACACCCGCCAGTTCCTGCCCGATCGTGCGCGCTACCAGAGCCTGCGCGTAGTCACCGCGATACGGCAGGCCGGCGCGCGCGGCGAAGAAGTCCAGCATGTCGCCGGTGTGGGCGAACAGCGTCTGCAGCTGGGCTGGCGAACGCGCCACTGACAGGAAGCGAAGCGCGACCTTGCCGTGCTGTTGCGTCGCCTGCTGATAGCGGCCGGCGGCGAAACCGTAGACGTAGGCGGGCATCGGCGTCTCCAGCCGCCAGCGATGCTCGATGCGGCCATCGGCCAGCGTGCGCGTCGGCAGGGCGCGACCGGTCCCGGTTGCCCGCAGGCCCGCCGGCAACGTCACCGCCATGTCCAGCGTCGCGCGCTCATCGGGGGCATCCACCGAGGGCATCCACTGGCTGGTGGAGAAAATCGTGTAGACCTCGTCGCGCTCGGGCGCGAATTCCAGCCCGAAGCTGGGCGCCCCTTGATAGGTGATCTCCAGCGTGGCCGTACGGCCTTCGCGCATCGGAGTGGGCAAATGGATATGCAGTTGACCGTCGCGCTGTTCAAACAGCAACGCACGGCCGGCCTGCTGCACCGAAGACACCTTCAGCGCGCCGCTCTCCAGCGCAATCGATGGCAATCCCGCCTGCACGGCCTTGAAGGTGATGCGCTGCTGCCCCTGCACCTGCCGCGCGGGAATGTCCGGTTCCAGCGCCACTGCGTAATGCAGCACATCGAAGCCGCGCGGCGATGCCGCCGTGGCCTGGCAAGCCAGCAGCAACAGGAGTGAGAGCAACAGCAGTAGGCGCGGACGCATCGTCGTCGAATCCTTTCAGGTGCGTTGGATCACAGAGTCGCAAACGATAGGCGATGCCGTCGCATCGTGTCGGCATATGCCGACAACCACAGTCGTTATTGCCACGAAACATATCCAGTTGTGACGCAATCGACACTTTCAGACATTGGTACCCGGGGGAGGTAGGGGGTTCTTCGTTGTGTCGCGTTTGGCCTGTTGCGGAGGGGCACCGTGCCCGCCGTCCTGCACCTGCCGATTCACAACAGAAGGATTCGTGTATGAAGCGACACATGCATCACCGCGCGCTCCCGCGCCCCCTGCAGTTGGCCCTGGCCACCGCATGGGTGCTGGGCAGCCTCGCCGCAACCGCCCAGGCCCAGCAGGCCGACCCGCTCGCAGGACTGCAGTGGCACCTGCTCAACACCGGCCAGACCGTACCGGCCGATACGCTGCCGTTGGCCGGCAACGATCTCAATGTCGATGGCCTGTTCCGCAATGGCATCCGCGGCCAGGGCGTGACCATCGGCATCGTCGATGACGGCCTGCAGATCGCCCATCCGGACCTGGCCGCCAATGTCGCGGCGGTAGCGGGCAAGAACTTCGCCAACCAGTCCAACGATCCCTCCCCCTCCAATCCGAACGCGGACAACCACGGCACGATGGTCGGCGGTATCGCCGGTGCGGTCGGGGCGAACAATGTCGGCGTGCGCGGCGTGGCCCCGGCGGCCACGCTGAAAGGCTTCAACGTGCTGGCCTCCGATGCGCAGGGCAGCCAGCTCAGCAACATCGAATATTCGTGGTGGGACGGCGCGGAATCGGCCGACGTACAGGTGTTCAACAACAGCTGGGGCGCGGGCCCGGGCAATCCGAACCTGCCACTGGCCTTCAGCCAGAACAACGTCAGCGCCTACGAGCAGGCGATGTCCGGTACGCGCGGTGGCCGCGGTGGCATCTACGTGAAGTCGGCCGGCAATAGCTTCAACAACGGTTCGATCAGCCAGACCCAGGACATCTGCACCGCCGATACCAAGAACCGCAACACCGGCTGCGTGCCGGCCGGGCGCGACCCGCGCAACAACCTGTTCAACGTGATCACCGTGGCGGCGGTACGTGCCGATGGCGTGCGCTCGTCGTACTCCTCCACCGGCTCGGCGCTGTGGGTTTCGGCTTTCGGTGGCGAGTACGGCCTGCAGCGCCAGTTCGCACCGAACCTGGTGGCCCGCGCCTACGACCCGGCCATCATCACCACCGATGTCACCGGCTGCGTGCAGGGCAGCAACAAAAACACCAGCCGGCAGAACACGTTGGACAGCAACCTCTCCAGCATCGACAGCAGCTGCAACTACACCGCCAAGATGAATGGCACCTCGGCCTCGGCGCCGATGGTGTCCGGCGTGGCCGCGCTGATCCTGGAAGCCAACCCGCGGCTGGGCTACCGCGACGTGAAATACATCCTGGCCACCACCGCCACCCGCACCCATGCCAACCAGCCGGCAGTGACACTCACCGACGGGCGCACGCTGGTGCCTGGCTGGACGGTGAACGCCGCCGGGCGCGCGTACAGCAACTGGTACGGCTTCGGCGTGGTCAATGCCGCACGTGCGGTGCAGGTGGCCGAAACCTTCCAGTCGCTGGGTGCCCTGGTGGACAGTGGCTGGCGTACCACCACGCGCCGGGTGGCGATCGGCAATACCTCCGCAGCGGCAGCACGTTTGACCATTCCGCTGGCAGGTGCGGCCGGAGCGCTGGAATCGGTGCAGCTGGGCTTCCGGGTCAACCACAGCAATACCCGCCAACTGCAGTTCGTGCTGGTTTCGCCTGCGGGCACGCGCAGCGTGGTGCAACCGGCGTTCACCGCCATCGGTTCGGGCCTGAGCGCCGGTTCGGTCGCGATCCAGAACAACTTCACCAACTGGGACCTGCTGTCCAGCAACGCCTTCCTGGATGAAGCCGGTACCGGCACCTGGACACTGGAAGTGACCGACATGGGGCAGGCCGCGAGTGCAGCGTCGCGCGGCAGCCTTGAATTCTTCAAGATCCGAACCCTGGGGCACTAATAATGAAGACGACCATTCTGTTGAGTACCCTCGCCCTGGCCGCGATGGCCTTCCCATGCTGGGCGCAGGACAGCGGCCAGACGCCGCCCGCCAGGAGCCTGTCGAACGTGGATGCGCAGCAACTCAAGCAGGCCGCCACCGGCCGTTCGTTCGATGTGGGCGGCACCCGCTTCCAGCTGGCGCCCTCGGCCAGCGTGCAGGCGGTGGGCAGCGGTCAGTTCAAGATCGCGCCCGCAGCGGCGGCATCCACCGGTGCGCGGGTCAAGCGTTCGCTGGATGGCAGCGACGCCGGCGGCGCGGATGCCGGCGCCGGCAAGTTCGCCGCGGCGGTGTCCACCGATGGCGCACCGGTGGTGGCCACCTCGCGGGTGACGGTGTTCTTCACCGATGCCACCGCCGCACAGCGCGCGGCCAAGGCCACCGGCGGCACCCTGGTGAAGCTGTCCAAGCCGTCCGGCCGGGCCATCGTGGAGTATCCGTCGGTGAATGCCGCGCTGGATGCCACCGCGCGCCTGCTCTCCACTGCGGGCATTCGTGCGGCCGAGCCGGACGTGGTGCAGTGGGAAGAGAAGAAGTAAGCCCCTGAAAAAGAAAAACGCCGGCACAGGGCCGGCGTTTTTTTGCTGCGTGGTCAGCCAGGCATCAGCCGTTCCACTTGCCCTGTGCTGCCAGGCCGTTTTCCTTGGCGCGGTCGTAGACCGTCTGCTGCGCCTTGGCCACGTTGCCCTTGATGTCCTTGGCCCACAGCTTCAGCGCGGCCTGCTGCATGGCGCGGCCGTAGGAGAAGCTCAGCGGCCACGGCAGGTTGCCCATCTGGTTCATGGCATCCAGGTGTGCGGTGGACTGTTCGTCGGTCTGGCCGCCGGACAGGAACACCACGCCCGGCAGGATCGCCGGCACGGTGCTCTTGAGGCACATCACGGTCGACTCGGCCACTTCCTCGACGTCGGCCTGCTCTTCGCAGCCCTTGCCGGAGATGACCATCGAGGCCTTCAGGATGGTGCCTTCCAGCAACACGTTCTGCTGGTACAACGCGTCGAACAGCGAACGCAGCGTGGCTTCGGTGACTTCGTAGCAGGTTTCAATGTCGTGGTCGCCGTCCATGATCACTTCCGGCTCGACCATCGGCACCAGGCCGCATTCCTGGCACAGCGCGGCGTAACGGGCCAGCGCGTGGGCATTGGACTCGATGCAGGTGCCCGACGGAATGCTCTCGCCGATGTTGATCACCGCACGCCACTTGGCAAAGCGCGCACCCAGCTTGTAGTACTCCTGCAGACGCTCACGCAGGCCGTCCAGGCCTTCGGTGACCATCTCGCCCGGGCAGCCGGCCAGCGCGTGGGCGCCCTTGTCGACCTTGATGCCCGGAATGATGCCCTGGGCAGCCATGTACTTGGCGAACGGCACGCCGTCCTTGGTCGACTGACGAATGGTTTCGTCGTAGAGGATCGCGCCGGAGATGTGCTCGTTCAGCTTCGGGGTGGTCAGCAGCATTTCGCGGTAGGCGCGACGGTTTTCCTCGGTGTTCTCCAGGCCCACGCTGGCGAAGCGCTTGCCAATGGTGCCGGTGGATTCGTCGATCGCGATGATGCCCTTGCCCGGGGCGACCATGGCCTGGGCGGTTTCGGCCAGCTGTTCGATGCTCATGTATTTCCTGTGGCGGGTGCGGGAAAACCGTAATTATAGCCCCCGCCCCCCGTGAACTGACCGTCCACGGAATCTGGAAACGCTTTCAGATGGCCAACGCATGACGGCGCGACGTTTCCGCCGCGCCGCCGTGTTCTGCACTGCCGGGCGTGGCCCGGCACTCCGCTTAGAGGTCGCCCAGACCGCTGGCGCGGCCGTCGTCACCCACTTCCAGCAGGCGCAGGGTGTTGGTGGCGCCATGGGTTTCCATGTGCTCGCCGCTGGTGAACACCACGCGGTCGCCGGCCTGCAGCTGGTTGGCTTCCACCAGCAGGCGGATGCTGCCGCGGGCGGCTTCACGCGGGGTGAAACCGCGGCTGTCGAAGTTGATCGGGAACACATCGCGCATCAGCGCCATCTGCCGGCGTGCGCCGTCATGGCGGGTCACCGCGAACACCGGGGCCGAGGCACGGAAACGCGACAGGTAGCGCGCGGTGCCGCCGGATTCGGTCATCGCCACGATCGCGCGCACGCCTACGTGCTGGGACAGAAACATGGTGGCCATGGCGATGGCCTGGTCGGCACGCTCCAGGTTGCGCGGCGAAGCGCCGAAGTCGGTCTCGGTCTGGAACTGGCGTTCGGCGCCCAGGCAGATGCGCGCCATCGCTTCGACCGCTTTGACCGGGTACATGCCGGCGGCGGTTTCGGCCGACAACATCACCGCATCGGTACCGTCGATGACCGAGTTGGCCACGTCCAGCACTTCGGCACGGGTCGGGATCGGGCTTTCCACCATCGACTGCAGCATCTGGGTGGCGGTGATCACCACCTTGTTCTGCGCCAGCGAGGCCTTGATGATCTTCTTCTGCAGGCCCGGCAGTTCGGCATCGCCGATTTCCACGCCCAGATCGCCACGCGCCACCATCACCACATCGCTGGCGTCGACGATTTCTTCCAGGTTTTCGATGGCTTCGGTGCGTTCGATCTTGGATACCAGCGCGGCATAGCAGCCGTGCGATTCGGCGATCGCGCGGGCATCGTTCATGTCCTGCGCGTTGCGGCAGAACGAGACGGCGATGAAGTCCACGCCGATCTTGGCCACGATGCCGATCAGCTCTTTGTCACGCTCGGTCAGCGCGCCCAGCGACAGGCCACCGCCCTGCTTGTTCAGGCCCTTGCGGTCGGACAGCACGCCATCGTTGAGCACGGTGTTGATGATGCGCTCGCCGGCCACTTCCACGACCTGCAGCTGCATCAGGCCGTCGTCGAGCAACAGCACGTCGCCGGCCACCACATCCTGCGGCAGGCCCAGGTAGCTCACGCCGACCTGGGTGGTGTCACCCGGCGGCGGGTTGGCCGAGGCGACCAGATCGAAGCGGTCACCCGCCTTGAGCTTGATCTTGCCTTCGGTGAAACGCTCGATGCGGATCTTCGGGCCCGGCAGATCGGCCAGGATGCCCACTTCCACGCCCACGCGCTGCGCGGCGGCACGCACATCGGCGGCGCGCTTGGCCTGGCCGGACGGATCGCCGTGGCTGAAGTTGAGGCGGACCACGTTCACGCCGGCGCGGAACAGATCCTCCAGCACGCCCGGCGGGTCGGTCGCCGGTCCGAGGGTGGCGAGGATCTTGGTGCGGCGCTGACGCTCAATCATGGTAAATGGGCTCCCGGGAAAGGATCGAAATTAGCACACCCTTCACGTCCCATGAATACGTTTACAGCCTTGCGGCAGCTGGGTTTGTACGATGTCCTGCAGACAGCGGCGGACCGCCGCGCGGACATCGGTTGACGCACAGAAGCCGGTAAGCCCCGACCCGGTTGGCTTTGCGCAGGACATGCGGCGGCGTACGGGACGCCGCCGCGGCCCTCAATCGATCAACGAAAGCAGTGCATCCGGCGTCGCTGCCAGATGCTGTGCACCCGCTTCCTGCAACTCTTCAGCGCCACCAAAGCCCCACAACACGCCGATATTGCGCATGTTGTGATGGCGTGCGCCGGCGATATCCATGCGCCGGTCACCGATCATCCAGCACTGCGCGGGCATCAACGACAGCCGCTGCAGCGCCTCGGCAACCAGCTGCGGCTTCTCGCTGCGGCTGCCATCGAGGGTGGCCCCGATCACGTCTTCGAAGCAGTCCCCGAACGGCAGGTGCTGGATGATCCGGCGGGCATGCGGCTCGTTCTTGGCGGTGACGATCGCCAGGCGGTGGCCGCGCGCATGCAGCGCCCGCACCACGTCGCCGATGTGCGGGTAGACCTCATGCTCATGCCAGCCGCTGACCTCGAAGCGCTCGCGGTAATGCGCCACCGCCTGCTCCACATCGGCCGGATCGTCGAACAGCGGCGCGAAACTGGTGCGCAGCGATGGCCCGATCCAGCGCCGCAGTTCGGCCTGTGGCGGCACGGGGCGGCCCATCTGCGTGAGCGCATAGGCCACGCACTGGGTGATGCCCAGCGCCGAATCGATCAGGGTGCCATCGAGGTCGAAGAACAGCGTATCGCGCTGTTCCATGGCGTGACGACCCATGGTCGCCGCCCGCCCATCCTGCGTCATCAGGCGCCCCGTGCTTCGAGCGCCGCCACGGCCGGCAGGGTCTTGCCTTCCAGGAATTCCAGGAACGCGCCACCGCCGGTGGAGATGTAGCTGATCTGATCGGCGATGTCGTACTTGTCCACCGCGGCCAGGGTGTCACCGCCACCAGCGATGGAGAACGCCGGCGAGCTGGCGATGGCGTGCGCCAAGGCCTGGGTGCCGTGGCTGAAGGCCTCGAACTCGAACACACCCACCGGGCCGTTCCAGACCACGGTGCCGGCCTTGGCGATCAGGCCAGCGTAGTGCTGCGCGGTGTCCGGGCCGATGTCCAGGATCAGGTCGTCTTCGGCCACGTCGGCCAGCGTCTTCACGGTCGCCTCGGCATCGGGCAGGAACTGCTTGGCCACCACCACGTCGGTGGGCAGCGGAATCTCGGCACCGCGTGCCTTGGCGTCGGCGACGATCTTGCGCGCGGTGTCCAGCAGGTCCGGCTCGCACAGCGACTTGCCGACCGGGTACCCGGCTGCGGCGATGAAGGTATTGGCGATGCCGCCGCCGACGATCAGCTGGTCGACCTTGCCGACCAGGTTGGCCAGCAGTTCCAGCTTGGTGCTGACCTTGCTGCCGGCCACGATGGCCAGCAGCGGCTGCGCCGGGGCATGCAGGGCCTTGGCCAGCGCGTCCAGTTCGGCCATCAGCAGCGGGCCACCGGCAGCGATCGGCGCGAAGCGGATCACGCCGTGGGTGGAGGCCTGCGCGCGGTGTGCGGTGCCGAAGGCATCCATCACGAACACATCGCACAGCGCGGCATACTTCTTCGCCAGCGCGTCATCGTCCTTGCCTTCGCCGGCGTTCATGCGGCAGTTTTCCAGCAGCACGATGCTGCCCGGCGCAACGTCCACGCCGTCGACCCAGTCGCGCACCAGCGGCACTTCGGTCCCGAGCAGCTGCGACAGGCGCAGCGCCACCGGGGCCAGCGAATCGGCCTCGCTCCACACGCCTTCGGTCGGCCGCCCCAGGTGCGACATCACCATCACTGCCGCACCCTTTTCCAGCGCCAGCTTCAGCGTGGGCAGCGAAGCGCTGATGCGCTGTTCGGAGGTGATGCGACCCGCATCGATCGGCACGTTGAGGTCCTGGCGGATCAGCACGCGCTTGCCGGAGAGATCGAGGTCGGTCATGCGAACGATGGACATGGGCAACTCTTTGGCTGAAAAAGGAAAGGGCGCCGCGTACGACGCGAGCGCCCATTGTCCCGGCTGCGCCGGTGCATCGCAAATTGTCGGGGGGTGCCCGGGCCTAGCCGTCGCTCGGCTTCTGGCGCAGCAGGCTCACCGCGAAGCCGCCGACAATCAGCACACCCAGCACCAGCAGGCCCCACAGCAGCCACTGCTTCCAGTCGCGCTGCGCGGTCAGCGCGGCGTCTCCGCCGAGTTCCTGCGCCGGGCCCTGCACGCGGGCCAGCGCCGGCTGCCACTGCGCGCCCTGCTGCTCGCGCAGCTGCGCGATCACCGTGTCCACCGGGGCATCACTGCGTGCCGCACGCACGCTGCCGGCGGCCACGCTGTAGGGCGGCTCGCCCTGGCTGAGAAATACCAGTGCTTCGGGCTGATAGCCCAGCTTCAGCGTCGGCGCGCCCTGGGCCTGGCCCTGGGTGGCCATCAGCTTCCAGTAGCGGTCACGGCTGGCCACGACCAAGGACTGCGTCTGCGACTGGCGACGTTGCGCGGCGTCCTGCAGCTGATACGCCACCCAGGGGCCGGCACGTACCTGCCAGGCCTGGTTGGCGTCATCACGGCTGAGCAGGGTCCACTGCACCACGCTGTTGTCGGCGGTGGCGATATCGGCCTGGGCAATCGGGAAGCGCCCCTGCAGTTCGTACTCGAATTCCCCGGGCTTGCCCGGCGTGCCCTGCAGCGACTGCCACTGCCAGTCGATCGACTGCGCGGCCGGCATCAGTTCGGCCTGCACCGCCACCAACACCGGCAGCGCGTCGGCGCCCAGCGGCAGAATGCGGAAGTACTTCGCCTCGCGTCCGATCTCAATACGGCGCTGCTGCAGGCGACGGCCATCATGTTGCAGGTCGACCAGCGCCACGTCATCGGCCACCCGCTGCCAGTCGCGCAGATCGTCGCTGGCCTCCACCCGCACCCGCGCCTGCACCGTGGTCGTGGTGTTCCAGTCCAGCCGCAGCGCGCGCACGCCGGTGCGCAAGGCGGCGGCATCCACCAGCCAGCCGGCTGGCTGCGCACTGGCACCGCTGCGGCCCAGGCGGGCCTCGACCCGGCGCACGCTGCCATCGGTATTGCGCTCGGTCAGCAGCTGCAGGTCGTCGCTGCCACCGGCGGCCTGCGCGGGCAGCGGGAACCACGGCAGGTCACGCCACTGCGCCGCCTGCGCCAGCGGCTGATCGGCCGCCAGCAAGGCCGACGGCAACGCCTGGCCCTGCGCGTTGAACACCTGCACGTCGGCCAGCTGCGGCGACACCGCGCTGCGGTAGATCGCTTCATCCAGCATCAGCCGGTAAGCACCGGCCTGCGGCTGCGCCAACTGCAGCGGCCATTGCTGGCGATAGTCCTGGCGTGCGTCGGCGGCCAGCAGCGGCGCACTGGTCAGCGCCAACACCAGGGCGGCCAGCGTGCCGCGCATCGTCTTCATGGCCAGGGTCGTCAAGGCTGCTGCTCCGCAATGGGGTCGGCGGCACTCGGCGGTGCCGGTGCCAGGTAACCCACGACCGTGCACAGCAGGCCGTAGGCGATGAAGGAGGAAATCCCGAGCAGGTTGCCCAGGTGTTGGCGGTCGATCAGTACCAGCTTGGCCAGCACCACGCCCATCAGCACCGCGCCCACCAGCCACAGCACGCGTTGGCCGCGGCGCGACCCCCACACCCAGCTGATCACGCCGAGCACGCTCCAGACCACGGTCAGGCTGGTCTGGGCCAGGGTCGAGGACCACAGCGCGTCGTTCCAGGCCACCGCCCCCCAGTGATGCACGGCATGCAGGGTGATGCTGGTCAGGGCGATGAAGCCGGTGATCGCCAGCAGCGGCGTACGCAACCGGCGCAGGTTCTTCGGCGCCTGCCCGGACCACAGCCAGCGCGCGGCCAACGCCAGCACGGCCAACTGGGCCAGTTCCAGCGGATTGAGCACCGGCACCCAGGCCAGCGGCGCCGCCGGGCCGGCCGCGAACAGTGTCTTCAGCCAGGCCAGGCCAAGCACGCCGAACAACACGCACTGCAACGCCGGGCGTGCCACATCGAAGCGCTCGCCCAGCGGCACTGCCAGCCAGCGCCAGCGCTGCAGCGACACCGCAGTGACCAGCAACCACGGCAGCACTGCGATGGCGACGGCCCAGCCTTCGGCCAGCGCGAAGTGTTCGGCCAGCCAGAACGCGGTCAGCGACAGCACCGTGGGCCACAACAGCCACCAGATGAACTGCGCCGCGATCGCCGCCTTGCCCTGGCCACCGCGCAGGCACCACAGGCTGCGCACGCCCAGCAGCGCAAACACCGCCCAGGCCACTGCGCCATAGCCGGCGAACGGCTGTGCATGTGCGCTGGCCTGCCACAGGGCCAGCGGGAAGGCCGACAGCAGCATCGCCAGCGTGGTCAGCACCAACGCGCGCGCCGGCATGCGGCGATGCACTTCGGCGCAGATCCAGGCGGTGACCGCAACCAGCACCAGCAGCGCATCGGGTTCGCTGGTGCGGGCGATGAAGCGCGCGATCTCGTGCCAGCCCACGCCCAGCCACCACATCAATCCCCACAGGTAGTAGACGATGGCCGGGGTGTCATGGCCGGCGCGGCGGTAGCTGTAGGCCGAGGCGAACCCGGCCAGTGCCAGCAGCAGGCCACTCATGAAGGTCGGGTTGGCGATGGCGGTGGCATCGAGGTGCCAGTAATCGGCGCCGACCACGAAACCGAACGCGGCACCCAGTTGCAGCAGGCCACCGGCAATCTGCGGCAACCAGCGGCGCTGGCGCAGCCCCAACCAGGCCAGCCCGGCCCCTTCCAGCGCGAACACGCTGGCGGTGGCACGCGCCGACAACGCCAGCGGTACCGCCAGGGTCGCAAAGCCCGCCGCCAGCACCGCATGCGACTGGCCCAGCGCGGCATAGCGCGCGCGCCGGATCAACAGCCAGCCCAGCCCGGCGTACAACGCGGCCAGCGCCAGCGCGCACAGCGCCAACGCCAGGCGGTCGTCATGCAGCATGCCGGCCTGCAGCGAGAAGGCGATCAGCGGGGTGCCGAACACCAGGCTGCCATCGACCAGGTCGCGCTTCTCCGCCGGCTGGCGGCGCGCGTACAGGATCGGGATCAGCAGGTAGAAGGCGAAGAACAGCAGCAGGAACGGCTCAGTGCTGCCGAACTTGTCGGCGTCGTACTGCAGCACGCCCCAGGCGGTGCCGATGCCGAAGGTGAAGGCAAACCCGAGCAGGTTCAGCACCCGCCACGGCCGCCACCAGGCAATCGCCAGGATCGCCGCATTGAGCACCGCGTAATAGGAGAACAGCGCCACGTGGTTGCCGCTGCCCGTGGACAACCAGATCGGCGCCATGAAGCCGGCCAGGATGCCGAGCACCGCCAACGTGCGCGAGTTCTGCACCACCGCCAGCACGCCCATGCCCGCGATCAACACCACGCTCAACGCGAAGGCGGGCGCGGCGGGGATCAGGTCATAGCGTTTGAAGGCGGCAAAGATGGTCAGCAGCAGGATGCCAACCGCCCCGCCCTGCAGGGCCAGCGCGAACAACCGGCGCCGATCGCGCTGCAGCCAGCCGAACACCAGCCCGGCCAATGCCCCCGCCGCGATGGCGGCCAGGCGCAGTTCGATCGGCGCATTGAGCCAGCCCTGGTCGCTGGCGTACTTGAGCAGCGCGGCCACACCGGCGAGCAGCACCAGCATGCCGATCTTGACCGGCACGTTGCCTTCGGTGAACCAGTGTTTGATGGTGCCCAGCACGCGATCGCCCAGGCTCGGGCCCGATGGCGGCGGCGGTACGGACGGTTGCACCGGGGCTGGTCGCGGCGGCAGCGGTGGCGGCGTGCTGGCCGGTTCGGCGACAGCGGGGGCCGCGGCGGCGGCGGCGGCCTGGGGCAGCGGCACGTTGGGGGCCGGTGCCCGCTCCGGCTCCGCCGGCTGATAGGGGCGTTCGGCCCACTGCGGGGACGGTGCGGCGCGCGTGGCGGCTGGCGCACCTATGGTGCCCGCCTCCGCCTGCTGCTGTTCCAGCGTGGACACGCGTCGGCGCAGCCCGGCGATCATCACCAGCGCCACGACCAGCAACACCGGGATGAGCAGCAGCACGATCACTGCCAGGACAATCAGAGCTTCCATTCCACGCCATCCTCAAAGGGGAGCCCCGGGGCGCTGGCATCGTGATGCCGCGCCTGGGCACGCGGCCATGCTAATGGAAACGACAGACCCCGGCACAAGGCCGGGGTCTGTGGGGGTCTCAACGACGGCGCGCGCTTATTTGGCGGCGACGACCTTGACCATTTCCAGGCACTTGTTGGAATAGCCCCATTCGTTGTCGTACCAGGCGACCAGCTTGACGAAGGTGCTGTCCAGCGCGATACCGGCATCGGCGTCGAACACCGAGGTGTGGGTTTCACCGCGGAAGTCGGTCGCCACGACCTTGTCTTCGGTGTAGCCCAGAATGCCCTTCAGCGCGCCTTCGCTCTGTGCCTTCACTTCGGCGCAGATCTCGGCGTAGGTGGCTTCCTTCTCCAGCTCGACGGTCAGGTCGACCACCGACACGTCCGAGGTCGGCACGCGGAAGCTCATGCCGGTCAGCTTCTTGTTCAGCTCCGGAATCACCACGCCCACGGCCTTGGCAGCGCCGGTGGAGGACGGAATGATGTTTTCCAGGATGCCACGACCACCGCGCCAGTCCTTGTTGGACGGGCCATCGACGGTCTTCTGGGTGGCGGTGGCCGCATGCACGGTGGTCATCAGGCCGCGCTTGATGCCCCACTTGTCATTGATCACCTTGGCCAGCGGGGCCAGGCAGTTGGTGGTGCACGAGGCGTTGGACACGATCGCCTGGCCGGCGTAGGTCTTGTCGTTCACGCCGAACACGAACATCGGGGTGTCGTCCTTGGACGGTGCCGACAGGATCACCTTCTTGGCGCCCGCATCGATGTGCTTCTGCGCGGTGTCCTTGCTCAGGAACAGGCCGGTCGACTCGATCACCACGTCCACGCCCACTTCGTCCCACTTCAGGTTGGACGGGTCGCGTTCCTGGGTCAGGCGGATCTTCTTGCCGTTGACCAGCAGGTCGTTGCCGGAGACCGACACGTCGGCCTTGAAACGGCCGTGCACGGAGTCGTACTTCAGCATGTACGCCAGGTAATCCGGCTCCAGCAGATCGTTGATGGCGACGATTTCGATGTCATTGCCGAAGTTCAGCACGGCCGAACGCAGTACGTTGCGCCCGATGCGACCGAAACCGTTGATGCCAACCTTGATTGCCATGTTCACAAGCTCCTGCAGCCGCGACGGTGCGGCGCCGATGGAAAGGGGTCCTCATTCTAGCAGGCCGGACCGGCCCCGTTTCCGGCCCAGCCGACGGTAAACGGTTACAGAACGGCCGGCATGGATTGATCAGAATCAAGGCGTTGGCGGCGGCCGAGGGCAAAACTGGCGCCATTCCACCCCGCAACGAGAATCCCTCATGCGCAAGACCGCCCCCCTCCTGCTGTCCAGCCTCGCCGTCGCCCTGGCCCTGGTCGCTACTCCCGCCATGGCCCAGTCCAAGGGCGACTGGACGATCGGTGCCGGCGTGCACCAGGTCGCCCCGAAGTCCAACAACGGCTCGCTGGCCGGCGGCACGCTGAAGGTCGACGTCGACAACGACATCAAGCCGACCATCACCGGCGAGTATTTCATCGCCGACAACCTGGGCATCGAGATCCTGGCGGCGCTGCCGTTCAAGCACGACATCAACATCGACGGCCTCGGCCGCGTCGGCAGCACCAAGCACCTGCCGCCGGTGGTGTCGCTGCAGTACCACTTCAACAGCAAGGGCAAGGTGTCCCCGTTCGTCGGTGCCGGCATCAACTACACCACGTTCTTCAGCGAAGAGACCGGCGGTGCGCTGGCCGGCAGCAAGCTGAAGATGGCCGATTCCTGGGGCCTGGCCGCGCATGCGGGCCTGGACTTCGCGATCAACGACAAGGGCTCGCTGCGCGTGGACGTGCGCTGGATCGACATCGACAGCAAGGTCAAGCTCAACGGCGAGAAGATCGGCACCGTCAACATCGACCCGCTCGCCTACGGCGTGTCCTACGTGTTCAAGTTCTGATCGGCGGATCAGAACCCAACAAGGCAACACCCCTCGCAGCAAAGCGTTTTCCCCGGCTTCGGCCGGGGATTTTTTTTGTTCTTCTACCAATTGGAGGAGCGTCCCGCTCCTAGATCAACAGCAGCGGTTTCGTACTGGGTGTTAGGCGAGCGTGGGGGCCCGCGCCCCAGCCATCTACACCGCGGGGCCTTACACGGGAAAAATGCGCCGATGGCATCTCCCGCAGATGGGAGAAGAACTTTTTGCGGCACCGCCAGGGAAAGCAGCCACGCATGGCGTGGCTCTACCCGCTTTTCAGTGAGGGGCCATTCCCTGTCGAAGGGCTGGTGTGTGTGGGTAGGCGGGACTGTTCACGACATGGATGTCGTGAACAAGCCTCCAGGGATGGATTCACGGCGTGTCCCGCCTACCCACACACGCCAGCCCAAACCCGCATGAAGGGAGCCCCGCATTTGACCTGCGCAGTTGACCTGCGCTTTCGAGCAGCCGACCAACGGTCGGCATTACCCGGGGTGCAACAGATGTTCCGCAGCCGCCTGCGCATGCAACGCCGCCGTATCGAACAACGGCACCGATGCATCTTCCGCGCCGACCAACAGCATGATTTCAGTGCAGCCCAGAATGATCGCCTGTGCGCCCTGGTCCACCAGCCGCTGCATCACCCCGCGATAGACCTCGCGCGAGGCGTCCAGCACCCGCCCCTGCACCAGCTCCTCGTAGATGATCCGATGCACCGCCGCGCGATCGTCCGCCTCCGGCACCAGCACCTCCAGCCCATAACGCTGCGCCAGACGCACCCGGTAGAAATCCTGCTCCATCGTGAAGGCCGTTCCCAGCAACCCCACCGTCGTCAGCCCCGAGGCCTGGATCAGCGCCCCCACCGGATCGGCGATATGCAGCAGCGGCACTTTGATCGCCGCCTGCACCTGATCGGCCATCAGATGCATCGTGTTGGTGCAGATCACCACCGCCGTCGCCCCGCCCGCCTCCAGCCGCTGCGCCACGTCCACCATCGCCTGCGTGGCCGCCGACCAGTCACCGGCCCGCTGCATCGCCTCGATGTCGGCGAAATCGAATGACCACATCAACAAGCGCGCCGAGTGCATCCCACCCAAGGCATCGCGCACCTGCTCGTTGATCATCCGGTAATAGTGCGCCGAACTCTCCCAGCTCATCCCACCGATCAGACCCAAGACCTTCTGCACCGCCGCCACTCCCGTTGTCGACCCGGCCGCCAGCGTACCGCTCCGCCCTCCGGCCAGCCAGATCCGGGCAAGCCGCGTGCCGGCACGCCCGTTAGAATGCAGCCGATGAAGATCGCCTCCCTGATTCCGGCCGCCGCCCTGGCAGTGGCACTCACCCTTGTCTCCACCGACGCCCTGGCCTGGGGCGCGCAAGGCCACCGCCTGGTCGCCCGCGTCGCCGAAGCCCGGCTGACCCCGCAGGCCCAGGCCGAAGTCGACCGCCTGCTGGCCGCCGAGCCCGACCCCACCCTGCACGGCGTCGCCCCCTGGGCCGACCAGCTGCGCGCCAAGGATCCCGGCCTGGGCAAGCGCTCGGCCGGCTGGCATTACGTCAACATTGGCGAAGACGACTGCCACTACGAAGTGCAGAAGCACTGCAAGGGCGGCAACTGCGTGGTCGAAGCGCTCAAGGCGCAGACCGCGATCCTCGGCGACCGCAGCCGCACCGACGCCGAACGTGCGCAGGCGCTGAAGTTCGTCGTGCATTTCACCGGTGACATCCACCAGCCCATGCATGCCGGCTACGGCCACGACAAGGGCGGCAACGACTTCCAGGTGCAGTTCAACAACCGCGGTACCAACCTGCACTCGCTGTGGGACAGCGGCATGCTCAACGAACTGAAGCTGGACGATGACCAGTACTTCAAGCGCCTGATGGCCCTGCCCGCGCCGAAGGTCGGCAAGCGCTCCAGCATCGGCACCGATGCCGTGCAGTGGGCCGAGGCCAGCTGCCGCGTTGCCATTGCACCTGGCGTTTACCCGACCAAGCGTACGCTGTCGGCCGAATACACCGCGACCTACCGCCCGATCGCGGAACAGGAGCTGCGCCTGGCCGGTGAACGCCTGGCGGTGCTGCTCAACGACACCCTGGGCAAGCGCTGAGGCCACCACCATGTCACTGCACGTTACCGGTTTCTTCCACCCCGACAGCCATACCTTCAGCTACGTGGTGCACGATCCGGCGACGTTGCAGGCGGCGGTGATCGACCCGGTGCTGGACTACGATCCGGACACCGATGCACTCGGGACCGGGCCGCTGCAGCCGTTGCTGGCACACGTGCACGACAATGCGCTGCAGGTGCGCTGGCTGCTGGAGACCCACGCCCATGCCGACCACATCAGCGGCGGGCGCTGGCTCAATCAACACTGGCCCGAGGCGACACTGGCCATGGGCAGCGGCATCGTGCAGGTGCAGCGCACCTTCGCCCCGCGCTATGCATTGGATGTGCCCACCGACGGCTCGCAGTTCGACCACCTGTTCGCCGACGGTGAGCGCTTCGCCCTCGGTGACATCGACGCTGAAGTCATCGCCGTCCCCGGCCACACCAGCGACAGCGTGGCCTACCGCATTGGCGATGCGCTGTTCACCGGCGACTCGCTGTTCATGCCCGACGGCGGCAGCGCCCGCTGCGACTTCCCCGGGGGCGATGCCGCGCAGCTGTACCGCTCGATCCAGCGCCTGTTCGCGTTACCCGAAGCCACCCGGGTGTTCATCTGCCACGACTACGGCCCCGGTGGCCGCGCGGTCGCCAATGAAACCACCATCGGCGAGCAGCGCGCGCGCAACATCCACCTGCACGACGGCATCAGCGAAGCCGACTTCGTCGCCACCCGCCAGGCCCGCGATGCGACCCTGGCCGAACCAAAGCTGATGCACCCTGCGGTGAAGGCGAACCTGCAGGGCGGCCCCGCCGTGTAATGCCGGCCGCTGGCCGGCAACCCCACAAGGCCAAGGCACCAGACAACCCCGATCAGCGTCCCTCGCGATGCACCACGTGCTGCCCCTTCACGATCTCGAACGTGAAGGCATACAACAGGCTCACCGGCACCGGTTCCACCCGCAGCGCAGTCCGGCAGTCACCGCGATCCTCCGGCACCTGGCCCTTGGCGAAGTGGCACACGGCCGCCGGTGCATAGCGCCACATCGCCACCGCTTCCTGCGCGGCCGCCAGCAAGGGCGCATTCTGCGCTTCGATACCGGCGCTGCATTCGCTGCGGTCGGTGAGTGGCAGGCTGCGTTCCACGCGACCTTCGGCGTCGATCACCACCTGCAGGCAGACCCGCGTCGGCGCCAGTTCGCGGCGCGGGTCGCGCGCGCCCACCACCGGGTCCGGTGCCGCATACAACTGCGGCATCCGGTAGCCCTCGGTCGCCTGCAGCGCATACTCGGCAACCTGGCCGTCGCCACCGGCAGGTTGCGCGCGCAGACGCTGGTGATCGACGTTCTCATCGCGACGCTCCACGGTCGTCAGCTGCTCAACGCTGGTGCACCCGGCCGCCCCCAGGATCAGCAAGGCCATCGGCCACCCGCGCCTCATCGTGTGTCGTCCGTTTCATTGAGGTCATCGGATTCATTGAATTCGAAGGTAAGCGGCACCCGCACCGCCGACACCACCGGCTTGCCTGCCTCGCGTGCCGGTTCGAAGGTCCATTGCCGTGCCGCCGCGATCGAAGCCTCATCGAACACGCCCGTCGGGGTGGAGCTGAGCACGCGGATGTCACCGGGATTGCCCTTCGTATCCACCACCACCCGCAGCACCACCTTGCCCGAGAGACCCAGCTCCATCGCGCTGGCCGGATACTTCGGCGGTCCCATCGACGTCGCCTTCGCCGGCACATCCATGCTGGCCTCAGATGTCCCCTCGACGCCCCCCTGGCTGGCCCACGCCACCGCCCCCAGGCCTGCGCACACTCCCACCACCAGCACCTGCCCGGCCAGCCACGGCAACGCCTTGCGCTTGTGTTCCTTCAACATGGCAATCCGCTCCTTCAACATCGGTTGGCTGCGCCAGTGGCAGGCCATCGGCGCAACCGGGTGGACCAACTGCGCCTTCAGCAGCGCGTTGGCATAGCGCCGGCGCAGGGCCGGATGCGGGTCGACCGTGCGCGCATCGCAGGCCAGTTCCTGATCGCGCAGGAACCGGCCCGCCGCCCACGGCAGCAACGGGTGAAACCAGAACACGCAGCGCAGCGCGGCGAGTGCGGCGTTGGCCCACGGATCCCCATGGCGGCGGTGGCTACGCTCGTGCTGCAGGATCAGATCCTGTTCGACCGGACTGAAATTCTGCTCAAAACGCGGGCCCACCACGATGCGTGGCCGCCACAGGCCTACCAGCGCGGGCAGGCCGGGATCGGCACTGGCCTGCCAGCTGCCATCGCTGCGGGGCTGCAACCGGCCCATTGCGCGTTCGAAGCGACGTTGTGCACGCCAGCTGGAGAGCGCCATGGCCGCGGCCCCGGCCATCCACAGCACCAGCAGCAGCACCGGCCACACCGATAGCGCCGTCGGCAATGCCGGGGGGCGCATCGCGGCACCGATCACCCGTATCGGTACGACATCGGCCAGTGGCAGGCTCCGCAGTGGTGCGCACAGGGCCACCAGCACCAGCGGCAACAGCCACCAACTGCGGTAGGCCAACGCGGCGCCGCCGAGGCGCAGCAGCAGCGGGCGCAGGGTTGCCAGCAACAGCACCGCAATGGCCAGCCACACGCTGGCCTGCATCAATCCGTTGAGCAGCTCAGTCATGGTCCAGGTCCTCGATCAGCTTCTTCAGTTCGGCGATGTCCTGCGCGCTGAGTTCGCCGCGCTGGCTGAAGTGCGCCACCAGCGGTGCCACGCGGCCCTCGAACAGCTTGTCGAGCAGGCCGCTGCTCTGTTCGGCCACCCAGGCCTGGCGCTGCAGCACCGGCGAGTACAGGTAGCGGCGACCCTCGCGGCTGGCGCTGATCGCGCCCTTGGTCAGCAGGCGGTTGAGCAGGGTCTTGATGGTGGGCTCGGCCCAGTCGCGTCCGGCCAGCGCGACCACGACCTCATCGGCACCCAAGGGGTGGCTGCGCCACAACACGTCCATCACCACGGCTTCGGCTTCGCTGATCTGGCTCATCATTTACATCCGTAATCGACGGATCGATTACGCGCGTAATCAAACCGGAAGTCAACCCCACCCAGCAGCCTCATCACTTGCACGGCCGATTCATGGCCAGGCTGCCAGGATCACTGCATCCCGTGCATAGGCCCGGCGCGATGAGGCCCGCGTCGACGCCCGTTCAAACCCGGAATGCTGTAATGGCCCGCATGACTTTGAAGGATGGCGCTGGATGACCGAACACCTCACCGACCTCGACGCGGCGATCGACTGGCTGCTGCAGCGGGTTGACGGCCCCCTGCGGATCGGCGCGCCGCTGGCGCTGGGCAAGCCCCACCGGCTGCTCAATGCGCTGTATGCGCGGATCGAGAACGACCCGTCGCGCCCGTTGCAGTTGTATACCGCGCTGTCGTTGAACCCGCCCAAGGCGGCCCCGGGGCTGGAGGCGCGCTTCCTGCGCCCGTTCGCCGAGCGTCATTTCGGCGCCGATTTCCCGCGTCTGGCCTATGCCGATGCGGTAGCTGCCGACCGCCTGCCCGCGCACGTGCAGGTGGAAGAGTTCTACATGCAGTCCGGCGCGCTGCTGCGCTCGACGCAGGCCCAGCGCGCCTACACCAGCCTCAACTACACCCACGCCGCCGATGCGGTGGCGCAGCGCGCGCCCCACGCGATCGTGCAGAAAGTGGCGATGCGCCCGGACGACCGCCGGTTGTCGTTGTCGTGCAACAACGACATCACCCAGGACACGCTCGATGCGATGGCCGCGCGTGGCCTGCCGCGTCCGCTGCTGATCGCCGAGATCGATCCGCAGCTGCCTTACCTGGCCGGTACCGCAACGGTGGACGTGTCGTTCTTCGACCTGGTGATCACCCCGCCCGGCCCCTACCCCGAACTGTTCGGTCTGCCGCGCCAGCCGGTCAGCGATGCCGACTATGCGATCGGCCTGTATGCCAGCGCGCTGGTCCGCGATGGCGGCACCCTGCAGATCGGCATCGGCACCCTGGCCGATGCGATCAGCCATGCCCTGGTGCTGCGACACACCGACAACGCGCGCTACCGGCAGATCCTGCATGCGCTGGACCCGCGCCTGGCCACGCATCCCAGCGTGCTTGAATGCGGTGGGCTGGAGCCGTTCGAGATCGGCCTGTACGGCTGCAGCGAAATGCTCAACGAAGGCTTCCGGCGTCTGGTCCAGACCGGCGTGATCCGGCGCAAGGTGCATGACGACCTGGCGCTGATGCAGCGCATCGAAAGCGGCAGCACCCTCACCATCGACCACGCCACACTCGAGGCCGAAGGCGAGTACCTGCATGGCGCGTTCTACCTGGGCTCGCCGGAGTTCTACCAGTGGCTGCGTGACCTGCCCGACGACGAGCGCAGCGCGATCGGCATGCGCCGGATCAGTGAGATCAACCAGCTCTACGGCGGCAATGAAACGCTGGAGCGGCTGCAGCGCCGGCACGCGCGCTTCTTCAACTCCTGCATGATGGCCACCGCGCTGGGTGCGGCAGTGTCCGATGCGCTGGAGGATGGCCGTGTAGTCTCCGGCGTGGGCGGCCAGTACAACTTCGTGGCGATGGCCCACGCCTTGCCCGAGGCACGCAGCGCGCTGCTGTTCCGCGCGGTGCGCGAGGAACGGGGCACGCTGCAGTCGAACGTGCGCTGGAACTACGGCCACACCACCATTCCGCGCCACCTGCGCGATATCTACATCAACGAGTACGGCATCGCCGACCTGCGCAACCTGACCGACGAAGACTGCGTGATCGGCATGGCCGGCATCACCGATGTCGCCTTCCAGGCCGCGCTGCTGCAGACCGCCAAGGCATCGAAGAAACTGGATGCGGCCTTTGTCGCCCCAGCACACTGGCAGCAACGCAACACCGGCGCGGCGGTCAGCGCGTCGCTGGCGCCATTCCGTCAGTCCGGGTTGTTGCCCGACTATCCGCTGGGCAGTGATTTCACCGAGGTCGAGCAGCACCTGGTCAAGGCGCTGGGCTGGCTGAAGCAGCACACCCAGACGCGCACGGCCAAGCTGCGCACGGTGCTGGCGGCGCTGGGCCAGCGCGAAGGCGACGGCGACGCGGTGTACCTGCAGCGGATGGGGCTGGAGGCACCGAAGGATGTCGCGGAGCGTATTGAAGCGCGGTTGTTGCGGTTGGGATTGGCGCGTACGGCGTAGAGACGAAAAAGGCCGGGGGAGTCCCCGGCCTTTTTGTTTACGGCAGCCGAGCATGGCTCGGCGCTACATTGGGGCGATCGCCGAGCGTGGCTCGGCGTTACCCCGGACAGCGACGATCAGTTCGCCAGCTGCGCCTTGGCCGCGGCCACCACCGCTTCGGTGGTGATGCCGAAGTGCTTGTACAGCGCCTCGGCCGGGGCCGAGGCACCGAAGGTGTCGATACCGATCACCGCACCGTCCAGGCCCACGTACTGGCGCCAGAAACCGGTGACACCGGCTTCCACGGCCACGCGGTGACGCACGGCGTTGGGCAGCACGGACTCGCGGTAAGCCGCATCCTGGCGCTCAAACACGTCGGTGGACGGAATGGACACCACACGGGTCTTGATCCCGGCTGCATCCAGCTCGGCCTTGGCCGCCACGGCCAGGCCCACTTCCGAACCGGTACCGATCAGGATCACGTCCGGCACGCCGCCTTCGGCGTCGGCCAGCACGTAACCACCGCGCGCGATCTGGGCGACCTGCGTGGTGCTGCGCGGCTGGTGCGGCAGGTTCTGGCGGCTGAACACCAGGCAGCTCGGGCCGTCGGTGCGAGTGATCGCCGACTTCCAGCTCACCGCCGATTCCACCGCATCACACGGGCGCCACACATCGTTGTTCGGGATGTAGCGCAGCGCGGCCAGGTGCTCCACCGGCTGGTGGGTCGGGCCGTCTTCGCCCAGGCCGATCGAGTCGTGGGTGTAGACGTGGATCGCATGCGCCGGGATCAGCGCGCTCATGCGCACGCCGTTGCGGGCGTAATCGCTGAACACCAGGAAGGTGGCATCGAAGGGAATGAAACCGCCGTGCAGGGCCAGCCCGTTGGCGATCGCGGTCATGCCGAACTCGCGCACGCCGTAGTACACGTAGTTGGCGTTCGGGTCATCGGTGGCCACCGACTTGCTCGCCTTCCACAGGGTCAGGTTGGAGTGGGCCAGATCGGCCGACCCACCCACCAGCTCCGGCAGCAGCGGCGCGAACGCTTCGATCGCCATCTGCGAGGCCTTGCGCGAGGCAATGCTCTGGCCGTCGGCCTGGACCTGGGCGATGTAGGCATCGGCCTTGGCGATGAAGTCGGCCGGCAGCTCGCCGTGCGAACGACGGGTCAGTTCTTCGGCTTCGGCCGGGAACTGCTTGGCGTACTTGTCGAACTGCTGTTCCCACTCGGCCTGGCGCAGGGTGCCAGTACCGCCGGCACGCCAGCCGGCGTAGATCTCTTCGGGAATCTCGAACGGGCCATACGGCCAGCCCAGCTGCTTGCGGGTGGCTTCCAGCTCGTCCTTGCCCAGCGGCGCGCCGTGGCTGGATTCCTTGCCGGCCTTGTTCGGCGAGCCGAAACCAATCGTGGTGCGGCAGCAGATCAGGGTCGGCTTGTCGAACTGTGCCAACGCGCCATCGATGGCGGCCTTGATGCTGTCCGGGTCGTGGCCATCGACGCCGCGCACCACGTTCCAGCCATAGGCTTCGAAACGCTCGGGGGTGTTGTCGGTGAACCAGCCTTCGGTGTTGCCGTCGATGGAGATGTGGTTGTCATCCCAGAAGCAGACCAGCTTGCCCAGGCCCCAGGTGCCGGCCAGCGACGCGACTTCGTGGGAAATGCCTTCCATCAGGCAGCCATCGCCCAGGAACACCCAGGTGCGGTGGTCGACGATCTCGTGCTCGGGGCGGTTGTAGCGCTGTGCCAGCAGCTTTTCCGCCAGCGCGAAGCCGACCGCATTGGCCAGGCCCTGGCCGAGCGGACCGGTGGTGGTCTCCACGCCGGGGGTTTCATGGCGTTCCGGGTGGCCGGCGGTCTTGCTGCCCAGCTGGCGGAACTGCTTGAGCTGCTCGATCGGCAGGTCGTAGCCGCTCAGGTGCAGCAGCGCGTACTGCAGCATCGAGCCATGGCCGTTGGACAACACGAAGCGATCGCGGTTGAACCACGTCGGATTCTTCGGGTTGTGACGGAGATAGTCGTTCCAGAGGACCTCGGCGATATCGGCCATGCCCATCGGCATGCCGGGATGCCCGGACTTGGCGGTTTCGACCGCATCAGCGGCAAGGAAGCGGATGGCGTTGGCCAACTGGCGGCGGGTAGGCTGCGTCATGATTCTGAGAGTCGGGAGGCTCCCGCGGAGCTGCGGGCAGCCAATTGTCCCACAGACGTCCGGCGGGGTCAGGCCGGGCGACGACTTTCTGAACGACAACGCCCCGCACGAGGCGGGGCGTTGTCCAGGCGATGGCGCGCGAAAACCGCGCCACGGCTACCGATCAGTCGCGGTTGACCGCTACCGGCACCGGGCTGTCAGCGGTTTCACCCTTGGCCACCAGCGTGGTCAGGGCCAGGTCGCCGGTGACGTTGAGCGCCGTACGGCACATGTCCAGGAAGTGGTTCACGCCCAGGATCAGGCCGATGCCCAGCGGGTTCACCCCGACCATGGCGCAGATCATCGCCACCACCGGCAGCGAGCCCGACGGCACGCCGGCGGTCCCGATGCCGCCGAGGATGCACACCGCCATCACCATGATCTGCTGGCCGATGCTCAGGTCCACGCCGAAGAACTGGGCCAGGAAGATCACCGTCACGCCCTCGAACAGCGCGGTGCCGTTCTGGTTGGCGGTGGCACCCACGGTCAGCACGAAGCGCGAGACTTTCGGCGGCAGGCCCATCTGGTCGGCCACGCGCAACGCGGTCGGCAGGGTGGCGTTGCTGGAGGCGGTGGAGAACGCCATCACCGTCGCTTCCTGGGTATCGCGGAAGAACGACAGCGGCGAGCGCCCGGACAGCCACACGGCTGTGCCGTAGGTCACCACCATGTGCAGGCCCAGCGCCAGCACCACCACGCCCACGTAGGCGCCCAGGCGGATGATCAGCTCGAAGCCGAACAATGCCGCCAGGTTGAACATGAAGCAGGCCACCGCGTACGGCGCCAGGCGGATGACCAGGTTGATCAGGGTCATCGACACTTCAAACACGCCTTCGATGACCTTGCGCAGCGGCGCGGTCTTTTCTTCCGGCGACAGCACCATGCCGATGCCGAACATCAGCGCGAAGAACATCAGCGACAGAATGGCGCCGTTGTCCGAGGCCGCCTGCAGCACGTTGCTCGGCACGATCGACAGCAGCATGTCCATGCCCTTGGGCGTGCCATGGATGCCCGCGACGATCTCCTTGCTGCGCTCGGCATTCTCCGACAGCATCTGCGCGGCCACGTGCGGGTCCACGCCGGCACCGGGCTTGAGCACGTTGACCAGCACCAGGCCGATGCCCACCGCGATGCCGGACAGCAGCACGGTGTAGGCCAGGGTCTTCCAGCCGATCCGGCCCAGCGCGCGGATGTCGCCCATCTCCGACACGCCCATGATCAGCGCCGAGAAGATCAGCGGCACGATCAGCATGAAGATCAGGTTGAGGAACAGGCCCGACAGCGGGGTGGTCACCCACGCCATCACGCCACGCGCGAAATCGGTCAGGCCCGGAATCCCCGGGCCGGCGGCGTGCACGATCAGCCCAAGGGTCAGGCCCAGCGCGAAGCCAATGCCCATTTTCCAGTGCAATGGCAGCTTCTGCCGGGTCTTTGCAGCCTCAGTCATGTAACGGCGTTCCTGTAAAGAATGGAATCAGCTTAGCAAAGCCGGCCCTGCAGGCCCGGCGGCACCCTCACGGTCCCGAAGGATATAGAGGTGCCAACCCATTGTTTTCCGCCACCGCGGCCGGCTGCCAGTGCGGTCCGTCATGGAAGGCCCGGCGCAACTGCTGCCGGGCCACGGCCACGTCGCCGCCCTGCCCGCCCCAACGCACCTGCTGCATGGCCAGCAATGCGTCGCGCTGGGTGGGGTCGGCCAGCTTCGCCAGTAGTTGGTCCTGGCCCTGCACCCGGCCCATCGCACACAGCAGTGCGACGATCTCGTCCAGGCCCTGGCTTTCCAGCGCACGGCGCAGCTCGGCCCGCGAGATGTTCGGGCCCGGCAGCGGCGCCGGGCGGGCGCTGTCGGCGGCCTGCGCCGGCAACCGCCGCTGGCGACGCCAGCCCCACAGCAGGGTGAGCAGCCACAGCAGCGCGAACCCACCCGCCGCGGCCATCCACCCCCACGGCCGCAACGTCGGGCCTGCCGGTGCGATCGGGACCGCTGTCGAGGGCGCGCCTACATCGCCCGGCAGCGCCGAGCGGGTGTCCACCGGCAACGGGGGGGGTGCCCCGCCTGCGGCCGCCGCGCCGACGTTCAGGCTCAGATCGGGCAAGGTGGCGGTGCGCGCCTGCCCCGCCTGCACGTCCCACCAGGACATGCGCGGGCCCGGAACGACCAGCGGGCCGGCCTGGCGCGGCACGATCGAATAGCGGCGGGTCAGCTTCAGCTGCGGTGTGTTGCCGGTAAAGGTCTCGTCGTATTGCGGTGGCTCGGCGAACACCTGCGCGCCCGGCCCCACATCCAGTTCGGGCAGTTCCGGGAACTGCGCCCGGGTAGCCCCCTGGGCGATGGCCTCGATCACCACGGTCGCCGCCTCGCCGGCGCGTGCGCTGTGCGGTGCGGCGGTGTAGCGCAGGCGCAGATCGTGCAGCGGCAGCCACGGCTGGGGCGCGTTGGCCGGCTGTGCCTGCACCTGCAACGTGCGTTCCGGTGCACTGGCACGCAGCCGCCCATCCCCACCGAACATGTCGTCGAAGAACCCGCCCGCACTGCGCCCGTTGAACTGCGCGGCGGGCAACTGCAGCGGACCGCTGCGTTCGGGGATCAGCAGGAAGCGCCGCTCGACCAGGTTGTAGCGCCGGCCATTGACCTCGCGCACCAGGCTGCGGTCTTCGCCCACCCGCTGCAGCGAAGCTCCTGGTGGCGTTTCCAGCAGCAGTTCACCGGACAGCAGTTGCGAGGCGTAGTACAGCCGCACCACCACCCCGACACTCTGCTGCACATAGGGGGTGGGGTCATCGATCTCGGTCTCGAGGAACACCGCGGCATTGCCGCGCGCCACCGCCGGCGCCGCGGTCGCGGCCACCTGCAGGGTCAACGGCGCGGTGCGGCTGTTGCCCACCTGCAGCGGCGGGATCTGCAGCAGGCCGGCGCGGCGTGGCGCCAGCGCCACGGCAAACACCGCACGGGAGGTCATCGCGCCATTGCTCACCTGCACCTGGCGGCTGCTGGTCTGGTCACTGAGGTCGAAGTCGGTACGCAACGGGGTGTAGTCCGGTACACCGCCACCGGCATCGGTCTCGATGTTGAGCGTGACCACTTCACCATCGCCGATCTGGTCACGGTCCAGCCAGGCACGGGTCTGCGCCTGCGCCACCGTACAGGCGACCAGCAGCAACAGCCCGGTGCCGGCGCGCAGCCAACGCTGCGTGATGGAATGCATGCTCATCGTCCTTCCCGTTTCCTGCGTTCGTTTTCCAGCTGGAACTTGGCGCGCAGCAGGCTGCCCGGATCATCCGGCACCCGCCGCATCCACGCCTCCACCGCCTGCCGCTGTTCGCGCTGCTGCGGGGTTTCAGTGGCCTGCCGCGCGGCGCTGGCGTCCTTGTCGGGCGCGCCCTGGCGCTGCAGGGCCTGCTGCATGCGTTGCCGCTGCGCCGCATCGGCGCGCGCCTGTTCGGCCGGGTCCGGCGTGCCGGCATCCTGCTTGGCCGTGCCGTCCTGCGGCTGTCCGCTGGGGTTGCCCGGCGTGGGCGGCGAGTCCTGCTTGTCTGGCGGAGAGGTGCCCGGATCAGGTTTGGGCTGGCCCTGTTGGCCCGGCGAAGGCTGGCCCGAGCCGGATTTGGGCGGGTCCTGCCTTTGCTTGGGGGACTGGCCCGGTGGCGGCTTGCGCTTGCGCGCTGCATCCACCGCGGCGCGGTTGGCCACCGCATCGGGCATGCCGGGGCGCTGCTGCAAGGCCTTGTCGTAGGCATCGATGGCCGCGTCGTACTGGCCCTGGCGGGCCAGCGCATTGCCCAGGTTGTACCAGCCGGCGTCGCTGTGGACACCTTCAAACTGCTGCTGGGCGGCTTTGAAATCGCCCCGACGGTAGGCCTCCACGCCGGTGGCCAGCCGGGTCTGGTCAACCTGGTCGGCACGCCGCCACGGCGTGCCCTCGGCCGCCTGTGCCGGTACGGGCATGGCCAGCGGCCACGCCACGCACAGCACCAGCAGCACGGCGGCACCCCGGCGACGGAACGCCCACAACGACAACAACAGCAGCGGCGGCAGCAGCCAGAAGCCTTCATCGCGCCAGGCCTTGCCTTGGCCCTGGCGGCTGTCATCGGTGCTGGCACGCGGGGTCAGCACGCCCAGCGCCTGGAGATCGGAATTGTCATTGGCGATCCGTGCATAGCGACCACCGCCGGCCGACGCCAGCGCCTGCAACGGCGCCTCTTCCAGCCGCGCCTGCGCGATCTGGCCATCGCCGCTGCGGTAGGCCGCGCCGGCCACGGTGCCCAGGCCCAGCACCGATACCGTGAAGCCCTGCACACGCGCCGATGCGGCGGCACGGGTATCGGCGGCATCGGCACGATCGCTGAGCAGCAGGATGTCGCCGCTGTGTGCGCCGGACTGCTGCAGCAGCTGCACCGCGGCCTGCAGCGCACGCTCGGCACGCTGGCCATCGCGTGGCATCACATCCGGAGCCAGCGCATCCAGGTACAGCGCCACGTTGGCGGTATCGGCGGTGAGCGGCGCCACGGTGTAGGCATCCTCGGCATAGGCCAGCAACGCCACTTCGCCGCCCTTGCGCTCACGCAGCAGACTGGCCAGCTTGGCGCGTGCCTGCAGCAGCCGCGAGGGCGGCAGGTCGGTCGCGGTGATCCGCGATGATAGGTCCAGTGCCACCACCAACGGGGACGGCGACTGCCACAACGGTTGCGCCACCTGCCGCCACGACGGTCCGGCCAGCGCCAGCACGGCCAACATCCAGCCTCCCAGCAACAGCACCAAGCCTCCCCAGTGGCGGCGGCCGCCGGCGACCAGCAGATGCGGCAGCAGATGCGCGTCCACGTTCTGCTGCCACACGCTGTGGCGACGCCGACGCCAGACCCACAGCAGCGCGATCAGCGGCAACGCCGACAGCAACCACAGCGCGTGAGGGCGGATGAAGTGCACGGCCGTCCAGTCGATGTTCATGCCCAGCGCCTCGGCAGCAGCCAGGCCAGGCCGGCCAGCAGCAGCGCCAGTGCCAGTGGCCACGCATAGCGTTCGATCCGCGGGCGTACCGCTGGACCACTCGATGCCACCGGCTCCAGGCGTTCCAGTTCGGCATAGATGCCGGCCAGTTCATCGGTGTTGCGCGCGCGGAACGAGCGGCCACCGGTCACCTCGGCGATGCGGCGCAACGTGGCCTCATCGACCGGATCCTCGCCGGGGGCGATCTGCACCCCGAACAGACTGAAGCCGCCATCGCCGCCGAACGCGACGGTGTACACGCGGACCCCTTCGGTGTGGGCCAGTTCGGCGGCGCGCAGTGGTTCCAGCACACCGGCGTTGCTGACCCCATCGGTGAGCAGGATCAGCACGCGCTGGCCCTCGGGCTGCTCGCGCAGGCGTTTGACCGCCAACGCGATCGCATCGCCGATCGCCGTTTCGCGACCGGCCAGACCGACCACGCTGTCATTCAACTGTTCGCGCACGCTGGTCAGGTCGTTGGTCAACGGGGTCAGCGTGTAGGCCCGTTCGCCGAAGATCAGCAGGCCCACGCGGTCGCCCACACGACGATCCAGGAAGTCGGCCAGCACCGCCTTGGCGGCGGTCAGCCGCTCCACCACCTGGTTGCCGAGCAGCATGTCGGCCTCGCTCATGCTGCCCGAGACATCCACGGCCAACATCATCTGCCTGCTCTGCTGCGGCGGCGTCACCGCCTCACCGAGCTGCTGCGGGCGGGCCGCCGCCACACACAGGCAGATCCAGGCCAGCCATAGCAGTATCCGCACCGGTGCGAAGCCGTGCCGGTGTCCGCGGCCGCCCAGCGACTGCAGTTGGTCGGCCGCATAGGGCACCCGCAACGCCGCGGCATTGCCGGCACACACCGGCCACCAGCGCATCAGCCAGGGCAGTGGCAGGGCCAGCAGCAGCCACGGCCAGGCCAGGGTATCCAGCCAGGACAGCCACGCGGGCAAGGCGATGGCGAGGTTCATCGGCGCCGCCCCGTCATCAGGCCGAGGAAGCGCGCACGTGCGAGATCACGCAGACGTTGCACCGCCGCCGGATCAACCTGCGCGCGGTACGCGCCGTCGAGCAGCAACGCCCCGTCGCCATCGGAGAACGCGCGGCTGCCGGGTTCGTCGAGGAATGCCAGCCAGGCCTGGCCGTGCAGCAGCTCCGCACCGGGCTGGCGCTGGCGCGCGGCCCGGCGCAGCAGTTCGGCGATGGCCGCTACCTGGTCCGGCGCGGTTGATGCCGCACCCACGCCGGTGTCGAACAGCTGCAGGCAACGTCGTCGTTGCCGTGCCTTGCGCGACTGCCAGGCCCACAGCCCAAGCCCGACCAGCAGCGCGGCAGCCAGCAGCCACCACCAACCCGGTGCCGGTGGAAACCAGGCGGGTGCGGGCGGCAACTGCACATCGCGCAGCGGCAGCGAGGTCGCCGCGCTCATGCCACCACCGCCGAAGGCAGCGGCGTGAGCCAGCAATCGCTGGCGTCGTCGGAGGCCACCACATGCACCTGGATGCGGCGCGCAGCCAACGTTCGCTGCAGGCCCTGCAACGGTTCAATGAAGCGCGCGCGCCAGTGGGCGCGCACGTCGGCGCTGTCCAGGTCGAGCACCACCCGCCGGCCCTGCGACAGGAACGGCAGGGTTGAGGAAGGCGGGGCCAGCTCCAGCGGGTCCACCAGCAGCATCACCACCACTTCGTGGTGCATCGCCAATGCGGTCCAGCGTGAGACAGCGATCGTGGCCGCACGCGCCGGATCGGCCAGCACCACCACCCGGGCGCCCGGGCGCAGCAGACGTGCCGCCTGTTCCAGCGCGTGGTCCAGGCCCGCATCCTCGTTCGGCGGCTGCGCGTACCAGCGGGTCAAGGCATCCAGCACGCGCAGCACGCCGCGGCTGCCGCCGGCCGGTGCAATCGGTGCTTCCTTGCCGCTACCGCGCAGCGCGGCAAGACGGTCGCCCTGCCGCTGCGCCAGCCATGCCGCGACGGCGCCGACGCGCGCGGCCTGCACCGACTTGAAGCGGACCCGGGTGCCGAAGTACAGCAGCGGTTCGGTGTCGGCCACCAGCAGCGTCATCCGCTCGCGTTCGGCCTGGAACAATTTGGTGTGTGCGCGTCCGGTGCGTGCGGTGACCCGCCAGTCGATGTGGCGCGCGTCATCGCCGGCCACATACTCGCGCGATTCGGCATATTCCATGCCGCGTCCGCGCATCGGCGACGGTGCCTGCCCGGCATGGCCAAGCCGGCCGCGCCGCGCCGGGGCCAGGCGATGCGCACTGCGGCGCAGGGCGACCAGTTCGGCCAACGTCGGCTGCAGGCCGTTGCCATCGGTGGCACCAGCCACATTGTCTTCAGGACGGAGCATGCGGGGCTCAGGGTGCCGGAACGCGGGCCAGCAATTCGGCAACCAGGCGGTCGCCATCCCAGCCTTCGGCCGTCGCCTCGTAGCTGGGCAGCACGCGGTGCCGCAGCACGTCCGGGGCCACGCTGCGCACATCCTCCGGCGTGACGAAGTCGCGGCCGGCCAGCCAGGCGCGCGCGCGCGCGCAGCGCTCCAGCGCGATCGAACCGCGCGGGCTTGCGCCCCAGGCAATCCGCCGCGCCAGTGCCGGGTCGTAACGCGCAGCATCGCGTGAGGCCAGCACCAGTTCGATCAGGTAGCGCTCCAGTGCCGGTGCCATGTGCAGCGACAACACGGCGCGACGCGCGGCGAACACGTCGGCCATCGGCATGCGCGTCGGCGTCGCGGCCGGCGCATCCAGCGCCTGCATCGCACGCGTGCGTGCCAGCCGCAGAATCTCGGCCTCGGCATCGGAATCGGGGTAGCCGATCCGGACATGCATCAGGAAGCGGTCCAGCTGCGCTTCGGGCAGCGGGAAGGTGCCCTCCTGCTCGATCGGGTTCTGCGTGGCCATCACCAGGAACAGCGGCGGCAGCGCATAGGTGTGCCGGCCCACGGTGACCTGGCGCTCGCCCATGGCCTCCAGCAGCGCCGACTGCACCTTGGCCGGCGCGCGGTTGATCTCGTCGGCCAGCAGGATCGGGTGGAAGATCGGCCCCGGCACGAACTCGAAGCGGCCCTCCTGCGGGCGCCAGATCTCGGTGCCGGTCAAGTCCGCCGGCAGCAGGTCCGGGGTGAACTGCACGCGTGAAAAGTCTGCTTCCAGCCGCGCCGCCAAGGCCCGGATCGCAGTGGTCTTGGCCAGGCCGGGTGCACCTTCGACCAACAGGTGGCCATCGGCCAACAGCGCGGTCAGCAGGCGCTCGACCAGCGCCCCCTGGCCGACGATCTCGGCGGACAAGCCCTCGCGCAACGCGCGGAAGGCATCGTGCAGGCGATCGTGCTCGGGCGTCGTCGGGGTGGCGGCGACAGGGGCGGCGTGGGTATCGGGCATCGGAGGGGGCAGTGTCATGGTGTCCATATGACCCACGCGACAGGCGGCAGGTTCCATCCACATGATGGCAGGCGCGGCGCGGTCGCGGGATCAAGATTGCCTGAACGCGAAAAGGGCCGCACCAGGCGGCCCTTTCGCAGTCCACGGATGGCCGACCTCAGTTGGTCTTGGCCACGCGCAGTACCTTGGGGGTGACGAAGACCAGCAGCTCGGCCTTGTCCTTGTTGCGGGTACGCTTCTTGAACAGATTGCCCAGGAACGGCACGTCGCCCAGGAACGGCACCTTGTTGATGCTGTTGCGGTCGGTGAACTCGTACACGCCACCGATCACCACGGTCTGGCCATCTTCCACCAGCACCGCGGTATTCACTTCGCGGCGGTTGATGGTCGGCACCTGGCCGTAGCCTTCCAGCACGATGTAGCTTTCGACTTCATCCTTCTTGACCGCCATGTTCAGGAACACGCGGTTGTCGTTGGTGATGGTCGGGGTGACCTTCAGCTCCAGCACCACTTCCTTGAACTGCACGTTGGCCTGGGCGGCGCCACCGGCCGCACCGCCACCACTGATGGTGACGTAGCCGATTTCCTTACCCTGCTTGATGATCGCTTCACGCTGGTTGGTGGTGACCACACGCGGGTTGGAGATCACTTCGCCGCGCGACTCGGCCTGCATGGCCGACAGTTCGACGTCCAGCAGGTAGCCGGCGTTGAGGATCGACAAGGCCAGCGAACCCGGGTTGCTGGTCGCCGCGACCGGGAGATTCCAGTTCAGGCCACGCATGATCGTCGAGCCCAGCGGTGCAGGCTGTGGGCCCACGCGTCCGCCGGCAACCCATTCGCGCTGCGCCTTTTCATTGGCAACACTGGTGTCCACCTGCGACTTGCGGGTAGCGGCATTGGAGGCGAGATCACCACTGAAGTACACGTTGTCGCGGCTGCCGCTGATGCCGAACTTGGCACCCAGCTCACGCGCGAACGTATCGGTGGCGATCACGATGCGGCTTTCGATCAGCACCTGGTCGACCGGACGGTCGATCACGTTGATCAGCTCACGCATGCGCGCGATTTTCTTCGGGATGTCGCTGATCATCAGGGTGTTGGTGCGCTCGTCGGCCACGATGCGGCCGCGCGAGGACAGGAAGCCACTGTCTTCCTGCGAGCTGCCACCACCGCCGCCACCGCCGCCGCCACCACCGCCACCGCCACCACCGATGCCCTTGGCTTCGGTCAGCGCTTTGAAGATCTGCGCAGCGTTGTGGTAATTGATCTGGATGTAGTCGGTGATCAGGTCTTCGCGGTTCTCGATCGCGATGCGCGCGTCTTCCTTGTCCTGCTCGAACTTGGCCAGCTCCGGCTGCGGTGCCACCCAGATCACGCCACCATCGCGACGCTTGTCCAGGCCCTTGGCGCGCAGCACGATGTCCAGCGCCTGGTCCCACGGCACGTTGACCAGGCGCAGGGTGACATTGCCTTCGACGCTGTCGGAGGCCACCACGTTCAGGTTGGATTCTTCGGCGATCAACTGCAGCACGGTGCGCACCGGCACGTCCTGGAAGTTGAAGGTCACTGGCTTGCCACTGTAGCCACGCTGGGCAACGGCAGCCGCCGCCTGGGTGACGGTGGTGGCGTTGATCGCGCCGGTGGCCGGGGCCGCCTTGCGCGGGCTGATCTCCACCACGTACTCGTTGCCGCTCTGATAGGCCAGCGACTCGAACGCGGTATTGGTGTTGAGCACCAGCTGGGTGCCGCCACCATAGGGCTTGGGATCGATGCGCTGCACCGGGGTCGCAAAGTCGACCACGTTGATCGACTTCTGCAGGTTCTCCGGCAGTCGCGCGTTGCCGACGTCGATCACCACGCTGTTGCCCTGGTTGCGCAGGTCCGGGCTGGCACCGTTGCCGTTGAACTGTAGGATCAGCCGGCCCGAGCCGTCATCGCCACGTTTGAAGTCGATCTTGGACACCGACAGCGATGCCGGTGCCGTGGCGGGCACAGCGGTCGCTGCCGGAGGTGCTGCCGTGGCGCCGGGCGTTGCCGCCAGCAGCGTGCCATTGGCCACCATGAGCGCGACTCCCAGCGCGCACAGGTGGATCAGCTTCGGGCGCCGGACGGGACGCAGCCGCATGGCATTGGAAAAGGTCATCGTGCTATCCCCATAATCATTCATTGATCTTCAAGCGCAAGCGATGCAGGCCGTTCCAGCCAGCCGCCCGCGCCATCCGGCACCAGTTCAATCAGTTCGATCCGGTCTTCGAAGACCCCGGTCACGCGACCGTCGCTCTGCCCCAGATAGACCCCCGGACGGACCCGATAGGTGACCTTGTCCGGTGCCATCACCAGCGCGACCAGCCCGCCCCCGTTGCCGATCGAACCCACCATGTCCAAGGCGTCCAGCGGGAAAGCTTCCAGCGGCTCCTTGCGGCGGTTCGGATCCGGGCGCAGCCCCGAGCCTCCGGCCTGCGGATTGGTCCAGGCATCGGTGAACGGATCGCGCATCCCCTGCGCGGAGTACTCGAAGGTCTCGAACTGCTGCATCACCGGCAGCGGCTCCAGCGGCGGCGCCGGACGCGCACGCTCGTCGGCCACCCACTTCTCCAGATTTGGCGCATCACCCGGCGTACTGCTGATGCCGCGCGCGCAGCCGGCCAGCAGCACCAGCAGGGCAAACCCACACAGTCGGGCCATCAGAGCGCGGCTCATGGCTTGCCTCCGTTCTGGGCTGCCTTTGCTTTGGCGGCCTTTTCCTGCGCTTCCATTTCCAGGTCATCCAGGTAACGGTAAGTCTTGACCGTACCGGACAGCTCCAGCGCGCCACTGCGTGCGGTGATGCCGGTCTTGGGATCCTTCGGCTTCAGGTTGATGTCGTGCATGGTCAGGATGACCACGCGCGGCAACGATGCCACGCCGCTCACAAAGGCACCGAACTGGTGGTAGCTGCCTACCATGCGCAGGGCGATCGGCTTCTCGGCGTAGAACTCCTTGGGCGCTTCTTCCCCGGGCTGGAACAGTTCATTGACCAGGCCGCTGGACAACGCGGTCTGCGAGATGTCGATGATCAGGTCCGGCATTTCGGTCTTGCTGGGCAGCTGACGCAGCATCTGCTGCAGCACCTGCTCCATCTGGGCCAACTGCTGCTTGAGCGGCTCCAGGTTGACCGCACGCCCCTGCTGCTTCTCGAACTCCAAGCGCAGCTCGGACTCGGTCCGCTCCAGGCCGGCCAGTTCTTCACGCTTTCCGCTGATCAGCAGGAACCAGGCACCGAGCATGATCAACAAGGCGAGCAGCGTGCAGAAGACCATCTTGGCCTGCTGCGGCCAGTTGCCGATGTTGTTGAAGTCCAGCTCTTTGTAATTGACTTTCTGGCTCATGCGGCCCCCTTCTGCGGCGTACTGGACGCAGCCGGTTGTGCGGTTGGGGCGGGCGGAACGATGCGGCTGCCGGACGGCTTGGCCGGTTCAGCGGCCGGGGTCGCCGGCGCTGCGGCCGGCGTCGCAGCCGGGGCCGGCGACAACGGCGCAACAGCAGGTGCTGCCGCCGCATTGGGGTCCACCGCAGCCGGAGCGGGCACGCTACCATCCATCGCGATGCCATCCACCGCTTCACTCTGGGCCGGCAAGGTCACCTTGACCACGAACATGTACGGCAACGCGGTGATATCCAGAACCGGCCCAATCGGCTTGTCCTTGTCATCTTCCGGCTTCTTGGCCTCGATCACCGACAGCTCCGGCTTGGTCATCCAGCCCGAATTCTCCAGGTTGCGCATGTAGGCGCTGATCCGGGCATTGGACTGGGTGCGGCCTTCCAGGGTCAGGATGTCGCCCTCCTGCTTCAGTGCGGTCAGCACCACCCCGTCAGGGATGGTCCGGACCAGCGCATCGAACAGGTGCACCATCTGCGAACGCTTGGCCTGCAGTTCCTCGATCACCTTCTTGCGCGCCAGCAGACGTTCTTTCTGGCGATCCAGACGGTCGATCTCGACGTTCTGTGCCTTGACCTTGTCGATCTCGGCCTGCAGGAAGCTGTTGCGCTCGTTCTGCCCGCTGACCTGACGGTCGTAGTAGAACCAGATCAGCAACGACAGCAGCACGCCAGCGAGGGCCGCAAAGCCGAGCATGCCGTAGAAGTCGCGCTGGCGTTGCTTGCGCCGCTCGGCGCGCCAGGGCAATAGATTGATTCTTGCCATCAGTCGAAGCTCCTCAGCGCCAGACCGGTGGCAATCATCAGCGCCGGGGCGTCCTGGGCCAGGGCATGTGCCTGGACCTTCGGACCCAGCGTCATCTGTGCCAGCGGGTTGGCCACCACGGTCGCCACGCCCAGCTGCTCTTCCACCATCTCCGGCAGACCGGCCAACGCCGCGCAACCGCCGGCCAGCACGATGTGGTCGACCCGGTTGAACTCGCTGCCGGCATAGAAGAACTGCAGCAGACGGCTGATCTGCTGGACCGTGGCCTCCTTGAACGGCTCCAGCACTTCCATCGCGTAGCTTTCCGGCAACCCGCCCTGACGCTTGGCCAGGCCGGCTTCCTCGTAGGTCAGCCCGTAGCGGCGCATGACCTCGTCGGTCAGCTGCTTGCCACCGAACACCTGTTCGCGGCTGTACAGGCTGCGCCCGCCGCGAAGCACGTTCAGGGTGGTCATGGTGGCACCGATGTCCACCAGCGCGACCACGCCATCACTGGCAATCGGCAGCTCACTGGCGACCAGGGCAAAGGCGTTTTCGACCGCGAAGGCCTCCACGTCCATCACCTTGGCGATCAGCCCACCGAGCTCCAGCGCCGACTGGCGCAGCTCCACGTTCTCCGAACGCGAGGCCGCCAACAGCACCTGGACCATCTCCGGGTTGTTGGGAATGGCGCCCAGCACCTCGAAGTCGAGGTTCACTTCCTCGATCGGGTACGGGATGTAGTTGACCGCTTCGAGCTCGACCTGGGCTTCCATGTCGTTCTCGTCCAGGTCGGCCGGCATCGGGATCAGCTTGGTGATCACCGCCGACCCGGCCACCGCGGCGGCGGCATGCCGTGCCTTGGTACCGGAACGGTTCACGGCGCGTCGGATAGCCTCACCCACGGCTTCCACTTCCACGATGTTCTTTTCCACCACCGCATTCGGCGGAAGTGGTTCCACGGCGTAATGTTCCACGCGAAAACGATTGCCACTGCGGGAAAGCTGCAAGAGCTTTACTGCAGTCGAGCTGATGTCGACGCCAATAAGCGGCGACTGGCTTTTTGGGATAAGCCCCACGGTTTCTCCCCTGCCGACGGGCACTTGGACGCATAACCTGCGCCCGCGCATTAATAACGTTTTTTTTGCAAACCGCAACCATCACGCTGCAAAACGCGCACTACGGCACGTTTCACGCTTCCCCAGACGGTCAACGATCTGCGCTCCCCGGGAACAACCCCAGCCGTTCCCTTGCGTAATCTATACTCTGCGGCCACGAAATTCGCAATCGGAATCTGTCACTGATGACTCGCTTTCGCCGCTGGCTGCGCTGGTTGCTGGTCGCCTTCCTGGTCCTCGCCCTGATCGGCGCCGCCGTTGCCGGTGGCCTCTATTACGCCGTTTCCTCCAAGCTCCCGGACGTGCAGAGCCTGCGCGACATCGAGATGCAGGAGCCCATGTACGTCTATGCCAGCGATGGCAAGCTGATGGCCGTGTTCGGCGAGTCCCGGCGCACCCCCATCACCATGAAGGAGGTCCCGGAGCGCCTGAAGCAGGCCTTCCTGGCCACCGAGGACGCCCGTTTCTATCAACACGGGGGGGTCGACTACAAAGGCATCGGCCGTGCGGTGTGGCTGCTGGCCACCACCAACGACAAGCGGGTGCCGGGTGGGTCCACCATCACCCAGCAGGTCGCCCGCCAGTTCTTCCTCAGCTCCGAGTACAGCTACACCCGCAAGCTGGCCGAGATCCTGCTGGCGCGGAAGATCGAGCAGGAACTGAGCAAGGACGAGATCTTCGAGCTCTACCTGAACAAGAGTTTCTTCGGCAACCGCGCCTATGGCGTGGCCGCTGCCGCCGAGTTCTATTACGGCAAGAAGCTGGGCGAGCTGGACCTGGACGAGATGGCTTCGCTGGCCGGCATCCCCAAGTTCCCCTCCTCGGGCAACCCGATCAGCAACCCCGAGCGTGCCCGCGAGCGCCGCGACTTCTACGTGCTGCAGCGCATGGCCAGCCTGGGCTTCATCAGCCAGGCCGAGGCCGACGCCGCCAAGGCGGTGCCGATGCACGCCAGCGCGCATGAGCCGCCGGTGCAGGTCGAGGCGCCCTACGTGGCCGAACTGGTCCGCCAGGAGATGATCGCGCGCTTCGGCGGCGATGTCGTCAACAAGGGCTACCACGTCACCACCACCATCAATGCCGAGCTGCAGACGGCCGCCAACATCGCCGTGCGCGATGGCCTGCTGGCCTATGACCACCGCCACGGCTGGCATGGCGTGGAGAAGCAGGTGGCACTGGGCGCCGGCGATGATGCAACCGCTTTGGCCGAGCAGCTGCGCGGGATCGTCTCGCAGTCCGGGCTGCTGCCGGCGATCGTCGCCAGCACCGGCGCCGACGGCAGCGCCACGGTGGTGCTGGCCAACCGCAGCGAGATCGTGCTGCCGGCCGGTGCCGCCAAGTGGACCAACAAGACCCCGGCCAAGCTGGTCCAGCGCGGCGACATCGTGCGCGTGCGGGCCGGGGCCAAGGAAGGGGAGTGGCTGCTCGACCAGATTCCGCGTGGACAGTCCGCGCTCGTCTCGGTGGATGCCGAAAGCGGTGCGCTGAAGGCCCTGGTCGGAGGTTTCAGCTTCTCCGGCAACAAGTTCAACCGCGCCACCCAGGCCCGTCGCCAGCCGGGTTCGAGCTTCAAGCCGTTCATCTACGCCGCCGCCTTCGACAAGGGCTTCAACCCGGCCTCGATCGTGCTCGATGCCCCGGTGGTGTTCCGCGACCGCCGTGGCAAGACATGGTCGCCGCAGAACGACGGCGGCGGCTTCCGCGGCCCGATGCGCCTGCGCGAAGCGCTGGTGCAGTCGCGCAACCTGGTCTCGGTACGCCTGCTCGACGGCATGGGCGTGGACTACGCGCGCAAGTACATCAGCGAATTCGGCTTCGCCGAGGCCGAACTGCCGCCGAACCTGTCGATGTCGCTGGGTACCGCCTCGCTGACGCCACTGTCGGTGGCGCGCGGCTACGCCGTGTTCGCCAACGGCGGCTCGCGCGTGGACACCTGGTTGATCGACCAGGTCAGCGACCGCGACGGCAACCTGGTGTTCAAGGAGAACCCGGCGATGGCCTGCCGCGACTGCGCCGGCACCAGTGGCGGCGCTCCGGTCAGCCAGGTGGTGGACGGCTTCAACTTCGGCGCCCCCCCTGCCCCCGCGCCGACCGGCCCGGCCAAGCCGCAGCAGGCCGTTGCCGAGGCGCCCAAGCCGGTGAACCCGGATGCCAAGGTGGCCCCGCGTGCGATCGATGCGCGCACCGCCTACCAGCTGGTGTCGATGATGCGCGACGTGGTCCAGCGCGGCACCGGCACCGCGGCCAAGGTGCTCGGCCGCGAGGACGTGGGCGGCAAGACCGGCTCCACCAACGACCACCGCGACGCCTGGTTCTCCGGTTTTGGCGGCCCGTACGCCACCACCGTGTGGGTGGGCCGCGACGACTTCCGCTCGCTCGGCTACCGCGAGTACGGCGGCCGCGCCGCCCTGCCGATCTGGATCGACTACATGCGCACGGCGCTCAAGGATGCCCCGATCGCGCAGAACGAGCCGCCATCCGGGATGGTCCAGGCCACCCTCAATGGCGCCACCGAGTGGGTCAAGGTGGAGGACATGGACAAGATCGAGGAATACAGCTTCGACACCCATGTGCAGCAGGCCGACGACGCCGCCTTCGATATCTTCTGATCCCGGCGGCTTGATCACGACGAAGGCCGGGCATTGCCCGGCCTTTTTCGTTGTCTCGGCGCGCCCTTTCGCGCGGCACACGCCTACACCAATGTCACATCGGCGGTGTACAGTCGCGTGCAGGTCGCACAGGAGTACCGGTCATGCATCGAGCCCGTCAGCATGCAGCCACCCAGACCCGCGAGCGCCGCCAACGGCTCGCCCATGAAGCCGCCCGGCTGATGGCCGAGGGCGGTATCCGCGACTACCACCAGGCCAAGTTGAAGGCCGCCGCGCGGCTGGACATCCACGACGATGCCTCGCTGCCGCGCAATGCCGAGATCGAAGATGCCCTACGCGAGTACCAGCGCCTGTTCGCCGGTGCGGACCACGGCAGCCAGCTGCGCCAGCGTCGCGATGCCGCGCTGCGCGCGATGGCGTTCCTGGATACCTTCGCCCCGCGCCTGGTAGGGCCGGTGCTGGAAGGTACCGCCGACGCCAACAGCCCCGTGCAGCTGCAGGTGCACAGCGATGACCCCGATGCAGTGCAGCGCCATCTCGACGAACACGGCATTCCGGCCGACTCCCGCACGCGGCGGCTGCGGCTGGACCGCGAGCGCACCCTCGACGTACCGGTATGGGTGTTCAGCGCGGAGGAACTGACCTTCGATATCGCGGTGCTGCCCTACGACGCACTGCGCCAACCGCCGTTGTCGGCGATCGATGAAAAGCCGATGCGGCGGGCCTCGGCGGCCCAACTGCGCGAACTGCTCGCCGAGGCGGAAATCGAGGGCTATCTGGCGGGCTGAGCGATACCGCTTACCCGGCGTTCTGCCAGCCCAGCAGATAGCGTTCGTGGTCGGTAAGCGGCAGCTTGCCATACAGATGGTCAAGGAACGGGGAATGCTCCTGCCAGCGCGCCGAGGTGGGCAGCCCGGTGTTGTCGCTGATCGCCCGCTGCAGCACCTTCCACTCCAGCGTGTGCGAGGACGCCGGTGCACGGAAACGCGCGATGCTGTCCTGCGTCCTGGCCAACGCCTTGCGTTGCGTGAACGCCTCCAGCGCGGGACGCGGACGCGGCCGGCGCGCCACCGTACGCGCGAACATCAGCTCGGAGAACACCCACGGTGAGCCGATGTAGTCGTGGCTGTCCACGTACTCCTCGATCCGCACCGCCGCGCTGTCCAGGTGCAGGAACAGCTCGCACCCATCGATCATCCGCTGCAGGGCCGCGTTGAGGATCATGTAGACGTTGGCGCTGGTGCGGGTGACCTTGTGATAGTGGTACAGGCGCGGCTGCCGTTCCTTGATGGAAAACTGCTCATCCACCTCCTCCAGCAGTTCGTAGACGTTGCCCCATACGCACGAATCCACGAACACCTTCAGCCCCAGGTTTTCCAGAAGCAAGGCCAACTGCATGACCTGCTGGCTGTCACCGGAGGCATGCGACAGGAACACATCTGCCTTCACCGTGGGGAAAAGCTGCTGCTGCACGGTCTCGGCGTCCAACAGGCTGTCCTTGCCCTTCAGATACGCACCGAGGTCCATCAGCGGCTTGAGGCTGCGTTGCCTGAACGCTGCGATGGCTGCGGCATCCACCGCCATCGGTGGCGTGGCGAAGTTTTTGATTTTCAGATCCAGCAACATCAGGGTGTTCCTTTTGCAAGCAGCCAGATCGCCACGAACCCGGCAACCAGCAGTAGATGGAAGGCCAGTACCGTGGGGCGGCACAGGACACGGAAAAACGGCTCACGCACACGGCGCAGCAGCACCGCATCGATGCGCAGGTCCACCGGCTCGGCCATCGGGCGGGCGGCGGCGTGGTTGTACAGGGCGATGAACGCCCGCTCCTGCTGCAGGAAATACGCGTGAAAGCCCATGAACAGCGCACCGGGCACCGCAAACAGCACCCCATGGAAACGCACGCCTTCGCCCAGCGAGCACGCCAGCAGCGCGGTCATCACCACCACGCTGGCGCCCTTCATCGAAGCAGCACTGTTGGCCAGCCGGGTGATCACGCCTTGAAGAATGTTGAGAAGACCCAGCCGCAGCGCGATCTGGTTGCCCGGGGTCTGCATGTACGACACTCCTGTCAGGTGCGGGCAGGGCACCATGGCGGCACCCTGCCCGCTGGGCTTACCAGCCGATACCCACACCCAGGCCCACGCTCTGCTCACCGCTGTTGGTGAATGCACCATTGAGGCTGAAGGTGGCCGAACCGCGCTCGTTGAGCACGCGCTGGTAACCCACTGCCATGGCCGATTCGCCATCGGCATAGCCCACGCCCGCGCCGAGGCGGTTGTAGGTGGCCAAGCCTGCGGTGTTCATGGCCATGGCGGTCTGCGCGCTGCTCATCGCGGCCATGCGGTTGAAGCGCTTGTCCATCTTGTCCAGACGGCGTTCGACGCCACTGACCGCGTTGTCGGTGTAGTCGTTGGCACGGGCCAGCATTTTCTCCAGCTCCGCGGTATCCACCTGCGGGGTGGGTGCAGGGGCATCGGCCTTGGCCGCGCCGCCACCACCGGCCGAGGCCGAGGCTACCTGCGGGGTGCCGTTGACGTCCTTGCCGGCCTCGCCCGCTGCGCCGGGGTCCACTGGCGCGCTGGCGGGCGTGTCGGCATTGCCTGCGCTGGCCAGTGCAGATGCGGCCGGCTGCGGCTGGCCATCGATGCGTTGTTCCAGCCCATCGATGCGTCCATCCAGGCGCTGTTGCAGGGCGTGCACCTGGCCGCCATTGACGGCCTCGCGGCTGCCGGCGGCAATCAGGCCGTTGCCCACATTGCCCAGCACCATGCCGTTGGCACCGGCGAACTGCAGGTGGGCCTGGCCATCGCTGCGCAGGCTGGCGCCCTCCTGGAACACCGCGCGCAACTGGCCTTCCACGCGGTCCACACGGGTGCCGTTGGCGACCACGGCAGTGTCGAGCGATTCCAGTGCCCCGCCGAGGGTGGACTGGGTGCCGCCCTGCACGTTGAAGCGCGGACCGACGACATCGCCGTTGCTGTCGATGTGGGCGCCGCCGCCGAGGGTGGCGAGGGTAGCGTTCGTCTGGGCGACGGTGGTGGCGTCGTTGGCACCGGTTCCTTGAGCGATGTTTACGAGGCGGCGCCGCAAAGTCCGGTTTCCAACCGACACCACACCTGCTTCGGTTGCAACCGACTCTGCACCCAACGCCACTGAACTCCCGGCCTCTTTTTCCACCTGACTGAAGCTGCCCAATGCAACGCCATTGTGCGCGTATACATTGGAACCGGTACCCAGCGCGAATCCACTGGTTGCAGATGCATCCACGAAGGACCCTCGGCCCAAGGCGACGGATCCTTGCCCCCTAGCCCTCGCGTATGCTCCGACTGCCGTTGCACCGTCCGAGCCAATTGCCGCTTCCGCGGAGTCGCCAATGGCGACCCCCATCATCCCCGCCAGGGCAGGGTTGCTCTCCGTGTCAAAGCCGATACTCACATACTCACTGGAGACCTTCATCTCCGCGATCCGTTGGTTCGTAGAAAAAAGTTGCCCCCCGCTCACCACGTCACTGCTATCGGCTGACAAACGCGCGTCCGCAACACCGGTGAGCCGAGCACCGCCGTAGTCGATCTCGCCACTGCCAGCGGCGTGCCAAGCATCACGCTGCGCAAGGCCACTATCGCTCTGCTCCACCTTCATCGCATCCAGCGCTTCGCGGTTTCGGGAAATATCCTGCTTTGCGGCGAACAGCTGGCTACCAGTGACTGCGTCACTGCTTCCTGCTGCGATATGACCGTCGGCGAGATTGGTCAGCACCATGCCATTGGCCCCGGACAACATCAACTGGCTCACACCATCAGAGCGCACTGAAGGGGCGGACTCAAACACGGAGCTTAGCTGTTGCTCCACCGCTCCCACACGCGAGCCCGTGGCCACCACGGCGCCATCCAACACGGCCAGCGCATCGCCTACCGAGTTTTGCAGGCCGCCCTGCATGGTGTAGCCAGACGCTACGACATTGCCAGCCGAATCCATGCCAGCACCTCCTCCGAGCGTGGCGAGGGTATCCTTGAGCTGGGCAACGGTAGTTGCATCGTCTGCGTCCGTGCCGCGCGCGACGTTCACGAGGCGCCGGCGCAGCAGGTCGTTGCCGAAAGACACGGTATCTCGTTCATCGGCTATCGACTGATACCCGACTGCCACACTGTTCGTTGCCGAGGCATGAACTTCGCTTCCGGCGCCAAGCGCCACGCCGCCGATCACTGCAACCTGCGATCTTCCTCCGAGTGCGAACCCATCCTCCGCATCGAGATGAACATGAGAGGCACGTCCCAAGGCAACCGAGTTCTTCCCTCGCGCGGTTGCATATGCACCTACCGCAGTAGCCCCCTCACTCGTCAGTGAAGCCTCCGCGCCGTCCCCCACTGCCAGACCAACGGGGCCCGCTTCTGCCGCCCGTTGGTATCCGCCGCCTCCCACGGAGAGGTACTTCGACTGATCTGCCATACCATTGATTTTCTCGTTGGTGGCAAACAACTGAGCACCGTTTACCACGTCACTGCTATCGGCCGACAAGCGTCCTTCTGCAACTCCCGTGAGCCGAGCACCGCCGTAGTCGATCTCGCCACTGCCAGCGGCGTGCCAAGCATCACGCTGCGCCAGGCCACTATCACTCTGCTCCACCTTCATCGCATCCAGCGCTTCCCGGTTGCGGGAAATATCCTGCTTTGCGGCGAACAGCTGGCTACCGGTCACTGCGTCACGGCTTCCTGCGGCGAGATGACCGTCGGCGAGATTGGTCAGCACCATGCCATTGGCCCCGGCCAACGCCCACTGGCTCAGGCCGTCGGAGCGCACAGAAGGGGCATCCTGGAAGATCGAGCGAAGCTCCATCTCCATGCTTCCCACGCGTTCGTCCGTCGCGACCACCGCGCCATCCAGTGCCGTCAGTGCATCCCCCACCGTGGCATGCGTGATGCCCTGGACCGCATAGCTCGGTGCAACGACGTTGCCGCTCGTATCAAGATTCGCGCCGCCGCCCAGAACCTGGAGGGACTCCCTGAGCTGGGAGAGGGCCACGGCATCCGCATCGCCACGGCCACGGGCAATATTGACCACGCGCCTGCGGAGCAGTGCATTGCCGAACGACACCGTTTCCGATTCCTCCGCAACGGAGCCGCTCCCAATCGCCGCACTCCGAAGTGCCGCTGCGCGAACGGTACTCTCGGCGCCCAACGCGAGCCCATTGGATGCCTCGACCAAGGATCGGGTCCCCAGCGCGAACGCATCATCGGCCAGCTCGCGAACGGCGGCGGCGCGCCCAAGTGCCACGGAATTCATGCCGCCAGCCGAGGCGAAACTACCGACGGCAACAGCGCCCTCGCTGTGGACAGATGCCGTTGCGGAATCACCGATCGCCACTGCCCCCAGACCGGCTGCAGCGCCAACGCCAGGGCCGCCCGCACCGACGGACACAAATTTGCTCTGCTCAGCCAGACTCAACACACGCTGGTTTGTATCAAACAGCTGACCCCCGTTCACCGCATCCGTACTGGAGGCGGAACTGATGCTCCCCTCCGCGAGACCAGTAATACGCGCACCATCCACGTCCACCACTGTGCGGTCTACATTGAACTTCACCACCCCTTCCAGATCCGGGTCGAAGTTGTCAACGTCCTCGCGCAACTGATCGATGTCACTACGGTTGGCACCGATGCGTCCATCGTGCGCCGTCAGCGACTGGGCATGCGCCACCAGCTGGTCTGCATTGGCGCTGACAGCCTGATGGGTGGCGTGCAGCTGATGGCCGGTAATGGCCTCATTGCTGCCATCGGCAATGGTGCCATCGGCAAGATTGACGATGCGGCGTTTGAGCGTGCTGCTGCCCACCGACACCTGATTGTTGGCCGTCGTCCGGGAGCCGTTGCCAAGCGCGACCGCGCCGGCATGCTGGGACTGGGCACGATCTCCCAATGCCAGCGCGCTGTCGGCCGTTGCCTTGGCGTTGTAGCCCATGGCCGTGGCGTAGGTACCATCGGCGCTTGAGTCATTGCCAAGGGCAACACTGCGATTGCCGATGGCGGAGGCACGCAAACCACCGGCAAACGCCCCGTTGCCACCACGTGCGGCCTTGCCAATGGCAACACCGCCGTTGGCGTCGTTCTTTTCCCCGGCCGCATCCACACCGGCGCGCGCATCGTCGCCGAGCGCGATGCTGCCGCCGTTGTAGGCCTTGGCCAGGCGGCCCAGCGCCTGGCTGTAGCCGACACTGCCCTGTTCGGCCACGGCGGCATTGCCCAGTGCCAGTGCATTGGCACTTAGTCGGGCATCCACTGCCACGACACCGAGGTTGGTCGCGTGCAGCTGTTTGCCGGTGATGGCGTCGGTGCTTCCGGCCGAGACGGCACCATCGGCCAGGTACTGGATCTTGCGCTGGGTAGTGGCGTTGCCCACCGAGATCGAGTTGTTCGACGCCGACACTGAACCGCTGCCCAGCACTACGCTGTTGCTATGGGTGGTGCTGGCCGCCACGATCCCACCGATGATGTTGACCTTGCCCAGTGCGGCATCGGCGGCGACCTTGGCCTCGTTGGCTGTAGTTACCGCACCCGCAATGGTCTGGTTGGTGCCGTGAAGCTGTTGCCCGGTTACCGCATCGGTACTGGTCGCACTCAGCACCGCATCTGCGATGTTCTGTATGCGGCGCTTGGCACCATTCTTGTTCGCCACATCCAGCACGGTACCGGTATTGTCAGGGCCGACACGTATGGTACTGCTCGCCGATGTCTGGGTTACCAGACGCGAATTCGCCAAGGCTTGATCTGCAACGGACTTGGCCGCGTTTGCGGTATTGGTGGCGGCGAGCACATTCTGATTCGTGGCGTAGAGCTGCTTTCCGGTGACAGCATCCGTGCTGCTGTTGGACAGACGCGCATCGGCCACATTGACGATACGACGCTTGGTGGAACTGCTTCCCACCGACACGGTATTGGCTTCCGTTGCCACCGAGCTAGTGCCCAGCGCGACCGCCCCATTTGAAGAGGCCCTTGCCCGGTAGCCGATCGCGATACCGTCATGCTCGGCGCGCGTCTCACCCCCCAGCGCAATCGCGCCCGTCCAACCGCTGGTGCCCGCATGGGCATTGCCACCAATTGCAATCTTGGAGATGCCGCCACCGCTGGCGGTCTGCGAACCACTGCCCACGGCAATGGAGTTTTCGGTGTACGCACGGGCGCTGTTTCCGAGCGCGGTGGTGCCTACTCCGTTTGCAACCGCCTTGGCGCCAATCCCGGTGGCGTGGCTGCCGCCGGTGATCTGCACATTGAAGCCGACGGCCGTATTGTCATCGCCACGGCTGGTGATGAGATTGCCATAGGCGACCGACTGACTGCCGCTCAGCGTTGAACGCGAACCGAGCACGAGCAGATGGTTGCCGCTGACAGTGGAGTCACGGTAAGCGGTATCGGTAGTAAGCGAAAGCTGCGTGTATACGTTGGCTATAACCGGTGTGGACATGAGTTCGCGTCGCCCCATGCTGGCAAGCGTCAGCGGTTGCATTCCCAGCGTCGGGTCAGCGGGCATCCACCACTGCCGCGCGTCTGCCCTGATGTCATCTTCCGGCGCGTCTGGTACCTCGCCCCATGCCATCGGTGAAGCCACCAGCAGCGCGACGGCAAGCACGCTGCCGACAGCCCCTTGGGCACGCTTGCCGCGTGATGCGCTGAGCTCGCTCGCGACGACCCAGCACTGCCGCGCGGTACTCCAGAGACGACGGTAGATCCGATTCATGTACTACTCCTTGACGACGAGAATGGGAAGAACCCCGCCGACGTCGCCGGCAGGGTTGGGGGATGCGATCAGTCGGTGGCAACCAGGTTCTGCACGTGTTCGCGATAGCCATCACGGCTCAAGCGATAGCGCAGCTGCAGGTTGTTGCCGGGTGCGGGCTGGAAAGGCAGCGTCAGCTCGGCGCCGGGGTAAAGGCTGCGCGAGACGTCGTGCGCGGTGCATGCACCGGCGGCGGTACAGTCGGCCACACTGGTGATGCCCAATCGCAGCGTGCCCGTGTTGTGCAGGGTGGTGCCGTGCAGGCGCATGTCGATAACCCCATCGGTCGGCAGCACGTTCACCAATGCCCCCCAGACCAGGCTGACCCCCACCTGCGCCTGCGCGCCTTCGGCAAGGCCTTCCACCGTGGTCTGTTCGGGACCGGGTACCCCTTCGAAGTAGACGCGGTAGGCGGTCTCCACCAGCACCGGCTGCAGGGGGATCAGGCGGATCAGACGATTGCCGCCGCCGGCCAGGGCAAACTTGCCCGGCGTGATGGCGATGGCCGCTGCGCTGGGCTCGACCTCGACCTCCTGCTCGCTGCCACTGGCCGGATCGACGATGCGCCGGATCGAGGCCTGCACGTACTGCGGCAACGTGGATTGTGAATAGACGCGGATCTGTGTGCCCTTCTTCGCATCGAGCGAGGCGCGCATGGGATGCACGGTCAAATTGGCGTGGGCCGGCAGGGCCAACAGCAACGACAGCGGCAACAGACAACAGGCAAGCGTTTTCATGGGGATCTCCGTGGGCGTCAGGGCGTGGCAGTGGGGACGCGCAGCTCAAGCTTCAGGTCGCCGATGTAGCCACCGGGCCGTTTGCTGGAGATGGGTACGCGTGGCGTTTCGAAGGTGAGCGGGGTCGGCACGCAGAACACCGGCTGGGACATGCCCGGCAGCAGCACCAGCCGCAATCGCGCGGTATCGATGCCCAGCAACTGCTCCTCCACGCCGTTGCGCAGAGGTACCCTGGCGCCGCTGTGATCGAGGGTGATCGTGTAATCCAGCCGCTGCGTGTCATCACTGCCGCCATCGTTGTGCCAGGCCGAGTAACCGGTGGCACCGGGCGGCCGCGTACCGGTATCGCGTACCGTCACGCCGAGGTACTGGCTCTGCGAGCCCAGGCCGTCGTACAGGCACATGTCCAGAACAGCCCGGCCACCGACGCTCTGCCCGATCGGGTCGTAGCGCAGGTTCAAGCCGAAATGCGGCGTGGCTTCTTCGAATTCCGGCAGGTAGATCGATACCGCATCGAAGTCGGTGATGGTGAAGTCGAACGTAAAGGTGTAGTTGGCAAGCGCCTGCGCTGTCGGGCGTTTCAGTGACAGTGCAAGCGTCGCGGTCCATCGTCCAGCAACCAGCTGGCTGAGTTCTCTTGTATGGATTCGCATGCCTGCACCTGTACCTGCAGGCTTCTGGAAACTGCACACCGCTCCTGCCGACGAAGAGATCGGCCTGATCTGTTTGGTCCAATAGTCGAAGTTGCATGCCTGCGTCGCGTCTGCCCGAAGGAGGTCGGCCGAGAAGGCAAGATCCATGACCATCCCGCTTCGCCGTTCGGTAAAACGAACAGGGATGAGACTGCCCACGCCAGCGGCGTCGTCCTGTGTATCCTCAACAGGACAGCGCCCTGTCGCCGAGTCTGAACTCGAGTTGCAAGTGAGAAACAACTGGCCATAGCCGAGCGTGTTTGCGCCTTCGTAGCCCAGGAGGGTCCTGGGCGCCCACAGCTCGATATCCCCCGGCATCGAAGAACGATCCCACCCCATCACGATGTCGCGCTGCTCACTCGCCGGGTGCGTCTCCGGCGGCTGCTGCGCCATCGCCCGCGGCACCATCGCCAGCAGGTACATCAGCACCATGGCCGCAACAGATCGCCACCTCATTGCCCACCTCCCAGCGCCGCCGTCTGCGGCGTGGCGGCGATCAACGCCTGCTCCTGCAGCAACCGGGTGACCCGTGCCTGCTGGCGGATGTCCGCCGGCAACTGGGCGACCGCCAACGGCTCACAGCGCACCGCACCCACCAGCAGCACCACACTGCGGCGTTCGCGCACCTGCAGCGGGCAGTGCAGCAGGCGTTCGCCCTGCAGCAGATAGAGCGTGGTCTCGCGGCGCGGGAAGTCGGCAACGAAGCCGCCGTTGGCGCCGGTACCCGGCACCGGTGCATTGAGGATGCGGGCGCCGCTCAGGGGCACGCCAGCGATGTCGTGTGCGTTGCCGATGAAGGTGTAGGTCACCTCGATCGGCACCGGCATGCGCACCAGCCGTCCTGGTGACAGGAACAGCGGCCGTGAACCACCCACGCCGGTCACCCGCACCGAGGCGATGCTGTCCAGCGCACTGGCGTCCTGCACTTCGGCGCGGTGCAGCTGGTAGGCCGGCAACGGCAGCAGGCGGCGCTCGCCCAGCCGCAGCCGCTGGCGACGCAGGCCGCCCACCTGCAGTTCGGCGGCCACCCCGGTCAGGTCCATATCGTCGGTATCGTCCACTTGCACGGCCAGGCCGGCATCGGCGCCCATGCCACCGCCCCAGTAGAAGCCGCGCGCACCCAGCGCCAGGCCGGAGCTGTGCGTGGCGCTGTAGGCCATTTCACTGCGGCCGCGCTGCTGGTACCGCGACACGCTGGCGCCGGTGTGGCCGATGCCGTTCTGCAGCTGCGCACTCAGTGACGCGCTGTAGCGATCGCTGTTGCTGGCGCGCAGTTCGGCCGACATCTCCCGGTACTGGTCTTCGTACTCCTGGCGCACGGTCTGGCCGACGCTGTAGTTGACCTCCGGGCGCTGGTGCTCGGGCTGACGGAAATCAAGTGCGTAGCGGCGCTGCGCATTGCCCTGATCCCCACGCTGCAGCCGGGTCACACTGAGATTGAAGTAGATGCCGCGATCGCGTGCGTTGCGCAGGCTGCCATCGGTGTGCTGCTGCCACACGCCCACCCGCGTGGACAGGCTGAACCCCTGCCAGCGCTGCTGGCGGCTGTAGCTGGCCTGCAGCGTGCGGCTGAGCTGCGGCTCGCGGGTGGGGGCTGGCAGCCACGGCGGCAACAGCGGCGCCAGGCCCTGCAGCGGGTCATCGCGATCCTCCGGCAGTGCACTGCCCGCGCGCCAGGTCTGGCGGCGCGTGTAGCCCAGGTAGGCACTGCCCCCGGCCAGCGGCAGCGCCATCGAGGCGCTGAGCGAATCCACACAGCCCAAACGGTCGCGCGTGTCGTCCTCGAACTGGCAGGCCTTGCCGCGCATGCGCTGCTGGTACAGGTTCCAGGCGGCGTGGCGGCGATAGGACAGCTGGTGTTGCTCGCCGCGGCTGCCATCGCTGCCGTGCAGGCTGCTGAAACTCGCGCGGATCTCCTGCGTGGCGAATACGCGGCGCAGGTCCATGCGCAGCTCGCCGTAGCTGAAACCGCCCAGGTCGGCGACACCGCCGGTCATCGTCACATTGCGGCCCATCGGCACACGCAGCCCGGCCATGGCCGCCATCTCGCCATCGAAGCGGTCGCTGCGGCGCTCGCTGCGGCGCCCTCCCTGCAGGAACCATTGCACGCTGCTGTCGGCCCAGTCGCCGCCCTTGTCGAAGGGCGCGTCCTCGCTGCGCACCAGCACGCCATCTTCATAGATGCGCAGGGAGACGGTGTAGTTGCCCATCGGGAAGCTGCGGCTGTCCAGCTGGTTGATGCCGGCCTGCAGGTAGAAGGTCTGCAGCAGGCGCTCGCCGTCGAACGCATCCACGCGCGCATCGCGCGCCAGCAGCACCGTCAGGGGCGTGGCCTGCACGGCTGCGTCGGTGTCCACGTAGGCCTGCGTGGTGCCCACACGCAGGCCTTGGAAGCGGTCCATCGGCAACATGCTGAAGCTGAAGGTGCCGCCCTGCGGGCTGGACAGATTGCGGCGGTCCATGCGCCCGGCCTGCAGGTAGTGCTGCTGGCCCAGGTCATGCCGGTAATAGGCGTTGTCGAGCTGGAAATCATTGCGGCTGCCGCCGCTGCGGTAGCGCTGGTGGGTGAAGTTCCAGCCGGCCGCGAGATGGCCGTGCTGGAAGGCGCCCAACGCGCCGGCGCCCTGTGCGGCCAGGGCCTGGTAGTGGCGTCCGCCACTGAGGTTGACGGTCTGCTGATGCAGGAAGGCGTTCTCGGCCGTGCTGCTGACCTTGCGGTAGCGCTCGGCGGCGGGCTCGCCGGGAATCCACTGGCGGGCGACGAACAGGCGCACCGCGCCCTCGCCTTCGTCATAGAGTGCGCGCACGGCGTTGGGATCCTCCGGGGGAGCAAGATAGCCGCAGCCGGCACTGGCATTGCCATAGCGGCAGGCCAGGTGGCTGTTGCGCGGCAGGGGTTGGGACAGCGCAGGCAGCAGCGCCGCCTGTGCTTCCGGCGAAAGCTGCAGGGCCTGCAAGGCTTCGGCAGGCGCTTCGACCTGCACGTACTCAAGCGTGACGCGCACGGGCAGCGGCCCGGCCGATCGGCCGAACAGGCGAACCTCGAGCTGCTCGGTCTGGCCTTCAACCAGGTCCTCGAAGCCGGGCGGTACGCCGCGCGCCGCGACCAGCGGTGTGGCCAACGACAAGGCAAGCGCGACCGCCAGCCGGGTGACGGCGGGTGCGGGAAAAGTCATGGGGATCTGCAACCAGAAGCGGCCGGCCCGGGGAACGGGCCGGCGCGGGAGGTATTACGGGCTGGCGGTCTTCTGCTGCATCACGATGTGCACGATGCCTTCATAGCGGCCGTTCGCAGCGATCGGGCTGGAACCGACCTGGGCGATGGTCAACGGCATGCTGATCGAGGCCCCCGGCAGTGCACCGTCAAACAGATCGGCAGCCAGGAAATCCGTGGTCGCCGTGGTCAGCGCACGCCGATTCAGACTGACCGACATCGGCACGGGGGTAGCCCCCGGGCTCTGGCTGATCAGCGTCGGCGCATGACCGAGACGCACTTCCACGTCCTTGTCGGTATCGTTGGAGAAGATGCGCACCATCTGAATCGAGGGCACAAGGCCACTGAGCGGGTTGTGGACCAGCTTGATCGCATCCGGCAGCGCACTGCCATCGTCGCGCAGCAGGGCCAGGGTCGGATCAACATCGGCCCAGACGGTGATCTGGGTTTCAGCAGCGTGCACGGACAGCGAAGCAGCGGCCAGCGCTGCAGCGAGCGCGGCCTTCTTGAAGATGGACATGGGACTCTCTCTCTTTTATTTGGAAGAATGCTTCCGCAGGAAGCACTGCCGATGCCGGCGTGGCGGTCATCGGCAGCCCAGTCAGGTTAGTCACGACGATGTGATTTACCCATTCAAGCATTCCTAAAAAACAGAGGCTTCGGTTGGATTTGCGATTGCGCTCGCACTAACCGATTGTCGCGAGAATTCCTAAAGCAGCATTCGCCTTCCGCCAGAAAAAAGATCTGCTCCGGTTGGAGCGGGCGCCTCAATCAGCCTGGTCGGGTGGTGTGGCCTTCAAGAGCACTGCTGTCTTCGTTCTAGGTGTGAGGCGAGCGTTGGGGCCCCCTTGGTGGGTGGCAAGGCTTCGGAACGCATTTGTAAAACCGAGCGCCAGCAAAGAGGCGCCCGTGTACTTGGTACGTGGGTCCCGATGCCCTTGCGGGCGAAGTAAAGGAGGGGGTGACGGCCACAGGCCGGCGCCGGGGGACATTCGCCCGCAAGGGCATCGGGGCCCGCGCCACAGCACTCTGCACCGCGAGGCCTGCCAAGGAAAAAATACGCAGTGGCGTACCCCAGATGGAGAAGAACCAAAAAAAAACGCCCCGCAATGCGGGGCGCTTTTTTCACACACGCGCCGAAGCGATCAGCCCTGGTAGTCGCGCACGTCGTGACCGGTGTAGACCTGGCGCGGACGGCCGATCTTCATTTCCGGATCCACCTGCTGCTCCAGCCAATGCGCAACCCAGCCGGAAGTACGGCCCAGCGCGAACATGACGGTGAACATCTCGGTCGGGATCTGCAGCGCCTTGTAGATGATGCCGCTGTAGAAATCGACGTTCGGGTACAGCTTGCGCGCGACGAAGTACTCGTCCTGCAGCGCGGCCTGTTCCAGCTTCACGGCCACGTCCAGCAGCGGATCCTGCACGCCCAGCTGCTTGAGCACCTTGCCGGTCATCTCACCGATGACCTTGGCGCGCGGATCGAAGTTCTTGTACACGCGGTGGCCGAAGCCCATCAGACGGAAACCGGAGGTCTTGTCCTTGGCCTTGAGCACGGCGGACTCGACGTTGTCGGCCGAACCGATCTCTTCCAGCATCTTCAGCACGGCTTCGTTGGCACCGCCGTGGGCCGGACCCCACAGCGCGGTGACGCCAGCGGCGACCGACGCATACGGGTTGGCACCGGTCGAACCGACCAGGCGCACGGTCGAGGTCGAGGCGTTCTGCTCGTGATCGGCGTGCAGGATGAACAGCAGATCCAGCGCCTTGACCACGTCCTGGTTCAGTTCGTACTGGCCATCGGCCGATTCGAAGGTCTGCTTCAGGAAGCGGCTGACGTAGTCCAGCGAGGTGTCCGGCGTGTTGGCCGGCAGGCCCTTGCCGTGGCGGTAGATCAGCGCCGACAGGGTCGGCACCTTGGCGATCAGGCGCACGGCGGCCTGGCGGCGCTGTTCGGCGTCGGACAGGTCCAGCGAAGCGTGGTAGATGCCCGACAGCTGCGCGATGGCGGCAGCGAGGATGGCCATCGGATGGGCATCGGCGGCGAAGCTGGCGATCAGGGTGTTGATCGACGCATCGACATTGGCTTCGGCAGCCAGCTCATCGGTGAAGGCCTTCAACTGCTCGGCGCTCGGACGCTCGCCGTTGATCAGCAGGTAAGCCACTTCGACGTAGCTGGACTTTTCCGACAGCTGCTCGATGGGGTAACCGCGATACAGCAGCACGCCCTTGTCACCGTCGATATAGGTGATGGCCGACTTGCAGCTGGCGGTGGCGGTGAAACCGGAGTCGTAGGTGAAGAGACCGGTTTCCTTGGTCAGCTTCGCGATATCGACGCAATCGTTGCCGAGCGTGGGTTTGATGACAGGCAGAACAACCGACGTGTCGCCGGCGTTGAGCGTGACCTGATCAAGATCGGACACTGTGTGCGCTCCTCAGGGGAAGGCGCCCGCCCAAGCGCATGGGTCAGGCACGTGAATGAAGTCCACGATCGTTATCGTGGATCCCGCCATTATCGCACAGCAACATTTCTGCCGCCCTAGGACGGAAGTCGTAGAACCCAGGCCCGGCCGGCATGAGAGGGCGGCTGTCCATGGCGGACACACACCGTTCCGCCGCCCTCATTCCGGCGGCAGGCGTTCGTTCAGACAGACAGGCAGACACAAAAAAACAACGGCCGCCTGGGCGACCGTTGTTTTCGTGCAACTGCATCGACGAATCAGGCTGCGGTCGGTGCCGGCTTGCCGAAACGCTTCTGGAACTTGTCGATACGGCCGCTGGTGTCGATCACCTTGTGCTTGCCCGTGTAGAACGGGTGCGAAGCCGAGGAGATTTCAACCTTCACGAGCGGGTACTCGTTGCCGTCTTCCCACTTGACCGTGTCCTTGGTGGACATGGTCGAACGGGTCAGGATCTTGAAATCAGAGGTAACGTCGTGGAAAACCACGTCGCGGTAAGCAGGATGAATATCGGCCTTCATGGGCGCGCACCGTAATAAGGGCTGGTGGTCAAGAGCGGCATTATAGCCCCGGATGCCGCCAAGGGCAAGCCGGGACCATCAGCCGTGCGAATGGGCCGCCGGGGGCGCCCCTCAGAGGACGCCAAGGGCGGCCCGGACCTGGGCTTCAAAGCGCCCTTGGTCGTAGGCCATCAGCAGCTGGGTGTTATCCGGCTGCCCGGTCTGGCGGTTCCAGTCGACAATGGTAGCACCCCGGCTGTGGACGCCGGAAAGTTCCACGTTCAGCGGACGCGATTCGACCCGCAGCGCGCCTTCCGGCTGCAGCGCCCAGGCCATGGCCAGGGCATCGGCGGCGAACCAGCGGTCACCGCGGCTGTCTTCGGACCACAGGCGGGTCTGGCGCGAGATCAGCTCGTAGAAGCGGGCCTTGTCGGTATCGGCGGCCAGCCACTGCTCGACATCCTTGTGCAGCAGGCCGTGGGCGACGGTGGCTTCCCAGTCGGCCACTTCGATCTGCGGGAAGCCGGTGAACACCACGTGCGCCGCTTCCGGGTCGAAGGCGATGTTGAACTCGGCCGCCGGGGTGATGTTGCCGTGGCAGGTCACTGCCCCGCCCATCACCAGGAAGCGCTTTACGCGCTGCGGCAGGGTCGGGTCCAGTTTCAGCGCCAGGGCCAGGTTGGTCAGCGGACCGAGCGCGACCAGGAACAGCTCGCCGGCGTATTCGTGTGACAGGCGCAGGATCGCCAAAGCAGCATGTTCGGCTTCGGCCTGGCGCTTGGCGGCCGGCAGGTTCACATCGCCAAAGCCATCGGCGCCATGCACATGCGCGGCATCGACCGAGGGGTGCAGCAGCGGATCGGCGGTGCCGGCGAACACCGGCACGTCTTCACGGCCAGCCACTTCACACAGCTTGAGTGCATTGCGGACCGTGTGGTCCAGGCCGACATTGCCGGCGGCGATGGTCAGCCCGACGATGTCGTGGCGTGCATCGGCGAAGGCCATCAACAGGGCCAGGGCGTCGTCGACACCCGGATCGGTGTCGATCAGCAGCGGAATCTTCTTGGTCATCTTTGCCGTCTTGATAATCGGCAAGGGACTTTCGCACCCTGACATGACAAATACAAGGCGGGGCGATGCGGGTGTCCGGGGCCCTGTGGAAGAGCGCTGCTTCGGCTGGTCCGACTGCGACCGGAGGGGCCGCTACGCCGCCGCGTAGCGCACGGCCGTACCGATCCAGCGCCGCACCACCTTGTCGGCCACCTCCGGTGCTTCGGCGAGCAGGCGCTCGGCCAGCGCGTGCACGCCGGGCAGCAGGTCGGCGTCGCGGGCCAGGTCGGCCATGCGGAAGGCGGCCAGGCCGGTCTGGCGGGTGCCCAGCAGTTCGCCGGGACCACGCAGCTCCAGGTCCTTCTCGGCGATCAGGAAACCGTCGTTGGTCTGTCGCATGGTTTCCAACCGCTCGCGCGCCATGTTCGACAGCGGTGCCTGATACAGCAGCACACAGCGCGAGACCGCCGAGCCGCGCCCTACCCGCCCGCGCAACTGGTGCAGCTGGGCCAGGCCGAGGCGCTCGGCGTTCTCGATGATCATCAACGATGCGTTGGGCACGTCCACGCCGACTTCGATCACCGTGGTGGCCACCAGCAGGTCGATCTGGCCCGCCTTGAACGCCACCATCGCGGCCAGCTTCTCGCTGGCCTTCAGCCGCCCATGCACCAGCCCCACGCGCACGCCCGGCAACAACGCCTGCAGCGATTCGAACGTGGCCTGTGCGGGTGTGGCATCGAGCTCTTCACTCTCCTCGATCAGCGTGCACACCCAGTACACCTGCCGCCCTTCGCGGCAGGCCAGCGCGATCCGCTCGATCAGTTCCGGGCGGCGGTCGTTGTTGAGCGCCACGGTCTGCACCGGGGTGCGTCCGGGCGGCAGCTCATCGATGGCCGAGACATCCAGGTCGGCGTATTCGGACATCGCCAGCGTGCGCGGAATCGGCGTGGCGGTCATCACCAGCTGGTGCGGCACGCTGCGCCCGGCCGCGCCCTTGTCGCGCAGCGCCAACCGCTGGTGCACGCCGAAGCGGTGCTGCTCATCGACGATGGCCAGGGCCAGGTCCTGGAACACCACGCTGTCCTGCATCAACGCGTGCGTGCCGACCACCACCTGCGCTTCGCCCGAGGCCACCTCGGCCAACACCTTGGTGCGCGCCTTGCCGGTGACCTTGCCCGCCAACCACGCGGTGCGCACGCCCAGCGGTTCCAGCCAGGCGCGCAGGTTGTTCAAATGCTGCTCGGCCAGCAGCTCGGTGGGGGCGGCCAGCGCGACCTGCTTGCCCCGCTCCACTGCCAGCATCGCCGCCAACGCGGCCACCACGGTCTTGCCCGACCCGACATCGCCCTGCACCAGCCGCAGCATCGGATGGGCTTTGACCAGGTCCTTGCGGATCTGCTCGAACACGCGTGCCTGCGCGCCGGTCAGACTGAACGGCAGGCTGTCGCGCAGCTGCTTGACCAGCACACCCGGGCCGCGCAACGACGGCGCGTGATGCGCCTGCAAGGCCATGCGCTGGCGGCGCAGGCTGAGGTGGTGGGCCAGCAGTTCTTCGATGGCCAGACGCCGTTGCGCGGGATGCCTGCCTGCTGCCAGCGCGCCCAGGTCGGCGTTCGGTGGCGGCCGGTGCACGGTCAGCAGCGCACTGCGCAGCGAGGGCAGGCCCAGCCCGGCCAACCAGTCCGGCGGCAGCAGTTCCAGCGTGGATTCTTCCGGCAGGCGGTCCAGCGCCAGACCGATGAACTTGCGCATCGTGGCCGGGCCAACACCTTCGACCGCCGGGTAGACCGGGTCGAGGCTGTCGCCGAGTTCGTCATCATCCTGGCCGCCCATCACCCGGTAGCTGGGGTGGACGATTTCCAGCCCGTTGTGGCCGGGCTTGGCCGTGCCATAGCAGCGGATGCGTGCGCCGACGGCGAACTGCGCGACCTGCTGCGAACGGAAATGGAAAAAGCGCAGCACCAACGTGCCGTAGGAATCGTCTTCGATCGCGACCTTGAGCACCGGCCGGTAGCGGAAACCGCGCTCGACCGCACTGACCCGCCCTTCCACCTGCGCGGCCACGCCGGGCTGCAGTTGGGCGATGGTGGTCAGCCGGGTGCGGTCTTCATAGCGCAGTGGCAGGTGCAGCCACAGGTCCTGCAGGCAGGTCAGGCCACGGGCGACCAGCTTGGCGGCCACCGCCGGGCCGATCCCGGGAAGCATCGACAGCGATGCTTCCCCGGCCGCGGCCAGCGCCGGTGCAGGAGCCCGTGACCGTGCCACGTCAGGCCTGGTCGAGCACCATCACCGCATCGACTTCGAAGTTGGCGCCCTTGGGCAGGCCGGATACTTCGATGGTGGAGCGGGCCGGGTACGGCGCCTTGAAGTAGTCCTGCATGACCGCGTTGACCTTGGCGAACTCGGCCAGGTCGGTCAGGTACAGGCCCAGGCGGACGATCTGGTCCAGCGAGCCACCGGCTTCTTCAGCCACGGCCTTGAGGTTGTCGAAGGCGCGACGGGCCTGGGCTTCCACGTCGCCGACACCGACGATGTCACCGGTGGCCGGGTCCAGCGGGATCTGGCCGGAGAAATACACGGTATTGCCGGCGCGCACGGCCTGCGAATACGGGCCGATGGCGGCCGGGGCCTTGGCGCTGGTGATGATCTGGCGGGACATGGGAGCTCCACGGGTTCAAAGGGGGAGCGTGATTGTAACGGGGGAGGCGCATCGCATGCGCGATGGCGCCAGCCCACGGACGGCGCTATTGCCGGCGGACCGACTGCACCACCGACAAACGCCGCAGCCGGCGCATCACTTCGGCCAGATGGTTGCGGTCGCGGACCTGGATATTGAAAGCCAGCACCGCCGCGTTGAAGTCGCGGTCGAGGTAGTCCACGCGCTCGATGTTGGAATGGCTCTGGGCGATCGCCGCGGCCAGCTGGGCCAGCACGCCGGTGCCGTTCTCCACTTCCACCACCAGCGCGGTGTCGTAGTCGCCGGAGACGGTGGTGTCCCAGCCGATCGGCACCCAGCGCTCGGGCGACTTGCGCAGCTCGGCCAGGTTCGGGCAGTCCAGGCGGTGCACCACGATGCCCTTGCCGGCGGTGTGGTAGCCCATGATGTCGTCGCCGGGAATCGGCTGGCAGCAGTTGGCGAAAGTGACCACGCCGCGTTCGCTGCCATTGATCAGGATCTTCTCCTGCGAATGCTTGGAATGCGCGCCTCCGCGCAGCTCGGCATAGGCCATCAGCGCCTGTGCGGCCTGGTTGGGCATCCAGTTGCCCAGCGCCACTTCGGCCAGCAAGGCCTCCAAGCGCGGGTAGCGGTGTTCGGCCAGGAAGGCATCCAGGCGACCCTTCGGCAGCCGCTCCAGCGAGCTGTCCATGGCTTCCAGCGCACGGTCGAGCATGCGGTGGCCCAGCTGCACGGCGTCTTCGTGTTCGAGCTGCTTGAGCTGGTGACGGATCGCGGTACGCGCCTTGGAGCTCACCACGAATTCCAGCCACTGCGGCTTGGGCGTGGCCGAACGCGCGGTGATCACTTCCACGGTCTGCCCGCTGACCAGCTTGGTGCGCAGCGGCACCAGCTTCTTGTCCACGCGCGAGGCCACCGCCATGTTGCCCACGTCGGTGTGCACGGCGTAGGCGAAATCCAGCGCGGTGGAATTGCGCGGCAGGGCCAGGATCTTGCCCTTCGGGGTGAACAGGTACACCTCGTCCGGGAACAGGTCGACCTTGACGTTGTCCAGGAACTCCAGCGAGGAGCCAGCGGCGCGCTGGGAATCGATCAGCTCCACGATCCAGGCATGCGCGCGGCTCTGCGCGCTGTTGGGCGTGTCGCCACCGAACTTGTAGGTCCAGTGCGCGGCCACGCCGCGTTCGGCGATCAGGTCCATCTCTTCGGTGCGGATCTGCACTTCGATCGGCGAGCCGTACGGGCCGAACAGCACGGTGTGCAGCGACTGGTAGCCGTTGGCCTTGGGGATCGCGATGAAATCGCGGAAGCGCCCGTCCAGCGGCTTGAACGTGGCATGCACCGCGCCGAGCGCGTGGTAGGCGCTGGGCACGTTGCGCACGACCAGGCGGAAGCCGAACACATCCATCACCTGGTCGAAGGATTTGTTCTCGTCGTGCATCTTGTTGTAGATGCTCCACGGGGTCTTGATGCGGCTGACCAGGCGGTGCTCCAGCCCTTCCTTGGCCAGGCGCTGGCTCAACTGCACTTCCACCTGCGCCATCGCCTCGCGGCGCACCACCGGCTGGCTGCGGATGTGTTTTTCCAGGATCGCGTGGCGCCACGGATACAGCGCCTTGAAGCCCAGGTTCTGCAGCTCGCTCTTGACCAGGCTCATGCCCAGCCGCTGCGCGATCGGGGCGTAGATCTCCAGCGTTTCGCGGGCGATGCGGCCGCGCGCTTCGCGGCTCTGTGCACCCAGCGTGCGCATGTTGTGCAGGCGGTCGGCCAGCTTGATCATGATCACGCGCAGGTCGCGCGACATCGCCAGCAGCATCTTGCGGAAGCTTTCGGCGGCCGCTTCCTGGCGGTCGCGGAACTTCAGCTTGTCCAGCTTGGTGACGCCATCGACCAGCTCGGCCACGGCTTCGCCGAACTCGGCCGCCAGTTCTTCGCGGGTCAGCGGGGTATCTTCGATGGTGTCGTGCAGGATCGCGGCGATCAGCGCCTCCACGTCCAGGCCCAGTTCGGCCAGCACCTGCGCCACCGCCACCGGGTGGGTGATGTAGGGCTCGCCCGACTTGCGGGTCTGCCCGGCATGCGCGGAGGCACCGACTTCCCAGGCACGGCGCAGCAACGGCAGCTGCTCGGGCGGCAGGTAATGCGCCGCGCGTTCGAGCTGGAGGACATAGTCGGGTACGGCCGCGCCGGGGGGCGAGGCGACCTTGGCAGTGGGGCCTGGGTTCATGGCTGGAAGACTATTCCAGCAGCGGGATAACGGCAAACCCCTGAATACGGAACAGCCCGCCAAGGGCGGGCTGTTCGCACAACAACAACCGGTTCGCGCGGGGCGATCAGTCGTCGTTCTTGGACATGTCTTCGTCGGCGACGACTTCGGCAGCGGCCCATTCCAGTGCTTCACGCTCGGCACGCTCGCGCTCGGCCTTCTCGACTTCATCGATCAGGGCGTTGTCGATCTTGCGGGCGGCAATTTCGCGCAGCGCCAGCACGGTCGGCTTGTCTTCGGTTTCGCTGTTGTCCAGGGTGGCCTGGACGCCATTGGCCAGCTGACGGGCGCGCTTGGACGCCATCATGACCAGTTCGAAACGGTTGTTCACGACTTCCAGACAATCTTCTACGGTGATGCGGGCCATGCGGGCTCCCGGCAACCAGTGACGGCTGCTCAATCGAATGAGGGAAAGGGGACGGATTGTACCGGCGGGGGCTGGACAAAATCAAGCCAACCGGTTAGCAGCCCTTTGAGAATCAGTCAGTTGTGGCCGTTTCCTGCGTCAGCAGGGCCTGGATCAGGCCCGCGTGGCGGACCTTCTGGGCCTCCCGGCGCAGGCGGCTGGCCGTGAAGATGGCGCACAGCTCGTCCACGGCGGTCTCGAACACTTCATTGACGATGACGTAGTCGAAGTCGTTGAAATGCAGCATTTCCTCGCGCGCGGCCGACAGCCGCTGGGTGATCACCGCCTCGCTGTCCTGCCCGCGCTTGCGCATGCGGTCCTGCAGCGCCTGCCTGGACGGCGGCAGGATGAACACGGTAACCGTGCCCGGCACCAGCTGGCGCACCTGCTGGGCGCCCTGCCAGTCGATCTCCAGCAGCACGTCCTGGCCGGCGGCCAGCTGCGGCTCCACCGACTGCCGGGCGGTGCCCTTCCAGTCGCCATGCACCCAGGCATGTTCGAAGAAGTCGCCGGCGGCGATCATGCGCTCGAATTCCTCGGCGCTGACGAAGTGGTAGTGCTCGCCGTTGACCTCACCCGGGCGCGTGGCGCGCGAGGTGAACGAGATCGACAGCGCAATCTGCGGGTCGCGTGCCAGGGTGGCATTGACGATGCTGCTTTTGCCGGCCCCGGACGGGGCGGCCACGATGTACAGGGTGCCGCGCGCAGGCGCACCGGTCGGCGTGGGCTGGCTGCTCATTCGATGTTCTGCACCTGTTCGCGGATCTGGTCGATCAGCACCTTCAGCTCGACGGCGGCATTGGAGGTGCGGCTGTCCACCGACTTGGAGCCCAGCGTGTTGGCCTCGCGGTTGAACTCCTGCAGCAGGAAGTCCAGGCGGCGGCCAACCGGCTCGCGCTGGGTGAACACCCGGCGGATCTCCACGATGTGGCTGCGCAGGCGGTCCAGTTCTTCATCCACGTCGAGCTTCTGCAGCCACATCACCAGTTCCTGCTCGGCACGGCCGGGATCGACCGGATGCGGCAGGTCGGCCAGGCGCGCGGACAGCTTGGTGCGCTGGCCTTCACGGATCTGCGGAATCAGCGTGGTGACCTCCGCGGCGATGCGCTCCACCCCGTCGACCCGTTCCTGGATTGCCGTGGCCAGCTTGTCGCCTTCGCGCTCGCGCGCCGCCACGAACCCGTCCAGGCTTTCATCCAGCAGCGCCAGCGCCTCGGCGTGCAGTGCGGCCGCGTCGACCGCCTCGCCCTGCATCACCCCGGGAATCTGCAGCAGGTCGGTGAAGCTGACCTGTAGCGCGGGGAAACCAGCCGACAGGCGCGTGGCCAGTTCGCCCAGCTGGCCCAGCAGCGCATCGTTGACCACCAGCGCACCGGTGACCTCCGGGGCGCGCAGACGCATGATCAGATCGATCTTGCCGCGGCTGCAGCGGCCAGCCACACGTTCGCGCAGCTGCGGCTCCAGCGCACGCAGTTCCTCGGGCAGGCGTACGCCGACCTCCAGGAACCGGTGGTTGACCGAGCGCAGCTCACAGGCCAGCGTGCCCCAGCGGGTGGCGCGCTCGCCGCCGGCATAGGCGGTCATGCTTCGAATCATGCGGGTTTCCGGTGCTCTCAAAGTGCAAATGGTACCCTAGAGGTTCCTTTGGAGCCTCCTCGCCTGCCGGTTACCGGTCCGGGCGCGGTCCTGCATCCCCCGCCTTACCGGAAGCCAAGCATGTCCGATCCCCGTCCCAGTGGCCGCCAGGCCGACCAGCTGCGCGAAGTGCGCATCGAGCGCGCCTTCACCCGCCATGCCGAGGGCTCGGTCCTGGTCAGCTTCGGTGAAACCCGCGTGCTGTGCACGGCCAGCGTGGAAAACCGCGTGCCGGGCTTCCTGCGTGGCAAGGGCGAAGGCTGGGTAACGGCCGAATACGGCATGCTGCCGCGCTCCACCCACACCCGCAACGACCGCGAAGCGGCCCGTGGCAAGCAGGGCGGCCGCACCCTGGAGATCCAGCGCCTGATCGGCCGCACCCTGCGCGCCTGCGTGGACCGCGGCGCGCTCGGCGAGCGCACCATCACCCTGGACTGCGACGTACTGCAGGCCGATGGCGGCACCCGCACCGCCGCCATCACCGGCGCCTACGTGGCCCTGGTGGACGCGGTGAACTTCCTGCTCAAGCGCGGCGACATCAAGCGCAACCCGATCTTCGGCGCCGTGGCCGCCGTCTCGGTCGGCATCTACCGTGGCACCCCGGTGCTGGACCTGGATTACGCCGAAGACAGCGACTGCGACACCGACATGAACGTGGTCATGAACGATGGCGGTGGCTTCATCGAACTGCAGGGCACCGCCGAAGGCCACGCGTTCCGTCGCGATGAGCTGGATGCGCTGCTAGCACTGGCCGAGAAGGGCATCCAGGACCTGTTCGCCGCGCAGCAGGCGGCACTGGCCTCGGCATGAACCGCCGCATCGCCCTGACCACCCTGGTGGTGGCCGAGTACGACGAGGCGATCGCCTGGTACACCGGCAAGCTCGGCTTCACCCTGATCGATGACATCGACCAGGGCAGCAAGCGCTGGGTGGTGGTTGGCCCGGCCGATGGCAGCGCAGCGGCGCTGCTGCTGGCGCGTGCCAGCAATGACGAACAGCGTGCGCGGATCGGCAACCAGACCGGTGGCCGGGTCGGGTTCTTCCTGCATACCGACGATTTCTGGCGCGACCATGCCGCGATGACCGCCCAAGGCGTGGAATTCCTCGAAACCCCGCGCGAAGAGGTCTATGCCACGGTGGCGGTGTTCCGCGACCTGTACGGCAACACGTGGGACCTGTTGGAGCCCAAGCCATGAAACTGGTACTGGCCAGCGGCAACGCCGGCAAGCTGAAAGAACTGCAGGCCATGCTCGGCGAGCTGCCGTTGCAGATCGTGGCGCAGGGCGAACTGGGCGTCAGCGACGTGCCGGAAACCGGCCTGACCTTCGTCGAAAACGCCTTGATCAAGGCCCGTCATGCCTGCGCCGTCACCGGCCTGCCAGCACTGGCCGACGATTCGGGCCTGATCGTGGACGCGCTTGACGGCGCGCCCGGCCTGTACAGCGCGCGCTATGCCGGCAGCCCGACCAACGATGCCGCCAACAATGCCAAGCTGCTCGAAGCACTGCGCGAGGTGCCGGCCGAACGCCGCAGCGCGCGCTTCTATGCGGTGATCGTGCTGCTGCGCCACGCCAACGACCCGCAGCCGCTGATCTGCGAAGGCAGCTGGGAAGGCGTGATCCTGGATGAGCTGCGTGGCAGCCATGGCTTCGGCTACAACCCGCTGTTCCTGGACCCGGCACGCGGCCTGACCGCGGCCGAGATGGAACCGGCGCAGAAGAACGCCATCAGCCACCGCGCCATCGCCCTGCAACTGCTCAAGCAAAAGCTCGCCGGCTGGCAGTGATGTGCCTTCTGAGCGTCCCAGGGAAGCCGGCCAGCGGCCGGCACTACCGATGAATACCATGGCCCAGACACACGACCACTGCTCCCACCTGCCCGGCGAGTCCTGCACGGATGACCACGCGCCCCGGTTGGTTCCACCGCCGCTGGCGCTGTACGTGCACCTGCCCTGGTGCGTGCGCAAATGCCCGTACTGCGATTTCAACTCGCATGCGGCCAAGGGCGAACTGCCGTTCGAGGCGTACATCGATGCCTTGATCCGCGACCTCGACCAGGACCTGCCGCTGGTCTGGGGCCGGGTGGTGAGCAGTGTGTTCTTCGGCGGCGGCACGCCCAGCCTGTTCCCGCCCGAGGCGATCGACCGCTTCCTGCAGGCGGCTGCGGCCCGGTTGCGCTTTGCGCCGAATCTGGAAGTGACCCTGGAAACCAACCCGGGTACCGCCGAGCACGGCCGCTTCGACCGTTACCGCGCCGCCGGGGTGAACCGGATCAGCTTCGGCATCCAGACCTTCAACGACGACGCGCTGAAGCGACTCGGCCGCATCCACGACAGCGGCGAAGCCGAACGTGCGGTGAAACTGGCGCAGGACGCCGGCTACGACAACTTCAACATCGACCTGATGTACGCGTTGCCGCAGCAGACCCTGGCCCAGGCTGAGCACGACCTGGAGCGGGCCTTCGCGCTGCAGCCCACGCACATGTCGCACTACCAGCTCACCCTGGAACCGAATACGGTGTTCTTCGCGCGGCCGCCGCAGGGCATTCCCGACGAAGACTCGGCCTGGGACATCCAGGAGCACTGCCAGCGCCTGCTCGCCGACGCCGGCTACGCGCAGTACGAGGTCAGCGCCTATGCAAAGCCCGGCCGGCAGAGCGCGCACAACCTCAACTACTGGCGCTTCGGCGACTACCTGGGCATCGGCGCCGGCGCGCACGGCAAGATCAGCAGCGGTGCCGAACAGCACGTGCTGCGGCGCTGGAAGCACAAGCACCCGCAGACCTTCATGGACACCGCCGGCACGCTGGCCTGCATCGGCGGCGATGATGTGATCAGTGCCGGGCGCCTGCCTTTCGAGTACATGCTCAACCTGCTGCGCCTGCACGAAGGCTTCAGCCTGAAGGACTTCGAATCGCGCACCGGGCTGGACCGGGCGCAGATCGCCGGCGCGATGGACGCGGCCATGGCCCGTGGCTGGATGACCCTGCGTGACGGCCATGCCCAACCCACCGAGCTGGGCCGACGCTTCACCAACGACGTGGTCGAGCTCTTCCTGGACTGATTCGCGCTGTCTGCCGGGCGTGTGCCGACGCTGCTCCTAGCGGTGGCAGGGGGAAAACGTTAGATTCTGTGCTCTCAGGGGAGCCGGAACCCACATCGGATGTCTGCGTCCGCACCTTCATCGTCCCAGCCCGATATGACCCGGTTCGCCAGCGTCAGCGCGCCGCCGCGCGTGCGCCGGCTGCTGGCCAGCCTGCATGCGCTGGCCGCACAGACCCTGGCCAATCCGCTCAAGCTGACCATCGTTGAACTGGAGCGCGAGCTGTTCCGCGATGCCGAGCGCGCGCGCAACAGCCAGATCCAGGCCGACATCTACGCCCAGACCCGGCGCCTGCACGAGGTCAACGCGCAGTTCGCACCGCGCTTCCTTGATGCACTCGCCACCGCACTGACCCAGCTGCGCGAACCGCGCGTGCGGCATGTACCGGCCGCGGCGACTGCGGTGGTGTCGGCCAGCACCCTCACCCTGGTTACCGATACCGATATCGACCGCGACATCGTGCTGGGCGACATCACCCGTCGCGAGGCGCTGCGCTCGGCCAGTGCCCTGCAGCTGCTCGGCCAGCGATTCGCGGTACTGGCGGCCGGCCCGGAGTTCGACGTCGAAGACCTGCCGTTCGGGCCCTACGTGCTGTGCCGGATCGCCCGGGACCTGGGCGAGCAGTTCGCGCTCGGCCTGGAAACCCAGCTGGCGCTGTACCGGGTGTTCGACCGCCAGCTGATCGAACGCCTCGGCGAACTGCTTGAACGCGCCAACATCCTGCTGGCCCACGAGGGCATCCTGCCCGGCCTGGTCTACACGCCCTACCTGGCACGATCGGCGACCACCCGCCGCATTGTCACCAGCGCCGACCGCGGCACGGGCCCCGCCCGCGAAGGCGGCACCGTCAATCGCCCGTTGACCGGCTGGAGCGGCTCGGCCAGCCCCGGCAACTGGGCGGCGATGACCAGCGAAGCGATGGCGGCCCTGCCCGCCTCGTTGCAGGTGCCTGGCCACAGCGCTGCCGGTGGCCCCGGCATGGGCAGCGAAGAAGGCACTACCAGCGGTGCCGCCTCGGGTGCCGATCTGACCGCCCCGGCGATGTCGGCGCTGCACCAGCTGCTGGGTGCAGCGCGCCAGGCCACTGCCGGGCAGACGGCCGGCAGCAGCGGTGGCGGACTGGCGTCTACTGGCGCGTCCGGCGCCTCCGATAGCGCAGGTCCCGGCTCAGCCACGGGCGCCGCTGACGCCCCTTCGGCCGCTCCGGCTTCCGCCGAGGCCAGCAAGGCGCCCGCCGCCGCCCCGGTCGCGGTGCCACACGAAGCCGTGCACGCCACCCTGGCCAAACTGCAGGCGCAGGCCGCCAGCGTCGGCGCCGCGCGCCGCAGCATGGCCGACCTGCACAACGCGCTGCTCGCGCAGATGCGCGCCGACCATGGCCCGCAGGCGGCGCTGACGGTCAAGGACAACGACACCTTCGACCTGCTCGACATGCTGTACGGGCAGATCCAGCGCGAAGTGCGCCCGGAAGCCGCCGCCGCCGACCTGCTGACCCGCCTGCAGGTGCCGGTGGCCCGCGCGGCCCTGTCCGACCCGGCCTTCTTCGTGCGTGACCAGCACCCGGCCCGCGAACTGCTCAATGCCGTGGCCGAAGCCGGCGCCAACTGGCTGGGCGAGGAGGACGTGGACCCGCAGCTGGTGCAGAAACTCGGCCGCGCGGTCGACCAGGTGGTCAACGACTACCAGGGCGATGACGCCGTCTTTGAAGCGGCCAACGAGGACATCCAGCAGCATTTCCGTGCGCTGGCCCACAAGGCCGAGCTGGCCGAGCGCCGGCACGTGGAAGCCGCGCGCGGCAAGGAACGGCTGGAATCGGCCAAGCAGCAGGCCGGCACCAGCATCGAACAGCTGTGCGACAGCGCCGCCCCCCCGCGCTTCGTGCAGTCACTGCTCAAGCAGTCCTGGTCGGACGTTCTCACCCTGACCCTGCTGCGCCACGGCGAGGGCTCCGAGCAGTGGCAGCAGCGCCAGCAGGAAACCGCACGGATCGCCGAGGTCACCTGCCAGCTGCCCGGCAGCAGCGGCAGCGATGCCGACCTGGGCAGCCAGGTCGAAGCGGCGTTGCTGCAGGTTGGCTACCACCAGGATGAAGCGGCGGCGATCGCGCGCCGGCTGTCCGCACCGGGCGGCGAGGACGACAGCAGTTCGCGCACCGAACTGACCGCGCGCATCCGCGCACGCACCCGTCTGGGCGAACAGGCCGAAGGCGGCGATGCACGCAAGGTCGCGCCGCTGGCGCGCAGCGGCGCCGAGGAAGACTGCTACCGGCAGCTGCGCACCCTGCCCTTCGGCACCTGGTTTGAATTCACCACCAACCAGCAGGGCGACCTGCGCCGGCAACGGCTGTCCTGGTACAGCCTGATCACCGACAACGCGCTGTTCGTCAATCCGCGCGGGCAGAAGGTCGGCGAGCATTCGCTGGACGCGCTGGCGCGGCTGATGGCACACGGTCAGGTGCGCATCGTCAGCGAGGACAAGAGCCGGCTGATCGACCGCGCCTGGCAGGCTACCCTGCGCACCCTGCGCTCACTGGCAGGCAGTACCCCGGCTGCGGAGACCGACGCATGAGCACCGATACCCGCCGCGCCCCGCGCCGCCAGGTGGCCGAACTGGTGCCGGTCACCGACATGATGGCCGAGAGCGTGATCGGCCGGCTCGGCAACGTGTCCGAAACCGGCATGCTGATGCTGGCCTCGGTACCGATGCACGACGATGCGCTGTACCAGTTGCAGTTCGCCATCCCCGGCGCTCAGGGTGAACGGCTGCATCTGGACGTCGGCGCCCACCTGCTGTGGAGCGAGCAGACCCACGCCCCCGGCCAGGCCTGGGTGGGTTTCCGCTTCCTCACCCTCAGCCGCGAACACCGCGAACAGCTGCGGGCCTGGATCGCACAGGAAACTTCGGCAGTCTGAGCGCCGGTTCCGGCACAGCAGTGCGGGCACGATTGCGGCAGAATCAAGGGCTGCACTCCGCACTGTCGAACGAGCCTTTCGCGATGAACCAGCCAGACCTCGGCGCCCTGTATTCCCACCACATCGGCGTGCTGCGCACGCGTGCCGATGAAGCGCTGGCGCGTGGCGGGTTCGACCATCTGGTGATTCCCAGCGGCACCCAGCACTACCAGGCCTTCGACGACCGCGACTACCCGTATGCGGTCAACCCGAACTTCAAGGCGTGGCTGCCGTTGACCAAGCTGCCCAACAGCTGGCTGGTCTACACCCCGGGGCAGCGCCCGAAGGTGATCTTCCACCAGCCGTTCGACTATTGGCACGTGGTGCCCGGTGCGCCCAATGGCTGGTGGGTGGAGCATGTCGACATCGAGATCATCCGCACGCCGGAGCAGGCACTCGCACTGCTGCCCAAGGATGTCGCGCGCTGCGCGATCCTGGGCGAGCCGCAGAGCGCGCTGGGTGCGTACGTGCCGAACAATCCCGAGCCGGTGCTGCACTACCTGGACTGGCAGCGCGCCTACAAGACCCCGTATGAAATCGCACTGATGCGTCAGGCGCAGCGCCTGGGCGTGCGTGGTCACCGTGCCGCCGAAGCCGCCTTCCGTGCCGGTGCCGATGAATTCAGCATCCACATGGCGTACTGCAGCGCCGTCGGCCAGGACGCCAATGAACTGCCTTACGGCAACATCATCGGCCTCAATGAACACGCCGCCGTGCTGCACTACACCGACCTGGCCCGCACCGCGCCGACGCCGCTGCGCAGTTTCCTGATCGATGCCGGTGCCAGCGCCTTCGGCTATGCCAGCGACATCACCCGCACCTACGCCGCGGCCGGGCACGACGAATTCCAGGCGATGATCGACGCGGTCGACGCGGCCCAGCAGCAGATGGCCGCCGGAGTGCGTGCCGGAGTCGATTACAAGCAGCTGCATGTGGATGCGCATCTGTCCCTGATGGGCATCCTGAAGGATTTCGGCGTGCTCAAGGTGTCGCCGGAAGCGGCGTTGGCCACCGGTGTCAGTGCCGCGTTCTTCCCGCATGGCCTGGGCCACCTGATCGGCCTGCAGGTGCACGACGTCGCCGGCTTCGCCGCCAGCGACCGCGGTGGCCGGATCGAACGCCCGCAGGGGCACCCCTACCTGCGCCTGACCCGCGTCCTGGATCCGGGCATGGTGGTCACCATCGAACCGGGCGTGTATTTCATCGACATGCTGCTGGACGAAGTGAAGCAGGCCGGCCACGCCGACAGCATCGACTGGGCACGCGTGGACTTCTTCCGCCCCTACGGCGGTATCCGCATCGAAGACGAGGTGCTGTGCACCGAAGGCGCCGCCGACAACCTCACCCGCCCGGCCTTCGCCGCCGCCGATTGAGGACGATACACGGGTAGAGCCACGCATGGCGTGGTTCTACCCGCTCCGCCAACGCGATCAGCGCTGGGCCATTTCCGCTTCAATCTCCTCGGCGCTGCGCGCCAAGGCCGCGGTCAACACCTGATGGCCATCATCGGTGATCACCACGTCGTCCTCGGTGCGGATGCCGATGCCGCGCCAGCGCGCGTCCACGCTGCGATCGTCCGGGGAAACGTACAGACCCGGTTCGATGGTGAACGCCATACCGGTCTCCAGCATCCGTGAATCACCGGCCAGGCGGTAGTCGCCGACATCGTGCACGTCCAGGCCCAGCCAATGCCCGGTCTTGTGCCGGTAGAAGCGCTGGTAGTGGCCCTCGGCAATGTTCTCCTCCAGGCTGCCCTTGAGCAGGCCCAGGCGCAGCAGGCCTTCGGTCAAGGTCTCCACCGCAGCCAGATGCCCAGCCTCATAGGCCACACCGGGCCGCGCCTGGGCCAATGCCGCCGCCTGCGCTGCACCGACCAGGTCGTGCAGCGCACGCTGTTCGGCGCTGAAGCGGCCATTCACCGGGAAGGTGCGGGTGATGTCGCTGGCATATCCGCGGTATTCCGCACCGGCATCGATCAGCACCAGTTCGCCATCGCGGCTGCGCGCATTGTTGGCGCGGTAGTGCAGGATGCAGCCGTTGGCACCGGTGCCGACGATGCTGCTGTACGCCGCGCAGGCATCATGGGCGCGGAATTCGCGTTCCAGGTCGGCCTGCAGTTCGTACTCGTGGATGCCCGGCCGCGCGACCCGCATCGCGATCCGGTGCGCCTGCACGCTGATGTCGGCCGCCTGCTGCATCAGTGCGATTTCGGCGCTGGACTTGAACAGCCGCTGCTCGTGCAGCAGGTGGCCCAGCTCCAGGAACTCATGCGGCGGCTGCGCCCCATGGCGAACCTGCGAGCGCACCCGGTTGACCCAGCCGATCAGCTTCAGGTCGAACTCGGCATCGCGACCGAAGTGGTAGTACACCCGCGAACGCCCTTCCAGCAGGCCCGGCAGGATGTCGTCGAGATCGTCGATCGGGTACGCATCGTCCATCCCGTACTGCGACACCGCGCCGTCCTGGCCGGCGCGCGCGCCATCCCAGGCTTCGCGGTCGGCATCGCGCTCGCGGCAGAACAGGATCACCTCGCCGTGGCGACGGCCCGGGATCAGCACCAGCACCGCTTCCGGTTCCGGGAAGCCGCTCAGGTACCAGAAATCCGAGTCCTGGCGGAACGGAAAATGCGTATCCAGGCTGCGCACCCGCTCCGAGGCGGCCGGCAGCACCAGGATCGCATCGTCACCGGCCATTTCCATCAACTGCTGGCGGCGATGGGTGTATTCCGCGGCGGAGATGCCGGTCAGCTGCCGGATATCCATCTCAGTTCAGGCGCTGCCGGTGGCGCGCCGCCATCACGCAGTCGCCGTGCAGCAACAGCACCGCTACGCGGATGAACTCTTCGATTTCGGCCAACGCGTCTTCATCGTCGTCGTTGCCACTCTCGAAATCCTCGCTGGAGGCCTGGGCCAGCTTGGCCAGGTCGTTGAGCGCTTCCTCGCCCTCTTCGGACAGGGTCGGCCGCTGGCCGCCGGCGCCCAGCCCGAAGCCGCCCAGGAACGAGCGCGCCCAGCTGAACATCGCATCGGCCTGCGCGGCGGTGTCGCTGGCATCGCTGAGCAGCAGTTCAAAGGCGAAGTCGCGGTCTTCCAGCTGCGCCACGCTGGCGTTGAGCAGGCGCGACAGGGCATCACCGTCGACCGGAGTCGGCAGGTTGTCGTCGGCCAGCACCCGCGCCGGCCATTCAGCTACCGGCGCACCGCCGGCGGACAGCCAGCCGCACAGGCCGCCGTGGAGTTCAGCGGCGCTGGCGCCCAGGCCCGCGGCCTGGCTGGCCTGGTTTACGTCGTCGACACTCGGAAGTTCGGTCATCTGGAAGGCTCGATCAGTAAAGGTGCCACCGCAGCCGATCACTACGGTTTATGAGGCCCACAGTGTAGCAATCCACCGCTACGCTCCGGCTCGGGATCGCCCCGCGCGACGGTCCTGGCCGGGCCGGGCCACCGATCGCCCGGGTGCCCCGTCATTATTCGCTTGACCGCCTCCACCGCCCTTGCCTATGGTGCCGAACATGGAACCTTCCGACGCCATCGCCCAGTTGCAGGCCTTCACCGCCCGCGTGGAGGCGTTGCTGGAGCGCAACCAGCGCCTGGCCGAGGAGAACCGCAGCCTGCGCCACCAGCAGGAACAGCTGGTCGCCGAGCGCTCCACGCTGCTGGCCAAGAACGAGCAGGCCCGTTCCCGGGTGGAAGCGATGATCACCCGGCTCAAATCCCTGGAGCAGCACACATGAGCCAGACCGAACCGGTCAGTGTCCGTATCCTGGATCGCGAATACACCGTGGGCGTGGGCGCCGAGGAACGCGAAAGCCTCACCGCGGCGGCCCGCCTGCTCGACGCCAAGATGCGCGAGATCCGTGGCAGCAACCGCATGGCCGCGGTGGACCGGGTGGCCGTGCTGGCCGCGTTGAACCTGGCCCACGAACTTCAGCAGCTGCGCGATGAGCACGCCCGGCAGGCGATCACCCTGCAGCAGACGCTGGGCGATCTGAACCGGCGGCTGGATCGGGCGATTGACGGCGCCAATTGAAGCCGCGTTGATCAACACGCGTTTTTCATCGATCTGAATTCAGGTGCAATCCGACCGACGAACGGCCTATCCCTTGGCGCGTGCTTGGCTATAATGGCCACGCGTTCTCTGCTGTGAACGACGGCGTGTGCAAACATTCGCCTTGTCCCTTAATTACGACCACGGGTGCGCGACGGCGCCGGGAGTGCAGGTCCGCCTTGTAGCGGGAAGCCCGAAGGAACCCCAGCGTACCCACTTGAACCCCGGGTTCAAGGTCGTTTCGCACGCATCGTCACCGCGGAGAATGCAGTATTCCTGCAAGAGCGACGTTCCACTGGAACGTCGCTCTTGTTTTATCCGCCGCCCCCGCAGGACGCCCCGGACCCAGGCATGACCGACCCGCGCTCCGCACTGCGCCAGCAGCTGCGCCAACGCCGCCGTGATATTCCCGCCGCGCAACGCCTGGCTGCCGCCGAGCACTTGGCCGATGCCCTGCTCGCGCTGCCCTTCGCCCCCACCCAGGGGTTCGTCGCCGGCTACTGGGCCGTGGAGGGTGAGATCGCCCTGCACCGCTGGCAGATGCGCTTGCCTGCCACGCTCTCCTACTGTCTGCCGGTGTTGTCCGGCGAGACCCTGCGCTTCGCGCCGTGGCGGCCGGGCCAGCCCCTCACCGCCAACCGTTTCGGCATTCCCGAACCCGATCTGGACCCCGCCGACACCCTCGCACCGGAGCAGATGGCGCTGGTGGCCACCCCGCTGGTCGGGTTCGACGCGCAGTGCCGTCGGCTGGGCATGGGAGGCGGCTGGTATGATCGCAGCTTCGCATTCCGCCACCAGCGCCCGGCCCCGCCGTGGCTGGTCGGGGTCGGCTTCTCGGTCCAGCAGGTCGATGACCTGCCCGTGCAACCGTGGGATGTCGGCGTCGATGCGATCTGCACCGAACTGACCACCCTTGTTCCCATCCCGGCCCCCGGTCGGCACCCACTCCGATAAATCGACGCATGACCGCACGCAAGCGCTACTGGCTGATGAAGTCCGAACCGGACGCCTTTTCCATTGATGATCTGCAGCGTGTCGGCCGCGAGCCCTGGAACGGTGTGCGCAACTACCAGGCGCGCAATTTCATGCGCGATGGCATGAAGGTTGGCGACGGGGTGCTGTTCTACCACTCCAACACCAAGGTGCCCGGCATCGTCGGGCTGGCCACGGTGGCCAGCGAGGCCTACCCGGACGAGACCCAGTTCGATGCGACATCGGACTACCACGACCCCAAGGCCACCCGCGAGGAACCGCGCTGGCTGCTGGTCGACGTCGCCTTCGAACGCAAGCTGCGCGACACCATTTCGCTGGACGAGATCAAGCTGCACGCCGATGCGCTGGGCGAAGGTTTTCCGCTGACCGCTCGCGGCAACCGCCTCTCGATCCTGCCGGTGACCGCAGCGCAGTGGAAGCTGCTGCTGTCGCTGGAAAAGCACTGACCCCCTTTCCCTCAAGAGTTTCCCGCGATGTCCGAAGCCAAGCGCCTGGCCGCTGAAAAAGCCCTGGAATACGTCGAAGACGGCATGATCGTCGGTGTCGGCACCGGGTCCACCGTTGCCTACTTCATCGATGGCCTGGCCCGCATCAAGCACCGCATCAAGGGCACCGTGTCCAGCTCCGAACAGAGCACCGCGCGCCTGCGCGAGCATGGCATCGAAGTGATGGAGCTCAACCACACCGGCAATCTGTCGCTGTACGTGGACGGCGCCGACGAGTGCGATGGCAACAAGTGCCTGATCAAGGGCGGCGGTGCCGCACTGACCCGCGAGAAGATCATCGCCGAGGCCAGCGAGCGCTTCGTGTGCATCATCGACCCGAGCAAGCAGGTGCCGGTGCTGGGCAAGTTCCCGCTGCCGGTGGAAGTGATCCCGATGGCGCGCAGCCTGATCGCCCGCCGCATCATGGAGATGACCGGCGGCCAGCCGGTCTGGCGCGAAGGCGTGGTCACCGACAACGGCAACGTGATCCTGGACATCCACCACCTGCAGATCATCGACCCGGTCAAGCTCGAGCGCGACCTCAACCAGCTGCCTGGCGTGGTCTGCGTGGGCCTGTTCGCGCGGCGTCCGGCCGACGTGGTGATCATCGGTGGCGAACCGCCGAAGGTAGTCTGATCCTGTGGCCGGCACCTGCGTGCCGGCCCTCTTTCCCGAGGTTCCGCGTATGTCCTTGATGCGTCTGCTGCCGCTGCTGCTGTTGCTTGCCCTGTCCGGTTGCGCCAGCACCGGTGCCCGTCATTGGGTGGAACTGGGCGGCGCCCGTTACCAGGTCGAACTGGCCACCACGGATGACACCCGCGCGCGCGGGCTGATGTTCCGCGACCAGATGCCGGCCGACCACGGCATGCTGTTCCTGCACGACCGCCAGGAACTGCAGGCGTACTGGATGAAGAACACCAAGATCGCGCTGGACATCCTGTACTTCGACGAACAGCGCCGGCTGGTCAGCCAGCAGCGCGACGTGCCGCCGTGCTCGGCCGGCGACCGCTGCCCGCCTTACCCCAGCAGCGGCCCGGCCCGCTACGTGCTGGAACTCAACGCCGGCCAGGCCGAAAAACTGGGCCTGCAGGATGGCGCCGAGATCACCTTCGGCCCCGGCATCGCCGACCGTCCGTGACCCCGCTGACGGCAGGCCGTTGATCGCGGATCGACGGCCTTGCCGACGGGGTGCGGATTTTCACGCAACACCGCTTGAAACGCGCCGCATTTGTCGCCAGTCTGTAGGCCATGCAGGGGCAGATCACATTGCCGACGTGGGATTCACTGGCCGAGCTGGACGACGAGGCCCTGCCCTTGTTGCCGACCGCGCTGCTGATCGCGCAGGACGAGTACCCGGACCTGGATCCGAAGGTGTATGACGCGCTGGTGCAGAGCCACGCCGACCACCTGCGTACGGAAGTGGACACCATCGAGCACTGGCCGCTGAAGATCGCCGCGGTCAACCGCCACCTGTTCGACGAGCTGGGCTACGGCGGCGACCACGGCGAGTACTACGACCCGCGCAACAGCTACCTCAACCAGGTGTTTGAACGCCGCCTGGGCAACCCGATTTCACTGGCGCTGGTGCAGATGGAAGTCTCGCGTCGGCTCGGCATCCCGCTGGACGGCGTGTCCTTCCCCGGCCACTTCCTGGTGCGGCTGCCGGTGGATGACGGCGTGCTGGTGATGGACCCCTACAACGGCGGGCGCCCGCTGGACGTGGAAGAACTGCGCGAGCGCGCGCGCTCGCACCTGGGTGGCGAAGTGCCCGACGACCAGGTGCTGGCGCAGATTCTGGATGCCGCCCCGGCCCGTGCGATCCTGATGCGGATGCTGCGCAACCTGCATGGCGTGTACGTCGAGCGCGGCGAATGGGACCGCGCCGCACGCAGCGCCGACCGCCTGCTGAAACTGGCGCCCGAACAGGACGATGCCCTGCGCGACCGCGGCATGGCCTACCTGCAACTGGACTACCAGGCCGGTGCGCACCGCGACCTGGGCCTGTACCTCAAGCGCAATGCGCAGGCCACCGATGCACAGTGGGTGCGCGAGAAGCTGGTGGAGATCGGCGGCTATACGCCGCGGCTGCACTGACGGCGGTGCGCGGTTGCCGAGCATGGCTCGGCACTACCGGTTCTACGGTCAATCGACCTCGACCATCTCGAAATCGTCCTTGGTCACGCCGCAGTCCGGGCAGGTCCAGGTGTCGGGAATGTCTTCCCAGCGCGTGCCCGGCGCGATGCCCTCTTCGGGCAGGCCCTCTTCTTCCCTGTACAGAAACCCGCAGACAACGCACATCCAGGTGCGGAAGGTGGTGGCGGTGGCATCGGTCATCGGATAATCACGGCTGGACAAGACTGGCAGCGGCCATTGTCCCACTCCCGTCGTGCTACCGGTAGCCACCGATGACTTCTGCTTCAACCGCTTCCCCGCGCCCCCGTGGCGTCTACCTGATCACCCCCGACACGGCCGACACCGCCGGTCTGCTGGCGCGCACCGCGCCGCTGCTGGCAGCCGGGGCGACCTGGCTGCAGTACCGCAACAAGACCGCCGATGCCGCCCTGCGACACGAACAGGCCACGGCGCTGCAGGCGCTGTGCGCGCAGCACGGGGTGCCGTTGATCATCAACGACGACCCGCAGCTGGCCCATACCGTGGGTGCGGCCGGCGTGCACCTGGGCGGCACCGATGGCGACATCGGCGCGGCCCGCGCCCTGCTCGGCCCGGCCGCCATCATCGGCGCGTCCTGCTACGACCAGCTGGCCAATGCCGAGCGCGCGGTCGCCGCCGGTGCCAGCTACGTGGCCTTCGGCGCGTTCTTCCCGACCACCACCAAGGTCACCAGCAGCCGCGCCACCCCCGAGCTGCTGCGGCAAAGCGCCGCACTGGGCGTGCCGCGGGTGGCGATCGGCGGGCTGAGCCCGGACAATGTGGGTCCCCTCATCGCTGCCGGCGCCGATCTGGTGGCCGTGGTCAGCGGCATCTTCGCCGCCGACGACCCGGTGGCCGCCCAGCGCGCCTACCTCGCCCAGTTCCCGTGATCCCCAGGAAAGCCCCATGAACCACGACCAGTCCCACGCCCTGTTCACCCGCGCCCAGAAGCTGCTGCCAGGCGGCGTCAACTCGCCGGTGCGCGCGTTCAAGTCGGTCGGCGGTGAGCCGTTCTTCGTGCAGCGTGCCGATGGCCCGTACCTGTATGACGTCGACGGCAACCGTTACATCGACTACGTCGGTTCGTGGGGCCCGATGATCGTCGGCCACAACCACACCGCGGTGCGCCAGGCGGTGAAACAGGCGATCGGCAATGGCCTGTCCTTCGGCGCCCCCTGCGAGGCCGAAGTGATCATGGCCGAGACCCTGACCCGCCTGATTCCGTCCTGCGAAATGGTGCGCATGGTCAACTCCGGCACCGAAGCCACGCTGTCGGCGATCCGGCTGGCGCGCGGTGCCACCGGACGCAACCGCATCGTCAAGTTCGAAGGCTGCTACCACGGCCACGGCGACTCGTTCCTGGTCAAGGCCGGCAGCGGCATGTTGACCCTGGGCGTGCCGACCTCGCCGGGCGTTCCGGCCGGCCTGAGCGAATTGACCCTGACCCTGCCCTACAACGATTTCGATGCCGCCACCGCACTCTTCGCCGAACAGGGCGCGGACATCGCCGGGCTCATCATCGAGCCGGTGGTCGGCAACGCCAACTGCATTCCGCCGCGCGAGGGCTACCTGCAGCACCTGCGGGCGCTGTGCACGCAGTACGGCACGCTGCTGATCTTCGACGAAGTGATGACCGGCTTCCGGGTCGCCCTCGGCGGTGCGCAGGCGTACTACGGCATCACCCCGGACCTGACCACCTTCGGCAAGATCATCGGTGGCGGTATGCCGGTGGGCGCCTACGGCGGTCGCGCCGACCTGCTCTCGCAGATCGCCCCGGCCGGCCCGATCTACCAGGCCGGCACGCTCAGCGGCAATCCGGTGGCCATGGCCGCCGGCCTGGCGATGCTGGAGCTGATCCAGGAACCGGGCTTCCACGTCCGCCTCAGCGCCGCCAGCGCGCGCCTGTGCGCCGGGCTGGAAGCGGCAGCTGCCGAAGCGGGCGTGGCGGTGACCACCAACCAGGTCGGCGCGATGTTCGGGCTGTTCTTCACCGATGAAAAGGTCGAGACCTACGCCCAGGCCACCGCCTGCGACATCGGCGCCTTCAACCGCTTCTTCCACGCGATGCTCGAGCGTGGCGTGTTCCTGGCGCCGTCGGCCTACGAGGCCGGCTTCATGTCCAGCGCGCACGACGACAGCGTCATCGACGCCACCATCGCCGCCGCCCGCGAAGCCTTCAAGGTCGTCAAAGGCTGATCGAACGCGGTGGGTGACGATCGTTGGCGGTGGGTGACGACTGTTGGTCGTCACACCGTCAACCGGCCGTTTCGCTTTCGGTCTTCAACCGAAAACGAAACGGCCTTTCATCATCGCGAAGTGGCCGGGGAACGAGCAGAAGAACGTGTAGTCCCCGCCCTTGCTGAGCTTGGCGGTGGAGAAGGTGATGGTGCTGCTCTGGCCACCACCGATCACCGGGGTGTGCGCCAACACGCGGGCATCGCCCTTGGGCAGATAGCTGTCGGCCAGCGTCTTGCGCATCCCGGCCATCGCCACCGGCTGGTAGTCGGCCGCACGGGTCAGTACCCAGTTATGCCCCATCGCCGTGGCGGCCAGCTTGCCGGTATGGCGCAGGGTCAGTTTGACCTGGGTGCAGTCAGCGCCCACCTTGATCTCCGTCTGGCTGAAACGCATCTGGTCGGTGCTGTCGATGCTGACCGCACAAACGCGGGCATGCGCAGCCGGGGCCAGCATCAGGCCGGCAAGCAACACGGGGGCAAGCAGTTTCACGGCACTCTCCAACATTCAGTCAGCTGAATTCTAGACAGCTGCCGCCGGTGCAGCGTGCGACGCGATGTCGCAGCAACGCGCCCGTCTGGGGTACGGTCAGCATTGGACCTGCTCGAGCGTTGCGATGCCCCTTGCCGTGGACTGCCTGCTACTGGACTTCGATGGCGTACTGGTGCGCTATGCGCGGCATCTGCGCGTGCAGCATCTGGCTTCCCGCACCGGCTGCACCGCCGCGCAGGTGCAGGCCGCACTGTTCGACAGTGGGCTGGAACAGGCGCATGACGCCGGGCTGGACAGCGCGGTCTATCTACAGCAGTTGGGAGAGGCCCTGCACACACCCGTCAGCATTGCGCTCTGGCAGGACGCACGGATTGCCGCGTCGCTGCCACAAACCGGCGTGATCGAGCGAGTGCAACGTGTAGCCCGTGACCACCCGATCGCGATCCTGACCAACAACGGCGCGTTGCTGGCCGACGTGGTGCCGCGCCTGCTGCCCAGCCTGGCCGATGCGCTGCACGGGCGCATCCTGTGCAGCGGTGCGCTGGGTGTACGCAAGCCGGACCCGGCGGTGTTCACCCGGGCGATGGCGCTGCTGGGCGCACGCCCGGAGCGCACGCTGTTCATCGATGATCTGTTCGTCAATGTGCGGGGCGCACGCAGCGCCGGACTGCTGGCCGAGACCGCCGATGACAGCCGCACGTTTGGCAAGGTGTTGAAGCGGTATGGGTTGGGGTGAGAGGCGTGCCGACCAACGGTCGGCACCCACCGCATCCACCGTATTGCGTCAGCGCGCGGCGATGAATGCCGCGATGGCCGCGCGCAGGCGCTTGAGGCCTTCGGCGATTTCTTCATCGGTGATGTTCAGCGACGGCACGAAGCGCAGCACGTCCGGGCCCGCCTGCAGGGTCAGCAGGCCCTGCTCGGCGGCGTGGTCGAGGATGGCACCGGCCTGGCCGGCGAAATCCTGGTCCAGCACTGCACCCAGCATCAGGCCACGGCCACGGACCTGGCTGAACACCTTGAACTCGTCGTTGAGCTTGCCCAGCCCATCGCGCAGCGCCTGCGACTGGCGGCCCACGTTGTGCCCGATCTCCGCCGAGGACAGCTTGCGCAGCGCCACACGCGCCACCGCCGCGGCCAGCGGATTGCCACCGAAGGTGGTGCCGTGCGCGCCGAACTGCATGACCTCGGCCACCTTGGGCCCGGCCAGCATGGCGCCGATCGGGAAGCCACCGCCCAGCGCCTTGGCCAGGGTCACGATGTCCGGCTTGATCCCGTCCTGCCAATGCGCGAACAGGGTGCCGGTGCGGCCCATGCCGACTTGGATTTCATCGAGCACCATCAGTGCGTTGTGCTGGTCGCACAGCTCGCGGATGCGCTGCATGAAGCCCGGCTTGGCCGGCATCACGCCGCCCTCGCCCTGGATCGGCTCCAGCATCACCGCAGCGACGTCACCGGCGGCCATCGCGGTTTCCAGCTGCACGTCATCGTTGAAATCGACATAGCGGAAGCCGGCGGGCAGCGGCTCGTAGCCTTCCTGGTACTTGGGCTGCGCGGTGGCGGTCACCGTGGCCAGGGTGCGGCCGTGGAAGCTGCCGCGGAAGGTCACGATCACCCGCTGGTGGGCCGGGCGGCCCTGCGCGGCGGCCCACTTGCGCACCAGCTTGATCGCCACTTCATTGGCTTCGGCGCCGGAATTGCACAGGAACACCCGTTCGGCGAAGCGCGAGGCGGTGACCAGTTCTTCGGCCAGGCGCAGCGGCGGTTCGCTGTAGAACACGTTGCTGGTGTGCCAGAGCTTGCCGGCCTGCTCGACCAGCGCCGCGGTCAGGTCCGGGTCGTTGTGGCCCAGCCCGCACACGGCGATGCCGGCGGACAGGTCGATGAATTCACGCCCCTGGGTATCCCAGACGCGCGCGCCCTGGCCGCGCTCGAGCACCACCTGGCGCGGTTTGTAGACCGGCAGGTAGTAATGCGACAGGGACAACAGCGGGTCGGTGGCAGCGGCAGTCATGGCAGTCAGGGTCCGGGAAAGACCCCATTCTCGCGCTTCCACCGGCTGGGGCACAATGCAGGCCATGCGACCCCTCAGTGCTCCCCAGCTCAACCCCGCGACCGAGACCGGCTGGCGCCGCCGCTGGTTCGACATCATCTACCGCCACGACACCCGGCGCTCGCGCAATTTCGACCTGCTGCTGGTCTACGCCATCATCGCCAGCGTGCTGGTGGTGATGTTCGACAGCGTGCAGCGCTTCCACACCGCCCACGCCGAGTGGCTGTATGTGCTGGAGTGGGGCTTCACCATCCTGTTCACCGCCGAGTACGTGCTGCGCCTGGCGGTGGTGAAGCGGCCGCTGCGCTACGCGTTCAGCATCTGGGGCATCATCGATGTGGCCTCGATCCTGCCCACCTACCTGTCCTTGTTCATCCCCGGCGCGCAGAGCCTGCTGGTGGTGCGTGCGCTGCGTATCCTGCGCGTGTTCCGCATCCTCAAGTTGACCCGCTACATCGAGGAAAGCGGCATCCTGATGGAGTCGCTGTGGCGCAGCCGGCGCAAGGTGCTGTTGTTCCTGTTCACGGTGGTCACCATCACGATCATCGCCGGCACCATGATGTACGTCATCGAAGGCCCCAATCACGGCTTCACCAGCATCCCCAGCAGCATGTACTGGGCGGTGGTGACCATGGCCACGGTGGGGTTCGGCGACATCGTGCCGCAGACCGTGCTGGGCCGCTTCGTCACCTCGGTGCTGATCCTGATCGGCTACAGCATCATCGCCGTGCCCACCGGCATCTACACCGCCGAGCTGGCCAGCACCATGCGTGATGCCGAACTGGCCGCGCGCCGGGATGCGCGCGGCTGCCCGCATTGCGGGCTGGAAGGGCACGAACCGGACGCACGCCATTGCCGCCGCTGCGGTGAAGCGCTGCCGGAAACGTTCAACCAGTGATACCGGCGCTGGCCTCGGCCAGCGGGGGTTACAGGAACAGATCCGGCAGCAGTTGACGCGTCGGATCCACCGCATAGCCGCTCAGGTCGGTGATACCGGCCTGCGCCAGCACCTCGTCATCGATCAGGAACTGGCCGCTGAAACCGGCCGCATCGCGGGTGAGCACCGCATGCGCGGCATCGGCCAGGATCGCCGGCGTGCGGCAGGCGGCGGCGTCGACGCCGGGAATCATGTTGATCGCGTCGGTGGCGATGATCGTGCGCGGCCACAGCGCATTGACCGCCACGCCCTGCGGGCCGAATTCGGCGGCCAGACCGAGGGTGACGAAGCTCATGCCCATCTTGGCCAACGTATAGCCGGTGTGCGGGCCCCACCACTTCGGGTCCAGGCTTGGCGGCGGGCACAGCGTGAGGATGTGCGGATTGGGCGCCTGCAGCAGGTGCGGCAGGCAGGCCTGCGCGCACAGGAAGCTGCCGCGCGAATTGACCTGCTGCATCAGGTCGAACCGCTTCATCGGCGTATCCAGAGCGCCGCGCAGCCAGATCGCGCTGGCATTGTTGACCAGGATGTCGATGCCGCCAAAGGTATCCACGGTTGCAGCGACGGCGGCGCGCACCTGGTCTTCTTCGCGGATATCGCACTGCAGGGCCAGGCCCTGGCCACCGGCCGCGGTCACCGCCTCGGCTGCCGTGTGGATGGTGCCCGGTAGTTTCGGATTGGGTACCGACGACTTGGCCGCGATCGCCACATTGGCACCGTCGCGTGCCGCGCGCAGGGCGATGGCCAAGCCGATGCCGCGCGAGGCGCCGGTGATGAAGAGGGTCTTGCCTTGCAGACTGGCCATGCGGATGTCCTCGTTGCGATCACGGTAGAGGGACATTATGCCGCGCACGCCGTTCTGCGATGGTGATCCGCGCGTCGCTCAGGGCTTCGGCCCCTGCCCTTCGTTGTCTTCCCAATGCAGGATCCTGCGGGTGACGAAGCGGTAGACCGGCTTGCCGGTGCGGAACCACAGATCGCGTACCCACGAGGTGCGCTTGAGCAGGCGCTTTTCCACCGGAGTGAGATGCTCGCGGCAGTACATGCGCTTGTGCTTGAGCAGGTGGCGCAGGTCTTCGCGGGCGAGCAGGCGCATCCAGCGCGAGCGCGGGTCGCCGATCACGGCCAGCTGGAAATCGATCAGCGCCGGCGAGCCGTCCTCGCGCACCAGCCAGTTGGCCTCCTTGGCCAGGTCGTTGTGCGCGATGCCATGCCGGTGCACCCGCTGCAGCAAGCGGCGCGCGGCGCGGAAGTAGGCCAGGTCGCCACGCGGCGGGCGCTGGTACATCGCGTCGCCGGCCATGAAGCTGCGGTCCAGCCAGCGCCCGTTCCAGGCCAACAGCGTCGGCGTATCGGCCATGCCGCCCAGGTGGGCCAGCGCGCGTGCTTCGCGCCGGGCCAGCCACCAGGCCGGCAGCCGCAGCCACCACGGCGTTGCCTCCAGGTCACGGCGGACGAACCGCTGGCCGTCCTGCTCGATCAGCAGGATGCGGCCGAAGCTGTCGGCTTTGAGCGCGTGCGGGGCAGGATCAACGGGCAGGTTCATGCCGCCATTCTAGGCGGGCGGTCACGTTGATGACGGAACGATGTCGCCGAAAGCGGCGTTCTGGCCGGGAGTCAGTCACTTTCACACCCCTATAATCGGCCGCATGGACTCATCATGGATCGATGCCACGCTTGCGTGGATCGCAACTAACCCCGTGCTTGCCGGTGCGGTCATCTTCCTCATCGCCTTCTGCGATGCGGTCATCGTGCTGGGCGCGATCGTGCCCGCGTTGCCGTTGCTGTTCGCCGTGGGTGTGTTCATCGGCCTGGGCCAGATCTCCGGGCCCTACGCGGTCGCCTGTGCGGCATTGGGCGCGTTTGCCGGTGATGGCATCAGTTACTGGATCGGGCGGCGCTGGGGCGACCGCCTGCGCGGGGTCTGGCCGTTCAGCAAATATCCGCAACTGCTCGACCGTGGCGAAACCATGTTCCGCCGCAACGCCTTCAAGAGCATCCTGGTGGCGCGCTACGTGGGCGCGATCCGCCCGTTCGTGCCGGCCATCGCCGGCATGATGAACATGCCGGCCAGCCGTTATATGCAGGCCAGCGCCATCGCCAGCCTGTCCTGGGCGGTGTTGTTCCTGGCCCCGGGCTGGGTGCTGGGCGAGGCCTACGATGCGGTGGCCGCCGTGGCCGGCCGCTTGGTGATGGTGCTGGGGCTGCTCGGCATCCTGATGGGGCTGGTCTGGGCGATCGTGCTGTACGGCTATCGCTGGTCGGCCGCGCGCATGGACAGCTGGTTGGCCGGGCTGCTGCGCTGGTCGCAGCGTCACCCGACCCTGGGCCGCTATTCGGTGGCGGTGTTCGACCCGCAACGACGTGAATCGGTGCCGCTGGCAATGCTGGCCTTGATGCTGCTGTTGCTGGGCTGGTGCTGGTTCGCCCTGCTGATGGCGGTGGTGGCCCACGGCGAGCCGCTGCGGCTGGACCTGGCCGTGCACCACGCGATGCTCGCCCTGCGCAACCCGCTGGCCGACTACCCGATGGCCGCGCTGGCCTCGTTGGGGGCGTGGCAGGTGCTGCTGCCCGCCACCGCGGTCGGCATGGGGTATCTGATCTGGCGCCGGCGCTGGATGGCCGCCGGCCACTGGCTGGCCGCCCTGGCCTTCGGCCTGGCCCTGTGCAAACTGCTGGGCGCCACCGTGCACGTGGTACGCCCGCCGGATGCGAGCAGTGGCTTCGGTTTCCCGTCGGTGTCGGTGACCATGGCCACCATCACCTTCGGTTTCTTCGCGGTGCTGATCGCCCGCGAGCTGCCCGGGCGCACGCGGGTGTGGCCGTACCTGCTCTCGGGCATCGTGGTCAGCCTGATCGGCTTCGCCCGGTTGTACCTGGGCGCGCACTGGCTCAGTGACGTCATCGGCGGCATGTTGTTCGGCATCTTCTGGCTGCTGGTGCTGGGCATCGCCTACCGCCGCCGCTTCAACCGCTCCTTCTGGGTCAAGCCGGTGGCGTGGCTGTTCTACGGCACCTTCGCGCTGGCCGCGCTGTGGTACGCGCCGCGCAATATCCCGCTGAAACTGGCCCGCTTCGAGCCGGCCCAGCCGGCCCTGGTCGAACTGGCCGCGCAGGCCTGGTGGCAGCAGGACTGGCAGCAGCTGCCGGCCCGCCGCAATGAATTCGACGACGACCAGCGCTGGCCGCTGGACGTGCAGGTCGCCGGGCCGCTGGCCCCGCTTCGCCAACGTCTGGAAAGCCAGGGTTGGCGCGTGCAGCCGCAGGCCGGTTGGCAGCAGGCCCTGCTGATGCTGGACAAGTCGGCCACGCCGGAACAGGTACCGGTGCTGCCGGCCACGCTGGACACCCAGGTCGAATCGCTGCTGATGCTGCGCGCCGGCAATGCGCCGAACGAGATCTTCGCACTGCGCCTGTGGCCGGCCCCGGCCCGCCTGCAACCGGGCAACCAGCCGCTATGGCTGGGCAGTGCGCAGACCCTGCACTACCAGCAGCATTTCCACCTGATCGGAATGTGGCGGCCGATGCGCGGCATCGATCCGTCGCTCAAAGCCGTGCGCGATGCACTGGACGGCCTGCCGCAGCAGGTGGACACGCATCCGGAAACGCAGATGCCGGTGTTGCGGGTGCGCACGTCGTTACCCGGGAATCCAGCCCAGTAAGTCCTGCAGGCGATCGTGCGGATCGTCCTGCTGCAGCAACTGCACCCGCTGCGATTCGTCCAGCGGCAGCAGTTCGGCGAGCCGCCAGCCCACCCACGCCGCCTGTTCCAGCTGCGCCGGGTGGACCGGCGCGAAGGCCGCGCCGGCCTGTTCGATGATGTGTTCCAGCAACGTGGCCAGCAGCGCGTGCTCGGGGCGCAGTTCGTCGTCGTGGTCGGGCGCGGCCCATTCCACATCGGCCAGGATCAGGCCGTTGTCGCGGATGCGGGTGCGCAACACGTGGAAGCGGCGTTGGCCACGCAGGCGCAGCACCAGCACGCCGTCGGCACCGACATCGAAATCTTCGACCCGCGCCTCCACCCCGTAGGCGGCCGGCACCGCCGGCGCACCCACTTCATCCCCTTCCAGGATCAGGCAGACGCCGAAGTTCGACTCCTGCTGGCCGCAGTCGCGCAGCATGTCCAGGTAGCGGCGTTCGAACACCCGCAGCCCCAACGCGGCGCCGGGCAGCAGCACCGCGTGCAGCGGGAACAGCGGCAGTGAAGCGGTATCGGTCATGACATGCCCCGGCTCACGGCTGCTGCAGCTGCGCCAGGAAGCGGCGCGGTGCACCGTCGAAACCGCCGTTGGACATGAACACCACATGGTCGCCGGGCTGCACCGTAGTGCCCAGCTGTGCCAACAGCGCGTCGGTATCGGGCACCGCGTGTGCCTGCCCGCGCACCGCGGCGATCACCGCAGCCGCGTCCCAAGCCAGTTCCGGACGGTGCAGGAACACCACCGCATCGGCCAGGTCCAGCGACGGTGCCAACGCCTGCGCATGGGCACCGAGCCGCATCGAATTGCTGCGCGGTTCCATCGCCACCACGATCCGGGCCGCGCCGACCTTGGCCCGCAGGCCTTCCAGCGTGGTGTGGATGGCGGTGGGATGGTGGGCGAAATCGTCGTAGATGGTGACGTCGCGGGCCTGCCCGATCACTTCCAGGCGGCGCTTGACGCTGCGGAAACGGGCCAGCGCGGGGATCACCGTGGCCAGCTCGACCCCGACCGCATGCGCGGCGGCGAGCGCAGCCAAGCCGTTGAGCACGTTGTGCCGGCCCAGCAGCGGCCACTGCACCTCGCCCACCGGCTGGCCGCGATGGTGCACCACGAACGCGCTGCCATCGGCATTGCGCAGTTCGGCGTGCCATTCCAGCGACGGGTCGAAACCAAAGCGTTCCACCGGCGTCCAGCAGCCCATCGCCAGCACGTCGGCCAGGAAGGCGTCTTCGCCGTTGACGATCAACCGCCCGCGCGCCGGTACCGTCCGGATCAGGTGATGGAACTGGCGCTGGATCGCGGCCACGTCCGGGAAGATGTCGGCGTGGTCGTATTCCAGGTTGTTGAGGATCGCCACCAGCGGCCGGTAGTGTACGAACTTGCTGCGCTTGTCGAAGAACGCGGTGTCGTACTCATCCGCTTCCACCACGAACGCGCGGCCCTGCCCGATGCGCGCCGAGACACCGAAGTCTTCGGCGACGCCGCCGATCAGGAAGCCCGGCTCACGCCCGGCGGCCTGCAGCAGCCAGGTCAGGATGGTGGTGGTGGTGGTCTTGCCGTGGGTGCCGGCCACGGCCAGCGTGTCGCGGCCCGGCAGCACCTGCTCGGACAGCCACTGCGCGCCGGAGATGTAGCGCTGGCCGGCATCGAGTACCGCTTCAACGGCCGGGTTACCGCGCGAAAGTGCGTTGCCGACGATCACCTCGTCGCAGTCACTTGCCACGCTGTCGGCCCGATAGCCGGGGTCCAGCGCGATGCCCAGCTGTTCCAGCTGGGTGGACATCGGCGGATAGATCGCCTGGTCGCTGCCATGGACCGTATGGCCCAGTTCCCGCGCCAGCGCGGCCACGCCGCCCATGAAGGTGCCGGCAATTCCAAGGATGTGAATCTTGCTCATGCGTTGGATTGTCACCGATCACCCGCACCGATGGGTATCGTCGTCAGACAATCCCTCAATCGACTATGGGAAAAATTCTCTGGGTGTCGGGGAATCCCCGATAGCGATGTACTGTGAAGACGGACACAATTCAGCTGGCCAGCCGCAGTACCCCATTGGTCCTACTCCCCAAGAGGCCATCCCCAGGGGAGCTCATGCTGCGGGGCCCTGAGCAAGCCCCTCCGCTGGCACCTTCAACCGCACGCCTGGTCCTTTCGAGGGCCGGGCGTGTGCGTTTCCAGGGGTAGCACGAGGCGGGCCGGCGCTGCCGGAGCAGCGCCAACGGGCTCAGCCGTGGATCGCCACGCGGATGCGCGCTTCCACGTCATCCAGCTCGCCCACGCCATCGACACGGGCCAAGGTGCCGCGACCGGCATAGAAGTCCACCACCGGGGCGGTCTGGTCATTGAAGACCTGCAGACGCTGACGCACCGATTCGGGGTTGTCGTCGGCACGGCCCTGTTCGGCCGCACGGCCGGCGATGCGCTCGACCAGCAGTTCGGTCGGCACGTCCAGCTGCACCACCGCATCGAGCGGCTGGCCGATCTTGGCCAGCAGGGTATCCAGCGCATTGGCCTGGGCCACGTTGCGCGGGTAACCGTCGAGGATGAAGCCGTTGGCCACATCGGCCTGGCCCAGGCGCGATTCGAGCATGCCAAGCAGGATGTCGTCGGACACCAGGTTGCCGGCGTCCATCACGGCCTTGGCCTGCTTGCCCAGCTCGGTGCCTGCAGCCACTTCGGCACGCAGCAGATCGCCGGTGGAAATGTGCGCAATCGCGAGATGTTCCTTCAGGCGCGTCGCCTGTGTCCCCTTGCCCGAACCGGGCGGTCCCAACAGAACCAATCGCATCAACCTGACTCCAACTTGGTAAAAAAAGAAAGGGCGCGCGCCCCGGGGTTGTCCACAATCACGCTGCACCGCAATACGCGCACTTTACCCCATACCGGTAATGTCTCTGCAATGTCCCTCCCCCGCCCCCAGGTGAAATGATGTCCAAAGGTACCTTGCTCTACGCCCAGTCAGGCGGCGTCACCGCCGTGATCAATGCCACCGCTTCGGCGGTCATCAGCACCGCCAGGGCCAAGGGAATCAAGGTCTTGGCCGCGCGCAACGGCATCCTCGGCGCGCTCCGCGAGGACCTGATCGATACCACCCGCGAGTCGGCGGCGGCGATCGCCGCGCTGGCCCATACCCCGGGCGGGGCGTTCGGCTCATGCCGCTACAAGCTCAAGTCACTGGAGGCCGACCGGGCCAAGTACGAGCGCCTGCTCGAGGTGCTGCGCGCGCACGACGTGCGCTGGTTCCTCTACAACGGCGGCAACGATTCGGCCGATACGGCCTGGAAGGTCTCCCAGCTCGCCAAGGCCTTCGACTACGACCTGACCTGCATCGGCGTGCCCAAGACCATCGACAACGACCTGGCGGTGACCGACACCTGCCCGGGCTTCGGCTCGGCGGCCAAGTACACCGCCGTCTCGGTGCGCGAAGCGGCGCTGGACGTGGCCGCGATGGCCGAGACCTCCACCAAGGTGTTCGTCTACGAGGCGATGGGCCGCCACGCGGGCTGGCTGGCCGCCGCCGCCGGGTTGGCCGGTGACGGCCCCGATGCCGCGCCGCACATCATCCTGCTGCCCGAACGCGCCTACGACGAAGCCGCGTTCCTGGCCAAGGTCAAGCAGGTGGTCGAGCGGGTGGGCTACTGCGTGGTGGTGGCCTCGGAAGGCATCCAGACCGCCGAGGGCCGTTTCGTCGCCGATGCCGGTGGCGGCAAGGATTCCTTCGGGCATACCCAGCTCGGCGGGGTGGCCTCGCAACTGGCGGCCCGGGTCAAGGACGCGCTGGGCTACAAGGTGCACTGGACCCTGCCCGACTACCTGCAGCGCTCGGCCCGCCACCTGGCTTCCAAGACCGATTGGGACCAGGCGCAGGCGGTCGGCAAGGCTGCGGTGCAGTTCGCATTGAAGGGCCAGAACGCGGTGATGCCGGTGATCGTGCGCACCAGCGACAAGCCCTACCGCTGGAAGATCGAGGCGGCGCCGCTGCACAAGGTGGCCAACCACGAGAAGAAGATGCCGGCCGGCTTCATCCGTCGCGATGGCTTCGGCATCACCGAGAAGGCGCGTGCGTACCTGTCGCCGTTGATCAAGGGTGAGGCGCCGCTGCCGTACGGCAATGACGGCCTGCCCAAGTACGTGACGCTGAAGAACGTCGCGGTGAAGAAGAAGCTGCCCGCGTTCGAGGCCTGACAAACCCCGCTGGTGTCGGCCAACGGCCGGCACCAGCGATGCAATTGCCCGGGTCAGTTGCAGGCCTTGCCTTCCACCGTCATCTGCGCGGCGAACATCGGAATCTGCGCGATCTTGCCGGCCGCGGCCTGCTTCTTGGCGTCCTCCAGATAGATCCGCGACTGGCCCTGCCCGTCCAGCTCGGCCTTCTGGTTGACCGGCATACGCCACACCCGCACCACCGCCTGCTGCGCCGGGCACGCCGCGCTGGGGACCCGGATCACATCGTTGAGTTTCCAGCCCTTGGCCTCACTCGGCTGCGCCTTGGCGTAGTCGACAAAGCGCGCGCGCGGCTGGCATTGCTCGCTGGTGCGCACCACGGCGAATTTGTACGGCTGCGCCGCCTCACCGGTGAACACCCCTTCCAGGCGTGCGCAGGCTTCGGGGATCTGCCGCAGCGTATGCGCGGCGCCGACCGCCTGCGCCGCACCGGTTGCGCGCTGCAGCTCGGGGGTTTCGGCGGCAAGCGCTGACACGCTGGGGAGCAGCGCCAGCAGGAGCAGGTAACGGGTGTGCATGGCGGGACTCCAAGGCAAGGGATGGAGCGAGGCTGCCAGTGGGTGGCTGAACGGCGTGGCAAAGGCTGGGTTCGCAGCCTTGGAGGTGCGTGGTTGCCGGCCAGCGGCCGGCACTACTACCCGTCCGCGGGGGAATGCCCGCATACTCGGGGCACCAGGGATTGCTGAACACCGCCACACGCTTGACGACCGGGTACGGTCTGAACGGGTAGTTGGTCCAGGATTGCAGCCCGTTGTGCCCCCGCGTGGTGACGTTCATCCGTTGACTGGATGCCATCCATCACCCGGGAGGGGACATGCTGGAACGTTATGGGCTTTCTCTGGCGCTGTTCTGCGCCATCCTCGCGATTCTCTACGGCATCGTATCGGCACGCTGGATTCTGCGGCAACCGGCCGGCAATGCCCGCATGCAGGAAATCGCCGCCGCCATCCAGGAAGGCGCGCGCGCCTACCTCAACCGCCAATACCTGACCATCGGCATCGCCGGTGTCGTCCTGTTCGTCCTGGTCGGCATCTTCCTCAGCTGGTACACCGCCGTCGGCTTTGCGATCGGTGCGGTGCTGTCCGGTGCGGCCGGCTACATCGGCATGAACGTGTCGGTGCGCGCCAATGTGCGTACCGCCGAAGCCGCCCGCCACGGGCTCAGCGCCGCCATGGACGTGGCATTCCGCGGTGGCGCGATCACCGGCATGCTGGTGGTCGGGCTGGGCCTGTTGGGCGTGGCCGGTTACTACGCGGTGCTGCTGCGGCTGGGGCTGGATACCGCGCAGGCGCTGCATGCACTGGTCGGGCTGGCGTTCGGTTCGTCGCTGATCTCGATCTTCGCCCGTCTGGGTGGTGGCATCTTCACCAAGGGTGCCGACGTCGGTGCCGACCTGGTCGGCAAGGTGGAGGCCGGCATTCCCGAAGACGATCCGCGCAACCCGGCGGTGATCGCCGACAACGTCGGTGACAACGTCGGCGACTGCGCCGGCATGGCAGCCGACCTGTTCGAGACGTACGCGGTGACGGTGATCGCCACCATGCTGCTCGGCAGCCTGATGATCGCCGAGGCCGGACGCAACGCGATCCTGTACCCGCTGGTGCTGGGCGGGGTGTCGATCATCGCCTCGATCATCGGCACACTGTTCGTCAAGGTGAAGCCGGGCGGCTCGATCATGGGCGCGCTGTACAAGGGCGTGATCGTGTCGGGCGTGCTGGCGGCGATCGCGTTCTATCCGATCACCCTGCAGCTGATGCCCGACAACAGCCATGGCGCGCTGAACCTGTACTTCTGCGCCTTGATCGGGCTGGTGCTGACCGGGTTGATCGTGTGGATCACCGAGTACTACACCGGCACCCAGTACAAGCCGGTGCAGCATGTGGCGCAGGCATCCACCACCGGCCACGGCACCAACATCATCGCCGGGCTCGGCGTGTCGATGAAGTCGACCGCGCTGCCAGTGATCGCGGTGTGCGCGGCGATCTGGCTGGCGCACTACTTCGGTGGCCTGTACGGCATTGCCATCGCCGCCACCGCGATGCTGTCGATGGCCGGCATGATCGTGGCGCTGGACGCCTACGGGCCGATCACCGACAACGCCGGCGGCATCGCCGAAATGGCCGAGCTGCCCTCGGACATCCGCGCCATCACCGACCCGCTCGATGCGGTGGGCAACACCACCAAGGCGGTGACCAAGGGCTATGCGATCGGCTCGGCGGCGCTGGCGGCACTGGTGCTGTTCGCCGATTACACCCACAACCTGCAGGCAGCCAATCCCGGCGAAGTGTTCGCCTTCGACCTGTCCGACCACACGGTGATCATCGGCCTGCTCATCGGCGGTTTGATTCCCTACCTGTTCGGCGCGATGGCGATGGAAGCGGTGGGCCGTGCCGCCGGTGCGGTAGTGGAGGAAGTGCGCCGTCAGTTCCGCGAGATCCCCGGGATCATGGAAGGCACCGGCAAGCCGCAGTACGACCGCGCGGTGGACATGCTGACCCGCTCGGCGATCCGCGAAATGATCGTGCCCTCGCTGCTGCCGGTGGCGGTACCGGTGGTGGTGGGCCTGCTGCTGGGGCCGCGCGCACTGGGCGGCCTGTTGATCGGCACCATCGTTACCGGCCTGTTCGTGGCGATCTCGATGACCACCGGTGGCGGTGCCTGGGACAACGCCAAGAAGTACATCGAGGATGGCCACTTCGGCGGCAAGGGCAGCGAGGCGCACAAGGCGGCGATTACCGGTGATACGGTCGGCGATCCCTACAAGGACACCGCCGGCCCGGCGATCAACCCGTTGATCAAGATCATCAACATCGTGGCATTGCTGCTGGTGCCGTTGCTGTAATCGGGCCAGGTGCCGACCCACGGTCGGCACCGCCCCTCCCGCAGTCAACGCCCGCGACGAATCTGGAACACCACCGGCACCATCACCTCGACTGGATCGCCAATCACATCCGCCGGCGGTGGCGGCACCGGGCTGCCACGACGCACGGTCTCCAGCGTTTCGGCATCCAGCAGCGGATGCCCGCTGCTCTGGCCCACGCGGATGTTGCTGGCATTGCCCTGCCGGTCCACCGCGAAGCGCACATAAGCCACGCCCTGCTGGCGCAGGCGCTCGGCGCTGTGCGGGTAGCGGCGATGCCGCTCCAGGTGGCCCAGCAACAGGCCCTGCCAGGTCACCACGGCGGCCTGTTGGGCACCTGCGAGGGTCTGGGCGGCGGCATAGCGGTCCGAGGGCGGGGCCTGCACATCCGGCGGCGCCAGGGTCTGCGCGACGTTGACTGCATCGGCCGGCTGTTCTTCCCGACGCGGCGTCGGCCGTTGCTGCGAGGCGCGCTCCTGCGCGCGCGGCGACGGCGGCAGCACCAACGGGGGCTCCGGCCGCGGCTCGGGTTCGGCGCGGTGCTGTTCGGTCTGCTTCGGACCTTCGGCGATGTCGCTGGCCGGTACCGGCGGCGCTTCCGGCATGGGGGCCAATTCCACCTGCAGGGCATCGGCGGGCAGCGTCGCCGTCAGCGGCGGCGAACGCCCACCCCACCACAGCATCGCGCAGATGCCGGCGGCGTAAACAGTCAGCACGATGCCGAGGCTGCCTGCCCAGCGCAGCCGCGCGCCTGCCCGCGGACTCATGGTGCCGGTTGTTCCAGCCCGACCAGCGCCACCTTCAGGTAACCGGCCGCGCGCAGTGCGTTCATGCTCTGCATCAGGTCGCCATAAGGCACCGACTGGTCGGCACGCAGGTAGATACGCTGCTCCAGGTCACCCCCGGTCGCGGCGGCCAGCGCCGCGGGCAGGCCCGATGCGCTGACGTCGGCATCGTTGAGACGCAGCGAGCGGTCCGCCCGCACGGTCAGGAACACCGGTGCCTGCTCGCGCGGCTGCGGTGTGGCATTGCTGGTCGGCAGTTCGACGGCGGTATCCACCGTGGCCAGCGGCGCGGCGACCATGAAGATGATCAGCAGTACCAGCATGACGTCGATGAACGGGGTGACGTTGATCGCGTGGCTTTCTTCCAGGGCGTCATCGTCATGGCGCGCAGTGCGGATCGGCATGGCGGATCCCTCAGCGCGCAACGCGCACAAGCGCCGGGCCAGCGTGCACGGCCGCGCGGTCGAGATCACGCGACACCAGCTGCTGCACGGCCGCGGACAGATCGCCCAGCAAGGCGCGCAGCCCCGCCAGTACGCGGGTGAAGTGGTTGTAGATAACCACGGCGGGAATCGCAGCGACCAACCCCAGCGCCGTCGCCAGCAATGCTTCGGCGATGCCCGGCGCGACCACGGCCAGGTTGGTGGTGTTGGACTGGGCGATGCCGACGAAGCTGTTCATGATGCCCCACACGGTGCCGAACAACCCCACGAACGGCGCGATCGCACCGATGCTGGCGAGCACGCCGATGCCGCGTCGCGCCTGCCGCGCGCAGTCCAGTTCGATGCGCTCCAGCCGCGAGCCGATCCGCGCCTTGATGCCGCCCGCATCGACACCGGCCGGCGACAACCGCAGCTCGGTGTGTGCGGCTTCGATCAGGCGCTGCGCGGCAGGTGCCTGCAGGGCCGCATCGTCGTGCAACGGCGGCAGGTGCGCGCTTTGCAGCAGCAACGTACGTGCCCGGCGCAACTGCCCGGCCTGACGCGACAGCTCCCAGCCCTTGGCAATCAATACCGTCCAGGTGGCCACCGAGGCGATGGCCAGCCCGATCATCACCGCCTTGACCACCGCATCGGCGGCCAGGTACATGCCCCAGGGGGTGAGCGCGTGGGGCAGTGCCGCGGCAGCGGCGACGTCAGCGGTGAGAGTCATCATCAGCATCATCGGGAGAGAAAGGAACAACGGACAACGGCCGTGGTGCCGGCCGCGACAGCACATAGGCGGCGCTGGCCGCAAAGAACAGGCCGACCCCGAGCAGCAGCGTCCACGAGGGATGCGCGCCCCAGCAGAACATCGCAAACCCGAACGCCATGCCGCCGGCGGCAAACGCCTTGCCCTTGCGCGACACCGCGCCCTGCTCGCGCCATAGGCGCAGTGCCGGGCCATAGCGCGGGTGCTCGAGCAGCTTGCGTTCGAAACGCGGCGAACTGCGCGCGAAGCAGGCGACCGCCAGGATCAGGAAAATGGTGGTGGGCATCACCGGCAGCAACGCGCCGATCACGCCCAGTGCCACCATCACCCACCCCAGCCCGAACCAGAGCCAGCGCATCAGCGCGGGCTCCGCCGGCCAGGCAGGTGCAGGGCGTCAGGCGAATTCGATTTCGACATGGCCGTGCACGCTGCGGAAGGCTGCATCCGCGGCATCGATGACCTGCTGTTCCTGCGCCTCGCTCAGCGCCACACCATCGAGCGCGGCGGTGAACTCGCGCCAATGACGCGCGGCGCCGTCCGGATGCGCGGCCAGGTGGCGCGCGCCGAAATCGGCATCCAGGCCGAGCTTGGCCGCCATCTTGTACAGGATGGTGCCGCCCAGGTTGGAGCCCTCGGCAACGTACAGCCAGCCCAGCGCGGCCGGCAGCGCCAGGTCCGGGTCCAGCCGCATCGGCACCGGCGCTGGCAGGGTCTGTTCCAGATCCCCGAGGTCGCGGGCGATCAGCGGCAGGCGCCGACGCGTGTCCAGGTCCGGCAGCAGCGCATCCAGCGCCGCGTTGGCGTACAGCGCGTCGATGTCGCGGTGGAAGCGGTACTGCACGCGCAGGAAGCGCGCGAACTGTTCGCGGCTGGCGAAGATGTCGCCGGCCATGATGCGCTTGTCCAGCGCGCCGTGACTGTCGCGCGTCGCGGTTTTCAGGCGCTGGCTGCGGGTGGCTTCAAGGGTATCGGTGGCGATCATGGCGTTCTGGCTGTGGGGGAGCGATGTACACCCGACCGGCGCGCGGAAGCGGCTGGCAGGTAGGGTCTGCAGTTGAGACGTCTGACACGTCAGCATCCCCAAGCCGGATTGCATGCGCATCGCACACCGATGACGCCATCACGGCGATACACCGATAATGGCGGCCTCGTACACCGCCAAGGCCCGCCATGATGATCACCACCGAACCGCGCATGACCAACCTGTTCCTGCAGTTGGGCCTGGACGCATCCGCCGAGGCCATCGCCGCGTTCATCCAGGCGCATCAGCTGCCCACCGACGTCGCCCTGGTCGATGCGCCCTACTGGAACGACGGCCAGCGCCAGTTCCTCGCCGAACAGCTCAAGTCCGATGCGGACTGGGCGATCATCGTCGATGAACTGAGCGAAGCGCTGCACGAGGCCGCAGTGCGACGCCAGACCGGGGTCTGATCGGCCACACCCGATACGACGACGGCCCGGTTTACACCGGGCCGTCTGCGTTCACGCTCAGTAGCGGTAGGTCAGCGCCAACCGCATGATCCGACCCGGGGCCGGCATCACGCCCAGCGCCAGCGGATCCAGGTAGTAGCGGTCGGTGAGGTTATCCACGTTGACGTCCACCGAGAACTGCGGGCTGGCCTGCCAGCTGGCAAACAGATCCACCACCGTCGCCGGGCGGTACAACTGCTGGATCGCCGACAGGCCGACATTCCATTCCTTGTCCAGCTTGCTGATCGGGCCCGCGTTGTGGGTCACCCGCGAGCCGAAGCTCAGGCGCTCATCGAACAGGCGTGCGCCCGCGGTCAGGTTGACCGTGTAGCGCGGCGGGTTCTGCGTGTTGCTGTAGGACCCCTCGAAACCACCGTCGACGCAGTCCGGCGTGTTCTTCAGCTCCTCGATCTTGCGCTGCACACCGTAGGCACGACGTTCGGCGGCGATGTCCGGAGCGCAGGTCTTGGCTTCGAAGTAGTAGTGCGCCGACAGATCGGCGAACACCTTGCCGGCGTCATAGCTGGACTGGAACTCCAGGCCCGACACCTTGAAGCGGTCGATGTTGCGGATGTAACCGGCCGACAGCGTGCGGTAGTCGCGGGTGATCAGGTCATCGATGCGGGTATTGAAGTAGGCCAGCTTGAAGGCGGCGTGGTCACCGTCGGTGAACAGGCCCTGCTTGACCGTGCTTGCGCCGATTTCCCAGGTACCGGCACGCTCGGGCTTGAGCTCGCCACCGATCGGCTTGGCCGCGGTGAACAGGCCCAGCGTGCTTTCAAACAGACTCGGCAGCTTCACGCCTTCGGCGTACTTCACATACACCATGCTGTCGTCGTTGAAGTGGTAGGTGACGCTGGCGGTCGGCATGAACGCGTTGTCGGTGCGGCGGATCGGCTGCGACCAGGTCCAGCTGGTCGGCACGCTCAGATCCTGGGCCTTGGTGATGTCGTGGAAGTTCCAGCCGGTGATGTCGGCCACCGTGCCCTTCTTGTACGGCGAGGCCAGCAATGAGGCTTCGGTGAACTGGCCGTTCGCATCCGGGTACCAGTTGAGCATGGCGATGCGCTTGGCCCGGTACGCCGGCAGCTTGGGGTCACCGTTGAGCAGCTGGGTGTAGCGGTACTGGCCGATCACTTCCTCGCCATCCGGGGTCGCCAGCTGGTTGCGGTCGTGCACGCTGACGCGGTTGAAGCGCCCGCCCAGCAGCACTTCCCAATGTTCGTCGGGCTGCCATTTCACCGACGCCACCGCGCTGTACTCCTTGCGCTCGGCATTGCGCAGGAAGCGGTTGTTGATCAGGTCATCGTGCTTGATCGGTGCGTTTTTGCCCGGGCCCACATCCTCATCGCTGAAGGACAGGCCGTAGTCGAAGGTGAACAGCCCGGCGCTGTCGGTGTTCAGCACGGTGGTATTGGACACGTCCATGCCGAAGCGCTGCTGCTTCATGTCGTTGCGGTAGGCGTCTTTGTAACCGGGATCGGTGTTGAAGGTCGGGCCGTCGTACCACTCGGTGCGGCGATCGAAGTACCACGGGGTGATGCCGGTCAGCCCGTTGTACATCAGGCTCTTGGCATCGGCGTACCAGAGGTTGGCCTTCAGATCGACCACGTCGTTGCCGGGGTTGAAGCGGTAGCGCAGGTTGTAGGCATCCATGTCGACGCTGCCCGGTTCCCATTGCGGCACGCGGTCGCGATCCACGCGGATGATCTGCGAGGCCATGATTTCGCCCTGGCGGCCACTGTAACGGCGGTAGCCGGCCTCCACGGTCTGGTTGTCGTCGATCCGCCAGGTGCCCTTCAACAGCACCGAGTTGGACTTGGACGAGGTGTTGAACACTTCGGTGTTCGGCGGGTTCAACGGCGCCAGGGTGCGGCGGGTCTGCGGGAAATCGTCGTAGCCGTGCTTGCCCGAATAGTAATTGCCGGTGTCGCGCCAGGCGTAGGCGGCGACCAGGTCGAAGCGATCCCAGTGCTTGGCCGCGGCGACGTTGAAGAACTGCCCACCGAGGCTGTTGCGGTTGGTGCCGGGGGCATCGCCATAAGCCGGCAGATCGCGCGCGCTGCCGTTGGACAGGCCACTGCGCACGCGCAGGCCGCTGTCCTGGCCCTCGCGCAGCACGTCACCGACCTTCAGCGTTTCCATCTCGACCACGCCACCGATGCCACCGGACGCATTCGCGCCGAGGCTGGGACCCTTGGTGATGGTCATGCTGGAGATCAGGTCCGGGTCCAGGTAGGTGCGCTGGGACTGACCGGCATAGCCACGGTAGGTATCCATGGTGGACTGGCCGCCGTCGATGATCACCGGGATGCGGCTCTGGCCCTGGATGCCGCGGATGTTGAGGTCCAGCGCATTGGCGGTCCGCGGATCGCCAGCGGTGACGCCGACCACGCCCTTGACGATGTCGGCGGTGGAGGTCCCGCGGAAGCGCTCGATGGTGGCGCGCGGCACGTACACGCTGGAACCGCTGTTGCGATACTGCGCCAGCGCGCGCTCGGCATCACCCCCGCCATCCACCTGGTCACCGGCCACGCGCAGCGCATCGGTCACGATCACCCCGTCCTGGCGTGCAGCGCTCGCGGCGCGCTCCAGGGTCACCGCATCCGGGCCCACCACGCGCATCGACAAGCCACTGCCCTGCAGCAGGCGTGCCAGTGCCGCCTGCGCGTCCAGATCACCGCCAACGGCGGTGGAGGTCACCCCGTTGGCGAGCGCGGCCGGATAGGCCACCTGCACGCCGGACTGGCGCATGTAGGTGCGCAGTGCTTCGGCCAGCGGCTGCGCCGGAATCTCGAAGCGATGGCTGCTGGCCATGCCGGTGGCGGCAGCGGACTGGGCCAGCGCCGGCAACGATGTTGCGGTGGCCAGGCCGGCGGCCAGCAGGGCAATGCAAAGGCGGGACGGACGCGGAAGCGTGCCCGTGCGGGAGATGAGTCGCATGTTGGAACCTGTCGGAAAGGCGATGCCGCCGGGGCGGTTTTCCCCACACACAACGGTGCGGGCACGGCGAAGTACGTGGCGGCGGCGGGTACGTTCGGGGGTAAGACGTTTGCAATGGCCGCTCCCCCAAGGCCAATGCGACGCAGACGCGTTGGTGTTGCAGCCGGCGTCAGCCGGCCGGTGCGATACGGACGATCGCCACGCCCATCGGCAGGCGGGTCACGCTGAGCCCGGCGGTCCCGGCCAGTGCATCCAGCGCCTGCTCGGGACGGTCGATGCGGAAAGCCGCATTGACCACCGGCAACCGCGACAGATCGCCGCGAACGAAGGTTGGGCCCGGCCGATAGCGGGCGATGCGCTGCACCGCTTCGTTGACCTCTACCGCATCGAGCAGCAGTTCGCCCTGGCGCCACGCCGCGATCCGGTCCGGCGCCACGTCGGCCAACCGGCTGACCCGGCCGCCAGCCGTGAACCCGGCGCGCTGGCCGGCCTGCAGGTAGGTCCAGCCGGCGCCGTCGGCGGCGGCCACGCGGACCTGGCCCTGCTCGACCATGGCTTCAACACCGCTGTCGTCGCTGGCAACGGCGAACGCGGTGGAAATGTCCTCGACCTGGCCGCCCTGCGCGCCCACCACGAAGGCACGCGGCTGCCCGGGTGCCACTTGGAACCAGGCCCGCCCCCGCAGCAGATCGATGTGCCGCACGTGGTCGTCATAGCGGATCGCAATCGCCGAATCGGCATCCAGCACTGCCCGGCTGCCATCGGGCAGCGCCACGGTCTGGATCGCATGCCCGCTGCGGTGGTCGGCCTGCACCCGCAACCACGCCTCCGGGGCCACCCAGGCCAGCGCCAGCAGCGCGGCCGTGGCCAACGCCACGCGCCGATAGCGATGCGCCCGACGCGGCGGCTGCGCGGCCGGCGTCGGGCGCGGGCCGAGGCTGCGCCACAGCGTGCGCTCGTACTCGAAGGCACGGCGATGCCCCGGCAGCGCCAACCACTGCTCGAACTGCCGCATACGCGCGGCCTCCGCCGTTCCCGAGGCCAGCCAGGCCAGCCAGTCACGGGCCTGGGCGGCAGCGGCGGCATCCACAGGCAGGTGCGCCGACGGTGCGGCGGCAGGGGAAGTGGAATCGTGGCGGGGCGGCTGCGGGCTCATGGCTGGCGGTAGTAGGCGCAGGCATGCGCGGGCGAAAGGGATGTGCCGGAACGGCCACAGTATGAGCAAGACGAACGGGGCGCGCGTTTCCCCAAGCCGCAATGCGGCATCAGCGCCCGTTACGCGCCCAGGACAGGCGCTGCAAGGCGCTGCGCATGTGGTTTTCCACCGTGGTCACCGAGACCTTCAGGCGCTTGGCCACGTCGGCCTGGGTCAGGCCCTGCAGGCGGTTGAGACGGAAGATGGTGCGGGTCGGTTCGGGCAGGTGCTCGGCGGCGGCAAGCACACGCTGCAGCTCGTCCTGGGCCATGACCTGTTCTTCGGTGGACAGCACCTCGTCCGGGCCCCACAGGTAATGTTCGGCCAGCAATCGGTTGCGACGGGTACTTTCGCGGCCGTGATCGGTGGCCAGGTTGGTGGCCAACCGGTACAGATAGGCGCGCGGGTTGTCGATCGTCTGCCCGTTGTCGACCCCGCGCGCCTTGAACCAGGTGGCCTGGATCACGTCCTCGGCGCCGCCATCGGTGCCCACGATGCGCTGGACCAGGCGCAGCAGCGCCGGGCGTTCGCGGATCAGCAGTTCGGTCAGGGTGGAGGCGTTGGAGGACATGCAGGGGACGCGCGGAGCGCGCAGGCGGGCCGGGGCGGAAGGCGCGCCATCCTACTCCGCAAATGAGAATGAGTCACGTTTCAAGCCGCTGCCCCGCCCGCCGGGTGCGTTGCCCTGTTCAGCGCGGGCGCTTTACCGCGCAGACCTTGCCGTGGCCGGCGCCGCAATAGAACAGCGCACCGCCATCGGCTTCCAGCCCGCTGACGCTGCGCCCGGCCGGCATCTGCAGCCGGGTCAGCACTACGCCGGTGTCCGGGTCGATACGGCGGATGTCACTGCGCCCGTCTTCATCGGTGCCATGCCAGAGCTCGCCATCCACCCAGGTCACGCCGGTGACAAAGCGGTCCGACGCGATGGTGCGCAGGATCGCGCCGGTGGCCGGGTCGATCTGACGGATACGGCGTTGGCGATACTGGCCCACCCACAGGCTGCCTTCTGCCCAGGCCATGCCCGAGTCGGTGCCCGCCCCCGGCGCCGGGATCGTGGCCAGTACCTGACCGGTGTGCGGGTCAATCTTGTCGATGCGCGCCTCGGCGATCTGGTACAGGTGGGTGCCATCGAAGGCGGTGCCCGCATCGCAGGCCACGGCCAGCGTGCGCACCGCCTCGCCACTGTGCGGGTCGAACGCCACCAGGGTCGGGCCCGTGGCCGCCCACACATGGTGCCCGTCGTAGCTGACGCCGTTGACGCAGTCCGAACCGTCGAACGGGCCGTACTCGCGGACCACCTCGGCAGGCTGCACGTGCGCCGCCGCGGAAAGGCTGGAGGTTTCAGTGTTCATCGTTGCAGTCTCCTGGCACATCGGGATGCGGTGCCTGCCGAGGACACTAGCCAATCGGCAGCGCGGCAGGGAGTAACAAGATCGTCGTGAATCCCGCCAGCGGCACGGCCCGCCAGCGTTGCGCGCGGCCACGGCCGCTGGCGCTGACCCGCCCCTCTTCCTCCAGCAGGGCCAGTGCGCGTTGGACGCTGCGCTGACTGGTCCCCAACGCCAGTGCCAGCGCCGAGGTGGACCAGGCTGCGCCATCATCGAGCAGAGCCGCCAGCGCCGCCTGCTCGCCTTCGATCGGCGGTACCAGCACGGCGACGGTGTGCGCCGCGCGGGGTTGCAGCCGGAATCCCTCCGGGGTTGCTTCAATCCGTGCCAGTGCGCCAAGGAGCGCACGCAGACGACCGATCTCCACCCGCAACCGCGCGCGCAGCGTGTCATCGCCGTGATTGATGCCAAAGACACGCACGATCAACGCATCGCGCTCCACCCCACCCGGCCACGCCTCGGCCAGTGCCCGGGCGAGCGCGAACAGCACCGGACGCCGGGCCAGCGATTGCCACTGCGTGCCCACACGCACCCCGCGCCGGCAGGCATCCACGATCAACGCACCCGAGGCAAGCAACGCAGGAATCTCATCGATGCGCAGCACCCGTTCCGCGCCGGTTTCGATGTAGCGCGCCGCGGGCCGGTCCAGCCCGGCCAACGCGTCATCCACTTCGTTGCACAAGGCGGCGATGCCCGCGCGCGCGGCGGCCAGCTGGGCGCGGCCCAGCGCGAGGCGGGCGTCGGCCACCTGCAGCGAGCGCAGCGCCAACGCGGCCGCGGTCAGCTCGGCCATCGCCACCAGTGATGGCGGCATGGGCCGTCCGGCCAGCCGGGCCAGGCTGCGGTCGGCCTCCTGCAGGCGCCCCAGCAACAGCTGCCGTCGCGCCACGATCAACCAGGCCTGCAGGGCGTTGGCCGTGTCGCCATACGTTTCCAGCACGGCGGCAGTGGTCGACAACGGTTGCACGGAGCCGCCCACGTCGCGCAGCGCCAGCGCCACTTCGGCCTCGGCCACGGCGCAACGCGCGCGTGCCAGCCCTTCATGGGCACCGAACTGGCGGCGCGCGCGCCGCAGCAGGTCGCGCGCAGTGGCCAGCTCTCCGAGCTGGGCCATGGCGATGCCGCGCAGGGCGAGTGCCGGTGGATCATCACGCAGCGCCACGGCCTTCAGCGCCGCCAGCACATCACCGGTAGCAAGGGCCCGCGCGGCAGCGGTGATCAGGGAGTCCATCGGCACAGGCTACCTGCCCCGCGCCGCGCCCGCACTGGGCCTGCCGGGCCACTCACAGGCAGGCGGTGAGCCCTTCGTACACCGTGGATGAACTCCCCGGCAGCGGGATATCGATCGCGTCCCTGCCCTGCAGGGTATCCAGCAGCAGGGTCAGCGGCGTGTGCGGCGCCAACGGCAGACGGCATGTCCAGTCGGCGCTGTCCACCTGTATCGCGCCACTGGCGGTGTCCACCCACGCGTTGCTGCCGGCGAAGGTCCAGGCGCACGCCTGCAGCAGGCCACGATGGGCATCGACCGAGCAGCGCAGCCGCAGCGCCTGCAGGTTGTAGTACTCGCCTTCGCAGAAGGTGTCGCCGCAGATGTTGTCGAATCCGAGCGTCAAGTCCCGTTCCAGCAGGGTGAAGCGCGGCTGGCCCTGGCCGGGGCCCGGGAAGTCACGTGCATCGACGTATCGACCGGCGGCCGCGCGCGCAGGCCTATCGGACGCACCCTGCTGCAGGCAGCGACCGACAGCTGCGCCGACGGAGACCGATGCAGCGGGAAGGGTCACGCCCAGCGCGTCCGGCCCGGCCAGGGCGGCGTGGAAGGTCTCCACCGGCACGCCTGCACCTAGCGGCAGCGGACATTCCCAGCGCCGGTTGTCGGCGATCAGCCCGCCCTGCTCCGGGTCCACGTCCAGATTGCCGGCGATGAAGATCCAGGTGCAGGCCTGCACGCTGGCGCTGGCCTCCCGCACCGAGCAGCGCAGCTGCAGCGCGCGCAGGTTGCTGTATTCACCTTCACACAGGGTGTCGGCGCAGGCCGCATCGAAGCGGTTGGCCAGGTGGGCCTCCAAGGCATAAAAGCGATCCCAGTTGGCCTCGCTGCGCGGGAAATCCACCAGATCGGTGAAGGGCTGTGCACTTGCCACAGGGCTGGAAGCCAACGACAGCAGGACCAGCAGGCAACGCAGCGGGAATGGGATCAGGCGCATGGGTGGGCTCCAGGGCAGGTACTCCAGCTTCGGCGCCGGCCCGGCCCAGGCCCATCCGGCAACCGCGCGTATACGGGTCAGGCAACCCGGAAACGGCGTGTCAGCCCGATGCCGCTGCACGCAGGCGGGCAAAGGCATAAAATGGGGGGCTATCCGCCTACATCCCCCTCTCGGAGTACACCATGGGTCTGGAACTCGTCTCGCCCGGCAAGAACCCGCCGGAAGAAATCAACGTCATCATCGAGATCCCGAAGGATTCCGAGCCGGTGAAGTACGAAGTGGACAAGGAAACCGGCGCGATCTTCGTCGACCGCATCCTGTCCACCCCGATGCGCTACCCCTGCAACTACGGCTACGTGCCGAGCACCCTGTGCGGCGATGGCGACCCGGCCGACGTGCTGGTGGTGCTGCCGCTGCCGCTGATTCCCGGCTCCGTGGTGCGTTGCCGCCCGGTCGGCGTGCTCAAGATGAGCGATGAAGCCGGCAGCGACGAGAAGATCCTGGCCGTGCCGATCTCCAAGGTGTTCAGCGGCTACGCGCACGTGGAAGACATCGAGCAGGTGTCCAGCCACTGGCTGGAGCGCATCGGCCACTTCTTCGAGCATTACAAGGATCTGGAAAAGGGCAAGTGGGTCAAGCTGGACGGTTGGGCCGGCGCCGCTGAAGCCAAGCAAATTCTGGTGGAAGCGCACCAGCGCTACCTCAGCAACAACGGCTGAGACTGAACCGCATCGCTCCGGCGCCCGTCGCCGGAGCGATGAACATCACGTTTTTTGAATGCGGCACATCACTATTTGTGCCGGATTGGGTACATTGCGTCTTCACACCGTCCACGGTGCGTTTCACCGTGGTCAGCCAGGGGACTGTGTCGTGCGTATTCTGCTTGTTGGGGACCAAGCCAGCCTGTCGGCTGAGCTGACCGATTTCATTGCCGATCTTGGGGAAGAGTGGCAACCGTTGACCGCAACCGATGGCCAGACGGCCATGAGCATCGTCGCTGCGGCGGCGGTGGATGCGGTGATTGTCTGCCCGACCCTGCCCGATCTCAATGCCACCACGTTGCTGGGGCAGATCCGTACGCTGCGTCCGGAAACCATCCGCATCGCGCTGGTCGACGCCGACCAGGGCAACCGCCCGCCACCGGCGCGCCTGATCGGGGTGGCCCATCGCTTCCTGCCGATGCCGCTGGCACCGGAAGTCCTGCTGGAAGCACTGACCAGCCTGGAAGAACTGCGCGAACTGCTCGACAGCGCGCGCCTGCGTAGCGCCATTGGCCGGATCGAGAAGCTGCCTTCGCCGCCGCATCTGTACCTGAGCCTGACCCAGGCACTGGAACACGACGACGACACCAACACCGCCGACGTCTCCAAGCTCGTCGCCGCCGATCCGGCGATTGCGGCCAAGGTGCTGCAGTTGTCCAACTCGGCGTTCTTCAACAGCGGCCGGATCATTTCCGACCTGCGCACCGCGGTGACCCGACTGGGCCTGTCGACCCTGCGCGACCTGGTGCTGGCCAGCGAAGTGTTCTCGGCGCCGCCGCTGTCGGGGGCCGAACGCAACTCACTGCAGCAGCGTGCGCTGCTGGCCTCGCGCCTGGCCGCCAAGCTGCTGCCGGAGTCGAGCGCTGAACTCGGTGCCACCGCCGCCCTGCTGGCCGATATCGGCCTGCTGCTGCCCGGCGTACGCAACGAGCGCGGCGAACCGGCCGCGGCCGATGATGACCGCCCGGGTCATGCCGAAGCCGGTGCCTACCTGCTGGGCCTGTGGGGCCTGCCGATGCCGATCATCGAGGCCGTGGCGTTCCACCTGGAACCGCAGAAATCCACGACACGCAGCTTCTGGGTAACCGGTGCGGTGCATGTGGCGCTGGCCTTGATCAATGGTGACCCGGTCGATGAGGAGTACCTGCAGCGTGCTGGCGTGCTCAATAAGCTGCCGCAGTGGCGTGACCATGCCAATGGCCTGATGGGGCTGGTGGCCACCGAAGCCTGAGCATTGCGCCCGGGGTTGCCACACAGAATGGCGCGCCGTGGGCGCGCCATTTTTGTTTCATCACTGCGGACAGGCATCCAGCACGCAATCGCGCCACACACGCTCGCAGTACCACTGAGCGCCCCCGTTGCTGATGCATTCCATACGGACCTGGTCGCAGTAGCGTCCGCCTGCGCAGACGATCAGGTCGGCTGACGCACTGCTGGCAAAGGCCAAGCTGGCCAGGAGTACGGCGGAGGTTTTCTGGGCGAGCGTCATCTTCATGTCGATCCCTCGTCGTCCGTCATTGGACGGCTGACGGTATCAAGCCATTTTCCACGGCGAACGTGAAGTTCATCACTGTTTGCGCGAAGTCAGAATTCCCTGACAAAAAGAGGGCGGACCTTGCGGCCCGCCCTCCTGGTGCTACTGCAGCGTTTCGATGGATCAGAAGCGCTGGGTGTACTTCATGTAGTAGTAGCGACCGATATCGAAGCCACCGTAGTACGAGAAGCTCGAGTTCGGCTGGCTGTACATCACCGGGCCTTCGTGGTTGAACACGTTGTTGGCACCCACCGAGATGGTGGCATCCCACGGCGTGTTGTAGCGGAACTGCACGTCGTGGAAGGTGTTCGAACCCACCTTGCGGGTCGGCTGGGCCAGGGTGTAGGCCGAGGTGAAGTCCGGCAGGTTGCACTCGGTGTCGTAGGAGCACGGCTCCTTCATGCTGGAGTAGTAACGCACGCCCCAGTTCACGCCGAAGTTGCCCAGGCTCCAGTCGACGTTGAGGTTGGAACGCACGCGGAAGTTGGCACCCCAATCGCCGGTGGCCCAGCCGGTGTGCTGCTCGACCGGCGTTTCTGCTTCGTTGTCACGCTTGTACTCGAGGTAATCGACGTAGGTGGTCTTCCAGTCGATGACGATCTTGCCGAAGGAGAACTCCGGCAGACGGTACTTGACGCCCAGGTCATAGCCCGCGGTTTCCTGGTAGCCGCCGTTGATCAGCGTACGGGTGACGTCGACCACCTGGTTGGCGGTGCGGCCTTCGGTACCACGGCTGAAACGCTCACACGCCGACTGCACGCCCAGCACGTAGCACTGGTTGAGGATGGAGGTGACCGACTCGGCAGCAATCACGTTGTCGATGCGGATCTTCCACCAGTCCAGGCTGACGTCCAGGCCCTGCACGAACTGCGGGCTGTAGACCAGGCCGGCGGTCCAGGTCTTGGAGGTTTCCGGCTTCAGCTCCGGGTTGGAACCCGACTCGAAGGCGCTGTAGGACTGGGTGCCCGGGCCGGTGGACTGTGCGCCACCGGAGGTGATCTGGTGGAAGTTCGCCGGCACGCCCGCGGCCTGGCAGGCAGCGGCAACCGAACCGTTACGCGCGGCCGAGCCGAAGCTGCTGTCGCACGGGTCGGTGTAGATGTCGAAGGTCTGCGAGGTGCCGCCGTACATGTTGGCGATATTCGGGGCGCGGAAGCCGGTCGAATAGGTCGCACGCACCAGCAGGTCGTCGATCGGCTTCCACTTCAGGCCGAACTTGCTGTTGATGGTGTCGCCGAAGGTGTTGTAGTCCGAGTAACGGCCGGCCATATCGAGCGACAGTTCCTTGGCGAAGGCCATGTCGGCCAGGATCGGCACGTTCATTTCGACATAGAACTCGTCGAGCTCGTAGCGGCCCTTGGTCGGCGCACCGGCCAGATCGGTACTCAGGCCCGACTGCAGCAGCGCATCCGGGTTGTACTCGCCGCTTTCTTCACGGTGCTCGTAGCCCGCCGCGATGGCCAGCTCACCGGCCGGCAGCGACATCAGCGAACCGCTGATGTTGGCGCTGTAGGCCTTGGTGGTGTTGGTGTAGGTGTCGTGGCTCGGCAGGAACAGGTAGGACTGCAGGGCCGGATCGGCCAGCGAACCCTGGCCAGCGGTGCCGTAAGGCAGCAGCGGGTTCCACGGGGTGCAACCGGCGATCACGTTGCCAGCGGTGCCGCAACGGGCAACGCCGCCGGCATCGACGAACGACGGGCCCACAGCATTCTGCACATTGGGGATGAACAGGTTGCCGGTGCCGGACTTGACGCCCTTGTTCTGGTTGTAGACGTAGCCCACGTCCCAGTCCCAGTACTTGTCGGCGAACTCGAACGAGCCTTCCAGGCCAGCGCTGAAGCGGAAGGTATCCTGCTCGGATTCGGTCTGGCGCGGCATCTCGGAGGTGCGACGGATGAAGTCCGCATCCTTGCCCAGCGGGTTGTAGATGCTGTTGGCCGAGAGCTTGGTGCCATAGACTTCCGACTGGTACGGATAGCCGGCGATCTGCTGGGTTGCGCTGCGCTTGGTGTACAGCACGTTCGCGGTGGCGCGGATGTTGTCGGTGAGGTCGTAGTCGCCATTGGCGAACACCGAACGACGCTGCAGCTTGTTCTGCAGCCACATTTCCTGGCTGGCGTTGGTGTAGTCGCCGGTGCCGAATTCGCGGAAGTCGCCGATGGCATTGCCGGTGGCACCGGCAGCGCGGGTGTACCAGATGTCGTCGTCGGAATTCTTCGGGGTGCCCATGTCGTCGATCAGCACGCCCTGGTTGGACGCTGCCGACCAACCGTTGGCGCCGTTGGCATCCGGGGTCGGGTGGAACGGACCGTTCGGGTAACGGCTAAACGCACGGTCCCGTGCACGGACCTCGTCTTCCTTGCTGTACTCGGCACCGAAGGTGATCGAACCGCGCTCACCGGTCTGGCCGTAAACGAAGTTGTAGACTTCCTTCTGGCCGTCGCCCTGGCCGTACTGGCCGCCGTAGACGCTGGCTTCCAGACCGTTGAAGTTCTTGCGGGTGATGATGTTGATCACACCGGCGATGGCATCCGAACCGTAGATCGCCGAAGCGCCATCGGTCAGCACTTCGATGCGCTCGATGACCGAGGTCGGGATCGCAGCCAGATCGGTGTAGCCGCCGGTGCTCACGCCCATGCGCTTGCCGTCGAGCAGCACCAGGGTGCGCTCCGGGCCAAGGTTGCGCAGATCGACGTACTGACCACCCACTTCTTCACCGGACGAGAGCGCATCGGCGCGGCTGACCGCCGGCGAACCGGTGGCTGCCAGGTTCTGCACGATGTCGGCGACGCTGGTGAAGCCCTGCTTCTCGATGTCGGCGCGCTGCAGCGCGATCACCGGCTGCGCGGTTTCCATGCTGGCCTGACGGATGCGCGAACCGGTGACCGAGATGCGGTCAAGGTCGGTGGTGCCGCTGCTGGCTTCCTGCGCGGACGCGAAGGTCGGCGACAACGCAAGCGCAATGCCGGCGGGCAGAAGGCCCAGCCGAACTGCGGGTGAACGAAATTTCATGTTTCTCTCCGAGGTACGTTAGTGACGTGTTAAGACACCTCGGAAAGTTACGATTGCGTTGCAATGAATTATTTGCGTGAGACAACCGAAGACTTTGCCGACTCTGGCGAGAGATTCGCACCCGCCGCGCGATAGCGTGACGCAGACAACCCGAAGCGGGCACGGAACGCCCGTGCGAAGCTGCAGCAGTTGTCAAATCCGCTGGCCGCCGCGACTTCGCCCACCATCATGTCGGTATCGCGCAGCAGGTCCGCAGCGCGCTCAAGGCGCAGGCGCGCGGACAGCGACTGCGGGCTCTCCTGATACAGACTCTGGAAGGTCTTGGACAGGTACCAGCTGGAGAAGTTGGTCAGTTCAGCAAGTTCACCGATGCGCACCACGCGGTGGCTGTTGCCTTCCAGGTACAGGCGCGCACGCTGCATGCGGCCGAACACCTGGCGCTTGCGGCTGCGCGACCGGCCCGGACAGCGCTGCACGCCGCTGGCCATGCCCTGCTGCAACGCAGCCAGATGCAACAGCACCGGGCGCAGTGCCTGCGCGGGCTGGCCACTGGCCAGGGCATCGCGCCACAGCCGCAGCGCCACGCGCAGTTCGCCACGGGTCATCGTGCCGCGACCGGCGTACAGGCCGCAGTCGGCCAGGTCACTGAGTGCGCGCAGCGCATCCGGGGTCAGGCTCAGGCCGATGCACAGACCGTCGCGACCAGCCTGCACCATCGGGCGCGATTCCTTCTCGAAGGCGATCCACTCGCCCTGGCGCAGCCGGAACTTGCCCTCCTTCGATTCCACCCAGGCGCTACCGCGCAGCTGCATCCAGACCGTGAACGTGGTGCCGGTCGTCTGCAGGCTGCCCAGGCGGGCTACGCCAAGACACGCGGGCAGCGGACCGTCGTCGACGATCTTGTCCAGGGAGAGCGATTGGCCTCGATCGGCCAGGGAAAGCTGACGCATGACTGCACCGTGGGGTTTGCCGTTACGGGGCACCCGTTTTGCCAAATCAGGTCAACGCGGTCAGGAATTCCATCCGAGATTCATCCGAAATCGACACGACGTCGGCACGAAAGAATCACGAAGGCTATTTTTCCTTGAAGAACAGCAGGTTGGCGGCCGAGGAAAAGACCGGGGCGACCGGCGCCGGCAGGTTCATCACGCCGATGTCCGCGCCATCGGCCACGGCCAGCGCCAGGTACACCGCACTGCCATCGGGTTGCGCACTGAAGCCGTTACCGGCGCTCAGCCGATCACGGTCCAGGCAGTATTCGGTGCCGGCGTCCGGACTGTTGATGCGCGCGAACAGCGTGGCGCAATCAGCACGATTGGACAGGTAGTCCAGGCTGCCGTTACGAGCCACGGTCCAGGTCCGGTACCGCCAACGCGAGGGCCGGTCTTCGCTGACCTGCTGGATGCTGCCGGGGCTGAGCAGGGCATCGGCCGACCACAGGCCACCGGCCGAGAGCCGGGTAAACACCACGCGTTGGGCGGCGGCGTCGAAACGCGCCTGCGATACGCCTTCGATGCTGCCCAGCAGACGCCAGGGCGTGGCCCGCCGATCAAACAACGACAAGCGCATGCGCTCGTCCGGGTCGCGCTCGACCACCAGCACGTGATCGGCATCGCCGGCATACAGCGCCTGCAGCGGCTGCGCGACCGGGACCGGCAGCGCCACCACCTGCTCATCGCGCGGCGACACTTCATAGATCACCGGGCGCGCCTGTGCATCACGCCCGGATACGAGCAACGTGGTGCTGTCAGGCGACCAGTCGGCCGCTTGGCGGGTTTCCGGGCGCAGCCCTTCCACCGGGCGCAGTGAATCGGGGCGGGTCAGATCGGCCCACCACAGCCCGTAGTTGCCGGAGCGGTCCGAGGTGAACACCAGTTGGTGTCCATCCGGTGCGAGCATCGGCTGCCCATCGCGGCCATTGGAGGCGAACAGACGCTCGGGGCGTCCCGGATGCCCGTTCTCCACCGGCACCCGGAACAAGCCGAACTGCGCCTTGCGGTGCACGAAGGCCAGCATGTTGTTGTGCCGCGACAGCGCCGGTGATTGCGCATCGTCGATCCCGACATCGCGCAGCGTGCGCGTCTCGGTGTCCAGCTCATACAGCCGCGATTCGCTGTCCACGCGTCGGCCGAACACGATATGGCGGCTGTCGCTGCGCCAGGCCCAGCCGCGGATTTCGGCCGAATCGCCGGTCAACTGCTCGGGCACCCCGCCCTGGGCCGGCATCCGCCATAGATCGCCGATCTGCGGATTGCGCACGAACACGATCCAGCGGCCATCGGGCGAGAAACGCGGTGCGTAGTCAAAGCTGTCCTCGGCGATCTCGTAGTCCAGCGCCGTCCAGTGCCCACTGGCGAGATCCAGCACGCGGATGCCGCGGTGCGCGAAGCGCCCGGCCAATGAGCCGAATACCAGCCCGCGCCCATCCGGGGTCCAATCGAAACTGAGCAGTTCGGTGCCATCGCAACGGGTCAGGTGACGCAGGCCACCGCCCGTGGCATTGGCAACCAGCACCTCGCAGCTGTTGTCCACGCCGAACCTGGCAAAGGCGATCTCGCGGCCATTCGGCGACCAGTTCGGGAAGCGGTCGGAAAACCCGTCCGGCGTCTCGGTCAACAACCGCGCCGGCGCACTTCCGGAGGTCTGCACTTTGATGGTGCCGCCATCGGGGCGGCCGCTGTCGGCCTCGTAGGCCACCTGCGAGCCATCCGGCGACAGCGTGGGATAGGTTTCAAAGCCGGCGGTGGCGGTAATCAGGCGATACGGGCGCTGCGGGCTGCCGATGACCCGGCTGCCGTCTTCGAGCACACCATTGGGGGGTGCATCCGCGCGCGGTCGCTGCAGCAGCAACGCGGCCATCACCAGCAACGCCACCAGCATGCCCAGGCCGATCACCAGCAGGACATGGCGACGGATACGCCGCCAGCGGCTGCGCGGGGAACGCACTGGCGTGGCGATCACGTCATTCCCGGGCACCTCGGCCACTACCGCATCGAGATCCGCCGGATCGGCCAGCACCGGCTCCACCACGCTGACCGGCTGCAGCAGCCGATAGCCGGTCTTGGCGATGGTCTCGATATACGCCAGGCCGCCTTCGTCGTCGCCGGCAAAGGCCTTGCGCAGCTGGGTGACCGCCTGGGTCAGCACATCGTTGGTGGGCAGCGTATCGGGCCAGACCTCGGCGAACAGTTCATCGCGGGTCACCACCGCACCGGGGGTGCGCATCAGCACTTTCAGAACACCGAGTGCCTTGGGTGTCAGCCTGCGGACCCGACGCGCGCCATCCACGACCACCTCACGCGAAGACAGCGTCAGGGTGCAATCGCCGATTCGAATGACATCGGCCGCAGGCGTCTCACTTTCGATGCTGATCATTCCGGTGGTACGAGTGAATACTGAACAACAGGAACGCAGCATTCATCACGATCAAACGTTGATCGATCGAACCGCCAGATTCCGCACAAGGCATCAGCGCAAACCGCAAAAAAACTTTGGCGCGCGAATACTAGCCTATGCCGGTTAACCGCGCCTATGCGCGTGGACGACAACAGGCTCTCTCTCGCCGACGAATTCACATAAATCGCTTCACTATTCGCGTCTTCGGGCGCGAATTTTTTATCTGCGATTCAGTTTTGTGTCCGCTTGAGCATGGTCAGACCGACCAGCCGCGATACCACCAGGGCCACGTACATGACCCCTGAAAACTGCTCCAGCATAACCAGCGCACGGGCCTGCGGATGCACCGGCACCACGTCGCTCAGGCCGACCCCGGAAAGTAAACTGAAGCTCAGATAAAGCAGCTCCATCCACGTGCGTAATTCGGTCTCGCTGGTGGCCATGAAACTGCCGGGATACCACTGTTGGCAGACCGCGAATGCGAACGCGAACGCCCAGGCCAACAAGGTGAATGTCGCCCCGGCCGCGAACAGTTCGTCGCGGGTGACCTTGTGGTCCTGGAGCATGTAGGCGATCAGGCTGCCGGCGGTATAGAAGTACAGCAGGCATTCCAGCAGCTGCGCGGTGGTAACCAGCGCCGGCCGGCCGAGCAGCGCCCCGGCGATGGAGAACGCCACCGCCGGAACGGCCAGCAGCAGTGCCAGCCCTATCCCCAGCGGACTGCGCCGCACCACCCACAATGCCAACCCCAGCACGGCGATGCCGAACGCGCCGAACAACGCGCCGCTGGCACCGGCCTCGTCCATGGCCGGGTACAGCAACACGCCCAGCAGCTGTACGCCCAGCAACCAGGCAGAGGGATAGCGGCGGGCGATGGCCAGCCAACGGGTGGTGCGTGCGATTGCCATGCGGAGTCCCCTGCCCTGTCGCCGCCGAGCTTAGCCCGGACGCCGCGCAGGCCGGATGAGGATGCCGGGGCGGCACGCGCCACCCCGGCGCACGGCTCACTCCTGGCGATAGACCTCGGCGCCGAGCTCGCGGAACTGCGCCGACTTGTCGGCCATGCCCTCGCTGAGCGCGGCCTGGTCGCTCAGGCCATGTTCGGCGGCGTACTCGCGCACGTCCTGGGTGATCTTCATCGAGCAGAAGTGCGGGCCGCACATCGAACAGAAGTGGGCCAGCTTGTGCGCGTCCTTGGGCAGGGTCTCGTCGTGGAATTCCTTGGCCTTCTCCGGATCCAGCCCGAGGTGGAACTGGTCCTCCCAGCGGAACTCGAACCGCGCCTTGCTCAACGCGTTGTCGCGTACCTGCGCACCCGGATGGCCCTTGGCCAGGTCCGAGGCATGGGCGGCGATGCGGTAGGCCATGATGCCGTCGCGCACATCCTGGCGGTTGGGCAGGCCCAGGTGCTCCTTCGGGGTGACATAGCAGAGCATCGCGGTGCCGTACCAGCCGATCATCGCCGCGCCGATCGCACTGGTGATGTGGTCGTAGCCCGGCGCGATGTCGGTGGTCAGTGGCCCCAGCGTGTAGAACGGCGCTTCGCCGCACTCGCGCAGCTGCTTGTCCATGTTCTCCTTGATCAGCTGCATCGGCACGTGGCCGGGGCCTTCGATCATGGTCTGCACGTCGTGCTTCCAGGCGATTTTGGTCAGCTCGCCGAGGGTTTCCAGCTCACCGAACTGCGCCGCATCGTTGGCATCGGCGATGCAGCCCGGGCGCAGCCCATCGCCCAGCGAGAAGGTCACGTCGTAGGCCTTCATGATCTCGCAGATGTCTTCGAAATGCGTGTAGAGGAAGTTCTCCTTGTGGTGCGCCAGGCACCACTTGGCCAGGATGCTGCCGCCGCGCGAAACGATGCCGGTAACGCGCTTTGCGGTGAGCGGCACATAGCGCAACAGCACCCCGGCGTGGATGGTGAAGTAGTCCACGCCCTGCTCGGCCTGCTCGATCAGGGTGTCGCGGAAGATCTCCCAGGTGAGTTCTTCGGCGCGGCCATCGACCTTCTCCAACGCCTGATAGATCGGCACGGTACCGATGGCGACCGGCGAATTGCGGATGATCCACTCGCGGGTTTCATGGATGTGCTTGCCGGTGGACAGGTCCATCACCGTGTCGCCACCCCAGCGGATCGCCCACACCAGCTTTTCCACTTCCTCGGCGATGCCCGAGGACACCGCACTGTTGCCGATGTTGGCGTTGATCTTGGTCAGGAAGTTGCGGCCGATGATCATCGGCTCGCTTTCCGGATGGTTGATGTTGTTGGGCAGCACGGCACGGCCGCGTGCGATCTCGTCGCGCACGAACGCCGGCGTGATGATCTTCGGGATCGACGCACCGAAGGACTCGCCGGGATGCTGGGCCAGCAGCGCCGCATCGCGGATCGCCTCCAGGCGCTGGTTCTCGCGGATGGCCACGAACTCCATCTCCGGGGTGATGATGCCGCGGCGCGCGTAGTGCATCTGGGTGACATTGGCACCGGCCACCGCACGCCGCGGGGTGATCCGCGAGGGGAAGCGCACCGCATCCAGGCGGGCGTCGGTTTCGCGCGAGCGCCCGAAGCTCGAACTCAGGCCGTGCAGCAGTTCGGTATCACCGCGCTCGGCCACCCAGGCCGCGCGCAATGCCGGCAGGCCGACCGACAGATCGATCTGCACGTCGGGATCGGTGTACGGGCCGGAGGTGTCATACACGGTGACCGGGGCATTTTCTTCGCCACCGAACAGGGTGGGCGTGCGGGTCAGCACGATCTCGCGCATCGGCACCTGCAGGTCGCTGCGCGAGCCGGGTACATGGATCTTGCGCGATCCGGGAATCGGGCGGGTCACCGACTCGGAAAGTTGCTGGGCCTGTTGCTGCAGGGCGGAAGGCTGTGCGTTCATCGGGCATCGTCCAAAGAGGTCGGGGACGAAGCGGCGGCGCACGGCGGACGGAATGCGGGCGGTATCCGGGTGTGGTGGCCCGGTGGCGCAGTGCGTCTGCAGTTGCGAAGCTTCCTACGCCGGTATCAACCGGATCAGGTTCGAAGGGACTGTCTCAACCTTGGCCATGTGGCCGCGGTACCCCCGCTTCGGGGCGAATTAGAGCACAAAGGCCCGCACATTTCCGCCGCCGCGCACGCGATTGGCACCCGCATCGGCTTGGATGTGAACAAAGCGCTTACACCACTTGGCCTACAATGCTTCGGCGCGGTATCTGCTTGGATCACTCCAACTCCCCCGTGCAGCGCCAGGCCCTGCCCCCGCGCCGTCCGGCATCGACCGGCTTGATTCGCCCCAGTTGTCGCCGTTGTGCCGCTGGAGACTGCAAGCATTCGCTCGCCCCTTCTGTTCGGAGAAACTCCTGCATGGTGTTTCGTGTTTCCATCGCGCTGGTCCTGCTGCTGGTGCTGATTGCCGGGATTGCGCCCGGTCCTTTCGACGCGGTCGTCCAGACCGGCCTGGTGCATATCATCAAGAGCGCCGGCTGGCTGTACCTGCTGGTGGTGTTCGTCACCCTGTCGTTCCTGATGTACCTGGCATTTGGCCGTTTCGGCTCGCTGCGCATCGGCGGTGAAGACGCCGAGCCGGATTTTTCCAACGCCAGCTGGATGTCGATGCTGTTCGCCGCGGGCATGGGCATCGGCCTGGTGTTCTGGGGTGCGGCCGAGCCGATCTCACATTTCGTCAAACCGCCGGAAGGCCTGGCGCCACAGAGCATGGATGCCGCGCGCGCGTCGATGCGCTATGCGTTCTTCCATTGGGGCCTGCATCCGTGGGCGATCTACGCCCTGATCGGGCTGGCGATGGCCTGGTTCCAGTTCAACCGCAATGGCCGCGGCCAGATCAGTGATCTGCTGCAGCCCTTGATCGGCCGCCATCACCGCGGCTGGATCGGCACGGTGGTCAACGTGTCGGCCGTGGTGGCCACCGCGATCGGTGTGGCTACCACGCTGGGCTTCGGCACGATCCAGATCGCGGCGGGCATCGAACGGGTGTTCGGCATCCCCTCCACCGCGCCCGTGCAGCTGACCATCATCGCGGTCGCTTTCGTGCTGTACATGGCGTCCACCGCCAGTGGCGTCGAACGCGGCATCAAGTGGCTGTCCAACTTCAATCTCGGCCTGGCAGCGCTGCTGCTGGCGCTGGTGCTGGTGTTGGGGCCGACGGCGTTCATCTTCGATACCTTCACCACCACGATCGGCTCCTACCTCAACCAGCTGGTGACGATGAGCCTGCGCATGTCGCCGTTCTCGGGCAGCACCTGGGTGGCGGACTGGACGATTTTCTACTGGGCGTGGTGGATTGCCTGGGCACCGTTCGTGGGGTCGTTCATCGCGCGGGTATCGCGCGGGCGCAGCATCCGCGAGTTCGTGCTGGGCGTGGTGATCGCGCCGAGCCTGCTGGGCTTTCTGTGGTTCTCCGTGTTCGGCGCCACCGCGTTGTGGTCGCAGATCTTCGGCCATGTCGACCTGGTCCAGGCGCTGGGCAATGGCTATGAGACGGTACTGTTCACCATGTTCGACAGCCTGCCGATGCCGATGCTGCTGTCGGTGGTCGCGCTGGTGCTGCTGGTGATCTTCTTCGTCACTTCGGCCGATTCGGCGGTGCTGGTGCTGGCCACCATGTCCACCGATGAAGCGGGTGATCCGCCGTTGTCGCGGCGCATCACCTGGGGCGTGGCGATTGCGCTGATTGCCGGCTCACTGCTGCTGGCCGGTGGGCTGGACGCACTGCAGGGCATGATCACCATTGCCGCCTTGCCGTTCGCGCTGCTGATGCTGCTGGTGATGTGGTCGCTGTACCGCGTGTTGGATATGGAATACGCGCTGCAGCGACGCCGCGCGCAGCGCGCGCGGAAGATGATGGACGAGTGGATCGAGCGCGAAATCGCAGCGCAGGAAGAAACCCGCGACGAAGCGGCGCGGGCACCCTAGGTAACGTTCATGCGGGCGGTGCAGCCACGCATGGCGTGGCTCTACCGTTCTGTGTGCTCAGTAGCCTGCAGCCTGGCCATCCTTGCGGCTTTCGGATGCACCGTAGTAAACGCCGGTGTCAGGATCGCGCAGGATCGCCTGGTAGCCGCCGTAAGGGCCATCGGCGAACACCACGCGGTGGCCCTTGCGCATCAGCGCACGCACCGTTTCATACGGGAAGCCGGTTTCCAGGTTCACCTCGCCGCCATCACGCATCGCGGTGGCCTGGCCGGTCGGCTCGGTCGAGCCCTCGTGCTGGATGCGCGGGGCATCGCCGGCCTCCTGCAGGTTCATGCCGAAGTCGACCATGTTCATCACGATCTGCGCATGCCCCTGCGGCTGCATCGCACCGCCCATCACCCCGAAACTCATCCATGGCTTGCCATCCTTGGTCACAAAGGCGGGAATAATGGTCTGGAACGGCCGCTTGCCCGGCGCATAGCCGTTGGGATGATCCTTCTGCAGCACGAACATCTCGCCGCGGTCCTGCAGGATGAAGCCCAGCCCCGGCGGGGCCATGCCGCTGCCCATGCCGCGGTAGTTGGACTGGATCAGCGACACCATCATGCCGTCCGCATCGGCCACCGTCATGTAGATCGTATCGCCTTCCTGCAACTGCTTGGGCGTGCCGGGCTGGACCTCGCGCAGGGCTTTGTCCATCGAGATCAACGCGCGCCGCTCGGCGGCGTAGCCCTTGGAGATCAGCTTTTCCACCGGCGCCGGATGGAATGCCGGGTCGGTGTAGAAGCGGGCGCGGTCGGCGAAGGCCAGCTTCTTGGCTTCCACAAACAGATGCACGTGCTCGGGTGAGCCGAAGGCGATCTTCGAGAAATCGTAGCCTTCGAGCACGTTGAGGATCTGCAGCGCGGCAATGCCCTGGCTGTTGGGCGGCAGCTCCCACACATCGTAGCCCCGGTAGTTGCTGCTCACCGGCTCCACCCACTCACCGTGGTGGCTGGCCATGTCCTCATAGCTCAGGTAGCCGCCATTGGCCTTGAAGTAGCTGCCGATGGTGCGCGCGATATCGCCCTTGTAGAACGCGTCGCGGCCGCCCTGCCCGATCTGCTCCAGGGTGTTGGCCAGGTTCGGGTTCTTCCACATCTCGCCCTTGCGCGGGGCGTGGCCGTTGATCGTGAACTGCTCCTTGAAGCCGGGGTACGGCGACAGCTTGGGCACCGAGCGGTCCCAGTAGTAGGCGATCACCTCGGCCACCGGATGGCCTTCACGGGCGTAGCGGATGGCCGGGGCCAGGTTGTCGGCCATCGGCTTGCGGCCGAAGCGCTCGTGCAGCGCGAACCAGCCATCCACCGCACCGGGCACCGACACCGGCAAAGGCCCGGTGGGCGGAATCTCCTTCAGGCCGCGGCGCTGGAACTCGGCCAGGGTGAGCGACTTCGGCGACCGGCCCGAGCCGTTGTAGCCATACAGCTTCGCGGTCCTGGGGTCCCACACGATCGCGAACAGGTCGCCGCCGATGCCGTTGCCGGTCGGCTCCATCAGCCCCAGCGCCGCGTTGGCGGCAATGGCCGCATCCACCGCCGAGCCGCCGGACTTCATCACGTCCAGCGCGATCTGGGTGGCCAGTGGCTGCGAGGTGGCGGCCATCGCGTGCGGGGCGATCACTTCCGAACGGGTGGCGAAGGTATGGCCGGTGATGCGGTCGGCGGCCTGAGACAGCGTCGGCAGGGCGCACAGGAGGGCGGCGGTCAGCAGACCACGGGCAATCGGTGAAGGCACGGCAATTCCTGATGGGTGAAAGCAATGGGGATAGTCGCCGCTGAGCGCCCTTGGCGACATCCCACAATGGTCATGGCCGCACGTCCGAACGCCACCGTTTCCGCGCATAACGACCACGCAAAATAGTGAATTCGGGTTCACCAGAACGATTTCACCCGCAACCATCCTTGTGTGGCGGGGCTTTGCGCTGGATGCAGGCGAAACTGTTGGAAATGTCGTCGCAAAGGTTGACACCGTCAAAACCGCTGTGGTTTTCTCGATCTCATGTTGCAGCGCACAGCCATCCGCGAATCCATCGAGCACGCCGACACCGGCGGCGCCTCGATCCGTTCGCTTCTTGTACTCGTACTTATTACCCAACCAACAGGTGCGGGACGGACCGGCGTGTAAGCAAGACTGCCAGGTATCCATCAAAACCCGCATCCGACCAGGTGCGGGTTTTTTCGTTTCAGAACCCTTCGTTTCGCACTCCCCCTCCCCGCCTCCCCCTTCCCCGAGTTGCCTTCCGCCATGACCCGCCAGCCCGCCACCGCCCGACCGACCCCCGCCGCCCGCACGGCGTGTGCGTGCGGTTGTGGCGCTGCGGGCGCCACCCCTTCCCCTGATCGGCCGATGTGTCCCTGAGACCGTCGGCCGATTTTTTTTCTTCTCTGCATAGGACCTTCCCCATGAGCACCCACGACCTGCCCCAGATCAAGATCGCTGTTGTCGGCTACGGCAGCCAGGGCCGCGCGCACGCGTTGAACCTGCGCGAATCCGGCTTCGATGTCGTCATCGGGCTGCGCCCGGGTGGCCCGACCGAGGTCAAGGCACAGGCCGATGGCTTCACCGTCAAAACGCCGGCCGAGGCCGTCACCGACGCCGATCTGGTCGCGGTACTGACCCCGGACATGGTGCAGAAGAAGCTCTACGAGGACGTGCTCGCGCCGCACATGAAACAGGGCGCGGTGCTGCTGTTCGCGCATGGCCTGAACGTGCATTTCGACATGATCAAACCGCGCGAGGATCTGGACGTGGTGCTGGTGGCGCCCAAGGGCCCGGGCGCGCTGGTCCGCCGTGAGTACGAGATCGGCCGTGGCGTGCCGTGCATCTGGGCGGTCTACCAGGACAAGAGCGGCAAGGCCGCCGAGTACGCGCTGGCCTATGCCACTGGTCTGGGCGGTGCGCGCGCCAACCTGATCCAGACCACCTTCAAGGAAGAAACCGAGACCGATCTGTTCGGTGAGCAGGCCGTGCTGTGCGGCGGTGCCTCGGCGCTGGTCCAGGCCGGTTTCGAGACGCTGGTGGAAGCCGGCTACCAGCCGGAGATCGCCTACTACGAAGTGCTGCACGAACTGAAGTTGATCGTCGACCTGTTCTACGAAGGCGGCATCTCGCGGATGCTGGAGTTCATCTCCGAAACCGCGCAGTACGGTGACTACGTCAGCGGCCCGCGGGTGATCGACGCCGGCACCAAGGCGCGCATGAAGGAAGTCCTCAACGACATCCAGGACGGCACGTTCACCAAGAACTGGGTGGCCGAGTACGAAGCAGGCCTGCCGAACTACAACAAGTTCAAGCAGGCCGACCTGGAGCACCCGATCGAGAAGGTAGGCAAGGAACTGCGCGCCAAGATGGTCTGGTTGCAAGGACAAGCCGCGTAACCCGCGCGGCTCCCCCACCGCTTTCGCAAAGGTCACCGCATGAATACCTCCGCCCACAGCAGCGCGCCCCGCAACGGCGCACGCTGGTTGACGCAGGCCCTGGAAGCCGAGGGCGTGCATACGCTGTTCGGCTATCCGGGCGGCACCATCATGCCGTTCTACGACGCCCTGGTGGATTCCGGGCTGAAACACATCCTGGTCCGTCATGAGCAGGGCGCGGCCCTGGCCGCCAATGGCTATGCACGCGCCAGCGGCCATGTGGGCGTCTGTGTCGCCACCTCCGGCCCGGGCGCGTCAAACCTGGTCACCGGTATCGCCGATGCGATGCTGGACTCGGTGCCGATGGTCTGCATCACCGGCCAGGTCGCCACCCCGCTGCTGGGCACCGACGCGTTCCAGGAACTGGACGTGTTCGGGCTGACCCTGCCGATCGTCAAGCACAGCTGGCTGGTGCGCAGCGTCGATGACCTGCCGCGCGTGGTCCGCGAGGCGTTCCGCATCGCCCGCGAAGGGCGTCCCGGGCCGGTCCTGATCGACCTGCCCAAGGACGTGCAGATTGCCGATGCCGCGCACCTGCCCGTGCATGTGCCGGCCGCCGTGATCCCGCCAGCGGCCCCGTGCGATGAGGCGCTGGCCCAGGCCATCGTGGCCATCGCCGAGGCCGAAAAGCCGGTGATCTACGCCGGCGGCGGCATCGCGCTGGGCGATGCGGTGGAGGACTTCCGCCGCTTCGTCGAGGCCACCGCGATCCCCACGGTGCTGACCTTGCGTGGGCTGGGCGCGCTGCCCGCACAGCATCCGCACTACCTGGGCATGCTGGGCATGCACGGCACCCGCGCGGCCAACATGGCCGTGCAGGAAAGCGATCTGCTGGTGGTGGTGGGCGCACGCTTCGATGACCGTGCCACCGGCAAGTTGAACGAGTTCGCCCCCTTCGCCCGGGTGATCCACATCGATGCCGACGCCTACGAGATCTCCAAGCTGCGCAGTGCCGATGTCGCCGTGCCCGGCAACGTCGGCATCGCCCTACGTGCGCTGATCGCCGCGGTACCGGCCACACCGCCTGCCGCGCAGGAGGCCTGGCGCAAGCGCTGCAGCGGCCATTGCGAACGTTTCGCCGCGCGCTATGACGCCCCCGGCCAGCACATCTACGCCCCGGCCCTGCTGAAGCGACTGAGCGAGCTGGCCCCGGCCGACGCGATAATCGCCTGCGATGTCGGCCAGCACCAGATGTGGGTGGCCCAGCACTGCCGCTTCAGCCACCCGCGCAACCACCTGACCAGTGGCGCGCTGGGCACCATGGGCTTCGGCCTGCCGGCCGCGATGGGCGCGCAGTTCGCCTGCCCCGAGCGCACCGTGGTGCTGGTCTCCGGCGACGGCAGTTTCATGATGAACGTGCAGGAGCTGGCGACCATCGCGCGCTGCCGGCTGCCGGTGAAGATCGTGCTGCTCGACAACAGCTCGCTGGGCATGGTCCGGCAGTGGCAGGAGCTGTTCTTCGCCGAGCGCTACAGCGAGATCGACCTGTCCGACAACCCGGACTTCGCCGCACTGGCGCAGGTGTTCGGCATTCCGGCCACCCGCATCGAGGCGCGCGACGACGTCGAAGGCGGACTGGCCGCACTGTTGGCCCAGCCCGGCCCGGCGCTGCTGCACGTGGCCATCGATGCACGCGCCAACGTGTGGCCACTGGTGCCGCCCAACAACGCCAACAGCACGATGCTGGAAAGCAACCCTGCCCATCAGTCCCAGGAGTTTCCCAATGCAATACCGGCTTGACCTGGTGCTGACCCCGGCCGAAGGCGCGCTGCTGCGCGTGATCGGCATGGCCGAACGCCGCGGCTTTGCCCCGCGCGCGATCGTCGGTGCGCCCAATGCCGCCGATGATGGCCGCTGGCACCTGCAGCTGGTGGTGGACAGCACCCGCCCGCCGGAAACGCTGTGCCGCCAGATCGAAAAGATCTACGACTGCATCTCGGTGCGCATCAGCGCGCTGGAACCTGCTGCCGGAGTCTCCGCATGAACGCCCGCACCGTGTCACCGGTGCCGGTACGGAGGTGTCTTCTCCAAGCGCACGGACGTGCAGAGGGTGCGCGCGCACGCGCGTCGGTCCCGCAGCGGGCAGCATGCGGCAACCCGCATGGCCTGGACCGCCATGCCCGCTAGCCACGCCACGCAGGACCCGGACGTAGGCGAGGTAAGCGTCGCCGACGTGCTGGCCGCGCAGGCGCGGCTGCGCCGTTTCCTGCCGCCCACCCCGCTGCATTACGCCGAGCGTTTCGGAGTGTGGCTGAAGCTGGAGAACCTGCAGCGCACCGGTTCCTACAAGGTGCGCGGTGCATTGAACGCGCTACTGGCCGGCCGCGAGCGCGGCGATGATCGCCCGGTGATCTGCGCCTCGGCCGGCAACCACGCCCAGGGCGTGGCGTGGGCGGCCTACCGCCTGAACATCCCGGCGATCACGGTGATGCCGCATGGCGCACCGGCCACCAAGATCGCCGGCGTTGCCCATTGGGGCGCCACCGTGCGCCAGCACGGCAGCAGCTACGACGAGGCCTATGCCTTCGCGCGTGCGCTGGCCGACCAGCACGGCTACCGCTTCCTGTCCGCCTTCGACGACCCGGACGTGATCGCCGGCCAGGGCACGCTGGGGATCGAACTGGCCCCGCATGCGCCGGACGTGGTGATCGTGCCGATCGGCGGCGGCGGGCTGGCCTCTGGCGTGGCGCTGGCGTTGAAGTCGCAGGGCGTGCGCATCGTCGGTGCGCAGGTCGAGGGCGTCGATTCGATGGCCCGTGCGATCCGCGGCGACGTCCGTGAGATCGCCCCGGCCGCCACCCTGGCCGATGGCGTCAGGGTGAAGATTCCCGGCTTCCTGACCCGCAAGCTGTGCAGCGCGCTGCTGGACGATGTGGTGATCGTGCGTGAAGCCGAGCTGCGCGAAACCCTGGTGCGCCTGGCACTGGAAGAACACGTCATCGCCGAGGGCGCCGGTGCGCTGGCGTTGGCCGCCGGCCGTCGCGTGGCCGGCAAGCGCAAATGCGCCGTCGTCTCCGGCGGCAACATCGACGCGATGGTGTTGGCCCAGCTGCTCTCCGACATCCGCCCACGGCCCCCGCGCAAACCGCGCCGCCGCGCGAGCGAGCGAACGCGACCGCCCCTACCAACCGTGCTCGCGCCACCCCCGATTTCCACTGCCATCCCTTCCTTCGTGACCCCATCCGACATTGCCGTCGAGGAGACCTCCTGGTGACCATGCCCAACTCCCCCCGAATTAGAATTTTCGACACCACCCTGCGCGACGGCGAGCAATCGCCCGGCTGCAGCATGAGCCCGCAGCAGAAGCTGGTGATGGCCCGTGCGCTCGATGAGCTGGGCGTGGATGTCATCGAAACCGGCTTCCCGGCCAGCTCGCAGTCCGACCGCGAGGCGATGGCGATGATCGGTCGCGAAGTCCGTCGCCCGACCCTGGCGGTGCTGTCGCGCTGCCTGCAGGCCGACATCGAGACCTCGGCGCTGGCACTGGAGGCGGCCGCCAACGCGCGCCTGCATGTGTTCCTGTCGACCAGCCCGCTGCACCGCGAACACAAGCTGCGGATGACCCGCGAACAGGTGCTGGAATCGGTGCACAAGCACGTCAGCCTGGCCCGCAGCTATATCGATGACGTGGAGTTCTCCGCCGAGGATGCCACCCGCACCGAAGAGGATTTCCTGATCGAGGTTGCCCGCGTGGCCGTCGCCGCCGGCGCCACCACCATCAACCTGCCCGATACCGTGGGCTTCACCACGCCGGAGGAAATCCGCGGCATGTTCCAGCGCGTGATCGCCGGGGTGCCCGACAGTGACCGGATCATCTTCAGCGCGCACTGCCACAACGACCTGGGCCTGGCCGTGGCCAATTCGCTGGCCGCCATCGAGGGCGGCGCACGCCAGGTGGAATGCACCATCAACGGCATCGGCGAGCGCGCCGGCAACTGCTCGCTGGAAGAGCTGGCGATGGTGTTGAAGGTGCGCAACGCCTTCTACGAGGAAGACACCCGCATCAACACCCCGCGCATCGTGGCCACCTCGCAGCTGCTGCAGCGCCTGGTCGGCATGCCGGTACAGCGCAACAAGGCGATCGTCGGCGCCAACGCCTTCGCGCATGAGTCGGGCATCCACCAGCACGGCATGCTGCGCCACCGTGGCACCTACGAAATCATGCGCCCGGAAGACGTGGGCTGGGAGTCCTCGCAGATGGTGCTGGGCCGCCACAGCGGCCGCGCCGCGGTGGAACAGCGCCTGCGCGCACTGGGCTTCTGGCTGGACGAGGACGAGCTGAAGCTGGTCTTCGAACAGTTCAAGGCGCTGTGCGAGCAGCAACGCGTGGTCACCGACGCCGACCTGCAGGTATTGATGCAGGGCAGCTCCACCCAGAACGGCTACCGGCTGGCCTCGATGACCATCAGCGATGTCGGCAGCCGCGCCAATGCGCTGGTTGAACTGTCCGACCCGGACGGTAACCGCGTGGCCGAGACCGCCCAAGGCGATGGTCCGGTGGATGCGCTGTTCGGCGCGCTGTCGGCTGCCACCGGCGTGCAGCTGATGCTGGACAGCTACCACGTGCACAGCGTCGGCATCGGCGCCGATGCCCGTGGCGAAGCCAACCTGAGCGTACGCCACGAAGGCGTGGAGTACGAAGGCACTGGCACCAGCCGCGACATCATCGAAGCTTCGGCGCTGGCCTGGCTGGATGTGGCCAACCGCCTGCTGCGCCAGCGCAATTCCGCCGCCGAACAACCTGCCGCGTCCGCCGCGGCCTGAGGACCCCCATGAGCGCCTTCGACAGCTTCAACATCCCGCCGGCCGGGCACGAACCGGCCGGCCAGCAATGGAACGCCCACGACTACGCCATCGATGCCGGCTTCGTGCCGGTGCTCGGCGGCGCCGTGGCGCGCCTGCTGGACCCGCAGCGCGGCGAGCGCATCCTCGACCTGGGCTGCGGTGATGGCGTGTTGAGCTTCGAGCTGGCGCTCAGTGGCGCACAGATCATTGGCATGGATGCCTCGCCGGAACTGATCGGCGGCGCGCGTGCGCGCGGCATCGAGGCACACCAGATGGACGCCCATGCCATGACCTTCAACGCCCAGTTCGATGCGGTGTTCAGCAATGCCGCCCTGCACTGGATGCGCGAACCGGACCGGGTGATCGAGGGCGTGCGCCGTGCATTGAAGCCCGGCGGCCGCTTCGTGGCGGAGATGGGCGGGCACGGCAACGTCGCCCACATCATCACCGCACTGCACACCGCGCTGTGTGGCAATGGACATGCGCTGCCGCCATCACCGTGGTACTTCCCCAGCGCCGACGAATACGCCGAGCGCCTGCGCGCGCACGGCTTCCAGATCCGCCATATCGAATGCCTGCCGCGCCCCACCGCCTTGCCGACCGGCATGCGCGGCTGGCTGCGCACCTTTGCCTCCCCGTTCCTGGTCGGCCTGGACGCCACGCAGCGCCAACAGGTGGTCGACGATGCGGTGGCATTGCTCGAACATACCCAGCGCGACGCGCGCGGCCAGTGGAGCGCCGACTACGTGCGGCTGCGTTTCGACGCACGCCTGCGCACCCGCTGAGACATCGTGAAACATGAACCACAGCAAGGCCATCCCATGACCCCAGCTCCCCGCACCCTGTACGGCAAACTGTGGGATACCCACATCGTCGTGCCCGAATCGGACAGCGCGCCCGCCGTGCTGTACATCGACCTGCACCTGATCCACGAAGTGACCTCGCCGCAGGCCTTCACCGAACTGCGTGAGCGTGGCCTGTCGCCGCGTCGCCCGGACCGGACCAAGGCCACCATGGACCACTCCACCCCGACCCTGCCGGCCCGCGCCGATGGCAGCCTGCCCTACGCCAGCGCGGCCTCCGAGGCGCAGGTGGCAATGCTGGCGCGCAACTGCGCCGAGCACGGCATCGAGCTGTTCGACCTGCAGTCCGCCAACCGCGGCATCGTCCATGTGATCGCCCCCGAACAGGGCTTCACCCAGCCGGGCATGACCATCGTCTGCGGCGACAGCCATACCTCCACCCACGGTGCGTTCGGTGCGCTGGCGTTCGGCATCGGCACCAGCGAAGTCGGCCATGTGCTGGCCACCCAGTGCCTGCTGCAGCGCAAAGCCAAAACCATGGCGATCAGCGTCGATGGCGCGCTGCCGCCCGGCGTCGGCGCCAAGGACGTGGTGCTGCACATCATCGGCGTGATCGGCGTCAACGGTGGCACCGGCCACGTGCTGGAGTACCGCGGCAGCACGATCGAAGCGATGGACATGGAGCAGCGCATGACCCTGTGCAACATGTCCATCGAAGCCGGTGCGCGCGCCGGCATGGTCGCCCCCGACCAGGTCACCTTCGACTGGATGGCCAACACCCCGCACGGCCCCAAGGGCGCTGACTTCGACGCCGCCGTGGCCGCCTGGTCGCAGCTGCGCAGCGATGCCGGCGCGCGCTTCGACGTGGAGGTGCAGATCAACGCCGCCGACATCCGCCCCACTCTGACCTGGGGTACCCACCCGGGTACCGCCATCGCGGTGGACCAGCCGATTCCGGCGGCCAATGATGCCGCCGCGCAGAAGGGCCTGGACTACATGCACTTCCAGGCCGGGCAGACCCTGGCGGGGACGCCGGTGGACGTGGTGTTCGTCGGCTCGTGCACCAACGGCCGGCTCAGCGACATGCGCGAAGTGGCGCAGGTGCTGCAGGGCCGCCGCGTCGCCGAGCGCGTGCGCATGCTGGTGGTGCCGGGTTCGGAAATCGTCAAGCGCCAGGCCGAGGCCGAAGGCATCGATGCGATCGTGCGTGCGGCCGGTGCCGAATGGCGCGAGCCGGGCTGCTCGATGTGCATCGCCATGAACGGCGATCTGGTTGCACCGGGACAGCTGGCAGTGAGCACCAGCAACCGTAATTTCGAGGGTCGCCAAGGCCCCGGCTCGCGCACGCTGCTGGCCTCGCCGATGACCGCCGCCTGGGCGGCGGTGAACGGCCGGGTCGCCGATCCGCGTGAGCTGTATGCCGCCCAGGAGGTGGCCTGATGAGCGGCTTCCGCACCCTGCGTTCCACCAGCGTGGTGCTGGCCGGGACCAATATCGATACCGACCAGATCATTCCGGCGCGGTTCCTGTCCACCACCGAACGCGCCGGGCTGGGCAAGCATGCCTTCAACGACTGGCGCTGGCAGGCCGATGGCGTGCCCAACCCGGACTTCGCCTTCAACCAGCCGCACAACGCCGGGCGCAGCATCCTGCTGGCCGGGCGCAACTTCGGCTGCGGCTCCTCGCGCGAGCATGCGCCGTGGGCGCTGACCGACCTGGGCCTGCGCGCCATCGTCAGCAGCGAGATCGCCGACATCTTCCGGGGCAATTCGCTGAAGAACGGCCTGTTGCCGATCGTGCTGGACGAAGCCGACGTGCAGACCCTGATGCAACGCCCCGACGACGAACTGAGCATCGATGTGGCCACGCGCGAGCTGCGCACGCCCGATGGCCGGGTCTACACCTTCCCGCTGGATGGCTTCTCACAGACCTGTCTGCTGGAAGGCGTGGATCAGTTGGGGTATCTGTTGGGCCGCAGCCCTGAAATTGAACGCTATGAGAGTGAACATGCACGCTGAGATCGTCGTACTGCCGGGTGACGGCATTGGTCCGGAAGTCGCCGCCGCCGCCGTCGCGGTGCTGGACGCGGTTGCCGGGCGCTTCGGCCACACCTTCCGCTTCACCGAACACGACATCGGTGGTATCGCCATCGACCGCCACGGCGAGCCGCTGCCGGCCACCACCCTGGATGCCTGCCGCAAGGCGCAGGCGATCCTGCTCGGTGCGGTGGGCGGCCCGAAGTGGTCCGACCCCAACGCCACGATCCGCCCCGAGCAGGGCCTGCTCGCGATCCGCAAGGCACTGGGCCTGTACGCCAACCTGCGCCCGGTACGCACCCATGAAGCCGCGCTGGGCGCATCGCCGATCAAGCCCGAGCTGCTGCGCGGGGTGGACTTCGTGGTGGTACGCGAGCTGACCGGCGGCATCTACTTCGGCGAGAAGACCCGCACCGCCGAAAGTGCCAGCGACCTGTGCAGCTACAGCGTGGCTGAAATCGAGCGGGTGCTGCGTACGGCCTTCCGCCTGGCCCGGCAGCGTCGCGGCAAGGTCACCTCGGTGGACAAGGCCAACGTGCTGGAGACCTCGCGCCTGTGGCGCGACGTGGCCGCCCGCATCGGCCGCGAGGAATTCCCGGACGTCGCGCTGGAGCACCAGCTGGTCGATTCGATGGCCATGCACCTGCTGGCCAAGCCGCGCGAGTACGACGTGATCGTGACCGAGAACATGTTCGGCGACATCCTCACCGACGAAGCCTCGATGCTGGCCGGCTCGCTCGGCCTGCTGCCGTCCGCTTCGCTGGGTGAGCCCGGCGCGGTGGGCATCTACGAGCCGATCCACGGCTCGGCCCCGGACATCGCCGGCAAGGGCATCGCCAACCCGTACGCCACGATCTTCAGCGCGGCGATGCTGCTGCGCCACTCGCTGGGGCTGGAAAAAGAAGCCGCTGCGGTGGAAGCCGCCGTGCATGCGGCGCTGGATGCCGGCGTGTTCACCGCCGATCTGGCGGCCAAGGGCGCGGCGGTATCAACCACGCAGGCGACAGAAGCGGTGCTGGCACGCCTGCAGGCCTGACCAACACCGGGATCAGGTAGTGCCGAGCCATGCTCGGCACCACCGCCCCCGATCAACCCCCTCATGGGGCGACGGAGTGGACCCGCGAAACCGTGCAGCCCGAGAGGACGACCCCCTCATCGGTACGCACCACGCTGCGGCTGCGAATCTCGGTACCGGCCGGGAACGCAGTGTTCGCGATCACACGCTCCCACATACCCGCTTCCTCCCCCTCATCACGGGCCGTCATGCCCGCAGCACGCAACACCTTTTCGACGGGCGCATTTCCCATATCGCCCGCGATATAGCCACCGTAGGCAACGGCGACCTTCCGGACAGGAAGGCCCTGCAGCACGAACGGTTCGGCAAACTCGACCACCAGGGCTGGCAATTCATCATCGCCCAGCCGGTACTGCTTTTCCTGCGCGGCGATGACGTTGCCTGGCCACCCCAGTGCAGGCCCTTCAAACACACGTTCCAGCAGATTGCGGATGCGCTGCGTGGCGCCCTCGTCCGCGCGGCATTCCAGCGCAGCCGATAGATCCTGCGTGCTGGCGACCTCGCGAAGTCGTACTGGAACCCGTTCGTCGCGCGCAGGACCGGGGTAGTCGCAGCCCAGCCGGTCGCCCTCGCCATCGCTTCGCACCACCACCGAAGCAGGCCTTGCGGCATCCGTTCCAGTCGCCGCATTCACCCATACGCGGTATGGCTGCTCGAGATCGCTTGAGCGCAGGTGCAGTGCATGCGCGGCCACAGTGCGATCGCGCTGGGTGGCACCGACTGGCATCCAGAAGCCCATGCCATCCACGAACAGGCGGCGCGTTGCGATGCCGTGCGCGCTCACGGCCTGCGGCATGTCGATGGTTGTGACGGGATGCTCCTCATCGCCGCCGCGCGTGAAACGCCATTCCCGCAGATGCGCAGGGCGCTGCTGCGCACCGCCGTACATGGCCGCGCGCAGCGTCGTACCCACGGCCTGCAATGTCTCGGGCGACGCCTTGCATTCCAGAATCGTGGCCAGATCATGCTCGAAGGCGTCGGCGGTCGTAGTCGTGTTGTCCGATGCCGCCGTAGAACCGCAGAGCAGAAACAATGCGGTTGCAACGGCGCAGCCCAGCGGGCCGGCGAGGTGTTGAATCATGGCAGCGGTGCAGTCCACACAATGCAATCGCTCATTGTGGGGGGCGCGCAGGGCGAGAGCCATGGGCGATTGCGACGCGGGCCTTTCGAGCGTGCCGACCAACGGTCGGCACCCACCGCTATTTGCTGGTGTAGCCGCCATTGACCAGAATCGTCTGGCCGGTCATCCACCAGCCTTCCGAAACCAGGAAGCGGATCCACGGCACGATATCGGCGATGTCGGTCAGGCCGGTGCGGGTGAACGCGGACAGCGCCGCGGCGGTCTTGTGGTAGGCCTGCGCGTCGGCGCTTTCAGCCGGATAGAAGAACGGCGTGTCCATTGGGCCGGGGCCGATCGCGGTGACCGAGATGCCGCGCTCGCCAAACTCCTTGGCCGCCGCGCGGGTGAAGTGTTCGACCGGTGCCTTGGTCCCCGCATAGCTGGAATAGAACGGGGTGAACGCCCCCAGCAGCGACGTCACCAAGGTGCAGACGCTGCCGCCATCGTTGAGGTGGCGCCCGGACTCCTTGAGGAAGAAGAACGCGGTCTTGGCGTTCACCGCGCTCATGTCGTCATATTCGGCCTCGCTGATCTCCAGCATCGGCTTCTTCAGCACCTTGCCCACGGTGTTGATGGCGATGTCGGGGCGGCCGATCGTGGCGACCACTTCGGCGAACAGGTTCTCCATGGCGGCGGCCGAGGTCAGGTCGGCCTGCACGGCAACCGCCTGCGCGCCGGACGCGCGAATGGCGGCCAGGGTCGCTTCGGCATCGTCGCGGCTGGCGGCACTGTTGTAGTGGATGGCGATCGCCCTGGCGCCGTGCTGGGCCAGGTCGCGGGCAATCAGGCCGCCGAGATTCTTGGCGCCGCCGGCGATCAGTACGGTTTTACCCTGAATGCGATGGTCGGTCATGGTGGGGTTCCATCAGCGGGAATACCGGGTTGGCATTCGCTCCCTGACGACAATATCGTGCAGAAACTTCGGATAAAGCCCCGCCAACTGACTTAACCTTCCAGAATCACCGAACAATTGGCCGGTAGCCATGGACCGTATCGAACGCTTCCGCATCTTCGCCCGGGTCGTGGACTGCGCCAGCTTCACCCGCGCCGCCGACCAGCTCGGCCTGCCCCGCTCTACGGTGTCCGCTGCGGTTGCCGAACTGGAACAGCGGCTGGGTACCCGGCTGCTGCAGCGCTCCACCCGACGCGTATCGACCACCGCCGACGGCGATGCCTTTCATGCACGCTGCGTACGCCTGATCGCCGAGGTGGAAGATGCCGAGGCCCTGTTCCGCGAGGACGGCGCGCTGCCCAGCGGAATACTCAAGTTCGACGTACCCAGCCGTATCGGTCGGCGCGTGATTGCACCGGCCCTGCCGGACTTCTTCGCGCGCTATCCCGGTATCGAACTGGACCTGGGCATGGGCGACCGCGCGGTCAGCCTGGTCGAGGATGGCTGCGACGGGGTGCTGCGGGTGGGCCAGCTCGGCGACTCCAGCCTGGTGGCGCGGGCGCTGGGCATGCTGGACTTCATCAACGTGGCCGCGCCGGACTACCTGGCCACGCACGGCACGCCACAGGCACCGGCGGATCTGGAGACACACCGCGCGGTCAACTACGCCTCGCCGAGCAGCGGGCGGGTCGAACCGTGGGAATGGCAGGACGGCGCCGTGCTGCGCACCCTGCCGATGCGCGGCTGGGTGCGGGTCAACACCGCCGAAGCGTCCATCGCCTGCTGCCTGGCCGGGCTGGGTCTGCTGCAGATTCCCCGCTATGACGTGCAGGATCATCTCGACGCCGGCCAGCTGGTCGAAGTGATGCCTGCGCACCGGGCGCAGGCACTGCCCGTGACGCTGCTGCATCCGCACCGGCAGCATCGTGCGCGACGGTTGCAGGTGTTTCTGGATTGGCTGGTGCCGTTGCTGCATCTGCGGCTTCAGTTGCGTTGAGATCCTGCCGGCCAACGGCCGGCACCTACCGGGAGACCTGCTCTTCGGGCCACCAACCGCGCTCTGGATAGGCCTCGGTGTATGCACACCCGGTCACCAGCGTCTGCGCGTTCCAGTGCTCCACGAAGCGCGTCCTGCTCTCGACCCAGCCATCTTCTGCAGGTGTTGAAGGAAATCCAAGAATGTACAGTGGCTCGCCGCTATCGCTCACCGCTGCCGCGAGCCCCCAGCGCTTCGCCAGCGCCGCGGCGGAACCTTTGTCAATGACGCCGACCACACCATCGTTGGCAAGCAGAAGGGTCGACACCGTGGCGCCATCGATGAGGAGGGGCGTCGGCGGCCTCCATCCTGCGCTGCTGTCATGGGCCCAGGCTTCGAGCGGAGTACCCGCTCCACCCAGGCCCAACAGCACGCTGCGCAGTAGCGCGGCCTCCTGCACACTGCCGCTGCAGCTCAATACCCGCCGAGCAATCAGCCTCATGTCCGCATCGGCAGGGAGGGTTCCCGGATCGTCCAGACCTGCGCTGGCCTGCTGCTCCATCCGACGCTCGTCTGCCATCTGGCAGCCCACTTGAACGCTGCTCGGATCGAGCCTGTCGGGCACCGCGACCTGCACCCGCATCCTCACCTCACCGCTATCGAGGGGGCGCCATGCCACCGGTTTTATCCAGGCGCCGCTCAAACCATGCACCCGCAGTCCGTTTGACGCGACGACCTCGGCAAGGGGCACGTCCGGAAGAATCGCAGTCAAGGCGCCACCGTCCACCAGCACTTCGTGGGTTTTCCGCCCGAACACGACGATCGGCTCTGGAAGCGCGAAGCCTATCCACGCCGCGTGATCATGCAGCCGGCGCGACTGTGGCAATCCGGGGTCGGTCACCAGTGCGGCCAGCACCTGGTCCTCGGCATGCCCACTCGGCCGGCATTCGATGATCGCTGCCAGCGCGTCCCGCAGCGCTTTGCCAGACAGCGTTTTCGCATCCTGCTGGGCCGACGATGCGTGGCCGGGGCCAGCCGCGATGAGCAGCATCCCGAGCAGGATGCCACGTGCTTTCAATGGCCATTCTGGTATCTGCATGGGATCCATTCAATGCAGAAGGTGCGTCGCGCGCAATACAACAACTACGAAAGCGTCCGCGTACGCGCGGCAACACCTTCGCCCCGCCGCGCCGCAACGAACAAGGGCAGCCATTGGCCGCCCCTGTTCGTCATCCACGATCCGATCAGCCCTCGCCGCTCTTCGCCTCATCCGGCTTCACCCGGAACCACGCCGCATACAGCGCCGGCAGGAACACCAGGGTCAACACGGTGCCGACGATCAGCCCGCCCATGATCGAGATCGCCATCGAACCGTAGAACGCGCTGCGCGACAGCGGGATCATCGCCAGTACCGCGGCCAATGCAGTGAGTACGATCGGGCGGAAGCGGCGCACGGTGGCGTCGATGATCGCGTGCCAGCGGTCATGGCCGGCGTCGATGTCCTGCCGGATCTGGTCGATCAGGATCACCGAGTTGCGCATGATCATGCCGGCCAGGGCAATCGTGCCCAGCAGCGCCACGAAGCCGAACGGCGCGCGGAATAGCAGCAGGAACAACGTGGCACCGATGATGCCCAGCGGCGCGGTCACCAGCACCATCGCCGCACGCGAGAAGCTGCGCAGCTGCAGCATCAGCAGCGTGGCCACCACGATCAGGAACAGCGGCATGCCGGCCTTGATCGAGTTCTGCCCACGCGCTGAATCCTCCACGGTACCGCCGGTTTCGAGCAGGTAGCCCGACGGCAGCTGCGCGCGGATGCCGTCCAGCGTGGGCAGGATCTGCTGGACCACGTCCAGCGGCTGCATGCCATCGCCGATATCGGCGCGCACGGTCACCGTGGGCAGGCGGTTGCGGTGCCAGATGATGCCGTCCTCGAAGGCGTATTCCAGCCGTGCCACCTGCGACAGCGTCACCGGGGTGCCGCTGCTGGTCGGCATGGCCAGGCTGCCGATCAGGTCCAGCTGCGCGCGCTCGTTGTCCGGCCCACGCAGCAGCATCTCGATCTGGCGGTTGCCTTCCCGGTAGGTGCTCACGCTCATGCCCGACAGCGAACTGCTCAGGAACTGGCTCACCTGCGCACTGCTCACGCCCAGCGCACGGGCACGGTCCTGGTCGATCACCAGCCGCACCACTTTGCTCGGCTCGCTCCAGTCCAGGTTGACGTTGATCACGTGCGGGTTCTCGCGCACCTTGGCCTCGACCTGGCGCGCGATCGCCTGCACCTGCGCGATGTGCTCGCCGGACACGCGCATCTGCACCGGGTAGCCCACCGGCGGGCCGTTTTCCAGCCGGGTCACGCGCATCTGCACGTCCGGGAACTGCTTGATCACGTCCTTCATCAACCAGTCGCGGGTGGCTTCACGGGCCTTGGCGTCTTCGGTGAGCACCACGAACTGCGAGAAGTTGGTGGCCGGCAGCTGCTGATCCAACGGCAGGTAGAAGCGCGGCGAACCGGTGCCCACGTAGGCCACATAGTTGGTGATGCCCTCACGCCCCTTCAGCAGCTTCTCCAGCTTGCTGGCCTGGGCCTGGGTGGCGGCCAGCGAGGCGCCTTCGGCCAGTTCGATATCCACCATCAACTCGGGCCGGGTCGAGTCCGGGAAGAACTGCTGCGGCACGAAGCGGAAGATCACCAGCGAGAACACGAACAGCGCGCCGGTCGCCGCGATCACCCACCAGCGGTGGCGCAGGCAGGCATCCAGGAAGCGGCGGAAGCGGTTGTAGAACGGCCGCTGATAGGGGTCGTGGTCGTGCGCGTGCTCGGTGGGCTTGATCCAGCGCGCGAACGCCGGGAAGCGGTCGGCCCACTGCAGGCGCCTGGCACGCCAGCGTCCGGCCAGGCTGGTCGGCTTGGGCAGCTGCGGATTGAACAGGTCCGGCAGCATCTTGTCGCCCAGGTAGGGAATGAACAGCACCGCGGCAATCCACGACACCACCAGCGCGATGGTCACCACCTGGAACAACGAACGCGTGTATTCACCGGTGCTCGATGCCGCCGTGGCAATCGGCAGGAAGCCGGCCGCAGTGATCAAGGTGCCGGTGAGCATCGGGAAGGCGGTGGATTCCCAGGCGAAGCTGGCCGCGCGCAGGCGGTCGTAACCCTGCTCCATCTTGGTGGCCATCATCTCCACCGCGATGATCGCATCGTCCACCAGCAACCCCAGCGCCAGCACCAGCGCGCCGAGCGAGATCTTGTGCAGGCCGATGCCGAAGTAGTGCATGACGAAGAACGTCATCGCCAGTACCAGCGGGATGGTCACGCCCACCACCAGGCCGGTGCGCAGGCCCAGTGAGAAGAAGCTGACCAGCAGCACGATCACCACCGCTTCGGTGAGCACCTGCACGAACTCGCCCACCGACTCTTCCACCGCATGCGGCTGGTCGGACACCTTGCGCAGCTGCATGCCGGCCGGCAGGGTCTTCTGCAGGCGCTCGAACTCGGCATCCAGCGTGGCGCCCAGCTTGAGGATGTCACCGCCTTCCTTCATCGCCACCGCCAGGCCGATCGCATCCTGGCCCATGAAGCGCATCTTCGGTGCGGACGGGTCCGCGAAGCCGCGCTTGACCTCGGCGATATCCCCCAGATGCAAGGTGCGCTCGCCGGCCTGGATCGGGAACTTGCGGATGTCCTCGATCGAATCGAACTGACCGGTCACGCGCAGCTGCACGCGATCGCTCGGGGTTTCAAAGAAGCTGGTCCCGCTCACCGCGTTCTGGTCGGCCAGGGCCTGCTGCACCTGCTGCAGCGACACGCCCAGCGTGGCCAGCTTGGTGTTGGACAGCTCGATCCAGACCTTCTCGTCCTGCAGACCGACCAGGTCGATCTTGCCGACGTCGGGCACGCGCTGCAGTTCCAGCTGGATGCGGTCGGCGTAGTCGCGCATCACCGCGTAGTCGAAACCCTGCCCGGTCAATGCGTAGATGTTGCCGAAGGTGTCGCCGAACTCATCGTTGTAGAACGGGCCGACAATTTCGCGCGGCAGCGTGGAGCGGATGTCGCCCACGCGCTTGCGTACCTGGTACCACAGGTCCGGAATCTGCTTGGAGCGCAGGCTGTCGCGCGCCATGAAGATCACCTGCGATTCGCCCGGGCGCGAGTACGAGCGGATGAACTCGTACTCGCCGGTGTTCATCAGCGCCTTTTCAATCGGCTCTGTGACCTGCCGCGAGACCTGCTCGGCGGTGGCACCGGGCCACATCGTGCGTACCACCATCGCCTTGAAGGTGAACGGCGGATCCTCGGACTGGCCAAGGTGCTTGTAGGACCATGCGCCGATGACCGCGAAGGCGATCATCGCGAACAGCACCAGCGGGCGGTTGCTCAGCGCCCATTCGGAGAGATTGAAGCGGCGCACGCGCTCAGTCTCCCTTGACGGCGGCAGCCGGCGCGGTCGCCGGGGCCAGCACCGGGCGGTTCTGCCGATCCACCGCGGTCACCGCCTGGCCTTCGCGCAGCAGATGGCCGCCGGCAGCGACCACCCAGTCATTGGCGCTGACGCCGGACAGCACCGGCACCGCGTTCGCACCAAACGCGCCCACCTTCACCGGGGTGGCCTTGAGAGTGCCGTTGGACGGATTGACCACCCACACGCTGGCGCTGCCGTCGCTGCCGCGCAGCACCGCGCCCAGCGGCAGCTGCAGGGTGCCGCTGCGCCCGGCGGTGGCGAACACCCGCGCGCTCTGGCCCAGTTCCACCTGGCTCAACGCCTCGGCAGCCAAGCTGACCCGGGTCGCGTAGGTACGCGCCTGCGCATCGGCGGCCGGCGCGATCTCGCGGATAGTGCCGGCCAGCAGCTGGCCCGGGCGGTTCCACAGTTCCACCTGCACGGCCTGGCCGACCTGGTAGTCGCGGATATTGCTTTCCGGCAGGGCGATCAGCACTTCACGGCCGCCATCGGCGGCCAGCGTGAACACCGTCTGCCCGGCGCTCACCACCTGCCCGGCTTCGGCCTGGCGGCTGGCGATCACGCCATCGGCCGGTGCCCGCAGCTGGGCGTACCCGGCCTGGTTGCGGGCGACGGCGAGATTGGCGCGGGCGGCATTGGCCTGGCCCTGCGCGGCCTTGAAGGCGGCGGTCTGCTGGTCCAGCGCGGAGCGGCTGACCAGCTGCTGCTCGGCCAGGGCGGCATAGCGCTTCTGGTCATCGCGGGCACGTACGAGGTCGGCCTCGGCGGCAGCCAGCTGCGCCTGCGACGCGGCGGCCTGGGAGGCGTAGTCGGCTGCGTCCAGTTCAGCCAGCAGCTCGCCCTTGCGCACGCGCTGGCCCGCATCGACATGGCGCTTGACCAGGTTGCCCCCGACGCGGAACGACAGCGGGCTTTCTTCACGGGCGCGGATCTCGCCCGGATACGCCGCCAGCTCCTGCCCGGCCACGGTGCCCGGATGTACCACCAGCACCGGAATCGCCGCTGCCGGCTCGGCATCCTGCTTGCCACAGGCCGCCAGCATGATCGCCAACAACCCACCGCCCATCCATCGCATGTTTTTCATGAGGCCCTGGACCTGAAGAAGTAACCCGGGGAACACGCCGGCAACATACTGTTGCAGCGCGCCCAATAGTGAACCAGCCGGTATAGTATAAATATCGAACCGATTGGTCTAGTATTGTTTGGATGATTGATGCGACCTCTCCAACCGTGCCGGCCAAGCCTGCCGCCAAGGCCTCCGGGCCGGGGCGTCCGAAGGACCTGGGCAAGCGCGCAGCGATCCTCGAGGCGGCCAAGTCCTTGTTCGTTGACCAGGGCTACAGCGGCGTCAGCATGGACAGCATCGCCGCCCAGGCAGGCGTCTCCAAGCTGACCGTATACAGCCATTTCGGCGACAAAGAGACCCTTTTCACCGAAGCTGTGAAATCGACCTGTGTCGAGATGCTGCCCGATGCGCTGTTCGTGACCGACGCCGAAGGGCCGTTGCGTGACCAGCTGCTGGGTATCGGCCAGGCCTTTTTCGGCATGATCACCTCGCCGGCGGCCGTGGCCGTGCAGCGGGTGATGATGGCCCCGGATACCGACGACCGCATCCGCGAGATGTTCTGGGTGGCCGGGCCGCAGCGCACCACCGATGCGCTCTGCGAGTTCCTGCGTGCCCGTGTGGCCCAGGGCGAGCTGGAGATCGAGGACCTGCCCACCGCGGCGATGCAGTTCTTCACGCTTATCAAGGGCGAGCTGCATACGCATATGATGTGCGGGTTGCGGCCGGCCCCGGCCGAGGTCGACACCGATGCCCATCTGAGCGTCAGCGTCGACTTTTTCCTGAGGGCGTACACGCCCCGTCACAGGCCGTGACAACAATATGAATGGACCGGAGGTCGCGGTGACTTCCGGCACTGCGACCCCGGCGCGACGGCAGCGATGCTCTCAGCGCGCCGCCGGCTCCCGGCACCGGTAAAATGGCCGGCCCACTGCGCTGGATTAGAACCTCATGACGATCGATTACTCCCACGCCCGCGAACTGATGGTTGAACAGCAGATCCGCCCATGGGATGTGCTGGAAATCCGCGTGCTCGATGTACTGGCACGCCTGCCGCGGGAAGCGTTCGTCGCTGAATCGCATCGCGCACTGGCCTACGCCGACATCGAACTGCCGCTGGGCTTCGGGCAGAAGATGATGAAGCCGGTGATCGAAGGTCGCGCCTTGCAGGCGCTGGATCTGCAGCCGGGTGATGAAGTGCTGGAAATCGGCACCGGCAGCGGCTTCCTGAGCGCCTGCATGGGCGAGCTGGCCCGCGACGTGCTGAGCCTGGAAATCGAACCGGAACTGGCCAGCACCGCGCGTGCGCGTCTGGACGCGGCTGGGCTGGGCAACAACGTTCGCATCGAAACCGCCGACGCGCTGAGCTGGGACACCGAGCGCCGCTTCGACGCGATCTGTGTGACCGCCGCGGTTGACACGATTCCCGCCCGCTTCACCCAGTGGCTGCGCCCCGGTGGCCGCCTGTTCGTGATCCGTGGCCAGTCCCCGGTGATGGAAGCGGTGCTGGTCAAGGCCGACGGCAGCATCGATTCCCTGTTTGAAACCGATATCGACTACCTGCGCGGTGCCGCCCCGGCGCCCCAGTTCCAACTCTGAGTCCAAGGAAGCCGCAATGATCCGCCGATCCCTCGCTATTGCGCTGGCCGCCGCCCTGCTGCCGATGACCGCCTCCGCCGCCGACCTGCTGCAGGTCTACGAAATGGCGCGCAACGGCGATCCGCAGCTGTCTGCAGCTGAATCGACCCGTCTGTACGACAAGGAAGGCGCCGTGCAGGCGCGTGCCGCCCTGCTGCCGCAGATCAACGGCGAGGCGACGCTCAACCGCACCCGCACCAATCCGAACCACGATCTGAGTTCGAACTCGATCACCACCAAGGGCCGCAACTACACGGTCAGCGGCAGCCAGACGCTGTTCAACTGGTCGCAGTTCGCCAACCTGCGCTCGCAGCGTGACCTGAGCAAGGCCGCGGACTTCACCCTGGATTCGGCCAACGACGACCTGATCGTGCGCACCTCGGCGGCGTACTTCAACGTGCTGGTGGCGATCGAATCGCTGTCGGCGGCGCAGACCAACGAAGCGGCGGCCAAGAAGCAGTTCGACTTCGCCGACAAGCGCCTGGAAGTGGGCCTGGCCCCGATCACCGACGTGCACGAAGCCCGCGCCCAGTACGACCAGGCCCGTGCCAACACGATCATCGCGCAGAACACCCTGGCCGATAACTACCAGGCGCTGACCGAACTGACCGGCCAGCCGATCACCGACCTGCGTGCACTGCCGGCCGACTTCCGCCCGGAACTGCCGGCCAAGTACGCCAGCGTCGACCAGCTGGTCGGCGAAGCCGTCACCCAGAACCCGTCGCTGAAGGCGCAGGAACTGAAGGTCACCGCCGCCGAATCCGGCGTATCGGCCGCGCGCGGCGGGCACTACCCGACCTTGTCGCTCGGTGCCACGGCAGGCAAGTCGGCCAGTTGGGGCGATGTGGTCGGTGCCGGTGACAGCTTCAGCCCGGACCGTCGCACCAACAGCATCGGTCTGACCCTGAACGTGCCGATCTTCGCCGGTGGCGCTACCCAGTCCGGCGTACGCCAGGCGCTGGCCCAGCGCGATATCGCCCAGGACGGTTACGAGCAGCAGAAGCGCGCCCTGGACCGCAACACCCGCAATGCCTACCAGACCCTGGTGGCCGGCATCAGCGAAGTGGAAGCACGCCGCCTGGCGGTGGTGTCGGCACAGAGCGCCTACGACGCCTCGCAGGTCGGCCTGGAAGTGGGTACCCGCACCGTGCTGGACGTGATCCAGAACCAGCGCATCCTGTTCTCCGCGCAGCTGGATTACGCCAACGCCCGCTACACCTTCCTGCAGAACCGTCTGCAGCTGGGCCAGGCGATCGGCACGCTGGACATCGCCGAGCTGCAGGACATCAACCGCCTGCTGACCCAGGCCGCCGCCACGCCGAGCACTCACGTCAACTGAGTTTCAGCGCAGCGCAGTAACCAGAAGCCACCCGCAAGGGTGGCTTTTTTTATGGGTCTTCGCCCATTCGAGGGGCGTCTCACTCCCAGATCAACAGCAGCGGATTCGTTCTGGGGCTGAGGCGAGCGTTGGGGCCGCCTTGGGGGCCGGCAGGCATTCACCGCAGAGAGGAGAAGAACCTTCTCTACAGCGGTAGCGTCACGCCACCGGTGGCGGCAGGTGCGGGGTGATCAGCGCGACCGTGCGCTCCAGCGCGCCGCGGCCATTGCTGACCAGTGCACAGCCCGCGCGCGCCATGTCCTCGCGCGCGTCCGGGTCGCGCAGCAGGGTCAGCACCGCATCGCCGACCCCGTTGGCGTCCTCGGCGATCAGCACCGCGCCGGCTTCACGCATGCGCCGGGAGATCTCGGCGAAGTTGTGCAGGTGCGGCCCGGTTACCGTGGCGGTGCCCATTGCCGCCGGCTCCAGCAGGTTGTGCCCGCCGATCGGCTGCAGGCTGCCGCCAACGAACGCCACCTGGGCGCAGCCGTAGAATGACATCAACTCGCCCAGCGTATCGATCACGAACACGTCGGTGTCGGCCTGTGGCCACCGCTGCTGGCGGCGCGTAGCCACCTTCCAGCCCTGCTCGCGGGCCAGCGCTTCCACCTTCGGGAAACGCTCGGGATGGCGCGGTGCCCACAACAGCAGCAGTTCCGGCAGCGCCTCGCGCAGGCGGCGGTGCAGGTCGATGGTGGCCTGCTCTTCGCCCTCGTGGGTGCTGGCGGCAATCCACACCGGCCGCCCGGCCGGGACCGCGGCGTGGAAGTGCGCGATGAAGTCCTGCACGTTCGGCGTGGCGATATCGAACTTCAGGTTGCCCAGTGCCTGCACCTGTTCCGGCAGCGCCCCGAGCTGCACGAAGCGCTCGGCATCGTCCTGCGACTGCGCGGCCACGCAGGTCACGGTGCGCAGCGCACGCCCGATCAGCGCACGCAGCAGGCGGTAGCCACGCAGCGAGCGCGCCGACAGCCGCGCATTGAGAATGTAGACCGGAATGCCGCGATCGCGGCAGCCGAACAGCATGTTCGGCCACAGCTCGGTTTCCAGGATCAGCGCCAGGCTGGGCTTGAAGTGGCCGAGGAAGCGGCCAACGCTGCCGGGTACGTCGTACGGCAGGTACACATGGTCCACCGCCTCGCCCCACAGCGCGCGCACGCGCTCGGAGCCGGTCGGGGTGATGGTGGTGATCACCCAGCGGATGTCCGGGCGCAGCGTGCGCAGCGCGTTGACCAGCGGCGCGGCGGCATTGACCTCGCCCACCGAGACCGCGTGCAGCCACACCCGCGGCTGGCCGGTGGGGTGCGGATAGGACGCATAGCGCTCGTCCCAGCGCTGGAAGTACTCACGCACCCGGAAACCCCGCCAGACCAGGTGGTACACGGTGATCGGCAACAGCAGGTACAGCACGACCGAGTACAGGCCGCGCAGGATCCATTCGACAGGGTCTTTACGCATGCGGGAAGGATACGGGAGCGACGCCGGGAAGACACGCCGGGGCCCGGGTCGGCCACCGCTCACCCCAAAGCCGGGCGCACGCACTAAAATCAGGGGCATGTCCGATACCGCCTCCACTGCCACCCGCCCGTCGCTGCGCGATCCCCGCCACTGGCCGATGTACGCCGTCATGCTCGGGGCCTTCGCGGTCGCCCGGCTGCCGTGGCTGCTGCAGCGCGCCCTCGGCCGCGGGGTCGGCTCGGTCGCCTACCGGCTGGCCAGCAGCCGCCGCCGTGCCGCCGAAGTGAACCTGAAGCTGTGCTTCCCGGAGAAGGACGACGCCTGGCGGGCGCGCCTGCTGCGCGATAGTTTCGACGCACTCGGCGTGGGCATCTTCGAGTTCGCGCGGGCCTGGTGGGGCAGTATCGATCGCATCCGCCCGCAGGTGCAGATTGAAGGTCTGGAGCACCTGCAGCGCATGCAGGCCGAAGGCCGCGGCGTGCTGCTGGTCTCGGGCCACTTCATGACTCTGGAGATGTGCGGGCGCCTGCTGTGCGACCACGTCGAGCTGTCGGGTATGTACCGCAAGCACCGCAATCCGGTTTACGAATGGGCGGTGAAGTTCGGCCGGCTGCGTTACGCCAAGGCGATGTACGCCAATGAAGACATCCGCGCCACCGTGCGGCACCTCAAGAAGGGCGGCTTCCTGTGGTACGCGCCCGACCAGGACATGCGCGGCAAGGACACCGTGTTCGTGCCGTTCTTCGGCCACACCGCGTCCACCATCACCGCCACCCACCAGCTGGCGCGGATGACCGGCTGCGCGGTGGTGCCGTTCTTCCACCGTCGCGAAGGCGGCCGGTATTTCCTGAAGATCGGCGCGCCGCTGGAGAGCTTCCCCAGTGAGGATGTCGAAGCCGATACCGCCCGCGTCAACAAGGCGATCGAAGACATGGTGCGCGAAGCACCCGACCAGTACCTGTGGATCCACCGCCGCTTCAAGCGCCAACCCGGCGGCCGCAGCGACTACTACCGGTAAGCCTGCCCTGCGACGAGGTGTGGATTACGTTGCCGGAACGGAGGGCTGCCACGCATGGCGTGGCACTACCGGGCGGTGTGCTCAGGGCGGGTTGGACTCTTCGCGGGCGAGCAGGCTGCCGGCGTACAGCGCGGCCAGCAGCAGGGTCAGGCCGCCCCAGAAGGTGGAATAGAACGCCAGGTGGGTGTTGAGCGGGAACACGGTGACCGCCAGCGCCAGCATCGCCGGGCGCGCTCGTTCGCGCGCGGCCGGCGGCGCGTAGCGCCATGCGCGTACGGCCTGGGCCGCGGCCGCCAGCCACAGCAGCAAACCAAGCACACCGGTTTCAGCCAGGATTTCCAGCACGATCTGGTGGGCATGCAAGGCAGGGCGATCGCCCCATACCGCCTGCACGTCCGGCGGCGTACACGCCGGGTACGCATCGCGGAAACCGCGGGCGCCGACGCCGTTGATAGGGTGCTCCTCGATCATGCACGCCGCCGCAGACCAGATCTGCGCGCGGCCGGACAAGGCCTGGTCGACGCCATCGTCCTTGCCTGCGCCCTGCCACGCCATCGCGGTGCGTGCCACCCGCTCGCGCACCTGCGGCACGGTCACCGCCAACACGCCCAGCAACAGCACCCCACCGAGCAGGCACAGCAGCAGCGCGCGCGCGCCAAGCAGACGCCAGCCCGAGAAAATCAGCACCAGCGCATAGGTCAACCAGGAGGCGCGCGAGCCGGCCAGGATCAGCACGACACCGACCGCGGCGGCGGCCAGCAACCACCCCCAACGGCCGAAGCGGCCGCCGGCGGCGAACAGCAGGAACGGCGACAGGCTGGCCAGTACCTGGCCGAATTTGAGATTGCACGGACCCAGCACGCCACTGAGGCGGTCGGCGGCGGCGGCCTCCTGCGGGGAACACAGCCCATGCCCGCTGACCAGCCACTTGAGCTGGTCCAGCGACCAGAACAGCGGGCTGCTGTCGAGCGCGGCCTGCGCCAGCGCATCCACGGTCCACAACGCAGTGATGACGGTGATACCGCCCAGGGTCAGGCGCCGCCGCTGCGGACTGCCCACGGCAATGGCCACCAGCCACATGAAGGGCAGATAGCGCAGCCCGGCGGCGGTCTTGCGCCAGGCCGTGGCCGGATCGATCGCATCGAACGCGGAAAACGCCTGCGGCAGCCAGTAGCCCAGGAACAGGATGCTGGTCAGCGCCCAGGCCGGGCTGCTGAGCAGGCGCTGCTTGCCCTGCAGGCGCAGCTGCACCATGCGCGTGGCGGCATACAACGCACCGAGCACCAGCACGCTTTCGGCGATGCCGGGCAACGGCCACAGCGCGACGAACGCGATCACCCACCACGGGGCCCAGCGTCCGGCACGGGAGGCTGGCGAATCGGGGCGCCCCGATTCAACCAGCGATGGAGGCATAGAGCTGGAGCGTGTCACGCTGCATCGCCTGCAAGGTAAACGGGATCCGCGAAGGCAGCGCCGGCGGTTGCTGCAGCATCTGCTGCGCGCGTGCCAGCAGGGCCTCGCTGTCGTGCAAGGGTACCGCGCCGGATGGCTGCAGTTGCGCCAGCAGCTCGCCGACACCGCCGTGGTTCCAGCCCAGTACAGGTCGGCCCACCGACAGCGCCTCCACCACGGTACGGCCGAAGGCTTCGGCCTTGTCCGATACCTGCAGGACCAGATCGCTGGCGGCATACGCTTCGGCGATGCGGCGGGTGGGTGCGGTCATCAGCACCGCATCGAACACGCCCAGTGCACGGGCCTGGGTTTCCAGTTCGGCCACGTAGGCCTCGCGCCCCGGCTCGCGGGTGCCGGGCATCCACAGCTTGGCCGGTGTGCCGGCGGCATGCAGCCCGGCCAGCAGCGCCAGCGCGTGGCGATGGCCTTTGAGCCGGGTGCCGCGCCCCGGCAGCAACAGCAGCGGGGCCTCACCGGCCAGCTCGGGGTGGCGTGCGGCCACGGCCAGCCGTGCGCGACGGTCCTGCCGTGCCACGCGCGGGAACTGGGCCACATCCACGCCCCGCGGGATCACCTGCAGGCGCTGCGGGTCCACGTCCGGGTAATGCTGCTGGACGAACGCGCGCACGGTCTGCGAGACGCAGATGACACGCTCGCCGCTGGTCATCACCGCGCTGTAGCGGCCCGGCGAGTTGAGCCCGTGCACGGTGGTGACCCAGTGCGGGCGCTGCGCGGCTGGCAGGTTGCGCACGGCGTACAGGCCCAGCCAGGCCGGCAGCCGCGAGCGCGCGTGGACGATGTCCGCGCCAACCTCCGCAAACAGCTTGCGCAGGCTGAGCACGTGGCGCAGGGTCAGCAGCGATTTGCGACCGATGTCCAGGGTGAGGTGTTCGGCACCGCTGGCCAGCAGCGGTTCGACCAGCCGCCCACCGGCGGACACGACAATGGCCCGGTGGCCGGCGGCAACCAGGGCGGAGGCAATTTCAAGGGTGGAGCGCTCCACGCCGCCGGAGTGCAGCGCCGGCAGCAGCTGCACCACGGTCAATCGGCGCACGGGCGGGGTCCGCAGGTCAGTCGGCCAGCACGAAAACCGCGCCGCAGTACGGGCACTTGGCCTCGCAGTTGGGCTCGTCTTCGATCGGCAGGTACACGCGCGGGTGCGAGTTCCACAGGGCCATTTCCGGCGTCGGGCAGCTCAGCGGCAGGTCGCTGCGGTGCACGGTGTAACGCTTCTCGGCGTTGGCGGGCGCGGTGGCGGTATGGCTCATGGCGTGGGCACAGAATGGAATTGCGAGGCCTGCGATTCTACCACCTTGGGCCCTGGGGGAGGCTGCCGCGCCTGGCATGGCGTTTGCCCTCAGCGGGCGCCGACGAGCCCGGCGTAAAGCGCGAACAACTGTTTGAAGTACCGCATGGTGGTGCGCTGGCGCATGGCACTGCTCCGGGAGCCGAGGGGGAATCTGGTCGGGCCCGGGGTGGCGCGCTCCGTCAGGAGCGGTGCCACGGCCGGGCCGCGTGCCGCTATTTGGCCCGGCGCAGGTTGCACGGCAGTGACGATGGTGGGTACGTCCGATGGCAGGGTTTGAACGCAGAAGGGGACCGATGCGGGCATCGATCCCCTTTTCTTCAACGCCTACCGACCAACGGTCGGTAGCTACCCCGACCCATCCAATGGAGGGGAGCCCCTTCTGTTGAAGGGGCGCGCCGAAGGCGGGGGTAGAGGTGGAATGCGCGGGCAACGCGAGGTGAGAAGGCCTCAGGCCTTCTCCGCCTCGAGTTGCTTGCGGATCTGCGCATCCACGGCCGCGATGGCGGTCATGTTGAGCACGCGGCGCGAGGTGGCGCTGGTGGTGAGGATATGCACCGGCTTGGCCACGCCCATCAGGATCGGGCCGATCGCCACACCGTCGGTGAACACGCGCACCAGGTTGTAGGCGATGTTGGCCGCCTCCAGGTTGGGCAGCACGAACAGGTTGGCGCGGCCCTTCAGCGTGCTGTCGGGCAGCAGCTTGTGGCGCAGTGCTTCGTCCCACGCGGTGTCGCCCTGCATCTCACCATCCACGTTCAACCGCGGGTTGCGCTTGAGCAGCATGCTGCGCACGCTGCGCATCTTCAGCGCGTCCTTGGAATCGTGGCTGCCGAAGTTGGAGTGCGACAGCAGCGCCACCTTCGGTTCGATCCCGAACAACTTCATGCGGTAGGCGGCCTGCAGGGTCGCTTCGCAGATCTGCTCGGCGGTGGGGTCTTCCTGCACGTGGGTGTCCACGAAGAAGAACACGCCGTGCTGGTTGATCACACCGGTCATGGCCGAGGTCGAGCTGACCCGCGGCTCCAGCGGCAGCACGCTGCGCACGTAGCCGAGCTTCTTGTGGAAGCGGCCGACCACGCCGGTCAGCATGGCGTCGGCTTCGCCGCGTGCCACCATCACCGCCGCGATCAGGGTCGGACGCGAGCGCATCAGGTTCTTGGCTGCCGCCACCGTCACACCGCGACGGCCGGTGAGGTTGTGGTAGTACTGCCAGTACTCGTTGAAGCGCGGGTCATCGTTGATGTTGGTGACCTGGTAATCCACGTCGGCCTGCATCCGCAGGCCCATGCGCTGGATCCGCGATTCGATCACGTCCGGGCGGCCGATCAGGATCGGCAGCGCCAGGCCCTCATCGACCACGTTCTGCACCGCGCGCAGCACCACTTCCTCTTCGCCTTCGGCGTAGACCACGCGCTGCTTGTCCGAACGGGCACGGTCGTAGACCGGCTTCATCATCAGGCTGGTGCGGTAGACGAACTGGGCCAGCTTCTCGCGGTAGGCGGCCATGTCGGCCACCGGACGGGTAGCGACACCGGAATCCATCGCGGCCTGGGCCACGGCGGCGGACAGCTCCACCAGCAGGCGGCGGTCGAACGGACGCGGAATCAGGTAGTCGCGGCCGAAGCTGGGGGTCTCATCGCCATAGGCCGAGCCCAGGTCGCTGGCCTCGCGGCGTGCCATCGCGGCGATCGCGTGCACGCAGGCGATCTTCATCTCTTCGTTGATCGCGGTGGCACCCACGTCCAGCGCGCCGCGGAACAGATACGGGAAGCACAGCACGTTGTTGATCTGGTTCGCGTAGTCCGAACGACCGGTGCCGATCAGGGCGTCCGGGCGTACCGAGCGCGCCACTTCCGGCATGATTTCCGGGGTCGGGTTGGCCAGGGCGAAGATCACCGGATCCTTGGCCATGGTCTTGACCATGTCCGCGGTGAGGATGCCCGGGGCCGACAGGCCCAGGAAGATGTCCGCACCGTCGACGATTTCGGCCAGCGTGCGCTTGTCGGTGTCGCGTGCGTAACGCGCCTTTTCCGGGTCCAGGTCGCTGCGGCCGGTGTGGATCACACCTTCGCGGTCGAAGGCCAGGATGTTCTCTTTCTTCAGGCCCAGCGAGACCAGCATGTTGACGCAGGACACGCCCGCCGCGCCCATGCCGGTGGTGGCCAGCTTGACCTCTTCGATCTTCTTGCCGGTGACGACCATCGCGTTCAGCACCGCGGCGCCGACGATGATCGCGGTGCCGTGCTGGTCGTCATGGAACACCGGGATGTTCATCCGCTCGCGCAACTTGCGCTCAACGATGAAGCACTCCGGGGCCTTGATGTCTTCCAGGTTGATGCCGCCGAAGGTCGGCTCCAGCGAGGCGATGATGTCGACCAGCTTGTCCGGGTCGTTTTCGTCGATCTCGATGTCGAACACATCGATGCCGGCGAACTTCTGGAACAGCACGCCCTTGCCTTCCATCACCGGCTTGCCGGCCAGCGGCCCGATGTTGCCCAGGCCCAGCACGGCGGTGCCGTTGGAGATCACGGCGACCAGGTTGCCGCGTGCGGTGAGTTCGCTGGCCTGCTGCGGGTCGGCCATGATCGCCTCGCAGGCGTGAGCCACGCCCGGCGAGTACGCCAACGACAGATCACGCTGGGTCAGCATCGGCTTGGTCGCTGCGACGCGGATCTTGCCCGGCGGCGACATGCGGTGGTAATCGAGGGCAGCCTGTTTGAAATCTTCGTTGGACATCGCTTTCTGCAGATGAATGGGCGAGAGGAACAGGGGATCATACCCCCGTTGGCGTGGTTGGACCTGTCGCTACGCTGTCGCGGACATGCTGCAACCGCACATAATTTCCGCCGTTCGGCAGCGTATGCGGCCATCGTGACAGGCTGCGATGACACCCTGCATCACCGGGTCGGCCAGAAAAAAATGCAGGGCCCGCCGCACAGGGGGAGCGGCCAGGCCCTGCAACACACACAACCGGAGTGGATCAGCGGGCCGGGGCGGTCAGCGGCGACGGCAGGTCGTCGGTGGTCAACGCCGGCAGTTCGGCCTCGCGGCCATCCAGCGCCAGCGCCAGGCGGTCGCGGTCCAGCGCGCCTTCCCAGCGCGACACCACCACGGTGGCCACGGCATTGCCGATGAAGTTGGTCAACGAGCGGCACTCGCTCATGAAGCGGTCCACGCCCAGGATCAGTGCCATGCCGGCCACCGGCACTTCCGGCACCACGGCCAGGGTGGCGGCCAGGGTGATGAAGCCCGCGCCGGTGACGCCGGCAGCGCCCTTGGAGCTGAGCATCGCCACCAGCAGCAGTGCGATCTGGTGGCCCAGGGTCAGTTCGGTGTTGGTGGCCTGGGCGATGAACAGCGCGGCCAGGGTCATGTAGATGTTGGTGCCGTCCAGGTTGAACGAGTAGCCGGTGGGAACCACCAGGCCCACCACCGACTTGCTGCAGCCGGCGCGCTCCATCTTTTCCATCAGCGAGGGCAGCGCCGATTCGGACGACGAGGTGCCCAGCACCAGCAGCAGTTCGGCCTTGAGGTAGCGGGCCAGCTTGAACACCGAGAAGCCGCACAGGCGCGCCACCGCGCCCAGGATCACCGCCACGAACAGGAAGGCGGTGAGGTAGAACGAGCCCACCAGCCAGGCCAGGTTGATCAGCGACCCCACCCCGTACTTGCCGATGGTGAAGGCGATGGCGCCGAACGCACCGATCGGAGCGGCTTTCATCAGGATGTGGACCAGCCGGAACACCGGCGCGGTCAGCGCCTCCAGGAAGCTCAGCACCGGGCGGCCCTTCTCGCCGACCAGGGCCAGCGCGATACCGAACAGCACCGCCACGAACAGCACCTGCAGGATGTTGCCATCCACGAAGGCGCTGACCAGGGTGGACGGGATGATGTCCATCGCAAAGCCGGTCAAGGTCAGCTCATGCGACTTTTCCACATAGCTGTGCACCGCGGCCTGGTCCAGGTCTGCCGGGTTGATGTTCATGCCGGCGCCGGGCTGCACCACGTGCGCCACGATCATGCCGACCACCAGGGCCAGGGTGGAGAAGAACATGAAGTACGCCATCGACTTGGCGAACACCCGGCCCACGGTGCGCAGGTGGGTCATGCCGGCGATGCCGGTGACGATGGTCAGGAAGATGACCGGGGCGATGATCATCTTCACCAGCTTGATGAAGGCATCGCCGAGCGGCTTGAGCGATTCGGCGAAGGCCGGCTCGAAGTGCCCAAGGATGGCACCCAGCACGATGGCCACCACCACCTGGAAGTACAGTTGGCGGTAGAACGGCAACGGCTTGGCCGCAAGCGGGGCAGCGGTGGGAACGTGCATGGGAAGCTCCGGCAGTATCACGAGGGAGGCCGGCCACAGCGGGCGGCATCGGACGAGGCCTTTTTACGCCGCCGTCCGCGCTGCGCAGATAGCCTATTGGTACTAGCCCCCCGGTTCAGCTGTCCCGGGTGCCTACACTGCGATCGCACCGCGCCCCCACGGCGGCGGATGCCGTGAGGCCCCGGGGCAGATTGCCCCACAGTTTTGCCGCCCGCGGCCGTTGTTGTTCTGCCCCACTCCTTGCAGCGACCCTATTCCATGCGCCCAACTCCCCTGTTCCTTGCCCTGCTCAGCCTGAGCGCCACCCCGCTCGCCGCCTCCGCCGCGGACTGGGACAACTGGCCGACCAAAGTGGCCTTCAGCGATGGCACCGAACTGGCCGCCACCGCCAACATCGCCTACGACCTCAATGATTTCTCCGGTGGCAGCGGCATCGAAGACGCCGATGCGGTCCGCCGCAAGGAGTTCGGCGCGACCCTGAAGAAAAAGGGCGTGTACGACGCGATGGTCTATTACGACTTCCAGGCCGATACCTGGCTGGACGTGTACGTGCGCCTGGAAAGCAAGGCGCTGTTCGGCCGCGACATCGGCAAGTTCCGCTTCGGCTACATGAAGACCCCGGTCGGTCTGGATGCGGTGACCAGCTCGCGCGCCGGCAGCTTCCTGGAATACGCCCTGCCGGTGCAGGCCATCTACGAAGGCCGCCGCACCGGTGTGGACTGGGTGCTGGAGCGCCCGCGCTACCTGCTGCAGGCCGGTGCCTATGGCGGTAAGGACCTGCAGGGCGACAACCCCGGCACCACCCAGGCGGTGCGCGCGGTGTGGACCCCGATCAAGGCCGACGGCGATGTGCTGCACCTGGGTGTGGCCCTGTCGCAGGAAAACCCGCGCGGCTACCGCGACGGCCGCGACGTCTCCCACGCCGCCAGCGCGCGGCTGCGGGCACGCCCGGAAGCCGGCCTGACCGATCTGCGCCTGGTCGATTCGGGCGCGCTGACCACCGCCGACAAGATCGTGCGGACCGGCCTGGAAGGGATCTGGATCAAGGGCCCGTTCTCGCTGCAGGGCGAAGCGCTGCAGGCCACCGTAAGCCGCGAAGGCAAACCGGACTTCACCGGCAACGGCCAGTACGCGATGGCCAGCTGGGTGCTCACCGGGGAATCGCGCGCCTACAGCGCCGGCTCGGTGGCCAACGTCAAGCCCGCCCACGGCTACGGCGCGGTGGAACTGGTCGGCCGCTACAGCCGCCTGGACCTGGACGATGCCGATGTGCTCGGTGGCCGCCAGCACGACTGGACCCTGGGTGCGAACTGGTACCTCACCAGCCACTTCAAGTTCCAGGCCAATTACGTGAAGGTCGACGCCAGCCGTCGCGGTGTGCGCAGCACGCCGGAAATCTTCGAACTGCGCGCACAGATGCATTTCTGATCGCGTTGCCTGCGGCGGGCGTGCACACCACGCCCGCCGCACGACCGTAGACTGCCGCCATGTACTGGCTCGGCCGCCATCGCACCCTGCTGTTGACCCTGCTGCTGATGATCGGCGGTACGGTGCTGTGTGCGGCCGCCGCCGGACACTACGCATGGCGCAGCGCGTTGGCCGCCGAAAGCGGCCAGGTGCTGCGCCAGCTCGAACTGTATGGACAGGGCCTGCAGCAGCGCATCGACCGCTTCGGCACCCTGCCCCAGGTGCTCGCACTGGACCCGGACCTGCGCCGCGCCCTGCTGCAACCGCCCGATGCGGTTGGACGCCAGCAGCTCAATCTGAAGCTGCAGCGCGCCAACCAGGTCACGCGCGCGTCCACCTTGACCCTGGTCGGCCACGATGGCGTGGCCGTGGCCGCCAGCAATTGGGACCAGGCCAGCAGCAACGTCGGCGAGAACTACAGCTACCGCCCCTACTACCGCCAGGCGCTGGCTACAGGTCACGGCCGTTTCTACGGTATCGGCATGACCACCGGCGTGCCCGGCTACTACCTGTCGCAGGCGATCGAGCAAGATGGCGCGCGCATCGGCGTGGTGGTGATCAAGATCGAACTGTCCGCGCTGGAGCAGGAGTGGCTGCCCAGTACCGACGTGGTGCTGGCCAGCGACGAACACGACGTCGTGTTCCTGGCCAACCGCGACATCTGGCGCTATCGCCTGCTGCGCCCGCTGGGGGCCACCGAACGCCGCGAGATGCTCGACAGCCGCCAGTACGCCGACCGCTCGCTGCAACCGCTGCGGGTGCGCACCGAAGACGTGCTCGAGGATGGTGGACGCATGGTGCGCCTGCTCGACCCGCGGTTGCCGCGGACGATGCTGTGGCAGAGCCTGGCCCTGCCCGAAGAACGCTGGAACCTGCACCTGCTGCACGATGCCGGCGCGGCCACCCGTGCCGGGCGCAGCGCCGCCATTGGCGGTGCGGCGGCCTGGCTCGCGCTGGGCTTCCTGGTGCTGTTCGTGCAGCAGCGGCGGCGGCTGGCCGCGCACCGGCAACGCAGCCGGCGTGAGCTGGAAAGCGTGCTCAAGCAGCACGCCGAAGAACTGCGCACCGCCCAGGATGGCGTGCTGCAGGCCGCGCAACAGGCTGACAGCGGCCTCAGCCGCAGCTTGGCGCACCTGCCGCAGGGCGTGGTGGTGATCGATCCCGAACAGAAGCTGGTGGCGTGGAATGCGCGCTATCTGGAGCTGTTCAAATTCCCGCCCGGACTGATCCGGGTCGGCCGCCCGATCGAGGAGATCTTCCGCTACAACGCGCGCCGCGGCCTGCTCGGCCCCGGGCCGATCGATGAAGCGATCGAGCGCCGCCTCAACCACCTGCGCAGCGGTCGTCCGCATATGCGTGAGAGCGAAAAGGATGACGGCACGGTGCTGGAGATCCGCGGCAACCCACTGCCGGATGGCGGCTTTGTCACCAGCTATGCCGACATCACCGCCTACAAGAACACCGCGCGCGAACTGCGCTCGCTGGCCGACGCGCTGGAACACCGCGTGGCCGAGCGCACCCGCGACCTGGACGAGGCCCGCCGCGAAGCCGAGCAGGCCAACCGCTATAAATCGCGCTTCGTCGCCTCGGCGGTGCACGATCTTCTACAGCCGTTGAATGCCGCGCGCATGTTCGTCTCGGTGCTGCGCGGCAAGCTGCATGGCGATACCCGCGAGCTCAGCGAACACGTGGATGCGGCGCTGGCCGCGCAGGACGCCATCCTGACCAGCCTGCTGGATATCTCCCGACTGGAATCGGGCACGCTGCAGACCCAGGTGCGGGCATTTGCATTGTCCCCCTTGCTGGAGACGCTGGCGCGCGAGTTCGGCATCGCCGCCAACAGCCGCGGCCTGCAGCTGGATTGGGTGGACACCCGCGCGGTGGTGGTGAGCGATGAAGCGCTGCTGCGCCGGATCCTGCAGAACTTCCTCTCCAACGCGCTGCGCTACACCCCGCGCGGCCGCGTGCTGATCGGCTGCCGGCGCCGCGGCGACCAGCTGCGCATCGAAGTGCACGACCAGGGCCCAGGCATTCCCGAGAGCCTGCACGCGGAGATCTTCGAGGAATTCCGCCGGCTCGATGACGGCGTGGAACAGGAGCGCGGTGCCGGGCTGGGCCTGGCGATCGTGGAGCGGATCGGGCGGCTGCTCGGCCACCGCATCAGCCTGCGCTCCACCCTGGGCCGTGGCAGCGTGTTCACGGTGGACGTGGCGTTCGGGGATGCGGCGCAGGTTCCACCGCCCCCGCCGCTGCCGGTGCTGCCACCCGAACCGGCCGATGACAGCCCGCTGCAGCAGTGCCGGGTGTGGTGCATCGATGATGACCCGCGCGTGTGCGCCGCTACCCGCGCGCTGCTGGAGCGGTGGGGCTGCAACGTCGAACTCGCCGATGGCCCGCAGGCGGCACTGGCGGCGGCGCGCATGCAGACGGTGCCGCAACTGGTGCTGCTGGATGTGCGTATGGGCGAATTCGATGGGCCCACGCTGTACGAACAGCTGGCCGAGCGCTGGCAGGTACGCCCGCCGGTGATTCTGGTCACCGCCGAACGCGATGACGGGTTGAAGGCGCAGGCGGCGGAGAACGGTTGGGGCTTCCTGTCCAAGCCGGTGCGGCCCCCGGCATTGCGCGCGTTGATGACGCAGTTGCTGGTGCGGCACCGGGGGTGATCGGTGATTCAGGAGCAGCCGAGCGTGGCTCGGCGCTACCGGGTGGGGTTACAGGTCTGCACCTAGCCCGCCTTCCGGCTCCAGCGCCTTGACCAGCACCGCGGCCTGGGTGCGGCTGTAGCATTCAAGCTTCTTCAGGATCGCGGTGACGTGCACCTTCACCGTGTTCTCGGCCAGGCCCAGTTCGTGGGCGATCTGCTTGTTGAGCAGGCCATCGGCCAGGCACAGCAGCACGCGGAACTGTTGCGGGGTCAGCTGGGCCAGGCGTGCGGCCAGCAAAGCATCGGATTCGGAGCGCTCGGCCGCCATCGCCGGGAACCACACGCCGCCGTCGAGCACCGTCGCCACCGCCTGGCCGATGGTCTCGGCCGGGGCCGACTTGGGAATGAACCCGGCCGCGCCGAACTGCTGCGCGCGCCGGATCACCCGCGGATGATCGTTGGACGAGACAATCACCACCGGGATGTCCGGATGCGCACCGCGCACGTGCAGCAGCGAGGAGAAGCCGCGCGCACCGGGCATGGTCAGGTCCAGCAGCACCAGCTCGATTTCCGGGTGCTGGTCCAGCGCCGCTTCCAGCGTGGCGGCACTGGCAACCTCGATCACCTGCGCCTGCGGCAACGACTGGCGCAGCGAATGGACGACCGCCGCGCGCAGCAGCGGGTGGTCATCGGCAATCAGCAGGGTCAGGTCGGTCATGTGGCCAAGTGTAATGTGTCTGGAGAACAGCCCCCTTCGTGTTGAAGGGGGTGCGCCGCGATTACCGGCCTTGCTGCCGCATGCTGCCGCGCCACGCCTCCAGGAACTGGCGGCGCTTGAGCCCGTCCAGGTACACCAGCAGGCCCGGGCCCAGCTGGATCGGGCGGTAGCTGCGCTCGGGCGAGCGCCCGCGCTGCTGGCCCTGCCCCGGCAGGATCGGCATCAGCCGTGCCTCGCGCGACAGCACCTGCTGGCCACGCGGCGACAACAGGTAGTCCAGGAACCGGCGTGCCTCTTCGGGATGGCGGCTGCTGCGCGGAATCACCGCGGTGCGCAGCACCACCAGCGTGTAGTCCTCCGGCTCGATGATGCCCAATGGGGCGCCGGCATCGATGCGAGCCTGTGCATACGAGCCCAGCACGTTGTAGACCAGCGACAGCTCACCGCTGCTGACCCGGTCCAGCAGCACGCCGGTACGTTCCTCCAGCTGCACCTGGTTGTCGCCCAGCGCGCCCAGCAGCGCGCCGGCCATGCTGCCGCGCTGGCCATCCTGGGTGGCCAACAGGTAGCCGACACTGCTGCGCTCGACATCGTAGGTGCCTACCCGCTTCAACAAGGGGGCGTCCGGCGCGCGCAGCAGGTCCAGCAGCTGCCGGCGCGTATGCGGCACCCGCGCGGCAGGCAATGTGCGGGTGTTGTAGACCATCGCCACCGGCTCGTAGCTGATCCCGAACGCCTCATGCCGCCACTGCGCCCACGGCGGCAGCGCATCGGTCTGCGCCGAACGGTGCGCCAGCGCGTGGCCGTCGTTGACCAGCTTGGTCTGCAGGTCCATGCCGCTGCTGATCAGCATGTCCGGAGCGGCCGGGCCCGTGCGGTCGCGCAGGTAGCGCGCGTAGATGTCCTGGGTGATCACGTCCTCGTAGAGGATCTCGGTGCCCGGGTGCAGCCGCTGGTAGTCGGCGATCACCGTGGCGAACACCTCGATGTCGGTCGAGCCGTGGATGCGCAGCTGCGCCACCGGCGTGCCCTTGGCCGGGAAGCGCTGCACATCGCCGGGCGCGGCCAGCGCCGGGGTGGCCAGCATCAGCAGGCCCAGCAGGCAGATCCAGCGCGTCATGGGTACATCCTTGGCAGGCGGATGGTGGCGATCAGGCCCCCGCCGATACGGTTGCTCAGGTCGATGCGGCCGCCGTGGCTGTCGACCACGCGTTTGACGATGGCCAGACCCAGCCCGGCACCGCCGGCCGGTGCGCCTTCACCGCGGGCGAAGCGCTCGAACACGCGCTCGGCATCGGCGGCGGCGATGCCGGGGCCGTGGTCGGCGACGGTCAGCACGCAGTCGGTGGCTTCCTCGGTCAGGGCGATCTGCAGCGCGCCATCCCCGGCATACTTGAGCGCGTTGTCGATCAGGTTCTTGATCGCCTCGCGCAGCAGCAGCGCGTCGCCGCGTACCCAGGCGGCCTGGGCACTCACCGCCAGCTGCACGCGCGGCGTGGGCAGCGCCTGTGGCAAGGCTTCGTGCAGGGCCTGGTGCACCGTCTCGGCCAGGTCGACCGGAGCGAAGCGCTGCAGGTTGGCGCGGTGGATCACGCTGGCATCGCTGAGCAGCTGGTTGAGCAGGCGGCTCATGTGGGTGGCGTTGCGCTCGATCGCATGCAGGCTGCGGCGCATTTCCTCGGGCTCTTCCTCATCCAGCGCCAGCTGTGCCTGCGCCCGCAGTGCCGCCAGCGGCGTGCGCATCTGGTGTGCGGCCTCGGCCATGAACGCGCGCAGGGTTTCATTGCTGCTCGACAGCCGGCCCATGAAGTGATTCAGCGCGCCGACCATCTTGTCCATCTCGCGCGGCACGCGGGTATCCAGCGGTTTCAGGTCGGACGGCTCGCGCCGCGCCAGCTCGCGCTCCATCCGCACCAGCGGGCGCAGCGCGCGGTGCACGCCCAGCCCCACCAGTGCCAAGGACAGCAGCGACAGCACGCCGATCGCCAGCAATGCGCGGGTCACCATGTCCTGTGCCAGCGCTTCGCGGGCACGCCGGGTCTGCCCGACCTGCACCCGCACTTCACCCTGTGCCGACGGCGACGACACGCGCCGGGAGACCACCACGAAGCGCACCTGCTCCCCGCTGTAGTCCGCGTCGAACAGCTGCGGGCGGTCATTCGGCAACTGCGGCGGCGCGGGCAGGTCGGGATAGCCGGTGACGGTGGCATTGCGTCCATCGGAGACGCGGTAGAACACGCGGTCTTCCGGTGCCATCGCAAGCAGGTCCAGCGCCGCATACGGCAGGTCAACCTGCCACTGCGCTTCCACCAGCGCCACCGAGTCCACGATCGACAGCGCCGAAGACACCAGCAGGTGGTCGTAGGAACGGTTGGCCGCGCGCTGGCCGTAGTCGCGCGCGCCGAACAACAGCACCACCGCGAACAACGCCAGGAACGCGCCCAAGTACAGCCACAAGGTGTGCCGGATCGAGCCGGAGGTGCGCGGGTCAGTCGCCATCGGGCGGCGCATCGGTGGCGGTCGAGGCATCAATGGCTTCAAGCAGGTAGCCGCTGCCACGCACGGTGACGATCCGCAGCGGGGCGTCGGCCAGTTTGCGCCGCAGCCGGCCCACGTACAGCTCGATCGCGTTGGGGCCGGCCTCGTCGTCGAAGCCGAACAGGCCGTTGCCGATCTCGTCCTTGCCCACCACCTGGCCCAGCCGTCCCATCAGGATCTCCAGCAGGCGGAACTCGCGGTTGGGCAACTCGATCGGCTGCCCATCGAGGCTGACCCGGTGCGAGGCATTGTCGAACTGGAACGTGCCGATCTGCACCACTTCGCTGGCCTGGCCGCGCGCGCGCCGCAGCAGCACCCGGCAGCGCGCCTCGAACTCGCGGAAGTCGAACGGCTTGCCCAGGTAATCGTCGGCGCCGACATCGAGCGCCTGTACGCGGTCTTCGATGCCATCGCGCGCGGTCAGCATCAGCACCGGGGTGCTGTCGCCACGCTCGCGCATCCCGGCCAGCACGCGCAGGCCGTCCAGTTTGGGCAGGCCGATATCCAACACCACCAGGTCGAAGCTCTGGTAGCGCAGCACGCTGGCGGCGGCCAGCCCATCGCTCTGCCAGTCCACCGCGTGGCCGCTGCGGCGCATGCGGCGGACGATGGCATCGGCCAGGTCCGGATTGTCTTCCACCAGCAGCAGGCGCATCGGTCGGAGGGGGTTCGAAGAAGGGGAACAGTGCGCGAATCCTAGCGCGAAGCGCCCTGCCGGGTCGCTGCGTTGCAGTGCAACACGGCCTGACAGGTGGATGACAGCTTCCCCGCACTAGGCTGCGCCATCGCATCGCACCCCGTGCCGATGCCGTTGCCGTCAACACCCCATATGTGTACCTGGGAGGGTCCATGGAACTGAATGCACTGCGCTCGCGCGCACCGGCCGCCTGTACCCTGATGCTGCTGAGCGCCCCGCTGTGGGCCGCCGAGGGCACCGAGGATGAGCGCCCGGTCACCGCCAGCCTGGGCGGCCGCCTGCACCTGGATTTCGCTGATTTCAGCAATGACAGCCGCGGCACGCCGAACAAGGATGACACCGAGATCCGTCGTGCCTGGATGGATGTCTCCGGCAAATTCTTCGTGGTCGACTACAAGCTGGAAGCCGATTTCTCCGGCGACCGGGTCGAGGCCAAGGACGTGTTCGTCAGCCGCAGCTTCGGCGATGCCGGCAAACTGACCGTCGGCCAGTTCAAGCAGTTCTTCTCGCTCGATGACCGCACCAGCTCCAACTACGGCACCTTCCTGGAACGCGGCAACGCCGGCACCACGCTGGCGCCGCTGTACCGGCTGGGTGCCTCCTGGCAGGCCGCCCGCGGCGATATGACCTGGGCTGCCAGCGCCTACAGCCTGGAAAGCATCGACGCCTGGCAGGTCAAGGGCCGCGCCGCCGGTGGCCGGGTCACCTGGGCACCCGATGCCACCGCCGGTGACGTGCTGCACCTGGGGCTGTCGCTGGCCCACGAGCGCTACGACAACCCCGGCGCCAACGGGGTGCCCGGGCTGAAGATCCGCCCGCGCCCGGATGGCCACCTGTCCGACAACAACCGCATGACCCTGGTCGATTTCTCGGCCGGTCGCGACACCGACGTCAACAAGTGGTCGCTGGAATACGCGCAGGTGCGCGGCCCGCTGTCCTGGCAGGGCGAGTTCAGCGGCGCCACCTTCGATGACGGCAGCCAGCGTGGCAAGGTGCTGGCGGGCTATGGCCTGGTGAGCTGGTTCGTCACCGGCGAGTCGCGCGTGTACGACCGCAAGACCGGCCGCTTCGGCCGGGTCAAGGATTTCCAGCACAAGGCCGGTGCCTTCGAAGTGGCCCTGCGCTACGACCAGATGCGCGGTGACCAGCACCTGATCGGCCAGCCCGACCTGCGCGATGGCCTGACCGAGGCCTGGACGCTGGGCGGCAACTGGTACATGCGCCCGAACCTGCGTTTCATGCTCAACCTGATCGAAAGCCGCAACCGCGACCGTCTGGCCGACGCCACCGTGGACCGCACCCGCGCGGTGACCGGCCGCCTGCAGTTCGATTTCTGAGCCTTCCCTTCCGCACTACCCCTTCAGGAGTCTGCAGATGATGCTGAGCATCCTCGGCTTTGGCATGGTCATTACATTCATGTATTTGATCATGAGCAAGCGGCTGTCGCCGCTGGTCGCGCTGATCACCATTCCCATCTTCTTCGCGCTGATCGGCGGCTTCGGCGCCGGCATCGACGAGATGATGCTGGAAGGCATCAAGAAGATCGCCCCGACCGGCGTGATGCTGATGTTCGCCATCCTGTACTTCGGGGTGATGATCGATGCGGGCCTGTTCGACCCGCTGGTGCGGATCATCCTGCGCCTGGTCAAGGGCGACCCGATGAAGATCGTGCTCGGCACCGCGGTGCTGGCGATGCTGATCTCGCTGGACGGCGATGGCTCGACCACCTACATGATCACCGTGTCGGCGATGCTGCCGCTGTACCAGCGGCTGGGCATGAACGCGTTGAACATGACCTGCGTGACCATCCTTGCCGGTGGCGTGATGAACCTCACCCCGTGGGGTGGCCCGACCGCACGTGCGGCCACCGCGCTGCACGTGGACCCGGCCGACGTGTTCGTGCCGCTGATTCCCTCGATGGTGATCGCCTGTGCCGGCGTGCTGCTGCTGGCCTGGTACCTGGGCCTGAAGGAGCGCCGCCGCCTGGGCGTGGTGACGCTGCCGCAGGGCGGTAGCTGGATGGACGGCAGTGTGTCCGACGATGGCAACGCGCTGCCGACGGTGGAAGACGCCGAAGACACCAAGCGCCCGAAGCTGCTGTGGGTGAACCTGGCGCTGACCGTGGCGCTGATGACCGCGCTGATCATCGGCGTGCTGCCGATGCCGGTGCTGTTCATGATCGGCTTCGCGATCGCGCTGGTGATCAACTATCCGAACCTGGCCGAGCAGCGCCGCCGCGTGGTCAGCCACGCCGGCAGCGTGCTGTCGGTGGTGGCGTTGATCTTCGCCGCAGGCATCTTCACCGGCATCCTCAACAACACCGGCATGGTGGAGGCGATGTCGCACAGTTTCCTGGCGATCATTCCCGACAGCTGGGGCCCGTACCTGGCGGTGATCACCGCCGTGGCCTCGATGCCGTTCACCTTCTTCATGTCCAACGACGCCTTCTACTTCGGCGTGCTGCCGATCCTGTCCGAGGCGGCCGGCAACTACGGCATCACCCCGGTGGAGATGGCGCGTGCCTCGCTGGCCGGGCAGCCGGTGCATCTGCTCAGCCCGCTGGTGCCCTCGACCTATCTGCTGGTGGGGCTGGCCAAGGTTGAATTCGCCGACCACCAGAAGTTCACGCTGAAATGGGCGGTAGCGATCTCGCTGCTGTTGATGATCGGCGGCCTGCTGTTCGGGCTCTACCCGTTCGCCGCCTGATCCGATTCCATCCTGATACCTTCATCCGGGAGCACGCTGCAATGACGCTTCGCATCGCTTATGTCACCAGTGGAATGGGCAGTGTCGGTACTGCCATCTGCCAGAAGCTGGCCCGCAACGGCCACACGGTCGTGGCCGGCTGCGCACCAAACTCACCGCGCAAGGCCGCCTGGCTGCGCGAGCAGCGCGAGCTGGGCTTCGACTTCATCGCCTCCGAAGGCAACGCCACCGACTGGGCGTCCAGCGTGGCGGCATTCGCCAAGGTCAGGGCCGAGGTGGGCGAGATCGATGTACTGGTCAACAATGCCGGCGGCAGCCGCGACGTGCTGTTCCGCCAGATGAGCCAGGACGACTGGAACGCGGTGATGGGGGCGAACCTGCATGCGCTGTTCAACATCACCAAGCAGGTGATCGACGGGATGACCACGCGTGGCTGGGGCCGGATCGTCAACATCGGTTCGGTGAGCGCGCACAAGGGCCAGATCGGGCAAGTGAACTTCGCCACGGCCAAGGCGGCGATGCACGGTTTCAGCCGTGCGTTGGCCAACGAGGTGGCCGCGCGCGGGGTGACGGTGAACACCATTTCGCCGGGCTATATCGCCAGCCAGTCGATCAGCAGTTTCCCGCCGGATGTACTGGACCGGTTGGCCGGCTCGGTGCCGATCCGTCGCCTGGGCAAGCCGGAGGAAGTGGCCAGCCTGTGTACGTGGCTGGCCTCGGACGATGCGGCGTATGTGACCGGTGCGGACTATGCGGTCAATGGTGGCTTGCATATGTTCTGACGCCCCACAGGCACCACAAGCAGATTTGACCTCCCCCACGAGGTGAGCCGCGGCGCTGTCTGGCGCTGCGGCTTTTTTTTGGCCAGCGGATTCGTTCTGGGTGTGAGGCGAGCGGTGGGGCCCTACACGGCAAAAATGCGCCATGGACCTTTCCCGCAAAGGCAGCCACGCATGGCGTGGCTCTACCCGTTTTTCAGTGAGGGGCCATTCCCTGTCGAAGGGCTGGCGTGGGTGGGTAGGCGGGACTGTCCACGACATGGATGTCGTGGACAAGCCTCCATGGATGGATTTACGGCGTGTCCCGCCTACCCGCCCACGCCAGCCCAAACCCGCAGGAACGACACCCCGCTCTTGATCTTCACTGTGCGCTCGGATCCATGGCGTGACAGCCACGCATGGCGTGGCTCTACCCGGATGTGGCTGCTGCGGTCAGAACTCCGCACCGAAGGTCATGAACAGCTGGCGCGGGGCGCTGGCGTGGATGGCGTAGCGGGTGCCGCCCGGGTCGGTCGGGGCGAAGGCGCTCAGCTGGCCGGCGTAACGCTTGTCGGTCAGGTTGGTCGCGTTGAGCGACACCTTCAGGTTCTGCAGGCCCATGCCCGCACCGAAGTTGTAGCCCACGCCCGCGTCGAAGGTCGTCACGCCTGCCACCGACTGATCGTTGGTATAGGTGTAGTAGCGCTTGCCGGTGTACTTGGCACGCAGGCTGGCGGACCAGCCATCGCGGTTCCAGCTGATCTCACTGGAGGCCATGCGCTGCGGGGTGTCCACGGTGATCTTGCCGGCCACCGGCACGATCGCACCACCGGAGGTGTAGTCGTCCTCGTAGGTGGTCTTGTTCCAGGAAATCGCGTTGTACCACTGCAGCCCGTCGATCGGCTTGAGGATGAAGGTCAGCTCCGCACCACGGCTCTTCACCGAACCGACGTTGATGAAGCGCGTGATGCACTCCGGACGCGTGCCCACTTCGATGCTCGAGCACGGGTTGAGCGACAGCAGACGGTTGTCGAACATCACGTGGTACACCGCGATCGAGGCCTGGTACTTCTCGCCGAAAGTACGGAAACCGGCTTCCAGGCTCTTGGACTTCTCCGGGTCCAGCCCGGCGCTGGCCGCGAACGATTCCCGCGACACCTGCAGCGGGCCACCGCTGCCGCCGCCGACGAAGGCCGCGATGTTCTCCGAGTACGAGGCGAACAGCTCCTGGTTCTGGGTCAGTTTGAAGCCGATACCGGCCTGCGGCAGCACCGATTCCTTGGCCGTCAGCGTGCCCGAGGCGTAGCTGGCTTCAGTGCCCGGCTTGGCGTTGGCGGTCATCCGCGTGTTCGGACTCTTGATGCCGACATCCACGGTCAGGCGGTCATCCAGGAAGCGCATGCGGTCCTGCACGTAGAACTGGCGCGTGCGGATATCGAAGTCCTGGTCGAACAGGCGACGGTCCGGATTATTCAGGTAAGCGTCGTCCAGGAACGGACCGGTGATGTAGTAGAAGTTGCGCTCGATGTTGTGGTCGTTGCGCTCGTACCACAGCCCCGCTTCGAGTTCGTGGATGCCCCACTTCCAGCTCAATGCGGCGGTGATGCCCTGGCGGTTGATGGTGTAGTTGGAGCTGCGGATGGAGATCGGCAGCGCCTGCGCGGTACCCGGGTTGGACGGCTGGCCCGGTGCCCACCAGTGGCCCTGGCCACGGTTTTCATGGTGGTAGCCGAGCAGCTTCAGCCGTGCGTTGTCGCCCAGGGCGAGGTCGGCATCCAACGAATACAGGTTGTCATCGCGCAGCGCGCGACTCTGGTAGTAGGCGTCATCGATGCTGTTGACGCCACCGCTGAACTTGCACTTCTGCGCGTTCAAGGTGCCCGGCGCGCAGTAGGCCGCTGCCACGGCGCGGTCCCAGTCGGGTGCGTAGATGTTCCAGTCGTAGCCCAGGCCCCGCGCGAGCATGCTCTTGGACAGGTAAGCGTAGTTGGCCTGGCTCACCCGCGACGTGGCCGCGAACGCGCCGAAGCGGTGGTCACCCACATTCCACACCGCCTTGGCATTGAACTGGCGCGTGGTCTGGTTCTGGTACGGCGCCGCCCACATGTCCGCGTCCTGGTGCACACCGGACACATAGGCCGAGAAGCCGTTGAGGTCGCCGGTGTCCACGCGCAGGTAACCGCGGCGCTGGTTGTCATTGCCCACGGTGACGCTGGCACGGCCGCCGAATTCGGTGGACGGGTCCTGCGAGAAGTACTGGATGGTGCCGCCCAGGTTGCTGGTCGAGGCCACGCCCAGCGAACCAATGCCCTGCGACAGTTCGGCACCCGCCAGGTTTTCTGCAATCAGCGCACGCGCGATGCTCAGGCCGTTGTAGTTGCCGTAGCTGTTGTCGCCCAGCGGAATGCCATCGAGCGTGTAGCCCAGGCGGCTCTTGTCGAAGCCGCGCAGGGTGATGCTCTGCGATTCTTCATTGGCACCGAAGGCATCGTTGGACTGCACCGACACGCCCGGCAGGCGGTCGAGGATCTTCTGGCCGCTGGTGCCCGGCGGCAGCACTTCCTTGTCCACCGCGGTGATGCGCTGGACCTGGCGGGTTTCGCCCTGCCCGATCACCGACACCGTATCCAGGGTCTGCGCGCTCAGCGCGGTGCTTGCATCGGTGTTGGCGTCGGTAGTGGCCGCTACATCGGCAGCGTGGGCGTTGGCCGCGCACAGCGCGATCGCCACCGCAATCGTCAGGGGTCGGGTAAGCATGGTCATCCGTTGCAGGGGGGGAAATGACCTGCGCAATGCAGGTGCATGACCATCATGCGAGCGGAACATGAAAGCATTTTGACGGTGGGTGTCGCGGGGGATGAATGGCGTGCGGCGCACGATTGTGCGGCGTGCGGCTAGGAGGCTGCCGGCCAGCGGCCTACGGGCTTGCCGGCCAGCGGCCGGCACTACTCGGGGGCTAGCTGGTCCATGCGGATGCGGTTGGCGAACAGGGAGAATGCCAACATGCCGGCCAGTCCGTTGGCGCGGCTGACCCAGTGCGGCAACCAGCGCGGCGGGCGCAGGATGCCTTCTTCGAACAGCGGTGCGAAGGCGATGGCATCGGTGAGCGCCATCTTGCCGGCGAACAGCCAGCGGCACACCTGCAGGCGATCTTCGGCCAACATGTGGCGGAAGAAGGTGTGCACCGAGACCAGGCCGCGCAGGTACACGGTGTCCTTGGTGAAGGCCGCACCGCCGCTGGGCGGTACGCCGCGGAACACACGCTGGGCCGAGGCGAAACTCTCTTCGTTGTTCTGCCCGGCGGCGCAGAAATAGCGGAACACCTGGATGAAATCAGCACCCTCGCGCGCCATCGCGATGGCTTCGGTGCGCAGGCTGATGCGCTTGAGGCGTTCGATGTCGATGCTGCCGGTGATCTGTTCGGCGAAAGTGGCCAGGCCTTCCTGGGTGGCGGTGACCCGGGGCGAGGACAGCGCCAGGCTGGGCAGGTGCGGCTGTTCGCGCCCATTGAGCGCGGTCAGCGAGTGCACCAGCGCTTCGTGGTGGAACAACTGCGCACGATCGTAGGCGCTGAAGCGCGCACTGGTGCGCAGGCGGATCCGGTTCGGGCCGGCCGCCGCCTTGGAGATCAAGTCCGGGTCCAGCTGCACGGTGATGATGCGTGATTCGAAGAACGCGTCCAGGTCACTCTGCAGCTGCAGCTGCAACGCGGTGGCCGAGACCGGCACCTGTTCTTCCGGGGCCAGCAGTTCGTGGTCCAGTTCCTGCGCGATCTGGATGAAATGGCGGGCCGCGTCGCGGGTGCTGGGGCCATTGCCTGGCAGCGGCTGTTCGGGCGCACCGAACAGCTCCACCGAGTAGCGGTCAACCTCGGCAGTGCCCAGTGATTCGAGCAGGCCGGCGGCCAGGTCCCAGCTGTGCGCCGAGCGCTGCACGTACAGGCCGATCGGGTGGCCGGGATCGCACTGCGCACTGATCGCGGCCAGCGCGCGCCGGGTGTCGCCGAAATCCAGTTTAGGGTAGTCCACCTGCGGCAGCACCGGATTGCCGCGCGCCACGCTGGCCAGGAACGGGGCCTGCAGCGCCGCCGGCCAACTGGTCAGGCCCAGCAGTTTGATGCCCCCCACCGCCTCCACCAGCCGCGCGTCCAGCGCGGTGTGATGGGCCACCTCACGATCCACGGTCATCGGCGTGTTCATGGGCGGACAGTAGCAGGGTCAGGGCCGCAATGGCGGGGTGGTGCCAAGGCTAGCGCTTGTTCTTCCCGGGTCGCCACTGCGCGCCCTTGCCCACGTGCTTGCGCTCGATGGCCTGCTGCGCCTGGCGCACCGCCAGCTTGGCCGCCGCGGCCGCCACCTCTTCCTTCAATTTGAAGTAGTTCAACAGGCGCTCTTCATCCAGCGAGCCGTCGTCGATGGCCGCACGGATCGCGCAGCCCGGCTCGCGCTGGTGCGCGCAGTCGCGGAAACGGCATTGCGCCGACAGGGCTTCCACATCGGAGAAACCGCCTTCGCTCAGAGCCTCTTCACCGGTCGGCTTGAGTTCGCGCATGCCGGGGGTGTCGATCAGGCAGGCGCCGGCCGGCAGCGGAATCAGCGCACGGTGGGTGGTGGTGTGGCGGCCGCGCGAGTCGTTGCTGCGCACATCGGCGGTCTTCATCCGCTCCTCGCCCAGCAGCGTGTTGGTTAGGGTCGACTTGCCCGCGCCGGAGGAACCCACCAGCACCACGGTGCGACCCGCGCCCAGCCACGGCAGCAGCGCCGAGGCGCTGGCCGGGTCCTTGCCGTTGATCGCCAGCAGCGGGATGTCCTGCGCGGCCAGTTCTTCCAGCACCGCCAGGGCATCTTCGCTGTATTCGGTCTGGTCGGCCTTGGTCAGCACCACCACCGGCTGCGCGCCGCCGCCGCCCACCAGCAGCAGGTAGCGCTCGATCCGGCGCGGATTGAAGTCCGCATCCAGCCCGCAGACGATGAACACCGTATCGATGTTGGCCGCGATCACCTGCTGGTGGTAGTGCTCACCGGCGGCGCCGCGCTTGATCGCGGTACGCCGCGGCAGCAGCGCCAGGATCTTGATGCCGTCCAGCAGCACCCAGTCGCCCACCGCCGCGCGCTCGTGGCTTGGGAAGCGCGGGCGCTGCCATTCCGGCGGGGATTCGGTCTTGATTGCCGCGTCCGGCGCATCGGCCACGATGTAGCCGGTGCGGTGCTGTTCGATCACCCGGCCCGGGCGGGCCTGCGGGTACTGTTCAAACAGGGCCTGCCAGCTGGCCAGCTCGGGGGCGTCTGCCCAAGGCCAGCCTATGGTCTGCAGCGCGTGGTAATCGATCGGTTCGCTCATTGGCCCATTCTAGAGGGCTACCTCCCCCTGCGTCTCAGCCACGTCGGCCAACTGCCCGCCAGCATTGGGAAATCGGTCCCGGAACGGCCTGCCCCGCAACGCACCAATTCCGCTAGTATGCGGATTCCACGCCCAAAACCGGCCCAGTCATGTCCACGCCCCCGCTGAAGCCGCTCGCCACCCGTGAGCGCCTGTCCGAAGTCCGCTACGAGATCCGGGGCGAACTGGCGCGGCGAGCGCGTGAGCTTGAGGCCCAGGGCCGCAAGCTGATCAAGCTCAACATCGGCAACCCCGGCAATTTCGGCTTCCGCGCCCCGGAACACCTGCAGCGCGCGATCGCCGACGACATGGGCCGTACCGACCCCTATACCCACCAGCAGGGCCTGCCGGAAGCCCGCGAAGCGATCGCGGCCGCCTACGCCCGCCGCGGCGCCCCCGATGCGCACCCGGACCGGGTGTTCGTGGGCAATGGCGTCAGCGAGCTGATCGACCTGTCACTGCGTGCCCTGCTCAACCCGGGCGATGAAGTGCTGGTGCCCTCGCCCGACTACCCCCTGTGGTCGGCGGCCACCATCCTCAACGACGGCCGCCCGGTGTATTACCGCTGCGCGCCGGAGAACGGCTTCCAGCCCGACCCGGTCGAGATCGAGTCGCTGGTGTCCTCGCGCACCCGCGCCATCGTGCTGATCAATCCCAACAACCCCAGCGGCGCCAGCTACCCGCGCGCGCTGCTGGAGCGCATCGTGGCCATCGCGGTCAAGCACAACCTGCTGCTGATGGTCGATGAGATCTACGACCAGATCCTCTACGACGGCGCCGTGTTCCAGCCGGTCGCCCCGCTGGCCGGCGAGCATCCGTGCATCACCTTCAGTGGCCTGAGCAAGGTGCACCGCGCCTGCGGCTGGCGGGTGGGCTGGGCGATGCTGTCCGGCGCGGCCGAGCGGCTGGGCGAGTTCCGCGCGGCGATGGACCTGCTCAGTGCGCTGCGGCTGTGTGCCAACGTGCCCGGCCAGTACGCCATCGACGCGGCCGTGAACGGCCCGGACACCATCACCCCGCTGTGCACGCCCGGCGGCCGCCTGTACGAAACCCGGCGCGCGGTGATCGAGGCCTGCACGGCCAGCGAACACCTCTCGCTGGTGGCCCCGGCCGGTGCGCTGTACGCGTTCCCGGCCGTGGTGGGCCCGGCCGCGCGCGCGTTCGACGACCACGATTTCGCGCTGGAACTGATGAACGAGGAAGGCGTGCTGGTGGTCCCGGGATCGAGCTTCAACGTGCCCTACCGCCATCACTTCCGGGTGACCCTGCTGCCCGAGCCGGAGGTGATGCGCGATGTATTCGCGCGCATCGACCGTGCGCTGGCCCGCCGCGCCGAGGCCAACACCAAGGTGGTGCCGCTGAAGCCACGCAGCGCGGTGGCCTGAGGTGGCGCTGCGCTACCTGGCCCTGGGCGATTCCTACACCATCGGTGAAGGCGTGGACGTGGCGGGACGCTGGCCGGTGCAGCTGGCCACGGCCCTGCAGGAAGCCGGCATCGTGGTGGACAGCCCGCAGATCATCGCCACCACCGGCTGGACCACCGACGAACTCGAGGCCGGTATCGATGCCGCCGCACCGCAGGGGCCGTTCGATCTGGTCACCCTGCTGATTGGCGTCAACAACCAGTACCGCGGCCGCAGCGTCGAGGACTACCGCACCCAGTTCAGCGCACTGCTGCAGCGCGCACTCGGCTTTGCCGGCGAACGTGCACCGCGCGTGCTGGTGCTGTCGATCCCGGACTGGGGCGTGACCCCGTACGCGGTCGCCTCCGGCCGCGACCGCGTGCAGATCGGCCATGAACTCGATGCCTACAATGCCGCTGCGGAGGCGGTCTGCGCCGAACACGATGTGGCCTTCATCGACATCACCGACCTCAGCCGCGATTACGGCGGTGAAGCGGTGATGCTGGTCGAGGACGGCCTGCATCCGTCGGCCACGATGTACACCTTGTGGACCCAGCGCGCCTTCCCGGTAGCGCGGCTGCATCTGGCCGACGAGGTGGCCCACTGAGCACGGACGCACTGCCACTGGCCAGGGAACAGGCCCGCCGGATCGCCGAGGCCTTCCGCCCCGCGCAGCGTTTCGGCAACCGTCGTGACTACTACTACAGCCGCGGCAAGCTCGGCAGCGATCCGCTGTATCCGGGCGTGCTGGCTGCGCTGGCCCCCGCCAAGGGGCCATTGCTGGATATCGGCTGCGGGCTGGGCTTATTGGCTCATGTACTGCGTCAGCACGGCATGCAGCAGGCCTACCACGGCGTGGACATCGACGCTGACAAGATCGCCCGCGCACAGCGCGCCGCCACGCGCGCCACCCTGGCCGATGTGCGCCTGGACTGCGTGGATGCCAGCGCCGCCCTGCCCGCACACCACGGCAGCGTGGCCCTGCTCGACGTGCTGCAATATCTGCCTGCGAGCGCGCAGACCACGTTGCTGCACGCTGCCGCTGCCCGGGTGGGCGCCGGTGGCCGCTTGGTGATCCGCACCACCCTGGCCGACAACAGCGGCCGCGACCGCACCACCCGGATCACCGACATGCTCGCCCACCTGGTCGGCTGGATGGGCACGCGCCCACGCCACTATCCCGATGCAGCCAGCATCCGTGCGCCGCTGGAAGCGGCCGGCCTGCAGCTGCACATGTCCCCGCTGTACGGCAACACCCCGTTCAACAACTGGCTGATCTGCGCCGAGCGCGTTGCGTGACCCCGCACTCGCCCCGACATTCCGCGCTGGGCATCGCGGCACTGGTGGTCAGCCTGTGCGGGCTGGTGATGTTCGTGCTCAGCGCGCACGTTGCGCATACGCCCGCACATGCCGAGATGCGCGAGCTGCCGGTGCTGTTGCTGGTGCTGTTCTTCATCAGCGCGGGGCTGGCCCTGCTGGCCACCCTGCTCGGTATCGGCAGCGTGCTGCAACACCGTCGCCGCCGGGTGACCGGGGTGCTCGCGCTCGGCCTGTCGATCACCCTGCTGCTGGCCCAGTTGTCGCTGGGCAGCTGGATGCGCCAGCAGTGGCAGCGCTCACACCCGCCGGCCGCGACCGGCCACAGCCAACCCGCGCTCGGCTGAGCCGGCGCCCGCATGCAGGGAGCTCACATGCAGATCCGTCATTCCGGCCAGGGCATCGCCGCACTCCTGCTGGCCGCGCTGGGTGCCTTGCTGTTGCTGCTGATGGTGGTTGCTGCCGGCTATGTCGAACTGACCACACCTGGCGGTCTGCAACAGCAGCCCACCGCCGCGCTGCTGCTGACCGTGCTGGTGCTGGCCAGCATCGCGCTGGAGCTGGTTGCGCTGGCGCTGGGCATTGTCGGCGTCACCCGCCGCGACCGTCGCCGGCTGTTCCCGGTTCTGGGGCTGGTGTTGGCCAGCGCCACGCTGCTGGGCGTGCTCGGGCTGACCGTGCTGGGCATGATGAACTGAGCAACGCCGTGGCTGCCGGGGTCAGTCGGCGTCCGGCAATGCGGCCACCAGGCCTTTGTCCTGCAGCGCCTGCAGCACCGCTTCGATGATCGCCAGGTTGTGCCCGTGCGCGGCACCCTCGTGCAGCAGCACGATCGCACCCGGGCCGAGGTCGGCCACGATGCGTTCGACCACCGCCTGCGGCTGGCAGTCCACGCCGTCATAGCCGCGCGCGCTCCAGCCGACCCGGGTCAACTGCCACTGCTGCAGCGCCGGGGCCACGAACGGGTTGGTCATGCCCACCACCGAGCGGTACCAGCGCGGCGGCGTGCCGGCGATGGCCGTCAGCGCCTGCTGGCACTGGCCGATTTCGGCCGCCATCGCGGCCCGTCCCAGCCGCCAGAAGCGGGTCTGCGGATGGCGCTGGCTGTGGTTGCCCAGGCTGTGCCCGCGCGCCAGCATCTGCTGGATCAGCGCCGGTTGGGCCTGGGCGCGTTCGCCGACCACGAAGAAGGTGGCCTTGGCCTGGTAGCGGTCGAGCAGGTCCAGCACCGCCGGGGTTTCCGCCGAAGGGCCGTCATCGATGGTCAGCCAGACCCGCGGCGCCGGGCCGGGCAGACGGCTCAGGACCGGGGCATAGAAGCGGCTGTTGGGCAGGAACACCGGCACCATGAACAGTGCGTGCGAGGCCAGCATCAGCGGCAGCCCGATGGCCCAGCCCCAGGCGACCCAGGCCAGCACCACCAGCACCTGCGACAGTGCCAGCCAGGGCAGCCAGCGCCAGGGGTGGCGGGGAATGCGATGCAACGTTTCCGGTACGGTCATGCCCCATGATGCCATGCCGCGTAGAATAGCCGGTTCGATACTCCGGACCGACGATCATGTCCCTTGACCCTGCCCTGCGCTCGCGCATCGAATCCATCCTCAACGCCAACCGCGTCGTGCTGTTCATGAAGGGCCAGCCGAGCATGCCGCAGTGCGGCTTCTCGTCCAAGGCCGTGGGTGTCCTGCAGGACCTGGGCGTGGAATTCGCCCACGTCAACGTGCTGGCCGACCAGGAGATCCGCGAAGGCATCAAGGCCTATGGCGACTGGCCGACCATCCCGCAGCTGTACATCGACGGCGAACTGGTCGGCGGCAGCGACATCATCCTGCAGATGGCCGGCAGCGGTGAGCTGAGCAGCGTGCTCGGCCTGGCCGCGCCGGACCGCAGCGCGCCCAACATCACCGTGACCCCGGCCGCCGTGGAGATGCTGCGCGGTGCGCTCGCCGATGCACCCGGTGCGTCGCTGCAGCTGGGCATCGATGCACGCTTCCAGCCGAACTTCCAGCTGGCTCCGCACGATGACAACGCGATCGCCGCCGAGTCCAACGGCCTGCGCGTGCAGTTCGACCTGGCCAGCGCCCGTCGCGCCGAAGGCATCACCATCGATTGGGTGGACGATATCCGCGGCAAGGGTCTGGCGATCGACAATCCGAACGCCCCCAAGACGGTGCAGGAACTGAGCGTGCGTGACGCCGACGACCAGCTGCGTGCCGGCAGCCTGATCGTGGTGGACGTGCGCCCGGCCGACGAGCGTGCCATCGCCGCGATCGGTGCCCCGTTCGACACCTTCGACGGCGACAACCGCGCGCGTCTGGAAGCCCTGCCCAAGGACACCGCGCTGGCCTTCCTGTGCCACCACGGTGGCCGCAGCGCGCAGGCTGCCGAGCAGTTCCGTGCCCTGGGTTTCAGCAAGGTGCACAACATCACCGGCGGCATCGACGCCTGGTCCAACGATGTGGACAACAGCGTGCCGAAGTACTGATCAACGGCTGCAACGCAGAACCAAAAAACGCCGGCAATGCCGGCGTTTTTCATGGGTATCGGGATGCCTCCGCAGACCATGCCGTCAACCGGCGAAGCCACCTTCGGCCAGATAATCCAGTTCGGCCGCCGTGGGCATTCTGCCCAGCACCGCATTGCGGTGCGGGAAGCGGCCGAAGCGACGGATGATGTCGCGGTGCAGTTCGGCGAACTGCAGGTATTCCTTGTCGCCCAGCACGTCGAACATGGCCACCGAACGCTCCTGGTCCTGCGCATCCTCGGAGTGCTCGAACGGCAGGTAGATGAAAGCGCGCAGCTTGGGCACCAGCTGCAGGTCCAGGCCCTCCTCCACCGCGCGCATGGCGTAGTGGCGGGCCAGGCCGTCGGTGGCATAGGAATGGGCGGTCTCGCGGAAGCAGTTGCGCGGGAACTGGTCGAGCAGGATCATCAGCGCCAGCGCGCCCTCCGCGCTGCCCAGCCAGTGTTCGCGGGCCCGGCGGGCCGCAGCGTAGTGCTCCTCCAGGAAGGTCTGGCGGAAACGCGCATCGAAGGCGTCATCGCGCGCAAACCATTTCTGCGGGCCGGCATCGCGCCAGAACTCCACTACTTGTGCCGCCACGTCCATTCACTACCCCTGTGGGCGGCGCGTCGTTGGACGCCCACCCGTACCATTGCCGTTACTCGTCAAAGCGCAGGTGGCGGACCGACTTGCCGTTGCGCCGTATAAGCTTAAGCGCCTCGATACCGATCTGGATATGGTTTTCGACGAACTGCGAGCTGACCTTGGCATCGGAGGCCTCGGTCTTCACCCCGTCGGGAATCATCGGCTGGTCCGAGACCAGCAGCAAGGCCCCGCAGGGGATGTGGTTGGCAAAGCCGGCCGCGAACAGGGTGGCCGTCTCCATGTCGATGGCCATGCAGCGCATCAGCCGCAGCTTCTCCTTGAACGCCTCATCATGCTCCCAGACCCGGCGGTTGGTGGTGTAGACGGTGCCGGTCCAGTAGTCGTGGCCGAGGTCGCGGATGGTGGTAGAGACCGCCCGCTGCAGCGCGAACGCCGGCAGTGCCGGCACTTCCGGCGGCAGGTAGTCGCTGGAGGTGCCCTCGCCGCGGATCGCCGCGATCGGCAGGATCAGGTCGCCCAGCTGGTTCTTGCGCTTGAGCCCACCACACTTGCCCAGGAACAGCACCGCCTTGGGCATCACCGCCGAGAGCAGGTCCATCACGATCGCCGCATTGGGGCTGCCCATGCCGAAGTTGATCAGGGTGATGTCATCGCTGGTGACGCTGGCCATCGGCCGGTCCAGGCCCAGGACCGGTGCCCCGGTGAGCTGGGAGAAGGCGTGCAGGTAGCCCCCGAAATTGGTCAGCAGCACGTGCTGGCCGAACTGGTCCAGCGGCACGCCGGTGTAGCGTGGCAGCCAGTTTTCGACGATTTCCTGTTTGTTCTTCATGCGCGGATGCCCTTGTTGCAGAGGGTGATTCCCGTGCAATTCTCGGTATGTGCCACGAATAAGCAAGGGAAACACGGCCAACGCACCGCGCATGCCCCCACCCTGCTGTGCACATCGTCACTTGGCAAGCCGCCCTGCGCACCGCTAGCGTCAAGGGGTTGAGTCCATGTGGCATCGGGGAGAACCATGCACAAACTGTTGAGCGCCGGCATCGGCCTGGCACTGTCATCGATCTGCATCGCACCGGCCCCGGCGGCCTCGCGCTTCGTGCAGGATCCCTACCCCAGCACCTATGCGCCGATTGCCTCGGCCCCGGTGCTGATCCACAACGCCACCGTGCTGACCGGCACCGGTACCCGCCTGGACAACGCCGATGTGCTGCTGCAGGACGGCCGCATCGCCGCCGTGGGCCCGGCGCTGGACGCCCCGGCCAACGCGGTACGGGTGGATGCGGCGGGCAAGTGGGTCACCCCCGGCATCATCGATGTGCATTCGCACCTGGGCGTGTACCCCAGCCCCGGCGTCAGCGCGCACAGCGACGGCAATGAAATGACCGCGCCGGTCACCGCCAACGTCTGGGCCGAGCACTCGGTGTGGCCGCAGGACCCGGGCTTCGCCGCCGCGCTGGCCGGTGGCGTCACCGCCATGCAGGTGCTGCCTGGCTCGGCCAACCTGGTGGGCGGGCGCGGGGTCACCCTGAAGAATGTGCCCGCCACCACCTACCAGGCGATGAAATTCCCGGGTGCGCCGTGGGGCCTGAAGATGGCCTGCGGCGAGAACCCCAAGCGCGTCTACGGCAGCGGCAAAGGCGTGGCGCCCGGCACGCGCATGGGCAACGTGGCCGGCTACCGTGCCGCCTTCATCGATGCCAGCGAGTACATCGCCAAGAACGCCCCCAAGAAGCCGAAGAAGAAGCGCTGGTTCAGCGCGGACGACAAGGGTGACAGCGCCGGCGACGCCGGTGGCAAGCGCGACCTCAAGCTGGACACGCTGGCCGGCGCGATCCAGGGCGACATCCGCGTGCATATCCACTGCTACCGCGCCGACGAAATGGCCACCATGCTCGACCTGTCCAAGGAGTTCGGCTTCAAGATCGCCGCCTTCCACCACGCCGTGGAGGCCTACAAGCTGGCCGACCGGCTCGCTGCCGACCGTGTCTGCGGCGCGCTGTGGGCCGATTGGTGGGGCTTCAAGATGGAGGCCTTCGACGGCATCCAGGACAACATCGCGCTGGTCGACCGCCCGGCCAACAGCTGCGCGATCGTGCATTCCGATTCCCCGGAAGGCATCCAGCGACTCAACCAGGAAGCGGCCAAGGCGATTGCCAACGCGCGCCGCGCCGGGATCGAGATCGCGCCGGAACGGGCAATGATGTGGTTGAGCTTGAACGCGGCGCGCTCGCTCGGCGTGGACAAGCTGACCGGCAGCCTGGAGGCCGGAAAAATGGGCGATGTGGTGGTGTGGAACGGCAGCCCCTTCAGCTCCTACGCGCTGGCCGAACAGGTGTATGTGGACGGCCACCAGGTCTATGACCGCCAGGACGTCCGCCGGCAACCGCTGTCGGACTTCATGCTCGGCCAGGAGGCACGCCCATGAGCGCGGTGACGTTCCTTGCATCGTGGTGCCGGGCAGCGCGTTGCCGTACATGGCTCGGCACGACCGTATTGATGTTGGCCGCGCTGCCGGTGCAGGCCCAGGACCTGTTGATCCGCAATGCCACCGTGCATACCGCCAGCGCGCGCGGCAGCCTGGAGCACACCGATGTGCTGGTCCAGGGCGGGGTGATCCGCGCGGTCGGCCGTGGCCTGTCCGCACCGGCCGGGGCCAGCGTCGTCGAGGCCGCCGGCAAACCGCTCACCCCGGCGTTGTTCGGGGGCATCACCGACATCGGTATCGATGAAGTCTCCGGCGAGTCGGCCACGGTGGACAGCACGCTGAAGCTGGCCGATCAGCCGCTGCGACCGGAGTTCGACGTCACCCTGGCCTACAACCCGGCCTCGGTGCTGGTGCCGGTGGCGCGCCTGGACGGAATCGGCTTCACCGCGTTGGGGGCCAACAGTGGCGGCGGCTTCATCGCCGGCCAGGGCGGCGTGGTGCGGCTCGATGGCAGTGCCGATCCGATCGGACCGCGCGCGCTGTACATCCGCCTGGGCGCGTCGGGCGCCGAACTGACCGGCAGCTCACGCGCCGCGCAGTGGATGCTGCTGGAACAGATGGTCAGCGAAGCCCGTGGCCGGGTTCCGGCCGATTCCCCGCACGCCCTGCTCACCCCGGCCGGGCGCGCCACGCTGGCCCGTTACCTGAGCGGCCAGGGCCGGCTGGTGGTGGAGGTCGATCGCGCCGCCGACATCCGCCAGCTGTTGCGCTGGGCCGCCCGCGAAAAGGTCAGCATCGCCATCGTCGGCGGTGCCGAAGCCTGGCAGCTGGCCCCGCAACTGGCCCAGGCCAAGGTGCCGGTGTTCGTGGATGCGCTGGGCAACCTGCCCACCAGCTTCGACCAGCTCGGCGCCCGCCTGGAAAATGCCGCGCGGCTGCAGGCCGCCGGAGTGCAGGTCAGCTTCGCGCAGCGCGACGATGCCTCGCACAACGCCCGCAAGATGCGCCAGCTGGCCGGCAATGCGGTCGCCAACGGGCTGCCCTGGGCCGATGGCCTGGCCGGGCTGACCCGGGTTCCGGCGCAGGTGCTGGGCGTGGGTGACCGGATCGGCAGCATCGAGCCGGGCAAGCTGGCCGATCTGGTGCTGTGGGAAGGCGACCCGCTGGACGTGGGCCACTATGCCGAGCAGGTCTGGCTGGGCGGCCGGGCAATGCCGATGCGTTCACGCCAGACCGACCTGCGCGACCGCTACCTGGCCCCTGCCGGCCCCGAACCGCGCGCATACTCCCGCTGAGCCCCGACGGGGGCGACCGTCTGCAAGGATCCGCCGATGATGCTGCGCTGGTACTTCGATTTCGTCTCGCCGTTCTCCTACCTGCACTGGCAGAAGCTCAAGGCCCTGCCGCAGTTCGAGCGGATCGTACCGGTGCCGATCGCCTTCGGTGCGGTCCTGCACCACCTGGGCAACCTGGGCCCGGCCGAAATTCCGGCCAAGCGCCGGGCGATGTACCGGCACCTGCTCTGGCAGGCCCAGCGCGAAGGCGTGCCGCTGCGCTTCCCGCCCGGCCACCCGTTCAACCCGCTGGCCGCGCTGCGCCTGTGCCTGGCCGCCGGGGGCAGCGCGCAGTCGGTGGAGACCCTGTTCAACTGGATCTGGCGCGACGGCCATGCCGGCGACAGCGCCGCCGCGCTGGCACTGCCGGGGGCGATGCTGGACGTGGCGGACGTGGCCAGCGCCATCGCCGCGCCGGACGTCAAGGAACAGCTGCGGCGCAACACCGATGCGGCCATCGCTGCCGGGGTGTTCGGGGTGCCGACCCTGGCCATCGACGGTGAGCTGTACTGGGGCAACGATGCGCACGATCTGATGCAGGCCGTACTGTCCGATCCCGACACCGTCCGTGGCGGCGAATGGGACCGGCTGGCCAGCCTGCCGGTGGCGGTCGAGCGCAGCCGCTGAGACCGGCCGCGGCACCTGGTCAGGCAATCGGTCGCGTTTTGAGATAGCTTTCACAGTTCCGAACCTACAACCGGCCTTGAGGGGGGCTCAGGATGCGCATCGGAATCGTCGTCGACTCTGCCTGCGACCTACCGCAGGACTTCATCGAACAACACAACATCGTGCTGCTGCCGATCACGGTGCGGATTGGCGAAGCCGTACTCGCCGACCACCGCGACGAGCAGGCCACACTGAGTTTCCTGCACGCCCACGTCGCCGAGCACGGTGCCGAGGCCGAGACCATACCGTTCAGCGTCAACCAGATCCGCGACCTGTTCCTGGGCAAGCTGGTGATCGATTACGACCATGTGTTCTGCATGACGATCACCAAGACCCGCAGCCCGATCCACGACAACGCGATGCAGGCCAGCTTCGCGATCCTCAACGACTACAAACCGGTGCGGCAGGCGGCCGGGCACAACTCGCCGTTCGCGCTGCGCGTGCTCGATACCCAGAACCTGTTCGCCGCCCAGGGCGTGACCGCGGTGGAAGCGGTGCGCCTGCGTGACAGCGGCGCCAGCGTGCAGCAGATCCGCGAGCGGCTGGAGCTGCTGGCCCACAATGTGCACGGCTACATGATCACCCGCGATCTGTACTACATGCGCGCCCGTGCCCGGCACAAAGGCGACCGCAGCGTAGGCCTGCTCAGCGCCGCGCTGGGCAGCGCGCTGGACATCAAACCGGTGCTGCACGGCTACCGCGGCGAAACCGGCCCGGTGGCCAAGATCAAGGGCTTCGACAACGCGGTGCAGAAGCTGTTCGACTTTGTCAGCCAGCGGGTCAAGGGTGGCCTGATGACACCCACGGTGTGCCTCAGCTACGGCGGCGAGCTGGCCGACCTGCGCGCCCTGCCCGGCTACGCCAACCTGCGCCAGACCTGCGAGACGCACGCGGTGCAGCTGTTCGAGGCGGTGATGAGCCTGACCGGCATGGTCAACGTCGGCAAGGGCGCGGTCACCATTGGTTTCGCCGACGAGCCCCACACTTTCAACGGCTGAGTGGCCGCCGGCGCATCTGCACACCGATTGCACTGCGTTTCTGCCAGCCTTGGCGCATTCCCACGGAGATTCACATGCCAGTGCAGTATTTCGTCAGCCTGCCGGACCCGTCCAAGGCCCGCGGCAATGATGCCGACCTTTCCTTCCACTCGCAGAGCGCGGCTGGTTTTGCCGAAGAACTGCAGGACGCGCTGCGCACCACCGCGCTGTTCGAGAAGTGGCGCGCCAAGCAGCCCGACCCGGACGCGGTGGAATCGCAGTGGGGTGCAACCGACCCGGATGCCAGCGTGACCGGCTCGCAGGATGACCTGCGCATCAACCTGGTCGCCACCACCCGCATCGACAGCGAGGTGTTCAAGCAGCGCCTGCGCATGCTGGCCGGCCACCATTGGGAACTGCGCGACGTGCGTTGATTCCCCCACCAGGGCACCCCGCGTGCCCTGGTATCACCACCCACCGCCCAACGCGCGGTACAGATCCACCCGGGCGATCGCCGCCGCGGCCTGGCTGTCGGCCAGCGCGGCCTGGTTGTCCAGCGCAATGCGCTGGGTAGTCAGCACGTCCAGCATGTCCACCACCCCGCCCTGGTACTGGCGCTGCGCCGCCGCCAACGCACGGCCGCTTTCATCGACGGCCACCTGAAGGCTGCCGCTGCGTTGCTGCTCGGCGGCATAGGTGTCGATCGCATCATCCACTTCGTGCCAGGCCTGCAGCACCGTGCGCTGCAACTGCAGCGCCGCCTGTTGTTGCTGCAGCCGGCTCAGGGCCAGGTTGGCCTTCAGCCGCCCGCCCTGGAAGATCGGCAGGCTGATGGCCGGGCCAATGCTGAAACGGTGCGCGTTCCAGCCGTCCAGATCGTCCAGCTGACGCGCCTGGAAACCGGCATCGCCGTTGAGGGTGATGCGCGGCAGGAAGTTGGCCTTGGCCACCCCGATCGAGGCCGTGGCGGCATGCAGCGCAGCCTGTGCACGGCGGATGTCCGGGCGGCGTTCGGCCAGTTCGCTGGGCAGGCCGGTGGCCATCACCGGCAACGCCGGCCAGTCGCGGCCGATGCCCGCCAACGTCGCATCCAATGCCTGCGGTGGGCGTGCCAGCAGCAGCGCCAACGCGTTGCGCAGCTGGGCATCGCGATGCTGCAGCGGGGCCCGCCGTGCCTCCAGCGCGGCCACCTGTGCCGCCGCGCTGGACACCTGCAGCGTGCTGGCCACGCCCTGTTGCTGGCGGGCCTGGGTCAAACGCTGGATGTCGCGGGCAATGCGCAGGTTGTCCTCGGTGATGCGCAACAGCTGGCGGGTCGCGCGCAGCTGCAGGTAGCGGCGCGCGGTTTCGGCCAGCACCGCGGTCTGTACCGCATGCGCATCTTCATCGGCGATCTGCACGTGCGCATCGGCGATCTCCACCTGGCGGCGCACGCGCCCCCACAGGTCCAGCTCCCAGCTCAGGCCGAGGCCTGCCTGGAACAGCCCATAGTCGTCGCGCCCGGCGTTGCCGGACGGATCACTGAGGCCCACCTCGCTGTTGCGCGCGCGCAGCCCGCTGGCCGTGGCGGTGACACCCGGCCAGCGCTCGGCCGCCGAAACCCCACGCGCGGCGCGGCTTTGCTGCACACGGTTGGCCGCCAACTGCACGTCCAGGTTGGCCTGCAGCGCCTGGTGGGCCAGCTCGGCCAGAAGTGGATCCGCGAAACCCTGCCACCACTGCGCGTCATCGGCGAGCGGCCCGGCGCTGACCGCACTGCCCTGCCACTGCGCCGGCAGGTCCGCTGGCGGGCGGACGAAATCCGGGCCCAGCGTGCACGCCGCCAACGCCAGGCACAGTGCGCTGCTGGCCAACACACGGAGCGGACGGATGCGCCTCATGCGCCTTCCCCGGCCAGCCCATGGCGGCCGCTGTCGAGGTCGACGCTGGCCTCCACCGACATCCCCGCCCGCAGCTTGCCGGCCAGCGGCTGGTCGCGTTCCAGCACGATCTTGACCGGAATCCGCTGCACCACCTTGGTGAAATTGCCGGTGGCGTTCTCCGGCGCGATCGCGGCGAAGGTCACCCCGGTGGCCGGCGCGATGCTGTCGATATGCCCGCGCAGGGGCTGGTCCGGAAACACGTCCACGCGCAGGTCCACCGCCTGCCCCGCGCGCATCCGGGTCATCTGGGTTTCCTGGAAATTGGCGACCACGAACGCCTGCTGCAACGGCACCACCGCCAGCACCGCGGTGCCCGGGCTCAGGTAGGCACCCACGCGGATCGCGCGACGGCCGACCACGCCATCGATCGGCGCACGCAGCTGCGTATGCGACAGATCCAGCTCGGCACGCGCCTGCGCCGCTTCGGCGCGTTGCACCGCCGCCTGCGCCGACTGCACACCCGCACTGAGAATGGCGATGCGCTGGCGTGCACCAAGCAGTGCCGCGCGGCCCTGGTGCACGTGCGCGCTGGCCACCGCCTGGCGCGACTGTGCCTGCTGCGCGTTCTGCACGGTACCGGCACCGTCGCGGGCCAGCTCGCGGTAGCGGCGCTGGTCGGCCTGGGCCAGGGTCAGTTCGGACTGGCTCACATCCACCGCGGCCTGCGCCTGCTCGATCAGCGCGCCCTGCTGGACCAACGCCGCCTGCGCATTGGCTACCTGCGCACGCGCGTTGGCCAGGTCGGCGCGCGCACCGGCCAGGGCCACCTGGTAGTCGCGGTCGTCGATGCGGGCCAGGACATCACCAGCCTTGACCGGTTGGTTGTCCTGCACCCGCACCTCGCTGACGAAGCCGGCCACCTTGGGCGCCACCACGGTGAAATCGGCGGTGACATAGGCGTTGTTGGTGCGCTGGTGGCGGCCATCGCGCAGCAGCAGCCAGCTACCGGCCAGCAGCGCGGCAACGCCGACGAGCAGGATCACGGGCACGTGTTTTCGTTGTACGGACATGGGGGAGTTCCTTGAGATCAGGCCACGGCACGTGGCGGGAAGACGCGGGTGGGCAGCCACGGAATCAGCGCGATCAGGGCGATCGCCACCAGGGCCACCAGCAGATAGAGATCGGCCGAGGTCAGCGCGACCACCTGCGCATGCAGGCGCGCGCTCAACCCCGGCGATGCAGTGGCGTCGAGCCATGGCGCATTGCCGAGGCGGTCGACCAGCGCGTTGGAATGGAAGTGGCCACGCATCGTCGTGACCGCTTCGAGCAGGCCAGCGGCGAGCACCGCGGCGAAGCCCTTGACCGTGTTGAACCACGCCGAGGCGAACGGGCCATCGGCCGGCGCCAGGCTGCCGGTGGCCAACAGCAGCAGCGGCAGCACCGCCATCGGCTGGGCGAAGATCTGCACCAACTGCAGCAGCACGAAGTTGTCGCGGTTCCAGTCCGTGCCCAGCCGCGCGCCCAGCCAACAGGCCAGCGCCAGCAGCGCCATGCCGATTGCCTGCACCCAACGGCAATCGACCCGGCGCAGGTTGAGCAGCGCCGCCACCAACGGCAGCGCCAGCAGTTGCGGAATCGCCACCCACAGCAGCAGCGGTGCGGTCTGCAAAGGGCGGTAGCCCTGCACCTTGGTCAGGAAGCTGGAGGGAATCAGGATCACCGCCAGCAGCACGAACAGCACCCCCGCCAGGGTGATCAGCGAATAGGTCAGGTTGCGGTTGGCCAGCAGTTGCAGCTTGAAGAACGGCAGCGGATGCGACCATTCGTTGTAGAAGAACAACCCCAGCAGGCCCGCACCGCCGCCGAGCAGCACGCAGATCAGCGGCGAGGCGAACCAGTCCAGGCGTGGCCCCTGCACCAGCCCGATCACCAGCATCACCAGCGCCGGCAAGCCCAGCGCCAGGCCCCAGCCATCGAACTGGCGGAACCGCTCCAGCCGCAGCGGGTCCTGCGGCAGGCCCCAGCCCACCATCGCGATCGCTGCCAGGCACCACGGCACGATCTGCCAGAACGCCCATTGCCAGCCCACGTAGTCCACCCACAGCGCCGCCATCGGTGTGCCGAGGCTGGGCCCGAAGGTGGCGGTCAAGGCGTAGCCGGCCAGGCCGTACAGCTTGATGCCCGGCGGCAGGAAACGCAGCGCCACGCTCATCAGCAGCGGCGGCAGCGCGCCGCCGGCCAGCCCCTGCAATGCGCGCAGCAACAGGAACGACGGCAGGTCCGGGGCAAACGGGCACAGCACGCCCAGCAGCATGAAGGCGGCGATCATGCACATCGCAAATCGGCGCAGCGAGAACGTCGCCGCACACCACGGCGCGAACGCCATCGCGCTGACCGACATCGCGGTGTACAGCGCCACCACCCAACTGCCGTCATCGACGCTGAAGCCCATCGCGCCACGGATGTCAGCCAGTGCGACCTTGGTGACGTTTTCGTTGATGCCCGAGATCAGCACCGCCAGCAGCACGCCGCACAGGCCGACCGTCAGGCGCAGACCGAACGCCGCCGGCAGCGCCGCGGACGGCGGGCCGGAAGCCGCTTGCGGCATGAGCGACGGCGCGGGGATCGCGCTCATGCCACACCGCCGACGAAAGCGCGCGGCCGTTCAAACAACACACACATGGGGTCCACTCCACGACAGGGAGCGGCAGTCTAGGCAGCGCGGCTGCTGCGAAAAATGGTGTTCCTGCGATCCCTGGCGTGCGTCATACGCACGCCTCAGTGCTCAGTCCGAATGGCCCGTGTGCGGCCGCGAATCAGGCCAGGCCGGGCGCTGCATCGCACATTGCCTTGATGCTGCGGCGCAGCCACCGATGCGCCAGATCGCTGTCCAGGCGCGGGTGCCATGCCTGTACGACAATCACGCTGCGCACCGGAATCGGCAGCTCGAACAACCGCAACGGCACCCCCAGCCGTTCGAGCCGGCCGAGCATCACGCTCGGCATCTGCGGCAGGATCAGATCCGAATCGGCTGCGGCGAACATCGCCGAGTGGAAGGTCGGCATGATCTGCGCCACCCGCCGTTTCAGGCCCAGCGCGGCCAGCTCCTCATCGATCGGCCCGTGTGGCAGACCCCGTCGCGACACCGCGATATGGTCGAAGGCCGCGAAGCGCTCGGCGCTGATGTCCTCGTCGAAAATCGGATGGCCTTCGCGCGCGGCGCCGAAGAAGGAGGTACTGAACAGGTTCTGCACCTTGGTATCGGCGCCATGCTTGCCTGCGGTGCCGATGTGCAGGTCGATCCGCCCCTGCTGCATTGCATCGTCGTCGCCATCCCCTTCGGGCGCGAAGCGCAGCACCGCACACGGTGCCTGGGCCTGGAACAACTCGCGCATGCGCCCGCCATAGCTGCCGACGAACACGTCGTTGGCGCGGATATTGAAGGTGCGCTCCAGGGTGCGCATGTCGACCTCGCGGCCGGCATTGAACACCAGATGGGCCTGCTCGATCACCTCGCGTACCTGTTCGCGCAGCTGCAGCGCGCGCGGGGTTGGCGCCAGCCCGCGACCGGAGCGCACCAGCACCGGGTCACCCACCGCCTCGCGGATACGCCCCAGGGTGCGGCTCATCGCCGGCGCGCTCAGGTTCATGCGGCGCGCGGCGCCGACCACACTGCCCTCCTCGATCAGGACGTCCAGCGCGAGCAACAGGTTCAGGTCAGGCATGGCCACGGCATCATCAACCTCTACTGGGTCGTATCACTTTACGGCAAGCCACCCACCCTATCCGTGCGTTGAACGCACGCCTCGCCTGCAGCCCAGGGCATAGGTGCGTGCAGCCCAATACGCCACCATCCGGCCTCCCCACACCGAGATCGGCCATGTTCAACACGCTTCTGGTGGCCATCGATGGCGGCGCCCAGCACGACCAGGTGCTGGCCCTGGCCGCGTCGCTGGCCACACCACGCTCGCGCCTGCACCTGGTGTGCGTGCTGGACCCTTCCTATGCCCTGGACGATGACGCGCCGCGCGGCGACCGTGACGAGTACCCGGCCGCCAACGCAGAGCGCCTGCAGGCCCAGCAACTCCTGGAACGTGCGCTGGGCACCCTGCGCGAGCGCGGTATCGACGGCGTCGCCAGCCACCCCGCCGGCGACCCGCCTGCGGTGTTGTGCGACTACGCGCGGCAGCATGGCTGCGATGTGATTGTCATCGGCCACCGGCATCTTTCCCGGGTGGAGCGCCTGTTCGAGCGCTCGGTCGGCCAATGGACCATCGACCATGCGCCCTGCCCGGTGCTGGTGGAAGTGCGTGAGGCGGGCCTCTGAGCGCAGCCGGAAAATGCACGCCTGCAGCGCACAGCTTGATCGTCTGCCGCGCCACTTCACCCCTGCCTCAGGGTGAAGTGGCCACTGCCTTGCCCGCCAGCTCCAACGCCACCTCCAGCGCCTGCTCCGGCGCGGTGCGCACATCCGGCGTGACCCCGACACCTTCCCAGTCGCGCTGGGTGATCGGATTGATCGAGCGGCCTTCCGGCAGGGTCAGCAGGAAGCGGTCCGCCACCGCGTGCTGGGCGGTGGGATGTGCGCCACCCCCGGTCTGCTCACCCACCACCACCGCGCGACCCATCGCCTGCAGGTCGTAGGCGAACTGTTCGGCAGCGGAGAAGGAGCGCTTGGAGACCAGGATGTAGACCGGCTTGCGCCCGCCAAAGCGGCGCCCCGTCACGGTGGCCGCGGTGAAGGTGCGGGTGGTGGTGGAGCTGGGCCGGTCGTAGACCGCGCTCATCTCACGCACGTCATCGAGCAGGTACGTCGCGAGCAGGCGCACCATGTCGTCCATGCCCCCGCCGTTGCGGCGCAGGTCGATGATCAATGCCGGCGACTGCGCAAGCAGGCTCATGGCCGCCTCGGCAAGATCACCGCCCATGGCGGTGGGGGCGAAGACACTCAGCTCCAGGTAGCCGATGCCGTTCTGCAGGCGCTCGACCTTCTCGAAACCGTGGTTCACGCCGGTGCCGTACCAGCGTTCCAACAACACCGCTTCACTGGCGTCGGCCGACGCCCCGGGCGTGCGCAGCATCAGATCGAAGTGGCCATCACCGGACAGGGTACGCATGCGCTGCTGTACCGCCTTGGCGAAGGCGGCATCGTCGGCCGCCGCACGGAAGTGGTCCTGGCGTGCGTCATCGCGCAACTGCGTGGCCAACGCCGCACCGCGTACCGGGTCGACGTAGCGGGCGGCGATCAGATCGGCGGCGGCGCTCAGCACCTGCGCACGCGTGGCGGCCGGCGCGGGTTCAACGGCATGGGCCGCGGGAGTTCCCGCCAGCGCCAGCAGCAACAGGGTGCGGATCATGCGGTTGTCTCCTCGATACGGGTGCGGAAGCGGGTGCGTTCCAGCGCGGCGATCGCCTCGGCAACACAGGCCGACAGCGATGTGGACAGCTCCGCATCAAGGGCGGCCGCGGCGGCATTGGTCGCCGCCCAGCGCCGCTCCAGCAGCGGCAAGGCCCGGGTCAGCTTGGCGGCCGCGACGATGATGCTCTCGCGAGCATCTTCGCCACGGTCGCCCACTACCCAGCCGCCCTGCTTCATCTGCGCCACGCTCTGGCTGACCGCCGAATGGGTCATGTGTGCGTGCGCGGCGATCTGCCGGATCGAGGCCGGGCCCAATGCCCCCAGCGCCTTGACGATCGGGGTGTAGCGCGGCCGATAGCCGAGTCCATCCTCGGCATAGAGCTGTTCCAGATCCCCGTCCAGCAGCGTCAACAGATGCCGCAGCGCGGTCCCAAGCGTCGGCGTTGAAGTGTCCATGCCGCATATATAACAGTACTGTTATATATCCGCAACGACCTTTGACCCGAAGCGTTCCGGCAGCGCTCAAGGCGCCATGACCCCCTCTGCTACCTGGTTGCGCCCGCGATGCTTGGCCGTATACAGCGCCGCATCGCTGGCCGCCAGCAGGGTTTCCGGGTCGGACTTGAGCACCGACTCGACCCGCGCCATGCCGATGCTGATCGTCACCGTGACCGGTACCGTCGGGTCGGTGGAGGGCAGCCGCAGGCGCTCCACCGCATTGCGCATGGTTTCGGCCAGGGCCAGCACCCCCTCCCGGGTGGACGAGGGCACCACCACGGCGAACTCTTCGCCGCCATAGCGCGCCACCACATCGCTGCCGCGGGTAGCGCAGCCGGCCAGCGCGCGCGCCACCGACTGCAGGCACAGGTCGCCGAGCGGGTGGCCGAAGCGGTCGTTGAAGTCCTTGAAATGGTCGATGTCCACCATCAGCAGCGCCATGCCGTTTCCGTTGCGCCGCGAGCGGCTCCACTCGGCCTGCAGCGCCTGGTCGAACTGGCGGCGATTGGCCAGCCCGGTGAGGCCATCGATGCGTGCCAGCACATCCAGCTGGTCCTGGCGTTCCAGCGAGCGCACCTGCATCACCACGCTGCGCAGGCCCGATCCGATCGTGGCCAGCATGAACCCCATCACCGCCAGGTGCGGATGGTCGTGCACCATCAATGCCGACACCACCAGCAGCGCCGCGGGCAGGATCAACGGGCTGCCCGCACGCACCGCCAGCGCCAGCCGGCGCGGGGTCCGCGGGATGGCCGCCTCGGTGGCCGGGCGCAGTGCCAACACCGCCACCAACAGGAACGGCACATCGATGATCAGGTCGATCATGCCGCCATAGCTGCCGTCGTTGGCGCGATGGTTGATGTAGGCGGCCATGCCCAGGTACACCCAGCCGAACAACGCCAAGGTGCGGAAGAAGGCACGCCGTGGGCCGTCCTCACTGGCCACGAAGCGAACCGTCGCGAACACGGCGATGAACAGGTTTTCGATGTCGAACATCCGCCGCAGGCTGTCCACCCCGGCCTCGCCGGCATCGGTGAGCGTGGCGAACGAGAACGTGTAGACGAAGAACAGATATCCCAACAGCAGCGCCAGTGCGCCGTCGATCATCACCAGGTACCACGGCTCATGCCGTGGATGGGCCATCGCAAAGGTCAGCGGCACCCCATACAACACATACAGCAGCATGCTCACGCCCGGCGTGGCCCCGACATTGCCCAGGACGATTTCCTGGTACATGTTCACCGCCATGCCACCGGCCCACAGCAGCATCCCCGCCGCCAGCGCGATCCAGCCCACCCGGGCCTCGCTGCGCCGGCTGCGCCACAGGCAGGCCACTGCGGCCAGCAATGGCACGAGCAGCAGGAAGGAGAACGACACCGCCACGGCGTGGCCGGGCAGCAGCGCGAGGGCCAGCCCATGGCAAACCACGTACAACACGGCCCAGCGTATCGCCATGCGCGTCCCCCGCCGGTGGTGTGCTTCAACAATACCGTTTTTCGCCCACAACGCCGATGACGAATGTGATGCACCTCACAGCATGGTGAAGAGGTGGTCGACACCGCACGGCCGGAGCAGCCGCTCAGCTGCCCGTCAGCGTTTTCACGGTCGCTGCGCACGACGCTGCGGCATGGTGAAGGCCACCCTGCATGGGAGCCCCGGATGCCGCTACGCCTGCACACTTCCACCGCACTGATCGCTGTCGCGCTTGCCTTGACCGCTGCCACACCGGTCCTGGCGCAGTCCCCGGCGGCCCTGCCCGCCCCGCTGGACGAGGCTGCCGTGTCCACCGAGGTGCGCTCGGACCTGCATGCACAGGTCCTGTTGGACCGCGCGCACTTCTCGCCCGGCCAGATCGATGGCCTGCCCGGCTCCAACCAGAGGCGCGCCGTGGCGGGCTTCCAGGCCGCTCACGGACTCACCGTCAGCGGTGAACTGGATGACGCCACCTGGCAGGCCCTGCAGCCGGACGCCACCGCACCGCTGGCCCGCTACACCCTGACCGCCGAGGATGTCGCCGGGCCGTTCCAGCCGATCCCGAAACGGCCCGCCGAGCAGGCCAAACTGAAGGCGCTGGGCTTCGGCTCGGTCGCCGAAGCCTTGGGCGAGCGCTTCCACGCCGACCCGGCACTGCTGCGTGCGCTCAATCCCGGCGTGGACCTGGGCAAGGCCGGCAGCCAGATCCAGGTACCCAACATCGCCCCCGGCACGCTGCCGAAAGCGGCCAAACTGGTGATCGACAAATCCGATTCGACCCTGCGCCTGTACGACGCGCAGGGCAAGGTCTACGCGCAGTTCCCGGTGTCCTCGGGCAGCCGTCACGATCCGCTGCCGATCGGCACCTGGAAGATCCTCGGCATCTCGCGCGAGCCGACCTTCCACTACAACCCCAAACTGTTCTGGGACGCCAGGCGCGGCGATGCCAAGGCCACCCTGCCACCGGGCCCGAACAACCCGGTCGGGCGGGTCTGGATCGACCTCTCCAAACCACACTACGGCCTGCACGGCACACCGGAGCCCGGCCACGTCGGCAAGACCGAATCGCATGGCTGCGTGCGCATGACCAACTGGGATGCGCTGCAGGTGGCCGAGGCGGTCGACGCTTCGGTACCCGTAGTGATGCAGGAGTAACCACACATGACCCTGTTGCGACTGGCGGTGGCGGGACTGGTGATCGGGGTGGCGGGCGGCTGGTGGCTGGGCACGCGGCCCGCAGCACTGCTGGCCAGCGCAACGCCCGCCCCGTTGGCGGTGGCGGCCGAGCCCAGCGCGGGCCCGGCATCGCCCAGCCCGTCTGCCCCCGCCGCCGCCAAACCGCCCGTGCCTGCCATTGCCGCCGGCACGGAGGGCCTGCTCCTGCCGGTACAGGACATCGCCCGCACGCAGCTGCAGGACACCTTCACCGACGCCCGCAGCGAGGGCCGCGTGCACGATGCCATCGACATCCTCGCCCCCGCCGGCACCCCGGTGCTGGCGGTCGCCGATGGGCATATCGAGAAACTGTTCGACAGCCAGCGCGGCGGCCTGACCGTCTACCAGTTCGCCCCCGGCGGGCGCTACTGCTACTACTACGCGCACCTGCAGCGCTATTCCGACGGGCTGGCTGAAGGCCAGGTGGTCACCCGCGGGCAGGTGATCGGCTATGTCGGCAGCACCGGCAATGCCAGCGCCGAGGCCCCCCACCTGCATTTCGAGATCCACCGGCTGGGCCCGGAAAAACAGTGGTGGAAGGGCGAATCGCTGAACCCTTATCCGCTCCTGCGCGGTGAGGCGACCCTGCCCTGATCCCCGCCGGGAGGGTCTTCACAGCCCATGGCTGAACCAGCCCGGCACATCGCCGATGGCCGGCCCGCCCCGAAGATGCGAAAATCCCCGCCCCTCCCAGGTGGACCGTTTGGCGTCCACCACATCCACGAGACTCCGTGAAGACCCCCCAAGGCTTGCAGGCGCTGATCGACGACGGCGTGATCGATGAAGTGTTGCGTCCGCTCAAGAGCGGCAAGGAAGCGGCCGTGTACGTCGTGCGCAGTGGCGACGATGTGCGCTGCGCGAAGGTATACAAGGACATGGCCCAGCGCAGCTTCCAGCAGCGCGTGCAATACCAGGAAGGCCGCAAGGTGCGCGGCAGCCGTGAGGCGCGCGCGGTCGGCAAGGCCAGCAAGTACGGCCGCAAGCAGCAGGAAACCGCCTGGAAGAACACCGAGGTCGAGGCGCTGTACCAGTTGCGCGATGCCGGCGTGCGCGTGCCCGAACCGCATGGCTACTACCACGGCGTGCTGGTGATGGAACTGGTCACCGATGCCGAAGGCTTCTCCGCCGCCCGCCTGGGCGAAGTGGAACTGGAAGCCGACCAGGCCCGCGCCTTCCACCAGGTGCTGGTGCGCCAGGTGGTGCGCATGCTGTGCTGCGGCCTGATCCACGGCGATCTGTCGCCGTACAACGTACTGGTCGGCCCGGACGGCCCGGTGGTGATCGACTTCCCGCAGGTGGTCAGCGCCGGCGGCAACAATGCCGCCCGCAGCATGCTGCTGCGTGACGTCAACAACCTCACCGCCTACCTCGGCCGGTTCGCCCCGGAGCTGCTGGACAGCTGGTATGGCGAGGAGATGTGGGCGCTGTTCGAGGCCGGCGACCTGCTCCCGGACAGCGAACTGAGCGGCACCTTCGTGCACGATGAAACCACCATCGACCTGGACAGCGTGCGCCACGCCATCAACGATGCGCGCGAAGAAGCACTGATCCGCCAGCAGGGTCGCGAGGCGGCGGAAGAAGACGAGGATTGATCCGGCCTCGGGCCCAGCCACCCATGGGGTGGCTCTACCCCTGCAATGCCTTGGCGTGGTACGCGATGTGCTCGCCGATGAAACTGCTGATGAAGTAGTAGCTGTGGTCATAGCCCGGCTGCAGGCGCAGCTGCAGCGGGTGCCCGGCCGCGGTGCACGCCGCCTGCAGCCACTGCGGCTGCAGCTGGCTGTCCAGGAACTCATCACCGCCGCCCTGGTCCACCAGCAACGGCAGGCGCTCTTCGGCGGTGGCGACCAGTTCGCTGGCATCCCAGGCCGACCACGTGCTGCGGTCCTCGCCCAGGTAGGCAGCGAAGGCCTTCTGTCCCCATGGCACGCGGGTCGGTGCGACGATCGGTGAGAACGCCGACACGCTGCGGTAGCGGCCGGGGTTCTTCAACGCGATCACCAGCGCACCGTGGCCGCCCATCGAGTGGCCACTGATGCTGCGCGCCTGCGATGCAGGAAGATGCGCTTCGATCAGCGCCGGCAGTTCGTCCACGATGTAGTCATACATGCGGTAGTGCGCCGCCCACGGTTGCGCGGTGGCATTGAGATAGAACCCCGCGCCCTTGCCCAGGTCGTAGCCGTCCGCGTCCGCCACGTCATCGCCGCGCGGGCTGGTGTCCGGTGCGACCAGAATCACCCCGTGTTCGGCCGCGTAGCGCTGCGCCCCGGCCTTGGTGATGAAGTTCTGCTCGGTGCAGGTCAGCCCGCTCAGCCAGTACAGCACCGGCAGCTTCTGCGCGGCGGCCTGCGGCGGCAGGTACACCGCCACCTTCATGTCGCAGCCCAGCACCTGCGAACGGTGCTGGTAAACGTCCTGCCAACCGCCGCAGGCGGCGCGATGTTCGATGCGTTCCATGGAAGCTCCTCAGGGGCGGTCGCGCAGGGGCGCGCCGCCGGTGTTGATGTCGTGGTCCAGCTGCGCCAACAACTGCAGCAACGGCTCGCATTCGGCCTGGCCATCCAGGTTGCGCCGCGCGGCTACCGCCACCTGGCTGTGTGGTGGCCACTGCCGATCGCGGCGCGCGTCCTGCAGCCGCGGCAGGAACACCTGCACCAGCCAGTGCTCGAACGGCATCTCATCGATACCGAATGCCGAGTCGACGTGGCGTGGCGCGCCCACCGGACCCTGCAACCAGCCCAGCGCGCGCAGGGCCTGCTCGATCTGGTCGACCAGCGTGTCGCGCCGCGATTCCGACGGCACCTTGGGGCGTTTCCAGAAGTCGGTCAGGCCCATGTCGCGGCTCAGTAGTGAACCACCGAGCGGATCGACTTGCCGTCGTGCATCAGCTCGAACGCCTCGTTGATCTGTTCCAGGCCCATGGTGTGGGTGACGAACGGCGCCAACTCGATATCGCCCTTCATCGCGTCTTCGACCATGCCCGGCAGCTGGCTGCGGCCCTTCACGCCACCGAATGCGGTGCCCTTCCACGAGCGGCCGGTCACCAGCTGGAACGGACGGGTGGAGATTTCCTGGCCCGAACCGGCCACGCCGATGATCACCGACTGGCCCCAGCCACGGTGCGCGCATTCCAGCGCCGCACGCATCACGTTGACGTTGCCGATGCACTCGAAGGTGTGGTCCACGCCCCAGGTGGTCATCTCCACGATCACCTGCTGGATCGGCTTGTCGAAGTCCTTCGGGTTGATGCAGTCGGTAGCACCGAACTGCTTGGCCAGCTCGAACTTGGACGGGTTGGTATCGATGGCGAAGATGCGCCCGGCCTTGGCCTGGCGCGCGCCCTGGATCACCGCCAGGCCGATGCCGCCCAGCCCGAACACGGCCACGCTGTCCCCCTCGGCTACCTTGGCGGTGTTGTGCACCGCGCCGATGCCGGTGGTGACGCCGCAGCCGAGCAGGCACACGTGTTCCGGGTTGGCCTCCGGGTGGATCTTGGCCAGCGAGACTTCGGCCACCACGGTGTACTCGCTGAAGGTCGAGCAGCCCATGTAGTGGTAGATCGGCTCGCCGTTGTAGCTGAAGCGGGTGGTGCCATCGGGCATCACGCCCTTGCCCTGGGTGGCGCGCACGGCCACGCACAGGTTGGTCTTGCCCGAGGTGCAGAACAGGCACTCGCCGCACTCGGCGGTGTACAGCGGGATCACGTGGTCGCCCGGCTTGACGCTGGTGACGCCCTCGCCCACTTCCACCACGATGCCCGCGCCCTCATGGCCGAGCACGGCCGGGAACAGGCCTTCCGGATCATCGCCGGACAGCGTGAATGCATCGGTATGGCATACCCCGGTATGGGTGATGCGCACCAGCACTTCGCCCTTCTGCGGCGGGGCAACGTCGATCTCGACGATCTTCAGCGGTTCACCAGCGGCGAAGGCAACAGCGGCACGGGATTTCATCGGGAACACTCCAAGGCAAGGAACAAGACAGGACAGCGCGCGGTCGCCCGCGCGTTTATTTCAGGTAGGAACGGATCAACACGCTCATCTCGCGCACGCGCTCGGCGCGCTGTGCGTCGGACTGCGCCGGCTGGCCGAACTCTTCGCGCAGGTGGGCTTCCATCACCTCGGACATCAGCCCGTTGACGGCCCCGCGGATCGCAGCAATCTGCTGCAGCACCGGCGCGCACTCGGCACCGCCTTCCAGCGCGCGGTCCAGCGCATCGCACTGGCCGCGGATGCGGCGTACGCGGGCCAGGACACGCTTCTTTTCCTGCGGGGAATGCGGCATGACGGCGCCACCAGGTAACTATACTGGGGGTGAGTATACAGGACACCCCCAGATCCCAGGTGATGGATCTGCCGCTGCCGCCACCGACGTGCTATATCGGCAGGGTGCACCACTACCGGGGATGACCGTGATGCCGTTCGACCTCCTGTTCTACCAGCGCCTCCCCTTGTGGGTGTTGTCGCTGTCGTTCTTCGCAGGGCTGGTCATCGCGCGCGAGGCCGGGCGCCTGCTGCGGCGGCGACTCACCGCCAGGCGCGGCGTCACCCTCGATGATGATTCCTTCGCGATGAGTTCGGTGCTCGGGCTGCTGGCACTGCTGATCGGCTTCACCTTTTCCATCGCGCTACAACGCTACGAAGACCGTCGTGAACTGGTGATTGCCGAGGCCAACGCGCTGGGCACCACCTGGCTGCGTACCCAGCTGTTTGACGAGGCGCCGCAGCAGAAGATGCAGTCGGCACTGCGCCGCTACGTGGACAACCGCGTGGCGTTCGGCCAGGCGCAGGGCGCCGATGAGGAACGCCGCCTGTACCGCCAAAGCGAGACGCTGCAGACCCAGTTGTGGAAGACCGTAGTGGAGGCCGTGGCGCCGTTCCGGACCACGCCGCTGGCCGGGCTGATGATCACCACCACCAATGAATCCATCGACCTGGCTGCCACCCGCATGGCCACGCGGCAGGCCCATATTCCCGGGCGCATCGTGTGGATGCTGACCCTGTTCGCGATGGTCTCGGCCGGGATGCTCGGCTACCACCAGGGCCATCGGCGCACGGCCACCACGCTCATGCTGTTCCTGATCACCCTCGCCGTGGCCCTGGTGATGGACCTGGATAAACCGACCTCCGGCATGGTCTCGGTGCCGCAGACGCCGATGCTGGATCTGCAACGCAGCCTGCAGCCGTGAGCTGCGCCAACGCGGCTCACACCGGTTCGCGCACCATGTCCACAAAGGCCCGCAGGGCCGAGGACATCTGCCGCTGGCGCGGGTAATACAGCACGAAGCCGGGGAACGGCGGGCTCCAGTCTTCCAGCACCGCCTGCAGCCGGCCATCGTCCAGGTACGGCCGCGCGGAGTCTTCCAGCACGTAGGCCAGCCCGAGCCCGTCAACCACGGCCTGCAGGATGGTGTTCTGGTCGCCCAGGGTGAGCCGGCCGGGCACGTCGATCTCCAACGCCTGGCCGTCGCGTTCGAACTGCCACTTGTAGAGGTGGCCGCTGGCGAAGCGGAACCGCACGCATTCGTGGCGGATCAGATCGCGCGGATGCAGTGGAATCTCGCGCCCCTGCAGATACGTCGGTGCGCCGACGATCAATCCACGCAACGGCGGGCCCAGTGCAACGGCCACCATGTCCTCGGGCACCGACTCGTGCAGGCGCACGCCGGCATCGAAACCGCTGGCCACGATATCCACCAGGCCATCGTCCTGCGCCAGTTCCAGGCGGATGTCGGGATGGGCCAGCAGGAAGCGCGCCAGGCGCGGGCCGAGCTGGGTGTGGACGGCGGCGCGGGTGGCGTTGATCCGCAACAGGCCGGCGGGCGCGGCGCGGAAGTGGTTCATTTCCTCCAGCGCGTCATGCACCTGGCCGAGCGCGGGTTGCAGGCGCTCCAGCAGTCGCTGGCCGGCTTCGGTGAGGGCCACGCTGCGGGTGGTGCGGTGGAACAGCCCCACCCCCAACCGCTCCTCCAGCGCGCGGATCGCATAGCTCACCGCCGAGGTCGAGAGCGCCAGTTCGGCGCCGGCCCGGCGGAAGCTGCGATGGCGGGCCACCGCGGCGAACGCGGCCAGGTGGGTGAGGTTGTCAGTGGCCATGATTATCCCGTTTCACTTGATGAATCATGCCGATATCCTGACTGTCTGTGCACGGGATGCGGGCGTATTGTAAAGCGCCTTTCTACAAAACCTGCCAAGGATCCCCACATGTCCCTCGCCCATGGTTACGCCGTCCACGACCAGACCGCGCCGCTGGTGCCCTTCTCCTTCGAGCGCCGCCCGGTGGCCGCCGGCGATGTCCGCATCCAGATCCTGTACAGCGGCATCTGCCACTCGGACCTGCACCAGGCCCGCGACGACTGGGGCAATTCCAAGTTCCCGATGGTGCCCGGCCACGAGATCATCGGCCGGGTGACCGAAGTCGGTGCCGGCGTCACCGCGTTCAAGGTTGGCGATTTCGCCGGCGTGGGCTGCATGGTCGATTCCTGCCGCAAGTGCGCCGCCTGCGACGAATCGCTGGAGCAGTACTGCGAAAAGGGAGCCACCTTCACCTACAACAGCACCGAACGTGACAGCGGCGCCCCCACCTTCGGCGGCTACTCGGACCACATCGTGGTCGAGCAGCGCTTTGTGGTGAAGGTGTCCGACAAGATCGACCTCAAGGCCGCCGCCCCACTGCTGTGCGCGGGCATCACCACCTACTCGCCGCTGCGCCACTGGAAGGTGGGCCCGGGCCAGAAGGTTGGCGTGATCGGCCTCGGTGGCCTGGGCCACATGGGCGTGAAGTTCGCCAAGGCGATGGGCGCCACCGTGGTGATGATCACCACCACCCCGGAAAAGGGCGCCGATGCCAAGCGCCTGGGCGCCGATGAAGTGCTGGTCTCGCGCGATCCGGCGCAGATGAAGGCGCATGCCGGCAGCTTCGATTTCCTGCTCAACACCATTCCGGTCAGCCACGACACCAACCCGTACATGGGCCTGCTCAAGCGCGACGCCACCATGTGCCTGGTCGGCGTGCTGACCGAACTGGAGCCGCCGCTGATGGGTGCGGCCATGATGTTCGGGCGCAAGCACATCACCGGTTCGGCGATCGGCGGCATGGCCGAAACCCAGGAGATGATGGACTTCTGTGCCGAGCACAATATCGTCAGCGATGTGGAAGTGATCGACATCAAGACCGTCAACGAAGCCTGGGAGCGCATGGCCCGTAACGATGTGCGCTATCGCTTCGTGATCGACATGGCCACGCTTGGCGCACAGGCGGCCTGAACCGGGCCGCTGCCGGGCGCTGCTGCAGCGCCCGGTGCACGTCGGTGGCAAACGTACAATGCGCGCATCGTCCAAACGGTGCGCGCGCCATGAATGTGTATCTGCTGTTGGGCCTGGCGATCGTGTTCGAAGTGATCGCCACCAGCCTGCTCAAGGCCTCTGAAGGCTTCACCCGGCTGTGGCCGACGCTGGGCACCGTGGTCGGCTACGCCGCCGCGTTCTATCTGCTCGCACTCACCCTGAAAACCCTGCCCACCGGCATCGCGTATGCGATCTGGTCCGGTGTGGGCATCGTGCTGATCTCGGTGATCGGCTGGGTGGTGTTCAAGCAGAAACTCGACGCCCCGGCTCTGCTCGGCATGGGCCTGATCATCGCCGGGGTGGCGGTGATCAACCTGTTCTCCAAGAGCAGCGCGCACTGAACCTCAAAGCGTGCCGACCAACGGTCGGCACCTACCTAAGGGGTGGGTGCCGACCGTTGGTCGGCACGCTGTGATTAGTAAGCGAATTCCTTGAACACCGGGTCGATGTCGCCGTTCCATTCGCCATGGAACAGCGCCAGCTTGCGATCGGCCGGGGTCAGGCCAGAATCGACGATCTCCTGCAGCACATCCAGGAAATAGCTTTCGTCCTGGCCGTCGGCATTCAACGCGGCGCGGCGCTTCAGGCCGGCCACGGCGATCTTGACCGCTTCGCGGGCCAGGTCACGCACGGTGCCGTTGCGGAACGGCAGCTTCAGTGCATGCCGGGGCACGCCATCGCGCAGGGCGTGGCGCTCGGCCAGGCTGAAGTCGCGCACCAGGTCCCAGGCCGCATCCAGCGCGGCATCGTCGTACAGCAGCCCCACCCAGAATGCCGGCAACGCACACAACCGGCTCCACGGCCCGGCGTCGGCGCCACGCATTTCCAGGTACTTCTTCAGGCGCACTTCCGGGAAGGCGGTGGTCATGTGGTCCGACCAGTCGCGCTGCGTCGGCAGCTGGCCCGGCAGCACCGGCAGCTTGCCCACCATGAAGTCGCGGAAGCTCTGCCCGCTGGCATCGTGGTACTTGCCATCGCGGTAGGAGAAGTACATCGGCACGTCGAGCAGGTAGTCCACGTAACGCTCGTAGCTGAAGCCGTCTTCGAACACGAAGTCGAGCATGCCGGTGCGGTCGTTGTCGGTGTCCGTCCAGATGTGCGAGCGGTAGCTCTGGTAGCCGTTCGGCTGGCCTTCGGTGAACGGCGAGTCGGCGAACAGCGCGGTGGCGATCGGCTGCAGCGCCAGCGACACGCGGAACTTCTTCACCATGTCCGCTTCGGTGGCGTAGTCCAGGTTGACCTGCACCGTGCAGGTGCGCGTCATCATGTCCAGGCCGAGCGTGCCGACCTTGGGCATGTACTCGCGCATGATCTTGTAGCGGCCCTTGGGCATCCATGGCATTTCATCGCGCCGCCATTTGGGCTGGAAACCCATGCCGAGGAACCCCAGCTGCAGTTCGCCAGCGACCTGGGCCACTTCGTTGAGGTGGGTGCCGGTTTCCACGCAGGTCTGGTGGATGCTCTCCAGCGCCGCGCCGGACAACTCCAGCTGGCCGGCCGGTTCCAGCGTCACCGAGGCGTTGTCGCGCAGCAGGGCGATGGTGCGGCCGTCTTCCTGCACCGGTGCCCAGCCGAAACGGGTCAGGCCCTGGAGCAGGGCTTCGATGCCGCGGTCGCCGTCGAAGGTCGGCGGACGCAGGTCGTCCAGGCGGAAACCGAACTTCTCGTGCTCGGTGCCGATGCGCCACTGCGTCTTCGGCTTTTCGCCGGAAGCCAACGTGGCGACCAGTTCGTTTCGGTCGGTGATCGGCGTCTCGGCGACGTGGCTGGGGCTCGACAAGGGGAGGCTCGCAGGATTCTGGTCAGGGCGGGGATGTGGGGTTGCAGGCCCCGCATCGCAAGGGCGCACTATATCGTGGCGCCCCCCGGCGTCGTGTCACCGTGACGGATTTCAGCATCCCACGGAATGCAGTTGCGCATTGGCGGCCCTGCCCCACCGCGCACCGCCGGCCGTTGCCAGCGCGGCTGCGAGTCATTCCGCCGCCCCCGCCAGCGAGCCCCTAAGATGGCCCGCATGAGCCGATCCAGACATCCGGAAGTCCATCGCTCCGACCGCGTCGGCTGGCTGCGCGCCGCCGTGCTGGGCGCCAATGACGGCATCGTCTCGGTGGCCGGGTTGGTGGTCGGTATCGCCTCCAGCGGCGCCTCGGCATCGACCGTGCTGGCCACCGGCATCGCCGGCACCGTGGCCGGGGCCATGTCGATGGCGGCCGGTGAGTATGTCTCGGTGCAGTCCCAGGCCGACACCGAGCGGGCCGACCTGGCGGTGGAGCAGCGCGAACTGCATGAAGACCCGCACAGCGAACTGGAAGAGCTGGCCGCGATCTACCGCCATCGCGGGCTGGCGCCGGCACTGGCACGTGAGGTGGCCGTACAACTGACCGCGCACGATGCCCTGGCCGCGCATGCACGCGATGAGCTGGGCATCACCGAAGAACTGCGCGCACGGCCACTGCAGGCGGCGATGGCCTCGGCCGGTGCCTTCGTCAGCGGTGCGGCGCTGCCGGTGCTGACCGCCCTGTTCGCCCCGCACGCACAGGTGGCGCAGGTGACCACCGTCGCGACCCTGGCCGGGCTCGGCCTGACCGGCGCGATGGCCGCGCGGGTCGGCGGTGCCCGCCCCCTGCGCGGCGCGCTGCGGGTGATGTTCTGGGGTGCCATGGCGATGGGCGCGGCGGCATTGATCGGCCAGATGTTCGATACTGCGTTGTAATGGACCTTCGCGTACGCCCCGATTCCCTGCTGGCCGAGATGGCGAGCCTGGCCGACTGCGCGCGCGCCGACGGTTACGCCTGCATCACCGCGCGCCGTGAACATGGCGCCTCGTCGGTGGAGATTCCGCAGCCGCAGTTCGCGATCCTGCTGCAGGGGCGCAAGCAGGTCGCCTGCGGGCAGCAGGCGCTGGCGCTCGTTCCCGGCGATCTGTTCCTGATCACCCGCCGCTGCCGCATCGATGTGGTCAACATTCCCGACCCGCACAGCGGCGTCTATCTCAGTGCGATCGTGCCGTTGTGCGCCGAAGCGCTGGCCGCGGCACGCGTGTTGTGGAACGAACCGCTGCCCGATGCCGGCGACGCGCTGGCGCAGCTGTCACTGGCCGACCACGGCGATACCCTGCGGCAGTGGCGCACGGCGCTGGAGCACGGCCGATACACCGAAGCACGGCTGGCGCTGGCCTCGCTGGTGCTGGCGTTCTGCCGACGTGGCCATGGCAGCCTGCTGGTGCCGCCCGAGCCGAGCCTGGGCGAACGCATCCGCGACCTGATCGCCGCACAGCCCGAGCGTGATTGGCAGTCGCGCGATTTTGAGGAACAGCTCGGCCTGAGCGGTGCGACGCTGCGCCGGCGGCTGGCCGGCGAGCAGTCCAGCGTGCGTGAGCTGCTGGTCGATGCGCGGCTGGCGCATGCGATGACCCTGCTCTACACCACCCGCCTGCCCCTGAAGACCGTGGCCGCGCGCGTGGGTTATCGCTCGCTGGGCAGTTTCAACAAGCGCTTCGCCGCGCGCTATGGCCTGGAACCGGCGGCGATCGGCAACAGCTGAGCGCAGCGCGCGGCATTCTGAGCGGATTGCCGCGCGCGCTTCAGCCAGCATGGGCACACCGCGGCACGGCCGCATTGTATGGAAACCGCCATGTCATTCCCGCGCGTTCGCACCCTCGCCATCGCCCTGCTGCTGTCCACGACAGCTACCGCTGCCTTTGCCACGACCACCCACACCCCGCGCGAGCAGGTGCCAGGCGTGTACCACCAGCAGATCGGCACGCTGCAGGTCACCGCGCTGTTCGACGGCACCGTGGCGCTGGGCCGCAGCGCGGTGGTGGGTGTGGAGCCGGCCGCGGTGACCCGCCTGCTCGACCACCGCTACGTGCCCGAAGACAGCAAGGGCCTGCAGACGGCGGTCAACGCGTACCTGATCCAGCGCGGCGATCACCTGACCCTGGTCGATACCGGCACCGCGCAGTGCTTCGGCCCCGGCCTGGGCCAGGTGCTGGGCAACCTGCGCGCCGCTGGCTACGACCCGGCGCAGGTGGATGACGTATTGCTCACCCACGCGCACCCGGACCACCTGTGTGGCCTGCTGGATGCGCAGGGCCAGATGGCGTTCGCACATGCCACGGTGTGGTTGTCCGCGGCCGATGCCGCCTATTGGCTGGACCCGGCCAGCGAAGCCGGCGCCCCGCAGGGCCTGCGCTTCGCGTTCGGGCTGGCGCGCAAGGCCGTGGCGCCGTATGAGGCCGCGGGCAAACTGCGCCGCTTCAGCCCTGGCCAGGCACTGCCGGCCGGGGTGACCGCGCTGGACAGCCACGGGCATACCCCGGGCCATGTGTCCTGGCAGATCGACGGCGGCAAGGGCCAGCAGCTGCTGGTGTGGGGCGACATCGTGCATTTCCACGCCGTGCAATTCGCCCAGCCCGCCGCTGCCTACGAGGCCGACAGTGATCGCACGGCGGCCATTGCCAGCCGCCGCGCGATGATGGCGCAGGCGGCGGACAAGGGCTGGTGGGTAGCCGGTGCGCACCTGCCGTTCCCGGGGCTGGGCCATGTGCGCCATGAAGGCGACGCGTTTGCGTGGGTGCCGGGCGAGTTCGCGCCGCTGCCGGCGCGCTGAGCCGACATGCGGCAACCGGGTGGTGCCGGCCGCTGGCCGGCGCCTCTTTCAGCTGGATGTACCGGGAGCCGGCCAGCGGCCGGCACTACCCCGTAGCTTGCCGGCAGGCGGTTACGCGCTTTCCGGCGCCGGCTTGTTCAGGCCGAGCCAGCCGCCGATGATGCCGCGCGCTTCGTCCACGCCCTGGCGGGCCGGGCCGGAGAAGGTCTGCACGCTGACGGTGTCGCCGAAGGAGGACTGCAGTTCCTTGCGTACCTTCTGCAGGGCAATGCCCTGCTGGCCGCGGCCGAGCTTGTCGGCCTTGGTCAGCAGTGCGTGCGCGGGCAGGCCGCGCTGCACGGCATAGGCCAGCATCTGGCGGTCGTAATCCTTCAGCGGGTGCCGGATGTCCATCACCACCACCAGCCCACGCAGGGCCTCGCGGGTGCGGAAGTACTGGTCGATGAAGGCCTGCCAGTGGGCCTGCAGGTCCAGCGGCACCTTGGCGTAGCCGTAACCGGGCAGATCGACCAGTTTGGCTTCCGGGGTGATCCCGAAGAACACCAGCTGCTGGGTGCGGCCGGGGGTCTTGGAGACCCGGGCCAGGCTGTTCTGGCGGGTCAGGGCGTTGAGGGCACTGGATTTGCCGGCGTTGGAACGCCCGGCAAAGGCAACTTCGGCGCCAACATCCTCGGGCAATTGCCGGATGTTGTGGGCCGAAAGCAGGTATTGGGCACGTTCTAGGAGCAATGACATGGGCATAGGATCGCATGTCCGGGCTGGATCCGCGCTGTCTCCGCCGGTTTTTGCTGCACCCTGCGTTGACCGTGGCGTGAAAGCGCATGGATAATCGGGCGATCCCCGCGGTTGCGGTCCCGCAACTGCCAGGCCGGTCCACACGGAGCTTCCGCATGCGCCATGCTCGCGTTCTTGCCGTTTCCGCTGTTGCTGTCTCATTGCTGGCCGCTGTTGCGGTGGCCCAGACCTCGATCACCCCGTTGCCGGACAACGGGCCGATCAAGACCGCCTCGTTGGAGGTCGACTTCAGTAAAACCACCTGGGGCGATGCCAAGGCCGGCCAGACCAAGGCGGCCGCCTGCGCGGCCTGCCACTCGGCCGACGGCAACTCCACCGTGGAGATGTATCCCAGCATCGCCGGGCAGAGCGAACGCTATGTGGCCCAGCAGATGGCCCTGATCGCCAATGGCCAGCGCAGCTCCGGCGCTTCGGCGGCGATGGTGCCGTTCGTGCAGGACCTCACCCCGCAGGACATGCGCGACATCGGTGCGTATTTCGCAACGCAGAAGGCCAGCGCCGGGCTTGCCGACGATGGCCTGGTCGGCGAAGGTCCGTATGCGGGCAAGAAGTTCTATGAAATCGGCCAGCAGCTGTACCGCGGTGGCGATGCCGAACGTGGCATTCCGGCGTGCATGGCCTGCCACGGCCCCACCGGCGCCGGCAATCCGGGCCCGGCCTATCCGCACATCGGTGGCCAGCACGCGGCGTATGTGTCGCGGCGGCTGCAGGAGTACCAGGCCGGGGTCACCCATGAAACCGACAAGGCCCACTTCCAGATCATGGCCACGATCGCCAAATCGTTGACCGAGCAGGAGATCCAGGCGTTGGGCAGTTATCTGCAGGGGCTGCACAACCGCGCCGACGATGTCGCCGCGGTGGCAACGGCAGGCCCCGCCAAGGCACCGTGACCCCGCCACTGAGGGCGGGGTATGTTTTCAGCACGCCGGCGATGGGCCGGCGTTGTTTTTTCCGATGGAGATGGATGTAGATGACGTTGATGCCCCGCCTGATGCTGTTGCTGCTCGCCCTGAGTCCCCTGTCCACGCTGGCCGCCGCGCCGGCCGCGCTGGTGGAAGGCAAGGACTACGAGCTGATCGCCGAACCCGGCCCCTATGCGCCGCTGGCCGGCAAGGTGGAGGTGGTGGAGATGTTCGGCTACACCTGCCCGCATTGCGCGCGCTTCGAGCCGCAGCTGGAAGCCTGGGCGGCCAAGCTGCCCAAGGACGTGCGGTTCACCCCGGTGCCGGCCGCCTTCGGCGGCGTCTGGGATTCGTTCGCCCGCGCCTACTTCGCCGCTGACGAGCTGGGCGTGGCCAAGCGCAGCCACCGCACCATGTTCGATGCCCTGCACGAGCAGCGCTCGCTGCCGATGCAGAACATCTCGCCGGAAGAACTGGCCTCCTTCTACAAGGGTTACGGCGTTGCGCCGGAACGCTACCTCGCCGCGCTCAAGGGCGATGCGGTGGAAGAGAAGGTCAAGGCCGCACGCGCCTTCGCCGTGCGCACCCAGGTGCCGGGCACGCCGGCGCTGGTGGTCAACGGCCGCTACCTGGTCAAGGGCGATTCGTTCGAGGCGCTGCTGCGCAACGCCGATGCGCTGATCGCCCGTGCACGCAGCGGCAAGGCCCCCTGAGCACACGCTCGCTGAACCATCACGCACCCTGCACGCGGGACGCTTGTTGCCGCGTGTCATCATCCCCCCCTGGCCGGCGCCTGCGGCGCTGGCCCCACCATGCTCATCCGCTGGAGATGCTTCGATGAAAATCCGTTTCGCCCTGACGCTCATGGCCGTGCTGCCGATCCTCGTGGCGTGCAAGGCCCAGGATGGCACCGCCAACACCGCCGCGCCGACCGAACCGGCCGCCGCCAGCAGCGCCCCGGCCACCGAAGCCGCCCCGGCCGCCACCGGCGCGCCCGCCGCCTCGGAAACGGCCGCAGCTGAAACCGCCGCCGCCAATGCCACCACGCCCGCGCCGGCGCCGGCCTCGTCGCGCCCGACCGGCCCGGAGCCGGTGCTCGGTACCGACTACCTGGTGATCGAGAACGGCCAGCCGTTCCAGCCGGCCACCGGCAAGATCGAAGTGGCTGAAGTGTTCGGCTTCGTGTGCCCGGCCTGCGCCGCGTTCCAGCCGCTGATCGGGCCGTGGAAGGCGGGCCTGCCCAGCGACGTCAACTTCGTCTACGTGCCGGCCATGTTCGGCGGTACCTGGGACGACTACGCCCGCGCCTTCTACGCCGCGCAGAGCATGGGCCTGGAAGAAAAGACCCATGACGCGCTGTACGCCGCCATCCACGCCGAGCAGAGCCTGAAGGGCGAGCGCGGCCGTGATTCGGTGGAGGACATCGCCAAGTTCTACGCCAAGCACGGCGCCGACCCGAAGCAGTTCGCCAGCACCATGGGCAGCTTCGCCGTCAATGCCAAGACCAACGCCGCCAAGCAGTTCGCCCAGCGCAGCCAGATCACCGGCACGCCGTCGGTGATCGTCAACGGCAAGTACCTGGTCAAGGGCAAGAGCTTCCCGGACATGCTGCGCATCGCCGATCACCTGATCGCCCGCGAACGCGCCGCCAAGGGCGGTTGATCCACTCGAGCCTGCAACCGTCGTGAACTCCCCCCACACGCGGACCCTGCGCCTGCTGACGGCCAACATCCAGGCCGGCAGCAGCACCCGCCGCTACAGTGACTATGTGACCCGCAGCTGGTCGCATGCACTGCCGGCGGGGCGCAAGCGCACCAGCCTGGACGCCATCGCCCAGCTGGCCCGCGGTCATGACATCGTCGGCCTGCAGGAGGCCGACCCCGGCAGCCTGCGCTCGGGTTTCACCAACCAGACCCACTATCTGGCCGAGCGCGCCGGTTTCAATTACTGGAGCCACCAGCCCAACCGCCGCATGGGCGGGGTGGCCTCCAGCGCCAATGGCCTGCTCAGCCGGATCGAGCCCGTTGAAGTACAGGACCACGCCCTGCCCGGCCGGATCGGCGGGCGCGGCGTGCTGCTGGCCAAGTTCGGCGATGGCAGCGAAGGGCTGGCGGTCGCGGTGGCGCACCTGTCGCTGGGCACCAACTCGCGGATGTCGCAGCTGGCCTTCATCGCCGACCTGCTCTCCGAGCATCCCAACGCGGTGCTGATGGGCGATTTCAACTGCCTGGCCGAACGCCCGGAAATGCAGGTGCTGTACCAGAAGACCACCCTGCAGCCGCCCGGCTGTGCGGTGCCGACCTTCCCCAGCTGGCGCCCGGACCGGGCGATTGATCACATCCTGCTCAGCACCGGCCTGCAGCAACGCAGCGCCGAGGCGGTACCGGCGGCGTTCTCGGACCACCTGGCGCTGGCCATGGCCATCGACGTCCCCAACTCCGCGCTGCGCTGACGCCGTACCGCGCCGGGTACACCCAGCGCCATCGATGCCGAAACCGACACCCCGCCGCCCAGACGCGGCGGGCATTCCCGGTTGTGCACACGCAGCATCCACGGCCGCTATGCGATAACGCTCGCCTTCTGCCTCTGTGGCAACCCGAGCATCCCCCACCCCATGAGTACCGTGGAGCCGCATCCGCCCGAGGTGCGCACACTGCGTCCCGTGTTCCTGCTCGCCGCGACCCTGGTCACGGCGTTCGCCCTGCTGGTGGCGCTGTTTCCGATCCAGTCCGGCGTGCTGCTGCTGGATGCCCAGACCTGGGCCTCGCGCAATGTCGGCTGGTATTACCTGCTGGCGATGACGGTGTACCTGGTATTCGTGGTCGGCGTGGCGCTGTCCGGCTATGGCCACGTCAAGCTGGGCGCGGACCACGACGAACCGGAATTCAGCTATCTGTCCTGGGCCGGCATGCTGTTCGCGGCGGGGATCAGCATCACCCTGTTCTTCTTCTGCGTCTCCGAGCCCCTCACCCATTACCTGATGCCGCCGCAGGGCGGCGTCGGTGGCGGCGAAGCCAGCGCGCGCCAGGCCATGCAGCTGCTGTTCCTGCACTGGGGCCTGCACGGCTGGGGCGTGTTCGCACTGGCGGCGATGGCACTGGCCTACTTCGCCTACCGGCACAACCTGCCGCTGGCACTGCGCTCGGCGCTGTACCCGCTGATCGGCAAGCGCATCAACGGCCCGATCGGCTACACGGTGGATGCACTGGGCATCGTGGCCACGGTGTTCGGGCTGGGCGCGGACATGGGCTTCGGCGTGCTGCACCTCAATGCCGGCCTCAACACCTTGTTGCCGGTGCCACACGCGCCCTGGGTGCAGGTGGTGCTGATCGTGCTGATGATGGGCGCGGCGATCACCGTGGCGGTGTCCGGCGTGGAAAAGGGCGTGCGCTGGATGTCGGACATCAACATGCTGCTGGCCATCGCGCTGCTGCTGTTCATGCTGTTCGCCGGCCCTACCCAGTACCTGCTCAGCACGCTGATGCAGAACCTGGGTGACTACCTGGGCAACGTGGTCGGCAAGAGTTTCGATGTGTATGCCTACGGCGGGCGACCGGACTGGCTGGGCAACTGGACGGTGTTCTACTGGGCCTGGTGGATTGGCTGGGCACCGTTCGTGGGGCTGTTCATCGCACGCATCTCACGCGGCCGCACCATCCGCGAATTCGTGTTCGGGGTGCTGCTGATCCCGCTCGGTTTCACCCTGGCGTGGCTGTCGATCTTCGGCAACAGCGCACTCGACCAGATCCTGCACCACGACCAGGTACAGCTGGCGCAGATGGCGGTGGACAACCCACCCACCGTGCTCTACGCGCTGCTGGACAACTACCCGTGGAGCCGCGCGGTGATCACCGTCACCGTGATCGTCAGTTTCATCTTCTTCGTCACCTCGGCCGATTCGGGCACCGTGGTGCTGTCCACGCTGTCCTCGCACGGTGGCGCGCCCGAGGACGATGGCCCGCGCTGGCTGCGGGTGTTCTGGGGCGTGATGACCGCGGTGGTCACCGCCGGGTTGCTGCTGGCCGGCAGCATGGATGCGCTCAAATCGGCGGTGGTGCTGGCCTCGCTGCCGTTCTCGGTGGTGCTGCTGCTGATGGTGTGGGGACTGACCCGCGCGCTCGGCGAGGAATCGCAGCGCAAGAAGGCCTCGCAGTACTCGCCCATTCCCGTCATCGGACAGTCGCGGCACCAGCGCGGCTGGCGCCAGCGCATCACCCAGGCCGTGCACTTCCCGGTGCGCGATGAGGTGTACCGCTTCATGGATACCGACGTGAAGCCGGCCATCGAAGCCGTTGCCGCGCAGTTGCGCGAGCAGGGTCTGGACGTGCAGACGAAGTTCGAACCCGGCCAGATGGAACTGGTGGTGGACCATGGCGAACAACAGGTGTTCACCTACCAGGTGATCATGCGCGGTTACCTCACGCCCTCCTTCGCCGCGCAGCGCTTCCGCAACCAGCGCTACTACCGCGCCGAAGTGCACCTGTATGAAGGCGGCCAGGATTACGAGCTGGTTGGCTACAGCCGCCAGCAGATCATCAACGACATCATCGACCAGTACGAGCGTCACCTGCAGTTCCTGCATCTCACCCGCTGACATCGTGCTGTCACCCGCTGCAAAGGAGTCATCGACATGCCCACCCTTCCCGACCAACAGCTCTACATCGGCGGCCGCTACGTCGCCGCGCAGGGCGGAACCGCCTTCGCGGTCACCAATCCGGCCACCGGCGAGGTGCTGGCCAACGTGCACAGCGCCAACAGCGACGACCTCGATGCCGCGGTGGAAAGCGCACAGGCCGGGCAGAAGGTGTGGGCCGCGCTGACCACGGTGGAGCGCTCGCGCATCCTGCTGCGCGCGGTGGCCCTGCTGCGCGAGCGCAACGATGCACTGGCGGAACTGGAGAGCCGCAACACCGGCAAGCCGCTCAGCGAAACGCGCAGCGTGGACATCGTCACCGGCGCCGACGTGCTGGAGTACTACGCCGGGGTGATGCACGGGCTGGAGGGCAGCCAGGTGCCGCTGCGCGAGAGCAGCTTCTTCTACACGCGGGCCGAACCGCTCGGCGTGGTCGGGGCCATCGGCGCCTGGAATTACCCGATCCAGATCGCGCTGTGGAAGGCCGCCCCGGCGCTGGCCGCGGGCAACGCGATGATCTTCAAGCCCAGCGAAGTGACCCCGTTGACCGCGCTCAAGCTGGCCGAGATCTTCACCGAGGCCGGGCTGCCCGATGGCGTGTTCAACGTGCTGCCCGGCGACGGTGCCGGCGTGGGCCAGGCGCTGACCGAGCACCCGGGCATCGAGAAGATCTCCTTCACCGGCGGTACCAGTACCGGCCGCAAGGTGATGGCCAGTGCGTCCAGCTCCACCTTGAAGGACGTGACCATGGAACTGGGCGGCAAGTCGCCGTTGATCGTCTGCGCCGACGCCAATCTGGACCTGGCTGCCGACGTGGCGATGATGGCCAACTTTTACAGTTCCGGGCAGGTCTGCACCAATGGCACCCGCGTGTTCGTGCCGCATGCGCTGCTGGCCGATTTCGAACAGGCACTGCTGCAGCGGGTGGCGCGCATCCGCATCGGCGATCCGCTGGACCCGGCCACCACCTTCGGCCCGCTGGTCAGTGCCGCGCATATGCGCCGCGTGCTTGACCACATCGCCAGCGGCAAGGCCGAAGGCGCGCGACTGGTGTGCGGCGGCGAGCGCCTGCTCGAAGGCGCACTCGGCAAGGGCTGCTACGTGGCCCCGACCATCTTCAGCGACTGCCGCGATGACATGCGCATCGTCCGCGAGGAGATCTTCGGGCCGGTAATGAGCCTGCTGGCCTACGACGATGAAGACGAGGCCGTGCGCCGCGCCAACGCCACCGACTATGGCCTGGCGGCCGGCGTGGTGACGCCGGACATCACCCGCGCGCACCGCCTGATCCATCAGCTCGAAGCCGGCATCTGCTGGGTCAACTGCTGGGGTGAATCACCGGCACAGATGCCGGTGGGCGGCTACAAGCAGTCCGGGGTGGGCCGCGAGAACGGCCTGGCCACGCTGCGCGCCTACACCCGCACCAAGTCCATCCAGATTGAACTGGACCGCTACGCGTCGGTGTTCTGAACCGGCCTCACAGGAGCACCCCACGATGAAGCGCGAATACGACTACATCATCATCGGCGCCGGTTCGGCCGGCAACACGCTGGCCGCACGCCTCACCGAAGACGAAGGCGTCAGCGTACTGCTGCTCGAAGCCGGTGGCCCGGACTACCGGCTCGATTTCCGCACCCAGATGCCCGCCGCATTGGCCTACCCGCTGCAGGGCCGCCGCTACAACTGGGCCTATGAAACCGAGCCGGAGCCGCACATGGACAACCGGCGCATGGAGTGCGGCCGCGGCAAGGGTCTGGGCGGTTCTTCGCTGATCAACGGCATGTGCTACATCCGCGGCAATGCGCTGGACTTCGACCAATGGGCAACGTTCGACGGCCTGGAAGACTGGAGCTACCTCGACGTCCTGCCCTACTTCCGCAAAGCCGAAACCCGCGACATCGGCGCCAACGACTATCACGGCGACGACGGTCCGGTCAGCGTGGCCACCCCGAAGAACGGCAACAACGTGCTCTTCCACGCGATGGTGGAGGCCGGCGTGCAGGCCGGCTACCCGCGCACCGACGACCTCAACGGCTACCAGCAGGAAGGCTTCGGCCCGATGGACCGCACCGTGACCCCGCGCGGGCGCCGCTCCAGCACCGCGCGCGGCTATCTGGACATGGCCAAGGACCGCGCCGGGCTGGAGATCGTGGTGCACGCCACCACCGACCGCATCCTGTTTGCCGGCAAGCGCGCGGTGGGCGTGCGCTACCTCACCGGCAGCAGTGCCGAGCCGATCGATGCCAGCGCGCGCCGCGAAGTACTGCTGTGTGCCGGTGCCATCGCCTCGCCGCAGATCCTGCAGCGCTCCGGCGTGGGTGCACCGTCGCTGCTGGCTGCGCTCGGCGTACCGCTGGTGCATGACCTGCCTGGGGTCGGCGAGAACCTGCAGGACCACCTGGAGGTGTACATGCAGTACGCCTGCACCAAACCGGTGTCGCTGTACCCGGCCCTGCAGTGGTGGAACCAGCCGGGCATCGGTGCGGAGTGGCTGTTCAATGGCACCGGCATCGGCGCCAGCAACCAGTTCGAGGCCGGTGGCTTCATCCGCACCCGCGACGAATTCGAATGGCCGAACATCCAGTACCACTTCCTGCCGGTGGCGATCAATTACAACGGCACCAACGCGGTCAAGGAGCACGGTTTCCAGGCACATGTCGGTTCGATGCGCACGCCCAGCCGCGGCCGCGTGCATGCGCGTTCGCTGGACCCGCGCGAGCATCCCTCGATCCTGTTCAACTACCAGTCCACCGACCAGGACTGGCAGGAGTTCCGCGACGCGATCCGGATCACCCGCGAGATCATCGCCCAGCCCGCGCTGGACGAGTACCGTGGCCGCGAGATCAGCCCGAGTGCGGACTGCAAAACCGATGCGGAGCTGGATGCGTTCGTGCGCGCCCGGGCGGAGACGGCGTACCACCCGTCCTGCTCCTGTGCGATGGGCACCGATGCGATGAGCGTGGTGGACGGCCAGGGCCGCGTGCACGGCATGCAAGGCCTGCGCGTGGTGGATGCCTCGATCATGCCGCGCATCATCACCGGCAATCTCAACGCCACCACGATCATGATTGCCGAGAAGGTCGCCGACCGCATCCGCGGCCGTGCGGCGCTGCCACGCAGCACGGCGGACTATTACGTGGCCGGGGACGCGCCGGTAAGGCGCTGACGTCGCCGCGAAAACGGCAGGCGCCCATCGTTGGTGGGCGCGCGCGTCCCGGTAGTGCCGGCCGCTGGCGGCTCCTCATGACCCAACGGTACGGGAAGCCGGCCAGCGGCCGGCACTACCGGGTCACACGTATCAGGCGGGCGTGCCGGGTACCATCGGCGCCACCCGCCGTGCGGTGATCGTGCTGCCCACCGAGGCCAGCACCGTGCACCCGATGGCCGCCCACTGCAGCGTTGTCAGGTGCTCGGACAACAACCCCATCGCCAGCAGCGCGGCCACCGCCGGCTCCATGCTGATCAGGATGCCGAAGGTCTCCTTGGGCAGGCGTTTGAGCGCCATCATCTCCAGCGACATCGGAATCGCGCTGGAGACGATGGCCACGCCCAGCCCGAACAGCAGGATGTACGGGTCCAGCAACGCCATCCCGGCGTGAGCCACGCCGACCGGCACCACCACCAACGCCGCCACGCACAGCCCCAGCGATACCGTATGCCCGGCCGGCAGGTGGCCGGCACGCTTGCCGAAGATGATGTACATCGCCCAGCACGCCGCCGCGCCCAGCGCGAACATCACCCCGACCGGATCCAGCGGTTCCCCATGGCCCAGCGGCAACAGCAGCAGCAGGCCGACTAGCGCGCAGCCGACCCAGAGGAAATCGACCGGCCGACGCGAGGACCACATCGCCACCGCCAGCGGCCCGCAGAACTCGATCGCCACCGCGATGCCGAACGGAATCGTGCGCAGCGCCATGTAGAACATCAGGTTCATCGCGCCCAGCGTCACCCCGTAGCGGATGATCGCCCCGGCATCGGCACGCGAGGTGGTCCAGCGCCACGGGCGGAACACCGCCAGCAGCACCAGCGCCGAGAAGCCCACGCGCAACGCACTGGTGCCCTGCGCTCCGATCAACGGGAACAGCTGCTTGGCAAAGGAGGTGCCCACGGACAGGGCGGTGACCGAGCCGAGCACGGCCAGGACGGGAATCAGATGGGCATAGCGGGCGTTCGACATCGCGCCAGCATATTGCGCGAAGGCCGAAGCAGATGCTCAATTGCAGGGGCCTTCCTGCACGTTTCGCTCACCATGACCAACGTCCCCCTGCCCGACACCTTCGACCGCGCCATCCTGGCCATCCTGCAACGCGACAACACCACCCCGCAGCGCGAGATCGCCGAGGCCGTGCACCTGTCGGCGCCGGCCGTGCAGCGGCGCATCAAACGCCTGCAGGAAGCCGGCATCATCCGCGCCAACGTGGCGGTGCTGGACCAGGCCCGGCTGGGCCGCCCGCTGACCATCATGGTCGAGGTACGGGTCAGCAGCGAGCAGCCACACCGGGTGGCGCCGTTCCGCCGCCGCGTGCAGGACGACCCCGCCGTGCAGCAGTGCTACGCGATCACCGGCGATGCCGATTTCCTGCTGATCCTCACCGCGGCCTCGATGGAGGAGTACGAGGCGATCAGCGAGCGCCTGTTCGGTGGCGACGACAACATCGAGCGCTTCCGCACCGCAGTGGCGTTGAGTACGTTGAAACGCGGGCTGGACGTGCCGTTGCTGCCCTGAGCAGGCGCGCCCGGGCAGACCACCCGGTCAGCCTTTTACCGCAGCTTCGATCGCGGCGATATCGATCTTGCGCATCGTCATCATCGCGTCGAACGCGCGCTTGGCCACGCCGGGATCCTTGCTGGTCACCGCCGCACTCAGCACGCGCGGGGTGATCTGCCAGGACAGCCCCCATTTGTCGCGGCACCAGCCACAGGCGCTTTCCTCACCGCCGTTGTCGACGATGGCCTGCCACAGGCGATCGGTTTCGGCCTGATCGTCGGTGGCGATCTGGAACGAGAACGCTTCGCTGTGCTTGAACGCCGGGCCGCCATTGAGCCCGATGCACGGGATGCCGGCGACGGTGAAGTCCACGGTCAGCACGTCGCCCTGCTTGCCGGAGGGAAAGTCGCCCGGCGCATGGTGGACAGCGATGACCCGGCTGTCCGGGAAGGTATTGGCGTAGAAGGTTGCCGCCTCCAGGGCGGTGCCGTCGTACCACAGGCACAGGGTGTTCTTGGCAAGCATCGCGGTTCTCCAGTGGGCGCAGGCGATGCGCGCACAGTAGCGGCGGCGACGTTAAGTGGATGCCGATGACGGCGCGGCCGCGTAGGCCACCCAGCCCTTGAAGGTGAAGCCGGCGTAGAACAGCTCGACATTGCTGAATCCGGCTGCGTGCAGCAGCGCTACGTCCTGCTCGGGCGACAGCAAGGGCAGGCGTGCGCCGATGGCGGCGATGGCGCGCTCGGCATCGGCGTGCGCCACACCCGAAGATGCGGCGAAGGCCGCGTACCGGCGCAGCCAGCGCTGCTGGTCGCCGTTGGCCAAGGGGAAGCTGTGGTGGGCCACCACCAGCGGCGCGCCCGGTTTGAGCCGCTGGTGCAGCGCACGCAGGGTCTGCAGGCGCTGTTCGGCGTTGAGGAAATGCAGGGTGAGCAGGCAACTGGCGCCATCGAAGGCCTGCTGCGGGGCGTCGTCGATATAGCCTTCCAGCAGCTGCACCTGTGCTACCAGCGGGCCCAGCGTCTGCGTGGCCAGCCGCAGCATTTCCGCCGAGGGATCCACCCCCAGCAGCTGCCAGCCCGGATGCGCCGCGGCGAAGGCCTTCAGCTCCAGCCCGCCGCCGGCCCCGAGCACCAGCACCTGGCCGGTATCCGGCACGTGCTCGGCCAACAACAGCTCAGCCATCCGCTGCAGGCCGTCGAAGCCGGGGACCTGGCGGACCGGGCCTTCGGCATAGCGGGCAACGGCCTGCGGATCGGAGAACGACATGGGGCACCCGGCAACGACAGAGGGACCCATAATGTAACATCACAAGTTACATTAAGCCCGAGCGACCTCGATCGCTGCGCCCCACCAGCGCGCCGCCGCCTGCGCCACGGCGTCCGGATCGACCGCGCCCTCGCCGGCCCAGGCCACCACGCCGTCGGGGCGCACCAGCAGCGCGCTCAGCCCCAGCCCGTCCTTGGCGGTGCTGGCCAGATAGTCGAAACGGCCCGCCCACCGCGTGGCCACGTCGCGCAGCGGCGCCGCCGCATCCAGGTCCAGCAGCAGGCCACGGCCGCTGTGCAGGTGCGTGGCCAACCGGCTGCCATCGGCCAGCACCAGGTCCGGCGCGCTGCGCCCGAGCAGCGGGTGGCCCTCGCCCAGGTCCACGCGCAGCATCACGCCCCAGACGCGTTCGGCAAAGTAGGTGGCGCCATCGCCGGTGTCGATGAGGTCGCGCAGGATCGCTTCCAGCGCGCGCGACGCCGGGCTGGGCCGCATCAACGCCACCTGCGCACGCGACCAGTCCAGCACCTGCGCGCCGATCGGATGGCGTTCGCGGCTGTAGGTATCCAGCAACCCCGGCGGTGCATCGCCGCGCAGCGTCGCGGCCAGCTTCCAGCCCAGGTTCATCGCATCGCCGAGACCGAGGCTGAGCCCCTGCCCGCCCAGCGGCGAGTGCACGTGCGCGGCATCGCCAGCCAGCAGCACTCGCCCGTTGCGGTAAGTCGTCGCCTGGCGGGCACGGTCGGTCCAGGTGGCGGCCTGGTGCAGGGCCGTCACCTCGAGCGCAACACCGGTAACCCGGCGCAGTACGGCCTGCACGTGTTCCTGCGTGATCGGGTGCTGGCGATGGCAGGCACCGGCGTCGAACTCCACCATCGCGATCGTGCCGGGCGCGGTGTAGGTGTACATGCCCGTCGGCGTGTAGTGGCGGCCCGGGGGAAGCACTGCGGGGTCGGCCAGCGTCACCTGCACCGAGTAACCGGTGAACTCCGGATCGGTGCCTTCAAAGGCGAATCCACCCAGCTTGCGCACCGCGCTGCGGCCACCGTCGCAACCCACCAGCCAGCGCGCCTGATAGGTCTGGCCACCGGCCTCGATGCGCACACCGTCCTCGCCGGGGTCGATGGCGGCCACGGCGGCGCCGCGGCGGATCTGCACCCCCAGTGCGAGGGCGCGTGTGGTCAACGCCGCCTCCAGCGACGCCATATCGACCACCCGGCTGGGGCCGGCTGCATCGGGCAGGCGGTACGGCCAGCGCCCGCTGTCGATGCGGTCCTGAAAGAAGGCGATGCCGGCGAAGTGGCCGCCCGGCTGCCGCGGCTGGTCCATCCAATGGGCGGCGGCGGCGTTGCCGACCGGGCCGGGCCGGGTCAACGCCAGCGGCGGAATCTGCTCCATCAGGCCGCGCCGCTGCAGCGCCTCGGTGCTGGGCGCGGTCAACCCGCGCATGCCGAACGGCAGCACCTTCAGCGGCGAGTACGGGTCTTCGGCCTGCTCCAGCACCTGCACCGAGACGCCTGCCAGGCGCAGCTCGCAGGCCAGCAGCAGTCCCACCGGGCCGGCACCGGCAATCACAACGTCATGGGTCACGGGAAGTCCTCACGCACGGCCCCACCGACGGGATGCCGGTTGCGGCTGGCGCAGATATTACACTCGGTGTAATATTATTTGCATGAACATTGCCCCACTCCCCGCGCCCGGGCCCCGGGACCAGAAGAAGGCGGCTACCCGCCTGGCCATTTCCAATGTGGCCACCGCGCTGTTCGTTGAACATGGCTTCGAGGCGGTATCGGTGGATGAGGTCGCGCGCGCCGCCGGCGTCTCGCGCAAGACGGTGTTCAATTATTTCGCACGCAAGGAAGACCTGGTCTTCGATCGTGAAGAGGAAGGCCGGGCGATGATCCGCGCGGCGATCATCGGCCGCGGTGCGCAGCCACCGGTGCAGGCGTTCCAGGCCTTGATGCACACGCTGGTGATCCAACAGCACCCGCTGTTCCGCATCAACGAACGGCCGCTGCGGTTCTGGCGCACCGTAGCCGACAGCCCCGCGCTCACCGCCCGGGCGCGCGAACTGCAGGTGACCCTCGCCGAAGAGCTGGCCGAACTGTTCGCCGAAGCGGTTGGCCAGCCCGCCACCGATGCCGACGCCCGGCTGGCCGCCACCTTGTTGATGGGTACGCTGGTGGTGGCCTACCGCGACGCGCTGCAGGCATTCGGCACACCGCGCGACCCGGCAGCGGCCCTGCTGCAGGTGATGGAACGGGGGTTCCGTGGCGTCGCTGCCGCCCTGGCCGGCAGCGTCTACGCATGAGCCGGTTGCACACATCCAACCGGCACCGCTATCTGGCGTAGTAGCCGCGCTGCTCCAGATCCTCAAGCAGGGTGGGGCCACCCGGACACCAGCCGAGGGTGCTGCGGGTGTGTTCACTGCAGGCCGCCATGTTGGCGCCGGCCATGCCGGCGAACCACCCGAAGTGCTCACGGCCGCGCGCCGCAACCGGCAGCTTGAGTTGCCGCCCGATCATCTCGGCAATCTGCTGGAACGGCACCGATGCCTCCGTGACCGCGTGGTACACCGGCGTACTGGCGCCGTGTTCGATCGCCAGCCGGTACAGCCGCGCAGCGTCGTGACGATGCACCCCGGACCAGCAGTTGCCGCCTTCCAGGTAGGCTGACACCCCGGTCTGCCGCGCCAGCTGGATCAGGATCGGCACGAAACCGTGGTCGCCGAGCCCGTGTACCGACGGCGCCAGCCGTACCGTGGCTGCGCGAATCCCACGTGCAGCCAGTGCCCGTGCCGTCGGCTCGGACAGCCGCGGTGAGCCCGGATCGGGCAGGTCCGTCTCGCAGGCACCCGCAGGCAAGCCGAGCAACCCGGAAGTCACCAGCAACGGACGCAGAGTTCCCTGCAATGCCTCGCCAAGCGCTTCGATTACCCGACGGTCCTGCGCGCAGTTCTCGATGAAACGGGAAAAATCATGGTTGAACGCGGTGTGGATGACCGCGTCGGCCGTGGCTGCGGCATCGCGCAGGCGGTCCAGCGCTTCCAACGTGGCATGCACCACGTTGGCACCGCTGGCCGCCAACGCGGCCGCCTTGTCGCGATCACGTGCCTGGCCGGTGACCGTATGCCCGGCGCGCAGCAGTTCGTGGACCACGGCCGCGCCGACCCAGCCGGTCGCACCGGTGACGAATACATGCATGGTGTTCTCCTCTTCAGGCCGATGCGATCAGGCGATGCGCATCGACAGTTCAACGTCCTCGCCGACGGCGATGGACAGATACCCTGCGTCCGCCGCACGCACGCGCGCCAGATAGGCCGGTGCATGGTCGGCGTTGTCGGCCACGATCAGCGCGCCGGGGGCCAGGCGGTCTTCCACCAGGTCCAGCACATCGTTGTAGAGCGGCTTGGCGCCGTCGAGCAGCAGCAGGTCGATGCGCTCGGGCAGATCCTCGCGCAGGGTCAGCAGTGCGTCGCCTTCGCGGATCTCCACGAGGTCCTCGACCCCGGCGGCCATCAGGTGCGCACGCGCGCGCGCCACCTTGGACGGCTCGAATTCGCTGCTGATCAGGCGGCCGCCGCCGTTGTCGCGCAGTGCTGCGGCCAGGTGCAGGGTGGAGATGCCAAACGAGGTGCCGAACTCCACGATGGCACGGGCGCGGCGGGTGCGGGCCAGCATGTAGAGCAGGTGGCCGGTCTCGCGCGAAACCGGCAGCCATACGTCTTTCAGCTGCGCATACAGCGCCAGGTACTCGGTGCGGCTGTTCATCAGGCGGCTGCGCTCGTCATCGGACATCGTCGCGAAGGCGGGGCTGGTGGCCGCATCGGCTTCATCGAACAGGCGCGCCAGCAGCGGCGCCAGTGGCGCCGTGGTCAAGGTCGTCATAGGGGTTCCGGGGTCAGGGTTGAGGGCGGGCCGGGGCCCACCTAGAATGCGAGTGATTCGTCGCATTTCCAGAATACGGGCGATCCCCGATCTGCACTATTCGCATTCCCTGCCCCACCCAGGACCGCCATGTCTCCGCGCGCAACCCCGCAGATTTCCTCAAGAAAACAGCCCCGCCAGGCGCGCTCCAGTGAGCTGGTGGCGGTGATTCTGGAAGCGGCGGCTCAGGTTCTGGCCCAGCAGGGTGCCGCCCGTTTCACCACCGCGCGGGTGGCCGAGCGCGCCGGGGTCAGCATCGGCTCGCTGTACCAGTACTTCCCCAACAAGGCCGCGATCCTGTTCCGCCTGCAGGCCGACGAGTGGGAACAGACCACCGGCCTGCTGCAGCGGATCCTCGACGATGCCGCCACACCGCCGTTGCAGCGGTTGCGCACGCTGGTGCATGCCTTCCTGCGCTCGGAATGCGAGGAGGCCGAAATGCGCGTGGCATTGAACGACGCCGCCCCGCTCTATCGCGATGCACCGGAAGCGGACGCGGTCCGCGCCGCCGGCGAGCAGACCATCGCGCGCTTCATGGGCGAGGTGTTGCCGGATGCGACACCGGCAGCGCGCGAGCTCGCCAGCGATCTGGTCACCCGCACGCTCAGCACGGTGGGCAAGGAATTTTCAGGTACCCAGCCAAGCACCGAGGCGATCGAGGCCTACGCCGAGGCGATGGCGGATATGTTCTGTGCGTATCTGCAATCACAGAGCTGCACCAGGTAGTGCCGGCCGCTGGCCGGCTTCCCAGCCATCCGGGGTTGCCGGCCAGCGGCCGGCACTACCGACTGCCACTACCGTCTACGGGCGCGCCCTCAGCAACAACGCACCAAAACCAATGAAGATCGTGCCGACCACGCGGTCGAACACCTTGCGCAGGCCCGGCCTGGCCAGATAGCCGGCCAGGCTGTGACCGCCGGCGGCGTACACCGCGTACCAGAACATCTCCATCACCGCGAAGGTACTCACCAGCACCACGAACTGCGGCAGCTGCGGCTGGCCCAGGTTGACGAACTGCGGCAGGAACGCCGAAGCGAACAGCAGCAGCTTGGGGTTGCTGATGCCGATGATGAATCCATCGCGGAACAGGATGCGGCGCTTGGTCGGGGCAAGGACATCGGTGCTGCCCACGTCCAGCGGTGCATCGCCGCCGCGCCAGGCCTTGATGCCCAGGTACACCAGATACGCCACACCGGCATAGCGCAGCCCATCGAACAGCAGTGGCGAGGCCTTCAGCACCGCGCCCAGGCCGGCGGCGGAAATCGAGAGGGCCAGCACCAGCGCAGTCAGGCAGCCGGCCATCGCGGCCACGCTGCGGCGGAAGCCCACGCGCACGCTGCGGGTCATCACGTGCAGCATGTTCGGGCCGGGGGTGCCGCACAGGACGAACACGGTGACGGCGAAGATCCACCAGGTATGCAGATTCATGGCAATGCACTTCAAAAAATGGGTAGTGCCGGCCGCTGGCCGGCTCGCCCATGATGCCTGACCCAACGCCCCCTGGCAGGCCCTATCCAGGCATTGGCCGGCACACGCAACGCACTTTCCCGCGCGGCCCCATCGGATCTGGTCACCGGGGCCCTCTCCCGAGGGCCCCGGCATGGCTACGCCCGACTCATCCGGCCATCAGAAACGCAGGTCCGCGCGCATGTACCAGTAGCGGCCACGCGGGATGTCGTAGGTGGAGGCGTCATAGCCGTTGAGCGAGCACGACAGGCAGATCGGCGGATCCTTGTCGAACACGTTGTTGAGCCCGGCGCTGAGCTGCAGCCCCTTCATCCAGTCGATCTTGTAGCCCACCTGCATGTCATGGAAGGTGGTGGCCTTGAGCTCGTTGGTGCCCTCGGTCTGGTTGCTGCAGACCGGGAAGGCCACTGCATCACCGCAGTCTTCGGTCAGCTTGGAGATATGCCGCACCGTCCACGAGGCATTCCAGTTCGCCAGGTTCCAGCTCAGCGTGCCGTTGCTGGTCCATTCCGGGATCGAGCTGTCAGCCACTTCCACGCCCGGCTTCTGCGGCTGGCGCTGGCCGGCGGCCCCCAGGGCTTCATAGCGCCCGACGAAGGTGTTCTGCCAGCCCAGCTTGAACTGGCCGATGTCACTCTGCGGCAAAGTCCAGAACAGGTCCACGTCCCAGCCATCGGTCTTGATCGAGCCCAGGTTGGTCAAACGGTTGTTGAAGCTGCTGACCGCCCCGGTGGAGGCACGGCTGATGCCGGCGCAGTACACCGGATCGAGCGTATCCACGCACAGGTCCAGCTGGGTCTGGGCGTTGATGGCCTGGATCGCACCTTCGATGGTGTGCCGGTAGAAGGTCACGTCCACGTCGAAGCGTTCGGACCACGAGGCATTGCTGCCGAACCACGGGCTCCACACGAAGCCGGCACTGAAGCTGCGCGACCGCTCCGGATCCAGCGTCGCGTTGCCGCCGGTGGTCACCGAGATCTGCGAATTGGCCTGCTGGAAACCGCCGGGCACGCCGAGCGCGGCGCAGTTGGCCGCGTTGCCGCGCGGCGGGGTGCCGCCCAGGCCGATCGAGCACGGGTCGAACAGCTGCAGATCCGCGCGCGCCGCCGAGCCGTACAGCTCGCCGATCGATGGCGCGCGGAACCCTTCGGCATAGGTGGTGCGCAATACCAGGTCGTTGGTCACCTGCCAGCGCAGGCCGTATTTCGGTGTGAACTCGCCGCCGAAGGTGGAGTAGTCCGAATAGCGCCCGGCCAGGCTCAGGTCGAGTTTCTCGCCGAGCGAACTCTTGGCGAAGATCGGGATGCTCAGCTCCAGGTAGGCCTCGTTGACGTCATACGAACCGGAGGTCGGCAGCGACGGTACGCCGTTGTAGTGGCCGATCACGGTGAGCGGATCGGGCTGGTAGTTGCCTTCGTACTTGCGGTACTCGTACCCGGTGGCGAACGACACCGGGCCGGCCGGCAGGTTGAACAGGTCGCTGCTCAGGTTGGCGGTGAACAGGCTCAGCTCGTTCTGGCTGCGGTCGCGCACCACCGGCTGGATCCAGCGCAGCATGTCCGGGGTGATCGAGCCGACACCACCGAAGATGTTCAACGGCACGCAGCCCGGCGTGGCCGCACACACCGCCGGGTCGCCCAGCGCCATGTTGACCTTGAAGATGTCGTAGCTGCCGTAGTTGGTCTGCTCGGCCTTGTTCTTGCTGTACATGCCGTTGACGTCCCAGAACCAGCTGCGATCCGCGGCCTGGAAGTTGCCGACCAGACCGGTGGCAAAGTACTGCGTGTTGACCTCCTGCTCGAAGATGCGCGCGCCGCCTTCGACCGGGCGACGGCCGATCAGGCTCATGTTGCCCGAGGACACCAGGTCGAAACCGAACGGGTTGTACGGGTTCAACCGGGATACCACGATGTTGTCGGCCAGCGGGTTGCCGGTGGCACCGTCCGGGCCGAAGAACAGCGGTTCCGGGCCGGCCTGGTTGGTTGACTCGCGGCGGTTGCCCAGCGCCTTGATGTACCACTGCAGGTTGTCGGTGATGTCGAAGCGGAACTGGCCGAAGATGCCCTTCCGCTCCGACGGGGTCAGCACCATGTTGTATTCGGCGAAGTTGAAGCGGTCCGCCGAGGTGAAGCAGTGGTAGTCGTCGGTGCGGTTGCAGCCGGCGCTGCCGTCGTAGCGCGGGCTGCTGACCCCGGTGTTGGGCACGATGTTCTGCTCGGCACCGGTGTTGGGGTCGACGAAGGCGAAGCGCCCCTGCGGAATGCCGCCACTGCCGAAGGCCAGCCCGGTGCCCGGGATCGGGAAGCGCGACTGCTCGCGGTCGCGCGCATACACCGGGTCCTGCTTGGTCCAGCTCGCGCCCAGGAACAGCGTGTAGCGATCCCCGCTGGTGCCCCAGGCCAGATCGACGCCCTTCTGGGTACCATCGCCCTTGCTGTACTCGCCGTAGTTGAGGGTGACCTGGCCGCCATCGAACTCGCGCCGGGTGATGATGTTGACCACACCGGCAATCGCATCGGAACCGTACAGCGAGGACGCGCCATCTTCGAGCACTTCGATGCGCTCGACGATCGCCAGCGGAATGGTATTCAGATCCGTCGCCGCGCCCACGCCCGAGGCGGAGGACTCGTTGACCCAGCGGATGCCATCCACCAGCACCAGCACGCGTTTGGCGCCGAGATGGCGCAGATCCACCTGCGCCGAGCCAGCCCCGACACCGCTGCCGTCGGGCGGGAAGCCAAAGTTGCCGGACGAATTGAACTTGGCGTTCAACGCCGAGCCCGAACCGGTCAACTGCTGCAGCACCTCGCCGATCGAACTCAACCCGGTGCGCTCGATCTCGCTGCGGGTGAGGGTTTGAATCGGGACCTGCCCTTCCACTTCGGCGCGCTTGATGCGCGTACCGGTCACTTCCACCCGGTCCAGATCGGTGGTGCTGCGGGGTGTTTCCTGTGCACCGGCCAATGCCGGGGCAGCCAACAACAGGCACAGCGATACAGCGACCGCCAGTGGGCGGTAGTGCAGGTCGTTCATTCGCTCTCTCCACAAAGGAATGTTGGGCTGGGGCTGCCGCGCCCCCCTGCACGACGGCAGCGTCTCCTTTGTAAACAAACGGTAAAAGTGAAGCCGTGATGCCTGACACTTTTTCACGTCACTGCGACAATTCCGAACAGGCAAAAGTGAGACGCCACAACGCATGACGCCCCTGTAGGACAGGGGCGTCGGTGGTGCACTGCAGTGCGGTTCTGGCTATTGCACGAAGGCAATCCGCTCCAGCTGCGCGTTGGTGGCCGCGGCCAGCACCTTGGCTGTCACCGCGTATTCCGAGCCGGGGTCGGCGGCGATGCGCAGCACCGGCAGGTTGCCGGCATGGGTCTGCGCCTGCTCGCGCATACGCGCTTCCAATGCAGCCACCGGCATCGGCTGGCCGTTCCAGGTGACCTGATTGGCGGCATCCACGCGCAGTTCAATCGGCGCCGGCGGGTCCAGCGGCGGCGTGATCGGGGTAGTGCGTTGCGGCAACTGGACCGGGATGGGAATGGCCACCATCGGTGCGGTCACGATGAAGATGATCAACAGCACCAGCATCACATCCACCAACGGGGTCACGTTGATGTCAGCCAGTGGTCCAGCGGTCCCTGTCGCAGTAAACGCCATGCGGTCTGCTCCTTGCCGGGGGGCCGGTTGCCCCACTGCCGACACTACGCCGGCCTGCGGCGGCCGCCAGTGGCCGTGCGGGGTTCGTTCATGATCGAGTCGGCTTGCCCTCACCGTCGTTCACGCCGCGCCGTTATGCTTCCGGCATGACTCGAATCCCCCTGTATTTCTTCAGCGCAACCACCCTGCTCGCCTGTTCCGGGGTCAGCCCGGTGGCCGATGCCCAGAACCTGGACGCGCAGCGCGCGCAGATCAAGGCCGCCATCGACAACGCCGAACGCGGCCAGTTCGATGCCGCCCAGGCCGCCGCGCTGAACAAGCACCCGCTGTATGGCTGGCTGGAATACAGCAACCTGCGCCGCAGCATCGATACCGTCAGCACCGCCCAGGCCCAGGACTTCCTCAAGCGCTACAACGGCCAGGCCGTGGCCAGCAGCTTCCGCAGCGTGTGGCTGCCCGCCGTGGCACGGCGCCAGGACTGGCCCACCCTGCTGGCCAACTGGGTACCCACCGAGAATGTCGGCCTGCGCTGCGCACAGCTCAACGCGCGCCAGGCCACCGGCAAGGCCGATGCACAGTGGACCAGCGAGGCCCAGGCAATCTGGACCAGTACTGGCAAATCGCTGCCCGACGCCTGCGATGCGGTGTTTGCGGTCCTGGACGCCAAGGGCGGGCTGAGTGCCGACATGCGCTGGGCGCGTATCGATGCCGCCGCCGATGCACAGCAGCCGGCAGTGATGCGCAGTGCCGCGCGTGGCCTGCCGGCCGCCGACCTCAGCCTGGCCAACACCTATGCCGCCTTTGTCGACAAGCCCAATGCCAGCGCATTGAACTGGCCGCGCAACGAGCGCAGCCGACGCATCGCCACCGACGGCCTGGCCAAACTGGCCAAGGCCGACCCGGCCGCCACCGAACAGCAGTTGCCGCAGTACGCCAGCGCCCTGCAGCTCAGTGCCGCCCAGCAGGCCCAGGTGCTCTACCAGGTGGCCCTGTGGACGGTGGCCTCGTATGGCCCGGAATCGGCGCGCCGGCTCAACGCGGTGCCCGATTCGGCCTACGACGAACGCCTGCACGAATGGCGTGCGCGCGAAGCGATGTCGCGCGGCGACTGGCCGCAGGCGTTGGCCGCGATCCGCAAGATGGGCCCCACACAGCGCAGCGATTCGCGCTGGCGCTATTTCGAAGCCCGCATGCTGGAGAAGACCGGCAAGCGCAGTGAAGCGCAGCCGCTGTACCGCGAAGCCGCGCGCGCGGCGACCTTCCACGGCTTCCTGGCTGCCGACCAGCTCAGCCAGCCCAGCTACACGCTGTGCCCGTGGGAACCCGATGACAGCAAGCAGGCCCAGGCCGCCGTGGCGCGCGACCCGGCGATCGTGCGCGCGATGGAACTGTTCAAGATCGAACGCAACGGCTGGGCCGTGGCCGAATGGAACGACGCCCTGAGCCGTTACGACACCACCCAGCGCCGCATCGCGGTGGAAGTGGCGCGCGACAACGGCTGGTTCGACCGCGCGGTGTTCTCGCTCGGCAAGACCCCGGACGAGCAGCGCCTGTATTCGCTGCGTTTCCCGCTGCACCACGACGACGCGATCCGTCGCGAGTCGGAGCGCAACGCGATCGACCCGGCCTGGGTGGCCGCCGAGATCCGTGCCGAGAGCATCTTCAACCCGAAGGCGCGCTCACCGGCCAATGCGATGGGCCTGATGCAGGTACTGCCGGCCACCGGTGCCAGCGTGGCCAAGTCGATCGGGCTGACCAACTACGGCGGCGCCGCCAGCCTGTACGACCCGGACACCAACATCGCGCTTGGCACCGCCTACCTGCGCCAGCTGATGAACAAGTACGAGGGCCTGCCCTACATCACCATCGCCGCCTACAACGCCGGCCCGACCCCGACCGCCCGCTGGCAGAGTCAGCGCCCCGGCTATGACCCGGATATCTGGATCGAGACCATCAGCTACAAGGAAACCCGCGAGTACGTGGCGCGGATCCTGGCCTTCAGCGTGATCTACGACTGGCGTTTGAACGGCACCGCGCTGCCGGTGACCGACCGCATGAACGGCCGCCTGCAGGCCAAGCGCAAGGCACTCACCTGCACGGCCAACGCTGACAAGGGCGGTGACTGAGTATTGCCGCGCCGGCCACGGGCCGGCGCCCACACGGGGACATCCGGGAATGACCTTGCTTGCATGGAGCGCGCTGTTCGCCGGCTGGAGCCTGCTGGCGCTGTGGGTGCTGCGCTGGGGCGGCGCGGAATGGCTGGAGGGCTGGAAGTCGCTGTTCTTCATCGACAGCCTCGGTAGCCTGTGGGAAGCGGCGCAGATCAAGCTGTATTTCCTGTGCCTGTGGCTGGTCTACGGCGTGTGGTTCCTGGCCGGCGTATTCGTTCCCGCATGGCGGGGCCTGCCCTGACTGCGGCATCATGCGCACATGAAGATCTATCTGGTTGGCGGCGCCGTGCGCGACCGCCTGTTGCAGCGCCCGGCCGGTGACCGCGACTGGGTCGTGGTCGGCGCATCCCAGGCGCAGATGGAAGCGCTTGGCTACAAGGCCGTGGGCCGTGATTTCCCGGTATTCCTGCACCCCGACAGCGGTGAGGAATACGCGCTGGCGCGCACCGAGCGCAAGTCCGGGCGCGGCTACCGGGGCTTCGTGGTCGATGCCGATCCATCGGTGACGCTGGAAGAAGACCTGCAACGCCGCGACTTCACCATCAATGCCATCGCCTGCGACGAAGCCACCGGCACGCTGGTCGATCCGTATGGCGGCGTGCGCGATATCCAGCAGCGCGTGCTGCGCCATGTCGGCCCGGCGTTTGTCGAAGATCCGCTGCGTGTGTTGCGTGCCGCCCGCTTCATGGCGCGCTTTGCGCCGTTGGGCTTCACCGTGGCCGACGAAACGATGGCGCTGATGCAGCAGATCGCCGCCAGCGGCGAACTGGATGCGCTGGTGCCCGAACGGGTCTGGCAGGAACTGCGCCGCGCGCTCACCTATGCCCAGCCGTCGGCGTTCCTGCGCACGCTGCACGATGCGCATGCGCTTGGCCCAATCCTGCCGGAACTGGAAGCGCTGTACGGCGTCCCGCAGCGCGCCGAGTTCCATCCCGAAGTGGACACCGGCGTGCACCAGGAGATGGTCAGCGACATCGCCGCACGGCTCGCCCCGGGCGATGACCTGATCGGCTTCGCCGCGCTCACCCATGACCTCGGCAAGGGCCTGACCCCACCGGAGGAATGGCCGCGTCATCTCATGCACGAGCAGCGTGGCCTGGCACCGTTGCGCGCGATGAGCGAGCGCCTGAAAGTACCGCTGGACCACCGCCACCTGGCCGAAGCCGTCTGCCGCGACCACCTCAACGTGCACCGCATCGATGAGCTGCGCGACAGCACCGTGCTGGAACTGCTGGGCCGCTGCGATGGCTTCCGCCGCCCCGAACGCATCGCGCAGCTCGCGCTGTGCTGCGAAGCCGACAAGCGTGGCCGGCTGGGTTTTGAAGACAGCGATTATCCGCAGGGCGCCACGCTCAACCGCCTGCACCAGGCCGCACTGGCCGTGCAGGCGCGCGACCTGGACCTGACCCACCTGAAGGGCCCTGCAGTGGGTGAGCAGCTGGCCAAGGCCCGAACCCGGGCGATCGGCGCGGCACGCTGATCCCGTCCGCGCCTACCAGTCGAAACGCAACCCGATATTGCCCTCGATCACCTTGCGTTCCTTCTGCGCGCTGCTTTCCAGGTCACGCGTGTAGTCGGCCACCGCAAACGCACTGACGTTGGTGTTGAAGCGCGCCACCACGCCTACACCTACTTCCAGCGCGCGTGAGGCCTGCTGGTTGGTGATGCGGTTGTCGTCGAAATCGATGCGGTCTTCGCCGCTCAGGGTCTGCCAGTAGTTGAGCTTGAAATACGGTTGCCAGCCATTGCCGGCGAGGTCGTAATCGGCGGCCAGGCGCAGCCCGACGCGGCCGGTCCAGGCGTTGTCCGCATCGAAGCGCAGCTGCGCGAAGGCATCGGCGCTGTCATCGATGGCCGTGCGCTGCCACAGGATCTGCGCCTGGGGTTCCAGCCACCACGCGCTCTGGCCGACGCGCCACAGCGGCTTGCCGACTTCCAGCGAGGCGGTGGTGCCGTCGCCACGCACGTCGATGCCGATCCCGCGCAGCGACTGCGCATCACCGTCGTAGCGGCTCTGCATCAGCACTGCATCAAGGTAGCCGCCGGCACTGCCGACCCGGGTCCAGTACACCCCGACATGCTTGTCATCCAGCCGGGTGCGGCCGACCGCGACGTTCTCCCAGCCAATAGCAAAGCCGGTCACCTTGCCCTGCGCGCGGGTGCGGCCGACGAAGACACCGAACTGATCGCGATGGCTGTCTCCGGCATTGGCATACAGGTCCAGGCCGGCCTGGATGCCCTGCAGGTCGCCATCGAAGCCCGGCTGCGCATCGCCTTCCCAATGCTGCTCGTGGCTCTGTCCGATCAGCCGCACCCATGCCGCGCGCACGCTGCCCTGCCCGGCCAACAGACGCTGCTCGCCCTGGCGTTCGTGGAAGGTGCCGATGCTGGCCAGGCTGGTTTCGCGCAGCAGCGGCAGCAGTGCTGAATACAGACCGGTCTCGAAGCGGTACAGCGGAATGATGTCGCCCTGCGCCGGACGCGCACCGGGCGTCGGCGGCACCGACAGCGCCCCCGGCAGGCCGCTGTTGCCGCTGGGCACCGCGGGCGGCGTCCCGGTGACCGGCGGCGCCACCGGGGCCGGGTCGGCCGGCTCCGGCGGCGGCGGCGGTTCGGCAGCGGTGGGATCCGGGTCGTTGGGGGGATTCACGTCCGGCGGCGGGGGCGGCGCCGGCGGCAGCACAGGCGGGGGTGTCCCCATGCCCTCGGGCGGCGGCGGGGGCTGCGTCGTGCCGCCCTCGGGTGAAGGCCCCGGTGCCGGGGTGACATTGGCCGCCAGCGTGGAACGCAGATACCAGTTTTCACCGGTACCGCCACTGACACCGCCCTTGAACAGGAAGTACTCGTAGGCGCCGGCCGAGACCGGGTTGTACAACGCGAACGCCGTGGGCGTTGTGGTGGCGCCATTGATTGCCTGCACCACCAGGATGCCGTCGACGACGGTGGCGGCACCGGCACCGCCAACATTGAGGATGCCCACCCCGGTAGTGCCGCTGGCGCTGCCGTTGGAAATCACCAGCTTGTCCGATACCGAACTGTCATCGCCCAGCACGGTCTGCAGGTACAGCGCGCCGCCATTGCCGACGTAGTTGCCCACGATGGTGAAACTGTCACCGGCCCCGCCGCCATTGCTCAGGTCGATGCGGCCGGCGTTGCTGACCGTGGCCAGCTGCCCGGATGCGAACGGCGCGATACGGCCGTTGCCACCGCCTCCGAACACGGCGCTGGTGGCATCGATGGTGAACGTGCCGGTGCCCGTGCCACTGTCGCCCAAGGTGAGGGGGCCATCGAAGCTCAACTGCGTGTCGTCGCGCAGATCGACCTGCTCCCAGTTGGCGAAGCGCGCCACGCCGTTGGTCTTGACGTTGTCCAGGCCGAGCACGTCGGTGCCCAGCCCGCCATCGAACAGCGGCACCGCGCCCAGGTGCGACACGTTGAGGTTGGCGAGCTGGGCGACATCATTGCCGTCGCCGAAGTCGATGGCGTCGTGCACCACGCCACCGCCGTTCCAGCTCAGGCGGTCATTGCCGAAGCTCAGGCGGATCTCTCCGCGCACGGTGCCGCCGGTGAGGGTCACCGCATCGTCGCCGCCGCTGACGCTGATGTTGCCGCCGATGTACCCATCGGACAGCACGATGGTGTCGTTGCCGAAGCCGGCCACCAGGTTGCCGTCGATGCTGCCGCCGGACATCAGGAAGGTGTTGTTGTCCAGTTTCAGGTTGACCCGGCCTATCCGGCCGCCGGTCATCTCGGCGTAATCGCCATCGTCGAACGCGCCGATGATGCGGCCACCGGTCATGCGGAAACGATCCAGTGCATCGCCCTGCAGCAGCGCACCGACGGTGCCGCCGGTCATCAGGAACGTATCGATGCCCGCGCCTTGCTGCACGGTACCGGTGACGCTGCCGCCACTGATCTCGAAACTATCCTGGCCGTCGCCCTGGTCGACGCTGTCGATCACCCCGTCGCGGATCACCAGCGCGTCATTGTCGGCGCCCTGCTGCACGCCACCGCTGATGCTGCCGCCGAGCATCTCCACCTGATCATCGCCTGCACCGGAGACGATGCCACCGGCGCTGCCACGAATCACGCCGCGGTTGACCACGCGGCTGCTGCCGTTGAGCTGCAGGGCCACGCCTGCCGCGGCCAGCAGGCTGCCGTCGTTGACGATCAGATGGCCACTGCCGCCCAGCAGGGTGAGCGCGTTGCCGCTGGCCACGCTGAGCTGCGCGCCGCTGAGCACGTTGACGGTGATGTTGGCGGCACCGGGCGCGCTGACCACCGCCACCGGGTCCGGCGTGGGGGGCGCGGGTGAACAGGTGACGGTCTGGCCGGTCGTGGGGGCGGCGTTGTCGCAGCCGGCCCAGGCCGGCGCGGCCATCGCCAGCAGCGCCGTCCCCAGTGCCCCCCCACAACCACGACGCATCCAGAGCGAAATACGGTCGGCCAGCAGCGTGCGTGCTGGCGAGGCGGGCGTGAGGCGCATACACCATTCCTGTTCAACAAGAGGGGTACGGCTACAGCAGCGGCCTGGTAGAACTACGCAGGCCGACCTCGGCACTGTTACGGGTCACGCGTGATTGCCGGGTAAAAGTGCGAGCTTGATCCTGTCGCAATTGCCCCGCCTTGCCGCCGCTGGCAGCACACCGCTCAGATCTTCAGATGGATCCGGCGCACATCCAGCACCGCCACCACCGCCCACCAAAACGCCACAAAGCCCAGCGCACACAGCAGCGAGGCCAGCTTGGGCGCGTCCGGGAAGGCCGCCAATGCCTGCTGGTAAAGCCAGGCCCAGCCACCGCTGGCGGCCAGAACCAGCGCCATCGCCGATGAGCCCAGGTAGGCGGCAATCGCGTTGACCCCGAAGCGGCGGCCCAGGGCCGGGGCGCCCCAGCGGTCCACCAGCAGATGCGCGGCCAGCAACGCGGCCACCGACAGGGCACCACTCCAGAGTACGAACGTGGGCGTCCACAGATGCTTGTTCAACGGCAGCCAGGCCCAGCCCAGGGCCGCCAGTGCGGCGCAGCCCACTGCCAGCCCGGCAAGGGCACCCAGCCGCCGGGCGCGCAGCCAGCCCCCCGCAATCAGCCCGAGCAGCGTGGTGGCGATCGCCCCGGCCGTGCTGAGCAGGCCTTCCGGGTCGTGCCCCAGCCCGGTCAACGGCTGGTACTGGTACAGCATCGGCGCGAACAGCGCGGTATCCAGGCGGCTGGCAGGGTTGTGCCAGTGATCCAGCGAACCGGCGCCCAGCAGCACGGCCGCGTAGCCGGCCAACAGCCCGATCAACACGATCCATTGCGTGCGCGCACGGGTGTGGATGGCCAGCACCCCGACCACCGCCACGCACACGGCGATCCGCTGCAGCACGCCCCACAGACGATAGGCCGGCAGGTCCAGCAGGCACCACGCCAACAGGTGCAGCAACGCGCCCGCCACCAGGATGCGCAGCGCGCGTTGCAGCAGGCCACGCTGCAGCGCCGGGCGCAGTGCCATCTCACCGGCCCGCGGCGACAGGCTGAAGGCCATCGAGACACCTGCGATGAACAGGAACAGCGGGAAAATCAGGTCGGTCGCGGTAAATCCGTGCCAGTCCGCGTGCAGCAACGGGGCGTACACGTTGCCCCAGTCGCCGGGATTGTTGACCAGCAGCATCGCCGCCACGGTGAGCCCGCGCAGGGCATCGATCGAGCCCATCCGCGACGATGCCGGTGCGGCCATCACACGTCCTCGCGCTGGCCGGCAATCCAGGTGCTGCGTACCTGCAGCGCATCGTCGAGCAGCACCAGATCGGCCTGGTAGCCCTCGGCGATCTCGCCCAGGCGATCATCCACATTGAGGAACTGCGCCGGGTAGCGCGAGGCCATGCGGGCCGCTTCATCCAGCGGCAGGCCGAGCAGATGCACCGCATTGCGCACGGCGGTGGCCATGTCCAGCGCCGAACCGGCCAGCGAACCGGCCGCGTTGCGCACCACGCCATCCACGGCGGTGATCACCTCGCCATACAGCTCATAGCTGGGGTTGTCGGCACCGACAGGCGGCATCGCATCGGTGACCAGCATCACCTTGCCGCGCGGTTTGGCCGCCAGCGCCACGCGCAGGCTGGCCGGATGCACGTGCACGCCGTCGGCGATGATGCCGATCCAGCTGTCGCGATCTTCCAGCGCCGCGCCCACCGCGCCAGGTTCACGCCCGGTCAGCGGTGACATCGCGTTGTACAGATGGGTGAAGCCGCGGATGCCTGCGTCCAGCCCGGCGCGCGCTTCTTCGTAGCTGGCCGCGGTATGCCCGGCCGCCACGATCACGCCGCGCTCGACCAGCGCACGGATGCTGTCCAGCGGCACGCGCTCGGGGGCCAGGGTCAGCAGGGTCACGCCGTTGTCGAGCGAGGCCGCCAGCGCGATTTCCTCGGCATCGGGCACGCGAAATTTGTTGGCGTCGTGGGTGCCCTTGCGTGCCGGGGCGATGTACGGGCCTTCCAGGTGGATGCCGAGCACCCCTGGTACGCCCTGCGCGATCGCATCACGGGTGGCATCGATCGCCGCACGCATCACCTGCACGTCGTCGCTGATCAGCGTCGGCAGCAGGCCGGTGGTACCGAAACGGCGATGCGCGCGGGCCAGCGTGCGCAGGCTTTCCACATCGGGTGTGTTGTTGAACAACACACCGCCACCGCCGTTGACCTGCGCGTCGATGAAGCCGGGCAGCAGCCAGCCGCCGCCCAGATCCACCTGCTCATCGGCCGTACCCAGCTGCGGGGCGGCGTCGGACACCAGCGCGGTGATCCGGCCGTCTTCGATCACCACCGCGAGGTCGTCGCGGAACTCATCGCCGGCCAGGATGCGGGCATTGCGCAGCACGGTTTTCATCAGACGGTTTCCGTCACCTTGTTCAGATGCGGCGGCAGGTCCGGGTTGTGCCCGCGACGCAGCGCCAATGCATTGATCGCACGATAGAACGCCTGCACGGCCAGCAGCGGCGCGCAGGCCGGGTGCGGTGCCTGTGGCAACGGCAGGTCGCCGCGCACATCGGCCAGCCATACCTGCGCGTTGCGCGCTGCGAACTCCTGCACCACCGCGCGCGTGCCCGCACCGGTTTCATCGGGCTGGGCGAAGGCCAGCACCGGGAAGCCCGGGCCAACCAGCGCCATCGGGCCGTGCTTGACCTCGGCCGAGCTGTACGCCTCGGCATGCAGGCCGCAGGTTTCCTTGAATTTCAGGGCCGCTTCCTGCGCTGCGCCCAGGCCCAGCCCGCGGCCGAGCACGAACAAGTTGTGGGCCGGCACCAGGCCGTCGGTCAGTGCCGACCAGTCGCTGTTCCAGGCCTGGCGCAGCGCGTCGGGCAGCACGCGCAGCGAGGCGATCAGCGCCGCGTCCTGGCTCCAGTAGGCCACCAGCTGCAGAATCGCCGACAGCGAGGCCAGGTAGCTCTTGGTTGCCGCCACGCTGCGCTCGGCACCGGCGCCGAGCGGGATCACCGTTTCGGCCAGCTGCGCCAGCGGTGAATCTTCCACGTTGACCAGCGCCACCACGCGCGCGCCGGCCGCACGCGCGGCTTCGGCATTGCGCAGCAGGTCCGGGCTCTTGCCGGACTGCGAAATCACGATGTACAGCGCGCCGCGCAGTTGCAGCGGCGCTTCATACACCGAACCCACCGACGGCGAGGCCGAGGCGGTGACCAGCCCCAGCCGGGTTTCCAGCAGGTACTTGGCATAGGTGGCCGCATGGTCCGAACTGCCCCGTGCGCAGGTGACCACGAACGGCGGTGGTGCCGCGCGCAGGCTGGCCGCCAGCGTTTCCACCGCCGCCTGGTTGCGCACGAACTGCGCGGCGATCACGTCGGCCGCTTCCGCGGCTTCGCGGTACATCAAGGTGTCGTGGGGGGCTGGCAGGGACATGGGCACTCAGGTGGTTTCAGGAGAAGGAGGACGCGCGCCTTGCGGGCGCATCGGCGCGGTCGAGCCACGCACGACCAGTTGCGGGACGAAGCCCTGGTTCTGCAGCTGCAGCGGCGCATCGTCGTAGGCATCGCTGCGCAGCTGCGAAATCAACAGGCGCGCGGCGTGCCGGGCGATGTCTTCGGTGGCCTGCTTGGCAGTGGTCAGCGGCGGCCACGACTGGCGCGAGAACGGGCTGTCCTCGAAGCCGGCGATGGACAGGTCGTACGGCACGTTCATGCCGGCCGACTTGGCTGCGGCCAGCACGCCGGCCGCGATTTCATCGTTGGAACCGAAGATCGCGGTCGGCGGCTCGCGCAGCGCCAGCAACCGCCGCGCACCACGGAAACCATCGTCGAAGGTGTAGTCGCCCTGTACCACCAGGTGCTTGTCGATGCTCATGCCGTAGTCGCGCAGTGCGGCTTCGTAACCGGCGTAGCGCTCGCCGCTGGAACGGTGCGAGCTGCCGCCCCACAGGAAGCCGATGCGCTGGTGACCCAGCTGGATCAGATGCTCGGTGATTTCGTAGGCCGCCTCGCGGTCGTCGACGAACACACAGGCGCCGTCCTGCGGGTCGGCGGTGGCGGCGATGATGCGCACCAGCTTGATGCCGCGCGCGGTCAGCGCGGCGACCAGGTCGCTGCGTTCGGACATCGGTGCGGTCAACACCAGCCCGGCCAGACGCGATCGCTGCACCCAGTCGGCGAGCTCGTCGGCAAGCATCGGTGAACTGGAATCGCAGGGATGGATCTGCAGCCCGAACCCGGTCTCGCGGCAGGCGGCCAACACGCCGTTCTGCACGCCGATGATGTGGTACGGGTTGGGGTTGTCGTAGACCAGCCCGACCACCAGGGTGGTGCCGGTGCGCAGGTTGCGCGCAGCCGGATCGGGCTCGTAGTCGAGCTCGGCGATGGCACGCAGCACCCGCGCACGGGTGGCCTGCATCACCGAGGGCTCGTTGTTGATCACCCGCGAGACCGTCTTGAGCGACACCTTGGCCCGTTCAGCGACATCCTTGATGGTCGCTCTGCGCATGGTCTTTTCCTGGCTGTCCCGTGGAGCGTCCATGATCGCCGATCACTGGCCGTCGCGGGGCAGCCCGACCCGATGGCCGCGCAGGGAGTAGAACAGGATGTAGAGGTAGCACGGCACCATCAGCCCGGCGAACACCCACTGGAAGTCGAAGTGCTGCTTGAGCACCGCGAACGCCTGGGGAATGATCGCGCCGCCGGCAATGGCCATCACCAGCAGGGCCGAACCGGTTTCGGTGAAGCGGCCCAGCCCGCGGATCGCCAGCGGGAAAATCGCCGGCCACATCATCGCGTTGGCAAAGCCCAGCGCGGCCACGAAGCCCACCGATACATAGCCGTGGGTGAGCAGCGCGCCGATGCAGAACACCACGCCCAGCGTGGCCGAGATGCTCAGGTAGCGCGACTGCGAGACCAGGTGCGGAATCAGCGCCAGGCCCATCAGGTAGCCCAGCAGCATCGCGCCCAGGGTGATCGAGGTGAACATCTTGGTCTGGTCCAGCGGCAGGTCGAAGCCGTGGCCATAGGTGCCGATCGCATCGCCGGCCATCACTTCCACGCCCACATACACGAACAGGCACAACACGCCCAGCCACAGGTGCGGGAACTGGAAGATGCTGGTGCGCTCGGCAGTGCCCGGCGCGCGCGGCGGGGTGGCATTGGCCTCGGCGGTCTTGAGTTCCGGCAGCGGCGAGAACAATACGGCCACCGCCAGCACCACCAGCAGCCCCGCCATGGCCATGTACGGCGCCTGGATCTTGGCGGCGAAATCATTGAGCAGCACGGTCTTGGCGGCCGCATCGGCCACCTTCACCTGCGCGTCCAGGTCACCGATGCCATGCAGCACCAACGTGCCGATCAGCACCGGGGCCAGCATGCCGGCGATCTTGTTGCAGATGCCCATCAGCGCGATGCGTCGTGCGGCGGTCTCGATCGGGCCGAGGATGCTGATGTACGGGTTCACCGCCGTCTGCAGCAGGGCCAGGCCGCTGCCGATGATGAACAGGCCGCTGAGCGCGCCCGGGTACCAGCGCTGCTGGGCGAAGTGCGCGAACACCACCGCGCCGGCCGCCATCACCAGCAGGCTCAGGCTCAGGCCCTTCTTCATGCCGGTGCGCTTGAGTATCCACGAGGCCGGCAGCGCCAGGAAGAAGTAGGACAGGTAGAAGACCATCAGCACCAGGAAGGCGCCGACTTCGTCCAGCTCGAAGGCCAGTTTGACGAAGGTGATCAGCGGGCCGTTGAGCCAGGTGAAGAAGCCGATCAGGAAGAACAGCACGCCGATGATCAGGATCGAGGTGAGCACGCTCGAACGCGCGGAAGCAGCAGGCACGGCAGACATCAAGAAGGCTCCTGCATCGACGGCGCGCCAGGGCGGCGTCGGAAGAGTGGCTGGGAACAACGTTGTCACATTTATTCGTCGCAGCCGCTGGGTTTGTCAACAACTGGTTTTCCCGCGGTCACGCAGAATCGACATGCTGCACCTGCGCAAAAAACCCGCGATGCCTCGCCCCGTGGTCGTAGAGCCCGTAGTTCCAAGGACTTTGCGAAAACATGACAGGAGCGTGATGAAAACGTTTTCGGTCACACCTGGGCGCTGCAACGCAACATCGAAAGTCTACGGTTATCGTTGACATCGTTGTCAGAACGATTACAGACTCCGCCTCAATCGCCAGGCCGGCCCTGGCCGAGCGCACCCCAAAGGGAGTCCGTGTGACCGCAGCTGCCCACTCTGTACCGTCCCATGCCCTGCCCGCCGCGGTGCCGCCTTTCCTGGCCGCCGATGTCGGGGGAACGCATGTGCGGGTGGGCCGGGTCCAGGCCAGCCACGACCCGAGCCATCCGGTCCAGCTGCTGGACTACCGCAAGTTCCGCAACGCCGACTATTCCGGCTTGAGCGCGATCCTGGCCGAGTTCCTCGCCGACGGCCCGCGCCCGGCCCATTGCGTGGTCGCCACCGCCGGCTATGCCCGCGCTGACGGCACCGTGATCACCGCCAACCTGCCGTGGCCGCTGTCGGCACGTCAGATCGAACGCGACCTGGGCCTGGACGAGGTCTATATCGTCAACGACTTCGAAGCAGTGGCCTACGCCGCCGCCCAGGTCGATGCCAGCGGCGTACTGCAGTTGACCGGCCCGGCCACCGCCCCGCGTGGCCCGACCCTGGTGGTCGGCCCCGGCACCGGGCTGGGCGCGGCGGTGTGGATCCCGACCGCGCACGGCGCGGTGGTGCTGGCTACCGAAGCCGGCCAGCCGACGCTGGCCACCACCACCGAACTGGAAATGGCGATCGTGCGGCAGATGCAGCGCGAACACGCGCACGTCTCCGTCGAGCACGCCCTATCCGGCCCCGGGCTGATGAATCTGTATCGCGCCCTGTGTGCCTTGAATGGCCAACCGGCCACGCTGACCACCCCCGATGCGATCACCGCCGCGGCGATGTCCAACCAGGACGCGCAGGCGCGACAGAGCCTGGAGGTGTTCTGCGGGTTGCTCGGCAGCACCATCGGCGACATGGCCCTGCAGTACGGCGTCACCGGCGGGGTCTACCTGGCCGGCGGCATCCTGCCGCAGATCCGCGAATTCCTCTTGAACAGCAGTTTCGTGCCCCGCTACCTCAACAAGGGGCCGATGCGCGAAGCGCTCGAACGCATCCCGGTGAAGGTGGTCGAGCACGGCCAGCTCGGCGTGATCGGCGCCGCCAGCTGGTACCTGGGTCGCCAGGACGCCTGATCCGTTTGCAGCACCGCACACGCAGCCCCGAACACCCCGTACCAGAAATGCAGCACGCAACACGTGGCACGACACCGCCCGGGCTACCCCGTGCAGGCCAACGCAACTTCAAAACGAACGCCGGCAGCCGGCGACCATCGAGTGATGAGGAGAGACATCATGAACACCCGTAAGACCCTGCTTTCTGCAGCGATCGTCAGCTGCCTTGCCTTCGGCGCCCACGCGCAGCAGGCCCCGACCGCCGCCGCCACTGCCACCGACCTGGACACCGTGCAGGTCACCGGTATCCGCGGCTCGATGGAGAAGTCGCTCGATACCAAGCGTGAAGCCAATTCGCGCCTGGAAGTGGTCACTGCCGAAGACGTCGGCAAGCTGCCGGCGCACAACGTTGCCGATACCCTGCAGCGCCTGCCGGGCGTGAACATCAGCTCGTCCAGCGCCGACGAAGGCGGCTTCGACGAAGCCGACCGCGTCAGCCTGCGCGGCACCAGCCCGAGCCTGACCCAGACCCTGATCAACGGCCACAGCGTCGGCTCGGCCGACTGGTTCGTGCTCAGCCAGGGCAGCAACGTCGGCCGCAGCGTCAGCTACACCCTGCTGCCGTCCGAGCTGGTCCGCTCGGTGGAAGTGAACAAGTCCTCGCAGGCCAAGCTGCAGGACGGCGGCACCACCGGCACCGTCAACATCATCACCCGCAAGCCGCTCGAGTTCGCCAAGCAGATCACTGCTGAAGCCTCCATCGGTGCGGTGCGTTCGGACCAGGCCAAGTCCAATGATCCGCAGCTGTCGGGCCTGTTCAACTACAAGAACGATGACAGCACCTTCGGCGTGATGGTGCAGGCCTTCAGCCAGAAGCGCGAACTGCGCCGCGAAGCGCAGGAGCTTCCCTCGGGCTTCTTCCAGATCGACCCGAACGGTACCGTGGGCAAGAGCAACCCGGACCTGGCCGGCGTCTACGCACCGGCGCTGCTGGGCTCGACCCTGTTCGAACAGACCCGCGAGCGCAAGGGCGGCCTGATCTCGCTGCAGTTCAAGCCGGCCGACAACCTGACCCTGGGGCTGGAAGGCTTCAGCTCGAAGATGGAAGCCAACAACTACAACCGCAACTTCATGTTGTGGGGCGGCAAGATCCTCAACGACGACAAGAACGACAGTGGCGCGATCGTCCGCCCGGGCCAGGCGCCGCTGCCCGGCTACGTGGTCAAGGATGGCGTGCTCACCAATGCCAACTTCGCCGGGGTCGCCGGCACGCCGTACGCCGTGTACGACATGATCTACCGCGAAGCCACCGCCAAGAGCAACTACATCACGCTCGATGCGGACTGGCAGATCAATGACAGCCTGTCGGCCAAGTTCCAGGCCGGCAACACCAAGGGCACCGGCACCACCCCGCGCCAGTTCATCGCCGAGGTGACCGTGGGCGACGGCGGCGGTGCCAACTGGACCACGCATGGCGCCGGCGCGCCGGTGGACTGGAACGTGGGCGGCAACATCGGCCCTGATGGCGTGACCAGCTTCGGCACCTGGGGCAACCAGGAAGTGACCGCCGAAGACAAGGAAAAGTGGTTCACCGCCGACTTCAACCAGTACTTCGATGGCGGCACGCTGAGCTCCATCGAGTTCGGTGCCCGCTATGCCGACCACAAGCGCGAAGCCCTGTCGCCGGAAGGCGCCACCCCGGGCGACATCTGGTCGGCCCTGAAGGGCAGCGCCACCGGCAACTTCCCGGGCGGTTTCGCCGGCGGCATCGGCGGCAACTTCCCGCGCAACATCTGGTACTACACCCCGGGTGCACTGAAGGACGCCATCCTCAACAACTCCACCTGGCTGGCCGGCAACGATGGCCCGACCGGTCGCCACAACTACGGTGCCGAGTGGAAGGTCGCCGAGAAGAACTTCGCCGGCTACGTGCAGGCCAACTTCGTCGGTGACCGCTGGAGCGGCAACGTCGGCCTGCGCTACGTCAACATCAAGCAGGACATCGACACCTACCAGGCCGTCAGCGATGCCGCCAACGCCGATGTCCGCAGCCTGTTCGGCATGTGGAAGTCGCTGGCCTTCCAGAACAAGCACGACCGCATCCTGCCGAGCGCGAACCTGAAGTTCGACATGGCCGATGACCTGGTGTTCCGCTTCGCCGCGTCGCAGACCCAGACCCTGCCGGACTTCTCGGCACTGGGTGCGTCCTCGTGGGGCTCGGACCTGAGCAGGACCGGTGGCGGTGGCAACCCGAACCTCAAGCCGGTGCTGTCCACCAACTTCGATGCCAATCTGGAGTGGTACTTCATGCCGCGCGGCATGGTGTCCGTCGGTGCGTACTCGATGAACCTGAAGGACTACGTGGCCTTCGGTATCCAGACCCAGATGCTGTTCAGCGAATTGACCAACCAGCTCGAGGCCTACCAGGTCGCCGTGCCGGTCAATGCCGACGGCAAGGTCAACGGTCTTGAAGTGGCCTACGAACAGCCGATCGGTGAGTACTTCGGCGTCAGCGCCAACTACACCTACGCCGATGGCAGCACCTCGCACACCTGGGCCGATGGCACCAACAACCTGCTGGGTACCTCGAAGAACACCTACAACGTGGGCGCGTACTTCGAGAACGACACCTTCGGTGCACGCGTCAGCTACACCTCGCGTTCCTCGTTCCTGATCGGCCTGAAGGGCGCCAACCCGTACTACCAGGATGATTTCGGCACCCTGTCGCTGTCGCTGAGCTACAAGGCCACCGATTGGATGAGCGTCAGCTTCGATGCGCTGAACCTCAACAACCCGACCCTGAAGTACTACCAGAGCTCGACCATCCCGAGCGCGTTCTACGAGAACGGCCGCCAGTACTACCTGAACTTCCGCTTCAAGTACTGAGCCAACGGCAGCAACACCGCCGAGTAGTGCAAGCACGCCGGGCCTGGATCATTCCGGGCCCGGCGTTTTTCATGTAAAGGAAGTACTGCACCAGAACCCAGGAGCCGTTCCGATGACGAAGCCCACCCGCGCCCACCTGCGTGCGCCCCTGCTGCTGAGCGCCCTGCTGGCCGCCCTGCCGGCAGCGCAGGCGCTCGCCGCCGACCCGTCCATGCCGCCGTTGATTCCGCTGCCGGCCCACTACCAGGCCGCTACCGGCAAGCCGTTCGTGCTCGGCGCCGCCACCCGCGTCGGTGGCAACGATGCGGCCGCCCGCCGTGCTGCCGACCAGTTCGTGCGCGTGCTCGCGCGCAATGGCGGCCCCACCCTTGCCGTGGCCCAGGACGCGGCCAAGGCGCAGATCCGTTTCCGCCTGGACCCCTCCGCCACCAACACCGCCGAAGGCTACGCCCTGAAGGTGTCCAGTGATGGCATCGAGATCAGCGCCGGCGACGATGTCGGCCTGTTCTACGGCGCGGTCACCGCCGCGCAGCTGTTGACCACCGGCACCAAGGGCGAAGTCGCCGCGGCCACCATCACCGACACCCCGCGCTTCGTCTGGCGCGGCCTGATGCTCGATTCGGCGCGGCACTTCCAGAGCCTGGAAGAGATCAAGCAGGTGCTCGATGCGATGGCCGAGCTCAAGCTCAACACCTTCCACTGGCACCTCACCGATGACCAGGGCTGGCGCATGGAGATCAAGCGCTACCCGAAGCTGACCGGCGTGGGCAGCTGCCGCATTCCGGCAGGCGATGGCGGCCGCGACCCGGCCACCGGCCAACCGCGCCCCTACTGCGGCTTCTACACGCAGGACCAGATCCGCGAGGTGATCGCTTATGCCGCCGCCCTGCATATCCAGGTCATCCCCGAGATCGATGTGCCCGGCCACGCCACCGCCGCGATCGCCGCCTACCCCGAACTGGGCGTACTGGATACGCCGTTGCAGCCGCTGAGCGAATGGGGCGTGTTCCCGAACCTGTTCAACACCGAGGAAAGCACCGCCACCTTCCTGGAGAACGTGCTCGAGGAAGTGATCGCGCTGTTCCCGTCCAAGTACGTGCACGTCGGCGGCGACGAAGCGGTCAAGGACCAGTGGGAGGCCTCGGCACGCGTGCAGCAGCGCATGCGCGAAGTAGGCGCACGCGATGAAATGGAAATGCAGAGCCACCTGATCAAGCGCCTGGAAAAATTCCTGGAGCAGCACGATCGGCGTCTGATCGGCTGGGACGAGATCCTCGAAGGCGGGCTGCCGCCGGAAGCCACCGTGATGTCCTGGCGCGGCACCGAAGGCGGGCTCAAGGCCGCCAGCGAAGGCCACGACGTGGTGATGTCGCCGGTCACCGACATGTACATGGACTACCTGCAGACCACCTCGGCCAACGAGCCGCCGGGCCGCCCGCTGAGCACGCCGCTGGGCCGCGTATACGGGTTTGAGCCGGTGCCGGCTACCTTGGCCAAGGACAAGCAGCAGCACATCCTCGGCCTGCAGGCGAACATGTTCACCGAACACACGCGCAGCTACGCGCGCCTGCAGCACAACCTGTTCCCGCGCCTGGCCGCCGTGGCCGAAACCGGCTGGTCGCCGCGCGAGAGCCGCGACTTCGCCAACTTCCTCACCCGCCTGCCGACCCAGCTGCAGCGCTGGCAGGCCGTCGGCATCGCGTATGCGCAGACGCCGTTCCAGGTGGAACTGGACAGCACGGACGATCGCAAGGCGGGCACCACCACGCTGGCCCTGCGTACTCCGCTGGATTACCCGATCCACTACAGCACCGATGGCAGTGCGGTCACCGCGCAGTCGCCGCGCTACACCCGGCCGCTGACCCAGCCGCTGCCGGTCACCCTGCAGGCCGCGACGTTCTTCAATGGCCAGCCACTGGCCAGCGCCGCCAGCCGTTTCGACATCACCGCCGCCTCGCTGCTCCGCCGCAGTGACGAGCAGCTGGCGATGTGCCCGGGCGAAGGCAAGCTGTTGTTGCGGCTGGAAGACGATGGCCCGGCCGAGGGCGAGCGCGCGATTTTCGCCGTGAACATCTTCAACCCGTGCTGGTTGTGGGAGAAGGCCGACATGACCGGCATCACCCAGCTGCGGGTGCGTGCGGGGCAGATTCCGTACTACTTCCAGCTGGCCCATGACGAGCCCAAGCGGATCTTCTCGCCGGCACGCAGTGCGCACGGCGAGATGGACATCCTCAACGGCCAATGCACGGGCAAGCCGCTGGTCAGCGTGCCATTGCCGGCCGCGCCGGACGCCGATGGCTTCATCACCTTGGATGCCACGCTGCCGCGTGCGTTGAAGGGCAAGCAGAACCTGTGCGTGCGCTTCACCGGCGATACGCGGCCTACGATGTGGGTGCTGGATGCGTTGACGCTTGTACCGCGCTGAGGGGAACGGCGTACCGACCAACGGTCGGTACCCACCGGTGCTCACCGGTCCGGCCAGCGGCCGGCACTACTGGCTGGATTGCGGTGGTGCCGACCGTTGGTCGGCACTGCCTTTAGCCGCGCAACCGCAGCAGCAGATTCCGCAGCGGCGTGAACACAATCGCCATGCCGGCGATCACGCCCACACTGTTGGCCAGCGCATCCATCGGGTCGGCCATGCGGTTGGCGGTCAACGCGCCCTGCGCGAATTCGATGCCCACGCCCAATCCAACCAGTCCCGCACCGACCCCCAGCAGCGCCGCACGCGTGCGGTAGATCTGCACCGCCGAGGACGCCAGCAGGAAATAGGCCAGGAAGTGCTCGACCTTGTCGCTGTTCTGCGGCAGGTCCAGCGGCGGGGGCGGAATCAGGCACACGGTGATCGTCAGCACGATCGCCAACCACCACAGCCCCAGCCAGAACCGCGGCCAGCGCAGCGGCTTCAACATCCCTGTCGGTGTCATGTCAGAGCCGCCAGGTCAGGTCGCCGAGCGCGAACGCGGCTTCAAAATCGACATCGCGCTGGAACCCCATCACCTGGAAGCGCTCGCCCATCTCGCTGGGCAGCGTGAGCTTCTTGACCTGGTCACGCAGGCGCACCTTGCCCAGTTCATCAACGCGGCTTTCGGCCTTCTCCAGCAGCGTGTCCAGACCATTGCCGAGCAGGAAACTGGACTGCGTGCAGTAGCCGGCCAGTTCGAACCCGGCACCGGTGCCGGCCTCGGCCAGGGCGGTGAAATCCACCGACGCGGTGAGGTCCTGCAGGCCCGGCCAACGGTAGATATCGTTGTGCACGTGGTGGCGGTAGAACGCGCGCACCGTGCCATCGTCGCGGTCATCCTGGTAGAACTCGTTGCGCGGGTAGCCGTAGTCGACGAACAGCATCGCCCCGCGCTGCAGGCCACCGGCCACCGCCTGGATCCAGTACGGCAGGTGCGGCAGCAGCTCGGAGCGGTAACCGTCGGCGAAGGGCTTCTCGCGGTAGGCCTCCACATGCCGCACCGCGGCGCTGAGCATCGCATCGGCCGGCTGCGCACCGCGCATGAAGGCGTTGTCGGCGTCCAGCTCCACGGTCTCTTCGTAGACCATGCCGTCACGGGCCAGGAAGCGCGGCGTCGGCAGCGCGTCGATGACTTCGTTGGCGAACACCATGCCGTCCCAGTCGTCATCGAACGGGCCGTCCAGCCACTCCACCAGCGCGAACAGCGGCGGGATCAACGCCTGCTCCAGGCGCTCACGTTGGCGCTCGCGCAGGTCCGCGCTGGGCTCCAGGATCGCGTAGCGCGCCGGCAGCGCATCCAGTTCCAGCATGCGCTTGAGCAGGATCTCGGCGAAGGCGCCGCTGCCGCCGCCCAGCTCCATGAAACGGGCCTGCGGGCCCAGCTGCTGCATCACCGGGGCGATCGCATTGGCCAGGGTCGCGGTGAACAGCGGGCCCAGTTCCGGTGCGGTGGTGAAATCACCCGTCGCGCCGAACTTGCTGGCACCGGCACTGTAATAGCCCAGCCCGGGCGCATACAGGCTCAGCTCCATGAACCGTGCGAACGGCATGGCGCCGCCATTGGCGAGGATTTCCGCGCGCAGCGCGGCCGCCAGCTGGTCGCTGTGGGCCAGGGCGTCGGAATCGGGGGGGGGCAGTGGGGAATGCATGGTGCAGGCGATTGCGGTGACAATGCACAGCATAGCCGAGCAGGGAGTACCCCCGATGACCGCCACCGCACCCGTCGTGCTGATCACCGGCAGCGCACGCCGGATCGGCGCGGCCATCGCCCGCCAGTTCCACGCCTGTGGCTGGTCGGTGGTGCTGCACGCGCATACCTCCACCACCGAACTGCAGCAGATGGCCTTCGACCTGGACATGCTGCGGCCCGGCAGCGTGCTGGCCCTGCAGGCCGACCTGCGCGATGCCGAGGCCCTGCCCGATCTGGTCGAACAGACCGTGGCCCAGTTCGGGCGGCTGGATGCGCTGGTCAACAACGCGTCCAACTTCTACCCCACCCTGCTGGGCCAGATCACCGCCGAGCACTGGGACGACCTGTTCGCGGTCAACGCACGCGCGCCGCTGCTGCTGGCCCAGGCCGCCGCCCCGCAGCTGCGCCGCCACCAGGGCTGCATCGTCAACCTGACCGACCTGCACGGCACCCAGCCGATGCGCGACCACCCGGTCTATGCGGCGGCCAAGGCCGCGCTGGAGATGGTCACCCGCTCGCTGGCGCTGGAACTGGCGCCCAAGGTGCGGGTGAACGCGGTGGCGCCCGGCGCGATCCTGTGGCCCGAGCAGGGCAAGGACGATTTCGCCCAGCAGGCCGTGCTGGCACGGACCCCGCTGGCGCGGACCGGCACCGTCGAGGAAATCGCCGAAGCGGTGTACTGGCTGGTCAGCGACGCTCCGTTCATCACCGGCCACACGCTGCGCGTGGATGGTGGGCGGACCCTCTCTTGAGCGGTAGTGCCGGCCGCTGGCCGGCTCGCCTGAACCCGACATCTGCTGAACCCGACATCGCCTGGTTGCCGGCCAGCGGCCGGCACTACCGGGCGCGGTCGGCATACCCGGGTCAACCGGGCATCAGCTCCAGCGTGTCGAAGCTGTCGTCATGTTGCCGGTGCGCGCGCCACAGCGTGGCCAGGTCCAGCCCGCTGACCGGGTCGATGAACGCGGGGGCGATGTCGGCCAGCGGCTTGAGCACGAAGGCGTGCTTGAGCTCCGGGCGCGGGATGCGCAGGTGGCCGGGGCCTTCCACGATCAGGTCACCGTAGAACACCACGTCGATGTCCAGGGTGCGGTCGCTGAAGCGCGGGCCGCTGCGGTCGCGGCCATGCGCGTCTTCCAGCGCATGCAGCCACGCGTCCAGGCTATCGAGCGGCAGCTCGGTCTCGATCGCCACGGCGTTGTTGAGGAAGTCCGGGCCGTCGAAGCCCACCGCGGCGGTGCGGTAGGCCGGCGACACCCGGATCGCGCCGAAACGCTCGCGCAGGGCCGCCACCGCGGCGTGAAGATGCTGTTGCGGCTGCAGGTTGCTGCCCAGGCTGAGGAGCGCAGTGGTCATGGTATTCAGCGTGCGTGGGGCGAATCCACACGGGGCCAACAGGGCCACCGCATAGAATCGGGGTGCACATCATAGGGCACCACCATGACCTATTGCGTCGGCATCGCGGTGGACGAGGGCCTGGTCTTCGCCGCCGATACCCGCACCAACGCCTCGCTGGACGACGTGCGCGTGCACCGCAAGCTGCACGAGTTCGAATTCCCGGGGCAGGCAGCCTTCGTGATCATGGCTGCCGGCAACCTGGCCACCACCCAGCTGCTGGTCTCGCGGCTGCGCCGTGACGTGGACGAGCAGCGCGCGGAAAACCTGTGCGCCTACCGGCACCTGTTCGAGGTAGCCGAGTATGTCGGGCGGGTGCTGGTGGACAGCCAGGTCAAGACCAGCCACCCCGAGCATGGCCACGACGGGGTCAACACCCAGGCCACGTTGATCCTGGGCGGCCAGATCGGTGGCGAGCAGCCCGGGCTGTACATGATCTATCCACTCGGCAATGCCATCGCCGCCTCGCCGGAAACGCCGTTTCTGCAGATCGGCGAGTCCAAGTACGGCAAGCCGATCCTGGACCGCATCCTGCGCCCGCAGACCCGGCTGGAGGATGCCGCGCGCACGGCGATCGTGTCGCTGGACTCCACCATCCGCTCCAACCTGTCGGTGGGCCTGCCGGTGGACCTGGTACTGATCCGCCGTGGCGACCTGCGCATCAGCCAGCGCATGCGCCTGGCCGGCGACTCCCCGCTGTACGCGCAGATCCACGGCAGCTGGTCGCACAAACTCGAGCAGGCCGTGGCCAGCCTGCCCGGCTTCCCCTGGGAGGCCGAATCCGGGTAGTGCCGGCCGCTGGCCGGCTCCTCGCGATCCCCGGTGTTACAGGGGTTGCCGGCCAGCGGCCGGCACTACCGTTTCGAACGCAGTAGGTGCCGGCCGCCGGCCGGCACAGGCTTCAAGCTGTCTCCAGCGCCTCGGCCACCGAGCGGAACACCTGCTGCATTTCCAGCGGCTTGCGCAGCACGTGCACGTTGATGATCGGCGGGAACACCGCCAGCGGCACGGTCACGTCGGCTTCTTCCAGCACCAGCGCCGGGCCGCGATAGCCCAGCGTGGCCATCTCGCCGAGCAGGTGGCTGGCCGAGAGCAGCTTGGAGCCGGCATCGGCGATCACCAGGGCCGGCATCGCTTCCTGCTGCATCCAGCGCAGCGCGGCAGCGCCGTCGGAAGCCAGCTGCAGGTGGTAACCCTGGCTGGACAGCGCGTTGCCCAGCAGCGACAGCCGCGTGGCCTCGCCGTCGACCACCAGGATCGACTGGCCGGTACCGGCGGCGATCGGCTGGTCGATGGCTTCGCTGTCGGCGGCCACTTCCTGCATCGGCAGCAGCAGGTCGAAACGGGTGCCCTCGCCCAGCGTGCTGTCGACGTGGATGCTGCCGTGCGCGCCCTCGACGATGCGCTTGCACGAGATCAGCCCCAGGCCGGTGCCGTTGGCCTTGGTGGTGAAGAACGGATTGAACAGGTGCGACAAGGTGTCCGCGTCCATGCCGGTGCCTTCATCGGTCACCGAGATGCGCAGCCAGTCCTCGCCCTGGCCGTCCACGTCGGCCGCGGCGCGCAGGGTCAGGCGGCCGCCGGAAGGCATCGCCTGGATCGCATTCAACGACAGGTTCAACAGCACCTGCTGCAGCTCGGTGTAGTTGGCGTCCACCGCCAGGCCGTCATCGGCCACGTCCAGGTGCAGGGTGACCCGGTCCGGCAGGTTGCTGCGCAGCAGCAGCTCGACCCCTTCGAACAGGTGCGCGATGCAGATCTGTTCACTGGGCTTGCGCGAGCCGCGCACGAAGGACAGCATCGATTCGGCCATCTCGTGGCCGCGCCGGCCGCACTCGGCGATCACATCGGCCAGGTGGTGCAGCTGCGGGTCGTCGGTGCGCGCCTTGAGCAGGTCCGGCATGATCAGCAGCGGCTGCAGGATATTGCGCAGGTCGTGGCTGAGCCCGGCGGCCAGCAGCGACAGGCTTTCCAGCCGCTGCGCGCGCATCAGCTCGGCTTCCACCCGCTGGCGGTCGATCGCGCTGCGTGCCTCGCGCACCGCACGCGCCACCGCCGAGGGCAGGCGCGCCGGCTGGTGTTTGATGATGTAGTCGTTGGCGCCCTGGTGCAGAGCCGCAACTGCGTTTTCCTCACCCATCGTGCCGGACACGAAGATGAAGGGCACATCGGGGTGCCAGTTGCGCACGATCTGCAGCGCCTCGTTGCCGGAAAAACCCGGCATGCTCAGGTCAGACAGCACGATGTCCGGTGCGAAACGCAGCAGCGCCTCGCGCAGTTCATCGGCGCTCTCGACCCGTTCGAAGCTGGCTTCGAGGCCGGATTCGAGCATCTGCTCGCACATCAGTTCGGCGTCTTCCGGGGAGTCCTCCACCAGTAGCACGCGCAGCATTCCCAGGGATGGGCCGGTCAGCGGCATGGGCTTACTCGAACTCCGGGGCCTGGTTGATCACGGCCCAGAACTTGCCCAGGGTCTGCACGGCACCGAAGAACTGGTCCACGTCCACCGGCTTGACCACGTAGGCGTTCACGCCCATGTCCCAACTGCGGGCCAGGTCGCTTTCTTCGCGCGAGGACGACAGGATCACCACCGGCAGGCGCTTGAGCTCTTCGGTGTTGCGGATCTCACGCAACACTTCCAGGCCGTCCATGCGCGGCATTTTGATGTCCAGCAGCAGCACCGCCGGCAGGCCTTCTTCGCGATTGGCGAAGGCGCCACGGCGCAGCAGGTAGTCCATCGCTTCCACGCCGTCTTCAACGTGCACGATCGGGTTGGCCAGACGGGCCTCTTTGAGGGCGTCAACCGCCATCTCGGCGTCGGCAGGGCTGTCCTCGGCGAGGAGGATGGTACGAAGTGCGGTCATGCGGCAGAGCCCTTGTTGATTGCGTCGAGCGCAGGAGGAAGCAGGAAGTGGAAGGTGGCGCCCTCGTCGACCACCGACTCGGCCCAGATGCGGCCACCGTGGCGGGTCAGCACGCGACGCACGCTGGCCAGGCCGATCCCGGTGCCGGGATAGTCACTGGCCTTGTGCAGTCGCTGGAACACACCAAACAGCTTGCCGGCGTAGGCCATGTCAAAGCCCGCGCCGTTGTCGCGGACCGTGAACAGGTGGCCGCCATCGGGTTGCAGCTGGTAATCGACCTCGATCCGGGCCGGATCGCGGTTGGAAGAATACTTGATCGCGTTGCCCAACAGGTTCAGCCAGACCTGGCGCATCATGTTTTCGTCGGAGACGAGGATCGGCAACGGTGCAATCTTCCACTCGACCTGACGCTGAACGCCGGTTTCCTCGGCCTCGCTCTGCGCGTTGGCATCCAGCATCGCGCGGGTATCGGCAACCAGCGACTGCATGTCCACAGCCTGCATGCGCATCGCCGCGCGGCCAAGCCGCGAGTACACCAGCAGGTCGTCGATCAGCGCGGCCATGCGCCGTGCCGAGTTTGAGATCACCCCCAGGTAGTGCAGCGACTTCTCGTCGGCCTCCTCGCCCAGGTGGCGGGTGAGCTTGTCGGAGAAGCCGGCCACGTGGCGCAGCGGCGCGCGCAGATCGTGCGAGACCGAATAGCTGAATGCTTCCAGTTCGCGATTGACCTCCGACACCTGCTCGACCTTGCCCTCCAGCTGGCGGTTCAATTCCTCGACCCGCTGCTGCACGGCACGCTGCACGGTCACGTCGCTGACCGTCATCAGCACCACTTCGTCATCCTTGTCCGGCAGCGGCATGCGCCGGGCATTGATCAGCATGGTGCGCACCTGGTCATCGGCGGTGCGTTGTTCGTGTTCGTAGTCCCACAGTTCGCGGCCGCGCAGCAGCACGTCGATCAGGCGCTGGCGCACTACCGCATCGTGCCAGGCCCCGTTGCCGATGCTGTCCAGCGTGCGGATCTCACCCTCATCGCTGTCGTCCAGCCCGTACAGCTCGGCGAACGCCGGGTTGTGCAGCTGCACCTTGAGATCACGATCCAGCAGTACGATCGGCTCGCGTACCGTATGCAGCACCGAGGCCGCACGCGCCGCCGAACGCAGCGAGGCCCGTTCGGCCACCGCACGATGGCCGATCTGGCGATGCAGCAGCCACAGCACTAGCCCGAGCAACGCCAGCTGCACCATCAACGCCGACCACGACACCAGTTCGCCCTGGCGCTGCTGCTGCGCAAATATTTCGTTGCGCTCGCGCAGCAGGTTTTCCTCATTGGCCTGCAGTTCCTCGATCAAGCCACGAATCGGGTAGCGGGTGGTCAGGTCCTGGACCAGCTGACGCTGATCGATGTCCGGCGAGGAACGGGCCAGTTGTTTGGCCAGGTCCATGCGCCGCTCCAGCATCGACTGGATGCGCCCGATCCGGACCAGCTGCTCGGGGTTGTCGCGAGTCAGTTCGGTCAGCCGCTGCAGACGCCCGGGAATATCGTTGGCCTGGGCCAAACGCTCACGCAGGCCGGGGGCATCGATGCCCTTGGACATGGTCAGCGCGGCCGATTCCACGTCGCGCACATCGGCCTGCAGCTGGTACACCGCCACACCGACATCCTGGGTGTGGGTCACCCAGCGCATCGCCTCCACGTTGTCGTCGGACAGTTGGCGCAGCGTCAGCCACGGCACGATGATGATCGCCGCCGCCGCCAGTGCCAGCGCCGGCAAGCGCCAGCGATCCCAGATGTCATCACTGAAAACCAGCGCCATAGTCCCTCTTGAACTCACGTTGCCGTGGCCGGCGGTGCTCCCCTGCCTCGGGACGCGATGGACGCCTGGCCAGCGATGGCGAAGCGATCAATATAACCTAGCCCAAATCTGAATACGCAGCCCGTTCTGTTTTCTGAATCATTAAAAAAGGCGCGCCAGACGGCGCGCCCCAGGGGATGGAAATGTGCTGGCTTCAGCGCTTGGCGCTGGCGGCCACCTTCAGGCCCGTGGCATCCACGCGCTTGACGCCCTTGATGCCCTCGGTCACGCGGACCGCCTTGTCATGCTCGGCCTGGCTGGCCACCGCACCGGTCAGCGTCACCACGCCGTTGACGGTCTCCACCTTCACCTCGGTGCCCGGTACGTTCTTGCTGGTCAGCAGATCGGTCTTGACCTTGGTGGTGATCCAGCTGTCGGTCACCGGCTCGGCCGATTCATGCGTGTCGGCATGGGTCATCGGCGTGGCTTCGGTACTCTTCGGCGGCGTCTTGGCCATCACCGACGAGGTGCCCACCAGCATGCCAAGGGCCAGCGACGCAGCAAGCAGATTACGGGTAGTGTTGGTCATGTTCACACGCTCCTTTGCGGTTGTGGCCCCAGTGTCGCGGGCCGGCCGTTGTGGACACGTCGCCGCCACATCACGTTGCCGTGAACCACTCAGGTACCTGCACAACGGTTCATGTTCGCGCCCACGCCGCGCAGCCGTTACGCTGTCTTTCCCGTTGTTTTCGCGGAGCATGCCATGCGCGCCCAACTGCAGCTTGGATTGATCGGCTATGGGCTGGCCGGCAGCGTCTTCCACGCCCCGCTGATCCAGCACACCCCGGGCCTGGCCCTGCACAGCATCGTCAGCTCGCAACGCGACCGCCTGCTGCGCAGCTTCACCGACGTGCGCATCGCCACCGACCCGCAGCAGCTGCTGGATGACCCGGCCATCGATGCAGTGGTCATCGCCACCCCGAACGATGCCCATGCGCCCCTGGCCATTTCCGCGTTGCGCGCGGGAAAACACGTGCTGGTCGACAAACCCTTCACCCTGGACGCCGCCGAAGCCGAAGCCGTGATCGCCGCCGCGCACGCTGCCGAGCGCGTGGTCTGCGTGTTCCAGAACCGTCGCTTCGATGCCGACTTCCTCACCCTGCGCCGCTTGCTCGTTGAAGGCCGGCTCGGCCGCATCGCCGAATGCCACTCGCACTTCGACCGCTACCGCCCCGACGTACGCGAACGCTGGCGCGAAAGCGACGTGCCCGGTGCCGGACTCTGGATGGACCTGGGCCCCCACCTGCTCGACCAGATGCTGCAATTGTTCGGCTGGCCCCAGGCCATCACCGCCGACCTGATGGCCCAGCGCGATCACGCGCGCAGCGACGACTACTTCCACGCCGTACTCCACTACCCCCACCACCGCGCCATCGTGCACGCCGGCTCACTCGTCGCCGCCTCCGCGCCCCGCTTCGCCGTGCACGGCAGCCAAGGCAGCTACCTCAAGGAAGGCCGCGACGTACAGGAAGACCAGCTCCGCCACGGCACCGCCCCCGGCGCACCGGGTTGGGGCCTGGACCCGCAGCACGGCCAGCACGTGATCATCGACAGCGAAGGCCGCAGCCACCGCAGCAGCGTGGACAACCTGCCGGGGGATTACCGGCAGTTCTACGCCCAGTTCCGCGATGCCATCCTCGACCAGGGCGCGCCGCCGGTCAGCACCGAACAGGCCCTGCAGGTCATGCGCCTGCTGGACGCCGGCAGGCAAAGCGCGCAACGCGGACAACGCATCGCGTTGTCCTGAAAAGCAGCCACGCATGGCGTGGCGATACCCGATCGTTGCTGCGTAGCCACGCATGGCGTGGCGATATCCGATCGTTGCTGCGTAGCCACGCATGGCGTGGCTCTACCCCACCGGTACTGGCCATCCTTGAGGGAGGGCGTCGGGCCACCCTGCCCAGGACTGTTGGCAACATGGATGTTGCCAACAAGCCCCCACGGACGGGTTCACGGCGTGTCCTGGGCAGGGTGGCCCGACGCCCTCCCCGCCCATAACAGCAACACGCCGGCTGTTGCCGTTGCCGTTGCCGTTGCCGTTGCTTAAACGATAGAGCCTCAGCTGCTCTTGATCGCATGCCCACCAAACTCATTGCGCATCGCCGCCAACAGACGGTCACTGAACGAATTCTTCTCGCGCGAGCGCAACCGCTCCAACAGCGACAGCGTGATCACCGGCGCCGCCACATCCAGATCGATCGCCTCGGCCACCGTCCACCGCCCCTCGCCCGAATCCTCCACGAACGGTGCAATCCCCTCCAGCTGCGGATTGCGACCCAGCGCATCCGCGCTCAGATCCAACAGCCACGAACGCACCACACTCCCGTGCTGCCACGCCTTGGCCACCTGCGCCAGATCCAGATTGAATTCCGTCTTGTGCTGCATCAACGCAAAGCCCTCCGCGTACGCCTGCATCATTCCGTACTCGATCCCGTTGTGCACCATCTTGCAGAAATGCCCCGCACCGGCCGGCCCCACATGTGCCCAGCCCCGGTCCTCGCCCGGCGCCAGCGTGCGGAAGATCGCATCAATGCGCGCCACCGCCGCCGCATCGCCGCCGATCATCAGACTGTAGCCCTCCTGCAACCCCCACACCCCACCGCTGGTACCGCAGTCGATGTAGGTCACCTCATCGGCCTGCAGCTGCTGCGCACGCCGCATCGAATCCTTGTAGTACGAATTGCCACCATCGATCACCACATCGCCTTCGGACAGGTGCGGCGCCAGCGATGCCAGCGTCTGGTCCACCACCTCCCCGGCCGGCACCATCAGCCACACCACCCGCGGCACCGACAACGACGCCAGCGCCTCGGCCACCGAAGCCGTCACCTCGAAACCACGCGCCGCCGCCGCGCTGCGCGCCGCCTCACCCGGATCCACCCCGATCACCCGGTGCCCACCGCGGTGCAGCCGCTCGGCCATGTTGGCGCCCATCCGGCCCAGCCCGATCATTGCAATGTCCATCTATCACCTTCCAGCTTGCGAGTTGTGTTGCGGGGATGCTGACGGCGGGGAATCGCACTGGCGAAGGCGTGCGTCGATCCAGCGCCGATACAGCGTGGTATGCAGAGTGTGCAGGCCCAGTTCGAAGGCAAACGGCGTACGCGGATTGCGGTCGAGCAGGCGTGCGATGTGATATCCGACAGGACGTATACCGCGAGGATGCACATAAATCACGAACCCCCGGTAGAACGGATCGTCCAGCAGCGCATCCAGTTCAGCCAGCAGCGGCTGCTGCGCGGCCGGCACCTCCCGCCGCAGCAGTGGATCGCGCTCCACCAGCAGCCGCTCGAAGCGCCGTGGGCCCGGCCCCGGCATCTGCCGGGCCAGCGCCCAGATCTGCCGGTTCACCGCATCGTAGTGGGCAAAGCCCTGGTGCTCGCGCAGCGCGTTGGCGGCGGCATCGCTGACATCGACCACCACGAAGTTCTCGGCCTGGTTGTTGATGTCATCCAGGTAGCTGCGGTCGAACACGTGTTCGATGAAACCCGGCACGCCCACAAACGCCTGCCGGCCACGCTGTGCGGTCTGCCGCGCCTTGCCATCGGCCAGGAACGTACCGGCATGGCGGCCCAGCAGGATGCTGTCGGTCTGGTGCAGGGTCAGGAACGTGCCGATCGACAACTCGCCCGGCGTGAACGCGGCATCGAACGCGGCATCGCCATACAGCTCGCGCTGCGTGGCCAACTGCGCCACCTGCCGCCCCACCCCGCACTCCGCGCGCACCCGGCCATCGTAGAAGTGCTGCAGCGCGCTGCTGTTGCTGGCCGCCGGCTGGTAACCCCGGCCGAGGCTGCGGAAGCGCTGCCAGCCCTGCGCCTGCGCGCCGCGTGCACCGAACCCGATCCAGCCCAGCTGCAGCGCCGAAAAGCGAAAGCCCGGATTGTCCTGCAGCTGCGTGGTGGCACGACGGGTCGCCTCGCCCAGTTTGAACGCGTAGGCGCACACCGTCGCCGGATGATCAAACAACTGCGGCAGATACGCCTCGCGTTGCCCGGCGCTCCACGCTTGCGGCAGCTGCACGCGCAGATCGCCGGCCGCCTGCGCCTGCTGCAGATCCGCGCGCTCACAGACCGCCCCGCCGTGCACCACTGGGGCCGCCACCGCCGCCTCTTCAAAGCGCCAGCCGAGTTCCTGCAGCAGCTGTGCGGTACAGGATGCAGATGGAGTGGCCGCCGTCGCCGTGGCGGCCAGCACCGCTACCAGCGCCAGCGCCGTGCGCAGCGCCCTGCGTCGCCTTCCCGCTGCACCGCGTCGCCGCACCCTGCGCGCCCGCTCAGTTCACCGGGGCCGGCGTATCCACCACCGGCACCGGTGCCGGGTCGGGCGCTGCGGCCGGCGGCGGTGCAGGCACCGGCTCCGGCGGCTTCGGCGTTGGCGTTGGCGTTGGCGTTGGCGTTGCCGCCGCCGCTGGCAGGTACTGCTGCAGGCGTTCGAAGAAGCGGCGATAGAAGCCGGCATCCTGCACGGTGCTGCTGGCCACCTTCACCAGCGAATCGTCATTGCTGCCGAACGGCAGCGACACCGAGCCGAGCGCACCCACACCGACGCTGGCCGAGGTCGGGCTCTTCTTCAGCGCATAGCGGTCCTGCACCGCGCTGACGAACACCAGCGCCTGCTCGCCGCGTGCCGCGCAGGAAATGCGCAGCACCAGCTGTTCGTGTTCATCGTCGCGCGGTTGGAAGTTCTTGTTGCCTTCCACCGCATCGGTGTCGGCACGGGCGATCGCATAGCCCTGGCTGAGCAGGGTGCGGCGTGCGGCTTCGCAGGCCTGGCCCGGGGCCCCGGGCACACTGCGCGAATAGGTGTCACCGGAATCGAACGACTCGCGGATCAGGGTGCTGTCGGCGGCACGGCCGCCACAGCCGGTAAGGACCGACACGGCCAGCAGGCCTGCCGGGATTGCGAGGTACGGCCGCATAGGCGCTCCTGCGAAAACAGACTCGACCCAGCATAGTCCTGCCCGCGTATGCGCCAGGTTTAAACGCGAAGGGCCGGCACAGTGGCCGGCCCTTCGTTGTTCTGGTGTTCACCCGGCACCGAGCCAAACAGGCCCGGCCTAACCCTTCAGTCGGCCCAACGGCCCACCGCGGTGGACTGCGGCAGCACCTGCGCCGACAGCGGGCGGTCGGTTTCCAGCAGGTTCACCGCATCGGCCAGGATCGAGGCCGACTCGCGCAGCAGCGGGTCCGGACGCTTCTCGGCGGCCTTCTCGCGTGCGGCATCCTTGACGATGTCGCGCTCGTTGCCGGTCAGTCCGTCATCGTTGCTGTCATCGGCCAACGGGTCCAGATCCAGCCCCAGTTCCTTGCGGATGGCCTGGCGGTCGGTGCGCTGCTTGTCCTGCTTCTCACGCTCGGTGCGGCGCTCGGCCTCGTTGAGCGAGATGTACTTCTTGGCCTTCTCGGCGCGGAACTGCTGCACGTCCTCGTTCCACCACTGGAATTCCTTGTCAGCGGCAATACGCGTTGCATGACGGGTTTCGAGCTTGGGCAGCAGCGGGCCGAAGTTGCCGTACTGGGTGTGCGGCACGGCCGCGATGCGGGTCCACGGCAGGGCATTGTCGTAGGTGCTTTCGCCGTACTCGCTGGCATCCACGCTGGCCGGGAAGGCCAGGTCGGGCACCACGCCCTTGTGCTGGGTGCTGCTGCCGCTGACGCGGAAGAACTGCGCGATGGTCAGTTTGACCTGGCCGAAGCGCTGGGCCTCACCGGACGGCCAGCGGTCCAGGTCGACGATGTTCTGCACGGTGCCCTTGCCGAAGGTGGTCTCACCGATCACCAGGCCACGGCCGTAGTCCTGGATGGCACCGGCGAAGATCTCCGACGCCGAGGCCGAGCCGCGGTTGATCAGCACTGCGAGCGGGCCGTCCCAGGCTACCGCTTCACTGCGGTCGCTGTTGACGGTGACGCGGCCGCCGGATTCGCGCACCTGCACCACCGGGCCCTGTTCGATGAACAGCCCGGTCAGCTCGATCGCCTCATCCAGCGAACCACCGCCGTTGTTGCGCAGGTCCAGCACCACGCCGTCCAGCTTGTCGGTCTTGAAACCGGCCAGCAGCTTGGCCACGTCGCGGGTCGCCGAGGCGTAGTCGGTGGCGTTGCGGCGGCGGCCTTCGAAGTCCTGGTAGAAGGTTGGCAGCTTGATCACGCCGACCTTGCGCGCCGGTTCCCCGTCCTTGGCCGGAATGGTCAGGGTCTCGCCCTTGGCGGCCTGTTCGGCCAGGCGCACCTTCTGCCGGGTCAGCACCAGCGTGTGGTGCTTGCCGTCCACGCCTTCCTCGGCCGGAATGAACTCCAGGCGCACCTGGGTGTCCTTCTTGCCACGGATCTTGGCCACCACGTCATCGATGCGCCAGCCGATCACGTCCTCGATCGGACCGGACTTGCCCTGGCCGACGCCGACGATGCGGTCACCCGGCTTGAGGGTGCCATTGACCGAGGCCGGACCACCGGCGATGACCTCACGGATCACCACCATGTCGTCCTGGCGCTGCAGCTGCGCGCCGATGCCTTCCAGCGACAGCGACATCGCCTGGTTGAAGTTCTCGGCGGTACGCGGGGTGAAGTAATCGGTATGCGGGTCCACCGCGCTGGTGTAGGCATTGAGGAAGAACTGGAACACGTCCTCGCCCTTCAACTCATTGACCGACTTTTCCAGCGTCGCGTAGCGCTTGTCCAGCGTCTTGCGGATCTCGGCCGGCGGCTTGCCGGCCAGCTTCAGCCGCAGCCAGTCGTTCTTGACCGACTTGCGCCACAGGTCATCCAGTTCGGCATTGCTGGCCGCCCACGGCACGTCCTTGCGGTCGTACTCGAACTTGTCGTCGGTGCTGAAATCGAAGTCCTGCTTGAGCAGCTTGCGCGCATAGCCGATGCGCTCCCCCACCCGCTGCTTGTACACCGCGAACACCTGGAACGCCGGCTCCAGCTCACCGCCGCGGATGGCCGTGGCGATATTGGCCTCGAACGGCGCAAACCGGGTGATGTCGGCCTGGGTGAAGAACTGCTTGCTGCCATCCAGGGTTTCCAGATAGCGCTTGAACACGTCCTTGGAGGTGGCCGCATCCAACGCGCGCGGCCGGTAGGCGTAGCGGCTGTCCGAGAGCAGTCCGTAGACGAGCTTGGAGGTGGTGACCTGGTCGGCGGTCGCCGCCGACGGCAATGCCGGCGAATCGGCATACGCGGCCAGTGCCAGCGGCGCGGTCAGCGCCAGGGCCATCAGAAATGCGGGGGCTTTGAATTTCATCGACTTGCTCATGGCACCTTGCCAAGGGGGAGACTGCGTGCGGATCAGACCACACGACAGTGCCGAAAGTTGCGGGGTTTGTCATCCACCCCGGCGCAACGCGTATTTCCAGCGTAAACGGGGCCCTGTAGCAAATTGTGAATGTGCAGCCACGAGGACACGCCACCGCCCGTTGATGGGGGGAGCGGTTCAGGGAATGGGGGATCGCCCGCGTTGGGGTTTGCCGGGTTGCCGGCCAGCGGCCGGCACTACCGCGGCGCGTCCGCAGGGGGCGCGCCGACCGGCGCCGGGCATGGGGAAGGAGGCGAAGCGCGGGTGCGCTTACGCCACCCCTGCGCCCTTGGCCTGGACGTCGGCGTGGTAGGACGAGCGCACCATCGGGCCCGAGGCGACGTGGCTGAAGCCCAGCTCGTAACCGTAGACCTCCAGCGCCTTGTAGTCCTCCGGCGTCCAGTAGCGCAGCACCGGATGGTGGTGCGGCGTCGGCTGCAGGTACTGGCCGATGGTGATCATGTCCACGTCGTGGGCACGCAGGTCGCGCATCGTCGCGCGCACCTGGTCCATCTCCTCGCCCAGGCCCAGCATGATCCCGGACTTGGTCGCGATCGACGGATGCTGCGCCTTGAAGTTCTTCAGCAGGGTCAGCGACCACTGGTAATCCGCACCCGGACGCACATTGCGGTACAGGTCCGGCACGGTCTCGATGTTGTGGTTGAACACATCCGGCGGATTCGTCGCCAGGATGTCCAGCGCGCGCTCCATGCGGCCCTTGCCACGGAAGTCCGGGGTCAGCACCTCGATCCGCGTGTTCGGCGACGTGGCCCGGATCGCACCGATGCAGTCGGCAAAGTGCTGGGCACCGCCGTCACGCAGGTCGTCGCGGTCCACGCTGGTCACCACCACGTACTTCAGGCCCATGTCGGCCACCGTCTGCGCCAGGCTGGCCGGCTCGTTGGCATCGGGCGGCTTGGGCCGGCCATGTGCCACGTCGCAGAACGAACAGCGCCGCGTGCAGACCTCGCCCAGGATCATGAAGGTGGCGGTGCCATGGCTGAAGCACTCATGGATGTTCGGGCAGCTGGCCTCTTCGCAGACCGTCACCAGACGGTTTTCGCGCAGCTTGGCCTTCAGCGTCTGCACCGCGTTGCCCGAGGGAATCCGGACCCGGATCCACGACGGCTTGCGCAGTACCGGCGCGTCGGCGAACTGCACCGGCGAGCGGCCGATCTTGTCACCGCCCAGCTGTTTGACGCCCGTCTGCAACGGCGCAACGGACGGCGTGTCGCCCTGCACGATCTGCAGGGGAATGAGGCGAGCGGTGGTTTCAGTCATGGCCTTGGTCGGCGGCGTTCAGGCCGCGTCTGTCAGATCGGGCAATTCGGAAGCAGGCTGGAGGTCCAGGCCGAACTGGCGGGCCAGATGGCCCAGCAGTACCGGCTTGACGGCCGCCATGCCGGACGGTCCCCCCAAGTCTACCACCGAGGTCACCTGCAGCCCTTGGTAGCCACAGGGGTTGATGCGGTGGAACGGCTCCAGGTCCATGGCCACATTGAAGGCCAGGCCATGGAACGTGCAGCCGCGGCGGACCCGGATGCCCAGCGCGGCCACCTTGGCCCCGCCCACATAGACACCCGGCGCGCCATCCAGGCGTTCAGCGCCGATATTCCATTCGTCCAGCGTGTCGATCAGGGCCTGCTCGATCCGGCACACGTAATCGCGCACCCCGATCCCGAGCCGGCGCAGCTGCAGCAGCGGGTAGATCACCAGCTGGCCGGGGCCGTGGTAGGTGACCTGGCCGCCGCGGTCCACGTGCAGCACCGGGATGTCGCCGGGGGCAAGCACGTGTTCGTCCTTGCCGGCCTGGCCCAGGGTGAACACCGGATCGTGCTCGACCACCCACAGCTCATCGGCGGTGGCGTCATCGCGCGCATCGGTGAAACGCTGCATGGCATGCCAGACCGGCGCATACGGCTGGCGACCGAGGTCGCGCACGATGGCCGGCCGGGCCGGGCGGGCGCCCGGGCTGGCCACGGTGTCGCAGGCGCCTACAGCGTCCACTTCACTTCCGGGTGGTCGCGCAGGGCAGCATGCGCGGCATCGTACTGCTCGCGGTTGTCAGCCTTGAACACCAGCCGCACCGACACATACTTGCCGTTGGACGAGTGTTTCCAGCTGACCTGCTCGGTCAGTACTTCGACGCCGGCCTGCTCAAGCAGGCGCGGCAATTCGCGTTCGAGTTCCTGGCCGGCTGCGCCCATGGCGCTGAGTTCAAACTGGCCGGGGAACTGGAAGCCGTGGTCGGGGTTGTCAGACGAGATCTCCATAGACGCGATTATGGGGACGGTCGCGGCCGAACCCAAGCGCTGCATGATCGTGCCCATACCTGCGCCAAACGCTACGTGAAAATCGGGCTTCACCAGCAAAACGCTCCAGTGCGTGCGCAGGCCTGTTCAGCGCATCACGCGCTGACTACCCTGCATCGGATTAAAACTGAGCAAACCCTGAGCGGGAATCCCATGCAGTTGAAGCCTTTCGCGTTGCCGGCCGCGCTCGCCGGTGTCCTGGCGCTTGCCGCCCCTGTGGTACACGCAGCCGCCCAATGCGGCCCCGATTCGATGCGCGACCATCCGCCGCAGGTGAATTTCCGGGTGGACAACGACCTGTTCGGCGGCAAGGACCAGGACCAGGGCTATACCAACGGGGCGCAGATCACCCTGGTGTCGCCAAACCTGGTCGATTACACCGACGACCCGTGCCTGCCCAGGCTGGCACGCTGGGTGAACCGGCGGCTGGAGCGGCTGCATCCGGGCGAGTTCGAGCAGCAGAACATGATCTTCAGCGTGGCGCAGGGGATCTTCACGCCCACGGATTTCACCCGGAAGGATCTGATCGAGGATGACCGGCCCTACGCGGGGGTGCTGATCGCGAGCTTCGGCTACAACGCGCGCCGTGGCGACCACCTGCAGACGACGCAGCTGGCGCTGGGCGTGGTGGGGCCGTGGGCGCAGGGCAAGCAGGTGCAGAATGCGGTGCACAGCGTGCTGGGCGATGAGAAATTCCAGGGCTGGGACAACCAGCTGCGCAACGAGCCGGTGTTCATGCTGACGCACGAGCGCATGCGCCGCTGGCCGGCCGATGCGAGCGTCAACGCCGGCGGTTGGGGCTGGGATGCGATCAGTCACTACGGCGGTGCGGTGGGCAATCTGGCCACGCACGCGAACGCAGGCGGTGAGGTGCGTTTCGGCTGGAAGCTGCCGGATGATTTCGGGAGCACGCCGTTGCGCCCGGCCGGTGAGAACACGGCGCCGACGCGCGGGGGTCGGCCGAGCGGCTGGTCCTGGCATCTGTTCGCCACGACGGACGCATCCTGGGTGATCCGCGATATCACGCTGGACGGCAATACATTCCGCAACAGCCACAGCGTGGACAAGCGCCACGTGGTCGGCCAGGCCGGCTACGGTCTGGCGGTGATGCGCGGCCGCTGGAAGTTCGCCGTGGCCCGCTACCACAGCACCCGCGAATTCGACGGCCAGCGCGAGGCGCCGGTCTTCGGCAGCTTCACCATCAGTCGGTCGCTTTGAGGCGCTGACGTCAAAAGCCAAATCAGCGCCTGATTGCTCCTGGCAGGAGGGGGACGGGTATGCCCAGGCCAGGACACGCCGTGAACCCATCCATGGGGGCTTGTTCACAACATCCATGTTGTGAACAGTCCCGGCCTGGGCATACCCGCCCCCCTCCATCGAAGTTCATGCGATGGCGGTGAGTAAGGGCAGCCGCACCTGCACACCTCAGCAATGCTTGAACTCACTGCACCAGCTTCGGCGCTTGCTTTGACTCGGCTTCGGCTTCGGCTTCGGCTTTGACTTGGCTCGACTTCGGCTTCGGCTTCGGCATTTGCCAAGGCACGCGAGAATCCGTAGAGAGGGTGTCGGGTAGCCAGGGGCAAGACCGTCGACGGCATGGATGCCGTCGCCGAGCCCCCATGGATGGGTTCACGGCGTGTCTTGCCCCTGGCTACCCGATACCCTCGCCCACGCACGCAATCGAGCAATAGCGCTTTTGCTCTTGAAGTTGAAGTTGAAGCAATTCCCAACGAAAAAGCCGGCGTGCGCCGGCTTTTTCTTTGATCCAGATCGAAGCGGAATTATTCCGATTCCCACCACATCCAGAAGCTGTCCCACAGGCGCTTGAAGAAGCCGGCCTCTTCAACTGCAGCCACCGCCACCAGCGGGGCCTGGGCTACCACCTTGCCATCCAGCATCACCTTCAGCGTACCCACCGACTGGCCGGCCGTGAACGGCGCTTCCAGCGTCTTGGGTACATCGATGCTCGGCTTCAGATCGTTGTAACGGCCGCGCGGCACGCTTACCAGCAGCGGCTGGGCCACGCCCAACTGCAGGTTGTCCGCCTTGCCCTTCCACACCTTGTGCTCGGCCACCACCTTGCCCGGCTCGTACATCCGGTGGGTTTCAAAGAAGCGGAAGCCCCAGTTCAACAGCGCCATGCTGTCATCGGCGCGCTGCTTTTCCGAACTGCCGCCCAGCACCACCGCGATCAGACGCTGGTCGCCGCGCTGTGCCGAACTCATCAGGCAGTAGCCGGCCTCAGACGTGTGACCGGTCTTGATCCCGTCCACGCTCTGGTCGCGCCACAGCAGCTGGTTGCGGTTGGGCTGCTTGATGTTGCCCACGGTGAACTCTTTCACCTTGTTGTAGGCGTAGGTTTCCGGGTAATCGCGCACCATCGCACGGCCCAGCAGCGCCAGATCGTATGCCGTGGTGTGGTGGCCCGGCGCGCTCAGACCGTGCGCGTTGACGAAGTGCGAATCCTTCATGCCGATCTTGGCCGCGTAGCTGTTCATCAGCGCCGCGAACGCTTCTTCGCTGCCGGCCACGTGCTCGGCCAGTGCGATCGCGGCATCGTTGCCGGACTGGATCGCCATGCCCTTTTCCATGTCTTCCAGACGTGCCGTCTGGTTGACCGGGAAGCCGCTGTAGCTGCCGTCGGTGCCGGCGCCGCCTTCGCGCCAGGCGCGTTCGCTCATCATCACCTGGTCGTCCGGGCGTACCTTGCCGTTCTTGACCTCGGCGGCCACGACATAGGACGTCATCACCTTGGTGATGCTGGCCGGGGCCAGGGTCTGGTTGATGTTTTCACCTGCCAGCACCTGGCCGGTGGCGTAGTCCATCAGGATCCAGGCTTTGGAAACGCTCGGCTTGGGCGCCGGCGGGGTGGCAACAGTGGCCGGGGCGGCGGCAGGAGCAGGTGCCGGCGCCGGGGTCGGCGTGGGGGTCTGGGCGGAGACCATGCCCACGAACAGGGTCGTGGCCATGGCAGCAGCGGCAAAGCGGAATTTCATCGGACAGCAAGCTCCTGGAGGGCGCCAAGGGGGGAAAGAGGGAGAGAGCCATTGTAGGCCCATGCGACGGCGGCACGCGTGGGCGGCCGCCGGGCGGGCGTGAAGGTCATTCCTTCACGATCTGCGGCGAGCCAAATCCCAGACCCACGATACGGCCGGCAAGTTCCGACGCGCTGGCATGGTCGGCGGCCGGTACACGCAGGCGCCACAGGGTGCGCCCGCCACTGACGATATCGCTGATGCTGGCCCCCACGATGCCGGCCGACGACAGCTGGCCCAGCGCGCGGGTGGCATTGTCGCGGCTGGCGAAGCTGGCCACCTGCAGCAGCACATTGCCCACCTGCTGCGGCAGGCTGGGGGTGGCCGCCGGTGTGGTGCTGGGCGTCGGGGCCGGCCGCGGCGCGGGACGCGGCGCAACGGCCACGGCGGTCGCTGCCGGCAGCGCGCTGACCGTCACCGGGGCATCGTTGAGGTTGGCGGCCTGGGTGGCGGCCGGCGCGGGCGGCAGCTTGCCGACCAGCCGGTCCATGTCGCTGGCACCGCGGGGTGCGGCGGTGGTGGCCACGCTGGTGGCGGCTGCGGCGCGGCGCTCGCGGCGCGACGGCTTGTTGGCCAGCAGGTTGTCCTCGCCGGGCACCAGCGCGCGCACTTCCACATTGCCGGTGCCGCGCTGGGTGATGCCCAGCCGCACGGCCGCGGCGTAGCTCAGATCGATCACGCGACCATCGTGGAACGGGCCACGATCGTTGACCCGCACGATCACCGACTCGCCGTTGTCCAGGTTGGTCACCCGCGCGAAGCTCGGCAGCGGCAGGGTCTTGTGCGCGGCGGTGAAGGCGTACATGTCATACACCTCGCGGTTGGAGGTCAGCCGGCCATGGAACTTGGCGCCGTAGTAGGACGCAGTGCCCTTCTCGGCGTAGCCCTTGACCTGGTCCATCACCGCGTACTGCTTGCCCAGCACCACGTAGGGCGACTTGTTGCCGACCGCCGACCGCGGCAGGTCCACCACGTCCGGCTCGGGGATGCAGTCCACGTTGGGCACGTAGCTGGGCGTGCTGTCGTTGACCCCGGGCTTGTACAGGCCACCGGCGCGGTAGTTGCCACGGGTGGACAGGTCTTCGCTGGCGGCCGCATACGGCGAGCCCTCCGGGCAATGCCCGGGGCGGCCGCCCTTGCCCTGCACCAGGGTGCCGCCCGGCTTGCCGCCGTGCGAACCACTGGTACCCGCTTTGTTCGGCGCACTGCTGCAGGCGGCCAGCGCCAGGACCAGCAGACCGATGATCAGCCCTCTGCAGCGTGCGGGTGCGTTCATGCCGGCGGCAGCTCCTGTCCGGCGATGGCCTGGGACAACTGGTATACGGCCATCGCGTACATCTTCGAGAGGTTGTAACGGGTGATCGCGTAGTAATTCTGGAAGCCCAGCCAGTACTGTTTGCCGTTGCTGGCTTCCAGCGTGATCGGCGTGGCGGTCAGGCCTGCCGGCACGGGCGCGCTGGGCTGATAGCCGCGCGTGGCCAGCTCGGACAGGCTCCAGCTCGGGGTCCAGTCAGTCGGGTCGAACGGTGCACGGCCTGCGGCCAGCGTGGCCGGTACGGCAACCGGACCACCGCGCACCCAACCGCCCTTCTTGACGAAGTAATTGGCGATCGAGGAGAACACGTCGTCGTAGCTGTTGAACAGGTCGCGGCGACCATCGCCGTTGCCATCCACCGCGTAGTCCAGATAGCTGGACGGCATGAACTGGCCCATGCCCATCGCGCCGGCATAGCTGCCCTTGATCGCGGTGATGTCCAGCTTCTCATCGCGGGTCAGCGCGAACAGGCGCGCCAGTTCGTCGCGGAAGTAGAGCTCGCGGCGGACTTCGCGTTCCAGCTTGGCCGGGTCGCCACTGCGCGGGTATTTGAAGGCCAGCGTGTACAGCGCATCCAGCACACGGTAGCTGCCGGTGTTGCCGCCATAACTGGTTTCCACGCCGATGATCGCCACGATCACTTCGGCCGGCACACCGGTGCGTGCCTGCACGCGCATCAGTTCATCGCGGTGCTGGGCAAGGAATTTACGGCCACCGTCGATCCGCGCCTGGCTGATGAACATCGGCCGGTACTCGTTCCACGGTTTGACCCGCTCGGCCGGACGCGACATTGCCGCGATGATCGGATCACGCACCTGCGCCTGGGCCAGGGTGGCCTCGATCTGCGCGGCGGGGATGCCATAGCGGGCGGCGGTATCGCGTACGAAGTTGGCACGTGCCACCTCGAACGGAACCGGGGTCAGGTCGACCGGTGCGGCGGTGACGGCAGCGGCTTCCGGCGCGGCTTCGGCCGGGCCCTTGTGGGCCGGTGCCGGTTTGTTCGGCGCGCCCGAGGCCTGCGGCGACGGTGAAGGGGATGGCGGCTGGGTCGCGCAAGCGACCAAACCGAGCGTGAGCATGCAGGCCAGAGTGCGTCGAATCATCGCGGCAGGTTAGCAGGTCATGGATGAATTAAAACCCCTAACACCATGAATCACAACGGATTGCCGTCAATCCGCAGCAATCATTAACACCGCGTGCATATCGACACCCATCGCACTCCCCATTCAGTTGCAGAACCCCTGCCGCTGTCTGGAGCAACAGCCCCTTCTTGTTGAAGGGGCGCGCCGACAGGCGCGGGCTAAGGTGGAATGCGTGGATCTTCTGCGCCACAGGTGCTGAAATTGGAATGCGTGGGCAACCGGCAACCTTATGCACCGAAGGTACATAAGGTTGGCCGGTTGCGTCCCCATCCCCATGGACGCAACCGGCAAACCGACCAGGTCGGTACTGGCGCGGCGCGCAACTCCCCAGCGCGCGCCTCGCCCCGTGTACCCGTCAGGTCAACTACTCCCCGCCAAGCTCCCCAGATGCATCGCTTGGCTCGACACACCTCTGCTGGCGGGCCGCCATTGTGCAGGGCGTTTACGACAAGTCCATTGATCAGGATCAAGTCGCTTCATATCTGTGCGCCACTTCTCACTTTTTGGTCATTTTGTTGACGACACCTCCACCAAACTGGATGGGAGATGACGCAATCGACCGTTATCGACCGTGAATTGGATGACGTCCACGGACGGCCATCACTAATCCGAACCCGGCCAATAGACTCACCGCCGAGGTGCCGCCATAGCTGATCAACGGCATCGGCACGCCCACTACCGGCAACAGACCGGAGATCATCCCGCCATTGACCAGTACATAGACGAAGAACACCAGGCCGGTGGTGCCGGCCAGCAACCGCGAGTAACTGCAGCGCGACTGCGCGGCGATCCACAGGCAGCGCCCGATCACGAACAGGAACAGGGCCAGCACCGTAACCACGCCGACCCAACCGAACTCCTCGGCCAATACCGAGAAGGCGAAGTCGGTGGTGTATTCGGGCAGGAAATCCAGCGTGGCCTGGGTGCCCTGCCCCCAGCCTTTGCCATGCATGCCACCGGACCCGATCGCGATGCGCGACTGGATGATGTTCCAGCCGGTGCCGAGCGGATCGTTCTCCGGATACAGGAAGGTCAGCACGCGGTCCTTCTGGTATTGCCGCAGCAGCCCGAACCAGGCCAGGGGCGCGGCCAGCGAAATCCCGCCCAGCGCCAACGCCACCCAGCCCCAGTGCAGGCCGGCGAGCAGCAGCGCGAACATGCCGCTGGCGGTGACCAGGGTGGCGGTGCCCAGGTTGGGCTGCATCAGGATCAGCACCGCCGGCACCCCGATCAACAGCGCTGCCATCAGCACCACGCGCGGCCGCGGCGGCAGCGATTGCCGCTGCAGGTACCAGGCCATCATCATCGGCAGGCTCAGCTTGAGCAGCTCGGAAGGCTGCAGGTAGAACACGCCCAGGTTCAACCAGCGCTGCCCGTATTTGCCGGTGCCGATCACATACACCGCCAGCAGCGGCAGCAGCGACACCGCGTAGATCCAGGGCGACCAGGCGCGCAGCTGCAGCACCGGCAATCGCGACAGTCCCCACATCGCGCCGAGCCCGGCGGCATAGCGCACGGCCTGCGCCTGCACCGGCCCGTCTACGCTGTGCAGCACTGCCAGGCTGGCCAGCATCAACAGCGACAACGCCACCAGCAGCGGCAGGTCCAGCGTGCGCAGGAAGAAGTGGAAGACGGCGCGTGCGCGCTGCAGTAGATCGACCATGCGGACGACTCCTGTGGATTACGCGACGCACAGCAGACGGCGACACGACGGGCGGAAGGCAAGCGCAGGACCGTAGCACGCACCACCGCCGCGGACCTGAGCCTACCCCTACCGGGCGGGTATCGACGGTGCGCCGATACGCCGCTTTTTCTCAGCCGTAGCCACCATGCACGGGTTGATGCGTGCGCGCGGCCATCACCAGGCCGAACCCGGCCAGCAGGGACACCGCCGAGGTGCCGCCGTAACTGATCAGCGGCATCGGCACGCCCACCACCGGCAGCAGGCCGGAGATCATCCCGCCGTTGACCAGCACGTAGACGAAGAACGCCAGGCCGGTGGCGCCGGCCAGCAGGCGCGAATAGGAGTCACGCGACTGCGAGGCGATCCACAGGCAACGTCCGATCACCACCAGGTACAACGCCAGCACCACGGCCACGCCGATCCAGCCGAATTCCTCGCTGAGCACCGAGAACGCAAAGTCGGTGGTCTGCTCGGGAATGAAGTTCAGATGCGACTGCGAGCCCTGACCCCAGCCCTTGCCATCGAACCCGCCCGAGCCGATCGCGATCTTGGACTGGATGATGTTCCAGCCCGCGCCGAGCGCGTCCATTTCCGGGTCCAGGAACATCATGATGCGGTCCTTCTGGTACGGCCGCAGCAACCAGATCCAGGCCACCGGTGCGGCCGCGGCCACGCCGCCCACCGCCACGCCCACCCACCACCACGGCAGGCCGGCCAGCAGCAGCACGAACGCGCCGCTGGCGGCAATCAGCACACCGGTGCCGAAGTCCGGTTGCAGCATCACCAGGCCGGTCGGCACGCCGATGATCACCGCGCTGACCATCACCGTGGAGAAGCGCGGCGGCAGCGGCATGCGGTGCAGGTACCAGGCCACCATCATCGGCAGGCTGACCTTGAGCAGCTCGGCCGGCTGCAGGTAGAACAGTTTCAGATCCAGCCACTGCCGGCCGTACTTGCCGGTGCCGAGCACGAACACGGCCAGCAGCGGAATCATCGAGATCGCATAGATCAGCGGCGTGGCCGAGCGGATGCGCAGGATCGACAGCCGCGAAATGCACCACATCGCGGCCAGGCCCACCGCGAAACGCGCGCCCTGGGCGAACACCAGGCCGTCGCCGCCGGCACTCTTGAGCACCGCCAGGCCGATCAGCATCAGCGCGCCCAGTGCCAGGCACAGCACCCAGTCCAGGGTGCTGCAGAAGCGCACGACCATGTCGGTCGCCCAGCGCAGGAAGTCCTTCATCGGGTGCGCTCCGGGGCGGTCGGCGGGGCGGTCGCGTGGGGGACCGGCGCACCGGGCACGGGGGCCGGCGCGGGTACCGGAGCCGGCACGCCGACCATCACCGGCAGCAATTCCAGCGCCGCCGCGGCGGCGTCACCGGCGGCACGCGCGCCCTGGTCGCCGCCGTCGAAACCGGTGATGCCGATCGCGGTGGTGCCGCGCTCGCTGTCCAGCGGTTCCAGCCCATCGGGCATCTTGCCCAGCAGCCAGGCATCGAACAGCTTGCGCGCGATCGGCGCCGCCGCCGAGCCGCCGTAGCCACCGCCTTCGACCGCGATCGCCAGTGCGATCACCGGGTTCTCGGCCGGCGCGAAACCGACGAACAGCGAGCGGTGGCGCAGGTGCATCGGCAGGCTCTTGGGGTTCACCGCAGCGGTACCGCGGCGGCTGATCACCTGCGCGGTGCCGGTCTTGCCGGCAATCGTGTACGGCGCGCCGGCGGCGGCGCGTGCACCGCTGCCACCGGGCCGCATGGTGCCCATCATGCCCTCGCGCACCGCCTGCAGATTGCCCGGGTTGGGGCTGATCGGCTTGCTCGGACCAGGCGCCACCGCGGTCCAGTCGGCATCGAAACCGGCGCGCTCCTGCATCACCAGGTGCGGGGTGCGCAGCTGGCCATCGCCGATGCCGCCCACGCCATGCACCAGCTGCAGCGGGGTGACCTTCCAGTCGCCCTGGCCGATGCTGACGTTGACGGTGTCGCCGGGATACCAGCGTTCCTTGCGCGATTTGTACTTGTGCTGCGGTGAGGGCAGGATGCCGCCGATCTCGCCGGTCAAGTCGATGCCGGTGGGGGCGCCGAAGCCGTAGCCGCCCATGTACTGGTCAAAGCGCTCGATGCCCATGTCCAGCGCCAGCTTGTAGTAGTACGTGTTGACCGACTGGGTGATCGACTTGCGCAGGTCGGTCCAGCCGTGGCCGCCACGGTTGGCATCGCCCCAGCCACGCGAGGTGCCCGGCAGGTAGAACATGCCGGTGGAGAGGATCTTGTCCTCGGGCTTGCGGGTACCGCTGTCCAGCCCGGCCAGGCCGATCAGCGGCTTGATCGTCGAGCCCGGGGCCACGCCGCCCAGCACCAGCCGGTTGAACTGTGGCCGCGAGGGGTTGTCGTTGAGCGCCTTGAAGTCGGCGTGCGAGATACCGTTGACGAACAGGTTGGGGTCGTAGGACGGCAGGCTGACCATGGCCAGCACCTCGCCGGTACGCGGGTCCATCGCCACCGCCGCGCCCTCGAACTCGCCGAACGCGGCGACCATGGCGCGCTGCAGGTCCGCATCGATGGACAGGCGCAGATCGCTGCCGGACTGCGCGGCCACCCGGCCGATGGTGCGGATCGCGCGGCCCTGCACGTTGGTCTCGACCTGCTCGTAACCGACCTTGCCGCGCAGCTGCTGCTCGTAATAGCGCTCCAACCCGGACTTGCCGATATGGGTCAGCGCGGCATTGCCTTCGCCGAGCATCTCCAGGTCCTTGTCATCCACCCGGCCGACGTAGCCGATGATGTGCGCGAACAGATCGCCATACGGGTAGCGGCGGGTCAGATACGGCTCCAGCTCCACGCCCGGATAGCGCCAGCGGTCGACCGCGAAACGCGCCATCTCTTCATCGCTGACGCGCAGCTTCAGGGTCACCGGCAGGAAGTTGCGGCGGGCCTTGCGCGACTTGTTGAAGGTCTCGATGTCTTCCGGGCTCAGGTCCAGGATCTTCGCCAGCCCGGCCAGGGTAGCGTCCATGTCCTTGACCTTGTCCGGGGTGATGTCCAGCCGGAACGCAGGCACGTTCTCGGCCAGCAGGCGCCCGTTGCGGTCGTAGATCATGCCGCGCCCGGGCACGACCGGGCGCGGTTTGATCCGGTTGGCTTCCGAGCGGGTGGCGTAGACGTCGTGGTCGAGCACCTGCAGCTTGAAGTACCAGCCGCCCAGGCCGATCAGGCAGACCAGCACGCCCAGGAAGCCGAGCGCGGCACGGCGCCGGAACTGCTCGGCTTCGGCGTGTGGATTCTTGGCCGGGCGGCGCATGTGCATGTCAGCGACCGCGACGCCCGAAGCGGACCGCGTCGAGCAGCACGAACACCAGCGGCCACAGCCCCATGCCCAGCAGCGGTGCCCACCAGTACGACCACGGCAGGGTCGGTTCGCCCACCACGATGTGCACCACGGCGCTGACGATGCGGTCGTTGAACAACAGTCCGCCGATCGCCAGCATCTGCTGGGACATCGGGAAGAAGCGGATGCGCGCACGGAAGCGCTGCAGGATGAAGGTCAGCATGACCAGCCGCAGCGACTGCTCGCCGAGCACGCCGCCGTACAGCAGGTCGGCGACCAGGCCGCTGCAGAAGGCGATGCCCAGCCCGACCCGGTCCGGCGCTTCGATCACCCAGTAGGCCAGCACCAGCGCCAGCCAGTACGGGCGCAGCGGCTGCAGCAGCAGCGGCAACGGCAGCAGGCCGAGCAGCAAGGCCAGCACCACGCTGACCGGCAGCACCCACGGTTTGTCACGCAGGCGGCTCATCGTTGTTCCTCCGGAGGCACCGCGCCGGTTTCAGGGGCGGCGACGGCCGGCACCGCCGCGGCGGTCGGGGATGGCTGGGGTTGCCGGCCAGCGGCCGGTACTACCGTCGGTGCCGGTGGGGATGGCTGGGGTTGCCGGCCAGCGGCCGGCACTACCGGGATCTCGGTTGGGGTCGCGGGGCCGCCGGCCTCGTCCTGCAGGCGCAGGTTCGGCGGGATCCGGATCGCCGCGCCCGGCTTCAGCAGGAGTACGTCGCGGCCGCGGTCGAGCTGCGCGGCCGGCTTCAACTCGCCGACCAGGAAGGCATGGGTGTCATCGGGGCGCAGCGCGGTGATCTTGCCAACCGGGAAACCGGCCGGGAAACGCCCGCCCAGGCCCGAGGTGACGATCTCATCGCCCACTTCCACCCCCGCGCTGAGCGGAATGTCGCGCAGCTCCAGGGTGTCGCCGCGGCCATACACGATCAGCCGCACGCCGTTGCGCGCCACGGTGACCGGCACCGCGTGGTCCGGATCGGTCAGCAGCAGCACGGTGGCATTGCTGCCGGTGGTGGCGATCACCTGGCCCATCAGGCCGCCGGCATCGATCACCGCCTGGCCCATGTGCACCCCGTCGCGGCTGCCCGCGGCCAGCACCAGACGCTGCCGGATCGGGTCCAGATCGATATCCAGGATCGGGGCCAGCTGCACGTCCAGGCCACTGCGTTCGGCCACGTTGAGCAGCTCGCGCAGCTGGGCGTTGTCCAGTGCGGCGGTCTGCAGGCGGGTCAGGCGCGCGTTGGCGATCAGCAGCTGGTTGCGCAGCTGGCGGTTCTCATCGACCAGCTGGCCGTGGCTGGCCGCGTTGTCCTTGACCTGGCTGCCGAGCTTGCCCGGCAACCCCGCCAGGGCCCACACCGGCTGCACCAGCACGTTGGCCTGCGCGCGCAGGCGCGACAGCCAGCCGGCCTGGTCGTCGAGCACGATCAGGGTGATGGCCAGGGCCAGGTAGGCGAGCAGCCGCAGTGGGCTGGCAGCGTCACCCTGGCGGGAGGCTACGGGAGGACCGGCGTAAGGCGGCACGACAGGCTTCGACTGAAAGGGGTGGGACGGAAAGCGGCACGGATGGCGCCTTCGGCGGGCAACCGCGCAGCGGGGATGCGACAACGCCCCGGCGATGCGATGTGGCGCGTGCAGGGCACGCTGTCCTCATCACGCCGCAGGGGCGCGTCCACGGCACGCGGCCGGTACGACTTACTCCGGCGCAAAGAACTCGTTGCCGTGCATGTCCACCAGCTCCAGCGCGCGACCACCACCACGGGCCACACAGGTCAGCGGATCGTCGGCCACCTGCACGTGCAGGCCGGTTTCTTCGGAGATCAGGCGATCCATGTCGCGCAGCAGCGCGCCACCGCCGGTCAGCACGATACCGCGCTCGGCGACGTCGGCGCACAGTTCCGGCGGGGTCTGCTCCAGCGCCAGCTTGACCGCGCTGACGATGCCCGACAGCGGCTCGTGCAGGGCTTCCAGCACCTCGTTGGAGTTGATCTTGATCATCTTCGGCACGCCCTCGGCGAGGTTGCGCCCGGAGATTTCCATCTCGATCACCTGGGCCTGCGGGTAGGCACAGCCCAGCTCCACCTTGATCCGCTCGGCGGTGGCTTCACCGATCAGCATGCCGTGGTTGCGACGCACGTAGTTGGTGATCGACTCGTCGAAGCGGTCGCCGCCGATCCGGACCGAGGCCGAATAGACGATGCCGTTCAGCGAGATCACCGCCACTTCGGTGGTGCCGCCGCCGATGTCGATGACCATCGAACCGCGCGCCTCGGTCACCGGCATGCCGGCGCCGATCGCGGCGGCCATGGGCTCTTCGATCAGGAACACGTCACGCGCACCGGCCTCCTCGGCCGATTCCTTGATGGCGCGGCGCTCGACCTGGGTCGAGCCGGCCGGCACGCAGACCAGCACGCGCGGGCTCGGGCGCAGGAAACGCGACTTGTGGACCTTCTTGATGAAGTGCTTGAGCATCGCCTCGGTGTAGGTGAAGTCGGCGATGACGCCGTCCTTCATCGGGCGGATGGTGGTGATATGGCCCGGGGTACGGCCCAGCATCTGCTTGGCCTCGGCGCCTACGGCAGCCACGGAACGGGTACCACCGATGGCACGGTCCTGGCGCACGGCCACGACCGACGGCTCGTTCAGCACGATGCCCTGACCGCGCACGTAGATGAGGGTGTTGGCCGTGCCCAGGTCGATGGACAGGTCATTGGAGAACATGCCACGCAGTTTCTTGAACATCTGGGTGTTGATCCTGAGGGGTGTCGCGCCCAACGCGGGATGGCGAAAAAATGGGCAGAATTCGAGACCGACAAGCCTAGCAATCCCCCTGTGCGCGAGCAAGGACAAATCTGGCCGAAAGCCAGCCTTCACGGCCATTCAGGCGCAATCGGTCCACCCGGGTTCTGGCCCAAACCGCCCTCACCCGTTAACCTTTGCGCCGCAGGGCGCTCACGGGCGCCGTTTCGTTGCCCGCCCGACGGGCCTCAAACTCCTTTCCGCATAGGCCTTAATCGATGTCCGCTTTGATCTGTGGTTCTCTTGCCTTCGACACCATCATGGTGTTCCCGGACCAGTTCAAGAATCACATCCTGCCGGACAAGGTGCACATCCTGAACGTGTCGTTCCTGGTGCCGCGCATGCGTCGTGAATTCGGCGGTTGCGCGGGCAACATCGCCTACAACCTGCACCTGCTGGGCGGCGCGCCGATCCCGATGGGCACGGTGGGTTCGGATTTCGGCCCGTACCGCGAGTATTTCCAGGGCCTGGGCATCGACCTGACCCGGGTCAAGGTGATCGATGAGCTGTTCACGCCACAGGCCTTCATCACCACCGACCACGACAACAACCAGATCACCGCCTTCCACCCGGGCGCGATGATGCGGTCCTACGAGAACCACGTGAAGGACGTGCCGGGCGTGACCCTGGGCCTGGTCGGCCCGGACGGGCGCGAGGGCATGATCCAGAACGCCCAGGAGTTCTTCGACGCCGGCGTTCCGTTCATCTTCGACCCGGGCCAGGCCATGCCGCTGTTCAACGGCCCGGAGCTGCGCACCTTCATCGAGCAGGCCGACTACGTGGTCGTGAACGACTACGAGTCCAACCTGCTGCAGGAGCGCACCGGCTGGGACGAGAAGGCGATCGTGAGCCGGGTCAAGGCCTACATCACCACCCGCGGCCCCAAGGGCGCGGTGATCCACACCCCGGAAAAGACCTTTGACATCCCGCCGGCGCACGAGCGCCGCGTGGTCGACCCGACCGGCTGCGGCGACGCGTTCCGCGCCGGCCTGATCTACGGCATCGAGAAGGGCTACGACTGGCTGACCATCGGCCGCATGGGCAACCTGATGGGCGCGCTGAAGGTCGAGCACCCGGGCACCCAGAACCAGCGCTTCACCTTTGATGAGTTCAATGAGCAGTTCAAGCAGCAATTCGGTTACGCGCTGAGCGTTTGATCGCGTTGCGATCAAACGCTGCCCACGATTGGCCATGGCCAATCGTGGGGCCCAGTTGCATGCCACCTTATCCCCGCGCCGTCGGCGCGCCCCCTTGAACATCAAGGGGGCTTTTCACCCGTCGGGATCACGGTGCTGTTGGGATCACGGGTAGTGCCGGCCGCTGGCCGGGAACCACGGCAACCACGGCAGCCGCAACCCTGGGCGGCCCGCCTGGTTCAGGGCTTGGGCTTCTCCGGCAAGCGGTAGAGCTCTTTTTCGTAGGCCAGCGTGCCCCACATGGCGTGGGCATGCGCGCGCCGCGCCAGTTCCGGGCGCAACGGCTGCGGCTGCAGCTGATCGGTGGCCGGGTCGTAGCGGAAGCCCTGCGCCGGCTTGTCCGGCTGCAGGATGGCGACATCGTTGCCTTCCATCCAGGCCAGATTGCGGTCGTACTGCATCAGCGCACGCCCCGGCTGCAGCCGGCGCGCGTCGGTCAGGTCCTGCCCGACCAGGGGCGTGGGATCGGCAATGCCCAGCAGCGACAACAGCGTCGGCGGCAGGTCGATCTGGCTGACGATGCGGGCATCCCGGCGCGGCGTGATACCGCCCCCGAGGATCAGCCCGGGGATATGGAAGTTGCCGATGGGCACCATGTTTTTGCCGAACACCCGCGAATCGTGGTCGGCCACCACCAGAAACACGGTGTCCTCCCAGTACGGTGACGCCATCGCCTTGCGGAAGAACTCGCCCAGCGCGTAGTCGGCGTACTTGGCGGCATTGTCGCGGGTCTGCTTGGGCTGCTCGTACAGGTCGATGCGACCGTCCGGGAACTCGAACGGATCGTGGTTGCTGGAGGTGAACACCAGGCCGAAGAACGGCGTGTCCTGCGCCTTCAACTGGCGGAACTGCTGGTCGGCCCTGTCGAACAGATCTTCGTCCGAGGCGCCCCAGGAACCGACGAATTTCGGCTTGCGGTAGTCCTTGCGGTCCACGATGCGGGTGAAGCCATTGGCGAGGAAAAACTCGCGCATGTTGTCGAAGTGGCTTTCACCGCCGTAGTAGAAGCCGGTGTCGTAGCCATGCCGGCCCAGCACGTCGGCCAGGGTAAAGAACCGCTGGCGGCTGGCGGGCAGCTTGACCACCGATTCGGCCGGGGTCGGCGGGAACCCGGTCAGTACCGCCTCGATCCCGCGCACCGAACGCGTGCCGGTCGCGTACAGGCGCTCGAATGCCCACCCCTGCTCGCTCAAACGGTCGTAGTTCGGCGACAGCGGCCGCCCGCCGAGGCTGCCGATGAACTGCGCACCCAGGCTTTCTTCCAGCACGATCACCAGGTTGCGCGGCTTGCCCTGATACAGCGGCGGGCGCAGCGCCAGGCTCGGCAACGCGTCGGAGACATACGCCGATGCCGGCAGGCCACTGGTGGCGCGCAGCGTGCTGACCACCTCGGCCAACGGCAGGTCGCCATAGACCCGCGCGGTCTCGCTGCGGGTGGCCAGTTGGCGCGCGGCAAAGCCGACGGTGTACAGCGAATTCAGCGGCAACGCGTTGATGGTCGGGTCGGTCGAAAACGCCACCATCGCCGGATTCAACGGCCGATGCCCGAGGCTGGAACGCACGCCCAGGGCGGCCAGCAGCAGCACCACAAACGCCAACGGCAGCCGCCACAGCCAGCCCGCCTCGACCACGGTCGTCAGGCCGCTGCCCACCCAGCGACGCGAGCCGCGCAGCAACGCCCAGAACAGCACGATCACCGCCGCCACTTCGATCACCACGGCCAGCAGATGCCCGCGCAGCAGCGTCATCCCGACCTCTTTGGGATAGATCAGATATTCCAGGAACAAGCGGTTCGGGCGCAGGCCGTACTCGGCCATGAAGCTTGGCGTGGCCAGTTCCATGAACACCAACAGCACGCTCGCCGCGATCAGCCACCCCCGCAACAGCTGCCGCCACGCGCGGCCCCAGCGGCCCTCCAGCGGCAACAGCAGTGCCAGCACCGCGGGGATGCCGTAGAGCAGGCACAGGGTGGACACGTCGACCCGCACGCCCTGCGCGAACACCGTGGCCCAGCCGTCGGCCGCACTGACCCGTGCGGCATGCCACAGCGCCAGCCCCAGCCGCGACAACGACAGGGCGAGCAGGCCAAACAGGAAGAAGGCGGCAATCGGACACAGACGCCGGTACAGCGACACCCCTACAGCTCGGAGCATGGAAGAAATCCAGAAATGGGACAGCCAAGATCCACTACCCATCCCTGGCAGCGGGCCACACCAGACAACGTGTTACCCGGCACAACCGCCAGCGCGGCGGATACACCGCCGGTTCCGAACAATACAGGGATTTGTGCCGGCGCTGATGCCTCAGCGCCGGTAGTGCTCCAGCACCGCGGCACAATCGGCCAGGTGCCAGCAGGCCATGCCCGGCCACGGGTTGTCCGGGGCGTTGACCAGCAGCGTGCGGGTGCCCGCCGCGCGGCCGCATTCGAGGTCGAAGCGGTAATCGCCGACCATCACCACCTGCGCCGGGTCCACCCGCCAGCGGTGGACGAAATGCAGCAACCCGGCCGGCGAGGGCTTCGGCTCGGCTTCGTCGCGGCCGATGATGTCGTGCTCGGCAAACACATCGCCCAGCCCGATCGCCTCCAGGGTGACCTGGGCCAGGCGGTGCACGTTGCGGGTCAGGATGCCCAGCTTGCAGCCGGCACCGTGCAGCGCGCGTACCAGCGCCACCGCGCCCGTTGCAGGCCGGGAGTCAGCGGCCAGCGCGCGTTCGTGGGCCAGCAGCCAGGCGTGCTTGGCGGTGGCTTCTGCTGCAGGCAGCCCGGCCAGGTGGGTGAGGATGTCGTCCTGCACCGGGATCGCCAGTTCGCGCTTGATCCGCTCGAAATCATGCGCCGCCACGGTCAGGGTGCCGTCCATGTCGAACACCCAGTGGCGGATCGCCGACAGCGGCAGGGCCACCGCCGACTGGCCGGCCATGGTCACTCCCACCACTTGGGCATGCGGCTGGCGTCCACGCCGCCGGTCTCGAACACCGCCGTGCGGGTGCCGCCGGCCTTGACCGGGAACTCGATACTGATCACCTTGGCCTTGCGCGCCAGTTTCCACAGCGCCTTCTGGTCGGTGATGAACATCGCGATGGCTTCGTCGGTATCCGGACGCCAGGCGGCCATCGCGATCGGCTTGCCGTCGTCAACGGTGACCTTGACCTGGCACTTCGGGCAGCGGAAATCGCCTGCCTGCAGCACCAGGTAGGCATGCCGCTTCCACTCGGGGTGGTCGCGGAAGACCAGCTGCACCGGCTTGGCGCCGCTGCCGTCCACGTCCACGCGCTCCTTGCTGTAGATCTGCGCGGACACCTGCATGCCCTTGCTGCCCACCGGAATCTGGTTGTACTGCCACAGCCCCTGCATACGGCGCAGTTCGCGCGCGGTGTCGGCCTTGGTTTTGACCTCGGCGTAGCCCGGTTCGATCCGTGCGGCCACGTCGGTGCCCTTGTACTGGTCCAGCAGCGAGCCGCCATGGATACGCGCGCGCTCCCAGTCCTGCGCGGCCACGGCCATGTCGTACTGCTTGGCCACGCCTTCGGCCTTCTGCTCCAGCTGCGCCTTGGCCGCCGCTGCCGCCTCTTCCTGCGCCTTGCGCTCGGCCTCGGGGTTGCTGCAGGCAGCCAGCGCGAGGGCGCAGGCGGCCACCAGGATCAGTCGTTTCATTGCGTGCTCCGTGTCTTGGGAAATACGCCGGTGGCGTTACCGGTCTACTTTATCGTCTGCTGCGGTGAAGAGCAGCCGGGCATGGCCCGGCTCTACCTGGGGACCAGGAATGTGGGTAGTGCCGAGCCATGCTCGGCAACCACGCGTCGCGCGGAACAGGCCCGGCACCCGCGCAAAAGAAAACGGCGGGTTTCCCCGCCGTTTTCGTTCCACACAGCATCGGCGGTTACTTGCCGGCGCTTGCCTTGTCCAGCATGTCCTGCACCGAGGCGGTGGTGATCGGGTGGTAGCCGGGCTTGGCCTTCTCGAAGGCAGCCTTGGCCAGCACCAGGCCTTCCGGGGTCTTCACCAGTTCGGCGTAGATCGGCAGGATCAGCTTGCGACGGCCGACGCGCTCGATGAACTCCGCCGCCGCTGCATTGGCGTCGGTGTAGCCGCTGCGGATCGCCAGCGGGTACCAGCGCATCGCGATCTCGCCATTGGCGGTGCCGGTGAAGTGGTAGGCCTTGTCCAGCGCAGCCAGCTTGTCCAGCGGCAGGGTCTTGCCCAGGCCGTCGATGAAGTGCACCCATTCCTGGGTGACCCATTCGCCGGTGATCTGCGAATTGGGCAGTTTGTCGCTGCCCTGCCAGGCGATACGCGCGGTATCGACGATGGAGAAGTTGCGCGAACGGGCCTTGGCCGCGAAGGCCGGAATGCCCGGCTCGTCCAGCCATGCCTTCAGCTCGGCATCGGTGACCGCCGTGGGGTTCTTCGGCAGCAGATTCTTCTTCAGGTACGCCACGAACTGGTCGGTGTTCGCGCTCTGGAAGGCATGGTCATCGAACCAGCCGCGCAGGAACGGATCGAAAGTCTCCCGGCCGAAACGCTGTTCCAGGAACTGCAGGAACCACGCGCCCTTGACGTAGGCGACCTGGCTCAGGGCATCGTCGGGGTCACGCTCGGTCAGCGGCGGCAGCGCCAGGGCCTGGTCGGCCGGGCTCTTGTCCTTGATCTCGGCGAGCAGATCGTTCTGGTCGATCTCACGCTCCATCTCGGCCATTTCCTGGCCATACAGCGCCTCGGTGATGCGGCCCTGCACGTAGGTGGTGAAGCCCTCGTTGAGCCAGATGTCCTTCCAGCTGGCGTTGGTCACCAGGTTGCCCGACCAGCTGTGCGCCAGTTCGTGGGCGACTAGCGAGACCAGCGACTTGTCACCGACGATCACGGTCGGGGTGGCGAAGGTCAGGCGCGGGTTTTCCATGCCACCGAACGGGAACGACGGCGGCAGCACCAGCATGTCGTAGCGGCCCCAGCGGTACTCGCCGTACAGCTTCTCGGCGGCGCCGATCATCTTCTCGGTGTCTTCGAATTCCTTGGTCGCCTTGCCGACCATGGTCGGTTCGGCCCAGACGCCGGAGCGGCCGGAGATCGGCTCGAACACCAGGTCGCCGGCGGCGATCGCCAGCAGGTAGGACGGAATCGGCTGCGGCATCTTGAAGGTGTAGTCACCGTCACGTGCGGCCTTGGGATCGTTGTCGGCGCTCATCAGCACCATCACGTCCGGGCGCGAAACCACGTGCGCGCTGTAGGTGAAACGCACGCTCGGGGTGTCCTGCAGCGGCACCCAGGAACGGGCGTGGATGGCCTGCGACTGGCTGAACATGAAGGGCAGCTTCTTGCCCTCCGTCATCGACGGCTCCAGCCACTGCAGGCCCGAGGCGGTCGGTGCGGTGTGGTAGGTGATCTGCACCTTGGCCGGCTGCTGCGGGGCATCGATGCTCAGCTTGCTGCCAAACACCTTGTCCACCGGAGCCAGCACGAACGGCAGCGGCGAGGCCTTGCCATCGGCGCCGATCGCCTCGACCTTCTCCACGCTCAGCTCGCGGGTGTCGAGCACCAGCTGCTTGGCCGCCTTGTCCTTCCACTCCAGGGTGTACAGGGCGGTGCCGCCGATCTGCTTGCTGTCGAAATCCAGCTTCAGATCCAGCGCCAGGTCCTTGATGACCACCTTGTCCGGCTCGGCGTAGGAGCTTTCGTCATGGCTGCGGCTGTCGGCTTTCATGGCGGTGCTGGCCGGTGCGGTAGCGGTGGGCGCGGCGGCCGGGGCCGCAGGTTCTTTGGAGCAGCCGGCAGCCAGCGCCACGGCCAGGGGAATCAACAACAACGAAGATCGCATGAGCGGGACCGATCAGGGTGAAACGACCAGTTTACCCCCTGTCCGGACCCGGCGTAGCGGCACTGCAACATGCCGCGCATTCAGTCGTTCCGGCGCGGCCGGTTCAGATCTTGTACCCGGAGTGGATCGACACGATCCCGCCGGTCAGGTTCTTGTAGTGGCACCGCGCGAAGCCGGCCTCGGTCATCATCGCCTTCAACGGCTCCTGCGCCGGATGCTTGCGGATGCTCTCGGCCAGGTACTGGTAGCTGTCCCCGTCACGGGCGAACAGCTGGCCCAGCTTGGGCAGGATCTTGAACGAGTGGAAATCGTAGATCGGCTTGAACCAGTCCGCGGTGACCTCGGAGAACTCCAGCACGCGCGCCTGGCCGCCCACCTTGAGCACGCGGTACATCTCGCGCAGGCCGGCATCCTTGTCGGTGACGTTGCGCAGGCCGAAGGCGATCGTGACCAGGTCGAAGCTGGCGTCCGGGAACGGCAGCGCCTCGGCGTTGCACTGCACGTACTCCAGGCCCGAGACCAGGCCACGGTTCATCAGGCGGTCGCGGCCGACCGAGAGCATGCCGGCGTTGATGTCGCCCAGCACCACTTCACCGTCCGGACCGACCCGCTCCTTGATCAGCGCGGCGATATCGCCGGTGCCGCCGGCCAGGTCGAGGACGCGGTCACCCGGCTTCACCTGCGCGGTGGCCACGTAGTAGCGCTTCCACGCCCGGTGGATGCCCAGGCTCATCAGGTCGTTCATCAGGTCGTAGCTGCGCGCGACCGAGGTGAACACTTCGCCCACCAGCTTCTGCTTGTCCTTGGCGGCGACATCGCGGAAGCCGAAATGGGTGGTGCCACTCTTGTAGGGGGATTCGCTCATGGGGCGATTATCGCAGCATCGGCGCCGCTGCGGCAGGCCAGGACTGCGACCGGGCGACGCAGCCGGCCCGCGCCGACGGGTGCCGGCGCCGCGGGCGGCCACTATCATGGCGGTCCAGACGTCCACGGAATGCCCATGATCACCACCCCCGACTACGCCGCCCTGCTTGAAACCGCCATCGCCGAAGCCCGCCAGGGCCTGGCCGAGGGCGGCATCCCGATCGGCGCGGCGCTGTACCACAACGATGGCCGCCTGCTCGGCTGCGGCCACAACCGCCGGGTGCAGGAAGGCGACCCGTCCGTGCATGGCGAAACCGATGCGTTCCGCAAGGCCGGCCGCCAGCGCCGCTACCAGGACACCATCATGGTCACCACCCTGGCCCCGTGCTGGTACTGCAGCGGGCTGGTCCGCCAGTTCAACATCGGCACCGTGGTGGTGGGCGAGTCGGTGACGTTCCAGGGCGGCATTGAATGGCTGCGCGAGAACGGCGTGAAGGTGATCGACATGCAGAGCCAGGCCTGCATCGACCTGCTCGGCGGCTTCATCTCGGCCCACCCCGAGGTCTGGAACGAAGACATCGGCGAGTAAGCCACCCTGCGCGGCGCGTTTGCATCATCAAACGCGGCGCACCCGACGCAGCGCCGCGGCATGCGCGCGCTGCGTTCTGAACGCTTCAGTTGCAGACAGCAATGTGAAAGCGTTGTGCTGTCGACGTCTACGCCCGTTAAAGGGCATGGATCACGCGTGGTACTGCACCCCACGCACACGCGGCGCTAACAACGGCGTGCACGCATCTGCCTATGGTTGATGCACAGGGGCCAACAACGTCGAGGTGACGTCATGCACGGCCAGACACGCCGCACCATCGTCGATCCCGCACTGGAAAATGCCTGGAAACAGCTGCAGGCGCAGTACGCGGAATTCCACAACGCCGCACCGTTCTGGAGCGCCTACCAGACCCTGCAGGATGAACTCACACAGGCCCATCCCCACCGGCGCATTGCGCTGTGCAACCAGCTCGCACAACTGGCCGAACGCCTCGGCGTGGTCGAGCACGCGCAGTTGTTGAACGTGCCGCGACCTGAACCCGTCAGGCACGCCCGCCACACCGGCTCTACGCTGCCATGACACTGCATGCACCGCACTTTAAGCACGCTGCGCACATCCCCTCCCCTCATATCGAAGCAACCATGCCTTCCGCCCCGATTTCCATCCCTGCCGTGATCGACGTTGATGCCGAGATCAGCCATTGGCGGCAGCGCCACGCCGAGGGCAATCTCGGACAGGGTTCGTTCGGCCATTACGTGCCGTGGATCAAGTTCGCCTGCGATTCGCTGATCACCCAGCCGCGTGCCAGCGACGAGCAGCGCGATGAGCTGTTCCAGACCCACTACGCGCTGCAGATCATGCCGCGCTTGAGCGAAGAGCAGGCGCGTGTTTTCGTCGACCAGTGCTGGGAACACGTCTACCTGGCCGGCCACCAGGACCAGGCCTCGCGGCCGCGGCTGGTCGCGCACGTCTGAGCGTGTGGCGCGCTGCACGGCGCGTACACGGGGCCGCGCCAATGATGCCTGCCACCCTGGCCATCATTGCCCTGCCCCATGAAGATTCGACGCCTGTTCAACCTGGTCGCCAAGAAGGCGTCCTATGCCGCTGGTACGCCCTGGACGTTCCTGGCCGCGGTGGCCATCGTGATCGTCTGGGGCCTGAGCGGCCCGGTGTTCAAGTTCAACGACACCTGGCAGCTGGTGATCAACACCGGCACCACGATCATCACCTTCCTGATGGTGTTCCTGATCCAGCACAGCCAGAACGCGGACACGGCTGCGATCCAGATCAAGCTCGATGAGCTGATCCGGGTCACCGCCGAGGCCAGCAACGAACTGCTGGACCTGGAAGAGCTGGACGAAGAACGCCTGGAGGAAATCCGCCGCGAATACGAGCGCATGGCGCGCGAGGCCGGTGATGCGCTGGAGCGCGCCCGCGCCTGCCACGGTGACGGAAGCGCCCCGGGCACATGACGTGCCCGAGGCGGTATCGGGATCCGGGCACAGCGTCGCCGCCGCGCCCACGCGTGATCACCCGCGCTCGTGCCAACCGCCGCCCAGCACCTTGTACAGCGCGACCTGGTTGGACTGCTGGGCCAGCTGGGTGCTGACCAGCGACTTGCGCGCGGTATAGGCGGTGCGACGCGCGTCGAGCAGGGTCAGGAAGCTGTCCAGGCCGGCATCGTAGCGGGCCTGCGACAACGTCTGCGCCTGTTCGGCCGCGGCCACCAGTGCCTGCTGCGAGGCCAGCTGTGCATCCAGGCTGTCGTTGAGCGCCAGTGCATCGGCGGACTCGCGGAAGCCGGACTGGATCGCCTTTTCGTACCTGGCCAGCGCGATGTCACGGTCGGCGGTGGCCATGCCCAGGTTCGCGCGCAGCTTGCCGCCCTGGAAGATCGGCAGGTTGAGCTTCGGCACGAAGCTCCACACACGGGTGCCGCTGTCGAACAGGTTCGACAGTTCCGACGACGCCGATCCCACGCTGCCGGTCAGGCTGATCGAGGGGAAGAACGCCGCACGCGCCGCGCCGATGTTGGCATTGGCCGACAACAGCACATGCTCGGCGGCCATCACGTCCGGGCGCCGCAGCAGCACATCGCCCGGCACGCCGCCCGGCAGCGGCCGCAGCGCGGCCACGTCGGTGACTTCGGCAGCCGGCAGCAGCGCCGCATCCACCGGGCCACCGGCCAACAACACCAGCGCGTTGCGGTCCTGTGCAACCTGCCCGGCGAAGCGCGCCGCATCGGTGCGCGCGGTTTCCACCAGGGTGCGGGTCTGGCTCAGTTCCAGCGAGGAGGCGCCGCCGAGCTGTTGGCGGGCCTCGGTCAGGCGCAGCGAGTCCTCATAGGTCGCCAGCGTGGCCTGCGCGATCCGCAGCTGCTCCTGGTCCGCGCCCAGCGTCAGCCAGGCATTGGCCACTTCGGCCACCAGGCTCAACTGCGCGCTGCGCCGGTTGGCGGCCTCGGCAAAGTACTGCTGCAGCGCGGCCTGGCTGAGGTTGCGCACGCGTCCGAACAGGTCCAGCTCGAACTCGACCACGCCCAGATTCGCACTGAACTGCTCGGTCACCGGCGCATCGCCACCGCTGCGGGTCATCTGACCCTGCGCGGCAATCGATGGCACGCGGTCGGCGCGCTGGATGCGGTACTGCGCACGGGCGCGTTCAACATTGAGCACGGCCACGCGCAGGTCGCGGTTGTTCTCCAGCGACTGTTCGATCACCGACTGCAGGCGCGGGTCGGTGAAGAAATCGCGCCAGCCGATGTCCGCCACCTCCACGGTGGCGGCATCGGTGCGGGCGGTGGTCGCCGGCCACTGCGCCGGGATCGCCGGGGCGACCTCGGTGCTGCGCGGCACCAGCGTGGCACAGCCGGACAGGGCCAGGCTGATGGCCAGCGCGAGGCTGGCGGTCAAGGGCTTATGCATCGGAGCCTCCGGCGTTCTTGCCGTACTTCTTGCGATTGAACACGCGTTGCACCACCACGAAGAACAGCGGGATGAAGAACAACCCGAGCAACGTGCCCACCACCATGCCGCCGAGCACGCCGGTACCAATCGCACGCTGCGCACCGGAACCGGCGCCGGAGGCGATGGCCAGCGGCAACACACCCAGGCCGAACGCCAGCGAGGTCATGATGATCGGACGCAGGCGGTCGCGGACGGCATGCATGGTGGCCTCGATCAGGCCCACGCCCTTCTCCAGGTTTTCCTTGGCGAACTCCACGATCAGGATCGCGTTCTTGCTGGTCAGACCCACCGTGGTCAGCATCGCCACCTGGAAGTAGATGTCGCGCTCCATGCCCCGCATGGTGTTGGCCAGCACCGCGCCGAGGATGCCCAACGGGGCCACCAGCAGCACCGAGGTCGGCACGCTCCAGCTTTCATACAGCGCAGCAAGGCACAGGAACACGATCAGCAGCGACAGCGTGTACAGCAGCGGCGTCTGCGAACCGGCCTGGCGTTCCTGGTAGGACAGCGCGGTCCATTCGATCTCGTAGCCGGGCGGCAGATCCTTGGCCAGGCGTTCGATTTCAATCATGGCGTCGCCCGAGGCCACGCCCGGGGCGGGCTCACCCTGGATTTCCATCGCCGACACGCCGTTGTAGCGCTCCAGGCGCGGCGAGCCGTAGTCCCAATGCTTGGAGGCAAAGGCACTGAACGGCACCATCTCGCCCTTGGCGTTCTTCACCGACCAGACATTGAAATCGTCCGGGTTCATGCGGAAGTCGGCGTCGGACTGCACGTACACGCGCTTGACGCGGCCACGGTCGATGAAGTCATCGATGTAGCTGCTGCCCCACGCGGTGGCCAGGGTGTTGTTGATCGAGGCGACCGACAGACCCAGCGCGTTGGCCTTTTCCACGTCCACGTCGATGCGCAGCTGCGGGGTATCTTCCTGCCCGTTGGGACGCACATTGGCCAGCAGCTTGCTCTGCCCGGCGCCGCCGAGCAGCTGGTTGCGCGCATTGAGCAGGGCGTCGTGGCCCTGGCCGCTGTTGTCCTTCAGGAAGAAGGTGAAGCCCGAACCGATGCCCAGCTCCGGCATGGCCGGCGGCGGGAAGGCGAAGATGAAGGCGTCCTTGATCTGGCCCAGGGCCCCCATCGCACGGCCGGTGATCGGGCCCACGCCCTGGTCGGCGCTACGCTCCTTCCAGTCCTTGAGCTTGATGAAGGCCATACCGGCGTTCTGGCCCATACCGGCAAAGCTGAAGCCCTGCACCGCGAACACCGATTCGACCGCTTCGGTTTCATTGTTGAGGAAGTGGTCTTCCAGCTTGCCCATCGCTTCGAGCGTGCGCTCCTGGGTAGCGCCGACCGGGGTCTGCACCAGCGCCATCAGGATGCCCTGGTCTTCATTGGGCAGGAACGAACTGGGCAGGCGCATGAACAGCAGGCCCATCACCACCGCCAATGCGGCGAAGATCGACATGAAACGCCACGGCCGGGCCAGGATGCCCTTGACGCCGCGCTGGTAGGTTTCGCTGGAACGGTCGAAGCCACGGTTGAAACCGTTGAAGAAACGGCCCGACCAGCCCTTGTGCGCCACGTGGTGCTCGCCCTTCTTGAGCGGCTTGAGCATGGTGGCGCACAGCGCCGGGGTCAGCACGATGGCGACCAGCACCGACAAGGCCATCGCCGAGACGATCGTCGCCGAGAACTGCCGGTAGATCACGCCGGTGGAGCCGCTCATGAAGGCCATCGGCACGAACACCGCCGACAGCACCAGGCCGATACCCACCAGCGCACCGGTGATCTGCCCCATCGACTTGCGGGTGGCTTCCAGTGGCGAGAGCCCTTCCTCGGACATGATGCGTTCGACATTCTCCACCACCACGATGGCGTCATCCACCAGCAGGCCGATCGCCAGCACCATGGCGAACATGGTGAGCATGTTGATCGAGAAGCCCAGCGCGGCCAGGATGCCGAAGGTGCCCAGCAGCACCACCGGTACCGCGATCGTGGGGATCAAGGTGGCGCGGAAGTTCTGCAGGAACAGGTACATCACCACGAACACCAGCACGATCGCTTCGATCAGCGTCTTGATCACGCCCTTGATCGAGACCTGCACGAACGGGGTGGTGTCATACGGCACCACCGATTCCAGCCCGGCCGGGAAGTTCGGCTTCATTTCGTCCAGCGCCGCGCGTACGCCGTTGGCGGTGGCCAGCGCGTTGGCGCCGGTGGCCAGGGTGATGGCGATACCCGTGGAGGGCTTGCCGTTGTAGCGGGTGACGAAGTCGTAGCTTTCCGCACCCAGCTCCACGCGGGCGACATCGCCCAGGCGCAGCTCGCTGCCGTCGGTGCCACCGCGGACGAGGATGTTGCGGAACTGTTCCGGGGTCTGCAGGCGGCTCTGCGCGTTGATGGTGGCGTTGAGCTGCTGGCCCTTGATCGACGGCGCACCGCCGAGCTGGCCGATGGCGACCTGCGCGTTCTGCGCGGTCACCGCCGCGGTCACTTCATCCACCGACAGCTTGTAGGTGTGCAGCTTGTTGGGGTCCAGCCAGATGCGCATGGCGTACTTGCCACCGAACACCTGGATGTTGCCCACGCCCGGCACGCGGCTCAGCGTGTCCACGACATTGGAGCCGACGAAGTCGGAGATGTCGTTGGCATCCATGCTGTTGTTGTTGGAGACAAAGCCGATCACCTGCAGGAAGCCGCTGCTCGACTTGGCCACGTTGATGCCCTGGCGCTGCACTTCCTGCGGCAGCAGCGGGGTGGCCAGCTGCAGCTTGTTCTGCACCTGCACCTGGGCGATGTCCGGATTGGTCCCGCTCTCGAAGGTGAGGGTGATGGTGGCCTGGCCATTGGCCGAGCTGTTGGAGGAGAAATAGATCAGGCCATCGATGCCCTTCATGTTCTGCTCGATGATCTGGGTCACCGAGTCCTCCACCACCTTGGCCGACGCACCCGGGTAGGTGGCGCTGATTTCGACCGCGGGCGGTGCCACTTCCGGGTACATCGAGACGGGGAGCTTCACCACGGCCAGCGCACCGGCAAGCATGATGATGATCGCGATCACCCACGCAAAGATGGGGCGATCAATGAAATAACGAGCCATTGGATTCTCCGCTTACTGCTTGTCGGCCGGGGCCGCCGGCGCGGCCGGCTTGGCCGGCGCGGCGCCCATCTCGGTGGCCTGCACGGGCATGCCCGGCTGGATCTTCTGCAGGCCTTCGACGATGACCTTGTCGCCGGCCTTCAAGCCGTCCTCGACCAGCCACTTGTTGCCGACCGCACGACTGACCTTGACCGGGCGCACTTCCACCTTGTTGTCCTTGCCGACCACCATGGCGCTGGTATCGCCCTTGGGATCGCGCGCGATGCCCTGCATCGGCACCAGGATGCCGTTCTCGCGCACGCCGCTGCCGACCTGCGCGCGCACGTACATGCCGGGCATCAGGATCTGGTCGGGGTTGTCGACCTTGACCCGCAGCGCGTAGCTGCCGGTGGTGGGATCGACGCTGACTTCGGAGAACTCCAGCGTGCCCTTGTGGCTGAACTCGGTGCCGTCGTCGAGCAGGATGGTGACCGGCAGGGTCTGGTTGTCCTGCAGGCGGCCGGCGGCCAGCTCGCGGCGCATCTGCAGCAGTTCGCTGGCCGACTGGGTCAGATCGACATAGATCGGGTTGAGCTGCTGCACGGTGGCCAGCGCATCGGCCTGGCCGGCACTGACCAGCGCGCCCTGGGTGACCGAGGACTTGCCGATACGGCCACTGATCGGGGCGGTGATGCGGGCATAGCCGAGGGTGACGTTGGCGGCATCCAGCGCGGCCTTGGCAGCACCGACATCGGCGTCGGCCTGCTTCTGCGCGGCCACCGCGTTCTCCAGGTCCTGCTTGCTGACCGCGTCGACCTTGGCCAGTTCGGTGATGCGCCTGGCGCTCAGGCGCGCGGCGTTGGCGGTGGCTTCGGCGCGGGCCAACTGGGCGCGGGCGCTGTTGGCCTGGGCGCGGTAGCTGGCGTCGTCGAGCTGATACAGCGGCTGCCCGGCGGTGACCAGGCCACCTTCGGTGAACACGCGCTTGGCGACGATGCCACTGACCTGCGGGCGCACTTCGGCGACCAGGAAGGCATTGGTGCGGCCGGGCAGTTCGCGGGTCAGGCCCACCTGCTCGGCCTTCAGGGTGGCCACGGTGACCTGGCCGGGCCCGCCCTGCGGACCCTCCTGCTCACCACCGCCACAGGCGGACACAGTCAGGGCAATCGCCAGGGACAGCGCGAGGAGACGGTACGGGGTTCGGGACATGGTGGGAGGGCTCGCAGCAGACAAAGAAGGGGCGTCCGCCCGGGTGTTTCTCGCTGAAAGTGCGAGAAAAACACGCAAAAGGACGACAAAAGACAGCAAAACAGAGGCCAAGAGGCAAACCGCGCGCAGCGGCGGCCCACCCCCAGGATCCGTGGGGCGCAAATATACATACATGCATGTTTGTTTGTAAAGCGGTACAATTCAGGTCGGTTTCATCCAGCAACTGCACAACGCAATGGCCAGAAAGACCAAAGAAGAGGCGCAGGCCACCCGCGAGGGCATCCTCGACGCGGCCCAGGCCTGTTTCCATGAATTCGGGGTTGCCGGCACCAGCCTGGCGATGATCGGCGCCCGTGCCGGCTATACCCGCGGGGCGGTGTACTGGCATTTCAAGAACAAGACCGAAGTGCTCACGGCGATGATCGAGCGCGAGCGCGTGCCGTTCATCGAGCGGCTGCGCCGGGCCACGTCCTCCAAGCGCACCACCCCGGTACTGGACCTGCGCTCGGCACTGCTGGTATCGCTGCAGGAGCTGGCCGAGGACGAAGGGCTGCGCAAACTGATGGAAATCATGCTGCGCAACGACCTGTCGGCCGAGAGCCAGGCCATGCAGAAGCTGCAGCGCGAAGCCTCGCGCGAGGAGCTGGCGATCATCGCCGGGGCCTTCCAGCGCGCGCGCGAACTGGGCCAGCTGCGCGACAACGTGGATGTGGATACGGTGTCGCGGATCGTCAGCACCAGCCTGACCGGCGTGCTGTACAGCTCGATGCTGGAGCCGGACCTGTTCGACCTCACGCGCGACAGCGCCGAAACCCTGGATGCCATCTTCAGCGCGTTCGTGCTGCCTGGTGTATTCACCCCGGGCGCGGCGCCGACGGCATTGCCGACGGACGACGAGGTTTAAGCGCGCGGTGCGGCCTCTGCGCCGCTGCGCCGGGTAGAGCCATGCCATGCATGGCTGCTCTTCGTTCCGAAATCATGAACCCCTGACGCAGGTCTTGGTTCCGGCATTGCGCGTGGTGCGGCATCTGCGCGGCTGCGCCGCGATAGCCACGCATGGCGTGGCTCTACCTGTGTGCGTATGGCGACACAACAAAAAAAGGCGGCAGCACCTGCGTGCCACCGCCTTCCTACCACCCGATCGTTGCCGCGCGTTACAGGATGTAACGGCTCAAATCCGGATCCTTCACCAGCTCGCCCAGGTGCGCATCTACGTACGCCTGGTCGATGCTGATCGTTTCACCATCACGGTCCGGTGCCTCGTAGCTGAGGGTATCCAGCAACCGCTCCAGCACCGTGTGCAGACGACGCGCACCAATGTTCTCCTGGCGCTCGTTGACCTGGAAGGCGATCTCCGCCAGACGGTCCACGGCGTCGTCGGTGAACTTCATCGACACGCCCTCCGTCTGCAGCAACGCCTCGTACTGCTTGGTCAGCGCCGCCTTCGGCTCGGTCAGGATCCGCACGAAATCATTCTTGCTCAGCGCCCCCAGCTCCACCCGGATCGGGAAGCGACCCTGCAGCTCTGGAATCAGGTCGCTGGGCTTGGCCAGATGGAACGCGCCGGAAGCAATGAACAGAATATGGTCGGTCTTGATCGTGCCGTACTTGGTCGACACGTTCGAGCCTTCCACCAACGGCAGCAGATCACGCTGTACGCCTTCGCGCGACACATCGCCGCCGCCTACGTTGTCACCGCGCTTGGCCACCTTGTCGATCTCGTCGATGAACACGATGCCATGCTGTTCGCAGGCCTCGATCGCCGCGGTGCGGATATCTTCCTCGTTGACCAGCTTGCCGGCTTCTTCTTCCACCAGCAGCGGACGTGCCGCCTTGATCGTCAGCGTGCGCTTGTGCGCCTTCGCGCCGCCGCCGAGGTTGGCGAACATCGACTTCAGCTGCTGGCCCATTTCTTCCATGCCCGGCGGGGTCATGATGTCCATGCTGACGTTGGCGGTCAGGTCCAGCTCGATCTCACGCTCGTCCAGCTCGCCGTTGCGCAGCATGCGGCGGAACTTGATCCGGGTTTCATTGTCCTGCGACGACGGCTCGTTGCGTGCGGCCTCCGGATCGAAACCGATGCCGCCGCTGCGGCGCGGCAACAGCGCATCCAGGATGCGGTCTTCGGCGCGTTCCTCGGCCTGGTTGCGCACGCGCACCTTGGCCTGCTCGCGGTACAGCTTCACCGCCGTATCGGCCAGGTCACGGATGATCTGTTCCACGTCCTTGCCGACGTAGCCGACCTCGGTGAACCGGGTCGCTTCAACCTTCACGAACGGTGCGTTGGCCAGCGTGGCCAGACGGCGCGCGATCTCGGTCTTGCCGACACCGGTCGGGCCGATCATCAGGATGTTCTTGGGCATCACTTCGTTGCGCAGCTCGGCCGGCAGCTGCATGCGCCGCCAGCGGTTGCGCAACGCGATCGCCACCGCGCGCTTGGCGTCATGCTGGCCGACGATGTGGCGGTCCAGCTCCTGCACGATCTCGCGCGGGGTCATGGTGGCGGAGGAGACTTCGATCTTGTGCGGCATGGGTGTGCTCACGAGTGAATGTGGTGTGTCGCGGTTGCCGGCCAGCGGCCGGCACTACGCCATGTTTCAGGTTGCAAAGCCCCCTGAACCCGGTAGTGCCGGCCGTTGGCCGGCAACCACGCATCTGCGTCAGGGTTCATGGGGTTGCCGGCCAGCGGCCGGCACTACAGAGCTGTAGCGCCGTGCGCTACAGCTCTTCAACCACCACGTTGCGATTGGTATAGATGCAGATGTCGCCGGCGATGTTGATCGACTCCATGGCGATGGTGCGAGCGTCCAGTTCGGTGTGTGCCATCAGCGCGCGCGCTGCCGACAACGCATACGAACCACCGGAGCCGATCGCGATGATGCCGTCCTCCGGCTCGATCACATCGCCGGTCCCGCTGATGATCAGCGAGGTGTCCTTGTCGGCTACCGCAAGCAGCGCCTCGAGCTTGCCCAGGCGGCGCTCGGTGCGCCAATCCTTGGCCAGCTCCACCGCGGCGCGCTGCAGCTGGCCGTGCTTTTCGAGTTTGGCTTCAAACAGTTCGAACAGGGTGAAGGCGTCGGCGGCGGCACCGGCAAAACCGGCCAGCACCTGGCCCTCACGGCCCAACCGGCGCACCTTGCGGGCATTGCCCTTCATCACCGTGTGGCCGAGCGTGACCTGGCCATCGCCGGCAACGGCGACATGCCCGTTGCGCCGCACCGAGATGATGGTGGTGGCGTGGAATACGTTGGGATTCTGACTGGGGTCCATGGAGCCTCCGGGGTGACAAGAACTGAGGTGGGGTCGTTGCCGAAGGCTTCAACCCACCCCGCCCTGCGGCCGGGTGACGCAGCGGATCGATTCAGCTTTCGTTGCTGCTCTTGCGCCGTTTGGCGCGCGGGTGCGCGGCGTCGTAGACCTTGGCCAGGTGCTGAAAATCCAGGTGGGTGTAGATCTGGGTGGTGGCGATATCGGCATGGCCGAGCAGTTCCTGCACGCCGCGCAGGTCCCCGGAAGATTCCAGGATGTGGCTGGCGAAACTGTGCCGCAGCATGTGCGGGTGCACATGTTTGAACAGGCCCTGGCGCTGGGCCAGCTGACGGATGCGGATCTGGATCGCCCGCTGGGTGATCGGGCCACCCTTGCGCCCGGGAAACACCGGCTGCGCGTCGCCGCCGCCACTCTCGGCACGCCAGCCCAGCAGCGCGGTGCGCGCATGCGAGCCGAACGGCACGCGGCGCTCGCGGTTGCCCTTGCCCAGTACGTTGACCAGGCCGGTAGCGAAATCCAGGTCGCGCCAGATCAGCGCGCACAGCTCGCTCAAACGCAGCCCGGAGGAATAGAACAGTTCCAGCAGCGCGCGATCGCGCAGCCCCAGCGGCGCGTCGGTGGGCAGCTCCACCAGCTGCACCGCTTCGTCGGCATCAAGGACCTGCGGCAGCTTGCGCGGTGCCTTGGGCGCCTTCAATCCCGCAGCGGGGCTCGTCGCGATGCGCTGGTGCTTGAGCAACCAGGCGTAGAAACTGCGGCAGGCCGACAGGCGCCGCTGCAGCGATGTCGGCGAGAGCCCGCGACGGTGCTCGGCGGCGATGAACTGGCGCAGCTGATCGCTGGCCAACGCATCCAGCGCGATGCCCTGCGGCTCGGCCCAGGCGGTGAGTGCGTCGAGGTCGCGGCGGTACGCATCCAGGGTGTGCACCGACATCCGGCGCTCCACCTGCAGGTAGGCGAGAAATTCCTGTACGGCGCTCATGGCATCAACGGTGGTGCCCGGCTCAGGCGGCGCCGAAGCGCTTCAATGCCACCACCAACGACTCGCCCATCATGCGCAGGAACAACGTGCCCATGCCCGGATAGAAACGGTTGCCGTCGTGGCTGCCCACCGCGATCAGGCCCACGCCGGGCAGCGGCAGCAAGGCGCTGGACTGCACCTGCTCGACCTGCTCGGCATACAGCACGGTGTTCTTTTCCGGCTGCAGGCGCCCACAGATCGGCTCGCCATCCTTGAGACAGTCGCGGAACGAGGCCAGCTGCGGGCTGCCCTCTTCGATCACCTGCAGCCACGGCGCCTGCTCCAGCCCCGCCACCGGGTGAAGCATCACCAGGCGCACCAGGTCACCGGCGAAATCTTCCTCGAGCGAGGCGGCCATCGCGCGCAGCGTATCGGCGGCGTTGTCCTGCTTCATCAATGCCAGGGTCAGCTGATGCGTGCGCACGGCCAGGCGCTCGTTGACCTGCGCATTGGTGGCCAGATCACCCAGCCGCCGCGACAGTTCGCGGTTCTTGTCGCGCAGCACTTCCAGCTGGTAGCTGGCCAGCGATGCGGTCGGGCCGTCATCGCGCGGCACCACCAGCGTCAGCGCCAGGTCGGGAAACTGTTTGAGGAAGCCCGGATGCCGACGCAGCCAGGCGGCCACTTCATGCGCACCGATCTTTTCAGCGGTTTCGTTCATGCGTTCCACTCCCCTTCAAAGACGAAGGCTGCCGGGCCGGACATCACCACCTGGGCATCGTCGGCTGGCCAGCGCAGGCGCAGCGTACCGCCGGGCAGGGCCAGCGTGGCGTCGCGTTCAAGACGGCCGCGCTGCATCATCACCACCGCCGCCGCACAGGCCCCACTACCGCAGGCCAGGGTCTCGCCGACGCCGCGTTCAAACACGCGCAGGCGCGCATGGGTCGGGTCGATCACCTGCACGAAGCCGACATTGACCGACTGCGGGAAGGTGGCGTGCTGCTGCAGCAGGCTACCCAGCCGCTCGACCGGGGCCGCATCGATCAGGCCGACTTCGATCACCGCGTGCGGGTTGCCCATCGACACCGCGCCAAAGCGCACCGTGTCGCCCTGCAGCGGCAGCAGGTATTCCGCGCGGGCGCGGGCGAAGCCGAGCAGCGGCACCTGGTCCGGCTCGAACCGCGGTACGCCCATCGCGACGGCGTATTCGTCCGTGCCAAGGCGTTCGATGGCATGCGTGGCCAGCGGGCTGTCGATGCTGAAGGTATCGCCCTGCGCGGCGCCATCGCGGACCAGCCAGGCGGCCACGCAGCGCGCGCCGTTGCCGCACTGCTCGGACTGCGAACCATCGGCGTTCCAGATCCGGTAGGCGGCGATGGAACCTTCCGCGCGCGGCGGCTCGATGGTCAGGATCTGGTCACAGCCGACGCCGGTGTGGCGATCGGCAAGCTGGGCGGCCAACGCCGCAGTGGGCGGCGGCGAGCCGTCGCGCAGGTCCAGCACCACGAAGTCATTGCCGGCGCCGTGCATCTTGCTGAAGCGCAGCGCCGGGGAAGCGGCCTTATTCATTCCCGTCATTGGCCTTCAACGGGTCGACCGGATCGGGCACCACCGGCGGATCGTTGGTGGCATCGGTCGCGGCGGGCGTAGCGGTGGCGTCGGCCGCCGGTTCGACCACTTCTTCGACCGGCACCGGCTTCTGCGGCAGCACCAGCGGGCCCTTGTTGCCACAGGCCGCGAGGAAAAGCAGCGAGGCCGCTGCCAACGGAATCAGGATTCGGTTGCGATGGGGGATGCTCATATCCCGAGTATAGCCGTGGCGCGCGTAAGCGCATGCGCGCTGACTCAGGGGGCTCGTTACCCCATCATTCAGGGAGTTTCTTTCGGTGGCAGCGGCCGGCTCCACAGCCACATCGCCACCACGGCCATGCAGCCGATCGACAGCCATTTCACCCAGGCGATGGGGACGCACCACAGCATGATCCCGGCGCACACGGCCATGGTCGCGGTGGCCATCCCTTTGGCGTAGCGACTGACCGCACCGTGCGCCTGCCAGTTGCTGATCGCCGGGCCGAAGCGCGGGTGCTGCAGCAGCCAGCTGTGCAGCCGCTCGGAGCCGCGCGAAGCGGCCCAGGCCGAAATCAGGATGAACACCGTGGTGGGCAGGCCCGGCACGAAGATGCCGACGATGCCGGTACCCAGGCTGGCATAGGCCAGCAACCACCACGCCCAGCGGAAACGCACCGTCGCCCGCCCGGCCGGGGCATCGGTGACGTCGGGGCGTTCGGGCAGGGTCATGCCGTCAGCATAGCGAGCCCGGGCAGTCGCCGCGATGGCAACCGCCCGGCCCGCCCGGCCTCATTTCACCGCGGGCGTCACGCCAAGCTGGTCGAGCACGAAGGCATAGGCTTCGGCCAGCTCGTGGTAGCGCTGGAAGCGCCCGGACTTGCCGCCGTGGCCGGCCTCCATGTTGGTGCGGAACACCAGCGGATGGGTGCCGGTATTGTCATCGCGCAGCTTGGCCACCCACTTGGCGGGTTCCCAGTACTGCACCTGCGAATCCCACAGGCCGGTCCCGACGAACAGGGCCGGATAGGCCTGCTTTTTCACGTTGTCATAGGGCGAGTAGCTGAGCATGTAGTCGTAGTACTCGCGCTGCTCCGGGTTGCCCCACTCGTCATATTCATTGGTGGTCAGCGGGATGCTGGCGTCGAGCATGGTGGTGACCACGTCCACGAACGGCACCTGGGCAACCATCACCCGGTAATCCTGCGGCGCCTGGTTGGCCACCGCGCCCATCAGCAACCCGCCGGCGCTGCCACCGGAGGCAGCGACGCGATCCTTGGACGCATAGCCCAGGCGAACCAGTTCGCGGGTGACATCGACAAAGTCGTTGAAGGTGTTCTGCTTCTTCAGCAGCTTGCCGTCTTCATACCAGGCGCGGCCCATTTCCTCGCCACCGCGGATATGCGCGATGGCGTAGACCATGCCGCGATCCAGCAGGCTGACCACGGTGGAACTGAAGCCCGGGTCCATCGACATGCCGTAGCTGCCGTAGGCGTACTGGTAGAGCGCGGCGCTGCCGTCCTTCTTGAACCCGTTGCGGTAGACCAGCGAGACCGGCACCTTGACGCCATCGCGTGCGGTCACCCAGACCCGCTCGGTGGTGTACTGCGACGGGTCATAGCCCAGCACCGGCTGCTGCTTGAGCTGGCGACGCTCACCGGTGACGGTGTTCAGTTCGTAGGTGGTGGTGGGCGTGGTCAGCGAGGTGTAGCCGTAGCGCAGCCACGGGGTGTCATGCTCGGGATTGGCCGACAGGCCCATCGAGTACGCCGGTTCATCGGCCTTGACGTAGTCCTGGCGGCCGTCGGCGAACAGCAGGCGGATGCGCTCCAGGCCGTTGGACCGCTCGGCGATGGCGCTGAAGCCGTCGAACAGCTCCACCCCTTCGATCAGCACCGCGTCATCGTGCGCGACCCAGTCGGTCCACTGGCTGCGGGCGTGGGCATCGCTGGGCGCGGTGACGATCTTGAAGTTCTTCGCGCCGGCATCATTGGTGCGGATCACCCAGCGACCGTTGAAGTGGTCCGCGTCGTATTCCACGTCGCGCGCACGCGCTGCCAGCACCGTGAAGGCCTGCGGGTCGGCGGCCGGTGCATAGCGCGTTTCCGAGCTGACGGTGCTGTGCAGTTCGATGGTCAGGAAGCGGTCGTCGCGGGTCCGGCCGACGCCCATGTAGAAGCTGTCGTCCTTCTCTTCGTAGACCAGCACGTCGCTGCTGGCCGGGGTGCCCAGCACGTGCTTCTTCACGCGCACGGTGAGCAGGGTTTCGGGGTCGTTCTCGACGTAGAACAGGGTGCGGTTGTCATCGGCCCAGACCACGTTCGGCGATACGTTCTCGACGCGGTCCGGCAGCACCTCACCGGTGCGCAGGTCCTTGAAGCGGATCACGTACTGGCGGCGGCCGACATCGTCTTCGGCCCAGGCCAGCAGCTGGTTGTCCGGGCTGACATCGGCATCGCCGACGTCGAAGTAGTTCTTGCCTGCGGCCATCTGGTTGATGTCCAGCAGGATTTCTTCGGGCGCCTCCATGCTGCCCTTGCGGCGCGCCTGGATGGGGTAGTCCTTGCCGGTTTCAAAGCGGGTGTAATACCAGTAGCCGCGCTCGCGCGCCGGCACGCTGGCATCGTCCTGCTTGATCCGCGCGACGATCTCCTTGTACAGGCTGTCCTCGAGCGGCTTGAGCGGCGCCATCACCTGGTCGGTATAGGCGTTTTCCGCATTCAGGTAGGCCAGCATCTTCGCGTCTTCGCGCTTGTCATCACGCAGCCAGTAGTAGTCGTCGCTGCGGGTGGCGCCGAACGGGGCCTTCACGACATGCGGATGCTTCTCGGCGTCGGGCGGGGTCAGCGCGGGGGCGGCATGCAGGGAAGAGGTCATCAGGCTGGCAACCAATAAACAGAGGGCGGGTTTCACGAGATAAGGCTCCTGGCGGGGGAATGCAATGGCGTCCGTGTTCAGCCCAGTCTGCGGCGGGGATCCAGGTGGCAGCAAGCCTGCCGTTGGTCACTGCGCCTATCATGCGATGGATGAGCCCCCCTACCCCCACGGCCGGCTACAGCCGCCGCAGCCAGGAAATCGAACCCTTCCATGTGATGTCGCTGCTGGCCCGCGCGCAGGCGCTGGAACAGGCCGGCCACGACGTCATCCACCTGGAGATCGGCGAGCCGGACTTCACCACCGCCGCGCCGATCGTGCGCGCCGGCCAGGCCGCGCTGGCCGCCGGCCACACCCGCTACACCGCCGCACGCGGGCTGCCGGCGCTGCGCGAGGCGATCGCCGGTTTCTACCAGCAGCGCTACCAGCTGCAGATCGACCCGGAGCGGATCGTGGTCACCCCCGGCGGTTCCGGCGCGCTGCTGCTGGCCAGCAGCCTGCTGGTGGACCCGGGCAAGCACTGGCTGCTGGCCGACCCGGGCTATCCGTGCAACCGGCATTTCCTGCGCCTGGTCGAGGGCGCCGCGCAACTGGTGCCGGTCGGCCCGCAGACGGCTTATCAGCTCACGCCGGAACACGTGGCGCAGCGCTGGAACGGGGACAGCGTCGGCGCGCTGGTCGCCTCGCCGGCCAACCCCACCGGCACCGTGCTGTCGGCCGCGCAGCTGGCGGCGCTGTCGCAGTCGTTGAAAGCACGCGGCGGGCACCTGGTGGTGGATGAGATCTACCACGGCCTCACCTATGGGCTGGACGCGGCCAGCGTGCTGGAGGTGGATGACGAGGCGTTCGTGTTGAACAGCTTCTCCAAGTACTTCGGCATGACCGGCTGGCGGCTGGGCTGGCTGGTGGCGCCACCGCAGGCGGTCCCCGACCTGGAGAAGCTGGCCCAGAACCTGTACATCAGCGCCTCCAGCATCGCCCAGCACGCCGCGCTGGCCTGCTTCGAACCGGACACCCTGGCCATCTTCGAGCAGCGCCGCGCGGCCTTCCGCGAACGCCGCGACTACCTGTTGCCCGCGCTGCGGGCGCTGGGCTTCCGGATCGAGGTGGAGCCGCAGGGCGCGTTCTACCTGTATGCCGATGTCAGCGACTTCACCGACGACGCGCAGGCGTTCTGCGCACACTTCCTGGAAACCGAGCACGTGGCGTTCACCCCGGGCCTGGACTTCGGCCACTACCGGGCCCACCAGCATGTGCGCCTGGCCTACACGCAGGACGTGCCACGGCTGGAAGAGGCGGTGGCGCGGATCACGCGGGGCCTGGCGCGTTGGGCGCGGTGAACCGGTAGCGCCCACGGGTCGGTACGGGCACAAAAAAACGCCGCGCATTGCTGCGCGGCGTCCAAAAGGGGTAGGGCCAACTTGACGCCCCACCACCCGGAGGTGGGTCCGGAGGCGCTGCCTGCGGTGGTCCCCTATCCATAGCACGTTGCCCGGCCGCCGTGGCGATCGGGCAACGTCGGCCCTTACTTGGCCAGCTGCTCCCAGAGGAAGCTGTAGGCCAATGCCGACATGTGCGCGGCCTGGGCGTTGTTCGCCGCCCCGCCGTGGCCACCCTCGATGTTCTCGTAGTAGGTGACGTCCTTGCCGGCCTCGATCATCTTGGCCGCCATCTTGCGCGCATGGCCCGGGTGGACGCGGTCATCGCGGGTGGAGGTGGTGAACAGCACCGGCGGATAGGTCTTCTTCGCGTCGAACAGGTGGTACGGCGAGAAGGTCTTGATGTAGTCCCAATCGGCCGTATCCGGGTTGCCGTACTCGGCCATCCACGAGGCACCCGCCAGCAGGTGGCTGTAGCGCTTCATGTCCAGCAGCGGCACCTGCACCACCACCGCCCCGAACAGCTCCGGGTACTGGGTGAGCATGTTGCCAGTGAGCAGGCCACCGTTGCTGCCGCCCTGCACGCCCAGGTGCCTGGCCGAGGTGATCTTGCGGCTGACCAGGTCGCGGGCGACCGCGGCCATGTCCTCGTAGGCCTTGTGGCGGTTCTGCTTCAGCGCGGCCTGGTGCCAGCGCGGGCCGTACTCGCCACCACCGCGGATGTTGGCCACCACGTACACGCCGCCCTTCTCCAGCCAGGCGCGGCCCATGCCACCGGAGTAGCTCGGGGTCAGCGAGATCTCGAAGCCGCCGTAGCCATACAGCAGGGTCGGGTTGGAACCGTCCAGCTTCATGTCCTTAGCGTGCACCACGAAGTACGGCACGCGGGTGCCGTCCTTGCTGGTGGCGAAGTGCTGCTCGATCACCTTGCCCTCGGCGTTGAAGAACGCCGGCATGGTCTTGAGCACTTCCGGCTGCTTGCCGATCTCGGCCAGGGCCAGGGTGGTCGGGGTGAGGTAGTCGGTGACGGTCATCCACACCGCATCGCTGTCGTCGGCGTCGACTGCGCCCACGGCAACGGTGCCGAACGACGGTGCGCCGGTGAAGTCGCTCTTCTTCCAGCCACTGGCGCTCGGGGTCAGTACGCTCAGGCGGCTCTTGACGTCGTCGAGCACGTTGAGCACCAGGTGGCTGCGGGTCCAGCTGGTCCCGGCCAGCGAGGTGGTCTCGGTCGGGGCGAACAGCACCTCGAAATCACGCTTGCCGGCGATGAAGTCGTCCAGCTGGGTGACCAGCAGCGAGCCGGCGGTGTAGGTCTTGCCGCCCACGGTCCACGGCTCACGCAGTTCCAGGGTCAGCCACTGCTTGTGCAGGCCCTTCTCGGCGGAGTTCGGGGCGTCGATCTTGGTCAGTTTGCCGTCGTCGCCACGCAGGTAGATTTCATTGTTGTAGAAGGCCAGCGTGCGGCTGACCAGGTTGCGCTCGTAGCCGGGCGTGTCGTCGTGCATGGCCGCGATGTACATGTCATCCGGCTTGCCTTCGTACACCACGCTGGCCGAGGACATCGGCGTGCCACGCTTCCACAGCTTGGCCACGCGCGGGTAGCCGGAGGTGGTCATGCTGCCGCTGCCGAAATCGGTGTAGACGAACACGGTGTCGCGGTCGATCCAGTTCAGCCCGCCCTTGGACTCCGGACGGAAGAAGCCGTCCTTGATCCAGCTCTTGCTGGCCAGGTCGAACTCACGGGTGACGTCGGCATCGGCACCGCCGCGCGACAGCGCGATCAGGCAGCGCGAATAGTCCGGGCGCAGGCAGTCGGCGCCGTGCCAGACCCAGTTCTCGCCTTCGGCCTTGTTCAACGCGTCCAGGTCGAGCACGGTTTCCCACTTCGGCGCGGCCTTGCGGTACTCGGCCAGGGTGGTACGGCGCCACAGGCCACGCTCGTGCTGCTTGTCCTTCCAGAAGTTGTAGTAGTAGTCACCGATCTTCTGCACGCCGGGGATCTTGGCATCCGAATCGAGCACCTCGCGGATGCTGGCTTCCATCTGTTTGAACGCCGGGGTCTGCGCCAGGCGGCCTTCGGATTTGGCGTTCTGCTGCTTGACCCAGTCGAGCGACTTTTCGCCACTGACGTCTTCCAGCCAGGCGTATTTGTCGTCAGGCGTCTCAGCGGCCATGGCCGTTCCTGCCGCGGCGGCGGACAACAGGCCTGCCATCAGGCAGGCGGAAGCGATTCGGGACATTGCAGCTCCAAGCGTTCATATGCCTTGGGAAGCTATCACACGGGCTGTCCCGCGCTCCCGTGTCGAAGGTCAGGGCGCGCCGGGCGTGGCTGGGCCCGCAGCCGCCGCCGGGCCTGTGGGCCACGCCGACGCCGTACCGGGCGGCGCAGCAGGGCAGCGGGCAGGCGGAACCGGTACAGGCTCCACCAGGCCAGCCATGGCATGCCGACCAGCCACAGCGGCAGCCAGCCCAACCACACGCTGCTGCCCCGCGCGGCCGGCCACACCAGCACCAGTGCCAGCCCGGCCAGGGCCAGTTGGCGAACCCAGCGCAGCACCTGCGGATCGGGGGCGGGCACCGCACGGACGGCGCGGCGTGAAGAGGCGGGACGACGCGAAGACGACAAGGGCATGGCACGACTCCGTGCGAAAGTGATGCGTCACCTTGCCGCGCCGTCATCTCACAGGCTGCGACCTGTGCCGGCGCGATCGACGGCCGGCCGGGGCAACGCCGCCATTGACGTTCTCCGCTGTCCCACCCACCATGCCCGTGCCAGCCACTGGAGCCTTCTGCCGCATGTCTCTGAACCGCCCGCTTCGCGCTGTCCTGTTGGTATCAACGCTGTCGTTGCTGTCCGCCTGTGCCTTCCGCCACGAGGCCAAGCCGACCCCTGCGCCGGTGGCCACGGATGCCGTCGGTGCACCGATCGACCTGCAGCGCTTCATGGGCACCTGGTATGTGATCGGGCGCGTGCCCAATCCGATCGAGCGCGGCCATGTGGCCAGCGTCAACGAATTCAGCCTGCGTGGCGACCAGAAGGTGTCCATCACCTATCGCTACCGCAATGGCTTCTCCGAGCCGCTGCAGCAACTGACCGTGCGTGCCTCGGTGGATCAGGAGAGCGGCAACCACAACTGGCGTACCTGGTTCTACAAGATCGTGCCGACCCACACCCGCGTGCTGGAAGTGGCGCCGGACTACTCGTGGGCGATGCTGGGCTACCCGGGCCGCGAGATGGCCTGGATCTTCGCGCGCAAGCCGGACATGGACAAGGACCTGTACAAGGACCTGGCCACGCGCCTGCGCGACGACTACGGGGTCAACACCGACAAGCTCAAGCGCGTGCCACAGCACCCCGAGCAGGTGGACCGGTTGGGCTATGAGGTTCCGAACGTCCGCTGATGCGCGGACGTTGATGCTCAGGCCGCCTGACGTGGCCGCACGTTGCTTTCGATCTCCTGCCGGGTCGGCAGCGTCTTGAGATCGTATTCGGCCTGCAAGGCCAACCAGGACGCCGGATCCCCACCGAAGTGCCGGGCCAGGCGCGCGGCGGTATCGGCGGTCACGCCGCGGGTTTCATGCACGATCGCGTGCAACCGCGTTGCCGGCACATCCAGCGCGCGGGCCAGCGCATTGATGCTCAACTGCAGGGGCAGCAGGAACTCCTCACGCAGGATCTCACCCGGATGCACGGCCCGCAGTTTGTTGGTTGGACGGCTCATGTGCGTGGCACCTCAGTGGTAATCAACGATCTCGACGTGGCAGGGACCCGCGGCGGTCCAGGCAAAGCACAGCCGCCATTGCGCGTTGATGCGGATGCTGTACTGCCCTCGCCGATTGCCACCCAATGCCTCAAGCCGATTGCCTGGCGGGCTGCGCAGGAACGCCAACGTCTGCGCTGCATCCAGCATCTGCAACTTGCGCTCAGCCACGGCTTGAACGGCACGGAAGTGCCTGGGACAGCGGCCATCGAACAGGGCGGAGGTATGGCGGCAACGGAAGGACTGGATCATTCCGCACAGCGTATTACGTCAAGCGGAATATAGCACAGACGCCGGTCACGCTCTGCACGCCTGCCTGCCGGGCGATGCCTGGCGTACCGACCAACGGTCGGTACCTACCGGTTATTTGCGGCTGTAGTGCGCCACCAGCCGGTCGCCGAGCATCTGCAGCAGCTGCACCAGTACCAGCAGCAGGACCACGGTGACCAGGGCCACGTCGGTGTGCGAGCGCTGGTAGCCATCGCGGAAGGCCAGGTCGCCCAGGCCACCGGAGCCGATCGCACCGCCCATCGCGGTGAACCCGATCAGGGCGATGACAGTAACCGTGGCACCGGCGATCAGGCCCGGGCGGGCTTCGGGCAGCAGCACCTTGGTGACCAGCTGCCAGGTGGTGGCACCCATCGACTGGGTGGCCTCGATCACGCCACGGTCGACTTCGCGCAGCGCCGTTTCCACCAGCCGCGCATAGAACGGTGCCGCGCCGATCACCAGCGGCACGATCGCGCCGCGCACGCCCAGCGAGGTGCCCATCATCCACAAGGTGACCGGGATCAGCACGATCATCAGAATGATGAAAGGTACCGAGCGCAGCAGGTTGACCAGCAGCGCCAGCGCGCCGTACAGCACCGGCTTGCGATGCAGCTGCGGCGAGCCGGTGAGGAACAGCAGCACGCCGAGCGGCAGGCCGATGGCCAGCGTCAGCGGCAACGAGCCGCCGAGCATCAGCAGGGTGTCCAGCGTGGCCTGGCCGATATCGGCCCACTTGCCCGCGTCGAGATGGCGGAAAAAGCCGCCGGCGGTAGCCAGGATCATCGACGCAGCTCCTCAAGGTGGACACCGGCGGCGACGAAACCGGCCTGCGCGGCCTGCACGTCACCGCCGACCAGCGACACGGTCAGCTGGCCGTACGGGGTGTCCTTGATCCGGTCGATGCGGCCGGACAGGATGTTGTAGTCCACGCCGGTTTCGCGCGCGATGCGCCCCAGCAGCGGTTCGTAGGTGTCGGCACCGAGGAAGGTCAGGCGCACGATGCGCCCGGCAACGGCCTCGAAATCCTTGTGCAGCTCGCCCTCGTCGACCTGCTCGGACTCGCTCACAAACCGGCGCGTGGTCGGGTGCTGCGGGTGCAGGAACACCTCGGTGACCGGCCCGGTCTCGACCAGATGGCCGGCATCGAGCACCGCGACGCGGTCGCAGACGCGGCGGATGACGTCCATTTCATGGGTGATCAGCACGATGGTCAGGCCCAGCTCGCGGTTGATCTTGCCGAGCAGCTTGAGCACCGAGGCCGTGGTCTGCGGGTCCAGCGCGCTGGTGGCCTCATCGCACAGCAGGATCTGCGGGCGCGTGGCCAGCGCACGGGCGATGCCGACGCGCTGCTTCTGGCCGCCGGACAGCTGTGCGGGGTACTTGTTGGCGTGCGCCTCCAGGCCCACGGTATGCAGCAGTTCGTCCACCCGCGCGTCGATCTCCGCGCGCGCGATACCGGCCAGTTCCAGCGGGAAGGCGACATTGGCCGCCACCGTCCGTGCGGACAGCAGGTTGAAGTGCTGGAAGATCATGCCGATCCGCCGGCGCAGCGTGCGCAGGCCGTCGGCGTCCAAGGCGGTGACGTCCTCACCACTGATCAACAACCGCCCGCCGGTGGGCTCCTCGAGCCGGTTGATCAACCGGATCAGGGTCGATTTGCCCGCGCCGGAATGGCCGATGATGCCGAATACCTCGCCGGCCTCGATGGTCAGGTCCAGCGGCTGCAGCGCGGCAATCGCGCGGCCGCCGACGGCATAGGATTTGTGCAGGCGCTGGAACTCGATCACTTCGCGGTCAACCGGGGCATCGACGGGAGGGGGCGTGCAGCCTACCAGCGCGGGACGGCCCTCGCCCGCGTGGCGTCGCGGAATCATATTCCGTTTGGTTATCAAACACCGTGATCGGGCCCGGATGGCGGCCCGACGGGGCTCAGGGGTGGTCCAGCGGCGACGGCGGCTGGACCTGGCGGACCCGCTCGCGGTGCAGCAGGTACAGGCCCGAGGCGACGATGATGGCCGCGCCCAGCCAGGTCACCTGGTCGGGCAGCGCGCCCCAGAACAGCAGGTCCCAGCCGATCACCCAGACCAGCCCGGTGTACTCCAGCGGGGCGATCAGCGAGGCCTCGCCCAGCTGGAAGGCCCGGGTCAGGGCCACCTGCCCGCCCGCCCCGGCCAGGCCCATGCCGGCAATCAGCGCGGCGTGGCTGGCCTGCAGCGGCTGCCAGTCCGGAATGGCCAGCAGCCCGGCACCCACCGCCATGATCACCAGGAACCAGACCACCATCGACTGCGGGGTATCGGTGCGGGTGAGCATGCTGACCGTGATCGCGGCCACCGCGTAGGCGGTGGCGGCCAGCAGCACCATCAGCCCGGGCACGGAGATGAAGCCGCCCACGCCCGGGCGCAGCACCACCAGCACCCCGACCAGGCCGATCCCGATGGCGATCCAACGGCGCGGGCCGACGTGCTCGCCCAGCAGCGGCACCGACAAGGCGGCGATCAGCAGCGGGGCGACGAAGTAGATGGTGTAGGCGGTGGACAGCGGCAAGGTGCGCAGCGCGAACACGAAGCAGCCGATCATCGCCATGCCCAGCACGCCGCGCAGCAGGTGCAGGCCCCAGCGCTTGGGCACCAGCGAGCGCGGCCCGGCGGTGGCCAGCACCCAGACCAGCACGAACGGCAGCGAGGCCGCGCCGCGCAGGAAGGTGACCTGCAGCGTGGGATAGCTGGCCGAAAGCTGCTTCATCCCCGCATCCATCAGCGAGAAGCAGGCCACTGCCATCAGCATCCAGGCGACGGCACGGGAGGGGGAGCGTTGCAGATTCATCCGCCCATTATCGCCGTGATGACCCGGCCGTCCATGCCGGGTTGGTTAGAATGGCACTTTCACCCGCTGGAGTTCCCCCATGCCCTCTTTTGACGTCGTATCCGAAGTCAACACCCACGAACTGACCAACGCGGTCGACCAGGCCAACCGCGAACTGTCCACCCGCTTCGACTTCAAGGGCGTGGAGGCCAAGTTCGTCCTGGAAGACAGCGTGATCAGCCAGTCGGCACCGAGCGATTTCCAGCTGCAGCAGATGACCGACATCCTGCGTGCGCGCCTGATCGCACGCAACATCGATGTGCGCTGCCTGGAGTTCGGTGATATCGAAACCAACCTGGCCGGCGCGCGCCAGAAGGTTACCGTCAAGCAGGGCATCGAACAGAAGATCGCCAAGCAGATCGCCGCCAAGCTCAAGGAAGGCAAGCTCAAGGTCGACAGCCAGATCAATGGCGACAAGCTGCGCGTCAACGGCAAGAAGCGCGATGACCTGCAGGACGCGATCGCCGTGTTGAAGGCCAGCAACTTCGAGTTGCCGCTGCAGTTCGACAACTTCCGCGATTGATCGGCGCCGCGGCCGGGTAGTGCCGGCCGCTGGCCGGCAACCCCCGTACCGCTACCCGCGCAGGTGCTTGTACAACGTCGTCCGAGAGATACCCAACTGCCGCGCGGCCGCGGCGACATTGCCGTCGTTGGCGGCCACCGCCGCGTGCATGGCACGGGTGCCTTGATCGCGCAATGAAGGCGCGGCAGGTTCGGGCAGCGCCCTCACCCCGCTGCTCGACCGCGCACGCACCGGCGCACGCAGATACCGCACCTGCACGGCACTGTCCTGCGTGATCCGTACCCGGAATGCCGGGCCGGCCTGCAGCAAGCGCCGACGCTGCGTCGCACTGGCCGCAGCAAACAGTTCCTCCACCCGCAGCACCGGCAATGGCCCCCGTCGCGGCAGCCCCAGCAGGCGGCGCGCAACGCGGTTGGCCGCACGTACCCGGCCCTCCTCGTCGATGGCCAGCAGGCCCTGCAACGGCGAATCCAACCAGCGCGCGTCGTGCTGCACGGCCAGCAGGTGGCAGGACCGCTCCTCGAACAGCAGCCGGTTCTCGGTGGACAGTGCGGCCTGGCGGAAATAGCCGTGCAGCAGTTCGGCATCGCGCTCACCGATACCGGTGATGTCCAACGCGCCCAACACCTCGCCCTCCAGCCCATGCAGCGGCACGCTCAGGCAGAACACGGTGGCGAAGCGGTCCAGATAGTGTTCGTTGCCACGCACCAGCGCCGGTGCGTCCTCGGCCAGGCTGCAGGCCGGGGCGGTGGTGCCGATGTCGATCTCGCGCAGGCGACGCCCCACCTGGATGGGACGCAGCAGCGGCTGGTCAGCCAGCCCATGCTCGCGCTGGGCCACGATCATGCCGTCTGCGTTGACGCAGAACAGCGTCCACTGGCGCCCACCGAACGCGGACCAGAGCTGGTCCAGCTCTTCGCGCACGCACCGTGCCAGGCGCCGGTCGGCCGGATCTTCCAGGCGCTGCCGGTGCAGGCTCAGCGGCGGATAGTTCGGCGCCTGTCGCGGCTGTACGCCCGCCAGCCGCGAGCGTTCCCAGGAGCGCAGTACCGAGGGGGCGAGCAGGCTGTCGGCCAACCCGGCGCCTTCGGCGAAACGCTGGCGCGCCGCGGCCAAAACCTGCTGCTGTTCCAGATGCATCCCGGCCATCGGTCCACCTCCAACACGGACCGACAGCCTACACCCGGGATGCTGACTGACGGGGCCGTCGCGGGCGCATGCCGCCGCGACGGATTGTTTCATTGGCCGATGCGCAGGATCGGCTTGAGGGTGACGCCGCGGGTACTGTCTTCGGCGGCCTGGTTGATCTGTTCCAGGGGATAGAACTTCACCAGCCTGTCGAACGGGAAGCGGCCCTGCTGGTACAGCTGCACCAGTTGCGGAATGAACACCTTGGGCACGCTGTCGCCCTCGACGATGCCGCGGATGCTGCGCCCGCCAAGCAACAGGTTGTTGACATCGAACTCGGCCTTGGTGCCCAGCTTCGGTGCACCGACCACACCGATCACGCCCAGCCCACCCAGCGCCTCGATACCCTGCGCCAGCACCTCCGGACGCCCGGTGGATTCAAGCGCGAAGCTGACACCGCCACCGGTGATCGCACGTACCGCCTCGACGACGTCCACGTCACGGCTGTTGATCACATGGGTGGCGCCCAGCTCGGTGGCCAGTTCCAGCCGCGAGGCCACCACATCGATGGCGATGATGGTGGTGGCACCGGCCACGCGCGCGGCCATCACCGCGCTGAGGCCCACCGCACCGGCGCCGAAGCTGGCGAAGCTGCTGCCGGCGGTGACCTTGAGCGAATTGATCACCGCCCCGGCGCCGGTCTGGATGCCACAGCCGAGCGGGCCGAGCAGTTCCAGCGGGGCATCGTCGGGCACCTTGATCGCATTGTTCTCGCGGCTCAGCGCGTAGCTGGCGAACGAGGACTGGGCGAAGAAGTGATCGTGCAGCGGGTTGCCGTCCGGGTCCTGGATCGCGGTGGAGCCGTCCAGTGCGCCGCCACCGAAGTTCAGCCCGAAGAAGTCCCGGCAGTAGCCGCTGTGGCCACCGCTGCAGGGATTGCAGTGGCCGCAGGCACCGTAGGTGAGCACGACGTGGTCGCCCACCTTGAGGTCTTTCACCCCGGGCCCGATCGCTTCGATCACGCCGGCACCCTCATGGCCCAGCACCGCCGGCAGCGGCACCGGGTAGTACTGGTCGCGCACGATCAGGTCGGTATGGCACAGCCCGGTGGCGATCACCCGCACCAATACCTCGTCTTCGCGCGGCCCACGGATGCGCGCCTGCTCGATGGTGAAGGGCTGTTCCTTTTCGCGTACCACCGCCACGGTGATGTCACGCAGTTCTGCCATTGCTGTCATCTCGGTGTCCTCGTTCAGATCGGGTAGGCGGGCGCTTCGCCCTTGACGGTCAGCCACTGCCACTGGGTGAACTCATCGATGTTGGAGGGCCCGCCGATGCTGGTGCCGTTGCCGGACGCACCGACGCCGCCGAACGGATTGATCACCTCATCGTTCACGGTCTGGTCGTTGATGTGCAGCAGGCCGGTGCGCAGCTGTTCGCCGAGTTTCAGCGCGCGGCCGACGTTGCTCGATACGATCGCCATCGACAGCCCGTACTCGCTGTCATTGGCCAGCGCGACGGCCTCCTCGTCGGTATCGAAGGCCACCACCACCGCAACCGGGGCGAAGATCTCTTCATGGAAGGCCGGGTTGTTGCGGTCGACGCCGCTGAGCACGGTCGGCGCGAAGAACAGGCCCTCGTAACTGCCGCCGGCATCCAGCGAGGCACCGGCTGCCTGCGCGGCGGCCACCACGCGTGCGGCGTGGTCGCGCTGCTGGGCGTTGATCAGCGGACCGATCGCAACGTCGGCAGTGGCCGGGTCACCGACCTTCAGCGATTTCGCCTTGGCGATCAGTTTTTCCAGGAAACGCGCATGGATGCTTCGCTGCACCAGCACCCGGCCGGTGGCCATGCAGATCTGGCCCTGGTGCAGGTACACGCCCCAGGCGGTGTTGGCGATGGCCAGGTCGATATCGGCATCGTCGAGCACGATCAGCGAGTTCTTGCCGCCCAGTTCCAGCGAGACCTTCTTCAGGTGCTTGCCGGCCGCTTCACCGACCTTGCGCCCGGCGGCGGTGGAACCGGTGAACTGGATCATGGCGATGTTGGGATCGCTGGTCAGCGCCGCACCGGCCGCACCGTCACCGGGCAGCACGTGCAGCACCCCGTCCGGCAGCCCGGCCAGCTCGAACAGGCGGGCAATCACGAAGCCACCGCACACGGCGGTGCGCGGGTCGGGCTTGAGCACCACCGCATTGCCCAGCGCCAGCGCCGGGGCGACTGCGCGCATGGCCAGGTACAGCGGGAAATTGAACGGGGCGATTACCCCGACCACCCCCAACGGGCGGCGCCGCGCCAGGTTCAGGCGGCCCGGTTCGGAGGGCAGCACTTCACCGATGCTGCGCGAGGGCAGCGCCGCCGCTTCATGCAGCGCCTTGGTGTTCACCTTGGCTTCGAAACCGGCCTTGAGCCGGGTCGAGCCGCTCTCGCGGACCAGCCATTCCACGATCTCATCGTTGTACTGCTCGGCCAGCTGCGCGGCACGCCGCAGCACCTGCGCACGGGTTTCGTAGGGTGCGCTGGCCCACTCGCGCTGTGCCTGCGCGGCGCGCGCGGCGCCGGCGGCGATGCCGGCCGGGTCGGTCATCGCGATCTGGCCCAGGGTGTTGCCGGTGGCCGGTTCGATCACGTCCTGCGTGCCTGCGCCGGTCTGCCACTGGCCATCGAACAGTTTGCCGGACCACAGTGCGGTCGGCAGGAATGCGGGGGTTGCACTCATCTTGAACTCCTATGGACGAAACACGGCCCGGGAAGCGGCGGCGTTCAACGCCTGCCCACGCCACAAAGCCTGCGCCCGCATTGGATACCTGCGCCTGCACAGTGGCTATTGGCCACCGGTTGCGATCGCGCAAGCCCTTGCCGGACAAGGCATTTCCAGCATGCCCGATGTCCAGTTAATGGACAGTGGCGGCGTTGCACACCCCGCAACAGGCCCCCCCCGTACAATTGCCTGCCCAGCCCGCGACAACGCCCGCCATGACCGATTCCACCTTCTTCGACAGCAACGCCCCGGACGGCACCGACTTCATCGCCGAAACCCGTACCTGGCTGGAGCAGATCGTGATCGGGTTGAACCTGTGCCCGTTCGCCAAGGCGGTGTACGTCAAGGACCAGGTGCGCTTCGTGCTCAGCGATGCGACCACGCCCGAAGCACTGGTCGAGGAGCTGGCCGAGGAGCTGGTGCTGCTGCGCGATACCCCGGCCGAGCAGATCGACACCACGCTGATCGTGCACCCGCACGTGCTCACCGATTTCCTGGAGTACAACGATTTCCTCGACAACGCCGATGCCGCGATCGAGGCGCTGGACCTGCAGGGCATCCTGCAGGTGGCCAGTTTCCATCCGCAGTACCAGTTCGCCGGGGTGGCCGCCGATGACGTCAGCAACTACACCAACCGTGCGCCCTACCCGACCCTGCACCTGCTGCGCGAAGACAGCGTCGAGCGCGCGGTGGCTGCATTCCCGGACCCGGACGTGATCGTGGAGCGCAACATCGACACCCTGGACAAGCTGGGCGTGGAGGGCTGGACCCGCCTGCTGGGGCGCAAGGACACCCCGCGGTGCCACTGACCCCGGCCATCACCGAATGGGCAGTGCAACCGCTGCGTGATCGCGTGGTGGTGGTCACCGGCGGTGCGCAGGGCGTCGGCCGCGGTATCGCGCAGGCGGTGCTGGGTGCGGGCGGCAGCGTGGTGATCGCCGACCTCGATGCCGACGCCGGCAAGGCCTGCCTGCGCGAATGGGCGTTGCCCGAACGCGCCGCCTTCCAGCGCGCCGACGTGGCCAGCGAACGCAGTGTGCAGGCGCTGGTCAAGGCGACGCTGAAGCGCTTCGGTCGCATCGATGGGCTGGTCAACAATGCCGGTATCGCCAGCGCGCACGGCACGCCGCTGGCGCAGATGACGCTGGCCGAATGGCAGCGGCGCCTGTCCAGCCTGCACGGTGCATTCCTGTGCAGCAAACACGCACTACCCGCCCTGCGCGCACACGGCGGTGCCATCGTCAACATCGCCTCCACCCGCGCCGGGCAGTCCCAGGCCGACAGTGAAGCCTATGCCGCCGCCAAGGGCGGGCTGCTGGCGTTCACCCACGCACTGGCGATCAGCGAAGGGCCGCAGGTGCGGGTCAACAGCATCAGCCCTGGCTGGATCACCACCGATGCCTGGCAGGCGCCTGCGCGACGTCGCGCGCCCAAACTCTCGCGCCGCGACCACACCCAGCACCCGGTCGGCCGCGTGGGCCAGCCCGAAGACATCGGTGCGTTGGCGGTGTTCCTGCTGTCGGCGCTGTCCGGCTTCATCACCGGCCAGGAGCATGTGGTGGATGGCGGCATGACCCGGAAGATGATCTACACCGATTAGGTGGGTGCCGACCGTTGGTCGGCACACCTTCAGTTACCCGGCCATGCCGCTATGCCGCAGCAGCGCGTCCACGTTCGGCGCGCGCCCACGGAACGCGGCGAAGTTCTCCGCCGCACTGCGGCTGCCACCACGCGACAGCACTTCATCGCGGAAGCGTCGGCCGGTCTCGGCCACCTCCCCGGGGGCTTCCTCAAAGGCCGCATACGCATCGGCGCTGAGCACTTCGGCCCACTTGTAGCTGTAGTAGCCGGCCGCGTAACCGCCGGCAAAGATGTGGCTGAACTGGTGCGGGAGGCGGTTCCACTGCGGCGGCCGGTTGACCGCCACTTCATCGCGCACGCGTTCGAGCAGCTGCAGCACGTTGTCCTGCACCGGGTCGAAGCTGCTGTGCAGCTGCATGTCGAACAGGGCGAATTCCAGCTGGCGCACGGTGAACATGCCACTCTGGAAATTGCGCGCGGCCAGCATCCGCTCGAACAGCGCCTGGGGCAACGGCTCGCCCGTGTCCACGTGCGCGGTCATGGTCTGTACGCGCTCCCATTCCCAGCAGAAGTTCTCCATGAACTGGCTGGGCAGCTCCACCGCATCCCACTCCACGCCGTTGATGCCGGCCACGCCGAGCTCGCCGATGCGGGTCAGCAGCTGGTGCAGGCCATGGCCCATTTCATGGAACAAGGTGGTCACTTCGTTGTGGCTGAACGTCGCCGGGCGGCCATCGGCGCCCTTGCCGAAATTGCAGACCAAGTACACCAGCGGGGTCTGCACGCCGGCCGCGGTGTCACGGCGGTTGCGGCAGTCATCCATCCAGGCACCGCCGCGCTTGCCTTCGCGCGCACACAGATCCAGGTAGAACTGGCCGACCAGCTGGCCCTGCGCATCCACCAGGCGGAAGAAGCGGACGTCCGGGTGCCATACCGGCGCGCTGTCCGGCTGCACCTGCAGGCCATACAGGCTGTGGATGACGCTAAACAAGCCGTCCAGCACCTTCGGTTCGGTGAAATACTGCTTCACTTCCTGCTCGGAGTAGCTGTATCGCGCCTGCTTGAGCTGTTCGCTGGCGTAGGCCAGGTCCCAGGCCTCCAGCGCCGGCAGGCCCAGTTCATCCGCCGCGAAGGCGTCCAGTTCAGCGCGGTCGCGCTGGGCATAGGGTTTGGCGCGTGCGGCGAGATCGCGCAGGAAATCCAGCACCTGCGGCGCGTCGTCGGCCATCTTGGTGGCAATCGAGTATTCGGCGTAGTTGGCAAAGCCCAGCAGCGTGGCCAGCTCGCTGCGCAGCGCCAGGATGCGGTCGATGTTGGCGCTGTTGTCCAGCGCGGCATCGCCGAACTCCGAGGCGCGCATTGCATTGGCACGGTACAACGCCTCGCGCAGCGGGCGATGCGCGGCGTAGGTCTGCACCGGCAGATAGCACGGCATCTGCAGGGTCAGCTTCCAGCCCGGCAGCCCGTCCTTTTCCGCGGCCGAGCGCGCGGCGGCAATGACATCGTCGGGCAGCCCGGCAAGCTCTGCGCGGTCCTGGACCTGCAGCGACCAGGCATCGGTGGCATCGAGCACGTTCTGCGAGAACGTCGCCGACAGCGTCGAGAGTTCTTCGCGGATCGCGCTGTAGCGCGCCTTGCCCGCGTCATCCAGCTCGGCACCGCCAAGGCGGAAATCACGCAGCGCGTTGTCCAGCACCTTGCGCCGTGCCGCGTCGTATTGCGCGGCCTCGGCGCTGGCGGCCAGCGCGCGGTATTGCTCGAACAAGGCCAGGTTCTGGCCCAGCGCGCTGCCGAAGCGGGTCACCTTGGGCAGGTTGGCGTTGTAGGCCTCACGCAGCGCCGGCGTGTTCACCACGCCCTGCAGGTGGCCGACCTGGCCCCAGGCCCGCCACAGGCGTTCGGTGGCGTCATCCAGCGGCACCACGAAGCTGGTCCAGCTGACCGGGCTGACGGTCTCGGCGGCCTTCACCGCCGCTTCGGCTTCGGCCAGCAGGGTGTCGATGGCCGGGCCGATGTGCTCGGGCACGATCGCATCGAAGCGCGGCAGGGCGGAAAAGTCGAGCAGGGGGTTGGTGGGGGTCACGGGCATCTCCAGACAACGGGCCGCAGCGGCGGCGATCCCCCACGATATGGCATTGGCCCGGCCCGCACACAAGGCCCCATCCGCCCGGATGCCACATGTTCACGCGCGCCTGACGCGGTGCCGCCGAGGCTGGAGGCCCGCCCGCAGGCCAGCGGTCATGGACGATGCCACCCACCCCCTGCCCGCCTTTGCCCTGATCGGTACCGCCCACCCGGCCGAGCTGGACTGGATCGCGGCACTGGGCGAGCCCGACGAGCAGCCGCGCCATCGGAGTGCGCTGCAACAGCTGGTCGGACCCCAGCGCGGGCAGCTGCACGACGACCAGCTCTGGTACCCGTATGAAGTGATCGAGCGTGGCGCGGCGCGCTGCGAAGCCGGGCATGAGCGCGAATTCGTACTGTGCACCTTGCTGTTGCTGCTTGCCGTCCACGCCGGGCGTCGCCTCGGCGTGGACCTGGCCGTGCAGTTCGACGACCTGGCCGCCACCTACGAAACCCTGCCGCCGGTGCTGCGCGACACCGTGCTGGATGCCTACCAGGCCGTCACCGCCTGAGCGGTGTGCCTGCTTGCGGCGTTGAAATCAGTACAGCGTTTCCAGCGATACACAGGGCAGCGCGGGCAAGCCCTGCCCGGCCACGGCCGCGGCGATCAGCGCATCGGACTGCGCCACGTCGATGCCCTGGCGCGGGTACCAGTCCGGGTTGTAGTAGCTGTGCGCATAGCGCTCGCCGCTGTCGCACAGAATGGTCACGATCGAACCGGTGCGGCCGGCCTGGCGCATCAGCTCGGCGGCCTGCAGCACGCCGATGAAGTTGGTGCCGGTGGAACCGCCGACGCGACGCCCCAGCTGGCGGCTGACATGGCGCATCGCCGCCAGGCTGAGTGCATCGGGCACCTTGACCATCGCATCAACGCTGGTCGGGATGAAACTCGATTCCACCCGCGGCCGGCCGATGCCTTCCACCCGCGAACCGCCGCTGCAGGTGAGCTCGCGCCACGGCTGCCCGGCCAGCGCCGCGCAGTAGCCGTCGTAGAACACCGACACTTCCGGGTCCGCACACAGGATGCGGGTGTCGTGGCGGCGATAGCTGACATAGCGACCCAGCGTGGCTGCGGTGCCGCCGGTTCCCGGGCTGCACACGATCCACTCCGGCACCGGATGCGGCTCTTCGGCCATCTGCTTGAAGATCGACTCGGCGATGTTGTTATTGGCGCGCCAGTCGGTGGCCCGCTCGGCATAAGTGAACTGGTCCATGAAGTGGCCGCCGGTTTCACGGGCCAGTGCTTCGGAATCGCAGTTCAGGTCGCAGGCGCGCTCGACCAGGTGACAGCGGCCGCCATGGAACTCGATCGCGGCGATCTTCTCCGGCGAGGTGGTGGCCGGCATCACCGCGATGAACGGCAGCCCCAGCAGTCGTGCGAAATAGGCCTCGGATACCGCGGTGGAGCCGCTGGACGCCTCGATCACCGGGCGCCCCTCGCGCAGCCAGCCGTTGGTCAGCGCGTACAGGAACAGCGAGCGCGCCAGGCGGTGCTTGAGGCTGCCGGTGGGATGGCTGGACTCGTCCTTGAAGTACAGGTCGATGCCGGCATGCCCGGGCAGATCCATCGGGATCAGGTGGGTATCGGCCGAACGGTTGAAATCGGCTTCGATCTTGCGGATGGCGGCGGCCACCCATTCACGTTGGGACATGGATGAACACTTGAAGGAAGGCTGAGCGGATTCTACTGCGTCTGCCCGGCGGGCACCGGCGCGGCCATGTTCCGCGCGGGGCAATGCTATGGTGTGGGCCGATCCCGGACCCACACCCGCCACGATTTTGCGCCGCATTCTGCTGCCCCTGCTGTTGTGCCTGACCCTGATCGCCAGTGCGGTCGGGTCGGCGTGGGCCACCACGGCGATGGCGATGCCGGCACACGTGGCCATCGGCAGTGCCGAACCGCGCGGCTGTGATGACGTGGTTCCGGGCCTGCACGCCGACCGCGACAGCGGGCATCCCGCGCCCAGCGCCGGGTGCGGCGATGGCAAGCACTGCGAGTGCCCCCAGCACGGCACCGCCGTGACCCCGGCGCTGCTGCCGTTGCTGGCCGGTGTTGCCCGGATCGATGCAGCACTGCCGGCGCAGGCCGCGGTGGCCAGCACGGTGCCGGATCGTCTGATCCGCCCCCCCATCGCCTGAGCCCACGCCGGCGACGCACCACCCGACGGCGCTGCGTACGTAAACGCTGCACGCCGCGATGTCAGCCACTGCCCCTGCCCGGATCCGATCCCGCCCCGCGCCTGATCGTTCCGGACGGCATGCCGTCGTCCGCGCGCCTGCAGCCCTGCGCCGCCCAACGTCTTCCCATTCATTTCCAAGGATTTCCATGCGCCTCTACACCGTACTGGCCGTTACCACCCTGCTTGCCTGCGCGCCCACCGTGATGGCGCAGCACACGCACGCCGCACACGATCCGCATGCCGGCCACAACGCACCGGCTGCTGCAGTAGCGCCGGCAAGCAAGCACGCAGCCGCGTTCAAGCAGCTCGACAAGAACGGCGATGGCTTCATCGTGCGCAGCGAGCTGCCCAGCACGCACCCGCTGCTGCCGCACTTCGCCATGAGTGATCGCAACCGCGACGGCAAGCTCGATGCGAAGGAATTCGATGCCGGCATGAGCATGCTGTGACCCTACTGTCCGCGCACGGCACACACGGCCGTGCGCGGCATTCTGCAAGGAACCCCGCTTCATGAAACGCTTTATGAGAATCACTGTTTCCGCCGCATGGCTGCTCAGCACCACCCTGCTGGTCAGTGCCTGCAATGCCGCTGACGGCGCCAGCGTGGCCGCCACTCCGTCACCGCCTGCAACGCCTGCGACACCTGCGACGACATCCCTGCCCCTGGTCACGGTGTACAAGAGCCCGGATTGCGGCTGCTGCGGCGTCTGGGTCGAGCACGTCCGCAAGGCCGGCTTCCCGGTGCGCGTGAACGATACCGACGACATGGCTGCGATCAAGCAGCGCCTCGGCATCCCTGCCGAGATGCAGTCCTGCCATACCGCCGAGGTCGACGGTTACGTGGTCGAAGGGCATGTGCCGGTCGCCGATATCCAGCGTCTGCTGGCTGAACGCCCGCAGGGACGTGGTCTGGTGCTGCCCGGCATGCCGATCGGCTCGCCCGGCATGGAATCGCCGGATGGCTACACCCAACCCTTCACGGTGGGCCTGCTGGAAGCAGGGGGTGAGGTTCGCGGGTTCTCCGAACACCCCTGATACCCACCGCCCTGCCGGCACACCGCCGGCAGGGCGTGGCCATTCAGATCTTGAAGTCGTCGTAGGCGATGCGCGCCTCGTCCACGCCCAACCGCTGCAACAGCTGGCGTGTCGCCGCCAACATCGCCGGCGGGCCGCACAGATAGAACTCACACGCAGCCAGATCCGGATGCTGCTGCAACAGGCGTGCGTGCATCACCTCGTGCACATGGCCACCGACCTCGCCCGCCGCAGTCCCCGCGCCACCGGCCGGGTCCGACCACACCGGGTGCCAGCTGAAGTTCGGGTGGCGCTGCGCCAGCGCCTGCATCTGCGGGTCGTACGGACAGTCGCGCGCGTTCCTGGCGCCATACCAGTAGTGGATACGCTCCTGCCCGCCTTCGCCCAGGCGCTGGTGGATCATTGCGCGCAACGGGGCCATGCCCGCACCAGCGCCCACGAAGACCTTCTCACGCTGCACCCCGCTCAGCGCGAAGTCGCCGAACGGCCCGCTGAAGCGCACGCGATCGCCTTCGCGCAGGGTGTAGAGATAGGTCGACCCCTTGCCGGGGGGATGCCGCTTCTGTTCGTGCCAGCCGGGACTGAAGCGCGCCAGCAACTGCAGGCGCCCCTGCGCATCGTTCACCGGCAGCGACAGCGAGTACGAACGACGCACCGCGCTGCGGTTCTGCAGTTTCGCCGGCAACGCCAGCGCATCCCAATCCTGCCGATGCGCATCGGGATGCCACAGGGTGCTGCGTGCCAGCTCGTACGCGGGGACATGCAGCTGCAGGTAGCAGCCGGGCTGGAACTGCGCATCGGCCGGATGATCCGGACGCAGGTGGATCTCACGCAGGAAGGGGGTCACCGCCTCCACCTTCTCCACCGTCGCGGTGTACTCGGTCCACAGGCTGGCACCACCGGCCACTTCGATCTCCAGATCCTCATCCACCGACACATTGCAGGCCAGGCGGCATCCCACCTTGACCTTGGCCGCCGGCAGATGCGCGCGATCCGCCGCCGTGGCCTGTGCTGCAGTACCGCGCACGCGTACCTCGCACAACCCACAGCTCTGGCCACCCCCGCAGTTGGACGGCAGCTGGATGCCCTCGCGCGACAGCGCCAGATACACGCTGTCCCCGCTGGCGGCAGCTACCGTACGCAGCAGCGCACCGCCCGGGGCAAACACCGCCACCTGGCGCCGACGCCGCCAGCGCCGCGGAATGAACTCACGCAGATGGAAGCTTGCCACCAGCAACCAGATGCCGGTCAGCGACAGCCACAGTCCACCGATGCCCATACCCACCACGATCGGATTGTTGAAATTGGCGCGGTGGGTGTAATCCATGATGTGCAGCATCCAGAACACATCGAACAGGCGCCAGGTGGCGTTGCGATGCTCCAGTACCTCACCGCTCTGCGCCGAGACGTACACCGTCGTATCGACGTCATCAGCGAAGTCCACCCGCCAGACCGGATCAGGATGGGCGCGTGTTTCCAGCGTGCTGTCCAGATGCACCGGCGTGGCCGCCAATCCGGTCCCGCGATACGACGCCTGCGCCAGGCGTAGTGCCCAACGTGGGTCGATCTCGATGCGCCGGCCGGTATAGGCATCGATCACCTCGCTGCCTTCGGGCGACAGCAGTCGATATACCGGCCGCTCCAGCAACCAGCCGGTATCCAGCGTGGCCGCCGGGTTGCGGGCCGCGCGCAGGGCGTCGCCCGGTGCCAACGTCGCCGCGGGCCATGCGGGTGCGGCGGGCGCAGGGGCGCGCTGCGCGCTGCCCTTGATTTTCTGCGGGTCCAGCAGGCTCATCATCAGGCCACTGCCCAGCCAGAGCAGGAACTGCAGGCCGACGATCAACCCCACCCATTTGTGCAGCCTGCGCATCCACGGGGTCATGACGACCTCCGCGTGCGGAAGCTGTAGAACAGCAGCCAGGCGCCACTCAGCGCGAACCCAAGGCCCGCGATCGCGGCAACCCGCAGCAGGAGATTGTTGACGTCGGTGCGGTTCTCGTAATCCATGATGTGGAACATCCACAGGAAATCGAACCAGCGCCACAGGCTGTGTCGGCGGGCCAGCAGATCGCCGCTGTCCGGCGACAGGTACAGCGTGGTGTCGCCGCGGTCGGCGAAACGCACCGCCCACATCGGCACCGGCCGGGTCTTTACTTCCGACGGGGCCTGGGTAATCCATTCCACCGCGCTGACCTTGCCATCGCCCTGGTACAGCGACTGGGCCAGCGCAATGGCCTGGTCGCGGTCCAACGGCGGCAGCCGGTCACCACTGCGGGCATCCACCCGGAAGCTGCCGGTGCTGTCGCGCACCAGGAACATCTCGCGTCCCAGCACCTGCTTGAGCTGGAACGCGCGCAGCGCCGGGTAGCGCGCCACCAGCTCGGCAGGGCCAACACGCGCGCCCTCCCGTTGCAGTACCTCGCCATGCGCATGGGCCAGATGGTCGCCGTGGATCACCTCCAGCGGCACCACCGTCATGTACACGCCGCTGAGCATCCACAGCAACGCCTGCACGCCTACGATCAGACCGATCCATTTGTGGGCACGCCGTGCCCAGAATGCGGGTTTCATTGTCTTCATCCTCTCTCGGGAATGCCGTCCCGCCGGCGGACCGGCGGGACGCACTCAATCACCAGCGATAGCCGATGCGCGCATACCAGCGACGACCCAGCAGGTCATAGGTCATCGTGTCGGTGTTGGCATCGGTATAGCTCTGGATGAAGGGGGCCCGTTTGTTGAAGACGTTGTCCAGGCCCAGCGTCAGGTCAAGCGCCTTGGTCGCGGCGTACTTGGCCTGCAGGTTGTGATACACCACGCTCGGTGCGTGATCGCCGATGGCGCCACGCGCGGCGTTGATGTCGTCGGCCCGGCCGATGTACTGCGCCGACCAGCTTCCCGACCACGCATCGCGGGCGACATTCAACGCGCCCAGCGCGCGCCACTTGGCATAGCTGCCACGACCCCCGGTGATCTTTCCTGCGTACTCGATCACCGCCGCCCCGGCATACGGACGCACGTCGTAGCGATGCAGGTAGGACGCATCGGCACTGACGCTGGCCGTCAGGCCGGCTACGCTGAACTCATACAGCGCGCCGAGATCGACGCCGGATGCGCGTTCGTCGGCCGCGTTGACCGGTTGCGAGGACAGGAAATCGACCTCGCCGGTGCGCGGATTGCGGGTGAAGTTGCTGGCATCGCAGAACGGATGCGCCAGGCCGGGCGTGTTGTAGCAGATCGCCAGTTTGGTCGATCCGGCAACGCGCTGGATCGCGTTCTTGATGCGGATGTTGTAGTAGTCCGCGGTCAGGGTCAGCCCGGTCAGGAACTGCGGCGTCCACACCACGCCGGCGGTGATCGAGGTTGCATCTTCCGGGCTCAGCTGCGCGTTGCCGCCGGACGTGGTCAGGATGGTGTTGCCCGGCTGCACGTAGTTGGCCGGCACGCCCGCCGCCTGGCAGTTGCCCCGCACCACCGAATCGCCCGGCAGGCTGCTCCACCTGCTGCACGGATCGGTGGTGGTCAGATTGCCCTCGGCGATGCCACCGAACAGTTCGGGAATATTCGGAATGCGGAACGCGGTGGCATAGGTACCACGCACCTTCAAGGCATGATTGACCTGCCAGTCCAGGCCGACCTTGTAGTTCACATCGCGTCCGAACAGATCGTAATCCGACAGACGCGCCGCCAGGTTGAGGTACAGCGAATCAGCGATCACGCTGTCCTGCAGCAGGGGCACCGCCAGCTCCACATAGGCTTCCTTGGCGGTGTACTCGCCGGAGATCGGATCCTGCTGGTTGGTGTTGCCGATACCCAGCGCCGTCAGCACATCCGGATTGCGCCAGCCGCGCTCCTTGCGTACTTCCACACCGGTGGCAAAGCCCACCCAGCCGGCGGGCAGCTCGAAGATCTGGCCACTGAGGCTGGCGGTGAAGCTCTTCTGCTCGTTGCCGCCGGTATCGCGCGAGGTGTAGAGGATGTAGTCCAGTACTTCGCGGGACAGGTTGCCGTAGCCCAGGTAGTTGCCGCAGGGAATCGCCGCGCCCGGCAACGGGCTGCAGATCGCGCGGTTCAAGGTCTGGTCGACGCGATCCAGGTTGGCGATGTTGTCCGACCCATCCGTGCCGGTGTTGCGGCCCATGTTGAAGGCCGCCGACCAGTCCCAGCCCACGCCGAACTGCCCCTGCAGCCCGACGACGGCGCGGTAGGTGTTGGTCTCCTGCGAGAAATGCCGCACACCGGCCTCTTCCAGGCGCCGGCGCTGCAGCAGCAGGGCCTGGCCGGTCGGGTTGGTCGGGTGATCGGCGGCGATGTTGATCGGGCGATACACGCCCAGCGCACCGGACGTGGCCAGCTGATCGGACTGGCGATTGGTGTACATCAGCTCGGTGAACATACGCACGTTGTCGCTGAGCTGGCTGTCGCCGAACACGCTCAGGCTCAGCCGCTTGATCGGGTTGACTGCATTGAGCGAGGGGTTGCCGTTGTAGTTGTGCTTGGCCGCGTTGTAGGTCTCGAACGGGGGATCACCGGGCTGCTGGCTGAAATTGATCCGCGAACCATCGGCCAGCAACGCGCGGCCGCCCACGGTGGCCGAGCTGCCCGAGCAGACCAGCTTGCCGCCGGATTCAATCAGCCCGCACGGCGCGCGCGAGGCCATGTTGACGCTGCCGCCTTCGGCATAGTTGATACCGGCCATCAGCGTGCCACGCTCGCCGGTCACTCCCCAGACCAGGTCCACGGCGGTGTCATCGCCATCGCCGCGGGTGGTTTCGCCGTAGCGCACCGACGCCTGCACGCCGTCGAAACCCTTGCGGGTGATGATGTTGACCACGCCGGCCACGGCATCCGCGCCGTAGATGGCCGAGGCCCCGTCCTTCAATACTTCAACCCGCTCGATCAGCGCCACCGGAATGACATTGAGGTCGACCGAGCTGTTGGCACCGGTACCGCCGTTGACGATACGGCGGCCGTTGAGCAGCACCAGCGTGCGGTTGATGCCCAGGCCACGCAGGTTGACCTGGGTGGTGCCATAGCCATTTTCCGCCCAGTAGGCGTTGCTCTGGCTGCCGGCGAAACCGGCCGACGCCGGCAGGCGCTGCAGCAGGGTTTCCACCGAGGTGGCACCGGAGCGCTGGATCGTTTCGGCGTCGATCACGCTGACCGGGCCGACGCCCGACAGCTGCGCGCGCTTGATGTGGCTGCCGGTCACCTGGACGGTATCCAGCGTGCGTGCACCGGTATCGCTGGAGGGGTTCTGCTGGGCATGCAGCACCGGGGTGACACCGGCACACAGCAGCGTGCCGATGGCCAGGGCCAGGGCATTGGACTTCACGTACATGTTCTCTCTCCCGCTTGGGGTCTTGTCATTTGGCAAGATCCGCGGGCCGGGTCGGCCACGGCGGATCACATCAGGCGTCCAATCGACGCCGGAACGACAAGATCAGGCGATGGGAGGTCGGAAGACCCGCGAGAGCTTCCGCGGTGGTACCTGCAGCGGCGGGAACAGGGTATCCATCGCAATCGGCGCGTGCCGACTGGCATACAGCGTGGTCCCCGAGGGCGGATAGAAGGTCAGCACGCAGACGCAGTCACACGCGGCGCGGTCGGTGCAGGTACCGTCGCCGCTGTCCGGGGCATTGGCGTGGCCACCATGAGCAGCAGGTGCCGGCTGGGTGCCCTGCGCGGGCGGATCGCAGGCTTCCTGGGCGAAGCCACCCTGGTCCGTGGCCAGCGCTGCGCTGGTCGCCATCGCATGCAGGGCCATGCGCGTGCTCGCCCATGCGCCGAGCACGCCATCGGCGCCCAGCAGGCAGATCAGCAGCAGTGGCAACAGCAGGCGGTACGACATGGCGCGCTCAACAGCCTCTCGTGATTTGTATATACAAATATTGAATAGCGCGTCGGAGGGACCGCCGTCAACTCCCGCCACATCACCGGGAGGTCCCGACGCGCGTGCTTTCGGTCGTTGCCGGGCGTAAACCCCCGTGCCCACGGCATCCGTGCGCTGCATCCCTGCAGAAGTAAATCTGTCGCGGCGCGTCCCCAGCGCCTCGTTCACCCTGCACTGCAGCATCGTCAGCGCGCAGGTCCACGCTCGCCTCCACAATGCATGGTTTCGCAGGAATTCGCACGTGATTTCACGGGTGCGTATCGACCTCGCCCACTCGTTTCACCTGCAACTTTTCAGGCGCCCTGCTCATCGGAGCATCCGCACGTCACCTGCGATCCGTAAACTTGTTGGCACGGATTGAATCGCCCGTCTTTACACCGCAACAGGACCCCCCACATGAGCTTCCCCACTGCACTTGACCACCCCGGCGTCGCCGCCCAGGTGCCCGCCGAAACCGCCGGCTTCGTCTTCAACCACACCATGCTCCGCGTCAAGGACATCGCCGCCTCGCTGGGCTTCTATACCGGCGTGCTCGGCTTCCGCCTGATCGATCAGCGCGACTTCCCCGAGGCCGAATTCAGCCTGTACTTCCTGGCCCTGCTGCCGCCCGGCACGCAGATCCCCGAGGGCGACGACGCCCGCCGCGTGTGGATGGCCGGCATCCCCGGCGTGCTGGAACTCACCCACAATCACGGCAGCGAAAAGCAGGCCAGCGCGGTGTACCACAACGGCAACAGCGACCCGCGTGGCTTCGGCCACATCTGCATCTCGGTGCCGGACATCCAGGCCGCCTGCGCGCGCTTCGATGACCTGCAGGTGCCCTACCAGAAGCGCCTGGAAGACGGCCGCATGAAGCACCTGGCCTTCATCAAGGACCCGGATGGCTACTGGGTGGAGATCATCTCCAACACCCCGATCGCCTGACCGCGAACGCGCGGATGCACGGGTACCGGCCGTGGGCCGGTGCCCGCCATGCAGGCGCGTCGGCACGGTGGTATATCTGCGCACCGGACAACCCAACGGAGTGCACATGGAAACCATGGAACTGCATCGCGGCCGCCTGATCGACCACCTGCAACTGGTCGTCAAGGATCTCGCCGCCAGCCGCCGTTTCTACCAGGCGGTGCTGGACACCCTCGGCATCCCGATTGCCGGTGAAGGCGAGAACTACTTCTGGGCGGACGAACTGTTCGTCTCCAGCGCCGACAGCGAGGCGGCAGCAGGCAAGCTCACCGGCCGCCACCATCTGGCCTTCCAGGCACGCGACCGCGCCACCGTGGAGGCCTTCCACACGGCCGCACTGGCCAGCGGCGGCACCGACAACGGTGCGCCGGGCGAGCGCCCCTATCACCCGGGTTACTACGCCGCCTTCGCGATCGACCCCGATGGCAACAACATCGAAGTGGTGTACCACGGGCCGGCGAGCTACAGCGCCGATTCGGTGAAGGTGACGTTCTAACGGACGCCCCGCGCTGCGGCGGGCCGGCATGCCATCGCCGCATCCGCTGTCAGCACAGCATGATCAGATAGCCCGCCATCGCGGCAGCGGCCATCCATAGGCACGCCATCAGCATCAGCCCGACCAGCGCGCAGAGCAGGCGCCAGTGCAGCCGCGCACCCCGGCTACGGGTGAATAGCCACCAGGCCAGGCAGGGCCCGCCGATGAAGCCGGCGCCGAGCAGCACGATACCCAGCCAGCCGATCCATTCCGGTTTGTGGCCCGCTTCGAGCGGGCATTGGGTGGTCGCATAGGCAACCGGCACCAGCAGATACAGCAGCGCCGGCAGGAGCCGGCGCAACCAGGTACCGACCCGCGGCCGGTACCGTCGGCGCACACTGTGCGCCGCCGTACAGTCAACGCTCGGCGTCAATGCGCCGCCATGTAGATGTCCTGCAGCACGGCCTTCTCCAGCTCGAGTTCGCTGAGCAGGTTCTTCACGATATCGCCCAGGCTCAGGATGCCGACCAGCCTGGCATCTTCGGTGACCATCAGATGGCGGTGACGCGAGTACGTCATCAGCGCCATGGCCTGCTTGAGCGTCGCATCCGGGGCGATGCCTTCCAGGCCTGCCGAAGACAAACTGGAAATCACCCGCCGACCTGCCTGGGGGCCATCCTCGGCCAGGCTGCGCACGATGTCCTTCTCCGAAATGATCCGGACCGGCGCATCGTCCTTCATCACCACCAGGGCAGCGATCTTGTGCGCGCTCATCTTGTGCGCGGCAGCACCGATCGTGTCTTCCACATCGATGGTGACAATTGCTTCTTTCTTGGTTTGCAGCAGTTCGCGGACGTTCATTCTTGTTTCCTGTTACAGGCTACTGAAGTCGAAAGATGCCGCACTTCGCCGGTCCGTGTTGTGCATCAACAGGCGAAATGCTTGATCGCGAACGAGGTCATCTGCAGCCCTTCGGCGGCGGCCTCGATCAACGCGATTCTACGACTGCCCCCGGACGATAACGTCGGCATTTTTGGGACGGTTCGTCGTAGAACCGGCTGACAACCCCGAGAATGGCACCGCGAGTAAAACCGTCGCTGAATGCCGGCGTCCAGGACCGCTAAAGTTCCGTTACCGACGGCCGGTGGAGCCACCCCATGGGTGGCTGCGCGTTGCACCGTACGCAAGAGCAGCCACCCATGGGGTGGCTCTACCTTTGGGTGGTCGCTTTACTCTACCGTCACGCTCTTGGCCAGGTTACGCGGCTTGTCCACGTCGGTGCCGCGCGCCAGGGCGGTGTGATATGCCAGCAGCTGCACCGGGATGGTGTGCACCACCGGGCTGAGCACGCCGGAATGACGCGGGGTGCGGATCACGTGCACGCCTTCGGACTCGACGAAGTTGCTGTCCTGGTCGGCGAACACGAACAGTTCGCCGCCACGCGCACGCACTTCCTGCATGTTCGATTTCACCTTCTCCAGCAGGCTGTCGTTCGGCGCGATCACCACCACCGGCATGTCCTCATCCACCAGCGCCAGCGGCCCGTGCTTGAGCTCACCGGCCGGGTAGGCTTCGGCGTGGATGTAGGTGATCTCCTTCAGCTTGAGCGCACCTTCCAGCGCGATCGGGTAGTGCAGGCCGCGGCCGAGGAACAGCGCGCTGCTCTTGCGTGCGAAGCGCTCGGCCCAGGCGGCGATCTGCGGCTCCATGTTCAGCGCGTGCTGCACGCTGCCGGGCAGGAAACGCAGCTGCTCCAGGTAGTCCGCTTCCTGCGCCGCATCGATGCGGCCGTGCAGCTTGCCCAGCACCACAGTCAACTGGAACAGCGCGGCCAGCTGGGTGGTGAAGGCCTTGGTCGAGGCCACGCCGATCTCGGCGCCGGCGCGGGTGTAGCAGACCAGTTCGCTGGCGCGCGGAATCGCGCTTTCCGGCACGTTGCAGATCGACAGCGTGTGCAGGTGGCCCAGTGATTTGGCGTACTTCAGCGCCTCCATCGTGTCCAGGGTTTCGCCGGACTGGGAGATGGTGACGATCAGGTGTTTGGGGTTGGCATACGCGGCGCGGTAGCGGTACTCGCTGGCGATCTCCACGCTGCACGGCAGCCCGGCGATGCCTTCGATCCAGTACCGCGCGGTCAGCCCGGCGTAATAGCTGGTGCCGCAGGCGATGATCTGCACGCCTTCGATGCCCGACAACACCGCTTCGGCATTCTTGCCGAACAGTTCGGCCGGGAAACCACCGGCGTCGATCGCCGCTTCGATGGTGTCACCCAGCGCGCGCGGCTGCTCGTGGATTTCCTTCTGCATGAAGTGGCGGTACGGGCCCAGCTCCAGCGAAGCCAGCGACACATCGGACAGGTGGATATCACGCACGACCGGCTGGTTGTGCTCGTCGAACACCTGCACGCCGTCGCGGCGGATGTCGGCGGTATCGCCTTCTTCCAGGAAGATCACCTTGCGCGTGGCCGAGAGGATCGCCGAGACGTCAGAGGCCACGAAGTTCTCACCCTCGCCCAGGCCGACCAGCAGCGGGCAACCCATCCGCGCGCACACGAAGTGCTCGGGCTCGGCGCGGCTCATCACCGCCAGCGCGTAGGCGCCGGTGAGTTCCTTGACCGTGCGCTGCAGCGCCGACAGCAGGCTGTCGCCTTCCTTGAGGTGGTGGTGCATCAGATGCGCGATCACTTCGGTGTCGGTCTGCGACTCGAAGACATAGCCCAGCGCGCGCAGCTTCTCGCGCTGTTCTTCATGGTTCTCGATGATGCCGTTGTGGACCAGCGCCACGCCGTGGCTGATGTGCGGGTGCGCATTGGCCTCGGTCACGCCGCCGTGGGTGGCCCAGCGGGTATGCCCGATACCGAGCATCGAATCGAAGCCTTCGCTGGCGGCGGCCTTTTCCATCTCGGCCACGCGCCCGGTGCGGCGTACCCGGCGCAGGTCCGGCTGGGTCTGGCGCTGGTCGAGCACGGCGATGCCGGAGGAGTCGTAGCCGCGGTATTCCAGCCGCTTCAGCCCTTCGATGAGTACCGGTACCACATCGCGATCCGCGATCGCCCCCACAATGCCGCACATAGATTCTGATCCCAGGTATCGAGGCCCGCATTCTAGCGTGGCCCCTGTGTCCGGCATGCCGCTGTCCGCTTAACGAAAGTGTCCGGCGCACTGTCCGCGGACACCCGGACATGCCGGGACAAATCGCAACCCATTGATTTTGAATGGCTAAAACTTGGCACGGAGCCTGCTTACTTCTTCGCAACCCAACCGCGAACGAGCCCGATGATCCGCGACACTTCCGCCCAGGACCAGACACTCTCCGTTGCCAGCACCGCCGCGCCGTGGAAGCGCTGGCTGTGGCCGGCGGTCGCCGCGCTGGTGGTGCTGCTGGCAATCGGCTTCGCCGCCCGCGCCTGGCTCGGTGCCAGCCGCTCCTTCGACAGCGCCCGGGTCCGCATCGCCGAGGTCAAGCGCGGCGACATGGTCCGCGACATCGCCGCCGACGGCCGCGTGATCGCCGCCAACAGCCCGGTGCTGTACGCCATTTCCGCCGGTACGGTGACCCTGAAGGTGGTCGCCGGCGACGTGGTCAAGCAGGGCCAGGAGCTGGCGGTCATCGACAGCCCGGAACTGCGCAGCAAGCTGGCCCAGGAACAGGCCACCCTGGCCGGCCTGGAAGCCGAAGCCGGCCGCGCCGGGCTGGATGCCACCCTGGCCCGCGCCACCGCACAGAAGGACACCGACCAGGCCACCATCGACCGCCAGGCTGCCGTGCGCGACCTGGAGCGCTACCAGCGCGGCTTCGATGGCGGCGCGGTGCCGCAGGTGGATGTGGCCAAGGCCACCGACACCGTCAAGAAGTCCGAACTGCAGCTGGCGCATGCGCGCAAGGACGCCACCCTGAAGGCCCAGGGCGCCGACCTGGATGCGCGCAACAAGCGCCTGCTGGCCGACCGTCAGCGCGCCGTGGTGACCGAAGTGGAGCGCCAGGTCGATGCCCTGACCCTGCGCGCGCCGTTCGACGGCCAGGTGGGCCAGGTCCAGGCTACCCAGCACACGAATGTGGTCGCCAACGCGCCGATCCTGGGTGTGGTTGACCTGTCGCGCTTCGAGATCGAAATCAAGGTGCCGGAGAGCTTCGCCCGCGAGCTGTCGCTGGGCATCCCGGCGCAGCTGACCAGCGGCAACGGCCAGCCGTTCCCGGGCGAGATTTCGGCCGTGTCCCCGGAAGTGGTCGCCGGTGAAGTCACCGCGCGTATCCGCTTTGCCGACAAGCAGCCGCAGGGCCTGCGCCAGAGCCAGCGGATGCAGGCGCGCGTACTGCTCGATACCCGCCGCAATGTGATCAAGGTTGAACGCGGTCCGTTCGTCGAACAGGGCAACGGCCAGGCCTACGTCATGGACGGTAGCACCGCGGTGCGCCGCCCGGTCAAGCTCGGCGTCAGCAGCCTGGGCGAAGTGGAAATCCTTTCTGGCCTGCAACCCGGCGATCGCGTCGTGGTCTCGGGCAGCGATCTGTTCGGCGATGCCGATCACGTCTCCATCAACTAATTCAACTTCAACGAACCGCAAAGGAAATCAGTCATGCTCGAGATGCGCTCGGTTGCCAAAGTATTCCGTACCGAACAGGTGGAAACCCATGCCCTGCGGTCGTTGGACCTGCATGTTCGTGAGGGGGAGTTCGTCGCCGTCACCGGTCCGTCCGGTTCGGGCAAGACCACCTTCCTCAACATCGCCGGCCTGCTGGAAACCTTCACCAGCGGCACCTACATGCTCGACGGCCAGGACGTGAGCAAGCTCGGCGACGATGCACGCAGCCGCCTGCGCAACCAGAAAATCGGCTTCATCTTCCAGGGCTTCAACCTGATCTCCGACCTGAACCTGTTCGACAACGTCGACGTGCCGCTGCGTTACCGCGGCATGCCGGCCGCCGAGCGCCGCCAGCGCATCGAGAAGGCACTGGGCCAGGTCGGCCTGGGCTCGCGGATGAAGCACTACCCCTCCGAACTGTCCGGCGGCCAGCAGCAGCGTGCGGCCATCGCCCGTGCACTGGCCGGCAGCCCGCGCCTGCTGCTGGCCGATGAACCGACCGGCAACCTGGACAGCCAGATGGCCCGTGGGGTGATGGAACTGCTGGAGGAAATCAACGCCGCCGGCACCACCATCGTCATGGTCACCCATGACCCGGAACTGGCCGCCCGCGCGCAGCGCAACGTGCACATCGTCGATGGCCAGGCCACCGACCTGCTGCGCGAACCGGCGCTGAGCACCCCGCGTGCCGCGATCGCCACCGTCAACGACTGAGGCCACCATGCTCGCCTACTACTTCCGTCTGGCCCTGCGCAGCTTCCGGCGCAACAAGGTGCTGACCGCGCTGATGGTGATCGCCATCGCGCTGGGCATCGGCGCATCGATGACCACCCTGACCGTGTTCCACGTGTTGTCCGGCGACCCGATTCCGCAGAAGAGCAACCGCATTTTCAGCGTGCAGCTGGATCCGCAGCCGATGCTGGGTTACCAGCCCGGTGAAGAGCCGGCCGACCAGCTGACCCGTTTCGATGCCGAAGCGCTGCTGCGCGAGAAGCATGCCAAGCGGCAGGCCATGATGACCGGCGGCGGCGTCACCATCGAGCCGGAGAGCCGCACGTTGCGCTCCTTCGATACGGAGGCACGCTACACCGCGGCGGACTTCTTCCCGATGTTCGATACGCCCTTCCTGTACGGCCAAGGCTGGAAGTCGAGCGATGACGAGGCGCATGGCCGGGTCACGGTGATCTCGCGCACGCTCAACCAGAAGCTGTTCGACGGTGGCAACAGCGTGGGCAAGGCCGTGCGCATGGATGGCCATTCCTTCACCGTGGTCGGCGTGCTCGATGCCTGGAACCCGAACCCGCACTTCTATGACCTGGAGACCGGCAAGTACGGCGACAGCGAGGACGTGTTCGTTCCCTTCTCCACCGCGATGGACCTGAAATTCGGCCGCAGCGGCAACATGGATTGCTTCGGTCGCAGCAATGAAACCGACCCGGTCTCGCTCAACGCCAAGTGCACCTGGATCCAGTACTGGGTGGAGCTGGACAACCCCGGCCAGGCGTCCGACTACCGCGCTTATCTGGACAACTACTCCACGCAGCAGCGCGCGGCGGGCCGCTTCGAACGCCCCAACAACATCCGCCTGCGCAACGTCATGGAGTGGCTGGACTACAAGCAGGTGGTGCCCGGTGACGTGCGCCTGCAGCTGTGGCTGGCCATGGGCTTCCTGCTGGTCTGCCTGATCAACACCGTGGGCCTGCTGCTGGCCAAGTTCCTGCGCCGCAGTGGCGAGATCGGCGTGCGCCGTGCACTCGGTGCCAGCCGCGCGCAGATCTTCCTGCAGTCGCTGGTCGAAGCCGGCACGGTCGGCCTGGCCGGCGGTGTGCTGGGCCTCGGTCTGGCGATGCTGGGGCTGTATGCGGTGCGTCAGCAGCCGGTGGACTACGCCAAGCTGGCCACGCTGGACGCACAGATGCTGCTGGTGACCTTCGCACTGACCATGCTCGCCAGCCTGTTGGCCGGGTTCCTGCCGGCGCTGCGCGCCATGCAGGTCGCCCCCGCCATCCAACTCAAATCGCAGTAAGGATCCGGAGCACATCATGGATATCCGCCCCATCCTCACCACCCTGCGCCGGCACAAGACCGCCGCGGCACTGATCGTGCTGGAGATCGCGCTGACCTGCGCGATCGTCTGCAACGCGCTGTTCCTGATCGGCCAGCGCATCGAGAAAATCAGCCAACCCAGCGGCATCGCCGAAAGCGAACTGATCGAAGTCCGTCTCGGCGGCATCGGCAAGCAGGTCAACGTACCTGCGCGAACCCGCGAGGACCTGGCCGCCCTGCGCAGCATCCCCGGCGTCAAGAATGCGGTGACGCTCAACCAGCTGCCGTTCCGCAACGGGTCCTGGAACACCAGCCTGTCCTTGACCCCCGACCAGGAACGGCCGACCCTCAACGCCTCGCAGTACTTCTCCAGTGAAGGCACGTTGGACACCCTGGGCCTGTCACTGGTTGCAGGACGTGACTTCGAGGCCGACGAACATCGCGACCTGCAGGACGCCATGGCCGATGAGAAGGTCGTCGACAAGGGCTCCTCGGTGATCCTGACCCAGGCTGCCGCCGAGAAGATGTTCCCGGGCGCAGAGGCAGTGGGCAAGACCGTGTACTCCGGGCGCATGCCAATGCGCGTGGTCGGCGTGGTCAAGGAGCTGGCGCGTCCCACCAACCGCAACGCCGACACCCGCTACTCGTTGCTGTTGCCGCTGCGCGTGGGCTATGACGATGGCTTCTACGTGATCCGCGTCACCGACCCTGCGCGTCGCGATGAAGTGATCAAGGCCGCCGTCACCGCACTGGAACGGGTGGATCCGAGCCGCCTGGTCCGGGCCAAACTCACCTATCAGGAGCAGCGCGAGAAGTACTTCGCCAACGACCGTGCGATGGTCGGCCTGCTGATCACCGTGTGCGTGGCGCTGCTGGTGGTGACCGCCCTGGGCATCGTCGGCCTGGCCAGCTTCTGGGTGCAGCAGCGGACCAAGCAGATCGGTATCCGACGTGCGCTGGGCGCCACCCGCGGGCAGATCCTGCGCTACTTCCAGACCGAGAACTTCCTGCTGGCCACGGTTGGTATCGTGCTGGGCATGCTGATGGCCTACACCATCAACCTGTACCTGATGAACAACTACGAGCTGCCGCGCATGCCGATCTTCTACCTGCCCGTCGGTGCGGTACTGCTGTGGCTGCTGGGTCAGATCGCCGTGTTCGGCCCGGCCCACCGCGCCGCGGCGGTGCCACCGGCCGTCGCGACCCGGAGCGCCTGAGGTGCGTCCGCTGCGTGCCCCGGCCCCGCCCGCAGCGCCACCGCCGCCCCGGCGTTGACGTGCCGCCGGCGGGCACCCTGCCCGCCGGCCCGGCGCTCCGGTACTCTTGACCCTTCCCTTGCCTCTTTCGCTGCCGCATGCCTTCGATTCTGATCATTGACGACAACGCCAGCGTCGGGACCGCACTGGAAGTGCTGTTCTCGCTGCACGACATCGACGCGCTGCACGCGCTGTCGCCCGATGCCGGGCTGGCGATGCTGGAACAGCAGCCGGTGGACCTGGTCATCCAGGACATGAACTTCACCGAGGACACCACCTCCGGTGAGGAGGGCGAAGCCCTGTTCCAGCAGATCCGCAGCCGTCACCCGGACCTGCCGGTGATCCTGCTCACTGCCTGGACCCAGCTCAGCAGCGCGGTGGACCTGGTCAAGGCCGGCGCCGCCGACTACCTGGCCAAACCCTGGGATGACCGCAAGCTGCTGACCACGGTCAACAACCTGCTGGAACTGTCTGAAACCCGGCGCGAGCTGGACCGTCGCCGCGACCGTGAGCAGCGCAACCGCAACGCACTGGAAGCACGCTACGACCTGCGTGGCGCGGTGGTGGCCGACCCGGCCAGCGAACGTGTGGTCAGCCTGGCCTGCCAGGTCGCACGCTCGGAACTGCCGGTACTGATCACCGGCCCCAACGGCGCGGGCAAGGAAAAGATCGCCGAGATCATCCAGGCCAACTCGCTGGTGGCCAAGGGCGCGTTCGTCGCGCTCAACTGCGGTGCGATTCCTTCCGAACTGATCGAAGCCGAACTGTTCGGCAGCGAGGCCGGTGCCTACACCGGCGCGAACAAGGCCCGTGAGGGCAAGTTCGACGCCGCCGATGGCGGCACCCTGTTCCTCGATGAAATCGGCAACCTGTCGCTGGGCGGGCAGATGAAACTGCTGCGCGTGCTGGAAACCGGACGCTTCGAGCGGCTGGGTTCCAATCGCGAACGCCAGGTCAAAGTCCGCGTCATCAGCGCCACCAACGCCGACCTGCCCGCGATGATCCGCGACGGCACCTTCCGCGAAGACCTTTACTACCGTCTCAACACCGTCGAGCTTGCACTGCCGCCGTTGGCCGAGCGGCCCGGCGACATCCTGCCGCTGGCCGAGCGCTTCCTGGTGGCCGGCAAGCCGCTGACCGCAGCCGCCGCCAGTGCGTTGCAACGCCATCCCTGGCCGGGCAACGTGCGCGAACTGCGCAACGTCATCCAGCGCGCCGAGCTGCTGGCCAGTGGCCCGCGCATCGATGTCGGCGACCTCAACCTGCCGCGCGCACCGGCGCCGCGCGCGGCCTCGCCCGGCGTGGATCCGGATCGCCAGCGGATCGAAGCGACGCTGGTACGCAACCACGGCATCATCGCCCAGGCCGCCGCCGAGCTCGGACTGAGCCGGCAGGCGCTGTATCGGCGCATGGACCGCTACGGCATCCCCCGCGAATGAAGCGGGGCTCCTTCACCACCCGCCTGTTCCTGCGCCTGCTGCCGGTGCTGGCGCTGGCTGCCGCGTTGCCGTGGCTGCTGGCGTACTGGCTGGACCATGGCTGGGTGATCACCGGCATTTCCACGGTCACGCTGCTGGCATTGATGTGGTGGAGCCTGCGCCGTGCCACCGAACCGGTGCGCTCGCTGCTGCGGGCGTTGTCGGGCACCACCAGCAGCTACCGCGACGGCGAGTACAACTTCGGCGTGTACTGGCCCGGCAACGATGAGCTGGGCGATCTGGTGCAGGCCCATCGCGAGCTCGGCGACGTGCTGCGCGAGCAGCGCCAGGGCCTGGTCCAGCGCGAGCTGCTGCTCGATACGATGGTGCAGAACACGCCGGTGTCGATGTTGCTGCTGGCCAATGGCGGCGATGGCATCCAGCGCGTGGTGTTCTCCAACCTGGCCGCGCGCAAGCTGCTGCACAACGGCTGGAAGCTGGAAGGCCAGCGCATGCAGGACGTGCTGGAAACGATGCCGCAGGAGTTGCGCGATGCGATCACGCGCGGTGGCGACAGCCTGTTTGCGATCCGCGAGGAGGATGTCGATGAAGAAGGCGAAGACGAGCAGGTGTATCACCTGTCGCGGCGCAACTTCCATCTCAACGGCCGGCCGCACGATCTGCTGCTGATCCGCCTGCTGACGGCCGAGTTGCGCCGCCAGGAAGTGCAGACCTGGAAGAAGGTGATCCGGGTGATCAGCCATGAGTTGAACAACTCGCTGGCACCGATCGCCTCGTTGGCGCACTCCGGGGGCGAGCTGGTCCGGCGTGGTAAGACCGAACGGCTCGAAGAAGTGTTCGCCACCATCGAAGACCGTGCCCGCCATCTGGAAGGCTTCATCCGCGGCTACGCGCGCTTCGCCAAGCTGCCGCAGCCGCAGCTGCAGAACGTGCAGTGGCTGCAGTTCCTGACCAGCCTGCAGCACCAGATTCCGTTCCGCATGGCCGATATCCCCGACGACCTGCACAGCCGCGTGGACATCGCCCAGCTCGGCCAGGCGCTGCTCAACCTGCTGAAGAACGCACACGAGGCCTGCGGCGAAGCCGAGCCGCCCACCGACGATGTCGAACTGCGCCTGACCCGGTTGCCGCAGTGGCTGCGGCTGGAAATCCTGGACCGCGGCAAGGGCATGAACGAGCAGGTGCTGCAGAACGCGCTGATGCCGTTCTATTCCACCAAGCGCAACGGCACCGGACTGGGGCTGGCGTTGACCCGCGAGATCGTCGAAGCACACGGCGGGCGGATTTCACTGCAGAACCGCCGCGAAGGCGGGCTCTGCGTGGCGATATTCCTGCCCGCCACCCCTGCGTAATGCCGGCCGACGGCCGGCATTACAGGGGTCAGGTCTTCTTGACCGGCCGCTTCCAGCCATCGATGGTTTCCTGGCGCACCCGCGCCAGGGTCAGCTTGCCATCGGGCGCGTTGCGGGTGATCACCGAACCGGCGGCGATGGTGGCGCCTTCGCCGATCACCACCGGGGCCACCAGCGAACTGTTGGAACCGATGAAGGCGTGGTCGCCGATGGTGGTCTGCGACTTGTTCACCCCGTCGTAGTTGCAGGTGATGGTGCCGGCACCGATGTTGACCTTGCTGCCGATCACCGCATCGCCCAGATAGGTGAGGTGGTTGGCCTTGCTGCCCGCACCGAGCGTGACCTTCTTGGTTTCCACGAAGTTGCCCACGTGCGCGCCCTCGCCCAGCAGCGTGCCCGGGCGCAGCCGCGCGAACGGACCAATGTCGGCCGCGCCTTCGCTGACCACGCCGTCCAGGTCGCAATGCGGCTTCACCACCGTGCCGGCGCCGAGGGTGACGTCCTTCAAGCGGGTGAACGCGCCGATGCTGACCCCGTCGCCGAGCACCACCCGGCCTTCCAGGATCACGTTGACGTCGATCTGCACATCGCGGCCCACACTGACCGTGCCACGGATGTCCAGCCGGCTCGGATCCAGCACGCGTGCGCCCTGTGCGCACAGCGCACGCACCTCGCGCAGCTGCCAGGCCCGCTCCAGCTGGGACAGCTGCCACGGATCGTTGGCGCCCTCGGCTTCCTGTGCGTCCTCGACGAAGGCCATGTCGGCCGGCGTGTAATCGTGGGCGGCTGCGGCGAACACGTCGGTCAGGTAGTACTCGCCCTGCGCGTTGGCGTTGGACAGCTGCGACAACCAGCGCCGCAGCGCGGTGGATTCGGCGGTGATGATGCCGGTGTTGATGGTGCGGATGGCCAGCTGTTCGTCATTGGCATCCTTCTGCTCGACGATCGCCGCGACCCGGCCCTCGGCATTGCGCACGATGCGGCCATAGCCGGTCGGATTGGCCACTTCGGCCACCAGCACGGCCAGGCGGGCCTGCTGCGCCAGCAGGTGGCGCAACGTGTCGGCACGGATCAGCGGCACATCGCCGTACAGCACCAGCACCGTGGCCGCATCGGGCACCTGCGGCATCGCCTGCTGCACCGCATGCCCGGTGCCCAGCTGCTGCGCCTGTTCGGCCCAAAGCAGGTCGGGCTGGTCGGCAAAGGCCTCACGCACGGCTTCGCCGCCATGCCCGTAGACCACATGGATGGCTGCGGGCTGCAACTGGCGCGCGGCGTCGATGACATGGGCCAGCATCGGGCGCCCGGCGATCGGCTGCAGCACCTTGGGCAGGGCCGACTTCATGCGCTTGCCAGCGCCGGCGGCGAGGAGGATGACGTGCAGGGCTTGGGTCATGGGGCAGCGTGTGTGGGCGGTAGTGGCTGCGATTCTAGAACGCAGACAGTTAACATGCTGCGTTTCCGCACCGGTATCGCCTTCCCGTGAGCCTGATCCGCCAAGGCAGCCGCTTCATCCTCATCGGCCTGGTCCAGCTTGTCGTGGACTGGGCGGTGTTCGTCGGTGCCACCGCGCTGGGCATGCCGACCGTGCCGGCCAACGTGCTGGGCCGCGTGTGCGGCATGCTGCTGGGGTTCTGGCTCAACGGCCGCTATACGTTTGCCGCAGACGGCACCCAACGGCTCGGCTGGGCGCGTTTCGCGCGGTTCCTCGCCCTGTGGCTGCTGTTGACCGCAGTGAGTACGCTGCTGGTCACCCTGGCGGCGCAGCAGTTGGGCCTGGCCTATGCCTGGCTGGCCAAACCGATCGTTGAAGGCGGCCTGGCCGCCGTGTCGTTCCTGCTGATGCGGCGCTTCGTCTACCGCTGAGCGGCCCGTGTGGAAACCGGGCACCGAAGCGGTGCCCGGCCGGAATCAACTTACTCGCACTTCAGGGCGCTGGCGACCTGGGCGAACTGGTCGTTGGCCGACTTGCAGCCCGCTTCAAGCGCGGTCTTGTCCTGCATGGTGGCCCACTGGGCCTTGGCCTGGTCCACGCCCTGCTGGAAGGCAGCGGCCGTCTGCGGGTTGGACTTGTCGAAGCAGGCCTTGGCGCGGGTCAGGTAGGCTTCGCAGCTCTGCGGCAGGCCCGCCATGCCGGCATCAGCAGCCGGGGCAGCGGTGGTCGGTGCCGCGGTGTCCGGTGCAGCAGCGGCCGGCGCGGCCGCTTCCGGAGCGGGGGTAGCAGGTGCAGCCGCGTCGTCCTTCTTGCCACACGCGACCAGGCCGGTGAGGGCCACAGCGAGAATCAGTGCATTCTTGAACATGGTCTTTCCTTGATTGAACGGTCAGGTTTCAGATGCCTGCATGACAATTTCCGGCCGCGCACGTCCGGGTGCATGTCTTGGGCAGGTGCACTTCTAGCATCAATGCCTCGCAGAGTCATCATGGGGCTGATCAGGGCCGCGCGTCGTGCTCGCAGAAACCCACCGTTGCCCGCACCAGTGCAATACGATTTGCCTCCTGCACCTGCGCCCCCGGCGCGGTCTGCCGGGCGATGGCCTGTGCCAAGCGGCGCGGGCAGTCCGGGGCGGCACGCACATCATCCACGCGCGCCCAGTGCGCCAGCAGCTGCTGGTCAAGGGTATCGATGCGTTCGCGGATCGCCTCCAGCGATGGGGCCGGCGGTGGCGGCGTGCCCAGCGCGAAGCGGTGCACGTCCAGATGCTGCAGCAGCTTGTTGGCCTCGATCAGCTGGCGGTAGCCGGCTACCACGCGGTCCGGATCCAGCCCCATCTGCACCGCGCGTGCGCGCTTGTCCTCCAGCACCGCCGCCTCGCGCTGCGGGTCTTCGATCGGGCGTCCGGCCGGATACTTGAAGGCCGCCACGTCGTGGGCGATCGCGTTGCGCGCGGCCACCCGCCCAATCCAGTCGTCCAGGCTGTCCAACGGCGCGCGGGCGGACACGTTGGCGCACAGCAGCAGGCTGCAGGCCATCGCGATGGCCGTGGAGATACGTGCAGGAATCATCATCAGGACTCGGCCATGGGGTAGCGTTGATTCTGCCTGCCGCACCTGTACGCCGGTGCAGGGTCGATCACAGTCCCGACCATCGCCGCGCAGCGTGGCCCAGATACGACAACGCCGGCACAAGGCCGGCGCGGTCGAACAAACTTCAGGCGTGCTGCTCAGTGCTTGAGGGTCTTGCGCAGACGTTCCAGCGCCTGCAGCTGGACCACGGCTTCAGCCAGCTTCTGCTGTGCCTCGGCCACGTCCATCGCTTCGCCACGGTTGGCCAGCATGCGCTCGGCTTCTTCCTTGGCCTTGCGCACCGACGCTTCGTCGATGTCCTGGGCACGGATCGCGGTGTCGGCCAGCACGGTCACGACCTGCGGCTGCACCTCGAGGATGCCGCCGGAGATGGCGAAATCCAGCTGCTCGCCATTCGGCGTGGTCACCACCACCTTGCCCGGCTTCAGGCGGGTGATCAGCGGGGCATGCTTGGGCGCAATGCCCAGCTCGCCCAGCTCACCGGTGGCCACGACCAGGGTTGCTTCACCCCGGAAGATTTCCTGCTCGGCGCTGACGATGTCGCAACGAATGGTGCTCATGTAACTCTCTTCGCTAGGGGGCGGGTGTTACCCACCGCAGGGATTCCGCAGCGGTGGGCCTGCGCCCACCCCGTGTCACGGTCGGGACGGGCGTGTGCCCGTCCCTGCCGCATCAGGCCTTCTCGGCCATCTTCTTGGCTTTCTCAACCGCTTCTTCGATGCTGCCGACCATGTAGAACGCCTGCTCCGGCAGGTGGTCGTACTCGCCATCGACGATGGCCTTGAAGCCACGGATGGTGTCCTTCAGCGACACGTATTTGCCCGGCGAACCGGTGAACACTTCGGCCACGTGGAACGGCTGGCTGAAGAAGCGCTCGATCTTGCGGGCGCGGGTCACGGCCTGCTTGTCTTCTTCGGACAGTTCGTCCATGCCCAGGATGGCGATGATGTCCTTCAGTTCCTTGTACTTCTGCAAGGTCTGCTGGACGCGCTGGGCGGTGTCGTAATGCTCGTGGCCGATGACCAGCGGGTCCATCTGGCGGCTGGTGGAATCCAGCGGATCCACGGCCGGATAGATACCCAGCGAGGCGATCGAACGCGACAGGGTCACGGTCGAATCCAAGTGGGCGAACGTGGTGGCCGGCGACGGATCGGTCAAGTCATCGGCGGGCACGTAGACGGCCTGGATCGAGGTGATCGAGCCATTCTTGGTCGAGGTGATGCGCTCCTGCAGGACGCCCATTTCCTCGGCCAGGGTCGGCTGATAGCCCACGGCCGACGGCATACGGCCCAGCAGCGCGGACACTTCGGTGCCGGCCAGGGTGTAGCGGTAGATGTTGTCGACGAACAGCAGCACGTCCTTGCCCTTGCCGTTTTCGTCCTTCTCGTCGCGGAAGTATTCGGCCATGGTCAGGCCGGTCAGCGCGACGCGCAGGCGGTTGCCCGGCGGCTCGTTCATCTGGCCGTACACCATCGCGACCTTGTCCAGGACGTTGGAGTCCTTCATCTCGTGGTAGAAGTCGTTGCCCTCACGGGTACGCTCACCCACGCCGGCGAACACGGACAGACCGCTGTGCGCCTTGGCGATGTTGTTGATCAGTTCCATCATGTTGACGGTCTTGCCGACGCCGGCGCCGCCGAACAGGCCGACCTTGCCGCCCTTGGCGAACGGGCACATCAGGTCGATGACCTTGATGCCGGTTTCCAGCAGCTCGGTGGCCGGGGACTGGTCTTCGTACGACGGCGCTTCGCGGTGGATTTCCCAGCTGTCGCTGGCGGTCACCGGACCGGCTTCGTCGATCGGACGACCCAGCACGTCCATGATGCGGCCCAGCGTGCCCGCGCCGACCGGCACCGAGATGGCGCGTTCGGTGTTGGTGGCAACCAGGTTGCGCTTCAGGCCGTCGGTGGAGCCCAGCGCGATGCAGCGGACCACGCCGTCACCCAGCTGCTGCTGCACTTCCAGCGTGATTTCGGTGTTGTCCACCTTCAGCGCGTGGTACACCCTCGGCACCGACTCGCGGGGGAATTCGACGTCGACGACGGCGCCGATGATCTGAACGATCTTGCCCTGACTCATTGCTGCAATCCTCTAATGTGTGCTTTGACTGTGCGCGTCAGACTGCTGCCGCGCCGCCGACGATTTCGGAGATTTCCTGGGTGATCGCTGCCTGCCGGGCCTTGTTGTAGACCAGCTGCAGGGTTCCGATCAGCTTGTTCGCGTTGTCACTGGCCGACTTCATCGCGACCATGCGGGCTGCATGCTCGGACGCGACGTTTTCCAGCACGGCCTGGTACACCAGCGACTCGACGTACCGCGTCATCACGTGCTCAAGCACGGTCGCAGCGTCGGGTTCGTACAGGTAGTCCCAGTCGTGGTGCGCAATCTGCTTCTCAGCGGCCGGCAACGGCAGCAGCTGGTCGAAGCTGGCCTTCTGCGTCATCGTGTTGATGAAGCGGTTGTAGACCAGATACACGCGGTCGACCTTGCCTTCGGTGAACGCATCGAGCATCACCTTGATCACACCGATCAGCTGTTCCAGGTGCGGTACGTCGCCCATGTGGGTGACGCTGCCGACCATGTTGACCTTGATGCGGCGGAAGAAGGTGGACGCCTTCTGGCCCACGGTGACCACATCGATCTCGGCACCCTTGTCCTGGTACTGGCGGACTTCGCCCAGCATCTTGCGGAACAGGTTGTTGTTCAGGCCGCCGGCCAGGCCGCGGTCCGAGGAGATCACGATGTAACCGACCCGCTTGACCTCGTCGCGCTGGACCAGGAACGGATGCTGGTAATCGGTGCTGGCCTGGGCCAGGTGACCGATCACCTGCTTCATCGCCTGCGCATACGGACGCGACGTCTTCATCCGCTCCTGCGCCTTGCGGATCTTGGAGGCCGAGACCATTTCGAGCGCACGCGTCACCTTGCGGGTGTTCTGCACGCTCTTGATCTTGGTTTTGATTTCGCGTCCGCTTGCCATCTCTTATTCCCGTGGCGCGGGGGGATTCCCCGCGTTTGACGTAGAGCGGAGCCAGGCTCCGCTGCTTTCAGTCGAGCCGAGCAGTGCTCGGCTCTACAGGACCGGTATTACCAGCTGCCGGTGGTCTTGAACTCGGAGATGCCCTGCTTGAAGGCCGCTTCGATGTCGTTGTCCCAACCGCCGGTGGCGTTGATCTTGCTGATCAGCTCGCCCTGGGTGTTGGCGAAGTGGGCGTGCAGGCCCTCTTCCAGCGCCAGCAGCTTGTTGACCGGCACGTCGTCGAGGTAACCCTCGTTGACGGCGTAGATGGTCAGCGCCTGGTTGGCGATCGACATCGGGGCGTACTGCTTCTGCTTCATCAGCTCGGTGACGCGCTGACCGCGCTCAAGCTGCTTGCGGGTGGCTTCGTCCAGGTCCGAGGCGAACTGCGCGAACGCAGCCAGCTCACGGTACTGGGCCAGCGAGATACGGATGCCGCCAGACAGCTTCTTGATGATCTTGGTCTGGGCTGCACCACCGACGCGCGACACCGAGATACCGGCGTTCACGGCCGGGCGGATGCCCGAGTTGAACAGATCGGTTTCCAGGAAGATCTGGCCGTCGGTGATCGAGATCACGTTGGTCGGCACGAATGCCGAGACGTCACCGGCCTGGGTTTCGATGATCGGCAGCGCGGTCAGCGAGCCGGTCTTGCCCGTGACGGCACCGTTGGTGAACTTCTCCACATACGCTTCGGACACGCGGGCAGCGCGTTCGAGCAGGCGGGAGTGCAGGTAGAACACGTCACCCGGGTAGGCTTCACGGCCCGGCGGGCGCTTGAGCAGCAGCGAGATCTGGCGGTAGGCCACGGCCTGCTTGGACAGATCGTCGTACACGATCAGCGCGTCTTCGCCGCGGTCCATGAAGTACTCACCCATGGTGCAGCCCGAGTAGGCGCTGATGTACTGCATCGCGGCCGATTCGGACGCGGTGGCAGCCACCACCACGGTGTGCGCCATGGCGCCGTTCTCTTCCAGCTTGCGCACGATGTTGGCCACGGTCGAGGCCTTCTGGCCGATCGCGACGTACACGCACTTGATGCCGGTGTTCTTCTGGTTGATCACCGCATCGATGGCCAGGGCGGTCTTGCCGGTCTGGCGGTCACCGATGAGCAGCTCGCGCTGGCCGCGGCCGATCGGGATCATGGAATCGACCGACTTGTAACCGGTCTGCACCGGCTGGTCGACCGACTTGCGCCAGATCACGCCCGGCGCCACGCGCTCCACCGGCGCGGTGGCCTGTGCAGCGATCGGGCCCTTGCCGTCGATCGGCTCGCCGAGCGCGTTGACCACGCGGCCGAGCATTTCCGGACCGACCGGCACTTCCAGGATGCGGCCGGTGGTCTTGGCGACATCGCCTTCGCGCAGGTGCTCATAGCCACCCAGGACCACGGCGCCGACCGAGTCGCGCTCCAGGTTCAGGGCCAGGGCGAAGGTGTTGTTCGGCAGTTCGATCATTTCGCCCTGCATCACGTCGGCCAGACCGAAGATGCGCACGATGCCGTCGGACACGCTGGTCACGGTGCCTTCGTTGCGCGATTCCGCGGCCAGCTTGACCTTCTCGATGCGGTTCTTGATCAGTTCGCTGATTTCGGAGGGGTTGAGCGTGGTTGCCATCGTCAAGTCCTAGTGCCGGCGATCACGCCGGACGTTAAATGAATTCAGTTAGCGAGCGCGGTCTGCAGGCGCGACAGCTTGCCCTTGAGCGAGCCATCGATGACCACGTCGCCGGCGTCGATGACGGCACCGCCGATCAACGAAGCATCGACTGCGGTCGAGACGTCCACTTCACGGCCGAAGCGCTTGCGCAGCGCGGCCTTGATGGCGTCCAGCTCGGCAGCGGACAGTTCCGTGGCCGAGGTCACGGTGGCCTTGACCACGTGTTCGGCTTCCGCGCGCAGCTGGTCGTACATGCCGGCGATTTCCGGCAGCAGCGGCAGACGGTGCGCTTCGGCCAGTACGGCCAGGAAGCGCCCGAAGGTCTCGCTGCTCGATTCCGGGGCCAGCAACGCGACGGCATCGCCGCGGTCCAGTTCCGGATTCGACAGCAAGGCCGCCACGCGCGGGTCGGCGGCTACGTGGGCGGAGAACGCAAGCGCGTCCGACCACGGCGCGAACGTGCCTTCGTCGCGCGCGGTCGCGAACGCGGCGCGGGCATACGGGCGTGCAAGCGTGAGGGCCTGGCTCATCGATCAGATCTCCGAGGCCAGCTCGTCGAGCAGCGCCTTGTGGGCGTTGGCGTCGATTTCGCGCTTGAGCAGCTTTTCGGCACCGCTTACGGCCAGCGCGGACACCTGCTTGCGCAGATCCTCACGGGCACGGTTGGCGGCAGCTTCGATCTCGGCGTAGGCCAGATCTTTCTGGCGGTTCGCTTCAACGATGGCTTCGTTCTTGGCGGCGTCAACGATCTGGTTGGCGCGTGCATGGGCCTGGTCAATGATTTCGTTGGCCTTGCTGCGCGCGTCCTTCAGAGCTTCGTTGACCTTATCCTGCGCCTGGGCCAGATCCTTCTGGCTGCGGTCGGCAGCGGCGAGGCCTTCAGCGATCTTCTGCTGGCGCTCTTCGATGGCATTCATCAGCGGCGGCCAGATCTTGGTCGCGATGATCCAGATCAGACCGGCAAACGCCAGTGCCTGGGCAACGAGGGTAAAACCGATTTCCATGGGGTTCGCTCAATCTGGGGTGACGGGGTGGACGCGCCGCGGTGGCGGCGCACCCGATCCTTCATCCGCGATCAGGCGCTCAAGGCGCCTGATCGTTCGCTTACAGCTGGATCAGCCGGCAACCAGCTTGGCCTGGTCCAGCAGGGCCTGCGACAGCGGGTTGGCGAAGGCCAGCAGCAGGCCGACGGCGACCGAGATGATGAACGCGGCGTCGATCAGGCCGGCGGTGATGAACATGCGGACCTGCAGAACCGGGATCAGTTCCGGCTGGCGGGCAGCCGATTCCAGGAACTTACCAGCCATGATGGCCAGGCCCAGGCCAGCGCCCAGCGCGGCCAGGCCGATCATGATGCCGACGGCAAGGGCGGTGGAGCTCTGAATCTGCGCGAAGTTGGTCAGGACGGCGAAGTACATGGTTATCTCCAGGAACTTAAGTTGCTAAGGGTAATGAAACGGATGAAGGGTGAAGCGAAAACTTAGTGAGCGTCTTCCGACAGGCTCAGGTACACGATGGTCAGCATCATGAAGATGAAGGCCTGCAGCGGAATCACCAGCAGATGGAACAGCATCCAGCCCAGGCCGAACGCACCACCAGCGATGGCACCGGCGATACCTGCGCCGCCCAGCACCCAGATCAGCAGGAAGACGATTTCGCCGCCGAACATGTTGCCGAACAGTCGCATCGCCAGCGAGATCGGCTTGCTGAGCCACTCGACGATGTTGAGGATCAGGTTGAACGGCATCATCCACTTGCCGAACGGTGCGGTCAGGAATTCCTTGGTGAAACCACCCAGGCCCTTGGCACGCAACGCGAAGAACAGCATCAGGAAGAACACGCTGATCGACATGCCCAGGGTGGCATTGACGTCGGCGGTGGGGACCGGCTTCCAGTACGGGACGCCCAGCAATTCGAGCGGCAGCGCGATGAAGTCGGCCGGGATCATCTTGATGAGGTTCATCAGGAGGATCCAGAAGAAGATCGTGATCGCGATCGGGGTCACCAGCTTGCTGGTGCCGTGGTAGGTGTCCTTGGCCTGGCGGTCAACGAACTCCAGGCAGATCTCGACGAACGCCTGCCACTTGCCTGGAACGCCGGCGGTGGCCTTGCGGGTCGCCATCCAGAAGCCAAACACCATCAACAAACCCATCAGGACCGAAGTCACAATGGTGTCGACGTGAATTGCCCAGAAACCACCTTCCTGCATATGGAACGTCAGGTTGTGCAGGTGATGTTGGATGTAGGAGGTGGGTGTCAGCGCCTCGCCTGCCATGTGTCCGGAACCTTGAGTTAAATAAATTGGATCAGCGCCTGGCCAGAGCCAGGACCTGGAACATCAGCCCGACGGCGATTCCGGCCAACAGCGCCAGTGCAGGCAGCTTGAAGACCACGAAACCCACCATCAGGACGCCGAAAACGAGCACCCACTTCGCCACCACCGCCAGGATCAGGCGGGCCATCGCCGAACCGGCCGCCAGCACCCCACCCCCCAGCGCCATCCGTGCCGCCACCCAGCCCCCTGCCGATACCGCTACGCCGGAGGCCAGCGCGCCCAGCGCGTACTTCTGATCCACCAGCAGCAGGAAAGCCAAAGCCAGGACAGCCACTGCGGCGAGCGGGTAAACCGCTGCGCGCAGCATCAGTCGCCGACCCGAATCAACGGAGTTCAGCACACGTATGTCCTGCATGGTCGTAAGTAGGAAAGGCCGAGGCTGCAAGCAAACGCCTCGTCGAGCCGCCAAATTATAGCAACGGGACAATTTGTGAGACAACCGCTCCCTGTTCATCCCGGAAGGGCCCGCGTTGCTGCATCGCGAAAAATCCGGCGTTTCACCCATGGTCCAATCCCGCCCTGTCAGGGGTTTGGCCTGCTGCGACGCAACATATTGAACTTTGGTCGCGTCGCCCGGTCACACCCATCGACCTGCTGATTCGATCCTCGTCGACGCCCCTGATGCAGGTCTGCAGCCCCAAGTGGCCCCGAGCTCTCTCCGGGGCCACTTTTTTGAGGGCGCTGGCCATGGCCTGGCGACACCGGGCGCCAAACGCGTATTGCAGGGCGTTGCAGCCACCTGGCGTGACCGACGGCACACTTCGGCAGATGAACGGTACACACTGCGTCCACCATACGTTCACGAATGGTGGACGACGCGCTGGGCAGAGTGATTGCACATCACTGAATCACTGCAAGGACCCCTAACGATGCGCCTGATGCTTCCGCTGCTCGCCCTGCCACTGGCCATGGCCGCCCTCACCCATTCGGGCACCGCCAGCGCTGCCGAGGGCGATGATCGCTTCGCGCTGCGCCTGGGCGCGATGAACATCGACTCGGACAACACGATCCGCGGCAACACCAATGTGGCCGGCCAGGACGTGGGGTTCTCCGAGGACTTCAAGCTGGGGGGCAAGGAGTGGGAGCCGCGCATCGACGGCATGTTCCGCATCAGCGACCGCCAGCGGCTGTTGTTCAACTACTTCAAGTACGACAAGGACCGCCGCGAGACGCTGGGTGACGGGGTGTCGTTCGGCGATGTGTCGGTGCCGGCCGGCAGCTTCATCAAGGGCGAGCTGAAGTATCAGGTGGCGAGCCTGGTGTACGACTACTCGGTGGTGGATACCGGGACGTTCGACCTGGGCCTGCAGATCGGTGCGGAGTACGCGAAGGTGAGCACGAAGGCGTATGCGGACGTGGGCGATCTGTACCAGGGGCGCTTCCTGGACGAGAAGACCGATGGCGTGGCACCGGTGGTGGGCGCACGCATGAGCTTCACGCCGTCGGAGAAGTGGATGATCACGCTGCAGGGCCAGTACCTCAACACGCGCTGGGGCAACTTCGATGACTACAAGGGCGACCTGAGCCGCGCCAATGCGATCGTGGATTACAAGCTGACCAACAACTTCGGCCTGTTCGCCGGCTACGACTGGTTCAAGCTGGATGCGGACAAGTCGGGCAGCGATGGCACGATCGGTTTGAAGCAGGAATTCAAGGGCCCGGTGGCCGGTATCAGTGTCACGTTCTAAGCGGTTCTTGCTGCTGCAATACCTCTCTCCGAGCGCGGCAACAGGGTTTCCCTGTTGTCGCGTTTTTTGTTTTTCCGGGGGAGGCGGCGAGTCAAATTCAAGTTCAAATTCAGCGCTTCAGTTGCTATAGGTTGGAGGGCACCGGGGTAGGCCCTATCGGGACACGCCGTGAACCCATCCATGGGGGCTTGTCCACGACATCCATGTCGTGGACAGTCCCGATAGGGCCTACCCCGGTACCCTCCCGATGGATGGCCATCTGTGCGGTTGGGTCGACAATTCGTTCTCCGCGCTTCTTCGGTAGAGCCAAGCCATGCTTGGCGCAGCCGAGCATGGCTCGGCGCTACCGGGGGCGAACAAAAAACCCGGCTTTCGCCGGGTTTTTCGTAGTAGACCAACGTGCCGCTTACTTCTTCTTCGGCATGTACAGATCGGTGATCGTGCCGTCGTAGATTTCCGCGGCCATGGCCACCGATTCGCTCAGCGTCGGGTGCGCGTGGATGGTGTGGCCGATGTCTTCGGCCTCGGCACCCATCTCGATCGCCAGGCCGATTTCGGCCAGCAGATCGCCGGCGTGTACACCTACGATCGCGCCACCGATGATGCGGTGGGTGTCTTCATCGAAGATCAGCTTGGTGAAGCCCTCGGTGCGACCGATACCGATCGCACGGCCACTGGCCGCCCACGGGAACTTGGCCACGCCCACCTTCAGACCCTTGGCCTTGGCCTCGGTCTCGGTCACGCCCACCCAGGCGATTTCCGGGTTGGTGTAGGCCACGGACGGAATCACCCGTGCCACCCACTCCTTCTTCTCGCCCGAGGCCACTTCGGCTGCCAGCTTGCCTTCGTGCGTGGCCTTGTGCGCCAGCATCGGGTTGCCCACGATGTCGCCGATCGCAAAGATGTGAGGCACGTTGGTGCGCATCTGCCGGTCCACCGGAATGAAGCCACGCTCGGTGACCTGCACGCCCGCCTTCCCGGCAGCGATCTTGTTGCCGTTCGGCGAGCGGCCCACAGCCACCAGCACGCGGTCGAAGGCGCTCGCCTCCAGGCCCGGCTTCTCGCCTTCCACCGCGGCCTCGAAGGACACCGTGATACCGGCCTTGTCGGCCTTCACATCGGTCGCCTTGGTCTTCAGGTGCACCACGACGCCCTGCTTCTTCAGGCGGTCCGCCAGCGGCTTGACCAGGTCCTTGTCGGCGCCCGGCATCAGCTGGTCCATGAACTCCACCACGGTCACCTTGCTGCCCAGCGCGGCATACACCGTGGCCATTTCCAGCCCGATGATGCCGCCGCCCACGACCAGCAGCGAGCCGGGAATATCAGCCAGCTCCAGCGCGTCGGTCGAATCCATCACACGCTTGTCGTCCCACGGGAAGTTCGGCAGCTTCACCGCCTGCGAACCGGCGGCGATGATGCACTGCTCGAAGCGCAGCAGCTGGGTCTTGCCGTCGTCGCCGACGATCTCCAGCTCATTGGCCGACACGAACGTCGCCACGCCCTGCACCGTGCGCACCTTGCGCTGCTTGGCCATGCCGGCCAGGCCCTTGGTCAGCTGGGTGACCACCTTTTCCTTGTAGCCGCGCAGCTTGTCCAGCGTGATTGTCGGTTCACCGAACTCCACGCCGAAATCGCCTGCATGGGCCACTTCATCGATCACTGCCGCGGCATGCAGCAGCGCCTTGGACGGAATGCAGCCCACGTTGAGGCAGACGCCGCCGAGGCTGGCGTAGCGCTCGATCAGCACCGTGTCCACGCCCAGGTCGGCCGAACGGAACGCGGCGGTGTAGCCGCCCGGGCCGGCGCCCAGCACCACCATCCTGCATTCGATGTCGGCCGGCTTGCCGGACGACAGGGCCGGCTGCGGCGCGGTCGGTTCGGCCGGGGCGCGGTGCGACGGGGTCACCGGCGGCTTGCTGGCCTCGGCCTCGGCCTTGGGGGCTTCAGCCTTGGCCGGCGCTGCCGGTGCAGCGGCCTCGCCTTCGGCTTCCAGCAGTACCACCACGGCACCCTCGGACAGCGAATCGCCAAGCTTGACCTTGATTTCCTTGACCACGCCGGCCGCCGAAGACGGCACTTCCAGCGTTGCCTTGTCCGATTCCAGCGTGACCAGGCCCTGGTCCTTCTTCACCGTGTCACCCACGGCGACCAGCACTTCGATCACCGGGACATCGCTGTAATCGCCGATGTCGGGCACCTTGATTTCAATTGTGGCCATTCGTGTTCTCCTGGTTGCTCAGCCGGCCTTGCCGCCGAGCAGTTGCTGCAGTTCGTCGAGCGACTCGTCCAGATCCTTCCAGCGACGGTCGAGCTTCTTTTCCTTGGTGTCGCTGGCTTCGATCAGCAGCGCCACCTGTTTCATCATCAGCTTGCCGGCGCCGCAGTCCGGGCGGCTGCCGCTGTAGCGCTGGCCATCCACCTGGAACGACAGCACTTCACCGTCGAGTACCGGGGCCTTGCGGTCAGCCGGTACCGCCGCGCCCAGCGCGGCCTGCCAGCTGCGCAGCAGGCGCTGTGCCAACGGTGCCGGGATGCTCACCTGGTACTGGTCCGGCGTCTGCTCCACGCGCAGTTCCACACCGCCCTGGCGGGCGCTGTTGTTCCAGTTGTGGACCCGCTTGTCGGCGCGGCTGTAGCGCAGCGTCCATTCCTGTTCCTGGGTGCCGGGCAGCAGGGCCACACCGGTCTCGACCCCGCTCTTGGGCAGGGTCACCAGCGACAGCGCCGGCTGCGCCTTGCCTTCGAACAGGGTTTCCACCGCCTGGCCGTAGTTGCCCACCGCCGGTGGCCAGCCGCGGCCCAGGTCGGGTGCGCATTCGGCCGCACCCGCCTGTGCTGCCGGCAGCGCCAACAGGGCCAGCACCCATGCCAGGCCTTGCCTCACAGGAGCACGCGCCGCATGTCGGCCAGCACCTGGGACAAGTAGGTGGTGAAGCGGGCGGCCAGCGCACCGTCGATGACGCGGTGGTCGTAGCTCAGCGACAGCGGCAGCATCAGCTTCGGTGCGAATTCCTTGCCGTTCCAGACCGGCTGGATCGAGGACTTGGACACGCCCAGGATGGCCACTTCCGGTGCATTCACGATCGGGGTGAACGCGGTGCCACCGATGCCGCCCAGCGAGCTGATCGAGAAGCAGCCGCCGCTCATCTCGGCCGGGCCGAGCTTGCCGTCGCGCGCCTTCTTGGCCAGTTCGCCACTTTCCTGCGCGATCTGCACCACACCCTTCTTGTCGACATCGCGGATCACCGGAACCACCAGGCCGTTCGGGGTGTCGGCGGCGAAACCGATGTTGAAGTACTTCTTCAGGGTCAGGTTCTCGCCGCTGGCATCCAGCGAGGCGTTGAACTCGGGGAACTTCTTCAGCGCCGCGGCGCTGGCCTTGACCAGGAAGGCGAGCATGGTCAGCTTGATGCCGGCCTTCTCGTTTTCCTTGTTCAGTGCCACGCGCAGGGCTTCCAGTTCGGTGATGTCGGCCTGCTCGAACTGGGTGACGTGCGGAATCATCGCCCAGTTGCGGGCCAGGTTGGCACCGGAAATCTTCTTGATCCGCGACAGCGGCTGGACCTCGACTTCACCGAACTTGCTGAAGTCCACCTTCGGCCACGGCAGCAGGTTCAGGCCACCGCCGGCGGCGGCAACCCCGCCACCTGCGGCAGCACCGCCGGTCAGCGCGGCCTTGACGAACTTCTGCACGTCGCCCTTGGTGATGCGGCCACCCTTTTCGGTGCCGCTCAGCTGGTTCAGGTCAACGCCCAGCTCGCGGGCGAACACGCGCACCGCCGGGCTGGCATACGGCACCTTCTGCGGCAGCACGCTGTCGGCATTGAACTGCACCGGCGGGCTGCTCGGCGCGCCGGCCGACGGGGCCGCAGCGGCCGGGGCCGGCTGGGTCGGCTTGGCGGCGGCCTGCTCGATCTCACGGGCGGCCAGCTTGTCCGGCTGTGCCGGGGCGGCGGCTTCGACCTTGGCCGGCGCCGGGGCGGCGGCGGCAACCGGGGCAGCAGCGGCCGGCGCGGCGGCCTCTTCGCTCACTTCGATCAGCGCCACGACCTTGCCCTCGGACAGGTTGTCGCCGATCTTGACCTTGATCTCCTTGACCACGCCAGCCACCGAGGACGGCACTTCCATCGTGGCCTTGTCCGACTCGAGCGTGACCAGGCCCTGGTCCTTCTTGACGGTGTCTCCAACGGCGACCAGCACCTCGATTACCGGGATATCGCTGTAGTCACCGATATCGGGGACAAGTGCTTCCTTGATTTCGGCCATGGGGATAACTCCGGCAATCTGGTGTAGGGAATCGCCTATTGTGGGGGCAGGAGGCGTCAGCGCCAACCGGCTTGGCCAATTTTCGCCGCCGCTGTCCCGGGACACGCTGTTGCAGCCACCTGCCTTTGCCGGATTCTGCTTGGATCAGTGCGAAGCAGAACTTTCCAGTCGGTACCGTACTGTCCGCGCCGCAGCGACGCTCAGCCGCGCAGCGCGTCGGCCAGCGGCTGCCACGCCGCCTGCAGCCGTGGCAACGGCCAGGCCGCATTGGCCGGGCTGGTGGACGGCAACGACCACACCGGCAGCGGCGCGGCCAAATGCGGGGCGATGGCGCGCTGGAAGGCCTGGTACGCGGTACCGCCGTTGCAGGCCACCGCACGCAGCGCCGGCAACGTGGCGATCAGTGCGGGCAACGCATTGGGCACTTCACTGCCGCGCACGATCGCCGTATCCAGGCTGCCGCGGCGCTGGCACTGCCCAATCACATCCCACAGCCCGACCCCGACGCCCTGCAATGCCGCCAGCCGCGCTGCATACGGCAGGCCCGCATCGATGCCGGTCAGTGCCGCCATCAACGGCCAGAACCGATTGCGCGGATGCGCGTAGTACTGCGCGGCCTGCAGCGATGCCACGCCCGGCATTGAACCCAGCACCAGCACCCGACAGTGCGCATCCACCTGCGCAGGGAAGCCGATACACCGCGTTGTTTCCATCACATCTCCTACAGATGCATGAATATCTTCGTTGACATGATCATCCGTTTTTCAGCCTTTTTCAGCTGTTCGCTGAACGGAACAAACTAAATTTTAACGCGCGTCGGATTCGATTCATGTTGGGGGGATTACGTTTGCCTCGCCCTGCAACACCGGGCAAAGAACAAAAAAAATTCTGAGGAGATTCCCCCATGCGCTCCATCCGCACCCTGACTCTGGCTACCCTGACCGCCCTGGCTTTCGCCCCGGCTGCTTTCGCCCAGGACACCACCACCACCGATACCGCTTCGGGCAAGCATTTTGCCGTGGTTGGCGGCATCTCGCTGCTGCAGCCCAAGAACGATCCGCTCGACGGCGTGCGCAAGGTGGACGGCGGCCCGGCCCCGACCCTGAGCCTGAGCTACTACATCAACGACAACTGGGCCGTGGAACTGTGGGGCGCGGCTGACAAGTTCGACCACCGCGTGCGCGGCACCGACGGTGGCCGTCTGGGCAGCGTCGAGCAGCAGCCGATCGCGCTGAGCGGCCAGTACCACTTCGGCCAGGCCGACAATGTGTTCCGTCCGTTCGTGGGCGCCGGCTACTACGAGTCCAACTTCAGCAATGAAGACCTCAGCAGCGATGCTGGCCACGTGGGCCTGAAGACCGCCAAGGGCGCGATGGGCACCGTGGGTGTGGACATGAACATCAACAGCACCTGGTTCGCCCGCGCCGATGCACGCTACATGCATTCGCGTCCGGAGCTGACCGTCAACGGTGACAAGACCGGCGACAAGGCCAAGCTGGATCCGTGGACTGTCGGCTTCGGTATCGGCGCCCGCTTCTAAGCACCACGCCTCACGCAACAACGTGTCATGCAACGGGCCCCTCGCGGGCCCGTTGTCGTTTCCGGCACGGCCTGCGGCGGCTTTCATTCGGCCTTGTCCTGCCTGCATCGATACTGCAGGCCACGGAAACCGGGGAGCCAGGATGGAACAGCAGGTGGATGTGCTGGTGGTGGGCGGCGGCATCAACGGTGCCGGCATCGCCCGCGACGCTGCCGGGCGCGGCTGGTCGGTGTGCCTGTGCGAGCAGCACGACCTGGCCGGGCATACCTCCAGCGCCAGCACCAAGCTGATCCATGGCGGGTTGCGCTACCTGCAGTACGGCGAATTCGCGCTGGTGCGCAAGGCGCTGCACGAACGCAGCGTGCTGCAGCGGCTGGCCCCGCACCTGATCACCCCGACCCGCTTCGTGCTGCCGCATGCCGCCCACCTGCGCCCGGGCTGGATGCTGCGCGCCGGGCTGTGGCTGTATGACCATCTGGGCGATGCCCATCAGATATTCCCGCGCTCGCAGCGGCTGGACCTGCGTCGCGACCCGAGCGGTGCGTTGCTGCAGCCCGGTTTTCGCACCGCCTACAGCTACTCCGATGCCCGCGTGGACGATGCACGGCTGGTGCTGCTCAACGCGCTGGATGCACACGAGCGCGGTGCGGACATCCGCGTGCGCACGCGCTGCGAGCAACTGATCCGTCACCGCGATCACTGGTGGGCCGTGCTGCAGGGCGAAGATGGCCGCGTGCAGCGGCTGCGCGCCCGCGCGGTGGTGAACGCCAGCGGGCCGTGGGCCGGCAACGTGCTGCAGCGCGCGGGACTGGATGCGCCGATCGGCCTGCGCCTGGTCCAGGGCAGCCATGTGGTGGTGCCGCGCCTGTTCGCCCATGACAGCGCGTACCTGCTGCAGCAGCCGGACCAGCGCATCGTGTTCGTGATTCCGTTCGAGCAGGACTTCACCCTGATCGGCACCACCGACGTGGACTTCGATGATGACCCGGCCCGCGTGCGCGTCGCCGCGGCCGAGATCGAGTACCTGTGCACGGCGGTCAACCGCTGGCTGCGCACGCCGGTGCGTCCGGCCGACGTGGTCTGGCAGTACAGCGGAGTGCGCCCGTTGCTGGCCGACCACCACCAGGAGGCGGCCAAGGTGACCCGCGACTACCGCCTGCAGCTGGACCAGGAGCAGGCGCCGATGCTCAGCGTGCTGGGCGGCAAGCTGACCACCTACCGCGTGCTGGCCGAGGAAGCGGTGGATCAGCTCGGTGCGGTGCTGGGCCGCGACGCACCGGCCTGGACCGCGACCGGGCCGGCGCTGCCGGGCGGTGAGATCGGCGATGCGCACGCGGTGCAGACGCTGCTGCAGACGCGCTACCCGCGACAGCCACCGGCGCTGCTGGCCGCGCTGTCCCGCCGCTATGGCATGCGCGCGCTCAAACTGCTCGGTGCCGCCGCCACGCCGGTGCAGCTGGGCATCGATTTCGGTGCCGGGCTGTACCAGCGCGAGGTCGACTACCTGGTCGCACACGAATGGGTGCGCACCCTTGACGATCTGCTGTGGCGGCGCACCCACCTGGGGCTGCACCTGGATGCGGCGCAGCGCGAGGCACTGGGGCAGTACCTGCTGCCGCGTGTGGCGGCGATGGCGTAGGCTGGGGCGGCGGCGCGCGAGCACCGCCCCGATTCGTTCCACGGAGCAAGGCATGGACACGCAGTACGTGCTCGCCATCGACCAGGGCACCACCAGTTCGCGCGCGATGCTGTTCGATCGCCGGGGGCACGTCGCCGGCGTGGCCCAGCGCGAGTTCAGCCAGATTTTCCCGCAGCCGGGCTGGGTCGAACACGACCCGCGCGAGATCCTCACCAGCGTCTATACCACCTTGACCGAACTGCTCAATCGCGAGCAGATCGATCCACGCCGGATCGCCGCGATCGGCATCACCAACCAGCGCGAAACCACGGTGGTGTGGGACAAGGCCAGCGGCCAGCCGATCCACAACGCGATTGTCTGGCAATCCCGGCAGAGCCACCCGATCTGCGAGCGCCTGAAGGAACAGGGCCACGAAGCGTTGGTGCGCGAGCGCACCGGGCTGTTGATCGACGCCTATTTCTCCGCGACCAAGATCCGCTGGATCCTCGACCATGTGGAAGGCGCGCAGGCGCGGGCCGAACGTGGCGAGCTGCTGTTCGGCACCATCGACAGCTGGCTGATCTGGAACCTCACCGGGGGCGCGGCGCATGTCACCGACTACAGCAACGCCGCGCGCACGCTGCTGTTCAACATCCACACCCTGCAATGGGACGAGGACCTGCTGGCACTGCTCGACATTCCGCGCGCCATGCTGCCCGAGGTGCGCAGCAGCAGCGAGGTGTACGGCCACACCCGCACCCAGTTTTTCTTCGACCAGCAGATTCCGATTGCCGGCATCGCCGGCGACCAGCAGGCCGCCTTGTTCGGGCAGGCCTGCTTCACCCCGGGCATGGCCAAGAACACCTATGGCACCGGCTGTTTCATGCTGATGAACACCGGCAGCAAGGCGGTGACCTCGCACAACGGCCTGCTCACCACCATCGCCTGGGGCGTCGATGGCCAGGTGGAGTACGCGCTGGAGGGGTCGATCTTCATCGCCGGTTCGGTGGTGCAGTGGCTGCGCGACGGATTACGCATGTTCGGCAAATCCAGCGACTGCCAGGCCTATGCCGAGCGGGTGCCCGACAGCGGCGGGGTGTACCTGGTGCCGGCCTTCGTTGGACTCGGCGCGCCCTACTGGCGCAGCGACGTGCGCGGGGCCATGTTCGGCCTGACCCGCGGCACCAGCAAGGAACACTTCATCCGTGCCGCGGTGGAATCGATGGCCTACCAGACCCGCGACGTGCTGGCGGCGATGCAGGCCGATGCCGGGATCGAACTGAAGGAGCTGCGCGCCGATGGCGGGGCGATCGCCAACGACTTCATGGCGCAGTTCCAGAGCGACATCCTCGGCGTGCCGGTGCTGCGCCCGCAGGTGGCCGAAACCACGGCGCTGGGCGCGGCCTACCTGGCCGGGTTGGCCACCGGATTCTGGTCCAGCCGCGACGAGATCGCCGCGCAGTGGGCGGTGGACCGGCGCTTCGCACCGCAGATGCCGGTGGACCAGCGCGAGGCGCTGTACGCCGGGTGGTTGCAGGCGGTACAGGCCACGATGGGGTTCCGGGTGGGGTGACGGGCGTACCGACCAACGGTCGGTACCCACTCCGTCAGCGCCGGGCCATGCCCGGCTATTGTCAGGTCAGAACGCCGGCAGCACCGCGCCCTTGTACTTCTCGGCGATGAAGGCCTTCACTTCCGGGCCGGTCAGGGCCTTGGCCAGCTTCTGCACGCGGGCATCGTCCTTGTTGTCCGGGCGTGCGACCAGGAAGTTCACGTACGGCGAATCCTTGCTTTCAATCGCCAGTGCGTCCTGGGTCGGGTTCAAGCCGGCATCGAGCGCGTAGTTGGTGTTGATCAGGGCCAGATCGACCTGGTCGAGCACGCGCGGCAGCATCGCCGAGTCCAGCTCGCGGAACTTCAGCTGCTTCGGGTTGGCGATGATGTCGCGCTGGGTGGCCAGCGCATTGGTCGGATCCTTGAGCGTGATCACCCCGGCCTTGTGCAGCAGGATCAGCGCGCGGCTGTTGTTGCTGGGGTCGTTGGGAATCACCACGTCGGCACCGACGGGCAGCGCATCCAGCGACTTGAAGCGGCGCGAGTAGGCGCCGAACGGCTCGATGTGCACGCCGATGACCTTGACCAGGTCGGTCTTGCGGTCGCGGTTGTAGGCGTCCAGGTAAGGCTCGGTCTGGAAGTAGTTCACGTCCACCTGCTTCTGCACCAGCTGATCGTTGGGCTGCACGTAGTCGTTGAACACGCGCACCTCCAGCTCCAGGCCTTCTTTCTGCAGGATCGGCTTGACCACGGCCAGGATCTCGGCATGCGGCACCGCGGTGGCGGCCACCACCAGTTTCTGGGTATCGGCGTTGGGCTTGCCGCAGGCGGCCAGGGCCAGCGAGGCCGCGATCAGCGGGAGCAACAGGTACTTCTTCATGGGGGACGATATCCGGGAGCAGCGATAGCGCCCAACCATACCGCACGCCCCGGTCCTTGCGGTATCCGGGGCATATGACCGGCGGTGATGAGCGCTGCCGGCAACCGCCCGGTGCGGCTTACTCGTAGTTGCTCAGGGCCAGTTCCAGCAGGGTCTTGGCCTGCTCGCGCAGCACCGCCGGCTCGATGATTTCCGCATCCGAGCCGTAGTGCAGCACGTCCATCAGCAGCTCGCGCGAGACGCTGTAGGGCACTTTCAGCTCGTAGCGGCCATCGGCCAGGAAGCGCCCCTGCTGCTTGGAGTGCCAGTGTTCGTCGGCGACCCAGCGTGCGGCCTTGGCACTGAACACGATCGTGGCCCAGCCCTTCGGGGCGCCGGAGAAGATGCCGTAGCTGGCGCCCAGCTGTTCGTCCAGCTCGCCCTCATCCACATCGCGCGCGACGGTGTCCACCACGCGTGCCTTGTAGATGCGGTCCACCGCGAAGCTGCGCAGGCCTTCGCGGCCATGGTCCCAGGCGTCCAGGTACCAGTTGTCGCGGTAGTGGGTCATGCGCTGCGGCGACACGGTGCGCTTGGTCGCCTCGTCCGTGGAACGGGCGCGGTACTCGAACGCCAGCTGCTTGCGCTCCAGCACCGCCGAGGCCACCGCGCGGAAGCTGGCTTCGTCGAACTTGCGGCCGCGGTGCGGAATCACCCGGACCCGGTCCACCGGCCAGGTCGAGACCCCGGCCTGGGCCGCGAGCAGGCCTTCGATGCGCTGCTGCAGCGGGGCCAGCACCGAGGACAGCACCCCGCCACCGGTCCGCGCCAGCAGGTGCTGGGAGGCCAGCAACGCATGCAGCTCTTCGGAGCTGAGCCACAGCCCGGGCAGTTCGAAACGGTCGCTTTCGTCGTCCTGGTAGCGGAACCCGGCCTCGCCGTCGCCTTCCACCGGTGCCATCAGCGCATCGCGCAGGAAGGCCAGGTCGCGGTAGACGGTGGCGCGGGAACACTCCAGTTTTTCCTGCAGGGTCGCCACCGTCACCGGATAGCGCGCGGACTTCAGCAGACGATGCAGGGCGTTGATGCGTTCATATCGGTCCATGCCCCGATTATGTCCGAGTCGTCGCCGTTGTGGCGGCTTGAGCCGCAACTTCGGCTATCGTGAAGGCCCCCACGCTCTACTGCCGCCTGTCATGCGCCTGCTGCCTGCCGCCCTCCTCGTGTCCCTGCTGCTGTCCGCCTGCGGGCCGGCGCCCGATCCTGCCACGACCGCCCAGGACCCGGCCGCGGCGAGCGTGCCTGAGGTCGTCGACCCGGTCCAGGCGGTGCTCGGCGCCAGCCAGCGCTTCGGCCAGCTGCGCAGCTTCCACGCCACCCTGCACATGCAGGGCCAGCGCAGCGTGGACGCACAGATGGACTTCGTTGCGCCGGACCGTTACCGGCTGCAGACCGAAGCCGGTGTGCAGACCATCATCGGTGACACCTTCTTCCTGCAGCGCGAAGGCGAGGTACAACAGGTCCCGGTGCCGCCGGGGCTGCTGGCGCAGTGGCGCAACCCGCTGCCGGCCGACCTCACCCCGGCCCAGCTGCAGGTGCAGGACCTCGGGGCCGAGCGTGCCGCCGGCCAGGCCGCACACAAATACCGCGTGCAACATGCCAGTGCCGGGCCGGACGGGCTGCTGTACTGGATCAATGCACAGGGCCTGCCGGTGCAGATCCAGCGCCAGGGCCAAAGCAACGGCCAGGCCTTCCGGATCACCGTGGCCTACTCGCGTTTCAACGATTCGACCCTGCAGGTCGCGCTTCCCTGAACAGGGATCGAGCCCGAACGTCTGCTAAAGCGCGGGGCGATGGCGGGAAATCCGCCTGAACGCATCAAGTATCATTCACGGCCTCTATCCCCATAGCCGATCACGGAGAACCGTTGATGTCCCTGCGCGTCTCGTTGCTTGTTCCCCTGCTGTTGTGCGCCCCGGTGGCCTACGCACAGGACACCACCGACCCGGCCGCGATGACCTCACCGTGGAGCGGCAGCGGCGGTGAATTCGGTTTCGCTTCGGCGCGCGGCAACAGCAACACCGAAAGTGCCAACGGTCGCCTGCGCCTGCGCTACACCGATGACGACTGGGTGCACAGCATGGACCTGTTCGGCCTGCGTTCGCGTTCGGAATACACCGAAACCAGCGACGACGGCACCGTCACCAAGCGCACCAATACCACCGCCAACCGCTATACCGGCAGTGCCGGCAGCGCGCTGCAGCTGGGCGAGCACCGCCAGCTGACTGCCACGGTGCGTTACGAGCGCGACGATTTCGCCACCTATGACCGCCAGAGCTCGTTCGGCCTGGGTTACGGCACCCGGCTGGTGGAAGGCGACCGCTTCTACATGGACGCGCAGATCGGCCCCGGTGTGCGCCGCACCCACAACACCGAGAACGATGAAACCCGCACCGGCCTGATCGGTCGCGGCCTGTTCGACGTGAAGTACTCGCTGACCCCCAACACCGACCTGATCAATACGCTGCTGGTCGAATCGGGCTCGTACAACACCTTCGGCCAGAACGATTTCGGCGTGTCGGTAAGCATGAACGAGCACCTGGCGCTGAAGGCCGGCTGGCAGGCGCGTTACAACAGCGATGTCGCCGAAGACAAGCGCAAGACCGACACGCTGACCACGATGAACGTGGTCTACAAGTTCAAGTAAGCGGCACGCCGGGGTGCCGGCCGCTGGCCGGCAACCCCGTCAGCTCATACCGCGAGCAGCTCGCCTGCCCCGCCCTCGAGCAGGCCGCGTGCGACCTGCTTGCCGAGCGTGTCCGGATCATGGCCCGGGCCGCGCGCTTCGGCGCGCACGATACGGCCATCGGCCACGCCGCCGACCAGGCCCTGCAGGAACAGGTCATCGCCCTCCCACTGGGCGAAGCCGGCCACCGGTACGTGGCAGCTGCCGTGCAGTGCACGGTTCATCGCGCGCTCGGCCTCCACGCAGGCACGGGTGCGCGCATCATCGAGCGCGGCGAACAACGCCATCACCTGCGCATCCTCGCCATTGCATTCCACCGTCACCGCGCCCTGCGCCGGGGCGGGCAACCACTGCGGGGCGTTGAGCCGCGCCACGATGCGCCCGCCCAGGCCCAGCCGCTCCAGCCCGGCCACGGCCAGCACGATGGCGTCGTAGCCACCGTTGTCGAGCTTGGCCAGGCGGGTGTTGACGTTGCCACGCAGGTCGAGCAGCGCCAGGTCCGGGCGCAGCGCGCGCAGCTGGGCTTGGCGGCGCAGCGACGAGGTGCCCACGCGCGCACCGAGCGGCAGTGCGTCCAGCGAGGCGTACAGATTGGAGATGAAGCCATCCGCTGGGTCATGCCGGGTCAACATCGCCGGCAGCGCGAACGGCGCGTCCAGTTCCATCGGCACATCCTTGAGCGAATGCACGGCGCAGTCGGCCTCGCCGCGCAGCATCGCCAGCTCCAGCTCTTTCAGGAACAGGCCCTTGCCGCCGATCGCGGCCAGCGAGCGGTCCAGGACTTCGTCGCCGCGGGTGCTCATCGGCACCAGCACCACTTCCAGCCCCGGGTGGACCTCGCGCAGGCGGTCGGCGACATGTTCGCTCTGCCACAGGGCGAGCGGGCTCTTTCGGGTGGCGATGCGCAGGGTCTTCATGCGGACATTATCCGCGCATGGGAGCGTATCGACCAACGGTCGATACCCACCACATTCGGTCGGCACCCACCGCGAGGGGTCGGCCGCCACCGGGGCGGGCTACAGGTGTTTGAGGTCCTGCTTGAGGCTGGCCACGCAGCGGCGGCTGACTTCCAGTGGTGCGACACCATGTCGCAGTACCGCCTGGACCTGGCCGGCGCTGTTGCGGCGCAGTTCGACCAGTTCATGGCGGGCGACCAGGCAGTTGCGGTGGATACGCACGAAGCGGCTGGCGAATTCCTCTTCCAGCGACTTCAGCGATTCCTCGATGAGGTCTTCGCCGCGCGCGTGGTGGACCACCACGTACTTTTCTTCGGCCTGCAGGTAGTGGATGTCGTCGATGGGGATCAGGCGCAGGCTGCCACGCAGGCGGGCACACAGGAGGGTGCGGGCCTGCTGGCTGGGCGCGCTGGGCTGGCCGTTGCGCCCGGCCATGAAGGTCCGCGCCCGTTCCAGCGCCGCGGCCAGGCGCTCGGGACGCACCGGCTTCATCAGGTAGTCGATCGCGGCGGCTTCGAAGGCCGACAGCGCGTGCGCATCGTAGGCGGTGCAGAACACCACCGCCGGGCGCGGATCGAAGGTGGCCAGGTGGCGCGCCGCTTCCAGCCCATCCAGCCCGGGCATGGCGATGTCGAGCAGGACCAGGTCCGGCTGCAGCTCGGCGCAGGCATGCAGCGCCTGTTCGCCGTTCTCCGCTTCGGCGACGACCTCGATCCCGGGTTGTTCGGCCAACAGGCTGCGCAGGCGCTCGCGGGCCAGCGGTTCGTCGTCGGCGATCACCACTTTCAAGGCTGCTTCCTCACTGGACCGGCACGCTGATGTCGCAGGCATAGTAGCCCTCGCTCCATGCTCCCGTCATCCGCGCCCCCGGCCCGAATCGCCAGGCCAGCCGGTGCGCGATGCTGCGCTGGGCGTGCCCGGCGCCGTGCGACAACGGCAGGCTGCGCGCGTCGGGGTCCGGTGCAGGGTTGCGCACGCGGATGTGCAGCTGCGGGCCTTCGCAGGCCAGCGTGATCACGATGCAGCCACCGCCGGGCAATCGCGAGATGCCATGCAGCACGGCATTTTCCACCAGCGGCTGCAGCACCAGTCGCGGCATCGCCAGCGTCCACGGCAAGGGTTCTTGGCGCTGCCACTGCACCTGCAGGCGCTCGCCCAGGCGCAGCGATTCGATCGACAGGTAACGTTCGGCCAGTTCGCATTCGGCCTGCAGGGTGGAATCGCCCTCGCCCGCCCCGAGTGCGGCACGGAACAGATCGGACAGGTCCAGCACCGCGCGTTCGGCCACCACCGGGTCGCGTCGGACCAGGCTGGCGATCAGGTTCATGCTGTTGAACAGGAAGTGCGGGCGGATCCGCGCCTGCAGCGCGTCGGCCTGCGCGCGGGCATTGGCCATCACCTGCGCGCTCCAACGATCGCTCACATAGAAGTACCGCAGTGCCAGCGCCACGATCAGCGCGGTCATGGTGGCGCTGCCCAGGGTGAAGCGCCAGAAGCCCACCTGTTGCGCGAAGCCATCGGCATCGAGCACGCCGTACAGCGCATGCACGATACCGGCGCACACGGCGGCAATCAGTGCCGTCATCGCCACCGCCAGGGTACTGCCGAGCAGTTCGGGCAGGCGCGACAGCGTGGCGCGGGCCACGCACAGGCACACCGTCACCGCCAGCGCCAGCCACAACGCGAAGCCGCTGGCGGACAGGAAATCGGAAAGGCTCCAATGGCGGCTGCCATCCGGCGCCAGCCCCACCACCACCACCACCAGCTCGGCAAGACCGAGCATCGCCGCCAACCGTGGCAGGCGGCACAGCTCGGGCAGCCAGGGCTGCTGGCGGGGATCGCTCATCCGGCCGTGGCGAAGCGTGCGTCGAGCCAGTCACCCAGCGCGTCGAGCTCTTCGGCGCAGACCTGGTGCGCCATCGGATAGACATGCCACGCCAGCGGCAGGCCCAGCGCCTTGAGTGTGTCGGCGCTGTGCTCGGCGATCTGCAGCGGAATCACCGGGTCGTGCGCGCCATGCGCCATGAACACCGGCGGCGTGATGGCATCGGCCACGCGCCCGGCGGCGGCCGCCTGCGGATCCGGCAGGTAAGTGGACAGCGCGATCACGCCGGCCAGCGGCCGGGTACGGCGCAGCAACGCACTGAGGATCACCGCGCCGCCCTGCGAGAAGCCGGCCAGGAAGATCCGTTCCGGCGCGATGCCGCGGGCGATTTCGTTCTCGATCAACGCATCCAGCATCGCCACCGATGCGTCCACGCCGGCCAGATCGGCGCGCGAGCGGAAGTCCATGCTGACGATGTCGTACCAGGCGCGCATCGGCACGCCGTTGTTGATGGTGATCGGCTGTACCGGCGCATGCGGGAACACGAAGCGAATCGCCGGCCAGTGCGGACGCAGCAGCTCGGGCACGATCGGTGCGAAGTCATGCCCATCGGCGCCCAGGCCATGCAGCCACAGCACCGACCACTGCGGGTCGGCGCCGGTTTCATTCACTACGGTATCGAGCATGGTGCGACTCCAGAACATTCAAGCCGCATTATGCCGCGCCCTCATCCAAACGGGCGCAACCGCCTAGCCCAGCTTGCGCTCCGCGGCCGCCCGGCGCAGCTGCGCGGCGCGTACCAGCACCGGCGGCGGGGCCAGTTCTTCGGGAATATCCATCAAGCCCCAGCGGTGCAGCAGGTCGCCGGCACGGCGGCCGGAGGTGAGCGCCACCACCGGGATCGCCAGCACCATGCCGATCACCACCGGGGCCATCCATGCCGCCAGCGAGGGCGACACGGCATAGGCGAGCACACCCATGAACAGCCCGAACACGCTCAGCCCGCCATAGCCGCGGATCAGCGCCGGCCAGGAAATGCCGCCGTCGTCGCGCTGCTGCGCATCCCAGCCCGAATCCTTGCCGGCCAGCACTTCGGCGACGCCGCGCGACTGCACGTACATCACCACCGGCGCCATCAGCGCGGCCAGCACGGTTTCCAGCAGCATCGACAGCAGCGCGCGGATGCCACCGCCGCAGCCGCGCCGTTCCACCGGATCCAGCAGCATCGCGATGTAGCCCAGCACCTTGGGGGTGAGCAGCACCACCATGGTGATGGCGAACATGCGGATCACCTTTTCCTCGTCCTGGTGGCGCCAGTACACGCCCGGCGACAGGTGCAGCATCTCGTTGAAGTCGATGCCGCCCTGGAACAGCGGGATCGCGATGCCGATCAGCATCAGCATCGCCCACATCGGCGCGGTGAAGTAGTGGCCGATGCCGATCATCATGTGCATGCGGCTGACCCAATGCAGGCCCTTGGAGGCCACCACCTTGGCGTGCTGCAGGTTGCCCTGGCACCAGCGACGGTCGCGCACGAGCATGTCGGTCAGGGTCGGCGGGCCTTCTTCATAGCTGCCTTTCAGGTACGGCACCATGTGTGTGGCCCAGCCGCCGCGGCGCATCAGCGCGGCCTCGACGAAATCGTGGCTGAGTACGTGCCCGCCGAACGGCTGCCGGCCTGGCAGCGCAGGCAGGCCGGCGTTGTCGGCGAAGGCCTCGGTGCGGATGATCGCGTTGTGGCCCCAGTAGTTGCTCTCCGCACCATGCCACCAGGCCACGCCGCGGCCGATCACCGGGCCGTACACACGCCCACCGAACTGCTGCATGCGGGCGAACAGGGTGCGACCGCCGATCACCGCCGGCAGGGTCTGGATCAGGCCCACGTCGGGGTTGTGTTCCATACCCGCAACCAGGCGCACGATGGTGTCGCCGGTCATCAGGCTGTCGGCATCCAGGATCAGCATCTGCGGGTAGCCACCGCCGAAACGGCGCACCCAGTCGGCGATGTTGCCGGCCTTGCGCCCGCTGTTGTCACCACGGCGACGATAGAAGATGTGGCCATGGCCACCGACCGCATCGCACAGGGCGGTGTAGGCCTGTTCCTCGGCCGCGCCGATATCCTCGCGCCGGGTATCGCTGAGCACGTAGAAATCGAACTGGGCCAGCTGCCCGGTTTCAGCCACCGATTCGTAGATGGCCTGCAGGCCGGCCAGCAACCGGTGCGGGTCTTCGTTGTAGGTGGGCATTAACAGCGCGGTGCGCGTGTGCACGACCGGCAGCGGTTGGTCCGGATCGATGCCGAGCTTGTAGCCACGGTCGAACACCGCGGTGAGGAACCCGGCCACCGCGCCGGCGAAGGACAGCGCGATCCAGGCGAACAACGCCACGAACAGCACCAGCAGGCAGGCCTCCAGCACCGTAATGCCGTTCACCGCCAGCACCTTCCACATCATCGTGCTGGCGGCGATGGTCATCGCCGCGGTGCCACCGAGGATGTAGAAACGGCGCAGCGGCATCCAGCGCGGCGCGGTGCGCTGGCGCGGGACCTGCAGGCGGCCTTCGCGGAAGGATTGCTCGGGCATCGGCATCGGCACTTCGGCCGGCAGCGTCGCCCGCCCGGCATCCAGTGTCGTGTTGAGGGTCTGCACGCTCATCGGCAACCACCTTGTGCACGCAATGCGTGCCCGGCGGCCGTCCCCAGTGTTGCCTGCGCGGGGCCGTGGCCGGCACGCAGCTGATGTCTGTCACTACCGGAACCCACGAACTCTCCAACGGATCTTGAGACGAAAAATGCGGCTCAGTCTATGGGGCGAAATGTAAGCCGGGTGCGAAGGGGGCTTTCGCGGATTTCTCCCCATTCAGCAAAATCGCCGCCCGCGCCCCCCGCCGCCACTGCGACCGATCGTCGCAGCCCTTACGCAGCGGGCTTTTGCCCATTCATGTTGTAAACGGTTATCATTTCGTTAGCCAGGCAGGCATGCGGTTCCCGCACCACCCACCCAGACGCGCCGGTCATCGCCGTGCGCAGTCCGCTTCACCGGTCGGGTTGTCTGCTTCGTCGTGTCGTCATCGCGAGTCGCTTCCCGGTCGGGGTTTCCCTCCCCTCCATGGAAGATCCTATGTCTCCCCTTCTGCATTCGCGCGCGCGGCTGGTTCGCGCCCCCCTGACCCTGGCCCTGCTGCTGGCCCTGCCCTCGCTCGCCCTGGCCGAGGCGGCTGACACACCCGCTGCCAAGGAACTGGACACCGTCGTGGTGACCGCGTCGGGCAACCAGCAGTGGCTCAAGGACGCGCCGGCCAGCATCAGCGTGATTTCGCGCGAAGACATCGAGCGCCAGCCCGTGCACGACCTGGGCACCCTGCTCAGCCGCATCCCCGGCGTCACCGGCGGGCTCAGCGCGTCCGGCGAGCAGTCCAAGATCAAGCTGCGCGGCATGCCGTCCAACTACACGCTGATTCTGGTGGACGGCAAGCGCGTGGGCAGTTCGGCCTCCACCAACTACCGTCCCGACCTCGGCCGCCAGGATCTGAACTGGATCTCCCCCGACCAGATCGAGCGCATCGAAGTGGTGCGCGGGCCGATGTCCTCGCTGTACGGTTCGGATGCGATGGGCGGGGTGATCAACATCATCACCCGCCGCATCGGCGACACCTGGGGCGGCAGCGCCACCCACAACTACACCTCACCGCAGGACAGCAAGCGCGGCGATACCCAGCAGATCGGCACCACCTTCTCCGGCCCGCTCAGCGACAACATCGGCATGCGCCTCGGTGCCAACTACACCCACCGCGATTCGGACCGCAGCAACGGCGGCGTCTACGGCAATGCCTATGCCGGCGAGAAGGACCGCAACTTCGACGCCCTGCTGGACTGGAAACTGAGCGAGGTGCAGAGCCTGCAGCTCGAAGCCGGCTACGGTGTGCAGCAGGCATTTGCCAACGCCACGCTCGAAGACGAAGGCGAACCCGCCTGGGGCGCCAGCGAGCTCAAGCGCACCAGCCTGTCACTGAGCCACACCGGCAACTGGTCATTCGGCACCTCCAAGGTCACCGGCTACTGGACGCAGTTCAAGAACGACATTGGCCCGACCGGCCGCTCCGAGGCCAAGGACGCGATCGTCGAAGGCAGCCTGAGCACGCCGTTCACGCTGTGGGTGGACCACCAGCTCAGCGTGGGCGGGCAGTGGAAGCGCCAGCAGCTGACCAACACCGACACCATCGGCCAGGCGCCGATCGACTACGCCGGCAACCCGGTGCTCGGTTCCAGCCTGGAAGTGGATACCTGGGCGATCTTCGTCGAGGACGAACTGAAGCTGCATGAAAAGCTGGCCCTGACCGTGGGTGCACGCCTGGACCACCACGAGCAGTTCGGCAGCCATGTCAGCCCGCGTGCGTACCTGGTCTACCACCCGAGCGAACGCTGGACCCTGCGTGGCGGCATCTCCAAGGGCTTCCGTGCGCCGAGCCTGACCGAGAACGCGGCCTCGGCGGCGACCGAGTCCGGTGGCCGCGGCTGCGGTTCACTGCGCCCGTTGGGTTACATCACCGGCAGCTGCTACATGGCCGGCAACCCGGACCTGGACCCGGAGACCAGCACCAACCGCGAAATCGGCTTCGCCTTCGACAACGGCACGGTCGATACCGGGCTGACCTATTTCCACACCGACTTCCGCAACAAGATCGAGTACGAACCGCTGGGCCGGTTCAACGGCATCTGGTGGACGCGCATGGAGAATGTCGAGCGTGCCCGCACCAGCGGCATGGAAGGCAACTTCAACCTCACCCTGGGCGAACACTGGCGCTGGCGCACCGCGGCGACCTGGATGAAGGAAGCCAAGAACCTCACCACCGGCGAGAACCTGATCGACACCCCGGAGTTCTCCGGCTATTCCTCGGTGGACTGGACGCCGATCGACGCGTTCTCGGCCACGGTCTCCGCGCAGTACACCGGCAAGCAGACCGGCGTGGCCAGCACCTTCATCAAGGCCTACACCTTGTTTGACCTGACCACGGCCTGGCACGTCAATCCAGCGCTTACCCTGCGTGCAGGCGTGAGCAACCTGGCCGACAAGAAGCTGTATGCCGAAGGCGCCACCGACTATTTCGTGGCCGGCCGCAGTTACTTCCTGGGCATGACCGCCCGCTTCTAAGCGGGGCATGGACGGCGCGCGGGGCCTGCCCACGCGCCTGACGGCTTACACCGCGATGGCGCCGACCACCACGTCGGCGTCAACCGATGGGCGCGACAATGCGCGCGACCCGGCCTGCAAGAACTGCAGCTGGGCCAACAGATGCTGCGCCTGGGTGGCCTGCGGGCACGGCGCGATGCACGGGCCGGCTTCGACGCGATCCGGCGTAGTCACAACACTCGACATGGTCTGCTTTCTCGTTGACGTCCAATACGCCGCGGGGCTCCTAGCCGCGCGGAATGCGCACCCTATATCAATTCGAAGGCAAATGTGTGACGGGCCTTGCGAAGTGACAAAAAGCCAGCGCAACGCGACGGGAAACTGGCAGTCATTGAGACGTGGCGGCTATCATGTAACCGTTTACACACAAACTCTACGGACATGGATTCCACAACAACCTCCTCCCTCAGCCCGAAGTGGCAGTTCCGCTTCAACTTCTTCAACCAGCACGGCGCCCCGAATACCCCGGCCTTCAAGGCGGCGTACAAGGCCCTGCCGTTCGGCGACAAGTTGAAGGTCAACTTCAACTTCTTCGCGCTGTTCTTCGGCCCGATCTACATGTTCATCCTGGGCATGTGGCGCAAGGCACTGACCATCATCGGCATCACCGTCGTGCTGATGATCGTGCTCGCCTTCCTGCCCGATGCCATCGGCCGCGGCATCGGCATTGCCTGGCAGCTGCTGATCGCGCTGACCACCAACTACAACTACTACCGCGAGAAGACCCAGGGCGACACCAGCTGGAACCCCTTCGCCGGTATGCGCTGGTAAGTCCCGCGTTCTGTGCTGCAAAAAGGCCCGGTCATTGATCGGGCTTTTTTTTGTTCTTCTCCCTTTGGAGGGGCGCATCACGCCCAGGTCAACAGCTTCGGATTCGTTCCGGATGTGAGGCGAGCGTTGGGGCCCGCGCCACCCCAGCCTGCACCGCAGGGCCTGCCACGGAAAAATGCCCCGTGGGCTTTTCCGCAAATGGGAGAAGGAACTTTTGTCGGCACCATGAGCAAGAGCAGCCACGCATGGCGTGGCTCTACCTGTGCCCTCACTGCGCCTTGCCCCCGCTGCCCGCACGCTGCCGGTGAACCGTCCACGGAATCCGCGCATGCCCACCAGCACCTCCAACAACGACCGCATAGAAAAAGCCGCCCGCTGGCTCGGCCGGCAGACCCATGACCTGGATGCCGTCGCGCGGCGCGTGATCGGGCGCCAGGCCGTCATCGACGACCCCAACCAGCGCCTGGCCGAACAGTCCACCTTCGGCGAACGCCTCGCCGACCAGGTCGCCCGCTTCGGCGGCTCCTGGAACTTCATCCTCCTGTTCGGCGCCGCCCTGCTGATCTGGGTCGTGCTCAACAGCGAAATCCTCGGCGCCACCGCGTTCGACCCCTATCCCTACATCTTCCTCAACCTCATGCTCTCCATGCTCGCCGCCCTGCAGGCCCCGGTCATCATGATGAGCCAGAACCGGCAGTCCGCGAAGGACCGCCAGATGGCCAGCTACGACTATGAAGTGAACCTCAAGGCCGAACTGGAGATCATGTCGCTGCACGAGAAAGTGGACACCGTCAGCCACGACACCCTGCTGCGCATCCTTGAACAACAGCAGCGGCAGATCGACCTGCTCACCGAACTGGTGGCCGGGCAGCGCCGCGCGCCTGACCCGCAGGAATAGGACACGCACTGCAGCACCCGCCCATCACCCCAGATGCAGCGTGCCGTGCCACAGCCCCCACAACGCCGTCAGCGCCACCACCAGCACCGCCACCGCGATCACCCGTTCCACCGGGCTGAATACCGCCTGCCCATGCTGGCGCTTGGCGATGGCGAACATCGCCATGCCCGGCGCATACAGCAGCGCCGACAACAGCACCTGCGATACCCCGCCTGCGTACACCAGCCACAGCGCATACAACGTGGCCACTGCCGCCACCAGCAGGTCGCGTGGTCGTTGTGGTGCGCCGGGCGCGTAGCCTTCGCCGCGCCAGGCGATCAGCACCCCGTAGCCGGCCGAGAACAGATACGGCACCAGGCTCATCGACGCACCCAGCAGCACGAGTGTGGTGTAGGTGCTGGCACTGAACAGCGTGATCACCAGGAACAGCTGGATCAGCCCGTTGGTCAGCCACAGCGCGTTGGCCGGTACATCGTTGGCGTTCTGCCGCGCCAGGAAGGCGGGCATCGTGCCGTCACCGGCCGCGGCATGCAGCACCTCGGCGCACAGCAGCACCCAGGCCAGCAGCGCGCCCATCACCGACACGATCATGCCGATGATGATCAAGGTGGCGCCCCACGGGCCAACGATGGCCTCCAGTACGAACGCCATCGACGGATTGCGCGCATGGGCAAGTTCGCTCTGGTGCAGCACCCCCATCGACAGCAGGTTGACCAGCATCAGCAGCGCCAACACGCACAGGAAACCGATCACGGTGGCACGGCCCACGTCGGCCCGCTTGCCGGCGCGCCGCGAATAGATGCTGGCGCCTTCAATGCCGATGAACACCCATACGGTGATCAGCATCATCCCGCGCAACTGCTCGCCGAAGCTGCCCAGCTCCAGCGTGCCCCAGAATTCACCGGTGAAGATGTCCGCCTTGAAACCCACTGCAGCGATGATCAGGAACACCACGATCGGCACGATCTTGGCCACCGTCACCACCGCATTGACCAGCGCCGCCTCGCGGATGCCGCGCAGGATCATCGCGTGCATGCCCCACAGCAGCACCGAAGCGCAGGCCACCGCCTGCCAGGTGTTGCCTTCGCCGAAGGCCGGCACGAAGTAGCCCAGCCCGCTGAAGATCAGCACGAAGTAGCTGACGTTGCCCAGCAGCGAGCACACCCAGTAGCCCCACGCCGAGGAAAACCCGATGTAGTCGCCGAACCCGGCCTTGGCGTAGGCGTAGATGCCCGCATCCAGCTCGGGCTTGCGGTTGGCCAGGTTCTGGAACACGAAGGCCAGCATCAGCATGCCCAGCCCGCTGATCGCCCAACCAATCAGCGCCACGCCGGGGCTGGCGCTGCGCGCGATGTTCTGCGGCAGCGAGAAGATGCCCGCCCCGATCATCGACCCCACCACCAGGGCGGTCAATGCAGCCAGGCCAAGGCGGTCGGAGCGTGCGGTCATGCCGTCACCGGGAACACGAGATGCAGGGGATTAGCTCTTTTCAGCGGTGAATTGCCGGTGAAACGACCCCCATCGTACCTGCTTCAGAACGTCTGCCAGTCGTCACCCGCCAAGGCCGTTGCCGGTTCACGCAACGTGCTGCGTGCCGCCACCGGTGTCCGTGGCACCGGGTTGCCACGCGGGCTGGCCGATGCGGCCTTGCCCGGCCCGGCACTGGTACGGAAGCTGGCCACGGCCGTACCCAGGTGCTGGGCCTGCTCTTCCATCGCCCGCGCCGCCGCGGTGGCTTCTTCCACCAGCGCGGCATTCTGCTGGGTGGTTTCATCCATCTGGGTGATGGTCTGGTTGACCTGTTCGATACCGGCCGACTGTTCCTTCGACGCCGCGGAGATCTCGGCCATGATGTCGTTGACCCGGCGCACGCCGGTGACGATCTCTTCCATGGTGCGGCCTGCGGTGTGGACCAGCGCCGAGCCGGCGTTGACCTGGCCGACCGAGTCATCGATCAGCGTCTTGATTTCCTTGGCCGCACCGGCCGAGCGCTGTGCCAGCGCGCGCACTTCCGAGGCGACCACGGCGAAGCCGCGGCCCTGCTCACCGGCCCGCGCCGCTTCCACGGCCGCATTCAGGGCCAGGATGTTGGTCTGGAAGGCGATGCCATCGATCACCGAGATGATCTCGGCGATGCGCTTGGACGAGGCCTCGATGCCGGCCATGGTGGTGACCACCTGGCTGACCACCTGCCCGCCCTGCGAGGCCACCTCGGCCGCGCCGGCGGCGAGCTGGTTGGCCTGCACCGCGTGATCGGCATTCTGGCGCACGGTGGAGGTCAACTCTTCCATCGAAGCGGCGGTTTCTTCCAGGCTGGCCGCCTGCTGCTCGGTGCGCCGCGACAGGTCGCTGTTGCCCGAGGCGATCTCGCCGGCCGCCAGATTGATGCTGGCGGTGGCCTGCTGGATGCGTCCGACGATGTCGGTCAGCTGGGTCACCGTGGTATCGGCATCGTCACGCATGCGCGCGAACACACCGTGGAATTCACCGTGCATGCGCGCGGTGAGGTCGCCGGCGGCGATCGCACGCAGCAACGCGGAGATCTGCTGCAGGTTGTCGTCGCTGACCTGCATCATGGTGTTGAGGTTCTCCACCATCGCGCGGAAGTCGTGGTCGAAGCGCACCACATCCCCGCGCTGGCTGAAATCGCCCAGCGCCGCCGCGCCGGCCAGGTCGCGGATCTGGGTGTTGATCGCACGCAGGTTGGCCTTGGTGGTATCCATCGCCGCGGTGAACGCGGACTGTTCGCCGGGCAGGCGGTCCATGTCCTGGGACAGGTCGCCGACCGCATAGCGCTGCATCACTTCAACCAGGCGCCGGGTGACGGCGATGTTGGCCCCCACCAGCTGGTTGCTGTCTTCCACCATGCGACCGTAGGCGCCCGGGAACGCCGCCGCGTCCATGCGGTAGCTCAGTTCACCTGCGTCGTGGCGCTGCGCCATGTCCGACTGCGCCGCCATCACCGCCTGCAGCTGGCCGCGCATGCGCTGCATCGCCTCCAGCAGGCGGCCCACTTCGTCGTTGCGCGATGGCGGCAGCGGTGTGTCCAGGCGGCCTTCGGCCACCTCCACCGACAATTGCACCGCATCGGCCAGCGGGCGGATCGCCTGCCGGCGCAGCAGCACGTAGACGCTGGCACTGAGCACCAGCGCCGCGCCCAGGCCCACTGCCAGGATGATCCACAGCAGCTCGCGTGCCTGCGCGATGATCAGGGCATGCGGCACCACCACGCCCAGTGCGAAGCGCTCCTGGCTGTTGCCGATGCGCAGCGGCACGTAGGCCTTCACCTTGCCGGCCGCATCCACGTTGAAGTCTTCATACGGCTTGTCCGCGCCGACCGCCGCCAGGATCGCGCGGGTGGCCGCATCGTCGCGGCGTTTGCCGATCTCCTGCGGATCCTGCGCGGCCAGCACGATGCCACCCGGCGAGATCAGTTCGACCCGGCCCTCGCCCATCGGGCGCAGCTCGGCCAGCCGCTGCTGCAACGCGGCCAGGCCGAAATCCACGGTGACCGCGCCCAGGAACGCGCCCTGGTCCAGCACCGGCGTGGACAGCGTGGTCATCAGCACCGGCTTGCCGGCGATTTCATAGCGGTACGGTTCGGCCACGGTCTGCCGCTTCAACGCACGCGGGCGCAGGTACCAGTCACCATCGCCGGGCACGTCGTAGCCCTTGAGCACGTCCTGCACCGGCGCGCCGTCCTGCCAGGACCAGTAGCTCATGAAGCGGCCGGTGGCATCGTGCGCAGCGGCATCGACAAACGCCGCGTCCTTGCCATCGAAGGCCTGCGGCTCCCACAGCGTGCCCATGCCGACCCACTCCGGGTGGCTGTGCAGCTGCTGCTGCAGCACCTGTGCGGCGGTCTCGCGCGACAACGTGCCGGCGGCATGCTGCACCACCAGGCTGTCGGCCAGCGCCTGGCTGGTGGCGAAGGCACTGGCCAGCTCGGCACCCACCCGGCGCGCCTCGGCGTCGGCCTGGCTCTGCATGGTGCGGCGCGAGGACTCGACCAGCGCCTGGCTGGCCTCGTGGTAGCTGATGGCGGCGGTGACACCGAAGCAGAGCATGGCGATCAAGGCGGTACCCAGCATCAGCCGATGGGCGATGCTGCCGGGACGCTTGGCGGCAGAAGAGCGGGACGCAGGCATGGGGGCGGTTCCGGAAAAAGTACGGGTCAGCGGACGCGGTCAGGCGCCACTACGGCAACACGCACTCCATTGCGGTACAGGGCTGGATAACGGCCTTGGCGCGGCGATGTTGAGGACAGATTCCTGACCGGGTTCAGCGTAGGCCGCGCTACTGCGGCCAGCGGATCCGGAATACCGAGCCGCCCGTGGGCTGCCGATGACCGCTCAACTCGCCCCCGTGCGCGCGCGCGATTGCCCGTACCACCGGCAACCCGAGCCCGGTGCCGCGCGGGCGGGTGCTGCCCAGGATCCCGCCGCGCTCGAACGGCTCGAACAGCCGCTGTACCTGCGCTTCATCGATGCCCGGCCCGGCATCACGGACCTCGATCTGGCAGTAGTCGGGGAAGCACGCCGCCTGCACCAGCACCGGCCCGGGGTCGGCGTGCACACGGACGTTCTCCAGCAGCGCATACAACGCCTGGCGCATACGGACGCGGTCGCAGTGCACCAGTGCCGGTGATGCCTGCACCTGCAGCTGGAACCCCGCCGCCGCCAACCCTTCGCCCAGTGCCTCGGCCACGCCATCGACGAGTTCGGCCAGCGGCAGGTGCTCACAATGCAGGCGCAGGTTGTGGCTGTCCTGCAGGCTGAGCAGGCGCAGGTCTTCCACCAGCCGGTTCAGTCCTTCCACCTGCGCCAGCAGGCTGGTCAGGCAGGCGGCATCGGGCTGGTACACGCCATCGGCCAGACCATGCAGCTTGCCGCGCAGGATGGTCAGCGGGGTGCGCAGTTCGTGGGCGATCGCCGCGTTCCAGAACGCGCGATCGGCCTCGGCCGACTCCAGCCGGCGCGCCGTGCCATTGAAGTCGGCAACCAGCAGCGTCGCTTCGCCCATCGAACGGTCCGCCACCACCGCGCGCGCCTTGAAGTTGCCCTGGGCCAGTTCACGCAGCCCCACCGCCACCGAGTTCAACGGCACCAGCAGGCGCCGCGACAACCGCATCGCCACCAGCGCGGTGAAGCCAGCCGAGCCAAGCACGGTTACCACCACCCAGCCCCATTCCAGCCGCGACGGCATCATGTTGTCGGAGATCAGGTCGGGGTAGTAGTCACCAGTGATCCCATAGAACAGCAGCGACCACACGATCGCCCCGGAGGTGACCACCATGGTGGTCAGCGCCAGCGAAGCCACGATGATCGTACGCAGGCTGAAGGCGACCATCAGCGCACGTCGCCGTAGCGGTAACCGACCCCACGCACGCCTTCCAGTACGCCACACAACCCCAGCGCTTCGAGCTTGCGGCGCAGGTTGCTGACATGGCTGTCGATGGTGCGCTCCAGCGCCTGGGCGTCGGTCGAGCAGGCATCCAGGAGCTCGGCGCGGCTGTAGACCCGGTTCGGCCGCGCCGCCAGGTGACGCAGCAGGCGGAACTCGGTGAGCGTCAGTACCAGCAGGTGCGCACCGTCGGCGCAGAGCACCTGCGCGCTGTGCGCATCGTCGCTGATCCGCAGCCGACCCAGGCTCAGGCCGCGCTCCTGCGCCGCTACGCTGCGGCTGCCGGCACGACGCAGCAGGGCGGCGACCCGCGCCACCACCTCGGCCGGATTGAACGGCTTGACCACGTAGTCGTCCGCCCCCAGGCCCAGCCCGGCCAGCTTGTGGCCGTCGCCATCCATCGCCGTCAACACGATCACCGGCACCTGCGTGTCACGGCGCAGGTCGGCCAGGAAGGCCCAGCCGTCCATCACCGGCATGTTGATGTCCAGGATCACCACGTCCGGGTCAAAAGCGGCAGAGCGGTCCAACGCGTCACTGCCGTGCAGCGCGTGGCAGCACACCATCCCGGCGCGCTCCAGGTACCGGCGCAGGATCTCAGCGATCTCTGCCTCGTCCTCGACGATCATCGCGCGTCGTCCCACCAGGTACGGGTTCGTGGCAGTGCCGTGGAGGACAGTCATGGGTCGGGCCCAGTGGAAGTGCGCCGATGATAGCGAGCGCCGACCACGCCCACTTGAACGCCAGCCTGCCGGCCCATTCGTCTCCACGCGATCTCCATCATTGCTCGACACAGCCTCGACCGGGCCTGCCCAACCTGCGCGGCCACGGCAGACCGCCGGCCACCACCCTGGTGTGCCAGTACAGGCGGCGCCCAGCGCGAAAACGGAGAACGGCGTGGCAGGATTGACGGGAAAGTGGCAGCCGCAGGCCGGCCTGGACGAGGTGGCCCTGCGCGATGGCCTGGCCGGGCTGACACAGGCCATCGCGCACCGCGGTGCACGCAGTGCGTACTGTCTTGATGCCAGTGCCGGTGTCGGTATCGGCATCGTCGGTGACGCGCTGCGGCTGCAGGCGTCGATCGAGTGGACCTTCGACCGCCGCTACCTGGTCGCCGTGGCCGGCACCATCGACGCGGTGGAGCAGATCAACACGCAGGTGCTGCCCTTCGAGAAGTTCCTGCTCGCGGTGCAGGAATTCGGTGTCCTGCGCGCCCTGCAGCTGAGCAGCGGTACCTTCTGCGCAGCGATCTGGGATGCACGGCTGGGCCGGCTGTCCCTGGTGCGAGACCGCATGGGCCAGGCCGATCTGTACTATCGGCTGGACCGGCGAGGCCTGTGCTTCGCCTCCGAACTCAAGGCGCTGGTGCGCGCATCGCCGGTGCCACCGGAGGTGCATCGTGGCGCCGTCGTGCAACTGCTGCGCTACGGCTATGTGCCGGCACCGTTGAGCATCTACGAAGGCATCCACAAGCTGCCGGCCGGATCGCTGCTGAGCCTGGGTGCCAGTGCGTTGCACGCGCCCAGCGGGCCACCGCCGGTGCAGACCTACTGGAGCCTGCACGACACGGCCAGCCGTGGCATGGCCACCCGCCACGGCGGCGATCTTGCCCATTCCATGGACCGCATCGAGCGCGGCCTGGCGCGCGCCATCGCGCGGCGCGCTCCGGCCGGCACCAGTACGTTCCTGTCCGGCGGCATCGACTCCAGCCTGGTCGCCTCGGTGCTGCAACGGCAGAGCCTGGCGCCGATCCACACGGTCTCGATCGGCTTCGAGGACGAGGACCACGATGAGCTCGCGTGGGCAGTGCGGGTGGCTCGCCACATCGGCGCGAACAACACCGCGGTGCGCCTCAGCGACAGCGTCGCGGCGTCCATCGTGCAACGGCTGCCGGGCATCTTCTGCGAGCCCTACGCGGATTCCTCGCAGGTGCCCTCCCTGCTGGCCGCCGAGCTGGCCCGGCAACACAGCACCCACGTGCTCACCGGCGACGGCGGCGATGAACTGTTCTTCGGCCATGCCGCCTACCAGCGTGCGCTGCGCAATGCACGTCTCGGTGCACGGATGCCCGGCTTTGTCAGCCAGCTTGCACGCCGTGCCTGCACCGGTTCACTGGAACGCGCCCGGCTCGGCGGCGTACCGGCGCTGCTGGCCGAACTGCGCAACCGCAGCCTGGCCGACAGCTACCTGTCGCGGGTGTCGCGTTGGCGCGATCCGGCTGCGGCGGTGATCGGGGGCGTCGAACCCACCTCGCTGTTCAGCACGCCCGCCGCGCAGCTGTGCAGTGGCCATCCCGGTGAGCAACTGCTGTTCCTGGACCTGTCGATGGAGCTGCCGGAGGGGTTGATGACCAAGGTCGATCGCAGCTGCATGGCCCTCGGCCTGCAGGCGCACAGCCCGTTCCTGGACCCGGCGATGGTGCAGTTGGCGTGGGAAACCCCGTTCGAGCACAAGGCCAGCGCCGGCGAACTCAAGCACGTGCTCAAGTGTCTGCTTGAGCGGCACCTGCCGGCCGAGCTGGTCCATCGCCCGAAGAAAGGGTTTGGTGCGCCGGTCTCGCGTTGGCTGCGGGGCCCGATGCGCGAGTGGGCCGAAGACCTGCTCGATCCGGCACGACTGCGCGCGCGTGGCATCTTCCACGAGCCGGTGATCACCGCGCTGTGGCGGCAGTTCATCGCCGGCGAACGCAAGTACCACACGCACCTGTGGCCGGTGCTGATGTTCCAGGCCTGGGATGCGCATTGGAATGCACCGATGCCTGCCCCCACGCCGTTGGCGACAGCCCGATGACACGACGGAATGCGGCGGCGAATTTGCTTGGGTTGGCATAGCCCATTGCCAGTGCAACCTCGGTGACCGCGTGTCCGGCCGCCAGCAGTTTCTTTGCCGCCTGCATCCGGCGTTGGGTCAGGTAGGCATACGGTGTCACGCCCGTAGCCTGGCGGAAACCGCGGCTGAAGCGGCTGCTGTCCTGCCCCGCTTCCTGCGCCATGCGGGCCACGTTGATGTCCTCGCCCAGGCGACTGTCGATGAAGTCGCGCACCCGTGCCAGGCGTGCCGCCGAAAGCGGCTGGGTTGCTGGCGGGGCAGCCACCGGGTGATCGCCTATCTGCTTCAGGCGTTGCAGAATGATCGCCACGCCATGATCGAAGAACGCGGCCGACCCGGCATGGGCATCGGCGCAATGCCACAGTGCCGCCAGCACCGTGGCGACCACCGGATCGCGCTGCAGGTCCGACGCTGCCGTATGCAGGTCCTGCAGCCGCATGGGGGCCACACTGCGTTCCAGGTACCGCGCGTCGATCACCAGCCCAAGCAGCTCCAGCGCCGGGCTGCGGTACTCACCGTCGCACCCGGGCAGCACCACGTTGAACTGTCCCGGCAACCACGGCCGTTCGATACGGCCCAGTGCGGTGCGCTGGAGCATCGGCCCCCCGCCCGCAGTCAGCAACCCGATGCGCACGCCGCCACCGTCCCCCATGCGGCCTTCGCTGGCAGCAAACCCATGCCGGACCAGCAGTACCGAGCCATCGGCATTGCCGACGCAGGCATCCAGCGCGCCGTGGTTCTCAGCAGCCAGGCGTGCAGCCAGCGAGTCGGACGGGGGCATCGCAGGGATCTCCGGTTTTGGAGCCGTGGGCACAGGATTGGAGTGGTGGCATCCATTTGTTACACAATAACATACAGGAATCATTCTCGATAAGGTGGCGCCCGTCGCCACCGCCAAGGGGTTCTGTGTGAAACACGCTGTACTCGCCGTCGCCGTGGTCGCCACGCTGCAACTGTTGTCGGCCATGCCGGCCCGCGCCCAGGACGCGCCCACACCCAGGGCGACCGAACTGGATGGCATCGTCGTCACCGGCAGCAAGCGCGATACGCCCTACCTGCGCAGCGACATCTCGGTCACCGTGCTCGACCGCGAGGCGCTGAAGGACGCCGGGGTCACCGAGTTCCGCGATCTCGACAAGCTCGCGCCCAACGTGAAGTTCAACGTGATGGGCCAGCTCAGCGACATGTTCATTTCGATCCGTGGCATCGAATCCAATCCGTTCCTGGTCAACCGCGCGTCGGTCTACATCGATGGCATCCCGTTCCGCGAGCTGAGCAATGCCGTGCTCAACCACGTCGAGTCGGTGGAGATCCTGCGCGGCCCACAAGGCACCTTGTACGGCGCCAACAGCGAGTCGGGCCTGGTGCTGGTGCGCACGCGCGCGCCGTCAGCCACCACCGAAGGCGAGGTCAACCTGCGCGCCACCACCTTCGGCAACGGCTCGGGCCGCAGCCTGGACGGCTTCCTCGGCGGCGCACTGGGCAACAGCCAGCGCCTGTTCGGCTCACTGGCGTTCATGACCTCCGATGAAGACAGCCACCTGAAGAATCTCACCCCCTTCAATGGCATCAAGGGCAAGGTCCAGGAAACCTACGTGCAGGGCAAGCTGCGCTGGGAGCCCACCGATTACCTGTCGGTGAACGCGATCGCCTATCACCTCGGCACGCGGGCACCGGGCATGTTCGAGTACGAGTACCTGCCGCTGGATGTCGGGTTGTACAACCGCACCTACGCGGACCTGTACAACGGCGGCCGCCGTGCCGGAGATTTCACCTACCTCAACGATGCGCCCAAGCGCACCAGCAAGACCGAGAACGTGCTCGGCGCCAGCGCGCAGTGGCAGCTGGCACATGGCACCCTGGACGCGGCGGTGTCGTATCGCGAACAGCGCGACACGTCTGGCGGCTACGACTTCGACATGACCGCCACCCCGGCGCTGGCCGGACGCATCCATGACCAGCAGCGCAACTGGAACGGCGAGTTGCGTTTCTCCTCGCCCAGTGAACAGGCGCTGACCTGGATCACCGGCATCTCCACCTACCGGGTGCACAAGGACTCCGTGCTGGGCACGCTGGTCGGTGCACCGACGCGTGGACTGGAGAGCTACGTGCTGGCCCCGCTGCAGGGTTCCGATGGCCAGGACTACAGCGCCTTCGGCACGCTCAGCTATACGCCGCCGGCGCTGCCCAAACTCACCGCCAGCCTCGGCCTGCGCTACGAGCAGGCGCGGCGCTCGACCCGCCAGAGCGCCGGTGAGCTCGACCTGGGTCCGGGCGGCAAGGTGTTCTATCGCGATGCCGCGCTGTCGCATACCTTCAACGCCACCCTGCCGCGCGTGTCCCTGCGTTACGACGCCTCGGACACGCTGTCGTTCTACGCCGCCTCGGCCAAGGGCTACATCCCCGGGGGCTTCAACCTGGCCGCCGCGCAGAGCGACGTGGTCAACGACAAGGTGCTGCGCTACGAATCGGAAATGATGTGGAGCCATGAGCTGGGCTTCAAGCAGAGCGTGCTCGGTGGCCGCGGGCATATCGGCGGTGCGGTGTTCCAGATCAACTCCAACAACTGGCAGGAGATCCAGGTGGCCACCGACGCCAACGGGCGGCCGATCTCCTCGGACTATGTCGGCTCGGATGCATCGATCCGCTCACGCGGCGTGGAGATCGAAGGGGCGCTGCAGGTGCTGCCCGGGCTGACCCTGACCGCCAATGCCGGTTACGTGGATGCCGAGTACCGCAAGCTGCTGGTCGGCAACAACCAGAGCCTGGCCGGCAACAAGGTCAAGCTGACCCCGCAGTACACCGGCTACCTGGCCGCACGCTATCAGCATCGCTCCGGGGTATTCGCGCGGGTGGAATCGGCGTTCAATGGCCGCATGGCACTGGATGAGCGCAACCGCGCATTCCAGCCAGCGGTGGCGATCATCGGTGTGCAGCTCGGCTACGAGCGCGGCCCGTGGACCACGCGCGTGTTCGTCGACAACCTCACCGACAAGCGCCGCATCAACGGGCTGATCTTCGACAACCTGGCCTTCGGCCGCGACGGCAACTACTACGGCCCGGTCGACCGGCCGCGGATCGTGGGCGCCGAGCTGGGCTATCGGTTCTGAGGGATCGAGCCTTCTTCTCTCCCGGCAGCAACGCCAAACGCCCGTGCGCGAGCAGTCAGCTCCCGCACGGGCGTTGAACGGGCCGGCGACTCAGTCCCTCAGCGCTGGTAGTCCTTCAGGAACAACCAGGTGATCAGGGTCGCATCGGGTCCCTTGGGATCGGTGAACGGCAACCCGGACTGGCTGCCGCTCCAGGCATGCCCCATGCCCTGCACCACGTAATGCTGGGCCAGTGTCCTGCCACCGTAGGTGTAGGTGTCGACCGTATAGGCGCGCCCGCCCGGTACCTGGCCGTTGAAGGTGCTGGTCGGCACGTACTTCACCGAGTCGTTGTCCAGGCCATCGTCGGCCAGGTCATTGGTCTGCAGGAACTGGCGCACCGCCTGCTGTCCGTTCACCGGGTTGACCGTGGCGTCGGCGCTGCCATGGAACACCAGCACCGGCATCGGCCGCGGCGACGGTGAGCCCGAGCACTGCCAGGCCAGGCGGCCGTTGCTGTCCGGCGAGTAGATGCTGCCGGCCAACAATGCGTAGGCGCTGCCGGAGATCGTGGTCGCGCCCTTGTACATGCCCCCGGAATGGATCGCGCCGGCGGCGAACACATCCGAATAGCAGGCCAGCATGATCGAGGTCATCGCACCGCCAGCGGAAATACCGGTGACGTAGACCCGGTGCGGATCGACGCTGTAACCCGCCTTCACCTTGTCCACGATCCCGGCCAGGATCGAAGCCTCGCCGCTGCCGCGCGCCTGGTTGATCGGCAACTGCCAGTTCCAGCAGCGCGCAGGGTTGGAGGTGACGTTCTGGCGCGGGTACACCACGATGAACCCTTCACTGTCGGCCACCTCATTGAAGCCCGAGGCCTCGCCCATCAGGTTGGGCCCGTTGACGCAGCCGTGCAGCACCAGCAGCAGGGGCAGCGGCTGCGTTTCCTCATAGCCGGCCGGCACCCATACCTGGTACTCGCGGGCGCCGAAGAGATTGCCGAATACCCCCACATCCCAATGTCCGGTGGGGCTTGCTGCAAAGGCACTGCCTGCCGTCGCCAGCCAGGTGCACAGCACCAGCATGGCCGTCTTGATCGAATCGATTCCAGATTTCATGACCAGATCCTCATGTGTGAGTCGTGGATGAAGGGATACCGGGAATCCTCGTGGACCAGCCTTCCAGAGGGTGCTGCGACGCCGCTGTCAAACCCAGCCGGTGGCGTAATAGATACCGATCACCACGAACACCGCGAGGGTCTTGATGATGGTCACTGCGAAAATGTCCTTGTAAGCCTGGCGATGGGTCAGGCCGGTCACCATCAGCAAGGTGATGACGGCACCGTTGTGCGGCAGGCTGTCCATGCCGCCGGAGGCCATCGCGGCAACGCGATGCAACACCTCCATCGGAATGCCGGCGACCTGCGCGTTGGCGATGAAGGTTTCCGACATCGCGGCCAGCGCGATGCTCATGCCGCCCGAGGCGGAGCCGGTGACGCCGGCCAGGCCGGTCACCGTGACCGCTTCATGCAGCAAAGGATTCTTGATCGAGCCCAGTGCATTGGCCACCACCATGAAACCCGGCAATGCGGCGATCACCGCACCAAAGCCGTATTCCGACGCGGTGTTCATGGCCGCCAGCACCGCACCGCTGATCGCCGTCCTGGTGCCCTCGGCGAACTGGGTGACCACCGGGCGCCAGGCCAGCACCAGGACCGACAGAATGCCGACCAGCAGCGCCCCCACCACGGCCCAGATCGCCCCAATCTTCGCCACGTCCTGTACCACGGGCGCGGCATTGCCCATGATCGACGGCACGAAACTGTGCGCGCTGCCATACCAGTGCGGCATGCCCAGCGTGAGCAGCTTGTTGGAGACGAACACCAGCAGCAGCGGCAGCACGGCAATGCCCGCGTGCGCCAGATGCGTGCCGGTGAACGGTACCGGCTCGTTGACCAGGGTGGCCGGGTCGCCGTAGCCCTCGCCGTTGCGCAGCGCAACGCGACGGCGCCACTCCAGGTACGACATGCCCACCGCCAGCACGAAGAGGCTGCCCAGCGTGCCCAGCACCGGCGCCGCCCAGGTATCGGTGCCGAAGAACGTGGTCGGGATGATGTTCTGGATCTGCGGCGTACCGGGCAACGCGTCCATGGTGAAGCTGAAGCCGCCCACCCCCAACGTGGCCGGAATCAAGCGCTTGGGGATGTCACTCTGGCGGAACATCTCGGCCGCGAACGGGTAGACCGCGAACACCACCACGAACAACGACACGCCGCCATAGGTGAGCAGGCCCGATACCAGCACGATCGACAGCATCGCCCGCTGCGGGCCGAACAGCCGGATCGCCGCACCGACGATGGAGCGGGAGAAGCCGGACAGTTCGATCAGCTTGCCGAACACCGCGCCCAGCAGGAACACCGGGAAGTAGAGCTTCAGGAAGCCGACCATCTTGTCCATGAACAAGCCGGTGAACATCGGTGCCACCAGCGAGGGATCGGTCAGCAGCACCGCGCCGAGGGCGGCGATGGGCGCGAACAGGATCACGCTGTAACCGCGGTAGGCCACCAGGATGAGAAAGCCCAGCGCTGCAAGTACGATCAGTAACGACATACGGCGCTTCCGGGTGAGGAGGCGCCCAGTATCCGGATCTGGCGGCCGCTGCCGACTGGACCTAGGTCCACTCGCCGGTGCTGCACGGCACCGCTAGCCTAGGCTCCATGGGTGGCATTGGGCCACCTGCAACGTCAATGCCTTGGGGGAGGACCGAATGAAGCGGAACTGTTTGAGCCTGATGATCGGCGCGCTGTTGGCCTCCGGGCCGGTACTGGCACAGCAGGCGCCACACACTGCACCGGCGGCAGGCAAGACCGCTTCGGCCACCAACCTGGACAGCATCACGGTCACCGCACGCAAGCGCGAGGAAACCCTGCAGGAGGTGCCAGTCGCCGTCACCGCCTTTACCTCTGAAGCCCTGGACAAAATGAACATCCAGGACATCAGTGACCTGGATGGACAGGTGCCCAACCTGACCATCTACGCCGCGCGCGGCGCCAGCAGCACGGTCACCGCCTATATCCGCGGCATTGGCCAGTCCGATCCCACCTGGGGGGCGGATCCGGGCGTGGGCATCTACCTGGACGATGTCTACATCGCACGCCCGCAGGGGGCGCTGCTGGACGTGTTCGACGTGTCGCGCATCGAGGTGCTGCGCGGTCCGCAGGGGACGCTGTATGGCAAGAACACCATCGGCGGTGCGATCAAGTACATATCGCGGGGCCTGCCCACCCAGACCGAGGGTTTCGCCCAGATCACCGTGGGCAACTACAGCCAGCTGGATGCCAAGGCGGCCATCGGTGGCCCGTTGGGCGGGCCCGACAGCGGCCTGCGCGCACGCGTCGCGGTGGCCAGCATGAACCGCGACGGTTTCGGCGAGAACACGCTCACCGGCCAGCCGGTCAGTGACAAGCAGATCAATGCGGCGCGGTTGAACCTGGGCGCGTACGCGGGCGACGATTTCGACGTGCAGTTCGCGCTGGACTGGATCGACGACCAATCCGGCATGCGCGGCTCGAAGATGCTGGCGCCCAATCCGTTCACCCCGGCCTATCCGCCGATGGATGACCGCTACGATATCCGCTCGGGCATGCGCAACCTCAACAGCGTGGAGACCAAGGGTGCTTCGGCAACGGTGAACTGGCGGCCCAACGAAGACGTTGCACTGAAATACGTGGTGGCCAAGCGCGAATCGGACAGCGACGCCAACATCGACTTCGACAGCACGCCGGTCAAGCTGGCCGACGTCGGCGGTTCCTACACCGACAACCAGGTCAGCAACGAGGTGCAGCTCAACTACGATGCCGGCGGCCGTGTGCGCGGCGTGGTCGGGCTGTACCAGTTCAGCGGTGAGGCCGGCGGACAGATCCGCAACAACTTCTTCAACCTGCAGTTCGGCGACACCCGCGGCAAGGTACTGACCGACAGTATCGCGCTGTATGCCGATTGGACCTTCGACCTGACCAACAAACTCAAGCTCGACGTCGGCGCCCGCTACACCGACGAGGACAAGCGCGCGATCGTATTGAACCGTTTCTACGCCGATGCGACGTTCAGCCGGCCGGTCGCGGTGGCTGCGGATTTCGACAAGACCACCAACTTCAAGAACGTTTCGCCGAAGGTGTCGCTGGACTACCAGCTCACCCCGGACATCATGGTGTACGGGTTGGCCACGCGGGGCTTCAAGTCGGGCGGCTACAACATCCGCGCCAACGCCGTGGCGGTGCCGCGCTCGGCCGAGCCGTTCGATGATGAAACCGTGGACAGCTTCGAAGTCGGTAGCAAGATGGCCTTCCTCGATCAACGCCTGTTCCTGAACCTGTCGGCCTTCCACAACAAGTACAAGGACATCCAGCTGTCGGTGTTCACCGGCATCGATACCAATGGCGATGGCGTCGATGACGCCTTCTTCGGCGACTTCACCAATGCCGGTTCCGGCACCGTCAACGGCCTGGAAATCGAGTACCAGTACCTGCCCAGCGCACACTGGCTGATCTCCGGCAACCTGGCCTGGCTGGACACCAAGTACGACGAGTACATGGACCGCGGCATCAACGTTGCCGACAAGATGAAGTTCACCAACGCACCGGACTTCTCGGGTGCGGTGAATGTCGAGTACCGCACCGAGCTGGCCAACGGCGGCAACCTCTCCGCCCGGGTGAGCTACAGCTACCAAAGCGAAGTGTGGCCGACCACCGACCTGAGCCCGGTGATCCGTCAGGATGGCTACGGACTGGTCAATGCCGGGGTGATCTGGAAACTCGACGATGCCTGGACCTTCTCGCTGCAGGGCACCAACCTGGCCGACAAGGAATACCGGACCACCGGCTACAACATTCCGGCGGTCGGCACGCTGATCGGTTTCTACGGCCCGCCGCGCCAATATAGTCTCAGCGTCCGTTACGATTTCTAGGAAGCACCGGCATGACGCAGTCTTACGATGATCTGTACTGGACCAGCAGCGATGGCCTGCGCCTGCACGCGCGCGACCATGCGCCCGACGCGGGGCAATCGCCCCGCGGCACGGTGGTCTGCATCCCGGGATTGACCCGCAATGGTGCCGACTTCGATGCCCTTGCCGGAACGCTGACCGCCGCCGGTTGGCGCGTGCTTGCCGTTGACCTGCGCGGGCGTGCAGGTTCCGCGCGGGCACCGGACCCGTCCGGTTACAACCCGCGCGCGTATGCCGATGACATGGTGGCGCTGCTGCGCTCGCAGGACATCGACAAAGCGGTGTTCATCGGCACCTCGCTGGGCGTGCTGGTCACCATCACCCTGGCCTCCCGCGCGCCCGGGCTGATCGCCGCGGCGGTGCTCAACGATGCCGGCCCCAAGGTGCCGCGCGAAGCCTTGGCGCGGATCGGCAAGTATGCCGGCAAGCCCGTGCCACCGATGGATCTGACCCAGGCCACGGCCTATGTGGAATCCATCGGCAAGGCTGCGTTTCCGCGCTTCACCACCGAGGACTGGCGGGCAATGGCCTCGCGCACGTTCCGCCAGCGCGACGATGGGCTGCTGGAGCTGGACTACGACCCCGCCGTCATCCGCACCACGCGGCCGTGGGTGTTGTGGCTGCTGCGTCCGGTGCTGTGGCGTGCAGTGCGTGCGTTGACGGCTCGCGTGCCGGTGCTGGTGGTTCGCGGGGCGTTGTCGGACATCCTGCCTGCCGATGTCGCACGGCAGATGGCCGCGACGTCGACCAATGCCCGTCTGGTCGAAGTGCCGGACGTAGGCCACGCGCCGAGCTTGTCCGAACACGAGGCGCGTGACGCCATCCTGGCCTTGCTGGAGGGCGTGCGATGAGCACTGCCGCCACGATCACCGAGCTGCCGGCCGCCCTGCAGGCCCTGCGGCAATGGGCGGAACGCGAGCGGCTGGGCGGCGGCACGCACCTCGCGCAGTCGCGCATCGATGCCTTCGCGGACGCCACCGGTGACCACAACTGGATCCATGTCGATCCGGCCCGGGCGCAGGCCGGGTTGCCCGGTGGGCACACCATCGCGCACGGTTTCCTGCTGCTCTCGCTCACCGTTGAAGATGATGTGGCCGCCCTGACCGGTTTCCCCGGCATCGCCCACGTATTGAACTACGGCTTGAACAAGGTCCGATTCCTGGCGCCGGTGCCCAGCGGTTCCGAGGTGCGGGTGCGCTCGCGCCTGGTGTCACTGGAAGCGCGCACCCCCGGGCAATGGCTGCTCACCCAGCACAAAGCCGTGGAAGTGGTGCCCGGTGGCGAGGTGGTGCTGGTCGCCGAACAGCTCTCGCTGATCGTGATCGCCGGCTAACGCCGGCCGGCTGCCCGCCGCCGGCGGTTCTCTCTACACTGGAGCGATGTTGACGCCCTCCATCGTCCTGTTCGCCTGCATCGCGTGGACCGTGCTGCTGTTCGGCGTCGCCCTGTGGGGGGAGCGTCAGGGGCACCGGCTTGCCAACGTGTGGCCAGCCATCTACGCGCTGTCACTGGGCGTGCACTGCACGGCCTGGACGTACTACGGGGCCGCCTCGCAGGGCGTGCAGTGGGGCTTCCCGATGCCGCCGACACTGATCGGCATGGCGCTGATCTTCGCCTTCGGCCTGCCGTTCCTGGCGCGGCTTGGGCGACTGGCCAAACAGCACAACAGCGCCACCATCGCCGATCTGGTGGTCGCCCGGCTGCATGCCGACCAAGGGCTGGGCATCACCATCACCCTGGTCGCCCTGTTCGGCATCATTCCCTACATCGCGCTGCAGCTCAAAGCGGTCAGCCAGGGACTTGGCGTCCTGCTTGGTGATCAATTCGCGCCGGTGGGCTGGCAGCTTGACGTGTCGTTCTGGTTTGCACTGACCATGGCGGCGTTCACCCTGCTGTTCGGTGCGCGCAAGGCCTCGGCCACCGAGCACAACCGCGGCATCGTGGTCGCGCTGGGGCTGGAATCGCTGTTGAAACTGGCCGCGCTGCTCGCCATCGGCCTGTATGCCGGGTTCTCGGTGCACCAGGCGGGCACGCCCCTGCTTGAGAAAATGGCGCACCTGCCGCCGCCGGCCGTCATCCCGGATTTCCTCACCATGGTGGCGCTCGGTGCGATGGCCGCGTTCACCCTGCCGCATCAGTTCCATGTGGGCGTGGTCGAACTACGCCAGCCCTCGGACCTGAAGACGGCGCGCTGGCTGTTCCCGCTGTATCTGTTGTTGATCGGGTTGCCGTCGGTGCCGATGGCGCTGTCCGGTGCTGCGCAGCTGCCGTCGTCGGTGACCCCCGACCTGTATGTGCTGGCCTTGCCGCAGGAACGCGGCCACCACGTGCTGGCGTTGCTGGCCTACCTGGGCAGCCTGAGCGCTGCCACCGGCATGATGATCCTGTCCGGGCTGACCCTGTCGATCATGCTCGGCAACCACGGCGTGGGCTCACGCCTGCTGAGCGGCGTCACGGGTTTCAACACCGGCGCCGATCTGCGCCCGCGCGTGCTGGCCTTCCGTCGCGCCGGCATTCTTGCCGTGTTCCTGATGTCGTGGCTGTACAGCCGCGCGATGAGCGGCACCGAGGCGCTCAGCGATTTCGGCCTGATGTCGTTCACCGCGCTCTCGCAGTTGGCGCCGGCGGTTCTGCTGGCGGTGTATCGCCCGCGCACGCCCTCACCGGCCATCATCGCCGGCATCGTGCTCGGCTCACTGGTCTGGCTGTGGCTGGTGTTGCTGCCGATGGTGATCCCGGCTCCGCCACCGTCGGCCAGCGCCGATGGTCTGCATTGGCTGGCAATGTTCTCGCTGCGCGTGCAACCGGGCCATATCGCCATCAGCATGGGCGCCAGCCTGGCGGTCAACCTGGTGACCGTGCTGCTGGTGTCGCGCGCGGTGCGCCCGTCGATCCCGCTGCGGCGGGACGCGGTGGCGGCGGCGTCGCTGCGCAAGACGGCCGGTCGTTTCCTCGGACCTGATCGCGCACGGCAACTGATGGACGGGCACGCCGGGCAGATGTTGGATGACGACCGGGTCACCGCCATCGAACGCGAACTGACCGCCGTGGTCGGTGCGGGTATGGCGCGGCTGCTGGTGGAGGCGGCACGCGATGGCGGTGCTGCGCCGCTGGACGCGGTCACCCGCGCCGTTGGCGAAGCCACCCAGGTGCTGCGCTTCAACCAGCGCCTGCTCGAAGCCGCACTGGAGAACATGAGCCAGGGCATCAGCGTGGTCGATGCCCAATTGCAGCTGGTGGCCTGGAACAGCCGCTATGCCGCGCTGTTCAAATTCCCCCCGGAGCTGCTGCAGGTGGGGCAGCCGGTGGTCAACCTCACGGCGTGGGCCGTGGGGCAACTGAAGATCGGCGATGTTCCCGGCGACACCCCGGGCAAGGCATTGCTGCGCCGCGTTGCGCACATGCGGCGTGGCACCCCGCATCTATCCGAGCGGATATTCCCGGACAACACCATCGTCGAAATTCGTGGCAACCCGATGCCGGGGGGCGGCTACGTGGCCACCTTCACCGATGTCACCGCCTTCCGCCGGGCCGAGGACGCACTCAAGCGCAGCAACGAAACCCTGGAGCGCCGCGTACAGGACCGTACCGCCCGGCTGGAACAGGCCGTGCACGAAGCCGAACGCGCCAACGTGGCGAAAACCCGCTTCCTGACGGCGGTCGGCCACGATCTGATCCAGCCCCTGCATGCGGCGCAGCTGCTCACAGATGCCATGTCGCAGCACATCGAATCAGCGTTCCTGGACAGCTTCCTGCGCCAGATCCGGGGCGCGCTGGACTCCACCGATGACCTGCTGTCGGGCCTGCTGGATATCTCGCGGCTGGAAGCCGGCGGACTGGTCGCCGATCCGCGCCCCTTCGCGCTGTCCAACGTGCTGGATCCGCTGGCACAGGAGTTCGCCGTGCTGGCCGCCGCGCGCGGCCTGCAGTTCCGCTATGTGCGGACCCGCGCCTGGGTGCACAGCGACCCGTTGCTGCTGCGCCGCGTGCTGCAGAACTTCCTGGCCAATGCCATCCGTTACACCCGCCAAGGCGGCGTACTGCTGGGCGTGCGCCGCCATGGCCACACGCTGTCGATCGGGGTACATGACAGTGGCCCCGGCATCGCACCGGAGCAGCAGGCGGTGGTGTTCGAGGAATTCCACCGCGGCGATCGCAGCAATGGCCAGGGCCTGGGCCTTGGCCTGACCATCGCACACCGGATTGCCGACCTGCTGCATGCACCACTGCACCTGCATAGCGTGCTCGATCGCGGCTCGGCCTTCTCCATTACCGTGGCGCGGGCAGCGCCGCCTGCGGCCCTGCGCACGGAACCATCCGGTGGCGGCAACAGCACCATCAAGGGCATCCGCGTGCTGGTGGTGGATAACGATCCGGACGCGCTGGAGGCGATGCGGCAGATGCTGCTTGCCTGGGGTTGCGAGGTCATCGCGGTGCGCGACGCCGCCAGCGCGATGGGGTGCTCTGCACACGAGGCGGCGCTGTGGTTGTTCGACTACCACCTGGACGATGGCGATACCGGTGTGGCGCTGTGGAAACGCCTGGTCGCCGTGCATGGGCCGCGGCCAACGGTGATGCTCAGCGCCGATACCGGCGCCGACACGCGCGAGGCGGTGCGCGGGGCGGGTCTATCGCTGCTCAACAAACCGTTCAAGCCGCTGGCGCTGCGCTGGGCGATCAACCATCTGCTGACAACGCCCGCCACGGCAGCGCCCTGACCGAGGATCAGGCGTCGTGCGACGCTTCGATCTGCCGCGATGGGTCGGTCAACCCCATTTCGTGCAGCACACGGATGGCCTGCGCGCGATTGCGTACACCCAGCCGGCCCATGATGCGGGTCATATGTGCCTTGACCGTGCGCAGCTGCACGCCCAGCCGGTCGGCGATCTGCTTGTTGAGCAGCCCTTCGGCCACCAGACTCAGCACCTTGTACTGATGCGCGGACAAGCTGGACAAGCGCGCGGCAAGGTCGGCGTCCTTGCTGAAGGGCGCCACCCGCGCCACGGGCTCGCGCAGCATCGCCGGGATCCAGCGCTCACCCTCCAACACGCTCTGCAGCGCGGACTGCAGGTCGGTCAGCCCTGAACTCTTGGGCAGATAGCCGGCAGCGCCCAGGTCGAGGGCACGGCGGATCACCTGCGGCTCTTCATTGGCCGAGACGATGATGATCGCCAGCCCCGGCTGCAAGGCACGGATGGTCGCCAACCCGGCAAGGCCGTGATTGCCCGGCATATGCAGGTCCAGCAGCATCAGGTCGATCGGCTGGCTCTCGATCGCTTCAAGCACGCTGTGCAGCGAATCGGCCTCGCTGATCTGCAGATCGGCGACCGCCTCCTCGGCCGCGCGATGCAGCGCCGCGCGGAACAGGGGGTGGTCATCAGCGATAAGCAGGGTCGGCATGTCCAGCCGAGGTTAGCAAATCGTCCGCAGCCCGGCACGGGTACCTAGGTACGCTGGCGCATCCCCGCTGGGTTGCTAGGGTGGCGCAATGAAGATCCGTCGCCCCGTGACTCTGCTGTGCGCCGCGCTGCCGCTGTTGTCAGGCTGCGCCTCCGTCGCCCACGTTGCCAAGCCCAGCGCCACCGCTGCAGCGCCTGTGTTCGAGCAGTGGCGGGAAACCCCGCATCGCGGCACCGATGACCTGCTGACCGCGGGGCTGGGAATCGACGCCCTGCGCGCGACTACCGCGCCCGCGTTCGCCCGCCCGGCCCAGCCGACGGCCGACGAGGCCCGGCGCCGCGCGATCTGGAGCAGCTGGCGCGGTATCGCCGACCTCACTCCCGGCGGTGGCTTCGGCACGGTCTACGGCAACCTGCAGGCGGTGCCCGGCCGCGAATTCTCGGCGTATGCGCGCGTCCCCGGCGCCCGCCACCCCCATCGCGTGCTGGTGCAGGTGCCCGATACCTTTGATGCCGCGCGACGCTGCCTCGTCGTCGCCGCCTCCTCCGGCTCGCGTGGCATCTATGGCGCCATTGCGGTGGCCGGCAGCTGGGGCCTGGCCCATGGCTGCGCCGTCGCCTATACCGACAAGGGCGCCGGCAGTGACTATTACGACCTCGACGCCGGAATCGGCTTCCTGGCCGACGGCACGCCCGCCAGCCAGGGGGCGCTGGCCTTCGTTCCCGTCGATGCAACCACTACCCACGGCGTCGCCTTCAAACACGCCCATTCCGGCGACAACCCGGAAGCGGAGTGGGGCCTGCACCTGCAGCAGGCGCTGCAGTTCGGCCTGCAGACACTGGACCGCGCCTACCCGGAAGCCGCTCCGTTCACGCCGGCCACGACCCGCACGTTGGGCGTGGGTGTTTCCAACGGCGGTGGCGCGGTGCTGCGCGCCGCGGAGATCGACGGCGACGGGTTCGATGCGATGGTGGCCGGCGAACCCAACGTCTCGGTCGCAGGCGCACCGCCGCTGTACGACTTCGTAACCCTGTCCGCGTTGCTGATGCCGTGCGCGCTGCTGGCCGTGGACGATCTGCCACAACCGCCCCTGCAGGCACAGGCCGCCTCGGCAGGCGCGCAGCGTTGCGCCACGCTGGCATCCGCCGGGCAGGTGCAGGGCGATGACACCGCGGCGCAGGCACAGTCGGCACGGCAGCAGCTTGCCGACGCTGGCCTGAGCGACGCTGCACTTCGCGCCGGCGCGTTCTCCACCGGGTTCGATCTATGGCGCGCCATCGCGGTGACGTATGCCTCGGCCTATGGGCGCTACGGCGCGGGCGGCCATCCTTGCGCGTACCGCTTCTCGGCCGTTGGCGCTGACGGCAAGCCCGGTCCGGCCGCCGCTGACGTGCGTGCCACCTGGTGGAGCGAAGGCAGTGGCATCCCGCCGGGCAGTGGCGTGGTGCTGGTGGACGGCAATGCAGCAACGTCGGCAGAGGATCCGCTGCACGGTCTGAACTGCCTGCGCGCACTCGGCAGGGGCGACAGCGCCGATGCCCGGCGAGTGCGTGCCGGCATCGCCGAGGCGACCGCCAAGGCACCGCGTCGCGGCCTCCCGATCGTGGTCATCCACGGCCTCGACGATGGGCTGGTGCCGATCAGCATGACCAGCGATCGCTACGTGCCACTGGCACGCAAGGCGGGTGCGCAGATCGCCTATTGGCGGGTGAACAACGCACAGCACTTCGATTCGCTGCTGGCCTTCCCGGATTACCGCAAGCGCTATGTGCCGCTGCTGCCCTACCTGTTCGCGGCGATGGACCACGTGTGGGATCACCTTGAGGATCCCACCCGTGCGCTGCCGCAGGATGCACTCATCCAGCCCACACCACGTGCGGATGCGCCGTTGCGGGCCGAGCAGCTTTCGATTCCCGCCGCTTCCGGGCGCTGACGCGCTGCCCACCAGGACAACCCGATGTCACATGCCACCGCCACAGATTCGTCCGCCACCGAGGCCCATGCCTATCCGCTGCTGATCAAGCAGTTGCTGCATACCTCACTGGCGGTGTGTCCGGATCAGGAAATCGTCTACGGCGACACCGTCCGCCTCGACTACCGCAGCTTGCAGGCGCGCATCGGCCAGTTGGCCGGGCTGCTGACCGCACTGGGGGTGAAACACGGCGATACCGTGGCGGTGATGGACTGGGACAGCAACCGCTACCTGGAGAGCTACTTCGCGGTACCGATGATCGGTGCGGTGCTGATGATGGTGAACATCCGCCTGGCCCCTGAGCAGATCGCCTATACCCTCAATCACAGCGGCGCGCGGGTGATCCTGGCCAACCGTGAGTTCCTGCCGGTGCTGGAAGGCCTCGCCGAACAGCTGCCGGATCTGCACACGCGGATCCTGCTGGATGATGCCGGTGGCGCGCTGCCGGCGGGCTTCGTCACCGAGTATGAAGCCGGCCTGGCCAAGGCCACGCCCATCCACCGCTTCCCGGACTTCGACGAGAACAGCCGTGCCACGGTGTTCTACACCACCGGCACCACGGGCCTGCCCAAAGGCGTCTACTTCAGCCATCGGCAACTGGTACTGCATTCCCTGGCGGCGATGGCGGCTCTGGGCAGCGCGCCCAGTCAGGGGCGCCTGCATCGCGACGATGTCTACATGCCGATCACGCCGATGTTCCATGTCCACGCCTGGGGCCTGCCCTATGTGGCCACGCTGATGGGCATCAAACAGGTCTACCCCGGTCGCTATCTGCCGGAGCGGCTGCTGGCGTTGATCGCCCGCGAGAAGGTGACCTTCTCGCACTGCGTGCCGACCATCCTGCATATGCTGCTCGGCCATCCCACTGCGGCGGAAACCGATCTGCGCGGCTGGAAAGTCATCATCGGCGGCGCGGCACTGCCGCGGGCACTGGCGCAGCAGGCACTGGCCCATGGCATCGACATTTTCGGCGGCTACGGCATGTCCGAGACCTGCCCCTTGCTCACCCTCGCCCAGATCGATGTCACCGCCCTGGCCGGTTCGGATGATGAGGCGCTGTCGCTGCGGACCAAGGCCGGCATTCCGGTGCCACTGGTGGATCTGCGCATCGTCGACGTGGAGATGCACGATGTCGCCCACGATGGCAGCGCCACCGGCGAAGTGGTGGTGCGCGCGCCCTGGCTCACCCAGGGCTATCTGCACGACCCGGACGCTTCGGCCGCGTTGTGGGCCGGCGGGTACCTGCATACCGGGGACATCGGCAACATCGATGCCTGCGGCTACCTGCGCGTGACCGACCGCATCAAGGATGTGATCAAGACCGGTGGCGAGTGGATCTCCTCGCTCGCGCTGGAAGACATCATCGCCCTGCATCCGGCGGTCAACGAGGTTGCCGTGATCGGCATCACCGACGCGAAATGGGGCGAGCGGCCGCTGCCCCTGGTGGTCAAGCGTGATGGCAGCGATGTGACCGAGGCCGAGATCATTGAACTGGTCGCCGCGCGCAGCCGCTCAGGCGATATCTCCCGCTACGCGATCCCGGACCGGGTCAGCTTCGTGGATGCGATAGAACGCACCAGCGTGGGCAAGATCAACAAGAAGAAGCTGCGCAGCCTGCATGATCGCAGCGCCGCCGCGGAGCGCTAGCCCTCATTGCCGCGCGTGGACACCAGCCGCAGGAAGGTCTCGTGCTGGTAGCGGCTCATGCGCAATTGCTGGCCGGTGTCCATGGTCACCACATGGTGACCGTTGAACCAGGGATGGATCGCCTGGACCCGGCGCACGTTGATGATCGCCGAGCGGTGCACGCGGGCGAAGTGGCGTGGGTCCAGCCGTGCCGCCAAGGCGGTCATGGTCTCGCGTAGCTCGTGCACGCGGCCGGCCACGTGCAGCTGCACGGTGTTGCGGCTGGCCCGGATCCACACGATGTCATCCACCGCGACGAACACCACATGCTCGTCCTCGCGCACCGGAATGCGGTCCAGGTACCCGTCGCGCTGGCGCAATGCATCCAGCGCCTGCAGGATCCGCGCCGACGCCTGCGGCGCCAGTGCTTCGGCCGCGGCCAGGCGCGCCTTGCCCCGCTGCAAGGTGGCGGCGAAACGTTCACGACTGAACGGTTTGACCAGGTAATCCACCGCGTTGGCCTCGAACGCCTTCACCGCGTACTGCTCGTAGGCGGTGACGAAGATCGTGGCCGGCATCCGCTCCGCGCCGATGGTGGCCACCACGTCCATGCCGTTGATGGCCGGCATCTGGATGTCCAGGAACACCAGGTCCGGCGACTGGTTGCGGATCGCCGCCACCGCCGAGACCCCATCGCCGCATTCGCCCAGCAGCTCGATGTCCGGATCGTCGCGCAGCAACCGCACGATCGCGTGCCGCGCGATCGGCTCGTCATCCACCACCAGCACGCCGATGCTCATGCCACGGCCCGCGCCGGGTCGAACTCCGGCGCCTCGTCGGGCCCTTCCAGGTCGCGGAACGGCACCCGGATGCGGCAGGACACGCCTTCGGGCAGGATCATGTCCAGGCGTACATCGGCCGCCTCGCCATACAGTTCCTTCAGGCGCAGGCGGGTGTTGGACATGCCGATGCCATAGCCGGCGCGCTCACCCGGTGCCGCGCTCAGGGTGCTGTTGCGGTTGCGCACTTCGATGCACAGCGCATCGCCCTCGCGCCTGCTCTCGATCTCGATGGTATCGGCGCCCACGCGCTGGCCGATGCCATGGCGGATCGCATTCTCCACGATCGGCTGCAGGATCAGGCTCGGCACCGCACAGTCCAGCGTTTCCGGCGCGATGTAGATACGCGTGGTCAGGCGGTCCTTGAAGCGGGTGCGCTGGATGCCCAGGTACAGCTCGATCAGCTCCAGCTCCTGGCGCAGGGTGATCTCCTGCCCGTCGTAGTCTTCCAGGAACGCGCGCAGCAGTTCGCTCAGGCGCAGCAGCATGTCCTCGGCCGAGACCTTGTCCTCGTCGAGCAGGGTGATGATGGCGTGCAGCGTGTTGAACAGGAAATGCGGCTGCAGCTGCGACTTGAGCGCCAGCAAGCGCGATTGCGCCAGCTCGGTGGCCAGCTGGCTGGCCTCCAGCTCGCGCCGCGCCTTCTCGGCGTGGAAATGGATGGCCTGCTGGGTGGCGAACAGCAGCCAGTAGGTCAGCAGGCCGATGGCGAAATGCTGCTCCAGGAAATAGCCCAGCTGTTCACCGAAACCGCTGGGCTCGAACAGCGTGGACACCAGCGCGCCGATCACCATCGCCGCGAAGGTCATGCACAAGCTGGCCACCACTTGCCTGCCCAGCCCGTGGAAGCGCAGCGTGCCGCCTACCGGGTAGCGTTCGGCCAGGCGGAACACGGCCGGGGCCAGGGCCGCCCAGGTGTACCACTGGATCATCGACCAGCGCAGCAGGGTCCACAGCGGCCAGTCGCTGCGCGGCAGGCCGCCGTTGAGCGTGTTCTGCAGGGCGAACACCACCGCCACCACCGTCCACAGGGCCACATAGCGGAACAGGCCGATCTCGGTGCTGCCAAGGCGGATCTTCATTGCGGGCATCCAGGCGCCCGGACCGGGCTGGGCTCATCTTAGGCGGGTGCAACGGGGCCGAGAAGCGCGGTGATCAGCGCGCTACGTCTGGTCACGGCCGGGCGACGATTGGTCCCGAAAGAGCCGCAAACAATAATCATTTACAATTTGGACTCTTGCGCCCTTGCCGTCCCCGGATGACCCCGCCCCCGCCCGCCCCGGAGCCCTCCGCCCCGCTGCTGTCCTCGCTGCTCCGTCATTACGAAGAGCTGGTGGACTACGTGCGTCGCCGGTTTGCCGCGCCCGGCCTGGCCCGCGAAGTGGTCCACGACGTCTGCCTGCGCCTGCTCGAACGCCCGTCGCCGCGTGAGGTCCGCGAGCCGATCGCGCTGCTGCGGCGGATTGCCCGGGACACGGCGGTGGACCGCTGCCGCGCCGAAGCGCTGCGCCAGCACTGGGTGGAACCGCGTGCGGTGTTGCCCGAGCCGGCCTGCCCGGTTCCCGGCCACGCGCAGCGGCTGGACGGCGAGCAGGACCTTGCGCGCCTGGTCGCCAGCATCGAAGCAATGCCACGGCGGCGGCGCCAGGTGTTCATCCTGCACAAGATCCATGAGCTGCCGCAGTCCGACGTGGCACGCCGCATGGGCATCGGGCTGAAGGCCGTGGAGCGCCACCTGCGCCTGGCCATGGCCGCCTGCCGCCACGATCTGGACCGGGACAGCGCGCGATGAGCCCCCGCCCCGAGCCGCCCACCTCCGCATGCGCCGCCCCACGCGAGCGCAGCGCCGGCGTTCGCCCCGACCCCCTGCTGGCGCGCCATCGCGACGTACTCAAGCAGCGTTTCCCGCTGCCCGACGCCGACGCACTGCGCCCGGCGCGTACCGCGCGCACGGTCGCCACCGCGTTGGCGCTGGTGGGCGTGCTGCTGGGTGGCCTCTACCTGGGCGATCCGGGCTGGCAGCAGGCCGACTATCACACCGGCAGCGGTGGCCGCCGCAGCATCACCCTGAGCGATGGCAGCCGGCTCACCCTGGATGCCTCCAGCCAGGTCCGCGTGCATACCCATCTGCGTTCGCGGCGGGTGGAACTGCTGGCCGGCCGCGCGCGTTTCGAGGTCACCCACTCGCGCTGGCGCGTGTTCCAGGTCGATGCCGGGCCGGTGCAGGTGCGCAACTACGGCACCGTGTTCGACGTCGCCCGCCAGGGCACGTCCAGCGCGGTTGCGTTGTGGCAGGGCCAGGTGGGCGTGACGGTGGCGGGCGTGGACGGCGAGCGCCGGCTGCGTCCGGGCCAGCAGCTGCTGGCCGGGCCCGGCCAGCTGCCCGTCCCGCGCGCGACCACGGCCGGCCAGGCTACATGGACGCAGGGCCAACTCAGCTTCGTGCGCGCGCCCTTGGACGAGGTCGTGCGCGAACTGCAGCGCTATCACCGTGGCCGCATCGTGCTGGCCGATCCCGGCCTGGCCGCGTTGCAGGTCTCGGGCGTGTTCGACAGCGCGCGCAGCGACGCGGTGCTGGCCCTGCTGCCGGACATCCTGCCGGTGCAGGTGCTGCCCCAGAACGACGGCAGCGTCCGCATCCACGCCCGCTAGACCGATCACGAGGGTGGGTTGGCGCCCGCCTCATCCGGCAACTGCTGGAACCCCCTGTAGGAATCCGCATGACCCGTTCCGCTCCGCGCAGTGCCCTGCGCCACGCAACGCCCACCCTGCTGGCCCTGGCCCTGTGCGCGGCCAGCCCAGCCTGGGCACAGACCGCAGCCGCCCCGGTCGAGATCCACCTCGGCGCCGGCCCGCTGGACCAGTCCCTCAACAGCCTGGCCCGGCAGACCGGCCTGCAGTTGCTGTTCGCCGCCGACGTCACCGCCGGCCGCCAGGCGCCCGCCCTCGACGGCAGCTACCGCCCGCAGCAGGCGCTGCAACGGCTGCTGGCCGGCCAGGGCCTGGAGGTGGACGAGCGCAGCCCCGGCATCTTCGTGATCCGCAAGGCCAGCACCGCGCGCGCACCGACACCGGCACCGGCCAGTGCCGCCGCACCGGCCGCCCCCACCACCTCGCTGGGCCGGGTCACCGTATCGGCCTCCACCGCGCGCCAGCCGCAGGGCGAGACCGCGATGCCGAACACCATCACGGTGATCACCCGCGAGGACATCGAACAGCAGATGGCGCTGGGCTCGGACGTTTCGCGGCTGCTGTCGGCCCAGGTGCCGGCCTTCGCCCCGGCCCGCGAAAAGATGTCCAACTACGGCGAGACCATGCGCGGCCGCGGCATCCTGTACATGGTCGACGGCATCCCGCAGTCCACCCCGCTGCGCGATGGCTCGCGCGATTCGCACACCATCGACCCGGCCATGATCGAGCGCATCGAGATCATCCACGGCGCCAACGCGCTGCAGGGTATCGGTGGCACCGGCGGCATCGTCAACATCATCACCAAGGGCGCCCCGACCGAACCCAACAGCGTGATGTTCGAAAGCAACCTGTCCACCGCGATGGCCAGCCCCGGCCAAAGCGATGACGACAGCCAGCGCGCCTCGGCCCTGATCGGCGTGCGCGCCAACCAGTTCGACCTGGTCGCCGGCCTGGCCTACGAGCGGCAGGGCCTGTACTACGACGGCAAGGGCCGCTCGATCGGTACTACCGCGCAGGGCGAGCTGATGGACTCCACCACCTCCAACGTGTTCGCCAAGGTGGGCTGGAACTTCGACAACGGCCATCGCCTGCAGGTCATGGCCAACCGCTTCGAGCTGCGCGGGCTGGACACCTACATGGCGCTCAACGGCGATTACCTCACCGGCCGCCCGACCATCGCCGTGCCCGGCGACACGCCGCTGGAGCCGCCGATGAACCGCTCCAGTTCGCTGACCGTGGATTACACCGCACCGGGGCTGTTCGGCGGCACCTTCCAGGCGCAGGCCTTCGCGGTCGATTTCGAAGGCCGCTACGGCGCCAGCCAGTGGGACCCGTGGGGCAATACCGGCGCCAACGCCGCCTGGGACCAGACCCAGAACGAATCGGACAAGCGCGGCTTCAAGCTCACCCAGTCCTGGCGCCGCATCGGCGACACCGCGCTGGACATCACCCTGGGTCTGGACGGCCTGCGCGACCAGACCCGCCAGGTACTCCTGGCCAGCGGCCTGAGCTGGGTGCCCGAGACCACCTACCAGAGCATCTCGCCGTTGCTGCAGGCGCATTGGTGGCCGAGTTCGCAGGTGATGCTGTCGGCCGGCCTGCGCTATGAAAAGGGCGAGCTGAAGGTGGACGACTACGCCACCCTGCCCCGCTACGGCGCGCGCCAGGTGGCCGGCGGCAAGCCGAAGATGAGCGAGACCCTGCCCAACTTCGGCGCGGTCTGGTACATCAACGACCGCCTCAATGCCTACGCCTCGTACTCGGAAGGCTACACCGTGGCCGACGTCGGCCGTGTGCTGCGCGCGATCAGCATCGATGGCCAGCGCGTGGACAAACTGGTGGACCTGTCGCCGGTGGTGTCGGACAACCGCGAGATCGGCCTGGAGTACGACGACGGTCGTTTCAGCGGCGACATCGCCTACTACATCTCCAAGTCCGAGCACGGCTCCATCCTGGTCTACGACCGCGGCATCGATGCCTACAACGTGCAGCGCCAGGCCACCCAGGTGGAAGGCATCGAGAGCAACCTCGCCGTGCGCCTGGGCGAGAGCCGCCTGGGCCTGGGCTACGCGCGGGCCAACGGCCGCTTCGATGGCGACCTCGATGGCCGCCTGGACAGCGACCTCGCCGGCGTCAACATCGCACCGAACCGGATGACCGCGTTCTGGGAACAGCGCTGGACGCCGGCGTTCAGCACCCGCCTGCAGGGCAGCCATGCGTTCGACCGCGACTTCAGCGCGCGCGGCCGCGAAGTCGCCCGCTTCGAGGGCTACACCACGTTCGACCTCGTCGCACGCTACGCGCTGGACAACCACGTGTTCACGCTGGGCGTGCAGAACCTGGCCAACAAGCAGTACATCAGCTACTACGCGCAGACCACCCCCTCCAACGCGAACTACTTCGCCGGCCGTGGACGCGTGCTGAAACTGAGCTGGCAGTACCGCTACTGAAACCGTTGAGGGACGCGCACCGGGGCCCCGCCCCCGGTGCGCCGACCACACCGGGCTACGGTTGGACCTGTCGCAGCGACGATTGGTCCCACCCTCGTTGCCCGGCCCGCAGCGCTCCGGTTGGATGCACGCACCGACCGGAGATCTCCGCCATGCACCCGACCCGCCTCGCCCTCCTCGCGACCGTGCTTGCAACCGTTGCCGCCCTGCCGGCCCACGCCGCAGACACCACCCGTTACCTGGACCTGCGCAACCGCGCCCACGACAGCGTGGTGGCCGTGGCGATCGCGCCCGCCGGCAGCGACACCTACCAGCCCCGCCCCATCACCGCATTGACCGGCGGCGGCGACGCCACCACCCTCGCCCTGGCCGGCGACACCTGCCGCTACGACCTGCGGCTGACCTTCAAGGACGGGCGCACCGCGCGCTACACCGACGTGGACGTCTGCCGCGGCCGCACGCTGGTGATCGCCCCACTGCCGGCCGGCGCAGCGCAAGCGCAGCGCCCCGTGGCCAACGCGGCGGTCCCACACCCGCGCTGAAGCCACGCGACAGCGCCGTGATGCGCCGTCAATACCAACGGGTGCATGCTGGAAGGCCGAGCAGGAGAACCGTCCGTGCCGTCCCCCGCCGCCCCGACTACGAACACCGCACAGCAGGCCTGGATCACCCTGCCGCGCGCCTTCTACCAGCGCCACCCCACCGAGGTGGCGCCGGCGCTGTTGAACAAGATCCTGGTGCGCGATGACGGTCGCGCCGGCCGCATCGTCGAGGTGGAGGCGTACGCCGGCGCGCAGGATCCGGCCGCGCATTCGTTCAAGGGCATGACCCCGCGCACCACCACCATGTTCGGCGAGGCCGGTCACCTGTATGTCTATTTCACCTATGGCATGCACTGGGGCGCCAACGCGGTGTGCGGCGAAGTCGGCCAGGGCTGGGGCGTGCTGCTGCGCGCACTGGCGCCGCTGGCGGGGCTGGACCTCATCCGCCAGGCCCGTCCCGCCATCCGCCGCGACCGCGACCTGAGCAGCGGCCCCGGCCGGCTGTCGCAGGCGATGGGCATCACCGGCGCCCTGGATGGCGCCGACCTGGTCGGCAACGACCGCGGCATCCGCATCGTCTCCGACGGCATGGCCCCCAGCAGCGCCCCCGTGGTGGGGCCGCGCATCGGGATCAGCCGCGCCAAGGAATTCCCGTGGCGCTGGCATGTGCCCGACGAGATGAATGTGTCGGTGCGGCCGCGGCGGGGTGCACCACGCATCCCGTGATGCTTCGCCAGCGACGCACCGGATGGACTACTTCAGCACCGCCTGTGCATCCACGATATCCACCCCTGACATCTGCCCCAGCCAGCCATCGAACCAGGGTTTGTGCGAAGCGCCCACGATGTTCAACACGCGCGAGCCGGGATGGTCACGGACGACCTGGAGGATGTTGCCGACCATGCGCAGGTTGCGCAGCTCCCAACCGTTTACCCAGATCTGCGGATAGTGCTGCGGCGATGCTGCGGCGAGTGCAGCGCGCACATTGTTGTCGGCAAGAACCCTCAATGCGTTCGGGCGGTTGACCGCACGATAGAGCGGCAGCAGATCCTCGCGCTGCACCAGCACACGCTGCTCCCGTTCCAGTGCAGCAACGCCGGAACGATCGGCCTTCCAGGCAAGCTCCACGGCCTGGCCGAACGCCTTGCGGTCAGCCAGCCGATGCGCGTCACCGGTATGGTCATCAACGGCATGCACGCGCTGCAGGCCCAACCGTGCGGCGAGCACCGCGGCGATCTGCAGGACCTCGTTGTTGTGCGTTTCCATCTTGCGCAGCTGTTCGACCAGCGCCTCCTCCAGCCCATCGCCACTGCGGCGCGCGTCGGAAGACAACTGCAACCATTGTGTGTAGGCCGAAGCAGGTTCGCCGGCAGCCAGGAACAGCGCGGCCAGATGCCGGCGCTGTGCGGGCGTCGGTTCGGCTGGCCACGCGGCCAGTACCTTGTCGACCGCTGCGATCGCCGCCGGCACATCCAGGCCTGTCGCCAAGCGTGCCGGCTCGGTGCTTGCACAGTAGTCTTCACCATAAATTTCAGCATGGCGCGTGGCCAGATCGCACTGCTCACCGCTGATGGATTCCACGGTGATATAGCCCGGCTTGAATGCTTCCAGCTTGTCCAGCAGCGGGCCCCACGCCTTGGCATTGAACCCTGTGTGCTGCGACAGGTGCACGCTGCCCAGGGTCAGCATTTCGGTACGCGGTCCGGTCATACCTTCATCCAGCGCGTCCAGATCGATCCCGGCATGTGCGGCAGCGGGCATCATCAACAGTGCTCCAGCGAGCAACCTCCCTGCATGCTTCATGTATCACCAGTCATCCGTGGGCGTGATGCCATTGGTAGCAGGAAGCGCTGCGCGGGGGCAATGTGAACAAGGTCAGGGATGCGTCAAGTCAGCACCGGACTCTAAACCCGCTCACTACTCAGGCCGGGGGGACGTCGGCTCAAACCTATGATGGCAGTTGCCAAGAGTGTGAATGCTGTTGAGCAGTCAGGGTGGATATCGCGCACCATCGCTGCTTGGGCAAGCATCTTGGTCGTTCCAACACCGGGCGCACCCTCACTCCTGGCCAGCTCGTTGGCCCACTTGATCCAGCGCCGCCGGTCTTAGCCGCATGGAGGCTAAAGGGGCCTGCATATTCGGGCCTCGGTGAAGCGTGGGAGGTGACCTGGCGATGTCAGCTTCTGGCCCCAGAACGCCATGGGACCCGAAGCGGTCGGTTACTGTCACCGGTTGTTGAACAAATTCACTGCGATCCATCGCTACCCGCGCTCATGCTGCCCACTTCCTGCCGCGCAGTGCGTACTCAACGGCAAGGTCATAGACGTTGTCGCACTTCTGCTTGAAGGTGGTACGGTCATAGCTTTCCGGCAAGTCCGCATCAAGCACGCGTTCGATTTCCGCGCGCACCTGCTTCTGCGTCTGCGCGCTCTGGTGCCAGTTCTGAATCAGTACCTTGGGCTGCTCCTCCACCAGGCGCTTCAGCAGGTGCTTGGCGGCCAGCTTAACGCGCTGGGTCTCTTCCTGCGTCAGTGACTCCTTATTCAGCAGATCGAACAGCTCCAACTCGTCCTCCGTCAGGCCTTCGCGGATGTGTCGCTCGGCCTCTTCCTTCAGCTCCTGGGCATACGCGGTCAGCTCGTCGTAGTAGTTCTCGGTGGACGTGGCGCCGGAGTTGTAGGCGTCGATCACATTCTGCAGCCGCTGGATGAAGCCCACCCGCGTGCTGTTCTGCGCCAGCATCTCGGCCAGCTTTCGCTGCAGAAAGGCCTGCAGGTCGGCGATCTGGATGTTCTTGAAAGGCGCCTGCTGGAACTCCTCGCGCAGCTTCTCAACGTTCACCTTGCTGAGGTCCCAGGCCTTGCCGCGCTGCACGATCTTGTACTGCGCCTCGAACTCCTTGGTGGAAAGGGCCTCGGCCTTGTCCACCACCACGCTGGCGTCCAGCAGCGCCTCGATGCGCTGCACCGCGCTGTCAATGTCGACCTGCTCGACGATGCTGTCCATCACCCCGCGCAGGTACTGGAAGGCCGACACCACGCGGCTCAGCTTGCGACCCAGCACCTCAGGCTTGCAGGCCTCGTACAGCGAGGAGATCGTGTTCTCGTAGACGTTGAAGGACTTGCGCTGCTCGTCGCTGGCCAGCAGCGTGTCGGCAAAGCCGTTGAACTGGCCCAGCTTGGTGAACACGTCGCCGCGGTCCAGCGCCTCGTGCAGCGGCACATCCTGGCTTTGGCAGTAGGCCAGGCCCTGCTCCATGGCCTCGTCCAGCAGCGTGAACAAATGACTCTTGTCCCGCACCGGCAGCTCGTCGTCCTCGGGGCCGGCGGCGTAGTCCTTTAGCGCCTTCTTCATGCGGCGGAAGACGTTGTAGTAGTCCACGATCTCGCCGTGGCGCTTGGCCACGCCCAGGATCTCATGGCCGCTCACCCGGTTGGCCCGTGCGATGGTCTGCATCAGCGTGTGGCCCTGCATGGGCTTGTCCAGGTAGAGCGTGCTCACCGTGGGCGCGTCGAAGCCCGTCAGCCACATCGCGCAGACGAACACCAGTTGCAACGGGTGCTCCGGGTCCTTGAAGTTGAATTCAATATCGTGGCCGTGCTCATCCAGCGCGTTCATGCGCTGGCGGTGCGGCTTGATGTCCAGCCCCTTCTTCGCGAACTTCTCTTCCTCGCCCGCCTCCTCGCTGATGATCACCGCCATCTGCACCGCGCCCATCCAGGCCTTGAGCTGCTTCAGGCGCTGGCGCTCCACGTCGTTGGTCGTCGCGGTGATGCGGCCGTTCAGCGCCTTGATCTCGGCCTTCCACAGAGCCTGCACCTTGTAGAACATCGTCACGGCGGTGAACTTGTCCACCGAGATGACGATGCCCTTGCCCAGGTAGCCGCGGCGGGGGAAGTGGTAGACGATGTCCCGCGCAATCGTGTCCAGTCGGTCCTCGCGCTTGACGACCTCCATCTCCTGCGCGAAGCGCTTCTCCAGCTTCTCCTGCGCCTCGCCGTCGAGGTTCTCGTCTTCCAGGATCGCAGCGAACTCGTCGCTCAGGTCGTCGTTCTGGATCAGCACCTCCGGCACACGCTTCTCGTAGAAAAGCGGCACCGTGGCGCCGTCTTCCACGCTCTGCTGGAAGTTGTACTCGGACACGTAGTCGCCGAACCAGACGTTGGTCTTGCGCTCCTGGCCCAACAGCGGCGTGCCGGTGAAGGCCAGGAAGTTGGCGCGGGGCAGGCCCACACGCATGTTCTCGGCCAGGCCCGCGTACTGCGTACGGTGCGCCTCGTCCACGATGACGACTATGTCGTCGCGGTCGGACAGCAGCGGGTAGTCCTTGCCCTTCTCGAACCGGAACTTCTGGATCAGCGTGAACACCACTCGCTTGTTCTTCCCCAGCATCTCGCGCAGTTGCGCGCTGCCCTTGGGCCGCACGTCGTCCTTGGGCGCCACCACGCCGGTGTGCAGGAAGTTGCGGTAGATCTGCCCATCCAGGTCGTCTCGGTCCGTCACCACCACGAAGGTGAAGCTGCCGGTGAGCTTGCGGAAGATCTTGCGCGTGTAAAACACCATCGAGAAGCTCTTGCCCGAGCCCTGGGTGTGCCAGAACACGCCCAGCCTGCCGCCCAGCTCACGCCGACGCCTGAACTGCTCGAAGGCGTTGTTGACGCCGATGAACTGGTGGTTCTGCGCGATGACCTTCTGCGTCTCGCGGTAGAACACGCAGAAGTTCTCCACATAGTCCAGCAGCCGCTCGGGCGTCAGCAGGCCCAACACGGCGCGCTCCACGCTCAGGCCCTGCGCGGCAATGGCAGGGCGGTCCAGCTGTTCCTTCTCGTCATCCACCCGCAGCCAGGTGAAGAAGTGCTCCCACTGCGCGGTGATGCTGCCCAGCCGGGTCTCGATGCCGTTGCTCAGTAGGCACAACGCATTGGCGGTGAAGAGCTGCGGGATCTCGGCCTTGTAGGTAGTCAGGTTGTCGTCGAAGGCTGCGCGCAGCTTCACGCTGCTGTTCTTCAGCTCGATGAACACCAACGGCAGGCCGTTCACGTACAGCAGCAAGTCGGGCCGGCGGTAGCCATGTTCGCCGCGCACCCAGAGCTGGCTCACCGCCAGGTAGTGGTTGCGGCCGGTGCGCGGATCATGCGCGTCGAAGTCGATGACCTTTAGCCGCTCGGTCACGGTCTGCCCCGCCTGCGGCCCGGCCTCGGGCTTGTAGGTCACCGGCACGCCGTCGCGTATCAATCCGTCCATCTCCCGGTTGGCCGCGACCAGGCTCATTGCCGTGCGCGGCTGCACCAGTTGCGCCAGAGCCTGGCCCACCGCGTGGGCCGGGGCCTGCGGGTTAAGCCGCTCCAGCGCGGTGCGCAGCCGGTCGGCCAGGATGACCTCACGCTTGTCGGCGCGGCCGGAGCCGTCGTTCAGGTCATCGGGCTGGGCCGTGAAGCAATTCAGCGCATCAAAGCCGCACAGGTGCTGCAGCCGCTGCAGCAGGGCCTGCTCGATGTCGTCCTCGCTGATGAAATTCTTCGCGGCTGCCACGGCACCTCCCTGGTGTTGCTGCTTGTGGAGTAGAAAGAAGACCTGCTAACGGGCTATCGCCTCCTCACGCTGCGCGGCCTCTGCGGGCGGCGGCTGCATGCTGGGCGGGAACTGGATGTCTAACGTCTCGACGCGGAGCTTGCCGGAGATCAGGCGGGGGAGCAGGGCGTCACGGGTGGAGACAAGCTTCGCGCAAGCCAAGCGCAGCGTCTGCGCCTGCGCCAGAAGTGGCTCAACTAGTTCATCAAACTTAGCTTGGGAATCTGCCGGCGGGACGTGCACCTTGATGCTCTTCAGGTGATTCCGATTCAAGGTGGGCACGCCCGCACCGGCGTTGAAGTTTTCCAGGTGAAGGCCTCGAAGCGTGAAGTACACCAAGTTCGGCGAGTTGCCCTTGAAATCCTTGACCCAGAGCGACGTGTTCAGCGGCCATGCTGGCTCCCTCACATACAAGACGGTGCCCAGCGAGCCCGACCGGCCAGTGGTGATCACGGGCGGCTCCACCCTCGCGACGTTGTGGAACCCTTTGATGGAGGTGGACGCAATCACAGGCACCAAGCCGGGCTGCATGTCTCTGTCCGGCAAATCGAATCCACGTTGAAGCTCACAGAGGCTGTCGAAGGGCTGCAGCCGCTTGGGCGACCTGTTTGCTTCGGCATCGACCGGGCAACGCATCCGCACAAACCACTCGCGGTAGATCTCTTCGGCCGTGGAATCCAGCAACGCGATGCGGCGCCGGTTGTTGGCGATCAGGTCGTCGTAGGCGGTGAGCAGCGCAGCAATCTTCTGCTGCAGCTCGTAGGCGGGGAACCAGAACCTCAATTTCAACAGCTTGTCCATGCTGAGGTTGTCCTGCGTCGTGCCTTTGGAGATTTGCTCCATGTGCCCTCTGAACGCGTCAAGACAGTACTTCGTGTAGCGAACGTCAGCTTGGTGCGGATGAGGTGTGAACCCCAAGATGCTGTCTGGAAAGCACGCAGGAATCGCAAGGATTGCCGTATCTGCAATGTTGGCCGCAATCGTGATGCACAGCGTCCCCTCCGGCCAAAGCTTGCTCTGCGCAAGGCCCTTCGCGTTGTATGTCTGGGTGTACTCCGTCAGATAGAACGGTGCGTGCTTCACGTCGCCCGTTTGGACGAACGGATACTCGCCACCGTAGAGGTCGGGGTCATTGCGCGGTCGGTGCCTGGACTTTCCTCTGCCCAAGGTACCGACTTCCGTGAGCGTTTTGTATTCGAACTCGCGGGAGGCCATGGTCACTCCACCAAGGCGGCCAAGTTCTTCGCGATCACGTCTTGAAGAACCCCCGCCGACTTGGTCAGTTGGAACAGCTCGTCGTGAGCCGACAGCAGCTCTTCGGCGAACTCTTCCTCCGTCTTCCCATCCTCCTCAATCACCACACCCACATACCGCCCCGGGTTCAGCGACCAATCTTGCTCAGCAATTTCCTCGCGGCTGGCCAGCTTGCACAGGCCGGTGACATCTTCGTAGGCGGCGTTGGGGAAACGCTCCTGCAGCCAGCTCACATGCTGGTAGTTCAGCTCGGCGGCCTTCAGCTCGTCGTGCAGGGCCTGCACCGCCGCCTTCACGCCCTTGGTCTGGCGGTTTGCGGTGGCGCGCTTGCCCTCAAGCTTTGCGGCCTCGGCCTTGCGCTTGTCCATCTCGCGGATGGCCTTGTCCAGCGCCTTCACCGCTGCGTGCTGGCCGGTGAAGAAGGGCGCGAACTGGGCGCGCAGCAGGTGCTGCGCTTGGTTGCGCTCCTCCACGCTGTGCTTCTGGCCACGGGTGCGTTCGTGCTGGTCCTGCGCCAGCGCGAGCGCGACGAGCTGGCCCCACTGGGCCTGCAGCGCGGCAACGGCTTCGCGCGCAGCTTGGCTGGTTTGGGTATCGGCCGCTTCTTCAGCCAGCACAGCCAGCAGGCGGTCGCTCAAGGCGGGCAGGTGCTCGGCGGCTTCCTTGAGCTGCGCCATGCCTTGGTGCAGGTAGCGGTCCACCTGGTCCACGAACTCTTGGCGGCGGCCCTTGTGCAGGCGGGGTATGAGGGCGATGTTCTGGATCTGCGCGTCGCTCAGTTCGCGGTGGGCGCGGTCCACCTGCGTGAAGATGTTGCGGGCGTCGATGAACAACACCTTGTCATCGGTCTTGCCCTTGTCGAAGAACCACAAGGTTGCCGGCAAGGTGACGGTGTAGAACAGGTTGGACGGCAGCGTGAGCATGCCGTAGATGAGGTTCTGCTCGATCAGAGTGCGGCGGATGTCGGCCTCGGAGTGGCGGGCATCGCTGGCCGAGTTGGCCATCACCAGCGCGGCGCGGCCGCCGGGTTTGAGCGAGGTAGCGAAGAGGTTGATCCAGAGATAATTTCCGTTCGGTACGGTCTCGACGGCTTTCTCCTTGCCGTCTTTCCTGCCCGCCGCCTTTGCCTTGGTCTTGTTGCGGGGTACGCCGTAGGTGTTGAAGCGGCGGTCTTTCTCCACGGCGTCCAGCGTCACGTCGTCCACGTTGAACGGCGGGTTGGCCATCACGTAGTCGAAGGCGCCGAAGGCGTTGAAGGGGTCCTCGTAGTAGGTGTTGGCCTGCTTGATGTCGCCGCGCAGGTTGTTCACAGCAAGGTTCATCTTGGCGAGCTTGACGGTCTCCAGCGTCTTCTCGGTGCCGCAGACGAACACGTCCAGGTCTGCCGCCTTGTCGGCCTGGTGCTGGAGGATGAAGTCCGCCGACTGCACAAACATGCCGCCGGAGCCGCAGGCGGGGTCGAACACCTTGCCTCCATGGGGCTCGATGATCTCGGCCATCAGCTTGACGACCGAGCGTGGCGTGAAGAACTCGCCGCCGCCCTGGCCCTCGCTGAGCGCAAAGTTCGCGAGGAAGTACTCGTAGATCTGGCCGAACACGTCGCCGGTAGCGTCCACCGGGATGTCGGAGAACAGCTTGAGCAAGTCCTTGGGAATGTGCTGGTTCTTGGGGCTGCGGGTGAATCGGTCGTACTCCTCCTGCGGCAACACGCCCAGCAGCTCGGGCTTGGTGTTCTCGATGCTGGCCATCGCGGCGCGGATGGCCTTGGCGATGTTTTCCTTCTCGGGCAGGTTCAGCAGGTAGTCGTAGCGGGCCTTCGCATCGAGGTAGAAGCCACACTTCTCGATGGCAATCTCTTCCAAGGTACGCTCACGGCGCGTGCCCTGGAGCTTCTTGAATTCCTGCTCGATTGCCGCTTGGTGCTGCCGGTACTTGTTGTCCGCGAATTTCAGGAAGATCAGACCGAGCACTGGGGTGCTGTACTCGCTGGCCTTGAGATCGGAGTTGGCGCGGAGCTTGTCGGCTGCTGACCACAGGTCATTTTCGAGTTTTTTGAGCTGGTCGCGATTCATTCTATTGATCGTAAAGGGGTTTGACCTGTTCCTGTCTTGCCGCCAATGAACATGTTCTGACGCACAGACTCGGTCATGGCGCCCCATGGAGTTTCGATAGGCGTCTTGACGTTCGTAAACAAATCTTGAGTTGACAATCAAAGATGATACTAGCCGGAAGGCTGCTTGTGGCCGTCGGGCGTCATACGACCCATAGCGGCCATTGGAGCGGCCGCCGATCCTGCCACTGGTTCCATTTGTACGCTGCCTTGTTAGCCGGCCCCTGCCGCCCTAAGATCGAGTAGCATCAAGGCGAAGCGCGCAGATCGGTGCTTTGTGGGCGAGTCGCATAACCGGACCCACGGGTCCGTCTACTTGGTAGTTGGGCGCCACTACAGTTATTGCTGTGAGTTCCGTAGCTATGTCGGTCGAGTCCGATATCTGTGACCCATGACTCAACGATTCGCGCGTACTGGCGGGTGGAGAGATGGCCCGCAGCCCGCCCAGGGAACAAGTAGGATGCAGATGCTAGCTGGGCTTGACGGGACCAGTCAGCAATGGCGGACCTTGTCATCTCCGTTAGCTCAAATTGAACTGGCCTACCTGTTTTCCGCTGCAGTACGATCGTCCTCCTGGCGATGGTAGAGCCGTGAGATACATCTTTTAGCCGAAGGCTGACTAGATCGCACCCCCGTAGCTTTGAATCAATCGCTAGATTGAACATCGCCAAATCTCGAGCTTGCCCGGCCAGCTGTAGGCGCACCCGAATGGACCAAATGTCACTGAGTCTGAGCGGCGCCTTTTGGCCGACCAGCTTTCCTTTGTTCCACGGCGTGAGGTGAGATGGCATATGAGGCTCCCGGGTTGGAGCCTCTACCCTGCCTGCCTTACGTGACCTCCACTGGACTCGATCTTAGGCCGAAAGCGGATACCAAGCCGATGGGGGTGCGCGTATGCGATCAAGCGCCATTGGGTGCAGCACACTTGGGCCTGTCGATAAGCTGACCGATAGACACCACCATCACTTGGAGTCCTTCGGGCGTAGTTGTCGCCTAGCCGATGCTGAGGCACTTCAGCATAAGTTGGCCGCAGCCGGCAAAATTACCATTTACGGCTCATAAGTGATTGAATCGCCTAGGGCGGCAAGCTTCCTGAGGCCTCAAACCGGCCAACTTGTGCTTTAGGCTTTAGTACAAGTTGGCCGAAACGGCCAACTTATGCTTTCGCCCACAAGAAGAAAGTCGGCTAGGCCGACATTGCTGGACGTCGCCGGACATCAATATGGTGGGCCCACCAGGACTCGAACCTGGAACCAAAGGATTATGAGTCCTCTGCTCTAACCATTGAGCTATAGGCCCTTGCGGCCGCACAGTGTAGTGGAGGCCCGCGACCGGTTTCCACTGCCGGAAGCGCCTTACCGCTCCAACAACCGCATCAACCGCTCCACCCGCGCGCGGTTTTCATAGACACCGCGCAGGCCACCCATCGCCGCCCCGCACTGCCCGTTGTCGCTGACCACCAGGTAGGTGGTCCCCTGCAGCGACACCCGCGTCTCGCAGGTGCCCTCGCTCAGATGCAGGTTGCCGCTGATCTCGTCCGGCACCGCGCTGCCGATCACGGTCGGCGCTGCGTCGGCACCCACGCCCGGCGTGCTCAGCTCGAAACCAGCTCCCCGCGCCACGATATCCAGGGCGCGGCCGGCGCCGCCTTCCCAGTGCGCCACCCAGTCAGTCGGGCTGTTCTCGGCGTAGTTGGCGGTCTTCATCACACGCTGCGCCGGCGCCCAGCCCACCACCTGCTTGCCCGGGGGAAGTACCTGCACGCAGTAGTGCTCGTTCCAGCGGTCGCCGATGATCAGGCCGCTGCCCGGCTCCACCGCATCGCCGCTGCGGCAGCCGGCGTGTTCCTCGTCCAGGCAACCAATCTCTTCGCCCAGCAGCAGCACTTGTCCGGGCTCCACCACGCGGCCCTGGGCGTACTCGAACTGGGTACTGAAGAAGTCCGCCGTGTTGCACGCCGGCGGCTGCGGCGTGTCGGCCGAGGCGGTGAGCGGCAACAGGGCGAACAACAGAGCCACTGATTTCATCGGCATTCCTTTGACCACGTTTGAAAAGCGACGCGCATGCTAACCCGTTGCCACCGCATCGCCCAGCCGCGCATACGCCAGAAACAACAAACCCCGCTTACGCGGGGTTTGTGTTTACGCATCGCTAACTGGCTGGATCGATCAATCGATATCCAGGAAGCTGCGCAGCTGCTCGGACCGGCTCGGGTGACGCAGCTTGCGCAGCGCCTTCGCTTCGATCTGGCGGATGCGCTCGCGGGTGACGTCGAACTGCTTGCCGACTTCCTCAAGGGTGTGGTCGGTATTCATGTCGATGCCGAAGCGCATGCGCAGCACCTTGGCTTCACGCGGGGTGAGGCCGGCCAGCACGTCACGCACGGTTTCAGACAAGTTGATGTTGGTGGTGTTCTCGATCGGGGACTCCACGTTGGTGTCCTCGATGAAGTCGCCCAGATGGGAATCCTCGTCGTCGCCGATCGGGGTTTCCATCGAGATCGGCTCCTTGGCGATCTTCATCACCTTGCGGATCTTGTCTTCCGGCATGTCCATTTCCTTGGCCAGCTCCTCCGGCGTGGCCTCGCGGCCGTACTGCTGGAGCATCTGGCGGGAAATGCGGTTCAACTTGTTGATCGTTTCGATCATGTGCACCGGAATACGGATGGTGCGCGCCTGATCGGCGATCGAACGGGTGATGGCCTGGCGGATCCACCAGGTCGCATACGTGGAGAACTTGTAGCCGCGGCGGTACTCGAACTTGTCCACGGCCTTCATCAGGCCGATGTTGCCTTCCTGGATCAGGTCGAGGAACTGCAGGCCGCGGTTGGTGTACTTCTTGGCAATGGAGATCACCAGGCGCAGGTTGGCTTCGACCATTTCCTTCTTGGCCTTGCGCGCCTTGGCTTCGCCGTAGGCCATGGCCCGGCTGATTTCCTTCAGCTCTTCCAGTTCCAGCCAGGTGGTCTTCTCGATGTCGAGCGTGGCCTGCTGCTCGGCAATGATCTGGTCCTTGACGTCACGCAGGGCCGAAGACCACTTCTGCTTGCGCTTGAGGGCGTCTTCCACCCATTCCAGGTTGGTCTGGTTGCCTTCCCAGGAACGGATGAAGTCCTTGCGCGGCATGCGCGCGGTCACAGTCGCCAGGTTCAGCACGCGGCGCTCGTGGGACTTGATGTCGGCCATGACGTCGCGCAGCTGCTTGACCAGCACGTCGGTCAGCGGCAACGGCAGCTTCAGGGTCACGAACACGGCGGCCATGTCGTCGCGCAGCTTGCCCAACGGCTTGCGGTCGCCCTTGGCGGCCGCCTTCTTGAACGCGGTGTAGGCATCGGCCAGCGCCTGCATGCGGCGGGCGACTTCTTCCGGGTCCGGACCGGTCGGGCCGGCTTCTTCTTCAACGTCGTCGGCGTCGTCTTCTTCTTCGTCGGCGTCGTCATCGTCATCGCTGGTGTCTTCGGCCACGGCCGGAGCCGGGACTTCTTCCGCCAGGTCGTTGAAGCCGACGATCACTTCGGCCAGGCGCTTCTTGCCTTCCTTGTGCGCGTCGTAATCGGCCAGCAGCGATTCCACCGACACCGGGAAGGTGCCGAGTGCAGCCTGGACCTGGCCCAGACCTTCTTCGATGCGCTTGGCGATGGCGATTTCGCCTTCGCGGGTCAGCAGCTCGACGGTACCCATTTCGCGCATGTACATGCGCACCGGGTCGGTGGTACGACCACCTTCGGTGTCGAGCGCGCTCAGCGCGGCGGCGGCTTCTTCGGCGGCGGTATCGTCAACTTCGCGGTTGCCGGTGTTGCCGTCGTTGAGCAACAGGGTTTCTGCATCGGGAGCAACTTCATGGACATCAATGCCCATGCCGTTGATCATTCCGATGATATCTTCGATCTGCTCCGGGTCGACGATGTCGTCGGGCAGATGGTCATTGACTTCGGCGTAGGTCAGGTAGCCCTGTTCCAGGCCCTTGCTGATCAGAAGCTTGATGTCGTTTTGCTGGGCAGGACGTTCGTTGGCCATGTAGTGCTCGCGCCACCGGCTGGGAGAGGGAATAGAACCTAGCATTATACCAGCCCGGCGCCCCGCGTCCCCGGGCGGTGGTCCCGGGCGCTAAGGTCTGAGCAGGAAGGTCACTGGACCATCGTTGACCAGGCTGACAACCATATGGGCACCAAACTGCCCGGTTTCCACCCCCGAAGCGTGCTTTTGCCTGCAGATGTCGACCAGGCGGTTGAATCCGCGTTCAGCCTCCACCGGCGGTGCCGCCGTGCTGAAACCCGGCCGCATGCCGCTGGACGTATCGGCGGCCAGGGTGAACTGGCTCACCAGCAGCAGCCCGCCCCCGGTATCGGCCAGCGACCGGTTCATTTTCCCGCCCTCATCTGCAAAGACACGGTAACCCAGCAGGCGATCGGCCATCCGGGCGATCTGGGCCTCGCTGTCGCCCGGCTCCATGCCCACCAGGGCCAGCAATCCCGGGCCGATCCGGCCCACCACGGCGTCCTCGACGCTGACACTGGCTTGGGTGACACGCTGGATCAGGACAAGCATCGATACGGCCCGGTGGGTGAAGGCAGGCCACCTTAGCAGCGGCCCCGCGCCCACGGCCAACGCCGTCACCGGCTAGACTTTGCCCCGATGAAACCGCAAACCACCGCCCGCCTGGCCTATCGCGCCGCTGCCCTGTTCACCCGCCTGCCCTGGTCCTGGCTGCGTGCCTTTGCCGCCGTACTGGCCTGGCTGTGGATCCGCCTGAATGCCCGCGAGAGCCGGGTCACCCGGCGCAACCTGGAGCTGGCCTACCCCGAACTGGCCCCGGCCGAGCGGGCCCGCCTGCACCGTGAGGTGCTGCGCTCCACCGCGTTGCAGGCGGTGGAAACCCTGCGCCTGTGGACCCAGCCGCGTGAGCGCAACCTGGGCTGCCTGGTCGAGCGCCATGGCGAAGCCCTGTATGACGCCGCGCTGGCCGCCGGCAAGGGCGTGATCGTGGCCGCCCCGCACCATGGCAACTGGGAGCTGCTGAATCAGTGGCTGGCCTCGCGCGGGCCGATCGCGATCGTCTACAAGGCGCCCGACGAGGCGGTCGGCGATGAATTCCTGCAGCTGGTCCGCGGCGGCGACAACGTGCGCCAGGTGCGCGCCGAAGGCCCGGCGGTGCGGCAGCTGTTCAAGGTGCTCAAGGACGGCGGCGCCACCGGCATCCTGCCCGACCAGCAGCCCAAGGCCGGCGACGGGGTGTTCGCGCCGTTCTTCGGCATCGAGGCGCTGACCATGACCCTGGTCAACCGGCTGGCTGAACGCACCGGGGCCACCGTGCTGTATGGCTGGTGCGAGCGGGTCGGGCCGGGCATGCAGTTCGCCCTGCATATCGAACCGTCCGCGCCGGCGGTGGCCGACCCGGACCCGCGCATCGCCGCCAGCGCGCTCAATGCGGGCATCGAACGGATTGCCCGCCGCGACCCGGCGCAGTATCAGTGGACCTATAAGCGCTACACGCTGCGCCCGCCGGAAAGTGATGAAGTGGACCCCTACGCCACCGAGGAACATCCGCACTGAATGCGACGCTTGGTCGCGCCCGCAGCGCGATTGAATCGGCGCCATCCGTCCCCACTGTGAAACCACGATGTCCCCCACGGCCCCTGCCATGTCCCCAGCTGCTTCTTCCCCGTTCGGCGATCCGGCCGCGATCCGCTGCGAACGCGCGGTCGCCGAACTGCGTGCCGGCCGCCCGGTACTGATCGACGACGGCCAGGGCCAGCGGCTGGCCTTCATCGCGCTGGACAGCAGCACCCGCAGCAGCTTCAACGCCTTCGCCGAGGTCGCCGCGGGGCAGCACTACCTGTTCCTCACCGCCACCCGCGCGCGGGTGCTGGGCGTGACCGCCGAACGCGGCGCACGCGTACCGCTGGCCGGCATCGACTTCGATGCCCTGCCCTCGCTGAGCTATCTGCGCGAGCCGGAAACCATGCCGGCCGGCTGGAGCGCCGGCCAAGCGCTGGATGACGGCGCGGTGGAAATCGCCCGGCTCGGGCTGCTGCTGCCGGCCATGGTCGGGGTGCTGCTGGACCCGGCCGACCGCCGCTTCGACAGCTGCGCGCAGGTCTCGCTGTGCGACCTGCACCAGGGCGCCGAACAGGCCGCGCACGCCTACGAACTGGTGGCACGCTCGCCGGTGCCGCTGCGCGAGGTGGGCATGACCGAATTTGCGGTGTTCCGCGGTGGCGTGGCCCAGCGTGACCAGGTCGCGGTGATCGTCGGCACGCCGGACCTGTCCGGCGTGGTCCCGGTGCGGGTGCATTCTTCGTGCCTGACCGGCGACCTGTTCGGCTCGCTCAAGTGCGACTGCGGCGATCAGCTGCGGCGCGGCCTGCGCAAGCTCAAGGAACTCGGCGGCGGCGTGCTGCTGTACCTGGACCAGGAAGGCCGCGGCACCGGCATCGCCGCCAAGATGCGCGCCTACGGCTACCAGCACGACGGCTTGGACACCATCGATGCCGACGAACAGCTCGGCTTCGGTGCCGATGAGCGTCGTTACGGCAGTGCGGTGGCGATGCTGCAGGGCCTGGGCGTGCGTCGCGTGCAGCTGCTCAGCAACAACCCGACCAAGGCGCAGCGGTTGCGCAATGCCGGCATCGACGTGGTCGACTGCGTGCCGGTGACCGGCGATATCACCGCCGAGAACGAGCATTACCTGCGCACCAAGGCCGAACGCGCCGGCCATCTGCTCGACGTCGATGCGCTGATCCAGGCCGCGCAATAGCGCGCGGCAACCTGCTACCGTCAGCGCCACGGGCGCACGTCGCCCGGCATGCTTCCTCCTGCCGAGCGCCCCGCCTTGCCCGACGCCATCGACACCCTGCCGATTCCCACCCCACCGCCCCTGCCGGCCAGCCCAGACTGGCAGCCGCTGCCGCTGCGCGCCGCCTCGATTGCCGCCGCCGGCGGCGCGATCACCGGTGCGCTCCTGTTCGGCGGCGTGTTCGGCACGGCCTGGGTCATGCTGGACCTGCCGCAGCGCTGGTTCGGCGCGGTCGGCATGCTGGTGCTGGGCGCACTGATCGGCGCGGCCTTCGGCTTCCGCCGCCAGCGCCGCACCTTCTGGCGGCTGGATGAGCAAGGCCTGGGCGTGCGCCGCGACCTGATGTGGCAGCTGGAAACCCGGGTGCCGGTCTCGCGTGTGCAGCACCTGGACCTGCGCCGTGGCCCGATCGAACGCAGCGCGCGACTGGCTACGCTGGTGGTGCACACCGCCGGCAGCCGTTTCAGCGCGGTGACCCTGAGCGGGCTGGATGGCGCCGATGCCGAGCGCCTGCGCGATACCCTCGCGCACCAGCTGGACCAGGACGACGACGCCCTGTGAGTGTCCCGCCACCGGTCGACGCCAGCGTGATCGATGCGGCAGCCGAGCAGCGGCTGCACCCGTGGTCGTGGTTGTTCGTGCTGCTGATGCAGCTGCGCCAGTTCCTGCTGCCACTGGTGGCGCTGGTGGTGTTCGGCAATCGCGGCGACCGCGACGAGATGTGGTCCTACGGCGCGGCGGTGGTGGTCATCGCGGTGCTGGTCGGCATTTCCATCCTGCAGTACCTCACCTACCGCTACCGGATCGGTCGCGACGGCATCAGCGTGCGCAGCGGGGTGATATCGCGCAACCGGCGCGAGATTCCGTTCGCGCGCATCCACAACGTGGTGGTGCACCAGAACCCGTTGCACCGCCTGTTCGGCGTGGCCGAACTGCGCCTGGAGTCAGCCGGTGGCAATCGCCCGGAAGCGGAAATGCGCGTATTGAAGCTGGACCAGGCGCTGGCGCTGGAACAGCTGGTGCGTCATCGCGGGCAGGATGCCCCGCTGCGTACGGCTGACACTGACACTGACACCCCTGCCGCCGCAGCGGTGGCCGACGACACTGTGTTGTTGAAGCTGAGCACCTGGGACGTGGTGCGCATCGGCCTGCTCTCCAACCGCGGCTGGGTGGCGGTGGTCGCCGCACTGGGTGCGATGTTCCAGCTGTTCCCGCGCGGCACGGTGACCGGTGCGATCGAACAGGGCGGGCGCCAGGCCTTCGGTTATGCCAGCCACCTGCATCCGGCCACCTGGGTGTGGGCCGTGGCGGTGATCGTGGCCGTCGGTGGCTTCTGGCTGCTGCTGCGGGCGCTGTCGGTGGCCCTGGCACTGCTGCGCTATTACGGCTTCCAGCTGAGCGAACACGAGCGCCGCCTGACCGTGGTCAGCGGCCTGCTGACCCGCCTGCGCAGCAGCGTCGCGCGGCGTCGCATCCAGGCCTGGACGCTGCGCGAAAGCACCCTGCAGCGCTGGGTCGGGCAGCGTCACCTGCGCATTGATATCGCCGCGGGCGCTGCGGTGGAAAACGAACGCCGCGACCTGCGCGAACTGGCACCGCTGGCCACGCCGGCCGCCTGCGATGCGCTGGTGCAACACCTGCTGCCGCAGCTGCAATGGCCGCCGGCGCAGTGGCAGCCGGTGCAGCAACGCGGCTGGTGGCGGTTGTGCTTGGGCAGCCTGCTGTGGCTGCCCATCGTCGCCGCCGTGGCGGTGTGGAACGGCTACACCTGGAGCGCATTGATCCTGCTGTGGCTGCCCTGGTCGGCGTTCCGTGCGCACCGCCAGATGGCGCGCATCGGCTACCACCTCGACAACCACTACGTCGCCGTGCGCGGCGGCTGGTGGCAGCGCTGGTGGCGCTTCGCCGAACTGGACAAGCTGCAGTCGCTGCGCCTGTCGCGCTCACCGCTGGACCGCGCATTGGGCACCGCCAGCGTGTGGCTGGATACCGCCGGCGCCAGTGGCAGCATCGCGCTGTGCCTGCGTTACCTGCCCGAGGCCGAGGCACGCCGCGTGTACGAACAGCTGGCGCGCGCGTTGGCCAAACGCCGCCTGCATTGGTAAAGGAGCAGCCACGCATGGCGTGGCTCTACCCTCCCCCGCCACCCTGCGCGGGTGCGCGATCACCGCTTCGCCGGCCCCCAATACCCCAATTCCCGGCGGATCTGCAGCCCGCGCGTCCACGCCCCGAACGGCTTGCGCTTGAGCGTGCCCAGTTCACCGGCCAGGAAATCCTCGGTAGCCGCGATCACCCGCTCGCTGGAGTACCCATCGCGATAGGGGTGGATGGTGTCGGCATAGCGGATGATCTCGGCCTGCAACGCGGGCGTCGGATCGAGCGCCTGCGCCAGCATCGCCGGCAGCTGCGTTGCCTCTTCGAAATCGAGCATGTGCGGCTGCGGCACCCGGTTGCGGAAGGTCACCACCGGTTTGTGCTGGACCACGAACTCGGACACGATCGAGGACGTATCGGAGACCAGCACGTCGGCGGCGCGCTGCGCGGCCATCACCTGCTCGGGCTCGATGAAGGCCGCGTTCGGCCCGGCCAGCGCGCGGTAGCGCTCGAACAGCTCCGGTGCGCACTTGGGGTGCAGGGTCAGCAACCAGTAGCGCTCCCCGCCGGCGATGTCGGCGGCGATCTGCGCGTACAGGTGCGGTGCGGCGCTCAGGCGTTCGGTAAAGGTCGACCCGAACAGGATCACCGGCCGTCCCTGCGCCGGCACGCGCAACGCCGCGCTCAGGCCGCCGTCGTCGCGGAACAGCGGGTCCAGCTTGGGCCAGCCGGTCTGTGCCACGGCGAAGTGACCTTCGCGCGCGGCCAGCTCGCGGAACGGCTGCGTGGTGGCCGGGCCCTGGGTGCAGTACAGATCGAACAGGCCGCGCACGCGGAAGTGACCGCGCGCGCTGTCGCGCTTTTGTACGTTGAAGCCGTGGAAGACCTGCACCTTGGCCCCGGCGATGAACGGCGGCACCCAGTTGGCGGCACTGAACACCGCCCGTGGGCGCAGCGCCAACGCCTGCTGCAGGCCGACATCGGGCACCCCCGGCAGCGAAGATCCGGCCGCGCCGTCGGTGAACCAGGCCGACACCGATTGACCGGACGCGTGCAACGCCTGTGCCAGAGGGGCGAGAATAGGCAACGCATAGCGCTCCGTCGCAAACAGCAGGTACTCGGCCATCATGTCCTCCACGACCGCTCCCACTGAACGGCCTCGCATCTCGGCCTGCATTATCGCGTTCAATGAAGCCGACCGCATCGGCGATTGCCTGGCCTCGCTGGCCTTCTGCGACGAGATCATCGTCGTGGACTCCTATTCCACCGATGCCACGGTGGCCATCGCCAGCGCCGCCGGGGCCCGCGTGCTGCAGCGCCCGTTCGACGGCTTCCGCAGCCAGAAGGCCTTCTGCGTCGAACAGGCCAGCCACGACTGGGTGCTGTGCCTGGACGCCGATGAACGTATCAGCGATGACCTGCACACCGCGGTCCAGGCCGCCCAGGCCACCGGCTTCGACGGCCACCACGGCTACCGCTTCGCCCGCCTGTCGGAGTATTTCGGCAAGTTCCTGCGCCACGGCAATGCCTACCCGGACCGGGTGCTGCGCCTGTTCGACCGCCGCCACGGCGGCTGGCGCGGCAAGCGCGAGATCCACGAAGCGGCCAGCGTCGATGGCGCGGTGGGTACCCTGCGCGGCGACCTGATCCATTACCCGTACCGCTCGCTGGAGCAGCAGCTGAGCAAGACCCAGCGCTATGCACGGATGATGGCCGAGCACGAGTTCGCCCGCGGCAAACGCGCCACGCTGGCCAAGCTGGTGCTGGCCCCGGCCTGGCGGTTCTGGCGCGGGCTGCTGTTCCGCGGTGGCTTCCGCGATGGCTGGCACGGGCTGGTCTACGCCTATGTGCGCGCCAACTACGTGCGGCAGAAGACCATCATGCTGTGGATGCTCCAGCACGGGCAGCCGGTCAGCGACCCGCCGCGTCACAGCGACGCCGCCTGAACATCGCTGTGGCAGACTTTGCGGGCGTTTTACCGAAGACCCCCATGAAGATCCTCTACACCAATTTCCATTCCGGCGACGGTGGCGGCCATACCACCTACCTGGTCTCACTGGCGCGCGCGCTGTCCACCCGCCACCAGTTGTTCATGGCCGCCCCCGAGGACAGCCGCGTACTGCGTGTGGTCCGCGAGGAAGGCCTGGCCGAGACGCTGCCGGTGGCCTTCAGCAGTGGCCTGCCCACCCTGGGCCAGCAATGGGCCGACCTGCGCGCGCTGCGCCGGCTGGTCCAGCAGCACGGCATCGACATCGTCCACGCCAACGGCGCGCGCGACCATCGGGTGATGATGGAAGCCGTTGCTGGGCTGCCGCGTCCCCCCAAGCTGGTGTTCACCAAGCACAACAGCAAGCCCAGCAACACCTTCGGCAATGCCCTGCGCGCGCGCTGGGGCACCGACCGGGTCATCGCGGTCTCCGCGCATACCCGCCAGATGCTGCTGGACAGCCCGTACCGGCGCTGCCCGATCGATGTGATCCGCAATGGCGTGGACCTGCAGAAATTCGCACCGCTCGGCGCCGGCGCCGGCGCCGCGCTGCGGGCGCGCTGGACAACCGATCCCGAGGCGCTGGTGCTGGTCAGCAACGCCGGCACCGATGGGCACAAGGGCTGGATCGACCTGGTCGAGGCCATCGCCACCCTGCCTGAAGCGATCCGCTCGCATCTGCACATCGCCATCGCCGGGCGCGATCCGGACCCGCGCCTGCTCGAACAGGTCGCGCGCCTGGGCCTGGCCGATCAGGTGCATTTCCCGGGGTTGCTGGAGGACATCCGCCCGTTCATCGCCAGTGGCGATGCCGGCTTCGTGCTGTCCTACGACGTGGAGACCATCTCCTTCGCCTGCCGCGAGATGATGGCGATGGGCCTGCCGGTGCTGGTCAGCGACTACGCCGGGCTGCCGGAGAATATCGAGCACGGCCACACCGGCTGGATCGTGCCGGTACGCAACGTGCCGGCCATCGCGGCCCAGGTACTGGCGCTGTACCAGCAGCGCAGCCACCTGGCTGCGGTGGGTGCGGCGGCCCGCCAGCATGCGTTGCAGGCGTTCGGCCTGGACACCTTCACCGGGCAGACCGAAGCCAGCTACCACGCCGCCCTGCAGGGCGGCTGAGCACGGCTCAGCGCAGACGGTCCGGCCGACGCGGCCGGGCCGGGTCGGACAACGCCAGGAACAGCGCGATCCAGGTCGCGTAGAACGAGGCGGTGCGCATGTCGCGGAACATCATCTCGGTGAAGCCGAACACAAGGAAGCCCACGCAGATGCTCAACCCGGCCCCGGCGAACAGGCGCGAGGCCTCGTCGTCCAGGCGCAGGCGGCGTGCGAACACCCACATCGGCGCCGCATACATCAGCAGCAGGCCCAGCCCGCCCAGCACCCCGTAGGTGGCCAGGAAATACAGCAGGTCGTTGTGGGTCTCGCCAAAATCACGCGCCACCATCGGTGAAACCTGCTTGGCCTCGGCCAGCGCGCGCAGTTCTTCGCGGAAGCGGTCACCACCACCGATGCCGAACACCGGCTCGCTCTGGATCATGTGCCCGGCCGCGCTCCACAACTGCAGCCGGATGCACACCGAGGTATCGGCCAGGTGGGTCACCTGGCATTCGCCGAACTCGCTCACGCCCAGATGGATGCGATCGCGCATGGTGCTGTCGCTGACCACGATCAGCCCGAGCAGGCCCACCAGCACCACCGCCAGCAACGCGCGGTAGCGGTTCAGCCGACGCCCGTACAACAGCAGCGCGATGAAGATGAAGAACGGGATCGCCAGCAGCCCGCCGCGGGTCTGGGTGGCCAGGAAGCCGCCCAGGCCGGCGATGCCGGTGAGCAGCTTGAAGGCGAACTCGGTGCGGTGGAAACGGGTGATGCGATAGCCCAGCAACAGGAAGACCAGCACCGAAAACAGCAGGGTCAGGTCGCCATAGGTCACGGCGTTGAACTGGCGGGTGGCCGGGCGGGTGCCGGTGCTCAGCGCCAGCCAGCTGATGTTGATCACCGCAAACCAGATGCCCGGCAGCAGGCCGAACAGCGCATGGGACAGCACCGCGCGCGGGATCCGCAGCGCCGCAGCCGCGATCAGCAGCACGGTCAGGAAGCGGACCGCCTTCTCCACCTCCGACCCCTTCCACAGGCCATGGAACGCCTGGCTGGCCAGCACCCCGACCAGCATCACCGCCATGCCCATGCCCAGCCACAGGTACTGGCGCGGCTGCGCGCACCACCGCTGGCCGGGGGCCGGGCGGCGCATCACCGCCAGCACGATGAAGCTGAGCAGGATCAACAGGTAATAGCCCGCGCTGCCGCCATCCATGGTCGACATCAGCAGCACCGGCGACAGGCCGAGCGCGATGGTGAACGCCCAGGCCAGGAACAGGCGGGCGTTGGTGGGGCGGGAAAGGTCTTCGGTCACGGTCTAGGCGATGCGGGCGGACGACGGGCGGAAAGGAAGGACAGCGCCCGGCGCGGCGGCCGGGAGGCGCTGGCCAACGCAGGGGCAGGCGGCATCGACACCTGCACCAGTGACAACGGCGCGGGCACTGCGATGGCCTCGATCCCGTGTCAGGCGAGCAGGCGGGATTGTCGCCGATCGCTTTGTAATGATCCATGAGCCACTGCTCACTCGTCCTCCTCCACGCCCTGTTCGCGCGCGATCCGGGCCAGCTCTTCCGCGCTGGCCCGGCACGGCGCCACGAAGGCCTGTGCCGGCACCAGCCACCAGCCGCGGCGGTTGGCCGTACCCACCCGTTCGGCGCGACGGCGGTCCACACACGCCAGCAAGGCCGCCTCCTGCACCAGCAGCCAGCGCTGCTGCGGCGCCTGCGCCTGCCAGCTCGCCGCGTCCTGCAGCTGTTTGTACCAACGCCGCTTGAAGCCGAACGTGGCCACCGGGCGGTCGGCCATCAACAGGTTCTGCTCCTTCCAGGCCACCAGGCCCAGTTCAGCCTCGGGCCCGATCCGCTGGCCGACCTGCTGCATCAGGCCCCGCGCGGAACTGGAGTCGTTCAGCAACGGATACCCCACCAGCCCGTAGGTGACCCACACCATTGCCAGGGTCGACACCACGGCCAGGTGGAAGCGCCGCCGTCCCGCCACCAGCAGGCTGAGCACGCCCCAACTGCCCATCATCACGCCGGCCCAGCCCAGCGCGGTCGTCACCCCCTGGGCGACCCCGCGCTCGCCCACCAGCCGGCGCTCGAAGCCGGGCTCGCCGACCAGCATGCCGATCCCGGCGACCAGCAGCGCCAGCGCCAACAAGGCAGCGAAACCGCCCAGCAGCCACTGCACGTCACGCCGCCGCAGCAGGCCCGGCAGCAATGGCGCCAGCGCCAGGCAGAACATCGGCAGCGAGGGCAGGATGTAGACATCGCGCTTGCCGTGCGGAATCGAGAAGAACAGCACGATCAGCAGCCACCAGCCCAGCAGCACCAGGTAGCGCGGATCGCGCCGGCGCAGGCGTCGCCACCAGGCCGGGATCGCCCACGGCAGCACCAGCAGCGTGGGCACCCACATCGAGGGCATGGTGGCCAGGAAGTACCACCACGGCTGGTGGTGGTCCCACGATTGCGCATAGCGCTTGGCGGTCTGCCGGAACAGGATGTCGTCCATGTACACGCGGTACTCGGCCGACCCGCTGGACAGCGCGGTCAGCACCATCGGCAGCAGCCACAGGGTGATGGCCAGTACGAAGGCCAGCGGCCCCAGCCAGAACCGCACGTCGCGCACATGCAGGCGCACCCGCGACCAGCCCAGCAGCGAGGCGAGCGCGGCCGGCACCAGGGTCAGCAGCGCGATCACCCCCACGCCCTTGGTGATCACCCCGAGCCCGGCGGCGAACCAGCCCAGCCACCACCAGCGCCACGCCGGCCCGCACAGCAGGTGGCGCAGCAGGCCGTAGTTGGCCAGGGTGATGAAGAACACCACCAGCGGATCGATCTGCGCTTTCTTGGCCTGGAAGGTGAAGTGCACCGCGAACAACAGGGCCCACGCCGCGTACAGGCCCACCTGGCGGGTCCACAGCCGGCGGCCCAGGTCGTACACACAGGCCAGGGTGCCCAGCGCGGCCAGCAGCGAGGGCAGCAGGAATGCCACCCGCCAGTTGCCGAGCACGCTGTAGAACGCCGCCTGCAACCACATCAGCAGCGGCGGCTTGTCCGAGTACAGCTCGGTGCCGCGATGCGGGAACAACCAGTCCCCGCTGAGCACCATCTGCTTGGCGACCAGCGCGAAACGCGGCTCATCCGACGGCCAGGGATCACGCATGCCCAGGCCCGCGCCAAGCACCAGCAGGGCCATCAACGCAAGCAACCAGAATTCTCGTGACGCACGGGTTTTCAGCATGGGGCGCGATTCTAACGGGGTTGGATCAGCCCTTCTTTAGCAGACGCGCATAGAAGAAACCGTCACCGCCGTCTTCACCGGGCAAACGCTGGCGACCGGCCCACGAATCGTGCCCGAACGCGTCACCCAGTGGCAGGAATCCCGCATCGCGGGTGCGCTGCAGGAACGCTTCGACCTGGAACTGATTTTCTTCGCGCAGGATCGAGCATGTCGCATACAGCAGCGTGCCGCCCTTGGCCAACATGCCCCAGCTCGCATCCAGCAGGCGTGCCTGCAGGGCCACCAGCGTCTCGATATCGGTGGCGCGACGGTGCTGCAGCACGTCGGGCTGGCGGCGGATGATCCCGGTGGCCGAGCACGGTGCATCCAGCAGAATCACATCGAACGGCTGGCCATCCCACCAGGCGGCCGGATCGGTGGCATCGCCGGCCAGCACCTGGGCGTGTTCACCCACTCCGGTGCGCAGGAAGGTTTCGCTGATCCGCTTGAGCCGGCGCGGATCCACGTCCAGCGCCAACAGGCGCAGGCTGGGATCGCGCTCCAGCAGGTGCGCGGCCTTGCCGCCGGGTGCGGCGCAGGCATCGAGCACGCGTGCGCCCACCGGCAGCATCAACGCATCGGCCACCTGCTGTGCGGACAGGTCCTGCACCGACAACGCACCGTCGGCAAAGCCCGGCAGTGCCGACACCGGCACCGGTACCGGCAGGCAGATCGCATCGGCCGCCAGCGGCGAGGCCTCGGCGGCAATCCCGGCCGCTTCCAGCTGCGCCAGCATCGCCTCGCGGCTGCTCTTCTGCCGGTTCACCCGCAGCCACAGCGGCGCGGCCTGCAGGCTGGCGTTGAACACCGCATCGGCCTGCTCGGGCCAATCCTGCTCGATCATCTCGGCCAGCCACAGCGGGAAGGCCTCGCGCGCCGGCAGGGCCGGAATGCCCTCGCGCTGCGCACGGCGCAGCAACGCGTTGACCATGCCCGCCTGGCGCTCGCGGCCCATCGCACGCGCCGCATCCACGGTGGCCGACAGCGCGGCATGCGCGGGCAGCTGCAGCGCATCGAGCTGGGCGAAACCAACCAGCAGCAGCGCGCGCAGTTCGTCCTCGCGCACGCCCAGCGGGCGCGGCATCCATTGCGCCAGCGCGGCGTTATAGGCCGCGCGGCGACGCAGCACCGCAAAGCACAGGGCTTCCAGCAGGGCGCGGTCGCGGCTGTCCGCCAGAGTCGGCAACGCCTTGGTCAGTTCAGCCTTGAGCGAGCGGCCGCGACCGATCACCTGGGCCAGCACCTTGGCGGCGAGCACGCGGGTGGGGACGCCGGGCGCCAGATTGGCGGGCGGTGGGGTCTGCTTGTCCTGCCGGGGCTGCACCATCTCAGTTCCCCACGATCAGGTCGCGGCGGGCATTGAGGTAGTCCGCGGCGGTGATCGCCTTGCCCCCTTCGCGCTGCAGCACGCGCAGGCGCAGCGCGCCCTGCCCGCAGGCGATGTCGATGCCCTCGCGGCCCGCCGCCAGCAGCGTGCCCGGTGCCTGGCCCTGGTTGTCGGCCAGCGCCACCGCGCCGTGGATGCGCACGCGCTCACCGGCCAGGGTGGCCTCGGCGATCGGCCAGGGGTTGAAGGCGCGCACGCTGCGCTCCAGCTCGGCGGCGTCGTGCGCCCAGTCCAGGCGGGCTTCGGCCTTGTCCAGCTTGTGCGCGTAGGTCACCCCGGCTTCGGGCTGCGGCTGGGCGATCGGCTTGATCCCCGCCCGCAGCAGGCCCAGGCCGTCGGACAGCACCTGCGCGCCCAGTTCGGCCAGGCGGTCGTGCAGCTGCCCGCCCAGCTCGGCCGGCTGGATCGGGGTGTGCTGGCGCAGCAGCACCGGGCCGGTGTCCAGCCCGGCTTCCATCTGCATCAGGCACACGCCGGTTTCGGTATCGCCGGCCTGGATCGCGCGCTGGATCGGCGCGGCGCCACGCCAGCGCGGCAGCAGCGAGGCATGCACGTTCCAGCAGCCGTGGGTCGGGATCGCCAGCACCGCCTTGGGCAGGATCAGGCCATAGGCCACCACCACCATCAGGTCCGGCTGCAGGTCCAGCAGCTGCTGCTGTGCTTCGGGGGTCTTCAGGGTTTCCGGCTGGAACACCGGGATGCCACGTGCGATCGCCTCCAGCTTCACCGGCGACGGGGCCAGCCCGCGGCCGCGCCCGGCCGGGCGGTCCGGCTGCGTGTAGACCGCCACGACTTCATGGTGACGGGCTGCGACGCGCAGCGAGGACACGGCGAACTCCGGCGTACCGGCAAACACAATCTTCATGGCGACCCCACTAACAGAAAGTAAAACGGCGCCGTTGACCGGCGCCGCAGCGCAACGCCCGGCGCACGGTCACCCCGTGCGGCCAGGCCTGCATCCACCTCAGGCATCGTGCTTGCGCTGCTTGGCCAGCTTCTTGCGGACCATCTCGCGCTTGAGCGGCGACAGGTAATCGATGAACAGCTTGCCGTCCAGGTGGTCCATTTCATGCTGGATGCAGGTGGCCAGCAGGCCCTCGGCGTCCATCTGCTGGACCTGGCCGGCACGGTCCAGGAAGCGCACGGTGATGGTGTCGGCGCGGCTGACGTCGGCAAAGATGCCCGGCACCGACAGGCAGCCTTCCTGGTACACCCGGCCGCCATCGTGGGCGAGGATTTCGGGGTTGATGAACACCTGCGGGGTGTTCTTCTCTTCACTGACGTCGATCACCATGAAGCGCTGGTGGACGTCGACCTGGGTCGCGGCCAGGCCGATGCCCGGTGCCTCGTACATGGTCTGGAACATGTCATCGACCAGCGTCTGGAACGCCGGCGTGGTCACTTCGGTGGCATCGATCAACGCGGCCTTGGTGCGCAGGCGCGGATCGGGGAACTCGAGAATAGGCAGGAGAGCCATGGCAAATACCGGTAAGGGGCGCCGGTCAAAACGGCGTACCAGGCAATTCTATCGCCAACGCTTGCCCTGCGCCCCGGTTTCTGGACTATAGTGCGCGAACCTGTTGGGGAATCAGGCACCACACCTATGTTTGAACGTACTCGTACGGTCGTCGCCGTGGCGATGTTGACCGTCGCCACCTATGCTACCGCCGTTGAAATGAATGGCGGGCACCCGGATACCTACGTCGTCCAGAAGGGCGATACCTTGTGGGACATCTCCGCGCGCTTCCTGAAAAAGCCGTGGTTGTGGCCGGAGATCTGGCAAGCCAATCCGCAGGTCAAGAATCCGCACCTGATCTACCCGGGTGACGTACTGAGCCTGGCCTACCTGGACCGCGTCGTGGCCCAGCCCGGCCCGCGCCAGGACGCCCCGCTCAACGCGATCCCGCTGGACCAGGTGGAACCCTTCCTGAAGCAGCTCAGCGTGGTCGACGAGATCAAGTCGCTGCCCTATGTGGTGAGCCTGGAAGACAACCGCCTGCGCGCCACCACCGGCCAGACCGCCTATGTGCGTGGGCTGGACACGGCCGCCGTGGGCCAGCGCTGGGCCGTGGTCCGCCCGACCGTGCGCTACGCGCTGCCCAAGCCGACCGAGGACCTGACCGCCAACGGCGATGTCACCCCCGGCAGCGGCAACCTCTGGAAGAACTACGTCGCACCCAGCAAGCGCAACCAGACGCTGGGCTACGAACTGGCCCAGATCAACGTCGGCACCGTGACCAAGCTGGCCACCGGCAATGTCGAGGTGACCACGATCGCACTGCAGGGCCAGGTCGACGGCCGTGAAGTGCGCGCGGGCGACCGCCTGATCCCGGTCGAGGCCAACCCCTACGACCTGCAGTTCTTCCCGCACGTTCCGGCCGCGCAGACCGAGAGCCTGGATATGCGGGTGCTGGCCGTCACCGACATGTTCACCGCCGGGGGGCCGCGCGATGTGGTTGCCATTTCCGCCGGCAGCGCCGACGGCATCGACAACGGCACCGTGGTCTCGCTGTGGCGCCAGGGCCGCCATGTCGCGCACAAGATGAAGTTCCCGAACTCGTCGCGGATCGACGATTCGCTGACCACCGGCGCCGGCCGGGTGACCCTGCCGGATGAGTATGCCGCCCATGCGATGGTGTTCCGCACCTTCGACAAGGTCAGTTACGCGCTGGTGATGCAGGGCGTGAAGCCGGTCCTGGTCGGCTACTCGGCCAAGCATCCCGACGCGCAGTAGGTACCCACCGCGGGTCACTACGCGGGACACTCCTACGCAATACTCCGACGGCGCCCCAGGGCGCCGTCGTCGTGTGCGGCCTAGCCTGAGAGGATGCCCAACCATCACCCCGACGCCCGCGCTGCGCTGCTGCGGCTGATCCTGGCCGGCGGCCCCCTGCCGCCGCGCCGCCTGCTGCTGGACCATCACGGCACCGCCGAGGCCGCGCTGCGCGCCGGGCCGGCGGCCTGGCGCGCGGCCGGCTGCAGTGCCGAGCAGTGCGCGCGACTGGGCCACCCCGATGCCGCCGCGCTGGACCAGGCCCGGCGCTGGCTGGACACGCCGGGCCAGCACCTGCTGGCACTCACCAGCGCCGACTATCCGGTGCTGCTGCGGCACCACCGGCAGGCCCCGCTGGGCCTGTTCGTCCAAGGCGAACCGAGCCTGCTGTGGCACCCTGGAGTGGCCGTGGTCGGTAGCCGCACCCCCTCGCCGAGCGGGGCCGAACTGGCCGCCGAGTTCGCCACGGCCTTCGCCCGCAGCGGGCTGTGCGTGATCAGCGGGCTGGCGGCCGGGGTGGATGCGCGCGCCCACAGCGCCGCGCTGCATGTTCCCGGCGGGCTGACCGTGGCGGTGGTCGCCACCGGCCTGGACCGCACCTACCCACCCCGGCACGCCGGGCTGCAGACCCAGATCGCCGCGCGCGGTGCAGTGGTCAGCGAGTACCCGCCCGGTACCGCCGCCCGGCCGGGCCAGTTCCCGGCCCGCAACCGGCTGATCGCCGGGCTCAGCCTGGGCACGGTGGTGATCGAGGCGGCGATCCGCTCCGGGGCACTGATCACCGCCCGGCTGGCCGCCGAGGCCGGACGCGAGGTGTTCGCCCTGCCCGGCTCGGTACGTAACCCGCGCGCCCACGGCTGCCACCGGCTGATCCGCGACGGGGTCCAGCTGGTCGAGCACCCCGACGAGGTCATCGCCGGGCTGGCCATGCTCGGCGGCAGCCTGGGCCAGGCCTTGCGAACGCGTCTGGCCGCCCCCACTGAACAGGCACAGCCAGCGCCATCGAGCGCCCCTTCCTCCTCCGATCCGAACTACCAGCGCTTGTGGCAGGCACTGGATGACAACCCAACGGGTATGGATTCACTGATCCAGCGCAGCGGATTGACGACGGCACAGCTGTCGGCCATGCTGCTGGTCATGGAACTGGATGGAAAGGTGGTTGCCGCACATGGCCGCTACTGTCGAAAACCCTAGTTTCTTCACCTCCACAGCGTCGTTGACGCAGGCCGAGGGGCAATGAAAGAGAGCATTCTGGATGTCCTGCTGTACCTGTTCGAACACTATTTCAGCGAAGACGCGGATCTCGTCCGCGACCGCGACACCCTCCAGAACAGCCTGATCCAGGCCGGCTTCAGCCCCACCGAGATCAATAAAGCCTTCGACTGGCTCGACGCCCTCGCCGAGCAGCGCCCGGCCGTGACCCTGGCCCGGGTTGATGGCCCGGTGCGGATTTTCCATGGCCCGGAGCTGGACAAGCTCGACGTGGAAGGCCGCGGCTTCCTGATGTTCCTGGAGCAGCACGGCATCCTCGACGCCAACCAGCGCGAGCTGGTGCTGGACCGCGCCATGGCGCTGGACCAGGACGAGCTGGACCTGGACGACCTCAAATGGGTGGTGCTGATGGTGCTGTTCAACCAGCCCGGGGCCGAAGCGGCCTACGCCTGGATGGAGACCCAGATGTTCGTCGACGAGCCGGAACCCCTCCACTGACCGTACACTGGGCGCCTAGCGCATTCAGGAGCGGACCGTGGCCGAGTGGTTCTATGCAGAAGGAAACCGTCAGCAGCGTGGGCCGCTGACGTCTGAGGAGTTGATTGCGCTGTACCAGTCCAGCCGGATCGCGCTGGATACACTGGTCTGGCGCGACGGCATGGCGCAGTGGCAACCCCTGCGCGAGGTCACCGATGCGCTGGGCCTGGTGATCGCACCAGCGCCCGCAGCGGCCGAAGCCGACACCCCCGCCGAAATCGGCGCTGAACCGACGGCCGCTGAGCCGACGGTTGAACCGATCGTCGAACCGGTTGTGCCAGCGCCGCCGCAGATTCCCGGCTATAGCGCCGCCACGCCGGCAACCGCACAGACATTGCCCCCCTCTGCATCCGCAGCGGTCGCGCCACGCAAGGGTCTGTCCGGCTGCGCGATCGCCGCGATCGTGGCCGGTGCGGTGTTGCTGGTGCTGCTGGTGGTCGGCGGCATTCTGGCGGCCATCGCACTGCCGGCGTATCAGGAGTACACCCAGCGCGCCAAGGCACAGCAGGCGATCTCCTCGCTGGGCCCGCTCAAGTTGCAGGTCACCGAATTCGTGCAGACCCATGGCCGTTGCCCGGTCAATGACGACGAGGGCTTCCTGGCCGCCGACAGCTATGCCGACGGTCCGCTCAGCGCCGTGCGCATCGGCCGCTTCGACAACAGCCACTGCGGCATCGAAGCCGAACTCAGCACCCCCGGCAGCCGCGCGCTGGATGGCAAGCTGATCTGGCTGGACTACGACGGCGAGCAGCAGCACTGGACGTGCAGCGCCGAGCCGGATGACAAATACCTGCCTGCGGATTGCCGCGGCTGAGAACGGACGCGTGTCCATGGACGAATCCAAAGGGGATCCAAGCAATGAGTGAGTGGTATTACGCCGAAGGCCAGCAGCGCCAGGGGCCACTGGCCGCAGAAGAACTGCGTGCGCGTTTCCAGCGTGGCGAGATCAACCTGGCCACGCTGGTATGGCGCGAGGGCTTCCCCGAGTGGAAGCCGCTGTCGGACACCGTCGATGAGCTGCAGCTGCAGAACCTGACCAGCGCGGCCAGCAACCTGGGCACCGGCTTCGACCTGCGCGGCGATTACACCGCCATCGACAACGGCACCGCGCCGTTGCCGGGGACCGGCGGCGGCACCTATTCGCCGTACTCGGCGCCGACGGCAACCAGCCACGGCGGCACGGTGGTGAGCGGCGGCGACGTGGTCTACGCCGGCTTCTGGCGGCGCTTCGCCGGTTACTTCATCGACTCGCTGGTGGTCAGCGTGTTCAACGTGCCGGTCAGCATCGTGTTCAGCCTGATCGGCGAGAGCAGTGGCAGCGATGGCATGAAAATCGGCATGAGCCTGGTGGCGATGCTGATCAACATGGCCGCCGCGGTCCTCTACTTCGCCGGCTTCCATGCCTCGCGCGGTGGCGCCACGCTGGGCAAGATGGCCGTGGGCATCAAGGTGGTGCGTGGCAGCGGCGAGCGCATCAGCGTGGCGCGCGGCGTCGGCCGTTACTTCGGCTTCCTGCTCAGCAGCCTGACGCTGTGCATCGGCTTCATCATGGCCGCCTTCACCGAGCGCAAGCAGGCCCTGCACGACATGCTGTGCGACACCGTGGTGGTGGACAAGTGGGCGTTTACGGACAATCCGCAGATGCAGCAGCCCGGCCTGGGCACCGTGACCATCGTCATCCTGGTGTTCGCCGGGGTGTGTACGCTGGGTCTGATCGCGCTGTTCATCGCGATGATCGGGGTCATCGCCTCGTCGATGTCCTGAGCCGACCCTCACACCGGGCCGCTTGACACGGGCGGCCCCGGCGTGATTCCTCTAATACGCAAGAAAGCTGAACGCCCGGCGCATACCCGGGCGTTCAGTTTATGGATATCGCCCGCTGCCCTTCACTAATGCGGCCATTTGCTCCACCCTAGCGCCCTCCCCCGGGCTGCTGCCCACAGAAATCGATGCCATGCCCAAGCACCTGCTCATCGTCGAATCGCCCGCCAAGGCCAAGACGATCAACAAATACCTCGGTAAGGACTTCACCGTCCTGGCCTCGTATGGGCATGTGCGCGACCTGGTGCCGAAGGAAGGCGCGGTCGATCCCGACAACAACTTCGCGATGCGCTACGACCTCATCGAGAAGAACGAAAAGCACGTTGATGCCATCGTCAAGGCTGCCAAAGGCGCCGACGACATCTTCCTGGCCACCGATCCGGATCGCGAGGGTGAAGCGATCAGCTGGCATATCGCCGAGATCCTGAAGGAACGCGGGCTGGTCAAGGACAAGCCGATGCAGCGCGTGGTCTTCACCGAGATCACCCCGCGCGCCATCAAGGAAGCGATGAGCCAGCCGCGCGAGATCGCCGGCGACCTGGTGGATGCCCAGCAGGCGCGCCGCGCGCTGGACTACCTGGTCGGCTTCAACCTGTCCCCGGTGCTGTGGCGCAAGGTGCAGCGCGGGCTGTCCGCCGGCCGCGTGCAGAGCCCGGCGCTGCGCATGATCGTCGAGCGCGAGGAGGAGATTGAAGCCTTCATCGCCCGCGAGTACTGGAGCATCGATGCCGCCTGCGCGCATCCCTCGCAGCACTTCAATGCGCGCCTGATCAAGCTCGATGGCAAGAAGTTCGAGCAGTTCACCGTCACCGACGGCGACACCGCCGAAGCGGCGCGCATGCGCATCCAACAGGCCGCGCAGGGCGCCCTGCATGTCACCGACGTGGTCAGCAAGGAGCGCAAGCGCCGCCCGGCCCCGCCGTTCACCACCTCCACCCTGCAGCAGGAAGCCTCGCGCAAGCTCGGTTTCACCACGCGCAAGACCATGCAGGTCGCGCAGAAGCTGTACGAAGGCATGGCGATCGGTGAGGAAGAAGGCACCGTCGGCCTGATCTCGTACATGCGTACCGACTCGGTCAATCTGTCCCAGGACGCGCTGGCCGAAATCCGCGACGTGATCGCCCGCGACTACGGCATCGCCGCGCTCCCGGACAAGCCGAACACCTACCAGACCAAATCCAAGAATGCCCAGGAAGCGCACGAAGCCGTGCGTCCGACCTCGGCATTGCGCACCCCGGCCCAGGTGGCCCGCTTCCTGACCGACGACGAGCGCAAGCTGTACGAGTTGATCTGGAAGCGCGCGGTGGCCTGCCAGATGATTCCGGCCACGCTCAACACCGTCAGTGTGGACCTCTCGGCCGGCAGCGAACATGTGTTCCGCGCCAGCGGCACCACCGTGGTGGTGCCCGGCTTCCTGGCCGTGTACGAGGAAGGCAAGGACAACAAGAGTGCCGAGGACGACGATGAAGGCCGCAAGCTGCCGGCGATGAAGCCCGGCGAGCGCGTGCCGCTCGAGCGCATCGTGGCCGAACAGCACTTCACCCAGCCGCCGCCGCGCTTCACCGAAGCGGCGCTGGTCAAGGCGCTGGAAGAGTACGGCATCGGCCGTCCGTCCACGTATGCCTCGATCATCCAGACCCTGCTGTTCCGCAAGTACGTGGAGATGGAAGGCCGCAGCTTCCGCCCGTCCGATGTTGGCCGCGCGGTGTCCAAGTTCCTGTCCAGCCACTTTACCCAGTACGTGGACTACGACTTCACCGCCAAGCTTGAAGACGAGCTCGATGCGGTCTCGCGTGGCGAGGAAGACTGGATTCCGTTGATGGCCCGCTTCTGGGAACCGTTCAACAAGCTGGTCGAGGAAAAGAACGAATCGGTGGATCGCGCCGAGGCCAGTGGCGCGCGCGAGCTCGGCACCGACCCCAAGACCGGCAAGCCGGTCAGCGTGCGGCTGGGCCGCTTCGGGCCGTACGCGGCGATCGGCAGCACCGCCGAGGACGCCGAGGACAAGCCCAAGTTCGCCTCGCTGCGCCCGGGCCAGTCGATGCACACCATTTCCCTGGAAGACGCGCTGGAGCTGTTCCTGATGCCGCGCGCGCTGGGCCAGGACAAGGACGAGGACGTCAGCGTCGGCATCGGCCGCTTCGGCCCGTTCGCCAAGCGCGGCAGCACCTATGCCTCGCTGAAGAAGGAAGATGACCCGTACACCATCGACCTGGCCCGCGCCGTGTTCCTGATCGAAGAGAAGGAAGAGATCGCGCGCAACCGGATCATCAAGGAATTCGAGGGCAGCGAAATCCAGGTGCTGAACGGCCGGTTCGGCCCGTACATCAGCGATGGCAAGATGAACGGCAAGATCCCCAAGGATCGCGAGCCGGCCTCGCTGACCCTGGCCGAAGTGCAGCAGCTGATGGAAGAAACCGGCAAGCCGGTGCGCAAGGGCTTTGGCAAGAAGGCGACCAAGAAAGTGGCCGCCAAGAAGGCCCCGGCCAAGAAAGCAGCCGCTGAGACGGTCAAGAAGACTGCCACCAAGAAAGCCGCGGTGAAGAAGGTGGCCAAGAAGGCCACCGCCAAGAAAGCCACCAAAAAGGTCGCCAAAAAGGCGGTCAAGAAAGTGGTGAAGAAGGCCGCTTCCTGATCCACGCGCAGCGTCGACATTGACCCCTGCCGCCTGCGCGGGGGGATAATGCCGGTATTGCAGCGGGCCGCAGCGTGCGGCCCTGCGTTGCCGGTGCACTGAGATGAACCTGTTGACCCTGGATTCGGCCCTGCCCGCGCTACGCGCCGGCGGTGTGATCGCCTACCCGACCGAAGCCGTCTGGGGCCTGGGCTGCGACCCTGCCCACCGGGCGGCGGTGATGAAGCTGCTGCAGCTCAAACAGCGCCCGGTCGAGAAGGGCATGATCCTGGTCGCTGCCGACCTGGCGCAGCTGGAGGGCTGGGTGCAGCTGCAGGCACTGCCGCCGCCGCGCCAGGCCGAGGTGCTGGCCAGCTGGCCCGGCGCGCACACCTGGATCCTGCCGGCCGGACCGCGCACACCGCGCTGGATCACCGGCGAACACAGCGGCATCGCCGTGCGCATCAGCGCCCATCCCCTGGTGGCCGCGCTGTGCCGCGCCTGGGGCGGCCCACTGGTTTCCACCAGCGCCAACCTGGCCGGCAAGCCGCCCGCGCGTACCCGGGCCGAGCTGGACCCGGCCCTGCTGACGCTGCTGGACGGCGTGATCGACGGCCAGACCGGCGGCCTGGCCCAACCCACCCCGATCCGCGATGCCCTCAGCGGCCAGATCCTGCGCACCTGAGCGCGCTTTTGCGCGCGTGCCGGCAAAGTCGCACACTGTGCCCATGCGCCGATCCCCTGCCCTGTGCCTGTCCGTGTTGCTGCTGTGGAGCGGCGCGGCCCTGGCTGTCCAGGATGCCGGCAGCGTGCGCATCTACCGCTGCGTAGGCAGCAACGGTGCCGTGGCGCTGCAGGACGCCCCGTGCCGCGATGGCCGCCAGGAAGTGCGCGACATGCAGCGCCCGCGCGATCCGCCACGGCGCGTGGTGCGCAGCGACCGCGATCCGGCCACGCCACCGCCCACGGTGGTGGAGCGCGAGGTGCGCCACGTCTATGTTCAGCCGCCACAACCGATGTACGAATGCATCCGCGATGACGGCAGCCGCTATACCAGCGAAAGCAACGAGGGCAATCCGCGCTGGGTGCCGATCTGGACCAGCGTGTATCCGTCCTACCCCGGCTACCCGCGGCCGCCGCATGGCGGTGGCGGCGGTGGCGGGCACCGCCCGCTGCCGCCGATCATGCCGATGGGCAGCGGCGCGGTGACGTCCAGCGGTGGAACGCTCTCGGTCTCCGGTGGGGGTTCCAGGGGGGGCGGCAGCGTCAGCATCGGCAGTGGCAGCACGCAGTGGCAGGGCGGCGGCCATGCCTACCCCGGCAGCTATTCGGACGTGGTGGTCCCGGCCGGCAACGTGCTGGTCCGCGACACCTGCAACCCGCTGCCGGCCAACGAAGTCTGCGCGCGCCTGCGCGATCGCCGCTGGGAACTCGGCCGGCGCTACAACAGCGCCCTGCAGGGTGAGCGCGACGCACTCAATCGCGAACAGCGCGGTATCGACGCACGGCTGCAGCGCGACTGCGGCAACTGAGCGGCGCGACGTTCTACACTGCGGCGATGAAACCGTGGCTGCTGCTGTTGATTCTTGCCTCCCCGCCGGTGCTCGCCGACGAGGCCGTGTTCTTTCGTTGCACGGCCGCCGATGGCGCGTTGACCATCCAGAGCGTGGCCTGCCCGCCGGGCAGCGAGCAACGCATCCAGCGCATTGCCACGCCCACCGCCAAGAGCGTCGCGATCACGCCCGAGCCGAATGCTGGCGCGCCCGCGGTGCCCCCCATCAACGACGCCTCGGCATTGCAGCCGATGACGCGCCCCGTATTGCAGGCCGGCACCGTCGATGACGAACCGACCTACCAGATCCTCGACAGCCAGGTGCTGCGCCGCGAGGCACAGGAGAAGGCGGCAACCGAGGGCCCGGCCAAACCGCCGCTGCCGGCGATCTACCAGTGTCAGTCCGCCGATGGCAGCCGCTTCCTGCACGAGCTGGAACCGGCGCCGCCACATTGCGTGCTGCTGCAGGTGTCCGGCCTGGGTGGCAACACCCCGCTCAATGCCGCCAGTTGTGAAGTGATCCGCGACGACTGTGCGCCGATTGCCGACGCGCAGCGCTGCGCCAGCTGGCAGCAGCGTTTCCGCGATGCGCGCGGACGCGAGCGCTTTGCCACGCCGGACAACCAGGCCGCTGCCGTGGCCGAGCGCGAACGCCTGCAGGCGCTGCTGGCCGGCAGTGACTGCGCGGTGCCGGAATGACCCCCCCGCGGCGCGCCGCGTGGCGTGCCGCTCAGAACCCGTAGCGCAGGAAACCGCCGTCCACCGCGATGCACTCGCCGGTGACGTAGCTGGACGCGGGCAGGCACAGGAAGCCCACCGCCGCGGCCACTTCCTCGGGCTCGCCAATACGGCGCATCGGGGTGCGGTCGATCACTTCCTCGTAGTAGTCCGGGTCGGACAACGGGCCGGAGGTGCGACGGGTGCGGATGTACCACGGTGCCACCGCGTTGACCCGGATACCGTCCTCGGCCCACTCCACCGCCAGGTTGCGGGTCATCTGGTGCATCGCCGCCTTGGTCATGCCGTACACCGCTCCGCTGCGCACGTGAGTGAGCCCGGACACGCTGCCGACGTTGACGATGGCCGAAGCCGCGTGGCGGGCCAGCAGCGGGTGCGCGTAGCGCGACAATTCAAAGGCCGAGAACAGGTTGGTTTCGAAGATGCCGCGCCATTCGTCTTCGGTGTACTCGGTGGCCGGCTTGGTGATGTTGCTGCCGGCGTTGTTGATCAGCAGGTGCAGCCCATCGCTGTGGTCCTCGACCCAATCGAGGATTTCGCGGCGGTCCTCGTCATCGGAGACATCCGCGGAAAGGCCGTGGATCTCGCGGTCGGGGAAGGCGTCGGCGAGTTCATCCCGGGCCATCTCCAGCGCGTCGGCATCGCGGCCGACGATCAACAGGTCCGCGCCGAAGCCCAGCAGTTCCCGCGCGATGGCCAGGCCGATGCCGGCACTGGCGCCGGTGATCAATGCGGTCTGTCCGTCCAGTCGCCAACGATGCGCGCTCACATGCTTCTCCTGCGTGGGGGCCATGGCCCCGTGGTACCTGCGGGCGGCACCTTGCCACGCGCTGTGCTCAGGATAACGCAGCGCCTCGGCGGTGGACGCCCACTGCTGCAGACGCCATCACACACCGGCCGTGACGGCGGTGCGACACTGCGCTTCCCTGGTGCAGCAGTGAGGTTGCCATGATCATCCGTGTTGTCCTGCCCCTGGCCGCGCTGCTGGTGCTGGCCGGCTGCAATCGCCCGGTGCCACCGGCGCCGGACAAACCGCCGGAGCCACAGGCCGGTGCGCTGCGCGATGCGATGCAGCAGCCGCTGGACAAGGCCAAGGCCGCGCGCGAGATGCTGGAAAAAGCGCCGGACACGCGTGCCGCCGATGACGCGGGAACCGGCGACGCCAAGACCCCCTGACCGACGCGGCAGTGCATCCACAAAAAAAGCCCGGCATTCGCCGGGCTTTTTCATGTCGCGTGTCGATCATGGATGACCACGACGCAGGGGCGTGGTCTACCGCATCAGAATCCGCAGAAGCAGTACGCCAGGGCCTTGACCGGGGCGCTGCTGCGCGGATCGCGCGCGGCGTCTTCGACGAAGCGCAGCTGGGTGTCCAGCTCCGGCATCGAACGCGCCAGCATCAACCGCGCCATACCCGATTCCCCCAGCATCCAGGCACCGGCACGGCTGCCGGCGAAGCCGCCGAGGAACTGTGCGAACGGCGTGGCGCCCTTCTCGATGTAGCGCACGCGGACCTTGTCCACGCCGCCCAGCTTGGCGCGGGTAGCGGCGTCGGCAACGGCGGCCTTGAGTCCACCGAACTCATCGACCAGGCCACGTTCCTTGGCCTGCGCACCGCTCCAGACACGGCCGCGGGCGACTTCGTCGACCGCTTCGACCGGCTTGTTGCGCGCGTCGGCGACCTTGCCGGTGAAATCGGCGTAGCCCTTGTTGATCACCGACTGGATCACCTGGCCCACGGCCGGGTCCATCGGACGGGTGATGTCGAACGCACCGGCGAACCGGGTGGTGCCCACGCCGTCGGTATGCACGCCGATCTTGTCCAGCGAGCGGGCCACGTTCGGGATCATGCCGAAGATGCCGATCGAACCGGTGATGGTCGACGGGTCGGCATAGATGCGGTCGGCATTCATGCTGATCCAGTAACCACCGGATGCGGCCAGATCGCCCATCGACACCACCACCGGCTTGCCGGCGGCCTTCAGCGCAACCACTTCGCGACGGATCTGCTCGGAGGCGAACACTTCGCCGCCGGGCGAATCCACGCGCAGCACCACGGCCTTCACGTCCTTGTCCTCGCGCGCCTCACGCAGCAGCGCCGAGGTCGATTCGCCACCGACGCGACCGGCCGGCAGGTCGCCACCGGCGATTTCGCCAGCCGCCACGATCACCGCCACCTGCGGACGCGAATCCACCGGCGAACGACGTGCGTCCAGCTGCGACAGGTAGGCATCCAGGTTGACGCTACGGAAGCCGCCGTCGGCGTCTTCGTCGGCCACGCCACGCTCGGTCAGCAGATCTTCCACTTCCTCGCGGGTCTTCAGGCCGTCCACCAGCTTCTGCTGCAGGGCGAACTTGGCCAGGTCGCCACCGGCCGCAGCCACGCCTTCGGGCAGCGTGTCGATGCCGGCGGCCAGCTGTGCGGCGTCGAGCTTGCGGGCCTTGGCAATATCGCCCAGGTAGCGCTGCCACACATCGTTCATCCAGAACAGGTCCGCTTCCTTGGCCTGCGCCGAGGCGGCGTCGAGCACGTACGGCTCGGCAGCGGACTTGTATTCGCCCACCTTGAACAGGTGCACGTCCACGCCCAGCTTGTCCTGCAGGCCGGTGCGGAAGTACTGGCGGTAACGGCCGAGGCCTTCCAGCACCACGCCGCCCATCGGGTCCAGATAGACCTCGTTGGCCTGCGCGGCCAGCAGGTACTGCGACTGGCTCATGTTTTCGCTGAAGGCAACCACCTGCTTGCCCGAGGCGCGCAGCGCCTGCAGGGCGGTGGCCACTTCGCGCATCGAGGCGAAACCGCTCGGCTGCAGCTTGTCCAGCTGCAGCACCACGCGTTCGATCTTCTTGTCATCGCGTGCGGCTTCGATGGCGCGGATCAGATCGCGCAGCTGGATCTCCTCGGCACCGTTGTCACCGATCGCCTTGGCCAGCGCGCGGCTGACCGGATCGGCGCTGAACTGCTCGACCAGGCGGCCTTCCGGCGCGATCACCAGAGTGGTGCGGTCCTGCAGCGACTTGCCGCTGCTGGCGCCCTTGCCCATGGCGACGACGAACAGCACCAGGATCAGGAACATCAGGCCGAAGAACAGCAGATTGAGGATCAGCCGGCGGGTAAAGTTCATCACATCCCACAGCCCGATGAAGAAGCTGGCGACGGGATTGCGACGCGCGGGTTGGTTCATGGGGAAAACTCCAGTTGGCTTCTTGCCGTGTTATCAGCATAGCCGGTGCCGGGCTGGCCGGCATCGGACACAAGTCAGGGGGTCGTCAGGCAGCGGTCGCCGAAACCGCCCCAGCGCGGCGGCTGCTGACACGCAGACGCCACGCCATCAGGATCGCCGCGGCGGTCAGGCCCAGGATCAGCCCCAGCCACATGCCCTGCGGGCCCATGCCCAGCCCCAGCCCCAGCCCGGCGCCGAGCGGCATGCCCAGGCCCCAGTACGAGAACATGGCGATGAACATCGGCACCCGGGTGTCCTTGAGCCCGCGCAGCGCGCCGGCCGACAGCACCTGGATGCCATCGGGGAACTGGAACGCCGCCGCGTACAGCAACAGCGTCGAGGCCAGCGCGGCCACCTTCAGGTCGGCCGTGTAGACCCCGACGATCGCATCGTGGCCCAGCAGCAGCACCAGCGCCGACAACGTCTGCGTGCCCAGGATGATCAGCAGCCCGGCAATCGCCGCGCGGCGTACGCCCAGCCCATTGCCGCTGCCGACCGCATGGCCGACCCGCACGGTGGTGGCTTCGGCCACGCCCATGGGGATCATGAAGCACAGCTGCGCCACGTTGATCGCGATCTGGTGGGAGGCCGCATCGGTGGCACCGAGGCGACCGATCAGCAGCGCGGTGACGATGAACAGCCCGCCCTCCATCAGCACGGTGATGCCGATCGGCAGGCCGGTCCGCAGCAGGTCCCAGATCGCCGACCAGCGCGGCGCCTCGAAGTGCGAGAACAGCTGCAGGTGGGCGAAACGCTTGGTCTTCCACAGGTAGCCGGCAAAGCACAGCGCCTGCACCCACATCATGATGGCCGAGGCGATGCCCAGCCCTTCGGCGCCCAGTTCCGGGAAACCAAGCTTGCCGTAGCAGAGGATGTAGCCCAGCGGCGCCAGCACCAGCAGGCCGCCGAAGCCCAGGATCATGGTCGGCAGCGTCCAGTGCATGCCCTCGCTGAGGTAGCGCATGCAGAAGTACAGGGTCAGCGCCGGGCCACCCCAGCGCACCGCATGCAGGAACGCGGTAGCGCCCGGCACGATGTCCGGGGCGATGCCGAACGCCGGCAGCAGCGGCGGCACCACCGTGAGGAAGGTGAACATGATCAGGCCCAGGCCCAGCGCCAGCCACAGGGCCTGGCGGAACAGCGGGCCGATCTCGCGCTCGCGGCCCGCGCCATGCAGCTGCGAGACCGAGGCGGTGAGCGAGATCAGGGTGCCGATCGGGATCAGCATCGGCAGCCACAGCAGGGCCGTACCGATGGTGACCGCGGCCAGCGTATCGGTGCCGTGGTGGCCGGCGATGACGTTGTCGACAAACGAAATCAGGCCCGTGGACACGTGGCCGAGAACCAGCGGCAGCGCGAGCAGACCGGTGGCGCGCACTTCCTGGGAGAGGCGCGGCGTGGAGGAAGCAAGGGACATGGGGATCACGGACGGCAACTACGGCAGCGCGCGGAGGGCACAGGCACCGGGTTGCGGCCCGCCATCTTACGCGCGCGGCGTGACAAAACCCACGATGGCGGGTAAATGCGACACCGCGTGGCGACCGATCACTCCAGGGGAGCGATCAATGCCCGACGTGCTGCTTCAACCACGCATCGCGCCCGCCCGGGGCCAGCGCCAGGAACTGTGCGCGGACCGTGTCACGTTCCTGCGGCGGCGTGCGCTGGGCGACCAGGGTCAGCTGGGCCAGCTGGTCGACGCTGAGCTGGCGCAGGATCGCCAGCGCCGGTTCGCGCTGCTCGGCCGGCAGATAGCCGAACAGCCCCTGTAGTTTCGGGAATGCCTGGCCCAGCTGCGGGCCGAGCAGCCAGCCATCGCGGAAGCGCTGGTCCTGCTGGGCGAAACGCTCGCGCAGGGCCTGCTGCTGGGCCGGCGGCAGCGCGGCGATGCGGCGTGCCGCCTCGGTGACGCGGGCGCGCTCGGCATCCGGCAGCGCCTGCCAGGCCGCATAGCGGCTGCGCAGCTCGCGCAGCTGGGCCGGGTCCAGCGCGGTCGGGATGGCCGGGGTGGTGGTCGGCGTCGGCGCGGGGGGCAGCGCCGGCAGCGGCAGCGCCACCTGGCCGGGGCTTGCCTGCGCTGACAACGCCAGGGCGAGGCCGAAGCCCAGACCGACCTTCAGGATCGACTTACTCATCAGCGGTGGTCTCCAGGCCGGCGGTGGCCGGTTCCGGGCGGCTGGGCTGCGGCTGCGATTCGTCCACCGGCACCGGCCCGCCCGCGGCGAACCAGGCATACAGGTCCGCATCGCGCGCCAGCGGCAGTGCCGGATCAGCCAGCATCGCCGCATCGCTGGCGGCATGTGCGGCGTCGGCCGACGCGGTGACCGGTAGGTCGTCGGCCGGCAGCGCCTCCACGGTGACCGGCCCGGCCTCGGCAACCGCGCCATCCGGGACGCTGGCTGCCGGATCCGGGCTGTTGCGGACGTGCTTCCACCATGCCGCACCGCCCAGCAGCACGCCGACGGTGACCACCACGATCAACAGGCCACGCCACGGCCAGCGACGGCCCTGCCGACGGCTGCGGGGACGCGCGCTGCGCGCCTCGGCGTTGTTCGGGGTGCGCCAGGAGGCCGCGTCGGACGCAGTGCCTGCGGGGGACGGTGCCGGCTGATGCAGGCGCTGCAGGCGCGCGGCGGGCAGGTCACGCAGGCGGCCCTGCACCTGTTCGGCCAGCTCGCGCCAGGCCGAGGCATCAGGATGCCCCTGAGTGTCACGCGGGCAGGCCTCGCCCAGCGCCTGCTGGTAGTCGGCCACCGGCATGTCCAGGATCTGCGCCGCCGCGGCTTCGTCCAACCCGCCGCCGATGCGCAGCAGCAGGGCCAGCCGGGCCGGCGCGGGCAGCGCCTGCAGGTGGGCCAGCTCGGGCGACCAGTGGCCGCCGCTGGGCAGGCGGATCGGGTTGCGGTGCGCCAGCAGGATCCAGAAGCGGTCCGGCCATTGCGCCATCGGCACGTCGCTGGCGATCCCGGCGAAGGCACGCATCACCGCCACCAGGGCCTGTTCGGCCACGGTCGGGTCGCCGCACTGCAGCTCGGCCACGACCAGCGCGCGGCGTTCGACGCCACGCAGGAAAGCAGACAGCGCGCCGGCTGCGGTAGAGGAAACGGGGGCGGTCGCAGCCGTCATAGCAACTCCATCAATTGACGGAAATGATAGCGATTGCGTCGGCGCACGGGCGTGCCGATGTAGGTCGCGTGTGAAGACCGTGCCCTGGCGTAGGGGCAACCGGGGCCGCAGGTTGTGCACAGCATCAAGAAAAACCCGCCTGGAACAGGGGGTAAGGGCGCTCCATGCTGTGTTTCAGCTTTGTTTCACAGTTATGTTGTTGTTTTTATTGATTATTGTTGTGTGGCGATTTTTTGACCAAGTTGATCGAGAGGTCGGAACTCCCTGACCCACAGCCCGGCAATCGACACTGGCACACAGACTTATCCACAGAAGATGTGGATAAGCCTGAATCTCCAATCAACACCGATATTTAGCTCCTATTTATGATTCAAGGATCCACGCAACTGCCGATGCCTACCCCGGTAAACCGGCTTGACCGGCCCGCTACACTGGCACGATGCCCAGCTCCAAACCGGCCCCGCCGCTGTCCCTCACCCCCGGCCCTGCGCCCGCGTTGAACGTGGCCACCGTGCAGGTTGCCCTGCCCGTGCCCCTGCCGCAGTGGTTCGACTACGCCCCGCCCGCCGGCGAGCCCGTTCACGCCGGCATGGTCGGGCGCCGGGTGCGGGTGCCGTTCGGTTCACGTGAGCTTGTCGGGGTGGTGGCCGCCATCGGCACCGTCGCCGACGGCGGCACCCTGCGCAGCGCGCTGGACTGGGTGGATGCCGCGCCGCTGCTGGAGGGCGAGCTATGGCGCTCGCTGCACTGGCTGGCCCGCTACACCCATGCCCCGCTCGGCGAGGTGGTCAGCACCGCCCTGCCCGCCCCGCTGCGCCGCGGCGAGCCGCTGCCCGATACCCACCGCTGGGGCTGGCAGCTGACCGCCGCCGGGCACGCACCCTCACCGCGGCTGCGCGACGGCACCCGCCCGCAACGGCTGGCCACGCTGCTGGCCGACGGCGTGCGCGACGAGGATCACCTCGATGCCGCCCTGGACGACTGGCGCAGCGCCGCGCGTGCGCTGGCCAAGCGCGGCCTGGTCGAGCGCGTCGCACTGCCGCACCAGGCCGCGGTGGCCACTACCGGCACCGGCCCGCAGCCGAACCCGGAACAGGCCGAGGCGATCCACGCGATCACCGCCGTCGACGGCTTCGCCACCTTCCTGCTCGACGGTGTCACCGGCAGTGGCAAGACCGAGGTCTATCTGCAGGCGATCTTGGCGTGCCTGGCACGCGGCAAGCAGGCGCTGGTGCTGGTGCCGGAAATCGGCCTGACCCCGCAGACCCTGTCGCGCTTCCGCAGCCGCCTCGGCATTCCCGTACATGTGCTGCATTCGGGCTTGAACGACAACGAGCGCGCACGGGTGTGGGCGGCCGCCGCGCGCGGCGAGGCGCAGGTGATCGTGGGCACACGCTCGGCGATCTTCACCCCGCTGCCGAACGCCGGGCTGATCGTGGTCGATGAAGAACACGACGGCAGTTACAAGCAGCAGGACGGCATCCGTTACCACGCGCGCGACTTCGCCCTGGTGCGGGCCAAAGCGTTGTCGGTGCCGGTGGTGCTGGGCAGTGCCACACCCTCGCTGGAATCGCTGCACAACGCGCGCGCCGGCCGCTACACCCACCTGCGCCTGAAGCAGCGCGCCGGCAACGCGCGGCCGCCGCGGGTACGCGTGCTGGACGTGCGCAAGCGCCCGCTGCGCGATGGGCTGTCACCAGAAGTTTTACAGGGCATCACCCAGCATCTGCAGGACGGCCACCAGGTACTGGTGTTCAAGAACCGCCGTGGTTACGCGCCGGTGCTGCTGTGCCATGACTGCGGCTGGACCGCGCCGTGCCAGCGCTGCGATGCGCCGATGACGGTGCATGCCGGTGGCCGTCGCCTGCAGTGCCACCACTGTGGTGCGCGCCAACCGGCGCCGATGGCCTGCCCCGACTGCGGCAGCCTGGCGCTGCAGCCGCAGGGGATCGGCACCGAGCGACTGGAAGAACACCTGGTGGAGGCGTTCCCGGACGTACCGGTGATCCGCATCGACCGCGGCACCACCAACCGGCGCGATGCACTGGAAACCCAGCTGGCCACGCTGGGCGACCGCGCCGGGATCCTGGTTGGCACGCAGATTCTGGCCAAGGGCCACGACCTGCCCAAGCTGACCCTGGTGGTGGTGGTCGGCATCGACGAAGGCCTGTTCTCGGCCGACTTCCGGGCCAGCGAGAAACTCGCCCAGCAGTTGATCCAGGTGGCCGGCCGCGCCGGGCGCGCCGCCAGTGCCGGCGAGGTCTGGCTGCAGACCCACCATCCCGGCCATCCGCTGCTGGAAACTCTGGTCAACGGCGGCTACCACGCCTTCGCCGAGGCCGAGCTGGAGCAGCGTGAAGCGGCCGGCTTCCCACCGTTCGCGCACCTGGCGCTGCTGCGCGCCGAAGCGCAGCAGGTGGAGCATGCCAATGCGATGTTGAGCGCGGTGCGCGCGCTGATTCCCGAGGCGGCGGCGGTGGAGCGCTATGGCCCGATGCCGGCACCGATGCCGCGTCGCGCCGGCTACCAGCGCACGCAGCTGCTGTTGTCGGCCCCCTCGCGACGGCCGCTGCACGGCGTGCTCGATCTGATCACGCCGCAGATTCCCGGGCTGCCGCAGGCGCGCAAGGTGCGCTGGTCGCTCGATGTCGATCCAACGGATCTGTACTGAGGCTGGCGCCTCAGCACAGCTCCGTTGGGTGTGCATTCCACCTCAACCCCGCGCCTTCGGCGCCCCCCTTCAACACGAAGGGGGCTGATCTCCAGGCAGAGGTCAGTTCACTGCGACACAGCGCCGTTGGGCGCGCACTTCAGGTCAATGCCGTCATCACCGCGCGCTGGTAGGCCGGGCGCTGTTTGAGGCGTTCGTACCAGGCGGCCAGGTGCGGCAGTTCGGGGCGCTGGATCGGCATTTCGAACCAGGCGTAGATGAAGGCCCCGAGCGGGATGTCGCCCATCGCGAAGACATCGCCGGACAGCCACGGCTGCTGTGCGAGGGCCGCATCGGCCATCGCCAGCAGTTCGCCCGAACGCACCAGCGCCGTGGCGATGCGTGCTTCATCGCGATCGGCCGGTGCGGTACGCAAGGTGCCCCAGAACAGATCGCGGAAGACACCGGCGAAGGCCGAGGTGGTCCAGTCCATCCACTTTTCCGACTGCGCGCGGGCCACCACGTCTTCGGGGTACAGCGTGCCCAGCGCATAGCGCGCCGCCAGGTAACGCACGATCGTATTGGACTCCCACAGCGGCAGGCCATGGTCTTCGATCACCGGGACCAGCCCGTTGGGATTCATCGCGCGATACTCCGCCGACTGGGTGCCACCAAAGGCCCCGCCGACCTGGATCGACTGGTACGGCACGCCAATTTCCTCGGCGCACCACAGCACCTTGCGCACGTTGCTGGAATTGTGTCGGCCCCAGATTTTCAGCATGGTCAGATTCCTGTTGCGGAAGAAGCGCGGTGCACCGGCCCGCGCGGTGCGGCTACGATACGCCCATCGACGTTGCGCGCGTCACCTTCGCACTCTCACTTGGCCGGCTTGGTCGCGCTCTTCTTCGGCAACGCACGCACGTAGGTCGACTTGCCGTCCTTCTTCATCTCAAACAGGCCGGTGGCCGCCAGCAGTTCGCTGAGTTTGGCGTAGCCATAATTGCGTGAGTCGAACGAGGCCTGGTTGCCGATCTGGCTGCCCACCGGGCCCAGGTGCGACCAGCCATCTTCGGCCTCGGCCGAGGCCACCGCGCGGCGCAGCATCTGCACCAGCCGGGTATCGTTGCGCAGCTCCGGGCCGCTCTTGCGCGGACGGGTTTCCTCGCTGTCCTGCTCCACCTCCGGGTCCGCCGCATGGCCCTGCCCCAGCGCTTCGAGGTAGGTGAACTTGGAGCAGGCGTTGACGAAGGGCTCAGGGGTTTTCTTCTCGCCGAAGCCATACACCTTGACCCCGTCGGTGAGCAGGCGCATCACCAGCGGCGTGAAATCCGCATCGCTGGAGACGATCGCGAAACCGTCCAGGTTGCGTGCGTACAGCATGTCCATCGCATCGATCACCATGGCCATGTCCGAGGCGTTCTTGCCGCGGCTGTAGGCGAACTGCTGGATCGGGCGGATCGCGTATTCGTGCAGCACCGATTCCCAGCCTTTCAGCCGCGGGCTCTTCCAGTTGCCGTAGGCGCGACGCACGTTGGCCACGCCATAGCGTGCCACTTCGGCGAGCACCACATCGATCTTGGAGGACGGTGCGTTGTCGGCATCGATCAGCAGCGCGATGCGCTTTTCCGGTTCGGACATTTCGATCTCCCGTGCAGGTTCTGGACAGGCCGCCGGGCAACTGTGACGGCCCCTGAACCCAGTATCGAACATCCACGTGAACACGATGCTTCACGTGCGACCATGTGTCGCGTCCACAACGATCCCATGGGGCCGGACGGCCGGCCCCTGCCAAGGAGTGAGTGCATGACCCGCGAGTCCGTGCCCCATCTGGTCATCATCGGCGGCGGTTTCGCCGGCCTGTGGGCCACCCGTGCACTGGCCGGCGCGCGCATGCGCATCACCCTGGTGGACCGCCGCAACCACCATCTGTTCCAGCCGCTGCTCTACCAGGTGGCCACGGCGGGATTGTCGGCGCCGGACATCGCCGCGCCGCTGCGGCATATCCTCGGCCACCAGCGCAATGTCGAAGTGCGCCTGGGCGAGGTGACCGCGATCGACAAGGCGGCCCGGCAGATCACCTTCGCCGACGGCAGCCCGCTCGGCTACGACACCCTGATGCTGTGCACCGGGGCCACCCATGCCTACTTCGGCCACGACGAATGGGCCGCCGATGCGCCCGGTCTGAAGACGCTGGACGATGCCATCGCCCTGCGCCGCAAGCTGCTGCTGGCCTTCGAGCGCGCCGAGGCCGAACCCGACCCGGAGCGCAAGGCGGCCTGGCTGAGTTTCGCGGTGGTCGGGGGCGGCCCCACCGGGGTGGAGCTGGCCGGCACCCTGGCCGAAATCGCCCGGCATACGCTGCGCAACGAGTTCCGCCACATCGACCCGGCCAGCGCCAAGGTGCGGCTGGTGGAAGCGGGCCCACGCGTGTTGTCGACCTTTCCGGAAGTGCTGTCGCTGAAGGCGCGCCGCCAGCTGGAGAAGCTGGGCGTGGAAGTGCTCACCGGTACCCCGGTCAGCCACATCGACAGCAACGGTTTCCAGCTCGGCGACCAGTTCGTGCCCGCGCGCACCGTGGTGTGGGCCGCCGGCGTGGCCGCCTCGCCGCTGGCGCGCACGCTGGAGGTGCCGCTGGACCGCGCCGGACGCGTCGTGGTGCAACCGGACCTCACCGTGGACGGGCATCCGGAGATCTTCGTGGCCGGCGATCTGGCCGCGCTGCAGCAGGCCGATGGCCGACCGGTGCCCGGTGTGGCACCGGCCGCCAAGCAGATGGGCAAGTACGTGGCCACCGTGCTGCAGGCACGCCTGGGCGGCAAGCCGGCACCGGGGCCGTTCAAGTACCAGGACTTCGGCAACCTGGCCACGATCGGACGCATGGCCGCCATCGTGCACCTGGGCCGGCTGCAGTTGTCCGGCGTGCTAGCCTGGTGGTTCTGGCTGGCCGCGCACGTGTTCTTCCTGATCGGCTTCCGCAACCGCCTGGTGGTGCTGCTCAACTGGGCGGTGGCGTATTGGAGCTACCAGCGCAGCGCGCGGATCATCTTCGGCGACGATCAGGAGGATCGGCGGCCGAAGCTGCCCCGCCAGGTCGATCCCTGACCTGTCGGCGCATGCCCGAGCCGCCTCACACGATCGCGTGCGGCACGAAGCGTGAAGTGTTCTGCGTGATCAGGCTGGCATCTTCGCGGATGCCGATGCCCGCGGCGGTATCGCCGATCACCCAGGACCCGACCAGCGGGTAGTTGCCGTCGAAGCACGGCAGCGGATGGTAGGCCTGCACGATGCAGGGGCCATCGTCGTAGGGACCGTCGGTCTGGATCAGCTCACCCTGCGGGGTGGCGATGCTGATGTTGGCCCCCTCGCGCGACAGCAGCGGCTTGCGTACCCAGCCCGGGGCCGGCGTTGCACCGGGCTCGGCGAAATGCGCCGGCAGCAGGTTCGGGTGGCCGTTGTGGCGTTCCCACAGCAGGGCCAGCACGCCCTTGTTGCTGAGCACTGCCTTCCACGCCGGCTCGATCAGCTGCAGCTGGCGCGAGGTCAGCGCAGGCCCGTAGCGCTCCTCCATCATGAACTCCAGCGGATAGAGCTTGAACAGTGTCTGGATCACGTTGTCCTGGTCATCGGTGAACCACCCGTCGCGCGACAGGCCGATGTCTTCGATCACCACCTCGCGGGTGGTGATGCCGGCCTGGTGCGCACAATCGCGCAAGTAGCGCACCGTGGCCCGGTCTTCTTCCGATTCGCGTACCGCGGCGCAGTGCAGGGTCGGGCCGATCAACTGCTGCTGGGCCAGGGTGGCCAGCGCCTCGATCAGTTTTTCCTGGATGCTGTTGTACTGGTCGGCATTGGCCGGCAGGCGCCCGGCGCGGACCTGGTCTTCCAGCCACAACCATTGGAAGTAGGCGCCCTCGTACAGCGAGGTCGGGGTGTCGTACTGCAGTTCCAGCAGCTTGGCCGGGCCGTGGCCGGCATAGCTCAGGTCCATGCGCGCGTACAGGTGCGGGTCGCGGCGGCGCCAGGAGTCGGCGATCCAGTCCCAGTACTGGGCGGGGATGTTGAGCCGGGTCAACAGAGCTTCCGAGGCCACCACCTCCGACACCAGGCCCAGTGCCATGTCGTGCAAGGCTTCGGTGGGCGCCTCCAGGTCCTGCTCGATCTGTTCGAGCGAGAACGCGTAGTACGCCGACTCGTCCCAGTAGCGTTCACCGTCAATGGTGTGGAAATGGAAGCCCAGGCCTTCGGCCTGTTCGCGCCAGTCGGGGCGCTCGTCGATCAGGATTCGCTTCACGGAATGCAGGCCTGCGGACAACGGAAAAACGCCCCGGCGGCTGCCGGGGACGTGTACATGACGGGCTCAGCCGCCGAAGCTGCTGCGTGAGCTGCTGCGCGAACTGCTGAAGCTGCTGCGCGCCGACGACGAGGAGCCAAACCCGGAGCGCGACACGCTGACCGCACGGGCCGGCACGGTGGCCTTGCCGACATCGCCGTACACCCGACCGGCGCGGTCGGTGGTGGCATCGCCATTGGGGCGGCGGTACTCACCGGTGCGGTAGTCGCGATACAGCGGGGAACTGCCGCCCACGGTGCGGTACACGCCACCGCCGGAACCGCTGCGGTTGCAGCCCTGCGCATCCGGGTAGCGCTGGCAGTCGGTGCGCCCGCGCGAGGCCCCATCGATCAGGTTGCTGGCCGCGTAGCCCAGCAGGAAGCCGGTCATGGGCGGGATCCAGTTCACCTGGCCCTGCTCGCTGCGCACTTCGGTGCAGGCGCCGAACTGATCGTTGCACTGGTTGCGGTCGGCAAACTGCGGCGCCACGCGCTGATGCTCGGCCACCGCCTTCTGGTAGCCGGCGTGGCACTGCTCCTTGGGCACGTCGGTCTGGAAATCGCATTGCGATTCGGTCTGCAGCACCAGCCCGGTGTTGGCCGGCTCTTCGCAGCCACTGAGCAGGAGCACGGCCGGTGCAGCGGCCACCATCAGGGTCAGGCGCAGGTGGGAGGAACGCTTCTTCATCGGCGGCTCCTTACGGGACCATCGCGGCGGAATTGACCAGGCCCACCGCAATGGCCACGCCCGCGGAGAACCAACCGGCCGCTTCATTGCCGGCATCGATCTGGTCCGGGCCACGGCGGGTGATGACCGCGCGCGAAATGCCGAAGGCCAGCAGCTGCATCACCGCGGCGATACCGCCCCAGATGGCCGCATCCAGCAGCGACACCGAATTGCTGATCACCGCGTTGAGCGGCAGCGCCAGGCCCACCATCGCACCGGCCATGCCGATGCCGGCGGCCTTGTTGCCCTGGCGGATCAGGGTGATTTCCTTGTGCGGAGTCACCAGCGTCACCACGGTGATGGCCAGCAGCAGGATCAGCAGGCCCACGCCGGCGAAGGCGCAGAACGCGAGGAAGGATTGTCCGTTGATGACGTACTGCATGTGAGTCCTTGCGGGTTGGGAGGGGTGGAACGCGGATCAGGTGATCTGAAAGTCTTCCACGGTGAGGTCCACGCCCACCGCATAGGTGATGCAGAACTCGGTGGGACCGCTGTCTTCGGCGGTGACCAGCAGGAACTCCTCGCGGTGCAGCTCGGCGACGTGGCGCTGGTACATCATGGCGTAGTGGGTCAGGTCGCCATCCTTGCGCGCCGGTGCGTAGCGGTAGAGGGTTTCATCGAACACCATCGGCGGAATGCGGCCGCTGGCAGTGGTGTTGATCTGCCGCTGCCAGCGTTTGCCGGCGTACTCGATCTCCGCCGCGCCAAGATGATCGTGGCCCAGGATGAAGTCCTGGAAGGCCTGTTTGTTGGGCGGGTTGACGGTCTCGGCGAAGCTGAAGCCCATCAGCCCATCCACATCGCCGCCGACGGTCTGCACCATCAGGTAGGCATCGTCGTCCACGTAGCAGCGGTGCTGCACGGTGCCGTCGCCCAGGTCGATCTGGCCGATGCAGGGAATGCCCTGGTAGCCCTCCGGCAACTCGCCCAGCATCGCGTCGGGGGCCACCTGGTACATGGTGCGGTCGAAGGTGATGCGTGCGCCGATGCGCAGGCCCAGCGGCAGCGGAAACGTCATGGCATCGCGCACCGGCATCGCAGGCCGCGCGGGTGATTTTCCAAACAGTTTGTCGAAGAAGCTCATGCAGTCGCCAGGGGGGTACGCGGCGTGGCAGCGGCGAACACACGCGCCGGTTCCAGGCGCTGGTGGCGCAGGTAATACAGCACATCACCGGCGCGCACGGGGGTGGATTCGGGTGGGTTGAGCATCGGCGTGCCGCCCTGGGGGCAATAGCCCAGCAGGTTGGCGCGCTGTTGCCGGAAGGCGTCGATCAAGGTGGCAAACACGTGCGGCGTGCCCTCGGGAACGGCCAGGCTGAAGTGGGTCATGCCCTGGTCGCCGGCGCACAGCATGTCCATGGTCAGCGCCGAGGTGCCGGGATCCTGCGCGGCACGCGCCATGATGTCGGCGGTGAGCGGGCGGGTGATCTCGATCGACGGATAGTGGGTGAGCACCAGCCGCGCCGGCGGGGCCGATTCGAAATAGGCCACCACCGGGCATGCCAGGGCCAGCGAACCGACCGCCAGGGTGGCAGCGATCGCCTGGTCATCGTTCGGGCAATACACCAGCACCCGCCCGGCGGTGCCCAGCGATGCGCGTGCATACACGCCGGGATCGGCATAGCTGGGCACGTCGATGTAGCGCACCAGGCCATGGTTGGGATACGGGTGTTCGGACAGACCGGCGGCGACGATCACGATGCCTTCGTCGTCGGTGGCGGTGTCGGTGAGCAGCAGCTCGACCAGCCGGTTGGATTCGGCCCCACGCCAGCCGACCAGGACGGCGTGGCCGGCCATGTCGTACGCCATCTTGCCCATGTGGTGCCTCTTCCAGAATGCCAGCAGGGCGCTGCTCGATTTGGCCAGGGTCGCGGCGAAGGTCGCCACTGCAAACGGCATCACGAACAGCGCGGTGATGAAGCGCCCGGCCGTGGAGCCCGGGGACAGGTCGCCAAAACCGATGGTGGTGGCGGTGGTGACGTAGAAATAGAGGAAGGACTGCCAGGCGGTGAGCTTGTCCTCACCGGCCAGCGCCAGCAGGCTCCAGCTGGCCAGCAGGTGCAGCACCAGCACGGCCATCAGCACCGGCCAGCTGATCCGTCGAATGTGTTGGCGGAACGTGCTGGCCAGGCGCTGGATCAGGAACATGGCAGTCCTCGGGGGTCAGCGCTGGTGATCGCTGGGGGTGATCACGCCGACCAGCACATCGCCATCGGCAACCGGCACGGTGCCCGGCAGCAGTGCCGACGGTGCGTGTGGCAGTGCCTTGGGCTGCTTGAAGCGCGCCAGTACCGCCGCGGCGCTGGAGGAATCCTCCAACAGGCCGGCGGCGGCCAGCTTGCGGTTCAGATCGCCGTCGCCGGCATCGGTTTCCAGTTCTTCGGCGGCCAGCATCTGCGCGCCCTGCTGGGCCTGGCGTGCCTTGATGCGTTCCAGCGAACCCAGCGCCGAGGACATCTTGCTGTTGGTGCCGGAGTGGCGCGCGGCAATCGCGGCCTGGGCACGCTGCACGGTGTCGGTTGCCTTGACCTGGTCGACCTGCGCGCGCATCTGCTTCAGGCGCGACTCGGTCTTGGAGATGGTCGCGCGCAGCGTGGTGATGCTCTGGTCCAGGTGCCCCTTGGATTCGCGCGCGGTGTTCTGCTCGGTTTCCAGCGGCGCCATCTTCTCGGCCACCTGCATCGCCAGCGCTTCGTCGCCCTTGCCCAGCGCACCTTCGATGTAGCGGCTGTACTCGGCGATCTTGCGGTCGCGCGCGCCGATCTCGTTCTCGCTCAGCTTGGACTGGCCCATCAGCTTGGCCAGGTCGACCTTGGAGCGGTCCAGCTGGGTGGCAGCGTCGCGGATCTCCTGGTCCAGGATGGTCAGCGCCTTGGCGTCGACGATCTTTTCGCCGGCCTCGTGCGCGGTGCCACGGAACAGGGTCACCAGCTTTCCAAAAATACTCATCGGGTCAGGTCTCAGTCGAAGTAGGGGCGCAGTGCTTCGACTGCGTCGATGGTGTTGGCGGCCAGCGCCTGGATTTCTTCGTTGATCGCATCGATGCCCGAGCGGGTGGAGAGCTCGCCGAAGACCACGTAGTTCTCCACGCCGTGCGCATCGGTGGTGATGCCCAGGTTGGACAGCGGGTTGATCGGGTTCAGGCGCATGCAGGCGGCGTTGAGACCGGCCACGTCCTTGACCTGGCTGGCGGGCACCAGAATGGTGGACACCACGATCTGCTCGCCCGAACTGGCGACGATGATGTCCAGGTCGCCGAACTCTTCCAGCTCGACCATGACCGCCGGGGTCAGGCCTTCGATCAGCTCCACGCGCACGCTGTTGTCGTCGGCGTAGTGCTGGGTCAGCTGTGCATGTATGTCGAAGATGCTCAAGGACATGGGAAACGATTTCCTGTGGTGATGGGGGCCGGTCGCGCTGCGGGGGCCCGGTGCGGGCACCGCGTCTGCGCACACGCCGCCGGCACGGGCCGGCAGCGCGCTGAAAATGAAAACGGATTGAGGCATCTGCTGCCATGCGGGCCGCGGCGCGAACATCGCGCGGGTCCTGCTGTCACGGTGGTCCCGTGCCCGTGTGTCGGGCCTGTCCTTGTCCCTGTCTCCTGGTATGCCCTTCGGGCGCGACCAAGCTTAGCGTTACCGCGATGCGCACGGAAGTGGGTCCACGGCGGCGTTTACTTCGGCTTGCTGTACCAGAGTGCGTTGACGATGATCCAGCGCTCGCCGAAGCGGCCCATGTGGAAGTAGTCCACGAACCACGGCGTCTCCAGCCGTACCGATGCGGCGTTGCCGGTCACGTCGAGCACCGTGCAACTGCGGTTCCACTGCGCCTTGGGCGTCTTCAACGCACCTTGCCGGGTCAGCGACACCAGCTCTTCCTTCGACATGCGGCGCAGGCCGAGGCGCTCGTCCGGGGTATCACCCAGGATCGCGCGCTTGGCCAGGTCTGGATGCAGCGAACGCGCCACGCGCGCCGGGTCGCCTTCCAGCTGGCCGTCGACGTAATCGAAACAGGTGGCTTCGATCGCCGCACGCGTGGTCGGGTCGATGGCGCCGGAAACACTGGCGGGCGTCGTCGCGGCGGTCAGGGCGAACAGCAGGGCAAGCGTGGTCATCGTGGGCTGTCGTCCAGAGCGTGAATCGGTAGATGAACCCATTGCCCGGTCGCCGGCAAGTGCCGGAACGGCGGGTGCACTCTCGATCAGGGCAGTTCCTCGAACAACCCCATTTCAACCAGGCCCAGCTGCATATACATGAACGCCGCGGCTTCATCGCTCATCGGCTGTGCCGGCGGCAGGCTGTCCAGCCAGGCCGTGATCGCCGCGTTGTGCGGATTCACTGCCTGGGCCAACGCATCTTTTTCCGCCTGGCTGACACGTTCCTGAAGTGCATCGCGGATCGCGTCATCACCGATGCCCCAGTCCTCGGCCAGAGGGACAAGCGTCCTCAGCGCGACCGGGACCTTGGCGGGATCGAGCTTTACCCGCGCCGTAGCGATGGCATCGGGCGCGTGCCGGACGGCAAACGTACCGGCACTGGCGATCTCGCCGTGGCGCAGTGCTGGCGGCCGCTCGACCGTGCAACCTGGCATCCCGATGATCAGCATCAACATCAACATCAGCCGCACGGGCGCAGGCGCGAGGGGTCGGGCAGCTCGCGCCAAGGTGAGCAAGCGTGGTTGGCCGTCGAACATGCGGGTTCCCTCCCGGTGTGATGGCCGAGTGTGGCCTACCGTGCGACGCCGAACCAGTCGCAGGCCTATTCCTCGACGGCCTGCAACCACGCCAGCTTGCGCCCGCGCGGCTGCCGTTTGAGCTGCCATTCGGCCTTCGAGGCTGCGGCGCGGTCCGGGTAGGCGCGCATCGCCAGCACCTTCAGCGGCGGGTTGGCACGGGTATAGCGCGCGCCTTTACCGGCCAGGTGGGCCTGGAAGCGTGCCGCCACATCGTTGCTGATTCCGGCGTAGTAGCTGCCGTTTCGGCATTCCAGCAGGTACAGGTACCAGAGAGTGGGTTCAGCGGGCATACCGGGATTATCCCCCGGCAGCAGCCCGGCGGCTGTTAGAATCCGCCCCGGATGCAGGAGAGAGGCGCCGCGCTGGCGCCCGCCGAAGGCGCAGGCTCCCATAATCGCTCAGGCCGGTGGCACGACACGCCACCAACCATGCATCCAGCACGCCGATCTGGAGAGAGGTCTTCAATGACCCGCCGAAGGGGCACGTGGCCTGGCCACTGAACTCTCAGGCAAAAGGACAGCGGGAGCGGCACCGGAGGACCACCCCACGACAGTGCTGCGGCGCTGGCGTGCCACGTGCGTGCTTCCGTTCCCGCCTTGCCGTGCCCGGAGCCCCCCCATGCTGCTCTCCCTGATCTACCTCATCGCCATTTCCGCCGAAGCCATGACCGGCGCGCTGTCCGCCGGGCGGCGGCGGATGGACCTGTTCGGCGTGGTCATCATCGCCTGCGTCACCGCGCTCGGCGGCGGCTCGCTGCGCGACATCGTGCTTGGGCACTATCCGCTGGGCTGGGTGAAGCACCCGGAGTACCTGGGCTTCACCATCTGCGCGGCGTTGATCGCCACCTGGGTGGCGCGCTGGATGCACCACTTCCGCCGCACCTTCCTGGTGCTGGACGGGCTGGGGCTGATCTGTTTCACCCTGATCGGCTGCGCGGTGGCGCGCGAGGCCGGCCACGCCGCGCCGATCGTGCTGATTTCGGGCATGTTGACCGGTGCCTTCGGCGGCGTGCTGCGCGACGTGCTGTGCAACGAGGTGCCGCTGATCTTCCAGAAGGAACTGTATGCGGTGATCACCCTGCTCACCGGTGCGGCCTACCTGGCCTTGCTCGAGCTGGGGGTGTCGCTCAATGCGGCCACGCTGTGGTGCCTGGGCGGTGGTTTCGCGTTCCGCCTGCTGGCCATCCACTTCAAATGGGAAATGCCCAAGTTCGTGTATCGCGACGAGGTGCATTGAACGCAACGTTCAATGCCGCGTAGCGTCTGCTCCATGACCAAGGGCATGTGAGCTTTGGCAACCGCGCGGGGTACCATGGCGACCCGCCCGCCCGGGCGGTATCCAGCCACGCTGCGGCATTCGACCAGCGGCCCCGCCAGACATCCCCACTTCGTCTCGCCTGCCCCCACGGGCCGGCACCCCATGGACGCGCCGATCAATGGATGGGTGCGCAGGATGCCCCATGTCTGCCCCACTGCCCCCGCCCTCGCCCTCGCGTACCCGCCGTCTGTCCAAACCGCTGTTGATCGTGGCCGTGCTGGCCGCTGCCGCTCTTGCTTGGCGCGTGCTGGCCCCCGGCCCCGCCGCCGAGGCCGCGCCGGCCGCCAACGCGACGCCGGTGCGGGTAGCCACGGTGGTGCGCGAAGACCTGGTGGTGCGGCTCAAGGCACTGGGCACCGTCACCCCGCTGCAGACGGTGAGCCTGCGCAGCCGCGTGGATGGCGAGCTGCTGCGGTTGAGCTTCAGCGAGGGCCAGCACGTCCAGGCCGGCGCCTTGATCGCCGAGATCGATCCGCGTCCCTTCCAGGTGCAGCTGGCGCGGGCGCTGGGCACCCAGCAGCAGAACCTGGCCGAACTGGAAAACGCGCAGCGCCAACTGCAGCGCTTCAGCGAGCTGCAGCGCCAGCACTTCGTCTCGGCGCAGGACCTGAGCGACCAGCAGAGCAAGGTGCGCCAGCTGCAGGGCCGCCGCCAGACCGACCAGGCCGCCGTGGACGAAGCGCGCCTGCAGCTGCAGTACACCCGCATCACCGCGCCGGTCGCCGGGCGCATGGGCCTGCGCAATGTCGATGTCGGCAACCTGGTGCGCAGTGGCGATACCGAGCCGCTGGCCACGATCACCCAGACCACCCCGATCAGCGTGCTGTTCACCGTACCCGAGCCGGACCTGCCGGCCGTGGTCACCGCCGCGCGCGCGAACCCGCAGCTGACCGTGGAAGCGTGGGATCGCGAAGAACGGCAGGCACTGGGCGATGGCGTGCTGTCCAGCCTGGACAACCGCATCGATACCGCCACCGGCACGCTGAAGCTGCGTGCGCAGTTCGACAACGCCGATGAAGCGCTGTTCCCCAACCAGTTCGTCAACATCCGCCTGCAGGTGAGCAGCAGCGATGCGGTGGTGATTCCCAACGCAGCGGTGCAGTTCGGCAGCAAGGGCAGCTATGTGTACGTGATCGCGGCCGATGCGACCTCGCACCTGCGCAACGTGGTGCTGGGCCCGGCCGATGGCGAGCGGGTGTCGGTACGCGATGGCCTCACGCCGGGTGAGCGGGTGGTGGTGGAAGGCATCGATGGCCTGCGCGATGGCGCCAAGGTCGAGGTGGTGGCCGACAGCGACAAGGCGCAGGACCCGCCGCGGACCGGCGCATGAACCTCTCGCGCCCCTTCATCGAACGCCCGGTGGCCACCACGCTGCTGATGGTGGCGCTGCTGCTGTCCGGCGTGATGGCCTACCGGCTGCTGCCGGTGGCCGCGCTGCCGCAGGTGGACTACCCGATCATCCAGATCACCACGCTGTATCCGGGCGCCAGCCCGGGGGTGACCACCAGTGCGGTGACCGCGCCGCTGGAGCGCCAGCTCGGGCAGATTCCCGGGCTCAAGCAGATGTCCTCGACCAGCTCCGGCGGCGCCTCGGTGATCACCCTGCAGTTCAACCTGGAGGTGGCGCTGGGCGTGGCCGAACAGGAGGTGCAGGCCGCGATCAATGCCGCAGGCAGCTTCCTGCCCGATGACCTGCCGGTGCCGCCGGTGTACCGCAAGGTCAATCCCGCCGATACCCCGATCCTCACTTTGGCCGTCACCTCGCAGGGGCTGTCGTTGCCGCAGGTGCACGACCTGGTGGATACGCGCATGGCGCAGCGCCTGTCACAGCTGCCCGGCGTGGGCCTGGTCAGCCTGGCCGGTGGCCAGCGCCCGGCCGTGCGCATCCAGGTCAACCCGAGCGCACTGGCCGCCAACGGTTTGAGCATGGCACGCATCCGCGAGGCGATCGGCGCGGCCAACGTCAACCTGCCCAAGGGCAGCTTCGACGGCCCGACCCGCGCGATCATGCTCGATGCCAACGACCAGATGCGCTCGGTGGCCGAGTACCGCGCGCTGATCCTGACCTGGAAGGACGGCGCACCGCTGCGGCTGGGCGATGTGGCCAGCATCGAAGATGGTGCCGAGAACCGTCAGCTCGCCGCGTGGTCGGGTACCACCCCGGCAGTGCTGATCAACATCCAGCGCCAGCCCGGCGCCAACGTGATCGCCGTGGTCGACCAGGTCCGTGCGCTGCTGCCGCAGCTGCAGGCCTCCCTGCCCAAGGGCGTGGACGTGGCGGTACTGAGTGACCGCACCGAGTCGATCCGCGCCTCCATCCGCGGCGTGCAGCACGAACTGCTGATCGCCATCGCGCTGGTGGTGATGGTCACCTTCGTGTTCCTGCGCAATATTCCGGCCACGCTCATTCCCAGCATCGCCGTGCCGCTGTCGCTGGTGGGCACCTTCGGGGTGATGCTGCTGGCTGGCTTCTCGCTCAACAACCTCACCCTGATGGCGCTGACCATCGCCACCGGCTTCGTGGTCGACGACGCGATCGTGATGCTGGAGAACATCGCCCGCCACCTGGAGCGTGGCGCCACGCCGATGCAGGCCGCATTGAAGGGCGCCAGGCAGATCGGCTTTACCCTGATCTCGCTGACCCTGTCGCTGATCGCGGTGCTGATCCCGCTGCTGTTCATGGCCGATGTGGTCGGCAAGCTGTTCCACGAATTTGCGATCACGCTGGCGGTGGCGATCGGCATCTCCCTGCTGGTCTCGCTGACGCTGACACCGATGATGTGCGCGCGCCTGCTCAAGGCGGGGCATGCAACCCGTCGCGATGCCGACGGCCAGGCATCGGCGCAGCAGGGTGACCCGTTCGACCGCGTGGTGGCGGTCTACGACCGCCAGCTGCACTGGGTGCTGCAGCGCCAGCCGCTGATGCTTGCCGCCACCGTGGCTACGCTGCTGCTCACCGCCGCGCTGTACGTGTGGGTGCCCAAGGGCTTCTTCCCGGTGCAGGATGCCGGCCTGATCCAGGGCATCAGCGAAGCACCTCAGTCGATTTCATTCCAGGCCATGGCGCAGCGCCAACAGGCATTGGCCGATGCGCTGCTGGGCGATGAGGATGTCGCCAGCCTGTCCTCGTTCATCGGCGTGGACGGCAACAACGCCACCCTCAACAGCGGCCGCCTGCTGATCGAACTCAAGCCGCACGCACAGCGCGATGCCAATGCACAGGTGATCATCGCCCGCCTGCAGCAACGCGTGGCGCATGTGCCCGGCATCAAGCTGTACCTGCAGCCGGTGCAGGAGCTGGGCATCGAAGACCGGATCAGCCGCACCCAGTATCAGTTCACCCTGACCAGCCCGGACAGCGACCAGCTGGCGCAGTGGACCCCCAGGCTGCTGGCGCACCTGCAGCAGTCCGCCGCACTGGCCGATGTCGCCAGCGACCTGCAGGACCAGGGCCTGCAGGCGCACGTGCTGATCAACCGGGTCGCCGCGGCGCGGCTGGGCATCACCGTGCAGGCGGTGGCCGATGCGTTGTACGACGCCTTCGGCCAGCGCCAGATCTCCACCATCTTCACCCAGGCCAACCAGTACCGCGTGGTGCTGGAAGCACGCCCGGATGCGGCCTTCGGGCCGGAGGCGATCGCGCGCCTGCACGTGGCCGGCCCGGATGGTCGCCAGGTGCCGCTGAGCGGTATCGCGCGCATCGAGCAGGGCCCGGCCCACCTGTTGATCAACCATGTGGGCCAGTTCCCGGCGGTGATGTTCTCGTTCAACCTCGCCGCGGATGCATCGCTGGGCGAAGCGGTGGATGCCATCGAAGGCGCGCGTGCGGCGATCGGCTTGCCGACCGGCGTGGAGCTGCGCCTGCAGGGGGCGGCGGACGCCTTCCGCGCCTCGCTGTCGAGCACGCTGTGGCTGGTGCTGGCCGCGGTGGTGGTGATGTATCTGGTGCTGGGCGTGCTGTATGAGAGCTTCATCCACCCCATCACCATTCTCTCCACGCTGCCCTCGGCCACCGTGGGTGCGCTGCTGGCGCTGCTGCTGAGCGGGCGCAGCCTGGACCTGATCGCCGTGATCGGCATCGTGTTGCTGATCGGGCTGGTGAAGAAGAACGCGATCATGATGATCGACTTCGCGCTGGAGGCCGAGCGCGAGTCCGGCATGGCCCCGCGCCAGGCGATCCACCAGGCCGCGCTGCTGCGGTTCCGGCCGATCCTGATGACCACCCTGGCCGCGCTGTTCGGCGCGATCCCGCTGATGTTCGCCAGTGGTTCCGGTGCAGAGCTGCGCCAGCCGCTGGGCGTGGTGATGGTGGGCGGGCTGATCGTCAGCCAGGTGCTCACCCTGTTCACCACGCCGGTGATCTATCTGTTCTTCGACCGCTTCCGCAGCCGTCCGGCCCCGCAGGCGGATGACGTGGCCGAGGCGCACGCGTGAGCCCGCTGTCGCGGGCGATCGGCTGGTTCGTGCAGCATCCGGTGGCCACGCTGCTGCTGGCGGTGGCGGTCACCCTGGCCGGCCTGCTGGGGCTGCGCATGCTGCCGGTGGCACCGCTGCCGCAGGTGGACTACCCGGCCATCAATGTCAGCGCCAGCCTGCCCGGGGCCAGCCCCGAATCGATGGCCGCCAACGTGGCCACGCCGCTGGAACGGGCGCTGGGCACCCTGCCCGGGCTGAGCCGGATCGACTCGGCCAGCACCCAGGGGTCGACCCAGATCGAACTGAAGTTCGAACTCGGGCGCGACGTGGACAGCGCCGCGCGCGACGTGCAGGCCGCGATCAATGCCGCGCGTGCGCAGCTGCCCAGCGGCATGCCTGGCATGCCCCAGTACAACAAGGTCAATCCATCGCAGGCACCGATCCTGGCATTGGCGCTGAGCTCGGACAGTCTTTCCCCGGGGCAGATCTACGACGTTGCCTCCACCGTGATCGCGCAGAAACTGGCGCAGATTCCTGGTGTGGGTGAGGTGCAGGTGGGCGGCAGTTCGTTGCCGGCGGTGCGCGTCTCGCTCGACCCCAATGCCCTGAACCAGTACCGCATCGCGCTGGACGATGTTGCCGCGGCAATCCGCAATGCCAACGCGCTCAAGCCGCTGGGCAACGTGGCCAGCGCATCGCAGCAGTGGCAACTGGAAGCCAGTCTGCAGCTGCGCAGTGCGGCCGAGTACGCCGGGTTGATCATCGCCCTGCGCGACGGCCGCCCGGTGCATCTGCGCGATGTCGCCACGGTCAGCGAAGGCGTCGAAGACCGCTACGCCAGCGGCTTCCACAACCAGCGCGCGGCGGTCCTGCTGATCGTCAGCCGCCAGCCTGATGCCAACATCATTCAGACCGTCGATGCGATCAACGCGCAGATGGACACGCTGCAGGCGCTGCTGCCGGCCAGCATCGACATGCAGCTGGTGATGGACCGCTCGCCGGTGATCCGCGCCACCCTGCGCGAGGCCGAGCTGACCCTGCTGCTGGCCATCGCCCTGGTGGTGCTGGTGGTGCTGGCCTTCCTTGGCCACTGGCGCGCCGCGCTGGTACCCACGCTGGCCATTCCGGTCTCGCTGCTGGGCGCGCTGGCGGTGATCGCGCTGCTCGGCTTCTCGCTCAACACGTTGTCGCTGATGGCGCTGATCGTGGCCGCGGTGCTGGTGGTGGACGATGCCATCGTGGTGCTGGAGAACATCGCCCGCCATCGCGAGAACGGCGCATCGCCGATGGACGCGGCACTGCGCGGTGCCGGTGAGGTTGGCGCCACGCTGCTGTCGATGAACATCGCGCTGGCGGTGGTGTTCGTCTCGATCCTGTTCCTGGACGACTTCGTGGAGAAGCTGTTCCGCGAGTTCTCGCTGACCCTGGTCGCGGCGATGGGCGTATCGCTGCTGGTCTCGCTGAGCCTGACCCCGATGCTGTGCGCGCGCCTGCTCGGGCAACCCCGGCCCGGCCCGGGCAACCGCCTGCAGCGCACCGGCAATGCCTTGTTCGCACGTCTGCGCGATGCCTATGTGGGCAGCCTGCGGCGGATGCTGCACTGGCTGGCGGTGCCGTTGCTGCTGTTCGTCGCCGTGATCGGCCTGAACGTATGGCTGTTCCAGCAGGTGCCCAAGGGCATCGTGCCCAAGCAGGACACCGCGCAGCTGCGCGGCTTCGCGCGTGGTGATGACGGGCTGTCGTTCCAGGTGATGCAACCCAAGATCGATGCCTACCGCCAGCTGCTGCTGGCCGACCCGGCGATCAGCGACATCATCGGCTTCATCGGTGGACGCAGCGGGGTCAACAACGCCTTCATCATGATCAAGATGAAGCCGCTGGCCGAGCGCCGGGTGTCCAGCCAGCAGGTGATCGACCGGCTGCGCGCGAACCTGCCGAAGATTCCCGGTGGCGGGTTGTTCCTGTGGGTGGACCAGGACATCAAGCTGGAGGGCAGCGGCGACAGTGGCCAGTACGAATTCCAGCTGCTCTCCGGCGAGCTGGAACCGCTGCGCCAGTGGGCGCCCAAGGTGGCCGACGCGCTGCGCGGGCTGCCTGAGCTGGTGGATGTGGAATCCAAGGGTGACGAAGGCATGCGCCAGGTGGTGCTGGACATCGACCGCGATGCCGCCGCCCGGCTGGGCGTGGACATGCGCATGATCGCCTCGGTGCTCAACAACGCCTTCAGCCAGCGCCAGGTGGCCACCCTGTACGACACGCTCAACCAGTACCGCGTGGTGATGGAACTGGACCCGCGCTACACCCAGGACCCATCCACGCTGGAGCAGATCCACGTGATCGGCAAGGACGGTCAGCGCCTGCCGCTGTCCTCGATTGCCAGCTGGAAATACGGCATGGCCCCGGACCGCATTTACCACAGCCAGCAGTTCGCCTCGGTCTGGATCGAGTTCGCGCTGGCACCGGGGGTCACCCTGGACCAGGCGGTGAAGGCCGTGGACGGCGCGATGGCCAAGATCATGCTGCCCACCCACGTGCAGGCACGCCTGAGTGGTGAGGCCGGCGGCTTCGAGAAGCTGCGCGGGCGCCAGCTGTGGCTGATCTTCGGCGCGATGGTGGCGGTGTACCTGGTGCTGGGCGTGTTGTACGAGAGCTTCGTGCAGCCACTCGCGATCCTCTCCACCCTGCCCTCGGCCGGCATCGGCGCGCTGCTGGCGCTGATGGCGTTCGGCAATGAGTTGAACCTGATCTCGCTGCTGGGGTTGTTCCTGCTGGTGGGCGTGGTGATGAAGAACACCATCCTGATGATCGACTTCGCGCTGTCGGCCGAACGCGAGCGCGGGTTGTCGTCATATGACGCCATCTGCGAAGCGGCACGGCTGCGCTTCCGGCCGATCCTGATGACCAGCGTGGCGGCCTTGCTGGGCACGTTGCCGCTGATGCTGGCCACCGGTGAGGGCTGGGAAATGCGCCAGCCGCTGGGGATCGCGATTGTGGGTGGGTTGCTGGTCAGCCAGTGGTTGACGCTGTATACGACGCCGGCGATCTATCTGGCGCTGGCGCGACTGCGGCGGGCGGGCTGAACGATCGGCGGCAGGGTTTGGACGTTCGGCATTGTGCTCACGGGTCCTGCCGCACCCTCACAAGCAGTGGCGTTCCCTGCCCCTGCTGGAGGGAATCACGGTCGACGTGGAAGATCCATTCATCCCAGTCACCGAAGAGCCGAAAATAGCCTTCCAGATCCGCGACACTCCCGCTCCCGTATCGGCATTGATCATCTTCAGGCCAGTCCGCAACGAAGAACACGAACGTTTCATGGCCCGCGGCGTCGCCCACGTGCACGAGTGCCTTCAGTGTTTCAACAACGTGCCTGCTGACGTGCCCGAAGCCGGTCGCACCGCCCTCCACGTCCATTGGAAGCCTGCCGACCCAGCACCAGTTGAATCGACCGGCAAGGCGCTGCAAACCAGGGCGCAGTTCCTCCCAGAATCGATCCACGCCGTGTTCGATGGATGGGGCGCTGGTTTCGATGCGACCTGCACATCCACAGGCCTGATCGGAGGAATGCGCGAATGCGATGCCGATTTGATACATGCCGGATGTCCTTCGCCTCACCTCTGCCGGGCACTGCAGGAGCAGCGCTGGATTGCCTACGGCCAATACTCAGCCGCATGCGGACTCGCCACGCTCAACAGGACACGTCAGCGCTCCCAAGGAGCAGCTGTACGCAGTAGACGTCGAAGCGGCGCGTTCTGCACACGCGGTGCGGTCAGCAATGCCTTGAAGCGCTTCATTTCAGATCGATTCAAAACGAAGTGCACGGCGTCCGCCAGCACCTCCGTCGCATGCGCGCAAACGGCATCCGGATCGAGTTTGCGCCGGTTCAGGCCGCTACCCTCTATAGGGTCGATCAGTGCCTGTCTGGCCGCTGATGCGCGGGCACTGATGATCCTGCTGGCGGTGCGATGCATGATGAACACTCCCCACAACGATCCATTCTCACGACCGGGAAGCTGAGGAGTTACGCATCCCGACCCCGGATCTCGATGACAGTCGGAGCATACACGCCAGACGCCTCTGAGTTTGGTGGCAGCATGGCGTTCTGCAACAGCCATCCCGAGTTTGGATTCACGTCAAAGATGCGTGCCAAGGGCGTGATCGATGCGCCCGGCGAGTGCCGGGCGCACCTACCGCTCAGGCCGCCTTGCTCACCCGAGCCGCGCGCCGCGCGCGCACCGCTTCAGCCAGGCTCTCCAGCACCGCCAGCGAGCTGTCCCAGCCAATGCAGCCATCGGTGAGGCTCTGGCCGTAGACCAGCGGCTGGCCTTCGACCAGATCCTGGCGACCCGCGACCAGATGGCTTTCCACCATCACCCCGACGATGCGCTCTTCGCCATTGGCCAGCTGCGCGTTGATGTCGGCGATGACCTTGGGCTGGTTCTCCGGGTTCTTGCTGCTGTTGGCGTGGCTGGCATCGATCATGATGCGCGCGGCCAGGTGCGACTTTGCCAGGGTCTGGCTGGTCGCCTCCACATGGGTGGCATCGTAGTTGGGGGTCTTGCCGCCGCGCAGGATCACGTGGCAATCCGGATTGCCGGCCGTGGCGACGATGGCGGTGCCGCCTTCCTTGGTGACCGACAGGAAATGGTGCGGATTGGACGCCGCACCGATCGCATCGGCGGCGATCTTGATGTTGCCGTCGGTGCCGTTCTTGAAGCCGACCGGGCACGACAGACCCGAGGCGAGCTCGCGATGCACCTGGCTCTCAGTGGTGCGCGCGCCGATCGCGCCCCAGGCCACCAGGTCGGCGATGTACTGCGGCGAGATCACATCGAGGAACTCCACGCCCGCCGGCAGGCCCAGCTTGTTGATGTCGCGCAGCAGCCCACGCGCCACGCGCAGGCCCTTGTTGATGTTGAAGCTGCCATCCAGGTCCGGGTCGTTGATCAGGCCCTTCCAGCCCACCGTGGTGCGCGGCTTCTCGAAGTACACGCGCATGACGATTTCCAGCTCGTCGGCGTAGGCATCGCGCAGCGGCTTGAGGCGCTGGGCGTATTCGATGGCGGCCACCGGGTCGTGGATCGAGCAGGGCCCGATCACCACCGCCAGACGGTCATCGCGGCCGTGCAGGATCTCGTGCAGGGCCGCGCGCGAGGCACTGACCGTGTCGGAGGCTTCATCATCACAGGGCAGCATGGCCAGCAGCTGGGCCGGCGGGGTCAACGGTTCGATCTTGCGGATGCGCAGGTCATCGGTGTGCGGGGGCATGGGGGAAACTCCTTGGAAGTGGGGGTCCCCAGCGCGGCGGCAACAAAAAAGCCGCCAGGTGCGCTGGCGGCTTTCGGGAATGCGTCTGAACTTTCTTCAGGGTGAACGCATGCCTTCCTCCGCCGGTGGCTTCGGAAAGTAATACCAAAAGTAGGAACTGGCGGGGCGTGCGTTCATTGGGGAGTATTGATAGCACAGCTTTTGTGCGGCGCAAAATGTTTCATCCGCAACGGTGCGTACGATTCAGCCACCCCGGTGGTGCCGCGCCATGCTCGGCATGCCCTCCCCCTTGTCGGATGGACATTAGGTAAGGGCTGACCCTCCTCCTGCTTTCACTGCTCACACTCCAACAACGGCGCAGGCAACGCAGGCTATGCCCGTGCTACGAAATCCGGGTGTGGCCCGTATCGTCGAGGGGACTGCCGCCGTGCCCCAATCGCTCCGTATAGGCATCGGAAGGATAAGGCGCCAGCACAGCATCGCCATTGGCATCCTCGGCATGGAACTGATCGATCAGGCCAGTGGCGAACCAGCCTGCCAGGCCCGGCGCGCGCCAGTCGGGTGCGAAGCGCGGACAGCGCAGTTGGCCGCCCACCGAGAGATCGTTCTGGAACAACGCGATCACATCGGCTTGAACATCGCCCGCAACGCCTATCTCCTGGCCGGTCTCAACCAAGGACTTCACAGTAAGGCTTCCTCCTACCAGCAGCCCACAGTCGTTGCCGGACCCCGCATGGACATGCTCTGCCTTGAGATCTCCGGCTACGACAAGCCATCCTTCGCAGATCAGGTTGTGGGTGCTCAGGTTGCCTAGAACGAGGACGCTGCCGTAGTCGAACAAGTGCGCAAGCTCAAGCGTTCCGTCAATTGCAAGGTCGCCCTCAATGATCAGGCAATCGATGTTTGGATCAAGCCTCCAATCCCCTTCAAGCTGCATTCCAGGCATGCATAGCACCGTCGGAGACGCCGCCCCTGTTGCCCTCGTCGAATCGGCATGCAGCGCCTTCTTGTTGCGGGCAGCTTCTTCGGCGCTGATATGACCAGCCTTCGCCAAGTCATCGTACATATCCCCTACAACGTCCAAGGCATCGGCATCGCTTGAAGCATCCTCGAAGTCTTCGATGGGTGCGAGCGCACGAAGAAGCAGGCCACTGACCCGGGCAGACGTTGAAGCAAGAACTTCACGCGCACGCACAGTGTCAAGCGCACTGACAACACAGTCACTGGGGAGGTCGCCGGCAAGTATCTGCATGGATGTCTGCTCCAAATGGCGATCATCCTACGGACAATGCGTGAAGAGCCATGCAACTAGTTTGAAATATGCCCCCGCACCTACACCTTCGGCAGCGCCGCCAGCTCAGCCAGGTGCGCCTGCAGACCACCCGCCGCACCTACAACGTGGCTGGTGGTGAAGTACTCGTGCCAGCCAGTTGAAGCGATCGCCGCCAACAGCCCATCGGCATCCTCGCGCGCGTTGCATTGCCAGATGGCGTAGAACTGCTCGGCGCGGGCATGCGGAACGTCCTGTTCGATGGGCCCCATCGCCAGCGGTTTGATCGCGGCCGGATCGACGTGCTGCATGCCGGCGCCGATCCTGGCGAAGAACGCCGCGCGCGACAGCCCGTCCAGTGCGGTCCAGGCGGGGGTGGCGGTGTAGAGCTCGATCAACATGTGCGACATGGGAAACCTCGGGTCAGAGCGAGCGCAGAGCGCGCTTGCGGATATAGGTGTTGGCGGGATGGTCGGCATGCTGTTGCTGCCAGTCGCTGCACAGCGCGCGCACCCATTCCGGCTGGCTCTTGCCGGCATCATTCAACCAGTTGCCCACCGAGTCCTGCACGTAGCGCGACGGGTCGCGGCACAGCGCGTCCAGCAGCGCACGCGCGTGTTCGGGTTCCTGCTTGAACAGCGCCACATGCCCGGCCCACACGCCACGCGGGCGCAGTGCTTCGCAGGCGAAGCGACGCAGGTTGAGCGAGGCGTCCGTGCTCCATGCCTGCAGGTGCTGCAGCGCGCGCAGGGGCTCGGCCACGATATGCGGGCGCACCGCCAACCAGGCCCACTCGCGGACGCCGAAGTGGCTGTCATCGGCCAGCTGGCGCAGCGCGTCGAGCTTGTGCTCCAGCGACAGCACCGGATCGCTGCCGATCAGGTAGCAGGCCCAGCCACGTACCGTGTCGCTGCGATGCGCCGACCAGCGTGCGACGTCGCCGCAGACATGCGCGCGCAGCAGTGTGGCCGCGCCCTGCATGCGCACGGTGATACCGCTGCTGGCCGCCTTGCGCATGGTGGTGATCGCCGCGGCCGGCAGGTCCGGCGCGACGTGGCTGAGCAGCTTGGCGAAGTCCACTGCGAGAAGCTCGGACAGCTGCGTGGCCTCGGCCTCACCGCGATCAAGCTGACCGCGACGCTCGCGCGACAGTGGCAGCCTGGTCATGCCGCCGCCCTCCCGGCATCGGTGCGCGACCAGACCCGGCACAACAGCCGGCTGAGCAGGTCGCGCTCCGGCGCACTGATGTCGGCGAACAGCGTGCGGATCCATTGGGTATGCATCTCGAACAGGTCCGTGGCCTGGCGCACGCCGTCACGGGTGAGCTGCACGCTTATCCGACGACGGTCCTGCGGGTCACTGAAGCGGCGCACGAGGCCATCGCGCTCCAGGCCATCCAGCAGGCCCGAGACGGTGGCGCGGGTCACCCCCGCGCGTTCGGCCAACTGATGCGGCGACAACGCCTCGTCGGCGCCGTGCAGCAGGAACAGCAGCACGAAGCGCGCCTCGCTTAGTCCGAGCGGGGCCAGCCGGTTGGCACAGTCCTGGTCGATCGCGCTGGCCAGCGACAGCAGCTGGAAGCACTGCGCCATGCCGTCGTCCTCGGCCTGGCCACGGCGCTGCAGCTCGGCAAGGAAAGCCTGGTGTTTGCGTTCGAGCATGAGAGCACCGGCGAAATTATTAGGCGCCTAATCATATCGCCACCCAGACCCAGGCGAAAGGCTTGGGGCATTCAGCCTTCTGCCGCGAGCGGCCACTGCAGCCGTGCGACCAGGCCGCCACCGGGCCGATCCAGCAGCAGAAGTTGGCCGCCATGTTGGCGCACCGCTGCCTCGGCCATGGCCAAACCCAGCCCGGTGCCGCCGGTGCCGCGGTTGCGCGAGCCCTCCATGCGCTGGAACGGCTTGATCAGGCGTTCTTTCTCGGCCTGGGGGATACCAGGGCCGCGATCGGCGATGTCGATCATCGCCTGACCATGCTGGACCGACAACGCTATTTCTACGGCCCCACCATAGCGCGCGGCGTTGTCGATCAGATTGTCCAGCGCACGCCGCAGCAGCAGCGCGTCGACCGCGCCCCATGCCTCCAAAGGCGCCTGTACCGCTATCTCAATTCCCCGGGCCTGCGCATGCTCCGTGCATTCGCGGACCAGTTCGCCCAGGGCGGTGTGCAGCCTCTGCGCGGTATGCAGCTCGCCGCGCGCGTAGTCCAGTACCTGATCAATCATCGTGGTCATGCGCTGGATATCATCAATCATCCTGGCCGCCTGCTCTGCGGGTGCACTGTCGGCACGCAGGCGCAACCCGGTCAGCGGTGTGCGCAGATCATGCGCAACGGCCGCCAGCATCCGCGTGACTTCGCCGGTCTGTGCATGTAACCGATGGCGTGCCTGGTTCATCGCCTCGGCCAGTACCTGCACTTCACGGGGACCCTGCACCGGCAGCGGTGCGCTCGACTGCAATGACAGGTTCGCACTGGCTTGGGCAAGTCGGCGCAACGGTCGAGTCAGGCGCAGTGACAGCCAGGCCGCCAGTGGTGCGAGGAGGAATGCCCCGCCCGACAGCGCCAGCAGCACCTGTCGGCGCCACTGGGCCAGTTCACTGTAGTCGGCGCCCACCACCTGCCAGTCTCCACCGACGTCCTGTACTGCCAACTCGAATGCCGGCCAGAGCAGACCCGGCAGCAGCGCCTCTTCACCCAACGCCTCGTGTCCCGAATCGCCCCTCAGCAGCTGTCCCTGGCGGATCACCTGCACCTGCACCGCGCGGCTGTCCACAGGACGCCGCCAGACTGTTCGCACCCGATGCCTGGGCAGCTGAAGGTGCTCTGCAGCTACCGCGCTCAACCACACTACGTCGGGGCCCTCTGGCACCTTTGCCTGCCTCACGCGGCGCAGTCCAAGTTGCACGGGATCTTGATCACCGTCCAGCGCCTGGATGGCGGCCGCCAGACTCATCTGTGGTGCTGACGGGCTCGGCAGCGCCCACACCACGGCAAAGCTCACCGCCTGGGCAACCAGCAGCGTTGCCAGCGTCAGCAGTGCGATTCCTGAGGCGGTATGCCAAGGCCGGCTCATCCGCGCGTGACGACGGCGGAGAATCGGTAGCCATGGCCGCGCAGCGTCTGGATGAGCGTTTCACCGGCATGGGCAGCCTGCCCCAGTTTGCGACGCAGCCGGCTGACAGCCAGGTCAACGGCGCGATCGAACGGTTCACTGTCATCGCCATGGGTGAGCTGCATCAGCCGGTCACGACCCAGTACCCGGCCTGGGCGCTCCGCCAGCGCACACAGCAGCGTGAACTCGCCGCTGGTCAAGACCACTTCCGAGGCATCGGGGGCCAGCAGCCGACGCTGTTCCATGTTCAACTGCCAACCGTCGAAACGCAGTGTCGCCACTGGCCTGCGCTGTGCCGCCTTATGCGCTCGCCGCAACAGTGCGCGGACCCGCGCCAGCAGTTCACGCGGGTCGAACGGCTTGGACAGGTAGTCGTCGGCGCCCATCTCCAGACCGATGACTCGATCCGGAGCACTCCCCATGGCACTCAGCATCAGGATCGGTGTGCCCAACGGCTGGAGCCGTACGCATACCGACAATCCGTCTTCGCCTGGCATCATCCAGTCCAGCACGATGAGGCTGGGCGCGCGCTGCGCCAGCAGTGCGTCCAGGGCGATGGCATCGGCGGCAACACGTACCGAGTAGCCGTGCTGCCTCAGACAGTCGGCAATGGCATCACGGATGCTGGTGTCGTCATCGACCACCAGAATGTCGGGGATATCTTCCATGCACGGATTATGCCCAGCGTTTGTATCTGTGCTGTATCAGCCGTACTGGCAGCAGGACATCGCCACGATACACAGCCGCGTTGAAATGGCGTCCCCTGTAGGAGATCTGCCGATGCGTAACGCACTTCTGTTGAGCCTGACCTGTCTTGTCGCATTTCCCACCCATGCCGCCGTGGCCACACATGCGATTCCAACGTGGATGCGCGATGGTCATCCCACCGTTGCCGTGCAGCTGGGCCAAAGCGTGGAACCGCTGCACTTTGTGATCGACAGTGCAGCTGGCGCGACAGTCATTGATCAGGCGGCTGCGCGACGTGCGAGTCTGGAAGATGTGGAAGCCGAGGACGTCGTCGTTGAGGGTGCCACTGATCGCAGTACGATCCTGCGACGGACCCGGAGCACGCAGTGGCGACTGGGTACGTTGTTGTTCACCGCCGCTGCCATGGAAACCGACCTGAGCGGGTTGGCAAGCGCTGACGGCAACCGCATCGATGGCATCCTCGGCAATGACATCACCGACGCGTACGACACTACCTTCAACATCTCAGCGCAGCAGGTCCTGCTTCAGCCGCCGGGCACGATCCCGCGCGACGAGATGTGCACGACCAACGCATTGCCAGCGCGCGATGCCACGCTGCGCCGCTTCGCCTTCGTACAGATGCAACTGGGCAAGTCCGCAGTCACCGCGATAGCCGTGATCGATACCGGCGCAGCGCAGACGGTGCTCAACGATGCCGCAGCGCGCGCACTGGGCCTGCGTACCGATGGTACCGATACCCGCCTGCGGGTCCGCGAGAAAGGTACCCGTGGACTAGGCGGCACCGTCATGCCTACCTGGCTCTACACATTGCCAGAGCTCCATGCCGGTAAATGGCGACACGCACCGCTGGAGGTCCGCATCAGTGCGCTGCCCGTATTTGCCTCGCTGGGCCTGGACAAGCAGCCCGCGCTCATCCTTGGTGCCGATGCAATGCGGGATTCCAGGATCCAGATCAGCGCAGGCGCAGGGTGGATCTGCCTGCGACGGTAAGCTGCGCTATTGACGCCCGTCCACAAAAAAACCCCGCCTTGCGGCGGGGTTCTTCGTCGTACTGTGGCGCGTGGGTACCGGCCGGGGGCCGGCACCTACCGGACCGATGCGTGCCGACCGAAGGCCGGCTGCGGCATCAGAAGTCCATGCCGCCCATGCCACCCATGCCGCCCATACCGCCGCCAGCGGCGCCAGCGCCGTCATCCTTCTTCGGCGACTCGGCCACCATCGCTTCGGTGGTGATCATCAGGCCGGCGATCGAGGCAGCGTTCTGCAGTGCCGAACGGGTCACCTTGGTCGGGTCCAGGATGCCGAATTCCAGCATGTCGCCGAATTCGCCGGTGGCCGCGTTGTAGCCGTAGCTGCCGGTGCCTTCCTTGACCTTGTTGACGATCACGGACGGCTCTTCGCCTGCATTGGCGACGATTTCGCGCAGCGGGGCTTCCATCGCGCGCAGGGCGATCTGGATGCCGTGGTTCTGGTCTTCGTTGGCACCCTTCAGGCCGGCCAGCGCGGTGACCGCACGGACCAGGGCAACACCGCCGCCCGGGACCACGCCTTCTTCAACGGCTGCACGGGTAGCGTGCAGGGCGTCGTCGACGCGATCCTTCTTTTCCTTCATTTCGATTTCGGTCGACGCACCGACCTTGATCACGGCAACGCCGCCGGCCAGCTTGGCCACGCGTTCCTGCAGCTTCTCGCGGTCGTAATCGGACGAGGTGTCTTCGATCTGGGTCTTGATCTGGGTGACACGCGCTTCGATGTTGGCCTTCTCGCCGGCGCCATCGATGATCGTGGTGTTTTCCTTGGAAACCTGCACCTTCTTGGCGCGGCCCAGGTCCTTGATCGTAGCCTTTTCCAGCGACAGGCCGATTTCTTCGGAGATCACGGTGCCGCCGGTCAGCACGGCCATGTCTTCCAGCATCGCCTTGCGACGGTCGCCGAAGCCCGGTGCCTTGACGGCCACGACCTTGACGATGCCACGGATGGTGTTGACCACCAGGGTGGCCAGCGCTTCGCCTTCGATGTCTTCGGCGATGATCAGCAGCGGCTTGCCGGCCTTGGCGACGCCTTCCAGCACGGGCAGCAGGTCGCGCACGTTGGAGATCTTCTTGTCGTGCAGCAGCACGTACGGATCGTCCAGGTCAGCGGTCTGCGACTGCTGGTTGTTGATGAAGTAGGGGGACAGGTAGCCGCGGTCGAACTGCATGCCTTCGACGACGTCCAGCTCGTTTTCCAGGCCCGAGCCTTCTTCAACGGTGATCACGCCTTCCTTGGTCACGCGGCGCATCGCTTCGGCAATGATGTTGCCGATCGACTCGTCCGAGTTGGCCGAGATCGTGCCGACCTGGGCAATCGCCTTGTCGTCGGTGGTCGGCTTGGAGATGTTCTTCAGCTCGGCAACGGCGGCCACGACGGCCTTGTCGATACCGCGCTTGAGGTCCATCGGGTTCATGCCGGCAGCGACGGCCTTGGCGCCTTCGCGGATCAGGGCCTGGGCCAGCACGGTGGCGGTGGTGGTGCCGTCGCCGGCGTCGTCGTTGGTGCGGGAAGCGACTTCCTTCACCATCTGCGCGCCCATGTTCTCGAACTTGTCAGCCAGTTCGATTTCCTTGGCGACGGACACGCCATCCTTGGTGATGGTCGGGGCGCCGAAGCTCTTTTCGAGCACGACGTTGCGGCCCTTCGGGCCCAGGGTGGCCTTGACGGCATTGGCGAGAATGTTGACGCCGCGCACCATGCGCGAACGAGCGTCTTCACCGAAACGAATATCCTTGGCAGCCATTGCGATTACCTTTTTGGTAGAGCCGGACCATGCCCGACTGCATTGAACGGGGGAAGCGAAAGCGCCGGGGCAGGCCCGGCAGCGTCAAACTCAGCCGATGACGGCGAGGATGTCGTCTTCGCGCAGGACCTTGTACTCGACGCCTTCGGCCTTGTAGCTGCTGCCGGCGTACTGGCCGTAGATGACCTTGTCACCGACCTTCAGCGACGGCGCGCGGACGCTGCCGTTGTCCAGCGGCTTGCCCGGGCCCACGGCCACGACTTCACCCTTGGTCGACTTTTCCTTGGCGGAATCCGGAATCAGGATGCCGCCGGACGAGATTTCATCGGCTTCGATCGGCTTGACCACGACGCGGTCGTGAAGCGGCTTGATGCTCATGTGAGACCCTTTAAGTTATTGATTGGTCAGAAAAAGTCTGGCGATGTTAGCACTCGCACCAGGCGACTGCCAGCAACGCTTACGAAAAAACCCGACGCTGCGGGACACAGCAGAGATGAGGCTGGCGGCATCCCTTTCAAGGGCTGCGGGTCAAATTTTTGGTTCTTCTTCCATTGGAGGGGTGTCCCGCTCCCAGGGCAACAGCAGCGGGCTGCGCGGTTCCATGGGCTGGCGGCCTTCCGCGAAGAGCACTGCTGGCTTCGTTCCGGGTGTGAGGCGAGCGTTGGGGCCCCCTTGGTGGGTGGCAGGCGCCTTGGCAAATGTCCCCCGGCGCCGGCCTGCGGCCGTCACCTCCTCCTTTACTTTGCCCAGTCGCCTGCCACCCACCAAGGGGGCAAGGCTTCGGAACGCACTTGTAAAACCGAGCGCCAGCAAAGAGGCGCCCGTGTACGTGGTACGCGGGCCCCGATGCCCTTGCGGGCGAAGTAAAGGAGGAGGGGACGGCCGCAGGCCGGCGCCGGAGGACATTCGCCTGCAAGGGCATCGGGGCCCGCGCCCCAGCCACCCACCGCGGGGCCTGCCACGGAACAATGCCCCGTGGGCTTTTCCGCAGAGGGAAAGAAGCGCCGTTTTCTTGACGCACGTCTCAGTGTCAGAGGTCGATTCCGACATATCGATAGAGGTGTCATCTGGATTGGGTAGATTCGGCCGGCGACACCCAATCACAAGGAGTAGTAGATGAGGTTGCTCACCCCGCTGTCCCTGGGTTGCCTGATGGCACTGGCTGCCGGCACCGCCCAGGCGGATGTATTCATCAATGAACTGCATTACGACGACTCGACCCCCGCCGGCGATGTCGGCGAGGCGATCGAGGTGGTGGCCACCGCCGGTGAGGACCTCAGCAGCTACCGGCTGTACCTGTACAACGGCAGCAATCCCTCGGCCGCGGCCGTGTACGCCAACAACCCGGTCCCGGCCGGCACTGCGGCGAGCTGCGGCAAAGCCACCCTCGCCACCGTCACCTACCCCACCAACGGCCTCCAGAACGGTGCCAATGACGGCATCGCGCTGGTCGATGGCAGCGGCAAGGTGGTCCAGTTCATCAGCTATGAAGGCACCATCACCGCGGCCGGCGGTCCCGCTGCGGGGCTGACCAGCCAGAACATCCCGGTCAGCGAGAGCAACAGCACCGCCCCGGGTACCTCCCTGCAGCTCACCGGCAGCGGCAGCCAGTACAGCCACTTCACCTGGGCCGAGTCCGCCGCGCAGACCTTCGGCGCCTGCAACACCGGCCAGACCTTCAGCGGCGGTGGCGGCACCGGCCCGAACACGCCGCCGTCGGTACGCCTGACCACCCCGGAACAGGGCGCCAGCACCTTCCCGGCGGCCGCCGACCTCAACGTGACCTTCAGCGAGACGGTGACCCTGGCCAGCGGCGCCTTCGTGCTCAGCTGCGGCCAGTCCGGCACGGTACCGCTGACCCATGCCAGCAGCGGCAGCACCTTCTCTCTGTCCACCAACACCGCGCTGATCGCCGGCGAAGCCTGCCGTTTCGATATCCGTGCCAGCCGCATCAGCGATGCACAAGGCGCCCACCCGGCGGCCGATACGCGCATCGCCTTCACCGTGGCCACCGGCGGCACCGGGCCGGGCCCCGATCCGGATCCGGGCAGCTACTACTCGCGGGTCAACACCACCTCCCCCAGCCAGCTGCGCTGCTCGCTGCATGAAACCATCAAGGGCCATACCGCGTATCCGTACAGCGGCTCGGGGACCAGCACCTGGACCATCCTGGAGATCGCCGACGAAGATCCCAACAACAGCGGCAAGATCCTGGATGCCTACCGCAACCACAGCTACACCAAGGTCAGCGGCCGCGCGGGTACCGGCAGCGGCTTGACCTACAACCGCGAGCACACCTGGCCGAACTCGCTGGGTTTTGCCAGCACCACCGGTGACAAGGGCCTGCCGTATGCGCCCTATACCGACACCCACATGCTGTACCTGACCGATGCACAGTGGAACGCGGACCGCGGCAACAAGCCGTTCGCCAAATGCGACAGCAACTGCGGCGAGCGTGCCACCGAAGCCAACAACGGCGTTGGCGGCGGCAGCGGCGGTTACCCGGGCAATTCCAACTGGGTGCGTACCCCCGACGGCAATGGCGGTTCGTTCGAGGTGTGGGGCAAGCGCAAGGGCGACATGGCGCGTGCGGTGATGTACATGGCCATCCGCTATGAAGGGGGCAAAGACGCCAAGACCGGCCAGTCCGAACCGGACCTGGAACTCACCGACGACCGCAGCAAGATCGTCAAGACCTCGGCCTCGCCGGCCTACATGGGCCTGCTCTCGACCCTGATCGACTGGCACCTGTCCGATCCGCCGGATGCCGCCGAACGTGCCCGCAACGAAGTGGTGTTCAGCTTCCAGGGCAACCGCAACCCGTTCATCGACCACCCCGAATGGGCCACGCCGGGCCTGTTCACCTCGGCCAAGCCGGCCACCTGCCAGCTGGCCAACTGAGCCTCGCCGACCGGCGCCCATGCGGCGCCGGTCGGACCAATCGGCTCGCACGGTCCTATACTCGGCGGTCATGTCGATCGCCGATCCCGTATTCATTCTTTTCACCACCTGCCCCGACGCGGCCTGCGCCACGCGGCTGGCCCATGCGCTGGTGGAAGAACGCCTGGCGGCGTGTGTGACCCGCCTGGACGGGGCGCACTCGACGTACCGCTGGCACGGTGAAATCAGCGAGGACCACGAGGTCCAACTGCTGATCAAGACCACCGGCAGCCGCCTGGACGCCGCCATCGCGCGCGTGCAGGCCCTGCATCCGTATGAACTCCCCGAGTGCATTGCGGTCGAAACCCGCGCCGGCCTGCCGGCGTACCTGGACTGGATTCGGGCGCAGACCCGTGAGGAAACTGATTGATGACGCTGCTTCGTCGTATTGCCGCGCTATGCGCGCTGTTCGTGGTTTCCCTGCCGGCCCTGGCGGTCAGCGAGAAAGACCTGTTGCCGGTGGACGAGGCATTCGGCCTGAGTGCGCAGGCGCGGGACCGCGACCGGATCGAGATCCGCTGGAACATCGCCCCCGGCTACTACCTGTATCGGCACCGCACCACGGTCAAGCCCGATGCCGGCTTCGCCGCCGAGGCCTTGCAGATGCCGGCCGGCAAGAAGCACCACGACGACTTCTTCGGTGAAGTGGAAACCTACCGCGAACGCCTGATCGCCGTGCTGCCGGGCAAGGCCGCCGATGGCACCGACACGGTCACGCTGGAAGTGCGCTACCAGGGCTGTGCCGATGCCGGGGTGTGCTACCCGCCGCAGAAGCGCAGCGTGCAGGTCAAGCTGCCTGCGGGCGCTGCTGGCAACACGGCCATGGCGGCGTTGAACAGCGCGCCGGCCGCCGCCACCGGCTCGCCGTTCAACAACCCGCTGGCCGGCAACAGCGGCGGCGGCCTGCGCCTGCCCGGCGCGGCGGCGGCCCAGGCCCTGCCGCTGCCGTCCGAGCGCGCGTTCGGTTTCGATGCCATCGTCGGCGACGGCAACACCGTGTTGCTGCGTTTCAGCCCGGCGCCGGGCTACTACCTGTATCGCGACCGCACCTCGTTGAAGCTGGAAGGTGCCAGCGGCATCCACGCCGACAAGCTGCAGTGGCCGGCGGCCAAGTCGCACCGCGATGAACATTTCGGCGATGTGGCGGTGTACTTCGACCAGGTCGATGTGAAGCTGCCGCTGCGCCGCAGCCGCGCCGAGGCCGACGATGCCACCCTGGTCATCACCTTCCAGGGCTGCCAGACCGATGGCATCTGCTACCCGCCGATGACCCGCCGGGTGAAGCTGTCGCTGCCGGCCGGCAAGGTCAATGCCAGTGGCGATGAGGCCGCAGCCAAGAGCGAGGTGATCACGCCGCTGCCGAACCGCGACAAACGCGCCCAGGCGCGTGAGCGCGACAACGCCGGCATCGCCACCGAGCCGCTGCTGATCCGCCCGAACGCGTCCGATGCCAACGCCGCCGGCGTGGCCAGCAGCAGCCCCGATGCCAGCGCCGAAAATGCAGGGCGCACGCCGCCACCGGCCGCGACCGCCCCGGCGGCGGGCAACCTGCTGATGCTGCTGCTGTTCGCGGTGGCCGGCGGCCTGATCCTCAATCTGATGCCGTGCGTGCTGCCGATCCTGTCGCTGAAGGTGCTGGGCGTGGCGCAGAGTGGTGAAAGCCGCCAGCGCGCGCGCAGCCATGCGCTGTGGTACACCGCCGGCGTGCTGGTGGCGTTCGCCGCGATCGGTGCCCTGGTGCTTGCACTGCGTGCGGCTGGCCAGGCGGCGGGTTGGGGCTTCCAGCTGCAGCATCCGTGGTTCATCGCCGCGCTGGTGTATCTGATGTTCGCGGTGGGTCTGAGCCTGTCCGGCGTGTTCACCCTGGGCGGCAGCCTGGGCGGTGTGGGCCAGACACTGGCCGCGCGCAGTGGCCCGGTCGGCGATTTCTTCACCGGCGTGCTGGCCTGCGTGGTGGCCAGCCCGTGCGTGGCGCCGTTCATGGGCCCGGCATTGGCGTACGCGTTTGCCGCACCGGGGCCGCTGGCGATGCTGGTGTTCCTGGCACTGGGCCTGGGCCTGGCGCTGCCGTTCCTGCTGATCGGCTTCGTGCCCTCGCTGGCCAAGCGCCTGCCGCGCCCGGGGGCGTGGATGGAAACGCTCAAGCACGTGCTGGCGTTCCCGATGTACGCCACCGCGATCTGGCTGCTGTGGGTGCTGGGCAAGCAGCGCGGCGTGGATGCGATGACGTTGGTGCTCGGCGGCCTGGTGGTACTGGCGCTGGCCCTGTGGTGGTTCGAACGCAGCCGCTGGCGCAGCCAGCGCGTGGGCGGCCTGCTGGCCACGCTGCTGCTGCTCGCCGCGCTGGTGCCGGTGTGGGGCGTGACCCGGCTGGATCCGCCGGCCAAGGCCGCCGCTGCCGCCAGCGACAACGTGGTGGCGTATTCGCCGCAGATGCTCGACCGCCTGCGCCAGGACAAGCGCGTGGTGTTCGTCAACATGACCGCCGACTGGTGCGTGACCTGCAAGGCCAACGAGCGCGCCGTGCTCGGCACCGATGCATTCCACGACACCCTGCGCCGTACCAACGCGGTGTACATGCGCGGTGACTACACCGATGTGGACCCGGAAATCACCGCGTTCCTGGATGAGCACAAGGCGGTGGGCGTACCGCTGTACGTGGTGTACGGCCCGGGTGCACCGCCCACCGTGCTGCCCGCCGTGCTGACCCAGGCGCTGGTGGAAGAAGCCCTGCTGCGTACCGCGCGATGAGTGCACGGCCACCACGCCGGACCCGGGTGGTGGCCGCCTTCGCGGCGCTGGTCGGCATCGGCACCGGAGCCTGGTTCTTCAACCACTCCCTGCCCGAACCGCCACCGCTGCCGGCGCCGCGTGCGGCAGTAGCCAGTGCCGGCATCGGCGATGCGCTGCCGGCGATCACCCTGCCCGACCTTGATGGCCACCCCCAGGACCTGGCCCGCTTCCAGGGCCGCCCGCTGTTGATCAACGTCTGGGCCAGCTGGTGCGGGCCGTGCGTGGAGGAAATGCCCGCGTTGGCGGCCTTCGCCGCGGCGCAGCCGGCCGACGGCGTGCAGGTGCTGGGACTGGCGCTGGATACGCCCGATGGCGTGCGTGATTTCCTGCAGCGCGTACCGGTGGCCTACCCCATCGTGCTGGACACTCCCGGCCCAACCGATGCCAGCGTGCGACTGGGCAACACCCAGGGCCTGCTGCCGTACACGGTGCTGGTGGATGCGCAGGGCCGCATCGTCAAACAGAAACTGGGGCCATTCAAACACGGTGAGATCGAGGGCTGGGCGCACGCGCCCTGAGCGCCACCCCGGCGACCGGGCCGCCGCGGCTTGACCCCTGCCCGCCCGCACCCAACAATGACGAGATCCATTCTCATCCGTGCTGTGGCCGTCCGCCGCCGCCACTGCCGCCGAATCCCCCCGCATGTTGAAGTCCATCCTGTTCCAGCTGCACTGGCTGCTGGGTATCACCGCTGGCACCGTGCTGGCGGTGATGGGCCTGAGCGGGGCCACGCTGGCCTTCGAAGACGAAATCCTGCGCGCGGCCAATCCCGGGTTCGCGCAGATCGCACAGCAGCACGCCGATGGCGCGCAGGCGCTGGAACTGACCACGTTGGTGCCGCGGCTGCAGCAGGGCCAATCGCGCCCGATGCAACGGCTGCGCGTGGACGCCACCGGGCTGCGGTTGTCGGAGGCACGCTTCGCCGGTGGTCGAGAGCACTGGCGCTACTTCGATCCGTACACCGGCCAGACGTTGGGCCACCTGCGCGGGCAGGCGTTCTTCATCTTCGTCGAAGACCTGCACCGGCACCTGGCCAGCGGTGAGCGCGGCGGCCTGATCACGGGCAGCTGCGCGATCGTGCTGGTGTTCTTCTGCCTGTCCGGGTTGTACCTGCGCTGGCCGCGCACGTGGTGGCACTGGCGCACCTGGCTGGCGGTGGAGTGGCGCCGCAGTGGCCGCAGTTTCCTGTGGAGCCTGCACTCGGTGGTGGGTACCTGGGTGCTGCTGGTCTACCTGATGATCGCCCTGACCGGGCTGTGGTGGTCCTTCGACTGGTACCGCGAGGGCGTGACCCGCCTGCTCGGCGGCACGCCCAGCGCCCAGAACACCGCCAAGGCCGGGCCCGGCGCGCTGGACCTGCAGCGGGTACAAACCACGCTGTACGCACTGGAGGGCGTGCGCCAAGGCTACATGGACCTGCGCTTCCCGGCCGCGCCGGGCAAACCGCTGACCGGCCGCGTGCGCGGCACCTCCACCGCGCACGACCGCGCCCAGGACATCGTGCAGATCGATCCGGCCAGCGGCGCATTGCTGAAGTACGAGCCCTACGCAGGCAAGGACGTGGCCGGCAAGGCGCTGGTCAGCGTGTTCGCGCTGCACTCGGGCAGCCTGTTCGGCCTGCCCGGGCGGGTGGTGGTGATGCTGTCGAGCCTGTGCATGCTGGTGTTCTTCATCACCGGTTGGATGTTGTACCTGGACCGCCGCCGCAAGCAACGCGAGGTACGTGCGTCGCGGTTGCCAGGGGTCGGCACCACCCGCACCGATCAGGTGCCCTGGCTGGTCGGTTTCGCCAGCCAGAGTGGCTTCGCCGAACAGTTGGCCTGGCGCGCCGCTGCACAGTTGCAGGCGGCCGGGCTGGCCGTGCAGGTGCGGCCGTTGGGCCAGCTGGATGCCGCCCGCCTGCAACAGGCCGACAAGGCATTGTTCGTGATCAGCACCTTCGGTGACGGTGAAGCGCCCGATGCCGCGCGTGTGCTCGAGCGCAGGCTGCTGCAGCAGCACGTGGGGCTGGCCGGACTGCAGTACGCCGTGCTTGGGCTGGGTGACCGCGAATACGCGCGCTTCTGCGGGTTCTCGCGCCAGGTGGATGGCTGGCTGCAGGCGCAAGGCGCGCAGCCCTTGTTCCCCACCGTGGAGGTGGACCGCGAAGACCCTGCGATGCTGGCGCGCTGGCAGCAGCAGCTCGGCATCCTCAGTGGGATCGAAGATACCGCCCCGCTGCCGGTGCAGGCCGCCCTGCAACCGTGGCGCCTGCTGGGTCGCCGCGTGCTCAATGCGGGCAGCGCCGCCGGTGCGATCTGGCAGGTGGACCTGGCCGCACCGGCGCCGGTGGCGTGGCAGGCCGGCGATATCCTGGAAGTGGCACCGCGCCATGCCTCCGCCTACGTGCATGACGTGTTGGCGCGGCACGCGCTGGACCCGGCCACGTGGGTGGAGATGGGCGGCCAGCGCCTCACGCTGGGCGAGGCCGCCAGCACCCGCGTACTGCCCGACGCAGCCGCCGTGATACCGGCGCGCGACGCCAGTGCATGGCTGGCCGGCTTGCCGCAGCTACCGCACCGCGAGTACTCCATTGCCTCGGTGCCTGCCGATGACCGCCTGCAGCTGGTGATCCGCCTGACCGCGCTGCCCGATGGCCGCCACGGCGTAGGTTCGGGCTGGCTGTGCGTGCATGCCGGCAGCGACGATGTCATCCACGCGCGGGTGCGCCGTAATGCCGGCTTCCATCGCTTCCCCGAACACGCACCGATGCTGCTGATCGGCAACGGCACCGGCATCGCCGGGCTGCGCAGTCTGTTGCGCGAGGCGGCGCTGCAGGGCGATCGCGGCCACTGGTTGATCTTCGGCGAGCGCACCCGGGCGCACGACCATCTCTACCGCGACGAGATCGCCACGTGGCAGCGCGAGGGTCACCTGTCGCGCGTAGATCTGGCGTTCTCGCGTGATCCCGACGGTGGCGGCTACGTGCAGCATCGTCTGCGCGCCGCGCCGCAGGCTCTGCAGGCCTGGGTGGCGATGGGCGGCAGCATCTACGTGTGCGGGTCGCTGCACGGCATGGCCGATGGCGTGGACGCGGTGCTGCGCGAGGTGCTGGGCGAAGACGCGGTCGACGCCCTGCTCGGCGACGGCCGCTACCGCCGCGACGTGTACTGAGCGACGCGGTTCATTCGAACCAGCGCCGCAGATAGCCCGCCGTCGCGCCAGTTTCGGCGCGGCTGACCTGCGCCGGGGTACCACTGGCGACGATATGCCCACCCGCGTCGCCCGCGCCCGGGCCGACATCGATCACCCAGTCGGCATCGGCGACCACGCGCAGATCGTGCTCGACCACCACCACGCTGTTGCCGGCGTCGACCAGCCCGTGCAGCTGCGCCATCAGCTTGTCCACATCGGCCGGGTGCAGCCCGGTGGTCGGCTCATCGAGCACGTACAGCGTGGTGCCGTGCTGGCTGCGCTGCAGTTCGCTGGCCAGCTTGATCCGCTGTGCCTCGCCGCCCGACAATTCGGTGGCCGGCTGGCCCAGCCGCAGGTAACCCAGCCCGATATCACGCAGCAGTTGCAGCGGCCGCTGCACCGCTGCTTCGTCGGCGAAGAACGGCAACGCTTGCTCCACCGTCATGGCCAGCACCTGGGCGATGTTGCGGCCGTTCCATTCCACTTCCAGGGTCTTGGCGTTGTAGCGCTGGCCATGGCAGGTCGGGCACGGCGCGTACACGCTGGGCATGAACAGCAGTTCCACATGCACGAAGCCCTCGCCCTCGCAGGTATCGCAGCGGCCCTGCGCCACGTTGAACGAGAAGCGCCCTGCACTGTAGCGGCGCGTCCTGGCGGTGGGCGTGGCGGCGAACAGGCGGCGCACGTGGTCGAACAGACCGGTGTAGGTGGCCAGGTTGGAGCGCGGGGTACGCCCGATCGGCTTCTGGTCGACATTGACCAGCCGTGTGATCGCACCGGCCGCCAGCCGCAGCCGTCCACGCGTGCGCGCGATGGGGCCGGGCTGCGGCAACTCGCTGTCGCTGTCCTCCACCACCGGCGCGTGGCCCAGTTGCTCACCCACCAGTTCCACCAGCGCCTGGCTGACCAGGCTGGACTTGCCCGAACCGGATACGCCGGTGACGGCGGTGAACGATCCCAGCGGGAAACGCGCATCCAGCCCGTGCAGGTTGTTGCGATGCACGCCCTGCAGCTGCAGCCAGCCACTAGGCGTGCGTGGCGCGCGCCGCTGGCCACGTGTGGCGTCGAACAGATACGGCGCGGTGGCCGAGGCCTTGATCGCACGCAGCCCCTGCGGCGGGCCGCTGTATAGCACCTGCCCGCCGTGCTGGCCGGCACCGGGGCCGACATCCACCAGCCAGTCGGCGCGGCGCAGCATCTCCAGATCGTGTTCGACCACGAACAACGTGTTGCCCGCGTTCTTGAGCTGGTCCAAGGCGCGGTACAACGCCTCACCGTCGGCCGGGTGCAGGCCCGCCGTGGGTTCGTCCAGCACATACACCACACCGAACAGGCTGGAGCGGATCTGGGTGGCCAGGCGCAACCGCTGCAGCTCGCCCGGCGACAGGGTCGGCGTGCTGCGATCCATCGACAGGTAGCCCAACCCCAATGCTTCCAGCGTGGCGATGCGCTCGACCAGGTCCTGCGCGATGCGCTGCGCGGCCAGTCGTTTTTCTTCGGACAGTTCCGGCGTGCGCCGCACATCACTGCTGCCGGCATGCACGTGGCCACCGGCCGCTACCCGCGCCTGGTCGGCCTTGCGGCCGGCCGCACGGCTGCGCGTGGTGCCTGTGGCAACAGTATCGAAGCGCCCCTCGGCGGCCGGGCGCAGCACCTCGGCCATCGCCGCCAGCGACAGCTGCGACAACGCGCCGATATCCAGCCCGGCAAAGCGCACCGACAAGGCTTCACGCTTGAGCCGTTTGCCGTCGCACAGCGGGCACGCGGTGCCGATCATGAAGCGCGCCACGCGCTTCTTCATCATCGCGCTCTGGGTGCTGGCAAAGGTATGCAGCACATAGCGACGTGCGCCGCTGAAGGTGCCCATGTAGCTGGGCTCCTGCTTGCGGCGCAGCGCGGTGCGGGTTTCGGCCGGGGTGAAACCGGCATATACCGGCACCACCGGCTGTTCCTCTGTGAACAGGATCCAGTCGCGTTGTTTCTTCGGCAGATCGCGCCAGGGGATGTCCACGTCATAGCCCAGCGTGACCAGAATGTCGCGCTGGTTCTGCCCGTGCCAGGCCGGCGGCCACGCCGCCACGGCGCGTTCGCGGATGCTCAGCGACGGGTCCGGCACCATCGTCTTCTCGGTCACCTCGTACACATACCCCAGCCCGTGACAGTTCGGACAGGCGCCCTGTGGCGTGTTCGGTGAGAAGTCCTCCGCGTACAGCATCGGTTGTTTGGCCGGATAGCTGCCTGCGCGCGAGTACAGCATGCGCAGCAGGCTGGACAGCGTGGTCACGCTGCCCACGCTGGAACGCACGCTGGCGGTACCGCGCTGCTGTTGCAGCGCCACCGCCGGTGGCAGGCCGTCGATCGCATCCACATCGGGCACGCCCACCTGGTCGATCAGGCGCCGCGCATACGGCGACAGTGATTCCAGATAGCGTCGCTGCGCCTCGGCATACAACGTGCCGAAGGCCAGTGAGGATTTGCCGGAGCCGGAGATGCCGGAGAACACCACCAGCGCGTCACGCGGAATATCCACGTCGACGTTCTTGAGGTTGTGCTCGCGCGCGCCGCGGACGCGCACGAAGGCGTCGGCAGGATGGGGCTTTTTTTGAATAGGCATGGCGGCAGGATAGAGCCGCCCTGCGCACGCGGCCAGTGAAGGCGCGTGCGCAGGGCAGTGCCGCCGCGCTTACGCCACGGCCATACCGGCACGGCGCGGCACTGCCGCGTGTTCCCAGGCAAAAGCCGCCACCGCCTCGGACAGATGCTGTGCCTGGCGTTGCATCGCCTGCGCCGAGGCCGAGGCTTCCTCCACCAACGCGGCGTTCTGCTGGGTGCTGCCGTCCATCTGCAGCAGCGTCTTGCCCACCTGCTCGATGCCGGCACTCTGCTGCTGCGACGCGGCCGAGATCCCCGCCATGATCGCGGTCACCTGCTGCACGCTGCCGACGATCTGGCTCATGGTCGCACCGGCCGCATCGACCTGGCGGGTGCCGGTGGCCACGGTCTCCACCGAAGCCTCGATCAAGCCCTTGATCTGGCGCGCGGCATCGGCGCTGCGCTGGGCCAGCAACCGCACCTCGCTGGCCACCACCGCGAAACTGCGGCCCTGCTCGCCCGCGCGCGCGGCTTCCACGGCCGCGTTCAGCGCCAGGATATTGGTCTGGAAGGCGATGCCGTCGATGACCCCGGTGATGTCGCCGATCCGGCGCGAAGACTGCGCGATGTCGCGCATGCTGGCCACTACCTGCGCCACCGTGGCACCGCCCTGCTGGGCGATCTCGGCCGCATCGATCGCCAACTGGTTGGCCTGCTGCGCCGACGCGGCGTTCTGGCGCACGGTGGCGGTCAGCTCCTCCATCGACGAGGCGGTTTCTTCCAGGTGCGCGGCCTGGCGCTCGGTGCGCTCGGCCAGGTCCTGGTTGCCGCCGACGATCTCACCGGCGGCACCGTTGATCGCGGTGGATGCGTGCTGGATGCGCGCCACGATGTCGCTAAGCTGCTGCACGGTGGCATTGGCATCGTCGCGCATCTGCGCGAACACCCCTTCAAAATCACCCTGCATGCGCACCCGAAGATCGCCCTGGGCCAATGCCGAGAGCAGGGCCTGCAGGCCGGACAGGTTGCCCTGGAAGGTATCCAGCAGCCGGTTGACGCTCACCGCCAGGGTGCGTACGAAGCCCTGCTTGTCGGCCACCGCGATGCGCCCGTGCAACTGGCCGTGGCTGGCTGCATCGACCAGCGCAGCCACTTCGGTTTCCACCGTGGTTTCCAGTGCCCGGCTGCGCCATTCCACCGCCGCACCGAGCAGCTGGCCAGCATCGAGAATCGGATTGACCACCAGCTGGTAGCGCGTGCCGGCATGTTCAATCTCGTGCTCGGCCGTACGGCCCTGGGCCAGCGTCGCACCGATGCGCACGAACACCGGGTGCAGCGCCTGCGCGGGTTGCCCACGCCACTGCGCGTCTTCCAGCCCCAGCTCGGCCTGCAAAGCACGGTTGAGGAAGCCAACGCGGCCTTCGGCATCGAGCACCATCAGCCCGGTCTGCGCGCTGTCCAGCGCCTGCCGGGCGCGGGTGTTGTCACGTGCCACCGCGCGCTCGGCCTCGATGCGTTCACGCAGGCGCTGCTGCATGTGTACCAGCCGCTGGGCCAGTTGGCCGATTTCATCGTGCGGGTTGTGTACGGTCAGCTGCGTGTCCAGCCGGTCCTCGGCGATGTCCTCGGCGAAGCGCAGGGTGTCGGCGATCGGGCGGCGCACCGCGCGCAGCACCAGCAGCAAGGTGGCGATCAGCACCAGTGCTACCCCACCCAGGGTCAGCGCAAACAGCACGCTCATGGTGCGGGCCTGTGCCTGTTGGCGGCCACGCGCGTTTTCCAGTGCCGCCGCCTGGGCACGCGCCAGCTGCTGCAGGGCCGGCGTAATCTGCGCGGCGGTCTCGGCCAGTGACTGTGCCTCCACATCCAACCCGACCCGGGCCGCGGTGTAGGCCAGCAATGCGCTCTGGTAGGTATCCATGTGCGCACGCAGGGTGTCCTGCAGCGCCATCGGCAGCCCGGCAGCGGACAGCGCCAGATCGAACGGCAACTTGGCCTCACTGGCGCGGTCGGTATGCGCCGCATCGCCGCTGAGCAGCAGCAAAGCCTCCTGTCGGCGCATGCCCTGCACCTGGGCCTGCAGCGGCGCCCCTGCATCGGCCTCCACCGCGCTGGCCAGCGCCTGGCCACTGCTGTCCAGCTGCGCGCGCAGCCCGGCGTCGCCCCGGCCCATTTCATCGGCACGTGCGTTCAAGGCGGCGATACCGTCGGCAAACTCACTGGTGCGGGCCGCCAGCGCACGCAGCGCCGCGGCACTGCCGGGATCGTGATGGCCACGCTGCAACTGTGCCAGCGAGGCCTGCAGGTGCTGCTGCGCCTGCTGCAGGGCGTTGCGGTCGGCATCGTCGAAGCTGATGGCGTAGCGGGTCTGCAGGCGCCGCGCATCGGCGACCTGGGTCGCCAGTGTTGCGGCCAGGGCGGCCTGCTGCTGATGGTCGGCGAAGGTGGCGGCGGCACGTTCGCTGTTGTGCCGGGTCCAGGCGTAGACCAGGGCCACGGTGACCAGGCCAAGTCCGCACACCACCAGGCTGGCCTTGAGTTTGCGTGCGACACTGAGCCGCTGCAGCGTTGCTACGCCCGCGTGGACGGCCTGCAGGGAAAGAAACCGCGCGCGCAGGGCGGCGGGCGAGGGAAACGGGCGGCGGGGGACGACCGGCATTGCGTACTCCAGGCGGAATGACGCATCGGTATCGGCCGCTCGACGCGGGACTTTAGCCCCGATATGTCCTCCGGCCGTACGCATCGCCCGGGTGCGCCCGTTGTAACTGGCGCAGACGACGGGACGATGACGATGTGCCACGGATCGCCATGCCGTACCCGCAGCGCTGGCGCGAACACCAAGGCTCACCCATCATTGCCGTTCATCAGCCTTCTCTCCTCCCATCACCGCATGCGCTTTGATTTCTTCGGCTTCCAGGTGGATCCCACCACCCCGCTGGTACGTGTATTGATCGCCGCGTTCGTCGTCGGCTTCATCCTGCTGTTCCTTGTCACCTCCAACCGCAGGGAAGCGAAGCTGCAACAGCGCATCGCCCAGATCGCCGGTACCGATCTGCTCACGGGCATCCGACCGGAGTGGAAACGCAGGCCACAAGATCGCGATCTCTTCCCCGGCAACCTGTGGGCGCAGGGATATCGGCTTTCCGACAGCATGGCGCGCGCACTGATGGACAGCTGCGAGGCGCGCGGCGGGCAACGCATGGCCCCCGACGAGATCGCCATGCGCTACCCGGACCTGGAGAAGCGCATTCTGGTCGACAGCCCCAGTTGCGTGCACAGCCAGGAATCGCCGAAACGGGCCGTGTCGATGCTCAACGACACCCGCTTGACGGTGCACCTCTACGGGCTCTGAGCGCGACGCAGTGTTGCGGATACGACACCCGGACCGGCTTGACCTCAACCACGGTTGAGCTGCCACAGTGGCGTCGGTTCCCCTGGCCTGCCCGCTCATGACAACACTCGACCACACCGCTTACCTGGCCCGGCTGGGGCTGGACGCGCCCCCGGCCCCCTCGCTGGCGTCGCTGGCCCAGCTGCAGCAGGCGCACAACGCGACGTTTCCCTTCGAGACCCTGACCACGCTGCTGCGCGATGCGGTGGCCATCGACCTGCCCAGTGTCCAGCACAAGCTGCTGCAAGAGGGGCGGGGCGGCTACTGCTACGAGCTCAACGGGCTGTTTCTGGCGCTGCTGCAGCAGCTCGGATTCCAGGCGCGTGCACTGGCCGCGCGGGTGCTGATGGACGCCACAAGTACGGCACCCACGGCGCGCACCCATATGCTCTCGCTGGTCACCCTCGAGGGCATCGACTACATCGCCGACGTCGGTTTCGGCGGCAATACGCCGACCGGCCCGCTGCGGCTGGACCAGGACACCGCGCAGACCACCCCGCACGAGCGCTACCGGATCGAACACCGCGAGGGTCAGTACCTGCTGTTGATCGAGGTCGCCGGGCAGTGGCGGCCGCTGTACCGCTTCGACCTGCAGGTGCAGGCACCGATCGATCATGAGGTGGGCAACTGGTACGTGTGCACCCACCCACATTCCACGTTCCCCGGCCAGCTGCGGGTGGCCCTGGCCGGGCCGGGCTGGCGGCGCACGCTCGGCAACGGCAGCTACGCGGTGCATCGCCGTGGCGAGCCCAGCACACGGCGGGCGCTGGTCGATGTCGATGACGTGTTGCAGGTACTGCGTGCCGACTTCGGCATCAGCGTACCCGCCCACCCACGCCTGCGTGACGCGCTCGCCGCGTGGCTGCGTGGCGCGGCGTAAGGCATTGCAGGTGGGAGCGCGGTCGGCCAGGCTGCGGTGGTTACCCGCCGCAGCCTGAACCGGATCCGCAGCGGATCAGCGCGCGCTCTTCTTCTCGTTCTTTTCCGCCTTCTTTTCCTTGGCGGTCTTGGCAGGCTTCTTCTTCTGCTCTTTCTGCTTGTCCATACCCTTGGCCATGGTGGTGCTCCTGTTGGTGGTTGCGCAGGAGCATGGCACATCTGGCGGCCTTCGCTGCATCCGCGGCCAGCCCTGTCCGCCCATGCCCTTGGTCACCCTTGCCTGGCGCACTTGAACCCGCCCCCCGGCCATGCCCAGAGTAGGCCCTGCCCCGGCCGTCGGCCGGACCCTCATCGCTGCACAAGGACCCCGATGAAGCCCTTCCGCGCCACTGCCCTGCTGCTCCTGGCCACCGCTGTCACGTTCCCGACCGCAGCCGCCGCGCCCGACAACGGTCACGACGCCCTCACCGCCACCATCACCGATCTGGACAGCGTGGTGTTCGATGCCTACAACCGCTGCGACATGGACACCTTTGGCCGCTATTTCTCACCCACGGTCGAGTTCTACCACGACACCGGCGGTGCCACCTTCGACCGCGCCACGGTGCTGGCCAACACGCAGAAGTACATCTGCAACAAGGTCCGCCGCGAGTTGGTGCCAGGCACCTTGAAGGTCTATCCCATCAAGGACTTCGGCGCCATCGAAGAAGGCGAGCACCGCTTCTGCGAGCTGGCCAGCGGCAAGTGCGAGGGCAGCGCCCGGTTTGTCATGGTCTGGCGCCTGCAGGACGGTCAGTGGCAGATGACCCGGGTGCTGAGCTACGGGCACCGCACCCTGACTGCGGCCGAGCAGGCGCAGCTGGAGCGCGCGCCGGCCCGGTGAGACACGGCGTGGCACCGTGTCTCACGCGTGCGGTCAGCGCAGGCGCAACGCGTCCTGGCTCTGGATGAACACCGGCGGCGGCACGTCCAGCACCGCATCGCGCACCGCACGGCCAGCCAGGAAGTCGGCGATGGTGCTGGCAACGGCGGCATTGCCCAGCCACATCTCGTTGTCATGGCTGGCCCCACGGATCAGCACCGCACGGCTGTTGCTGAAACCGGGTTGCAGCGCCTGCGCGTTGGCTGGCGGGGTGCGCCCATCCAGCGTGCCGCTGATCAACAGCACCGGCACATCGCTATGCAGCGGGCTGCGGAATTTCTCCCCCAGATCGGCGATACCCAGGCCATCGCCGAGCGCCGGGAACGGGAAGTTCAGCGCGTCACCCAGCAGGCTGATGCGCCCCTGGGCCTCGGCCAGCGCCCGGCGCTGCGGGCTCTGCCCGGAGGCCACGTCCATCGCCAGCCCCATCGCGTTGTACCCGCCGTACTCACTGCGCATCAGCAGCACGATATCGGCCAGCGGGCCGTAGTCGCCACGCTCGGCCTGACGCAGCGCGAACGGCAGCCACTGCTGGGTGGTGCGGCGCCCCAGCGAGGCGGCGATCACCAGCTGCACGTCGAACGCGCCGAACGTCACCTGGCGGCCGTCATGCATGCGGCTGCTGGCCTGACGTGGCTGCTCGCGCAGCGACTGCAGCACCCGCGCAGCCGATCCCGCCAGATCCTTGAAGCCGGCGCCTTCGGCCACCACGCTCAGTTCGGCCAGCAGCGCATCGGCACTCAGCGGCAGCTTCAAGGTATCGTCGGGGCCCTCACTGCCCATCAGCACCACGCGCTCCAGGCCGGCACCGTGCAGCCGCATGCTGGCCATGGCCAGGTGCGTGCCGTAACTCATGCCCCACAGGCTCACCTTCGGCACAACCAGCGCACGGCGCAGGTCCTCGATGTCCGCAGCACTTTCCACCGTGGTGTAGCTGCCCAGGTCGACACCGGCCTGCCGCCAGTGCGCCACGCAGCGCTGCGCGGTGTCGCGCAGGGCGGCCAACGCCGTCTCCCGCTGCAACGGCTGGGCATCGTCGAAGCGGTGCGTGTGCGGGCAGGCCGGCGGCGGTTCGGAAAGCCCGGTGCCGCGTTGGTCGAGCAGCAGCACGTCGGTCTCACGCCGGACCTGGTCGAACACCGGCCAACGCGGCCCGCGCCCGGTGCCGATACCCGAACCGCCGGGACCACCGGCCAGGTAGACCACCGGTGCGCGCTTGCGATCGCCGCCGGTCGCCGGCAGCCGCACCACCCGCAGGCGCATGCGCGGCCCGTTCGGTTCGGCATGCCTGCGCGGGACCTCCAGGGTGGCCATTTCGGCGGCAATGGTGCCGTGGGACTGGGTGTCGTAGGCGTAAGGCGTGAACACCAGCGGCGTGTGCTTGTCCGCGGCCAGTGCCGGTGCCGCCGCGGTGAACGCCAGGCACAGTGCGGCCAGCGTAGTACGGCGCAGTGCAGGCCGGGCGGGCGCAGCGGGACGGCGAAGACGGGCAAACAACATCGAGAGGCTGGACATGGCGGACTCCGGGTGGGAAGAACGATGGGCCGCCCGTGACTGCGAGCGGTGCATGCGACACAGCGCCAGCATCCCTGCTCGCACGGTCATCCACGCCCGCGCGTCTGCCGAACAGCTCCAGGCGGGGGCCCAGCGTCTCCGCGCAACCGATAGGATGAGCGCATGCAGATTCCCCGTACCCTGACCGCGCTCATCGTCCTGTTGCTGGTGGTCGCCGCGTGGCTGGCCACGGCCGCACCACCCTCCGGAATGCAGTACCTGGAAGCCACTGAGATGGCACCAGCGACGTTGCCGGACACGGCAGGGGCACCGACGACCCTGCCGGACAACGTGGACTGGCAACCGGTGGATCAACGCACGCTGGCAGGCTGGCGCGGCCCCTACTGGCTGCGCTGGCAGGTGCCGGCCGCGGGCGCGCATGCCTCGGCCAGCCGCGCGCTGCGCCTGTCGCTGCGCGCCGCCAGCCAGCCCTACTGGAACGGGCAGCCCTTGCCCGGCAACGGCACCGTGGGCCGCAGCGCGGCGCAGGAACAGCCCGGCAGAATCGACATTCTGCGCGTGCTGCCACCGACTTCACCCACTGGCACGGATACCCTGGCCGTACTCGCCTCCAGCCAGCACCAGTGGCTGCGCCTGCGTTCGGCCGACGCCGTGATCGTGGTGGGCCCGGTGGATGCGATCTACGGCCACCGCCTCGGGCCGTGGCTGATCGCCGCCCTGGCCACCGGCGCGCTCGGCGCGGCATGCCTGTACTTCCTGACGGTCCAGCACGGCATGCAACGCGTACCGGGGGCACGCCTGCTACTGGCGCTCGGCGCGGTCGGCCTGGCCTTGCCGATGACCGAAGCCTGGCGCCCGTTGCTCGGCTATCCCTATCCTTGGCATGCGCCGCGCCTGCTTGCCCTGCTGCTGTTGCACCTGTCCGCGGCGATACTGCTGCCGGCCTATCTGGCGCGGCGTTTCAAAGTGGCGGTATCCACCGGCGGGTACTGTCTCTACGCCGTGGTGCTGTTGGCGGTGCTGGCGTTCGTGCCGGGCTTCGATGCCCGTGGCGCCATTCTGCTGCTGATCAGCCTGCTCACTTCGGCCTGGCTCCTGCTGCGCGCGCGCGGCGAGCGGACCGAGCGCGGGTCGATCCTGGCCCTGGTGGTGGTCGGTGCACTGGCGATTCCGGTGGCCGGCGGCATCTTCCTCGACGGCCCGTACTTCCTGTTCCTGGCCGTGCTGATGGGCGACCTGCTGCTGCGCCACGCCGCGCAGCTGCGCGACCTGGACCGCCACAACGCGCTGCTGCGCGAAGAGCGCGCCCGCCTCGCGTTGCAGCTGCTGCAGCGGGGCATCCAGCCGCACTGGCTGATGAACACCCTGACCTGCCTGCAGGAGCTGATCGAGCAGGCACCGATGCGCGCCAGCCGCCTGGTCGAATCGCTGGCCGAACAGTTCGATCGTCTACGCCAGAGCAGCGCCCAGCAGAGCGTGGCGCTGGAAGACGAACTGGCCCTGTGCCGCAACCATCTGGACATCGTCGGGCAGGCGTTGGAACGCCATATCGCTCTGGAGGTGCACACCGATCATCCCGGCCTGTGGCTGCCGCCCGGCGTGCTCCACGCCCAGGTCGAGAACGCCCTTACCCATGCCGGTGCCCTCGCCTGCGCGGCGCATCCGTTCCGCCTGCGCGTGCAACGCGACAACAACCGCTGGGTGCTGGAACTGCGCAGCGCGCACGGCACCGCCGCGCACCGCGGTCAGGGTACCGGCACGCGTTACATCGAGGCCAGCCTGGCCGCCGCCTGCCCCGGTGGCTGGCGCTTCGTGCAGGGTATCGACGGCGCGGACTGGTGCAGCCGGATGGAGCTGACATGCGCATCCTGATCGTCGAAGACGAACTGCTGGTACGCCAGCGCCTGCTGCGCCTGTGCGCTGAACTGGCCGGCAGCCGCGCCCGCTTCGATGCCGTCGCCGACCTGGAGGCGGCCGGCGACCGGTTGCAGCGCAGCGTCTATGACGGGTTGCTGCTGGACCTCAACCTGGGCGGTGAGGACGGCTTCGAGCTGCTGCGTCGCGCGGTGGCAGGCCGCTATCACTGCGTGGTGGTTTCGGCCCATCGCGAACGCGCGTTGCAGGCCTTCGAGCACGGCGTGCTGGATTTCGTGCCCAAGCCCTTCTCGCGCGAACGCCTTGGCCAGGCCCTGGAGCGGCTGCTGGATGTGGGCCGTTACCGCGCAGGCGGCGCTCGCTACCTCGGTATCTGGCATGCCCAGGGCACGGCGCTGGTCGAACTCGCCGACGTGCAGTGGATCCGCGCCGATGGCGACTACAGCCAGCTGCGCATGCGCGACGGCCGCAGCGAGCTGCACGACAAATCCCTGGCCAGCCTCAGTGCCGTGCTGCCACCAGACTTCGTGCGTTGCCACCGCTCCTACCTGGTCAACCTGCGCCATGTGCGCACCCTGCACGCCGGGTCGGGCAGCCGTTATTGGCTGGTGCTCAACGACGGCACGGACGTACCGGTCGGCCGCGCCCATGTCGCCGCACTGCGCGGCGAACTGGCGTTGGCCTGATCAGCGCCGGTCCGGGTAACCGGCCTCTGCGAGCGCGGCCAGGAAGGCACCTTCGGCCATCGCGCTGTCCACGCGTGCCTGGCGTGCCGGCGGATCGGTTTCAATGCGTGCGTTCGGATCCACGCTCAGCAGCGCCTTGGTCACGGACTTCGCGCAGCCGCCGCAGGTCATGCTGGGAATATTGAAATGGTGCATCGAAGTAGCCTTGTTCACGGGATGGCCGACTACTTTCATGCCTGACAGCATGGCAAGGTCAAGCGCCTTCAGACGCGGGCTGGCAAACGGTTCAGCGGCGGGTGCGTTTGCGGGTGGAGACCGGCGTGTCGGCACCAAATTTCGGTGTGCGGTGCGGTGCGCGGGTGCGCTGCTCGGTCAGCGCCGCCGCCGTCGGCTCGGCCAGGTCGGCGAGGATCGGGCACTCGGGCCGATCATTGCCATGGCAGTGCTGGGCCAGATGTTCCAGGGTCTGCGCCATGGCCTCCAGCTCGGCAATCCGGGCCCGCAGCCCGGCGACATGGGACAGCGCCACCGCCTTGACGTCGATGCTCGCGCGCTGGCGGTCGCGCCACAGCAGCAGCAGTTCGGAAATCTGTTCGACCGGGAATCCCAGGTCGCGTGCGCGACGGATGAAGCGCAGGCTGTGCGCGTCCTGCGTGGTGTAGTTGCGATAGCCCGCCTCCGTGCGATCGGCCTTGGGGATCAAGCCGATCTGCTCGTAGTAGCGGATCATCTTCGCCGACACGCCGGAGGCCTTCGCTGCCTGACCAATATTCAACATGGTTCTCTCCCGATCAACGCCCATCATCGCGCCATTGGCAGCGCAGGTGTGAAGAACACATCCGCATGCGCGTCTTCGGCGCCCAGTCGGCGTGAGCGCAGTAGTCGCAACACCGCATCCACCATCGCCGGGGGCCCCGCCACATAGGCCTTCCAGCCCTTGAAATCGTGCAGATCCTGCGCGACGGCGTCGGTTACCCAGCCGGTGCGGTGAGCAGTTCCAGCGTCGGCCACGGAAAGTACCGGCGTGAAGCGCAGCGCCGGATGCTGCCGCGCCAGCGCCTGGAAATGCGCGAGCCGGTACAGATCACGCTCGCTGCGGACGCCGAAGTAGACATGGATCGGCTGCGTCATGCCGCCTGCCAGTGCGGCGTCGACAATGCTCTGGATCGGCGCAAGCCCCGAACCGCCGGCCACGCACAGGATCGGCCCGGCGTGCTGCTCGCGCAGGTAGGACGCCCCCAAGGGCCCTTCCACCGCCACGATATCGCCCAGTGCCACCCGCGCATGGATCTGCGCACTGGCGGTGCCACCCGGCACCCGACGGATGTGGAACTCCAGCACCCGGTGGCCGGGTACGCCGGCCATCGAATACGCACGCGCGGGCACGCCGGGAAAGGTGAGCTGCGCATACTGGCCCGCCTTGAACACCAGCGGATCGTCGTCCGCCACGGCCAGCTGGATGCACTTGATGTCGTGGGTGACGTCCTCGATCGCGGTCACCCTGGCGTTCCGTTGTTGCACCGGATCCACCGCCGTGTCCGCCTCGCCATTGCCCCATACCACCACCGCGTCGGTCACCGGCACCGCGCAGCAGGCAAGGATCAGGCCCTGCGCCCGTTCCTGTGCCGACAACGCGAAGCGGCTGTGCGGCAGCAGCGTCACCTCGCCATGCAGCAGTCGCGACAGGCACGACCCGCAGCGACCGGCACGGCACCCATGCGGGTAGGCGATTCCCTGGGCAAGCGCGGCCTCCAGCAGCGTGACGCCCGCGGGCACCGCAATGCGGCGGCCGTGCGGCAGGATCTGGACCTGATGGGTCATGGCTGCATCACGGGCGGCCGGGCGTCGACCTGCATCGGCGCGCGGAAGCGCTTGAGCCGCAGGGCATTGCCGAGCACGAAGATGCTCGACAGCGCCATCGCCGCCGCCGCGAAGATCGGCGACATCAGCGTACCGTTCAGCGGATACAACGCGCCGGCCGCGACGGGAATCAACACCGCGTTGTAGGCGAAGGCCCAGAACAGGTTCTGCTTGATATTGCGAATCGTGGCCTGGCTCAGCGCAATGGCATTGGTCACCCCGCGCAGGTCACCGGACATCAGCACCACGTCCGCTGCTTCAATCGCCACATCGGTGCCGGTACCGATGGCCAGGCCGACGTCGGCCTCGGCCAGTGCCGGCGCGTCATTGATGCCGTCGCCGACGAAGGCGACCCGCGCACCGTTGGCGCGGAACTGCTTGAGCGCGGCCACCTTGCCATCGGGCAGCACTTCGGCGGCCACTTCATCGATGCCCAGCTGGCGCGCGATGGCGGCAGCCGTGGCCGCGTTGTCGCCGGTGATCATCGCCACCTTCAGACCCAGCGCGTGCAGCGCCCGGATCGCCTCCGGGGTGGAGTCCTTGATCGGGTCGGCCACCGCGATCACCGCGGCCAGACGGCCATCGATCGCGGCATACAACGGGCTCTTGCCCTCGGCCCCCAGCCGCTGCGCAGCGCCCAGGAAGCCGCTGACATCGTGCCCCAGCCGGGTCATGAAACGGTCAGCACCGACCGCGACGTGGCGCCCGTTGGCCGTGGCGGTCACGCCGAAGCCCGGTGTCGCCTCGAAGCTGTCGACCGTGGCCAGCGCCAACCCACGCTGCGTGGCCGCCGCCACGATCGCCTCGGCAATCGGGTGCTCCGAGCGTGTCTCCACCCCCGCCACCAGCGCCAGCACCTCGTCATGCGTGAAGCCAGCGGCGGGCACCAGATCGGTCAGCTCCGGGCGGCCCTTGGTCAGCGTGCCGGTCTTGTCCAGCGCGATCACACGCACGTCGCGCAGCGCCTGCAGCGCCTCGCCCTTGCGGAACAGCACGCCCAGCTCGGCGGCGCGGCCGGTGCCGACCATGATCGAGGTCGGCGTGGCCAGTCCCATCGCACAGGGACAGGCGATGATCAGCACGGCCACCGCATTGACCAGCGCAAACGTCAGCGCCGGCGACGGGCCAAAGATCAGCCACACCAGGAAGGTCAACGCCGCCGCCACCATCACCGCCGGCACGAACCACATCGTGACCTTGTCCACCAGCGCCTGGATCGGCAGCTTGGAGCCCTGGGCCTGCTCGACCAGGCGGATGATCTGCGCCAGCACCGTATTCGCGCCCACCTGGGTGACGCGGAAGCTGAAGGCGCCGGTCTTGTTGATGGTGCCACCGACGACCCCGGCCCCCACGTTCTTGGCGACCGGCACCGGTTCGCCGGTGATCATGCTTTCATCGACATACGACGCGCCCTCGATGACCTCGCCATCCACCGGAATCTTCTCGCCCGGGCGCACCATCACCACATCGCCGGTGGCCACCTGGTCCAGCGGAATTTCGACGGTGACACCGTTGCGTTCCACGCGCGCGGTCCTGGCCTGCAATCCAACCAGCCGCTTGATCGCCTGCGATGTCCGCCCTTTCGCGCGCGCCTCCAGCGTCCGCCCGAGCAGGATCAGGGTGACGATCACCACCGCCGCTTCAAAGTAGATGTTGGCGGTGCCCTGCGGCAGCACCTCGGGAATGAAGGTGGCCACCACCGAGTAGCCATACGCCGCCGCCGTACCGACCGAGACCAGCGAGTTCATGTCAGGGGCGCCGCGCAGCAGCGCCGGTACCCCCTTGCGGAAGAAGCGCAGGCCCGGCCCGAACAGCACCAGGGTGGCCAGCACGAACTGGATGTAGGCATTGGTCTGGTGGCCCAGCACCCGCATCACCCAATGGTGCATGGCGGGCACCAGGTGCGAGCCCATCTCCAGCACGAACACCGGCAGGGTCAGGGCCGCAGCGATGTACAGCGCACGGCGCAGGTCACGCCCCTCGCGCTCGCGACGCTCAGCGTCCGCATCGCCGGTGGCGCCAGCGGCCGTCTCCAGCGGGCGGGCGCTGTAGCCGGCGCCCGCTACCGCCGCCGACAGGTCGGCAACGGTGACCACACCTGCAATATGGCGAACCCGTGCACGCTCGGTGGCGAGGTTGACGCTCGCCTCCAGCACCCCGGGAACCTGCAGCAGCGCCTTCTCGACCCGGCCCACGCACGAGGCGCAGGTCATGTCCTGGATCGCCAGCTCGGTGGTGGTCGCGCTGACGGTATACCCGGCGCCCTCGATGGCGCCGATGGCGGCCTGCACATCCGCCGCCGCCGTGAAGCTGACATCGGCCCGTTCGGTGGCCAGGTTGACCGCAGCGGCCTGCACGCCGGGAACGGCCGTCAGTGCACGCTCGACACGGCCGACGCAGGACGCACAGGTCATGCCTTCCACCGGCAGACTCAGCCGGGTAAGGGCCGAACGGGGCGGATGGGCGCCTTGTCGGGGGGCAACGGAAGCCATGGGATAACCCTTGTACGGTGATGTTGATGCCCAGCCTGAGGGTTACCACGATGGGAAGGTCAAGCGGGCGGACGCCCTACGCAGGGGATCCTGTGCAACATCACGCGTGTCGCCTACCATGCGCAGGGCTGAAGCCCAGCGCACACCCGGAGTTGGATCATGGAAGGATTGAGCCTGGTCAGCGCCAAGGCGGTGGACACAGACGTGTTGTTCCGGCTGATGCAGCTGTACTACTTCGAGGCCTCCGCGTGGAGTGGCGAAGCGATTCTGGCGGACGGCCTGTTCGACTGCGCCCGCGCGGATGTCGAGGCCACACTCCAGGAGCAACCGGGCTGGGCCCAGCTGCTCTGGCTGAACGGCGAGCTGTGTGGATTCGTACTGAGGGACGACATCGACTTCCAGGGCCGCCGCATCCCCGAGTTGGCGGACCTGTTCGTGCTGCCCCGGCATCGCGGCAAGGGCATTGCCCGCGCGGTTGTCTCGACCCTGGTCACCCCGGGCAGCGGTCAATGGCTGTTGGCCACCTTTCGCAATGACCACGGCGCGTACGCCTTCTGGAGCCGAAACCTGCCCAAGATGGGCATGGCGGTCGACGTTGTTTCCGCGCCTGAAGATTCCGATTTCCGCTCGTTTCTGATCAGCGCGTTGCAGGATTGACGCAGCGATTCCATCCACCTGCCAGGCCGGGTCCCACACTGAATCGGCCCGCTGCGTTTTAACCCTGCAGGCTGGTATCGAGGGGGAAGGCCCCGGCGCGTTCCTCGGCATAGGCTTTCAGCGAACGCAGGGTTCGAGGAAGCCCCTCCCGAACCTGCCTGGCAACCCCTGGGCCGAACAGAAAGGCAAGGCCACCCGTGAACCACACGCGGTGAACCACTTCGGCGCCGCCACTTACGGCGGATACCGTGTGCTCGAAGTGCATGCGGAACAGAGGAATATGGCCCTCTACCGTGAATGACCGACCCACTGAGCGCTCTGTCACAACCATCGCAACGCCCATTCCCTTTTGGGGGACTATCCGCCCCTTGGTTCCAACGGCGAACGGCCCATTGAGTTGGGCTGCCTTGGTGTCCGGGTCCCAAAGATGCCATCGGTCAACCTCGCTCCAGATCTGGTCGATGACCGTGGGCGGGACTGCGATGACGATGCGTTCTTCGATTCGCATAAGCAGAGGATCCCTGGCCGTATTCATATGGCAGCAATCATACAAGCGGATAGCCGATGACCCCTACTTGATCTTCAGCTCCGGCAAGAGCGGATCGACGTCAACCAGTTCAAGCGACTTGACCATGTGCAGCGTTTCGCTTTTGTACTTGAGGAAGTGTGGGCTCCTGACGTGCTGCTCGTAGGCCTCACGGCTTTGGTAGATCTCAAGAATGGTCAGCCGCGTGGGGTTCTCCTTCTCAAAGACCGCGTACAACGACAGGACCCCCGGCTCAACCTGCATGGAGGTACGAACCTCTTCAGCCAAAGCGTCCCGATACGCGGCCAGATGTTCGGGATCAACCGTGATCTTTGAAAGCCTGGTCATCTGTACGGATGCCGCATGTGCACCGAACGACAGCACCGACAGGCCGATGAGAACGCCAAGAATGGCTTTGGTCATTTCCTACTCCGATATGTGTTGATTCTGCGGAGAGCGTCCGCAAGCACATTACTTGGCGCGCGAGGAATCCCTCTGACGCCCAAGCGCAGCACGCACCCGTTCTGCGGCGTCCGCGCCAACGCGCGCTTCGAGAACATCAGCAACGGCGCCTAGTTCATCGGCATCCAATCCGATGTTCATGCTGATGCCGATATGCGACTGCAGCTGGGATTCCACCCCCGTCATCGCTGCCAGCATGCTCACAGTAGCCAGTTCGCGGCTTTGCCAATCCAGGTTGTCACGCTCGAAAATATCGCCAAACAAATGGGTGCGCAGGTATTCGTTGGCCTGCGGCGCGAAGTCGAACAGCGGGCCTGAGACGGGCGCGCCCGCCAGCCGGGTCTGGTTGGCCGTACCCGCCGCCAATAGCGCCTCCCCTTTGGGAACAGGCTTTGCAGGCTCGCGCCCGGCATCATCCTGGATACCGCGCTGCCTGCGCGCATCCACAACGCTCATCAACGCGCCCAACGCATTGAGACTTCGCGGAAATCCCGCGTAGGCGTAAACCTGCAGCAGAATCTCACGCGCCTCGGCCACGGTCATACCTGCGTCCAGGGCGTCGTCCAACGCGGGCTTCAAGCGGTCGATGTTGCCCGCTGCCGCCCATGCGCTGATCGGAATGATGGCCTGCTGGTTGGCATTCAAGGCGGAGGCCTTCGCCTGATTGGATTCGATGTTCATGGTGTTTCCCTCGTGTGCGTACACTATCTGGCCCAGCAGGCTGGCAAGCAGCACCATGCCGAACCGCCAGGTAAGGCGGCTGCACCGCCAATGTCGATCATTGCCCGTTGTACTGCGCATCGGTCACCTTCTCCATCCAGTTCACGTTCTCGCCGTCCCGGGTTCCGGTCACGGCAAGGTGCGTCATGGCGACGTCATGGGCGGCACCATGCCAGTGCTTCACGCCGGGCGGACACATCACCACATCGCCCGGCCGCACGATCTGGATCGGCTTTCCCCATTCCTGCACAAGCCCAACGCCGGCCGTTACCAGCAGCCGTTGGCCGGCCGGATGGGTATGCCACGCCGAACGTGCGCCGGGCTCAAAGGTAACCAGCCCGCCAGAGGCGTTGATACCCGGATCGGCGGACCAGACCGGGTCGATGCGTACGCGGCCGGTGAAGTACTCGTCCGGCCCGCGCATCGCGGGAACATCGCCGGCGCGGATGATCTGCTGCCCGGATCGGGCAGCTCCCGCTTCCGGTGCGCTACCAGAAGCATCCGCTGCGGACAGGCAGGCAGCAATGCCAAATGCCACGGATCGACTCAACATGTTCATGGTCCTCCTGAGGGATGGATGATGCGCTGGAGACAGAGAATCGCCGCGGCAACTTCGCGATGAAGCCGCATGCGTGATGCTGTCTTCCAGGGTGGCGAGCAACGTCTGAGGCGAATTTTCATCAGGCCGTCGCACCCACGACGGGCGCGCGTTCCGCCGCCGTCAGGTAGGCGAGCAACGCCCCCAACAGCAACAGGCCGGCACTGGCGAGAAACGTACTGGCGAAGCCGAAGCTGTCGAACAGCAGGCCGCCCAAGGTGGAACCCAAGGCGATCGAACACTGCACCACCGCGACCATCAGCCCGCCGCCCGCTTCGGCGTTGTCGGTGAAGGTCCGCGCCAGCCAGCTCCACCACCCCACCGGCGCGGCAGTGGCGAGCAGGCCCCACACGGACAGCAGCGCGGCCGTCGGCCAGAGCTGCGGGCCCAACGGCACCAGCACCACGGCGATGACCGCCATCACTGCTGGAATCCCCACCAGGGTGCGGTACAAGCCGCGTTTGAGCGCCGCCCCGATGGCCACCGTGCCGATGAAACCGCTCACGCCAATTGCGAGCAGCACCAGAGGTACGGCCGTGGCACCCGCGCCGGTGATCCGTTCCAGGAAAGGCCGCACGTAGGTGAACAAGGCAAACTGCCCCATGAAGAATGCACCGCACGCGGCCATGCCCAGCACCACGGCGCGCCGCGTGAGCAGTGCCGCGATGCCATCGCCCCTTCGTGCGCGCTCCACCGCCATGACCGGCAGGCTTATCCATTGCCATACGAATGCAACGGCGGCCACCGGCAGCAGGCACATGAACGCCCCACGCCAGCCGATCACGCCGCCAAGGTAGCTGCCGAGCGGGGCGGCGATCACCGTGGCAAGTGCGTTGCCGCCATTGAAGATCGCCATTGCCTTTGGCACCTGCGCTGCAGGCACCAGACGCATGGCGGTGGCGGCCGACATCGACCAGAAGCCACCGATCACCACGCCGATCAACGCACGGCCCGCCATGTAGACGGGGTAGCTCGGCGCCACGGCCACCAGCACGCCGGACACGGCCATCAAGGCCGTCAGCGCCAGCAGCAGCGTTTTGCGGTTGATGCCGGCCGCCCATCGCGAGATCGACAGGCTCGTCAGCACCGCGAACGCGCCCGATATGGCGATGCCATACCCGGCCAGGCCTTCGCTAACCTGCAGCTCCGCGGCCATCGGCGTAAGCAGGCTGACCGGCATGAACTCCGACGCGATCAACGCAAAGACGCATAGCGTCATCGCAAGCACGCCGCTCCAGTTGGCCTGGCCTTCAACGGTGTCGGAAGGGTTCATTGCCTGGCCAGGCCCTGCTGGAAGAACCGCGTCAATTCGGCAAAGGGAATCAGGTCGGTACGGTCGTACAGATCCACGTGGCCAGCGCCTTTCACCCAGTACAACGCCTTCGGCTGGCCGGCCTTGCGGTAGGCATCCTCACTGAACTCGCGCGAATGCGCCTGGTCTCCGGTGATGAACAGCATCGGCCGGGGGGAGATGGTGTCGATATCGTTGAACGGGTAGAAGTTGATGAACTTCACCAGGCTGCTGAAAAGCGGCTGTGTCGTCAGTTCGGCCTTCTCGCCTTCTGGCGTGTAGGCGCCGCGCGCCGTGCGGTAGAAGTCGAAGAACTCACGCTGCACGGCTGGCGTATCGGCTTGCAGCCGGTTCACGGTGCCAGGCACGTAGGTGGGAGCGGCACCATTGAACTCGGCGAAACGCTGGCTGGTGGCTGCCGCGATCAGCGCGTTGCGCTGGTCCAGCGACTGCGCGTTGTTGAGCCCCTGCCGCACCACCGCCCCCATGTCATACATGCTGACCGTGGCGATGGCCCGGATGCGCGGATCGATCTTGGCCGCACTGATGACAAAGCTGCCACTGCCGCAGATGCCCAGGCCGCCAATCTGCCCGGCATTCACGAAGGGCTGTGCACTCAGGTAGTCCACGGCCGCACTGATGTCGTCCGAATAGATTTCAGGCGCGACCAGGTGACGCGGCGCGCCCGCGCTTTCACCCCAGAAGGAAAGGTCCACGGCCAGCGTGACAAAGCCCTGCTCGGCCAGCTTCTGCGCGTACAGCTGCGCGCTCTGCTCCTTCACTGCCCCCATCGGGTGGCCAACGACAATCGCCGGCGCGCGGCTGCCATGCCCCAGGCCCGGCGGGCGGTACAGCGTGCCCACCACGTTCATCTGGTATTGATTGCGGAAGCGCACGCGCTCGCCCGACACGGTGGCGCTTTTGTAGAAATTGTCCGCGCCGGCGGGCCGGGCTTGCACCGGCGCGTCAGCAGCCTGTGCGGAGAGCGGAACAAGGCAGCTGGCGACCAGGGCCAGCAACAGCGTGGTGGGTTTCATGCGCGGAAAACCTCGGCGGGGGATGCAGGTGAGCACCATAGGTCCCGCCCGCCACCGTGATAATCCGGCTGACGGTTGATGCATTACTGAGCTGAGCTCACAATTGCCTGCACGGGGTCTCCCTCTCCCAGCGTGGTATCGCCCATGAACGCCGTGAAGACCAACGACCTGCAAGCCTTCCTCGTGGTGGCACAGGAGCAGAGCTTCACCAAGGCAGCGGTGCGCCTGGGGGTGACACCCTCTGCGTTGAGCCATTCGATGCGGCTGCTGGAAGAACGGCTGGGCATCCGCCTGTTGGCGCGCACCACGCGCAACGTTTCCCCCACCGAAGCGGGTGAGCGCCTGATGCGCTCCATCGCCCCGCACTTTGACGCCATCGGTGCCAGCATCGAAGCGCTGGGCGACCTGCGCGACCGCCCGGCCGGCACGCTGCGGATCTCCTGCACGGATGATTCCATCGAAACCATCATCCGCCCGCGCCTTGCCGGCTTCCTGGCCGCATATCCCGACATCACGCTGGAGCTGTACGTGGACTACGGCTTCACCAACGTGGTGGAACAACGCTTCGACGCCGGCATCCGGCTGGGCGAAGCGCTCAGCAAGGACATGATCGCGGTCAGGGTCGGACCGGACTGGCGCCTGGTCGTGGTGGGATCACCGGGCTATTTCAAGAAGCATCCCAAACCGAAGACGCCCGCCGACATCACCCAGCACCGCTGCGTGAACATCCGGCATCGCCCGAACGGCGCGATCTATGCGTGGGAGTTCGAGGAAAAAGGCAAGGAATTTACCGTCCGCGGCGACGGGCCACTGGTGTTCAACAGCATGACCCACGTCATCAACGCCGCACTGGATGGACTGGGGCTGACCTACGCGCCCGAGCCGCTGGTGGCCGACCACATCGCCGAGGGACGGCTGGTGGCCGTGCTGGACAAATGGTGCGTGCCCTTCCCCGGCTATCACTTGTACTACCCCAACCGCAGGCAGCCCTCGCCGGCGTTTTCAGCGTTGGTGGCATGGCTGCGATCGCCCGTAGCGGCGGGCTCGGTAACGAGCTCGATGTGATGTTCGCGCCCATGCTGAAAGCGGACACCCGCTAGGGGGCGTCAGGCGCCCCCAGCTTGGTGGACGGAGACAGTTCCGGCGCCACAACGGCGAGGTCGTAGCCGCGGATGAGCTCGCGCCATTCAGGCGTCATGGCTTCCATATCCTTGCTGCGCAAACGGCGCAGATCCACCAGAATCCAGTCGCCCGGTGCGGTGCCCGAGGGGCGGGCCAACATCACATCCTTGCGCCAGTCGCTGTCCTCGCCCGTGGTCGCATCGAAGGCGTACACCTTCATCGGGCGACCGACCCCGTTGTATCCGGCGCCCGTGCCTCTCGCGCCGACAACGATCAGGTTCAGGGAATGCACGCCCTGCCCGTCGGCAAGTTCAGCGACGAAGTTGCCCACGTCGCGCTGGCCGAGTGGGTTGTAGCCCTTGTAGAGATGAAAGGCGCCGAACTTCATCAGCACGCGCGCCTGCGGCACCTCCGCGAAATGGGCCGCGAGCGTCCGTTTCATCAGCCGCGCCCTGCGCCCGTTCGCATCGCCACGACCAGACTGCGAGGCCTGATAGATCGCGCGTGTTTCGCGCAAGGCGGCGAACAGCGCCTTTGCCCGCTCGCCGCCGTCCTGGTCGATGGCTTTCCCCGCCGGATCCAGCGCTGCATCGGTGGCCTTCAACAGGAAAAAGTCCATGGGTGAACCCGAAGCGAGCGCGGCCTGCACCGCCGTCCGCTCCTGTTTGGCCAAGGCCTCGATCTGGGCACGGGCGAGCGGCCCGGGGCCGGACGCCAGCATCTGGTCGAACAGATAGCCGCTTGCCCCCAGGAACTCCTGATCCAGCCCCCACAACGTGAAGTCCGGCCCGGCGACAGCGGCGCAATCGGCCACCGTCTGGCCTTCGGCGCGGCTGTTGAGGAACGCCATGGCGTCGGGATAGGCGGTCAGGAAGTCGGTAATCTGCTGTTCCCGGTCCGGCGCTCTCATCCGTGCGTTGACTGCGCCAGCAGCCTCCGGCCCGGTCTCGACGACCATGGCGGTCAGGCCACCGGGCGCCATCAACCGACAGACGTTCGTGGTGAAGGCGGGGATCTCGCGCGAGAAATGGCTCTCGCCGATGAGGACGTAGCGGCTGGCGTCCACCGCGTCCGACAGGATGGCGGCGCCGGGACCGGAGAAGCCATCCGGCCGGACGGTCAGCACCGACCCTGCCTGCGCCAGGCGCTCGGCAAAGGTGAGAGGTACAACGGTCTCCGCGTAAGCGGAAGCGGCGCACAGGCATGCGAGCGACAGTGCCGCTCCAATCGACTTCAGACGCATATTGCTTATCCCCCTGGATGAATCGGCTTTACGGATATTCCCGAAACACCGCGAGTTGAATCGCGGTCGCAGCTCCCCCCGCTGCTTGGAATCCGTTCAACGCCTTCTGGACAGTGGGCCAGGAAAGGCACGTGAACGAACTGCGGGCCAGTGTAGAGCAGACGCTCGCCGCTTTTCCGCAGCCTTCGGTTCTTCTCCAACCACGCAAAACTACATCCGCCAATCCAGCGCCCCGAAGCAGCCGGCCACCACCTATGCTGAGCCGCACACGGACCCGTTTCACGCGCCCGCCCCGCACCAGCGCAAGCGATCCACCCAAAATTCAAACGCTCGCTTTAAACACACCTAACTTCGCCGAACTGGACACGATCACCCGGTTCCGCCAGACTGCCGCCCTTTCCTGTCGTTCGGCACCCATGGCGAAACTGCTGGTCCTGCATGGCCCCAACCTCAACCTGCTCGGCACCCGCGAGCCGGGCGTGTATGGGCGCACCACGCTGGCGCAGATCGACCTGGCCCTGCTGGCCCAGGCACAGGCTGCAGGCCACGCGCTGGACCACCTGCAGTCCAACGCCGAGCACGTGCTGGTGGACCGGGTCCAGGCCGCGCGCGAGGACGGCACCGCCTTCATCCTGATCAACCCGGCGGCGTTCACCCACACTTCGGTGGCCCTGCGCGATGCGCTGGCCGCGGTGGACGTGCCGTTCATCGAGATCCACCTGTCCAACCCGCATACGCGCGAGCCGTTCCGTCAGCACAGCTATTTCAGCGACAAGGCCGTGGGCGTGATCTGCGGTTTCGGCGCGGACAGCTACCGCTATGCGATGGATGCGGCCCTGACCCGGTTGGCGGCCCTCCCCGCGTGATGACCCTGCCGCGCGTCCTGGCCAGCGTCGTGCTGTGGGGCTGCCTGTGTGGCGCTGCCATGGCGGCTGACCGCAGCGCCGAAGGCATCGACTGCCAGCACCCGTCGGGCACGATGGAGAGCGACCTGTGCGCCTCCGACGTGGCCGCCGAAGCCGACACCGAACTCAACACCGTGTACGCGCAGGTGCGTGCCGAACTGCGTACCCAGGCCGCCGAGGGCGCGTGCACCCATTGCACCGATGCCGAAAAGCAGCTGGTGCAGGCCCAGCGCGCCTGGATCCAGATGCGCGACCACGACTGCGACGCCGTGTATGCCTTCAACGCCGATGGCACCTCGCGCAATGGCGCGCAGATGCACTGCCTCACCACGCTGGCGCGCGACCGTACACGGCAGCTGCGCGACTTCTACGAATTGCTTTGACCCGAGCGCAACGCGCTTCCCACCACACTGACACCACGAGCTAAAGAGGCCCCTATGGATCTCCGCAAAATCAAGAAGCTGATCGACCTGCTGGAAGAGTCGAACCTCGCCGAAATCGAAATCAAGGAAGGCGAAGAGTCCGTGCGTCTGTCGCGCGCCCCGGTTTCGGGCTACGGCATGATGCAGGCCGCGCCGCAGATGATGATGGCCCCGGCACCGGTCCAGGCCGCTGCCCCGGCGATGCCGATGCAGTCGCCGACCGAAGCCTCCACCGGCGGCACCGCCAAGCCGGGCAATGCCCTGCCCGACGGCCACGTGCTGCGCGCACCGATGGTCGGCACCTTCTACGCGTCGGCCTCGCCGGACAAGCCGGCCTTCGTGTCGGTGGGCCAGCAGGTCAAGGCCGGCGAAACGCTGGCGATCATCGAAGCGATGAAGATGTTCAACCCGATCGAAGCCGATGTCTCCGGCACCATCGTCGCCGTACTGGGCGAAAACGGCCAGCCGGTCGAATTCGACCAGCCGCTGTTCGTGATCGGCTAAGGATCCGTCCATGCTCGACAAAGTCGTTATTGCCAACCGAGGGGAGATCGCACTGCGCATCCTGCGCGCGTGCCACACCCTGGGCATCCGCACGGTCGCCGTGCATTCCACGGTCGACCGCAACCTCAAGCACGTGGCCATGGCCGACGAGTCGGTCTGCATCGGTCCGGCACCGTCCTCGGAGAGCTACCTCAACATCCCGGCCCTGATCGCCGCGGCGGAAGTCACCGACGCCCAGGCCATCCATCCGGGCTACGGCTTCCTGTCGGAGAACGCCGACTTCGCCGAACGCGTCGAAGAATCCGGCTTCATCTTCATCGGCCCCAAGGCCGACACCATCCGCCTGATGGGCGACAAGGTGGAAGCGATCCGCGCGATGAAGGCTGCCGGCGTGCCGTGCGTGCCCGGCTCGGGCGGCCCGCTGACCGATGACATCGTGGCCAACACCAAGATCGCCCGTGAGATCGGCTACCCGGTCATCATCAAGGCATCCGGTGGTGGTGGCGGTCGCGGCATGCGCGTAGTGCATGCCGAGGCGGCACTGAAGACGGCCATCGAGACCACCAAGTCCGAAGCCAAGGCGGCCTTCAGCAACGACCAGGTGTACATGGAGAAGTTCCTGGAGAATCCGCGCCACGTGGAAATCCAGGTGCTCGCCGACGGCCAGGGCAATGCCATCCACCTGGGCGAACGCGACTGCTCGATGCAGCGCCGCCACCAGAAGGTGGTGGAAGAAGCACCGGCCCCGGGCATCACCGAAGAGATGCGCGAGCAGATCGGCAAGGTGTGCGTGGAAGCCTGCATCCGCATCGGCTACCGCGGCGCGGGGACGTTCGAGTTCCTGTTCGAAGATGGCCACTTCTACTTCATCGAAATGAACACCCGCGTGCAGGTGGAGCATCCGGTGACGGAGATGGTGACCGGCATCGACCTGGTCTGCGAGCAGCTGCGCATCGCCGCAGGCCAGAAGCTGACCATCAAGCAGAGCGACGTGGTGCTGACCGGCCACGCGATCGAGTGCCGCATCAACGCCGAAGATGCTGAAACCTTCGTGCCGAGCCCGGGCCAGATCACCGCCTTCCATCCGCCCGGTGGCCCCGGTGTGCGCGTGGACACCCACATCTACAGTGGCTACCGCGTGCCGCCGAACTACGACTCGATGATCGGCAAGCTGATCGTGCATGGCCCGGACCGCGAAACCGCGATCGCACGCATGCGTGTGGCGCTGAGCGAGATGGTGGTGGATGGCATCAAGACCAACGTCGCGCTGCAGCAGCGGATCATGCGTGACAAGGGCTTCCAGGCCGGTGGGCAGAACATCCACTACCTGGAAAAGCGCCTGGCCGAACGCAAGAACAAGTCGATCGCGCTGACCTGATCGACGGCACCACGCGTTACAGCAGAAAGGCGGGGATTTCCCCGCCTTTTCTGTTTCTACCGGAGGCCGTCCTGCACCGAGGCATTCCCACCCCGGGCGCGCATCGCAGCGGCGAAGTCCGAGTGCTGGGTGCCGGTGGCATCCAGCCCCGGCAGCACCACCAGCCGCAGCGGGCGCGAGGGATCAGCGCCCGCGGCCGGCATCAGGGCCGGGTGTCGGCCGCGGTGACCTGGGAGTTCTTGACCGGTGCCACGCCCGAGGACGAGGTCGGATCGACGATCACCATGGTCTCGGTGGAACCGTCGGGCCAGACCACCTGGAAGGTACTGCCGGCCGGCAGCGAGGCGAACGGCATGCCGCTCTGCGCGCGATACACCGCCGCCACCTGGCTGGCCCCGGCACGCCTCACGTCTTCCTGGGTCTTCACCGAGGTCAACTGCACCTTGGACAGCTTGCGATAGCGGTCATCGTAGGTATCGATCATCACCAGCCCCACCGCACCGGCGGAGTAAGCCACGAACAGCGCCACCCAGAACCAGAACTTGGCGCCATGCAGGAATCGACGGTAGTTCATCGCCCCTTCCTCCGCTTGATCAGTTGTTCTACCAGCGTCTTCATTTTCCCCGCACCTTGCCGCGATACCGCAGCGTCATACACAAAAGTCGAAAAGTCCTGCCCGCCATCCGTCGAACAGATCCCGGCATTCGCACAGAAATTATTCATCAGCACACTGTCCGGCCCGCAGGCCATGCCCAGCTCGCAGGCCGCCAGACGCCAGGCCAGTTCACTGAACTGGTCGCCGGCCACCATGCCCTCCAGCGCGCGGTCACCGCTGGCGCGCACGCCCATGCCGGTGGACAGCGCCATGTAGGCTTCCGGGTCACGCGAATCCATTACCCGCTCGACCAGGCCACGTCGATACGCATCGGTGGTCTGCAGCGGCTCGCCCTCGGCGAACAGCGACGCCTCGGCAGCCAGGTTGCCGGCCTTGGCGGCCTGGCGGCGCTGGGCGAGGATCAACTGGCGGCCGAGCTGGTCGCTGCTCACAAAGCCCACGCAGCGCCGTGCCACGCGTTCGCGCGCCTGCACCATCGGCGCCGAGGCGGTCATGCCCAGCCCGGACAGCACGTTGTTGTCCAGCTGGTAGCCACCGGGGTCCATCGCATAGATGGCGCAGTAGTCGTATACGCGGCTGACCATCCAGCCGGCCTCGGCGTTGCCGTTGGCGGCCTGCAGCTGCAGACGCTGCGCATACGCGAACAGATCGGTATCGCCTTCGATATCGGCCCGGATGTCCAGCGGCAGCCCCGAGGCGATCGCACTGCCGCGCTCCCGGGCCAGCAGCTGGCGGGCCAGGCGCTGGGCTTCCACCGGCATCACCGGCGTGCTGCCCAGCGGCACCTCTTCAGCCACGGCCTGGGCGGACTCGGCGTGCAGCGCCCGGCCACCCGCGCGATAGCCCACCACCCCAAGCAATGCCAGGGCCGGGACAACCAGCAGCCAGGTTTTGAGGGTGGGCACGAGCGCCATGCGCGGGACCGGAAGTTGCCCTTGCGGGCAGCGGAATGCCAAGTCTAGCAAGCACCTGCGCCCCTGTCTGAACCTGCCGTTCGGCCGATTCTCACGGCCATGTGAGACACCGTCATGACCGCGACCCGGCAGTGACCGCCCGCAATGGTCTAGCATTCACGTTTTTCCGCAGGTCCCCATCGCCATGCCGTTCCTGGAACTCACCCTTCACTGCACCGAAACCACCCAGCCCCGCTACGAGAACGCGCTGGACGATGTCGGCGCGCTGGCGGTGACCCTGCTCGATGCCGATGCCGACACCAGCAACGAGCGCGCCATCCTGGAGCCGGGCGTGGGCGAGACCCCGCTGTGGAACGACCTGGTGCTCACCGCCCTGTTCGCCGCCGAAACCAATGCGCTGGCCCTGCTGGCCGCGCTGGAAGCATTCGACCCCGGCCTGGACTGGTCCAACGCCAGCTTCCGTGCGGTCCAGGATGAAGACTGGGAACGCGCCTGGCTGGACCAGTTCCAGCCGATGGCCTTCGGTGAGCGCACCTGGATCGTGCCGTGGAACCATGAACTGCCCGAGGCGGCCCAGGCCGCCGACGCCGCCGTGGTCCGGCTCGACCCGGGCCTGGCGTTCGGCTCGGGCACCCACCCCACCACCGCGCTGTGCCTGCGCTGGCTGGACGGGCTGGCCGGTGAAGGCCTGCTCGATGGCCAGACCGTGCTCGACTTCGGCTGCGGCTCGGGCATCCTCGCGCTGGCCGCGCTGAGGCTCGGTGCGCAGCGCGCGGTGGGCGTGGACAACGACCCGCAGGCCGTGATCGCCACCGGCGACAACGCCGAACGCAACGGCCTGCAGGACCGCATCCAGGTGTATCTGCCCGCCGACGAACCGCAGGCCACCTACCCGGTGGTCGTCGCCAACATCCTGGCCTCGGCCCTGGACGCGCTGGCCGACGTGCTGGCCGCGCGCGTGGCTGCAGGCGGCCGCATCGCGCTGTCGGGCATCCTGCACGGGCAGGAAGGCGAACTGGTGGAACGCTATGCCGCCTGGTTCGATACGCTGGAGGTGGCCCAGGACGGCGACTGGATGCGCATCACCGGCATCCGCCGTGCTTGAATAGGGCGACCTCCGCCCGGCCCTGCCTTGATGACCGAGCCCACGCCACCACGCCGTCCGCTGGCCACGTTCCTGCGCGCGTCCAGCGAGGACGCGCCACGCCCTGCGCCGGACGCCACACCGGCGCCGGAAGTGCACACCGTGCCCGTGCCGGATCCGGTGGTTGCCGAACGTCCTGCAGCGCCCGCGATCACTGAGCCGCTGGCAGGGTCCGAGCTGCACGATACCGATACCGATACCGATACCGATACCGATACCGAGCCCAGCGTGGCGCAGGTATCGGAAAACGATGCCGTCGATGCCGCAGCCAGTGCGGCATTCGATTCACCCACCGTGAGCGCGGCGCCCAGCTTCCTGCGCCTGCCCGGCGCGCGCCTGCGCACGCCGCGTTGGCAATGGGGCCTGGTGAGTGGGCTGGTGGTGGTGCTGCTGTTGCAGATCGCCGTGGCCGACCGCGCGCGGCTGGCCGCCGATGCCGGCAGCCGCCCCTGGATCGCCGGCCTGTGCAGCGTCCTGCGCTGCACGCTGCCGGCCTGGCAGGAGCCAGCAGCCATCAGCATGATCAGCCGCGATGTGCGTCCCGTGCCGGGCCAGCCCGGCGCGCTGCAGGTGCAGGCCAGCTTCCGCAACGATGCGCGCTGGGCGCAAGGCTGGCCATCGCTGCGGCTGTCCTTGTCCGACGCCGATGGCCGCGTGATCGGCAGCAGCGTGTTCGCGCCCCGCGACTACCTGGACGCCGCGACTACCGCGCAATCCGTACTGGAACCGGGTCAAAGCGCACAGATCGCGTTCCGCGTCCGTGAGCCTGCCGCCGCCACTGTCGCATTCACCTTCGAATTCCTGTAACCGTCTTTCCCGCCACCGAGCGTGGCGGGCCGGGCACGCACGCGCTAGACTGGCCCTCAACATTTTTCCGCCAGGGGCTGAAGTCCGCCCCGGCATCGCACCGGGAATCTCCTTGAACGCTGTCCTTTCTCGTCCTGACACCAGTCGTGGCGCGCCCAAGCCACCGCTGCGCGAACACGTGGCCCAATCGGTCAGGCGCTACCTGCGGGACCTGGATGGATGCGACGCCGACGATGTCTACGAAATCGTCCTGCGTGAAATGGAGATCCCGTTGTTCGTGGAGGTGCTCAACCACTGCGAAGGCAACCAGAGCCGTGCCGCGGCAATGCTGGGCATCCACCGCGCCACGCTGCGCAAGAAGCTCAAGGAATACGGCATCACCACCTGAGATCAACCGCTCCAGAAATAACGCACCAGGTGGAAGAACACCGGCGCGGCGAAACACACCGAATCCAAGCGATCGAGCATGCCGCCATGGCCCTCGATCATGTGGCCCCAATCCTTGATGCCGCGATCACGCTTGATCGCCGACATCACCAGGCCACCCCAGAATCCCATCAGGTTCACCGCCAGCGACATCCCGAACGCCTGCCACGGCGTGAACGGCGTCAGCCAGCACAGGGCCGCACCCAGCGCACTGGCCGACAGCACCCCGCCAATGAAGCCTTCCACGGTCTTGGACGGCGACAGCTTCGGCGCGATCAGGCGCTTGCCGATCAATTTGCCCCAGATGTACTGCAGCACGTCCGAGGACTGCACCACGATCACCAGGAAGGCGAACAGCAGCAGGTTGCGCGCCGGATCCACCCCGGCCAGCTTCAGGTTCAGCAATGCCGGCACGTGCGAGATGCAGAACACGCAGATCATCAGCCCCCACTGCACCTTGGACGTACGCTCCAGGTAATCGGTGGTGTCGCCGCCGATGGTGGCCAGGATCGGCAGGAACAGGAACGCATAGACCGGGATCAACAGCGTGTACATGCCGTACCAGTCGGTCCACACCAGCCAGTACTGCCAGGGCAGCACCACGTAGAACGCCACCAGCAGCGCGTAGTAGTCACCGGCGCGGGTGGGGGTCAGCGTGATGAACTCGCGCAGTGCGAACAGCGACACCAGCGCGAACAGCACCACCACCCCGGTGCGGCCGAAGAAGAACGCCAGCGCCACCACCGCCGCCATCACCCACCACGCGCGGATCCGCGACACCAGGTTGGCCAGCACGCTGCTGGGCGCATGTCGCGCGCGCCAGCGCAGCGTCTCGGCGATCACCGTGGCCACCAGCAGCACCGCTACGATGCCGGCGAACAGCAGGCGTGTCTGCGCGTGCGTGGACAGCTGGTCGAGATCCGTGGACAACATCGAGAACAGCGTCATGCGGTGTGGCTCCGGCGCGGCTGCGGGTCCAGCGCCAGCAGCGCCATCCGCGCCCGTTCCAGGAAGCGGTCCTTGTCCTCGTCGGCCTTCAACCGCAGCGGCTCACCGAAGGTGGTGGTGCACAGCAGCGGCAACGGCAACCAGCGCCCCTTGGGCATCACCCGCTTGAGGTTGTCGATCCACACCGGCACGAACTCCAGTTCCGGGCGTTGCCGGGCCAGATGGTAGATGCCGCTCTTGAACGGCAGCACCCCTTCTTCCGGGTTGCGGGTACCTTCCGGGAACAGGATCAGCGAATTGCCCTCATCCACGGCCTGGCACAGGCAGGCGATGGGATCGTGTTCGCGCTTGGCCGGATCCCGCTCGATCAGCACGCCGTTGAACACCGCGTGGATCAGATACCGGCGCAGGCCATCACGCTGCCAGTAGTCCGCTGCCGCCACCGGCCGCACCTGGCGGCGTAGCGCATTGGGCAGCGCCGACCAGATCAGCACGAAGTCGCCATGGCTGGCGTGGTTGCCGTAGTAGACCCGATGGTCGCTGGATGGCGCGCAGCCCTGCCACAGGGCACGTGCACCGGTGAGGGTGCGGATGGCACCACTGCAGCTGCGAGCGATCAGCTCAGCAAACATCGGACAAGCTCCCGTAGAGGGCAACCAGCAGCGCAACCGTCTGCAGTATCAGGCACAGCAGCTGTCCGCGTAGCAGCCGGCGCATGCCCTGCCAGCGTACCGGCCATGCACGCGTCTGCGCCGCGGGTGCGCGCAGGCCCAGCGCCTGCAGCGCGTCATCAAGCGGGACCAGCGCGGCATCCGGGTCGCTGTAGCTGCTGGCCAGGGCTTCGAGCAACGCGCGGTCAAAGCCCAGGCGCGCGGCGAAATACGCCTGCGCCGCCGCGGCCAGCAATGACACCGCCACCGCACCCAGCGCCAGTGATGAAACGCCCAGGCACAGCAGCAGCAACGCGACCGCCGCCAGCAACCACGACACCGCCGCGGGAATGCGCGCCTGCTGCAGCAACGCGGCCATCACCCGCAGCGGCAGCACGCCACTCATGCGCTGACCTGCGGTGCGCCGGAAATCGTATTGGCGTGCACGGCCTGTGCGATCGCCTGTCGATGGCGGTCGTGCAGCACGATCCACGGGCAATCCAGCGCCAGCAGTGCGATCGCCTTGTCGGCCGAGTCGGCATGGCCACTGCGGCACAGCCACACCGCCAGTGCCGCGGCACTGCGCGAGTAACCCAGCGCGCAGCACACCAGCACCTCACCGCGGCGTTTGCCGTGGGCGATCGCTTCGGCCGCGCGTTGCAGCGCTTCCGGGCTGGGCGTGGCCAGGTCCAGCATCGGCACGTGCCGGTAGTGGCGTGCCTGCGCCAGGAAGGGCAGTTCGGCGCACACGTCCACCACGGTCGGTGGCAGCGCCTTGGCACTGGCATCGGGCATGCGTCCCAACCACACCCCATCGATCACCAGCTGGGGCTGCGGCGCGCGCCGCGTCCACCAGCGCGAGTTCGCCCACGCGGCCAGCAGGTAGGGCGCCAGCAACCAGCTGGCGGCCACGCTCAAGCGGCCGGTCTCCTGCTTCTGGAACACCGCCGTACCCAACCCGGCATAGGCCAGTGCGACCAGCAGCAGTGACAGCGCCGGCCAGCCCAGCCACAGCGCCCAACCACCGAAGGTCAGCGCCAGCGAGGCGCACAGCACACTGCCCAGCGCATACAGCGCCGCCAAGCGCCAGCGTGCGCCCTCGCGCGCGGTGCGCCATTGGCGCAACGGTGAAGCGTCGTGTGCCGGCCACAGCCACACACACAACCAGCCCACCGCCACGCCGGTGGGTACGTCGATGAAGTGATGCTGCCAGGTGGTCAGCACCGAAAGCCCGATCAGCGCGAACCACACATGCAGCGCGATGCGCCACAGGCCGTGCAGGTGCTGCTGGAAGCGCACCCACAGCACCACCAGCAGCACGATGTGCAGCGATGGGGCCTGGTTGAACGGTTTGTCGAACCCCAGCAATACGTCGAACAACCAGCCGAACACGCCGCCGGTCTCCGGGCGCTCCAGGCTGAAGCGCAGCGGCCACAGCAGGAAGCACGCCACCGACAGCACCTGCGCGGTCAGCAGCCGGCGCGCATGCATGTCCAGCTCGGCACGGCGACTGCAGACGAAGAACGAGGCCACGTAGAACAGGTCGATCGACCAGTACGGCACGATGGTCCAGGCCTGAAACGGAATCTTCGCTTCCCAGCCGAACACGATCGACGGCACGAACGGCAACCGCCCGGCCATCGCATTGGCGAAGCCGTAGCTGAGGAAGAAGAACGGCCCCAGCAGCGCCAGCCACAGCAGCGCCCGCCGCCATGGCCGCCCGACCTCAGTCATGGCCCACCCGGCGCGCCAGCGACACGGTGAAGATGCCGAAGCGGTCGATCCGCTGGGCGACCTTCTCGAATCCGGCCAGACGCACCAGCTCGTCCATCTCCTGCTGGGTGCGGCGCCGCATCACCCACGCCGCGCCCTCGCGATGACTGGTCAACGCACGCGCGATGAACTCCAGCTGCGGGTGCCACGGCTGCCCGGTATAGACCAGATAGCCACCTTCGCGCATTGCCGCGGCGATGCCCTCCAGCGAGCGCGACACGGCATCGTTGTCGGCGAACAATTCGTACAGCCCCGACACGATCGACAACGTCGGCGCCTCCGGCAGCGCGGCCAAGCCCTCGCGGTCGAACGCATCGCCCTGCTCGAAGCGGGCGATGTCCTGGGCACCGAACTCGGCGATCAGCTTGCGTCCGTCGATGACATTGCGTTCGCTGAAATCGCGCAACAGCATCGACTCGGCGCGCTGCTCGCCCTGCGCCAGTGCATCCAGTGCGTAGCGGCCATGCCCGGCGGCCACATCCAGCACCCGCACCGGCCGGCCTTCGCCGTGCAGGTGCAGCGCGGCCAGCTGCAGCAGTTCACGCACATGCGCACGCCGCACGCGGATGCCGCGCCAACCGATCGCATCGAGGTAGTTGCGGTCCACCATGCGACCCAACGGGCCGCGACCGCGCGCCTGGTCGCGGTAGATGTAGTCCAGCGTACTGCCGGAATCGAAGCCGGTTTCCAGCCCCAGCGCGATGCCTTCGGACAGCGTTCCGCCGAAGCGCAGCCCGGCGCGGGTGAAGCGCCAGTACAGGTCCTGCGCGCTGTTGCGCGGTGGCGGCCAGGCCAGGATCTCGGCCTCATCGAAAGTCGGCCCGTGCCGGTGCGCCTGGCGCAGGCTGGGGCGCACCAGCGGCGCGGCGAAGCGTTCGCTGACGAAACGACGGATCGCCGCGATCGCCGGGGCGCGGTCACGCTCGCCCAGGGTGTCGTGGAAGAATCCAGGCAGCAGGTGGCGTTCCTTGATCGGCGAGGACAGCCGCTCGTAGAAGCGGTCCTGCGGCGCGCGGTGCACCACGAAGTCCGCGCCCGACACCAGCAGCTGGGTCGGCACGGTGATCGCCTGCGCATCGCCGACCACGCGCTCAGCCGCCTCGTACAGGCCCAGCAGCACACGCACCGAAATCGGCCGGGTGATCAACGGATCGGTGCGGTAGCTTTCCACCCGTTCCGGGTCATGGGTAAGCCATTGCGGTTTGACGTAGCTGTTGACGAAGAAGTTGCCGCGCAGCTTCTGCATCAGCTTCAAGCCCGGTACCGCCAGCGGCACGTACAGCTTCACCTTGAACGCCGGCGACGCCAGCACCAGGGCGCGCAGCGGCGGTGCGTAATCGTGCACCCAGCTCGCAGCGACCACCGCGCCAACGCTCTGGGCAATGATCACGATGTCCTGCACGGCGATGCCATGCTGCTGGCCGATATGCGCGATGAAACTGTCCAGGTCGCGCACCAGCGCTTCAAAGCCCGGGGCATCGCCACGCTCGCCCGGTGACTGGCCGTTGCCACGCGCATCCCAGGCAAATACCGCGGTGTCGGGCAGGTCCAGCTCATCGACCAGGTGCGCAACGCGACCGGAATGCTCATGGCCGCGGTGCAGCAGCACCAGCGCGCGCGGCGGCGTTGCGGGGGTGGCGGTGGGCCAATGACGGTAGAACAGCGGCTGGCCGTCAAAGCTGTGGAACTGCAGATGTTCCTGTTCGCGCATGCATCACTCCGTTGTGCATCCGACGGGGCGGGCCAGGTCAGCCAGCCTCCGCCAATCCTTGTCGCACGCGCCGGCAGGCGGTCAGCGCACACAGCACTGCCGCGCCCCACGCGATCCAGCCCACCGCCGCGCCGTCGATCCAGCCCAGCGCCAGCAGTACACCTACCAGCCCCACCACGAACGCGCGGTCGCTCTTGCCCATTGGCCCGTCATAGCGCCGGCTGGCCCCGACCATCACCCCCAGGACGCCAGCGTACTCGCAAACCGCCGCCATCCACGTCAGTACCCACAGCGCCGTGGCCGGAACGCCCGGCAGGCTGAGCAGGCTCAGGTACAGCGCGGCATCGGCGACGATGTCGCACAGTTCATTGAGATAAGCCCCCAGCCGCGACTGCTGGCCGAACTCGCGCGCCAGCATCCCGTCCACGGCGTTGAGCGCCATGCGCAGCAGCATCCACACCGGCAACGCCAGATACCACAGCGGCTGCGCCGGTCCCCATGCGTACACCGCAGCGGCCACCGCCAGCGACACCACGGCGGCGCTTACGGTCACCGTGTTGGCGGTGATGCCCATTCGATACAGACCGCGTACGCCCGGGCGCAGCAGATCCTGGAAACGCCCCTTCAATGCATAGATCGACATACCGCAACGTTCTCCTGACCCGTTCCACAGTATCGGTGCCTGCCACGGCAGGGAATTGCCTCGTTGCCGCGTCCGCTCATCGTGCCGCCATCAGTTGCCGCCACAGCTGCACGAAGCGCGGTGAATACCAATAGCCTTCGTTGCGCATCAATTGGGTAGGCAGATCATCGGCCAGCCGGTAGCGGCCGTCGAAGCGCTGGCCGAACTGCTGCTTCAGGCGGGTCAGGTGCGCGGGGTCGCTGTCGAGCATGGCGCAGGCCAGCAGGCCCAGCCAACCGTCCACGTCGTCCGGCTCGCGGGTAAAGGCCTGTTCGAACAGGCGCTTTGCATCCTGCGGGCGGCCCAGGTCCAGCAGCATGAATCCGTAGTTGCGTTGCGCGTCGAGGTTGTCCGGCTGCGCCTGCAGCAGCTGTTGCATGCGCAGGGCAGCCTCGCCGGTGCGGCCCAGGTGGAACAGGACGTAGCCGGCGTGTTCCAGCAGGTCCGGGTCAGGCTGCGCCTGCGCCGGCTGCGCGCGTTGCAGGGCGTCCAGGCGTACCCACGCCGCCTCGAAATCGGGCGTGACCGACGCCGGGTCGCCGGCCGACAAGGCCATCGCGGCACGGTTGAACCACGGGCGGTAATCCTCGGGCGCTTCGTCGATGGCGGCCTGCAGCGCGGCACGTGCGCCGGCAGCATCGCCACTGTCGGTGAGCGCGCTGGCCAGGTTGAGATGGATGCTCATGCGCTGCTCGCGCTGCCCGTCGGCGTCCAGGTCCGGCGCCGACGGCAGTGTCAGCGCGGTGCGGTATTCCTGCACGGCCTTGCGCGGCTGCTTGAGCTGCTGCAGGTACAGGTTGCCCAGGTTGAAGTGCGCATCCAGGCGCTTGGGCTGCAGCCGCATCGCCGCGCGGTAGGCATCCACCGCCAGGGCATGCTGGCCGCTGTCACCCAGTGCACTGCCCTGGTTGAGGCGCAGGCCATAGTTGTCCGGGAAGCGTGCCACGCCGTTGCCGGCCACTACCGCCGCCTCGCGGGTATCGCCCAGCTGCAGCAGCATGGCGGCGTAGTTGATGAAAGCATCCGGCGACACATTGCCGGGCAGCGTCACCAGTTGGGCGTAGTAGCGCCGCGCCTTGTCGGTCTGCCCGGTGCGGCTGTAGTGGTAGGCCAGGCGCTGCTGGATGTCCAGGTTGCCCGGCTCCAGCTGTGCGGCCCGCAGCAGGTCCTTCTCGGCCGCGCCATCATCGCCGAGTTCATGCAGCACATTGGCGCGGTTGAGCAGGCCGATGGTCTTGAGCGGGGCACGCTGGATGTAGTCGTTGAACGTGTCCAGCGCGCGCTGGTGCTGCCCCAGCCTGGCCTGCGCCACGCCCAGGTTGAGCCAGGCGGTATCCAGGCCGGGATCCAGCCGTACCGCCTGCGCGAACAGGTCCGCCGCGGCCTGCCACTGTCCTGTCCGGCTCTGCGCCTGGCCCTGGTTGAACAGCAGCTGCGCCTGGTTTTCGGCCGGCAGCGCAACGGCCTGCGCGGCCACGGCCGCACGATCGCCCTTGCCCCCCTTGCCCAGCAGCGACAGCCGGTTGGTCAGCGCCCGCGGGTTGCCCGGCTCCTTGGCCAGCGCCCGGTCGTAGGCGGCCAGCGCCTCGCGGGTGTGGCCCAGCCGCTCCTGGACCACGCCGATGTTGAGCCAGGTATCGGCATCGTCCTTGCCCAGCGCCAGGGCCGCGTTGAAGTCCTGCAGCGCGCCGGCCGCATCGCCCATGTCCAGCCGGGTCACACCACGGTTGTAGGGATACAGCGGTTCGGACGGCGCCAGCCGCATGGCCTGGCCATCATCGGCCAGCGACTGGCTGGACCGGCCCAGCGCGTGCTGGGCCAGTGCGCGGTTGCCGTAGTAGCCGGCCACCTGCGGCGATTGCGCGATAGCCTGGTCCAGCAGCTCCAGCGCGCGCCGTGGCTGGCCCAGGTGGTGATACGCCTGCGCGGCGTGGAAGAGGATGTCGGCCTGCTGCCCGGTGCCTTCCGGGTCATCGCGGTAAGCCTGCTCGTAGGCGGCGAACACCGCCAGCATGCGCGGGTTGTCGTGCTGCTGGTTGAGCAGGAACAGGTAATTGCGGAACAGGCTGCTGGCGTGGCCACCGGCCTGGAGTGCCGCCGCGTAGTCGGCGAGCGCGCCGGCGGTGTCGCCGGCCTTGGCCTTGGCGGTGCCCTGCAGCTGCAGGCTTTCCGCGTCGGTCGGGTCGGCCCGCAGCGCCTGCGCGGCGGCGGCCAGTACCCCGGCGTTGTCGTCGGTCGCCGCGGCGATGTAGGCCTTCAGGCGATACAGGCGGGCCTGCTGCGGGTCCAGGACGATGGCCTGGTCGATCAGCCGCCTGGCCCCGGGCCAGTCCTGCGCCTCGTAGGCCGCGTTGGCCAGCTGCTCCAGATCCTCGCTGCTCGCTCCGTCAGCATCGGCGGGTGCATCGGCGTCCGAGGCGTCCCGCGCCGACGCCGCTGCCGTCGCCACGTCCTCCACCCCCACCGGCACATCGGCCACGCTGGCGGCCTCCTGCGCCTGCGCGGCGCCCATCAGGCTGGCCCACGCCGCAATGCCGGCAAGCAGCACCCCCTTCCCTGTTGCTGTCGACACGATCTGGACCTGCAAATCCCTGGCAGATCGCGCAGCCTACCCTATCGCCCTGCGCTTCCGGCTGGCGCTGGCACGTCCCGCACGGCTGTGCCGGATGCGGCCGGCGGCGTGGATATCGGCCGGCGGCGCCCGCCACCGGCCCCCACGGCCTACAATATCGGCCCCGCTCCGCTGCCGATTGCCCTGTCCCCATGACTGCTGATCTGTTGCCCGTTCGCCGGGCCCTCCTGTCTGTTTCCGACAAAACCGGTCTGATCGACCTGGCCCGTGCCCTGGCCGCCCGCAACGTGGAGCTGCTGTCCACCGGCGGCACCGCCAAGGCGATCCGCGAGGCCGGCCTGGCGGTCAAGGACGTGGCCGATGTCACCGGCTTCCCGGAAATGATGGACGGCCGGGTCAAGACCCTGCACCCGCTGGTCCACGGTGGCCTGCTCGGCCGTGCGGGCCTGGACGAGGCGGTGATGGCCGAACACGGCATCGGCGCGATCGACCTGCTGGTGCTGAACCTGTACCCGTTTGAGGCGGTCACGGCCAAGGCCGACTGCGCGCTGGAAGACGCCGTGGAGAACATCGACATCGGCGGCCCCGCCATGCTGCGCTCGGCGGCCAAGAATTTCGCCCGTGTCGCCGTGGCCACCGATCCGTCGCAGTACGCCGAACTGCTCGCCGAGCTGGACGCCAACGATGGTCAGCTGTCCGCGGCCAAGCGTTTCGCCTTCTCGGTGGCCGCCTTCAACCGTGTGGCCCAGTACGACGCGGCGATCAGCAACTACCTCTCGGCGGTCACCGCCACCGATGCGGCCGTACCGGCGCGGAGTGAATTCCCCGCGCAGATGAATGCCAGCTTCGTCAAAGTGATGGACCTGCGCTACGGCGAAAACCCGCACCAGGCCGGCGCGTTCTACCGCGACCTGCAGCCGGTGCCGGGCACCCTGGCCACCTTCGAGCAGCTGCAGGGCAAGGAGCTGAGCTACAACAACCTGGCCGATGCCGACGCCGCCTGGGAATGCGTGCGCCAGTTCGACGCCCCGGCCTGCGTGATCGTCAAGCACGCCAACCCGTGCGGCGTGGCCGTGGGTGCCGGCAACGGCGATGCCTACGAGCTGGCCTACGCCACCGACCCGACCAGCGCCTTCGGCGGCATCATCGCCTTCAACAAGCCCCTGGACGCCGCCACCGCGCAGGTGATCCTGGACCGCCAGTTCGTCGAAGTGCTGATCGCCCCGGACTACGAACCGGCCGCGCTGGCGTACGCACAGAAGAAAGCCAACGTGCGCGTGCTGCGCATTCCGCATGGCGATGGCCGCAACCAGTACGACACCAAGCGCATCGGTTCGGGCCTGCTGGTGCAGTCCTCGGACAACCGCGGCATGACCCGCGAAGAACTCAAGGTGGTCAGCAAGCTGGTCCCCACCGACAAGCAGTTCAGCGACCTGCTGTTCGCCTGGAACGTGGCCAAGTTCGTGAAGTCCAACGCGATTGTCTATGCCAAGGACAACCGCACCATCGGTGTCGGTGCCGGCCAGATGAGCCGCGTGTACTCGGCCCGTATCGCCGGCATCAAGGCCACCGATGCGAACCTGGTGGTGGAAGGCTCGGTGATGGCCTCCGATGCGTTCTTCCCGTTCCGCGACGGCATCGATGCCGCGGCCGCTGCCGGTATCAAGGCGGTGATCCAGCCGGGCGGTTCGATGCGCGACGCCGAAGTGATCGCCGCCGCCGACGAACACGGTCTGGCGATGGTGTTCACCGGCGTGCGCCACTTCCGCCACTGAGCACGGGAGCGACACGGATGTCCGCATTTCGATACAACACCCTCACGGTGCTGGCCCTGGCCGGCACCGTCCTGCTGGTCGGCTGCACCCCGGCCAATGAACCGGCCGCGGCGCCGTCCGCCGCCACGCCGTCGACCACGCCCACCGCCGCCCCCGTGCACGTCAGCCGCACCGCGCGGCTGCAGGCGTTCCTGACCGAACGTTATGGCAAGGCGGCCGTGCTCTCGGGCCAGTGGCGCGGCAGCTGGACCCAGGATGGCGATACCCGCGCCACCGATTGGCAGGTCTGTGCCGAGCAACCGGTGGTGACCGGCGACAGCTGGCAACAGCTGCTGGCCGTGTGCGGTTCGCCGCTCGACGGCGCCCATCCGGATCCAGGTGCGATCGACTTCTTCGTCCTGCGCCCCAGCGGTGATCGTTTCAGCATCGCCGCCGAGCTCACCGGACAGAACTTCGGCAGCCAGGGCCAGCCCGGCACGGTCAGCATCATCCGCGCCGGCAGCGACTTCTACGGCTTCCGCATCGAGCATGGCTGGTTCGGCCAGGGCTATTCGCTGATCTCGCAGACGCTGGTTCTGCCCGGCCCGAACGGCATGGTCGAGGCCGGCGGCCTGCGCAGTCACATCGACAATGCCAGTGCCTACGACTGCGACGATGCAGACGCGGACGCGGACTGCCGCGACAAGCTGTTCAATCTGGATTTCAGCCTGGACTTCGACAACAGCGACCCGGCCGCACGGCAATGGCCGCTGGTGGTGGAAGAAGCCGGCAGCAGCTGCGGTGGCAAGCCGATGCACCGCACGCACCGTTTCACCCTCGACCCGAAGACCTGGACCTACAGCTTCCCCGAGGCGCTGCAACGCGAAGGCTGTGAGTAAGGTGTCGCGGTGAGCCCGCGCCGCAACGCCGGTGCAGGCCGGGGCCTGGGTTGGCTGGCCCTGGCGGCGGGGCTACCGGTCCTGGTTGCCGGCTGTGACAACAGCACGCCCATCGCCGACGCCGGCAAGCCACGCCGGACGCTCGACAGCAGCGTGCGAGTGGAGCAGGCCGTCTACGTCAGCGGCACGCCCGAACAGCGCCTGCTGGGTTTCCTGCACGCCCGTTATGGCGACAACGCCACCCTGGACGGTGCCTGGAAAGACCGGTGGCAGGACACCGAGGTGGATGCCGAGCGCCCGGTCACGCGCAGCGTGTGCGCGCGTGACACGCTGGACACCGACGGGCAGCGCCAGACCCTGCTGGCGGTGTGCCAGAGCCTCGACGTGGCCGCCAGCGTGGAACCCGGCCGCATCGACCTGTACGTACTGCGGTTGGGCAGCGACGAGGCGGGCGCCGCACAGGGCAGCCTGTTCGACCAGTTGATGGCCGACCATCCGCCACTGCAGGTGATCGCGCAGCGACTGCAGGGCCAGTACGGGCGCGAAGGCGTGCCCGGCACGGTCGAGATCGAGGCCCTCGGCCCACAGCGCCATGCCTTCCGCATCCATCACCCGTGGCAGGGCCGCGGCACCATGCTGCTGTCGCGCACTTACATCGCCGTGCACAGCAGCCGCCTGCGCGAGGTCGCCCTGCTGCACGAACACATCGACAACCGCGCCGCGCAGGACTGCACGGACGCCTCCAGGTTCTGCGATGACACCGCATTCGACATCGATTTCAGCATCACCGTGGGCCACGCCGATGCGGTGGACGGCTACTGGCCGTTGAGCGTCCGCGCACGCGGCCAGGACTGTGCCGGGCCTGCCCAGGAGTACCACGTGCTGCCCTTCGACCCGGCCACGCGCAGCTATACGGTGCCCGAGGCGCTGCAGCGCACGTCCTGCCCGGAGTGAGCCGCGTCCACGGCAATGCAGGCCCCGCCCGCACCGCGTAAAATCACCGCCCTGCCCCCTCTTACGCGAGAACTGCATTGAAGATCCTGGTCATCGGCGCTGGCGGCCGCGAACATGCCCTGGCCTGGAAGCTGGCCCAATCGGCCAAGGTCAGCGAAGTGCTGGTGGCACCGGGCAATGCGGGCAGCGCGACCGAACCGAAGTGCCGCAACGTGGCCGTAAAGGTCACCGACCTCGACGGGCTGCTGGCCCTGGCCGCCGCCGAAGGCATCGGCCTGACCGTGGTCGGCCCGGAAGTGCCGCTGGTAGCCGGTGTGGTCGACCGCTTCCGCGCCGCAGGCCATCGCATCTTCGGGCCCACCGCCGCCGCCGCCCAGCTGGAGGGCAGCAAGGCCTACGCCAAAGACTTCCTGGCCCGCCACAACATTCCCACCGCGTTCTACGCCGTGCACACCGAGGTGGAGCCGGCACTGGCCTACCTGCGTGAAAAGGGCGCGCCGATCGTGGTCAAGGCTGACGGCCTGGCCGCCGGCAAGGGCGTGATCGTGGCGATGACCCTGGCCGAGGCCGAAGACGCCGTGCGCGACATGCTCTCCGGCAATGCCTTCGGCGACGCCGGCGCACGCGTGGTGATCGAAGAATTCCTTGATGGCGAGGAAGCCAGCTTCATCTCGATGGTGGACGGCCGCACCGCGCTGCCGATGGCCACCTCGCAGGACCACAAGCGCGTCGGCGATGGCGACACCGGCCCGAACACCGGCGGCATGGGCGCGTACTCGCCCGCACCGGTGGTCACCGATGACGTGCATGCCCGGGTGATGCGTGAAGTGGTCAACCCGACCGTGCAGGGCATGATCGCCGACGGCATTCCGTTCACCGGTTTCCTCTATGCGGGCCTGATGATCGATGCCAGCGGCGCGCCGAAGGTGATCGAGTTCAACGTGCGTTTCGGCGACCCGGAAACGCAGCCGGTGATGCTGCGCCTGCAGTCGGACCTGGTGGAACTGGTCGAAGCCGCCATCGACGAGCGCCTGCACGATGTACAGGCACAGTGGGACCCGCGCCCGTCGCTGGGCGTGGTGATGGCCGCCGCACCGTACCCGGAAACGCCGATCACCGGCGAGGTGATCCACGGCCTGGACGCGGTGCCGACGACGGCCAAGGTGTTCCATGCCGGCACCACGCTGGATGCGCAGGGCCAGGTGCTCAGCGCGGGCGGCCGGGTGCTGTGCGTGGCCGCGTTGGGCGACAGCGTGAGCGATGCGCAGGCCAACGCGTACGCCGGTGTTGCCGCGATCACCTGGGACCACGAGTTCCACCGCAACGACATCGGCTGGCGCGCGATTGCGCGTGAGCGCAGCTGACCGGCGCCTTCGTCGTGCATGGCAATGGCCCGGCCATGTCGGGCCTTTGAGTCGCCCAAAGAAAAAGCCCGGCAATCGCCGGGCTTTTGCATGTCATGCAGTGCGAACGATCACGCGGTAAACAGCGCCTTCATCTTCTTCAGCGCGTTCGCTTCCACCTGGCGGATGCGTTCGGCCGACACGCCGTACTCATCGGCCAGTTCCTGCAGCGTGACCTTGCTGTCCGCGTCCAGCCAGCGACGGCGGATGATGTCGCGCGAACGCGCATCCAGCTCGGCCAGGCCTTCGCGCAGCAGCTGCAGCTGGTTGTCTTCGCTGTCTTCGCGCTCGTAGGCCATCGACGGATCTTCGGCGTCGGCCATCAGGTACGCAGCCGGCGACGGCGGCGCATTCTCGTTGTCATCGTCGCTGGGCGCATCGAAACCGATATCGCGGCCGGACAGGCGCGACTCCATCTCGAGCACTTCGCGCTCGGACACGTTCAGGTCCTTGGCCACCGCACGCACTTCGGCCGCGTTCATCCAACCCAGGCGCGTCTTGGACTTGCGCAGGTTGAAGAACAGCTTGCGCTGCGCCTTGGTGGTGGCGACTTTGACGATGCGCCAGTTCTTCAGGATGAACTCGTGCATTTCGGCACGGATCCAATGCACCGCGAACGACACCAGGCGTACGCCCATGTCCGGGTCGAAACGCTTCACCGCCTTCATCAGGCCGATGTTGCCTTCCTGGATCAGATCGCCCAGCGCAAGGCCGTAGCCGTTGTAGCCACGGGCCACGTGCACCACGAAGCGCAGATGCGAGTGGACCAGTTCGCGCGCGGCGTCCAGGTCCACGTCGTCGCGGAAGCGACGGGCCAAGTCCTGCTCGTCATCGACCGACAGCACCGGGATCTGGTGCACGGCACCGATGTAGGCGTCCAGCGAACCGAGCGCACTGGGAATCGGGAGATTGTTTGCCACAAGGGCAGTAGAGGTGTTCTGGCTCATAGGGCTCATCTTAGCAGTCCGGTTATTCGACTGCTAAAGGGGAAAAAAGTTCCAGCGTTCTGTTGATGCAACGCTGGCGCTGATTACCCCACTACGCTACCGCGAAATGATGACAGTGGCGAGCGGCGGCAAATAGCCTTGATTCATCTATTAAATCAATTAGATAGCCTGAAACACCAGGCCAAACCGTGTGCTTTTTGGCTGAACATCGGGCTGGGAAGGCCTATTCAGGTTACAGATGTTGTCCGACATTCAGCCGGGCATGGCCCGGCTCTACCAAGGCCCTAACACCGACGTTCATGGACCCACCGAAGCCAACCGCCGAAGCCACCCTCTCCGGTAGTGCCGAGCCATGCTCGGCAGGCCAGACAACACCGAAGCCCACCACCGGCCACCGCCAACACCCGACCCGACCCAACACCCCACCGCGCCGCCCCCGACCCCACCGCCCCGCTGCCCCACCCACCCTACGCCTCGCTCAGCCCTCCACATCCAACCCCGCACGCGACGGCAGCGCCCAATCAATCCGCCCCAGGTTGCGCCGGCCCAGATACTCGTTGGTCGCCGAGAAATGCCGACACCCCATGAACCCCCGGTGCGCCGACAGCGGCGAAGGATGCGGCGCCTTCAACACCCGGTGGCGGCCGGTATCGATGACCTTGCCCTTCTGCTGGGCATAGCTGCCCCACAACAGGAACACCAGGCCTTCGCGCTCGCGGTTGAGCGTGTCCACCACGTGGTCGGTAAAGCCTTCCCAGCCGCGGCCCTGGTGCGAGCCGGCCTTGGCCTCTTCCACGGTCAATACCGCGTTCAGCAGCAGCACGCCCTGGCGTGCCCACGGCAGCAGGCAGCCATGGTCCGGGCGCGGAATGCCGAGGTCGGCTTCGATCTCTTTATAGATGTTCAACAGCGACGGCGGCACCGGTACGCCGGGCATCACCGAGAAGCTCAACCCATGCGCCTGGCCATAGCCGTGGTACGGGTCCTGGCCGAGGATCACCACCTTGACCTGCTCGAACGGGGTGGCATCGAAGGCGGCAAAGATCTGCGGGCCCGGCGGGAACACATGCGCGCCTGCCGCTTTGCGCTGGCGCAGGAAGCCGGACAGTTCACGCATCTCCGGGCGCAGCAGCCAATCGCCAATACGCGCCTTCCAGCTCGGTTCGAGCTGGATGCTCGGTTGGGTTTCGTCGTTCATCGCACCACGGGTTTGTCGTTGAGGCGGGCCAGGCGCAGCTGGAACAGCACCTTGGTGATCAGCAGGCGTTCTTCGATCGGCTTCTGCACCAGATCGTTCGCACCGGCCTGGAGCAGGCTGGACTGGTTGTGCGGGTTGCCATCGCCGGTCATCACCAGCACCGGCAGGCGGCGCTTGCCGTAGCCGAAGTCCACGCGCACGCGCTGCACCACATCGCGGCCGCTGAGCTCGCCCTTCAGGGTGACGTCGGTCAGCACCAGGTCGATGCGGTGGCTGCTACGCCCCAACGATTCGGCGGTGAGCAGCGCGAACGCATCCTCGGCGGTCATCACGTGCAGCACGCGCAGGCCCTGGCGCTCGAGCATGCGCTTGGTCGCCTCGGCAACCACGCGACTGTCCTCGACATACAGGATGGTGGCGCCGGGAATGGTTTCCGGCTGCACGTAGCCGCGGATGAAGGTCGCCAGGGCTTCGTGGCCCAGCGCCTTGTCGAAATAATCGGTGACGTACTCGGTGAAGCGGCGCTGTTCCAGATGCTGCTGCGCGTCACCGGATACCACGATCACCGGCACGTAGGCCTGCCCGGCGGTCTCGCGGATGATCCGCGCCAGCGCCAGGCCATCGCCGTCGCTGAGCGTGAGCGAGGTGGTCACCAGGTTCACCGGGCCAGCTTCCAGCGCCTGGCGGGCTTCCTCGATGCTGGCGCAGCCGACGACGTCCACCGCCGGCAGTTCGCGTTGCAGCACATCGGCAATCAACTTGCGGACCAGCTTGGAACCGTCGACCACCATCACGCGCGGTGCGTCGTCGGCCAGGTGCTTCAGGGCTTGCGGACGCATGCGGGCCTCAGGTCTCGGTCGGTCGGGTCTGGCGCAGGAAATGCCCTGTCACCAGCCATGCGCCCAGCCAGCCCAGCACCACGGTGCCGAGCAGTACGAACGAAGAATGCAACAGGTCCAGCCCGTGCAGCACGAACGGGCTGGCATAACTTTCCGACAGCGCCGCCAGCGGCGGGCGCAGGGCCAGCCCGGCCACGCCGATCAGCGCCAACGCCAGCGCACCGGCGCCCAGCCCATACCAGGCGCCCAGGTACAGGAACGGGCGGCGGATGAAGCCATCGCTGGCCCCCAGCAACTGCAGCACGCCGATTTCGTCGCGACGGGCCTGGATGTCCAGCCGCACCGTGTTGCCCACCACCAGCGCCGCGCCCAGCCCCAGCAGCACCGACAGCACCTGCACCAGCCGCGTGCCGAAGCCCAGCCACGCATCCAGGCGCTTGCGCCACAGCGCGTCGTGCTGCACCAGATCGGCCTGCGGCAGACCTTCCAGCGACTGCGCCAGGCGCGCGTCATCGGCGCCATTGGCCGGGGTGACGATCAACAGGGTCGGCAGCGGGTTGTCGTGCAGCGCATCGATCGCCTCGCCCAAGCCGGCGCTCTCGCGCAGCTCGGCCAGGCCCTCGTCGGGCGTGCGCGCCACCACCTCTGAAACATCGGCGCGACCGCGCAGGCTCTCGGCGACCTGCTTGGCACTGGCCGCATCGACATCGGTCTTGAGGAACAGGTTGATGTCGCGCGACTGCTGCACGCTGCCGGCGAAGTGCTTCAGGTTGTCCAATGCGATCGACAGGCCCAGCGGCAACGCCAGGGCCAGCGCCATCACCATGATGGTCAGCAATGTCGCCCACGGCTTGCGCCAGGCGCGGCCGAGGCTGAACACCACGCTGTGGCCATGGTGGTGCAGCCACACGCCCAGACGCGAAGGGGCGGCGGCTTCCTTGTTGGGGGCCGGCTTGGCAGTGGCAGTGCTCATTCGGCCAGGTCCTGCGGCGAGATGTCGTCGATCAGCTTGCCGTGATCCAGGATCAGCACGCGCTTGCGCATGTGCCGCAGCAGCGCCAGGTCGTGGCTGACCACCAGCACGCTGGTGCCACGCTCGGGCAGTTCGGCGAACAGCGCCATGATTTCCGCGGCCAAGGTGGGATCGAGATTGCCGGTGGGTTCGTCGGCGACCAGCAGCTTGGGTTCGCTGACGATGGCGCGGGCGATGCCGACGCGCTGCTGCTCACCGGCCGACAGCTGCGACGGCAGCGCCTTTTCGCGGTGGCCCAGGCCCATGCGTTCGAGCACCGAACGGACCCGCTTGCCGATCTCGGCGCGGCGCGTGCCACGCAGGATCAGCGGCAGGGCCACGTTCTCGGCGATGCTGCGGTCCATCAGCAGGCGATGGTCCTGGTAGACCGCGCCCACCTGGCGGCGGTGCCGCGGGATGCTGCCACCGCGCACCTTGAGCAGGTTGCGCTCATCGAAGATCACCGCGCCGCGGCTGGGCCGCTCGTCGAGGTGGATCAGTTTGAGCAGGGTGCTCTTGCCGGCACCGGAATGACCGGTGACGAACAGCATTTCCCCGGGCGCGACATCGAAGCTGACGTCCACCAGTGCCTGGTGGCCGCCGGCATATTGTTTGCTGACATTGTCAAAACGCAGGACGCTCATCCCCTGATTATGCAGGAGGAGCGTGGCAGCGTGCAGATGAGGCTACCGACGGCGGGTACCATCCGGGCCTTGCTGGGTGCCATCCGGGCCTTGGTGGGTGCCGACCGTTGGTCGGCACGCCTTGAATGTCACCCGACCAACGGTCGGGTGCTACCGCCGCGCCGATCAGCTTCCCGACAGCATCCGGCGGATCTTGCGGCCGATGCGGGTCAGGAACGAGGCGCTCGGGTCGGCGGCCGGTGCACTGCGCATCGGCTTGGCGGCGACCTGCACCGGGGTGACCGGCTGGCCTGCGGCGTCGGCACCTTCCAGCGGACGACCGTGGCGACGGCGACGACGCTTGCGCGGCGCGCGCTCGCCTTCCACGGCCGGGCTGCCGGCGGCGGACGGGGCGGCGCTGGCGACCGGCGCCGGGGCTACCGGCGTCGCTGCTGCACCCTCGACGACCGGCTGCTCGCCTTCCACGCGCGGCTTGCGCTCACGACGCGGCTGGCCATCGGCACTGCGCTCACCCGGGCCGCGACGCTCGCCGCGGCCACCGGACGGCTTGCCGCCCCGGCCACTGCTGCTGCCACCGCCGCGACGCTGTTCCTCGGCGGCACGCGCTTCGCGCGCCTCGCGGAAGATCTGGCCGACGCTTTCGTTCTGGTCTTCGTCGACCTCTTCGCCTTCGGCCGGCGGCGCGCGCTCGGCACGCGGCAGCGAGGTCAGAATTTCGCTGGTGACCGCTTCAACCGGGATCTTCTGCTCGATGTAGGCCTCGATGTCCGGCAGGCCCATCGCATAGCGTTCGCAGGCGAAGCTGATCGCATCGCCTTCCTCGCCCAGGCGGGCGGTACGGCCAATACGGTGCACGTAGTCTTCGGCGTCGAAGGGCAGGTCGTAGTTGTAGACGTACTTGATGCCGTCGATGTGCAGGCCGCGCGCGGCCACATCGGTGGCCACCAGGATTTCCAGCTGGCCCTTCTGGAAGCGGTTGAGCAGGCTCTCACGCTTCTTCTGCGGCACATCGCCGGACAGCACGCCGACCCGGTAGCCGGCCTTTTCCAGCGAACGCGCCACACGCTCGACGAACACCTTGGTGTTGACGAAGACCATGGTGCGCGCGCCTTCGCTGCGCGACAGCAGGCCCAGCAGCAGCGGAATCTTCTCTTCGTCGGCCGGGAAGTAGATGCGCTGGCGCACGCGGGCGGCGGTGATCGATTCGCTTTCCACCACCAGCTTCTGCGGCTCGTTCATGTGCTCATAGGCCAGCTCCAGCACGCGGTGGCTGAGCGTGGCGCTGAACAGCAGGGTCTGCCGCGTGCTGCGCTCGGGCATGCGGCGCAGCAGGAAGCGGATGTCCTTGATGAAGCCCAGGTCGAACATGCGGTCGGCTTCGTCGAGCACGCAGATTTCGCAGGCGTGCAGCGACACCACCTTGTGCTGCTTGACGTAGTCGATCAGGCGGCCCGGGGTGGCGATGATGACGTCCACGCCCTGCTGCAGGATCTCGCGCTGCTTGTCGTAATCGACACCGCCGTAGACCAGCGCGAAGCGCAGGCCCAGGTCCGAGCCGAACTTGACCGCATCCTTGTGGATCTGGATGGCCAGTTCGCGGGTCGGGGCCAGGATCAGCGCGCGCGGGTCTTCCGGCTTGCGATCGGCCAGCGCCGGGCGGGTCAGCAGGCGGTTCACCACCGCGACCAGGAAGGCCAGCGTCTTGCCGGTACCGGTCTGGGCCTGGCCGGCGACATCGCCGCCGGGCAGCGCGACCGGCAAGGTCAGCGCCTGGATCGGCGTGCAACGGGTGAATCCGGCTCCTTCAAGGCCGGCCTGCAGGGCCGGATGCAGCTCGAAGGAGGAAAAGGTCAAATCGGTCAGCGGTTTGTCGCTCATGAGTCCGTCTTGGTAAGGCCAACCCGGCAGAGGTGCGGGCAGCTTGCGATCTTGGGGGGCACCGTCGCCTTAGCGGCCCCTGCGCCGGGGTTGGCGAGGCCGGACCCAACCGGTCCTGGGGCGCCGCACAATGTCCCAGTTTAGCGCAATGTCGGCGCCAAACCGGGCTTGCGCGTCGCAGCCCCCTCAGAGACTGCCATATGGCCCTCGTATCCGCAGCGCGCCGGGCCGGTTTCTCCCCGTGTTCACCGCGCCTGCCGCCAGTTGAACAGGCGTGGCCCGGGTGCTGGAAGCGGCCCGCACAGGCCGCATATAGGGAGCAGGCCAACGGACACAAAGCGCGATGGTGATCACAGGACGCTTCTTTCCAAACCGCGTCTGTCCCCTCCCGACGATAGGGGTACACTGCCCGCCGTGAGCGTCCAGGCATCCACCTGACGCACCGCTGGCCGCCCGATGCGGTCACGAGGCAGCAGACGGGGAAGACGCCGCCAGGTGTCCTCCAGGTTCAACCTCCCTCCGGCCCGGCCGGGTGCATTTCCAGACGAGAGACCAAGATGAGCGACAAGGTTGTACATGTCAGCACGGCTGACTTCCAAAGCGCAGTGCTGGATTCCAAAGAACCGGTGCTGGTCGATTTCTGGGCCGAGTGGTGTGGCCCGTGCAAGATGATCGCCCCTGCCCTGGATGAGCTGGCCGACGCCTACAACGGCCGCGCCAAGGTCGCCAAGGTCAACGTGGACGAGCAGCGCGACCTGGCCGTGAAATATCACGTGCGTTCGATCCCGATGCTGCTGGTGTTCAAGAACGGCGAAGTCCATTCGCAGCAGGTCGGCGCGGTCGGCAAGGCCCAGCTGGCCAGCATGCTCGACAAGGCCCTGGCCTGATCGTACCCGGCAGCCGGCCCATGCCGGCTGCCCCGCGGGCCTTTGCCCCGCATGAATGACCCTGCCCCACCCGGCTTGCGCGCTGCCGCGAGCCGGTGTTAGTGTCGGCATATCCGGCCGCATTCGCGCGCCGCATCTTCTGGACGCAGTTCTTTCCAGATCCTTTCCCAACGTTCGCTGCCCTGCCGGGCGCTCGCACCTTCTAGCGAGGAATCCAGCACTTGTCCGATATCACTACTTCCGAACCCGGGAGCGCCGACGCGCCCGCCGAGAAGCGCGTGCGCAAGCCGCGCGTTGCCAAGGCCGCCGCCAACACCGCTGCCGAAGCAAGTTCCCCCCCCTCACAGCCTGCCCTGCCCCTGGCTGCCGCGCATGACGCGCCGGCGCCGGTCGCCGCTTCGTCGGCGCCGCAGCAGGCACCGGCCGCCCAGGCCGGCGAATCGTCGTCCGCCCAGGGCGGCGCGCCGTCCGACACCGGCGACGGTGGCCAGCGCAACCCCAAGGGCGGGCAAAACCCGTACCAGCAGGGCCAAGGTCAGGGTCAAGGCCAAAACCAGGGCCAAGGCCAAGGCCAAGGCCAAGGCCAGGGTCAGGGCAATCGCCGTGACCGCTTCCGCAACCGTCGTGACCGCGACCGCAACCGCGGTGGCGATCGCTACAACGACGACGGCATGCCGCAGGACAATGGCGAGCAGCAGCCGTTCGTGCGTAGCACGCAGGCCAATGTGCCCGAAGGCTTCCCGGTCTATTCGCTGAGCGATCTCAAGCGCATGCCGGCACAGAAGCTGCTGGAAATCGCCGAGCAGCTGCAGATCTCCGAAGGCGTGGCCCGTGCCCGCAAGCAGGACGTGATCTTCGCCCTGCTCAAGGTGCTCACCCGCCATGGCGACGGCGTCGCCGCCGACGGCGTGCTGGAAATCCTGCCGGACGGCTTCGGTTTCCTGCGCGCGGCCGAAGCCAGCTACCTGGCCGGCCCGGACGATACCTACATTTCGCCCAGCCAGATCCGCCGCTTCAACCTGCGCACCGGCGACCATCTCTCCGGCCGCATCCGCTTCCCGAAGGACGGCGAACGCTACTTCGCGCTGTCCATCGTGGACACCATCAACGGTGAGCCGCTGGAAGCGTCCAAGAACAAGGTGCTGTTCGAGAACCTGACCCCGCTGTTCCCGCGCAAGCGCTTCACCCTGGAACGCGGCAACGGCTCCTCCGAAGACATCACCGGTCGTATCCTCGACCTGATGGCGCCGCAGGGCAAAGGCCAGCGCTCGCTCATCGTCTCCCAGCCCAAGGCCGGTAAGACGATGATGATGCAGCAGGTGGCCACGGCCATCACCACCAATCATCCGGACGTACACCTGATCGTGCTGTTGATCGACGAGCGCCCGGAAGAAGTCACCGAAATGCAGCGCACCGTGCGCGGCGAAGTCATCAGCTCGACGTTCGACGAGCCGGCCGCCCGCCACGTGCAGGTTGCTGAAATGGTGATCGAGCGGGCCAAGCGCCTGGTCGAGCACAAGAAGGACGTGGTGATCCTGCTCGACTCGATCACCCGTCTGGCCCGTGCCTACAACAACGTGGTGCCGAGCTCGGGCAAGGTCCTCACCGGTGGTGTGGATGCCAACGCCCTGCATCGTCCGAAGCGCTTCTTCGGCGCGGCACGTAACGTGGAGGAAGGCGGCAGCCTGACCATCATCGCCACCGCGCTGGTCGACACCGGCAGCAAGATGGACGAGGTGATCTACGAAGAGTTCAAGGGCACCGGCAACAGCGAAGTGCACCTGAGCCGCCGCATCTCTGAGAAGCGCGTGTTCCCGGCCATCGACATCAACCGCTCCGGCACCCGCCGCGAAGACCTGCTGATCGAACCGGAACTGCTGCAGAAGATCTGGATCCTGCGCAAGCTGCTGCATCCGATGGATGAAATGGCCGCGATGGAGTTCCTGCTCGACAAGATGAAGAACACCAAGTCCAACGACGAGTTCTTCGGTTCGATGAAGCGCTGATCGCGCGACAACGAACGAGAGAAGGCCCCGCACTGCGGGGCCTTTTCTGTTTCGGGGCGTCGGCAACCGTCCTTGCCACCCACTTAACCCACGGCCGGCCGGAATCCGCAATAATCCGCGCGAGATCTGTTAGTCGCCCGGGGGCGGGGTGGTCGAGCGACGGGGCGGACAGCGCACCGGGTCGACGCCGCGCAGTGCGCTCCTGATTGCTCCATCGTTGCCGTTCCAACCGCACTGCGGCTGGCGCTGCACCCTGCCAGTCCAAACGACCGCATGCGCCCGTTTTCCACCCGCCTCAACCTCGGCAAGCTGATCCTGGGCTTGGCCCTGCTCAGCGCCATCATCGCGTTGGCCAACACCCTGCACGCCAGCTACCGCGTGCAGCGCGAACAGCTGATCGACACCACGCTGGAAGCCAACCGGGTGTATGCCAGCAAGCTGGCCGAATCCACCCAGAACTTCATCCAGTCCGCGCAGCAGCAGTTGGCCTACAGCGCCACCACGCTGGGCCAGCGCCTGCACGACCGCAGCGAACTGGAAGCAGAAGCGGCACGCCTGCAGCTGCAGACCAACAGCTTCAATTCGGTGCTGGTGGTGGATGCCGCCGGCACCGTGCTGGCCACCTCCCCGCAGAGCCTGGCCCTGCAGGGCGTGGTGCTGCGCAGCCCGGGCAACAAGGAAGCGCTGGCGCGGCGCGTACCGTTCATCAGCGACCCCTACCAGTCGGCCACCGGTCGCCTGCTGGTGGCGATATCGCACCCGATCTTCAGCGCCCAGGGCCAGTACCAGGGCTATGTCAGCGGCACCATCTACCTGCGCCAGCGCAGCATCCTGCAGTCCCTGCTGGGCAAGCATTACTACCGCGATGGCTCCTACCTGTACGTGGTGGACCGCAACGGCCGCATCCTCTACCACCTCGAACCGCGCCGGGTGGGCGAATACGCGCTGGAGAACCCAGCGGTGAAGGCGGTCAGCCAGGGCCATTCCGGCGCGCAGCAGGTGCGCAACAGCCATGGCGTGCAGATGCTGGCCGGCTACGCGCCGGTGCCGATCGTGGGCTGGGGCGTGGTGGCGCAGCGCCCGACCAGCGCCACTCTGGCGCCACTGTCGCGGCTGATGACGGCGGTGATCTGGAATGCGATTCCGCTCGGGGTGCTGTCGCTGCTGCTGACCTGGTGGTTCGCCCGGCGCATCTCACTGCCGCTGTGGCAGCTGGCCCGCAACGTGCAGAACCGCGACACCGGCATCGCCATCCGCCATGTCACCGGCATCCGCGCGTGGTACTACGAAGTGGCCCACCTCAAGCAGGCGCTGCTGTACAGCTTCAACCTGCTGCAGGACCGGATCGGCAAGCTCAACCGGGCCAGCATGACCGACCCGCTCACCGGCCTGCAGAACCGTCGCGGGCTGCAGCAGGGGCTGGAGGACTGGCAGGCACGCGGGCAACCGTTCGGCATCATCGCGCTGGACATCGACCGCTTCAAAGCGATCAATGACCGCTTCGGCCATGCGGTGGGCGATGCGGTGATCCTGCGCATCGCGCAGCTGATGCGCGATGACTCGCGCGACACCGACCTGCTGTGCCGCAACGGTGGCGAAGAGTTCCTGATCCTGCTGCCCGGCATCGACACCCCCGCCGCGGCACAGATCGCCGAACGGCTGCGCCGCCAGGTGGCGGCGGAGGTGTTCGAGGAGGTCGGCACGGTGACCATTTCACTGGGCGTGGCGCACTACCCCAGCTACCACGAAGATCCGCAGCAGGCGCTGCGGCTGGCCGACAAGGCGCTGTATATGGCCAAGGAACAGGGCCGCGACCGTACCGTGGTGCACCCGGAACCGGAACAGGCCGGCATCGGCTGAGGCCGATACCGGCGCTGCTCAGCCACCGTCCAGCGGTGTGCGCAGGGTCAGCCGCGCGCGACTGCTGGCCATGTAGACCCCGCCATTTGCCGGCAGCGCATCCGGCGCATCGGCCAGCAGCAGGTTGGGGTCTTCCCAGCGCGGGCGCTGGCGGGGGCCTGGCAGGTAGGGATCCCAACGCCCATAGGCGGCCCCGACGTAATCGTTGGCGAAGCGCACTGGTACCCGCACCGTCCAGTAGCGTGCGTCCCGATCCGGCCCGTTGCTGGGGATGCGGAACGTCCATCGGCGCGCGGCGTGCAGCGCATTGCGGCTGAACTGCTCACTGAAGGCCTTCAACCGCCGCTGCGAGGCGATCACGCGCATGTTGACCTGCTCGACCATCGCATCGAGCACCTTGCCGTCGCGCCCGACCTGGAGCAGCAGATAGACATCGCCGGTGGCGCCGAACATCGCCGCGCCACCGGGATACAGCGGTGGGTCGCGGTCGACCATCGCCAGCAGCGTGGGATCGGACGGGTCGAACCGAGCGAAGCTGGCCGCACGCAGCGCGATCTGCACGTCCCCACTGCTGCCCAACGGCTTGCCGACCACGCGCAGACCGAGCGGTGCGGTGATCGGTACCGCGCGGCCATCCTTGAGGTAGGGATCAAAGCGCCATTCGGCGACCGTGCGTTTGACGAACTCGGCCACTGCGGGCGGTACCTGCCCTTCACGCGCCAGCCGCAGCGCCTGCACCTGGCCGGTCTCGCTGACGTCCAGCTCGCCGACCAGCACCATGCTGACTTCCATCTGGCGCAGTGCGTCCTCGCGCGGCGACCCGATCGCCGCACCAGCGCTGCTCCCCATGACCAGCAGGCCCATCAGGCCTGCCATCCACCCACTGCAACGACGCTGACCCTGGCGCATCTGCATGACTCCGTGTCCGATGGTGGGCCAAGCCTACCCCGGAGTTCGCCCGCATGCAGCTACCCCAACAATGAAGCTCACACGCCCGCCTTCACGCCAACTTGTGAGCCAACGCATAAGGCGGCGTATCCGGGTATTCGCCCACGGCAAAGCGCGCCTGCAATGCCTGCCACCATTCCGGATCGAACAGGTGCCGGTGCTGCTCGCGTACCGCGGCCAGTTCCAGCGCCGGCAGGCCCATGAACATCCAGAAGCGCTCGGGGAACACATCGCGCGGGCCGATCTGGAACCACGGCTCGTCAGCCAGCGCTTCCTCCTCGTTTCGTGGCGCGGGCCAGACGCGGAAGTTGCAGTCGCTGACCAGGCACAACTCGTCGTAGTCATAGAACACCGCGCGGCCATGCCGGGACACACCGAAGTTCTTCGGCAGCATGTCGCCGGGGAAGATGTTGTTGCGGGCCATGTCCGTGATCGCCTGCGCATAGTCCAACGCCGCGGCAAGCCGCGCATCGGCAGTCTGCTCGCGCAGGTACAGGTTGAGCGGACGGAAGCGGCGCTGCACATAGCACAACGCAATCACCAACTCGTCGCCCTCTTCGCGCACGCTGGCACTGCACTGGTTCAGCAGTTCCTCGCGCAATGCCGGGGCGAAACGCGCACGTGGAAACCGCAGGTGGCGGTACGGCTGTGCGTCGAGCAGGCGGCCTACCCGGTCCAGGTTGAACACCAGTGCGTACTTCTCCTCGACCTGGTGGCGGGTCATGGTTTTGGGCCACGCGAAGCGGTCGCGGATCAGCTTGAACACCAGCGGATAGCTGGGCAGCGTAAACACGGCCATGACCATGCCCGGCGTGCCGTCGGCATGCACGAGCTGTGCGTCGGGGTGCTCATGGAAGTGGCGGAAGAAGGTGCGGTAGCGCTCGGTCTTGCCCTGCTTGGCACGGCCGAGCACGGTGTAGATTTCATCGATCGGCTTGGCCGGCAGCAGGCTGCGCAGGAACACCACCGCATCGCCGACCGTGCCCAGGTCGGCCTGGAAATAGCTGCGCGACACCCCGAACAGGTGCGCGACATCGCGTCGCCGGGTCAGCACGGCTTCCGCACGCAGGCCCTTGTCATCGTTGACCAGGGCGATCACGCAGGGAGAGAAGCGATGCTCGCCGAACACGCGCCCGACCAGATACGCGCGGCGCTCGCGGTAGAACACGGTGTCGAGCAGTTCGATGCTGCGCGCCGGGTAATCACCCCAGTGGGCGAGGTCGTCCTGCAGGCGCACCGCGATCGATGCCGCGCAGCGCAACTGGTGCGCATAGGGCACCTCGAATCGGTAGTCGCCAAGGACCCGCATGAAGGCCTCGGCCGGACGGTTCGCCGAAAGCGTGTAGCTGTGTCGCGCGACCGGATGGGTGATGGCATCGGACGGCTCGACATCGATCGCCATGAACTCCACCGCCGCGTCCACGCCCTCGGTGGCGAACAAGCGGCGTGCCAGCGTGTTGTAGAAGGTCTTGTACAGCTCGGCGTCGATCAGCCCCTCGATCGAGCCGGCGAAGGCCTGGCGTACCTGCTGCCACAGCGTGCGGGTGCCGATGGCTTCACCGGCGGTACGCCGCAGCACATCCACGGTTTCGGCGATGCAACGGTCATACAGCCCGATGCGCTCTACCGCATCCTGGCGGGCGCCGGCCCAATCGCGGGTTTCAAAGCGCCCTTTGGCCCGCCGGGTGATCCCGGCGAAGCGCGCATGGTAGGTCTCGAATCCCGTCTGGATACGAGCAGCCAGCGTGGCCGGCAACGTGGTCATCGTGCCCCCGTGCAGGACAGGGATGCCGCAGAACGATCAAGGCCAGACATGCATCCGCATCCGAAGGACCGGACTCCACCATACGGCAGCGACTGTGGGCTTGCCCAGCCTTCCAGGGCCACTGCTCTGTCTTCGTTCCGGGTCTGAGGCGAGCATCGGGGCCAGCGCCCCAGCCATCTGCACCGCGGCGCCTTACACGGCAAAATGCCGCCGACGCCCACCACGAGCGCCGACGGCGGAGCAAACCTAGAGCGCCAGATCCGCTTCCACGTCCTGCACCTTGCGCCGCGCCAGGGCCAGGTTGGACTTGTTGCGGTCCAGGACCAGATACAGGAACAGGCCCTTCTTGCGCGAGACCGGGCGCAGGATGTGATACGCCTTGCCGAGCGAGATCAGGATGTCTTCGATGGTGTCATTGAGATTGAGCGATGCCGCCGTTTTCATCTTCGCCCGGATCACTTCGGTATTGCCGGCGGCCGCCACCTCCATGTCCATTCCCGAGCCGGCCTCCCCCAGCAGCATCCCGCTCTCGTAATCGACCAGCGCCACCGCCTGCGCGCCGTCGATGGTCATCAGCGCGTTCAAGGTATCGTCGAGTCCTGCCATGTTGCACCCCGTTGGTTGTCGAGCCCCGTTTTCTCGTGCGGATCGGCTCGTGATCCGCTGAGTTCGGCCATGATGTTGCGGCCACATTGCTTGGCACTCCACAGCACTTTGCCGATCACGCAGCGTGCATCGCAGGCGGTCATCAGCAGCAACGGTGCCGGCAGCGAAGGCAGCGCCAGCATCAGCACCTTGCCTTCGCCGGCTTCAAGCATCAGCACCTCCAGTTCTCCCAGCGACAACTCCCGGCCCACCGCCGCCGCCAAGGCCAGCATCGCGCTGGTCATCGCAGCCAGCCGCTCGCCGTTGCCGTGCGTGCCCGCCGCCGGCACCAGCGCGAAGCCATCCACGCTGGCCAGCACCACGCTGCGCACCCCGGTGATGTCGTCCGCGAAGGTCTGCAGGTGCGCGCTCAAGCGCGCGCGCAGTTGCGTATCCAGATGACGGGAATCGTGTCCATCAGCCATGGGCCAGCACCAGCTCACGCGCTTCCATCTCACTCATCAGCACATCCATCAGGCACAGGCCCTGCTCGCGGTCGCGCGCATCCAGCGGCACCACCGGCAACTCACGCCCGCCCTGGCTGGCCTGCAGCGCACAGGCGTCCAGGTCGAATTGGGGAGCCAGGTCCAGCCGCGAAATGCCGATCACTGCCGGTACCTGCGCGGCGTGTTGCTGCAGCACATCCAGGTACGCACCCAGTTCGGTGGCGGCGGCCGTGCGGGTGGCATCCAGCAGCAGCACCACCCCGCTCGCCCCCTGCAGCAGGATCGGCCACAGGAAGTCGAAACGCTGCTGCCCGGGCGTGCCGTACAGGCGCAGGCGGTCGCCGTTGGGAAGATCGATATCGGCGTAGTCCATCGCTACCGTAGTGGAGGCCTTGTCGGCGCCCTGGCGGTCGCTGTTGTGCACGTCGGTGTCGATCACCGCACCGGCGGCGATCGCCCTGACCAAGGTGGATTTGCCGCTGCCCATCGTCCCCAACACCACGATCTTGTGTTCGCGCACGCTCAGCTCCCGCTTCGCTGGCGCACGCTGCGCCACATGCGGGCCAGCAGGCTGCCACCGGCGCTGCCTTCGGCGCGCACGCTGCGGGCCGACGTTGCCGAGGTCTCCAGCGCGGCATAGCCGCACAGATAGGCCGGGTGCACGAAGGCGCGGACCGCCGCGCCCGGGATGTCCAGCAGCGAAGCGCATTCGTCCACGCTGCAGGCGCGCTTGAGCAGCAGCGAGCACAGCCGGAAGCTGTCGTGCTGATGGCCCAGTACGCGGAAGTCCGGCCAGCGCAGCAGCTTGACCCGCGCCTGCTGCTGCAGCCGCGTATCCAGGTCGTGCCAGTGCGCCGGATGCTGCCCCCATTGCCACAACAACGGTCGCAACGATTGCCGCGGCAGCGCGCCGGACAACTGCGCATAGCGTTTGGCGGACAGACCATGCAGGGCCAGCTGTTCGAAGCCGTCGGACAACGCCTGCGCCAGCGCGGTCGTGGAGGCAGCGGTGGGCACCACCATCTGGTCCTGGGTGAAATCAATCAACACCTGCACCTCATCGTGCAGGACCAGCAGCGCATGGCCCTGGCGTGATTGCAGGCTTTCACGCAGCGCGCGGGTGATGGCTTTCGCGCCGCGCGCCGCACACGGCTCGTCGATGGGCGCCGCGGCGGCGGGCATCCGCCGCAGCGCGTGCTCGATGGCATGGTCGTCCAGCACCGCATGCTCATCGCCCTGGCCGTGGCGCAGGTGGCCCTGCTGGTCTTCGATCCAGAACTGGATGCGCGGGCGCTCGCGCACCATCCGCAGCGCGGCGTTGCGCAGCGCCGGGGTGTCCTTGATCACCAACAGGTCGCAGTCGTCGAGGTCGCGACAACTGCGCACAAGGTCGGCCGGCAACGACGCCGCTGCGCGCAGGCGCTGCAGCAGTGCGTGCTCCCCCTGGATATCCGATCCGACCACCAGCACCCTCGCCATCGCCTTCCCCCTGCGTCCTGAGAGACCACATCTGCTGCGGAAAAGATCGTGGCTAGGCTATGCCAAGGTTCTCAATCCATAAGTGATGGATCGCACAGATTGAAGTGAAGTTTCCGCGCGTTCGCGTGGGCGCAAGACACTGCTGCGACAAGGCAAGTTCCGTACCAATGATGTTGACGCGGTCTTCATCGGAAGCGAGGTGTGTGCGATGAACGCCCAACAAAAAACCCGCGCCGAAGCGCGGGTTTCTCGTCCATCACTGCAACTGCGCTGTCGCGCTTACAGGGCGGCCAGCGCACCGTTGAAGGTAGTGCTCGGACGCATCGCGGCGGCGGCCTTGGCCACGTCCGGACGGTAGTAGCCACCAATGTCGACCGGCTTGCCCTGCACGGCGGCCAGCTCGGCCACGATGGCCTGCTCGTTGTCGGCCAGGGCCTGGGCCAGCGGGGCGAAGCGGGCCTTCAGCGCGGCATCGTCATTCTGCGCGGCGAGGGCCTGGGCCCAGTACAGCGCGATGTAGAAGTGACTGCCACGGTTGTCGATGCCACCGAGCTTGCGCGACGGCGACTTGTCGTTGTCCAGGAACTGGCCGTTGGCCTGGTCCAGGGTCCGGGCCAGCACGCTGGCACCGGCATTGTTGTAACGGTTGCCCAGGTGCTCCAGCGATGCGGCCAGGGCCAGGAACTCACCCAGCGAATCCCAGCGCAGGTAGTCCTCTTCCACGAACTGCTGCACGTGCTTGGGTGCCGAACCGCCGGCACCGGTCTCGAACAGGCCACCACCGGCCATCAGCGGCACGATGGACAGCATCTTGGCGCTGGTGCCCAGCTCCATGATCGGGAACAGGTCGGTGAGGTAATCGCGCAGCACGTTGCCGGTCACCGAGATGGTGTCCTCACCCTTGCGGATGCGATCCAGCGAGAACGCAGTGGCCTCGACGGGGGCCAGGATGCGGATATCCAGACCGGTGGTGTCGTGGTCCTTCAGGTAGGTTTCGACCTTGGCGATCACCTGTGCATCGTGGGCACGCGCGGCATCCAGCCAGAACACGGCCGGGGTACCGCTCAGGCGCGCACGGTTGACGGCCAGCTTCACCCAGTCCTGGATCGGGGCGTCCTTGGTCTGGCACATGCGCCAGATGTCGCCGGTCTGCACGGCGTGCTCGAACACCACGCTGCCGGCCTCGTCGGTGACGCGCACGGTGCCGCCGGCCGGAATCTGGAAGGTCTTGTCGTGCGAGCCGTACTCCTCGGCCTTCTGCGCCATCAGGCCGACGTTGGGCACCGAGCCCATGGTGGCCGGGTCGAACGCGCCGTGGGTGCGGCAGTCATCGATCACGGCCTGGTACACACCGGCGTAGCAGCGGTCCGGAATCACGGCCTTGGTGTCCTGCAGCTTGCCGGCGGCATTCCACATGCCACCGGAGTCGCGGATCATCGCCGGCATCGACGCATCGACGATCACGTCGCTGGGCACGTGCAGGTTGGTGATGCCCTTGTCGGAATTGACCATGGCCAGGCCCGGACGCTTGCCGTATTCGGCGGCCAGGTCGGCCTTGATGGTTTCCTGCAGCGCCTCGGGCAGCTGCGGCAGGCGTGCATAGAGGTCGCCGATGCCGTTGTTGGGATCGAAACCGGCCTGCTTGAGCACGTCGGCGTGCTTGGCCAGTACGTCCTTGTAGAACTCTTCCACGACCACACCGAACATGATCGGGTCGGAGACCTTCATCATGGTCGCCTTCAGGTGCAGCGAGAACAGCACGCCACGGGCCTTGGCATCGGCGATCTGGGCCTGCACGAAGCTGGCCAGCGCGCTGCGGCTCATCACCGCCGCATCGACGATCTCACCGGCCTTGACCGCGGTCTTTTCCTTCAGCACGACGCTGCTGCCATCGGCCTTGCGCAGTTCGATCTTCAGGCTGCCGGCGTTGGCCAGGGTGGCCGACTTCTCGCTGCCGTAGAAATCACCGCCGTCCATGTGCGACACGTGCGACTTGGATTCTGTGGACCACTTGCCCATGCGGTGCGGGTGCTTGCGGGCGTAGTTCTTCACCGACAGCGGTGCGCGGCGATCGGAGTTGCCTTCGCGCAGCACCGGGTTGACCGCGCTGCCCTTGACCTTGTCGTAGCGCGCCTTGATGTCGCGCGAGACGTCATCGGTGGGCACGTCCGGGTAGTTCGGCAGGGCAAAGCCCTGGTCCTGCAGTTCCTTGATGGCCGCCTTCAACTGCGGCACCGAGGCGCTGATGTTGGGCAGCTTGATGATGTTCGCATCCGGGGTGGTCGCCAGCTGGCCGAGCTCGGCCAGGTGGTCGGTTTCCTTCTGCGCGTCCTTCAGGTAATCCGGGAACAGCGCCAGGATGCGACCGGACAGGGAGATGTCGCGGGTTTCCACCGCGATGCCGGCGGTGGCGGTGTAGGCCTCGACGATCGGCAGCAGCGACTGGGTGGCCAGGAACGGGGCTTCATCGGTAAGCGTGTAGAGAATCTTCGGCGAGTTCGACATGGGGGACTGATGCTCTCTTGCGGATCTGATGAGTGATGGCCGACGGCGATGCCGGGCCGCGTGCAACCGTGTCGCGTGCGGGCCGCGCTGGGCGCCGGTCCGCACTTTCCCCGTGGATCGCGCCGGTCGGCGCGCGCTGCGGGAAACCCCGGCATTGTCGCGTTTTCAGCCCCCCGGAGCAAAGCCATCCCATACGCAAACGTACTGGAACAGTGCGATCCGCCGCCGTGGACAGTATCGGCTGCAACCAAACGGCCGCCGTAGAAAAAGTCCTTCTCCCCTTGGAGGGGCGTCTCACTTCCAGATCAACAGCGGCGGTTTCGTTCTGGGTGTGAGGCGAGCGTTGGGGCCGCCTTGATGGCTGGGGCGCGAGGCCTTACACGGGAAAAATGCGCCGAGGACTTCAACCACAGATGGGAGAAGAACCAAAAAAAAGACGCAGCCTTGCGGCTGCGTCCATCGTGAACCCGTGCCGGGAGAGAGTCGGCGTGGGTTTACTTGACTTCAAACTCCTGCGGCGTTCCGGCCGCCTTACCATCTACCATGACTTCCGCGCGGTACTTGCCCGCCGGCCAGCCCTTGGCATTCTTGAAGCTGATGTTGGTGGTCTCGGCACCGGCGGTGTTCAGCGCCTGGTTCTGCTCGCCGGCCACCTGGCCGTCCTGGAAGGTCAGCTTGGCCGCCACATTGGTGTTGTTGGCCGCACCGTCAGTGCGGATCGACACGATGATGTCGTCCTTCGGGGCGAACATCGCCGTGGTGGCCACGCTCTTGTCGGCCGCGGCGGTCTTGCCCACCGTCACGCTGGACACGCTCACCATGGCCGCAGCCATCGGCTCAGGGGCCGCCTGGGTCATCGGCGCCGGCTCGGCCGGGGTCATCGCCGCGGGCTGCGCATTGGCGTCGGCGGTCTCTTCTTTCTTCTTACAGCCGACCAACGCCACGGTGGCCAGCAGGGCAGCGAGTACAGCAGTACTGATTGACGTCTTCTTCATGGAATTCCTCCCGGGGAATCAGTGGACTACAAACAAGGGTGACTCAGCCTTTTGGCGGCAACTTGAGGGTCTGGCCCGGGAATATCTTGTCCGGGTCGTCCAGCACATCACGGTTGGCCTCGAAGATCTTTTTCCAGGCGTTGGCATCGCCCAGTTCCGCTTTGGCGATCTTCGACAGCGAGTCGCCCTTCTGTACGGTGTAGGTGCCGCCGCCGACCTTTTCCGCGGTGGTATCCACCGAAGAGGTCACGCCGGAGAAATCGGCCTTTTCCACCTTCTGCGCGGACGTATCCACGCTGGAGGTGACACCGGAGAAATCGGCTTTCTTATCGGTACTCATCCACACACTCCCGTCTTCATTGACGACATGGGAGGCACGGTGTCACAGCGCTTGTTAATAGGGCATGGCGCAGATGTGAAGAAGCCAGGCGCCCGGGGCAACGACACCCGGGCGTCTGGCGCTGCTGGCGCTACTGGCGCAGGTCGCGCACGGTGCGGGCCGGGTGCTCGATGCCCGGGCTGGCCCGCCACGGGTTGATATCCAGGCCGCCACGACGGGTATAGCGCGCTTCCACCTCCAGCCACTGCGGTGCGCAGCGCTGGGTGATCTCGCTGAAGATGCGTTCCACGCACTGCTCATGGAACTCGGCATGCTCGCGGTAGCTGATCAGGTACTTGAGCAGGCCCTCGCGGTCCAGCTGCGGGCCGCGGTAGCGGATGCTGACACTGGCCCAGTCCGGCTGGCCGGTGACCGGGCAGTTGGATTTGAGCAGCGCCGAGCTCAGCGTCTCGGTGACTATCTGGCCGGCATCGGCCGACAGGTACTCCGGCGCCGGCGGGCCATAGCGCTCGATCGCCACGTCCAGCTCGTCCAGCGACTCGCCTTCGGCCTCTTCGACCAGCAGCGGCACGCCGAAACGCACCGTCACCACCGCGCCGGCACAGGCCGACAGGTCCGTGGTGATCTGCAGGCGGGCCGCTTCGTCATCCTCGAAGCGGGTGCTGTTGAGCGAGTTGAGGTAAAGCTTGAACGACTTGGATTCAATCAGGTTCGGCGAGGTGCACGGCACGCTGACCGTGGCCACCGCGACGCGCGGCTTGCCGCGCCGGTCCAGCCAGCTCAGCTCATAGGCCTGCCAGCGGTCATGGCCAACGAAGGGCAGCGCCGCTTCGTCCAGGCCGATCTCCTCGCGTGCGCCACGGCGCGGGATGGGGAACAGCAGGCTGGAATCGTACTGCGACGGGTAAGCAACCTCGCGACCGAGGCTGGAGTCCTGGGGGGTATTCATGGGGCCATTTTATGCTGGTGGCGTGTTGGCGGCCGATTCGGGGTTGGCCGGGGGCTGAAAGCAGTCCCGACCAACGGTCGGGACCTACCGCTTCAGCTCCTGCCCACCGCTTCAGGTCCGGGCGGCCGCCTTGGCGGCCGCCCGCGGCGCTGGCAATCAGCCCGCAGCCGGGGCCGGGGTGCCGTTGAGGTAGTCCAGGCTCACCTGCAGCAACGCGCGCAAGCCCACGTCCAGCGCCTTCTCGTCGAGCAGGAACTTCGGCGAGTGGTTGGCCGGCGCGGTCGCCGGGTCGATGCCTTCGCTGGTGGCGCCGACGAAGAAGAACAGGCCCGGCACCTCCTTGGCATACAGCGAGAAGTCCTCGGCACCCATCTGCAGCGGCGGCTCGTACACGTTGTCCTTGCCCACCACGGCCTGCAGGCTGGGCAGCATGCGGGCGGTCAGCGCCGGGTCGTTGACCGTGGCCGGGTTGCCCTCGGACTCGTAGATCTCGGTCTGCGCCTTGGCCCCGTGGGCGGCGGCGGTGTGCTCGGCGACGTTGCGCAGGTCGGCGAAGATCTGCTGGCGCATGCCCTCGTCGAAGGTGCGGATGGTGCCCACCATCTCCACCTCGTCGGGGATGATGTTGTAGCGGATGCCGCCCTTGATCGCGCCGAAGGTCAGTACCGCCGGCTGCTTGGACAGGTTGGCCCGGCGGCTGACGATGGTCTGCGCGGTGCCGACCAGGTCGGCGGTGGCCACGATCGGGTCGACCCCGTTCCATGGCGCCGACCCGTGGGTCTGGCGGCCGATGACCTTGATGCCGAAGCGGTCCGACGCGGCCATCAGCGGGCCGCCGCGCACCGCGATCTGCCCCGCCTGCACGGTGGAGAACACGTGCAGGCCAAACACGGCTTCGGGCTTGAAGTCGGCGAACAGGCCTTCCTTGAGCATCAGCGACGCACCGCCCTCTTCCGGCGGCGGTGCGCCTTCCTCGGAGGGCTGGAAGATCAGCATCACTTCACCGGGCAGGCTGGCCTGCATTTTCACCAGCGCATCGGCTACCCCCAACAGGGTGGCGGTATGGGCGTCGTGGCCGCAGGCGTGCATCACCCCGACCGGCTCGCCGCGGTAGGTGCTGGTGGCCTTGGAGGCGAACGCCAGGCCAGTCTGCTCGGTCACCGGCAACGCATCCATATCCGCGCGCAGGGCGATCCGCGGGCCGGGCTTGCCGCCCTTGATGATGGCCACCACGCCATGGTGAGCGATCCCGGTCTTGGGCTTGAGGCCCATCGCGCGCAGCTGCTCGGCGACCTTGGCCGCGGTGCGCTCTTCGCGGTTGGACAGCTCGGGGTGCTGGTGGAAATCGCGCCGCCAGTCGACCACCTTGGCCTTGAGCCGGGTCGCCGCCGCGGTCACTTCGGGGCGCTCGGCAGGGGCGGCCGCGGCCAGCGCGGGGCAGGCAAGCAGCAGGGCAGACAGCAGCAGCGACAGACGGGGCATTGCGGATCTCCACGAAGCACGAAGGGCAGTCGAAACTGAATGTAGGCCATCGGCGCGCGGCGCGCTGTAACTTTCTGCCGCTACAGACGTTCACCCATGGAACCTGGCCGGTCACATCCGGTCTGATCGCCCGTCCCATCCGTCATGCATGAAAGCCCGCAGCCGACGGGTATGCTTTGCCTCTAGCCAACCGGGCCCTGCCCTCCGCCAGCCTCAGGAGTTTTGAATGTCGCGTTTCTGGAAGATCGTGCTGCTGGTGGTCGCAGTGCTGGTGGTGGGCTTCATCGGCATGCGCATGCTCGGCGGCGGCAAGCCCAAGGGCGATGCGGCGTCGGCCAGTGCCGGCCAGGGCGGCGAGGAGCGCAACACCGGGCCGGTCCCGGTCACCGTGATTGAAGCAGCGCGCCAGGATGTACCGGTCTACGCCAGCGCGCTGGGCACGGTGGCGGCGATGAATACCGTCACGGTCAGCCCGCAGGTCGGCGGCCAGCTGGTCAGCCTGAACTTCAAGGAAGGCCAGGAAGTGAAGCAGGGCGACCTGCTGGCGCAGATCGACCCGCGCACCCTGCAGGCCAGCTACGACGAGGCCGCCGCGGCCAAGCGCCAGAACCAGGCCCAGCTGGCCACCGCACGCTCCAACTACCAGCGTTCCAATTCGCCGGAATACCGCCAGTACGTCGCCAAGACCGACCTGGACACCCAGCGCAACCAGGTGGCGCAGTTCGAGAGCGCGGTGGCCGCCAACGAGGCGAGCATGCGTGCCGCCCAGGTGCAGCTGCAGTACACCCGCGTGACCGCGCCGATCTCCGGCATCGCCGGCATCCGCGCGGTGGACGCCGGCAACATTGTCAGCGCCGGCACCGCGCTGGTCACCCTGACCCAGATCCACCCGATCCACGTGGTGTTCAACCTGCCCGAGCGCCAGCTGCCCGAGGTGCGCCAGGCCCAGCAGGCCGGCCCGGTCGGCATCGCCGCGCTGGACCGCAACGATTCGCACGTGCTCACCGACGGCGGCAAACTGGACGTGGTGGACAACCAGATCAGCAGCGACAGCGGCACCTTCCGCGCCCGTGCGCTGTTCGACAACGCCGACAACATTCTGTGGCCGGGCCAGTTCGTCAACGTGCGCATGCAGCTGCGCACGATTGCCGGCGGCGTGGTGATTCCGACCCAGGCCGTGATGCGCGGCCCGGATGGCGAGTACGTCTACATCGTCAAGCCGGACAACACGGTGGTGATGCAGACCATCAAGAGCGGCGTGGAAGTGGGCGACAGCAATGTGCAGATCACCGACGGCCTGAAGGGCGGTGAGCGGGTGGTCAGCGAAGGCCAGTTCCGGCTCAAGCCGGGCAGCAAGGTCACCGCGCTGAAGCCCGGCGAGACCCCGGCCGCGCCGACCGAGGCCGAGCTCAAGGCCGCCGAACAGCAGCAGAAGGGCGGTGGCAGCCGCCGCGGTGGCGGTCCGCGCTGATCGCGCCCGCCTGATGTTCCTGGCGTCGGCTTCGCGGCCGGCGCCCGCCTGTTCCACTGCAGCATGACGTAACGCCAAGGATCCGCCCGTGGGCTTTTCGACGATCTTCATCCGCCGCCCGATCGCCACCTCGCTGCTGATGGCGGGGCTGTTGCTGCTCGGCATCCTCGGCTACCGCCAGCTGCCGGTATCGGCGCTGCCGGAGATCGATGCGCCCAGCCTGGTGGTGACCACCCAGTACCCGGGCGCGAACGCCACCACCATGGCCTCGCTGGTGACCACGCCGCTGGAGCGCCAGTTCGGGCAGATCTCCGGGCTGGAGATCATGACCTCGGACTCCTCGGCCGGGCTGTCCACGATCATCCTGCAGTTCTCGATGGACCGGAACATCGACATCGCCGCCCAGGACGTGCAGGCCGCGATCCGTCAGGCCACCCTGCCCTCCTCGCTGCCTTACCAGCCGGTCTACAACCGGGTGAACCCGGCCGATGCGGCGATCGTCACGCTCAAGCTCACCTCGGATACGCGCCCGCTGCGCGATGTGAACAACTACGCCGACTCCATCCTGGCCCAGCGCCTGTCGCAGGTGCAGGGCGTGGGCCTGGTGTCGATCGCCGGCAACGTACGCCCGGCCGTGCGCATCCAGGTCAACCCGGCGCAGCTGTCCAACATGGGCCTGACCCTGGAAGAACTGCGCAGCGCGCTGACCCAGGCCAACGTCAACGCACCCAAAGGCTCGCTCAACGGCAAGACCCAGTCCTACAGCATCGGTACCAACGACCAGCTGACCAGCGCCGCCGACTACCGCAGCACCATCATCAGCTACAAAAACGGCCGCCCGGTGCGGCTGTCCGACGTGGCCGAGGTGCTCGATGGGGTGGAGAACGACCAGCTGGCCGCCTGGGCCGATGGCAAGCCGGCGGTGCTGCTGGAAGTGCGCCGCCAGCCCGGTGCCAACATCGTGCAGACCGTCGAGCGCATCCGCGCGTTGCTGCCGCAGTTGCAGAACGTGCTGCCCGCCGACGTGCACCTGGAAATCTTCAATGACCGCACCGAGACCATCCGCGCCTCGGTGCATGAAGTGCAGTTCACCCTGATCCTGACCATCTGCCTGGTGGTGGCGGTGATCTTCGTGTTCCTGCGCCGCTTGTGGGCCACCATCATTCCCTCGGTAGCGGTGCCGCTGTCGCTGGCCGGCACCTTCGGGGTGATGGCCTTCGCCGGCATGTCGCTGGACAATCTGTCGCTGATGGCGCTGGTGGTGGCCACCGGCTTCGTGGTCGACGATGCGATCGTGATGATCGAGAACATCGTGCGTTACATCGAACAGGGCAAGAGCGGTAAGGAAGCGGCCGAGATCGGTGCGCGCCAGATCGGCTTCACCGTGTTGTCGCTGACCATCTCGCTGGTGGCGGTGTTCCTGCCGTTGCTGCTGATGCCCGGCGTCACCGGCCGGCTGTTCCATGAGTTCGCCTGGGTGCTGAGCATCGCGGTGGTGCTGTCGATGCTGATCTCGCTGACGCTCACCCCGATGATGTGCGCCTACCTGCTCAAGCCCGATGCGCTGCCCGAAGGCGAGGACGCGCACGAGCGTGCCGCCGCTGCCGGCAAGCAGAACCTGTGGTCGCGTACCGTGGGTGCCTACGAGCGCAGCCTGGACTGGGTGCTCGAACACCAGCGCATGACCCTGGCCGTGGCGGCCGGCGCACTGGTGCTGACCGTGCTGCTGTACGTGGTGATTCCCAAGGGCCTGCTGCCCGAGCAGGACACCGGGCTGATCACCGGCGTGGTCCAGGCCGACCAGAACATCGCCTTCCCACAGATGGAACAGCGCACCAAGGCCGTGGCCGAAGCGCTGCGCAAGGACCCGGCGGTGACCGGCGTGTCGGCCTTCATCGGCGCCGGCAGCATGAATCCCACGCTCAACCAGGGCCAGCTGTCGATCGTGCTCAAGGAGCGTGGCGACCGCGACGGCCTGGACGAGATCCTGCCGCGCCTGCAGAAGGCCGTGGCCGGCATTCCCGGCGTGGCGCTGTACCTCAAGCCGGTGCAGGACGTCACTCTGGACACCCGCGTGGCCGCCACCGAGTACCAGTACTCGCTGTCGGATGTGGACAGCGCGCAGGTCGCGCTGCAGGCCACCCGCATGACCGAAGCGCTGCGCCAGCGCCCGGAGCTGGCCGACGTGGACAACAACCTGTCCAACCAGGGGCGTGCGCTGGAGCTGACCATCGACCGCGACAAGGCCAGCGTGCTTGGCGTGCCGATGCAGACCATCGACGACACCCTGTACGACGCGTTCGGCCAGCGCCAGATCTCGACCATCTTCACCGAGCTCAACCAGTACCGGGTCGTGCTCGAAGTGGCACCGGAATTCCGCACCAGCACCGCGCTGATGAACCAGCTCGCGGTGGCCTCCAACGGTGCCGGTGCGCTGACCGGCAGCAATGCCACCAACTTCGGTCAGGTCACCTCGTCCAACTCGTCCACCGCCACCGGCATCGGCGCGCAGAACACCGGCATTCCGGTCGGCGCCGGCAACATCATCCCGCTGGCCGCGCTGGCCGAAGGCAAGGTCACCAGCACGCCACTGGTGGTCAGCCACCAGCAGCAGCTGCCGGCGGTGACGGTGTCGTTCAACATCGCGCCGGGCTATTCGCTGTCCGATGCGGTCAAGGCGATCGAGGAAACCAAGGACAGCCTGGACATGCCCTCGCAGGTGCATGCGCAGTTCATCGGCAAGGCCGCCGAGTTCACCGGCAGCCAGACCGACGTGGTGTGGCTGCTGCTGGCCTCGCTGGTGGTGATCTACATCGTGCTCGGCGTGCTGTATGAAAGCTACATCCACCCGATCACCATCATCTCGACCCTGCCACCGGCCGGCGTCGGTGCGCTGCTGGCGCTGATGGCCTGCGGGCTGCCGCTGTCGGTGGATGGCATCGTCGGCATCGTGCTGCTGATCGGCATCGTCAAGAAGAACGGCATCATGATGGTCGACTTCGCCATCGAGGCCCGGCGTGCCGGTGCCAACGCGCACGACGCGATCCGCCGCGCCTGCCTGCTGCGCTTCCGCCCGATCATGATGACCACCGCCGCGGCCATGCTCGGCGCGCTGCCGCTGGCGCTGGGTACCGGCATCGGCTCGGAACTGCGCCGGCCGCTGGGCATCGCCATCGTTGGCGGCCTGCTGCTGTCCCAGCTGGTCACCCTGTACACCACCCCGGTGATCTACCTGTATATGGAGCGCTTCTCCGAATGGCTACGCCAGCGCCGCGAACAGCGCGCGCTGCGCGACGCCCCGGCCGCGCAGGACCCCGCATGAACCGGCTGGCGTCCGGCACCGTGGCGGTGCACGCATGAACATCTCCGGGCCGTTCATCCGCCGCCCGATCGGCACCACGCTGCTGGCCATCGGCCTGTTCGCGATCGGCCTGATCTGCTATCTCAAACTGGGTGTCTCGGCGCTGCCGAACATCCAGATCCCGGTGATCTTCGTGCACGCCAGCCAGTCCGGCGCGGACGCGACCACCATGGCCTCCACGGTCACCGCGCCGCTGGAGCGCCACCTCGGCCAGCTGCCCGGCATCGACCAGATGCGCTCTTCCAGTTCGGAAGGCAGCTCGCTGGTGTTCATGATTTTCCAGAGTGGCGTGGACATCGATTCCGCCGCGCTGGACGTACAGACTGCGATCAACTCGGCGCAGGCCGACCTGCCCTCCGGGCTGGGCTCGCCGATGTACCAGAAAGCCAACCCGAACGACGACCCGGTGATCGCCATCGCGCTCACCTCGCAGACGCAGTCGGCCGACGAGCTCTACAACGTCGCCGATTCACTGCTGGCCCAGCGCATCCGCCAGATCAGCGGGGTGTCGTCGGTGGATATCGCCGGCGCCTCCACGCCCGCCGTGCGGGTGGACGTCAACCTGCGCCTGCTCAACGCGCTCAACCTCACCCCCGATGACCTGCGCAACGCGGTGCGCGCGGCCAACGTCACCTCGCCCACCGGCTTCCTCAGCGACGGCAACACCACCACGGCGATCATCGCCAACGATTCGGTGGCCCGCGCGGCCGACTTCGCCAACCTGGTGATCAAGACCCAGGCCGATGGCCGGGTGATCCGGCTCAAGGACGTGGCCAACGTCTATGACGGCCAGCAGGACGCCTACCAGGCCGCCTGGTTCAACCACAAACCGGCCGTGGTGATGTATGTATTCACCCGCGCGGGGGCCAACATCGTGGAGACCGTGGACCGGGTCAAGGCGCAGATCCCGATGCTGCGCGACTACCTGCAGCCGGGCACCGTCCTCACCCCGTACTTCGACCGCACCCCGACCATCCGCTCGTCGCTGCATGAAGTGCAGATCACCCTGCTGATCAGCCTGGCGATGGTGATCCTGACCATGGCGCTGTTCCTGCGCCGGCTCGCCCCGACCCTGATCGCGGCGATCACCGTGCCACTGTCGCTGGCCGGCTCGGCGCTGGTGATGTACGTCTTCGGCTTCACCTTGAACAACCTCAGCCTGCTGGCGCTGGTCATCGCCATTGGCTTCGTCGTCGATGATGCGATCGTGGTGATCGAGAACATCATGCGCCACCTCGATGAGGGCATGACCCGCATGCAGGCGGCGCTGGCTGGCGCGCGCGAGATCGGCTTCACCATCGTCTCGATCACCGCCTCGCTGGTGGCCGTGTTCATCCCGCTGCTGTTCGCCAGCGGCATGATCGGTGCGTTCTTCCGCGAGTTCACCGTCACCCTGGTGGCGGCGATCGTGGTCTCGATGATCGTCTCGCTGACCCTGACCCCGGCGCTGTGCAGCCGCTTCCTGAGCGCGCATGCCGAACCGGCCAAGCCGTCGCGGATCGGCCGTTTCCTGGACGGCGTGCATGACCGCATGCTGCGTATCTACACGGTGTGCCTGGACTTCTCGCTGCGCCACGCACTGCTGTTGTCGCTGACCCCGATCCTGCTGATCGTGGCCACGGTGATGCTCGGCGGTGCGGTCAAGAAAGGCTCGTTCCCGCCGCAGGACACCGGCCTGATCTGGGGCCGGGCCAATTCCAGCGCCACGGTGTCCTTCGAGGACATGGTCAACCGCCAGCGCCGCATCACCGACATGCTGATGGGCGACCCGGCGGTGAAGACCGTCGGCGTGCGCCTGGGCAGTGGCCGCCAGGGCTCCAGCGCGCAGTTCAACATCGAACTGAAGACCCGCAGCGAGGGACGCCGCGAAACCACGGCGCTGGCGCTGGCACGCCTGAGTGCCAAGGCCGACCGTTACCCCGACCTGCAGCTGCGCCTGCGCGCCATCCAGGATCTGCCCAGCGATGGCGGCGGCGGCAACAGCCAGGGCGCGCAGTACCGCGTCTCGCTGCAGGGCAACGACCTGGCCCAGTTGCAGGAATGGCTGCCCAAGCTGCAGGCCGCACTGAAGAAGAACCCCAAGCTGCGCGACGTCGGCACCGACGTGGACACGGCCGGGTTACGCCAGAACATCGTGATCGACCGTGACAAGGCCGCCCGCCTGGGCGTGTCGGTGGGTGCGATCGACGGTGCGCTGTATGGCGCCTTCGGCCAGCGCCAGATCTCCACCATCTACTCGGATATCAACCAGTACAGCGTGGTGGTCAATGCGCTGCCCGAGCAGACCGCCACGCCGCGGGCACTGGATGAGATCTACGTGCGCGCCGCCAATGGCGAGATGGTGCCGATCACCGCGGTGGCGCACCAGGTGCCGGGGCTGGCCCCGCCGCAGATCACCCACGAAAACCAGTACACCACGATGGACCTGAGCTACAACCTGGCCCCCGGCGTGAGTACCGGCGATGGCGAGGCGATCATCAAGGCCACCGTGGATGGCCTGCGCATGCCCGGCGACATCCGCATCTCCGATGGTGGCGGCTTCAACGTGCAGCTCAATCCGAACTCGATGCTGATCCTGGTGCTGGCGGCGATCATCACCGTGTACCTGGTGCTGGGCATGCTGTACGAAAGCCTGGTGCACCCGGTCACCATCCTGTCCACGCTGCCGGCGGCCGGCGTCGGCGCGCTGCTGGCGTTGTTCGTGACCAACACCGAGTTGTCAGTGATCTCGATGATCGCGCTGGTGCTGCTGATCGGTATCGTCAAGAAGAACGCGATCATGATGATCGACTTCGCCCTGGTCGCGCAGCGCGTGCATGGCATGTCCCCGCGCGACGCCGTGCGCGAAGCCAGCATCGTGCGCTTCCGCCCGATCATGATGACCACCATGGTCGCCATCCTCGCCGCGGTGCCGCTGGCGATCGGGCTGGGCGAGGGTTCCGAGCTGCGCCGCCCGCTGGGCATCGCGATGATCGGCGGGCTGCTGTTCTCGCAGAGCCTGACCCTGCTCAGCACCCCGGCGCTGTACGTGATCTTCTCGTGCCTGCGCGAGCGCTGGGTCGCCCGCCGTGCGCGCCGCCGCGAGAAGAAACTGCTGGCACGCGCCGCACGCGCCTGATCCCCAGGGAGTGCCGGCCGCTGGCCGGCATTGCCGTCGGCAATCCGATTGCCGGTGTCCCCTTCACCTGCCACACGCAATAATGGGCCGCCCCCGTACGCCGAGCCCGCATGACCGCCCGAGACTCCCGCCTGAGCCGCCTGTGGGCGCACGAAAAGGCCAGCTATGGCTTGCGGGTGTTCATTGCGTTGTCCGTGGCCATGGGGCTGTGCTGGTACCTGGACGATCTGACCGCGCTGCCCGGGGTGTTCCTGGGCATCATCGCCAGCGCCATCGCCGAAACCGACGACAACTGGTGGGGCCGGACAAAATCGGTTGCGCTGTCACTGCTGTGCTTCGTCGCCGCGGCCGCCGCGGTGGTCGAACTGTTCGCGTGGCCCTGGCTGTTCATCGCGGCACTGGCCGTCTCCACCTTCGGCCTGACCCTGCTCGGCGCACTGGGCGAGCGCTATGCCTCCATCGCCCAGGCCACCGTCACCCTGGCCATCTACACCATGATCGGGCTGGAGCAGCACGGTGCCAGTGACCGCGCCCAGGCCCTCGTCGCGGTCAGCCACCTGCTCGCCGGCGCACTCTGGTACGGCCTGCTCTCGATCCTGTGGACGGCGTTGTTCGCCAACCGTCCCGTGCGCGAACGCCTGGCCCGCCTCTATCTGGAACTGGGCCGCTACCTGCAGCTCAAGGCCGACCTGTTCGAACCGGTGCGCGATGCCGACGTGCAGCAGCGCCAGCTCGCCCTGGCCGAACAGAACCGGCGCGTGGTCGAGGCCCTCAACATCGCCAAGACCGCCATCCTGGCCCGCTTCGGTCGCTCCGGCCGGCCCGGCGTGCAGTCCGGCCTGTACCTGCGCATGTACTACATGGCCCAGGATTTCCACGAACGCGCCAGCTCCTCGCACTACCCCTACGGCGCGCTGACCGAAGCGTTCTTCCACAGCGATGTGCTGTACCGCTGCCAGCGCCTGCTCGCCCTGCAGGGCGAGGCCTGTGCCAACCTGGGCCAGGCCATCCGGCTGCGTCGGCCGTTCCAGTACGGCGAGCGCACCAAACAGGCCACCGCCGACCTCACCGACTCGCTGACCTGGCTGCGTGCACAGGGCAACCCGCAATGGCAGCGCCTGCTGTCCTCGCTGGACCTGCTCGGCCACAACCTGCAGAGCATCGAACGGCGCCTGTCCGAAGCGGCGCAATCCGAATCCACCCTGGACAACGTCGATACCCGCCTGCGCGACACCAACCCGCACACCCTGCGCGAAATGGGCGTGCGCATCCGCCAGCAGCTCACCCCCGGCTCGGTGCTGTTCCGGCACGGTCTGCGCATGGCCCTGGCGCTGGTGGTGGGCTTCGCCGCGATCCGCCTGTTCAACGCACAGAACGGTTCCTGGGTGCTGCTGACCATCGTGTTCGTGTGCCGCCCGCACTTCGGCGCCACCCGCCAGCGCCTGGCACAACGTATCGCCGGCACCCTGATCGGGCTGGTGCTGACCTGGGCATTGCTGCAGCTGTTCCAGGACCTGCGCATCGAACTGCTGATCGCACTGTTGTCGGCGCTGCTGTTCTTCTTCACCCGCAGCGACCGCTACTTGGTGGCCTCGGCGGCGATCACGGTGATGGCGCTGACCTGCTTCAACCTGATCGGCGACGGCTTCCTGCTGATCTGGCCGCGCCTGATCGATACCCTGCTGGGCTGTGCGATCGCCGCGGCCGCTGCCTTCCTGATCCTGCCCGACTGGCAGGGCCGGCGCCTGAATCTGGTGATGGCGCGCGTGCTGACCAACTGCGCGCGCTACCTGGATGCGGTGCTGGGCCAATACGGCAGCGGCATGCAGGACGACCTGGCCTACCGCATCGCGCGCCGCGACATGCACAACGCCGACGCGGCGCTGTCCACCGCGCTGTCCAACATGCTGCGCGAGCCCGGCCACGTGCGCCGCAACCTGGATGCCGGCTTCCGCTTCCTGGCGCTGTCCAACACCCTGCTCGGCCATCTCTCGGCATTGGGCGCGCACCGTGCGCAACTGGACAGTTACGCGCAGGATCCGCTGGCGTTGTCCGGCGGCGAGCGCGTGGAACAGGCGATGCAGCAGATTGCCGCCGCGCTGGAACAGCGCGAGCCGGTCGCCGAGGAAGCGAACGAGGGCGACCGCGCCCTGGCCGAGCAGCTGGAACAGATCACCGATGCGATGCCGCCCAAGCTGCAGCTGATCCGTACCCAGATGGGCCTGATGCTGCGGCTGCTGCCCAAGCTGCGCAGCGCCGCCAACGAGGCCGCACGCACGCTGCGCTGAGCTGATGAACCGCACGCGCGGCCGCGTGCAATGCAACGTTGCAGCATCCGCACTGGTCCAGGCCGGGATGCGTCCCGATCTGTTCCCTGTGCCCCATGCGCGGCCACCACAGGGGGCCGCGCAGACTGGGGCTGCCCTTCCCGTTCAAGGATCCGCCCCATGCAGCTCAATCTCTCCGGCAAGACCGCCCTGGTCACCGCCTCCACCGCCGGCATCGGCCATGGCATCGCCCACGGGCTGGCCGCCGCCGGTGCGCAGGTGGTCGTCAACGGCCGCAGCCAGGCCTCGGTGGACAAGGCGCTGGCCACGCTACGCGATGCCCTCCCCGATGCCCGCCTGCTCGGCGCCGCGGCCGACCTGTCCGACGCGGCCGGCGTCGACACCCTGCTGGCCGAACTGCCGGCGGTGGACATCCTGGTCAACAATGCCGGCATCTTCGGCCCGCAGGACTTCTTCGACACCGACGACGCCACCTGGGAGCAGTACTGGCAGACCAACGTGATGTCCGGCGTGCGCCTGTCGCGCGCGCTGCTGCCTGGCATGGTTGAACGTGGCTGGGGCCGGGTGCTGTTCCTGTCTTCGGAATCGGCACGCAACATTCCCGCCGACATGATCCATTACGGGGTCACCAAGACCGCGCTGCTCGGCCTGTCGCGCGGGCTGGCCAAACGCGTCGCCGGCAGCGGCGTCACCGTCAATGCGGTGCTGCCCGGCCCGACCCTGTCCGACGGCTTCGCCGCGATGATGGAAGAAGAACGCGTGCGTACCGGCAAGTCACTGGAGCAGATCGGCCGCGAATTCGTCATGGCCCACCGCCCCAGTTCGGTGATCCAGCGCGCGGCCAGCGTGGAGGAAGTGGCCAACATGGTCGTGTACCTGGCGTCCCCGCAGGCCTCGGCGACCTCCGGGGCCGCCCTGCGCGTGGACGGTGGGGTGGTCGACGACATCGTCTGAACCACACTGGCAGCGCCGCCCCGGCGGTGCTGCGATGCCCGGGCAACGGCGACAGTGCTAGGCTGCGCCGGTTCGCAAGGAGTTTCCATGTCCGGCCACAGCCAGTTCGCCCTGCTCAAGCAGCGCCGTTTCCTGCCGTTCTTCATCGTGCAGTCGTTGGGTGCCTTCAACGACAACGTGTACCGCCAGGCCATCATCGGGCTGCTGTTCTACCTGGGCGTCAGCCAGGCCGAACAATCGCTGTACACCACGCTGGCGCCGGCCATCTTCATCCTGCCCTACTTCCTGTTCTCCGCCCTGGCCGGGCAGATCGCCGAGAAACTGGAAAAATCGCGACTGATCGTGATCACCACCACGATGGAGATCGTGATCATGTCGCTGGCCGCGGTCGGCTTCCTGACCCAGAGCATGCCGATCCTGCTGATCGCGCTGTTCTGTACCGGCCTGCAATCCACCCTGTTCGGCCCGGTCAAATACTCGGTGCTGCCCTCGGTACTCAAGCCGGAAGAACTTACCGGCGGCAATGGTCTGGTCGAGATGGGCACCTCGATGTCGATCCTGACCGGCATGATCAGCGGCGGCATCATCTTTACCCTGGCCGGCAGCTTCGGCCCGGTGGTAGCCGCCACGGCGGTGATCGCGCTGGCCATCTTCGGCAACATCACCGCGCGGATGATCCCCAAGGTGGATGCCGGTGCGCCGGACCTGAAGATCAACTGGAACCCCATCCCCGAATCGCTGGCGGTGCTGCGCCTGGCCCGGAAGCAGAAGGCGGTGCGCAACGCCATCCTCGGCGTGTCCTGGTTCTGGTTCGTCGGCACCATGCTGACCTCGCAGCTGCCCACCTACGCGGTGGTCAACCTGGGCGGCGAGCCCACCCTGTACATCTTTGCGCTGGCGCTGTTCTCGGTGGGTACCGGGGTCGGTTCGCTGCTGTGCGAAAAGCTGTCCGGGCGCACCGTGGAAATCGGCCTGGTACCGCTGGGCGCCTTCGGCATGACCGCCTTCATGCTCGACCTGTATTTCGCGCGCGCCGGCACCGCCACGGCCGCCGGCCTGAGCGTGTCAGCCTTCGTGGCCGCACCGGGCAGCGTACGCATCATCATCGACCTGATCGGCATCGGCCTGTTCACCGGCTTCTTCGTGGTGCCGCTGTTCGCGCTGATCCAGAGCCGCACGCCGAAGTCGGAGATGTCGCGCGTGTTTGCCGCGCTCAACATCCAGAACTCCGGCTTCATCGTCGGTGCGGCGATGATCGCGCTGGCCACGCAGAAGTTCCTGCACTGGACCATCCCGCAGCTGTTCCTGGCACTGGCCATCGCCAACGCCGTGGTGGCGATCTACATCTTCACCATCGTCCCCGAATTCCTGATGCGCTTCCTCAGCTGGGTGATGGTGCGCACGCTGTACCGCCTGCGCGTGCATGGCATCGAAGCCAACGTGCCCGACGATGGCGCCGCGCTGATCGTGTGCAACCACGTCAGCTACATGGATGCGCTGATCCTGTCGGCGACGATTCCGCGCCCGGTGCGCTTCGTCATGTACTACAAGATCTTCAACATTCCGGTGATGCGCTGGATCTTCCGCACCGCCAAGGCGATCCCCATTGCCGGTGCGCGCGAGAACCCGGCGCTGATGCAAGCGGCCTTCGACGAGGTCGACAAGGCGCTGGCCGAGGGCGAACTGGTGTGCATCTTCCCGGAGGGCGCGTTGACCAAGGATGGCGAGATGGCCGCGTTCAAGTCCGGCGTCGAGAAGATCCTGGAGCGCCGCCCGGTGCCGGTGGTGCCGATGGCGCTGCGCGGCATGTGGTCCAGCATGTGGAGCCGGCGCGATACCCGGCTGGGCCGGATGCGCGTTCCGCGCCGGTTCCGCGCCCACGTCGAGGTGGTGGCCGGCCCCCCGGTGGAGGGTCAACAGGCCACCGCCGAGACGCTGGAAGCACGGGTGCGCACACTGCGTGCCGACCAGGCCTGAGCGCGTGACCGGGCTGGAAGCGGCCTGGGCCAAGCGTGCGTAGCCGCGGCCAGGCGATGTAAACGCATACATCCACCCACAACATCGGGTAGATTACCCCCCCATAGGGGGTGTCTTCCGGCATTTGGCGATGCTGGACGACCACCAAAGGAATGGAGTTGCACTTGAATCACCCGCCACCACTCAACCCGCCGGCCGTCGTGGTCCCCAACTATCTGGTCTGGGCGATCCTGACAACGCTGTTCTGCTGCCTGCCGCTGGGCGTGGTGTCGATCGTGTATGCCGCGCAGGTGGACGGCCGCCGTGCGGCCGGCGATCTGGAAGGGGCGTACGCTGCTTCACGCAAGGCGGGTTGGTGGGCACTGGCTTCCGCGCTGGTCATGCCGATCCTGTTGCTGTTGTGGTTCGGCCTGTTCGGTGGCATCGCCGTGTTGGGCGCTCTTTCCGACCTTTGATTCACCCACGTTCAATTCACCTAAAAAAACGGAGCTTCACCCATGAACGCCACTGCCCCGCAAGTCCCCAACAACCTGGTCTGGGCCATCCTGACCACCCTGTTCTGCTGCCTGCCGGCCGGCATCGTCTCGATCGTCTATGCCGCTCAGGTCAATGGCAAGCTGGCCGCCGGTGACGTCGCCGGTGCGCGCGAATCCTCGGACAAGGCCAAGAAGTGGGCCATGTGGTCGGCCATCATCGGTGTTGTCGGCATCGTGCTGTACGTGATCTTCATGGTCGCCCTGGGCGGCATGGGCGCGATGAGCGGCTCCAGCTACTGATCCAGCGCATGGCCGGGTCCAGCCCCCACCGGGGCCTGGGCCCGGCTGTTCCATCGCAATGAATCTGTCTCTTCCGCCACGCCTGCAGCGCTGGATACCGTCGGCCGTCGCACTCGGTCTTGCGGCCGGTGCCACCGTGGTGCTGCGCAACGTCAGCCCCTATGCCAGCAACAGTCCGCTACCGGGCTGCCCGCTGTACGCGCTCACCGGGTTGTACTGCCCCGGCTGCGGCAGCACGCGCTGCCTGTATTCGCTGGTCCACCTGGACTGGCAGGGCGCACTGGCGATGAACCCGTTGATGGTGATCTCGCTGCCGTTCCTGCTGCTGATGCTGCTCAACGGCGCCGGCGTGCGCATGCGCGCGCTCGATCCTCTGCTCCGGATTCTGGCCAGCCCGACCTTCTGGTTGGTCCTGCTGGTCGGCTACGCCATCGCCCGCAACCTGCCCTGGCCACCGTTCTCCTGGCTGGCTCCGGTCTCGGGCTGATCGCCCCGGCAGATCGTGCGGTTACGCCACCCAGCCTGCAATCACCAGCAACGCCAGCGCGGCCATCCACAGCAGCAGCATCCGCCAGACCAGGCTCATCGCATCGCGCAGCTCAGGCAGGCGACGCCATACCGGCACCATGCCGGCATCGCTGTAGTCATGCGCATCTTCGCGCAGTTCCGCGCTCACGCTGGCGCGCGCCACCGCACCCAGAAACCCGGTGGAGGCGACCCAGCGGTTGCCGTGCGCCTCGCGCCAGGCCTTGAAGGCGGTGTCGAAATTCCCCACCAGTGCCATCGACAGCGACATCAGCTGCGCCACCGGCCACTCCAGCCACGACAACGCGGCGCGTGCACCGGCCACGGTCTCAACGGCCGCCAGCGAGCGCAACGGGCCTTCGGCCAGCAACGCCAGCAGGCGGTAGGCCAAAGCGCCTACCGGGCCCAGCAGCAGGAACCAGAACAGCACCGCGAACCAGCGCCGCAGCGCGTTGAGCACGGTGGCCTCGACCAGCGAGGGCACGTCTTCGTGCAGGCTGCCTCCGGCGGACTGGAGTTGCGCGATGGTGGCGTGCCGGGTCGGCGCGTCATCGGCATCGATGATCGCCTCGACATCGCGATCCAGGTCACGCGGGCCCCAGCAGATCACCAGGGCCGCGATGCCCAGCAACAACGAGGGCAGCCCGAACAGGCGGTCGTGCGCCCACCATTGCACCAGCAGCAGCACCAGCACGAACGGCAGCAGCGCCAGCAGCCAGCCCTGGCGGCTGCGCCAGAAGCCGGTTTCACCGGCACGCGCGCCCAGCCATTGCAGCCAGCGCCGGTACAACCCGAAGCGCCGCAGCGCTACCGCCGCGGCAGGCGCGACATGGCCCAGGGCCAGGGCGACCAGCACGGCGACCAGGGTGGTGAACATGTATGCCTCCGCGCGGTTTCTGGCCGCTACTATGCCTTGCGGCCCGGCAATTCCCCGGGCCGTTGGTAATGTACGCTGCCGCGTGTTCAGCCAGCGGCAACGCGGCGCCCCGGTCAGCCCACCTGTTGGCGGTACCAGTGCTCGATCAGGCTGCGTGAAATCGAGATCGGCGGCGACAGCCGGATCCCCTCGCCGTCGTCTTCAACATCGCGGGCCAACGCGGCGCCAACCTCTTCAACACTGAACCAGCGCGCGTCCTCCAGCTCGCCGTCCACGGTCGGCACGTCGTCTTCGGCGGTGGCGCTGAAGCCCAGCATCAGTGCGCCCGGGAACGGCCAGGGCTGGGTGCCCAGGTAGCGGCACTCGCGCACGCGTACCTTGCTCTCCTCGAACACCTCGCGGACCACGGTCTGCTCCAGCGACTCGCCGGGCTCGACGAAACCGGCCAGCACCGAATAGCGCCGCGGCGCCCAGTTGGCCTGGCGGCCCAGCAACAGGCGGCCGTTGTTTTCCACCGCCACGATCACGGCCGGATCCACCCGCGGATAGTGCTCGGTATTGCACTGCGCACAGCGGCCGATGAAGCCGCCACGGGTGAAGGTCACCGCACCGCCACAGACGCCGCAGAAGCGCGTGCGCGACTGCCAGTACGACATGCCCCGGGCATAGCAGAAGGCGCTGGCATCGGCGGCCGACCAGCTGTTGGCCGACTCGCGCAGGTCCACCCGCTGGGGCGCGGTCACGGTGAGGGCGGCGGCTTCCTGCGAGAACCAGGCGCGCCCTTCGCGCAGGCCGAGGAAGATCGCGGTCCCCGGGCCACCACCGACCTGCGCGCCGGTCAGCGCCAGCGGCTGGCCGTCCTCGCCCGCCAGCGCGCGGCCATCGGCGTCGAGCACCAGGATGTGCGCGTCCGGCCACAGCCGCGACAACGCATCGGCGTCATCGCGCAGCGTATCGGCGCGTTCGAGTGGGTGGGTGGTGAAGGCGAAACCGGAGAGCGGCGAAGAAAGTAGAGACATCGCTAGAGCCTGCCCACATTCGACGACAGTGGCAAGCGGCATCGCTCCGTGTGGACCGATGCGGCCCCCTTACATGCTGAAACTGCTACCGCAGCCGCAGGTGGTCTTGGCATTCGGATTGCGGATCACGAACTGCGCCCCGGTCAGGCTCTCGGTGTAGTCCACCTCGGCGCCCATCAGGTACTGCAGGCTCAGCGGGTCCACCAGCAGGGTCACCCCGTTGGTGTCCACGGCCAGGTCATCCTCGGCGCGGTTCTCATCGAACTCGAAACCGTACTGGAAACCCGAGCAACCGCCGCCCTGGATGTACACACGCAGGGCGAGCGAAGTGCTGGCCTCGTCCTGGATCAGTTCCTTCACTTTGGCCGCAGCGGCTTCGGTGAAGTTCAGGGGACGGTCCAGCGATTGGTAGTTCGGCGCGGCCGCGGGTGCGCCGGGCAGGGAAACAAGCGTGCTCATGCCCCCAGCATGGGGGTGCATGGGCACGCTTTCAAGCCGTGGCCGTTCAGGCCATGGCTTCGGCGAGCTTCTTGCGGGCCGCCCCATCCTTGCCGTTGCTGGCGCTGTCCTCGGCCGGCGCCGGCAGGGCCATCTGCTGGGCGCTGGCGTGGATCAGGCGGCCGGTCAGCTGGGCACCGGCGTTCATCTCCACCACCTGGTAGTGGATGTTGCCGGTAACCCGTGCGGTCGGGGTCAGTTCGACCTTCTCGCTGGCATGGACATCCCCGTCCAGCCGGCCACTGATCACCACCACCTGGGCGCGGATCTCGCCCTCGATGTTGCCCTGCTCGGCCAGGGTGATGGTCGCGTTGGCGGCGCCTTCCTGGGCGATCACCTTGCCCAGGATGGTGCCTTCCACGTACAGGCCACCGCTGAATTCCACATCGCCGCGGATCACCACCTGCGCGCCGATCAATGCGTCCACGACCAGATGTCCGTCGCGGTTGGATTTGTTGCTGCCAAACATGGGCTTACTCCCCTTCTTTCGCCGATGGTGCAGCCGGTGCTCCGGCCTGCTTCCAATCAAAAACCTGGGTGGCGCCCCCCGCGCCCGATCCCAGCGTGACCCGCACACGTTGCGGGGTGAAGTCTTTCGGCAGGATGACGCTGCCGGTGAGCTGCTGGAAGTACCGGAAGGAATACTCCTGGCCCGGCACCTTGGTGCGCTGGTGCAGCTCGTCCCAGCTGACCGAGGTCAGCTTGCCGCCTTTGACGCCCTCGACGGTGAAACGCATCTGGCCTTGGCTGATCGCGCCACGGTTCAGGTTCTGGGTCAGCACCACGGCGTACTGCCAGGTGCCACCGGTTTCCGGCGAGAACTCGATGGAATGGGTGTTCAGGCCCTTGCGCTGGCTGGTCGCCCCGACCAGGCGCTCATAGAAGGCCACGTCGGCACGCAGGCCGGCGATTTCCTCGTCGCGTTCGCCCAGCGAGGTCTGCACCTCGTTGTTGGCGGCGCGGCTGATGCGGTCGGAGGCTTCGGCCGTGGCCTGCTTCTGCTGCAGCTCGACCACCTGCTGGTTGAGGGTGTTGGCACGCTTTTCGGCGGCGCCCAGCTGGGTGCCGACGTCGCCGCCCGGGCTGCCCAGCCAGCGCCCCAGCAGCACCGCCAGGATCAGGGTGACCAGCCAGATCCCGGCCAGAATGGCCAGGCGGCGGCGATCCTGCACGGGCGGCGTACCCGGCCGGCGGATCTGGATACGGGAAGGTGTTGGATTGTTCATGGCGGATGTCCACGGCAGCGCGCTTGGCGATACCGGCACGGCCCCTGTCGGAACGAACGACTGGCTAGTGTAAGTCAGGGTTGGCGCAATTGACGTGTCGGCCGGGGTGGCCGGCGGTGGCGTTCATCGACGTCATCCCCGATAGTGTGGGCCTGTGCACACTTTTCAGCCGGAGCGCGTGCCATGACCGAAGCCCATCTGTTCGTTGTCGGCATCCTGCTGGCCTGGCTGGCCGGCATCCGCGTGTACCTCACCGTGTTCGGCGTCGGGCTGGCCGGCCTGCTCGGCTGGGTCGACCTGCCACCGGCCCTGCAGGCCACCGAATCGTGGTGGGTGCTGGGCACCTCGGCCGCGCTGGCCGTGGCGGAATTCGTGGCCGACAAGATTCCCGGGGTGGACTCGGTCTGGGACCTGGTCCAGACCCTGGCGCGGGTCCCCGCCGGCGCCTTCCTGGCGGCCGCCACGTTGTCGCCCAACGGTGAACTCAGCGGCACCGCGCTGGTGGCCGGGGCCGGCGTGGCGCTGGCCAGCCATGGGCTCAAGTCCGGCACCCGCGCGCTGCTCAACACCTCGCCGGAACCGGCCAGCAACTGGGTCGCCTCCGCCGCCGAAGACACCGTGGTGGTCGGCGGCCTGGCCCTGGCGCTGGCACACCCGTGGGCGGCGTTGATCGTGGTGGTCGGCTGCAGCCTGGTCGGTGCACTGGTGGTCTGGCTGGTCTGGCGCGCCCTGTGGAAAGGCATGCGCTGGCTGCTGCGGCAACCGGCCAATGCAACGGCCAGCCTCGCCAACCGCGACGCACTACCACCGTAACCTACGGCGTGCACTGCATAATTGCGCCGCAGACTGGGAGTACTGATGGCCGTCCACGAAAACGCTGTTGCATCCACCCGCGCCTCGCGCGCTGAAACCCCGCCGGCCGACCATTGGCAGCGCTGGGTCGGTACGGCTGCGCCGCCGGCGGCGCCGAGCAACGTGGTTCCGTTGACGCCGGGCGCCGCCATCACCGGCGCGCCACCGCCGCCGTTGCCGCCGCTGGCCAGCGACGAGGCCCCGGCTACGCCGCTGAGCATGGATGCGCCCTACCGCGTGCTGATCGTCGAAGATGATCGCTCGCAGGCCCTGTTCGCGCAGAGCGTGCTGCACGGTGCCGGGATGGAGGCCGTCGTGCACAGCGATGCCGAAGGCGTGCAGCAGGCCATCGCCGAAAACCGCCCCGACCTGATCCTGATGGACCTGCACCTGCCCGGGCTGGACGGCATGCGGCTGACCGCACTGATCCGTCAGCAGCCGGGCCAGCAGCTGCTGCCGATCGTGTTCCTCAGCGGCGACCCCGACCCGGAGCGCCAGTTCGAGGTGCTCGACAGCGGCGCCGATGACTTCCTCAGCAAGCCGATCCGGCCGCGTCACCTGATCGCGGCCGTCTCCAACCGGATCCGCCGTGCCCGTGCGCAGGCCGCAACCCAGCCCGGTGCCAATGGCGCCCCGGCGATGAACAATCCCGAGACCGGCCTGCCCACCCGCCACCATGTGATGCAGCAGTTGGCGGCCTCGCTGGCCCATCGCGACCAGGGCGGCCTGTTCTTCATCGAAGTAGCCAGTGCCCTGGGCCTGCGCGAGCGTTACGGCTATGCCGCGTTCGAACGGCTGATGGTGCAGGCCGCGCAGCGGCTGGCCGACAGTGCGCATCCGCACCTGCTGGCGCGCCTCAACGACAACAGCTTCCTGGTACTCGCCCGCGGCGCCGATGAAGAGAGCCTGGATGTGATCGCACAGAACCTGCGCGAGCAGCTCTCCACGCGCGCCTTCGTGATCCGCGACGACGAATCGGTGCACCTGCGCGGCGTGGTCGGGCATGCGCAGCTGTCACCCGGTTTCAGTGATGCCGGCAGCGCGCTGGAGGCCGTCGAACGCACCACCCTGCAGGCGCGGCTGCTCAGCGCCGGGGTTGCCGCACATGTCCGCCGCGAGGATGTCGCCGCGCAGGAACACCTGGCCCTGCTCGAAGGCCAACTGGAACTGGCCTACCAGCCTATCGTGGCCGTGGCCGGCGGCAACACCGCGCAGTACCAGGTGCTGCTGCGGCTGCGCCAGGCCGATGGCAGCGTGCTGGCCGCCGGCCAGGTGATTCCCGCCGCCGAAGCCGCCGGGCGCATCGCCGACCTCGACCAGCAGGTACTCGACCATGCGTTGGGCCTGCTGGATCTGTACCGGCATGCCACCCAGCCGCTGCACCTGTTCGTGTCGCAGTCGCTGCGCACGCTGGCCCGCGACGCCTTCGCCGACTGGCTGCTGGAATCGCTGGAACGCCGGCAGATCGCTGGCGACAAACTGATCATCGACGTGCGCCTGCCCGATGCGCTGATCCACACCGTCACCCTGCAGCAGTTCTGCACGCGCATGAGCGCTGCAGGCGTACGTTTCTGCCTCAGCCAGTTCGAACCCGGCGGCGAAGCCAACGCCCTGCTGACCCAGCTGCCGTTGTCGTTCGTGCGCATGGCCGCGCGCTTCTCCAGCAGCCATGCCAACCAGCAGACCCGCGATGAACTGCGCGGCGCCATCGAGCTGGCGCACCGCGCCGGGCTGCAGATCATCGGCCAGCAGATCGAAGACCCGCAGGCCGCCGCGGCGATGTGGATGGGCGGGGTCGATTTCATCCAGGGCAACATGGTGCAGTCGGCCGGCAGTGATCTGAACTTCGACTTCCACAACGCGGTGCTGTGAACATGACCACCCACGGACGGGTTCCCTTCAGCCTGTGGCTGGCCGCAGTGGCCGCTGCCGTGGCCGCCTCCGCCGGCGCAATGGCGGCCACCGGTGCGAACGGCCCGTGGCCGGCCATCGCCGCAGGCACCGCCGTGCTGGCGGTGATCGCCAGCCTGACTTCGGTACGGCACTGGCGCGATCAATCCGCGCGACAGCTGCAGCTGCAACGCCGCGGCGATGCGCTGGCCAACGAGCGCGACCAGCTGCAGCGCACGATGCAGCAGCAGGACAAACTCGAACAGGAGCTCCTGCAGGCCAAGCAGGCCGCTGAAGCGGCCGCATTGGCCAAGGGCGAGTTCCTGGCCACCATGAGCCATGAGATCCGCACGCCGCTCAACGGCATCCTGCCGATGCTGGACCTGATCGCCGGCGGCCAGCTCGGCGAGGATCAGCGGCAGATGCTGCAGACGGCCACCATCAGTTCGCAGCAGCTGCTGCGCATCGTCGATGACATCCTCGATTACTCCCGGTTGGAGGCCAAGGGCCTGGACCTGGAGATCACCACGTTCAACCTGCGCGAACTGCTCGAAGGCCTGGTCCAGCTGATGCAGCGCAGCGCCGAAGCCAAGGGCCTGCAGCTGTCGCTGGAACTGGACCCGTCCGTGCGCCTGTCGGTCCGCGGTGATCCGGTGCGGCTGCGCCAGGTGCTGGGCAACCTGCTGGTCAACGCGATCAAGTTCACCGAGCGCGGGCAGATCCGCCTGCGCGTGCTGCGCCAGGGTGAAACCAGTGCCCAGCACCAGCTGCGCTTCGAAGTGATCGACAGCGGTATCGGCATCGACGATGCGCTGCAGTCGCGGCTGTTCCAGTCCTTCAGCCAGGCCGATGCCTCCACCACGCGGCTGTACGGCGGCACCGGGCTGGGCCTGGCCATCTGCAAGCGCATCATCGACCTGATGCACGGCCACATCGGGGTCAGTTCCATCCCCGGCCGCGGCGCCACGTTCTGGTTCGAGATCCCGCTGCTGAAAGTCATCGGTGACCTGCCCGCGATGGGCAGCACCAGTACCCGTGCGCTGCTGGTCAGCGACGATGCGCTGCTGGGGCAGCGCCTGGAGCGGGTGCTGGAGCACCATGACATCCGCCTGCACCTGGTCGACAGCGCTTCGGCCGCCCTGGACATCCTGCGTGCGCCGCAGCGCCCGGGGATCGAACTGGAGCTGGTCTGGGTGATCGCCGATACCGACGCGCTGCGCCATGGCGCCACCGCGCTGCATCGCGCGGTGGTCCACGACGGCCGCACGCCACCGCCGCGTCTGCTCTGGCTGCAGGGGCGCGATGCGCTGGCGCCGCTGTTGTACACCGATGCCATGCAGCTGCCGCGCGAAGCCAACGATGCCGAGCTGCATGCGCTGCTGCGCCCGGCCACCGCCAGTGCACGCCCTGCCCCGCTGTTGGCCGAGGTCGACGCACGCGCCGCCGAACGCGACACCGTGCAGCTGGGCCTGCGCCTGCTGCTGGTCGAGGACAACAGCACCAACCTGCTGGTGGCCCAGCGCCTGCTGCAGGTGCTCGGGTGCCAGGTCAGCACCGCCAACGACGGCGAACAGGCGCTGCAGCAACTGCAGACGCAGCACTTCGACCTGGTGCTGATGGACTGCCAGATGCCGGTGCTGGACGGCTACCGCGCCACCACGCAGTGGCGCGCGCATGAAGCGCGATCGGGCATGCCGCGGCTGCCGATCGTGGCGATGACCGCCAACGCGATGGCCGGTGATCGCGAACGTTGCCTGCAGGCGGGCATGGACGATTACCTGTCCAAGCCGGTCAACCGCGACTCACTCCAGGCCTGCCTGCAGCGCTGGCAGGGCGATGGGTCAGCCACGCCGATGCCGCCGGCACTGCCCACCGCAATGCCGTCGCAGGACGACGACGCACCGCCGACGGTGCTCGATACCAGCGTATTGGATGAACTGCAGGAAGTGATCGGGGCGGAAACCGCGCGCATCATCGGCGTGTTCCTGGACGACAGCCCGCCGCTGATCCGGCAATTGCAGGACGCCTCGGTGGCCGCCGACCTGGACCAGCTGCGCGCGCTCGCGCACAGCCTCAAGTCGGCCAGTGCCAATGTCGGTGCCAGCGCGCTCAGCGCGGCGGCACGGCGGATCGAACATGACGCACGCGCCGGTACGTTGGAGCGCCCCGCCGTGGCGGTGGCGCTGTTGATCGCCGAGTTCGCGCGTGCGCGGATCGCGCTGGCCGGTTATCAGGCCAGCCTGGGCGTTCCGCTGCAGGACTGACTCAGTCTTCGATCTTGGTCAGCAGGTAATTCGGTTCGCCGATGCGCTCGATCAGGTCCAGCTGGGTTTCCAGCCAATCGATATGCTCTTCCTCGGACTCGAGGATCTTCACGAACAACTGGCGGCTGACGTAGTCGCCGATCGAATCGGCATAGGCCACCGCCTCACGCAGCGTCACCACGCCGTCGCGCTCCAGGCTCAGGTCGCACTGCAGGATCTCGGCCGGGTTCTCGCCGATGCGCAGCTTGCCCAATGCCTGGAAGTTCGGCAGGCCTTCGAGGAAGAGGATGCGGTCGGACAGGACGTCCGCATGCTTCATCTCTTCGATCGATTCCTTGTACTCGTGGTCGGCCAGTTCCTTCAGCCCCCAGTTCTTCAGCATCTTGGCGTGCAGGAAGTACTGGTTGATGGCGGTCAGCTCGTTGTAGAGGACCTTGTTGAGGAATTCGATGACCTTGGCGTCGCCCTTCATGAGCTTGCTCCTGCTGCGTGGAAACGCCGGCACTGTAGCGGCTTTATCCGTCGCATGAAGGAACGCGAATCGTGCTCACTTGCGCGTGCGGCGCAGCGCGCGGAGCGACCTCAGGCGACCTGGGCCAGGCCGAGGACCGGCAGCGGCAGATCGTGGGTGGCGCGAGCCTTGGCCAGCAGGTCGGCCGCCATGTCCAGGCAGGAACCGCAGGTGGCACCGCAGCCGGTGCGCATGGTCAGCTCGGACACGCTCGCGACACCGCTGTGGGCGGCTTCACGGATCTGATGGTCGGTAACCCCGTTGCAGATGCAGACGTACACGTGCGGACTCGGCAGGCAGGCCAGAAATGGCCTGCCGCTATTCCAATCGAAACGAGAATGGTTGTCAATTTCGAAGCTGAATCATTCTCGATACGGTTCATGCACCCGCATCGAGACGCCCGGGATCAGGGTGTCCCGGGCTCGGCCTTGGCCTTGCGCGGCCAGTAGCCACGCTTGCTGGAGGACGGGCTGGGCGTGCGCTTGCGCGGCCGGTCGTGGCCGGCGGCGTTGCCGGGCATCCAGGCCTCCTGTGCGGACTTGGGCATCGATTCCACCCCCGTCCCCGCCACCCCCCGCGCCAATGGCGCCAGGTGACGCAGCGCGCGGGCATAGACCCCCCGCTTGAACACCACCACATGTTCGACCGGGTACCAGAAATCCACCCAGCGCCACTGATCGAACTCGGGGCTGTCGGTATGGTCCAGCGTCACATGGGATTCGTCACCGGCCAGGCGCAGCAGAAACCAGACCTGCTTCTGACCGATGCAGACCTGCTTCTCATTGCGGCGGATGGCCCGTGCCGGCAACCGATAGCGAAGCCACCCCGGCGTGGCACCGAGCACTTCAACATGCTCAGGCAACAACCCGGTTTCTTCGTGCAACTCGCGATACATGGCTTCAACCGGCGTCTCGTCGGTATTCATGCCGCCCTGCGGGAACTGCCAGCCATCCCGGCGCACACGTCGTGCCCAGAATACCTGCCCATCCTGCCGCATCAGCACAATACCGACATTCGGTCGGTAGCCGTCCGGATCGATCACGATGCGGACTCCTAGAAAAATCTACTGGTCGGGACTGTGCCACGCCCGCTGCCCACTCACAAGCGCGGTGAAAAAGTGTTGACAGAACCCGCAGACATCTCCAGAATTACCGGCTCCCTAGGCTATGTAGCTCAGCCGGTTAGAGCACAGCACTCATAATGCTGGGGTCGGTGGTTCGAGTCCACCCATAGCCACCAAGTTCGTTACGTTGAGCTTGGTTTTGTAGGGAAAAAGTGCAATACTTGCACGCACATTTTGCCCCGTAGCCAAGCGGTAAGGCACCTGACTCTGACTCAGGCATCGGTGGTTCGAATCCATCCGGGGCAGCCAAATAAAACAAAAAGGCCTGATCGAAAGATCAGGCCTTTTGTTTTATTTGGTGCGGCGAACGAAACCCACGGTAGTGCCGGCCGCTGGCCGGCAACCACGGAACGTACCCATCACCCGTGGGGCTGCCGGCCAGCGGCCGGCACTACCGAAGCACAGCCACACCCCGCTCCGCCCCACAAACGACAAAAGCCCGGCCGAAGCCGGGCTTTTGCTGTCCTCCCAGCGGGATCCCGAAGGATCCCACGCCAGGCGCGATGGATCAGCGCTTGGAGAACTGGGTGGCGCGACGTGCCTTGTGCAGGCCGACCTTCTTACGCTCGACTTCACGGGCGTCACGGGTCATGAAGCCAGCCTTGCGCAGCTCGGACTTCAGGGTTTCGTCGTACTCGACCAGCGCACGGGCGATGCCCAGACGGATCGCACCGGCCTGGCCGGTGGTGCCGCCGCCAGCGGCGGTGACCATGATGTCGAAGCTTTCGGTGTTCTTGGTCAGTTCCAGCGGCTGACGCACGATCATGCGTGCAGTCTCACGGCCAAAGAACTCGTCCAGCGGACGGCCATTGACGGTGATGTTGCCGGCACCCTTGCGCAGGAACACGCGGGCGGTGGAGGACTTGCGGCGGCCGGTGCCGTAGTTTTGAGTGATAGCCATGATTAGATATCCAGAACCTGAGGCTGCTGAGCGGCGTGCGGGTGCTCGGAACCCGAGTACACCTTGAGCTTGCGGTACATGGCGCGGCCCAGCGGGCCCTTCGGCAGCATGCCCTTGACGGCGGTCTCGATGACACGCTCCGGGTGGCGCTCAAGCGCCTGGGCCAGAGTTTCGGTCTTCAGGTTGCCGATGTAGCCAGTGAAACGGTGATACAGCTTGTCCTGCAGCTTGTTGCCGGTGACGACAATCTTTTCTGCATTGATGACAACCAGGTAATCACCGGTATCAACGTGAGGGGTGTAGACCGGCTTGTGCTTGCCGCGCAGACGGCGGGCCAGCTCGGTGGACAGACGGCCCAGCGTCTTGCCGGAAGCGTCGACGAGATACCAGTCGCGCTGGACGGTCTCGGACTTTGCAGTGAAAGTGCTCATGAAAGAACTCAAGTAGGTCGGGCTCATTACGGCCATGGAGCGGCCGGAACTCTGCCACGCGTTGTGAAGAGGCGGGATTGTACCGGCCACCCCCTCCACATGCAAGCCGGCCCCCTGCCCGGCTTGGCACACCGGCCCGGGAGGGCGAGAATCGTTCATCCCCCGCTGCTGCCCCACCGATGACCGCGACCCGCCAGATCACCCCGCTCGACCACCTGCTCACCGAAGCCCAGCGCGCGCTGGACACGGTGTTCGGCAACCCGCCGGCCAGCCGCCCCTACCCGGCGCAGGCCACCCCGGACGTACAGATGGCCGCTGCCGAGCGCCGCCATGCGGCCGGGCTGATGCGGATCAACCATGTCGGCGAGGTCTGTGCCCAGGGCCTGTACTTCGGCCAGGCGGCCGTCGCCCGCGAGCCGCAGACCCGCGCCCACCTGCTCGATGCCGCCCAGGAAGAGACCGACCACCTGGCCTGGTGCGCCGAGCGCCTGCGCGAGCTGGACAGCCGGCCCAGCCTGTTCAACCCGATCTGGTATGCCGGCAGCTACACCATCGGCACTCTGGCCGGCCTGCGCGGCGATGGCTGGAACCTGGGCTTCGTGGTGGAGACAGAGCGCCAGGTGGAGGCCCACCTGGACGAGCACCTGGACACCCTGCCCCCGGCCGACCTGCGCAGCCGGGAGATCCTCAAGGTGATGAAGGTCGACGAAGCCCGCCACGCCGAGCACGCCGAACATGCCGGCGCGCGCAAGCTGCCGTTCCCGATTCCGTCGGTGATGGCGCTGGCCTCGGCTGTGATGAAGACCATCGCTTACCGCTTGTAAGCGGGTGGGGTGTGCGTGGTTGCCGGCCAGCGGCCGGCACTACCCGGGAGGGCCGTGCACCGTTGCTTGCGGCAGGAGGATTTCGCGCACCTATTGTTAACGTCTGGTGACGAATACCTGCGGATGGACCGCCGTCCAATAACGTAAAACGGCCCGGTGTTTTCACACCGGACCGTCGTTGATCGCTGCCGTGGAACCCGGTTTTGCGCAAACACCGGTTCCACAGGGCGGGCCATCCCGCCTGGACGAGGCCGCCCGGAACGCATCCGGCACGACCCTTCGCCACTGTATTACTCGGCCAGGTTGCGCCCGTGGAACAGCTCTTCGATCTCACGACGCAGCAGCGCCTCGATCTTCATGCGTTCCTTGAACGACAGGTTCTTGGCCTTCTCTTCGAACAGGTACTGGTCCAGGTCGAAGTCCTTCAGGTGCATCTTCGTGTGGAAGATATTTTCCTGATAGACGTTGACGTCGAACATCTCGTAACGCGACTTGATGTTCTTGGCCAGGAAGTTCTGGATCGAGTTGATCTTGTGATCGATGTAGTGCTTCTTGCCCTTCACGTCACGGGTGAAGCCACGCACGCGGTAGTCCATGATCACGATGTCCGATTCCAGACTCTCGATCAGGTAGTTCAGCGCTTTCAGCGGCGAAATAACGCCACAGGTAGCCACATCGATGTCGGCGCGGAAGGTGGCGATGCCTTCCTGCGGGTGCGTTTCCGGATAGGTGTGCACGGTGATGTGCGACTTGTCCATGTGCGCGACCACGGCGTCGGAGATCAACTCCTTGCCGGCCTGCTTCTTGTCGATCACCGGCTCTTCCGAGATCAGGATCGTGACCGAGGCACCCTGGGGGTCGTAGTCCTGGCGGGCCACGTTCAGGATGTTGGCGCCGATGATTTCGGCGACGTCGGTAAGGATCTGAGTCAGCCTATCGGCGTTGTACTCTTCATCAATATATTCGATGTAACGCTGACGCTCCTCTTCGGTGCGGGCGTAACAGACGTCATAGATGTTGAAGCTCAGCGCCTTGGTGAGGTTGTTGAAACCCTGCAACCTCAGGCGAGGCAACGGCTTGACCACGGTGGTCGATCCTGTGTGTGGTGGGAAAGGCGCAATTATGGGGCAAAGTGATCGGGGGCGAAACTTGCATCGAAAGAAGTGACTGTGCTCGGTTTGCCCTTAACAAATCGGATCGTTAAGCTCGCGGCACATAGCCGTGAATTGTTCATGAGCAAAGGGAGCGCCTCAACGTGTCATCTGTGCGCCTTGCCACAAGTCCATTGGCCCTGGATATCGCCACCATCGACCGCTTCCTGGCCCACAGCCATCGGCGCCGCTATCCCGCCCGTACGGACGTGTTCCGCCCAGGAGACCCGGCTGGCACCCTTTACTACGTGATCAGTGGCTCGGTCTCTATAATTGCTGAGGAAGAGGACGATCGTGAGCTGGTCCTCGGCTACTTCGGTTCAGGTGAATTCGTCGGCGAAATGGGCCTGTTCGTGGAGTCGGACCGCCGTGAGGTGATCCTGCGCACCCGCACCCCCTGCGAGCTGGCCGAGATCAGCTACGAGCGTCTGCATCAGCTGTTCCTGGGCCCGCTGTCGGCCGATGCCCCGCGCCTGCTGTACGCGCTGGGCCAGCAGATCTCCAAGCGCCTGCTGGACACCAGCCGCAAGGCCAGCCGTCTGGCGTTCCTGGATGTCACCGACCGCATCGTGCGCACCCTGCATGACCTGTCCCGCGAGCCGGAAGCCATGAGCCACCCGCAGGGCACCCAGCTGCGCGTGTCCCGCCAGGAGCTGGCGCGGCTGGTGGGCTGCTCGCGTGAAATGGCCGGGCGCGTGCTCAAGAAGCTGCAGACCGACGGCCTGCTGCATGCGCGCGGCAAGACCGTCGTTCTGTACGGAACCCGTTGAGATCCCTCGTCTGCGGGGGACGTGCCGGCCGCTGGCCGGCACTACCGCCCTCTTCACCTGTTGCCGCTAGGCTGTAGGCATGGAGCTGGGCAGCGAATTCTATTGGTTCATCCTGATCGGCCTGGGCGCGCAGCTGGTGGATGGCGCACTGGGCATGGCCTTCGGGCTGGTCTCCTCCTCGGTCCTGCTCAGCATGGGCCTGCCGCCTGCAGCTGTCAGCGCCAGCATCCATACCGCCGAGGTGTTCACCACCGGCGCCTCGGGCGTCTCGCACCTGGCGGCCGGCAATGTCGACCGGCGGCTGTTCGTGCGCCTGGCCATCCCCGGCGCGGTCGGCGGCGTGGTCGGGGCCTACGTGCTGACCCAGCTGCCGGGCGAATTCATCCGCCCGTTCATCTACGCCTACCTGCTGGTGCTGGCGATCTTCATCCTGCTGCGCGCGGCCGGGCGGCTGATGCCGGCCCAGGAGGTCAAGCGGGTGCCGGTGCTGGGCTTCGTGGCCGGCCTGCTTGATGCCAGCGGCGGTGGCGGCTGGGGCCCGGTGGCCACCTCCACCCTGCTCGCCCGCGGCGGCCAGGCCCGCACCACCATCGGCACGGTCAATGCGGCCGAGTTCGTGGTGACGCTGGCGGTGTCGATCACCTTCCTGCTGACCATGGGCCTGCAGTACCTGAACATCGTGGCGGGCCTGCTGATCGGCGGCATGATGGCCGCGCCGGTCGCCGCGCTGCTGGTGAAAAAGGTCAAGGAACGCTGGGTGCTGGTCGCGGTCGGCGTGCTGGTACTGACCATCAGCCTGTTCCAGATCGGCACCGCGATCGTGCAGTGGCGCGCAGCCTGAGCCGTTGACGACAGCCGGGGACGGCCCCGGCCATCGAAGGTTCCGATCAGGCCTCAGCCCGGATCGCCGGCCCGGTCCACACAGCCCCAGTTGAGTATCGGCGTGCCCGGTGGCAACACCTGACGGAAGTGGGCCACCCGCGATGCCTTCGGATTGACCACCACCGGCGCCTTGGCGGCCAGCAGCAGCGGCAGGTCCGCACTGCTGTCGGAATAGGCGATGGCGATCCGTGCATAGCCGCGCTCGCGCAGCATCCGCATCTTTTCTTCGTTGTGGCAGTGGCGGGTGGCGATCACCGCGCCCAGGCACGGGCCCACTTCCGTGCCGATCACCGGCACGTCCTGGTGGGCCACGAAAGCCAGGATGGCGCGGGCCAGCTCCGGTGGCGCGCCGGTGGCTACCACCACGCGGTCGCCGGCCTCGCGGTGCTGGGTGAACACATCCAGCGCGATCGGCAGCAGTCGGCGGCGGATGTCGGCCTCGTGGGTGAGCACGTAGCGGTCGATCGCCTTGTTGAAGTCACGCGCCCGGTGCAGGCCGAACGTGGCGATCCACACATAGCCGGAGATGCCGCGGCGGCGGGTGGGCAGCATCGCCACCAGCGGCCCCAGCAGCGGCGTGGCCAGCAGCGCGGCCAGCAACCGCAGGGGATTGCGCTTGATCAGCCACGCAAACAGGTGGCTGCCGGAATCGCCGTCGTACAGGGTGTGATCGAAATCGAAGACCACCAGCGGGGCGTCTTCGCGCGGCGTTGGGTAGTTCGCAGTCATGCGCTGAAGAATAGCTGACGCAGACCCTCGCCGGGCTCTTCCACGCGCATGAACGCCTCGCCGACCAGGAAGGCGTGCACGCCCGCATTGCGCATCAGGCTGACGTCTTCGGCAGCCAGAATGCCGCTTTCGGTGACCAGCAGGCGGTCGCGCGGCACCGCCTGGCGCATGTCCAGGGTGGTCTGCAGCGACACCTCGAAGGTGCGCAGGTTGCGGTTGTTGATGCCGATCAGCGGCACCGGCACCTGGATGGCGCGTTCGAGCTCGTCGATGTCGTGCACTTCCACCAGCACGTCCATGCCCAGCTGCATGGCCAGGTCGGACAGTTCGGCGAGCTGGCGGTCGTCCAGCGCCGCGACGATCAGCAGGATGCAGTCGGCACCGAGCACGCGCGCCTCGTACACCTGGTAGGCGTCAATCACGAAGTCCTTGCGCAGCACCGGCAGGGTGCAGGCGTCACGGGCCTGCTGCAGGTAGGCATCGCTGCCCTGGAAGAAGTCCACATCGGTCAGTACCGACAGGCAGCTGGCGCCGCCGAACTCGTAGCTGACCGCGATGTCGGCCGGGCGGAAGTCCGGGCGGATCACGCCTTTGGACGGGCTGGCCTTCTTCACCTCGGCGATCACCGCCGGGTTGCCCGCGGCAATCGACGCACGCAGCGCCTCGGTGAAGCCGCGCACCGGCGGGGCCTGCTCGACGCGGGCGATCAGCGCCTCCAGCGGCACCTGCGCGCGCCGTGCGGCGACTTCTTCGGCCTTGCGGGCCAGGATGGTCTCGAGGATGTCGCTCTTGTCGCTCATGTCGGTCGGGTCCTTCAGGCCGGCCATTATCGGCCAGGCACGGGCAATGCGTGAAACCGCCGCTCAGACGGCGGCGTGGATGCGCTGGGTGGCGGCGACGTACTGCTCCATGCGCGAGCGCGCACTGCCGTCGGCCAGCACCGCGCGGGCACGGGCCAGGCCATCGGCGATGCTGTCGGCCACCCCGGCCACGTACAGCGCCGCGCCGGCGTTGAGCGCCACGATGTCCAGGGCCGGGCCGGGCTGGTTGTCGAGCACGCCGCGCAGCATCGCGATCGACTCCTCCGGGCCGTCGACCTTGAGGTTGCGGCTGGCCGACATCGCAATGCCGAAGTCTTCCGGGTGGATCTCGTATTCGCGCACCTTGCCATCGCGCAGCTCGCCGACCAGGGTACCGGCACCGAGCGAGATCTCATCCATGTTGTCGCGTCCCCACACCACCAGCGCGCGCTCGGCGCCCAGCTCGCGCAACACGCGCGCCTGGATGCCGACCAGATCGGGGTGGAACACGCCCATCAGCACATTGGTCGCCCCGACCGGATTGGTCAGCGGGCCGAGGATGTTGAAGATGGTGCGCACGCCCATCTCGCGACGGACCGGCGCGACGACCTTCATCGCCGGGTGATGCATCGGCGCGAACATGAAGCCGATCCCGGTCTCGGTGATGGCGCGCGCGACCTGCTCGGGGCGCAGCTCGATCACCGCGCCCAGCGCTTCCACCGCATCGGCGCTGCCGGACTTGGAGGACACGCTGCGGTTGCCGTGCTTGGCTACCTTGGCCCCGGCGGCGGAGACCACGAACATCGCGCAGGTGGAGATGTTGAAGGTGTGCGAGCCATCACCACCGGTACCCACGATGTCGACCAGGTTGAGCGTGTCCTCGACCGGCACCGGCAAGGCGAACTCGCGCATCACCGTGGCCGCGCCGGCGATCTCGCCAACGGTTTCCTTCTTGACCCGCAGGCCGGTGAGGATGGCGGCGGTCATCACCGGCGAGACATCGCCGCGCATGATCTGCCGCATCAGATCGACCATTTCGTCGAAGAAGATTTCGCGATGCTCGATCGTACGCTGCAGCGCTTCCTGGGGGGAGAAGGTCATGCGGGGAGTCCTTGTGATGCGGGCGCGGCGCGGCTCAGCGCTGCAGGAAATTCTTCAGCAGGGCGTGGCCATGCTCGGTGAGGATCGATTCGGGGTGGAACTGCACGCCTTCGACCGGATGTTCACGGTGGCGCAGACCCATGATCTCCTCCATCGAACCGTCGTCGTTCTCGGTCCAGGCGGTCACTTCCAGGCAGGCCGGCAAGGTGGTCTTGTCCACCACCAGCGAGTGGTAGCGCGTGGCCTGGTAGCGGTCCGGCAGGCCGGCGAACACGCCCTTGCCCTGGTGCCGGATCGACGAGGTCTTGCCGTGCATGATGGTGCCGGCACGGATCACATCGCCGCCGTAGACCTGGCCGATGCCCTGGTGACCCAGGCACACGCCGAGGATTGGCGTGGTCGGGCCAAGCCGCCGGATCAGTTCCAGCGACACGCCCGCTTCGTTGGGCGTGCACGGGCCGGGCGAGATCACGATGCGCTCGGGCGCGAGCGCGGCGATTTCATCGACGCTCAGGGCGTCATTGCGCACCACTTTGACCTCGGCACCCAGCGTCTGCAGGTACTGCACGAGGTTGTAGGTGAAGCTGTCGTAGTTGTCGAGCATCAACAACATGGTCAGGATCCGTCGGTAATGAGGAAAATGGCGTACACGTTTTCGGTGTACGTGATGGGAGCTGCGGCGAGAAGTTCGCCAGCTGCGGCTGGAGCCGCCGCGATACGGGAGCTGGTTACCTGGACACGATCCAAGGCGCTCCCTTCGGCGTAGTCGTCGCTGATGGGCGTGCCGGGCGCGGTCGGCCAACTACCGGCCTGTACGCCATAGGCGAAACTCGGCGCCACATCGGAAATACTGTAGAGCCCGGCAACCCGCGCACCGTATGCCGCAGCCAGGCCCTTGGCCGACGCACGCGTCTGTGCAGCGGCCTCCGCCTTCAGCTCAGCCCGCAGGCGGGCAGCTCCCGAGTAGGTGGGCGTGGCCGTGCTGACCTGCACTTCGCGACTGGCTTTGAGTTCGCCCAGAAACGCCTGCAACGCCTCGGCACTGGGGAACGCCGCTTCCAGATCCCGGCTGACGGCCGTGCCCTCGAACACATCCTTGTCGTCGCGATAGCGGGTGGACGGCGCGATGCTGAGGTTGTCGGCACGCACAGTATCGGCAATGGCGCCATGGTGCGTGAACAACTGCATTACCCGTTCGCTGTTGACCTGCACACGGCGTCGGGCGATGTCGGTCTGCATGTCCACTGTCTCCAGGGCGACCTTCACCAGGAAGCGATCGGGCAGGACGGTGCGACTCGCATTGCCCTTCACCAGCAGGTGCGGCTCGGAAGGAATCGTATTGGCCTGCGCCCAGACCGGCCCAGCCGCCACGGCCAATGTCGATGACAACAGCAATGCGCTCAGCAGCTTCATGCGGTATTCCTTGTCAGAGGGGTGCAGCGGCTGCCGTGGCGAGGGCCACGGCACGGAAAAACTCACAAGCCCTTGGCGGCCTGGGCGACGGCGCGGAACAGCGCGCGGCCCTTGTTCATCGTCTCGTCCCATTCCTTGCCGGGATCGGAGTCGTAGACAATGCCGGCGCCGGCCTGCACATGCAGGCGGCCATCCTTGATCACCGCGGTGCGGATCGCGATGGCGGTGTCGGCATCGCCGTGCCAGCCGATGTAGCCGATGCTGCCGGCGTAGACATTACGCTTGATCGGCTCCAGTTCGCGGATCACTTCCAGCGCGCGGATCTTCGGCGCGCCGCTGACGGTGCCGGCCGGGAACGTCGCACGCAGCACGTCGGTGTAGCTCAGGCCCGGCTGCAACTGCCCGGTCACTTCGCTGACGATATGCATCACGTGGCTGTAGCGCTCGATCACGAACTGCTCGCCCACTTCCACCGTACCGGCCTTGGACACACGGCCGGCATCATTGCGGCCGAGATCGATCAGCATCAGGTGCTCGGCACGCTCCTTCGGGTCGACCAGCAGTTCGGCTTCCAGCGCGTTGTCTTCTTCCACCGTCGCGCCGCGCGGGCGGGTGCCGGCGATCGGGCGCACGGTGACTTCACCATCCTGCAGGCGCACCAGGATCTCCGGCGAGGAGCCCACCACCTGCACGTCGCCCACATCCAGGAAGTACATGTACGGCGAGGGATTCAGCGCACGCAGCGCGCGGTACACATCCACCGGGCGCGCCTTGAACGGCACGCTCAGGCGCTGGCTCAGCACCACCTGGAAGATGTCGCCGGCGCGGATGTATTCCTTGGATTTTTCGACTGCGGCGATGAAGCCTTCGCGGGTGAAACCGGAGACGAAGTCGTTCTCGTCGAGCACGTCGCGGGTGATCGGCGCCGGGTAGCCCGCACCGGGTGCACGCAGCTTGGCGACCAGCGCATCCAGCTGCGCCTGCGCGGCATCCCACGCACCGGGCTGGCCGGGATCGGCATGCACGATCAGGTACAGGCGGCCCTTGAGGTTGTCGAATACCGCCAGTTCTTCCGAATGCAGCAGCAGGATGTCCGGCGTGCCCAGCTCGTCGCGGCCTCGCGGCGGGGCCAGGCGCGGTTCGATATAGCCGATGCACTCAAAACCGAACCAGCCGACCAACCCACCGGTAAAGCCCGGCAAGCCAGCCAGCTTGGGCACCGAGTGGGCGCTGCGCAGCGCCTCGACCTCGGTGAACGGATCGGCGACCTCACGGGTTTCAACCACGGAGCCGGACTCGCTGATGGTCAGGGTATGGCCATGGAAGGCATACACCCGGCGCGCCGGCAGGCCGATGATGGAATAGCGCCCAAAGCGTTCGCCGCCTTCGACCGATTCAAACAGATAGGTATGCGGGCCGTCGGCGAGCTTCAGATAGACCGAAAGCGGCGTGTCCAGGTCGGACAGCACTTCGCGGACGACGGGGATGCGGGTGTGGCCTTCAGCGGCCTGCTGCTGGAACTGCTCGAACGTGATCAAGACGACTTTCCTTCCGGGAAACGGCGGTGGCGGGACGGACGACGGCAACAGGCCACCATCGCCACCAACGGCGAGCGGAAGAAAGGGTATGCGGGGTCGTCAGAATGGACACCCGGCGACTGTACCGCATTGGCGGCACTGGATGGAACCCGCGGCGGCCGGACGGACCCGCGTCGCGCCGGGCCCGCCCATGCTGCACGGGCCTTTCAGCCGGGCCTCAGCCCATCCGCCGCGCCGCCTGCTGCTGTTCCTGCCCCTGCTGCTCGGCGGCCACGCTGGCCACCAGTTGCGGGGCCTCGGCGCTCCGGGCGTGCTGGCGGTCCACTTCGGCGGCCTGCTCGGTACTCACGCTGAGCGGCTGCTGGCGGCCGGTCGCCACCTCGACATGGGCCAGCTGGCGGTTCACCGCGGCCAGGTCCGGCGTGTCCACCGCAAAGGCGCGCGCGCGGTCTTCGCTGAGCACCACCCGTTCGATCGACTGCAGCCCTTCCTGCTTGGCCTTGGCCGCCAACGCCCCGGCCAGCTGGTCGCTGTGCAGGTCGGGGGTGCGGTTGTAGTGGGCATCCAGGCCGTGCACGCCGTTCTGGGCGCCCTTGAACAGACTGTAGTCCGGGTGATTCGGGTCGTTGATGCCCAGCCGCGGGGCCAAGGTCTCGGCCGCCGCTCCGGTCTGCCGCCCATCCTGGGGTTGCTGGATGCGCTGATGCTGCTGCAGCAGTGTGCGTGCGGCCGCTTCCTGTTTGATCAGCTCGGCGTCCATGCTGGGAATCACGGTCGCATCCATGCCATGGCGGTCGGCGGCCTCGGCGAACGCCGGCCCCAGACGCTTCATCAACACCGCTGATTCGGCGAGGTTGGCCACGTTGAGCGGCCGTTCCACCGTGGGAACGTGGGTCTTGGCTGCAACGGTGATGGCTGCGGTGGCACCGCCTACCGACGCCAGCACCGCCGGGGCCTGCGCGGTAACGTGCTTGACGTGGTAACCGGCAAAATCATAGCCCTTGTCGATGTGGGCGCCGGCCGTGGCATAGCCATCGCGCACCGCACCCGCTACCCATTGGCCGCCGCGATCCACGCCCGCTGCCGCACGCTGGCCGACGCCGCGGACGTCAACGGCATCCTCGCGCGCCTGCCGCGTGGCATGTGCGGCGCGTTCGTCGCCGGTGGTACGCGCTGCATCCGATCGACCCCTCAGGTCCCTGGCAACATCGTCCCGCCCGAGCAGACCCGCGCCCCAGGCCGCGATGGACAACGCGCCCGACTGCGCCCTGCCTTCGACCCGATGCAGCGTGGACTCGACCAGGCCGGTGAGCTCGCGCCCTTCGGCGATCACCGTCGTGCCGCCCTTGATCCCCACCTGCAGGGTCGCCGAGCCCATGTCCACCACCTTGCCCACCGCCATGCCCTGCACGCGCGCCACCTGCTCGGCCGCATCGCCAGCCTTGTCCAGCACATGGCCCGCACCGGCACCGACGCGCTCGACCTGCTCACCCGCCACACGCCCGACGCGCATGCCCTGGGCGCCGGCGTGCAACACGGCCGACAGCGGCCCGGCCAGCTCGGCGACCTGACTGGGTGCAGCCGTTGCAGTGCGGTCGACCAGGTTGCCCTGCGCATCGCGGGTCTTGGCGTCCAACATGATTTCCAGGCGCCCCGCGGCCACCGGGATGTTGCGCAGCGCATCCTGACCCGGCTTGGTCGCCAGCTGCTCCACGAACTGCGCCGCCGAGGTCTGCGCCCCCGCCGGCATCATTTCGCGCAGCTTGTCGCCGACCAGTTTCTCCATCATCGGCTCGCGCATGAGCAGGCCCACTTCGTTGGCCAGCAGGCCGTAGCCGGCGCGCTGTTGGTCACTCAATCGCTGCAGCCCGTTCTGCACATCGTTGAGCACCTCACCGCTGGTCTGGTAGGTGTGCACCGTCTGTTGCGTATTGAAGGTGGGCAGGCCATTTTCCTTCGAAAACCGCGCGGTGGTCTCCGGGTGCAGACCCGCTGCATTGAAGGTCGTGGCGCGTGCGCCGGTCACTGCGGAGGCAGCCGAGGCCATGCCGCCGCCCAGGGAGTGGCCGGCGATTTCGAAACGGCCACGGGTTTCTGCGTTCAACCGGGTCGCCAACAGCATTGCGCGATCGTAGTAATCACTGCGCATGCCGATACCCTGCTGCCCATTGTTGAGGAAGTCTTCGCCCCCGGACTCGCGCTTCCCACCGGGGGCAAGCGGATCAACGATCTCACCCGTCGAACCCTTGTAGACGACCACCGGCGTTGCATCTTCACCAAAGACGCGCTTGTCGGGAATATAGATTTCGGCACGGAAGCCGGACTGCGGCGGCTCCAGCAGATCCCGTATTTCCTCGTCCGAAATATTGACCCCAGCGGCCCGAAACGCCTCAGGATCCTTACTGGCGCGCGACCAACCAGCGGGCGGCTCACCCTCGTGCTTTGCCGATTGATAGACGTCTGCAGCGAGACCAGACATCTCGCGCGCATGATAGGTTTCCAAGAGTCGATCTGCTTGGCTGTCATTGCCGCTCTCACGCAGCTGCTGGACAAGAAGATTCTGCTCCTGGATTACACGGGCACGCGTCTCGATATCGGGACCACTCATGGCAAGCTCCATTGCACAGGGACGGCAAGCGCCGCCTTTCAGCCGCGCTGCTTATCGAATAGCAGAACACTTTGCTAATGTCATCCCTTCAGAGGATCAACATCAGGATGATCATGCCCGTCAGCCTTCACAACATGATGACAAAATTTCTATTAAGTGCGGCATGGCTCACACTTTTTCTTGTCAACGGATGCGCGGCGTCGTCTTCACATGGTGCCGCTGACTATTTTGACGGAAGGGCTCTTCAGCTAGCCATCGCAACCGAGAACGGCGATGAGGAAGCCATCCGCCACCTGGTCAAGGATGAAGGTGTCGATCCCGACACGACGTTTGCACGTCGTGACGGCATTCCACTGATCGCCTGGCCACTACGTGCGAAGAGTATTGAGGGATTGAGCGCATTGCTCGAGAACGGCGCGGACCCCAATGCACGCCAGTTCAAGCAGGTGGACACGCGCAGGCTCGGCTTCAATAACGCGATGGTCTACGCGGCAAAAATGGACGACCCCAGATTCCTGGAGCTGCTTCTGAAACACGGCGGCGATCCAAACACGCGAAGTTCGGCGAGAGAGACGTTGATGTACCTCGCATTCCTGAGTGGCAACCAGTGGAAGAATGTGCAGTTGCTCGTAGAACATGGGGCCAACATTAATGAAGCCAATCTCGGCTCTGCAGATACGATATTGAGTTTGTACACCAGTCGAGGTGGCTTCAACTATGCCTATTGGCTGCTGGAGCACGGTGCAGATCCCACCATCAAGACCAAGATTCTCACTGGTTCCGGAGAGGCGCCCCCCATGCGGATGGTTGACGCAATCTACTGGGAAATCACCACGCCCGACCTTCTGCCCTGGCAGAAGAAGTGTCAGCAGTGGTTGATCGCCCGCGGCATTCCGCGGCCGCCGATGCCAGACCACATCCGCAGGAAGCGCGAGGCATTCAACTTCCCCTCCAAAGAAGAAGATATTCCGGTTCTTTGACGTTGCAGCGACACTCCAAGGATGGCCATCTTCGTGAACAACATCAGCCGGAACATGCTCCGAGCGCTCATGGCACTCTTGATTCTGGGACTCGCTGGCTGCTTCTCTTCCTCCCGGCATGGCGCGGACCAGTACTTCGATGGCAAGGCGCTGCAACTGGCGGTCGCCAGTGAGGAGGGTGACGCCAAGACCATTTCCCGCCTGATGAAGGAGGAACGCTTCAACGCCGACAACACGTTTTCCAGTCGTGACGGAGTGCCCCTGCTTGCCTGGCCGCTACGCGCCAAGAACCTTGAAGGCCTGCGTGCGATGCTCGAGAACGGCGCGGATCCCAATGCGCGACGTGTGAAGTTCATGAATGGACAGGAGATCCACTTCAACAACGCGATGGTCTATGCGGCGAAGATGGATGATCCGCGTTTCCTGCAGGTGCTCCTGCAGCGTGGTGGCGACCCCAACACGCGCAACTCGGCCGGAGAAACATTACTGTTTCAATCCTTTATTTCCGGGAACCAGTGGGAGAACGTCAAAACTCTGGTGGAGAACGGGGCGGAGATAAACGAGTCAAATCGCGGGAGCGCGGACACTGTACTCAGCTGGTACACCACACGCGGTGGCTTTAAGCATGCGTATTGGCTGCTTGAACACGGTGCAGATCCCACACTGATGCTCACATCCTCCATCGGCAAGCCCGACCGAATGTTCATGGCCGAGCATATCTACTGGGGCATCACCACGCCAGACCTCCTGCCTTGGCAGAAGAAGTGCCAGCAATGGCTGATCGCGCGAAACATCCCGCGCCCCCCCATGCCTGACGGCATCCGCGACAAACGAAAAGCCTTCGGCTTCCCCACGGAAGAGAAGGACATCCCGCTTCTTTGACCGTGCCGGGCAGCGCCCGGCACTACCGGGTCAGCGCACTGTCCGCAGGCAGATGCATACGCACCCGCCCCGCTACGCAGTCGATGCGGAAATGCCGTGCCTTCACCGGCTCGCCATCCAGGTTCAGCGTGATCGGCTGTTCGGCGTCGATTTCCACCCACGGCGCGCGGGTACGCTCGGCCACCTGCTCCAGCGCGCCCTGCTTGCCGCCCTTGATCAGCGCACCGATCGTGGCCGCCACTTCGCCGCCGAGATCGGGAATGACGGTGACGTCGAGCAGGCCATCGTTGACCAGCGCGTCCGGGCACAGTACCTGGCCGCCACCGGCCTGACGCCCGTTGCCGATGCCGAGCGCGATGAAGCCGCCTTCCCAGTTGAAATCGGCCGTGCGGATACGCGCCCGGATCGGGTCGATCCGGCCCAGCCGCGAGATGCCGGTAACCAGGTAGGCCAGCCCACCCAGCACCTTCTTCAGACCTTCATCGGTCTCCACCGTCACTTCGGTACCGAAGCCACCACTGGCCACGTTGGCGCACCACCAGTGCGTGCCATCGGCCTCGATGCTGAGCAGATCCAGCGGACGCGCCGGCTCGCGCTCGACCAGCATCAGCGCCGCCATCGGGTCGTCGGGAATGCCGGCGGCGCTGGCGAAGTCGTTGGCGGTGCCCAGTGGCACCAGCCCCAGCGAAGGCAACGCGTCGGCCGCCTCATCGCGGTGCGCCAGCGTCTCGGCCACTTCGCTCAAGGTGCCATCGCCACCGGCGGCAATGATCGTATCCACGCCGTGCGCGATGGCTTCGGCCACGTAACGCTCAGCATCACCGTCCTCCCAGGTGACCCGCACTTCCAGGGTCACGCCGCGTTCGCGCAGCGCGTGCACGGCTTCGCGCAGGTCGGTGTTGCCGGTGGACTTGCCGTTGAGGATCAGACGCCAGCGGGTACGGCTCATGCAGCACTTCCACGATCAGGGGAAGCGCAGGCTAGCAGCGCGCGTCGTCGGGCACGGTGAACGTCATCAAAGCGTCATCGTCGGGCCGGAGAATGAAAGGCCATAGCAGGGACGATGGATGGAGGCAGGATCAGCCTCCGAATATTCCCAGGGCCGTATCCGTGAGGGTGCGGTCTTTTTTTTGCGTAGAACCTGCGTTCAGCCCGCTGCGAACTTCCGCAACGCCTCGCCTTCCATCCGGTACACCGTCCACTCGCTCTGCGGCCTGGCGCCGGCGGCCTCATAGAATTTGATCGCCGGTTCATTCCAGTCCAGTACCGACCACTCGAAACGCCCGCAGTTTTCGGCCACGGCGATGCGTGCGATGTGCTGCAGCAGGGCTTTGCCGGCGCCACTGCCGCGGCTCTCCGGGCTGACGTACAGGTCTTCCAGGTAGATGCCGTTGCGGCCCAGCCAGGTGGAATAGTTGTAGAAATACACCGCATAGCCAAGCGCGGCGCCGTCGGCTTCGCAGATCAGCGCATGGGCTTTTGCGTCCGCACCGAACAGGCTGGCGCGGATGCCCGCTTCGTCGGTCTGCACCGACGACTCGGCCTTTTCATAGATCGCCAGCTCGCGGATGAAGCGCAGGATCAGCGCCGCATCCTCGGCGGTGGCCACGCGGATGTTCACAGTGGCCACCGTCATGGCTCAGCGCCGTGCCTTGGCGACGTTGTGGCGCATCTGCGCGATCACGTCCTGGTAGCTGATCGGCGCATTGAAGATTGCCGAGCCGGCCACGAAGGCATCGGCACCGGCGGCGGCGATCGCACCGATGTTGTCGGCCTTCACGCCACCGTCGATTTCCAGGCGCACGTCGCGGCCACTGGCATCGATCTTCTTGCGGATCGCGCGCAGCTTGTCCAGCGCCGAGGGGATGAAGGCCTGGCCGCCAAAGCCCGGGTTGACCGACATCACCAGCACCAGGTCCAGGTCATCGAGCACCCAGTCCAGGATGTCCACCGGGGTGGCCGGGTTGAGCACCAGGCCCGGCTTGCAGCCCAGCGAGCGGATCAGCTGGATGGTGCGGTGTACGTGGCGCGAGGCTTCCGGGTGGAAGCTGATGTAGGTGGCACCGGCCTCGGCGAAGTCCGGGATGATCCGGTCCACCGGCTCCACCATCAGGTGCACGTCGATCGGCGCGGTGACGCCGTGCTTGCGCAGCGCCTGGCAGACCATCGGGCCGATGGTCAGGTTGGGCACGTAGTGGTTGTCCATCACATCGAAGTGCACCCAGTCGGCACCGGCGGCGAGCACGTTGTCCACTTCCTCGCCGAGGCGGGCGAAATTGGCGGACAGGATGGAGGGGGCGATGATGCAGTTGGACATGGCCGGGGCCTTCAGGACGTGGAATGAGGGGCCGCGCGCACTCAGCGCTTGCGCAGGGTCTTGATGCGGTCGTAGGCGGCGTTGAGCTGGCGCGACTTGCGCTCGGCCTGCTGGCGCAGCTCCGGGGCGGCGCCGATGACCTTGTCGGGGTGGTACTGGGAGATCAGCCGACGGTAGGCCAGATCGACCTCGGCATCGGTGGCCTCGGAGGTCAGCCCCAGGTCCCGGTAGGGGTTTTCCTTGTTCAGGCGGAACCAGTCGGCGTCAAAGGCATGTCCCAGCAACAGGCCGATCACGGCCCCGAACAGCGGATTGGGCCTGAAAAGCAGGGCGCCGGCGATGAATCCGAGCAGTTTTCCGTACCAGCGCATGGTCGTCAGGGCGGCCGTGGCAACAAAGGATCCTCATTTTACGTCACAGCGGGCCCAACCCGCTTTACACTAGGCCGCCCGCTGTCTGTGCGGGCCCTCCGGGTCCCCTGGACAGCTGTCATGACGAAGCCTCAGGAGTGCCCGTGCCGACCACGTTGTTGCAATCCGATCTCCCCGGCCTGCCCTTGCGCCATCGCGGCAAGGTGCGTGATGTTTTCGACATTCCGCGCGACCGGCTGCCCGCCGGCACACCGCCGGGGGACTACCTGCTGATGGTCGCAACCGACCGTCTGTCGGCCTTCGACGTCGTGCTTCCCGATCCGATTCCCGGCAAGGGCGAAATGCTCTGCCAGGTCTCGAACTTCTGGTTCGCCAAGACCGCGCACCTGATGCCGAACCATTTGACCGGCATCGACGTGGCCAGCGTGCTGCCCGACGGCGTGGACCCGGCGCTGTATGCCAACCGCGCCGTGGTCACCCGCAAACTCAAGCCGGTACCGGTCGAGGCGATCGCCCGCGGCTACCTGATCGGCAGCGGCTGGAAGGACTACCAGCGCACCGGCAAGGTCAGCGGCATCGAACTGCCCGATGGCCTGCGCCAGGCCGAGCAGCTGCCCGAGCCGATCTTCACCCCCTCGACCAAGGCCGCCGTGGGCGACCATGACGAGAACATCGATTTCGATGCGATGGTGAAGGCGGTCGGTGCGGACCTGGCCGAGCGCGTGCGCGATGCCACCCTGCGCATCTACAAGTTCGCCGCCGATTACGCCCGCGAGCGCGGGATCATCCTGGCCGACACCAAGTTCGAGTTCGGTACCGACGCCGATGGCCGTCTGTACATCATGGACGAGATGCTGACCCCGGACTCCTCGCGCTACTGGCCCGCCGACGAGTACGAAGTGGGTACCAGCCCGCCGAGCTACGACAAGCAGTTCGTGCGTGATTACCTGGAAACCCTGGACTGGGGCAAGACTGCCCCGGGCCCGGCCATTCCGGCGGAGATCATCGAGCGCACCCGTGCCAAGTACGCCGAAGCGCTGCAGCGACTGGCCGGAATCAGCGTCGACTGACCCACCCGGCCCAGGCCGGATGCTGGCGGCCCCTCCCTGAACAGGGCGGGGCCTTTCTCCGTTCGATTATGCTGGGTCGTCGGCCAGGGGCCGGCACTACCGGAGGAAGCGAAGAAGCATGTCCACGACCACCCCGCTTGCGCGCCCGATCGACCGCTACTTTGCGAGCTATTCCGACGACCACCGCAATGCGCTCAACCAGCGCATCCATGTGCTGGCGGTACCGGCGATCCTGTGGTCCGTGGTGGCATTGCTGTGGTGCGTGCCGCCGCTGGCGAGCTTCTTCCAGTACGGAATCTGGTCGGCGTTTGCGATGTTCGCTGCGTGGTGCTGGTACAACCGGATGTCGCGGCCGCTGGGCATCGGCATGCTGGCGTTGTTTTTCGTGTGCGGCTGCCTATGCCGCCTGCTGGAAGCAAGAATCGGCCTGGACGGGCTGCTGAAGACCGCCATCGCGGTGTTCGTGGTGGCCTGGATCGCGCAGTTCATCGGCCACAAGTTCGAGGGCCGCAAGCCCAGCTTCCTCACCGACCTGACCTATCTGCTGATCGGCCCGGCCTGGGTGATGGCCAAGTTGTACCGCCGTCTCGGCTGGCACTACTAAGCAGCGCGTTGCCGGCCAACCTCGCGCCCGGCACTTCCTGAACGAAGCGGGATGCTCACCGGCAGTCCACGGCACCGCGTCCAGCATCGGCATGGGCACGCTTCGGTAGCGGCCATCTGTTCATGTTCGCGGCCGCGATCGTCGCCTTGCAGCCCCTGCCATTGCTGGCTGGCGGTGCCTGCGAGGGAGCAGATCCGGCAAAGTCGACGGCGTTATTCCATACGGCCTTCAACGGTCTCGAATGGGCGCGATACGGAGCCTGAAAAAATGAATCACGCACGTTACATGCAATTGCTTGCGTATTCGGGTGTATCGGCAGCAATTGACTGCCTGTTAGACTAAACGACCTGCTCGTGAATCCCGCATTCCCTGCATGAATCCTAGCCTGCTCCTGCTGCTCGCCCTGCCCTTCCTGATGGCCGTGGCGGTCGCCTCATTCCGCCACACCTCCCGCTCCACGGCCGCCTGGTTGGCCGCGGCCGCCCCATTGGGCGGGCTGGCGCTGCTGGCGAGCATGACCCCGGACATCCTCGCCGGCGGGGTGGTCCGCAGTTTCGGCCAATGGCTGCCGCAGATCGGGCTGGCCTTCTCGCTGCGCCTGGACGGGCTGGCCTGGATGTTCGCCGGGCTGGTGCTGGCCATCGGCGCGTTGGTGGTGATGTACGCCCACTACTACCTCAGCGCGCGCGACAGTGCCCACCGCTTTTACTGCTACCTGCTGCTGTTCATGGGCGCCATGCTGGGCATGGTGCTGTCGGGCAACCTGCTGCTGCTGATGGTGTTCTGGGAAATGACCAGCATCAGCTCGTTCCTGCTGATCGGCTTCTGGTCGCACCGCCAGGACGCCCGCGAAGGCGCGCGGATGGCGCTGGTGGTCACCGGGGGCGGCGGCCTGGCGCTGCTCGGCGGCGTGCTGCTGATCGGGCGCATCGTGGGCAGCTTCGAGCTGGATGTGGTGCTCGCCGCCGGCGATGTCATCCGCGCCAGCGCCCTGTATCCCTGGGCGCTGTTGCTGGTCCTGGCGGGCATCTTCACCAAGAGCGCGCAGTTCCCGTTCCATTTCTGGCTGCCGCACGCGATGGCCGCGCCGACCCCGGTGTCGGCCTACCTGCATTCGGCCACGATGGTCAAAGCCGGCGTGTTCCTGCTCGCGCGGCTGCATCCGGCGCTGGCCGGTACCGACCTGTTCTTCTATACGGTCAGCGGCATCGGCGCGATCACCCTGCTGATCGGGGCCTGGAATGCAATCTTCCAGCATGACCTGAAGGGCCTGCTGGCCTATTCGACCATCTCGCACCTGGGCCTGATCACGATGCTGTTCGGGCTGTCCACGCCGATGGCGGTGGTGGCCGGCGTGTTCCACATCCTCAACCACGCCACCTTCAAGGCGTCGTTGTTCATGGCCGCAGGCATCATCGACCACGAAACCGGCACCCGCGACATGCGCAAGCTGGGCGGGCTGCGGCGGTTGATGCCATTCACCAGCGCACTGGCGATCATCGCCTCGCTGGCCATGGCCGGCATTCCGCTGCTCAACGGTTTCCTGTCCAAGGAAATGCTGTTTGCCGAGGCGTTGAGCGCCGGCGGCCCGGAGACCATGCGCATCGCGATGTCGATCGCCGCGCTGCTGGCCGGCGTGTTCGGCGTGGCCTACAGCCTGCGCTTCGTGCACGACACCTTCTTCGGCAAGGGCCCACACGACCTGGACCGTGTCCCGCACGAACCGCCGCGCTGGATGAAGGTGCCGGTGGAGATCCTGGTGGTGGTCTGCGTGGCCGTGGGCGTGGCCCCGGCGCTGACCATCGCCCCGGTGCTGCATGCGGCCGCCTCCTCCATTCTCGGCCCGGCGATGCCGGCCTACAGCCTGTCGGTGTGGCACGGCTTCAACCTGCCGCTGGCGATGAGCGCACTAGGCGTGGTGGGCGGCATCGCGCTGTATTTCGGCCTGCGCCGGCTGATCAACCTGCACGCCGTGGTAACCCGCACCACCGGCCGCAACGTGTTCCACAAGCAATTGGACCTGGTGTTCGGCTTCGCCCACCGGCTGACCCAGGCGCTGGCCAACGGCAGCCTGCAGCGCATGCTGATGGCGCTGGTGGTGGTGGCGATCATCGTCGCCGCCGCGCCGTTCCTGGCCAGCCCGGGCTCGCCGAACTGGCCCTCGCCGCAGCCGATTCCGCTGCTGGGCTGGGCGCTGTGGCTGGTGATGATGGCCTGCGCGCTGGGCGCTCTGTTCGTGTACCGGCAGCGCCTGCTGGCGGTACTGGTGGTGGGCGGGGTCGGGCTGATGGTGGCGCTGACCTTCGTGTTCCTGTCCGCACCGGACCTGGCCCTGACCCAGCTGCTGGTGGAGATGGTCACCCTGGTGCTGATGCTGCTGGGCATGAACTACCTGCCGGCGCAGTCGGCGCCGGAGAAAGGCCGCTGGCGCAAGCGCCGCGATGCGCTGATCGCGATCATCGGCGGCGGCGGCCTGGCCGCGCTGGCCTACACCGCCATGACCCTGCCGCCCAACACCATGGCCGGCGAGCTGCTCGCACGCGCATTGCCGGAAGCCTATGGGCAGAACGTGGTCAACGTGATCCTGGTCGACTTCCGCGGCTTCGATACCTTCGGTGAGATCACCGTGTTCGGCATCGCCGCGCTGGTGGTGCACGCGATGCTGCGGCGCTCGCGGATGGCACCGGAGCAGCAGATGCCGGGCCCGCCGGTGAAGCTGCCGGTGCCGGCCGACCTGGCCCAGATCATGTTCCCGCTGACCATGACCGTTTCCATCTTCCTGTTCCTGCGCGGCCACAACGCACCCGGTGGCGGCTTCATCGCCGGCCTGGTGCTGGCCGTGCCGCTGCTGATCCAGTACGTGATCCAGGGCACCACCTCGGTGGAGTCGCGGTTCGGGTTCGACTACATCCGCTGCATCGGTGCGGGCCTGCTGATCGCCATCGTCAGCGGCAGCGCCTCGATGCTGTTCGGGGTGCCGTTCCTGACCAGCGGCCACCTGGACCTGTACATCCCGCTGATCGGCGAGGTGCCGCTGGCCAGCGCGATTGGTTTTGATACCGGCGTGTACCTGGTGGTGTTCGGCGGGGCGATGCTGATGCTGTCGATGATGGGCACGATCAAGCCCTCGCGCACCCGCACTGCCCGCAAGGGCGAGATCGATCCCAACCGACGTTCGGCAAGAACCGGGGAGATGCACTGATGGAACTGGCCCTGGCAAGCGCGATCGGCGTGTTGAGTGCGATCGGCATCTACCTGCTCCTGCGTGCGCGCAGCTTCGACGTCATCCTCGGCATGACCTTCCTGTCCTACGCCACCAATCTGTTGATCTTCGCCGGTGGCCGGCTGGTCACGGGCAAGGCGCCGGTGCTGCGCGAAGGCATCGACAGCAACCTGGGCAACTACACCGACCCGCTGCCGCAGGCGCTGGTGCTGACCGCCATCGTGATCGCCTTTGCGATGACCGCGGTGAGCATCGTGCTGGCCATGCGCAGCCGCAGTGACAACCACAGCGACCACGTCGACGCCCACGAAGAAGAAGACGACACCGCCGCCGATACCGCGCCGGGCCGGGAGGGCGGCGCATGAACCATGCGGTGATCCTGCCGATCCTGATTCCGCTGGTGGGTGCGGCCTGCTCGTTGTTCGTCGAACACCGCCGCTACGGCCCCAAGGTGCAGCGCGGCGTGGCCTGGCTGACCATGGCGGCGCTGGCCGCGGCGGTGGCTCTGCTGTTCGCGCAGACCGCCGATGGCAGCATCGCGGTGTACCTGCTCGGCGACTGGCCCTCACGCCTGGGCATCGCCCTGGTTGCCGACCGGCTGTCGGCGTGGATGCTGGTCACCACCGTGCTGCTGGCCATTCCCTGCCTGCTGCATGCGTGCTCGGGCTGGGACCGGCGCGCACCGCACTTCCATGCGTTGTTCCAGTTCCAGTTGGTGGGGCTCAACGGTGCCTTCCTGACCGGCGACATCTTCAACCTGTTCGTGTTCTTCGAGGTGATGCTGATCGCCTCTTACGGGCTGCTGCTCAGCGGCGGGCGCGGCCTGCGCATGCGCATCGGCCTGCACTACGTGGTGTTCAACGTCACCGCCTCGACCCTGTTCCTGATCGCGCTCGGCCTGCTGTACGCCTCGCTCGGTTCGTTGAACATGGCCGAACTGTCCCAGCGCATCGCCGAGGTACCGCCCTCGCACCTGGTGCTGGTCAAGGCCACCATGGGTCTGTTGCTGCTGGTCTTCTGCAGCAAGGCGGCGCTGATGCCGCTGTACCTGTGGCTGCCTGAAGCCTATGCCCGTGCACCGGCCGCGGTGGCCGCGCTGTTCGCGATCATGACCAAGGTCGGCCTGTATGCAGTGCTGCGGGTCAGTTCGTTGTGGTTCGGCGATGAGGCCGGTGCAATGGCCGGCTACGGCAGCGACTGGCTGCTGTGGGCGGGTGTGGCCACGCTGGTGCTCGGCGGCCTGGGTGTCCTGGCTGCGGCGCGTCTGCGCGTGCTGATCTCCTACCTGGTGGTGGTCTCGGCGGCCACGCTGTTCATCGCCTTCGCGGTGCGTACCCCGCAGGTGCTCTCGGCCGGGTTGTACTACCTGCCGCACAGTACCTTCGTGGCCGCCGCGCTGTTCCTGGTTGCCGACCTGATCCGGCGCCGTCGTGGCGGAGCCAGCGACAGGAAGGAAGTCATCGCGCCGATGCCCGGCAAGCAGACCCCGGCGGTGCTGTTCCTGATCGGCGCGGTCTCGGTGGCCGGGCTGCCGCCGCTGTCCGGCTTCCTGGCCAAGGCCGCGCTGCTGGCCGGCATGCCGGCGCAGTACACCGGCTGGGTTTGGCTGGCGGTGCTGGGCAGCAGCCTGATGGTGATCGTCGGGCTGACCCGCGCCGGTATCCGCCTGTTCTGGCGCGTGCCGGTGGTCGAAGACGGCACACCGCCGCCGCGCAAGGCACCCACCCGTACCGTCGAACTGATCGCCGCCGCCCTGCTGCTCAGTTACGGCATCGCGATGAGCGTGTTCGCCGCGCCGCTGGTGCGCCATACCGATGCGATGGCGACCCAGCTGCTGCAGCCTCAGGACTATGTCGGCGAGCTGCGCGCGACCACGCCGGAGATCCGCCAGCCATGACACGCAAACCATCGCTGTACAAGCGCCTGATTCCCTCGCCGTCGCTGAGCGTGATGGTGGTGGCGTTCTGGTTGCTGATGTCCGACAGCTTCACCCTGGGCCAGATCGTGCTGGGCATGATCCTGGGCGTGGTGGTGCCGTTGTTCGCCGCGCGGCTGGACCGCGAGTTCGCCCGGATCGGCTCGCTCAAGCCACTGCCCAAGCTGGTCTGCGTGACCTTGTGGGACATCCTGGTGTCCAACATCCGCGTAGCCATCCAGGTGCTCGGCCCGGAGCGCCGCATCCATCCCGGCTTCATCTGGTTGCCGCTGGACATCGCCAACATCCACGGCATCGCCGCGCTCACCAGCATGATCACGCTGACCCCGGGCACGGTCTCGGCGGCACTGTCCGATGACCGCCGCTACCTGCTGGTGCACGTGCTGCACCTGGACGACCCGGATGCACTGATCCGGCAGATCAAGACGCGCTACGAAGCGCCGTTGATGGAGATCTTCCCATGACCGGTTTCACCTTCATCCAGACCACCATGGTGGTGTGCATGCACGTGGTCGGCCTGGCCATGCTGCTGGCCACCTGGCGCCTGCTGCGCGGCCCGACCGTGCCCGACCGCATCCTGGCGCTGGACACCCTGTCGGTGACGGCGATCGCCGAGCTGATGTTGTTCGGCATGTACCTCAATTCGGCGGTGTACTTCGAGGCGGCGCTGATCATCGCCATGCTCGGCTTCGGCAGCACGGTGGTGCTGAGCAAGTTCGTGCTGCGCCGGGACATCGTCGAATGATCACCTTCATCCAGATCGCGCTGTCGCTGCTGCTGCTGTTCGGCTGCTTCTTCATCCTGATCGGGGCGCTGGGGCTGGTGAAGCTGTCGAGCTTCTTCAAGCGCCTGCATGCGCCGACCAAGGCCAGCACGCTGGGCGTGGGCTGCGTGCTGGTGGGTTCGGTGTGTTACCACATCTTCCTCGGACAGGACCCACAGCCGCGCGAGCTGCTGATCACCGTATTCCTGTTCATCACCGCCCCGATCAGCGCCCACATGATGGCCAAGGCCGCGCTGTCGCTGATGATGGAAAAGCGCCCGATGCTGCCCGGCGATGAGACGGCCAAGGAAGAAGCCGTACCGCCCCCGAAGCCGGACGGCGACGACACCCTGTAGTTCGGTTTCGGTGGGGTAGAGCCACGCCATGCGTGGCTGCGCGGTCTATGCGCAAACTAGGCCCAGACCAGCGCCAACTCCAGCGCCACCCACCCCAGGAACGCCACCACCAGCACCGCGCCTTCGCGTCGGCTGATGGTGAGATTCCCGCGCAGCATCGGGTACAGCACCAGCACGAAGGCGATCGCCGCCGGCAGTTCCAGCTTCACGAACGACTCCGGCAACGCCAGCGGACGGAGTGCGGCCATGCCGCCGATCACCACCAGCAGGTTGAACAGGCTCGAGCCGATCACGTGGCCCAGCACCATGTCGCCCTGCCCACGCCGTGCCGCGGCGATGGCGGCCGCCACTTCGGGCAGCGCGGTGCCGATCGCCACCGGCAACAGGCCCACCAGCAGCGGCGACCAGCCCAGCGCCGCGCCGAACACCGGCGCCGCCTGCACGATCCAGCGCGCGCCGTAGTACAGGCACAGGCCGGCAAACAGTACCCGCAGCACGTTGAGGAACAACCCGGTGCGGGTCATCGCGTAGCCGGCGATGGCCTCGCGTACCGGCTCGGATTCCAGGCGTGCGCGGCGCAGCACGAACGCCAGCAGGGCGACGAAGCCGAGCAGCAGCAGGCCGCCTTCCCAGCGCGTGATCACCCCGTCCAGGCCGAACACGATCAGCGCCAGGCTCGCGACCGCCAGCAGCACCAGCATCGGCGAGAGCAGCCGGGCACGGATCAGCAGCGGCGCCGCCAGGGCGGCCAGGCCCAGGGTCAGGCCAACGTTGACGATGTTGCTGCCCACCGCGTTGCCGAGCGCCAGCTCCTCGGCGCCCACCGCAAAGGCACGCGCGTTGACCACCAGTTCCGGCAACGAGGTACCGAAGGCCACCAGCAGCAGCCCGGCCACGAACGGCGAGGCGCCAAAGCGCTGGGCCAGCCCCGAGGCCGCCTTGACGATGGAGTCCCCGCCCAGTGCCAGCAGCAGCAGACCCAACACGAACCAAGCAGTGGCAGCGATCATCGATGTATCCCCGGGCAGCAAGCGTGGGCCGATTCTAGAGCGGGTGCGGCCGCAGCGGGTGAGCGCAATGTCCGAGCAGGCTCAGCGCGTACCGGGGGCGGGCCGTAGCCGCCCCCGATGACGCCCCACCTTGGGCTCAGGAACAGCCTTCCACGTAGTCCACCTGCGGTGTCTGGCCCACCCGCCAGGCGGTGACGTTGCCATCGCCCCCGATCTCGAAGTTGATCAACGCACCGCCCTCGGTCGCCGGACGCACGCGCAGGTTGTGCCCCTTCTCGTCGTACTTGTGCGGGGTCAGGTCGCCGCGGTCCGGGTACAGGGTCTGCAGCTGGCCCAGCGACATCCCGACCTTGCCGCCGCCCGGGGCCACGATGCGGTCGTTGCGCACGTCGTAGCGCACCAGGCGCTTGCCTTCGATCATCAGGATCACGTCATCGGCCTGTGCACCCTGCGGGCGCAGCGCGTGGCAGTAGTCATCGGGGACATCACCGGTCAATGCCTCCTTCCAGGCGGTGCGCACTTCCTCCACGCTGCTGCCCAGGCGCGCAGGACCATAGCCATCCAGCCGGGCCGGGCCTGCCGCGTCCGCCGCCACCGGTGGCGTGGGCGCTGCCGCAGGTGCCGCCTCAGCGGGTGCGGGCGTTGCCGCCGCGTCCTTGGCGGGCGCCTCTGCGCTGCGGTCGCAACCGCCCAGTGCCAGGGCGATGCCCAGGGCCAGAACGCTTCCCAGCTGCTTCATGTGCGTTTTCTCCTGTGAGTGGCGCCGAGCCTAGCGCGAACCCCGTGCAATGGCTGCATGCACGCACGGGCTTGTCATCGCGCTTTCACCTGACGCGTTCAGGCTCGGCCTGCACCGCATCGACCCCACTCCCATGCAACCGCGCAAGACCGACCTCGCCCGCACCGCCCTGCAGGCCCACCGAGCGCCGCTGGACATGCGCCAGCGACGCCTGCTGATCCTCTGCGACGGCCAACGCGACCTGCCGCAGCTCACCGCCATGATCGGGCCGGAAACGTCAGCGATGGTCATCCAGCTGATCCAGGCCGGCTACCTGGTCTCGGCACCGGCCGCCGCCGGGAACACGCCCGTGGCCGCGCCGGTTGCGGCCGTTTCCGTACCTGTCACCACCGCGGCGCCGACCGAACGCCGCCGCTCGCTGGTGGCCGCGCGCATCTACCTGCTCGGCATCCTGGAGCTGCAGCGGCACCCGCAGGCAGCGGCGCTGTTCCATGCGCTGCAGCAGGCGCGCAGCGATGAGGCGGTGATCGCTGGACTATTGACCGCGCTGGATGCGCTGCCCGGGCTGACCTCATCTGGCTACGCGCAACGGGTGCAGCAGCGACTGCTGGAGGTGCTGCCCACCGAACATGCACATCGGCTGGAGCGTGAGCCGCTGCCCGCAGGGTGACACGAATGCGCGCCGAGGCCATCTGCGACGCGGTCAATTGACCCTGCGAAAGCGATACGTACAATTTTCTGTACATGTACAGCCGAGGGCTCGACGATGCAGATCCTTACTTACAGTGCGGCCCGCGCCGCCTTGGCGGAAACCATGGACCGCGTCATCAACGATCATGAGCCCGTCACCATCACCCGTAGCGGCCAGAAGGCCGTGGTGATGATGTCACTCGAGGACTACCAATCCATCGAAGAAACCGCCTATCTACTACGCTCACCGGCCAACGCCGCACGGCTGGCAGCTGCCATTGAACAGCTTGATGCGGGCGGAGGCACTGCGCGCGAGCTCGCCGAGTGACGTTGCAGTTCTCCGACGTGGCGTGGGAGGACTACCTGCACTGGCAACGCACGGACAAACGCAGGCTGGCGCGGATCAACACGCTGCTGAAAGCAATCCTGCGTGCGCCGTATGAAGGCTTGGGAAAGCCCGAACGGTTGCGTTTCGACAAGACGGGCTGGTGGTCGCGACGCATCGACCAGGAGCATCGCCTGGTTTACCGGGTCGACGCCGGGGTGCTTTTGGTCGCGGCATTGCGCTACCACTACGCCATGCCGTGATGCCCCGACGCTGGTCGTGCTGGCAGCCAGCACCATCGATCATGCCTTGAAATGCTTCTTCAACCCGCTCCAGCACTGCTGGTAGCCGGCCTGCCGGTGCTCCGCCGCCATCGCCTGCGCGGTGGGCCGGATCACGCCGCGGGTTTCGAACATGAAGGCCATCGTGTCCTTGATCTCGTCCGGCCGGCTCAGCTCGGCCGCCGATGCCTTCTCGAACGTGGCCGCATCCGGGCCATGCCCGCTCATGCAGTTGTGCAGCGAGGCCCCGCCCGGCACGAAGCCTTCGGCCTTGGCATCGTAGGCACCGTGGATCAGGCCCATGAACTCGCTGGCGATGTTGCGGTGGAACCACGGTGGACGGAACGTGTCCTGCGCCACCAGCCAGCGCGGCGGGAAGATCGCGAAATCCATGTTACTGGTACCCGGCGTGTCGCTGGGCGAATGCAGCACCAGGAAGATCGACGGGTCCGGATGGTCGTGGCTGATCGAACCGATGGTGTTGAAGCGGCGCAGGTCGTAGCGGTACGGCGCGTAGTTGCCGTGCCAGGCCACCACGTCCAGCGGCGAATGATCGATGTCCGCACGCCACAGCTGGCCCTGGAACTTGGCCACCAGCTCGAAGTTGCCCTCGACATCCTCGAACGCCGCGTTCGGCGTTTCGAAGTCACGCGGATTGGCCAGCCCGTTGGACCCGATCGGGCCAAGGTCGGGAAGCTTCAGCAGCGCGCCGAAGTTCTCACAGATATAGCCGCGCGCCTGCCCGTCGGGCAGTTCGACACGGAAGCGCACGCCGCGCGGTATCACTGCGATCTGCTGCGGTTCGATCTCGATGACACCGAACTCGGTCAGCAGCCGCAACCGGCCCAGCTGCGGCACGATCAGCAGCTCGCCGTCGGCGTTGTAGAAATAGCGGCCCTGCATGTCCGCATTGGCCGCGTACAAATGAATACCCACACCGTGGTGCGCATCCGGCGCGCCGTTACCGCCCATGGTGTACAGCCCCTCGACGAAGTCGGTCGGGGTGGTGGGCAGCGGCAGCGGGTCCCAGCGCAGCTGGTTCGGCGATACCGCACCGTGGGCGAAATCCCCCTGCAGGTATGCCTGCACGAACGGCGTGAACTCGCCGTGGGCCACGGCCGGGCGAATCCGGTACACCCAACTGCGCCGGTTGCTGCCGCGCGGCGCGGTGAACGCGGTGCCCGACAGCTGTTCGGCGTACAGCCCATGCGCAACCCGCTGCGGCGAATTGCGGCCCACCGGCAAGGCACCGGGCACCGCCTCGGTGGCGAACTCGTTGCCGAATCCGGTCTGGTAGCCGCGCGCTGACATCGGGTTGTTCATGGTCCTGCTCCGCCGGAGGCGAGTGATGGGGAAGCACACAACCGTGCCCGCGAACGGGCACGGCTGCCCAAGCGTAGCGGCTTTTACAGCACGCCGCGCTTGATCTGGTCGCGCTCGATGCTCTCGAACAGCGCCGTGAAGTTGCCTTCGCCGAAGCCTTCGTTGCCCTTGCGCTGGATGATCTCGAAGAAGATCGGGCCGATGCAGTTGGTGGTGAAGATCTGCAGCAGCTTGCGCTGGTGGGTTTCCGGATCGGCGTCGATCAGGATCTTGTTCTTGGCCAACCGCGCCACGTCTTCACCATGGCCGGGCACGCGCAGGTCGATCACATCGAAGTAGGTTTCCGGCGTATCCAGGAACTCCACACCCTGGGCACGCATCGCCTCGACGGTCTCGTAGATGTTCTCGGTGAAGCAGGCGATGTGCTGGATGCCCTCGCCCTTGTAGGCGTCGAGGTATTCGTTGATCTGGCTCTTCGGATCGGAGGATTCGTTGAGCGGGATGCGCACGATGCCGTCCGGTGCGGTCATCGCCTTGGACACCAGGCCGGTCTTGAGGCCCTTGATGTCGAAGTAGCGGATTTCGCGGAAGTTGAACAGGCGCTCGTAGTAGTCCGACCACTGCTGCATGTTGCCGAAATACAGGTTGTGGGTCAGGTGGTCGATGAAGGTCAGGCCGAACCCGACCGGGTTCTGCTCGGCGCCTTCGATCGGCGCGTAGTCTTCCTCGAACATGCTGCCGTTGGCGCCATAACGGTCCACCAGGTACAGCATGCAATCGCCGATGCCCTTGATCAGCGGTGCCGGCACGGCCTTGGTTTCCGGCTTGAAGTCGATCGCTTCGGCGCCATTGCCCAGTGCCATCTGGAACACTTCCGCACCGGGCTTCTTGAAGCGGATCGCGAAACCGCAGGCGCTGGGGCCGTGCTTCTCAGCGAAGTCCGAGGCGAACGAATCCGGCTCTTCGTTGACCAGGAAGTTGACGCCGCCCTGGCGGTACACGGTGATGGCGCGCTGCTTGTGACGCAGCACCGCGCTGAATCCCATTTTGCGGAAAAAGGCGTGCAGTTCGGCGCCACGGCCGGCCGGTGCGGCAAACTCGACGAACTCGAAACCGTCGATGCCCATCGGGTTTTCGAAGGTGGTGACCTGCATGCCCGGATTGGGGGCGTGCGAGGCGGTGCTCAGCTGGCTGCTCATGATGTGGCTCCAAAACTAGTCCGCATCGGAAAAAACCAGGTGCGGGCGGAAGGCAGACCCGCGAGAATGCGGAGTCCGGACTGAAGGTTTATAGTTTCACATGAAACCACCATCAAGGTGCACCGCAGCATGAGCCCGCCCGATCCCAGCAGCCACAGCATCCGCGCTTCGCACGCCCTGCTCGACCTGGAGCAGTTCCTGCCGTACCGGCTGAGCGTGCTGTCCAACCGGGTGAGCGGCAATATCGCCAAGCTCTATGGCGACCGTTACGGTCTGGCGATCCCGGAATGGCGGGTCATCACCATCCTGGCGCTGTATCCGGGCTCGTCGGCCAGTGAAGTCTCAGACCGCACCGCGATGGACAAGGTGGCGGTCAGCCGCGCCGTGGCCAGACTGCTGGAGCGGGGCTTCATCAAGCGTGAAACCCATGGCGACGACCGCCGCCGCTCGGTGCTGGCGCTGTCGGCGGCCGGCTTCGAGGTGTACGAGACCATTGCCCCGCTGGTGATCGAGATCACCCGCAAGCTGATGTCCGTGCTCAACGAGGACGAGGAGCTGATGCTGGAGAAGCTGATCCTGCGCCTGGCCGGGGAAGGCCTGCAGCGGATGGACGAATAAGCGGCCGCTCAGCTCAGGTGCTTGCGCCGCGCGTGCACCCACGGCGCGGCCAGTGCGCCGATGGCACCGCCGGCGAAGCCCAGTGAAGCGGCCACGGCCGCCGCTTCGATGGCATTGGGCAGGGCCAGCGCGGCCAGTACCAGCAGCGCCGAAGGCAGCCCGATGAACGTGGCCATGAAGTAGCCCCACCGCGGCGCCCAGGTGCCCACCTGGAGCAGGCTGACCGGCATCCAGTGTTCGGCCGAGGCGTCCTCTTTGACCTTGGCCGCGACCTTGGTCAGGTCGACCTCGACCGGGCCCTTGCCGCCGCGCACGGCGGCCAGCATCTGCGCCACCTCCTCGACCGGCGGGAACGAGGTGGGCCAGGTCACCGGCGCAGGTACGCCGTAGGCAGTGAGCAGCGGCACGCTGATCCATGGTGCCAGCAGCGGGCGCAGCTTGCGCCGATCCAGCACGCACCACACCTGGCTGACCCCGTGCGCCACCACGGCGTACAGCGCCAGCTGGGTCGGCGCGGGGTACGGGAGCATGTTCACCCGCGCGGCCATGCTGTCGTAGCCCATCTGGCGCAGGAACCCCGGCCGGGTGCGGCCCTCGTGCGCCCAGGCCAAGCCCAACGCGCCGACCAGATAGGCCTCGGCCGGGTCCTTCACCCCCACGCTGGCGCGGTCGTCGCTGGCCAGGAAGAACGCCAGTGACTTCGGCTCGGTCACATCGGCCTGGTCCCAGCGCCCGGTATCGCCGAGCACATGTTTGAGTGGCAGCCGCGCCGGTGCGGTTTCGGCCTTGGCCGCGTTCTGCAGGAACGGCAGCACCGAGAGCACGAAGCCCTGCAGGTCGACGCCGCGCAAGCCACTGCCCTGCCATTCGGCCGGAACCAGGCCGGCCAGCGCCGGGTTGCGTGCCAGCAGATCCAGCTGCGACTTCTGCTCAACGAGCTTCTGCACCGCCGCCTTCAGCAGCACGTTGTCCGGCACTGCCACCAGCGGCAGCCGGTAGTGGATCGCGCCCGGCGCCGGGGTATCGGCGTCGGCACCTGCGTGCGCTTCCTGGTCGTCGAGCAGCACCTCGACCGGCGGCAGGCTTACCCCGGCCGGGGTCTCCAGGAGGGTCTCGGAAGTGCTGTCGCTGGCGCCCATCTGCATGCGTTTCAATCCGTTGGTTGTGCGCCACGAACAGCGCGGCATGACGTCCTTGGAGATAGCGGCAACGGGAAGGGGAAATTGAGGGGGAAACGCTTGCGGCGACCCTGCCGGAGAGCAGCCACGCACGGCGTGGTGCTACCCGGGAATCCATGCCCAGAAAAGGTTCAGCCCATAAAAAAGGCCGCTTGCGCGGCCTTTTCGATCACGGCGCCTTGGGCGGCGCCCAGTCCTTCATGAAGGCGAAGAACCGCGTGCGGTTGTAGCCCTTGGGCTGGCCCTTGTCGGCCTCCAGCTCGCCGGTGAACTGCGAGTGCAGCAACTTGCCGTCGGCGTCGAGTACGAACAGGTGCGGGTAGCCCTTGATCGCCGGGAACTGCGCCAGGAAGGCCGCGTTCTCGTTGTCTTCGCTGTAGTTGACCTTCATCCACACGTAGTTGGCATCGCGGAAGCTGCGGATCTCCGCATCCCCCTCGATGAAGGCGTCCATCAGGTGGCACCACGAGCACCACTCGCCGCCCACGTCCAGCACGATCCGCTTGCCGCCGCGCTGGGCCTCGACCTTGGCCGTGGCCAGGTCGGCGACCGGATCGCGGCCCGGATCGAACTGCGCGTTGAGCGCAGCGACCGCGGCGATATCCGCCGCGGCCGGGGTGTTGCCCGAAGCCACCGGAGCGCTGGGATCAGCGACCGGCCGCTTCTGCTCGGTGGTGTCCAGCGGCTGCGCAGGTTCGGCGGTGGGCGCCGGGGACGGTGAGCATGCGGCCAGCAGGCCAGTCACGATCATCGAAGCACACCACGTTTTCATGCGCATCGCCGACCTCACTTGACGCCGTGCATCAGCTTGTTGATCAGCGGCGCGATCAGGAACAGCACCGCGCCGGAGACGATCAACGCCCAGAAGCCGAAGGTATAGCCCTTCAGGGCCGACTCGACAGTCATGCCGCCTTCGCCGCTGACCGCACCGGCAAAGATGCCGGACAGGTTGTTGCCGATGCCGGTGGACAGGAACCAGCCGCCCATGCCGAAGCCGACCAGACGCACCGGGGCCAGCTTGGTCACCATCGACAGGCCGATCGGCGACAGGCACAGCTCACCCACGGACTGGATCACGTAGACCATGAACAGCGTCCAGAACGGGATCTTGCCGTCCACCACCATGCTCGACAGTGCCAGCATCAGCAGCGCGAAGGCCGCGCCGTTGAACAGCAGGCCCAGACCGAACTTGCGCGGGATCGACGGATTGGCGCGGCCCAGCTTGATCCAGATCCAGGCAATCAGCGGGGCCAGGGTGATGATCGCCACCGAGTTGACCGACTGGAACCACGCGGTCGGGAATTCCCAGCCGCCCAGGTTGCGGTTGACGATGTTGTCGGCCAGGAAGGTGAACGAGCTGCCGGCCTGTTCAAAGAACATCCAGAACATCACGTTGAAGGTGAAGATGATCAGCATCGCGATCACGCGGTCGCGCTGCACTTTGCCCTCACGGATGCCCTCGACCAGCAGCAGCACGCCCAGCGCGATGAACATCACGCCCAGGATCCAGGCCAGCGCGGTGGCGCCGGTGGACAGCAGGAAGTAGGCGACCGGGATGGCGACGATGGCGCCCACGAACACCATGATGATGCGGCCGAAGCCTTCAGCACCGGCCGGCGGTGCGCCGATGCCCTTCAGGCCTGCACGGCCGACGTAGAACCACGCCAGGCTGATCAGCATGCCGATGCCCGAAGCGATGAACACCATCTTGTAGGACGGCATCGCCTGGGTGCCGAACACGCGCTCGGCCAGGTACTGGGTGAGCACCGGGGCGATCATCGCGCCGATGTTGATGCCCATGTAGAAGATGGTGAAGCCCGAATCGCGGCGCTCGTCCTTCAGCCCGTACAGCTTGCCGACCATGGTCGAGATGTTGGGCTTGAACAGGCCGTTGCCGATGATGATCGTGGCCAGGCCCAGCTCGAACACTTCCTTGTTCGGCATGGCGACCATGAACAGACCGGCCGCCATGATCACCGCACCGGTCAGGATCGACCGCTGGTAACCCAGCACCCGGTCGGCGACGTAGCCACCGAAGATGGCCGCGGCATACACCAGCGCCAGGTAGGCACCGTAGGTGCGGCTGGCGGCGGCCTGGCCGGCCGAGTCGCCCTCGAAGAACTGCGACACGATGTACAGCACCAGTGCCCAGCGGATGCCGTAGAACGCGAAGCGCTCCCAGAATTCGGTCATGAACAGCATCCACAACGGGCGCGGATGGCCCAGCGTGGTCTTGAACTCCGGCAACGCCGGGTCGGGAACGGATTTCGCGGCGGCGTCTACGCTCATGCGGGATTCCTGGGTTCGGTGGAAGACATGCACGTCCGATGTGCCAAACAGCGCGGGAGAATCCCAGACCAACCGCGTTCACGTCAAATACACGCCGATCCGTGCAGGTGGCGGCGTGCTCGCTGAACTTGCATCTGAAACTGCCCGCTGGTGAGCGCCAGCGTAGCAACGGCGGGGGCTGTGGCCAGCCCCGGCGTCATCGCGGTGTCATCATGAATAGGGCATTCCGGCGCCGATGCGGCTCAGGCGTCCGGCGGCATCGGGTCGTCATTGCGGATCGTGGTGCGCACCTGGAACAGCTCCGGGAAGAAGGTCAGCTCCAGCGCCTGGCGCAGGAAGCCCACCCCGCTGGAACCGCCGGTACCGCGCTTGAAGCCGATCACCCGCATCACCGTGCGCATGTGCCGGAAGCGCCACAGCTGGAACGCGGTCTCCAGGTCCACCAGGTCCTCGCACAGCGAATACTCGCGCCAGAAACGGTCGGTGTTCTGGTAGATGCGCTCGAACACCGGGTGCAGCCCATCGTCGGCCACGTGCGGCTGCTGCCAGTCGCGGCCTGCGTAGACGGCCGGCACCGGGTGGCCGAAGCGGGCCAGGTAGCGCAGGAATTCCTCGTACAGGCTCGGCGCGTCCAGTACTTCCTGCAGCTGCGCCTGGCCGGCCGGGTCGTGCGAGAACACCTGCAGCATCTGCGCGTTCTTGTTGCCCAGCAGGAACTCGATGTAGCGGTACTGCAGCGACTGGAAGCCCGAGGACGGGCCCAGCACGTCGCGGAAGCCCATGTACTCCGACGGGGTCAGGGTCTCCAGCACCGACCACTGTTCGGTCAGCTGGCGCAGCACCTGCTTGCTGCGCGCCAGCACCTTGCGGCACTGCCAGACTTCATCGCGCTGCAGGAAGCCGATGGCGGCACGCAGCTCGTGGGCCAGCAGCTTCAGCCACAGCTCGGAGGTCTGGTGCTGGATGATGAACAGCATTTCGTCATGGTGCGGCGGGTTGGACAGCGGCTGCTGGGCCGACAGCAGCTGGTCCAGCCGCAGATAGCCGCCATAGGTCAGGCGCCCCTGCAGGTCGGTGTGGATACCGGCTTCAAGATCGCGTTGGTTCTTCTCGACGGACATGGCGTGGGCCAAATGAGGGGGTGAAAGGGTAGCGCAGTGCACGGATGGCCGCGCAGCCCCCACCCTACGCCTGCGTCCGGTGCCTGCGGTGGCCGCCGATCTGCGCGCCCGGGCCGCTGGCGTCGCCCCGGGCGCGGTCTGGCGGCCGGCCGCTCATGCGCCGTTGCGGCAACTGAATACGTTGAAGTTATTGGCCCTGCGCAGTCCCGATGCGGTATACCGGGGCGCTACCCGCGGAAATCCTTGCTGCGCCGCAGGACGGCTTTTCCGTACGTCTTCCTTAACATGGCAATTCATATCATTTGTAACTTCCTGTCGAAGGTGCAGTACGCAATGACGGTTGCCGCTGAGTTCAAGATCGAATACCTGCAGTACCTGGACACGGACGGCACGCTCGTCCGCGATGACCTGCCCGACCATCTGCGCGACCCGCGTGCGCTGCTGCCGATGTTCAAGCAGATGCTGTTCGTGCGCGTGTTCGACGGCAAGTCGATCGCGCTGCAGCGCACCGGCAAGCTGGGTACCTACGCCGCCTGCCTGGGGCATGAAGCCGCACACGTCGGCATCGGTGCCTCGATGGTCACCGACGACGTGTTCGCCCCGTCGTACCGCGAGTACGGCGCGATGTTCATGCGCGGCGTGCGCCCGCACGACGTGCTGATGTACTGGGGCGGCGACGAGCGCGGCAACGACTACGGTGGCAATGCGGCCAAGGACTTCCCGTTCTGCGTGCCGATTTCCACCCAGTGCCTGCATGCGGCCGGTGCGGCGCTGAAGTTCAAGCTCAACAACGAAAAGCAGATCGCCGTGGCCGTGTGTGGCGACGGCGGCAGCTCCAAGACCGACTTCTACGCCGCGCTCAACTCCGCCGGTGCCTACAAGCTGCCGCTGGTGCTGTGCATCGTCAACAACGGCTGGGCCATCTCGGTCCCGCGTTCGGCCCAGACCGGTGCCGAAACGCTGGCACAGAAGGGCCTGGCCGGTGGCCTGTTCTGCCTGCAGGTGGACGGCAACGACCTGCTCGCGGTGATGACCGCCATGCACCAGGCCCGCGAACGGGCGCTGGCCGGCGACGGTGGCACCGTGCTGGAACTGATGACCTACCGCCTGTCCGACCACACCACCGCCGATGACGCACGCCGCTACCGCGACGACGCCGAAGTGAAGGATGCGTGGCTGCGCGAGCCGATGCTGCGCCTGCGCAAGTACCTGACCAACGCCGGCGTGTGGAGCGAGGCCGAAGAAGCCGCGTGGACCGCCGAGTGCGGCAAGCGGGTGGATGAAGAGGTCAACCTGTACCTCAACACCCCGGTGCAGCCGGTCGAGGCGATGTTCGACTTCCTCTACGCCGACCCGCCGCCGGACCTGCTGGCCCAGCGCGCACAGGCAATCGCCCTGGAGCAGCGCAATGGATGAGATCAAGCAGGGCGCCGCCAACGCGCAGACCAATGCTGCCGACAGCGCCGCCATCGCGCGCGGAGAAGAGACCATGACCACCACCCCGATCACCCTCATCGAAGCCATCACCCAGGCCCTGGCCTGGGAGCTGGAGCACGACAAGTCGGTGCTGGTGCTGGGCGAAGACGTGGGCGTGAACGGCGGCGTGTTCCGCGCCACCGCGGGCCTGCAGCAGCGCTTTGGCGCTGACCGCATCCTGGACACCCCGCTGGATGAAACCACGATTGCCGGCCTGACCATCGGCCTGGCCGCACAGGGCATGAAGCCGGTGGCCGAAGCCCAGTTCGACGGGTTCATGTACCCGATGGTGGACCACATCATCTGCCACGCCGCGCGCCTGCGTTACCGCACCCGTGGCCGCCTGCACTGCCCGATGGTGCTGCGCGTGCCGTGGGGCGGCGGTATCCGTGCGCCGGAACACCACAGCGAAGCCAACGAATCGATCTTCACCAACGTGCCGGGCCTGCGCGTGGTGCTGCCGTCCTCGCCGCAGCGCGCCTATGGCCTGCTGCTGGCCGCGATCCGCGACCCGGATCCGGTGATCTACATGGAGCCCAAGCGCATCTACCGCCAGTACAAGGAAGTGGTCGTCAACGACGGCGAAGCCTTGCCGCTGGACGTGTGCTTCGTGCTGCGCGACGGTACCGACGTGACCCTGGTGACCTGGGGCGCGCAGGTCAAGGAAGCGCTGGAAGCCGCCGACAAGCTGGCCGGTGAAGGCATCAGTGCCGAAGTGATCGACGTGGCCACGCTGCGCCCGTTGGACTTCGCCACCATTGCCGAATCGGTGGCCAAGACCGGCCGCTGCGTGATCGTGCAGGAGGCCCCGAAGACCGCGGGCTTCGGCGCGGAAATCGCCGCGCGCCTGGCCGAGGAATCGCTGTACGACCTGCTGGCACCGGTCGAGCGCGTCACCGGCTATGACACCCACATTCCGCTGTTCCGCCTGGAAATGAAGTACCTGCCCAGCGTGGAGCGGATCGTGAGCGCGGCCAAACGCGCCATCGCGGCAGGCTGAGATGCGGGCCCGCCTGCTAGGCCCGTACCGCAGCCAGTATCCCAACCCGCTCCGGTTCCGCACCGGCCAGATCGTCGAACTGGGTGTTCGTGACGAGGAATGGCCGGCGTTTGCCTGGGTACGCACCGATGACGGGCGTGCCGGCTGGGCACCGGTGGCGTGGTTGCAGCGGCTGGACGATGGTCGCGCAGAGGCCCTGCGCGACTACGACGCCCGCGAACTGGATGTGGACAGCGGTGAACTGGTCAAACTGCATCACGAACACGGTGGCTGGTGGTGGTCCGAGCGCGCGAACGGCGCGACGGGCTGGCTGCCGGCCCGCGATCTCGAACTGCTGGAAGAGAACTGCACATGAGTGAGAACAAGAACTTCAACCTCCCCGATCTTGGCGAAGGTCTGCCCGACGCCACCATCGTGGAATGGTTCGTCAAGGAAGGCGACGTGATCCGGCTCGACGAGCCGCTGGTCTCGATGGAAACCGCCAAGGCCGTGGTCGAAGTGCCCTCGCCGTACTCCGGCACGGTGCTGAAGCTGTCCGGTGGCCCGGGCGACATCATCCCGACCGGCAGCGTGCTGGCCCAGTTCGTGCTGGACCCGAACCTGCCGCAGCGTGCCGATGGCCAGGACACCGGCCACAGCCACGGGCATGCCGCCCCGGCAGCCGCCAGTGCACCGCCGCCGATTCCGGCCGCAGCACCGGTCGCCGCTGAAGAAGCCAAGCCGGCCGCCGAGCGTGATGACGCCGGTACCGTGGTCGGCGCGATGCAGAGCTCCAACGCCGTGCACGCCGAACAGGCTGTGGCGGTGGGTGGGGTCAAGGCCGTTCCGGCCGTGCGTGCCACCGCACGCAAGCTGGGCGTGGACCTCACCCGCGTGCGTGCCACCGGCACCGATGGCGCGGTGACCATGGCCGACGTCAAGCAGGCCGCCGCCGATGGCAGCGCGAAGCTCGGCGCGGCCCCGGTCCGTGCCGCTGTCGCCGCACCCGCACCTGCTGCGGCGGCTGCCGCGCCGGTACGCCAGGACGATGCGCGCACCTCGGTGTCGGCTGCGGGCCGCCCGATGCGCACGCAGCCGCCGGGCGTGGTCGCCAAGGGCCAGCCGGAACCGCTCAAGGGCGTGCGCCGCAACATGGCACGGGTGATGGCCGATGCGCACAGCAAGGTCGTGCCGACCACGCTGAACGACGACGCCGACATCCACGCCTGGGTCCCGGGCAACGACGTCACCGCGCGCCTGGTGCGCTCGATCGTCGCCGCCTGCCAGAAGGTGCCGGCGCTCAATGCCTGGTTCGATGGCGACGCGCTGACCCGCACCCTGCATGCACAGGTCGACATCGGCATCGCCGTGGATACCGACGACGGCCTGTTCGTGCCCGCCCTGCGCAACGCCGACATGCTCGATGCACGCGGTATCCGTGAAGGCGTCAACCGCCTGCGCGAGCAGGTGGAATCGCGTGCGATCGCCGCCTCCGAGCTGAGCGGTTACACCATCTCGCTGTCCAACTTCGGCATGTTCGCCGGCCGCTACGCGACCCCGGTCGTGGTGCCGCCGTGCGTGGCCATCGTCGGTGCCGGCCGTGCCCGCCACCAGATGACCCCGGTGATGGGTGGTGTGGAAGCGCACAAGGTGATTCCGCTGTCGGTGACGTTCGACCACCGCGCTGCTACCGGCGGCGAAGCTGCCCGCTTCCTGCGCGCGATGATGGATGACCTGGCCCTGGCCAGCTGATCCGGTAGCTGCCGACCGTTGGTTGGCAGGCAACAACGCAACGACAACGGCCACCGCGAGGTGGCCGTTGTCGTTTGGAAAGTGCGGCGTGTTTCCGCTAGCTCTGCACCAGCTCCGCCGAACCGATCACCCGCACCCGCGGCGCGGGACTCAAGGCTGCTTCCACCATCGTCTCGGCGATCAAATCGGCCGGGTTGATCCGGTACCGCCGCGGCAGCACCGGGCCGAGCACGCCCAGCACCAGGCTGGCCACGTGTTCACCGGCGCGGCGCTCGGTACGCTCACCACCGATCAGCCCCGGGCGCACCAGGGTCAGCGAGGACCAGCCCTGCTGGCGCAGGTCGGCCTCCAGTTCGCCCTTGACCCGGTTGTAGAAAATCCGCGAGGCAGGGTCGGCGCCCATCGCCGAATTCAGCACGAAGCAGCTGGCGCCGTGCAACTGCGCCAACCGCGCCACCTCGAGCGGGTAGTCGTGGTCGATGCGGGCGAAGGCCTCGCGGCTGCCGGCCTGTTTGATCGTGCTGCCGAGCGCGCAGATCACCGCATCCACCGCCCACCAGCGCGCGTTTTCGGGCAGCGCGGCGAAATCGACCACCGGGTTCAGCAGCGCCGGGCCGTGCTGGGCCAGCGGCCGCCGGGTGGGCGCCACCACCGCATCGCAGCGGGGGTCGTCGAGCAGCTGCTGCAGCACGTGGCCGCCGACCAGTCCGGTTGCCCCTACCAGCATCACTTTCATCGCACGCTCCTGCCCTCAACCTGACTACCATCCTGCCATGGCCGGGCCGGTTCAAGCCGGACCGGTCCGCGCCGATACTGTTCGCACTGTTCATTCCACCGGCCCCCGCGGCCATGCTCTGCCAAGGACCCGCCGCATGACCGAGCCGCACGACGCCTCCCCCAGCCCCGGCACCGCCGTGGGCCGGCTGCTGTCGCGACGGGCCTCGGCCACACGGCCAGTGGAGGACAGCCCGGCCCCGGCCGCCGGGCCCAAGGGCGGCTCCAGCGCGATGCTGCAGCGCCTGTTCGCCGGGATCGAGCAACCCGAGCCGCTGCTGGCCGCCTTCGCCAACGGCATGTCCACGCTGCCCGGGGAACTGGGTGACATGGGCCTGCGCCTGCAGTCGGCGCAGCGCAGCGCGGACTGGGTCAGCTACGGGCGGGCGATGCGCCAGCTGATCGACAAGTACATCCGCACCATCGAACAGGACAGCCCCGACGGCCAACCCGACAGCCTGCGCCTGCGCGAGCTGCTGCGGCATACCCTCGGGGTGACCGTGGCCAGCCTGCTGCAGAACATGCCCGAGCTGAAGGAAGAGCCGGCGCAGATCGCCGCCGCGCTGCACCAGTGGCACCCCGGCCAGCCGTTGCAGCCGCTCGAGCTGCGCCTGCGCGAGCTGTCGCACCAGATCGGGGTGCGCAGCGATGGCTGGCAGGAACAGCAGGAACTGCTGCTGAGCCTGTTCGACCTGCTGCTGGACAACATCGGCGAGCTGCTCGATGACAGCAGCTGGCTGCACGGCCAGGTGCATGCCGTGCGCGAACTGATCGGCGGGCCGCTGGACCGCGATTCGGTCGAGCAGGCGCGCGCCAACCTGCGCGAGGTGATCTACAAGCAGGGCCTGCTCAAGCAGGGCATCAGCGAATCCAAGGCGGCGATGAAAGGCCTGATGGGCGGCTTCATCGAGCGCCTGGACGGGATGGCGGTCAGCACCGGCGAGTACCACGACCGCATCAGCAGCTATGCGCTGGCCCTGAAGGAGGCGCGCAGCATCGCCGACCTCAACCAGCTGCTGCAGGACGTGCTGCAGGACACCGGCCGCGTGCAGGAGCAGGCGCTGCAGGCCCGCGACCATCTCGGCAATGCGCGGCGCGAGGTCGAGCAGGCCGAACAGCGCATCGCCGAGCTTGAACAGGAACTGCGCGATGTCAGCGGGCTGGTGCGTACCGATCCGTTGACCGGCGCGCTCAACCGGCGCGGCTTCGATGAACTGCTGGAACGCGAGCTGGCCCGTGCCAGCCGCCACGGGCACCCGTTGGCGCTGGCGCTGATCGACCTGGACGATTTCCACCAGACCAACAGCAGCCACGGCCACGCCGGTGGCGACACGGTGCTGCGCCACCTGGTGGCGGTGTGCCAGCTGCACCTGCGCAGCAGCGATGCGATCGCGCGCATCGGCGGCGACGAATTCGTGCTGTTGTTGCCGGAAACCCCGGCCGCTGACAGCATGTCCACCCTGCAACGGCTGCAGCGCTCACTGGCGCAGCGGCCGCTGTCGCTGGACGAACAGCGGGTGCCGGTGCACTTCAGCGCCGGGGTGGCGCAATGGCAGCCGGGTGAGGCGGGCGATGCGCTGCTGCGTCGCGCCGACACCGCGCTGTATGCGGCCAAGCGGGTCGGCAAGAACCGCGTCCATGCCGCCGAGCCGCCGCGCTGAACCGGTCTGTGATATCGGCCACGCCGGTGCGAATCACTTCTGCATGGGCCTGACCACCACCACCGCCGAACTCGACTCCCGCCAGCGCTTCAGCGCGCTGCTGGAGCAGCACCGCGGCATCGTACTGAAGGTCGCGCGCGGCTACTGCCACGATGCCGAGGAGCGCCTGGACCTGGTCCAGGACATCAGCATCCAGGCCTGGGCGGCGTTTGAGAGCTTCGATCCGGCCCGTGCGCGCTTTTCAACCTGGCTGTACCGGGTGGCGCTCAACGTGGCGATCTCGCAGCTGCGCCGACACCAGGTACGCCAGCGCCACCACGCCCCGTTGGACGAGGACGCACTGCCGGCCGGGGGTGATGCCTCCGCCGAGCAGCGCCATGCGCTGCGCCAGCTGGAAGCGGCGATCCGGCAGCTGCCACCGCTGGACCGCGCCCTGATGCTGCTGCACCTGGACGACCACGACCATCGCCAGATCGCCGAGATCCTGGGCATCAGCAGCGCCAACGTCTCCACCCGGCTGCACCGCCTGCGCCAGGCCCTGCGCGCCCGTTTCGATGTCCCCTCCCCCTGAGGCCACGGCCATGCACACCGATCCGCTCAAACAGCTCTGGGCACAACGCGACGACGATGCCAGCGACACCGACGCGGTGGCCCTGCAGGCCTGGCGCCAACACCACAACGCCCTGCACCGGCAGCTGTCCGGCTTTGGGCTGATGCAGGGGCTGCAGCTGGTGTTCTGGCTGGCGCTGGCCATCTACTGCGGCAGCGTCTGGTGGCAGCGGCCACCGCTGGCGGTCCTGCTCAGCGCGCTCGCCCTGCACGGCTACTGCATCGCGGTGATCATCGCCAGCGTGGCCCGGCTGCGTCTGCGCCAGCAGCTGCAGCCCGACCAGCCGGTGCTGGCGCAGTCGCGGCACCTGGCTGCGCTGCGCTGGCAGACCGCACTGGGCGAGCTGCTGCTGGGGCTGCCGTGGTGCTGGTTGTGGCTGTCCGTGCCGGTGTTGTTGTTCTGGCAGGCGTGGGGCGTGGACCTGTCGCAGTACGCCGCACGCTGGCTGCTGATCTCGCTGGTGGCCGGTGCGGCATTGATGACGGCCTTGCTGCTGCTGGCACGGCGTTGGGTACGCCGCGATCCGGATTCGGCACGGCTGCAGCAGGCCATCGACATCCTGTCCGGACGCCGGCTTACCCGCGCCCGTGCCGAACTGCAGGCGTTGCGCGAGTGGGACGCGGGCTGACCGCGCCCCACCCGGTGAGTGGCCTCAGTGCGCGGGCTTGCCGCCGCGCAGCTTCTGGAACCCGGTCACCGCGGCCAGCACGATCGCACCGATCACCAGGCCGACCACCACGTTGCCCAGCGCGGTGATCAGCCAGCCCCAGCGGCCTTCACCGCCAAGTTCAATGATGAAGTGATGCAGCGCCGGCACGTTGTGCACCAGGATGCCGCCGCCGACCAGGAACATCGCCGCGGTACCGGCCACCGACAGGAACTTCATCAGCCACGGCGCGGTGATCAGCAGGCCACGGCCGAGTGCGGCCAGCGCGGCGCCCTTGCGCGACAGGTACAGGCCCAGATCGTCAAGCTTGACGATGCCGGCCACCAGCCCATAGACGAACACCGTCATCGCCAGCGCGATCACCACCAGCGCGGTGACCTGGTTGAGGAACGGCGCGGCCGATACCACGCCCAGCGACAACACGATGATCTCCGCCGACAGGATGAAGTCGGTACGCACCGCGCCCTTCACCTTGTCCTGCTCCCAGGCCACCATGTCGACCTTCTCATCGGCCAGCGCCTTGACCCGCTCGGCCTTGTGCTGCTCGTCCTCTTCGGGCGAATGCAGGAAGCGATGCGCCAGCTTTTCCACGCCTTCAAAGCACAGGAATGCGCCGCCGATCATCATCAGCGGCACCACGATCGGAATGGGATAGCCACGCCCCCGCAGCCAGGCTTCCAGCGCGCTGATGGCCAGCGCGGCCGGCACCAGGATCGCCTTGTTGACCAGCGAGCCCTTGGCCACCGCCCACACCACCGGCAGTTCGCGATTGGCACTGACCCCGGTGACCTGCTGCGCATTCAGCGCCAGATCGTCGCCGAGCACGCCGGCGGTCTTCTTGGCCGCGACCTTGGTCAGGACCGACACGTCGTCCAACAGCGTGGCAATGTCATCGAGCAACGCAAACAGGCTGGCACCGGCCATGGCTATCCAAAGATCCTACGGGAGCGTGGATTCTGACCTATCCGGCGGGCCGGGCGGTAGATGGCGGCGGATTCACCACCCCACCACCGCGGCCCGGCCACACTGCCAGCGACGTCGTCCCGGAGCACTGCTTGAACACCACGCCCGTCCCCCCCGGTTCACCCTCGCTGGTCAAGGGCATGAACCGCCGCAGCCAGATCCTGCGCCTGCTGCTGCGCTACCGTCATTCCGGGGTGTTCTCGGGCATGAACCTGGACGCTCGCGCGATCCACGAGCTGCCGCCGGAGGGCAACCCGGAGCAGTTCGTCACCGACCTGGAAGCGCTGGGGCCCACCTTCGTCAAACTCGGGCAGATGCTCTCAACGCGCCCGGACATGGTGCCGGTGGAGTTCGCCACCGCGCTGGAACGCATGCAGGAGAAGGTGGCGCCCATTCCCGTCGAGCGCATCTACACCATCATCGAACAGGAGCTGGGTGCGCCGGTGTCCAAGCTGTTCGCCAGTTTCGACCCGGTCCCGCTGGGTTGCGCCTCGATCGCCCAGGTGCACCGCGCACAGCTGCACGACGGCCGCGATGTGGCGGTCAAGGTGCAGAAGCCGGAAGTAGCCGCGCAGCTGCGCTCGGACCTGGAGGTGCTGCGCAGCTTCGCGCTGGCCGCCGATCACCTGACCCAGGTGGGCCGCCGCGTGCGTCTGCGCGACTGGCTCAACGAGTTCGCCAAGACCTTGATGCAGGAGCTGGACTACCACGCCGAAGCGGAGAACCTGCAGCGCTTCGGCCAGCACCTCAAGCCGTTCAAGCCGCTGTGGGTGCCGCAGCCGATCTGGGATTTCTGCAGCCACCGCGTGCTGACCATGGAAATGGCCCACGGCGTGCGCGTGGACATGATCCCCGACGTGCGCCGCACCGAACAATCGATGGCACCACTGGCCGCCGCGCTGATCCGCGGCTACCTCGACCAGATCTTCGTGCACGGCGAGATCCATGCCGATCCGCACCCGGGCAACCTGCGCGTCACTCCGCAGGGCCGACTGGCGATCTTCGACCTGGGCATGGTCGCGCACATGCCACCGCGGCTGCGCGAGCGCCTGCTGAAGCTGCTGTTCGCCGCCGTCGATGGCCGGGGCGAGGAAGTGGCCGACGAGATCATCGGCATCAGCACGCGCCTGGAGTCATTCGACGAGGAGCGCTATCTGCGCGAAACCGGTCAGGTGATCGCGCGCTATGCGGCCAACACCACCTACTCCGAAGGCCGCGTGGTGCTCGATCTGGTCCGCATCGCCACCGCCAGTGGCCTGCGTACGCCGCCGGAGCTGAGCCTGCTCGGCAAGGCGCTGCTCAATCTGGAAACCGTGTGCCGGTTGCTGTCGCCGGAGCTGGACACGCGGCGCATCGTCGAGCGCCAACTGCAGCATGTGATGCGCGCGCGCCTGAAAAAATCGCTGTCCTCGGCCAACCTCGCCAGTGAGGCGATGGAGATCCAGCAGCTGCTGCGCGAAGGCCCGCGCAAGATGTCGGAGATCCTCGGGCTGCTGGCCGAGAACCGCCTGCAGATGAAGGTGACCGGGCTGGAAGAATCGCGGCTGATGGAGAACCTGCAGAAGATCGCCAACCGCGTGTCCGCCGGTATCGTCACCGCGGCGTTGATTCTTGCCGCGGCAATGATGATGAAGGTCGACACCGGCTGGCATCTGTTCGGCTATCCGGCGATCGCGATGACGCTGATGTTGATCGGCGTGGTGCTGGGGCTTGGCATCGTACTGAGTGCGCTGCTGTTCGATCGTCGTGCACGCTCGAAGGAAGAACGCGGGCATCGCTGATGTAGCGCATGTGTTCGCGCATTCACAAAACCACTTGAATCCAGCCCTGCGGCGCAACATCCGCAGCATTTCTTCACGCTCGTTTTACACCATGAAAGACGATGCGTTGTAGGACATCGACGCACGTTTTCAACAAACATTTCAGTCAGGTTCGTGCATGCATGATCGGGTCATCGGCTTGTCATGCAGGTGTGCTTGTGGCAACCGGTCGGATGGGAATCACGCTGTCATGGCGTCCATCACCACCTGTCTCCGCTGCCGAAACCGCCTATGCTCTGGATCCTGCTGTTGTCGCTGTTGCTGCTCACCTGGTTGCTGCTCGCATCCAGCCGGTGGATATGGTGGAAGGCAGGGTTGATGACGGTGCTGCTGCTGGCACTGAGTACGTGGTGGCTGATCAACAAGCTCTCCGGTGATGGCCTGAATGCGGCCACGCTGTATCACCTGGGCACCGAAATGGAAGGTGCCGGGATTGCCGACTTCAAGGGCTACATCGCCGGCTTCATCGTGCTGCTGCTGGTCTCGTTGTTGCCCCTGGCCCTGGCGCGCACGCCGCGCTGGCGCGGCAATCGCCCTGGTAAAGCCGTGTTTGGTGGTTTCCTGGCGGTGTGGCTGCTGGCCATCGCCGTCAGTCCGCTGTATGCCGATGGCCAGCGCCTGTACCAGCAGACGCGACCGGTCGACTACAGCATGGTCGCCCCCGAATACCGGGTGCCCCAGCAGCCGCTGCGCAAGCCGCGCAACATCGTGTGGATCTACGGCGAAAGCCTGGAACGCACCTATCTTGACGAAGCCACCTTCCCCGGCCTGATGCCCAACCTGAACCGGCTTGCCGGGCAGGCGCTGGACGTGCGCGGGCTGGTCTCGGCCGAAGGCGGTGGCTGGACCATCGCCGGGCTGGTGTCCTCGATGTGCGGCGTGCCCCTGACCACCGCGCAGGGCGATGAGAACAGCATGGGCCGGATGGCCAGCTTCCTGCCCGAGGCCGTGTGCCTGGGCGATTACCTCAAGCAGCAGGGCTACACCAACCACTACCTGGGCGGCGCCAACGGCTTGTTTGCCGGCAAGGGCCAGTTCCTGGCCACGCACGGCTACGACACCGTGGATGACCTGGCCTGGTTCAAGCAGCAGAAGATCGCCCGCTCGCACTTCTCCACCTGGGGCGTGCATGACGACGTGCTGCTGGACAAGGCCTACGACCGCTTCATGCAGCTGTCCAAGCGGGACCAGCCGTTCATGCTGACCACGCTGACCATGGACACCCACCATCCGGCTGGGCATCTGCCGGTGGCCTGCAAGCGCACCCGCTACCAGAGCCAGTACGGCAACGTCGGCCTGCTCAACGCACTCAAGTGCACCGATGGCCTGATCTCGCGGCTGGTCGAGCGCATCCAGGCCAGCCCGTATGGCGAAGACACCCTGATCGTGATCGCCTCCGACCACCTGGCCATGCCCAACGACCTCAGCCAGGTGCTGGCCACGCAGAAGCGCGAGAACCTGCTGCTGTTCCTGGGCAAGGACATCGCGCCGCGCCAGCTTGCGGCCAGCGCGGGCTCCACGCTGGATTCCGGTGCCACCCTGCTCAGCCTGCTCGACCCAGCCATCGATGCGATCGGCTTCGGCCGCTCGCTGCTGCACCCGGAACGCTCGGACAGCGCCAGTGCCGCCGCGTTCCGCGACAACGGCAAGGATTACCCGCGTTACCTGGCGTTCTCACGCTCGTTGTGGCTGGGCGACAAAACCCGCCAGCTGCGGATCGATGACGACAACCAGGTGGTGATCGGCCTGCAGCACGTGCAGCCGCCGGTACTGCTGGAATACGACAAGCAGTGGGACCTGAAATCGGTGTACCTGGAAAACACCTCCAAGCAGTTCGACCTGGCCGACCCGGCCAATACCCTGGCTTATGTGGATCGCTGCACCGCCTTCGAGGATGGTTCGGCCGACGGCGACTGGTGCGCGATGCTGGTCAACCGTGACAACGGCATCAAGCTGTTCCGCGATGACCAGCTGCGCGGCGGCATCGCCGTGGATGCGCCGCTGGATCACACCACCGGGCCGCGCCCAAGCATCCGCCAGGCGCACATGATCACGGCCAAGGGCCGCCGCACCCGCGCTGGGCAATACATGCTGCAACTGGTGGCCAAACAGTCCCCGGACCGCGGCTTCTGGATCGAGGCGGTGTCCTCGCAGCGCAAGGTAGTGGTGGCCCAGCAATGGGTACAGCCTGATGCACAGGGCCGCATCAACGTGCCGGTCGGGCTGGACCACGAAGTGGATGACCTGGAGATCCGCGCCTGGTTGAACCATGCCGAGAAGCTGGCCGTGGACACCTTCGCGCTGGTGCCGTCGCGGCGCGGCAACCGCGGCTGATGCAGCGGTCATGCCGGCCGCTGGCCGGCTCCCGACCCTGTCGCCACCGCGCGATTGCCGGCCAGCGGCCGGCACTACCGGCTACGTGCTGGGCGCTTCTGTGGGATCGCGGACCAGATGGATATCGGTCGGCGAGGACAGTGCGATCCCGGCCGTGGCGAAGGCCTGCAGCATGGTGAAGTACAGGTCGCTGCGCGCGCCGTACACCGCGCGCGGGCTGGAGACGTAGGCGAAGCTGTTGATCGCGATCTGCCCATTGGCGATCGAGTCGATGTACACCGACGCGGCCGGCTCGGCCAGCACGCTGGGGTGCTCGGCATAGGCATCCAGCAGGATCTGCCGCACCGCCGCCGGGTCGGTGCTCAGCGGCACCGTGAACTGGATCTGGATGCGGCCCTGCGCGTTACCCATCGTCATGTTGCGGATGGTCTTGGTGATCAGTTCGGAGTTGGGCACGATCAACGTGGATTTGTCGCCGACCTGGATTTCAGTCGAACGCACGCTGATCCGCTTGATGTCGCCTTCCTGGTCGCCCAGCTTGACCCAGTCGCCGATCTTCACCGGTCGCTCGGCCAGCAGGATCAGGCCGGACACGAAATTCTGGGTGATCGCCTGCAGGCCGAAGCCAATACCCACCGACAACGCGCTCACCACCAGCGCCAGCTTCTCAAAGCCGATGCCCAGTGCCGTCAGCCCCCACAGCACCGCCGCGATGATGCCCAGGTAGCGGGTGACGGTACTGATCGAGTTACGCGCACCGGCGTCCAGTTCGGTCTTGGGCAGGTAGGTATCGGTCAGCCAGCGCTGGAACGCCTGCATCACCGCCCAGACCACCACGAACACGAACACCGCATACAGCACGTCGCTCGGCTTGAGCGTGGTGCTGCCGATGGTCAGGCCCTTGCTGATCGAGTCCAGGCTGCCAAAGAAGGCGTTGAGGTTGCCGAACGGGGCGGCCAGCGCCAGCACCGCCAGCACGATCACGCCAATGCGCAGCACCGCCGACAACAGCACCCCGGCCTGCTCCACCCGGGCCTCGCTCAGCCCGGTGGTGAGCACGATGCTCTGCCCGATCCGGCTGACCGGCGACAGCATCCAGGTGGACAGGTCGTCGGCGAATTTCAGCAGCAGCGAGGCGGCCAGCAGCACCACCGCGCCCCACACCAACTGCTGGGCCACGAACAAGGCGAAATTCAGATAGCCCAGCAGGGTGGCGATCACCGCCGCGCCAACGACCAGGTGACCGGCCAGGCGCGCCAGCACGATCCAGCCGCTGCGGCGCTGCGGGCCCTTGGCCTTGCCGTCGGAGTGCGCCTGCGCCTCCAGCCGTGCCTCGGCCTCGGCGGCCTGGCGCCGGTGCAGCCGCGCCAGCGAGACCAGGATGGCGATGATCAGGCCCATGTAGGTCAGCGCGATCAGCCCGTCCACGGCTACCGTGGTGATCGCGCTGGTGCGCGAGGCCCGGTTGATTTCCACCAGCAGGATGCCGAAGAAGGTCAGCCCGGCCGCACCCCAGGCGTACTTGCGCAGCCGCCAGGCCGCGCTGTCATCGAGGGTCAGCAACCGCCACGACGGCCGCTTGGGCACCAGCAGGCACGCGCTGAGCGCGGTGATGAACGCCGCCACGAACGTGGCCACCTGGAAATGCAGGGCCAGCTGTTGCAAGCGCGGTGGAATCGCGCCGATCGTCTCCAGCGACGCCACCAGCACCACGGCGGCGAAGCCCGGCAGCAGCGTACCCACCGCCAGCAACCATACCGCCAGCCCGGAACGGCGCAGCCGCCCATCCGGGGCACGCTCGGAGGCCGCATAGCGGCGGCCCAGCGCGCGCAGCCACAGCCGCAGCGGGAAGAACATCAGCAACGCCAGCACCAGGCCGGTCAACGGCGCACCCCAGCCGTGCTGGTCGATCGCCTTGCGCGCGGTGGTTTCGCCCTGGCGGTACAGCGCGGCCAAGCGCTGGAAGTCAGCCGGCACGTCGGTGGCGAATTTGCGCCACAGCGACGGTGACAACGGGGAGTTCACCTTGCGCGCCAGCTCTTCGCTGAACTGCGAGACGCGCATCTTCTCGATATCGGTGACGAGCTGCTTGGCATCCACCGCCAGCAGCTTGGAGCGCGCCACCGCCGAGGCGATATCGGCACGCTGCTGGTTCAGGCCTTTGCGCTGCTGGGCCAGCTCACGGGCCTCGACCGTCCCCTCGGGCACCTCGCCCAGCTGCGACAGGCGCGTATCGAGCTGCTTGAGCTCCGGCTCCAGGCCGGACTGCGCCGCTTCGGCATCGCGCTGCACCGCCAGCGCCCGGTCGGACAGGTCCTTGAGGGTGTCCGGGGTGTCGGCATCGTCCAGCGAACTGCGGATCGCCTTGAGGTCCTTGTCTGCCTGGGCCAGCTGCGCGGTCGGATCCAGCGCGGCGGCATCGTCGCCCTGGGCAAACGCCATCGGGGCCGCGCCCAGCCAAGCGCACAGCAGCAGCCCGACCAGCGGCCGCAGCAGGGAAGAGAAAAGACGGAAAGACAAGCGCGCACCGCTGGGTTCGCGCGGACCACCGCGCCTGCTGCGAACTATAAACCCGCCTCTGTCCAGAACGGGTATGCGGGGGCGGCAGGGCCTCAGTACTTCAGGCGCAGTTCTTCCACCTGCGGCTGCAGGCCCATGTACCAGTCCTGGAACTCTTCCTCGCTGATCTCGTCCGGCGCGTATACCGCGATCGGGTCCCAGGCATGGTCGGTGGGCAGGGGCTGGCGCGGGCCGGCCCGCAACGAGTAGGTCACGCCCTCGTGCTCGACCACGTCCTCCACCGATTCCCACTGCGCACGCGCAAAACCGGTTTCGCTTTTGAGCAGAATCACCTGATACATCACCGCACCTCCTGGAGAGCGACACGGACCTGCGGTCCGCCTGCGCCCAGCATAGCGCCGCGCCCATGGCCGGCCGATGACGTGCCGGCAACGCAGCGTTCTCGACACCGCCCTCGCCCGGGCTTCACCCGCCCATGGCAGTGCCGTGGGGCATCGTGGCGTGGACCTTCCCACCGCGCATTCGATGAACACACACGCCGAACTGAAGACCGTGCACGACCTCAAGCTGCCCCGCTACCTGGGCACCTGGTATGAGATCGCCCGCCTGCCGATGAAGCACGAACCGGAGGACTGCACCGATGTGTCCGCGCACTACAGCCTCAAGGACAACGGCCACGTGGCCGTGCTCAACCGCTGCCGGCTGGGCGATCAGATCGAGGAAGCCGAAGGCGAGGCCTGTGCGCTGGACCACGACAGCGCGCGGCTGGCGGTGAGCTTCCTGCCCCGCGGCCTGCGCTGGATCCCCTTCACCAAGGGCGACTACTGGGTGATCCAGGTGGCGCCGGACTACAGCGTGGCGCTGGTGGGCAGCCCGGACCGCAAGTTCCTGTGGTTGCTCTCACGCACCCCCACGCTCGACAGCACCGTGCAGGCGCACTACCTGGCGCAGGCGCGGCAACAGGGCTTCGACCTGACCGCGCTGATCCAGACCCCGCACACCGGCCGGCCCACGGCCTGACCGGCATGGACCTCAAGAGCGGGTATCCCTTCTGGGCCGTGCGCAATGGGCTGATGCACGCCTTCCCGCCACTGCGGCAGGACCTGCAGTGCGAGGTGCTGGTGGTGGGCGGCGGAATCAGCGCTGCGTTGATCGCCAACGAACTGCACGCGCACGGCCACGACGTGGCGGTGATCGAACAGCGCGATATCGGCTGGGGCAGCACCGCGGCCAGTACCGCGCTGCTGCAGTACGAGATCGACACCCATCTGGTCGATCTGGCGCAGCAGTTCGGGCTGGACAATGCGCTGCTGGCCTACCGTGCCTGCGCCGAGGCGATTCCCGCGCTGCGCGCCGTGGCCCGCGGCTTCTCCGGGGTGGACTGTCATCCCATGCAGAGCCTGTACTACGCCAGCAAACGGCGCCACCACGCGGTGCTGCAGGAGGAATTCGCGCTGCGCCACCGGCACGGTTTCGACGTGCGCTGGCTGGAGGCCGATGCGCTGCAGGATGCGTTCGGCATCGACGCCCCCGGCGCCATCCTCAGTGCGCTGGCGGCGCGGGTGGATCCCTATCAACTCGCCTACCGGCTGCTGATGCGGCTGCAGAAGCAAGGCAGCGGCATCTACGACCGCACCACGCTGCAGACTCTCACCCCCACCCCGCGCGGGGTGACGGCCACCACCGTCGACGGCGCGCGGATCCGCTGCCGGCAGGTGGTGCTGGCCACCGGTTATGCGGGCCAGCACTGGCTGCAACAGAAGGTGGCACGCAACCGCAGCAGCTATGCCTTCATCACCGACCCGATCGACCCGGCGCTGCTGGGCGCCTTGACCACCACCATGGTGTGGGAGTCGGCGCGGCCGTATCTGTACCTGCGCAGCACCGGCGACCATCGCCTGCTGGTGGGCGGTGAGGACGACGCGGTGGATATCCCGGCGCGCCGCGACCGCCGGGTCCAGGCCAAGGCGGCCACGCTGATGAAGCAGGTGGCCCGGCTGTTCCCGCAGCTGCCGCTGCAACCGGCGTTTTCCTGGGGTGGCACCTTCGCCGAAACCGCCGATGGGCTGCCGTTCTTCGGCCCGCACCCGCAATGGGGGCCCCGGGTACTGTTCGCCATGGCCTACGGCGGCAACGGGATCACCTATTCGATGATCGGCGCCGGGCTGCTGCGGGCCACGATCGAGCGCCGCCGCCATCCGCTGGCCGCGCTGTTCGGGTTTGGCCGCCTGGGGTAAAGTTCCGGGGGTCAGCGGTGCCATGACAGGCATCATTCAAACAGCAGCTGCTAGCGTCAGCGCTGTCAGCCGCCTGCCTGCTGCCCGCCCGTCCCGGAGCCCCTCATGATCCGCTCGCTATCGCTGCTGCTGTGCCTGCTGGCCCCCGGCGTCGCCCTGGCCCAGTCCGCAGCCGGTGCCACCGGCCCGCAGTCGGCCACCGATCTGAACCTGGCACTGCCGCCGGCGCCGATGCAGTACCTGGGCGATGCCTCGCTGCGCGGTGATCCGCCGGGCACCTTCTATGGTGACAAGAGCGGCCGCCGGGTCAGCGACCGCGGCGCGGCCAATGGCATCGCCACCGTCACCGACGACAAGCTGCGGGTCAACGGCAGCGTCACCACCGGGATCGGCTACGCCAAGAATTTCGGCAACACCCATTACAACGCCGCCGAGTTGAACCTCAACAAGAACTACACCACCGACGAGGGCAAGACCCACAACCTCAACCTCAACATCCGGGTCAGCGAGGGCAAGGGCCCTGGTTTCTACGGCCCGTATGGCGGTTATGGTGGCTATGGCGGTTACGGTCGCGGACCCGGTTACTGGGACTACCCGCCGCCGGCCGGCTGGTAAGGCGTCACACTGAAACGGCCGGGGCAACCCGGCCGTTCTGCATTGCAGGCTGCGCTGGGGCTCAGTCCCACCAGCCGTCGCGCTTGCTCGACAGCACCCGGCCATCGTGGCCGCTCATGCGCACGTCCACGCGCTGGTTGCGCGCGTTGCGGGCTTCCAGCTTCCAGGTCGCACCATCGCGCTCGAACGATTCGACCTGACGGAAACCGGCCTTGTCGGCCAGCGCCAGGATCTGCCCGGCATCGAGCAGCGTGCGGCCACTGCGCGGGTCGAAGATTTCGCCGTTGGCCGGGTCGATGATCACTTCCTCGAAGCTGCCATCGGCGCGGCTCACGTCCGCTTCCCACAGCCCGTCATCGCGCTCGAGTTCGTGCACCTGGGTGTAGCCGGCCGCCTTCAGCTTGGCCTGCACCTGGGCGGCGGACAGGTCGGCGGCGACGGCAGGGGTGGCCACCAGGGCGGCGGCAAGGGCGGCGGCAATCATCAGCGTGTTCATGGGGGTGCTCCAGTAGGGGGACCGGAGGATCCCGGCGCCGCCAGTCTGGCAAGCCGACCTAACCGGACCATGAGCGCCCTTGTTAGACACTGTTTAAACAACGCGCGTATACCGTTCACATCCCTTTTGAGCTCGCGTGCACATGTCTGTCCTGTCGCTGTTGTTGCCCCTGCTGCTGAGCACCTCCCCGCAGGACGCCACCCGCGTGCTCGACGGCGGCGCGCGCCAGCAGGAGGCCGTGCGCCAGGCGGTGCGCCAGGGCAAGCTGGTGCCCTTGCAGCAGGTGGTGGCCGATGCGCTGCGGCGCTACCCGGGCCAGCTGGTGGAAGTGGAGCTGGACGATGGCAAGTACGAGATCGAGATCCTCGGCCCCAATGGCGTGGTGATGGAGCTGGACTATGATGCCCGCAGCGGACGCCTGCTGAAGATGGAAGAAGATTGATGCGGATCCTGCTTGCCGAGGACGATGCCGCGCTGGCCAGCCGCCTGTGCACCTTGCTGGAGCAGGCCGGCTATGTGGTGGTGCACAGCGCCGAAGGGCGCGATGCCGAGTACCAGGGCCAGATCGAGGACATCGCCGCGGCGGTGGTCGACCTCGGCCTGCCGGGGCTGGATGGGCTGAGCGTGATCGAGCGCTGGCGCCAGGCCGGGCGCGACTTCCCGGTGCTGGTATTGACCGCACGCACGCGCTGGCACGACAAGCTGGCCGGCTTCGACGCCGGTGCCGACGACTACCTGACCAAACCGTTCCAGCCCGAAGAGCTGCTGCTGCGGCTGCGTGCGCTGATCCGGCGCAGCGCCGGCCACGCCCACCCGCGGCTGCAGTGCGGGCCCCTGGTGCTGGACGTCAACGCCGGCCGCTTCGAACTGGACGGCGACGCCCTGTCGCTGAGCCCGCAGGAGCAGCGGATCCTGGCTTACTTCATGCACCATCCGGACATCGTCATCAGCCGCTCGCGGTTGGGCGAGCATGTCTATGACGCCGGTTTCGACCCGGACTCCAACACCCTGGACGTGCTGATCGGGCGGATCCGCCGCAAGCTCGGCATCGAATTGATCCATACCCATCGCGGGCAGGGTTTCCGCCTGTCGGCCACGCCATGAACACCGGCTCGCTGCGCACCCGGCTGCTGCTGGCCGGCGGCCTGGGGCTGCTGCTGGTGTCCGCGTTGGCCACGTGGTGGTTGGGCGCGATGTTCGAACGCTCCGCACGCACCGCGATGGACCAGCGCCTGGGCAATGAACTCATCGCCGTGCTGGCACTGGCTGAAAGCAATGCGCAGGGCCACGTGCAACTGCGCCGCGAGCTGGCTGACGAGCGCTACCAGCGGGTGTTCTCCGGCTCCTACTGGCAGATCCAGGACAGCACCGGGCAGCCATTGGGCCAGTCACGCTCGCTGTGGGATGAAACCCTGTCCATCCCGGCCGCCGTGCAGACCGGCGCGGCACGCAGCTATGACACCCTCGGCCCGCTGCAGCAGCCGCTGCGCGCGCAGGTGCAGCAGGTAACGCTGCCGCGCGTGCCCATGCCGCTGCGGGTGGTGGTGGCCACCGACCGCAGCACGCTCGATGCGCAGGTGAGTGCCTTCCGCCAGCGCACCGCACTGGCGCTGGCCGTGCTGATCGCGCTGTGGTTCGCGGTGCTCGTCACCCAGGTCCACTACGGGCTGCGCCCGCTGGCCGAACTCAGCCGCATCGCCGGCCAGGTCCGCAATGGCGAGAACGTGCGCTTTCCGCAGCAGGGGCTGGTCAAGGAAGTCGCACCGCTGGCGGCGCAGCTCAACGACCTGCTCGACCACCACCAGCGCATGATGCAGCGCGCGCGGCGCAGCGCCGCCGACCTCGCCCACGCGCTGAAAACACCCCTGACGGTGCTCACCACCGAAGCCGAAAGCGATGGCAGCGACTGGCGCCAGACGCTGCGCAGCGAGACGGCGCGCATGCAGGCCAGCATCGACCGCTACCTGGCCGCCGGCATCGGTGCGGACAGCCAGCAGCGCACCGTGGCCGCACCGGTGATCAATGCGCTGTGCATGTTGATGCAGCGCGTGCACGCCGAGCGCGACCTGCGCTTTGCCTACGACCCGAACGCACAGGGCCTGTTCGCCGGTGCGCGCGAAGACCTCGAAGAGATGCTCGGCAACCTGCTCGACAACGCCGGCAAGTGGGCCGCGCATGAAGTGCGGGTCCGCCTGCAGCATGTGGGCAACCAGCTGCGCATCGACGTGGAAGACGATGGTCCGGGCCTGCCCGAGGCGGAACTGGAGCGCGTACTCGAGCGTGGCGTACGGCTGGATCAACGCGCACCGGGCAGCGGGCTGGGCCTGGCGATCGTGGCCGATATTGCCGAGAGCTACGGCGGCCGCCTGGTGCTGGCCAATACGCGGCCGGGGCTGCGGGCGACGCTGACGTTGCCCGCGGGGTAAACCGCGACGTCGCCGCGGGGTCGCCGCGGGGTCGCGAGCCGGCCAGCGGCCGGCACTACCGGGCGTGGTGCATCCACCAGCAGTCGATGGCATCGAGCACGATGTGGATCATCAGCCCGATGCCGAACAACCGGGTTTTCTTCGGCACGCACAGCCCCGCATACACGGCGATGGCCGGGGCGGTATGCAGCGGATGGAAGCCGATGCTGCAGCGGTTGGGGGCGTAGATCGGGTCGGCCAGCAGGTGGTCCAGGTCGATGATCCAGCCCAGCAACAGCAACACCCATGCCGACAGGAACCGCTTGCGCCAGAACATCCAGGCCAGCAACGCGGGCACGGCCGCGTGCAGGCACAGATGGAAGATCGCGCGGGCGCTCATGGCGCCCGCGCATGCCGAGCGTTGCCCGGCACCGCCTGGATCACACCAGCGGCTCGTCGGACAGGTAGGTGTACCCGGTCAAGCCGGCTTCCAGTGCCTCGGACAGTTCCTGCGCGCGCGCCGGGCTGAGGTTGGCCGCGGCCACGCGCTCGGCGTAGGACGCACGCAGGTCGGCCAGGCTGTAGCCCACGTAATCCAGCATCACATCGGTGGTGTCGCCGCGGCGCTGCTGGGTGATCGCGTAGCCATCGGCGTCGGCCAGCACTTCCACCGCGTCGGTATCGCCGAACAGGTTGTGGATGTCGCCGAGGATTTCCTGGTACGCGCCGACCATGAAGAAGCCGATCCGGTAGCTTTCACCGGACTTCAGTGCGTGCAGCGGCAGCGAGCTGTCCAGGCTTTCGTTCTCGACATAGGTCTTGACCATGCCGTCCGAATCGCAGGTCATGTCGGCGATGATGCCGCGACGGTCCGGCTGCTCGTTCAGGCGCTCGATCGGCACGATCGGGAACACCTGGTCGATGGCCCAGGCATCGGGAATCGATTCGAACACGCTGAAGTTGACGAAATACTTGTCGACCAGGCGCTCGTTCAATTCGTCCAGCGCCGGGCGATGGCTCTTTTCGTCGTAGCTCAGGCGCGCACGCACCGCATGGGCGATGGCATAGAACAGGTCGTCGATGCGCGCACGCTGCGGCAGGTCGATCTGGCCCAGCGCATAGCTGGACAGGCCTTCGGCATGGAAATGCTGGGCTTCCTGGAACAGCTCCACGGCCGGGCGCTGGTCCAGTTCGTCATGGATCTCGCGCAGGTGGCGGATCGCGGCCGGCTCGTCGTCGTGCTGGTCCGGCACGCGGCCTTCCTGCGCCTGTTCCACTTCGGACACGTTGGCCACCAGCACCGCATGGTGCGCGGTCATCGCGCGGCCGCACTCGGTGACGATCCGCGGCGGGGTCAGGCCGTGCTCTTCGCAGGCGTTGGCCAGCGGCTGCACGATGTTGCTGGCGTAGGAAGCCAGCCCGTAGTTGATCGAGCAGAAGCTGCGCGAACGGGTGCCTTCGTAATCCACGCCCAGGCCACCGCCGACATCGACGTGGGTGATCTTGGCACCCAGCCGCGACAGTTCCACGAAGTAACGGGTGGCCTCGCGCATGCCGTTGGCGATATCGCGCACGTTGGAGATCTGCGAGCCCATGTGGAAATGCAGCAGGCTCAGGCAGTCGGCGTATTCGGTGTCGCGCAGCGACTTCCACAGGTCCAGCAGCTGGCGCGGGGACAGCCCGAACTTGGCCTTGTCGCCGCCGCTGTTCTGCCACTTGCCCGCGCCCAGCGAGGCCAGGCGCATGCGCACACCCAGGCCCGGCTTGACGTCCAGTGCCTTGGATTCCTCCAGCACCAGCTTCAGCTCGGAGGGCTTCTCGATCACGATGAAGGTCTGCAGGCCCAGCTTGCGGCCGATCAGGGCCAGGCGGATGTACTCGCGGTCCTTGTAACCGTTGCAGACGATCAGCCCACCCGGGCGCGACAGCGCCAGCACGGCCATCAGCTCGGGCTTGCTGCCCGCTTCCAGGCCGAAACCCTCGCCGTGGTGGCTGGCCAGGGTGCCGGCTACGCCACGGTGCTGGTTGACCTTGATCGGGTACACGGCCGTGTAGCCGCCGCTGTACTCCCAGTCGGCCTCGGCCTGCGCGAAGGCGGCCTGCAGCTTGCCCAGGCGCTGGCCCAGGATGTCCGGGAAGCGCACCAGCATCGGCAGTTTGGCCCCGGCGGCGCGTGCGGCGTCCACGATGGTCGGCAAGGACACCACCGGGCCGTCCTGGCCTGTCGGTCTCACCACCATGTGCCCCGCCGGATCCACGTCGAAGTAACCATCCGCCCAATGCGGAATCGAGTAGGTCTTACGGGCTTGGTCGAGGGACCAATCGGTCATTTCAGTGGGCCTGAACAGCGAAAAGGGCGTGCATGATAACGCCTGTGTCGCCAAGGGTCCGTTACAATCCGCGCCCGCGCCTGTTCCGGAGCTTGTCCAAGCCTGAACGGGACGCCGTCCGGATGTGGCTGTTGCCACGCGGCCCGTGCCGCCAGCCCGGCTCCTCACCCTCCGAACAGGACCGTTTTTCCATGACTGACAACAACAACTGGTACATCGAGCACTTCGAGCGCACCGGCTCGGCCATCGGCTACCGCCTGAAGGGCAAGCTGGATGAGGTGCAGTCGCCGTTCCAGAAGATCGAGATCTTCGCGACCACCGACTGGGGCAACCTGATGACCATCGATGGCGCCATCATGTTGACCAGCAAGGACAACTTCTTCTACCACGAGATGATCAGCCACCCGGTGCTGTTCACCCACGCCGCGCCCAAGCGCGTGGTGATCATCGGCGGCGGCGACTGTGGCACCCTGCGCGAAGTGCTCAAGCACCAGGGCGTGGAGAGCGTGACCCAGTGCGACATCGACGAGCAGGTCACCCGCATGGCCGAGAAGCACTTCCCGGAACTGTGCGATTCCAACCACGACCCGCGCGCCGAACTGATGTTCGATGACGGCGTGGCCTACATGGTCAACTGCCCGGAAGGCAGCGTGGACGTGGTGATCGTGGATTCCACCGACCCTGTCGGCCCCGGCGAAGGCCTGTTCAACAAGGCCTTCTACGCCAGCTGCTTCAAGGCGCTGAAGGATGACGGCATCCTGGTGCAGCAGTCCGAGTCGCCGCTGATGCAGCTGGACCTGATCAACGAAATGCGCACGGAAATGGGCAAGGCCGGCTTCGGTTCGTTCAAGACCCTGCCGTTCCCGCAGCCGTGCTACCCGACCGGCTGGTGGAGCGTGACCCTGGCGCGCAAGGGCCAGAGCAGCTTCGACTTCCGCCAGGCCGATTCGGCCGCCAAGACCTTCGACACGCTGTACTACACCGCCGCCCTGCATACCGGCGTGCTGGTGACGCCGCCGTTCGTGGCTTCAGCCCTTCAGGGCTGAAGGGCGTACCGACCGAGGCCGATGATCGGTACCCACCGCGGATGACAACAAAAAACCCGCGCTGTTCGCAGCGCGGGTTTTTTGTTGCTCCGGTAGTGCCGGCCGCTGGCCGGCAACCTCACAATCCTTCGGGCTCAGATCGCCCAGATCCCGGCAATCACCGCCAGCACCAGCCCCCACTTGATCACCTGGTAGGCCACCACGCTGCGCTCGCGCAGCGCCTTGGCCTTCAGCCGCACCTTGTACACGCCACCGAACGCCTTGTTGACGCCCCCGGTGGGGTCGCCCGGCAGGTTCGGCGATGCCCCACCGGCCAGCAGCGTGGCGGCCACCGCGCGGTTGAACAGCCCCGGCAGGCCGAAGTGCAGCGGGCGGGCGATATCGCAGAACAGGATCACCCGGTCGTGCTCGGTTTCGTTGTGCGCATGGTGGATGTAGGTCTCATCGAACATCATCCACTCGCCGTCGCGCCAGCTCTTCTTCACCCCGTCCACCACGATGTAGCACGCATCGTCATTGGGCGTGGCCAGGCCCAGGTGCAGACGCAGCGAACCGGCAAACGGGTCGCGGTGCGGGCGCAGCTCGCTGCCCGAGGGCAGCTGGGCGAACATCGCCGCGCGCACGTCCGGCAGCGACTCCAGCAGCGCGGTGGTCTTCGGGCACAGGGTCTTGGCCGAGGGATGCGACGGGCCGTACCACTTCAGGTAGAAGCGCTTCCAGCCACGCCGGAAGAACGAGTTGAAGCCGGCATCGTTGTAGGTGCTCGAGGCGGCGATCTTGTCCGCATCGCGCAGCGCCAGCGCCTCGTCGCGGATCATCGTCCAGTTCTGGCGCAGGACCTCCAGCTGCGGGAATTCCTTGCCCGGGTCCAGGAACGGGGTGGTCGGCACCTTGGAGAACGCGTACATCACCACGTTGATCGGGGCCATGAAGCTGGAATGGTCCAGCAACTGCCGCGACCAGCGCGCACGCACCTTGCCGCGGTAGTGCACATACAGCACGCACGCCACGAACAGAACCACCAGGATTATCTTGATCATCGAGCATCCACCGGCCATGGCCGGAACCCAAACGGGGGGAAAGGGGACGCACGGCCGGAGCCGGCCTGCATCCAGGGGGCCATGCGTGACGGGGGCGTACCGGCGGGTGCGGTCGAGCCACGCATGTCGTGTTCAACCGGACTATGGTCGGCACCGGCCCGGTTGCGGTCAAGCGCCTCCGACACCGCGTTCATGTGCCCCGAAGGTCCGCCAGCCGTGCGTTTGACGCCATGGCCGGGCGCACAGTCGCTTCGCGCGAGCCCATGAATTACTGCAACATCATGATTTAAAAGAAGAACATCCATCTTCGCCACGCCGCCGCCACGGTCTCGACGCCATCGCGCGCGACAATCTGTTCTACACCCGGTTACGACATTTTTCCGACAAATTGTGGATTCGTGTACTGCCGAGTACTAAAATTAACGAAATCTTAGTACTTCCCGATCCCCAGTAGCAGCACCGGTACGCCTGACGCTTTGCGCCGACCGCCGGGTCGCCCAAGAAACGTCATGACTCTTCCCTGCTCCCCGTGTCAGCCCGACACCGCCCCCGCGCAGCTGCTCAAGCGCGGCGAGCGCCTGCTCGAACCCGATGTCTACCGCACCTGCCTGAACGGCCAGCAGGCGGTGGTCAAGGATTACACCCGCTACCGCGGCACGCCCCTGTCCCCGGTCGCGCGCCTGCTGGTGCGCCGCGAGGCGCGCATCCTGCAGCGACTGAGCGGCTGGAAGCATGCCCCGGCCCTGCTCGGCACCATCGGCGGGCTGGCGCTGGGCATGGAGTTCATCCCCGGCCAGACCCTGAGCGCGGCGCAATCGGTGGGCGTGGAGGTGTTCGAACAGCTGCAGTACGCCCTCACGCGCCTGCATGCGGCCGGCATCACCCACAACGACCTGCATGGCACCAACGTGATGGTCAGTGGCGGGGTGCCGGTGCTGGTCGATTTCACCTCGGCCTGGCGCAGCCCGCGCTGGCTGCCGGTGCACCCGGTCTCGCGCCAGCTGCGCCGCAGCGACATGAAGAACCTGCTCAAGATGCGCCAGCGCCTGACCGGCGTGCGGCCCACGCCCAGCCAGGCCGCATTGGTCGCCGATCCACGCTGGGTGGCCGGCGTGCGCGTGGCCTGGAAGCGCTTCTACCGCTGGTTCAAGGGCCACGCCTGAGCGCGGCTGGCCGGCGTGCTTACAGCGCGTCGGCGTCCAGTTCACCGGTGCGGATGCGCACTACCGTGCCCAGGTCGTAGACGAACACCTTGCCGTCGCCGATCTTGCCGGTGCCGGCGGCCTTGACGATGGCTTCCACCACCTCCTCGACCTGGGTGTCGGTGACCGCGACCTCGATCTTCACCTTGGGCAGGAAATCCACCACGTACTCCGCGCCGCGGTACAGCTCGGTATGTCCCTTCTGGCGCCCGAAACCCTTGACCTCGGTGACCGTGATCCCGGTGACGCCACGCTCGGCCAGCGCTTCGCGCACGTCATCGAGCTTGAACGGCTTGAGCACCGCCATGACCATCTTCATTCGACCGCTCCTGTGTCTCTCGCGAGCGAGGATAACGCCTGTCCCCCGGTGAACGCGATGCACCCGGCCGATGCCAGCGCGCACGCGGGGGATTATCCTTGGCGCATCCCCCCATCAGTGCGGGCGCGCGCCGGTCCCACCGACCCAGGCGCCGACCCCGCAGCGGAGCACAGCATGATCGACCTCAACCACCTCGACGACCTCGCCCGCCGCCTCAGCGACATGGTCCCGCCGGGCCTGCGCCAGTCGCGCGAGGAACTCCAGGCCACCTTCAAGAACGCCCTCCAGGCCGGACTGGGCAAGCTGGACCTGGTGACCCGCGAAGAATTCGACGTGCAGCGTGCGGTGCTGTTGAAGACCCGCGAGAAGCTGGAGGCGCTGGAAAAGGTGGTGGCGGGGTTGGAAGAGAAAGCTGGCGACACGCCAGCCGTGTAGTAAATGCGGGAGTGGTTCCGGCAGGGCGCGTCAGGCGCCCTGCAGCACAAACCGTTCAATCGCCAACGCTACCCCGTCCTCGGCATTGGACGCGGTTTCAAATCGCGCAGCTTCCTTCACGGCCGCAATCGCGTTGCCCATCGCGACGCTGGTGCCCGCGAACTGCAGCATGGTCAGGTCATTCTCCTGATCGCCCAGCGCCATCACCTGGCTGCGATCCACGCCCAGATGTTCGGCCAGCTTCTGCAGGCTCGGCCCCTTGCCCGCGCGGTGATCGAACACTTCCAGGAAGAACGGCGCGCTTTTCAGCACCGCGAAGCGCTCGGTGAGCGCGGCGGGCAGGCGCTGGATCGCCGCATCCAGCACCGCCGGCTCGTCGATCATCATCAGCTTGATGAACTGCATCGTCGGGTCCATGTCCTCCACCCGGCGGTACGACAGCGGCACGTGCGACAGGTGCGAATCAGCCACCGTGTAGATGCTGATGTCCTGGTTGGGCGTGTACATCCGGTGGCCGTCCAGCGCCTGGAAGTGGATGCCCAGCGCGCGCGCCACCTGCTCGCAGAACAGGAAATCCTCGAAGCTGAGCGGGTACTCGACCACACGCTGGCCAGTGCCGAGGTTCTGCACCACCGCACCATTGCAGGCAATGCAGTACTCCTGATCGCCGTCGATGCCCAGCTCGTCCAGGAACGGCGCCAGACCCGACACCGGCCGCCCGCTGGCGAGCACCACCTTGACGCCCTGCGCGCGGGCGCGGGCGATGGCCTGCTTCACCCGCGACGTGAGCTTGTGAGCGGGGTTGAGCAGGGTGCCGTCCATGTCGATGGCAATCAGTTGGACCGGGGCCTGGGGGTGCTGCATATCCATTTCGATCAACGGGTGTGGTGCACGGGGGAGGCCCAGTCTAGCCGCTGTGTGTGGCGGGACGGGGCAGCGTTGGCGACCTCGCCTCGGCGGAACGGATCCCGGCCCCACACACCGCCACGGCGTTGGCCTACAGACCTGGCACCGCTGCCCGGCCATGCTGGCTGCCTCCTTGATGCTTCTGGAAGCTGCATGTGCCTGGCGCTGGTCCACAGCCGTGCCCGCGTCGGCATCAACGCCCCTGCGGTGCGGATCGAAGTGATGCTGACCGGCGGCCTGCCGCATACCCAGATCGTCGGCCTGCCAGCCACCGCCGTGCGCGAATCGCGTGACCGCGTGCGCGCCGCGCTGATCTGCTCGCAGTTCGAGTTTCCGCAGCGCCGCATCACCATCAACCTGGCCCCGGCGGACCTGCCCAAGGAGGGCAGGCCCTTCGACCTGAGGTGCTGCTTGCGGTCTGCGAAGGGCGCTGATGGATGCATGGCGAAGCAAGGTCAACGATCGTGCTTAAGTGATAGCAATAGCATTGCATCACGTCGGAGCGCCGTATGCGTGGTTGGGTGGGCAGCTATGCCGCGCTGGACGCAGAGCGATACCGGCATCGACCGGATACAGCCCTGCGCCAAGATCCCTAGATGGTCTGCCCATCACGTCATGGGCAAGGCCCCTGCAAAGTTCGCCAAGTAGTCACTGACCACCTGGACCTCGCTCAGGCGCGCAGTCGCGCCGATGTAGCCATCCGGTCGAATCAACACCAGGTCGCCACGAGAGACTCCGTAGGCGCTGGCGAACGTACCGGCGGAGTCGAGTAGTTCGGTTTCTTCTCCAATCATATGCAGATTGACGCCTGACCAGTTCGGCAGCGAACCTCGCTCTATGCCACATGCCAGCAGCGTCCAGTGCGGACCTTTCAACAGCTCGAACAATCGAATAGGCATCCCAGCCTGTCCAACCAGCAATGCGTCCGGTGCCCGACTACCGGAGATGATTATGGATGAAGGTGATGCCGTCGCCGATTGCAAAAGCACCGAATCGTCATAGCAAAGATCGAGCTGCTTGGTTTCACGGCCCCGTCGAAGGTCCCCCTTCTTGGCCGCCTCCAGAAGCTTCGTAGACATCCCCAGCATGTCCGCAGCAATTGGGCGACGCTCTTGCTCATAGCTTTCCAGCACAACATCTGGCGCGCCCGCCAGTACGGCAGCAAGCTTCCATCCAAGGTTGTACGCATCCTGCACGCTGGTGTTCAAACCCTGCCCCCCGGTGGGAGGGTGCGTATGAGCCGCATCGCCAGCCAGGAAGATGCGGCCAACCCGGTAGCGATCTGCAAGGCGAGCATTCATCGAGTACGCCGAGGACCATTGAACCGATTTGACGTGAATATGCGTTTGTCCAGTCCTCGTCTGGATCATGGCATTCAGTCCTTCCGCAGACAGGTCTACATCTCCTTCCAACGGGATAGGTGCCTGGATCTGGAACAGCGGGGTTCCGGCCAGAGGACATAGCGACACGTAACGCTCCATGGATGCTTCATTGAAGCGATGCCACACCGTGCGGTCCAGGCCAGATAGGGTCACATCAGCGACGATAGCGCGAACACCAAGGGTCTTGCCCGGAAACTCAATGCCTAAATTGCGGCGGACAAAGCTGCGACCACCATCGCAGGCTACGAGATAGCTGCAGCGGACGGACGAGCCGACGCCATCACGCACGAGGACGGTACTCACCCCATCGATGTCCTGTTGAATTTCGGTGAGCTCAACACCGTACTCTGGTGCATGCCCAAGTTCGGCCAAGCGGTCGCGCAACACCCTTTCGGTCTGGAATTGAGGAACCATGAGAGGTTTGCTGTATGGCTCGGTCGAGCATTGCGTCGCCAGCTCAGCATCTACTTCGGCTGCGCTGAAGCTCCCGTCCTCGCTGTAATTACGCTCGGCTGGATAGAGTCCGCCGACACTGGCGATGCGGTTGACGATCCCCAAGTCCTCAAACACCTCCAAGGTCCGGGGCTGAATAGCCTTTCCCCGTGAACCGCCAAAAGGCTGGTTGATTTTGTCTACGAGACGGAAGCTGACGCCTCGTCGAGCCAAGTCCAGGGCAAGTGTGAGACCGGCCGCGCCTGCGCCGCAGATTAATACGTCCAACTGAGTCGAGTCTTTCACGGCCGCTCCTTTATGTGTAATATGCACATATCTTGAGGGAAGCTTATGCCAAAGAAAGAAAGAGTGCAACATGCACATAATTCTGGCGAATTGAAGGAACTTCACTCAGCGCTGCTCAGCATCGTTGCGGAGATGAACCGACCCCAGCGGGATGCCGAGATCGTTCGGGACGCCGGAATATCGCTGGAACGCGCACTGTTCCCGCTCTTGGTGCGAATTGAGCGTCAAGGTCCGATTGGTGTGGTCGAGCTGGCCGATGCGGTCGGACGCAACTACACCTCGGTGAGCCGCCAAGTGGCCAAGCTGGAAGAACTGGGCTTTGTGCGCAGGCAGCCAGGCGCTGGAGACAAGCGGGTGCGTGACTCCGTGATCACGGACAAAGGCCGGGCGCTGACCGACAAGGTGGACATCGCGAGGGCCAGGATCGGACACGCCATCTTTGATGCATGGAACGAGCAGGACGTATCGGATCTGGTCCGTCTCATGCTGCGATTCGCCAAAGACCTGGAGGAGAGCGGCAAAGACGTCTGAGTGTTGGCCAGCGCCTCGCTGCCCCGGCCAACCCTGGCCGGGGCAATGCAGCCCCCCTGCCTTACCTCAAGCAGTCTCCACCTTCGGCGGTAGCAACTGGTACATCACTGGCGTCACCACGCGTGCCAGCAATGTGGATGCCAGCAAGCCGCCGATCATTACCACTGCCATTGGCGCGTAGAGCCCCGTATCGGACATGGCCAGCGGCGACAGGCCGCCAATCGCAGTGACTGAGGTCAGCAACACCGGCAGGAAGCGCTGCTCACCCGCCTGCTCAATGGCCTGTTGGAGTGGCATGTCTGCCCGCCGTGCGGCGTTGGTAAAGTCCACCAATAGGGTCGAGTTTTTGATTTCGACACCCATCAGTGCCACGGAGCCGAGGATCGCCGTGTACGACAACGGGAAGCCCGTGATCCAAAGCGCGACGATAGCGCCGCCGACCCCGAACGGGATGACACCCAGGACGATGGGGGTAGAGCGGAAGCTGCCGAACTCCATCACCAAAATCGCGATGATTTCGAAGATGGCCAACAACGATGCGGTGCCCAGGCCACCCCAACTCGTTTCCGCGGCCTCCACCTCGCCACCAGCCTGCAACTGGTAGCCATCAGGCAAGCGGATCTTGTCCAGCATCTCATGTACCGATCTGGATACCATGCGCTCGCGCATGAATCGATCGATTCGAGGTGGACCGGCCTCTAGGCGAGGGGAGGCGATCTGGGCGAGCGGAATCTTGCTGCCATCAAGCTCGCTCTGGAACCAGATCTTCTGCACGCCCTCCAGTTGTGGACGATCGGCACAGTGCATACGCAGCATCACCGGATACGCATCACCACGGCTATCCCGATAGGTTGTCGCCTGCAACCCGGACACCGCAATTCTCACAGTGGAATCGAATTGCTCTGGCCCAACAATACGAACCTCGATCGGGGCATCGACGGGCACGCCGTTCTTGAACTGCTTCACTTGGATATGCGCATCCGGATAGGCGCCCAACTGCAGCTGGAGCTGGTCCAGAAGTCGCTGGCTGCGCTTTCTCTCCCATGCAGCCATCGTCACGAACACGTCAGCCACGGCAGTGGGTGCGCAGGCCGCGGAGAATCCCATCGTCATGTCATGGCTGCGTCGGAGCGTCCGGAACTCGTTAACGACATTTAACCGACGTAGCCCGAGCAAGATGCCGCCACACCAGCTATCTGGACGGCAATAGCATCCGCCACGTGATGGTGAGCACCTCCTCTCAACATACGACAAGGCAATTCGATGAAGCCCACTATTACTGTGCTGGCCTGCCTGCTTGGCGTGCCGGCCGTCTCCCTTGCCCAGATTGCCAAGGCAGAGACTTCCTCTTCCGAGCGACCGCCCTATGAACTCGGACTAGGCCTGGGCGTTGCAGCCGGTGAGAGTCCTTATGCCGGTGAAGGGACGCGGATAAATCCGATCCCTCCGATCATCTTCGAAGGTGATAGGTTCTTCTTCCGAGGAATCTCCGGTGGCATGCACTTGGTCAAGGGCGACACGTTCAGCCTCGATGCGATTGCTGCCCTCAGAATGGACGGAATCAAGAAGAAGGATTTCGGGACTCGCCAACTTGCTCTGAACGGAATCGATCGCTCGCTTCTCGAAGACCGCGATGACAGCCTGGACATGGGGCTGACTGCCAACTGGGCAACCGCGGCTGGCGACTTTGAGTTCACGGCAAAGGCCGATGTGACGGGTGCCAGCGAAGGCTACGAACTTGTTGCCCGATACGGGTACGACTTCCAGGTGGGAGGCGGCTTGCTCACGCCCCATATCAGAGTCAGCCACCTCTCAAAGGACATGTCCAACTACTACTACGGCACCTTGGACAAAGAAGTGGCACGAGGGGTGCTGGACTACAAGCCAGATGCCGCGACGATTCCTTCTGTAGGGGTCACTTACGTACGTCCAATCGGCAAAGCATGGCGTTTCATGGGTCGAGTCGAGTACAGCACGCTGCCCGATGAGATCAGCGATAGCCCCTTGGTCGATCAGGATACTGATGGCGTTGGCTCGATCATGATCGGCTTCACGAGAAGCTTCTGGTGAGTACCCGGACCCGGCGAAAGGCGCGCCGGTCATGATCGGGATTGCCCTGGGCATGGACGCCCTCATTCCGACCGTCATCGCTGGTGCAAGCGCAGCAACGGCGTGGCTGCTGGCCATGACATACGTCTATCGCTTTCGTGGCAAGGCCCGCTACGACAGCCTGCGGCAGTACTTGCGCAAGAGTTGGCCGGTGTTCGCTCTCCCTAATACGCTGCTCTATCTATTCACCAAGCGCAAGGCCCGTGGACCCTACGTAAACCTAAACAACTATCGCGATCTTTCTGTGCTTTCGGAGTACTGGGAGACCATACGTGATGAAGCCTTGGCGCTGCATCAGAAGGGCGGCTTCGAGGGCGCCCGGCAGGACGGGACGCCTGGGTCATATGACGTAGGCTTCCGCACGTTCTACAAGTACGGTTGGAGCCGTTACTACCTCCGCTGGTATGGGTATACCCATGCCTCTGCCAAGGTCAGTTGCCCAAATACACTGGAAATCCTCTCCACATTCCCCGAAATAAGGGGAGCGATGTTCGCAATACTACCTCCGCGGTCGGGTCTAACAGCGCACGCCGATCCCTTGGCATGCTCGCTGCGCTACCACTTGGGGCTGTCGACACCCAACAACGTAGCGTGCTTCATCAATGTCGATGGAGTCGAGTCGTCGTGGAAGGATGGCGAGGCGTTCGTGTTCGACGAGACCTACCTGCATTTCGTGAAGAACGACACCGACCAGCTGCGCCTGATCCTAATGTGCGACGTGGCCCGCCCCATGCACCTCCCTGGCCGAATTCTGAATGCGGCCTACTCGCTCTTGGCGCGGGCGGCACTGACCCCCAACGATGAACGTGATCGGCGTGGCCCCGCCAGCGCACTCTTCGCCAACATCTCTCCACTTCTGGCGCGAGCAAAACTACTACGCGAGCGGAATCGGCCGGCATATAATTCGCTCAAATGGGGCATCAACCTGGCGCTTCTTGGTCTTGCGCTGGGATCGGTCGGCGTCATCATTTCCCTGATGCTATGGCTGTTCAGCCAATGATGTTCGCATCAGGCGAACGTTCCAATCACTCCTTTAGTGAAGCAGCAGACACGGAGCCTTCGATCAAGTGAAAGCAAGCCTGAGCCATTCAACATCGCTGAAGATCCTCATCATTGAGGACAACAGTGCGCTTGCGGCGAACATCTTCGACTACTTGGAAGCCTGCGGGCACACGCCAGACGCTGCGCCAGATGGAACATCCGGGTTGAATCTCGCTATACACAGCCGGTATGACGCGATCATCTTGGATTGGATGCTGCCCCGCATGGATGGGATGAGTGTTCTGCGCAAGCTGCGTGAGGTGCACGGCTGTCGCACTCCAATCGTGATGCTGACAGCAAAAGACCAACTCGAAGGAAAGATGCTCGGCTTCGAAAGTGGCGCGGACGACTACTTGGTCAAGCCCGTCGCCCTTCCCGAGCTCGAGATCCGCCTTCGGGTGATGGTGGGGCGCGCTCAAGCCAGTGCTGCGGCCGAGAGAATTCTCCGCGTATGCGATCTAAGCTACAACCTAGATACTCTTGCGATATCCAGGGCCGGTCGAAACCTGACCCTCTCTCCAACGTTGCGCAACGTGCTGGAGGTTTTGATGCGTGAGTCACCGCGTACAGTACGCCGTGAACGACTGGAAAGCCTTATTTGGGGCGACGATGTTCCTGAAATGGATCTGCTCAGATCGCACATGTACTTGCTCAGGCGTGCAGTAGATCACATCGGGGAAGACAAGCTCCTACACACAGTCACAGGCACCGGGTTCAGGCTCAGTGGCGTTGCTGAATGAAGTTTTCATGGCATCCCCGCAGCTTACGGCTGCTGATCAATGCCAGCCTGTTGTTGTTCGTAACCATGTTGGCGCTCGGACTTACGGTCCAAGGCAATCTGAGCCAGGCACTCGTAGAGCACCCAATCTGGCGGCAGGTACTGGAGTCGAGCACTCAGTTGGTTCTGAAGAGCGCCCACGGTGACGTTTCGTCTATTGTTCCCGCCCATGGCGCGGTGAAAGGCTGGGTGGTTCCGTCGGACGGGACTGCGCCGCCCTCCATGCCTGCGAGCCTTGCCGCACTGCCTCTGGGCTACTACCGCGAAAGTCAACTGGACATGGATCCTGATGCCTCCATGTTGGCGCGTGTAACGTCGATCCTGACGCCGCGCTGGGGACCGTTTGCTGATGATGTTGATGCACCTTCAAGCTTTCGCAACTACTCCGTTCTTGTGACTGCGGTTCCTCAGGGACGACTTGTCATGGCTATCGACATGACGGAGTTTGAGAACGACCAGAACGGCAGCGTCCAGCTAAGTGTGCTCTTCCTCATATTCAATCTCATCCTCACGAGCATCGTGATTTGGTGGCTGCACCTCAGCCTGACCCGCCCGATCGATGACCTCGCAAGGAAAATGCGCGACCTCAACCCGCTAAAGCCGTCGCAGCGACTGCCGACGAACTATCGCAAGACCGAGCTCAACACTATCGCAAGCGAAGCGAACGCGCATCTCGATCGCGTCGAGCAGGCCATTGAGAGAGAGCGTAGCCTGCTCGATCAGGCAAGCCATGAGTTCAGGACACCCCTAGCCGTGATATCTGGCGCTGCCGACGTGCTAAACAAGCTCGGGTTGGAGCCGCGTGCGCAGCGTCCGCTCGACAGAATTGACGAAGCCGTTGATGTCCTGACTAGAATCATGGATGCCCTGTTGTACCTTTCTCGCGAACCCAGCCTGAAGGACAAGAGCGAAGTATCCATCGTCCACGGTCTTCTTCCTGGACTGATCGAGGATCACAGATACTTGTTGGCCGGGAAGCCTGTGGCCCTCATCCTCGAAAGCAACGAGGCCACGGTTGTGCGCGCGCCAGAGTCCATGGTGCGCATCGCAGTGGGGAATTTGCTACGAAATGCCGTCGAGCACACTCATGGCGGCGAGGTCCGAGTGTCGCTGAAGGATGGACTGCTGCTGATACGAGACTCAGGCACTGGATTCGATATCGCGCTCGTCGCACAGCGCTACACAGAGTCTCTTAGGAGCTCTGCTCCGAAAACTGGCGGGGCGGGCCTCGGACTGTTCCTTACTCAGCGGATATGCGAGCGTTTTCGATGGACGCTTACTCTTGCATCATCCCCATCCATGGGGACTTCGGCCACCATCGATTTCAATGATGTCTAGATCGCCTCATTGAGATCCATCGAGCGGCTAGAAGACCGAGTCGTGGTCATTGGCAGAGAGCTCGACGGCGAGCCATTGGTGAACGCGATCAACGAGAAGACCTGGAGCTACCAGGATTTAGTGGACACCTGAGCGGCGTGGTCGATGTGCCGCGTCGAACTCGACGGGGCTAACGCCACGGAGGTGGCTATGTCGACGGATCGGATTGCAGAAGCCTTCGATGTAATCGGATACGTCCAGCGCAGCCGTTTGGCAGTCCGCGTAGATGCGCTTCTTGATGCACTCCTTCTTCAGGCTTCCGAAGAAGGATTCGGCGACTGCATTGTCCTAGGAGTTCGCGCGCCTGCGGATGCTGGGCTCGAGATGGTTTTCCTTGCAGAGGCGTCGCCATGCATCACTTCCGTACTGCGTTCCCTGATCCGTGTGGATCAGGGTGTTTCGAGGTCTCCTGAATCAAACGGCCTTCAAAATCGCCTCCAGAACCAGTTCTCGGTGGATCGTCGGCTTGACTGCACAGCCGATGACCTTGCGCAGGAAGAGGTCCACGACGACGGCCAGATATCGCCAACCCTGCCAAGTACGGATATAGGTAATATCCCTCACCCACGCCTCGTTGGGCCTCGACACCGTGTACTGGCACTGCAGCAGGTTGGGAATCAATGCGTGTGGCTTTGGGGCGGGGATATGGCGTATGCGGTATCCATTTGTTCAACGGATGTAATGCGCGGGGAGGCCCCGTCTAGCCGCTGTGTGTGGCGAGACGGGGCAGCGTCGGCGACCTCACCTCTGCGGAACGGATCCCGCCCCCACACACCGCCACGGCGTTGACCTACAGACCCGGCACCGCTACCCGGCCATGCTTGCTGCCTCCTCGTTGCTTCTGGAACCTCATGAGCCTGGCGCTGGTACACAGCCGTGCCCGCGCTGGCATCAACGCGCCGGCGGTGCGGATTGAAGTGATGTTGACCGGCGGACTGCCGCATACCCAGATCGTCGGTCTGCCAGCCACCGCCGTGCGCGAATCGCGTGACCGCGTGCGCGCCGCGCTGATCTGCTCGCAGTTCGAGTTTCCGCAGCGCCGCATCACCATCAACCTGGCCCCGGCGGACCTGCCCAAGGAGGGCGGCCGTTTCGACCTGGCCATCGCGCTGGGCATCCTTGCCGCCAGTGGCCAGATCGATGCACAGGCGCTTTCCCGGTATGAGTTCCTCGGCGAGCTCGCGTTGACCGGGGAGCTGCGCGCGGTCGATGGGGCCCTGCCCGCGGCCCTCGCCGCCGCCGCGCTTGGCCGGGGCCTGATCGTCGCGCCCGACAATGGCGCCGAAGCGGCCCTGGCCCAGCATGCCGACGTGCGCGTGGCGCGCACGCTGCTGGAAGTCTGTGCCGGGCTCGGCGATCACCTGCTACCGCAGGCCCAGCCTGTCGATGTCGCCGCGCAGGCCATTGCCGACCTGCGTGATGTCCGCGGCCAGCAGCAGGCCCGGCGCGCGCTCGAAGTGGCCGCCGCGGGTGGGCACCACCTGTTGCTGCTCGGCACGCCCGGCTGCGGCAAGACGCTTTTGGCCTCGCGCCTGCCCGGGATCCTGCCCGATGCCACCGACGCCGAGGCGCTGGAAACCGCCACCATCACCTCGTGCAGCGGGCACGGCATCGACGCAGGCCGCTGGCGGCAGCGTCCCTACCGGGCCCCGCACCATACCGCCAGTGCGGTGTCGCTGGTCGGCGGCGGGTCGCATCCGCGTCCTGGCGAGATTTCCCTGGCGCACAACGGCGTGCTGTTCCTCGACGAACTTCCCGAGTGGAGCCGGCATGCCTTGGAAGTCCTGCGCGAACCGCTGGAGTCCGGCCATGTGGCGGTGGCGCGCGCCGCGCGGCGAGAGATATTTCCAGCCCGCTTCCAGCTGGTTGCCGCGATGAACCCCTGCCCCTGCGGCTGGGCCGGTGACCGCAGCGGGCGCTGCTGCTGCAGCGCAGACAGCATCCAGCGCTATCGCGGCCGCGTCTCCGGCCCGCTGCTGGACCGCATCGACCTGCATGTGGACGTGCCACGGCTGGAACCACGTGAACTACGCGACGATGCGCCACCGGGCGAGGACAGCGCCACGGTGCGTGCACGCGTCGTGGCCGCACGCAACGTGCAACTCACGCGCAATGCTAAGCCGAATGCGCAGCTGCTACCGGCCGAGTTGAGCCAGTTCTGTGCGCTCTCACGTGAAGACCAGCAGTTGCTGGAGGATGCCGTGGAGCAGCTGCAGCTCTCCGCCCGCTCGATGCACCGCATCGTAAGGGTGGCGCGCACGATTGCAGACCTCGACGGGTGCGTGGCGATTACCCGCGCACATCTCACCGAGGCAATCGGGTACCGGCAACTGGACCGCGGCAACAGTGTCTGAAACGACATCACCAAGCGACCCGCCAACCGCCTGCCATGGCCTTTGTTGACCCCGGCGCAAAAGAACTTCGCGCACGGGCGGCTTACTCCCGGGGAATCCGACGACCACACTGTAGTCCTGGCCGTTGCAGCGGCTCTTCCCTGCCCTACACGACACACCGTACGCGCGCCCCGGCGTGCGTGCCCCAGGAGAACACCATGCGCCTTTCCATTCCCACCCGCGTTGGCTTCGGCACCGCACCGCTGGGCAACATGTACCGCAACATCCCCGAACAGGAGGCCCTGGCCACCGTCGAAGCCGCCTGGCAACAGGGCATCCGCTACTTCGATGCCGCCCCGATGTACGGCGCCGGGCTGGCCGAGCTGCGCCTGGGCGAAGCGTTGCAGCAGCACCCACGCGAGGCCTACGTGCTCAGCACCAAGGTTGGCCGGCTGATCCTGGACGAGGTGGAGGACACCACCACCCGTGACCTCGGCGAGAAGGGCGGCCTGTTCGAGCACGGCCTGCCCAACAAGATCGTCTACGACTACAGCGCCGATGGCACCCTGCGCGCCATCGACGCCAGCCTCAAGCGCCTGAAGACCGACCGCCTGGACATCGTGTGGATCCACGACCCGGCCAGGGACTTCCACGGCGAGGCCTGGCGCGATGTATTCGATGTGGCGATGAACGGCGCCGCCAAGGCGCTTACCCGGCTGCGCGAGGAAGGCGTGATCAAGGGCTGGGGCCTGGGCGTGAACCGCGTGGAGCCCTGCGAGATGGCGCTGCGCCAGTCCGACCCGGACGGGTTCCTGATCGCCGGTCGTTACACCCTGCTCGACCATGCCGACGCCCTGCGCGAACTGATGCCGGCCAGCGCAGCGCGCGGGGTGGGGATCGTGGTGGGCGGCCCGTACAATTCCGGCATCCTTGCCGGCGGCGCGCACTACGAATACCAGCAGGCGCCACCGGAGATTCTGGCCCGCGTCGCTGCCTTGCGCGCGCTGTGCGCCACCTTCGCCGTGGATATCCGCGCGGCCGCGCTGCAGTTTGCCCTGGCGCATCCGGCGGTGGCCGCCGTGATTCCCGGTGCCAGCCAGCCCAGCCGCATCGCCGAGAACCTGGCGTTGGCCGATGCCGTCATTCCGCCAGCCTTCTGGCAGGCGCTGCGGGCGCAGGGGTTGGTCGCAGCCGAAGCACCGCTGCCCGGGCTGGTGTGACGAAACGGGGCCGCGTGCGTGACTGCGCTGGCGGCCCCGGTATTCGCACGGGGCCCAACGCGGCAGCACTTTGGCAACCGCAGCGTGCATCGGGCACTATCCCTGTATGCGTATCGAACAGCTGACTCTGCCCGTTTCCGATCTGCCTGCCGTGCAGGCGTACTTCCGCGACACCCTGCAGTGCGAGGTCGCCGGCGACACCGTCCACATCGGCTGGAGCACGCTGCACCTGATCCCCGCCGGCGTGCTGCCGGTCGGCGGTGTCCACCTGGCCTTCAACGTGCCGCACAACCGTTTCATCGAAGCCACCGCATGGCTGGACGCGCGCGCCACGCGTCAGCGCGATGCCGAGGGCCGTGAGCATTTCAGTTTCGAAGGCCGCTGGGATGCCGAATCGATCTACTTCACCGGCCCCGATGGGCTGATTCTGGAGTTGATCGCCCGGCGCCGGTTGCCCGCATCGGATCGGCAGGGCGCCTTCCACGGCAGCGAGATGACCTGCATCAGCGAGGTGGGCCTGCCGGCGGTTGCGGTGGATGCGACGCACGCGCGTCTTGAGGCCGCATTCGGCGTGCAGCCGTTGTCACCGCCTACGGCGTACTTCGCGCCGCTCGGCGATGACGAAGGCTTGCTGATCGTGGCCGATGCCAGCCGTCGGTGGTTTCCCGAGCAACGCGCGCTGCCCAATGCGCAGGGCCTGCAGCTACGGCTGAGCGGTGTCAGCGCAGGCGCTACCGCGGCCGACGACGCGCTGGGCTGGCGCGTGCACAGCGTCTGAGCGGTACCGCAAAGGCATGCTCAGGTCGGGTCGGCATAGATCCGGTGGCGCAGCAGCCGGAGCCCGACTACATCACCCACCCCGGGCAGCTGCAGGTCCGGTGTGGCGGCCAGTTCGACGTCCACGGGCCCAGCCTGCCCCGGCAGTTCCAGTGCGATGGTGGCGCGGTCGGCCAGGGTGCGGGTCGCCAGCACGCGCGCCTGCAAGCCATCATCGGCGGTGGTCAGCGCGATATCGTGCGGGCGCACATGCAGGGTCGCGCGGCCGTGCCCGATGCTGTGGCAGGACAACGGCGCGGTTTGCCCGTCGATGAGGAAGCGGGTGCCATCGCGCGTACCGGCCAGCGTGTTGGCGCGGCCGATGAAACCGAACACCGCGCGTGATGCGGGGGCGTTGTAGATCTCCTCCGGCGAGCCGACCTGATCGATGCCGCCCTCGCGCATCACCACGATGCGGTCGGCCAGTTCCAGTGCCTCGTCCTGGTCATGGGTGACGAACAATGTGGTCTGCCCGGTCTGTTCGTGCAGCCGCCGCAACCAGCGACGCAGTTCGAGGCGTACTTTCGCATCGAGCGCGCCGAAGGGCTCGTCCAGCAGCAGCACGGTGGGCTCGATGGCCAGCGCACGCGCCAGCGCCACGCGTTGTTTCTGCCCACCGGACAGCTGCTCGGGATAGCGCCCGCCCAGGCCCGGCAGCTGGATCAACGCCAGCAGTTCGTCGACGCGGCGCAGGATGGTCGCGTTGTCCGGGCGTCTGTGGCGGGGACGGCTGCGCAGGCCGAAGGCGATGTTCTCGGCCACGGTCATGTGGCGGAACAGGGCGTAGTGCTGGAACACGAAGCCGACGTTGCGCTCGCGCAGGCTCAGCCGTGTGGCGTCGGTGTCGCCGAACAGAACGCGGCCGTTGTCGGCAGGCAGCAGCCCGGCAATGACCCGCAGCAGGGTGGTTTTGCCGGAACCGGAGGGCCCCAGCAACGCAACCAACTCGCCCGCTTCGATCCGCAGGTCGATGCCATCGAGCGCCAGCTGGCCTGCATAACGCTTGGAAACCCCCTCGATGCGCAGGTCGGTGCCCTGTGCATGCGAGGTCCGGCCGGCGAACGCGGGTGGCAGCGCGCCGCGCGGCGCGATGCTGCGATGGCCGGGCGCGGTGGCGTCCTGCTCGATCTCGGGGCAACTGCCGATGCGTGCGAACGACGCGGCGACCTTGTGCGGGCTCATAGCGGAATCCTGGAAGGAGGGAGATGAAACGGGCGCATCGGCGTCATCACTGCCGCCGGTGCGCCGCGGCCAACGCATCGCCGTGGCGCGCTTCCAGCCAGTACTTGGCGACCAGGGTGAACAGCGCCAGCACCGCGAGCAGGGAGGCCACCGCGAACGCCGCCGTGGCCTGGAATTCGTTGTAGAGGATCTCGATATGCAGCGGCAGCGTGTTGGTCAGCCCGCGGATGTGCCCGGACACCACCGACACCGCACCGAACTCGCCCATCGCCCGCGCGCCGCACAGCAGCACGCCATACAGCAGCCCCCACTTGATGTTGGGCAGCGTCACCCGGAAGAACATCGTCCATGCGCCGGCGCCCAGCGAACGCGCCGCCACTTCTTCCTCGGTGCCCTGCTGCTCCATCAGCGGCACCAGCTCGCGCACCACGAACGGGAACGTGATGAACAACGTGGCCAGCACGATGCCCGGCCGGGCGAACAGGATGCGCACGTCCCACTGCGCCAGCCAGCTGGCGAACCAACCGTGGGCGCCGAACAACAGCACCAGGCACAGCCCGGCCACCACCGGCGAGACCGCGAACGGCAGGTCGATCAAGGCCATCAGCACGCGCTTGCCGGGAAAGTGGAAGCGGGTGATGGCCCACGCGGTGGCCAGGCCGAACACGGCATTGACCGGAATCACGATGGCCGCGGTGAACAAGGTCAGTTGCAGGGCCGAGACCGCGTCCGGGTCGGTCAGCGCGGCGAACCAGGTGCCCACGCCCTTGGCGAACCCGGCGGCCAGCACCATCACCAGCGGCAGGATCACCAACAGCGCCATGACCAGCACGGCCAGGCCGATCAGGCTCCAGCGTACCCAGGCCGGTTCGTCCAGCGCGTGCGGCTGGGCTGCATGCGGCTCAGTGTGCATGCGGGCGCCGCCGTGCATGCGCGAACAGCAGCGGGATGGCGTTGATGGCCAGCAGGCATAGGAACGAGGCCACCAGCAGCACCGCGGCAATGGCGATGGCGCCGTTGTAGTCGTACTCCTCCAGCCGGATCACGATCAGCAGCGGCGCGATCTCGGTCTGGAACGGGCGGTTGCCGGCGATGAAGATCACCGATCCGTACTCGCCCAGCCCGCGCGCGAACGCCAGCGAAAAACCAGTGAGCAGCGCCGGCATCAGTTCGGGCAGCAGCACCCGGCGCAATGTGGTCAGCCGCGAGGCGCCCAGCGAGGCCGCCGCTTCTTCCTGCTCGCGCCCCAGCGTCTGCAGGATCGGCTGTACTGTGCGCACCGCGAACGGCAGGCCGATGAAGACCAGCGCGATCACGATGCCGGTGGTGGTATAGGCCAGCTGGATTCCCAACGGGGCGAGCCAGCGGCCGACCCAGCCGTTCTGCGCATAGATCGCGGTGAGCGCGATGCCGGCCACGGCGGTGGGCAGGGCGAAGGGCAGATCGACCAGCGCATCGAGCAGGCGCCGTCCCGGAAAACGGTAGCGCACCAGCACCCAGGCCAGCAGCGCGCCGGCCAGCAGCGCCAGTACGGCGGCCACCAGCGCGGTCAGGAAGCTCACTTTGAGCGCCGCATGCATGCGCGGGTCCTGCAGCGCGCGCAGCCAGCCGCTGCTGCCCAGGCCGGCGGCGTGCACGGCCAGCGCGGTCAGGGGCAGCAACACGACCAGGCTCAGCCAGGTCATGCCCAGGCCCAGGCCCAGCCCGAAACCGGGAAGCGGCTGACGCCAGCGGTGGCCTGGCAGGGCGATGGCGCTCATGGCCGGAACCGTGCGCGTGGACGGAGGACGGATGGCCTCATTTCGGCTGGTAGATCCGGTCGAAGAATCCGCCATCGGCAAAGTGCGTGGCATGCGCCTTGGCCCAGCCGCCGAACGCCTCGTCGATGGTCACCTGTGCGATCGGGTGGAAGCGTGCCAGCGATGCGGCCGGCACACTGCCCGGCTCGACGGGACGGTAGTAATGCGCCGCCGCCAGCCGCTGCCCGGTGGGCGAGTACAGATAGCGCAGATAGGCCTCGGCCAGCGCCTGGTTACCGTGGCGGGTGGCATTGCGGTCAACCACGGCCACCGGCGGTTCGGCCTTGATGCTCAGGCTCGGATAGACGATCTCGAAATTGCGGCGGATCGCCGGGTCGGCCAGGGTCAGCAGTGCCTCGCTCTCCCAGGCCAGCAGCACGTCGCCGATGCCACGTTCGACGAAGGTGGTGGTGGAGCCGCGTGCGCCGGTATCGAGCACCGGCACATTGCGGAACACCTTGCCCAGATAGTCCAGCACCTTGTCGCCATCACGATACTTGCGCGATGCCCAAGCCCAGGCCGCCAGGTAGTTCCAGCGTGCGCCGCCGGAGGTCTTCGGGTTCGGGGTGATCACGCCGATGCCCGGCGTGGCCAGGTCGCCCCAGTCGGCGATGTGCTTGGGGTTGCCCTTGCGCACCAGGAACACGATGGTCGAGGTGAACGGCACGCTGTTGTGCGGCAGGCGCGTCTGCCAGTTGGCCGGCAGCAACTGGCCATTTTTGGCGATGGCATCGATATCGCCCGACAATGCCAGGGTCACCACGTCGGCCTCCAGGCCGTCGATGACCGAGCGCGCCTGTTTTCCGGAACCGCCGTGCGATTGGCGGATCTTCAGGGTATCGCCGGCCTCGCCGCGCCATTGGGCAACGAAGGCGGTATTGAACTCGGTGTAGAACTCACGGGTGGGGTCGAAGGAGACGTTGAGCAGTTCGACTTCCTTGGCGTTCGCCGCCGAAGACACCAGGGCGAGCGCCAGCAGCGCGGTCTTGAGGAAAGGCTTCATCGTGGGCAGTCCGGGCAAGGTGGGGAGTCAGGCGGCGTGGGCGAGTGCGGTGGCGGGAACCGCGTCCAGCGGCGGTGCGCCGAACCAGTGCAGCGATGCGGCCAGTGCGGCCACTTCGCCGATGACCAGCAGGGCCGGCGAACAGACTTGGTGCGCGGCGGCGCGTTCGGCCAGCTCGGCAAGCGGTCCGGTCACCACGCGCTGGTCGTGGCGGGTGCCGTTCTCGATCAGTGCGAATGGCGTGTCCGCCGCGCGGCCGTGGGCGATGAGGTGATCGCGGAAGTCGGCCAGGCGGGCCACGCCCATGTAGATGGCCAGCGTCTGCCGCGGCTGTGCGAGTGCGGCCCAGTCCAGGCTGTCCTCGGTGCGGGCGCAGTGCGCGGTGAGCAGGCGCACCGACTGCGCGTGCCCGCGATGGGTCAGCGGGATACCGGCATATGCGGCACAAGCGACCGCCGCGGTGATGCCGGGCACCACCTCATAGGCGATGCCGTGCGCGCGCAGCACTTCAAGCTCTTCGCCGCCGCGCCCGAACACGAACGGGTCGCCGCCCTTGAGCCGCACCACGCGCCGGCCTGCCAGCGCATGTTCGACCAGCAGCGCGTTGATCTCGTCCTGGGTAGTGGCGTGGTGGCCGGCCTGTTTGCCCACCTCGATGCGCTCGGCATCGCGACGCGCCAGGTGCAGCACTTCATCGCTGACCAGGCGGTCGTGCAGGATCACATCGGCCTCGTTCAGCACGCGCAGGGCACGCAGCGTAAGCAGGCCCGCATCACCCGGCCCCGCACCCACCAGGGCAACCGAGCCGAGGGGCGGCGCGCCGGCAGCGGCGGTGTCGTCCTGCGCCGCCAACACGGCATCGAACGCGCGCTCGGCATCGATGTGCCGACGACGGCGCAACAGGGACTGCAAAGGGCCGGCCAACAGGCGCTCGAACGCACGGCGGCGTGCACCGATGTCGGGCCAGCGCGCACGGATCCGCTCACGATGCTGCGCCAGCAGTTCGGCCAGCGCACCGAAGGACGCATCGAACTGCGTCTCCAGCCGCTCGCGCACCAGCCGGGCCAGCATCGGCGCACCGCCGCCGCTGGAGATGGCGATCTGCAGCGGGCCGCGCTCGACCCGCGCCGGCACGTGGAAGCGCGACAGCGCGGTGTCATCCACCACATTGGCCCAGATCCGGCGGGCGCTGGCGGCCTCGGCAACCTGGGCGTTGACCCCGGTGTCGTCGGTGGCGGCGATCACCAGCCAGGCCGTGTCCAGCCAGGCGGCCTCGAAGCTGCCGTCGAGATGGCGGATCCTGCCCGATGCGGCCCACGTGGCCAGCGCCGGCTCCAGCCCAGGCGCACCCACGTGCACCTGCGCGCCGGTATCCAGCAGCGACTCGACCTTGCGCCGGGCCACCGCGCCGCCGCCGACCACCAGCACGACGCGGCCGCGCAGGTCGGCGAACAGCGGATAGAGGCGGGCATCATCCAGGGACATGCGTCGGCTTCGCGGCGGGAGAAAGAGTGACGCTAGCGGTCGGGCCGCAAGTGCGGAAATAGCGCACGCGCCTGCCATCATGCGATCCGGGCATAAGTGCCGGATCCGGGCCTGGGCAGGCGCAGCGGGGGACTAGACCGCCAGCTCGGGGCCGTCGTCGAAATGCAGGCCGCACTCGCGCTTCAGACCGAAGAAACGCGTGTCTTCCTCGCGCATGCCGGGCTCGAGCTTGCGCGAGGTATGCCGGTCGCCGATGGAGACGTAGCCTTCGTGCCACAGCGGGTGGTACGGCAGTGCGTGCCGCTCCAGGTAAGCCCACACGTCCGCATCGCTCCAGTCGGCCAGCGGATGCAGTTTCCAGCGGCCGTCGCGCCGTTCCAGGAAGTCGATGCCAGCCCGGGTCTTGGCCTGGCTGCGACGCAGGCCGGCAAACCAGGTACCCACCTCCAGCTCGCGCAGCGCACGCTGCATCGGCTCGACCTTGCGCAGGCGGTTGTAGCGGGTGATGCCATCCACCCCGTCCTCCCAGACGCGGCCGAGGCGCGCCTCCATCCAGGCGATACCGATCTGCGGCCGGTACACCTTCAAATTCAGCCCGAGGCGCTCGGTCAGGGTGTCGATGAAGCGGTAGGTCTCGGCGAACAGATAGCCGGTATCCACCACGATCACCGGCACATCGGGCTGCTGCTGGCTGACCAGATGCAGGGAGACCGCCGCCTGCGCGCCGAAACTCGACGACAACGCATGCGTGCCGGGTGTATTGGCCAGCGCCCATTCAACGCGCTGTTCGGCGGTGCGGGTGCTCAGCCACTGGTTGAGCTCGGCGAGGGCGACGGAAGACTGGGCGGCGGTGGCCGGATCGGGCGGTGTCATGTGGGAACCTGTGCGGATGTCCTGCGGAGGGTGGGGAGAAGGCAGCGGGCGTACGGGAAGCGCTCAGGCCAGCAGCCGGAGCGGCACAACGTCGTTGCGGTCGTCACGCGCCGCGATGGCGATGACCTGGTGGCGGAGCAGGAAATCACCGAAGCCCTCGCCCACCGCGCGCGCCTGGGCGTAGTCGGCGAACAGCGGTTCCAGCGCCGCGAGGATCTGCGGCTCGGAGATGTTTTCGCGATACAGCGTGTTCAAGCGCTGGCCGCGATGGTCGGCGCCGAGCATCAGGTTGTAGCGCCCCGGTGCCTTGCCCACGAGCGCGATCTCGCCCAGGTATGGGCGCGAGCACCCATTGGGGCAGCCGCTGATACGCAGGTGGATCGAGGCATCGCCGATGCCGTGCTGATCGAGCAGCGCTTCCACCTTGCCGACGAACTCGGGCAGGTAGCGCTCGGCTTCAGCCATCGCCAGGCCGCAGGTGGGCAGCGACACGCAGGCCAGCGCATTGCGCCGCAGCGCGCTGGCGGTGCGCCAGCCATCCAGCCCGTGTGCGACCACTAGCGCTTTCACGCCTTCGCGCAGGGCAGCGGGAATGCCGGCGATCACCAGGTTCTGATTCGCGGTCATGCGGAAGCGCGCCGCGTGGCCGGGTGTGGCATCGAGCAGGTGCGCGATCTCGCGCAGACCGGTGAGGTGGCTGACCGCCGCGCCCAGGCCATCCAGGGCGCCGTCGACGATACGGCCGGCCGGAATGCGCAGGGTCAGGTGTGCCTCGCCATTGTCACCGTCCACCCAGCCGAAACGGTCGCCGTTGTGCACGAAGGCGAAGCCACGCGCCGGCTGGAAGGCGAAGTTGGTGCGTCGCTCGACCTCGGCCTTGAACCAGTCCAGGCCGTGGTCGTCGATGGTGTATTTGAGCCGTGCGCGCTTGCGCACCTCGCGATTGCCGTGGTCGCGCTGCGCGGTCACCACCGCTTCGCCCACTGCAATCACCTGCTCGGGCGTGACAAACCCGATGACATTGCCCAGCCGCGGGTAGGTCTCGGCATCGCCATGGGTAGCGCCCATGCCGCCGCCCACGCTGACGTTGTAGCCAAGCAAGCTGCCGTCAGCCTCATCCAGTATCGCGATGAAGCCCAGGTCCTGCGCGAACACATCCACATCGTTGTACGGGGCCACCGCGAAGCCCACCTTGAACTTGCGCGGCAGGTAGCGCGTGCCGTAGATCGGCTCCTCCTCCACCCCGCTGCCGACGACCAGCACCTCGTCGAGCCAGATCTCGTAATACGCGCGCGTGTTCGGCAGCAGGTGTTCGGACAGCGCCGCCGCATCGGCATGGATCCGTGCATGCACCGCCGACAGCTGCGGGTTGGCCGACACCGCGACATTGCGGTTCACATCGCCGCAGGCCGCCAGCGTATCCATCAACGTGGCGTTGATCGCCTGCATCGTCGCCTTCAGCTCGGTCTTGATCACGCCGTGGAACTGGAATGCCTGGCGGGTGGTGATGCGCAGGCCGCGTTCGGCGTAGGTGGTGGCGATGGCATCGAGCTTCAGCCACTGCGCCGGCGTCACCACGCCGCCAGGGGTGCGGGTGCGGATCATGAAGCTGTAGGCCGGTTCCACCTTGGCCAGCCGCCGCTCTTCGCGGATATCGCGATCATCCTGCTGGTAGCTGCCGTGATACTTGATCAGAGTCTGGTCGTCTTCGCGCAGGCTGCCGGTGACCGGATCGGCCAGGCTTTCCAGCAACGAGCCGCGCAGGCGATGGCTGCGCGATTTGATGTCTTCAACCGAATGCGCGGACATCAGTACACCTCCCGGGCGTAGCGGCCCTGCGACTGCAGGGCGGAAAGACGTTCCAGCGCGGCCTCATGGCCGCCTGCGTGCTCGGCGAATATCTCCAGCAGCGCCTGGTGGACATCGCGACCCATCGCCAGTGCGCCGCATACATACAGGTGCGCGCCACCTTCCAGCCAGTCGAACAGCGCCCTGCCCTGCTCGCGCAGGCGGTGCTGCACATACACCTTGTTGGCGCCGTCGCGCGAGAACGCCAGGTCGATGCGATCCAGCGTGCCGGCCTTGAGCGCCCGCTGCCATTCCAGCTGGTAAAGGAAATCGCTGCGGAAGCGCGGGTTGCCGAACAGCAGCCAGTTGCGGCCACTGGCGCCGATCGCCGTGCGCTCCTGCAGGAAGCCGCGGAACGGGGCCACACCCGTGCCGGGCCCGATCATGATGACGTCGCGAGCCGGATCGGCCGGCAACCGGAAGCGCTCGTTCGGCTCGACGTAGATCGGCAACTGCTGGTCTTCGCCACTGTCGGCCAGCAGGCGCGAGGCCACACCCCAGCGCGGCTGCCCTGCCCGCGCATAAGCAACGTGGGCAACGGTGAGGTGTGCCTCGTTGCCCACCGCCTTCTGGCTGGAGGCAATCGAGTACAGCCGCGGCGTCAGCGGCCGCAGTGCCGCCACCAGGGCGGTGGCATCCCACTGTCCCGGCGCGTCCTGCAACAGATCGATGACCTGGCGTTCGGACAGCCACCCGGCCAACGCCGTGGCGTTGTCTGGCGACAGTGCGGTACGCAGCGCGTCGTCATTCGCGCGCTCGGCATGGGCGGCTACGAAGGGCCGCGCCAACCGGGTCAGCTCGCGCTTGCTTGAAAGCCATTCGCGCAGTGGCAGTTCCGCGCCGCCGTGGGTAACCGGCGCATCCCCGTCCAGCCGGGTGGTGGCCAGCACCGCGTCCACCAGCGCCTCGGCGTTGCGTGGCCACAGGCCCAGCGCGTCGCCGGGCTGGTAGCTCAAGCCGGCGCCCTCCAGTGACACCTCGATATGCCGCACATCCTTGTCACTGCCGCGCGTGGTGATGCGCTGGTTGACCAGCACGTCGGCGGCGAACGGGACTTCGCGGCTGAAGGCAGAGGGTGCAGCAGCGCCATGCGGACGCAGCGGCGTCACCGTGGCAATCGGCTTCAGCAGGTCCTTGGCCGCGGCGATCGCACGCCCACGCCACGGTACCGCGACCGTCTCGATATCCAGGTCCGCCTCACCCAGCTCCAGCAGGCGCTGCCCGCCCAGCTCGGCCAAGCGCGCGTCCAACTGCCGGGCCACCGCGCAGAATTCCGGGTAGCTGGTGTCACCCAGGCCAAGCACGGCGAACTGCAGCTGCTCCAGCCTTGGCGCGCGCTTGCCCAGCACGAAAGCATGCAGCTCACGCGCATCATCGGAAGGCTCGCCTTCGCCCTGGGTGCTGACCACCAGCACCAGGTGCCGCTCGGTCTTCAGTTCGCGCGATGAATACGCATCGGCCCGCAGCAGCCGCACATCGATACCGCCCGCCCGTGCATCCTCGGCCAGCTGCTCGGCCACGCGCCGGGCGTTGCCGGTCTGGCTGGCGTAGACGATGGTCAGCTGCCCGGCCTCCACCGCTGCCGGGCGCGGCCCCGGTGCGGCCTGCGGCAGCGCGGCACCGCGCGTGGCCAAGCCGGCGGCATAGCCGGACAGCCACCACAGCCCCGGTGCATCCAGGCCCTCGACGATACGGCCAAGCGCTGCCGCCGTCTCCTCGGAGAAGGGGGTGAGCTGCAGGGCGTTGGGAGGCGACATGGGCATGGCGACCGACAGGCCGCAGGTTCGGAGTCGACCTCAAGGCTAGGTCAGCAGCGTTACGCGGAGAAGCAACCGGCGGTTATCGCCTTATGCCACGCGGTGATTTACGGAGCGGGTAGGAGCGCTGCCTAGAATGCGGCCAGTCCGAACCGACCGCCTTGGCCCACCACCGCTCATGAGCCTCACCTCCACCGCCAGTGATCTCGACCGGCTTGAAGCCGAAAGCATCCACATCCTGCGCGAGGTTGCCGCAGAGTGCCGCAACCCGGTGCTGCTTTACTCCATCGGCAAAGACAGCTCGGTGCTGCTGCATCTGCTGCTGAAGGCCTTCGCACCGGCACGCCCGTCGATTCCGCTGCTGCATGTGGACACCACCTGGAAGTTCCAGGAGATGATCACGTTCCGCGACCGGCGCGCCGCCGAAACCGGCGTGGACCTGCACGTGCACATCAACCCGGATGGCGTTCGCGATGGCGTGGGCCCGCAGTCACACGGTGCCAGCGTGCATACCGAAGTGATGAAGACGCTGGCGCTCAAACAGGCGCTGGCAGCCGGTGGCTACGATGCGGCCATCGGCGGTGCACGCCGCGATGAAGAGAAGTCACGTGCGAAGGAGCGCGTGTTTTCCTTCCGCGATGGCCAGCACCGCTGGGACCCGCGCCAGCAGCGCCCGGAGCTGTGGAATCTGTACAACGCACGCGTCAGCAAAGGCGAAAGCGTTCGCGTGTTTCCGCTCTCGAACTGGACCGAACTGGATGTGTGGCGCTATGTGCAGCGCGAGCAGATTCCGGTGGTGCCGCTGTACTTCGCCGCCGAGCGCCCGGTGGTCGAGCGCGATGGTGCGCTGCTGATGGTGGATGACGCGCGCTTCGTGCTGCGCGAAGGCGAAGTGGTGCAGTCACGACGGGTGCGCTTCCGCACGCTGGGCTGCTATCCGCTGACCGGCGCGGTGGAATCCGATGCCGAAGACCTCGACGCGATCATCGCCGAGATGGTTGCCGGGCGGGAATCCGAACGCGCCGGGCGGCTGATCGACCATGCCGACGGCGACTCCATGGAAAAGAAAAAGCGCGAGGGCTACTTCTGATGCACCGCACGCAAGACAACCTGGGAAGTGACGTGTCATGAGGCAAACAGCGGCATTGGATTTCCTGCGCGTGGTGGCCTGCGGCAGCGTCGACGACGGCAAGAGCACCCTGATCGGCCGCCTGCTGCACGAGGCTGGCCGCGTACCGGATGACGAACGCGCCGCACTCGCGCGCGCCAGCGCCAGCCACGGCACGCGCGGTGACGACATCGACTACGCGCTGCTGCTGGACGGGCTGGACGCGGAGCGCGAACAGGGCATCACCATCGATGTTGCCTGGCGACACCTGCAGACCCCGCAGCGGCGCTTCCTGATCGCCGACTGCCCCGGCCATGTGCAGTACACCCGCAACATGGCCACCGGCGCCTCGATGGCGGATATCGTCATCGTACTGGTCGATGCCGGCAAGGGCCTGCTGCCGCAGACCTTCCGGCATACCGCCATCGCTGCATTGTTCGGCGTGCGGCACGTGCTGCTGGCGGTGAACAAGATGGACCGCATCGGCTACCAGCGCGACACCTTCGAGCAGATCGCCGCGCAGTACCGCAGCCACGCCGCGCGGTTAGGCATCGACAACGTCACCGCCATTCCGGTAGCCGCCGCAGTGGGCGACAACGTCACCACGCGTTCCACCGCCATCGACTGGTACGACGGCCCCAGCGTGCTCGAGCACCTGGAAACGGTGCGGGTGGCCTCGCGCGCCGGCGATGCCACGAGGCTGCCGGTGCAATCGGTGCTGCGCGATGCCGACGGTGCCCGCTGGTTGACCGGCACCCTCACCGCAGATGCGCTGGAGCCGGGCGACAGCGTTCGCGTGGACCCGGCGGGCGTGGCCGCCACGGTGGACGCGATTCACGTGGCCGGCCACGCGCGTGACGTTGCCTACGGTGGCGAAGCCGTTGCGGTGCGCCTGCGCGAGGATGTCGATGCCGGGCGTGGCGATGTGCTCACCCTGGCGCACGCGCCGCTGCAGAGCAGCGACCAGTTCGTAGCCGATGTGCTGTGGTTCGACGAACAGGCGCTGGTCCCCGGCCGCCGCTACCAGTTCAAACTGGCCACCCGCACCGTGGGGGCGCGGATCAGCGAGCTCAAGCACCAGCTCGACCCCGAAAGCCTACAGCCGCTGGCGGCCAAGCGCCTGGCGTTCAACGAAATCGGCGGCATCGCGCTGTCGCTGGATGCCCCTATCGCCTTCGCACCGTATGACGAAGACCGTGCGCTGGGTGGCTTCATCCTGGTGGACCCGCTCAGCCGCGCCACCGTGGGCGCCGGCATGATCCGGCACAGCCTGCGCCGCGCCGACAACGTGCACTGGCAGGCACTGGATGTGGATCGCAGCGCCCGCGCAAACCTGAAAGGCCAGCTGCCGCGCTGCGTCTGGTTCACCGGCCTGTCCGGCGCGGGCAAATCGACCATTGCCAACCGCGTCGAGCGTGAGCTGCTCGCCCGCGGCGTGCACACCTACCTGCTCGATGGCGACAACGTGCGCCACGGCCTGAACCGCGACCTGGGCTTCACCGACGGCGACCGGGTGGAGAACCTGCGCCGCGTGGCCGAGGTGGCCAAGCTGATGACCGACGCCGGCCTGATCGTGCTGGTAAGCCTGATCTCCCCATTCCGCGCCGAGCGTGCCGCTGCGCGCGAACTGTTCGGCGAAGGCGAGTTCGTGGAAGTCTTCGTCGATACGGCGTTGGAAGAGGCCGAGCGTCGCGATGTAAAGGGCCTGTACGCGAAGGCACGGCGCGGCGAGCTGCCCAACTTCACCGGCATCGACTCGCCTTACGAAGCCCCCACCGCGGCCGAACTCGTGCTGGATACCCGCACCGAGACCACCGAACAATCGGCCCGGCGGGTGATCGCGGCCTTGCTCGACTGAGGCGCCCTGTGTCCGGCGACGATGACCGTCGCCGGACAGATCAAGCGTATCAAACTCACTCTTCCTCGTCCTGCCATCCCTGCTGCTGGTTCTGGTTGCGTTGCTGCTCGTCCTGCTGCTGTTGCTGCTGCTGATCGCGCCCGCGCTCGGCGGGCGAGTCGCGTTGGTTGCGCTGGGAATCGGGCTTGCGCTGCTGGGTCATGGGAAGTCTCCGGGGCCACCGGCGGATGCCGGGGTGGGGACATGCTGTGCAGGGTGGGGTTAAGGGCGTGTGGGAGATTGCTCAGAAAATCGTCAAGCGGGCAGCGCCTGCCGGTGGCGATTGCGCGCAGCGGTTGCAGCGCCTCGGTTTCGGCGTGAAATGCGGCGTATATGGCGATGGGGAATGGTCACATTCCCTACTGGGCGCCCTGCCGAGTCAGCTCGATGAATTCATGGACCGCCCCTATGCCAGAGGCGGTCCACGGTCGCCCATCGCATTAAGCCAAGCGTGCTTGAGAAAATCGCGCACGGCCTGGAAGCGCGGCGTTTCATACAGCGAGCGGTGCGTCCACAGCCACACATCCTGGGTCAACGCCGGTGCATCGCGCACCCGCACCAGCCCGCCCACGTGCTGGGCCACCGTGCATTCCACAACGCCCAGACCGCCGCCGGCGGTGACGCCATCCAGTACGCCCACCGAGTAGTTGCAGCGCAGCCACGGGCGGTTGGCGCCGGGCAGCGTGCGCAGCCAGCGCTCCACCTCGAACTCCACGCGCGGTTCGTCCAGCCCCACGAATTCCAGCTCATGCCATGCCTGGTTGGCGATGGCCACCTGCCGCCGCGCCGCATAGGCCTGGTTGGCGTACAGCGCGTACTCCACGCGGCCCACGCGGTCCCCGCGCAGGTCGGTGGTGTCGGGCGGGCCGTAGCGCAGCAGCGCGTCGGCCTCGCGCCGGGCCAGGTTGTAGGGCTCGCGCGAGGTGAGCACCTCCACGCCCAGGCCGGGGTGCTGGCGGTTGAACCCGGGTAGCAGGGTGATCAGAAGGAAGCTGGCCCACTCGTCGGCGTTGATGCGCACCGTGCCCACCAGCTCCTTGGGCGTATCGGCCTCGCGGGCGATCTCGTCGGCGGCCTCTTCCATCTGCTCGGCCAGCGCGAACACCCGCTGCCCCAGCTCGGTGGGGATGCAGCCGGTGGACGTGCGCTCCACCACCTTGCCGCCCAGCCGCTCCTCCAGCGCATCCAACCGCCGCGACAGCGTGGCCGTGCTCATCCGCGCAGCCTTGGCCGCCTCGCGCAGGGTGCCACCGCGCACGACGGCCAGCAGCACCATCAGGTTGTCCCAGGGAAAGTGTTTCATATTTGAAACGGCCTCCTACGATACTGGGGGTTTTGCTCCATTTTTGAAACTTATACCATGGCCCCCGGGCGTGCTACGAGCGTTGATCGCCGCCCCGCTTTCCTCCTCCCCCGATCCGCTCTCCTCTCCGCCTGGCCCTGCCGGCGGTGACCATCAGGTGCTGCACCATGAAAACCGAAAAGACCCTCTGGGACCGCGTCGTCCACGCCGTGCTGTTCGAGGCCATCGCCCTGTGCCTGTGCGCGCCGGTGATGTCCTTCGTGCTGGGCAAGTCGCTGTTTGAAACCGGTGTGCTCACCGTCGCGCTGGCCACCTGCGCCATGCTGTGGAACATGCTCTACAACGCGATGTTCGAACGCGTGGAAAAGAAGTTTGGGTTCAAGCGGACCGTGCCGGTGCGCGTCGGGCATGCGGTGGGCTTTGAGGGTGGGCTGGTGGTGGTAGTGGTGCTGCTGGCCGCGTGGTGGCTGTCCATTTCCTACTGGGATGCGTTCCTGTTGGAGATGGGGCTGATCGCGTTCTTCCTGCCTTATACGTATGTGTACAACCTGGTTTACGACAAGGTGCGAGAGCGGTTGGTGCGGCGTGGGCAGGCTGGGCAGGTGAGCGAGGCCGGGTGATGTTCGGCGCGCGCGTCAAGGCGACGCGCGCTGCTGATCTTCCGGCTCACACCAGCAACCGGAGCCGCCGACTACCCTGCGGCCGATCTTTCACATGCTGACCTCGGCTGAAAGGCGGCAGCAGGCGTCCGGTTGTCGACTTGGTTGATCTTGTTCCTCTTGAGCGCCCTACCCAACGCGGTACCGCAGAGAGAACTACCCGCTGATAGAACAAGAGTCAAAGCCACCAAGAGCGATGGTTGCTCAACACCACCTATGAGCAACGAAACGCACTGAAAGATCAGCTCTGTCGCTACGAATGACAACGCCATCGCCAAGAAACATCTGTGGGGGCGCCAAAAAGCGAAGATCGCGCATACGGTGAATATCGCCACGCAACTGAGCGCATGATCGATGATCGCTCGCCAGACTGGTCCGACTGCCTGAACCAGCTCGACTTCGAAGAACCCTAGTGGCACGCCTATGGTCAATGCCGCAAGGAACTGAGCACTGGTTTGAAGGGTGACCCCGCGCAGAAAGAAGGGCCATGTCGTGTTCACTGTAGTCATCCTGATCGGCACGCCCCTTTGGATGCGATCTTATCGTTTGCCACAGACGCTTGCGCACCCATCGCTCACCAGGTTGCCTGGCTCGAAGTCCACTTCAGGCCAGGAGCGGGAATTCATCCAGTACATTGTCGAGATTCCCTGAAGCTCGGGTTCGGCACGAACTTTCCCTCAATGATCGAGCCACCGCCATCGACCCTCCATGCACCGACGATTGCTTCTGGCGGCACCGCATCATTCGACCCATACCTCCTGGCGACTACGTAAACCCAGTCGTTCGAATGGAGCTTGGCTTGCTCACGATTCGTGTCATCAATCTGAGTCGTCGGATCAAACATGTCCACCCATCCCCTCATCTTTCCTATTGATAGTGCGGCAAACCAAGGGGACGTGCGCTTTGGGTAGATGCGACCACCGCAGCCCAGTGTCCAATCCCGGCCAAAAGCGGGCACGCAACCGGCAGCTGGCTGTCTACAAGACCTGGGGGCCACACAGGCAGTGGCTGACGGCCCGATATCGGGCGGTTGACACATTGCAGCCTAGGATGAGAGCCGATGGCTTTGGAATCCAGTTCCAGGACTGACCTTGCATGGTCAGCCCCGGGATGCGTCATGGCGTTGGCGAGAGTGGACTTGCTAGATCAAGGACCGGCGCCCACAGCCATGGCGACTACCTTTTTCTCTCGAATGTCAAAGCAAATGCTGGAGCCATCGAGGTAGCCGCAGACGCGCTCGACATCGAACCGGCCGAGTCTCTCCTTGGATCTGTATGTATCACCGTACCGGCGTGTCGCTGCTTCCGCACCTGATGCCGGATCGCCGATTGCCACCCCTTTTAGTGTCAGGCCCTTCAAGCTCTCGGTAGTGCCGAGTGCTTGCTTCCCTATAAGAACTGGCGAGACCCGAATCTCATCAATGGTTCGGTACTTCGGCCCAACGTCGGGATTGGTGGTGATCACTATCTCCGACTCTGTGGTCGGATCCCAGTATCTACGGCGCAGCAAACCTGAATCGTCGATGCGCTCTTCCCCTTTACCATAACGGCGAAGAATGTCGGATTCGAGATAGACGTGCGGTGTGTACTCACCATCGCGGAACGCCTTTGACACGTAGTCCACCCTATCTCCCTTGGCCTCCACCTGCGTCGATGCGGACAGAAGTGCGAACGCCAAGATGACTAATCTGCATTTCGTCACGTACATAGTAGAATCTCAAAATAGTGGAATGATCACCGGGCGTTGATAGTTCATCCGCTGATACCGTATCGGCTTCTTCGGATTGCTTGATTTTGCATCGCGGACCATATCAACCAACTCTTGAATATCCTCGTTCTGCATGCGCGTACAGCCCATGGTCGGCTTCCACCCCTGCCTGGCCGCCCGCGGGTCCCTCAACCCGGTACCACCGCCGTGGATCCACCTACCACGCGAGGTATCGTCGGTCTTGAGGATGTCATTCGGCCCAAATGCGGTCGAGTTATTCTTGTATGGCCCGCGGATCGGATACACGTCGGCAGACTGATAGGGGCCCGCCGCGCCGGCCAACGCGCGGCTTGCAACGGCACTCCGAGAATCCCAAGACTTCACGAAGTTACCATTGTCATCATAGTAGGTCGTCGTTCCAAGGTTCTGATGCGTGACAATCGAATCCAGGCCGGTAGGATCGATTCTGGACATGGGGTCCCCATCAACATAGCCGTAGGTGGAGATGCTGCCGGCAAGCCCAATCGGATCGCTCTGGATATAGCGCCCTGAGGAGGCATCGTAGTCACGAAAGTGATTCTGGTTAAGAGCTGTCGAAGCATCATATCGCTGCCCTGGAAGACGCAGGCTGAAGTCGAACTTGGTTCCATCCAGATCCGGGTCCTCGTTCGGCGCGGTGGTGCCAAATGCTTCGCCCTTTAGGTTCCACGTCCAGACGACGGCGTCGCGTACCGGGTTGACGACTGCTCGGGGGGTCCCTAGATGATCAGGTTCCACATAGAGGAGGGATCCTCCCTCACTCACGCCGACGGGCAATTCATCCAACCAGATGACCTGTTGGCTCGCCCTGTTGGCTTTGTCGTAACTTCCGAGCCAAAGGCCGCGCTCGTCGTATACGAGTCGACTCACATCGCCTTGCGTGCTTCTGGTGGTCTGCTGCCCCAGTTCGTTGTAGCGGAACTCTGCAGCCAACGTCCCATTGATGCGCACCGCGCTCATACGATTTGCGGCATTGTAGGAGAAGTCCCGCTCGCCGCCATCGATTGAGAGCACGTTGCCAGCGAGATCATAGCTGCGCGCTGCACCGGCCACACTAGCCAGCCGATGGCTATTGGAGGAATAGACGTACGCTTGCTCCACCCCATTGACTCTGGCTGACATTCGATTCCCGGTCGCGTCATAAGTGTAGCTATCGATGATGGTCCCTGTTACGCCGTCTTTAAGCGCGTTTAGACGACCAAGGGAATCATAAGTAAACGTCACAGAAGGCTCGCCACTATCGGCCGCTCCGAGACCCACGAGGTCACCAACCGCGTTGAAACTATAAGTCGAGTTTAGGCCGCCGGCCCCTCCACGTATCGAGAGCGGGCGATAGTCTTTGTCCACCTCCCGAGACAGAACACGACCATTGCCATAGCTCCACCCAGAGGATGGGCCGAATGGATGGCGATTGGCGCCAGAGAGCAGAATCTCTCGCCCCACACCGGGACGGATCACTCCAATATCGGTAACAGTGCCGAGTGCATCACGGACGTAATCCACAATAGTGCCATCGGGGTATGTCATCGTCCTCAGACGCCCAGCCTTTGTATAGCTGTATTGGACGGCGACACTAGTATTCCCCGAGGCTTGCACCTTCCTGGTGACGTTTCCTGCCTGGTCGTAGCAGTACTGGGTCTTTCCGCTATCGTCCTGAAGCGAGGAGAGACGGCCTTTGGCGAAGCTCTCGTCTACGCTGCAAATTGGCTCTATCTGGTCGTACGTATAGTCAGCGGTAATTTCCTGATTGCCATATACCTTGCGCGCAATTCTGCCCAGCGCATCAAAGGTGAAGGTGACTGTTCTGCCATCTGCATCGACTCGGGTAGCGAGTTGGCCGGCGCTACCGTAGGTGGCACGGCTCACGCCTGTGTCCGGGCTATTCAGCTCGATAATGTCTCCGAGCCCCGAGTACTGGTAGCTTGTCGTATGGCCCTTGGGATCGGTCACTACCGTTGTCCTGCCTTCGGCGTCGTACGCGTAGCGAGTCTTCACCGCCAAGCCGGCGACATCTTCAAGGGTGGTGCTCAGTCGCCCCAAAACGTCGTAGTCAAGCTGCGTTTTACGCTTTAGTGCATCCGTGACGAGCTGGACATTGCCGACCATGTCATAGGCAAAGTCAGTCGAATATCCGCTTGCTGTCTTCTGGCTGGTCATCTGACCCAGCTTGTCATACACGCGCGACAGAGATCGTCTCACAGAGCCGCTTGGGTCGGTGATCTCTTCCTTGATGCGATTTCCAGCGGCATCGAGAACATACCGTATGCTATTGCCAGCCGCGTCAGTGATCTTGGTGAGCCGATGGGCATCGTCGTAGGTGTAAGCCAGTGATACGCCGTCAGGATCGATAACCGAGACGACGTTCTCTGCCGGATCGAGTCCGATTGTCGTCAGCCTGTCCAGGTTCGAGGCTGCTCCGTCCGCCTGTGCGCGTTCAATCGTGCTGATGATCCTGCCGCGCGGGCTATAGACCAAGTCGTGAATTGTGCCGACCTCGTCCCGCATGCGCGTGGGCCTTCCGTTCTTATCGTAGGAAAGCCAGGTGGAGGCGTGCCCGAGTGCATTGGTAACTTGGTGAAGATCGCCAGCGCGATGGCAGTTTCCGGTTCCCGTTCCGCAGTTGGATTCATTGGCAGTCAAATAGTAGCTATAACGCGTCACATCCGCGACGTCTGTTCTCGGGCCGTCTTCGGAAAGGATCAGTCCAATCTGTGGGCATTGCGTGGAATCAATGGAAGTGCAGTAGCTGCTTGTCCATTGGCGAACACCAAGCGGCGCACTGGCGGCGGTCCCGCATGCGTAGCTGGCAGCGCTGGGAACGCCTGAGTCCACTTCGCATCGCGAGGTTTCCAAGCCCAGAGAGTTGTATGTCCAAGTGGTGATAGATACCGTTGCGCCTGCGGTATCCTTGACGATGTTTGTCAGTGGCACACGAAGCACTGCGTCCCAAGTGGTGCTTGTAGTCCTTTGCTGCGGTGTGCCTGCAGCATCCAGCTGCTCTGATAGCAGGCCATCTGATGTGTATGTCGTACGGGTAATGACACCCTTGAAGTCCGTGGTCGACGCAGGGTTCCCATTTGCATCGTAAGTCATAGACTTATAGGGCTGGTTGCACTGAGTTCCGCAGGCTGCGCTACCTCCCGCCGGAAGGATCCGGCCCTTTCCGGTATCCGAGAACTTCAGGAGCGACTGAGCGCCAAGTGTGCTCTTGACTGTTACCGGCAACGTTCCGTTACTCGTGAGGGTGGCGTACTCCAGGGTCGTTGCATCTACACCTCCGGCAAATTCGGTGTAGTACGCTCGATTGCTGGACAAATACTTGATCGTCTCGTAGCGTTTACCGTTCTCGTCGGTGATGCCAGTTAGGAATCCCGGGCGGTTGGAGGACGAAGTATTCGCCGGCTCATTGTAGATGTAGCCCTTGCTCGAGCCATCCGCATAGGTTGTCGACGCAAGGTAGCCGCCGGCGTTGTAACCGAAGGTTTGCTCACTGCTGTCAGGAAATGCGACCGAAGAGAGTCGGGAAGTCGCGCTGTAGGAGAACGATAGCGCACGACCACGCTGATCGGTGACAGAGATCAGCAGTCCAGGGGCTGGAGCAAGGTCGGGCGGGGTTTGGGCAGTTGAGTACTCCAGGACAAGGATCCGCTGGCCCGAGGCGTCATACACCTCTTTGAGAAGGCCGCCGGCATCATATATCTCAGTCTGTCGGTTGGCTGCCAACTGTAGGGCGTAACCGGCGCCTGCGGGCTGGTCTACGAGGACGTCAACGACGTCCGCATCAGCAGTCCATACCCCATTCTTTTTGGTGAAGATCTCTGATGCACCATCCGACCTCATTACGCGAATGAATGAGCCTGCCCCGACAACCTCGGGAGACGATGCGAGAATATCCAGGCGTCGCTCAAAGCTGTGCCGCCATTGAGGGCCTAAGGATGACCCTGGCGCGCGTGGGGAGCTGTTGTAGAACCGCCTGAAGGTGAGGCTACTCGATGCATTGAAGTCCGTCTCTTGCCGGTAGAAATTTCCCGACGCGGCGTTGATTGGGTCACCCTCAAAGGAACTCCCCGGGTTCATTGCGTTTGCGGATGCTGCGCTTTTAGGGGTCCCCCTCGCGCCGGTCGCATCGTTGTCCGATCCGAGACCCGCCGTGCATCGCTGTTGGCAGCCGCCGAAGTTCTTTTCGGGCTGACCAATGGATATTTCCGATGCATTGACAGTGTCCGTCTGCGTCCCATTGACGAATATTGAAGCTGCAGCCCAATGCGTGTTTGGGCCATACTTGACTGTGACCTTTGGTGGTGTGGTGCATTGGGGGTTCTGACGGCAAGGCGCCAGTATCTTCTCCGTCAGGAAGCTCACGCCCGCACCTACGGACTCGAAGGTCCCGACTCCACGGAAGGACTGAACCTCATACGGAGGTCCGTAGTAAGTTGCCGCCATTGCAGACGGACCAAACAGAGACGAACAGATAGAGAAAGCCAAGGCGGCGCGGCGGCGCGCCCGCTTTGTGTTGGATCGCATAGATGCACATTCCTTGTGAGGCCATTTGGGCCGAGCCTAAGGGCTGTTCCGACATCATTCCCTAATGCACGGAGAGGACAGCAGCCACCCGGTGGACGGGTGGCCCGCTGATGCTATCAGACCATCGATGACAAATTTTGTGCCGTTGCGCACGGTCATGTGCTTTCACGTCATGACCACGCATGGCCATAGGGGGGCGCCTGCTTTCCCGGGTGTCCGCTTCCGGCCAGAGGCGGACGTGCTCAGGCCGCCACCTCAAGTTATGACCACCAGGGGACGTGCCGACGAAGTCTTCTCGTGACACATGTCACCCAAACAATTGAGAGAGTTCTCGAACGTTGAAATTTCCGTCAGATGAATCTGGAAATCATGCATTTCGCGCGCTACGAAAGAACTTTAACTCGGCAGCATCTCGGCGCGATAGGTTCATGAGGAATGCGTCTGATCTGGCCACGTCCTACCCAGCGCACGCAGACGTCCCACTGACCTATTCTGTGCGACGCACCGCAGATTAAGTTCAGGGGCCCGCCAGCCTGATAGCCAAGCTCCAAGCGTAGCGATTGCTGATGCCCGACGGCAGGTTCTGGCCGTCCTTCAACAATGAGTGGCTGCATCTGGTGGAGGCATTGCGGTCAGTCTGAGCCTAGCGCCTCTGGACTCAACGCTGCATCAGCGCCAGTCCTGCGCCCACTTGAATGCGCTCGCCGATCAGCCGCACTGAGAGCATTGCAGGAGCCGAGACCGGCTTGACCATGGCGATAGAAGCTGTTGTCTCTACCGGCTCTGGCTGCGCGATTCGCACCGAGATGGCGATGCAACTTTGGGGGCCGGCCAGCTTAAGAAGCTCCGCGCATGAGCAGGAGAGCGTGAGGATCTGGATCGCAGGACGCGCTCCGCGGAAGTTCTCCAGTTCGACCTTCGTGACGTGCAAAGCCATCGCTATCGTTCCATATACAAGTTCAAACTGTACACGTCCCAAGCCTCTGCTTTCACAGGATCTCCAACATGCTGCTTTCTCGCGCGGGAAAACCCTTGGTCCGCTCCGACGCTACGAACCTGCCAACTGCTATTGGTTGATCACTTGCATTGCAACTGACCAGGGTGCATGGGCGAGCATCTACAGACGCCTCCCCCACCCAACAAGAGTCGCGGTGAAACATTGCAGTGGATACCTCTTGGCAACGTCTGCGCACAGCAAGGGCTCGAGCGGACTATATGCAATCCATCCACAAGATTCGAGAACAACAGAATTTCCGTGCTGGCTTGATATTAGATAACCCGAGCTCGGTCACCAGCCGATGCGACGCAATGCCCACCGGAGACGATAGGCACTAGTGCAGATAAAGATGCACATTCCTTTCGCACCTCTCCCAAACGTAGCTGCATCCTTCTATCGCTCGGCGTTGCTGTCGCCGGGCTTTCTCCAGCCAGCCCCTTCGCAACCTTGGTGAGCACCCTTCCGTATGTATCACCGAGTGAACTTCGTGGTATTGGTGCGCCGAACGCGGCGCGTGGAAACACACGCAGCCAACGGAACGAACCCACTTCACCTACAAGGTCGTTCGCGAATATCTGGATTTCGGATAACGAGATCATCGCAGTAGGGTTGCTCCGCGAAGGAGAACCCTCATGCCCATCTCGAGCTTCGGTTTAGCTGTCTCATCAGCTCCCCTGTCAGCAAGCGTCTACACGCGCGGCACCACCCAAGTATCTGCCACAACCGCGAGGGTGGCATTCGGAAGTCGGCGAAATTGCATCACAGCAGCATCAGTGGATGGCGCCATCCAATGGACCTCAACAACCACCAACCCGCGCAACCACCGCCGCACCATCACCTTCGCCCATCCAAACCCCCAACTCCAGTTCACCGCATCGTTCGCACCAGCTGCGACCCCCTGCGAGCTTCATCCCACTTCCGCACATCCACCGCACGCCACTTCGCATCATCGCGAATGCTGTCCATCTGCTCGGTTGACCCTCTCCCCACCCGAACGCATGGTGCACGCATGAACACACTCACGCGCATCGCCCTGCTTGGCGACGTGGCCAACATCCGCCAGGGCCACCCCTTTCGCGGGGCCATCACCGCCGTACCGGAGGGCCCGGTGCAGGTCATCCAACTGAAGAACCTGGGCACCGACGGCCTGCAGGAACGCGAGCACCTGCTGCGCACTGCGCTGCGCACACGCAAGCCACCCGATTGGGTGCAGGACCAGGATGTACTCATTGCCGCGCGCGGTAGCCATGCGCTGGCGATGCTGCTGCACAACCCGCCGGAGTGCACCGTGTGCAGCCCGCACCTGTACGTGCTGCGGGTGTCCACGCCCGATCTGCTGCCGGCCTTCCTGGCGTGGCAGTTGAACCAGCGTGCTGCACAAGCCTACCTGCGCCAGCAGGCGGCGGGCTCGCGCCAGCAGAGCCTGCGCAAAACGGCAGTGGTGCGGTTTCCGGTGCATGTCCCACCGGTGGCGCAGCAGCGCCACATCGTGAGCATTGCCAGCGCCGCGCAGGCCGAGCAGCGCTGCCTGGAAGGGTTGATCCAGATTCGCCAACAGGAGATTGCCGTGGTGGCCGAGCAGATGTTGCAGGGCGGTGGGGCATGAGCAGCATTGCGACCTTGCCCGGCGCGCACGCCACGCATGCCGCGCTGACTGCCGCGCGCGAAACCCTGGCCGACGCCGCCGATGCCGGCGCTGCCACCTACCTGCTGCTGGCGCTGCTGCTGCTCAAGATTGCCAGCGATACCGATGCTGCCGCACAGGGTCCGGCCAGCACCTATGGCGCACCCCTGGACTGGCCGCCTACCGCGCCGGGCGCGCAGTTGCTGGTGGTGCCGCCCGAGGCGCGCTTCGAGTTGCTATTCCGGCAGCGTTTCAGTGGGGACAACGCGCGCCGCATCATCACCGCGTTGCAACAGCTCACCCAGGCCAACCGCGCTACGCTGGCTGAGGTGTTCGACGTGCTGCGCCTGCACGATGGCTGGCCACACGATGCCGAGCGCCGCGAGTTGGCGCTGTCGCGCCTGTTGGGGCGGTTGAGCGTGCCGGCGCTGGATTTCCGCCCCTTGCGCGGCACCTACCGGGCCGACATCGGGCAGGCGGTGGACCAACTGCTGGAGCGCAGCCAGCCACGCCGCAGCCCCCAGCCGCTGGCCCACGTACCCGACCCGCTCGGCTGGCTGATGGCCGGCCTGATGGACCCGGGCGAGGACGAAACCATCTGCGATGTGGCCTGCCACAACGGTAGCCTGCTGCTGGCGGCCAGCCGCTGGGCACGCACCGCCCATGGCGCACGCCGGCACCAGTTGCTGGGCCAGGCAGAGGACGACACGGCCTGGGCCTGCACACGCCTGCGCCTGCTGCTGCACGGGGAAGACAACCACGCGGTGCATGCGGGCACGCCGCTGCTGCATGACACGCTGGTGGATGCCAACGGGCAATTGCGCCGCTTCCATGTGCAGCTCACACGCCCGCCGTTTGCGCTGGCGTGGTCGCCCGACCGTGGCATGCGCGATGTGCACCAGCGCTATGTGCATGGCCTGCCACCGCGCCAGTGGGGCCACTTGGCGCTGTTGCAGCACATGCTCAAGGCCATGGACCCGCGCACCGGCCGCATTGCGATGGTGGTGCCGCACGGCGTGCTGTTCCGCGATGGCGAGGAGGCGCTGATCCGCCGCAGCCTGCTGGACGCCAACCTGATCGAGGCGGTGGTCGGCCTGCCTGACCGGCTGTTTGCCGGCAGCCCGGTAGCCACGGCGCTGCTGGTGCTGCGCGCGATGCGCACCGACGACAACGTGTTGTTCGTGGATGCGCGGCAGTTGCCAGCGGCCACCCGGCGCGGCCCACGGCTGGACAACGCCGCCGCCGAGCAGGTGCTGGCGCTGTGCCGCGCACGCGAAGACGTAGCCGGTATCGCGTGCCTGGCCACGCCGCAGATGCTGGCGCGGCATGCGGGCAACCTGAGCATTGCGCGCTATGTGCAGCCCGATGCGCAGGCGCAGGTGCCTACGCTGGAGGCGCTGCGCGGCCAGCGTGCCCGGCTGCGCACGCGATTGAATGCACTGGAGGTTGCGCTGGAGGGCGATCTGGCCCAGTTGACGGAGCGGCCGGCGAAGGCCGGCTGACCACCTGCTGCAACAGCGTGTGGCAGATTGATTGATGCACGCTATCTGCCGCTGGCGCGGCATTGAAACTGTTCACCGCGCGATGCAGGCCATGTGCAGGAAACGGAATGGTGCACACGGCGGCAGGCGGGATGGCTGCGCCAGACTCAAGGCATGCCATCTCTGTCTTCTGATTCACCCGTATTGCCGCTGCCAGCCTGCGCGCTGGATGTGCAGGGCGCGCCGCCATGACGCGCACACCCGTGCACGGAGTGGTCACGCGGTCCGCATTGGGCTGGCTGCAGCGGTTGGGCTGGCAGTATCTGTCCCCTAACCGATGCTGCGCCCTGCGTGGTGGCCCCGGCAGCACTGTGCTGGAGGGTCGCTTGCGCGCGCATCTGCAGCAGGTGCGCTTTGAAGCCTATGGCGAGCACTGGCCCCTGGATGCGGCCGGCATTGCACAGGTGCTGGCAACCCTGGCGCAAGGCGCGCTTCGGCGCGGTGCGCAGGCCGGCAACGATGCCCTGCTGACGTTGCTCCGCGACGGGGTATGCGTGGCGCAGCAGCTGCCGGACGGGCGCGCCGTGCAGGCCACGGTGCCACTGGTGGACTGGGCCGAGCCATCGAAAAACCGGTGGGACATTGCCAGTGCGCGTGAGCAGGGCCAACCGGCACTGGATGCAGTGCCGCGTGTGGATGCGCTGGTGGGCTACGTCAACGGCCTGCCGCTGCTGCGCCTGCTGTGCGTGGAGCGCGATGGGCAGGGCCGCTGGGGCCGGGATGGCGCGGCGATTGCCGTGCACCACCAGCAACTGAGCGCCAACAGCACCGCCTGCACCGCGCCGTTGCTGCTGGCGCTGGACCGGCGTGGCGGGCGCTATGCCTGCCGCGGCACGCCAGCCGATGGCTGGGTGCGCTGGCGCGAACACGGCTGGACCGCGTGTTCGGCACGGCAACTACGCCATGCCCTGCCGGCGCCGAAGACAGGCTCGCCCAACGCCAACGGGCACTGGCTACAGGCGGTGCACGCACCGTTGCTGGCCGGCGTGGCGGCGCCCGCGCGGCTGTTGGCGCTGCTGGGCGGCTTTGTGCATACCGGCGCCGATGGCCGCCAGCGCATTGCGCGGGCCGCACAGTTCTTCGCGGTGCAGGCCGGGCTGGCGCAGTTGCGGTGCATCGACGCGGAAGGCCGCCGTGGGTGCGGGCAGCTGCAGTTGGCGGCCGGTGTGGGCAGGGCACTTACCTGGCTCTGGTTGCTTGAGCACCTGCAGCGCGACCGGCGGTTGCGCTATTGCCGGGTGCTGCAGGTGCTGCCGCGCCCTGCGCCCACCACGGCATCGCCGGGGCACGGGCTGGCGGCCTTCATGGCCCACGAGCGCGGCGGCACACTGCAGACCACGCCGGGTGCGCTGCAGGCGTGGCTGCGCCGCCGCGACGCCGGGCATGCCGACGACGATCTGATCGTGCTGGTGGATGCACACCTGCAGGCCGGCCCACCGGCGTGGCTGGAACGCGCGCGGCAGCGGCTGCCGCGCGCAGGCTGGTTGTGGCTGGGCAGCGCGCCGCTGCCCGAGGCGATGCCGGGCGATGTGGTTGGCCCGCTGCTGTATGCCTGCACTAACGCCGATGCCCTCGCCGATGGCCTGCTGGTGCCGGTGTACCACCATGCGCTGGCACCGAGCCCGCTGCGCCCGCAGGCGCCCCCGCGCGACGCTACCGCGGCTGCCGAGCCAGCCGTCCCACGCGGCAGCCGCTGGGCATCCACCGTTGCCCAGCACCTGCGCGACACCCTGCTGCACACCGAGCGCGACCTGCGCGCGTTGCTGCTGGTGGCCGATGCCCACGCGATGCGCCGGCATCAGCGCGCGTTCGTCAAGGACGGAATGGTGCGCAGTGCGACGATCGGCCAAGGCGCTTTCTGCACGCCTGCAGACCAGCAGAGGGCGCAGCTGCTGATCGCCAGCAACCTTTACGCGTTGCCCTACCTGGATGCGCGGCTGGCCCTGGTGTACCTGGACGCCGCCGTGAATGGCCCGGCAGTGGCGCGTGCGTTGGCGTTGCTCAACCGCCCGCACCCGCACAAGCACTGCGCGTGGCTGGTGCACTTGCCGGGCGTGCCGGCACCCTGGCAGGACGCTGCGGCGCGTGCGTGGGCGCCGCAGTCACTGCAGGAACTGCAGGCCGGGTTGCCGCGCCAGCACCGCCGCCTGCGCGCCCTGCTGCCGCCCACCGGCAGCACGGACTTCCACGCCTGCTGCGATTACCTGGGGCCGCGTTGGCGCGTGGACGCACGCGGCCAGCAGCGCGATCTGCACCGCCTGCGCCGGCGCAACCTGCACCAACGCGTGACCGGGTTTGGCCAGCAGCTGCAGACGGCCATGCTGGCACCACCCACTGATGGCAGCAGTGACGAGGCCGATACACCGATGCACCACTACCGCTACGACCTGCACTTCTGCTCGCTGCTACGTGATGTGGTGAGCACCGAGGCCTGCGAGCAACACCTGGGTGTGGCCGAGGACGTGCGCATCCGGCACTGGGCGCGTGAGCGCGCGCCGGAAGTGCGCGATATGGCCTGGGATTATCTGGACCGGGCGACAGCGCCACCGGCCAACCCACGCCGCGAAGCGGATGCCTTGCACAGCCAGTTACGCCATCAGCTGGAAACCAGCACCACCGGCGGCGCGGCACGCCTGCAGCTGCGACGGCACCTGCAGGCGCTCTTGCTGGCCCCGGGCGCGCCGGAGGCACGGCTGCGCCAGCTGCAGGGTCTGCAGGCACGTCTGCAGTTGCAGGGCCGCGCGGTGGCGCACTCCACGGCGCTGGCCGATGCATCGCCGTTGGTGGTGGCCTGCCATGCTGCACTGGAACGCATCACGGGCACGCCAGAAAGCGCCGCGCAGCACCGGTTGCATCACGCCATCGCCGAGCGATTGGCCGTTGCCATCGGCGCGGCACAGGCGGCACACCCGCGTGCGCCGCACCTGGCCTTGGCTGATCTGCAGCGGCGGCTGGGCCCTGCACTGGCGGCAGTGCTTTCGCCCGCGCACAGCGCCGCACTGTTGGCGGCGTTGCCGTTGCTGCTCGCCGACACCGCAGCCCACGGCACTGCGGCGTTCTGAGCCAGAGCCATCGGCGTAGCGCGGGGCGTTGCCCCGCTGCCGTTGGCCCGAGTCCGCCGAGCAACGCCCGGCACTACGGCACTGCGCGCGTTACGGCATCACCGGCGGCACGTAGGTGAGCGTCATGCCCAGCAGCCACAACAGGCCCAGCACCAGCGGGATGTGCACCAGCAGCTGGATGAAGGTGAAACCAACGATGTCGCGCGCCTTCAACCCGAGCACGCCCAACAGCGGCAGCATCCAGAACGGGTTGATCAGGTTGGGCAGCGCCTCGGCGGCGTTGTAGACCTGCACCGCCCAGCCCAGGTGCGCGCGCAGTTCGTTGGCGGCCTGCATCACATACGGCGCTTCGATGATCCACTTGCCGCCGCCGGACGGCACGAAGAAGCCCAGCACCGCCGAGTACACGCCCATCACCAGTGCGAAGGTGTCGGCGGTGGCGATGTGCACGAACAAGCTGGATAGCCGGTGCGCCAGGGTTTCATCGCCGCTGCCCACCGCATGGGTGAGGATCATGGCGATGCCGCCGTACAACGGGAACTGGATCAGCACACCGGTGGTGCTGGGCACCGCCTTGGCCACCGCGTTGAGGAAACTGCGTGGGCGCCAGTGCAGCAGCAGGCCGAGCGAAATGAACAGGAAGTTGTAGGTGTTGAGGTTGGCAATCGCCGAGACCAGCGGCTTGCTGGCGAACTCGCCGAACAGCCAACCGAAGGCCAGCAACGAGAGCAGCACGGTCAGCAGCGGGCTGTACTCCAGCCACTCGCCGGGGCGGGTGCGCGGCTGCAACGGTTGCGGTTCGGCCTGCGCGGCGCCGTCGAAATCGGCGGCGGTGCGCGCGGTGGCCGGGCCCGGTGCGGTGAGCCAGGCAATCAGCAGCGAGACCAGGATCAGCGCGCTGGTGAGCGCGATGGACTGCCACAGAAAAATGGTTTCGGTGAAGGGCAGCACGCCGGTGATTTCCACCAGCCCCGGCGGCATGCTGGCCGGGTTGGCCTGCAGCTGCGCGGCCGAGGAACTGAGCCCCATCGCCCACACCGCGCCCAGGCCCAGGTAGGCCGAAGCGCCGGCGGCGCGGTAATCCATGCGCAGGTCGGTGCGGCGGGCCAGCGCGCGCACCAGCAGGCCGCCGAACACCAGCGAGAAGCCCCAGCTGAGCAGCGAGGCCAGCATGCTGACCAGGCCCACGTACACCACCGCGCCGCGGCCGGTGCGCGGCACCCGCGCCAGCAGGTCGATGAAGCGCGCCACGATGGGCGCGGTGGCCAGCGCGTAGCCGCCGATGACCACGAAGGCCATCTGCATGGTGAAGGGAATCAGGCTCCAGAAGCCCTCGCCGAAGGCACGGGCGGTGGCCTGCGGGGTGGCCCCGAAGCCCATCGCGGCGGCGGCCACGATGATCACGCCGAGCACGGCGAACACGTAGGCATCGGGGAACCATTTTTCCGCCCAGGCGGCCGAACGCAGCGCCGCGCGCGCCATCCAGCCGTCCTGCACCGTTGTGGATGCGCTCATCGCCCTGCTCTCCCGGTCATCAATGTGCTGATTCTGTCCACTGCCCGCCCCGGTGTCTGTCACCCATTGGTAGCAGCCTTGTCCGCGCCCGGCGAATCGTTTTGCCCGCTTGCTGCCTCCTGTAAGGATCGCCCCTGCCAGAGACTGCCCGGATGACCGTGCTGCCAACGCCTTCGCCCTCGCCCCAACGGTTGCCCGCCAACGGTGCCGCCCTGCCCTCCCACGCCGCCTGGACGCTGGCTGCGGCCGTGATGAGCGCGCTGCTGATCTGGTTCGGCCTGATGGGCTGGCTGGGCTTCAGCGTGGAAGCGCTGGTGCGCGGCGGCACCGACCCGGCCACCGCGCAATGGCTGGCCCCCCTGCGCGGCAGCGTGCAGCTGCTGCTGGGCCTGCTGATGCTGCCGGGGTTGCCGCGGCCGCTGCGCGCCGCCGCCGCGCTCGGGGCCGCGCTGTGGTGGTGGGGTGGTCTGTTCGGCCTGGCCGACGCGAGCGCATGGAAGCAGACCGCCGACTTCGCCGGTTTCCCGTGGCTGGGCGGTGGGCAAAGCCTGATCAAGGGGCTGGGGCTGGGCGCGCTGGCCTGGGCGCTGCATCTGCACTGGCGGCGGGGCCAGGTGCCGCTGCGCTCGGCCGGATGGCTGCTGTGGGCCGGGCAGCTGCTGGTGCTGGGCTGGATCGGGCTGCTGAAGTTCAGCGCCTACGAGGCGGCCGGGGTGGAAGGCATCATGCGGCCCAGCCCGCTGTTCTCGTGGTTGTATGCGCGGCTGGATGTGCAGGGCGCCTCGAACGTGATCGGGGTGATCGAGCTGCTCACCTTCGCGCTGATCCTGGCCGGCCCGTGGCAGCGCCGGCTGGGCCAGTGCGGGCTGCTGCTGGGGATTGGCACGTATGTGCTGACCCAGACCTTCCTGTTCACCACCCCGGCCTGGCAGGCGGGCTACCCGGCGCCGGTGGTGGGCGGATCGGGCCAGTTCCTGCTCAAGGACCTGGGCCTGCTGGCCGGCGCGGTACTGCTGCTGCACCTGCAGCCGCGCGCGTCACGCCGGGCCGGTTGACGGGCTCAGCGCAGCACCAGGGCCGCGGCGATACCGGCAAACAGCGTGGCACCCACCCAGTTGTTGTGCAGGAAGGCCTTGAAGCACAGCTCGCGCTCGCGCTTGCGGCACATCTGGAATTCCCAGGCGATCAGCAGCGCGGCCACGCCCAGCGCCAGCCAATACGGCAGGCCCAGCGCGGCGCGCAGGCCCACCATGGCCATGGTGCCCACGAACAGCGCATACAGGATGCCCTGGATGACCAGGTCCAGGTCGCCGAACAGGATGGCGGTGGAGTGCGAGCCCATCTTCAGGTCGTCGTCGCGGTCGACCATGGCGTACCAGGTGTCGTAGGCGGTGGACCACAGGATGTTGGCGCCATACAGCAGCCAGCCGATCACCGGCACTTCGCCCTGCACGGCGGCGAAGGCCATCGGGATGCCCCAGCCGAACGCCATGCCCAGGTACACCTGCGGCAGGTGCGTGTAGCGCTTGAGGTAGGGGTAGCTGGCGGCCAGGAAGATGCCGATGAAGCTGAGCCCGATGGTCAGCGCGTTGAGGGTGAGCACCAGCGCGAAGGCCACCAGCATCAGGCCGGCGAACAACAGCAGCGCCTCGCGCCCGGACACCCGCCCGCTCGCGAGCGGGCGATCCTTGGTGCGTTTGACGTGCGGGTCCAGCCAGCGGTCGGCGTAGTCGTTGATCACGCAGCCGGCCGAACGCGTCAGCCACACACCGGCACTGAACACGAACAGGGTCCAGACCGGCGGCAGCCCGCCGGCGGCCAGCCACAACGCCCACCAGGTGGGCCACAGCAGCAGCAGGGTGCCGATCGGACGATCGGCGCGCATCAGTTTCCAGTACTGGCCCCAGCGCGACGGTGCGGCACCGGCGGGGGCATCAAAACGTTCGTAAGCCATGCGTATAAGGATACCGCCAAGGCCCGGCCGAAGCGCTGCCGCCGCGCGCAACATGGCAGGGGGCAGACCTGCGCGGCATTTCCCGCTAGAATGCTCCTCCCCGCGCCGCCAAGGCGTGCGGCAGCCCACACGGGCCGCCCCGGGATGCAGGACACAACGCGCTCGTAGCTCAGCCGGATAGAGTAGTGGCTTCCGAAGCCATTGGTCGGGGGTTCGAATCCCTCCGGGCGCACCATCCTCCCCGTTCCCACGTTTTCTACGCTTCGTCGCAACGACGAAGAAGGCCTTGTTTCCGGGGTTTTGGGCGCTCTCCGCGCCTAGGCGGCCGTGCTTGCGAGATGTATTCTCGATCGATCAAGCCCTCCACTCCGTTCCATCCTGCCGCCATGATTGACCTCTATCTGCTGTTCTTTTTTGCTGGCATAGGCGCGTTCAACGGATTGGTCATGGCCGCTTACGTGATGTTGCGGCGCCCAACCGAGCCCGCCCAACGCTGGCTGGCGGTGTTGTTGCTGTTGATGAGCGTCCGAACCGGCAAATCGGTGCTGGTTTATTTCTACCCCGAGACATCCAAGGCGATCCTGCAGGTGGGCCTGACGGCCTGCTTCCTCATCGGCCCGTGCCTGATCGGCTTGGTGCGGGCGTGGGCCGACCCGTCCGGCCAGCGCACGCACCAGGATTGGAAGCTCGCCGTGGGGTTGCTCGTCGCGGCGACGGGCTTGGGCGTGGCGTTTCCTTACGCCGACCATCTGGACTGGTGGAACGCGACGTCGGCATGGCGGGTCGTGACTTACAGTTGGCTGGCGTGTCTGCTGGCCGCCGGCGCCCTGTATGTGCGCGCTTCCCAGCAGGAACATCCGCCCACCAACATCGATGGATTGACCCGGAACCAGGTGGCGATGGTCATCGCCGGCACGGGCGTGGTCTGGCTGGCCTATTTCACGGCGGGGTTTACCTCCTACATCGTGGGGCCGCTGTCGTTTTCGCTGGTGTTGTATCTGGGCTTCATCGTAGTGCTTGCCCGGCGCAGGACGCGTCCCGTGGCCGTGCCCTACCAGGACCGGAAAATCTCTCCGGACGAGGCCGAGACAGCCTTGCAGGCGCTGCATCGGCTCATGGCCGCCGAGGCGCTGTACAAGGACGCGCGGCTGAGCCTGGTCAAAGTCGCACGCCGCCTCAACATGCCGCCTGCACGGCTGTCCCAGGTGCTGAACGACAATCACAAGACAGGCTTCAAGTCGTACCTGATGCAACTGCGGGTGGATGCCGCCAAGCGCCTGTTGCGCGAGCCCGGCCAAGTGCTGATGGAGCAGGTGGCCGAGGCTTCCGGTTTCCTGTCCATGTCCACGTTCTACAACAGCTTCAAGAAGCTGGAAGGCAGTACACCGGCGGTGTGGCGGCAAGCCGCGTTGGACGCCCCGCACTCCCAGGAACGGTTTCCGGAGTACGGAAACGCGCAATAAGATACTGATTCCAAAAAGATCTAGGCAAAGTGGGCCGGTTCATCCAACGGAACCCCCCGATGTCCGAAACCTTGCTCAAGCCCGCAACGTTGTTCCCGTGCTCCCCGGTTCTCACGCGCTGCGCGCTCGGCATTCTGCTGGCCTGCGCCCCGGGCGCCGCCGCCTGGGGGCAAGCGACAAGCGGCGTCGCAATGGCACCGGCAGCGGCGGCGGATGTTTCGGGCAGAACGCCGTCCGGACACCGCTTCGTCACGCCCGGGGATTGGACGCAGACGCGCCGGGGAACCGCGGTCGTCCTGCAGGCGCCTGAGGGCGGTTCGTGGATCGCCCTGGTCGAGGTGGATGCCACCGACGCGACGGATGCGGTGTCCCAAGCATGGATGGGCTACAGCGGCCGCACACCGCCGGAGCTTCTCATGACGGTGCCCCTGGCCAACGGCAACGGCTGGGTTGATGGCCGCAATTATGTGTACCGCACGCCCTCCGGCGAACCCCGTCAGCTCACGGCGCGGGCCATGCGCCACGATCATCGTTGGGTCGTGCGCATCGACGACCTCGCCAACGCCGTCGCCGGCAAGCGTCAGGCGGAGTTGAATCTGATCCGAAACGAATTCACGCCGGCGGGGTATGTCGCAGAGACTCTGGCGGGGCGCAAGGCGCAGTTGCTCGATGCAGGGAGGATCGAGCAACTGAAAACGTTCGTCCGCCAATCCCAGAGCGTGTTGGGGGTGCCCGGCGTATCCATCGGCATCGTGCAGGGCGGAAAGCTCGTGTATGCCGGCGGTTTCGGCGTACGCGAAGACGGCAAGCCCGAGCCGGTGGATGCCGATACGCTCTATCTGATCGCTTCCAATACCAAACCGCTCACCACCTTGATGCTCGCCAAACTCGTGGACGAGGGACGGTTGAGCTGGGAAACGCCGGTGGTCGAACTGCTGCCGGCATTCAAGCTGGCCGACGCGGACACGACCGCGAAGATGCAGGTCCGGCATCTGGCGTGTGCATGCGCCGGACTGCCGTACCGCAACCTCGACTGGGAGTTCGCGGGGCCGAACGCGCAGCCATCGCTGGTGTTCGACACGCTGGCCCGGATGCAGCTCACCAGCGCGTTCGGCAACAGTTACCAGTACACGAATCCGCCGGCTGCCGCTGCGGGCTACGTGGGTGGCCACGTAGCGTATCCCGGGCTGGAACCTGGCCAGGCGTACGACCGGGCGATGGCGACGCGGGTGTTCGAACCGCTGGCCATGAAACGCACCACCTTCGATTTCGACCAGGCCATGCGCGGCAATTTCGCCCGGTCCCACGGGGTGGGAATAAAGGGTGACCTGGAATTCATTGATCCCAGACGCGACCGGCAGATGCAGATCGTGCGTCCGGCGGGCGGCGCCTGGAGCAGTGTCAACGATCTGCTCGCCTATGTGAAACTCGAATTGAGCGGCGGACTGCTGGACGATGGCGAGCGTTACATTTCCGAATCGGCACTCAAGGCGCGTTGGAAACCGCAGATCAGCACGGGCCCGCGCGCGTGGTACGGACTGGGCCTGGACACTGACCTGTCGAGCGGCACGCCATTGATGTATCACGGCGGCCGGTTGTACGGCCAACGCAGCAACGTGGTCTGGTGGCCCGAGCACGACATCGGCCTGGTGATCCTGACGAACTCCAGCACCGGCAATGTGTTGATGGACGCCTTTCCGCGGAAGGTGATGGAGTTGGTATTCGACGCACAGCCTGAGGCCGACAGCATGGTGGCCGCCGCTGCGGCCAACGAGCGCGAGCTACGCGAGGCGCGGCGTCGGGCATGGAGCGTTCCGGCCACCGGCGAACACGCCGCCCTGCTGGCGCCACGCTATCGCAACGAACTGCTCGGCAATCTGCGTGTGGAGCGGTCCGGTGAAGGGCTCCGCTTTGTCTTCGACGCCTGGGACATGCCCGTCGCCTCGCGCGTCAACGCGGGAAGGGTTGTCGAATTCTCCGGCGCGATCCCCAGCCCGCCTCAGCCCTTCGTGGCCGCAGACTCTCCCGCCGGGCGGACGTTGACCTTGCGCGATGCACAGAACGAGTATGTCTTCATCGAGACAAACTGACGTAGCCCATATCTGGTTGGGTCCGCCTGGCGGGCGACCAGCCACGGCTGGACGCACCCCGTGGCTTCATCAACACTGCGCGCATGACGCCACCGGATCTGCTCAACCTCGCCTCAGGTGCTGCGGTACTCGGGCTGGCTTCGCTGGCGGCCGGGCTCGGCTTCGGCCGACGCACGCGGGCTGCCCGCCTGCTGACCGCATTCTTCGCCTGTTTCGCACTGGCCCATCTGTTCGGTACGTTTCTGCTCGGCGCGCACGCCTGGCTGGCGGCCGATACGGTGCGCTGGCTGCGCGTGGTTGAAGTGCCGCTGGTGTACCTGCTGGGCCCGCTGCTGTACGGCTACACGGTGGCGCTGACCTCGGATGCGCGCACATGGCCACACCCGGTTGTGGGCTGGCACCTGCTGCCGTGCGCGGTCGCGCTGGTGATCTCGCTGTCCAATGCACTGGCCCCGTTCGACGCCTCACCGCTGGGCCGGGCGATCTTCCTGCTCAGTTTCCATGGCTGGTGGTTCCTGGGCGTGCCGTACCTCTTGGCAGCCGCCGTGCGTGCCTACCGTGCACGGGCGCGGCTGGAGCAGCTCAGCGCGGACGAGGCGGCACTGCAACTGGGCGGGCTGCGCGCGGGAATCGCGGTGCTCACCGCTTGCTGGATCGGCATTGCATGGGGGCGCTGGCCGCCGCCGGGCAATGATGTGGCCTGGGCATGGTCCGGAGTGGCGCTGAATTGGCTGACCACGGCGGCGATGTACCTGCTGGCCGGGTTCGGGCTGCGCCAACGCCTGTTGTTGCCGCAAGCGTCCAACGCACCCTATCAGCGGTCTGGCATCGACGCCGACCAATGCGCCGGAATTGCAGCCGAGTTGGCGCAGCTGATGCGCACCGCGCGCCTGTACGCCGACCCCGGTTTCGATCTGCAGCAGCTGAGCGCGCGCAGCGGCTGGCCGCCGAACCATGTTTCGCAGGCGTTGAACCAGGGGCTGGGGCAGAACTTCTTCGAGTTCGTGAACACCTTCCGCATCGATGCGGCGACCGCCAGCCTGGCCGATCCCGACGACCGCCGCAGCGTGCTGGAGATCGCGCTCGCCGCCGGGTTCGGTAGCAAGTCCACGTTCAATACGGTGTTCAAACGCATGACCGGCAGCACGCCGCGCGACTACCGGCGCAGCCAGCGCCAGCGCACGGACACCGCCGCCTGTCACTGAAAGGTCCGATCCGGCCCGTTCGGGCGATCTGTGGCGCGCTATCGGCGCTCATGACCGCTGGTTCCAACGCAGACGGTGATGTGATGCGATTCAAGCGTGTAGTACTCGGCCTGCTGCTGGCCGCGGTGGTGATCCCTGCGCAGGCGCGCAGCCCGGTGCCGATCCTGGAGCGGGCCCGGGTGGCCAGTGGCGATACCCGCTGGGCCGCCATTCAGACGTTGCAGGCCGAGGGACAGAAAGCGGCGGGCGGTCTGGCCGGTCGTTGGCAGCTCACCCAGGACCTGGTGGGCGGTCGTTACGTGGAAGCCTCACGCCAGGGCGCATTCGACCAGTCCCAGGGCTATGACGGCGACCAGGTCTGGCGACGCGATCACGGTGGTGAAGTGGCCCTGCTGGACGGCGTGGTGCCGCGCCGCCAGGCACGTACCCAGGCCTGGCTGACCGCACGCGGCTACTGGCAGGCCGATCGCCTGCCCGCCCACTACGCCTCCGCGCGGTCGCAGACCCTCGATGGGCGTCGCTACGACGTGGTGCCCGCAACACCCGAAGCAGGGGATCCGCTGGAGCTCTGGTTCGATGCCCGCACCGGCCTGCTCGCCCGCATCGTGCTGCCGGTGGCGCGCAGCACGGCGGTGTCCGAGCTGGGTGACTACCGTGAGGTGGACGGGCTGCAGCTGCCGCATCGGATCACGCTGCAGCACGTCGACAGCGCCGGCCGCACCGACCCACGCCAACGCAGCGAGATCCAGGTGCTGCGCTATGCCGTCAACGCGCCGCTGCCGCCCCACCCCTTCGCGCCGCCGCCGATGCCCACTGATGCCCACGTGGAGAACGCCAGCGGGGTCACGCGCGTGCCGTTCGACCTGGTCAACAACCATGTCTACGTGGATGCCCAGGTTGATGGTCAGCCGGTGCGGCTGCTGGTGGATACCGGCGCGGTCAACCTGCTGACCCCCGCCGCCGCACAGCGCCTGGGCATCGCCAGTGCCGGCGAGTTGAGCATCCAGGGTGCCGGTGATGCTCCCTCCCGCCTGCGCCTGGCGCAGAGCCGCAGCCTGCGCGTGGGTGAGGCGCTGCTGCCCGATCCGACGTTCTACATCGTCGATCTCGGCGAGCAGGTAGCGTCGATGGGCGTGCACTACGACGGCTTCCTCGGCTACGAGACCTTCCGACGCTTCGTCACTACCTTCGATTACGCCAACCAGATACTCACGCTCACCGCGCCCACCCGCTTCCGGCCCCCCGCCGACGCGGTGGCCTTGCCGTTCGAGCAGGACGAGCGCGCGCCGGTGCTGTCCGGCGTGCTGGACGGGATACCGCTGCGGCTCTGGGTCGACTCGGGCTCGCGCGGCTCGCTGAGTTTGAACAGCCCGTTCGTGCGCTCGCACGAGCTGCTGAAAAAATACCGCGCCAGCGCGGAGAGCGTGGTGGGTTGGGGCCTCGGCGGTCCAGCACGCGCGGCGCCGGCGCGGCTGGGCGTGCTGCGCATGGGCAGCCTGCAGGTTGCAGGGCTGGCCGGCGACCTGTCCACCACCGACAAAGGCGCACTGGCGCTGTCCGACTACGGCGCGCTGCTCGGCGGTGGCGTGCTGCGGCGTTTCACCGTCAGCGTGGATTACGACGCAAAGCGAATGTACTTCACGCCCAATGCGCACAACGCAGCACCGGAACCCTTCGACCGCAGCGGCCTATGGCTGCAGCAGGACGGTGCGCTGTTACGGGTGGGCGATGTGGCCGCTGGCAGCGCGGCCGCCACCGCGCAGCTGCGCGAGAACGACCGCATCGTCTCGATCAACGGCGAACCGGTGGCGCGCCGGGGACTGGGGCAATGGCGGGAGGTGCTGCGCACGCTGCCCGTTGGAACGCGGGTGACGCTGGGTTTCCTGCGCGATGGGCAGGCGCACGAGGCTGCGGTGGTGCTGGCTGAGCGCATTCCGGAGCGTTGGGTTGGGCCGTGAGAGCAAAGCGCCGAGCATGGCTCGGCGCTACCCAAGCAATGTGATCAATACGTTCCGTCGAACGCGAAGATCGGCTTGCGCTGCTTCCACAGGCCGGCGGTGAAGTCGGGGAACTCCAGGGTCTGGAAGCTGTTGGCGATGGACTGCTCGGACAGCGGGGTGATCGCGCTCCAGGTCACCGCATCGTAGATGTCGATGGGCATGGGTGCCTTGGCCTTGAGGGCTTCAACGAACGCATGGATCACGAACCAGTCCATGCCGCCATGGCCGGCGCTGGCGGCGGTGTCGGCATGCTGCTTCCACAGCGGGTGTTCGTACTGGTCCTGGTAGGTCTTGAACTCTTCCCACTGGTGCGGCGGGCTGCGGCCTTCGATGTGGATCGAATGGTTCACATCCATCCACAGGCCTTTGGTGCCCTGCACGCGGAAGCCCATCGAGTACGGCCGCGGCAGCGAGGTATCGTGCTGCAGCAGGATGGTCTCGCCGTTCTCGCAGGCCAGGGTGGTGGTGACGATGTCGCCGAGCTTGAAGGCCACCTTCGTGCTCGGGTGGGTGGTGCCGCCGCTCTTGGCCACGGTGTAGTCGTGCAGGCCGCGGGCCTTGCTGGCGAACGCGTTGATATGGGTGATGCGGTTGCCGCGGTTGATGCCGGTGTACATCGCACACGGGCCGATGCCGTGGCTGGGGTACAGCTCGCCATTGCGCTTGACCGAATGCTCGGTGCGCCAGCGCGCTTCGGACCAGCCCTTGGCGCCGAACTCCACGCCGCTGTCATAGGGCTGGGTCGGATCGCCGGAGTTGAACTTCACCCCGCGCAGGTCGTGCTGGTAACCGGCCTGCAGGTGCACCAGTTCACCGAACAGGCCCTGGCGCACCATCTGCAGCGCGGCCATCACATCGCGGCGATAACAGACGTTCTCCAGCAGCATGTACGGGGTGCCGGTGCTGAGCTGGGTCTTGAGCACATCCCAATGGTCCTGCAGGGTGATGCCGGCCACCACTTCGCAGCCGACCGCGACCTTGGCCTGCATCGCGGCGATGGCCATCGGCGCGTGGTACTCCCACGGCGTGGCGATGATCACGCCGTCCAGGCCGCGCTGTTCCAGCAGGCGCTTCCAGGCGTTGACGTCGCCGTCCTGGCCGTAGGTCTTCGGTGCCGGCTTGCCGGCCTTGGCCACCATGTCCACGGCGCGCTTGAGCATGATCGGCTCGATGTCGCACAGCGCCACCACCTCCACGTCGTCACGGCGGACCAGTTCCTTGAGCAGCACCTGGCCGCGCATGCCGGTGCCGATCACGCCCAACCGCACCTTGCGCCCACGGGCCCAGGCGGGGGTCTGCGAAAGCAGGCTGGTGGCGGCGAGCGCGGCGCTGGCCTGGATGAATTCCCTACGTTTCATGGCAAACATTTCCTCTTTTGGGTACCGCGCCGGCCGCAGCCGGCGCGGTGGAACACTTAGAACTTGTAGCCGACCGTCAGACTGTAACCACGGCCGAAGATGGTGGCGTAGTCACTGGAATCGCCCAGGAAGCTGTTGGGATCGTAGAACGGCAGGCGATCGAACAGGTTCTTGACCGTGAAGCCCAGGTTCCAGTGGTCATCCGGGCGCCAGGTGACGCTGAGGTTGGCGGTCCACCACGACGGTGCACCATCGCACTTGCTCTTCTCCAGCGCCAGGAAGCCAGCGGTGCAGGTTTCCGGATTGTTGTCCACTTCATCCACCTGGTCGCGCGCCCACTTGGTGCCGCCGACGTAGTTGATGAACATGCTGGTGGTGACCTGCTTGTAGTTCCAGTCGGCGTTCAACGTGGCACGCAGGCGCGGGTTGTTGTAGTAGCCGACTACGTCGCCGTAGTACCAGCCGCTTTCTTCATCCATGTAGTAACGGTTGCGGTTGGCGATGGTGGCGGCCACCCCCACATTCAGGCTGCCCCACTCACCCAGCGAGAAGCGGCTGCGCGCATCGATGTCGAAGCCATCGACCAGGGTCTTGCCACGGTTCTTGTACTGGCCCACGACGCTGGCCACGTTGCCGACGCTGTAACCGGGCAACGCCGAGGGACAGGCCACGCCACTGGCCGGATCGGCACACATCGCCGCCAGCACGGCCAGGTTGGCGCGGTCGCTGTCGGTGATCGGCGAGCGGGTGGAGGCGATGATGTCGCCGTCCTTGCTGAAGTCCGGCGCGACGATTTCATTGTCGCGGTAGATGAACCAGTAATCGGCCGAGACCGACAGCCAGCTCGCCGGCTCGTAGACAAAACCGAGCGTGGAGATCTTGGCCTTCTCCGGCTTCAGTTCCTGGTTGGGCTGGGTCATGCGCGCCACGGTGCGGCTGCAGTCCAGGTTGGTCAGGGTCTTGCCCAGGTCGACATCACCGGGGCGGCTGGACTGGCGCAGCAGGCTGGCGATGGCGTTGGTCTCGGCGCAGCGTACTTCGTCGCGGTAGCCACCGAGCTGGGCGAACACGCCGCCGCTGCCGGACTCGGCCAGGCTCGGCGCACGGAAGCCGGTGGAATACGTGCCGCGCAGCATCAGCTGCTCGAAGGCCTGGTACTTGAAGCCGATCTTCGGGGCGACGTTGGCGCTGAAGTTGGGGTACTTGTCCACGCGCACGGCCGCGTCCAGTTCCAGCTTGTCGGTGATCGGCGCAACGGTTTCGGCGAACAGCGCGTAGGTGTTGCGCGCGCCGTCGAACCACGAGCCACCCTGTTGGGTGATCAGGCCGGCCGCGGCATCCGGGTTGCCCGGGGTGTAGAAGGTTTCGCGGCTGGCGTTGAAGCCGAAGGCCGCGCGCATTTCACCGGCCGGCAACTGGAACAGCGGGCCTTCGATCTTGCCGTCCAGGGTGTGCAGGCGGGTCCAGGACTGGATGTCGAAGGTGGGGAAGGCTTCGCGGATCAGCTTGCCGTTGGCTTCGCTGATTTCACCGAACTTGTAGGCGGGGTGGTCGGAGATGATCACCCGGCCGGTGCCCGGATCGATGCTGTACGGGCCGAAGGCGCGCTCGAAGCCCTTCACGTTGACGTTGATGGTCTGGTAGGTGGTGGAGTGCGTGCCGGCGGTGGCGAAGGCGGTTTCCCAGTTCCAGTCGCCGACGTTGCCGCGCGCGCCGGTGAGCACGCGGTAGCTCTTGTCGGTGTTGCGCTGGCCGAAGTAGTTGGCACCGGCATCCTGCAGCAGGTACTGCAGGCCAACCACGCCGCCCATCATTGCTTTCAGCTCGGGGCTGGCGTGGTTGTACTCGTTGTTCGGGCCCAGGAACGGATACAGGAACTGGTTGACCGTGGTGCCGGTGTCGCGCGAGAACCAGCTGGTCGGGTTGCCGGTGGTGGTGCCGTAGCTGCGCGGCGTGCCACCGTTGGCGCGCAGGTCGATGTCGGTGTAGGTCGCCTCGGCGAAGATCTCGGTGTTGTCACCCACCAGGAAGGTGCCGTTGAGGTAGGCGGTATTACGCTCGGACTTGGCGCCGGCATCGATCTCGTTGTTCATCCAGGTTTCCCAGATGCAACGCGGGCCGGCAGCTTCGCCGACCAGCACGTTCTGGCAGCCCGGTGCGGCTTCCTGCACGCGGCGGCCGGTGGCCGGGTCGAAGGCGAAGTAGCTGCCCGGGTTGAACTGGCCCGGCTTGCTGCCCACGCCCAGGCGCAGGTTGGTGAGGTAGTTGGGGTTGTTGACGTAGTACTGGCTGGGGCGCTTGTCGTAGAAGTCGCTGAGCGGAATCGCATCGCGCCGGTACATGTTGACCGCGCCGTAGATGTTGAAGCGGTTCTCGTCGAGGTCGCCGAAACCGGCGGTGATGCTCACCTGGTTCTCGCCGTAGGAATCGATACGCGAGGACTTGTCGGCGCTGAAGTTGATCTCCGCGCCCTGGTAGTTGCGCTTGGTGATCACGTTGATCACGCCGGCCACCGCGTCGGTGCCGTACACGGCCGAGGCACCGTCGGTCAGCACTTCCATGCGTTCAATGGCCGCGGCCGGGATCGCATCGATGTTGACGAACTGGGTCTGGAAGCCGGCCGGTGCGCCGTAGTACGACAGGCGACGTCCGTTCAACAGCACCAGCGTGCCCTGCGCGCCGAGACCACGCAGGTTGGCCTGCGAGGCGCCGTCGGAGCCGGTGAACAGCGAGCGCGAATCCTGCTGGGCCGGCCGAGCGGCGGGCAGGTTGTCGAGCACCTGCAACAGCGTGCGCGCGCCCATGTTCTCGATGTCCTGCTTGCTGATCACCTGCACCGGCGATGCCGTTTCCACGTCGGTGCGGCGGATGTTGGAGCCGGTGACTTCAATCCGCGACAGTTCGGTGGCCTTCGGGTCGGGTTTGGCGTCCTGCGCGGCGGCGTTGCCGCCCACGGCAAGGGCCAGGCCCAGCGCGATGGACAAGGGCGTGGCGGGGATGCAGCGATGGCGATGGCGTTCGGTCAACATCTTTGTCTCCTTGTTCGATCCGCAGCGTGGGGCTGGCGGTGGATGGGTGTTTTCGGGCAAACGTCCCCCGTGCCGCGGCCAGAAGGCCGCAGACGGGAAACGGAGAGAACGGTTCGAAACGCGGTGTTCGGGGTTACGGCGACACGATGCTGGCGGTATCGCCCTCCTGTCCGACCAGGGCCGCATTGGCCCAGTTGCCACAGACCTGCGCGGGGTGTTCGCCCTGCGCGCCCAGCGTGCGCAGGCTCAGCGTCTGCAGGCCGCGCACGTCCAATTCTGGTTTGACCACGCCCGGTGCCTTGACCAGGCCGCTGTCATACAGCAGCCGCCCATCGCCCCAGACCTGGAACTGCATGCCGCCGGCACTGCGGCAGGTGTCATCGATGCCAAGATCGGCGCGCAGCAGGCGCCAGCTGCCAGCAAGCTTGAGATCGATGCGGCTGCCGGCGTTGACGCCCAGGCCACGGCGGAACTGCAGGCCATTCATGCGCATGTCGACCTTGCCGCCGAAGGCGTGGTCGGCCGCCACCGTGCTGGCCAGCGCGGCTGGCACCGGCAGTGCGGACAGGTACTGCTGCTGCGCCGGGCGCTCGGCCTGCACGTGTTCCAACACATGGAAGGTGGACAGCACGATCGGGCCGACATCGCGCGGCTGCAGTGCATCCACTGCACGAGCCACGCTGCCCTGCGCGGCGGTCACCATCGGATCGGTGGCACTGGCGCCGTCGCCTTCGGGGTTCTGCGTGCTGAGCACACGGAAGCGCAGCAGGCGGCCGGCATGGGCGGGGAAATCGATCTGCTGCTTGTCCTGCTTCAGCACCAGGCGACCGCGCTTGACCGGTTCGCCCCACTCACCGTTGCTGTCGCCGATATAGATTTCGTAGTCGCGGACCTGGCCATGCTTCCAGTGCTGGTCATTGCGCGGCGCGATCTCGATGCCGTCGATGAGGCGACGCTCACCGAAGCCGACCACCCATTCGTGCGCGCCGGTCTTGACCGCCTGGTTGCGCACGGTGCGGAACCAGGTGGCCGGATCGTCGTCGAAGGCTTTTTCCAGTTCATAGCCGGGTTCTTCGGCCGGGCGGTTGACCACCAGCAGGCTGTCGGAGGGCAGCGCACGGCCCAGCTCCGGTGCGGCCGGGTAGGCATCGTCGGCCAGCGCCTTGGCCACCGGCAGGTCCAGCTGCAGCGCGAGCGGCTGGCGGATATCCACCGGCGCGGTGCGTACATGCACGGTGCCACGGCGCTCGGTGGCATCGAAGTACCAGCCTTCGTTCGCGGCCTGCCAGGCGGCCTTGTCGGCCAGCATCGGCAGCGCGCGGCTTTCCACCGTCACCGCGCTGGGGCGCTGGCGGCTGAGCACGCGCAGGCCGTAGCGACGCTGCGCCAGCTGGCCGGCGTACTGGCCCTGCACGGCAGCGATGCGTACCTGCACCGGGCCGGTGCCCTGCGCCGGCGCCTGCACCTGGATCTGCTGGGTGCTCGACTCGCCCTTCTCGTAGCGACGGGTCGCGCCATCGTCTTCGTACAGCGTGTACTGCGAATCGCCCTGCGGGTACAGGTCGAAGGTCACCTCATCCAGCGGCTTCTCGCCGTCGTACAGCATGTCCGGATACATCGGGATGATGGCCCCGGCGCGCACGAACACCGGCAGCGTGGCCAGGTCGACCGGACGATCGAGCTGGCGCCCATCGGCACCGGCCTGCAGCTGGCGGCCATCCCAGTAGTCGATCCAGCGGCCCTGCGGCAGGTGGATGTCGCGGCGCCAGCCACGGCTGGCCGCCTGGCTGCGGTAGACCGGGGCAACCAGCAGTTCGCGGCCAAGCAGGAACTGGTACTTGTGCGCTTCGGTATTGGCCTGCGGGTCGTTGGGGTAATCCCACATCAGTGCGCGCACCAGCGGCGCGCCGGTGGTGGCCGCCTCGTGCGCCAGCCCGTACATGTACGGGGTCATGCGCATCTTCAATTTCAGGTAATCGCGGTTGACGCTGCGGTAGGGCTCATCGAACCACCACGGGTGCTTGCGTGCGCTGCCCGACCAGCCGGACATGCCCATCAGCACCGGGGTGAAGCTCTTCCACTGCAGATCGCGGGTGAAGGTTTCGGCGCTGCCGCCGAAGATCGCATCGACATCACCGCTGGCGTAAGCCATGCCCGAAAGACCCGAGCCGATCAGGGTGGGGATGTGCCAGCGGATGTAGTCCCAGCTGCTGCTCTGGTCGCCGGTCCAGGCCACCGCGTAACGCTGGATGCCACCCCAACCCATCACCGTCCACAGGAACGGGCGCGAGTCGGAGTTGTTCATGATGCCGTTGAACGCGGACTGGTTGGCGTCCATCGCGAACTGGTAACCCTTGCCGGTCCAGGCCACGTCCAGCTTCTGCACGCGGCTGCCGGCGGTGCCCACTTCCCAGGCGATCTTGTCGACCCCGTTCTCGGTCCACAGCCCGGTCTTGAAGCCGTACTTCGCCAGGCCCTGCACGGTTTCGGGCAGCTTCTTGTAGCCGCAGCCATAGCCGTCGTTGGGCAGGATCCAGCCACCGGGCATGTCGTGCGCGCGGTACTGCTTGGCCACGCTGTCCACCACGTCCGGCGTGGTGCCGGTGGGGCCGTCACTCCAGCCTTCGGGCACGCTGCCGGGCTTCTTGATGTTGTCGCCGTCGTTGTAGCAATCGGCGTCGCCGTAGGAAAACGCCCAGCGCGGCAGCAGCCCGGCACGGCCGGTCAGCGCGGTGTAGCGGTCCAACAGCGTGTGCAGGCTGGCACCGACGAAGTAGTACGCATCGAAGCGGTCTTCGCGATGCAGCAGGGTGGCCTGGTCGGCCTGGCGCAGGTCGTAGCTGCCGTCGCTCCACGTGTTGCGCAGCATGCCCCAGCCGCGTGAGCTGAGCAGCATCGGCGCGGGGTTGGGGCGGTCGCCCTCTTCCCAGCCACCGGAGTAGGACACCTCCAGTTCGCGGCCCTTGAACTCGAAGCGACCGTTCTGCTGGCCACCGCCGTAGAAGAATTCGTCGGCGCTGCTGGACAGCACCTGCACGCTCTGGTCCTTGTCCAGGTCCAGCGGTTGCAGCTCGTGCCACAGCGGCACGCTGCGCTCGCCGTCGCGGCGTTCCAGCGACAGCCGCAGCGGTTGCCGCTGGATGTGCAGCACCAGCGCGTCGGTGCGGATGCGCACTTCGCTGCCGTCTTCCTCCAGCGTCGCGGCGGCCTTCGTGGCCGGCTGCGGCAGCACGATCGGTGCGGCCTTGTCGCCGGCCGGCAACAGCTTGCCCTGGCGGCCGGCCTGCACGCGCAGCACGTCCTCGCGCAGCAGGTCCACGCGCAGCATGGCGCCGTTGTCCGTGCTGATCTCCCAACCGGGGCTGCCGTCGCGGGCCGGAGCGGCCTTGATCGCGCGCAGGTTGCCCAGCGGCTCGGCCATGGCCGGTGCCGCCGCCAGCATCGATGCCGACAACAGGGCGAGTGCCAAGCCTGTGCGTTGAATCCGGCGAGTGCCTTGAATCTGGGTATCCACCTTGCCCCCATGCCCGCGGTCGGCGGGAATCTGCAACCAGTGCGGCCGACTCTAGGGCAGGGTCTCGAAAGATGTCAACAAATTGCAAAGAAAAATGAAGGATATTTTCCCATAAACGAAAGATGCGGCAAAGCAGCACTTTCTATATGGCGGCTGAATGCGCGGTTCGTATCGCATGAAACCGTGGTGCGTTGCGGAATTTCACTTCACTCCTATCCGACTTAGCTCGAAAACTGTGACCGACCAAGCTTTTCTTTATCTTTCGATATTTGACATTTCGAAAGAAAACGAACAAGGTTCGCTCGCCCAACAGGAATTGCGAATGGACGCTTCTCTGCTCTCTGATCTGCCCGCATGGCAGCGCCTCGGCGGCGCCTACACCGCGGAAGAAATCGCCCAGCAGCCCCGCTTGTGGGCGGCGCTGGCCGATGCGCTGGATGCGATCCAGCCCCAACTTGATGCCTTCCTCGGCGAGGCCCTGCGCCAGCCCGGCCAGCGGGTGATCTTCACCGGCGCCGGCAGCTCGGGCTTCATCGCTGAAATGGTCGCCGACCAGATCAATGCGCTGTGGCCTGCCGAGGTCCGCGCGATCCACACCACCAGCCTGCTGACCCACCCGGCGCTGTACCTGCAGCGAGACCGCCCGACCCTGCTGGTGTCGTTCGGCCGCAGCGGCTCCAGCCCGGAAAGCGTGGCGGTGGTGGACCTGGTCCGCGACCAGGTCGACGACGCGCGCTTCCTGGACATCACCTGCAATGCCGAAGGCGAACTGGCCCGGCGTGGCCACGGCCGCAGCGACACGTTCTCGCTGCTGATGCCGGCCGCCAGCTGCGACCGCGCGTTCGCCATGACCAGCAGCCTGAGCTGCATGCTGCTGGCGGCGCTGACCACCTTCGACAACGCACCGTGGCCGCAACGCCTGGCCCGCCTGCGCACGCTGTCCGGCTATGCCGCGCAGGCGCTGCAACAGTGGGATGGCGCGGTGGGTGCACTGGCGCATGCGCCGTATTCGCGGGTGATCTACCTGGGCAGTGGTCCGCTGGAAGCGCTCGCACGCGAAGCCGCGCTGAAGGTGCTCGAACTCACCGCCGGCCGCGTGCTGGCACTGGCCAACACGCCGCTGGGTTTCCGCCATGGGCCCAAATCCACGCTCAACCCGGACACCCTGGTGGTGATGCTGCGCAGTGCGCAGCCGCTGTCGCGCCGCTACGAGCAGGACCTGCTGGACGAACTGCGCCGCGATGGCATTGCCGGCCGCGTGATCTCGGTCGGGCCGGATGGCGCTGACCGCGTCGCCGGGGATTTCGGGCTCGACATCGCCACCCTGCCCGATCCGTGGCTGGCGCCGCTGTGGCTGATCATGCCGCAGTGCTACGCCTTGCAGCGTTCGGCCGCGCTCGGCCTGACCCCTGACAACCCGTTCCCGGATGGCACCGTGAACCGGGTCGTGCAGGGCGTCACCATCCACCCCCAAGGCTGAGCACGCCATGCACACCTGGTACGGCATCGACATCGGCGGCACCAAGATCGAGCTGGTCGCCTGCGACGCGGATCTGGTGGTGCACTACCGCCAGCGCGTGACCACGCCCGGCCAGGACTACGACACCTTCCTGCTGGCGGTGTGCGGGCTGGTCGAGGCCGCCGATGCCGCGCTCGGGCCGGGCTGCCAGGCGATCGGGATCGGCCTTCCCGGCGTGCGCGACCGCGACAGCGGCCGCCAGCTCAGCGCCAACGTGCCCAGCCTGACCGGGCGCACCGTGGGCGATGACCTGCAATCGCGCCTACAGCGGCCGCTGGCCCTGGGCAACGACCTGCAGTGCTTCGCGTTGTCCGAAGCGCACGGCGGTGCCGCCGCCGGGTACCCGAGCATGTTCGGGGTGATCCTCGGCACCGGGGCCGGTGGCGGTTACTGCCTCAACGGCCAGCTGGTGGCCGGCAACAACGGCATCGCCGGCGAATGGGGCCACTGGAGCCTGCCGGCCACGTTGCAGCTGCGCCACGACCTGCCCCTGCTGGACTGCGGCTGCGGCCTGCGTGGCTGCCTGGAGCGCTATGTCTCCGGCAGTGGCCTGGCGATGATCCACGCACGCCGTGGCGGCGAGGCGCTCGATGCCAGCGCGGTAGTCGCGCAGGCCCAGGCCGGCGATGCGATCGCACAGCAGGCGCTGGCGATCCACCGCGACCTGCTCGGCTACAGCTTCGCCAGCCTGATCCTGGCCCTGGACCCGCACGTGATCGTGCTCGGCGGCGGGTTGTCCAAGCTGGAGCAGCTGTACCGCGACCTGCCCGCCGCGATCGCGCCCTATCTGTTCAATGGCGTGCGCGTGCCGCCGATCCTGCCGCCGACCTTCGGCGATGCCGGCGGTGCCCGCGGTGCGGCACTGCTCGCGCGCCAGCACCATCGCGCCCCCTGATATCCCCCGCATTCCACTGGAGTTGCCATGTCCGCCGTCCAATCGTTGATCGCCGCCCACCGCCAGGGCCAACCCGTCGGCCTGTACAGCGTGTGCTGCAGCAACGACCAGGTGCTGCTGGCGGCCATGCAGGTCGCCCAGCGCTACGACACGCTGCTGCTGATCGAAGCAACCTCCAACCAGGTTGACCAGTTCGGCGGCTACACCGGCATGACCCCGCCGCAGTACCGCGACTACGTGCTGCAGCTGGCCCGCGATGCCGGCTTCCCGGCCGAGCGGCTGGTGCTGGGTGGCGACCACCTTGGCCCCAATGCCTGGCAGAAGGGCCCGGCCGAGGTCGCGATGGCCAACGCGCGTGAGCTGATCGCCGCGTATGTCGCCGCCGGTTTCCACAAGATCCACCTGGACTGCAGCATGTCCTGCGCCGATGACCCGACCCCGCTGCCCGATGCCACCGTTGCAGCGCGCTCGGCCGAGTTGGCGCGCATCGCCGAGCGCACCGCCGCCGAACACGGCCTGCCGCCGCCGGTGTATGTGATCGGCACCGAAGTGCCGATTCCCGGCGGCGAAGCCTCGCTGGCCGGCGGCCTGCAGGTCACCACCCCGACCGCGGCCGCCACCACGCTGGCGATCCATCGCGAGGCGTTCTCCGCACCGGACCTGCTGCCGGCGTGGGAACGGGTGATCGCGATGGTGGTGCAGCCCGGCGTGGATTTCGACCACAGCAGCGTGCACTACTACGACCCGGCTGCCGCCGCCGCGCTGTCGGCCTTCGTCGAACAGCAGCCGCGCATCGTGTTCGAAGCGCACTCCACCGACTATCAGACCGAAACCGGCCTGCACCAGCTGGTGCGTGACCATTTCGCCATCCTCAAGGTCGGCCCGGCCGCGACCTACGCGTTCCGCGAGGCGGTGTTCGCGCTGGCGATGATCGAACGCGAACTGCTGCCGGCCGCGCAGTGCTCCGGGCTGATCGACGTGCTCGACCAGTGCATGCGCGACAAGCCGGCCAACTGGCGCAGCTACTACCAGGGCGACGCCTACGAACTGAAGCTGCTGCGTGCCTATTCGCTCAGCGACCGCAGCCGCTACTACTGGGGCGAGCCGGAGGTACGCGCTGCGCTGGACACGCTGGTGGCCAACCTCACCGCGCACACCCCGCCGCAGATCCTGCTCAGCCAGTTCCTGCCCAACCAGCAGCTGGCCATCGAAGCCGGGCAGCTGCGCGCCGAACCGCGGGCGCTGATCCAGCACAAGGTGGCCGAGCGCCTGGCCGAGTACGCCCGCGCCTGCAATCGCAACCACGCCGCCGCCCGGAACGAAACTTCCCGGGCCACGGAGCTTTCGGAACGGTAAGCTTCGGCTTTCCTTCCGAATGAAGTCGCCCGTCATGCGAAACACACGGCAGCGCCGCCAACAGATCCTGCAACTGCTGGTCGAGCACGGCAACGTGCAGGTCAGCGAGCTGGTCGACCGCTTCAGCGTGTCGGCGGTGACCATCCGCGCCGACCTGACCCACATCGAGTCGCAGGGCCTGGCCACCCGCACCCACGGCGGCGCCACCCTGGTGCGCACGCCGCCGCAGGAACAGGACATCCACGAAAAGGACACGCTGAACCTGCCGCTGAAGGACAGCATCGGCGTGCATGCGGCCAACCTGGTCAAGGCCGGCGACAACATCATCATCGACTCCGGCTCCACCACCATGACCCTGGCGCGCCACCTGCGCGGCCATCGCGACGTGACGGTGATGACCAACGGGCTGAACATCGCCTGGGAGCTGGCCAATGCGCCCGGCGTGGAGCTGATGCTCACCGGCGGGCTGCTGCGCAAGCAGTCGCTGTCGCTGCAGGGCAGCCAGGCCGAGGCCAGCCTCAACACCTACAGCTTCGACACGCTGTTCCTGGGCGTGGACGGGCTGGACCTGCAGTTCGGCCTCACCACCCACCACGAGGCCGAAGCCAGTCTCAACCACCGCATGGTCGAGCGCGCACGCCGCATCGTGGTGCTCACCGATGCCTCCAAGTTCGGCCGGGTCAGCCTGCACCGCATCGCGCGGCTGGACCAGGTCCATACCGTCATCACCGACGCCAGCATCAGCACCGAGTACCTGGAAGGGCTGCAGAAGCTGGGCATCGAAGTGATCATCGCCGAGTCGCCGCCTTGACCCCGCCCCGAACCCTGCACGGCCGCATCCTCACCGCCACCGGTTGGGTCCGCGGCGATATCCGTTTCGACCAGCGCATCCTTGCCATCGACAGCGCGCACACCGATCCGCGCACCGATGACGAGGTACCGCAGATCCTGCCCGGCTTCATCGACCTGCATGTGCATGGCGGTGCCGGGGTGGACATCATGCAGGGCGGCGACGTGGCACAGACCGTGGCGCGCGCGCATGCCCGCCATGGCACCACCGCGCTGCTGGGCACCACCATGACCGCGCACGATACGGAAATCGTGCAGGCCCTGCACGGCCTTGCCGGCGCCATCGGCATCCGCGCTCCGGGCATGGCCCGCGTGCTCGGCGTGCACCTGGAAGGCCCGTTCATCAGCATCGAGCGCCTCGGCGCGCAGCCACCGCTGGTGGTCGAAGCCACCCTGGACGACGTGCGCCGGCTGCATGCCATCGCACCGATCAAGGTGCTTACCCTGGCCCCGGAAATCGGCGGACACCTGGCCCTGATCCCGGCGCTGAGCGCGCTGGGCATCCGCGTCCAGCTCGGCCACAGCGCCGGCACCTACGAAGACGGCGTGGCCGCCCTGCAGGCCGGCGCAGCTGGCTTCACCCATCTGTTCAACGGCATGACCGGGGTGGACCACTACCACCCGGGCATCGCCACGGCTGCCCTGGCACACGCCGAATACGCCGAACTGATTCCCGACCTGCAACACGTGCATCCCGGCGCGATCCGCACCGCGTTGCGCGCCATCCCCAAGCTCTACTGCGTCACCGATGCCACCGCCGCCACCGGCATGCCCGATGGCGAATACGCGCTCGGCCCGCAGCGCGTGCACAAGTGCCTGGGCTGCGTGCGCCTGTCGACCGGCTCGTTGGCCGGCAGCGCGCTGACCATGGACCAGGCGCTGCGCAACCTGGTCGCGCTGGGGCTGAGCCTGGACGATGCCTCCAACCGGGTCTCGCGCTTCCCCGCCGACTACCTCGGGCTGGCCGACCGCGGCCGCATCGCCGTGGGGGCCTGGGCCGATCTGGTGGTACTCGATGGCGACCTGCAGGTACGCGGCGTGGTGGTCGAAGGCGAAGCGATTGCGCTCGACTGAGCGCTGATTCCCGCGCCACTCCGGCGCATGCTGCTGCACACAGGACTGGCCCGATGAACGATGTTTCCGCCGCGATGCCCGTGCCCTCCAGCGCCGACGCCCCGCGTTGGCCAGTGCGCTATCTGTTGTTCATCGGTGGCATGGGCGGGCTGCTGTACGGCATCGACATCGGCATCATCGCCGGCGCCCTGCCCTACCTGGAGGCCACCGCCACCGCCAGCTGGCATCTGACCAGCCAACAGCTCGGCTTCGTGGTGGCTGCGGTGCTGCTGGGCAGCGTGCTGTCCTCGCTGTTCGCCGGCATGGTCGCCGATCTGATCGGCCGCCGCGGCGCGATGCTGCTGGCCGGCGTGCTGTTCACCGCCAGCATCCCGGTGATGGCGCTGTCGGACGGCTACTCCGCGCTGCTGATGGGGCGCCTGCTGCAGGGCATCAGCGGCGGCCTGATCGGCGTGGTGGTGCCGCTCTACCTGGCCGAAGTACTCAGTCCGGAGCGGCGCGGCCGCGGGGCGGCGATGTTCCAGCTGCTGCTGACCATCGGCCTGGTGCTGGCCGCCTTGATCGGGCTGTACCACGCGCACGCCGTCGATGCCGCTGCCGACGCGGTGCGCCTGTTGCCCGCCGCCGAACAGCAGCGCCTGCTGTTCGACGTCAAGGACCACGCCTGGCGCACCATCTTCTGGAGCTGCCTGCTGCCCGGCCTGGTGTTCACCGCCGGGGTGCTGCTGATCAGCGAATCGCCGCGCTGGCTGGTGCGCCGTGGCCGCATCGACAAGGCCCGCAAGGCCCTGCAGCGCAACGTGGCGCCCAGTGATGTCGAACCTACGCTGCAGCGCATGCAGGCCCCGGAAGAAGTGCAGGCGGGCCGCAACGGCAAGCGCGACCCACTGCTGAGCCGGCGTTACGTGTGGCCCTTCGTGCTGGCCTGCCTGGTACTTGCCTTCACCCAGGCCACCGGCATCAACTCGGTGCTGGCCTATGCGGTGAACATCCTCAACCAGGCCGGTCTGCCCGGCGCGGTGGCGAACTGGGCCGATGTGGCGATCAAGCTGCTCAACGCGCTGATGACCGTGGTGGCACTGGTGCTGGTGGACCGCAAGGGCCGCAAGTTCCTGCTGATGCTGGGCAGCGGCGGCATCACCGTGGCCCTGCTGGCGGCCGCGCTCTTGTTCGTCAAAGCCGAGCATGGCCGCCTCGACGTACAGGCGCAGCTGCAGCAGCAGGTGGCGGGCAGCACGTTGTCACTGCCGCTGGATGCCGCGCAATGGCAGGACCTGGACCGCACCGCCAGCACCGCGCCGCAGCAGCTGACCGTGTCCTATGCCTACGGCGGTTTCAGCAACGTGCGCTCGCTGCGCAGCGACAACCCGATCGACGCCACCCTGCAGATCCGTCGCGAAGATGCGGTCTCGGCCGACAGCGTGATCGGGAAGTTCTTCCGCACGCTGCATCTCAATCCGTTCCCGGATCCGGCGCTTGCCGCGCAGGCGCCGCTGGTGATCGAGCGCGCGATGATTGGCCCGGTGCCTTCCTCCACGCATGGCTGGCTGGTAGCCGGCTGCATCCTGCTGTTCGTGGCCTTCTTCGCGGTGGGCCCGGGCGTGTGCGTGTGGCTGGCGCTGTCCGAACTGATGCCCACGCGCATCCGCTCCAACGGCATGAGCATCGCGCTGCTGATCAACCAGTTCGTGTCCACCGTGATCGCGGCGATCTTCCTGCCCACGGTCGGCCACCACGGCTATGCCAGCATGTTCTTCTTCTGGGCTGGCTGCACGCTGCTGTACTTCCTGATCGCCGCGTTCTGGCTGCCGGAGACCAAGGGCAAGTCGCTGGAGCAGATCGAGGCGAATTTCCGTTGAGATGACCGGTGCGCGGACCCGCGCACCGGTCAATGCGGCACCGGGTACGCGTCAGGGCTGCTTGCCGGTGATCTCGGTATACATGCGCTGGGCCTGCTGCGCATCGCCCAGGCCGGCCACCTGCATGGCCTTGCCGAACGGCCCCCGGATGGTCGCTACCGACAGCACCTTGTCGCCGACACTGAAGGCCACGCGGCGGCCAACACGTGCTTCGGTAGCCGCCAGGATGCGCGGGGCGGCGGCCTCGGTCATCATCACGTTCAACACGGGTTCGCCGCTGTGCTCGGCCGTGCCCAGCGACAACGAGGCGATATCGGCCGTGCTGATGAATGCGGGCTCCAGCACCGCCAGTGGCTGGCCCTGCGCGTCCTTCAGTACGGTTGTACCGGCACTGCCCTGCTCATCCACTTCGCGCATCAGGATGCGTGCCTGTGGCAATGGGGCGGCCGAAACGTCCGGTTGGAACACCTGCTTTGCCTGCTGGCATCCCGCCAGTCCTGCCATGCTGGCCAACAACACTGCTGCAAGAAAGTACCTGCGCATACGCCTTCCTCCATGTTGAGGTGCGGCCGGGTCTTGCCCGGCCTGCGTCACCGCAGGCGGCGAAGGCGGAATGCCACCAGCACCTGCAGCAGGCCATAGATGAGGCTGCCGATGCCGATCCACAAGGTCGTCACCGCCACCCCGGCCAGCGGGTTGGCCACCATCAAGCCGCCCAGCACGATCGCCAGCACGCCGCTGAGGATCAGCAGCCACTCGCCCTGGATCTGCCGGCGCACGCGCACCGCGAACACGATGCGGTAGATGCCGGCCACGATCAGCCACGCCGCCAGCAGCAGGATCAACACACTGGCGGTGGCCAGCGGGTTGATCACCGCCAGCACGCCGAACAGCAAAGAGGCCAGCGCATACACCAACAGCCAACCGCGTGGCACGCCGCTGTTGCCGCCGAACAGCGCGAACAGGCTGATCAATCCCTCCACCAGCGCCATTACTCCGATCGCCCAGGCCAGCGCGGTGGCCGCCGACAACGGCCGCATGATTGCGATCAGGCCGAACACCACGGCGACCACGCCGTACAGCAGCAGCACCCACCAGCTGCGTGCGATCAACGACAGCAGCGGCGTGGTGCGCGAATCCGGTGGCAGGTTCATGCGTGATCCTTGAGGGCATAGTGATCCGGCATGGTAGGCCGCACTGGCGTGCAGACCGCGCAATGATGCTCACGGCACCCGTGCGCAGACCCACAGATGCACTTCGCTGGCGCCGGCCCGGCCCAGCGCGCGCATCGCCGCATCCAGCGTGGCGCCGGTGGTCATCACATCATCCAGCAGCGTCAACCGCGTGGGCGGCGGTGCGGTCACGGCGAAGGCATCCAGCAGATTGCGCCGCCGCGCGTCGGCATCCAGATCCGACTGCGCGGCGGTCAACCGTTGGCGGTGCAGACCGGTCCACAACGGCACGGCCAACGCGCGCGCCAGCGGCCGCGCAAGTTCCCAAGCCTGGTCGTAGCCGCGTGCGCGCAGGCGTTTGCGATGCAGGGGGATGGGCAGCAACGGGCTGTCGAGAAAGCCGGGCACCCGCTGCAGCATCAGCTGCGACAGCAGCCGCCCCGCGGCCAGGTCCTGGTGGAACTTGAAGCGCCGCAGCAACTGGTCCACCGGCGCGGCGTAGACAAACGCTGCCGCTGCCTGCCGCGGTGGCGCGCGCAGGCAGGCCCCACAGCGTGCTGCCGGTTCGCCTGCAGGCAGCGGCAGCGCACAGCCTGGGCAGGCGCGATCGTTCCACGGCAGCCCGGCATGGCAGGCCGCACACAGGTCCAACCCGTCGCTGCCGGGTTCCTGGCAGACCAGGCAGCGCAGTGGCAGGGCCTGGAGGCCGAGCCAGGCGAATGCATCGTAAACTTTATTCAACATTGAATAGTTGACAGCGTCGGATCACCTCACCAGACTGCCGCCCTTTCGTTCCACAATCTGTCAGGACTTCCCCATGGCTTCCGTCATCCGCCACGACTGGCACCGCGACGACCTGCTGGCGCTGTTCGCGCTGCCGTTCCCGGAACTGCTGCACCGCGCCAGCAGCGTGCACCGGGAGCACTTCGACCCGGCGGAAGTCCAGGTCTCCACCCTGTTGTCGGTCAAGACCGGCGGCTGTCCGGAAGATTGCGCCTATTGCCCGCAGGCGCAGCGCTACAGCACCGGGGTGGAGGCGCAGAAGCTGATGGCCACCGAGGAGGTGGTCGCCAAGGCCCGCCAGGCCAAGGCGGCCGGGGCCTCGCGGTTCTGCATGGGCGCGGCCTGGCGCTCGCCCAAGCCGCGCGACATCCCCAAGGTGGCGGCGATGATCCGCGAGGTGAAGGCGCTCGGCCTGGAAACCTGCGCCACCCTGGGCATGCTGAGCGGCGACCAGGCGGTGGCCCTGCGCGAGGCCGGGCTGGACTACTACAACCACAATCTGGACACCGCGCCGGACTACTACGACTCGATCATCCATACCCGCCAGTACCAGGACCGCCTGGATACCCTCGAACACGTCCGCGACGCCGGGCTGAAGACCTGCTGCGGCGGCATCGTGGGCATGGGTGAAACCCGCGCGCATCGCGCCGGGCTGCTGGTGGCGCTGGCCAACCTGCCCGCGCACCCCGATTCGGTACCGATCAACCGGCTGGTCCAGGTGGCCGGCACCCCCCTGCACGGCAGCGCCGAACTGGACCCGTTCGAGTTCGTGCGGATGATCGCCGTGGCGCGCATCGTGATGCCGCGTGCGATGGTGCGGCTGTCGGCCGGGCGCGAGGCAATGAGCGATGAGCTGCAGGCGCTGTGCTTCGTGGCCGGGGCCAATTCGATCTTCTACGGTGAGAAGCTGCTGACCACCGGCAACCCGGACACCGAGCGCGACCTGGCCCTGTTCGAGCGGCTGGGGCTGCGCCCGATGGCGGTGGCCGTTGATGCGGCCGACCACGACCACCCCGGCACCGTACATGCCGACATCACCGCCAAGGCGGGCGCGTGCGGTGGCGGCTGCGAACGGGCCGCCTGAGCGGGCCGAGCGCGGTGCCCGGCAACCGGGTACGCTAGCCGCCCACCCATGCCAGCCGACGACCATGGCCCGTCCTGACCTGCACGACCGCATCCAGGCCCAGCGCAAGCTCCGTGACGCCCAAGGCCGCATCCGCGTGCGCCGTACGGTGACCCGTCGCGATGGCGTGCGGCTGGAAGTCGACGGCCAGTGGCTGACCGGCTTCTGCAGCAATGACTACCTGGGCCTGTCCCAACAGTTCGGCGTGGTCAGCGCCTTGCAGGATGCCGCCGCGCGCGAAGGCACCGGCGCCACCGCCTCGCACCTGGTCTGCGGCCACCATGCCCTGCACGACGCGCTCGAGCGGGAAGTGGCCGAGTGGCTCGGCTATCCGCGTGCGCTGCTGTTCGGCAGCGGCTTCGCCGCCAACCTGGCCGTGCAGCAGGCGCTGCTCAGCGAAGAAGACGATGTCTGCGTGCAGGACCGGCTCAACCACGCCAGCCTGCTGGATGCCTCGCGGCTGGCCGGCTGCCGGCTGCGCCGCTATCCGCACCTGGATACCGAAGGCGCGCTGCGCCAGTTGAAGCACGCCCCGAACGGGGCGGCGATGCTGGCCACCGATGGCGTGTTCAGCATGGACGGCGACATCGCCCCGCTGCGCTCGCTGTCGCTGGTGGCACGCATGCAGGAAGCCCTGTTGTACGTGGATGACGCGCACGGCATCGGCGTGGTCGGCGAGCACGGCCGGGGCTGCGTGGCCGACGCTGGCTTGGGCGTCAACGATGTGCCACTGCAGCTGGCCACGCTCGGCAAGGCGCTGGGCGGCAGCGGCGCGCTGGTGCTCGGCGATGAAGCCATGATCCAGCACCTGGCCGAAACCGCACGGCCCTACATCTACACCACGGCGGTACCCCCGGCTCAGGCCGCGGCCTCGCTGGCCGCCGTGAAGCTGGCCCGGCGCGACGACTGGCGCCGCCAGAAGCTGGGCGAGCTGGTCGGCATTTTCCGCGCCGGCGCGCGTCAGCACGGGCTGGACCTGATGCCCTCCGATACCCCGATCCAGCCGCTGCTGTGCGGGGCCGAATCCACGGTGATGGCCTTGTCGGCCGCACTGGAAGCCTCCGGTTTCCTGGTCAGCGCGATCCGCCCGCCGACCGTGCCGGAAGGCAAGGCGCGCCTGCGCGTGACCCTGTCCGCGCTGCACACCCCGGCCCAGGTGCGCGCGCTCACCGATGCCATCGCCCACGCCCGCGACACCGTGCTGCGCCAGCAGTCGCTGGATGCCCTGAGCGCGTGATGCGGGCGCTGTGAGCATGCATATCGAGGTGGTCGGCCAGGGCCCGGCGCTGGTCCTGATCCATGGCTGGGCGCTGCACGGCGGGGTCTTCGCCCCGCTGGTCGAGCGCCTCGCCGCGCACCACCAGCTGCATCTGGTCGACCTGCCCGGTCACGGCAGCAGCCGCGACGATCCCACCCCGTTGCGCCTGCCGCACGTGGTCAACGCCATCGCCGCCGCGACGCCGCCGGCGGTGTGGTGCGGCTGGTCGCTGGGCGGCCTGTTCGCACTGCATGCTGCCGCCACGCTGCCGCAGGTACGGGCCCTGGTGATGATCGCCGCCACCCCGCGTTTCGTACGCGGCGAGGACTGGCCGCATGCAGTTGATCCGGCGGTGTTCGAACAGTTCGGCCAGGACCTGGCGCAGGACTATCGCGGCACGCTGGAACGTTTCCTGGCCCTGGATGCGATGGGCTCGGAGCATGCACGGCAGGAGCTGCGCACGCTGCGCGAGATGCTGGTCGCGCGCGGCGAACCGGCCCCGCGCGCGCTGCACGAAGGTCTGCGTCTGCTCGAGAACACCGACCTGCGCGGCGCGCTGCCCTCGCTGGGCAAGCCCAGCCTGTGGCTGGCCGGGCAGCGCGACAAGCTGGTCTCGGCACGTGCCATGCAGGCCGCCGCCGCGCTGTCTCCCGTGGCCCAGGCACAGGTCATCGCCCACGGCGGGCATGCCCCGTTCCTGGGCCACACCGAACAGGTGGCCGACGCGCTGCAACAGTTCGTTGCCGCCCTGCCCTGAGCCATCCCCCACCCGCATCGCCGATGATGTACGCCTGCCACCGACAACAGGACTGACGCATGGATCTTGGAATCTCCGGCCGCTGGGCACTGGTCTGCGCGGCCAGCAAAGGGCTTGGCCTGGGCTGCGCCCGCGCGCTGGCACGCGAGGGCGTGCATGTGGTGATCGCCGCGCGCGGTGAAGATGCACTGGAGCGCGCCGTGCGGGAACTGCAGGCACTGCCCGGCGCGGGCAACGTGATCGGCGTGGTCGCCGACATCACTACCGTCACCGGCCGCGAGGCCGCGCTGGCGGCCTGCCCGCAGGTCGACATCCTGATCAACAACGCCGGCGGCCCGCCCGCCGGTGATTTCCGCCAGTTCACCCGCGAGGACTGGATCGCCGCGCTGGATGCCAACATGCTGGCGCCGATCGAACTGATCCGCGCCACCGTCGATGGCATGATCGAGCGCGGCTTTGGTCGCGTGGTCAACATCACCTCGTCCTCGGTGAAAGCCCCGATCGACATCCTCGGCCTGTCCAACGGCGCACGCTCGGGACTCACCGGGTTTGTCGCCGGGCTCGCGCGCAAGACCGTGGCCCACAACGTCACCCTCAACAACCTGCTGCCCGGGCAGTTCGACACCGACCGCCTGCGCGGCAACTTCGCCTACCTGGCCCAGCAGCAGGGCATCGACGCCGGCCAGATCGCCGAACGCAAGCGCACCCATATTCCGGCCGGCCGTTTCGGCACCGCCGATGAGTTCGGCGCGGCGTGCGCGTTCCTGTGCAGCGCGCAGGCCGGCTACATCACCGGGCAGAACCTGCTGATCGACGGCGGCGCCTACCCGGGCACGTTCTGAGTTTCCGCGCACCACGTCCACCGCCTCACCGTTTCCGCAGCGAGTATTCCATGACGTCCAGTTTCGATCCGCACCACGTCCGCCGCGCGTTCTCGCGTGCCGCCAGCAGCTACGATGCCGCCGCCGCGCTGCAGCGTGAGGTGGAAAAACGCCTGCTGGAATCACTGGACTACCTGGAAGCGCGGCAGCCGCAGGTGGTGCTGGACATCGGCAGCGGCACCGGCCACGCCAGTGCGGCGATGAAGAAGCGCTGGCCCAAGGCGCAGGTGATCGCGCTGGACCTGGCCGAGCCGATGCTGCGCGAAGCCAAAAAACAGGCCGGTTGGTGGAAGCCGTTCACCCGCGTGTGTGCCGATGCACAGGCACTGCCGCTGCTGGACCAGAGCGTGGATGTGATCTTCAGCAACCTGTGCCTGCAATGGGTGGAAGACCTGCCTGCGGTGTTCGCCGGCTTCCGCCGCGTGCTCAAGCCCGGCGGCCTGTTGGTGTGTTCAACCTTCGGCCCGGACACGCTGGTGGAGCTGCGCGAGGCCTTCGCCCAGGCCGACGCGGTGCCGCATGTCAGCCGCTTCGCGCCGATCGCGCAGTTCGGCGATGCGCTGATGATGTCCGGTTTCCGCGACCCGGTGCTGGACCGCGACCTGTTCACCCTCACCTACGATGACCTGACCGCGTTGATGCGCGAGTTGCAGGCCATCGGCGCCACCAACGCCCGCCACGACCGCCGCCACACCCTCACCGGCCGCGGCCGCTTCGATGCCGCGCGCGCGGCCTACGAACCGCTGCGCCGCGACGACGGCAAGCTGCCCAGCAGCTGGGAAGTGATCTACGCACACGCCTGGGCCCCCGATGCCGGCGCGCCCATCCGCGAGCACGGCCACGACGTGGCCAGCGTACCGGTCTCGGCAATTCCGATCCGGCGCAAACAGCCCTGAGTCCTACGACTCAGCCACCGCTCTGTGGAAACAGATCGCGGTGGAAGAAGTAGATTTCCTGCGCCAGGAAGCGCCAGCTGGTGTGGAAGCTGCGGAAGCGCGTGCTCGGTGTCGAAGACGCTAATGCATCGATGCCCAGCTCGCGTGCCAGGCGCAGCGCGCGCGCCATGTGCAGCGGATCGCTGACGATGATCACCCGGTGCAGGTGGCGCTGCTGCATCAACCGGCGCGCCTCGATCAGGTTCTGCCGGGTGGTGCGCGAGGCGGTCTCGATCAGGATCGCCTCGTCCGGCACGCCCTGCTTGAGCGCATAGCGGCGCGCCACCTGCGATTCGGAGAAGCGCGCCGCCGTACCGCCGTAGCCGCCGGTGAAGATCAGCAGCGGCGCATAGCCCTGCTGGTACAGATCCAGCCCGTGCCGGATGCGTTCTTCAAACACCGGTGAGGGCTTGGCGTCATACGCGGCCGCGCCCAGCACGATGATCGCGTCGGCCTTGGCGGCCTGGTCGCGCTCGCCCACCCACACGATCCACGCAGTCACGCACAGCAGCCATACCGCCAGCGCGATGCACAACCGCCACACCCAACCCAGCAGCCCCGGCCGCGCGCGTCGGCTCATGCCTGCGCCCATGGCAAGGCATCCAGGTCGACATTGCCACCGGACAGCACCACGCCCACCCGCAGCCCGGCAAAGCGCGCCGGTTCGGCCAGGATCGCGGCCAGGGTGATCGCCGAAGACGGTTCCACCACCTGCTTGAGCACCTGCCAGAGCAGCCGCATCGCCGCGATGGTGGCCGCGTCGCTGACCGTGATCACCTCGGCGGCACCGTGCAGCAGCGCGAAGTTGGGCGCGCCCAGCGTGGTGCGCAGGCCATCGCAGACGGTGTCCGGGGTGAAGTCGATGCGGCGCTCGCCGGCGGCCAGCGAACGCGCGGTATCGGCCGCCCCCTCCGGCTCGGCCAGGATCAGCCGCGTGCCGGCAGCCGCCGCCTGCAGCGCCAGGCGGGTACCCGACGCCAACCCACCGCCGCCGACCGGCACCACCAGCACATCGAAGGGGCCGTGGCTGTGCAGCAGTTCCAGCGCGGCGGTGCCCTGCCCGGCCATCACCAGCGGGTTGGTATAGGGGTGCACCAGGCTGGCGCCGGTTTCGGCCTGGACCTGGGCGCACATCCCCTCGCGTGCGGCGATGCCCGCCTCACAGCGCCACAGCGTGGCACCGTGGCGGACGATATTGGCCAGCTTGGTGGCCACCGCGCCCTGCGGCACCACCACATGGCAGGCGATCCCACGGGTCCGCGCGGCCAGGGCCAACGCCGCACCATGATTGCCCGAGGAGTGGGTCACCACGCCGTGCGCGGCCTGTTCCGGGGCCAGCGCCCACACCGCATTGCAGGCACCACGGAACTTGAACGCGCCGCTGCGCTGCAGGTGTTCGGCCTTGAAGGACAGTGCCGCGCCGCTCAGCGTATCCAGGGTGCGCGACTGCAGCACCGGGGTCACGCGGGCATGCGGGGCAATGCGCGCGGCAGCGGCCAGCAGATCATCGACACAGGGCAAGGGTGAATCGCTCATGACGCAAGATTAACGTATGGCCCCCACTCGCATCGCCTGCTGCGACCGTGACACCATGCCAATCATTCATTCAGTGCGGCCAAGTTAAGGGCCGATTCAATGCGACGGGCTGAAGCTGGGCCCATACCCTCTGGGGGGACCCGATCATGAAGATGCGCTTGATGTTCGCCGGTGGCCTGCTGCTGGCCCTGTCCGGCTGCGCCACCTACGACTATGTCGGCGGTGGTGGCGGCAGCGGTTACTACCACGGTGCGCCGTCGGTGGAGTACCGCTATCCGTATGGCTACCCCGGTGGCTATGGCGGTGGCGGCTACTACGGCGGTGGCTATTACGGTGGCGGTTACGGTGGCGGTGGCTATCCGTACTACCGGCCGTATCCGAACTATCGCCCGCCGCACAACCATCGCCCGCCGCCGCGCCCGGACAACGGCGGAAATCCGTCGCGACCGCCGGATCGCCCGCGCCCGACCTACAACGGTGGCTCGCCGTGGCGGAACATGGATTCGGTCGGCGGGCGTCGTCCGCCGCAGGTGCAGCAGCAACAGCAGCAACGCCCGTCGCCTCCGCCGCAGGCGCGACCGGCACAGGCGCCCAGCCAACCGCAGCGCCGGATGAACGGTTCCCCGTGGCGCAATATGAACAATGTGAACTGACGCACAAATGGGTGCGAAAGCGGCTTGATTTTCACGTGCCTGGCGGTTCAATCTAGCCAGGCGGTGACGGGTTCGGTCGCAAAATGACCCAGCGCGTCACATTCAGCTTTATGTCGATATCCGACAGGAATCTCTGGATCCCCCCTGTTCCGGCCCTGTCGGATGTCGGCACCTATAAAACAGAAGGCCCCGCCATGGCGGGGCTTTCTGTTTTTGGATCGGTGCAAAGCCGGTGGCCGGAAAAAAACAGGGCCGACAGTCCCCCGACTGTCGGCCCCTCTGCTTCCCCGGGATGCGCATGGACCGGCCCCTGTTCCAATTCCGGTCCGTAGCGCCTGCGCGCCTGCCATCCTGGGTGCTATTGGGTTATCTGCAGAAAACGTGCCAACTTGAGGGTTATTTTTATCGCCCTGCCCGATTGGCGCTAAAATCACCACCCGCGCCCTCTCCCCAGGGCCGATCCAGGCGTCCGCGCCCCCGAGTTCCCTCGACATGACCGATTCCTTCTACCGTTACGACGTCATCGTGATCGGCGGCGGCCACGCCGGCACCGAAGCTGCGCTGGCGTCTGCCCGCAGCGGCGCGCGCACCCTGCTGCTGACCCACAACGTGGAAACCATCGGCGCGATGAGCTGCAACCCGGCCATCGGCGGCATCGGCAAGGGCCACCTGGTCAAGGAGATCGATGCCCTCGGCGGGGCCATGGCGCACGCCGCCGACCGTGCCGGCATCCAGTGGCGCACCCTGAACGCCTCCAAGGGCCCGGCCGTGCGCGCGACCCGCTGCCAGGCCGACCGCAACCTGTACCGGATGGCGATCCGCCAGATGGTCGAAGCACAGCCCAACCTGACCGTGTTCCAGGCGGCGGTGGACGACCTGCTGATCGAGAACAACGCCGCCGGTGCCGATGCGGTGCGCGGCGTGGTCACCCAGACCGGGCTGCGCTTCACCGCGCCGGCCGTGGTGCTGACCGCCGGCACCTTCCTGGCCGGCAAGATCCACGTCGGCCAGACCCAGTACGCGGCCGGCCGCATGGGCGACCCGCCGGCCACCACCCTGGCCGCGCGCCTGCGCGAGCGTCCGTTCGTGATCGACCGCCTGAAGACCGGCACCCCGCCGCGTATCGACGGCCGCTCGCTGGACTACCGCGTGATGGACGAGCAGCCCGGCGATTCGCCGCGCCCGGTGATGTCCTTCCTTGGCAGCGTTGCCGAGCACCCGGCCCAGGTCAGCTGCTGGATCACCCATACCAGCGAGCAGACCCACGAGATCATCCGGGGCGCGCTGCACCGCTCGCCGCTGTACAGCGGCCAGATCGAAGGCATCGGCCCGCGCTACTGCCCGTCCATCGAAGACAAGGTGGTGCGTTTCGCCGAGAAGGCCAGCCACCAGATCTTCGTCGAGCCCGAAGGGCTGGACGTGGTGGAGATCTACCCCAACGGCATTTCCACCTCGCTGCCGTTCGATGTGCAGCTGGCGCTGGTGCGCAGTATCCGCGGCTTCGAGAACGCGCACATCACCCGTCCCGGCTATGCGATCGAGTACGACTTCTTCGATCCGCGCGGGCTGTACAACACGCTGCAGACCAAGGCGGTATCCGGGCTGTTCTTCGCCGGCCAGATCAACGGCACCACCGGCTACGAAGAAGCCGCCGCGCAGGGCCTGCTGGCCGGCATCAACGCCGCCCGCCATGTGCGCGACGAAGCCGGCTGGTGCCCACGCCGCGACGAGGCCTACCTGGGCGTGCTGGTGGATGACCTGATCACCCACGGCACCACCGAGCCGTATCGCATGTTCACCAGCCGCGCCGAGTACCGGCTGCAGCTGCGCGAAGACAACGCCGATGTGCGCCTGACCTCGACCGGTCGCACGCTGGGCCTGGTCGATGAACGCCGCTGGTCCGCGTTCCAGACCAAGCAGGAAGCCGTGGCCACCGAATCGGCCCGGCTGCGTGCGCTGTGGGCAACCCCCGGCAATGCGCTCGGTCGCGAAGTGGAAGCCACGCTGGGCGTTGCGGTCAGCCGCGAAACCAACGTGCTGGACCTGATCAAGCGCCCCGAACTGGACTACGCCAAACTGATGCAGGTGCCTTCGCTTGGGCCGGCCGTGGCCGATGCCAAGGTGGCCGAGCAGGTCGAGATCGGCGTGAAGTACGCCGGCTACCTGGACCGTCAGCGCGACGAGATCGAGCGCCAGCAGCGCCACGAAAACACCGCGATCGCCGCCGATTTCGATTACAGCGGCGTGCGCGGCCTGTCGGCCGAAGTGCAGCAGAAGCTTGAGCGCGTGCGCCCGCAGACCCTCGGCCAGGCCCAGCGTATTCCGGGCATGACCCCGGCGGCGATCTCCCTGTTGCTGGTGCATCTGGAACGCGCGCGACGCAGCCGCGTGGCGTGAAGCCTTCGGCGCGCCCCCTTACCAAGGGGGCTCTCCTCATCGCCTGCTTCGGTAGTGCCGGCCGCTGGCCGGCTGTGCATAATCCAGGGTCAACCGGGCAATCGCCGTAGCGCGCAGGAAAGCACCCCCATGGATATCCACCCGATCGCGCCGGAGAAGCGCAGCGCCGTATTGAGCGAACTGGAACGGATCGAGCGTGACCACGATGTCCGCATCCTGCTGGCCTGCGAGTCCGGCAGCCGCGGCTGGGGATTTTCCTCGCCCGACAGCGACTACGACGCCCGCTTCATCTACGTCCATCGCCAGCCGTGGTACTTGAGCGTCAACGAGCTCACCGGCCCCGGCCAGGCCCAGCGCGACGTGATCGAACTCCCCATCGATGACGAACTCGATGTCAGCGGCTGGGACCTGCGCAAGGCGCTGCGGCTGGTGTCCAAGTCCAACCCGACCCTGTCGGAGTGGCTGCGCTCGCCCATCGTGTACCGGCAGGAGGCGACGGCGGTGGCGCAGCTGCGCGAGGCGGTGGACCAGTTCCATTCGCCACTGGGCAGTTGGTGGCACTACTTCAACATGGCCCAGGCCAACTTCCGTGGCTACCTGCGCGGCGAGAGGGTACGCACCAAGAAGTATCTGTACGTGCTGCGCCCGCTGCTGGCCTGCCGTTGGATCGAGTGCGAACCCACGCCACCGCCGATGGCCTTCGAACTGCTGCTGGACCGGTTGCTGCCCGGCGGCCCGGTGCGCGCCGCCATCGACCAGCTGCTGGAGATCAAGCGCGCCAGCGCGGAAGTTGCCGATGGCCCGCGTGTGGCCGCCATCAGCACGTACATCGAAGCCGAACTGGAAGACATGGCCCGTGCGGCACCCAGGCTGGCCTCCGGCACCGGCGAAGCCCGGCAGCTGGACGACCTGTTCCGGCGGATGCTGGCTACACACGCGCCGGTGTAACGCCACGCCATGCGTGGCGGACGTCGGCGACGCCCGCGCTATCATCCTGTCACCGGAACACCGCCCTCAGCGACGCTCCGGCCCTGTCTTTCCGGAGTGCCGCATGTCCCCGATCCGCCCGTTCCTCGACAAACTGCCGGTCATCGGCGCGCGCTGCTACATCGACCCGGCCTGCACCATCATCGGTGACGTGGAACTGGGCGATGACGTGTCGGTGTGGCCGGGTACGGTGATCCGCGGCGACGTCAACCATGTGCGCATCGGCGCGCGCAGCAACATCCAGGACGGCACCATCATCCATGTCAGCCACCACAGCCCGTACAACCTGGAAGGCTTCCCCACGCTGATCGGCGAGGGCGTCACCGTGGGCCACGGCACCATCATCCATGCCTGCAGCATCGGCGATTACTGCCTGATCGGCATGGGCGCGTGCATCCTCGATGGCGCGCGTGTGGAAAAGCATGGCTTCGTCGGCGCCGGCGCGGTGGTCGGCCCGGGCAAGGTGGTGGGCGAAGGCGAGCTGTGGGTGGGCAACCCGGCGCGGCTGGTGCGCACGCTCAGCGCCAAGCAGATCGAATCGCTGCACTATTCGGCCGACCACTATGTGCGCCTGAAGGACAAATACCTCGGCAGCCTGCCGGGGTGATCACGCAGCCGGACGTCGCGTCCGGCCCGCTGGCCGCCGCCACGCTGGGCATCGGCACGCCTGCGCGGTACAGTCCACAGCCGACCAGGAAGCAGTCGAGAACCGCATGCCGCCGCTGGCAGCCGACCGGAGAGGAATCCGGGCCCCCTTCTCCCGCACCGGGTGCGCATGAGCGCACCGATGCTGGATACCTACCGTGAAGTGATCACGCCCGAAGGCGTGCTGCTGCAGCTGCCGGCCGCCGGCCCGGTGCCGCGTGCGCTGGCCTGGGCGATCGACTTCGTGGTGCGCTTTGGCGCGTTGACGATGCTGAGCATTCCGCTGGCCTTCCTTGGCGACTTCGGCAAGGGCCTCTACCTGGCACTGATGTTCGCGCTGATGTGGGCCTACACCATCGTGCAGGAAGCCTGCTGGGGCCGCACCCTGGGCAAGCGCGCGCTGGGCCTGCGCGTGGTCGCGCGCGACGGCGCGCCGATCGGCTGGATGGCCGCGATCACCCGCAACCTGCTGCGCACCGTGGACATGCTGCCGTTCGGCTACGCGCTGGGGCTGCTGTCGAGCCTGTTCGATGCGCATGGCCGCCGCCTCGGGGATCTGGTCGCCGGCACCGTGGTGATCCACGACAGCCCACGCACGACCGCAGCCAGCGTCGCCATCGACAGCGTGCTGGCGCCGCCGCTTCCGCTGCAGCCGGCCGAACAGCTCGCGGTGGTCGCCTTTGCCGAACGGGCCCCGCGCCTGTCCGCGCCGCGCCAGCAGGAACTGGCCGCCATCGCCGAGCCGCTCAGTGGCGCCCAGGGCCAGGTCGGGGTACTGCGCCTGTACGCGATGGCCAACTGGTTGCTGGGGCGCCGATGAGACAGGAACAGTTCGTGCTGCGCTACCAGGCCGAATGGCAGGCACTGGAACACTGGCTGGCCAGCCGCGGTGACGCCGGCCGTCGGGCGCGCCGGCAACCGGCTGCCGCAGGCCTGGACGATGCCGATTTCCCGCAGCACTACCGGCGGCTATGCCAGCAGCTGGCCCTGGCGCGCAAGCGCGGTTACAGCCCGCAGCTGGTCGCGCGCCTGCAGGCGCTGATGCAACAGGGCCACGGGCTGCTGTACCGCACCCCGCCGCCGCGTTGGCGCCGCGCCGTGGAATTCCTGTTCGCCGACTTCCCGCAGCTGGTGCGCAGCCAGGCACGCAGCATGTGGGTGGCCACGGCCCTGTTCGTGGTGCCGCTGCTGGCCAGCTTCGGCTTGATCCAATGGCGGCCGGAGCTGATCCACGCACTGATGGACAACGCCCAGATCGCCGCGATGGAACGCATGTACGACCCGGCCTCGCCACACCTGGGCCGCGACAGCGGCACCGACTGGATGATGTTCGGCTACTACATCATGAACAACATCAGCATCGGTCTGCGCACCTTCGCCAGTGGCCTGCTGGCCGGCGTCGGCACGGTGCTGGTGCTGCTGTTCAACGGCCTGACCATCGGCGCGGTGGCCGGCCACCTGCAGCATATCGGCCATGGCGACCCGTTCTGGCGCTTCGTGGTCGGGCACGGTTCGTTCGAGCTGACGGCCATCGTCATCGCCGGTGGCGCCGGCCTGCAGCTGGGCATGAAACTGCTGGCCCCGGGCCGCCGCCGCCGCATCGATGCGCTGGTCGAAGGTGGCCGCATCGGCGCTCGGCTGTGCCTGGGCGTGGTCGCGATGCTGCTGGTGGCCGCCTTCATCGAAGCGTTCTGGTCGTCCATTGCCGAAGTACCGGCGTGGGGCAAGTTCAGCGTGGCGGCCGTGCTGTGGACGCTGGTGGCGCTGTGGTTGTGGCGGGGCGGACGCGGGAGCAGCCGTGCGCATTGACCAGCTCAACGTCGCCCTGCGCGCGCGCAGCGGTTGGGAAGCCATGGAACTGGGCACCGCACTGGTGCGCCGGCATGCGCGTGCGATCTGGCTGCCCTCGCTGCTGCTGGGCCTGCCGCTGTTCGCGGTGCTCAATGCCCTGGCCTGGTGGGCAGACGCGTTCGGCTGGGCGTGGCTGCTGATGTGGTGGCTGAAACCGCTGTTCGACCGCCTCACGCTGTACGTGGTCTCGCGGGGCGTGTTCGGTGACGTACCCGGACCACTGCAGACCCTGCGCGCGCAGAAGCACTGGGGCACCACCGGGTTCTGGGGGTATCTGGGCTGGCGTCGCTTCAGTGCGCTGCGTTCGCTGATGCTGCCGGTCAATCTGCTCGAAGGCACCGATCCGGAGCACCGCCGCGAACGTCGGCGCGCCATTGCCGGGTCGACCTTCGGTCATGCGCTGCTGTTGACCGGCACCTGCATGGCGTTCGAACTGGTGTTGGTGGTCGGTGCAATCGCCGCGGTGTTCCTGTTCATTCCCCTGGAACTGCTGTCCGACTCCTGGCGCGCGGCGTGGGAGATGATCCAGCACGACACCCCGGCGTGGGCGCGGCTGGGCCTGAACCTGGTGTTCTGGTTGGCCGCGCTGCTGATCGGCCCGTTCTATGTTGGCGCGGGTTTTGGGCTGTACCTCAACCGGCGCACCGAGCTGGAAGCGTGGGATGTGGAGATCGCCTTCCGTCGCCTGCGCGAGCGCCTGCAGCAGGCCGCGCCACTGCTGGTGTTGGCACTGGTGCTGGTCTGGCCGGGTGCGACCGTGCATGCCCAGGCGGCGGGTGACACGGCGCCAAGCTGCAAGGCCCCAGCGTCCGCGGCACCCGATGACGGTGCCCAGGACGACGAAGCGGATGTGGACGAGGTCGGGGACGAGGACGAGGACGAGGACGTCGACGAATCGACGCTCGACTACGCCAACGATCCGGCCAATACCCCCGAGCGCATCTTTGCCGACAGCACCGCCGATACCGCCGGCTTCCGCCAGGCCGTGCAGCGCGCCTATGAAGACCCGTTGCAGAGCCCTACCCGCAGCGTGACCAAGTGGAAGTCGCTGCAGGCGGACAAGGACGCCGACAAGGACAAGGCCAAGGACGCCGCCGAGCAGGACCGCCTGCGCAAGCAGTTGCCCAATGCCTTGGCGCGCTGGTCGGCGCGGATTGCCGAATGGGGTCTGTGGGTGATGGTCGGTGGATTGCTGCTGGTGCTGCTGCTGACCGCGCGGCGCTGGCTGCCCTGGCTGCGCGGGGGTGGCCGTGCGCAGCGCGAGGCCAGCGCACGCGTGCTCGAAGACCCGGTTCTGGTTCCCGACGAAGTGCCGCCGGATGTCGCCACACGCGCCCGTGCGCTGTGGCAGCAAGGGCGGCCGCGCCAGGCGCTGGCGCTGCTGTACCGGGCCAGCGTGGCCTCGATGAGCGAGCGCATCCAGAGCACGCTGCCGCCCGGTGCCACCGAGGCGCAGTGCCTGCGGGCATCGCGACGCATGCCCGACGCAACCGACCGCGATCTGTTCGCGCAGATCGTGCGGATGTGGCAGTACGCCGCCTATGCCGGCCGCCTGCCCAGCCAGGCGGCATTCGATGACCTGGCCACTACCCTGCAACAGCAGTTCCGGTGGCGCGCATGAGCCTGCGCATGCGTTGGTTGCTGGTGGCCCTGGTCGCGCTGGTGCTGGCAGTGCCGTTGACGGTGCTGTTCCTGCGCACCCACGAACAGGTCACCGAGGTGGAGCGGTTGCCGCCGCAGGGTGAGGCCAGCTACAACCCGTTGTACGTTCTGGGCCAGGCGCTGCGCGCCGACGGCATTACCGTGCAGTCGCGGCCGCGATTGGACCTGGCGGCGATGGCGCTGCAGCCGCACGACAGCGTGGTGCTGCTGCAGCACAGCGCTGAATTGACACCGCCGAGCGCACGGGCGCTGCTGGCCTGGGTCGAACGTGGCGGCCACCTGGTCCTGCGTACACCGCCGCTGACGTCTGCCGATCTGGATGACAACGGTCCATTGCTGGACGCATTGGGCGTGGACAGCATCGGCTATGAAGGCGCCTGCCAGGCGTTCCATGTGCGCGACGATCCGCACCATGTCGAGTTCTGCAAAGGCCGTCGCTTCGGCGTGCAGGCCGCGCCCGGCATGCAGATGGCACGCCAGTGGGGCGATGACGAGAACGGCCTGGTGTTCGCCCGGCTGCGCCACGGTGCCGGCCACGTGGACGTCCTGGCCGACCTGGAATTCATGAAGGGCAACGTACGTCCGTTCGACGACGAAGACCCCAAGAACAACGCCATCGACGGCCTGCACGACAAGGCCCATCGCGACCTGACCCGCTACGTGCTCGCGCCCAACTACGGCCAGGGCACGACGTGGCTGATCTACGCCGCGCGCCCGCCATCGCTGTGGCAACGGCTGTTCTACCAGGGCTGGCCGGTCTGGGTGCCACTGCTGCTGGCGCTGCTGGGCTGGCTGTGGCAGCGCGCGCAGCGGCTCGGCAGCGTGTTGCCATCGCCGGCGGTCGAACGCCGCTCGCTGCTGGAACACGTGCGTGCCAGTGGCGAACACCTGCTGCGCTTCGGCCGCGCACCCCTGCTGCATGACGCGGTGCTACGCGCGTTCCTGGCCCGGTTGCGGCGGCGTGCGCCGAGCGCGGCCGCGCTCACAGGCGAGGCCCAGGCCATGGCCATCGCCGGCCTGCTGGACTGGCCGTACACCCGCGTCCACACCGCCCTGCAGACCCCTGCTGCCCACGACGTCGCCGGCCTGCGCGACCGCATCCGCCTGCTGATCCAGATGAGAAACCTGCTATGACCGAGCCGACCGTTCCGCCGCCGCTGCTTCCCTCCGAACCGTCCCCGCCGGCATTGGCCGGGCCGGGCCTGGTCGAACGCGTCGATGCCGTGCGCGATGCCGTCGGCCGCGCCTTCATCGGCCAGCCCGAGGTGCTCGACCAGATCCTGATCGCGCTGCTCGCCGGTGGCCACGTGCTGATCGAGGGCGTGCCCGGGCTGGGCAAGACCCTGCTGGTGCGCGCGCTGGCGCAGGCGCTGGAGCTGGACTACGGGCGCGTGCAGTTCACCCCCGACCTGATGCCCAGCGATGTCAGCGGGCATGCGGTGTACGACCCCAAGTCGGAAAGCTTCAAGATCCGTCGCGGCCCGGTGTTCACCAACCTGCTGCTGGCCGATGAAATCAACCGCGCGCCGGCCAAGACCCAGTCCGCGTTGCTGGAAGTGATGCAGGAAGGCCAGGTCACCATCGAGGGCAAGTCGTTCGCGTTGAGCCCGCCGTTCCTGGCGTTGGCCACGCAGAACCCGGTGGAGCAGGAAGGCACCTACCCGTTGCCCGAAGCGCAGCTGGACCGCTTCCTGCTCAAGGTGATGATCGACTATCCCTCGCTGGAAGATGAGAAGCGCATGGTCGATGCGATCACCACCGGCCGCAGCGCCTCGGACTTCGATCTGTCGCAGGTACCGCGCGTGCTCAGCGCGGCCGATGTGGTCGCGCTGCAGCAGGCCACCGCCGCGATCACGGTGGACCCGCAGGTGATCGACTACGCGGTGCGCATTGTCGCTGCCACCCGGCGTTGGCCGGGCATCGCGCTCGGTGCCGGGCCGCGCGGCAGCATCGCACTGGTGCGTGCGGCGCGTGCGCAGGCGGTGTTGTCCGGCCGCGACTTCGTCACCCCCGACGATGTGCGCGACATCGCCAAGCCGGCGCTGCGCCACCGCATCGCACTGGCCCCGGAACTGCAGATCGAAGGCCAGTCCGCCGACGATGCACTGACCGCGTTGCTGGCCAAGGTGGAAGCCCCCCGTCAATGACTCTGGGCCGTCCTGTTCCCGTGCGCAGGTGCCCGCGATGAGGCCCGCGCCGCTGCTGCTGGTGCTGCTCGCCGGCTGGGGCCTGCTCGGGCTGCCGGTCGCGCTCGGGTACTGGCCGGCGTGGAGCTGGTATGCGGCCGCGGCCGGCATCGCGCTGCTGGCGCTGATCGACCTGCTGCGGCTGTGGCGGCGTCCCGCGCCGACGGTGCAGCGTGAACTGCCTGAAGCACTGGCCTTGAACGTCGAGCGCAGCGTCACGCTGCGGCTGGAATCCAGCCACCACCAGCGCGTGGACGTGTTCGACCTGGTGCCCGGCGCCTGGTCGCTGCAGGGCCTGCCGCAGGCGCTGCGGCTCAAGCCGCTGGTGGCCAGCAGCTTCCAGTACCGGCTCACCCCCACCGCGCGCGGACGCTTCGTGTTCGAGGGCGTGCACCTGCGCCTGCACGCACCGTGGCGGCTGTGGCGACAGCGCCGGCTGCTGCCACCTGCGTTGACGGTGCGGGTCTATCCCAACTTCGCGCCGCTCACCCGGTTCGCGCTGTTCAGTGCCGAACAGGCCTCGCGGCTGGTCGGCGCACACCTGAAGCGACGCCGCGGCGAAGGCACCGATTTCCACCAGATGCGCGAGTACCGCATCGGCGACAGCCTGCGCCAGATCGACTGGAAGGCGACTTCGCGCGCACGCAAGCTGGTGTCGCGCGAGTACCAGGACGAGAAGAACCAGCAGCTGCTGCTGATGATCGACACCGGCCGCCGGATGATGGCCAGCGAAGGCGGCCTGTCGCACTTCGACCACGTGCTCAATGCCGCGCTGGTGGTGTCCTATCTGGCGCTTCGCCAGGGCGATGGCGTGGGCCTGTTCGCCAGCGGTGGCGATACCCGCTGGGTGGCGCCCAAGCGCGGTATGGGCGCGATCGATACGCTGCTCCGGGCCAGTTATGACCTGCAGCCGCAACCGGTGGCGACCGACTATCTGGCTGCCGCCACCGAGCTGACCCTGCGCCAGCGCCGACGCTCGCTGGTGATGCTGGTCACCAACGTGCGCGATGAGGACATCGAAGACCTGCTCGCCGCCGTGCGTCTGCTGCAGCGCCAGCACCTGGTGTGCGTGGCCAGCCTGCGCGAGCGCGAGCTGGACGATGCCCTGACGCAGCCGGTGGAGACCCTGCAGGACGCTGCCCAGGCCGGTGCTATCGCGCGCTACCTGCAGCAGCGCAACGACGCCCACGAAGCCCTGCGCAGCCATCGCGTGATGGTGCTCGACGTCACCGCCGACGCCCTGCCCGGCGCGCTGGTGGAGCGCTACCTCGCGGTCAAGCGCGACGGCCTGCTGTAGCGCCACGCCATGCGTGGCTATCGCGGCGAAAGCCGCGCAGATTCATCCGCCTGCGCTGTGCCGGAACGAAGGCGTGTGTCATGGGGTTCATGGTGCCGGAACGGAGAGCAGCCATGCATGGCATGGCTCTACCCAATGCATCCGAAGCACATAGGTAGAGCCATGCCATGCATGGCTATCGCGGCGACAGCCGCGCAGATCCCTCCGTCCGTGCGCTGCCGGAACGAAGGCGTGTGTCAGGCGTTCATGGTGTTGGAATGGAAAGCAGCCATGCATGGCATGGCTCTACCAGAAGCATCCGAAGCCCATGGGTAGAGCCACGCCATGCGTGGCTATCGCGGCGAATGCCGCGCAGATCCCTCCGCCTGCGCGATGCTGGAACGAAGGCATGCGTCAGGGATTCATGGTGTCGGAACGGAGAGCAGCCATGCATGGCATGGCCCCACCAAACGCATCCGAAGCACATAGGTAGAGCCACGCCACGCGTGGCTATCGCGGCGAAAGCCGCGCAGATCCATCCGCCTGCGCTGTACCGGAACGAAGGCGTGTGTCAGGCGTTCATGGCGCCGGAGCGGAGAGCAGCCATGCATGGCATGGCGCTACCATCACACGTAAATCCGCGTCGGGGCTTCATCAATGATCGCGTGCGGCACAAACCGCGCACTGTCGCGGGTGATGCGGCTGTTGTCCTCGCGAATGCCCATGCCGCAGGCCTGGTCGCCCACCACCCAGCTGCCGACCAGCGGGTAGCCGCCGTCGAACGCGGTCAGCGGATGTGCCGCCTGGCGGATTGCCGGGCCGGTGTACGGGCCTTCGCTTTCCTGCCAGCTGCCGTCGGCCAGGTGCATGGCCACGTTGGCGCCTTCGCGCGAGAACAGCGGCTTGCGCACCCAGCCACGCGGCAACGCGCTGCGGTCGTCGAACTCGGCCGCCAGCAGATTGGGATGGCCGCGGTGGCGCTCCCACAGCAACGGCAGCACGCCCTTGTTGCTGAGGATCGCCTTCCAGGCCGGCTCCAGCAGCTGCACGCCCGCCCCCGGCAGGGCCTGGCCGAACGACTCGGTCATCAGGTCTTCCAGCGGGTACAGCTTGAACAGGCTGCCGATCACGGTGTCGTCCAGCGCGGTGAAGCGGCCGTCTTCGGACAGCCCGATGTCTTCAATGGCGATGCTCTCACCCCGCAGCCCGGCCTGGGCCGCGCAGTCGCGCAGGTAGGCCACGGTGCCCTGGTCTTCCTCCGAGCTGCCCATCGCGCTGAAGTACAGCGGCGGCGGCAGCTGCGCGGACAGTTCGCCAAAGCGCGCCACCAGTGCTTCGTGGATCGCATTGAACTGGTCCGCGTGCGGCGGCAGGCGGTTCTGGTTGCGCTGGTCTTCCAGCCATTGCCACTGGAAGAACGACGCTTCGAACAGCGAGGTCGGGGTGTCGTAATTAAGCTCATAAAGCTTGGCCGGGCCGGTGCCGTCGTAGGCGAAATCCAGCCGGCCGTACAGATGCGGCTCGCGGCGGCGCCAGCTCGCGGCGATCCAGTCGCGGAACGCCACCGGGATCGCCAACTGGTCCATCAGCTGTTCACTGCCTACCACCTCATCGACCAGGCCCATCGCCATCGCATGCAGCTCGGCGCTGGGGTCTTCGATGTCCTGCTCGATCTGACGCAGGGTGAAGGCGTAGTACGCGGTTTCATCCCAGTACGGCAGGCCGTCGATGGTGTGGAAGCGGAACCCCGATTCCTCGGCCCGGGCGCGCCATTGGCTGCGCTCGGCAATACGCACGCGCTGCATGGGTCAGCCGCCGACGCTGCTGCGGTTGGCGCTGCTGCTGCCAAAGCCACCACGGCTGGCGGTGACCGCACGGTTCGGGGTGGCCGAGACCGGGGCCAGCCCGGCCTTGCCGGCGCCGATGCCGCTGGCGGTGTTCAAGCCGCCGCTGCCACCCGGGGCCGGGCGCGCCCAACCCTTGGCCTTGTCCTGGTAGGCCGGGCTGGACGCCGGGGCCTGGGCCAGGCCGGCGCCACGGTTGCTGAGCATCTGCGACATGAAGAAGCCCATCATCATCGGGCCGATGAACGACTGGCCGGTCGAGGTCTTCTGTTCCACGCACTGCTCGGCGTTGTATTCGGCCTCACAGGCCGCGCGCGAGGCGTACTTGGGGGCCGCGTCGGCGGACTGCTTCTGTGCGTCAGCGAAGGCGTTGCGGCAGCTGGACGGGTCACCGGTGGCTTCGGTGCAGGCCTGCACCGAGGTATACAGCCCTTCCTGCACCTGGACGGCAGCGTCCTTCTGGCAGGCGGTGAACAGCAGCGGCGCGGCACTCATCAGCAGCAGCGCGGTGGTCCTGGAACGTTTCATGGCGTCATGCCCCCTCGTGCGGTTATCCCCTCAATCATGCCTGATCGGGCCGGACAACCAAAACCGGCCCACCCGGAAACATGAACACCGTTTCAGCATTCGTCGCCAGCGGTGCCGACGGCTTGGTTGCAAACGCAACCGAGATTTTTCGGCAGAATCGAGGGGAATCGCGCCCCCACGGCCCGCCAGATCCTGCCAGCCCCATGCCTGAATACCGCTCCCGCACCTCCACCGCCGGCCGCAACATGGCCGGCGCCCGCGCCCTGTGGCGCGCCACCGGCATGACCGACGGCGACTTCCACAAGCCGATCATCGCCATCGCCAACTCGTTCACCCAGTTCGTGCCCGGCCACGTGCACCTCAAGGACCTGGGCCAGCTGGTGGCGCGCGAGATCGAGCAGGTCGGCGGCGTGGCCAAGGAGTTCAACACCATCGCGGTGGATGACGGCATCGCCATGGGCCACGACGGCATGCTGTACTCGCTGCCCAGCCGCGAGATCATCGCCGACTCGGTGGAGTACATGGTCAATGCGCACTGCGCCGATGCGCTGGTGTGCATTTCCAACTGCGACAAAATCACCCCCGGCATGTTGATGGCCGCGCTGCGCCTGAACATTCCGGTGGTGTTCGTCTCCGGTGGGCCGATGGAAGCGGGCAAGACCGCGTTGTCCGAACACAAACTCGACCTGGTCGACGCGATGGTGATCGCCGCCGACGAAAGCGCCAGCGATGAGAAGGTCGCCGAGTACGAGCGCGCCGCCTGCCCCACCTGCGGTTCGTGCTCGGGCATGTTCACCGCCAACTCGATGAACTGCCTGACCGAAGCGCTGGGGCTGTCGCTACCCGGCAATGGCTCGACCCTGGCCACGCACGCCGACCGCGAGCAGCTGTTCCGCCGCGCCGGCCGGCTGGTGGTGGAGCTGTGCCACCGCTGGTACGGCGGCGAGGATGCCAGCGCCCTGCCGCGCGGCATCGCCACCCGCGCCGCCTTCGAGAACGCGATGACCCTGGACATCGCGATGGGCGGTTCCACCAACACCATCCTGCACCTGCTGGCGGCTGCGCAGGAGGCGGATGTGGATTTCGATCTGCATGCCATCGATGCGCTGTCGCGGCGCGTGCCGCAGCTGTGCAAGGTGGCCCCGAACAGCCCCAAGTACCACATGGAAGACGTGCACCGCGCCGGCGGCGTGTACGGCATCCTCGGCGAGCTGGCACGCGGGGGCCTGCTGCATACCGGGGTGCCGACCGTGCACAGCCGCACCCTGGCCGATGCGATTGCGCGCTGGGACGTGGCGGTGAGTGCGGACGAGGCCGTGCAGACGTTCTTCCGCGCCGGGCCGGCCGGCATCCCCACCCAGGTTGCCTTCAGCCAGGCCACGCGCTGGCCGACGCTGGACGTGGACCGTGCCGAGGGCTGCATCCGCGCCGTCGCCCATGCCTATTCGGCCGAGGGTGGGCTGGCGGTGCTGCGCGGCAACCTGGCGCTGGACGGCTGCGTGGTGAAGACCGCCGGTGTGGATGATTCGATCCACATTTTCGAGGGTACGGCGCGGGTGTTTGAAAGCCAGGACGCCGCGGTGGCCGGGATCCTCGCCGACCAGGTGGTGGCCGGGGATGTGGTGGTGATCCGCTACGAAGGCCCCAAGGGCGGCCCGGGCATGCAGGAGATGCTGTACCCCACCAGCTATTTGAAATCCAAGGGCCTGGGCAAGCAGTGTGCGCTGCTCACCGACGGGCGTTTTTCCGGGGGCACCTCGGGGCTGTCGATCGGCCACGCATCGCCGGAAGCGGCCGCGGGTGGCGCCATCGGGCTGGTGCGCGACGGTGATCGCATCCGCATCGATATTCCGGCGCGGCGCATTGATCTGTTGGTGGATGAAGCCACGATGGCGGCACGCCGCCTCGAACAGGATGCGCTTGGCTGGAAGCCGCGTGAGGCGCGCCCACGCAAGGTCACCGGCGCGTTGAAGGCATATGCGTTGTTGGCCACGAGTGCGGACAAGGGCGCGGTGCGGGATCTGTCGAAGCTGGACGATTGAAAGGCATTGCCACGCATGGTGTGGCACTACCGCATCGGGGTAGAGCCACGCCATGCGTGGCTATCGCGGCGACAGCCGCGCAGATGCATCCGCCTGCGCGGTGGCCGAACGAAGGCGTGCGTCAGGCGTTCATGGCGTCGGAATGAAGAGCCGCCATGCGTGGCATGGCGCTACCGGGCTTACCCGATCACCCGCTTGAACGGTGGCAGTGCATCGATGATGCGCTTGCCGTAGCGGCGGGTCAGCAGGCGTGAGTCGAGGATGATCACGCGGCCGGTGTCGGTGGAGGTGCGGATCAAGCGCCCGGAGAACTGGGTCAGCGTGCGCAGCGCGTGCGGGATCGCGATCAGGTTGAAGGCGTTGAGGCCGCGGCTTTCAAACCACTCGCTCAAGGTCGAGGTCTGCGGGTCGGTCGGGACGGCGAACGGCACCTGGGTGATCACCACCGTGGTGCAGGCCTCGCCGGGCAGATCCAGGCCTTCGCCGAACGAATTCAGGCCGAACAGCACCGAGCCCTCGCCGGCCGCCGTGCGGCGCAGATGCTCGTCGATCATCTTCTGCTTGGCGCCCTCGCCCTGCACCAGCACCCGCTTGCGCTGCGCAGCCGGCATCAGCTCGGCCACCTTTTCCATCTTCCAGCGCGAGGTGAACAGCACCATGCTGCCCTTGTCCCAGTCCAGTTCCTTGACCAGGTACTTGGCCACTTCCTTGGGATGACCCTCGCGGTCGTCCGGGGTGACCGGGAACGCGGGCACGATCAGCTGGGCCTGGTTGGGCAGGTCGAAGGGCGAGGACAGCGAGACCATCTCGGCCTCGCCCGGGATGCCGTTGTCGATTGCCAGCGCCTGGAAGTCACCGCCCCCGGTGAGCGTGGCGGAGGTCATCACCACCGAATCCACTTCGTCCCACAGCAGCTTTCGCAGCACGTTGGCCGCCGACACCGGCGAGCCGTGCAGCACCAGGTCGCCATCGCGTGACAGGGTGACCCAGCGCGCCATCGGCGGCTGGCCGTCCTTGTCCTCGCGGCGCCAGGCGGTCCACAGGTTGTGCTGCTGCTCGATCATCTCCAACGCCATGCCCAGGGTGCGCTGCAGGCGCTCGCGCGCGGCGTCCTCGGGCTTGCCCTTGGCCACCTGCGCATGCGCGGCGTGGGCCCAGTTGAACAGCGCGCGGGTATCGTCGGCGATGCCTTCGATATCGGCCATCCAGCTCTCCGGCAGGCGGCCGTTCGGCGCGCGCCACATCGGCTCCTGCGCGCTCGGGTCGGGTTGCCAGCTGCGGCTGATCAGATCGCGGAACATCTTCAGCTGCTTGCTGACCTTGGCGGCGACTTCGATCGCTTCATTGGGCAGCAGGTTGCCCAGCTTGTCCTTGTCCACCGCCCGGTAGGCCGCGGCGATCACGATCTGCAGGCGACCGGTGCGCTTGGCCATCTCGTCCAGCGCCAGGCTGGCCGCGCCCTGGTCGATGGCGACGCTGCCGATGTGGTGGCCTTCATCCAGGACCAGCAGCATGTCCGACGGCGGTGCGATCAACGGCTGGCCGTTGTCGCTTTCGCCGATCGACAGCGCCGACAGCAGCAGCGCGTGGTTGGTGACCACGATCTGCGCTTCGCGCACGGTGTTGCGCGAGCGCAGTACCGCGCACTGCGCCGAGTAGGCGCACTTGCGCCCCGCACAGCCGGAGGCCGGGGTGGTGATGCGCGAGCGCAGCGAGGCGCTGATGGTCTCCGGCGCGCTGTCCAGGTCGCCGTTCCAGCGGCCTTCCAGGAAATCCTTGCTCAGCTTCTGGGCCAGGTCCATCTCGATTGGCGCCAGCGGTCGGTCGAACAGCGGTTGCTCGTCTTCGAACATGCCTTCCTGCGCCCCATCGCCATGCGCCTCGGCGGCATTGCGCGTGCACAGGTAGCGGGTGCGGCCCTTGGCCAGCGCCACGGTCGCCTCGATGCCGGTGGCCTTGAGGAAATTGGGGATATCGCGCTCGAACAGCTGCGACTGCAACGCCACGGTGCCGGTGCTGATCACCAGTTTCTTCCTGGTGGCCAGCGCGATCGGCACGCCTGCGGTCAGATAGCCCAGCGATTTACCCACGCCGGTGGGCGCTTCGACCACGCCGACGCCGCCGCTATTGGCCAGCGCACGCGAGACCACGCCGATCATCTGGCTCTGCGAACGCCGGGTGCTGAAGCCGGGGGTATTGGCCTGCAGCTTGGCGTAGGCGTCGCGGATGACGGTCTTGAGCTCGTCGTTCAGCGCGCGCGGGGCTTCAACTTTTTCGGTCACGCCGGGAGCTACCTGCCTGGATCACGGCGGGTATTTTCTCACGAGCGGGGCGCGGACACCGGCGCGGATTTCCGCGCCGGTTCAGATCCGGGATGCAGGTCCGGTGTTCAGCCCGCCGCCACGGCGTTGCGGTTGCGCAGCGTGCGGGTCAGCGCCCACACCAGCAGTACCACGCCCAGCGCGTCGACCAGGCCCAGCACGAAGTGCCCCATGCCCAGCCACATCGACATGCTGCGCACTGATTCGAAGCTGCCCTGCTGCACCAGCCACATCGGCACCACATTCAGCACCAGCCCGGCCAGGTTGGCTGCGGCCAGCAGCGCCAGCGACCACAGCGCCACGTTGCGCACGGTGGTGGCCGGGGTATCGATCACCCACACCACCGAGATCGCCAGGGCAATCAGGATCGGCAGGCGCGTGACGGTCATGCCCAGCACCGAGATCAACAGGTCCATGTCCATGCCGCTCAGTCCTCGCCGGCCAGCGCGTGCTGGCCGCGCAGTTCGGCGTACACCGCGTCGGTCTGCGGGCGCACCGCGTGCCACTGCAGGAAGCTCTCGGCGGCCTGCTCGACCAGCATGCCCAGCCCGTCCACCACGTTGCGGCACCCGGCCGAACGCGCCCAGGCGGTGAAGGCGATGGCCGCTTCGCCGTAGTTGAGGTCCACTGCGGTGGTCATGCTGTTGACCAGCGACAGCGGCAGCTTGAACTCGTTGGCGCGGTCGTGGCCGGCCGAAGAGGCATTGACGATCAGTTCGAAGTCGCCCAGTTCGCGGATGTCTTCCCAGTAGCGGGTGATCGCGCGGCCCGGTTCGCCCATCGCGTCGATCAACGCATCGGCGCGCTCCGGGGTACGGTTGACCACCACCAGCTCCAGGATGCCCGCATCCAGCAGGGCCGGGGCGACGCTGCGCGCCGAACCACCGGCACCGATCAGCAGCGTGCGGCGGCCACGCAGGTCCAGCCCGTGGCGGTCGGTGAGGTCGCGCACCAGGCCGATGCCATCGGTGGTGTCACCGTGCCAGCGGTCGCCCTTGCGCAGCAGGGTGTTGACCGCACCGGCCCGGCGCGCACGCGAGGTCAGCGTGGTGCACAGCGCGAACGCGGCTTCCTTGTGCGGCGCGGTGACGTTGGCGCCCACGCCACCCTCGGCCGCGAAGGCTTCCAACGCGGCGTGGAAATCGGCGGGCGCGGCATCGATGGCGCGGTAATCCAGCGCGATGCCCTCCTGGCGGCCGAACACACTGTGGATGTGCGGCGACTGCGAGTGCGCGATGGGGTGGCCGAATACGGCGTAACGGTCGGCGGTCATGGGTTTTCCTGCTCCGGGCCTAGAATGGAACGCAAACCCCCAACAGAAGCGGCTATGCGCACTCCATTGTCACTGCTCGCGCTGAGCATCAGTTTACTCTTCGCGCCACAGGCAAGGGCGCTTTCCGAATTCGGCATCGAAGGCATGGGCGTGGTCTCGACCAAGGCCAACGAGGCCCAGGCCACGATCGCCCCGGATGGCCAGCGCATCGTCTGGGCCTCCGACCGCGCCGGGGGCGCCGGCGGCTGGGACCTGTGGCAGGCGGTGCTGCGCGACGGACGCTGGCAGGACCCCACGCCGCTTGCACTCAATACCGCCAGCGACGAGGTCGACCCGTACTTCAGTCGTGACGGCAGGTGGCTGTACTTCGCCTCCAACCGCAGCGGCGGGCGCGGCGGGTTGGACCTGTACGGGGTGCGGGTGGGCGGCGATGGCAGCTTCGGGCCGGTCATGGCGATGCCGGTGACGCTCAACACCGCCGCCGACGAGCGCCGCCCGGCGATGCGTCCGGACGGCCAGGCACTGCTGTTCGCGCGCAATGGCAAGGGCACCCACGGCGGCTTCGATCTGTATCTGGCGACCGTAAAGGACAACGGCTTCAGCACGGTGGCGGCGTTGCCGGCCCCGCTCAACAGCGCGGCCGACGAGCTGGGTGGCGACTGGCTGGACACCAGCGGGGCGCTGGCGATCACCCGGGTCACCGGCGCCACCTCGCAGGTGTGGTTGGTGGGGTGTGACTACCGCCAGCCGGCGACACCGCTGGCGCTGTCGTTCAATACGGCCGACGGACAGACCGGTGCACCGGTGGTGGATGCGTCCAAGCCGTCGGAACTGGTGGTGGCGGGCATGGCACGCGCGCCGCGTGCCGGCGGGCTGGATCTGTACCGGATGAAGACGCCGGCGGCGCCGGCGGGTGTCTGCCCCTGACGGGGTCGCGCGTGGCGGTAAAGCAGCCACGCATGGCGTGGCTCTACCTGCGGGGTGTCAGGCGCTGCGCAGCAGGGCGGCGCGCTGCTGTTCGTACTCGGCTTCGCTGATCTCCCCGTGGTCCTTGCGCTGGTTCAACGCGGCCAGCTGCGCCTGCAGGGCCGGCGACAACTGCGCCTCGCGCGCCATCCGTGCCGCTGCCGAGGGCTGTTCCGGCGGACGCTGGCGCGCGCGCAGCACACCGCGGATGACCAACCCGATCACCACCGCGAACACCAGCACGCCGGTGCCCCAGGTTACCCACTGCACCCATCCCATCGTCTGCGTCATTGCTCTTCCCGTTGCTGTGTCGGCGCGTATTGTCAGCGTTCGCGCAGCCAACGCGCCACCTGCGGCGCAAAATAGGTCAGCACGCCATCGGCGCCTGCCCGCTTGAAACCGATCAGCGACTCCAGCACGCAGGCGCGCTCGTCCAGCCAGCCATTGGCAAAGGCGGCCTTCATCATCGCGTACTCGCCACTGACCTGGTAAGCGAAGGTCGGCACGCCGAACTGCTGCTTCACCCGGCGCACCAGGTCCAGGTAGGGCATGCCCGGCTTGACCATCACCATGTCCGCGCCCTCTTCCAGGTCCAGCGCGATTTCGCGCAGGGCCTCGTCACCGTTGGCCGGGTCCATCTGGTAGGTCTTCTTGTCGGCCTTGCCGAGGCTGGCCGAGCTGCCCACCGCATCGCGGAACGGGCCGTAGAACGCCGAGGCGTACTTGGCCGAGTACGCCATGATGCGCACGTTGAGGTGATTGTCGGCATCCAGCGCGCGGCGGATCGCCCCGATGCGGCCATCCATCATGTCCGACGGCGAGACGATGTCCACGCCGGCCGCGGCATGCGACAGCGACTGTTTGACCAGCGCCTCCACGGTGATGTCGTTGAGCACGTAGCCCGTGTCATCGATGATGCCGTCCTGGCCGTGGGTGGTGTACGGGTCCAGCGCCACGTCGGTCATCACGCCCAACTCGGGGAAGCGCGACTTCAGCGCGCGGATCGCCCGCTGCGCCAGGCCGTTCTCGTCCCACGCCGCGGCGGCGTCGAGCGACTTGCCGGCCGGATCGATCACCGGGAACAGGTCGATCACCGGAATGCCCAGTTCCAGCGCTTCCTCGGCCACTTTCAGCAGCTCCTCGATCGACAGCCGCTCCACGCCCGGCATCGACGCCACCGGTGCGCGACCGTCCAGCTCATGCACGAATACCGGGTAGATCAGGTCGTCGGTGGTCAACGTGTTCTCGCGCATCAACCGGCGTGAGAACTCATCGTGGCGCATGCGGCGGGGGCGGTAGTCGGGGTGGGCCATGGGGATGCTCCGTAGCGGAATTCGGTGGGGCGCGGCAGGCTTACTGCAGCAGGTAGCGATGCGGTTGCAGCGGCGCGGGCAGCGGGCGCACGCCGAGGCTGTCGAGCAGATCGATTTCGATGGTGCGCACCAGCGCGTCCAGCGGCAGGTCGTTGGGCTCCAGCCCGAACGGCTCTTCCATCTCTTCGCCGAGCTGGTCCAGGCCGAAGAACGCGTAGGCCAGCACCGCCGACACCACCGGCGTGGCCCACCCCAGCGCGCTGGCCAGGCCGAACGGCAGCAGCACGCAGAACAGCCAGGCGCAGCGGTGCAGCAGCAGGGTGTAGGCAAACGGCAGCGGGGTGGACAGGATCCGCTCGCAGCCGGCCTGGATGCTGGACATGGCATGCAGGCGGGTTTCGAACTGGCTGTACAGGATCGGATCCAGCTGGCCCTCGCGCAGCGCCTGCGCCAGGTCGGCGGCGATCATCGCCAGCAGCTGGTCGGGCGCGTTCTGGCGTTCGCCGAAACGTGCCTGGGCATCGTCGGGCACCCATGGCAGCGCGGCCAGTGCACTGTCGCGGCCGCGCAGCTTGGCTGCCAGCGCATGCGCGAAACCGATGCCCAGCCGGCACACGCGTTCACGGCGCGGCGCGTCATCGGCGAACAGCGCGCTGCACAGGCGCGCCAGGCTGCGCGATTCATAGACCAGCTGGCCCCACAGCTTGCGGCCTTCCCACCAACGCTCGAAGCAGGCGTTGTTGCGGAAACTCAGGAAGATCGACAGGACCAGCCCGAGCAGGGTGAACGGGGCCACTGACACGCGTTCGATGCCGGGCGGGTGCCACAGCTCGGCCAGGGCGGCCACGGCTACCGACAGCAGCAGGATCGACAGCACCTTGGGCGCCACCGCCGGGACGATGGAGCCGCGCAGGATGTACAGCAGTTGCCAGCCGTGTGGACGAGGGCGAATGATCATCGGTGCGGGAATGGCGCCTGGGCGGGCGTGGGCCGACGGCGGAGCCGTGTGCGGCAGGCGCTCATTCTACGCCGATGGCGGCCGGCGTCGGCCCGGTGCGACCGACGGTCGCAGTCAGACGATGCCACCGCCCAGGCTGAGCCGGACGATGCCCACGATCACCACGATGCCGTTCAGGACCAGCCCGGTCCAGGCGCGGCCGCGCTTGGTCGGATGGGTGAACAGGATGCCGAGCGCGGCGATCACCGCCCCCACCGCGGCAAACGGGATCAGGAACCAGTTGCCCCAGCCCAGCAGCGGGATCAGCGCCAGGATCATCCAGAGCAGCGCCAGGATCCCCCACAACAGACTGATCAATCCCATGCCCGGCTCCTCTTGGTGGTTGCGTTCATCCACCATAGCCTAATCATCGCCCTGCAAGACCGCGTCACGACCGCAGCGCGGCATGCCGACGGCCTCACCCGGACAGTGATAGCGTGAGACCCGAGACGTTGGCACCGATTCAGTGGCCAGCGCCGATGATCGCGCCATGGGCCGGCTTGCCGTGCCTTCCTTCACGCCGCGCCCCTCCGGGTGCGGCACGGCCAACCGACAGGGGTGACGCCATGAACATCCGATCCGCTGCACTGCTGGGCCTGCTGCTGGCCCTCGGCGGCTGCGCCAGTACGTCCAAGGTGATGCTCGGCCAGGTCCGCGCGCCGGTCGATCCGGCCACCGTGCAGATCTATTCCACGCCGCCCGCCGGTTCGATCGATATCGCCCAGCTGGAATCCTCCAGCGCGGTGGGCTTCGGAACGCAGGGCCAGACCGATGCCGCGATTCTGCGGCTCAAGCGTGAAGCCGCCGCCCTGGGCGCCAATGGTGTGGTGCTGATCGGCACCGGCTCCAGTGGCTCACCGGTGGGCATGTCGGTGGGTGCCGGCAGCTACGGTTCGCACGTGGGCGGTGGTGTCGGCATCGGCATCCCGACCACCCAGAAGCGTGCGGCGGGCGTGGCGATCTGGGTACCCAATCCGGCCGCGCCGGCACGGTTGCCGACGCAGACGATTACGCCTCAGCGCTGAGGCGTACCGACCCGCTGAGGCGTACCGACCAACGGTCGGTACCTACCGCGTTGAAATGGTCGGTACCTGCCCGTTGCCCGGTCAGCGTTTGGCGGATGCCTTGTACTTCGGTACGAAGACCTCGTTGACCGCCTTGGCCAGCTGGTCCGGCGGCAACAGGCCCTGGTCGAGCAGGAAGTTGTTGAACGCCATGCGGTCGAATTTCTGGCCCAGCGCCAGTTCGGTCTGCATGCGCAGTTCCAGGATGCGGGTGTAGCCGTAGAAGTAGCTGCCGGCCTGGCCGGGCATGCGCACCATGTAGCGGTCCAGTTCCTGGGTGGCCATCGCCTTGGACAGGCCCACTTCGTCCACCAGCACACGCTCGGCGTTGGCGCGGTCGATCAGGCCCAGGTTGAGCATCGGGTCAAGCATCGCGCGGGCGGCGCGGAGCAGGCGGAACTGCAGCGCGATCAGCTGACCGTCCAGCGGCTCGTAGGGCACCATCTCGGCCTCGGCATACAGCGCCCAGCCTTCGACGTTGACCGAGTTGAACGCGAACATGGTGCGCGCCAGCGAGATGCCGCGTTCGACCATCGCGGTGAACTGCAGTTCGTGGCCGGGGCGGCCTTCGTGCGCGCTGAGCGTCCACGCCGCCGAGCCGAAGTTGAAATCATCGTACTGGGCGGCCTTGTCGCCGGCGGCCGGGTTGCCCAGCGGCAGCACGAAGGTGCCCTGCTGGCCGGTGTTGCCGACCAGCGGCGCGGGCAGGAAATGCGGGGCCGGCGAGGCGGCGCTTTCCGCGGCCGAACCCAGCCGCATCTGCATCGGGCGCTGCGGCACATCGACAATCTTCTGCGCGCGGATGATCGGGTCGATCGCATCGATCACGCCCCGGTAGTGGTGCTCAAGCTGGTCATCGGGAATCTTGTCGCCCTTCAGCGCGCGCACCACCGCCACCGGGTCGGTCGGATCGCTCACCTTCAGGCCCTTGGCCTGCACCACCAGCGGTGACAGCTGGCGCATCGCCGAGCGGGTTTCCATGAACTCCAGCTGCGCCCGCTGCATCAGCAGCGCCGGGTCGATATCGATGCCCACCTGCTTCAACTGGTAGGCATACAGCGGTGCCGGCAGGCGCGCGTCGGTGCGCGCCTTGGGCAGTACTTCAGCGCGGGTCCAGTCGCGGTACGCGCGCAGCTGGGTGGCGATGGCCTTCAGCGCCTCGTCGGCACCGGCCACTTTGTACTTGCCGAACAACTGCTCGATACCGGTGATGTAGGTATCCACGTTGGCCAGCGACTGTTCGACCTCGAGCCGGGTCGGCTGCAGCAGGCTCTTGTCGGCCAACCGCTCTTCATAGCGCTGGCGCGAGAGCGTGGTGACCGGCTGGCTGCCCGGCAGCAGGCCGGCATAGCGCTTGAGCCGGTCCAGCGCCTTGGCCCGGCGCTCGGCCGGGACCTGGTCGGAGAGCAGCAGGTTGATGCCGCTGAAGACGGTCTGCGGGGTGTCCGTCCACGGCAGCAGGTACTTCTCGTTGAGTTCGCTGCCTTCGATGTTCTGGCTGGCTGCGGCGATCATGATCGCCAGGTCCTGGCGCACGTTGGGATCGCGCTCGGTGGTGAGCTTGGCCTGCAGTTCGCTACGCGCCTTGGCCATCGCGGCACGGTAGCGGGCATCGTTGTCCGGGCCGAAATCGGACACCTTGTCGTCGTAGCCGGGCACGCCGAAGAAGCCGGTTTCCTCCGGCTGGAACGGGCCCTGCGCGTCCAGCAGGATCTGCGCGAGCTGGTTGCTGCGGGTCACCCAGGCCGGGCTGGCGGGCGTCTTGCTGGCGGCCGGCGCGGCGGCCAGGGCCGGCGGCGCGCTGAGCGCGGCGGGAACGGAAAGGACCAACGCAATGGCAAGGACGAGCGGCTTCATGCAGAACTCCCGGGAACGGATGCCTGCGACCCTACCACTCCCGCCGCAGGCGGCAATCGGCCGGAGGTCATGCCCCGCTCAGACCTCCAGCCCCGGCAACGCCGGCCCCAGGCAGTCGCCGTTGGCACGACATTCCTGCAAGGCGCACACCGTGGCCGCCTCGGCATCGTCCAGCGCGGTCAGGTCGATGGCTTCTGGCTGTTCGGTCAGCACGTACAGCACCGGGTAGTCCCAGCGCCCCTCCGCGCCGCGGCGGGCCTCCAGGAACATCCGTGCCTCGCCCTGCGGGCCCGACAGCGCCACTTCGAACTGGCTGGTGCTGCCCTGCGTATCGCGGTACATGCTGCCGGCAGGCAGGTAGCCATCCTGGATGGGTTCGCCCAGCTCAGCCACCAGCTCGACGCTGCAGCGCGCGCGCCGCATGGCCTCCTGGTAGGGCGCGCTGCTGCGGCTGCCGTGCGACCACATCCATAGCGCGACGCCCACCGCTGCGGCCAGCGACAGCACCGCCAGCAGCACGCTCAACGGCATCGCCCAACGCCAGTGGCGGCACCACCATCCTTCCGTGCAACGGTCCCCGGGTAGCGCGGGTGGCGGGGTCATCGGCGTCCTCCTTGTCGAGCCGGTGGGATGGCAGTGCGTTTACGGCGCCAGGCAGCGTCCCAGGAATTCCTCGGCCAGGCGGTAGCGGTGCAGCGCATTGCTGCCCGACAGACCGTGCTTGGCACCCGGGTAGGTCATCAGTTCGAAGGTCTTGCCGCGCTGCTGCAGCGCGCTCATCAGCGCGGTGGAATTGGTGAACAGCACATTGTCATCGGCCATGCCGTGGATCAGCAGCAGGCGCGAGCGCAGGCCGTCGATGTGGGCCAGCACGCGGGCCTGCTCATACCCCTTGGGGTTGTTGGCCGGCAGGTTCATGTAGCGCTCGGTGTAGTGGCTGTCGTACAGGCCCCAATCGGTGACCGGCGCACCGGCCACACCGCAGGCGTAGCTGTCCGAGGCCTGGGCCAGCAGCATCAGGGTCATGTAGCCGCCGTTGGACCAGCCCTGCACGCCGATGCGCGCCGGGTCGACCCACTTCTGCTGCTTGAGCCAGGCCACGCCACGCAGCTGGTCGGCCACTTCCACGGTGCCCTGCACGCCGTACAGCGCACCGCCGAAATCACGGCCTCGGCGCGGGGTGCCGCGGTTGTCCAGCGAGAACACCACATAACCCTGCTGAGCCAGGTACTGGTTGAACAGGTGGTCGCCGCGACCGGGCCAGCTGTTGGTGACGGTCTGGCTGGCCGGGCCGCCATACACGTACACCACCACCGGATAGCGCTTGGCCGGATCGAAACCGGCCGGCTTGATCACGCTGTAGTGCAGGTCGGTCTTGTCGTCGGCCGCCTTGAGCATGCCGAACTCGACCGGGCGCTGTGCGTCCAGGTAACGCGCGTAGGGATGGGCGGGATCGGCCAGGATGTTCTCGACCAGCGTGGCGATCTTCTCGCCATTGGCGCGGTGCAGGGCGATCTGCGGCGGCGTGGTGGTGCTGGACCAGCTGTCGACGTAGACGCTGGCATTGCGCGCGAAACTGGCGCTGTGCTTGCCCGGTGCCTGCGACAGGCGTTGCAGCGGGCCACCCTGCAGCGGCACGGCGTAGATCTGGCTTTCGCGCGGCGACTCCACGCCCGCGCTGAAGTAGACCGTGCCGGCCGCTTCGTCCACGGCCAGCAGCTCGTCCACCGGCCATGCGCCGGTGGTCAGCGCGGTGACCTGCTTGCCATCTTCGGACACGCGGTACAGGTGCTCGAAACCACTGCGCTCGGAGGACCACACAAAACCGCCCTGCTCCAGGAAGCGCAGGCTGTTGTGCAGCGGCACCCAGGTTTTCGAGGTTTCGGTGATCAGCGTCTGCTGCTTGCCGCTGCCCAGGTCGGCCTGGATCAGCGCCAGCTGCTTCTGGTCGCGCGACTGGCGCTGGAAGGTGAGCCGTTGCGGGTCGCGCCAGTCCACGCGCGCCAGGTAGATGTCCGGGTTGCGGCCGAGGTCGATCCAGCGCGGTGCGGCATCGGCCTGCGGTGCGATCACCGCCAGCGTCACGGTGACGTTGTGGTCGCCGGCGGCCGGGTAGCGCTGTTCGATCATCTCGGTGCGGTCGGCATACATTTCGTAGCGCTTCTGCACCGGCACCGGGCTTTCATCGATGCGCGCGAAGGCGATCGCCGAATCGTCCGGTGCCCACCAGTACCCGGTGTGGCGGTCCATCTCCTCGTCGGCCACGAACTCGGCCACGCCGTTGCCGATGGTGTCGCTGCCGTCGCGGGTCAGCTGGATCTGGCGGCCACTGGCCAGCTCGATCACCCACAGGTTGCGGGCGCGCACGAAACTGACGAAACCGCCCTTGGGCGAGAGCTTCGCATCGGTGGCGAACCCTTCGCCGTGAGTGAGCTGACGCACCGCCGCCGGGCCCTGCTTGCCCAGGTCGTACAGGTACAGTTCGCCGCCCAGCGGGAACAGCAGGGTGCGCGCATCCGGCGACCACTGGTAATCGACGATGCCGGTCATCGCGGCGATGCGCTGGCGCTCGCGGCGGGCCTTTTCGGCATCGCTGAGGGTTTCGGTACCGGGCAGCACCACCTTGGAATCGACCAGCAGGCGGGTCTGGCCGCTGGCGATGTCGTAGGTCCACAGGTCCAGCTGGTTGCGGTCGGCTTCCTTGCCGCGCAGGAAGCTGACCTGCGAGCCGTCCGGGGCCACTTTGGGCTTCATCAGGGTCGGGCCGGACAGCGGCAACGGGCCGGTGATGGCTTCCAGGGTGAGCTTTTCGGCGTGGGCTATCGAGGTGGAGGCAATCATCAGGGCGAGCGAGGCAAACAGGTGGCGCATGAAGGTTTCCGGCAGCGTCTGGGCGTTCCCCACCGGCGCGCGGGCGCGGCAAGGGAGCGCCCCATCCTAACCAAAACCGTCCCGGTCGTGCCGGGTGCGGGTGGGCTCCCCGGGTTGCATGGCGCCGCCTGGAGCCGGCCAGCGGCCGGCACTACCCCGGTGCGGCGCGGAAGGGTCAGCGCTGGCCGAACAGGTGCTTGCGCTCTTCTTCGCTGAGCGGCTTGCCGGCGTCCGGGTTGACCTGCTGGCGCAGCGCGTAGGCCCGCTGGGTGGCTGGGCGCGCGGCGATGGCGGCGTGCCAGCGCTGCAGGTTGGGGAAGGCGCCAAAGTCCACCGGCAGCTTGTCGTAGGCCCCGATCCAGGGGTAGCTGGCCATGTCGGCGATGCTGTAGTCGGCGCCGCCCAGATAGGCCGTTTGCGCCAGGCGCTTGTCCATCACCCCGTGCAGGCGGCGCACCTCGTTGTTATAGCGTTCGATGGCGTACGGAATATGCTCCGGCGCGTACACATTGAAGTGGCCCATCTGCCCGCTCATCGGGCCCAGCCCGGCCATCTGCCAGAACAGCCATTCCAGCACCGCCACCCGGCCACGGCTGTCGGCCGGCAGGAAGCGACCGGTCTTCTCGGCCAGGTACAGCAGGATTTCGCCGGACTCGAATACGCTCAGCGGGGCGCCGCCATCGCTGGGCTGGTGGTCGACCAGCGCCGGCATCTTGTTGTTCGGTGAGATCGCCAGGAATTCCGGCTTGAACTGGTCGCCGGCGCCGATGTTGACCGGCTTGATCTGGTACGGCAGGCCGAGTTCTTCCAGCAGCAGCGTGACTTTGTGACCGTTCGGGGTAGGCCAGTAATACAGGTCGATCATGGCGACGGCTCAGCGGATGAGGAAACTGAAGTCTAGTCCGTCGGTTGGGTTGGCAGGGTCAATCCGGCCCGGTACCCTGCGGCGTCCCCCGCAACGCAGCATTCCACATGAGCTCGAACCGCCAGACCATCAGTCCGCTCTCGTCCCTGATCTTCGCCTCGCGCTGGCTGCAGCTGCCGTTGTACCTGGGCCTGATCCTGGCCCAGTGCGTCTATGTGTTCCTGTTCGGCAAGGAACTGTGGCACCTGTTGCACAAGGCCAACAGCATGGGCGAGCAGGAAATCATGCTGCTGGTGCTGGGCCTGATCGACGTGGTGATGATCTCCAACCTGCTGGTGATGGTGATCGTGGGTGGCTACGAAACCTTCGTCTCGCGCCTGCGTCTGGAAAACCACCCGGACCAGCCGGAGTGGCTCAGCCACGTCAACGCCAGCGTGTTGAAGGTGAAGCTGGCGCTGTCGATCATCGGCATCTCCTCGATCCACCTGCTGAAGACCTTCATCGCCGCCGGCAGCCTGGACGCGTTGCCCTCGTGCAACAGCGAAAGCTACATCCAGGCCGTCGCCTCCGTGGTGGCCGCGCAGGGCCCGGCCGCCGCCGCGGTGTTCAAGTGCACCACCGGGCTGACCTCCACCGGGGTGATGTGGCAGACCATCATCCATGCCGCCTTCATCCTGTCGGCGATCGGCATCGCTTACACCGACAAGCTGATGAACGCCACGCCCAGCAAGACCTCGGCGCACTGAGGCTTGCCCGGCGGCGCCGGCAGCGGTCACGCTGCCGGCCTGCCCACGCCGCCCGGCCCCGGGCCGGGCGCGGTGATGCTAGATTGCACACCTGCCATACCGCCGTGGACGACGGGAAACGTTCATGGCCTCGGTCGGCCCGACCGCATCGGGTCTTACGTATCGTCGTATTCAAAGGGGAGTTGGATGTCGCACGTCAACACGATTGCCAAGGCGCGCCTGCTTGCGCCGCTGACCCTGCTGGTGGCACTGGCCGCCTGCTCGGGCAAGGACGAACCGGCCCCGGCCGCACCCGCTGCACCGGCCGCCACGCCGGCGGCCGTCGCCGCCGCACCGGCGGTGTCGGCCAAGGTCCAGTCGATGGGCACCGAACAGCTGCGCGAACTGGCCAGCAAGGCCCTGCGCGAGAACCGCATGTATGCCCCGGCCGGCGACAACGCCATCGAGTACTACCTGGCGCTGCGTGACAAGACCCCGGACGACGCCTCGGTGAAGAGCGCGCTGACCGACCTGCTGCCCTACACCCTGATCGCCGCCGAGCAGAGCCTGGCCCGCGAAGACTTTGCCGAAGCGCAACGGCTGGTCGCGCTGATCGAGAAGGTCGACGCCACGGCACCGGCACTGCCACGCCTGAAGCAAGGCATCAGCGGTAGCATGCAGACCGCGCTCAAGCGCACCCAGGAAGAGACCGACAAGGTCAAGAAGGACGCTGAAAGCCGCACCAAGCAGCTGGCCGAACAGCAGCGCCTGGCCCAGCAGCAGGCCAGCGAGGCCGATGCCGCCAGCAAGATCGCCGCGCAGCAGGATGCCGCACGCCGCGATACCGACCGCCAGGACGCCGAGCGTCAGGCGACCGCCCGCCGCGAAGCCGAGCAGCGCCAGCAGCAGGCCGCCGCGCAGCAGGCCGCCGCCGCCCGCCAGGCGCCTGCAGCCGCCGCGGCCGCACCGAGCCTGCGCCCGGTCAGCACCCCGGCCCCGCGCTACCCACCGGAGGCGCTGCGTTCGGGCACGTCGGGCGAAGTGCTGGTGGAGATCACCGTCGGTACCGATGGCTCGGTCACCAACGCCCGCGTGCTGCGCGCAAACCCTTCGCGCGTGTTCGATCGCGAGGCGCTCAACGCGGTCAAACGCTGGAAGTTCGAACCGGTCAACGCACCGGTCACCACCCGCCGCACGCTGGCTTTCGCGCCGGGCGGTTGATGGGGTAATGGCAGTGCATTGAAAAGGCCCGGAGCGATCCGGGCCTTTTTTTGTTTCCGGCGCGGACGCCTCATCGCCCCCGCCCCGGTTCCATCACCGCGACTGTTCAATGAAACGTCGCAGGGCAGGATCACGCGGCGCCACTACCTCGAACAGGCCAAGCGCGTGCAGGCCCGGCATCAGCGCACGCAGGTCCGCTTCGGCACGGGTACGGGTTTGCGCATCGCATGCCGGGTCGAGCCACTGCCGCGCGCTGACCAGGAACGCGCCGACACTGCCCTTGCGGATGGAGATGCCATCGCGTTGCACGTGGTCCTGCTGGTCGGGAAGAAGGTCTTCGGGGCGCATCGTGGTGCTCCGTCTCTGGGGAGATCCCAGTGTGACGGTCACAAGGCGACCGATCTGCCGTATAACTGCCAATCAATATGGCAAATCCGCCAGTTCCCGTCCTGCTGGACCCCGCGCTCGCCGACGCCGCGACAGGCCCGCTGCTGTTCGCCGGGCAGGCACTGTCGGGGGAGGCACGCCGCACGCCTCGCCATCAGCATGCGCGCGGTCAGTTGATCGGCTCACGCCGCGGCCTGCTGCAGATCGAGGTGGGTACCACGCACTGGCTGCTGCCCGCCGGCCATATCGCCTGGATCCCACCGCTGCTGCCGCACGCATTGTTGGGCCAACAGGCGTTCGATGGCTGGAGCCTGTACTTCAATGCCGCGGCCAGCGCAGTGCTACCGCAAACACCGCAGGTCTTTCTCGCCACGGCCCTGCTGCAGGCGGCGATCGACCGCGCGCGGACCTGGCCGATCGCGCCACTGGATGCCGCGCAACAACGGCTGGCATCGGTACTCGTCGATGAGATCGCCTGCTGCACGCCATTGCCACTGGCATTGACGCAACCCGTGGACCGGCGGCTGCAGCGCGTGGCACGGGCGCTGGCATCGCATCCGGAGCGCAACCTGAGTGTCGAGGCGTGGGCTTCGTTTGCGGGTGTTTCCGGGCGCACCCTTGCCCGTCGCTGGTCCGCCGAAACCGGCATGGGCTTGGCGCAATGGCGACAGCGGCTGCGTATCCTGCATGCCCTGCCGCAGCTGCGGGCCGGCGCATCCGTAACCGCAACGGCGCTGGCCCTCGGCTACGAAACCCCGAGCGCCTTCATTGCGGTGTTCAAGCGGGAGCTGGGTGTCACGCCTGCGCGTTACGCCTGCGGATGATCGTTGCAGTGCTGCCACGCATGGCGTGGCGCTACCGGTTCCTCGCGGGCCACCCAAGGGTAGTGCCACGCCATGCGTGGCAGCCCTTCGTTCCGATGGATGATGGCCCGATGGAGCAGCCACGCATGGCGTGGCTCTACCCGTGGTTTCAGCCTGAGATGGCCAGGCGTTCCTGGTGGTAACGGCGTACGGCGGCATACCAAAGCACGGCGGCCAGGCCGAAGCCGGCGGCCAGGTATACACCCCACATCTGCGCACTGATGGTTTCGTGGCGGATGATTTTGAGCAGCATCTGGTTCTGCGCCAGGAAGGGCACGGCGAACTGCCACAGCTCACTCTTCAGCGGGTACACCATCAGCGCGTAGCCGGGCAGCATCGGCAGCAGCATCAGCCAGGTCATGTGGCTCTGTGCTTCCTTCATGCTCTTGGCCGCCGCCGACAGGAAGGTCAGCAGCGAGGTACCGATGAACAGCATCGGCAACATGATCAACAACATCTGCGCCATCGGCACGAAGCCCATGTTGAGTTGTCGACCGGCCCCGCTGGTTGAGAGCTGCGCACTGAGTTTGAACGCCAACAGGGTGAGCAGCAGCGACGCCATGCCGACCACGCAGGCGGCAGCGATCTTGCCGCTGACAATCGCGCTGCGCGGTGCCGGCGTGGCCAGCAGCGGCTCCAGCGACTGCCGCTCGCGCTCACCGGCGGTGGTATCCATCACCAGGTAGGCGCCGCCCAGGAACGAGGTGATGGTGAGCAGCACCGGCAGCAGGAAGGACAGTACCTGGCCGCGCTTGGCTTCGGCGGTGGCCAGGTCCTGCGAGGCCAGGTCCAGCGGCCGTGCGACCTGCGCATCCACGCCACGCGCCAGCAGACGCAACGCGCCCACCTGCTGGTTGTAACCGGCCAGGGCATTCTGCAGGCGCTGGCTGGGAATGTCGGCGGCGCGACGGGTGCTGTCCTTGACGATCTCCACCAGCGCCGGACGCCCTTCGGCCCAGTCCTTGCCGAAGTCCGCGCTGATCCGCAGCGCCACGTCGATCTGCTGGTCGCGGATGGCGGTGGTCAGGTCCTTGGGCGCATCGACGGCGTTGAGCCCCTGCGCGGCCAGGAAACGCACCAGGTTGGGGGCGTTCTCGCGGCCGATGGTGGCGATATCCAGCGGTTTGTCGATCTGGGTCTTGACCCGGCTTTCGGCCAGCTTGCCCATGCCCAGGATCAGGATCGGGTACAGCAGCGGGCCCAGCAGCAGGGTCAGCGCCAGGGTGCGCCGGTCGCGCGAAAGGTCGCGCAGTTCCTTGCGCATCACGGTCAACAACGTTGCGAACGAACTCATGCGTGCAATCCTTCTTCCGAACCGATCACCTTGACGAAGGCATCTTCCAGGTTGTCTTCCCCGGTCTGTGCGCGCAGCTCATCGGCGCTGCCGGCCGCCATCACCGTGCCATGCGCGATGATCACGATGCGATCGCACAGCGCGGCCACCTCCTGCATGATGTGGCTGGAGAAAATCACGCAGCGGCCCTCGTCGCGCAGGCCACGCAGGAAGCCACGCAGCGCGCGCGTGGTCATCACGTCCAGGCCGTTGGTGGGCTCATCGAGAATCACATTGCGCGGGTCGTGCACCAGCGCGCGGGCGATGGCGGTCTTGGTGCGCTGGCCCTGCGAGAAACCGTCGGTCTGCCGGTCCAGGATGTCTTCCATGTCCAGCGCCTGGGAGAGCACCTTGGTGCGATCGCGGATCTGCGCGGCGCTCATGCCGTGCAGCTGGCCGAAGTAGGCGATGTTCTCGCGCGCGGTCAGGCGTTTGTAGACGCCACGTGCGTCGGGCAGCACGCCCAGCCGGCGGCGCACCGCCACTGCATCGGCGGCCGCATCGATGCCATCCACCATGACGCGGCCCTGATCGGGCGTCATCAGCGTGTAGAGCATGCGCATGGTGGTGGTCTTGCCGGCGCCGTTGGGGCCGAGCAGGCCGGTGATCTGGCCATCCTCGGCATGGAAACCAACGTTCTCGACCGCCTTGATCAGACCGGTCTTGGTCTTGAAGGCTTTGTGCAGGTTCTCGGCGACGATCATGGTTCCCATCCGTTGAACGAGGTGAAGGCCGGCACCGGGCTCAGCGAGTCCAGGCACGTGGCATCGAGGCTCTTGGCGTCGGCACGGTCCATGAACTGGCCGAGCAGGCGCGGCATGCAGCCGGCGTTGAGGGTGCCGTGGCCCTGGCCCTTGGCGACCAGATGGCGGCCGTTGGGCAGGGTCTTGAGCACCTGCTCGGCATAGCGCGGCGGGGTGACCGGGTCGAACTGGCCCGACAGCAGCAGCACCGGCAGGTTGGAGGCGAACGGCGCGGTGAAGTCCTTCGGGCGCGTGCCCACGTTCCAGCCCGGGCAGGCGGCGAAGAACATCTGCGCCACTTCCGGGCCCAGGATGCGATCGCTGGCGGCCGGCGCCTGGTAGCGGTCGGCGTCTTCGGCGCAGATCACCGACCACTGCATGCCCCGGTTCATCTGCACGCCCAGGGTGCGGCCGGCCATCTTGCTCAGCGACATCAACGAGGCGTAGCGCCCGTTGGCGGCTTCATCGAGCACCACCGGCAACAGCGAGGACAGCTCGGGCATGTAGGAGAACATGAACGCCAGCCCGGTCACCGAGTCGGCGGTGAGGACATCGCGCTTGGCTTCGGCGGTGCCCGGATCACGGTAGTCCACTTCGACCGGGGTCTTGGCCAGCGTGTCCATCACGTTGCGCAGCTGGGTGCGGGTATCCACCGGAAAACGCTTGGCGCAGATGGGATCCTTGCGGCATTGCGCGGACTGCAGGTCGATGGCGTCCTCGAAGGTGTTGGCGAAATCACCGCCGACCACCACATCGTTCGGGGCCACACCGTCGATCACCACCGCGCGGGTGTGCTGCGGGTAGCGCGCGGCGTACTGCTGGGCCACGCGGGTGCCGTAGGAGCCACCCACCAGGTTGATCTTGTCCACGCCCAGGGCCGCGCGCACCGTGTCGATGTCGGCGATGGCCTGGGTGGTGGTGTAGAAGCGGGTGTCGGCGCGGTCGGCCAGCGACGCGGCACAGCGCTTGGCATAGTCGGCGATCAGCGCCGTGGACGGTGTTGCACTTTCGTCCAGCGGCAGTTCCTTGCCGTCCGCACCCAGGCAGGTGAGCGGATTGGATTTACCGGTGCCGCGCTGGTCGATCAGGATGATGTCGCGCTGCTTGCGCACTTCGCGCAGCGCGGTGTTGACGATCGATGCCACGTCGGTGGCGGCCTGGCCCGGGCCGCCGGCCAGGAAGAACACCGGGTCGCCCTTGCCCTCGCCTTCATTGGCGGTGTCCAGCCAGGCGATGTTCAAGCCGATCTTGCGGCCGTTGGGCGCGTCCGGATTTTCCGGCACCTGCAGCGTGGCGCACTCGGCTTCCACGTTGTCGCTGGCCTGGGCGCTGGTCAGCGTGCAGGGCTTGAATACCAGTTTTCCGTACGAGCGTTGCGCCGCTTCCGGCGGCGCCTCCGGGGCAGCGTGGCAGGCCGCCAGCAGCAGCAACGCTGCGCCGGAAGCCAGGGAACGGCAGGAAAGTCGCATTTCGATCGCATCCTGGATTGAAGGGTCTCAGCATGCCATGACGCAGCACCGTTCAGGATGTGACCAAGCCCGGCTGCCAGCTCAGTGCAGCAGCACCGGCACCGCGCTCACCGTGCGGTCGCGACCCTCGGCCTTGGCCTGGTACAGCGCGGTGTCGGCTGCGGCCAGCAGGGCTGCCAGATCGGCCTGCCCGGCGTCCACGACCAGGCCGATGCTGGTGGTGACCGGCACCGCCACGCCCTCGATACGGGCGGGCCTGTCGCGCAGCATCGCGCGTATCCGCTCGGCCAGCTGGCGCCCCTGCGTGGCATCGGCGCCGGGCAGCAGCAACACGAACTCCTCGCCGCCATAGCGGCCCAGCAGGTGCGTGTGGCCGCTGGCGCAGCGCGTCAGCAGCAACGCGAAATGCTGCAGCACATCATCGCCGCCAAGGTGGCCCCAACGGTCGTTGATCTGCTTGAAGTGATCCACGTCGAGCAGCAGCAGCGCCAGCGGTTGCTGCCGGCGCCGGCAATCAAGCAGCGCGGCGGCGCCATCGGCGAGTACCGCGCTGCGGTTGAGCAGGCCGGTGAGCCCATCGGTGCGCGCCGCGTGCCGCAGTTCCACCAGCATCCGCTCCACCAGCAGCAGCACCAGCGCGAAACAGCGCGCCAGCTCCAGGATCACCCCGCCCAGGTAGGTGGCGAACATCGGCGTGCCGGTACGCATGATGTCCTCGCCTGCATCCGGTGCCACCGGCAGCCACAGCCGCACGGTGTACAGCAGCGCCTCGGTGGCGAAGATCACCGCGGCCAGCCGGCAGCTGGTGCGTTGTGCAGGCGGGGCGTGGCGCAGCAGCAGCACGACCATCCAGGTGTTGACCAGCACCGCGAACACGCTGAACACGTCCAGCCGGATCGACAGACTGGGGAACGGCAGCAGAAACACCACGATGCCGCCCAGGAAGGCGGCGGCCAGCAACAGCGGCTGCCACAGCGGCAGGCGCAGGCCCAGGTGACGGGCCACGCCGCACAACATCAGCACGCCGGAGGCGGCAATGGCGGTGTTGCCAAGCAGGATCGCCGGGACCGTCGGCAGCTGGTCGCGCAGCGCCAGCAGGGTCACGCTGACGGCCAGCAGCCACAGGCTGGCCGTCCACAGGCGCAGCACCGGTTGCCGGCGCAGGACCAGCAGCAACAGCGAAAAACCCAGCGCAATGCCCAGGCACAGCAGGTAGCCAAGCACTGCGACGGTAGGGAAATCCAGCGACATGCGGCCTCGGGCGCCAGGGCGGCGCGGCGCATCTTACCGCGCGCGGGCGGTAGCGGCCGTCTTGGCGGGCCGGGTTGACCCCTCACTTCTGGAATGGGCACCTCATACCGCTGTTGATGTGCGTCCCAAGGTCGAACATCTACACGGCGTTCTATTCGGCGTTCTCCTACCCGTCGTGATACTCGGCGAGCTGCTTCCGGGCACGCGTTCGGCAGGCAGCCCCTTGATCATCTCTGGAGGTTCCATGTCTCTTCGACACTGCATTCCGCTGTCCGGCGTGTCCCTGCTGCTGGCCGGTCTGGCCGTGGCCGGCGGCGCCCAAGCGCACGGCACCATGCTCACCCCGATCAGCCGGGTTTACGCCTGCTTCCAGGGCAACCCGGAGAACCCGACCAACCCGGCCTGCGCCGCGGCCAAGGCCGTGGCCGGCTCGCAGGCGTTCTACGACTGGATGGGCATCAACCAGGCCAACGCCAACGGCAACCACCCGGCCGTGGTGCCGGACGGCAAGTTGTGCAGCGGCAACAACCCCACCTTCCGCGGGCTGGACCTGCAGCGCAGCGACTGGCAGACCACGCCGATCAGCGCCGATGCCAACGGGCGCTACACGTTCGTGTTCAAGGCGCCGGCCCCGCACGCCACCCGCGAGTGGAAGTTCTACGTCACCCGCGATGGCTGGCAGCCGGGCAGCGAGCTGCGCTGGTCGGACCTGGAAGCCTTCTGCACCCTGGGCAACACACCGCTGTCGGCCGACGGCACCTACAAGCTGGACTGCCCGCTGCCCAAGCGCTCGGGCCCGCACATGATCTACAACACCTGGCAACGCTCGGATTCCACCGAAGCGTTCTACACCTGCATGGACGTGAAGTTCGACGGTGGTGGGGGTGGCACGCCGCCGCTGTGGCAGGACGCCGGGGCGCTGACCGCACGCGGCGACCTGCCGGTGGGCACGGCGGTGGAACTGCGGGTGTTCACCTCGGCCGGTAGTGATGCCGAGCGCATCAAGACCACCCTGGCCGCTGGCCAGACCAGCGCGGCGCAGTGGCCGCTGCAGCTGGCGCGCCAGGTCAACGCAGACGCCCGCCAGGCCCGGATCGGGGTGATGAGCAACGGCGTGATCACGCCTGTGGCCTCGGCCACCGCCAACCGCGTCTACCTGCAGCGGGGGCTCACCCACCAGGTCGACATCCGCCTGCCCGATGTCGATCCGCCGGGCGGCGGTGATTTCGACCATGTGTACCCGGCCGGGCTGGGCAGCTATGTGCCGGGCCAGACCGTGGTGAAGGGCAGCGACGGCAAGCTGTACGCCTGCCGCCCGTTCCCGGAAGGCGCCTGGTGCAACGTCAACTCGCCGGTGTATGCCCCGGGTGTGGGAGCGGCCTGGCGCGATGCCTGGATTCCGTACTGAGGAATGCCGGTGCCGGGACGGGGGCGAGCCTTCGTCCCGGCACGCAAGCCTTACTTGCTGCTGACGTACTTCTCGCGCCGCACCTGCGGCGTCGGCAGACCCGCTTCTTTCAACACCTCGAAGGTGGCATCGACCATGTCCGGGTTGCCACACAGGTAGGCGATGTCGGTGGCCGGATTGGGCGCGAACTCGGCCAGGTGCTGCTGCACGTAGCCGTGGCGTACGTCCGGATGCGGGTTGGCCGGCAGCTCGCGCGACAGGCACGGCACGTAGCGGAAGCCCGGGTGGGCGTCGGCGAAGGCGCGGAAGTCATCGCTGTAGAGCAGCTCGGCCGGGGTGCGGGCCCCCTGCAGCAGCACCACTTCCACCCCGCGCTCGGCCATGGCGGTGGCCAGCAGCGGCAACATCGAGCGGTACGGGGTGACCCCGGTGCCGGTGGCGATCAGCAGGTAGCGGGCGTTGTGGTCGCCCGGCTGCAGGCAGAACCGGCCGAACGGGCCGCTGGCGGTGACGTGGCCGCCCAGGTCCAGGCCCTCGAACAGGGCCGTGGCGGCGCCGCCGGGGACGAAGCTGACCGCGATATCCACCGCATCGCCAGCGCCCAGGGCGTGGTCATGGATGGTGGCCAGCGAGTAGCTGCGCTTGGTGGCGGTGCCGTCGGCGTAGTGGAAATGGACCTGGATGAACTGGCCGGGCTGGAAATCCAGCGGCTGGCCGTCATCACGCAGGAACTGGTAGTGGCCGACGGTGGGGGCCAGCATGCGCCGGTCAACCAGCTTGAGGGGGAATTGAACAGGCACGATTTTGGGAAACAGTGTGTAGCCGGGGCGAGCCCTCAGGGTCTTCTATAATAGCCGCTCCCCGCCCCTATCCAGCGCCAGCCCGCAGGCGCGAAGGCAAGAGCTTGGCTTCCCAGAATACTCCCGCGCCCCCCACGGCCCCCGCCCTGCGGGTCCGCGACCTCCGCAAGACCTACGACAACGGTACCCAGGCGCTCAAAGGCGTCTCGCTGGACGTTGCGCCGGGCGACTTCTTCGCGCTGCTGGGCCCCAACGGGGCCGGCAAGTCGACCCTGATCGGCATCATCAGCTCGCTGGTCAACCTCAGTGAAGGCCAGGTCGAGGTGTTCGGCACCGACCTGGTGCGCCACCGCAGCGCCGCCATGCGGCTGATCGGGCTGGTGCCGCAGGAGATCAACTTCAACCTGTTCGAGAAACCCTTCGATATCCTGGTCAACTACGCCGGCTTCTATGGCGTGGCCCGGGCCGAGGCCGAGCAGATGGCCGAAACCGAGCTCAAGCGCGCGCACCTGTGGGAAAAGGCGCAGGTGATGAGCCGTACCCTGTCCGGCGGCATGAAGCGCCGGCTGATGATCGCCCGCGCGATGATGACCCGCCCGCGCCTGCTGATCCTCGATGAGCCCACCGCCGGTGTGGACATCGAGATCCGCCGCGACATGTGGCGCGTGCTCAAGGAGATCAACGCGGCCGGGACCACCATCATCCTGACCACGCACTACCTGGAAGAAGCCGAGCACCTGTGCCGCAACCTGGCCATCATCAACCACGGGCAGATCGTCACCCAGGGCCCGATGCGCGAACTGCTGGCCAAACTCGACGTGGAAGGCTTCCTGTTCGACATCGACGGCGAGCTGCCGGCGCAGCTGCCGGTGATCGAAGGCACCACCATGATCGCCACCGACGGCCACACGCTGGACGTGGACATGCCCCGCGCGATGGACCTCAACCGCGTGTTCGAGGCGCTCAACAGCGCCGGCATCCGGGTCCGTTCGATGCGTACCAAGAGCAACCGCCTGGAGGAGCTGTTCGTGCGCCTCACCGGCAACCAGGAGAACGCGGCATGAGCAGCACCCCGACCCCGGTCCTGACCGACGGCCAGCGCAACCGCATCGCCCTGATGACCATCGTGCGCCGCGAAGTGGCGCGCATCCTGCGCATCTGGGGCCAGACCCTGGTGCCGCCGGCAATCACGATGACGCTGTACTTCCTGATCTTCGGCGGGCTGATCGGCTCGCGCGTGGGTGAGATGGGCGGCTACAGCTACATGCAGTTCATCGTGCCGGGCCTGGTGATGATGAGCGTGATCCAGAACAGCTACGGCAACATCAGTTCCTCGTTCTTTGGCGCCAAGTTCGGCCGCCACGTGGAGGAGCTGCTGGTCAGCCCGATGCCGAACTGGGTGATCCTGTGGGGCTATGTGTCCGGTGCGGTGCTGCGCGGCCTGATGGTGGGCGTGATCGTGCTGATCATCGCGATGTTCTTCACCCCGGTGCGCATTCCGCACCCGCTGGTGACGCTGACCACTGTGATCCTGGGCGCGACGATCTTCTCGCTGGCCGGTTTCATCAACGCGGTGTACGCCAAGAAGTTCGATGACGTGGCGATCGTGCCGACCTTCATCCTGACCCCGCTGACCTACCTGGGCGGTGTGTTCTATTCGGTGAAGCTGCTGCCGACCTGGGCCGAAGCGGCCACCCACGCCAACCCGATCTTCTACATGGTCAACGCGTTCCGCTACGGCCTGCTGGGCACCAGCGACGTGCCGCTGTGGGTGGCCTATGCGCTGATGATCGGCTTCGTGGTGGCGCTCACCGCGCTGGCGCTGTGGCTGTTGAAGCGTGGCGTGGGGATGCGCAGCTGATGCGCATCCTGGTTCTCGGCGCCGGCGGAACCGGCGGCTACTTTGGCGGTCGCCTGGCCCAGGCCGGCGTCGATGTGACGTTCCTGGTGCGACCGGCGCGCGCGGCGCAGCTGGAGGCCGAGGGCCTGGTGATCCGCAGCCCGCTGGGGGATGCGACGTTCGCGGTGCAGCACGTCACTGCCGAGGCATTGCCGGCGCTGGCGGCGGCGCAGCCGTTCGACCTGGTCATTCTGAGCTGCAAGGCCTATGACCTGGGCAGTTCCATCGAGGCGATCGCGCCGGCGATGGGGCCGCGCACCACGGTGTTGCCGATCCTCAACGGGCTGCGCCATTACGCCGATCTGGATGCGCGCTTCGGCCGCGATGCGGTGCTGGGCGGGCTGTGCTTCATCAGCGCGACCAAGGCCGCCGATGGCGCAGTGGTGCACCTTGCGCCTGCGGCCAAGCTGACCTTCGGCGAGCGCGATGGCACCGGCAGCAGCGCGCGGGTGCTGGCGTTGGCGGCAACCTGCGTGCAGGCCGGCGTGGACTACGTGGCCAGCGATGCGATCGGCCAGGAGCAGTGGATCAAGTACACGTTCCTGACCACGCTGGCTGCGTCGACCTGCCTGATGCGCGCCGATGTCGGCACCATCGTGGCCACCGAGGATGGCGCGGCGATCGTACGCGGGCTCTACGACGAATGCCTGGCGGTGGCCGAGGCAGCCGGTGAGCCGATTCCGCACAAGGCACGCGAAGCGGCACTGGGTGCGACCACCCAGGCCGGCTCGACCCTGAAGGCCTCGATGCTGCGTGATCTGGAAGCCGGCCAGCAGGTTGAGGCCGAGCAGATCGTCGGCGACATGCTGGTGCGTGCACGTGCGGCCGGGCAGGCCGCGCCGCTGCTGGCGGTGGCCTACAGCCACCTGCAGGCCTACCAGCGCCAGCGCAGCGCCTGAGCATGCGCACCAACACCGCACCGGCACGCGTGCTGGTGCTGGGCCTGGGCTACAGCGGGCGGCACGTGGCCGCCCTGCTGCAGGCCCAGGGCATTGCCTGCAGCGGCACCGTGCGCGATCCTGCCACCGCAGCGGACGATGGCGTGCGCCGCCATCGGCTGGCAGAGGGATACCCCATCGATGCGGCGCTGCATGAGGCGATCCGGAGCGCCGATGCGATCCTGTGCAGTGTCCCGCCCGATGCCGAAGGTGACCCTGCGCTACGGCTGCTCGGCGAGGCGCTGCAGGATTCGCCGTCGCTGCGCTGGGTGGGCTATCTCTCTTCGACCGCCGTCTACGCCGATCGCGATGGCGGCTGGGTCGACCTGCACGCGGCAGACGATGCCACGGACGACACCGCACTGAAGCGCCTGCGTGCCGAACGGCAGTGGCAGGCATTCGCGCAGGCGCGCGGCATCGCCTCGGCGGTATTCCGGCTGCCCGGCCTGTATGGGCGTGGCCGCAATGCGCTGGTGCAGCTGGCGCAGGGCAAGGCCCGCGCGGTCATGCGGCCGGGGCTGGTGTTCAACCGATTGCATGTAGAGGACCTGGCCACCGCGGTGCTGGAAGCGATGCGACGACCGCAGGGCAACGCGCTGTATCTGCCCGCCGACGATGCGCCCGCTCCGCCGCAGGACGTGCTGGCCTACGCAGCGGCACTGAGTGGTCTACCGTTGCCTGCCACGCAGGCCTGGGATGACCCGGCGGTTCCTGCCTCGCTGCGCCGCTTCTACAGCAGCAACAAGCGCATCGACAGTCGCGGCACGCGCGAGGCGTTGCAGTGGCAGCCACGCTTCCCTACCTACCGCGAAGGGCTGGACGATGCGTGGGCAGCAGGCGACGGGCGCGTCACCGCGAACCGGTAGCGCCGAGCCATGCTCGGCTGCGCGCGGTTGCCGAGCATGGCTAGGCACTACCGAAGCGGTTGCCGAGCATGGCTCGGCACTACCGAAGCTGGGCGGATCAGGCTACGTCGGGTAACCGGAAGAACGTGCGCGTGGCCGCCGTCGCATTGGCTGCGGTGACGTCCACTGCTTCGCCGCGATCGCGTGCCAGTTCCTCGACGATGTGCGACAGGAACATCGGCTCGTTGCGACGGTCCTTCGGCATCGGCTTGAGCGAGCGCGGCAGCAGGTAGGGGGCATCGGTCTCGATCATCAGGCGCTCGGCCGGAATGTGCTTGACCAGTTCGCGCAGGTGCGCGCCACGGCGTTCGTCGCACAACCAACCGGTGATGCCGATGTACCAGTCCTGGTCGAGGTAGTCGAACAGTTCCTGGCGCTCGCCGGTGAAGCAATGCACCACCGCCGCACCCAGCCTGCCGTCGAAGTTCTTCATCATGCTCATGAAATCGGCATGCGCATCGCGCTGGTGCAGGAACAGCGGCTTGCGCGCGCCATCGGCAGCAAGCACCTCGCTGGCCAGTTGCAACTGGCGCTCGAAGGCGCGGTGCTGGGCCGGGCGCGGGGCGAAATCACGGAAGTAATCCAGCCCGCACTCGCCCACCGCCACCACCTCGGCATGCGCATGCAGCGCGCGCATCTCGGTATCGCACTCGTCGGTGTATTCCACCGCGTGGTGCGGGTGCACGCCGGCCGTGGCGTACAGGAAGCCCGGATGCTGCCGGGCCAGCGCCAGTGCCTGCGGCGAATGCTCGCGGCTGGCACCGGTGATCACCATCTGCACCACGCCCGCCTCGCGCGCCCGTGCGAGCACGGCGTCGCGGTCGCGATCAAAGGAATCGTGGGTGAGGTTGGCGCCGATATCGATCAAGTGCATGGGGCTGCTGCAGGACGGAAAACCCGGTCATTGTAGCGGGCTGCAGACAGGCTCAGTCCTCGCCGGGCGGATCGAGCAGTGCCCGCGCCAGCTCGCGGGAGATGCCGGTCAGCAGCACGCGGTCGCCCTCGCGCATCACGGTGATGAAGGGTGCGCCGTCGCGCACCAGCGTGTCAGCGGGCGCAGGCGGACCCGCGGGCACCCGGCGGCCCGGCAGGCGCAGGTACCAGACTTCCGCGCACAGGGCCGAGAAATCCGCCTCGGGCTCGGGATACAGACCACCGCGCGCGCTCACCTCGGCCGTGCGCAGCAGCGCCAACAGGGCCGGCAGCAGGTCGGTGCGCGCGGGTGCATCGACCGCACCGACCGAGGCGCCGAAACCGTCCGCAGCGACACTCATGCTGAACAACGTGGCGGTGGCCCGCGACCGTGGCACCACGCTGAACTGCAGGGACACGCCATTGGCCCGCCAGAACGCCTCGCTGGGTCTCTGCAGGAAGGGCTGGATATCGCGCTCGAACCGCGTCAGCCAGGTGGCGTACTGCCGACGTGCGTTGTCCAGGTTCCAGCTGGGCAGGCTGCACTGCGCACCCGGCAGCTGCGGCTGCCAGCGTTCGGGCAGGCCCAGCGCCGCACATTCCACGCAGCGCAGATCGGCACCCTTCTGGCGCTGGAAGTGCAGGCTGGGCGCCTCGCCCACGTTACAGTCTTCGGTGTCCAGCAGCAGGCGGAAGCCGTCACTGGCATCGCAGCGCGTCAGCGTATTGGGCACCGGGCCGAGCGTGCTGCGCCCGAACTGCGACAACCACACGTAGGCGCGGTCGTCGGCCAACTGCAGGCTGGGATAGATCGCTTCGCGCAGGGTGCCGTCGGCCACCGCGGCGCGAATGGCCGCCTCATTGTCCAGCCCGGCCGGCAGGTAGCGGGCATCGATCGTGGGCCGCAGCAGCATCGCCATCGGGTGCCCGTCATAGGGCATGTGCAGCCCCTCGTCGGGCATCCCGGTGTCGGCAGCGGTAGGCGCGGCCGCCGCAACCGACGCGGCCGCACAACACAGGGCCAGCAACAACAGGCGAGCAATACGCGACATGCACACGTCCAGGTACCACGGGGCGGCACAGGGAAGCATGGGCGCGGGCCTCTGGCAATCGGCATACCGCCGCGACACCGTATCCTTGTGCGATGAATCCGCCGATTTTCCCCATCGCCACGCTGCTTCCGCAGATCCTGAACGCACTGGAGCGCCAGCCGCGCCTGGTGCTGGAAGCGCCACCCGGTGCCGGCAAGACCACCCAGGTGCCGCTGGCCCTGCTGGATGCGCCGTGGTTGCAAGGCCGGAAGATCATCATGCTGGAGCCGCGCCGGGTCGCCGCGCGCAGCGCCGCACAGTTCATGGCGCGCCAGCTCGGCGAGGAGGTCGGCGGCACGGTCGGCTATCGCATCCGCTTCGAGAACAAGATCTCCGCGCGCACCCGGGTGGAAGTGGTCACCGAAGGCATCCTCACGCGGATGCTGCAGGACGATCCGATGCTGGAAGGCGTGGGCGCGCTGCTGTTCGATGAATTCCACGAGCGCCACCTTGCTGCGGACCTCGGCCTGGCATTGGCGCTGGATGTGCAGTCGCAGCTGCGCGAGGACCTGCGCATCGTGGTGATGTCGGCCACGCTGGACGGTGAGCGCCTGGCGCAGTTCCTGGACGCGCCGCGGTTGAGCAGCGAAGGCCGCAGTTTCCCGGTCACGATCAGCCACTTCCCGGCGCGCCGCGACGAGGCGTTGGAAGCGCAGGCGCGGCGGGCGGTGGAACAGGCGTTGGGCGAGCATCCGGGCGATGTGCTGGTGTTCCTGCCCGGCCAACGCGAGATCGCGCGTACCCAGGCGGCGCTGGAACAGGCACTGCCCGGCACCGTGCAGGTGCTGCCGCTGCATGGCGAACTGCCGGTGGAACAGCAGTCGCGCGTGCTGCAGCCCGATCCAAACGGCCAGCGCCGGGTGGTGCTGGCCACCAATGTGGCCGAGTCGTCGGTGACCCTGCCCGGCGTGCGCGTGGTGATCGATGCCGGGCTCGCGCGCGAGCCGCGCTACGACCCCAACAGCGGGTTCGCGCGGCTGGACGTGGTGAACATCGCACAGGCCTCGGCCGACCAGCGGGCCGGGCGCGCCGGGCGTGTCGCCGAGGGTTGGGCGTGGCGGTTGTGGCCGCAGTCGCAACGGTTGGAAGCGCAGCGTCGGCCCGAGATCGCGCAGGTGGAACTGGCTTCGCTGGCGCTGGAACTGGCGGCCTGGGGCAGCGATGACCTGCGCTTCGTCGATGCCCCGCCGGTGGGTGCACTGGCCGCCGCGCGCGAACTGTTGCAACGGCTGGGCGCACTGGCCGACAGCGGCACCTTGACCGCACTGGGCCGCCGCATGCTCACGCTGGGCACGCACCCGCGGCTGGCGGCGATGCTGCTGGCCGCCGGCAGCGGCAGCGAACAGGCGCTGGCCTGCGACCTGGCCGCGCTGGTGGAAGCACGCGATCCACTGCGCCAGGGCGGCGATGCGCTGGCCGCACGCTGGCGCGCCATCGCCGCATTCCGCCACGGCCGTGCCCCGCACGATGCCAACCGCGGTGGCCTGGCCGCCATCGACGCCGCCAGCAAGCAGTGGCGACGACGCCTGCGCTGCGACAGTGCACCGCCGGGCACGGTGGAAGCGCACCAGTTGGGCGACCTGCTGGCGCATGCCTTTCCCGACCGTATCGCGGCCCGCCACCCCACCGATCCACTGCGCTACCTGCTGGCCAACGGGCGCAGCGCGCGTCTGTTCGATCCCAGCGACCTGCGCGGCGAACCGTGGCTGGTGGCGGTGGAACTGCGCTACGAGGCGCGCGATGCCCTGCTGCTGCGCGCCGCGCCGGTGGACGAGGGCCGCCTGCGCCGCGATTTCCCGGAACGCTTCCAGCAGCAGGACGTGGTGCGCTGGGATGCCGAGAAACGCGCGCTGGTTGCCCGCCGCGAAACCCGCTTCGATCGCATCGTGCTCGACAGCCGCTCGGCCGGCCGGGTGGATCCGGCACAGGCCGCGCAGGCACTGACCGAGGCGGTGGCCGAGCTGGGGCTGGCATCACTGCCGTGGACCGACGGCCTGCGCCAATGGCAGGCGCGCGTGGTCAGCCTGCGCGCGTGGATGCCGGCGCTGGAACTACCGGACGTGTCCGATGCCGCATTGATGGCCACGTTGTCGCACTGGCTCACCCCCGCGTTCGGCGGCAGGACGCGGCTGGATGCCCTGGATGAGGCCGCCCTGGGCGAGGCACTGAAGTCGCCGCTGCCGTGGGCGCAGCGCCAGCTGGTCGACCGCCATGCACCGGTCCGCATCGCGGTGCCATCGGGCATGGAGCGCCCGATCCACTACGCGCTCGAGGCCGACGGCGTGACCCCGCAGCCACCGGTATTGGCAGTCAAGCTGCAGGAACTGTTCGGTCTGGCCGATACGCCGCGTATCGCCGACAACCGCATCGCGCTGACGCTGCACCTGCTCTCGCCCGGTGGCCGCCCGCTGCAGGTGACCCAGGACCTGCGCAATTTCTGGGCGAACACCTATGCGGAAGTGAAAAAGGAAATGAAGGGCCGCTATCCCAAGCATCCGTGGCCGGACGACCCGTGGACGGCCACCGCCACGCACCGGGCCAAGCCCCGCGGCACATGACACCGGGCGCGGCCGCCTGCACATGCGCCTCGCATTCATGGCTGCTACCTGACCGCGGCACGAGCCCGCGCTGCAACCGGTGGCGCAAGCGGCTACAGTCGTGAATCGGCCGTGGGCGGCGGATAACACGCCCTACACGGCCCGCGCGCGACACTGGATCAGAACCGAGGCAAAGGACCCCCCATGAGCAGATTGACTGTGATTACCGACCGCGCCCTCGAGCGCGCCCTGGATTTGGCCAGCAGCGCGGGCGATGGCCTCAAGCACGCCGGCAGCAACCTGCGTCATCTCGGCCCGCAGGCCACCGACTGGATCAAGACCGGCGCAGCATTGGGCGCGGTCAAGACCGGCGGCAAGGCGGCAGTGAAGGTGGCGCGTCGCAACCCGGCCGTGACCATCGCCGCAGCCGCGGTGGGCGTGGGCCTGCTCGGCTACGCGCTGTACCGCAAGCAGCAGAAGAAGAAGCTCGCCAATGGCGGCGTGGTCAACGGCCAGGCGCAGCGCATCAGCGCACGCAACCGCCGCAATGACACCGTGGTGGACGAACACAGCGACATCGGCAGCGATACCTGAGCTGTCCACGCGAGCGCGTCATCATCGAAGCCGCCGGCACTGTCCGGCGGTTTTTTTTTGGCGTGTAAGGCTCCGCGGTGTAGATGGCTGGGGCGCGGCCCCCAACGCTCGCCTCACCCCCCAGAACGAAGACAGCAGTGCGCTTGAAGCCACCACCACCCGACCAGGCGCATCGAGACGCCCCAAAGGGAGAAGAAGCGCTCTTAGCGGTCGGCCAGTTGCCGCCACTGGCCCGGCTGCAGATCGCCCAGCGCATGCGCGCCCATTGAGACCCGCACCAGGCGCAGCGTAGGCAGGCCCACCGCGGCGGTCATCCGCCGCACCTGGCGGTTGCGGCCTTCGCGCAGGGTGATCGCCAGCCACGAGTCGGGCACGGTCTTGCGGAAGCGGACCGGCGGATTGCGCGGCCACAGGTCCGGCGCGGGTTCCAGCCGTTCCACCCCGGCTGGCAGCGTGGGGCCGTCATTGAGCAGCACACCGCGCCGCAGGGCGTGCAGCTGCTCCTCGGTGACCGCGCCTTCCACCTGCACCCAGTAGGTCTTGTCCGCCTTGTGGCGCGGATCGGTCAACTGATGGGCCAGCCCACCGTCATCGGTGAGCAGCAGCAGGCCTTCGCTGTCGTAGTCCAGCCGCCCGGCCGCATACACCGCCGGCGGCAGCCCGAACCCCGCCAGCGTCGCTCGCGGCGGCTGGCTGCGGTCGGTGAACTGGCACAGCACGTTGAAGGGTTTGTTGAAGGCGATCAGCATGGCGGGGGCGGCGACGGCGGGGAGTGTATTTTCCCACCGTCGCGCCGCCACCGATACCGGCTTACTTGGCCGGCTTCACGAAGCGCAGCGTCATGCGGTCGCTTTCGCCGATCGCCTTGTACTTGGCATCGTCGGCAGCGTCATGCGCATTGCTCGGCGGCAGCATCCACACGCCCTTCGGGTGGTCCTTGGTATCGCGCGGGTTGGCGTTGATCTCGCTGCTGCCGGCCAGCTTGAAACCGGCCGCTTCGGCCAGCGCGATCACCTGCTTCTGGCCCACGTAGCCGCTCTTGTCATCGGCCGGCACATCGGCCTTGGCACGGTGTTCCACCACGCCGAGCACGCCGCCGGGCTTGAGCACGTTGTAGAAGCCCTTGAACATGCCTTCGGCCTGGCCGGAGGTGCGCCAGTTGTGCACGTTGCGGAAGGTCAGCACCACATCGGCCGAACCGGCCGCGCCGAACTCCGGTGCGCTGGGGTTGTAGGCCACCACGCGGGTCTTGCCGTACAGCGCCGGCGTGGCGGCGTAGAAGGCCTCCAGGCTGTCGCGGCTGCGCTGCTGGTAATCGCGGCCACGGCCTTCGGGCACCGCCATCGGATCGACCACAGCGGCCACGTAGCTGCCCTTGTCGCGCAGCAGCGGCGCCAGGATTTCCGAGTACCAGCCGCTGCCGGGGGTGATTTCGATGACGGTCTGGCCCGGCTGCACGCCGAACAGCGACAACGTCTGCGCCGGATGACGCCACGCATCGCGGGTGACGTTGGCGGGCGTGCGCCAGTCGCCCTGCACGGCCTGCTGCACCGCCGGGGTGATCGCAACCTGCGCATTGGCACCGGCGGGTTTGACCGCCATCGCCGGGGCCGACAACAGCAGCGTGGACATCGTGAACAGGCAGGCACAGCTCAACGAACGGGCTTTCATCGGGATCACTCCGGTGGCGGGATGCGGCGAGACTAGCAGTCGCGATGGCCCAGGTGTTCACAAAACGTTAGTGCGATGCAGCATCGCAGAACACTGTTTTGTGGCTGCCGCCGCAACGCTGTCATCCACGCGGTCTTATTCTGTCGGTCTGGTTTTCCATTGGAGTACATCGCCCATGACTGCAGCGCCCACCTCTGCACCACGCGAACTCGGCCGCTCCGGCCTGAAAGTGCAGCCCATCGCATTCGGCGGCAACGTGTTCGGCTGGAGCGCCGATGAGAAGACCTCGTTCGCGCTGCTGGATGCCTTCGTCGATGCCGGCTTCAACCTGGTGGACACCGCCGATGCGTACTCGGCCTGGGTACCGGGCAACACTGGCGGTGAATCGGAAACGATTCTGGGCCGCTGGTTCCAGCGCAGCGGCAAGCGCGACAAAGTGGTGCTGGCCACCAAGGTAGGCAAATGGGCCGAGCACCCGGGCCTGTCCGCCGACACCATCGCCGCAGCGGTGGACGATTCACTGCGCCGCCTGCAGACCGATGTGATCGACCTGTACCAAGCGCACGAGGACGACGAATCCACGCCGCTGGAAACCACGCTGGCCGCGTTCGGCCGCTTGATCGAGCAGGGCAAGGTGCGCGCGATCGGCGCTTCCAACTACAGCGCCACGCGGCTGCACGATGCGCTCAAGGTGTCGGCCGATTACAAGCTGCCGCGTTATGAAACCCTGCAGCCGGAGTACAACCTGTACGACCGCAGCGGCTACGAAGCCGAGCTGGAACCGCTGGTGCACGAGCACGGCATCGGCGTGATCAGCTACTACTCGCTGGCCAGCGGCTTCCTCAGCGGCAAGTACCGCAGCGCCGATGACGCCGCCAAGAGCAGCGCACGCGGCGCCAAGGTGATTGCGCAGTACCTCAACCCGCGCGGGCTGCGCATCCTCACCGCGCTGGACGATATCGCCAGCACGCACGCGGCCAGTGCCGCGCAGGTCGCGCTGGCGTGGCTGATCGCGCGCCCGGGTATCAGCGCACCGATTGTCAGCGCTACCAGCGTCGCGCAGTTGCAGGACGTATTGGCCGCCGCGCGGATCGCGCTGTCGGCGCAGGACATCGCACAGCTGGAGGCAGCCAGCGCCGAGTAGTGTTGCGGGCAGGCCGGCGCGGGCTCAGGCCGCGCCGTCTTCGGCGACCAGCGCGTGGTGCAGGCTGATGCCGGCGCGTACGCCTTCGGCATTGGCCAGGGTGATGTTGCCCATCACCGTGGCATCGCCGGCGGCATAGACGCCGGGCACCGTGGTCTGCTTCTGTGCATCCACCCGCACCAGCACGCCCACCGGGCTTTCATCCAGCGCGCAGCCCAGCTGTTCGATCAAGGCCGACGCCATGTGCTGGCGTGCGGTCACGAACAACGCGCGCAGTGCGATGCGACGGCCATCGGCCAGCACCGCCGCACTCAGCGCCGGTGCCTCGCCTTCCAGGCCCACCACCGGGCTGGTTTCGATACGCACGCCGCGGCGTTGCAGCCGGGCCAGCTCGTCGGCCTCGATCACGCTGCCCTGGGTGAACAACGTGGCATCGCCCCAATCGGCCAGCAGCGCCGCCATGGTCGGCGACATCGGGTGGCCGCCAAGCAGGCCGATCGCGCCGCCGCCGATTTCGTAGCCATGGCAGTACGGGCAGTGCAGCACGCTGTGGCCCCAGCGTTCGCTCAGACCGGGCAGCGCGGGTAGTTCGTCGCGGATGCCGGTGGCCAGCAGCAGCTTGCGTGCGCTGAGCGTTTCGCCCCCTGCCGTGGTCACCGTAAAACCACTGCGGCCGGCCTGCGCCTGGGTGGCGGTATCGCTGACCCAGCGCACGCTGGGGTAGTTGAGCAGCTGCGCCTTAGCCTGGCGCAGCAGGTCGCTGCCGGCGATGCCATCCATGCCCAGCACGCCATGCGAATGCGCGGCATAGCGGTTGCGCGGCAGGCCGCTGTCCACCACCACCACGCCGCGGCGGGCACGGGCCAGCATCAAGGCAGCAGACAGGCCGGCGAAACTGCCACCGACGATCACGGCATCAGAGGTCATGGGGAACTCCCGCAACATGGTGGGCCAGGTGGCGGGCGAAGGCTTCGCCCAGCGTGGCCAGGGTGGTTTCGCGCAGGCGCTGTTCGAGCAGGGCCTGGGCTTGGCGATAGCTCTCATCCAGCGCGGCGTTGACCACCTGCTGGACCGGGCAACCGCGCCCGCTGTCGCGTGCGCCGGTATGCAGCAAGGCCGGCGTACCGATCGCCACATAGACGTCGTGCAGGGTGATCTGCGCCGGGTCGCGCGCCAGTTGGCTGCCACCGCCATGGCCGCGCGTGGAGTGCACCAACCCGCCCTTGTGCAGCGCGGCCAGCAGCCGGCGGATCACCACCGGATGGGTCGGCAGACAGTGAGCCAGCTGTTCGGAGGTGCGTGGCCCAGGCTGACCGACCAGGTGGGCCATCACATGCAGGGCGTCGGAAAACTGGTTGCTGGATTTCATGTAACTACGATAGTTACAAATAGGCGCCGTGTCCAGTGCGGGTTGTTCCATACGGCGACAGCTGTCGCTGAAACAATTCCTTCACCTCCTTGAATGGAACGGGAAGTGTGATGGAAAGCCCACTTCAGGAGATCACGTCTGCAACCGATACCGCAGAGCCCTCCCTCACTTTCTGGCGTCCTCTCCGATGAATCCGTCGTCCGGTGCCTCCACGCGCACCTTCAGTCTGCAGTTCAAGTTGCTGGGCGCGTTGTCGCTCGGCCTGGCCATCGTGGTGCTGTGCGCGCTGGCCGGGCTGGGCTCGGCCTGGCTCAACCTGTCCACCGAGGTGCCCCCGCAGGTGGCCCGCAATACCCAGGCCGAAGCGCTGCAGCGCGAGTTCCGCCTGCAGGTGCAGGAATGGAAGAACGTGCTGATCCGCGGCAGCGACGAGGCTCTGCGCAGCCGCCACCTGACCGCCTTCGATGCGCAGGGCGGCAAGACCCGCACCCTGGCCCAGGCGCTGGCCGACAGCGACGATGCACGCACCGCCGCACTGGCGCGGACCTTCATCGCCCAGCACGCCACGCTGGAGCAGGACTACCACGGGGCGCTGGACGCCTTCGCCGCCAGCGGCTACGTGCCGCTGGAAGGCGATGCGCTGGTACGCGGCAAGGACCGCGCACTGGGCACCACGCTGGATGCGCTGGGCAAGCAGACCGCCACCGTTGCCGAGCAGGCAGTGACGGCGCGCTCGCAGCAGGCACGGCGCACGCTGCTGGTGTGCGCGGCGCTGACCGCATTGGCTGCGGTGGTGCTGATGGGCGTGCTGGCGGTGTGGCTGCGGCGTGCGGTGATCGCCCCGATCGTGGCGGTGGAAGCGGCCGCACGCGCAGTGGCGCAGGGCGATCTGGAACAGCGCGTGCAGGTACGCAGCCGCGATGAGATCGGTCGGCTGGGCCAGGCGATGGGCGCGGTGACGCAGACCCTCAAGGACGTGCTGGCCGCACAGGCCGGCATGGCCCAGCGCCATGAGGCCGGCCAGATCAGCTTCCGCATGGACGATGCCGCCTTCCCCGGTGGCTACGGGCAGATGGTGCGCGATACCAACGCACTGGTCGACGCACATATCCAGGTCAAGCTGCGTGCGATCGAGATCATGGGCCGCTATGCGGTGGGCGACCTGTCGCTGGACATGGAACGCCTGCCTGGCGAGAAGGCGGTGATCACCGAATCGCTCGACCGGGTCAAGCACAACCTGGGCGCGATCAACGCCGAGATCAAACGCCTGGCCAGTGCCGCGGCTGCCGGCGACTTCAGCCAGCGCGGCGACGAAGCGCGCTACCAGCATGATTTCCGCGACATGGTGGGCGGCCTGAACCGGCTGATGCAGACCACCGAACAGGATCTGGGCCAGGTGTCGCAGGTGCTGCAGGCCATCGCCCGTGGCGATCTCAGCGCGCGCATGCACGGGCAATTCCACGGCGTGTTCGCACGCATGCGCGACGACGTGGCGCTGACCAGCGGCCAGTTGACCGGTATCGTGGGGGATATCAAACGCGCCGCACAGGCGATCCAGGCGGCGGCCGGCGAGATCGCCGCCGGCAACAACGACCTGTCCCAGCGCACCGAGCAGCAGGCGGCCAACCTGGAAGAAACCGCGGCCTCGATGGAAGAACTCACCTCCACTGTGCGCCAGAACGCCGAACATGCGCGCCAGGCCAATCAGCTGGCCATCGGCGCGCATGCGGTGGCCTCGCAGGGCGGTGAGGTGGTCGGCCAGGTGGTGACCACGATGAGCGCGATCCAGACCTCGTCGAAGAAGATCGCCGAAATCATTTCGGTGATCGACGGCATCGCCTTCCAGACCAACATCCTCGCCTTGAATGCGGCGGTGGAAGCGGCGCGTGCCGGCGAACAGGGCCGCGGCTTCGCGGTGGTGGCCAGCGAGGTGCGCACCCTGGCACAGCGCTCGGCGGCGGCGGCCAAGGAGATCAAGACACTGATCGAGCAATCGGTGGAGGACGTGGGCACGGGTGCGGCGCTGGTGGGCCGTGCCGGCCAGACCATGGGTGAGATCGTGGGCAGCGTGCAGCGCGTGACCGACATCATGGCCGAGATCGCGGCGGCGTCGCAGGAACAGTCGGCCGGTATCGAGCAGGTCAACCAGACCGTGGTGCACATGGACGAAACCACGCAGCAGAACGCGGCGCTGGTGGAGGAAGCCTCGGCGGCGGCGCGCAGCATGGAAGCGCAGGCGCTGGCCTTGAACGGGGCGGTGGATGTGTTCGTGCTGGAGGCTGCAGGTGAAGTGCGGCCGGGGGTTTCGCGCGCGGCTTGAGCAGGTGCCGACCAACGGTCGGCAGCCACCGCGCGCTGCGATCAGCGCACGTAGGGGTCGCCGAGCATGGCCGCGCCCAGGTGGTCCAGGAAGGAGCTGATCCGCGCCGAGACCGCCGTGTTGCGGTAGTACACGGCGTGGATCGGCTGGCGGACTTCCACGGTGAGTGCCGGCAGCACCTGCACCAGGCTGCCGGCCAGGCGGTCGCGGTGGATCATGAAGTCGGACAGGCAGACGATGCCGACGCCCTCCAGCGCCAACCGGCGCAGGGTTTCACCACTGGATACCGCCACGGCCGGGCGCACATGCAGCAGCGCGTCCGTCTGCCCGGGCAGCGGCCAGTGGTTGAGCGAGTCCGGTTCGTTGAAGCCCAGCAGCGTGTGCGCGTCCAGTTCGGCCACGCTGGCCGGGCTGCCGTGCTCGCGCAGGTAGGCTGGGCTGGCCAGCACCCGCAGCCGGCTGTGCGCCAAGGGCCGCGCATGCAGGGTGGAATCGGCCAGCGGGCCGATCCGGATCGCCACATCGGTGCGCCGTTCGAGCAGGTCGATGTAGCGCTCGCTGCTGTTGATCTCCAACGCCACGTCGGGATAGCGCGCGCGGTAGCCGGCGACCAGCGGCGCGATCACATGCAGCACGAACGGCATCGCCGCATCCACCCGCAGCCGCCCGGCCGGGCGTTGGCGGCGCGCGGCGATCTGCTCTTCGGCGTCTTCCACCGAGGCCACGATGGCGCGTGCCTGCTGCAGGAAGGCCTGGCCTTCTTCAGTGAGCTGCAGGCGCCGGGTGGTGCGGGTCAGCAGCGTGGTGCCCAGTTTCTCCTCCAGCCGGCCCAGCGCGCGGCTGACCCCGGAGGTGGTCTGGCCCAGGGCCTCGGCGGCAGCGGTGATCGAGCCGCTGTCGATCACCGCGATGAAGGCCTGCATTTCGTCGAGGGTGGTTTTCATGGGGGAACCCGGCAGTGGACGCCCCATTATTGACCACGAATCAAGAGTGATTGGCGTGAAGACCGGTTTTTCCGCAACAGTGCGGCGCGCAGACTGCGCAGCCTCACCTCCCACCGGTAACCCACCATGTCCCGTGGCATCCCCTTGGCCCTGCTGGCGCTCACGCTGGGTGCGTACGCTATCGGCACCACCGAATTCGTCATCGTCGGGCTGATCCCGACCATTGCCGCCGACCTCGGCGTCTCCCTGCCCTCGGCCGGCCTGCTGGTGTCGCTGTACGCGCTGGGCGTGGCGATCGGCGCGCCGGTGCTCACCGCGCTCACCGGCCGCGTGCCGCGCAAGACCCTGCTGGTGGCGCTGATGGTGCTGTTCACCCTGGGCAACGTGATCGCCTGGATGGCCCCCGGCTACGGCTCGCTGATCGTGGCGCGCGTGCTGACCGGGCTGGCGCACGGCGTGTTCTTCTCGATCGGCTCGATCATCGCCACCTCGGTGGTGCCCAAGGAGAAGGCCGCCAGCGCGATCGCGATCATGTTCACCGGCTTGACCGTGGCCCTGGTCACCGGCGTGCCGCTGGGCACCTTCATCGGCCAGCACCTGGGCTGGCGCGCGACCTTCCTGGCCGTGGCCGCACTGGGCGTGATCGCATTGATCGGCAGCCTGCTGTTCGTGCCGCGCAACCTGCAGCGCAGCGAGCCGGCCACGTTCGCCCAGCAGCTGTCGGTGCTGGCGCAGCCGCGGCTGCTGCTGGTGTATGCAATCACCGCGCTGGGCTATGGCGGCACCTTCCTGTCGTTCACCTACCTGGCCTCGATCCTGCAGGACGTCAGTGGCTTCTCGGCCAACGCGGTCAGTGGCGTGCTGCTGGTGTACGGCGTGTCGGTGGCGATCGGCAACCTGTGGGGCGGCCGCCTGGCCGACCGCCGCGGCCCGATCCCGGCGCTGAAGCTGATCTTCGGCCTGCTTGCGCTGGTGCTGTTCGTGCTCACCTTCACCGCCTACAACAGCTGGCTGGTGCTGCTCACCGTGCTGGCGCTGGGCGCGGTCGCCTTTGGCAACGTGCCGGGCCTGCAGGTGTATGTGGTCAAGCAGGCGCAGCGCTTCGCCCCGCAGGCTGCGGACGTGGCCTCGGGTCTGAACATCGCCGCGTTCAACGTCGGCATCGCCTTCGGCGCGTCGCTGGGCGGGCTGGTGGTGGACCACCTCGGCCTGATGCACACCCCGTGGCTGGGGGCGCTGGTGGTGCTGGGCGCACTCGGCCTGACCGCGCTGAGCGGCCGCCTGGATCGCCGCGATGGCGTGCAGGACCGCGCTGAAGGCATTGCTGTCAGCGCGCATTGATTGCGTGGCGCCGACCCACGGTCGGCTCGACGTCGCTTTACGGTGCACGGCGTAGCCTGCACTGCCCCCCATTGAAGGAGTTTCCATGAGCATTCCCGCATTCGGCCTCGGCACGTTCCGCCTCAAGGGCCAGACCGTCATCGACTCGGTCCGCAACGCACTGGACGTCGGCTACCGCGCCATCGACACCGCGCAGATCTACGACAACGAGGCCGAGGTCGGCCAGGCCATCGCCGAGTCCGGCGTGGCCCGCGACGACCTGTTCCTGACCACCAAGATCTGGATCGCCAACTTCAAGCACGACGACCTGCTGGCCAGCCTGCGCGAGAGCCTGCGCAAGCTGCGCACCGACCATGTCGAGCTGACCCTGATCCACTGGCCCTCACCGAACGACGCCGTGCCGATGGCCGAAACCCTCGGCGCGCTGGCCCAGGCCAAGGCCGAAGGCCTGACCCGGCAGATCGGCATTTCCAACTTCACCATCGACCTGACCCGCCAAGCCATCGCGATCCTGGGCGCGGATACGATCGCCACCCACCAGATCGAAGTACACCCCTACCTGCAGAACCGCGCGCTGATCGCGTTCCTGCGCGAACAGGGCATCCACGTCACCGCCTACATGAGCCTGGCCTACGGCGAAGTGCTCAAGGAGCCGGTGATGCTGGCCATCGCCGAACGCCAGCAGGCCACTCCGGCCCAGGTCGCGCTGGCGTGGGCGTTGCAGCAGGGCTATGCGGTGATCCCCTCCTCCACCAAGCGCGACAACCTGGCCAGCAACCTGCTCGCCGCCGACCTGCGCTTGAGCGACGAGGACATGACGCAGATCGCCACGCTGGATCGCGGGCACCGCTTGGCCAACCCGGAAGGGATCGCGCCGGCCTGGGATTGATCCGTGACGCCCGACCGTGAGGTCGGGCATAGGGGCGTGCCGACCAACGGTCGGCACCTACCCCAGCAACCAGCCGCGCATCGCCGCGCTGACGTCTTCCGGCTTCTCCATCGGTGCGAGATGCCCGCAATCGGGCAGCACCACCAAGGTCGATCCGGGCACCAGCGCATGCATCTCCTCGCTGATCGGCAACGGGGTGATGCGGTCGTTGGCGCCGCACACGATCAGCAGCGGGTCGCGATAGCTGGACAGCACGTCGCGGCCATCCACACGGTCCAGCGCGCTCTGGCGCAGGAATACCTCGGCACCCAGCCGCGCGGTCATGTCGCGCACGCGCTGCACCAGTACGTAGTCATCCAGCCGCGAGGCGTCGATGTAGCTGCGCATCAGCTTGTCACCGAAGCCGTGGAACGTGCCCGGCAGTCGCACACTGGTCCGTTGCGACTGGCGCTGCGCGGCACGCTCGGGGGAATCGGCATGGAGGGAGGTATCGACCAGCGCCAGTTTCAGCACGCGCTCCGGTGCGCTGCGCAGGATCTGCTGGGCGACGAAGCCACCGAGCGAGAAGCCCGCCAGCGCAAAGCGTGCCGGGGCCTGCGCCAGCACGTCATCGACCACCGCCTGCATCGTCTCGCCACGGGTCTGGTCGCCCACGGTGCAGTCGGCGATATCGGACAGGTCGGCCACCTGCGCGCGCCACAGCTCGGCGTCGTTGAGCAGGCCGGGGAGCAGCAGCAGGGGGAGTCGGTCGGTCATGCGCCATTGTCGCGCGCGCATCGTGCACGCGCCGTGCCGGCAACGACTCAGTGTGTTGCGGTATCCGGTGTTTCCGGCACGGCACCATTGAAGCGTTCACTTGCGGAAACGGCATTCTCCACCGGAGGTGCGTGGAGGGCAACCAGGCTCCATCAAGCGAGAGAACGGAGGCTGGGTTGTGCTGACCATCGGCGTCGGATGAGCCAGGAATCAACCATCAAGCCCGATGAGTTCACTTGTGATTGCACGGTCCTCGGCTTCTACCGTTCACGTCCGAATATCCGCTCGGAAGGATATAGTCCGCTCGGCAACCAGGGCGACTACAGGTTCCTTCAATACATGGCGTGCCAAGCGTGATCCGAAGCCATGAGGGGTACGAATATCCACCTGTCCAGGGAGGTGAATGATGTCCAAAGTACCAATGATCACGTTGTGCTTTGTTCTCGCATGCATGCCCTCTGCGTGTGAAGCCACCGACAAGGTGAGGCTGCAATCACTGCCTGCACAGATAAGAGCCAATATTCTGGCTGCGCAGAAGCAACCCGACTGCGTGCGTATCGTTGAAGCCTACGTCTTGCGTACCAGGGCCTGGAAATCGACGACGTACTTCGTATCCATATCACCGCCTGTGGCGGGTGGCCGAGGATTTGCCGTGTTGCATGAGGATGAGCTTGCCGATCCGCTGTCTACAGGCGAACGCAAATCGTTCCATGTAGAGCTGGATCTGTCATGCAGCAAGGTGGCTGAAGAATTCCGGTTTCAGTAGGGGCCGCACGGTGGCGTGAACAGGGCGCTGGTCACGCTGGCGACTCGGGCACCTGCACGCTCTGTACCGGCAGCGTCACCACCATCACGGTCGGGTCGTCCGGGTCGAGCTTGGTCTTGAAACCCAGGCTCTGGCACATCGCCAGCATGGTGCTGTTCTCGCGCAGCACCTGGCCTTCGATGATGTTCAGGCCCAGCCACTGGGCGTACTCGATCATGATGCTCATCAGGCGCCAGCCGATGCCATGGCCCTTGAGGTCCGAGCGGATCAGGATGCCGTACTCGCCACGGTCGTAGTCGGCATCGGCGTGCAGACGCACCGCGCCGAGCATGTCGCCGCTGCGCGGATCGATCGCGACCAGCGCGATGGAGCGGGCGTAGTCGAGCTGGGTCAGGCGCGCGATGAATTCGTGGCTGAAATGCTTGACCGACTGGAAGAAGCGCAGGCGCAGGTCGTCGTCGGTGACGCGGGCGAAGAACGCGCGGAACAGGGCGTCGTCCTCCGGGCGCACCGGTCGTACGAACGCCGGTGAACCGTCGGACAAGGTGAGCGTGCGCTCCCATTCCTTCGGATACGGGAACACCGCAAAACGCGGATGACCGCGGCCCTTGTGTAGTTTGCGCGAGGGCGCGATGGCCACGCGGGCGTCGAGCGCGATGACGCCGTCGCGGTCGGCCAGCAGCGGGTTGATGTCCAGCGTGCGGATCTCGGGGATGTCGGCGGCAAGCTGGGCCAGTTTGACCAGCACCAGCGCGACGGCGCGCTCATCGGCGGCAGGCACGTCGCGGTAGGCCTTGAGGATGCGCGAGACGCGGGTGCGGCCGATCAGTTCATGCGACAGGCGCAGGTCCAGCGGCGGCAGCGCCAGCGCCTTGTCATCGATGACTTCCACGGCGGTGCCGCCGCGACCGAACACCACCACCGGGCCGAAGGTGGGATCGTCGGCGATACCGGCGATCAGTTCGCGTGCCTTGGGCCGCACGATGGTGGGCTGCACCAGCACGCCGTCGATGCGCGCATCCGGGCGCTTTTGGTGGGCGCGGGCGAGGATCGAGGTGGCGGCGGCGTGCACGGCCTGCAGGCTGCCGATATTGAGCCGCACGCCGTCCACATCGGACTTGTGCGGGATATCGGCCGAGAACACTTTCACTGCCACGGTGGCGCCCTGTTCGAGCAGCGGCTGCGCCAGGTCCATGGCCTCGTGTGCATCGCGTGCCAGCATCACCGGCGCCGATGGAATGCCGTAGGCGGTGAGCAGCTGGTGGGTGGCGATCGGGTCCAGCCAGTGCTGGCCCACGGCCAGTGCGGCCTCGACCAGCGCGCGCGCGGCGGCGGTGTCCACCACGAAATCCTCGGGCAGGCTGGGCGGGGTTTCCATCAGCGCGGCCTGGGCGTCGCGGTAGCGCACCAGGTGCTGGAAACCGCGCACGGCTTCGGCCTCGGTGGGATAGGTGGGCACGCGTGCGGCGTTGAGGGTGGCGGTGGCGCGGTCGTCGTTGCCCAGCCACACCGCGAACACGGGTTTATCGCGGTGGTGGCGCGGGCGCAGGCCGAGGGTGCGGGTGAGCGCCTGCGCGGCGTCGGCCGAGGAGGTGAACGCGGTGGGTACGTTGACCACCAGCACGGCGTCGTTTTCGCTGTCGGACATCAGGGCGTCGATGGCCGCGGCATAGCGCTCGCCATCGGCGTCGACCACGATGTCGACCGGGTTGCTGCGCGACCAGCCTTCGGGCAGCACGGTGTCGAGCTGGGTGACGGTGGCCGGCGAGAGTTCGGCAAGGCTGCCACGCAGCGCCAGCAGCTGGTCGACGGCGAGGCGACCGACGCCGCCGCCGTTGCTGAGGATGGCCAGGCGGCGGCCGGGGAAGGTGCCGAGGCGGCCAAGGGTTTCAGCAGCGGTGAACAGTTCGTCCAGGGCGCTGACGCGGAGCAGGCCGGCGCGGTTGAACGCGGCACCGTAGACGGCATCGCTGCTGGCCAGGGCCTGGACGTGGGTGTCGGCATCAGGATCGATGCGGATATGGCGGCCGGATTTGACCACGACAACCGGCTTGGCACGCGCAGCGGCACGCGCGGCGGACATGAACTTGCGCGCGTCGCGGATGTTTTCGACGTACAGCAGAATCGCGCGGGTGCGGTAGTCGGTGGCGAAGTAGTCGAGCAGGTCGCCGAAGTCGACGTCGAGGGTGTCGCCGAGCGAGACCACAGCCGAGAAGCCGACGGAGCGGGCGACACCCCACTCGACGAGGGCGGCGGCGATGGCGCTGGATTCGGAGATGAGGGCAAGGTCGCCAGCCTGGGGGAAGTGCGCGGCGATGCTGGCGTTGAGGCGGGCATGCGGGGCGATGACGCCGAGGCAATGCGGGCCGAGGATGCGCAGGCCTTTGGCGCGGGCAGCGGTTTCGACCTGGGCGGCGAGCGAGCCGGGGCCGTGGCCGAGGTTGGCGGTGAGGATGATGGCGGCGCCGACACCGCGTTCGGCGGCGGTGGTGATGACCTGGGGAACGATGCTGGCGGGCGCGGTGATGACGACGAGTTCGGGCACCCAGTCGAGGTCTTTGAGGCGTTTGACGGTACGGATGCCGTCGATGTCGCTGTAGCGGGGGTTGATCCAGGCGACTTTGCCGGGGAAGCCGGTGGCGCGGAGGTTGCGCATGACGGCGCGGCCGGCGGAGCGTTCGCGGGGGCTGCCGCCGATGACGGCGACGGATTGCGGGCGGAACACGGACTGAAGGTGGTAGGTGCTCATGGGGCGGAACGGTCACCGGGGCGCGTGGGTACACGGTACACGGGTGGGGGTGCGCTGGGCATGATCTGGCGCAAGATCCGGCATCTGCGATCTGCGTCAACGTCAACGTCAACGTCAAAAGCGTCGGCTGTTTTGGACTTGGCGCCTGGGCATGGGTCGGTACGCCCCCGACGGGACACGCCGTGAACCCGTCCATGGGGGCTCGTCCACAACATCCATGTTGTGGACGGTCCCGTCGGGGGCGTACCAACCCATGCCCTCCGTTGAGTACATGCAACCGGTGGGTTTGGTAGAGCCACGCCATGCGTGGCTGCATGCCACCCCATTCGACTACAACAGCGTGCCGCTCAGAATCATCGCCGCAATGCTGAAATGAATGACCAGGCCGGTACGCTCCCGCCGGGAGCGCACCAACCTCGGTGGGTTTGGTAGAGCCACGCCATGCGTGGCTGCGTGCCACCCCGCTCGACTACAACAACGTGCCGCTCAGAATCATCGCCGCAATGCTGAAATAGATGACCAGGCCGGTGACATCCACCAGGGTGGCCACGAACGGGGCCGAGGCGCTGGCGGGGTCGAAGCCTAGGCGTTTGAGGATGAAGGGCAGCATCGAGCCGGACAGGGAGCCGAAGGTGACGATGCCGACCAGCGCCGCGCCGATGGTGAGGGCGAGCAGCTGCCAGTGTTCGCCGTAATCGTGCAGGCCGAGCAGCTGCCAGGAGACGATGCGGATCATCGCCAGCACGCCCAGGATGGTGCCGAGGGTGAGGCCGGTGGGGACTTCGCGCAGGGCGACTTTCCACCAGTCGCGCAGGCGCAGTTCGCGCAGGGCCAGGCTGCGGATGAGCAGGGAGGTGGCCTGGGAGCCGGAGTTGCCGCCGGAGCTCATGATCAGGGGGATGAACAGGGTGAGGACGACGGCGCGGGCGAGTTCGTCTTCGTAGTGCTGCATGGCGCTGGCGGTGAGCATTTCGCCGAGGAACAACACGCTGAGCCAGCCGGCGCGCTTGCGGATCATTTCGAAGAAGCCGATCTGCATGTACGGCTTTTCGAGGGCTTCCATGCCGCCGAACTTGTGCGCGTCTTCGGTGGATTCCTCGATGAGGGCGTCGAGGATGTCGTCCACGGTGACGATGCCCAGCACGTGCAGCTGGGCGTCGACGACGGGGATGGCGAGCAGGTCGTGGCGGCGGATGAGCTGGGCGACTTCTTCCTGGTCGAGCATGGCGTCCACAGTGACCGGGGGATTGACCTGGGCCACGTCGAGGATGGGCTCCTCGGGCAGGCCGGTGATCAGCCGGCGCATGGTGACCACCTGCACCAGCACGCGGCTGTGCGGGTCCAGCACGTAGATGGCGTAGACCGTTTCGCGGGTGCGTTCGACTTCGCGGATGTGCTGCAGGGTGCGGCCGACGGTCCAGTCGGCCGGGACGCTGACGAACTCGGTGGTCATCAGGGCGCCGGCGGTGTGCGCGGGGTAGCTGAGCAGCTGCTGGATGGACTGGCGCGATTCGGGGCTGAGCAGCGGGATCAGCCGCGCGCGCTCGTCATCGTCCAGTTCGTGGACGATGTCGGTGGCGCGGTCATCGGCCATCAGCCCGAGCAGGGCGGCGGCGCGGGCGACCGGCAGCGCGGCGACCAGGTCACCACTGCGGTTGAGCTCGGGCTGTTCGAGCATCTTGACCGCGCGCGACAACGGCAGCGCGGCCAGGGTGTCGGCGGCGCGCGACAGCTCCAGCGTATTGAGGAATTCCACCGCGTCGGCGGTGTTGTACTGGGCCAGGGGCGCGCTCAGGGTGGCGGCATCGGCCACCGGGCGCAGCAGGTCTTTCTGGTTCATCGGGTTCGCCTGTGGGGATCGCCTTGCGCGACGCCAGCGGGGGCGAACCGGCCCGATGTCAGGCGGCAGCCATCACTGGCGTCGAGCAAGGTCGACTTCTACTGTCGCTGGACATGGGTTGGTGACTCCGGAAGGGTGTACTGGCGGCCGCACGGATGTGCCGACAGCGGCGGGCAGTCTGGACCCGGGCGCCGATGGGGTCAACCCGCTGCCCTGCCCTGCTGTTGGGCCGGGATTGGCGTTGCTCACACGTCCCGGTCGCATAATGGGCTGCGGCCACCGGTCGCCGCCCCGCGCCGCGGGGTGCGCCTCCCCGACTCGACGTGGCCACGATTCCATGAGCAGGTTCCCCCATGCATAGCGGCGCCCTCGAGCTGGCCCTGGTGCTGCTGCTGGCCGCGGTGATCGCAGTGCCGGTGTTCAAGAAGCTCGGGCTGGGCGCGGTGCTGGGCTATCTGGCCGCCGGCGTGGTGCTGGGCCCGGACGGGCTGGGCTTCGTGCAGGATGCCGACCGCATCCTGGGCGCCGCCGAGATCGGCGTGGTGATGCTGCTGTTCGTGATCGGGCTGGAGTTGTCGCCGGCCCGCTTGAAAGTGATGCGGCGTTCGGTATTCGGGGCCGGTGCGTTGCAGGTGGCGCTGAGCGCGCTGGTGCTGGGCAGCCTGTTGCTGCTCGACCAGTTCCAGTGGAAGAGCGCGCTGATCGTGGGTATCGCGCTGGCGCTGTCGTCCACTGCGGTGGGCCTGCAGCTGTTGTCCGAGCACAAGGCGATCAACAGCGACTACGGGCGTTTGGGCTTTGCCATCCTGCTGTTCCAGGACCTGATCGCGATCCCGCTGCTGGCGGCGATTCCGCTGCTGGGCGGGGCGCGCAATGAAACCCTGCACTGGAACGACGTGGCCATCGCGCTGGGCGCGCTGGCGGTGGTGATCCTGTGCGGGCGGCCGGTGCTGCGCCAGCTGTTCAACATCATCGCGCGCACGCGCAGCCCGGAGGTGTTCACCGCAATGGCGCTGCTGGTGGTGCTGGGCACCGCCTGGTTCATGCAGGAAGCCGGGCTGAGCCCCAGCCTGGGCGCATTCCTGGCCGGTGTGCTGCTGTCCGATTCGGAATTCCGCCACGAGCTGGAATCGCAGATCGAGCCGTTCAAGGGGCTGCTGCTGGGCCTGTTCTTCATCGCGGTGGGCATGGGCATCGACCTGGACCGGGTGGTCGCCGAGCCGTGGATGATCGCCGCGGGCGTGGCGATCCTGCTGCTGGTCAAGTTCAGCCTGCTGTTCGGCATCGGCAAGCTGGCCAAGCTCAGTTCGCGCCACGCGATACTGCTGGGCAGCGTGCTGTGGCTGGGCGGCGAGTTCGCCTTCGTGGTGTTCAACGAAGCGCAGCGCGCGCAGCTGCTGGGCAATGCCAACCATGACCGGCTGGTGGCCATCGTCGGCCTGTCGATGGCGATCACGCCGCTGCTGATGATCGCGCTGATGCGTCTGCTCGGCCGCGATGACCAGGCCAAGGCCAAGGCGCCGCCGGCCGACAAGGTCGAGATCGAGGGCAGCCAACCGCAGGTGATGATCGCCGGCATGGGTCGCTTCGGCCAGGTGGTGGCACGCCTGCTGACCGCGCAGAAAATTCCCTTCGTGGCGCTGGAATCCAACCCGGATACGGTTTCAGACCTGCGCCGCTTCGGCAACAAGTTGTTCTACGGTGACCCGACCCGTCCAGAAATGCTGCGCGCCGCCGGGGGCGAGCACATCCGTGTCTACGTGGTGACCCTGGATGACCCGGACGCGAACATGCGCGCCACCCGTCTGATCCGGCGCATGTACCCGGATGCGGTGGTGCTGGTGCGCGCACGCAATCGCCAGCACGCCTGGCGGTTGATGGACATGTCGGCCGAACCGTTCCGCGAGGTGTTCGGCACCAGCCTGGAACTGAGTGAGCGGATGCTGGTGGCGCTGGGCATGTCGGCGGCCACCGCGCGCAGCCACGTACAGCGTTTCCGCGAGCACGATGAAAAGCTGCTGCGCGACCAGTACCTGGTCTACGACGATGAAACGGCGGTGATCCAGACCTCGCGCGATGCGCGCGCCGATCTGATGCACCTGTTCGAGGCCGATGCGGAGAGCGAGGGCAAGGCCGCGCGTGGAGAGGGGGAAACGCGCGGGAGTTGAGCGGTGCGCTGCGGGGGTGACGAGCATGCCGATGCACGCGTGCGAACTGGACCGACAACGAATACAGGGAATACGGCTGCCAATGGTGGCCCAGCGCAGCGCATCCTTGGCCTGAGCCCCGTTGGCTGCGGGTTTCCGCCAGCCAGAAAGAACTTACCCCGGCCGCGTGCCAGTGGCAGAGACGGTACCGGGGTATACGGGGCCAGCGTACCTCGCCCGGGGCGACGGCTCAAGTGAGGCCACTCATGATTATTGAGATGGATTCATGGCTTCCGATAGCTTTGAGGAATGGCTTTCCGAGGAGCGCTTTGCGCGCTACCTGCGCTGGGCAGATGGCTGCCGAAGGCGCGCCGCCGAGCTCTATCGACTGAACATGCAACTCAGCGAGAGCTTCTACCCGTCCCTGCATACGCTGGAAGTCCTGCTGCGCAATCGCATTCACCACGCGCTGGCCGGTACCGCGAACACCGCGTGGTATCTCCCCGCGTCCAGGGTTCTACAGACCGTACAGCAATCCGACCAGGTCCATCGCGCCCTGTCGGACCTGCACCGACGCCGCAGGCCAATGGTCCCGGGCACCATCATCTCCACGCTGACGTTGAGCTTCTGGACCACCATGTTCAACACCGAGTACGAGGTGCTGTGGCAGCAAAAGCTGCATGGCATCGTCGTGCCACCGGCACGGCGCGGACTGCACCGGAAACACTTCTCGGGCCCGTTGACGGAGATTCGGCGGTTGCGCAACCGCATCGCACATCACGAACCGATCCTGCACTGGCCGCTGCAGACGCAGCATGATCGCCTGATGTGGCTGATGGCATGCATGTCGCCCTCGACCGCTCAGTGGTGTCGGAAACATGATCGTTTCCGTTCGCTGTACCCGGCCAGCGGTGTCGCGCTCGTCAGCTGAGTACCGACCCACGGTCGGCACCCACCGCGTCGCCGCGTGGATCGGTAGCGCGTTCGCTCAACCGTTGTCGCGCAGGAACCGGGCCATCGACGAGACGCCGGGGACGCGGGGTTCGAACTCGCCGGCGACGTCGATGAAACCGCGCATCACCGCGATTTCGCGCGGGCTACGGTTGAGCGCATCGCGCACTTCCGGGTCGGCACCGGCGCGCAGCAGGCGCTGCACCAGCAGCGGCAGCCCGTGCAGGGCGGCCAGATGCAGCGGGCCGAAGCCGCGCGGATCGCGCACGTCCAGCGACACGTCTTCATCGAGCAGGCGTTCGACCGCAGCCAGCACCACCTGCTCATCGCACGCGGTGCCCGGTTCGGCACGCGCACCGAGCAGCAGCAGCAGCGGCGTGACCGAGCCCGCGGCGGCCTGGTCGGGTTCGGCCCCGGCCAGCAGCAGGGTGTCCAGCAGCGCCAGCAGCCGTGCACGGTCACGTGCGCTGAAGCCGTACAGCGCGGCGCAATGCAGCGGGCCCAGTTGCTGGGCGTCGCCGGCATGCACGTTGGCACCGGCGGTGAGCAAGCGCGCGACGATGTCGGGCAGGCCCAACGCCGATGCCAGCATCAACACGGTCACCCCGCCCGGCAGGCGGTATTCGAGTTCGGCACCGGCATCGAGCAGGGCCGAGACGATGTCGATCTGGCGCATGCTGACCGCCGCCGACAGCGGTGTAGCACCACTGGCGGCCGCGTGCTGGGGGTTGGCGCCACGCGCCAGCAGCAGGTCGACCACGGCCAGCTGGCCACCGCCGGCGGCGCGCAGCAAGGCGGTACAGCCCTGCGCGTCGACCACATCCACCGCGAATCCAAGATCGATCAGGCGGCGCACCGCATCGGCGTCGCCGGCCATGGCCGCGGCTGGCAGGTCGCCATCGCGCAGCGCGCGACGCGGCAACGGCCACACCCGCCAGTCCAGCCAGTCGGCCAGATCACGGCGGCCGATCGACAGCGCCACGCCCAGCGGCGTCTGGCCATCGGCGGCGCGCGCTTCCGGCGAGGCACCCTGTTGCACCAGCAGCTTCAGCGAACCTTCGCGGGCCAGCGCGGTGGCCAGGTGCAGCGCGGTCATGCCATGGCTGTCGCGGGCTTCGCGGTCCACGCCCAGCGACAGCAGCGCCTGCTGCAGGCGCAGCCAGCCCAGCCGGACCGCCAGCGACAACGGCGGATCGCCGGCCGGGGACGGCGCGAACGGATCAGCACCGCGTTCAAGCAGTTCCAGCGCCAGCTGTTCCAGCCCGCGCGAGGCGTGGTCGTGCTGCGCGCAGGCGCTCAGCAGGCGGGCCAGGCCGCCACGACCAGCCGGCGACAGGCCACGCCGGAGCAGGACCTGCAGCGCCGGTACGGCGTCGATGCCGCGAGCCAGCAGCGCGAACATCGGGGTATCGGCGCAGGCATCCAGCACTTCCGGGGCAGCGCCGTGCGCCAGCAACCAGTCCACCGCATGCGGATCCAGCGCCAGTTCGGCATCGTGCAGCAGGCCGCCCAGTTCTTCCGGCGCACACAGCCGCGCCAGCGAAGCCATGCCATCGACATTGCCGAAGCTCAGCGCTTCGCGCAGCAGCTCCAGCGGCGGGCGGTCCGGTAATGCAGACGTGCCGGTGTCGGTATCGCTGCTGGCGGTGAGCCCATCGCTGACCGCGGCCGGCAGCGGGTAGCTGCGGTCGAGCAGCGAGACAATTGCCCAGCGCCCGGCGCTGGCGGCGATATCCACCGCGCGGCGGCCCTGCGGGTCCGGCACATCGGCGGCGATGCCCAGGTCGAGCAGGCGGCGCACCAGCAGCGGCGACACGGTGTCGGCCATGCAGGCCAGCAGGACCGCGTTGCGGCCTTCGCCATCCACCGCGTTGAGCTCGGGCTGGTGCGGCAGCAGGTGTTCGATCACCGCGGCACGGCCACCGCGCGCGGCTTCCAGCCACGGCGTGCGCGACAGCGCGTCGCGCGATTCCAGGTTGGCACCGGCGGCGAGCAGTACATCGATGATGTCGACGTGGCCGGCCAACGCCGCTTCATGCAGGGCGCTGCGGCGCTGGCGGTCGCGCGCATCGGCGCGCGCCTTGTGCTTGAGCAGCAGCTGCACGCCGGCCGGATCGTCTTCTTCGGTGCCGGCCGCGGCCAGCAGCACGGGCGTGCCTTCGGCCGGCTCGGTCTTGGCACCGCGTTCAAGCAGGAACTTGGCCAGGCGCCAGTTGCCGACCTGGCAGGCCACCGCCAGCGGCGACCAGCCTTCCCGGTTGAGCGCGTCGACTTCGGCGGCGGCGTCACGCAGCAGCGCGGCCACGCCCGGGTCGGAGCTGCGAGCGGCGTGATGCAGGGGGGTGTTGCCTTCGCCATCCACGGCGCGCGAATCGGCACCGTTGGCGAGCAGGGTCATCACCGCTTCGGGGCGACCGTGCCAGCTGTCGCGGGTGGCGGCCAGCAGCGGGGTCATGCCGCGATGCGGGGCGTTGATGTCCACGCCACGCGCGATCAGCTCGCGCAGCAGGCGCAGGTCCGGCAACACGGCGGCGAGCACGACCAGGCTGCGCTGGTCGCGCCAGTTCGGATCCGGCGCGCCGAAGGGGTCGGCGCCGGCGGCAAGCAGCTGCAGGGCGCGGTCGACGCGGCCACTGCGCGCGGCTTCATACAGGGCCGGCAGGCGTTCGTGCTGGCCCAGCGCTTCCAGCGGCTGCGGCGGATGCGCGGCATCGGCGAAGGCATCGGCCGGCGTGCTGTCCAGGTCGAGGTGGGTCCGCGTGGCCAGCGTATCGGCCGGTGGGATCGACTGCAGCAGCAGGTGCGCCAACGGCGAGAGCACCACCACGGCAATGGCCAGTGGCCAGCGCAGGCCCTCGGCGACCAGGCCCGGCCACGCCGGGATCACCACCAGCGCGCAGACCGCCACCACCAGCGCGGCCACGGCCAGCCCGCGCCAGGCGCTCAGGTCACGCCCGGACAGGGCCTGCCAGTGCCGGCTCAGGCTGCCGTCACTGCGTTCGAGTTCATTCCACAACGGCCACGTGCGCCACACCCCAAGCAGCGCGGCGCTGACCGCAACGCTCAGGCCAAGCACCGCGGCCAGGCTGCCGCTGTCGTGCAACGCGCCCAGCGGCCAGGCCACCAGCGCGGCGAGCAGCAGCGGGCCGGCCAACCACGGCACCAGCAGCGCCGGTACGTCCTGACGGGCCAGCTGCGCCAGCGCGGGGACCGGACGGGTCCGCCGCCACCACGACACGCCCAGCGCGAACGCCGGCTGGGCCAGCGCGGCGCCCAACGCACCCGGGATGCCGCCGAGCACGCTGGCCAGCGCCAGCAGCGCGCCGACGCCGAACGCGGTGGCCAGGGCGCGGGAGCGCAGGGATTCAGTCATTGCGGCGCGGCACCCGCACGGGCGCGACCGGGGGCGGTGGCAGCTGCAGGTGGAATCCGCGCTCGGCCAGGTTCGCGCGCACTTGCGCGGCGTCGGCCAGGGCAAGGCGACGGTCGGGAGTGAGGGCAACTTCGAGCACGAATGCGAACGGCGCCAGCGTGGCTTTCAACGCATCGGGGATGGCGTTGAAGTCGTCGCGGACGGCGAGGTAGACGAAGGTGTCCTGCTTGCGTTGGCTTTTGTAGACGTAGGCTTGCATTGCCCGCGGGGCTTGGCCCTGGGAGAGAGTGGGATGATTGTGGAGTAAAGCAGGCAAGGGGGAAAGCCGCATCACGCGCGCGGCGGCGGTTTACCGGCGCGCGGCAGATTCAGGTTCATCAATGTCGCGGCGTTGTTCAGGTGGCGCGGCGGCTGCGCGCGGCCACCGCTCCAGTGGAACGGTGGCCGCCAAGGGCCTTACTTCACCTTGGCGTAGGTGCCCTTCAGCGCAACACCGGCCATCAGCGTGCCGGCATAGCATTCGTAGTTGGTGCTGCTCTTGAACTCGTTCTTCTTGTAGTAGCTGACGATGTCGACCACGGCGTTGCCGCCGCGCGACTTGGCGCCATCCTGCAGCGCGCGCAGCGCCGACAGGGCGACCCAGCGGCAGGCGTCCTCGTCGGACTTGTTGGCGGCGTTGGTCTTCTTGTTGGTCACGTCCTCACCCAGGCGCTGCTGGACGTTGACCTTCTCCCCGGCCAGGTAGAAGCGCACGCTGCCATCGATTCCGGCATCGCGGGCGGCCTGGGAATTGACCAGTTCGCGCAGCGACTGTTCAACGCGGGTGTCACGGGCCTGGGCGGTGCTGGCCAGGGCGAGCAGCGCGGTGGTGGCGATCAGGGCAAAACGACGCATTCAAACTTCTCCTTGTTGGTAGGGCGCGGAATGACACAGGGGGGACACAGCCCGCCGGCGACGGGTGGGCTACGGCTTTCAGTCCTGCCAGCGACGGAAGATCAACGAGGTGTTGATGCCGCCGAAGGCGAAGTTGTTGCTCATGACGTAGTCGGTCTGCAGGCGGCGGCCCTCGCCCCGGATGTAATCGAGCGCGCCACAGCGCGGATCGACCTGCTGCAGATTCAGGGTCGGGGCGAACCAGCCTTCGCGCATCATTTCGATGGTCAGCCACGCCTCGAACGCACCGCAGGCCCCGAGCATGTGGCCGACATAGCTTTTCAGCGAGCTGATCGGCAGGGTGGGCCCGAACACCTGTGCGGTGGCCTGGGTCTCGGCGATGTCGCCATGGTCGGTGGCGGTGCCGTGGGCGTTGACGTAACCGATCTGCGCCGGCTGCAGGCCGGCATCGTCCAGCGCCAACCGCATCGCCTGGGCCATGGTGTCGGCGCTGGGCTGGGTGACGTGCTGGCCGTCGCTGTTGGTGCCGTAGCCGACCACCTCGGCGAGGATGGTGGCCCCGCGCGCCTGCGCGTGTTCGAGCTCTTCCAGAATCAGGGTACCGGCGCCCTCGCCCAGCACCAGGCCGTCGCGGTGGGCATCGAACGGGCTGGGCGTGGTCTGCGGCGCCTCGTTGCGCACGCTGGTGGCGAACAACGTGTCGAACACGGCCGCGGCGGTGGCATCGAGCTGCTCGGCGCCGCCGGTGACCATCACCAGCTGCTTGCCGCTGCGGATGGCTTCATAGCCCGCACCCACGCCCTGGCTGCCCGAGGTGCAGGCGCTGGAAGTGGTGTAGACCCGCCCGGACAAACCGAAGAACACCCCGATGTTGACCGGCGAGGTGTGGCTCATCATCTTCAGGTAGGTGGTGGCGCTGATGCCTTCGGTGGTGTGCTCGTGGAGCATCCGGCCGAACTCGGCCGTGGCTTCGTGGCTGCCCGAGGACGAACCATAGGCGACGCCGGCCATGCCACTGCGCAGCACCGGGTGGCCGAGCAGGCCGGCCGCTTCCAGCGCCAGTTCGGTGGCGCGCACCGACATCACCGCCACCTTGCCCATGCTGCGGGTGGTCTTGCGGTTGTAGTTGGCAGGCAGGTCGTAATCCTGCACGGGGGCGGCCAGGCGGGTATTGAGCCCGTCGAACACTTCCCACTCGGGGATGTAGCGCACGGCATTGGTGCGTGCATGCAGGCGCTCGCGGATGCTGGCCCAGTCATGCCCCAACGGGCTCAGCGCGGCAGCGCCGGTGACCACGACGCGACGATCGGTTCGGCTCATCAGACCATGCCTCCATTGACCGAAATCACCTGGCGGGTGATGTAGCCGGCCGACTCGGACAGCAGGAAGGACACCGCGTGGGCGACCTCCTCCGGCTGGCCCAGGCGCCCGGCGGGAATCAGTTTGAGCGCGTGCTCGACCACTTCCTCGTTGACCATCTCGGTCTCGATCAGGCCCGGCGCCACGCAGTTGACGGTGATGGCGCGGCTGGCCAGTTCCAGCGCCAGCGCCTTGGTGGCACCGATAATCCCGGCCTTGGCCGCGCTGTAGTTGGTCTGCCCGCGGTTGCCGACCAGCCCCGATACCGAGGACAGGGTGATGATGCGGCCGGGCTTGCGCCGGCGCACCATCGGCATCACCAGCGGGTGCAGCACGTTGTAGAAGCTGTCCAGGTTGGTATGCACCACGGCGTCCCAGTCCTCGGCGGGCATCGCCGGGAAGGCGCCATCGCGGGCGATGCCGGCATTGCAGACCACGCCGTAGTAGGCGCCATGCGCCTCGACGTCAGCCTCCAGCGCGGTGCGCGCAGCATCGCGATCAGCGACGTCGAACGCCAGCACGCGGGCCTGTCGCCCCAACGCCTGGATCTGTGCGACCACCGCCTGTGCTTCCTCCACGCGGCTGCGGCAATGCACCACCACGTCGAAGCCGTCGCGCGCGATCCGCAGCGCCACGGCGCGGCCGATGCCGCGGCTGGCGCCGGTCACCAGCACTGTCAAATTCCCTGTCATGCCTCTCCACTCTCCAGATAGGCCATCGCATCGCGTGGTTCGAACACGGATACGTTGGCGACTGCCAATTCGGTCGTGCCTGCCAGGATCCGGCAGGCGAACATGCCCAACCCATTTTCGCCCATCAGCTCGCACTGCGCCTCCACCCGCAGGCAGCTGCCCGGGGTGAAGTACGGCTGGTGCGCGGTATAGCGGCGGGTGCCAAGCAGAAAACCGATCGAAGGCTCCGCCCCGGCCTGGCGCGCGCGGCACCCGGCCCAGGCGGCGATCGCCTGCGCCATGTATTCCACCCCGACCCAGGCCGGCACGCCCTGCGGGCTGCTGAACAGGCCGTGGGCAGGCACATCAACCTCGACCACGATCGCCTCGGGCTGCCAGGCGATCACCCGGTCGATCAGCCGCATGCTGTCGCGGTGGGGCAGCACCGCATCGATGTCATCGGGCAGCCACATGCTCAACCCCGCGCCAGGGCCAGCACGGCATTGCTGCCGCCGAAGGCGAACGAATGGCTGAGCACGTGCTGCGGCGCGCGCGCGGCACGGGCGCCGGGGGCAACCAGCGCCAGCGCGGGCAGTGCCGGGTCGGCCACGCCGTCCCACCAGTGCGGTGGCAGCTGCTGGAGCGGGTTGTCGGCCAGAGTCATCCAGCACAGCGCCGCCTCGATTGCCCCCGACGCGCCCAGGGTGTGCCCGGTCAGCGGTTTGGTCGAACTGGCCGGCACGCCGGTACCGAGCACGGCCGCCACCGCCTGGCTCTCCATGGCATCGTTGTGGCCGGTGGCAGTGCCGTGCAGGTTCACGTAGTCGACCTGCGCGGCGGTCAGCCCGGCGCGCTGCAGCGCCTGCTGGATCGCATCGATGGCGCCACGCGCCTGCGGATCGGGCGCAGACATATGGTGCGCATCGGACGATTCGCCCCAGCCGGACAGCTGCACCGGGCCAGGCTCACGGGTCATCACGAACAGCGCCGCGCCTTCGCCGATGTTAATGCCGTTGCGATGCAGCGAGAACGGGTTGCAGCGCGCCGCCGAAACCGACTCCAGCGCGCTGAAACCGGCCACGGTGAACCGGCACAGCGAATCCGCACCGCCGGCCACCACCGCATCCACCACCCCGGCACGCAGCAGACGCGCGGCCGACATCAGCGCCTTGGCGCTGGAGGAGCACGCGGTGGACAGCGTCCAGGCCGGGCCGCAGCTGCCGATGCGCTCGCGCACGAAGCGCGCCGGGCTGCCCATCTCCTGTTGTGCGTAGTGGAAGTCGGCCGGCCAGTGGCCGTGCTGGTGCTGCGTGCGCAGTGCATTCTCCGACTCGCCGATGCCCGACGTGCTGGTGCCGATGATCACGGCGACGCGCTCGGCGCCATAGCGCGCGATCGCTGCATCCACTGCCGGGCGGATCTGCAGCAGCGCGCATTCCAGCAGCGCGTTGTTGCGCCCCCGCAACGCCACCGGCAGTGCTTCCAGGCTGGGCAGCGCGGCGCGGACCTCGCCCAGCGCCAGGCGACGCCCGGGCATGACCGTGTCGTTGTCGTGCAGGCCGCCGGGCTGGTCGGCGAACAGACCTGCGCGCACCTGTGCACGATCGGCGCCGAGTGCGCAGACCACGCCCAGTTCATTCAAATAGATCGCACTGCTGCTCACGGTTGCGCGTGTCCCATGTCCAACGATTCAATCACCAGTTCGTAGCCCTCGGCCAGGTTGCGCAGGCGCACGCGCCCGTCGGGCAGCGGTTCGCGTACCAGCCAGGGCGTGCCCTGCAACTCCAGGCTGCGCACGTCGCCGTCTTCGCGCAGGCTCCAGCCGCTGGGCAAGGCCGCGCGGATCGCCGCGGCCGGCCACAACGCGAACTGCAGGTCATCCAGCACCCGCTCACCGCGCACCTGCGGCGGCAGCCATGGCGCGCGGGTCTGCTCCAGGGTGTGCCCGTCCCAGACCATGCGCACGCCGGTCTGGCCCATGGCCTGCACCGCCAACCGCACCTGCTCGCCGTCCGCTTCCAGCAGCGCGTCGAGCTCGCGCTCGTGGCTGCCGAAGCGGAACTGCAGGCGTTGCTGCAACTGCAGCGGCTGCGGCAAGGCCGCAGGCGCCAGCTGCAGGGTGGGCAGCTGCACCTTCGGCGCGGGCATGCCGGTGCTTGCGCAGGACGCCAGCAGCAGGCACAGCAACAGGGTTGCGATCAGGCGCTGCACAGTTCCTCCAGCACCCGCAGGCGCCGACCGCTGTCATCGGCCACGTACGGATTTTGGGTATCCCAGGCGTAGCCCGCGAGGATCGAGGAGATCATGCGGCGCACGTCCGGCTGCGGATCGGGGTGGTAGATGATCTTCTGGAAGCCACCGGCATACCAGGCCTCCACGAAGCGGCGGAAGGTCTTCACCCCGGCGCGCAGCGGGATGGAATAGTCCTGTTCCCAGTCCACCGTTTCACCGGCGTGCTCGCGCGCCAGGCAGGCGCTGGCCAGCTGCGCGGACTTGAAGGCGATGGTCACCCCGGAGGAGAACACCGGGTCAAGGAATTCGCCGGCGTTGCCGAGCAGCGCGTAGCCCTCACCCCACAACGAAGACACGTTGGCCGAATACCCGGTGATGGTGCGCACCGGCAGCACCGCCCATTCGGCGTTCTTCAGCAGACGGGTCAGGTTGGGGTCTTCGCCGACGATGGCGCGCAGCTTGTCTTCGTCGCTGCCCGGGTACTTCGCGAAGAAGCTCGGCTCGGCCACCACGCCCAGCGAACAGCAGCCGTTGGAGAACGGGATGGTCCAGTACCACACGTCCACGTGCTCGGGATGGGTGGTGATCAGGATCTTGTTGCGGTCAAAGCCGGCATCGGCGGGAATGTGGTCGCGCACGTGGCAGAAGATCGCCCCGCGCACCGGGAAGTTGGACGGCGACTCCAGCTTCAGCAGGCGCGGCAACAGACGCGCGAAACCGCTCGCATCGAGGATGAAACCGGCTTCGATGACGTACTCGCTGCCGTCCGGGCGACGCACCTGCACTCGTGCGGGGCGGCCGGGCTCGACGGCCAGCACTTCGTCGCCAAAGCGCAGCGTGGTGCCCATGCGCTCGGCGCCACGGGCCAGCACGTCATCGAAGGTGGCGCGCTGTACCTGGTAGGTGGTGCCCCAGCCGGGTGAGAACTTGTCGCGGAAGTCGAACTCGGTGGTGGCCTCGCCGCGCACGAACGCGGCGCCGTTCTTGTACTGGAACCCGGCCTCGACCACGTCCTGCAGCAGCCCGGCCGCTTCGATGTACTCCATGCTCTGCGGCAGCAGGCTCTCGCCGATGGAGAACCGCGGAAAGTGCTGGCGCTCCAGCATCAGCACCTGGCGGCCCTGCTGGCGCAGCATCGCCGCGGCCACCGAGCCGGCCGGGCCGGCACCGATCACGAGGATTTCCGTACGTTCCACCGCGGCCTGCGCGGAGGCGGATTCAGCCACTTGCGGGTTCATCGATACTTCCTTGATCAAAGAGGTGAGAGGACAAGGCGGGTTGCCCGGACAGGGCGTGCTCAGTGCGCCGCATCGTGCGGTGGTGGGCGGAACAACGGCGAGATCAGCCAGACCAGGCCGATGCCGAACAGCAGGGTCAAACCGAACGCACGCAGCGCCGGCGTCGCCGACAGGCCGAGCAGGCCGAACGACAGCCAGGTGCTGGCCGCGCCCACGCACACCGCCAGCCAGGCGCTGGCATCGCCCCGGTGTTCCACCAGGAAGATGCCGTAGTCGATGCCCATACCCAGCAGCAGCATCAAGGCCAGGATATTGAACAGCTGCAGCGGCTGCCCGAACAGCCCGAGCAGGGCCAGGGTCAGCGCGCCGGCCACCAGGGTCGGGGCGAACACGCGCCAGGCCTGCGCGCGGTAGCGCCAGTACAGCACCGCGAACACCAGCACGATCCCGACCAGCAGCAGCACGCTCATCAGCTTGCGGTAGTGCTTGAGCAGCTTGGAGAAATCGGCGGTGCGATCCACCCAGCGTACGCCGTCGATGCCCTTGGCCTGCGCCTGCAGCAGGCTCAGCCCATCGGCGCGCGAGAGGTCATCCACCATCACCACCGAGGCCATGCCCTGCCCCACCTTGCCCAGCCACAGGTGGCGGAACGGCATCGCCGCCGGCGAGGCCAGGAAGGCCTCGGCCTGCAGATCCTGGGCGGCGTAGTCCGGGCGCAGCAGCGGCTCGCCGACGGCCGCGCCGACCTTCTCCAGCACCTGCGGCTCGACCTTGGCGGTCAGTGCGGCATCGGCGTGCTGGCGCTGCACCGACGGCAGCCACTCGCTGATCGCGCGGTAGCCGCCGATCTGCTTGTCGGCAGCCAATACACGCAGACGCTCGATCAGGGCCTCTTCGCGCTGCAGCACCTGCTCGGCGGTGTCGCCCTGCACCAGGTAGAACTGCGCCGGGCTGGGCAGGCCCAGCATCTGGCTGATGCGGATCTGCTGGGCGATCAGTGCCGGCGGCGAGGACTGCAGGCTGCGCAGGTCATCATTGCTGGTCAGCCGCGTCATGCCGAACGCCGAAAGCAGCGCGATCACGCCGAGGAAGACCACGGTCCTGCGCCCCTGCAGGCGCGGCCAACGCTCCAGCGTGCTGCCCAGCCACCGGGCGAAGCGCGTGGTGCGGATCTGCCCGCCATCCAGCCACGGGAACCAGAAGATCACGGTCAGGAATGCGGCGGCCAGCCCGACCACCGAGAACAGCGCCATCTGGCGCAGGCCCGGGAACGGTGCCAGGCCAAGCGCCAGGTAGGCCAGCGCGCTGGTCAGCAGCGCCAGCCACAGGCCTGGCAGCAGATGCCGCAGCAGCTTCCAGCGGCGGTCGGCCGGTTCGGCCTGGCGCGAGGCGAACCAGTGGATGCCGTAGTCCTCGGCGACGCCGACCAGCGACGCGCCAAATACCAGGGTCAGCACGTGCACCTTGCCGAACACCAGCACCGTCACCGCCAGCGCCACCCCGCAGCCGATCAGCAGCGAAGCGCCCACCAGCAGGATCGGGCGCAGCGAGCGGAACGCCAGCCAGACCAGCAGCAGCACGGCGGCCAGCGAGCCCCAGCCGATGGTGTTGATCTCGCGATTGGCCTGTACCGCGGCCGCCTCGGCATGCAGCGGCACGCCGGCGCGGAGGATTTCCAGACCGGGTGCATGCGTGCCCGCAGCAGCGGCGGCCTCCTCCAGCAGCGCGTCGATATGGCGTTCGCCATCGAGCTGGAAGGCCGAGCCCACGGTGTCGTACTGCACGATGGACCAGTGCTTGCCGTCGGCCTCGAGCAGGCCGTCATCGCCCATCTGCAGCCCCGAGCCGAGCGCGCGCTCCTGCCACCACTGCGGCCACAGCGACAGCGGATCCTGTCGCCACTGCGTCAGGCGCGGCGCCCCCATCGGGCCGTACAGCGCGGCCAGCGCCGATTCGGACAGGGCATCGGTCGAATCGTCCTGCAGGCGCTGGCGCTGCGTGGTGGTGAGCAGGCGGTCGCGGTACGGCGCGTAGAACGTGCGCGCCTGCTCGAACCAGCCTTCGATCGAGCCGCTTTCCTGCAGCAGCGCCTTGCCCTGCGCGCTGTCACGCAGGGTGTCACGGAACGCCTGTTCGGCTGCCTTGGTCTGCGCCGCGTCCGCACTGCCCAGCAGCACCACGATCTGGCGCGCGTTGGCATCGGCGATGCGCCGGGTCACATCGGACAGCAGCCGGTCGTGTGCATCCTGCGGCAACAGCGCCAGGATGTCGGTATCGATGCGCGCTTCGCTTTTCCATAGGTGCCACTGCTGCGCGCCCAGGCCGATCAGCACCAGCAGCCACAGCACGGCCAGCCAGCGCCAGACGCGCTGCAGGCGGCCGTCGGCCATCAAGGCGGTCTTCAACGACTCATTCAAACTTGCGGCCCTCGTCGGCGCTGAGCTGCGCCGGCGTCTCGCTCATGCCGCTGAACTGGATGCGGGTGACGTCCTGGTTGGCCTCCACGATCTCCACGCTGCGCACATAGCGGTCGCCGCTGAGTGTGAGCGCGGTGAACACCTTGCCCAGCATCGCCGAGCGCGGATGGAGCTGCATGCGCCAGCCGTTGTCCGGGAGCGTCTCCACCTTGACCGTGAACTGCGCCGACAGTGCCTGCGCATCACCGCTCATCAGTGCAAACATGATCGCGTTGACCGAGCGCATCGCCGGTTGCTGGCGGCCATCCAGTTCCACTCGGCTGCTGCCGTCATGCTGGCGGCTGAGGATGCGGTCGCGGGTGACCACCACTTCGGAGGGGAACGGCTTGAGCGTGCTCCAGACCACGCCGTGGTCCTGGGCGAGCACGAAACGGCCCTGCGAGCGCAGCGGATTCTTGAACCCGGCCACCTGCTTTTCCTGGCTGAACGCACCGCGCAGCACGCTCACCTTGGCCACGCGCTGTTTGACCGCGTCGACATCGGCGGCCGGGGCGGCCAGCGACGGCGTCGCCACGGCCAGCAACAGGGGCAGCAACAGCACATGCAACGTGCGCAGGATCTTGATCATGGGGCGTCCACTCCAAGGCGCTCCCACAGGATCGCCGGGCACAGGTACAGCATTTCGTTGGTGGTCGCGTCGACCGCGACCTGGATGGTGTGGGCGCGGGTGAGCACCGCACCACTGTCGGCATCGAGGATTTCGTAGGCGATCTTCAAGCGGTTTTCCCACTCGGTGATGGTCGCGCGCACACGCAGCGCCTGGCCGTACAGCAACGGGCGGATGTACTTCACCCGCGCATCCACCACCGGCCACAGGTAGCCGGAGTCGCGCATCTGCGGGTAGTCGTAGTCGTAGCGCTGCAGCAGTGCGCAGCGCGCGACCTCGAAGTACTTGAAGTAGTTGCCGTGCCAGACCACGTGCATCGGATCGCAATCGTGGAAGGTCGGCGACAGCGTGATCTCACCGCTGAGTTCAGGGCTGGTCATACAGGCTCCAGCGCTGGCTGCGGATGTCCTCAAGCAGGGCGCGCAGCTCGGTGTCCAGCGCGCGGTCCTCCTCGATCAGCGCGATGCGCGCGCACAGGTCCTGGTACATCGCATCCAGCGCGCCGTGCAGGCTGGCCTTCATGCCCACCCGCTGGCGCAGCGCCACGCCCTGGCGGGCAGTGATCAGCAACGCGGCGACCACCTGCTCGGTCAGCTCGATCACGCGCAGGCAATCGCGCGCGGCGATGGTGCCCATGCTGACCTTGTCCTGGTTGTGGCATTCGGTCGAACGCGAGAACACCGAGGCCGGCATGGTCTGCTTGAGCGCTTCGGCGGTCCAGGCCGAGACACTGATCTGCAGCGCCTTGAGGCCATGGTTGATCGCCGCGCGCTCACCGCTGGCGGCCGACAGGTTGGCGGGCAGGCCATGATTGAAACGCGCGTCCACCACCAGCGCCATCTGCCGGTCGAGCAGGTCGGCCAGGTTGGCGATGGTGGTCTTCAGCGCATCCATCGCAAAGGCGATATGGCCGCCATAGAAATGACCGCCGTGCAGGATACGTTCCCCCTCGACATCGATCAGCGGGTTGTCATTGGCGCTGTTGAGTTCGGTTTCGATCAGCTGGCGCAGGAACGGCAACGCGTCCTGCACCACGCCGATCACGTGCGGCGCGCAGCGCAGCGAGTAACGGTCCTGCAGGCGCTGCTCGTTGCGTGGCGGGCGGTCGCTGTGCAGGTCCTCGCGCAGGCGCGCGGCAATCTGCATCTGGCCCGGGTGCGGCTTGGCCGCGAACAGCATTTCATCGAAATGGTGCGCGTTGCCGTCGCTGGCCAGCACGTTGAAGGCGGTCAGGCGCGTGGCCAGCTTGGTCAGGTAGTCGGCGCGGTCATAGGCCAGGCAGGCCAGCGCGGTCATCACGGCGGTGCCGTTCATGATCGCCAGGCCTTCCTTGGGGCGCAGCCGCAGCGGGGTCATGCCGATCTCGGCCAGCACCTCGGCTGCCGGGCGGCGCGCGCCCTGGTACATCACCTCGCGCTCGCCACACAGCACCGCAGCCACGTAGGACAGCGGGGTGAGGTCGCCACTGGCGCCGACCGAGCCTTCAGCCGGGATCAGCGGCAGCACATCGTGGCGCAGCAGCGTGGCCAGGCCCTGCAGCAGCGGATGGCTCACGCCGGACATGCCGCGTACCAGCGAGGCCAGACGCGCGGCGATCACCGCGCGGGTCTCCTGCGGGTCCAGGAACCGGCCGAGGCCGCAGCCGTGGTAGGTGAACAGGTGGTGCGGCAGTTCGGCCACCAGCGCCGGCGGGATGTTGACCGTGCACGAATCGCCGTAGCCGGTGGTCACCCCGTAGATGACGCCGTCCTCGCGCAGCAGGCGGTCGAGGAAGTCGGCCCCCTTCTGGATGCGCGCCTGGAAGGCCGGGTCGTCGCTGACCACGGCCTGGGCCTGGCGCTGCGACAGCGCGACCACGTCTTCGATGGTCAGCGGCGCATCGCCGAAGCGGATATCGGGTGACTTACTTGCCATGAGATGCCTGATCCCAGAAGGGGAAGAAATTGAACCAGTCCAAGGGTGCCTGGGTGACCTGAACTTCCAGCCACCGGGCGAAATGTTCGGCCTGCGCAGTCAGCGCGGCGTCACGCGAGCCGCGCGGCAGCACGATGCGGTCGCTGAAATGCTCGAAGCGCACACGGTAGCCGTCGCCGTCGTGCAGGCAGGCCATGGTGTACACCGGGCAGGCCAGCGCGGAGGCCAGCACGTAGGCGCCGATCGGGAACTGCGCCACATGGCCCAGGAACGGTGCCGGCACGGTACGCCCGCCACGCAGCGGCACGCGGTCGCCGACGATGGCCACGAAGCCGCCCTCTTTGACCCGGCGCTGCAGTTCCACTGCGGTGGCCGGGCCCATGTCGGTGACCTGCATGAGCTCCACCGACGCCAGCGGATCCAGCCGCTGCATCAACCGGTTGAAGCGTTGCGCGTGCGCGGTGTGCACCAGCACGGTGATGCGGAAACCGGGGACCTGTTCGGCCAGCACCTGGCACAGCTCCAGGCAGCCGATGTGCGCGGTGAGGATCAACCCGCCCTCGCGGCGTGCGATCTTTTCCAGCATCAGGTCGCGCTGCAGGCGGATGCGTTCGGGCGGATAGCGCCCGCCCAGGCCGAGCAGCTTGTCCAGCAGGGTATCGGCGAACAGCGCGAAGTGTTTCAGGCTCTGCCAGCGGCCGGGGGCAGCGCCGAGCACACCGGTGTGGGCCTGCAGCCGCTGCAGGTACTGCATCGAGGACTGGCGTGCCACGCGGTTGCCCAACCAGTGGCACAGCACCACCGGGTAGACGCACAGCCGGAAGGGCCAGCGCCCGAACCAGCGGTGCACCCAGCACAGGAACAACACCCCGGCGGCCGACGTGGTTTCGCCAAGATCGGCCCAGTGCGGGCTGCCGTTGGAGGCAGGCGTGCTCATCGGCCTGCAGCCACGGTGCGTTGCCAGAGCAGACGCGGCGCGCGGCGCAGCATGCCGAAGAACAGGCGCGTGTGCATGCAGCTGATGCGCACGTTGTCGCGCCACACATCGAAGTGCGACACGCCATCGCTGGGATAGGTGACCCGGGTGGGCACGCTGATCACCGCCACGTTGCGCCAGAACAGCCGCACCAGGATCTCGCTGTCGAAATCCATGCGCCGGCCGATGGTTTCCTCGCCCACCAGGCGTGTCACCGGTGCCAGCGGATAGACCCGGAACCCGCACATCGAATCGCGGATGTGCAGCGACAAGGTATTGATCCAGACCCAGATATGGGTGGCGTAGCGACCGTACAGGCGCGCCTTGGGCACGCTGGCGTCATAGGCCGGAATACCGCAGATCACCGCCTGCGGGTGCGCCTGGGCCAGGGCGATGAAGCGTGGGATATCGGCGCTGTCGTGCTGGCCATCGGCGTCGATCTGCAGCACGTGGCTGTGCCCGCGCCGCGCGGCCTCGGCGAACCCGGCCAGCATCGCCCCGCCCTTGCCCTGGTTGCGCGGCAGGCGCAGCAAGGCCACCTGCGGCGCATGCGCCTGTGCCAACGCGTCCAGCACGCGGGCGCAGGACGGCTGCGAGCCATCATCCACCAGCAGGCACGGCACGCCGCTGGCCAGCACGCCACGCACCACCGCGCCGATCGCGTGTTCGTGGTCGTACACGGGAATCACCACCAGCGGCGCGAAGGCGGCCGCCGGCAGATCGATGCCAGGGGTTTCACGCATCGCCGAACACCACCCGGCCGCTGGCGTGCACGCCGTGGTCGGACACGTAGCGGAAGCTGAGCACCGATTTCACCGCGTCCCAGTCCAGGCGCAACTGCAGGCGATCGCCCGGGCGCGCGACATGCTGGAACTTCAGCGCGTCCATGCGTTCGAAAAGCGGCGGCATCGTGAAGGCTTCACGCCCGTAGTGGATCGCCCAGTCCAGCTGGACCACGCCGGGCAGGATACGCGCCTGCGGGAAGTGACCGTCGAAGGCGACCAGCTCCGGGTCCAGCGGCAGTTCCAGCACGGCATGGTTGGCCTCGCGCTGCTGCCACTGGGCCGCCGGCAGCAGCGGCCGGAACAGCGCGGCCAGCGCCGCTGCGGTGACTTTGCCCTGCGCATTGATCGGCAGTTCATCGACGAAGCGCCAGCGCCGTGGCCGGGTCACCGCATCGTGGCTGTGCGCCAGATGCGCGCCGAGCGCCTGCGCATGGCGACGACGCTCGGCCTCGTCCCACTGCGCTACGCCCGGCTGCGCCGGCACCACCACGGCGGCCAGCTGCTCACGGGCGCCCGGCAGCACCAGCACGCGCACGTCCTGCACCTGCGCATGGCCGCGCAGCTGCTGTTCCAGTGCATCCAGCGAGACCCGGCGCTCTTCAATCTTGACGATGCGGTCGGCGCGACCGAGCAGGCGGAAACTGCGCCCGGCATCGGCCACCACCCGGTCCTGGGTCTGCCACCAGGCAGCGCTCTCCAGGTGCGGCGAGGACACCGCCAGGCAGCCATCGTCGATCCGCCAGGACACGCCCGGCAGCGGGTGCCACTGCGGCTGTTCGGCACTCCAGCGACGCCAGGCGATACCGCCGGTTTCGCTGCTGCCGAACACTTCGGTCGGGGCCACGCCGAGCAGCGCGCGTGCCTGCAGGGCCGCGTCCTCGGGCAGCGGCCCACCGGAGGAAAACACCGCGCGCAGCTGGCCGGCCAGCGCGGACCAGTCCAGCTGCTCGGGCAGGCGCTTGAGGTGGGCCGGGGTGGCCACCAGCACCGAAGGCTGCTGCGCCAGCGCGCTGACCAGGTCTTCGTGGAAGAAGCGACGCGGCTGGATCGGGCGCCCGGCCACCAGCGGCCACAGCACCCGGAACAGCAGGCCGTAGATGTGCTGGTGCGAGACCGTGCCGTGCACCTGCGCGCCTTCCAGCTGTTCGCCGAAGGCGGCCTGCAGCGCATCCACTTCGCGGGTCAGCTGGCGCATGCGTTTGACGATCGCACTGGGCGCGCCGGTGCTGCCGGAGGTGAACACCACCAGTTCCAGCTCGTCTTCGTCCAGCGCCTGCAGCACCGTGGCCGGGCCCACCTCGGCATCGGCCTGCAGTGGGGTCCAGCGCGCCGGCACGTCACCGGCGAAGCCGGCCACGCGCGGGCTCAGCCCTTCCAGGGTGGCCGGCAGGCTGTCGCCGCCAAGAAACACCCGCTTGCCAGCGTGCCACGCGCCCAGCAGGGCGGCGGCAAAGGCCAGCGTGTCATCGAAGTACAGGGCCCAGTCGCGCCCCGGGGCGCGCGCGAAGGCCTGCTGCCAGCGCAGCACCTGCGCGCGGAACTGCGGGTGGGTGACGGGTGCACCGCCCGCGTCGATACCGACCACGCGCGCCGGGTGCGGCCGCAGCGCCAGCTGGTCCAGTGCGATCCACTCAGCCATGCGCGTGCGCCGCTTTCACCCGCAGTCGCACCAGCCATTCACCGGCAAACAGAACACCCATCATCAGGTAGGCCAACAATCCGTTGTACAGCGCCCAGACCTGGTTGGACGCCCACAGCGCCGTTGCCAGGGCCAGGCCCCCATTGAGAACGAAGAAACCGCACCACACCCAGGTGACGCGGCGCGTATAGATCACCGCAAAGGGCGGCAGGTCCGGTTCACCGAGACGCGCCAGGCGTTCCACCGCGCTGGGCGGGAAGCGCAGGCTGGTGGCGAAGATCACCAGCATCACCGCATTCACCAGCGCCGGGTACAGCTTCAACGGCAAGGCCTGGTTGAAGGCGGTGGCGACCAGCGCCAGCACCCCGGTGCCCATCGCGGCCACCCACCACACCGGCTGACGGGTGGTCAGCGCGCGCAGCGCGGCCAGGCCGAACAGCAGCAGCGACAGCCAGCGTGGCTCGAAACGGCCCAGCGACAGGTACACCACCACCGGGTAGGCCAGCGACAGCACCGCAAACGCCGCGACGCGGACCCGGACCATGGTCAGTCTTCAGCGGCAGCCGTCAGGCGGCCGCTTGCCCGGGCAGCAGCCCATGCACCACATCCACGATGTCCTGCACGGTGCGGACCGCCTTGAAGGCTTCCGGCTGCAGGTTGCGGCCGAGCAGCGGCTTGAGCTGCACGATCAGGTCGACAGCGTCGATGCTGTCGATGTCCAGGTCGTCGTACAGACGCGCCTCGGGGGTGATGCGGGTCGGCTCGATCTCAAAGCTGTCCTTGAGGATCTTGACGATACGCTCGAAAAGTTCGGTCTTGGTCATGGCAAATCCTGACGCAGCGTTACGTCGGCTGGCGTGCGGCGACAAACTCGCTCAATGCACGCACGCTGGAAAAATGGCGACGGGTCTCTTCCGAGTCCGCGGACAGGCTGACACCGTACTTTTTCTGCAGGGCCAATCCAAGTTCAAGCGCGTCAATCGAATCCAGGCCCAGCCCCTCGACAAACAGGGGAGCCGCCGGATCGATATCGTCAGGAGTGATGTCTTCCAGCGAAAGCGATGAAATGATCAATTCCTTGATCTCGTGCTCAAGTGCCTGCACGGCTCGGTTCTCCAGCGGTATCGAAGTAATGGGCAAGATGATCGGTCACACGCCTGGCCGCCAAGGCATCCCCCCTGGGCGGGTCGTCGGTCCCCGTCAGGAACGGGGCAATCGGGATATCTTCCCCGACTTCCAGCTGAACGTGAAAGCGCCGTGAGGGCACACGATACCATTTCTGGCCCTTGGTCAGTGTAGGCGGGCTGCAGCGGATGGTGACCGGGGTGATGTCCAGCCGGCCGCGCACGGCGATATTGGCGGCCCCGCGCTGCAGGCGCAGCGGCTGTCCCGGCACGCTGCGGGTGCCTTCCGGGAAGATCACCAGGGTGCCGCCGGCCTTGACCGCGGCGATGCAGTCATCGATCAGCCCGGCACCGTCGTCATTGGACACATAGCCGGCGGCGCGGACCGGCCCACGCATGAACGGATTGCAGGCCACGGCCCGTTTCACCACGCAGTCGGCGTTGGGCAGCTGGGCGATCAGCAGCACCACATCGATCAGGGTCGGGTGGTTGGCCAGGATCAGCAGGCCGTCGCGCTGCAGGCGTTCGCCGCCACGGATTTCATAGGTCATCACCCCCAGCCGGTGCATCAGCCCGACATGGCTGGCGAAACTGAACTGGACCAGCCGCCGCGCCAGCCGTTGCCGGCGCGCGGTGTCGCGCACCAGAAACAGCAGCGGGAACAGCAGCCCGCCCAGCAGCAGCCCGCCGATCCCGAAGACGGCAAAACTCAGCCCGGTGCCCAGCACCCGCCAGGCATGGTCGAGGCGGGCCCAGCGCTCAGCCATGGCGCTGCCAGGTCCATTGCTGGCCGTCGCTGCTGAACTGCAGCGCGGGCTGGCCGGACAGCAGGAAGCGCAACGCGTCCAGGCTGTGCGGCAAGGCGCCGGGGCCACTGTCGGCCGTGGCGGGGTCCCAGCCCAGCGAGATCCGGGTGCCCGGGCGGTCGGCCTTGCCCAGCCGCCAGCACCAGGCGAAGTACGGGTCCGGCTCGTCGGCGAAATCGCTGTAGATCGGCGGCAGCGGCGATTCGTAGACCACCACGCGCACTTCCGGCGCGCCATCGGCAAGCAGGCCGAACGCTTCCACGCACGCCGCCTCGACCGTGGCGCGGCCAGCGGCCAGGGCCAGGTAGTTGCCGCGGTGGCCACGGGCGATCGAATACAGCGCCGCCACGGCGTTGTGCACCGACAGCCCGAAGGCGGTGGGCGACATGCCGCTGTCGTTGCTCAAGGTGTCCAGCAGTTCCATCGAGCGGGCAACGTCGCCGTGCCGCGAGGCGAACACCAGCGGCACCTGGCCGGCGTCATCGGGTTGCTCGCACCAGCAGGCGGCCTGGATGGCCATGCGCCCCAGGCGTTCGATACGACGCCGCTGCATGGCCGGAATCTCGGCCAATGCGGGGGTGTCCTCGCCGTGCGGCAAGGTCGGTGCCTGCGCCCAGGACTGCCACGCCTCGCGGCTGGTCAGGCCTGGCGCCCACGCCGACCACTCCATTACTGAAAACTCGATCATTCACGCCGCCCCGCGCCCGGCTTCAACATCGTCCGGCACCCGCAGGGACGCCGTGAAAGGAGCGCACGCTATCATGACAACCTCGGCACTGGCAGCATTCACAATCTGAAATGAGCAGCACGATCCACACGGCGCCAGCGGCGCAGGTCGCTTCGATTCCCACCGCGCCGTTGTTCAGCGCGCACTATGCGGCGGCCGACCAGGCCGGGGCGGCATTGGCTGACCCGTGCACGCTGGCGGTGTTCAGCTTCGGCGCGCGCGCGGCCTCGCTGCCCGACCCGCGCCAGGTGCAGGTGCCGCTGGCTGAATGCGGCCCGGCGCAGATCGAGATCTGGCGCAGCAGCCACCCGGTCGAACACGGCGTCACCGACGACGTGCGCTGGGCACACAACGCCGCGCTGCTGTTCGGGGTGCTGGAGATCGAGGAGGTCGACGGCGATATCGAGGCCGCCGCGGCCGATGCCTACGCGCGGATGAGCAGCTTCCTGTCCCGTTGTGGATTCCCGCACCTGTTGCGGACCTGGAACTACCTCGACGCCGTCACCGAGGGTGAGGGCGACCAGGAGCGCTACCGGCGCTTCTGCGTCGGCCGCGTCCGCGGGTTGCGCGAACTGGACGAGGCCGCGTTGCCGGCGGCGACCTGCATCGGGCGTTTCGACGGCGACCGCCGCCTGCAGGTGTATTGGCTGGCCGGGCGCGAACCGGGGCAGCCGCTGGAAAACCCACGCCAGGTGAGCGCGTTCCGCTACCCGCGCCAGTACGGGCCGCAATCGCCGAGTTTCTCGCGCGCGTTGCTGGCACCGCCGGCGACCGGGCTGCCGCTGCTGCAGTCGGGCACGGCGGCGATCGTGGGCCATGTGTCCCAGCACAGCGAGGCGGTGGATGAACAGCTCAACGAGACGCTGACCAACCTGCAGAGCCTGGTCGATGCGGCGCGCCGCCAGCGGCCCGCGTTGTCACCGCAGCTGGGCGCCGGCTCGGTGTTGAAGGTGTATGTGCGCCGCGCCGAGGACATGCCGGCGGTGGCGGCACGGATGGCGACGCTGCCGGGCGCACCAGCCTTCGTGGTGCTGCACGCCGAAGTGTGCCGGGCCGAACTGCTGGTGGAAATCGAAGGCCTGCACGCCTGAAACACCACCGCGCTCAGTGATACCCCGCATCGGCCGTAACCTTGCCGCGGAACACCCGGTACGACCACGCCGTATAGCCCAGGATCACCGGCAGCAGCACCACCAGGCCGACGAACGTGAAGCCCAGCGAGGAGGCCGGCGCCGCCGCCTGCCACAGGGTCATGCTGGGCGGCAGCAGGTAGGGCCACATGCCCAGCACCAGGCCGATGAAGCCCAGAATGAACAACGCCAGGGTCAGCAGGAACGGCGGCAGGTCCCGGCGAGGGTGCATGGCACTGCGCCACAGCGCCACGGCCACGGCCAGGGTCAACAGCGGCACCGGCGACAACCACCAGAAGTTGCCATCGCTGAACCAGCGCGCCATCAGGCGTGAATCCAGGAACGGCAGCCAGGTGCTGACCAGGCCCATGAACACGATCACCGCCACCACCAGCGGCCGCGTCAATGCGCGCGCCATGGCCTGTTCGCGGCCTTCGGTCTTGAGGATCAGCCAGGTGCTGCCCAACAGCGCGTAGCCGAACACCACCGCCACCCCGGTCAACATCGAGAACGGACTGAACCAGCTGAAGGCACCGCCGACATAGCGGCCATCCACCACCTGCAGGCCCTCCACCAGCGCGCCGAGAATGACCCCTTGGGCGAAGGCGGCCAGCAGCGAACCCAGCCCGAAGGCCACGCTCCACAGCCGCCGCGAGCGGTGTGCCTTGAAACGGAACTCGAAGGCGACGCCGCGGAACACCAGCGCCACCACCAGCAGCAGCACCGGCAGGTACAGCGCCGAGAGCATGGCCGCATACGCCTTGGGGAAGGCCGCCATCAGCCCGGCCCCGCCGAGCACCAGCCAGGTTTCGTTGCCATCCCAGATCGGCGCGGCGGTGTTCATCATGATGTCGAGCTGGTGTTCGTCCTCGGCCATCGGCGCCAGGATGCCGATGCCGAGCACGAAGCCATCCAGCACCACGTACATCAGCACGCCAAAACCAATCACCGCAAACCAGGCCACGGGCAGCCAGGTGGTCATGTCCATGTCAGCGCTCCTCCAGCGGTTCATCGGCACCGGACAGCGGCCGCGCCGGGGTGTGGCTGCCCGCATCCAGGGCGGGGGCCGGTTCGTGCGGCTTGGGGCCGCTGCGGATGATCTTGGCCAGGTACCAGATGCCCCAGCCGAATACGAAGGCATAACCGACAACGTAGATGCCCAGCGACAACGCGGTCATCCATGCGCTCTGCGGGCCCACCGCATCGGCCGTACGCAGCACGCCGTAGACCACCCACGGCTGGCGCCCCATTTCGGTGACGAACCAGCCCGATAGCAGTGCGATGAAGCCGCTGGGCAGCATCCAGTTCCAGCCCCGGATCAGCCAGCGCGACTGCAGCAGCTTGCCGCGCCACCACTGGAACGCCGACACCCAGGCCAGCAGCAGCATCAGCGTGCCCAGGCCGACCATGATGCGGAACGCGAAGAACACCGGCGTCACCGGCGGTCGGTCGCTGGCCGGCACCGAGGTGAGCGGGTCGAAGGTGCCGTCCAGCGAGTGGGTCAGGATCAGGCTGCCCAGCCGCGGGATGGCGATTTCATAGTCGTTGCGCTCGGCCTTCTCATTGGGCAGCGCGAACACCACCAGCGGCACGCCCTTGCCCTCGCCTTCGCTGCGCCAGTGCGCTTCCATCGCCGCGACCTTCATCGGCTGGTGCTCAAGCGTGTTCAGGCCATGCATGTCGCCGACGAAGATCTGCACCGGCACGGTGAGCGCGGCGAAGCCGACCGCGGCCAGAAGCATCTTGCGCCCGGCCTCGCGATGGACATCCTTGCGCAGATACCACGCGCCGACCCCACCGATGACGAAACAGGTGGTGATGAACGAGCCCAGCGCCATGTGCGCCAGCCGGTACGGGAAGGAGGGATTGAAGACGATCTTCCACCAGTCCTGCGGGTGCACGATGCCGTCGATCATCGAGTAGCCGGCCGGCGTGTGCAGCCAGCTGTTGGAGGACAGAATCCAGAACGTGGAGAACAGCGTACCCAGCGCCACCATGCAGGTGGAGAAGAAGTGCAGGCGCGGGGATACCTTGCCCCAGCCGAACATCATCACGCCCAGGAAACTGGCTTCCAGGAAGAAGGCGGTGAGCACTTCATAGGTGAGCAACGGGCCGATGATGCTGCCGGCCACTTCACTGAGCCGCGGCCAGTTGGTGCCGAACTGGAAGGCCATGACGATGCCACTGACCACGCCCATGCCGAAGGACACCGCGAAGATCTTCTGCCAGAAGAAATACAGCTCGCGCCAGACCGGATTGCCGGTACGCAGCCAGCGCGATTCCACGAACGCCAGCCAGCTGGCCGTGCCGATGGTGAAGGCGGGAAACAGCACATGGAAACTGATGACGAACCCGAACTGGATCCGTGACAACAACAACGCGTCCACGAGACGCCTCCGGCAGATTTCTGGAATCCGCACCAGTCTGGGCCGGTATTCGTTAAAGGCATATGCGACCCAGTGCCGCACTGCAGCAATATGTCGCAGGTGGAGGGATTCAAGCTTGGCGGATGCTTCTGCCGGGTCGCCGCCGCTACTGCGTGGCTTCTTCGCTGGTGGCCAGATCCGGCTCGTCGGGAAAATAGGTTTCCAGCTGGAATCCGATCCGCAGGTCTGCCAACAGCCTTACCAGATCGTCATCCAGCGTGAACCCGGCCCATGTCCCGTGGCGATGGCCAAAAAGGCCGATCCTCAGGCCGATCTCGGCACCCTGCTGCGCCAACGCGGTGATCGCCTCGGCGCGGGATCGCAGCAGGTCAACCACCGCCGGCCACGCATCCATCAGCCAACCGTCCTTGCCATCTGGCAGCTTGAACAAGGCCCAGGTAAACGCCTGCACGCGGATCAGGACTCCATCGGCACCGTGAAGGTCGGTGCCCACATCCCGAAAAAAATACGGCTCCAGGCCCAGTCCGGAAGCGATGTCGGCGCTGACCGCAGTGGGGTGACGGACACCCAGGGAAATGGTGTAGTCATAGCTGTACATGGCGGTTCCCTCCGATCCAGCGGTCATGATGCCTTGTTGGAGGTCACACGGGTTCTTCCGATCCTGTCTCCATGACCTGTGGCCCCTTCCCCCAGCCCTGACGGCTGCTACGCTTGCGGGGTTTTCCACTATGGTGCCGCCCGCAATGCCCAGAACGCTGCCCTTGTCCCTGCTACTGCTCGCCGCTCTCGGCGGCACGGCCCATGCGGCGCCGACGCCGATCACCATCGAGCAGGCCATGGCCGACCCGGACTGGATCGGCCCGCCGGTCGAGAGCGCGTGGTGGTCCTGGAACAGCCAGCAGGTGGAGTACCAGCTCAAGCGCACCGGCAGCCCGGTCCGCGACACCTTCCGCCAGCCGGTCGCCGGCGGCGTCGCGGCGCAGGTCGGCGACGACCAGCGCGGCAGCCTGGACGTGGACAGCCCGGTGTATGACAGCGCGCGCCAGCGTTCGGTGTTCGTGCGCAATGGCGACGTGTTCCTGCGTGACCTGCGCAGCGGCGCGTTGACCCAGCTCACCCGCAGCACCGAGAAATCCAGCGCGGTCAATTTCGCCCGCGACGGCGGCGTGATCTGGCGCACCGGGCAGGACTGGTTCCATTGGACCGCCGCAGCCGGCGTGCAGCAGGTGGCCAGCCTGAAGGCCGAGAAGAACCCCGACGATGCGCCCAAGGCCGATGTGCTGCGCGACCAGCAGATGCGCACGCTGGCCACGCTGCGCAACGACCGCGCGCAGCGCGATGCGCTCAAGCAGCAGGAAGCCAGCTGGCGCCGTGCCGACAGCACCCGTGCACCGGGCCCGGTGTACCTGGGCGCCGAGGTGGAGATCGTCGACAGCGCGCTGTCGCCGGATGCGCGCAGCCTGATCGTGGTGACCAAGCCGAAGGGCTTCGATGAAGGCCGCGGCGGCAAGATGCCCAAGTACGTGACCGAGTCCGGTTACGAGGAATTCGAAGACACCCGCACCCGGGTCGGTCGCAACGATCCGGAGCCGCACGCATTCTGGCTGGTCGATGCCGTCACGGGCACGGTCAAGCCGCTGTCGCTGGATGGCCTGCCGGGCATCGGCACCGATCCGCTGGCGGCGCTGCGCAAAGCCGCCGGCAAGGACGTCCTGAAGGGCAACCGCCCGCTGGAACTGCTGGCCGGCCCGGGCAGCCCCGGCATCCGCTGGAGCGCCGATGGCCAGCAGGCCGCGATCATGCTGCGCGCCAACGACAACAAGGACCGCTGGATCACCAGCGTCAGCGCCAGCGGCGGCAAGCTGGAAAACCGCCACCGGCTGACCGACAACGCCTGGATCAACTGGGGCTTCAACGATTTCGGCTGGTCCAACGACAACCGCACGCTGTGGCTGCTGTCCGAAGAATCCGGTTATTCGCACCTGTACACCCAGCAGGGCACCGCCAAGCCGGTGGCGCTGACCGGTGGCAAGTGGGAAACCTCGATGCCGGTGCCCAGCGCCGATGGCCGCGGCTTCTACTTCCTGTGCAACCAGCAGACGCCGGGCGACTACGAAGTGTGCGCGGTGGACAACGCCAGCAAGCAGGTGCGTGAGCTGACCACGCTCAATGGCGTGGAAGATTTCTCGCTGTCCCCGGACGGCCAGCAGCTGCTGGTGCGCTACTCCGGCGCCTACCTGCCGACGCAGCTGGCCGTGGTGCCCACCAGCGGTGGCCAGGCCCGCGTGCTCACCGATACCCGCAGTGCCGCCTTCAAGGCGCGCGAGTGGATCCAGCCCAAGCTGGTGCAGGTGCCGTCCAAGCACGGTGCCGGCGTGGTCTGGGCCAAGTATTACGGCCCGGAAACCATGGAGCCGGGCAAGCAGTATCCGATCGCCATGTTCGTGCACGGTGCCGGTTACCTGCAGAACGTGCACCAGCGCTACCCGGCCTACTTCCGCGAGCAGATGTTCCACAACCTGCTGGTGCAGCAGGGCTACATCGTGCTGGACATGGATTACCGCGGCAGCGAGGGCTACGGCCGCGACTGGCGCACGGCGATCTACCGCAACATGGGCCACCCGGAACTGGAAGACTACAAGGACGGCCTGGACTGGCTGGTCACCACCCGGCAGGGTGATCGCGACCATGCCGGCATCTACGGCGGTTCCTACGGCGGCTTCATGACCTTCATGGCGCTGTTCCGCTCGCCGGGCACGTTCAAGGCCGGTGCCGCGCTGCGCCCGGTGGTGGATTGGCACCAGTACAACCACGGCTACACCGCCAACATCCTCAACACCCCGGACATCGACCCGGAGGCCTACCGCAAGTCCTCGCCGATCGAGTACGCCGAGGGCCTGCAGGACAACCTGCTGATCGCCCACGGGATGATGGATGACAACGTGTTCTTCCAGGACTCGGTCAACCTGACCCAGAAGCTGATCGAGCTGCACAAGGACAACTGGTCGATCGCGCCGTACCCGCTGGAACGCCACGGCTATGTCCGTCCGGATTCGTGGCTGGACCAGTACAAGCGCATCCTCAAGCTGTTCGAAACCAACCTGAAGTAAGTCTCAGGCGGGATGAACCCTGACGCGGCGCCGATCGAGATCGTCGCCGCGGTCAATTCCGACAGCACCGGCCGCGGATACCCCTTGGCACTCCTGGGCGCAGGCCATATCCTGCCCGCGGCCGCGCACGCGCTGGCGACGACCTGACGGCCGCCGCCCACCTACCAGGACACCGGATGTCATCCCTCCCTCCGCCGCATCTGCCCAACGCCACGCCCCGCGTGGATCCCGACGCGCCGCCGAAGTTCCTGGCGCCGGTGGCCAAATCGGTGCTGCTGGTCTGCATCGTTTCCGCGTTGAGCTGGGCGGTGGCGGCCCTGGTGGCCGCGCCGCTGTCGCGGGCCGAGTGGTTGCAGACGCTGCTGCACGATGAGGATCTGACCTGGATGCCACCGGCGCTGCACTGGCTGGGATCGCACATGGTGGCGTTCAGTGTTGCGATGCTGCTCACCTCCATTGCCGGTATCGCCGCCAGTTGGGGCCTGCTGTACCGCCACCGCTGGGCGCTGTGGCTGTTCATCGTGCTGCTGGTGTTGACTGCGCTGTCCAACTTCGTCGGCACCTGGCTGTTCGACGATATCTTCCGCCACCTGCTGGCCTTCCTGCCCGCCGAATCGCCGACGGCCGACATGCGCGAACTGCGCATGGAACTGCAACTGCAGCGCCTGCTGTTCACCAGCACCATGCTGTTGACCTCCGTGGCCTTCGCCGCGCTGCACGGCTGGCTGGTAGTGCGCCTGCTGCGCGCGGACGTGCAGGCCTATTTCCGCCGCTGAGCCGGTGGTTTCTGATTTCTTCAAGGATGTTGCCGTGACCGCTCCTGCTCTCCCCTCCCGCCGTCTCAACGGTTGGCGCACCGCCGTGTTCGCCGTGCTGGCCGGTGCCAGCCTTCCGGCCTCGGCTCAGTCGCTGCTGTGCGGCACCTTCAAGGCCGACGATACCGGCACCACCATCACCCTTGAGAGCCCCAACCAGGGTGTGCGCCAGATCCCCGGCATGGCCCCGGAACCCTACCTGGTGCACCGGCTCGGCAACGAATTGAAGATGGCCGACCTCGACAGTGGTGGCATCAGCACGCTGACCCTGAGCGAGGGCGGCCGCCACCTCAGTGACGGCGTCAACGAATACGCGTTGGTCACCCCGGCCACCTGCCGCCCGGTCACCGTGTTCGCACCGAACACCTGCCGCGCCGAGATCGCCTCGTGCATGACCGATATGACCTTCGCCAGCAACGACAAGCTGCGCCAGTGGTGCGACGAAGACGTGCCCGCCGCCTGCAGCCGCCTGCTCGGCAATTATGACTCCGAAGCGCGCGCGGCCACCCGTGCTGCTACACCGGCCGATGAAGACCCGGACCTGGCCGAACCGGACGTGTGCAAGCCCAGCTCCGGCAAGTACGACGAAGCGGCCTGCCAGCAGGCGGCCGGCGAGGCCATGGCCAAAGCGATGGCCAAGGCCCTGATGGGCGCGCTGGGAAACAGCGTCGCCGCCCCGCTGCCGGCCGCCCAGCTCGATGAAATCACCGGCCTGTGCCGCGCCCAGCGCACCGGCACGTTCTGCACCAAGGCAGCGGCCGCCCTGTGGGACGCCGGCCGGCTGGCCGATGCGCGCGATGCCCTGCAACGGGCCTGCAGCCGTGGCAAAGACCCGCGTGCCTGCGAACAGGCCGCACCACTGGCTTCGCTCAGTGCGCGCGAGCTGGTCACCGTGCCGGTCACCGTGCTTCCCTGCGGCACCTACACCGCTGAGCGGGGCTTGATCGACCAGCTTGCGTTCGGCGATGGCGGTCTGGTCGACACCGGCCTTGGCGGCGGGCTGCGTGCGCGGCTGGAAGCCGGCGACGTTCGGGTTCGCCACGACAAGGGCGGCGACTTCGTGTTCCAGCGCCTCGCCAATAGCGACCTGGTCGGCAGCGACAGCTGGAACCAGTACAGCCGCTATCGCCGCAGCGGCGGGCCCACCCAGTGCGCGCCGCCGGTGGTGTTCGTGGAAACCCGGCTGCCCCTGGACTGCCCGGCCGCAGGCACGGCACAGGGCGCGCGTGATTGCTGCGACGCGGGCAAGCTGCAGGGCTGCAATGCCGCTGGCCACCACCTGGCACTCGGCGAGCGCTGGGCCGACGCCGCCCCCTACTACCTCAAGCTGTGCACGGCCGGCGTGCGCGAAGGCTGCGAAAACCTCGCCACGGTCTATCAACACACCGGCGATGACGCCATTCCGGCGTCGATCCAGCAGCTGTGCCAGCGCGATGGCAAAGGCACCCACGTGGCCTGCGATGTGCATGCCACCCGCAACTGGGAAGCGTTGAAACTGGGCGCCGATCTGGAAGGCCTGGCCGAGCGCCTGGCGGCGGAGGCCGAAGCGGCCGAAGATGACGCCGATGCCGATGCCGGCAGCGACACTGCGCCAGCCTCCGCGCGCCGCAATCGCAAGGGCGACTGAGCATCGATACAGGGCTGCGGTAAAGTACCGCCATGAACGAATTCGAGCGCGTACGCAGCTACCTGACCGACCTGCAGAACCGCATCTGTGCGGCCATCGAGGGCGCCGATGGCCAGGCCCGGTTTGCCGAAGATGTCTGGCAGCGGGCCGAAGGCGGCGGCGGCCGTACCCGCATCCTGCGCGATGGCGCGGTGTTCGAGCAGGCCGGTATCGGCTTCTCCGACGTGGCCGGCACGCGCCTGCCGCCATCGGCTTCGGCCAACCGGCCCGAACTGGCCGGTGCCTCGTGGCGGGCCACCGGGGTATCGCTGGTGTTCCACCCGGCCAACCCGTACCTGCCCACCACGCATGCCAACGTGCGCTATTTCCGCGCCGAGCGCGATGGCGTGGAAGTGGCCTCATGGTTCGGCGGCGGCTTCGATCTCACCCCGTTCTATCCGTTCGATGAAGACGTGCAGCACTGGCATGGGGTGGCACGCGATCTGTGTGCACCGTTCGGCGAAGAACGCTACGCCGCGCACAAGCGCTGGTGCGATGAGTATTTCTTCCTGCGCCACCGCAATGAAACGCGCGGCGTGGGCGGGCTGTTCTTCGACGATCTGCATGGCGATTTCGAGCGTGATTTCGCCTACCTGCTTGCGGTCGGCGATGGCTTCCTGGACGCCTACCTGCCGCTCGTCGAGCGCCGCAAGGACACCGCCTACGGCGAGCGCGAACGCGAGTTCCAGCTGTACCGGCGTGGCCGCTACGTCGAGTTCAACCTGGTCTACGACCGCGGCACCCTGTTCGGGTTGCAGAGCGGCGGGCGCAGCGAGAGCATCCTGATGAGCCTGCCGCCGCGGGTACGCTGGGAATATGGTTTCCAGCCCGAATCGGGCAGCGATGAAGCGCGCCTGGCCGATTATCTGGTGCCGCGCGATTGGGTGTGAGGCGTTACCGCTTGGGCACGATGGTGATGTGGCCGTTGATCTCCAGCAGCGCCATTTCCACTTCGCTGATGTCCAGACAGCCCTGCTGACGCAGCGCGGCGTCGAAGTCGGTGGGCGTGACCAGTTCGCGCTTCAGCACCGAGGCCAGCAGCTTGCCATCGCGGGCGATCAGCACCGGCTCGCCTTCCACCAGCCGTTCAATGCGGCGGCTGCGCGTGCTCAGCCAGCCCACCGCGTAGTTGATGGTGATCAGGGTGGCGGCCAGCAGCAGCCCGCCCGCCAGTGAGGTGTCCTGGCCGAGCAGGGCGTTCTGTACCGCGTTGCCGAGCAGCACGATCAACAGCACATCGAACGGGGTGATCTGGCCCAGCGCGCGCTTGCCTGACAGGCGCACCATGCCCAGCACCACCACGTACACCACCACCGCGCGCAGCATGAATTCCCACCACGGCATGGCCATCGTAAACAGATCGCTCATTGCAGCCTCCCCGGTACCTGCAGCCAGCATGGGCCGGGGCGGGGTCTGGAGGCAATGGGTGCGGTTTGGGATGCCCAAAATAAAAAGCCCCGCCGACCAGGGGGAGGTCAGCGGGGCCGGGGAACGGGCGCTTGGGGAGTAGCCCCCGTTCCGAGATCTGCTCCAGGGGATGGGAGAGATCCACAACAGGCGTTGCGCCTGTCGAGGTCTATAAAAGCACCCCGAACATTGATAGTTCGTGAAGGGGCCCAATTAATCCAAGCACCATCAGGGAAACATTCATCCACGAGTCAGTTAATGGGATGTAGTCCGTCCAATTCAGCTTTTCCGCTGTGATTCCCGTCTCAGTGTGCCTCGTCCCAGTTATCACCAACCCCGGCATCGACCACCAACGGCACGCGCAGTTGGGCCGATGACGACATCAATTCAATCACCTGGGAACGCAAGGTTTCCAGGAAATCACTTTCGGTTTCGAACACCAGTTCATCGTGCACCTGCAGGATCATCCGGGCCTGGTCGCCCTGCCCCTGCAGCCAGTCGTCCACCCGCACCATGGCGCGCTTGATGATGTCCGCCGCCGTCCCCTGCATCGGCGCATTGATCGCCGCGCGTTCAGCCCCGGCGCGCAGGCCCTGGTTACGTGCATGAATATCGTTCAGGTACAGCCGGCGGCCCTCCAGGGTTTCCACATAGCCCTGGTCACGGGCCTGCTGGCGCATGCGTTCCATGAAATCGCGCACGCCCGGATAGCGGCTGAAGTACAGCGCCACATAATCCTGGGCCTGGCCGCGGTCGATGCCCAGGTTGCGGGCCAGCCCGAACGCGCTCATGCCGTACATCAGGCCGAAGTTGATCGCCTTGGCGGCGCGGCGCTCGTTGGGGGTGACCTCGTCCAGCGCGCGCCCGAACACTTCGGCCGCGGTGGCACGGTGCACGTCCACGCCCTGCTCGAAGGCACGCACCAGTCCCGGATCTTCGGACAGGTGGGCCATGATCCGCAGTTCGATCTGGGAATAGTCGCAGGCCAGGATCTTGCGCCCGGCCGGGGCCACGAAGGCGCGGCGGATGCGGCGGCCGTCCTCGGTGCGGATCGGGATGTTCTGCAGGTTCGGGTCCGAGGACGACAACCGGCCGGTGGCGGCGCCGGACTGGTGGTAGCTGGTGTGGACCCGGCCGGTATCCGGGTTGACCATCTCCGGCAGCTTGTCGGTGTAGGTGCTGCGCAGCTTGGCCAGCCCGCGGTACTCCAGGATGACCCGCGGCAGCTCGTGCTGCTCGGCGATCGCCTCCAGCGCCTCTTCGTTGGTGCTGGGCTGGCCCTTGGGGGTCTTCACCAGCGCGGGCAGCTTGAGCTCGTCGAACAGCACGGCCTGCAGCTGCTTGGGCGAATCCAGGTTGAAGGTGTGCCCGGCCAGTTCGGTGGCCTTCTGCTGGGCGGCCAGCATCCGCACGCTCAGGTCCTGGCTCTGCCGGCGCAGTTCGGTCATGTCGATGTGCACGCCGTTGGCTTCGATCCGGGCCAGCACCGGCACCAGCGGCATTTCGATATCGCGGTACACCCGCTCCAGCGACGGTACCGCCTGCAGCTGCGGTTGCAGCACGTGGTGCAGGCGCAGGGTGATGTCGGCGTCCTCGGCCGCGTAGCGTGCCGCCTCGTCCAGGCCCACCTGCGAGAACGGGATCTGCTTGGCGCCCTTGCCGGCCACGTCCTCGAACTTGATGGTGTTGTAGCCCAGATAGCGCATCGCCAACGAATCCATGTCGTGACGGGTGGCGGTGGAGTTGAGCACGAAGCTCTCCAGCATGGTGTCGTCGTGGTAACCGCGCACGTCGATGCCATGGCGGCGCAGCACGTGCATGTCGTACTTGCCGTGCTGGCCGAGCTTCTTCTTGTCCGGGCTTTCCAGCAGCGGGCGCAGCGCGTCGAGCACCTGCGCCAGCGGCAGCTGCGCCGGGGCCCCGGGGTAGTTGTGGCCGACCGGAATATAGGCGGCGCGGCCGGGTTCCACCGCCAGGCTGATGCCAACCAGGTTGGCGCGCATCGCGTCCAGCGCATCGGTCTCGGTGTCGAAGGCGATCAGCCCGGCGGCCTGTGCCTGCTGCACCCAGTCTTCAAGCTGTGCGGTGGTCAGCACCGTCTCGTATTCACCCGGCGCGGACAGCGCCGCATCCAGCGGCGCGGCCGCCTCGTCCGGCGTGCCGCGTGCGTAGCCGGCGGCGGTGCCGCGCAGGCTGACCGGGGCATCGCTGGCGGCGGCCGGCGCGGCCACCGGCCCACCCAGTTCCTTCAATGCCTGGGTGAAGCCGTAGCGCAGGTACAGCTCGCTCAGCGTGGGCACGTCCGGGTCGCGCATCGCCAGGGTCTGCGGGCTGGCGTCCAGTGGCACGTCGGTGCGGATGGTGACCAGCTCGCGGTTGAGCGGCAGCCGTTCCAGCGCGGCGCGCAGGTTCTCGCCGATTTTGCCCTTCATGGTCGGCGCGGCCGCCATCACGCCATCCAGCGTCTGGTATTCGGCCAGCCACTTGGCGGCGGTCTTGGGCCCGCACTTCTCCACACCGGGCACGTTGTCCACGGTGTCGCCCATCAGCGCCAGCAGGTCGACGATCTGGTCGGCGCGCACGCCGAACTTTTCCATCACCGCCGCGTCCGAATCCATGCGGCTGCCGGTCATGGTGTTGACCAGTTCGATGCCCGGGCGCACCAGCTGGGCGAAGTCCTTGTCGCCGGTGGAGATGGTGACGTGCAGGCCGTCGCGGTGACCCTGCAGCGCCAGCGTACCGATCACATCATCGGCTTCCACGCCAGGTACGCGCAGGATGCTCAGGCCCAGCGCCTCGACGATGCGGCACATCGGCTCCACCTGCGGGCGCAGATCGTCGGGCATCGGCGGGCGGTTGGCCTTGTAGTCGGCGTAGAGGTCGTCGCGGAAGGTCTTGCCGGGCGCATCCACCACGAACGCGACGAAGGCCGGGCGCTCCTTCAGCGTGGCCCGCAGCATGTTGACCACGCCGAACAGCGCGCCGGTGGGTTCCCCCTGGGCGTTGCTCAGCGGCGGAAGCGCGTGGAACGCGCGGTACAGGTAACTGGACCCGTCAATCAGGACTAATCGGCTCATGCGACGATTCTACGCGCCCTGCCGAGCCCGCCAAAGGCACGCCGCTCACGGTGCGTGGGGCATAATCAAGGCTCCCCCGTCCAAGGACCCTCGGCCCATGAAGACCCTGTTGCTGGTTGGCCTGCTCGCACTGGCCGGTTGCGCCACCACCGGTGGTGGCGGCACGCCCCCGGTCGACGTCAACGGCGCCGATGTCACCCGCAAGACCCTGGACAATGGCGATGCCATCGAGGAGTACCGGGTTGGCGGCCAGCTGCGCATGGTCAAGGTGACCCCGTCGCGCGGTGCGCCGTATTACATGTACGACCGCAACGGCGATGGCCGCATGGACAATGACAAGGACGGCGTCTCGCCGGTCTATTGGAAGCTGTACAGCTGGTGATCCCGGCGGTGCTGTCCGCCCTGCCCGCAGGCCGCGCTGGAACGCGGCTTGCAGGCACAGGCTACCTGCCCGAGCTGTTGCCGTAACGCATGACCACCCCCGAACGCCGCCAGCTTCCCGATTCCAGCACGCTGCGCGCCGGGCTCAGTGCCGAACAGCGGCAGGCGCTGGAAACCCTGGAGCATTTCGGTTGGCAGTTGCGCTTCGTGCGCCGCCCGCTGTTCCGCGACCCGATCCCGGTGCTGTTCGACCGTACCGGCCAGCGCTACGTGGTATTGCAGCCGGACGGCAGCCTGGACGAATCACAGACCCTCAAGCTGCGCGATTGATCCGCGGTAGTGCCGGCCGCTGGCCGGCTCGCCGGAAAAGTACGCATCGCATGGAGCCGGCCAGCGGCCGGCACTACCCGGTGTGGGATTGCAGCGCGCGGCTCAGCGGATCACCAGCACCGGTACCGTGCTGCGTGCCAGCACTTCCGCCGTCTGGCTGCCCAGCAGCACGCGGGTGACGCCACGACGGCCATGCGAGGTCATCACGATCAGGTCGCTGCCACGCTCGGTGGCGGTATCGATGATGCCGTCGGCCGCGTAGCGGTCCAGCACATGCACCACGTTGGCGCGCAGGCCCTGGGCCTCGGCCGCGGCCTTGGCCGGCGCCAGCACCTGCTGTGCGGTCTCTTCGCGGTCGGACTTGTACTCGGGGCTGTTCATATAGCCCACGCTCCAGCCCATCGCGTCGTACATGCCCACCGCCCACGGCTCGGACACGGTCACGATATCCACTTCGGCATCAAGGTCCTTGGCCAGCTCCAGGCCTTTGAGCAGGCCCTTTGCGGCCAGTTCGGAACCATCGGTGGCAATCAGGATGCGCTTGTACATGGCAGGGCTCCAGGGAGCGGGCAAGGGGGACACCACCATTGCATACCGGCTGTGGAGACCGCGCCTTGAGCCAGATCAAAAACGCGCGTCGCGCCGCCAACGGCTGGCCGCCAGCACCGGCAGCAGGCCGATCGCCACCACCGTGGACCAGAACGGCCACGAAGCCAGCACCGCGCACAGGCCGCTGGGCCGGGGCTCGCAGCGCAGCCGCACCAGGTCCAGCCCGCCGCCGCCTTCCAGGCAGGCGTAGGCATGCTGGATCAGGGCCAGCACCGGGGCCGCCCACTCGGCCGATACCGCCAGCGCGAACAGGACAGCCAACAGGTACGGAATTCCCTTGTTCATATGCGCGCTCCGAGCGGACAGCGCCAGACTCTGGGCGCCGCCGCCGGTGCCCACAAGCGCCTGCCGACGAAGCGGCGAATGCGGCGATGAGTCGGGGTCGCGGCGGGATGAACCGTGCCATCTGTCCGTGGCGATGCCAGAATGCGCGCATGCGCCTGCTGCACTTCCTGCCGATCCTGCTGGCCCTGTCCTGGGCCAGCCTTGCCGCCGCTGCCGCGCCCGACCGCGTGCTGGTCTTCAGCCACACCGCCGGTTTCCGCCATGACGCCATCCCGGTGGCGGTGACCACCCTGCGCGCACTGGCCGACAGCGCCGGGCTGGCGGTGGACCACAGTGAAGACCCGCATGATTTCAATGCGCGCACGCTGGCCCGCTACCGCGCGGTGGTGTTTGCCAGTACCACCGGTGACATCCTCGATGCCGGGCAGCAGACCGCCCTGCAGGATTTCATCCGCGCCGGTGGCGGCTTCATGGGCGTGCACGCCGCCGCCGATACCGAGTACGACTGGCCCTGGTACGGCGCACTGGTCGGGGCCTGGTTCGACAACCATCCGCCGGGCCTGCAGGACACCCTGGTGCAGCCCGAGCACGACGGCCAGCGCCACGGCGCACCCTGGCCAGTGCGCGACGAGCTGTACAACTACCGGCGCAATCCGCGGGGACAGGTACAGGTGATCGCCACGGTGGACGAATCCCGCTACGCCGGCGGCCGCATGGGCAGCGACCACCCGATCGCCTGGTGCCACCGCTTCGACGGGGGCCGCAGCTGGTACACCGGGCTCGGCCATGACGCGGCGGTGTACGCCGACCCGAACCTGCGTGCGCAGCTGCACCAGGGCCTGCTGTATGTCAGCGGTCGTTCGCCGGACTGCTGAGCGGCTACCGTCCGTCGGCGCGTGACTTCCGGCAGTCCCGCCCACCGCCAAGGCGCTCTACGTTGGCGGCGACCGGGCAACCCGCACCGGCACCGGGAGCGGCGCGATGGCAACGCAACAACGAACCGGCCGGCTGGCGGGTGGGATGTACCTGGCGGTGATCGCCACCGGTATCTTCAGCCTGGCCTACGTGCCCTCGAAGATCAGCATCGGCGGCGACCCGGCCGCCACCGTGGCCAACATCGCCGCGCAGGCAGGATTGTTCCGCGCCGGCATCGCCGCGTTTGCGTTGGAACAGATCGCCTTCCTGCTGCTGCCATTGCTGCTGTTCCGCCTGTTCGCACCTACCCATCGCCAGGCTGCGGTGGCGATGGTGGCGCTGGCCGTTACCGCGGTACCGATCGCCTTGGTTGCCTTGGCGCACCGCCTGGATGCGGTGAACCTGCTCACCGACCCGGCATTGGCCCGGGCGATCTCACCGGAGCATCTGCAGGCGCTGTCGATGGCCGCGCTGAAAAGCTGGAGCAGCCACATCTTCCTGGCCAGCCTGTTCTGGGGCCTGTGGCTGCTGCCGTTTGGCTGGCTGGTCTGGCGCACACGCGCCATTCCACGCGTGCTGGGCGCATTACTGATGCTGGGCGGGCTGGGCTATGTGCTCAATGTGTTCGGCGAACTGCTGATCCCCGGCTACGCCAGCACGGCGCTGTCGGACTACGCCACCCTGCCCGCTTCGCTCGGCGAGATCGGCAGCGGGCTGTGGCTGGCGCTGGTCGGCGCAAGGCGCACGCCATGAACCGCCCCGGCCTGCACGACATCCCCATCCACGTCCGCTTCAAGCTGTCGGCGCTGTGGACGGCACTGATGTTCTGCTACATCTACGGCGACTACTTCGGCCTGTACGTGCCCGGCAAGCTGCAGGGCATGCTCGATGGCAAAGGGCCGGTCGGGCCGGTCAGCGAAGGCACGCTGGTGGGCACCGCGCTGATGCTGGCGATTCCCGCGCTGATGGTGCTGCTGTCGCTGGTGGCACCGGCCGCGCTGGCGCGCTGGCTGAACATCGGTTTCGGGCTGGTCTACACCGCGATCATGCTGCTGACGATGCCTGGCGCGTGGTGGTTCTATCTCACCCTGGGCGTGATCGAAATCGCGCTGTCGTTGGCCACCGTGGTGGTGGCGTGGCGCTGGCCGCGCGGCTAGGCACCACGTGACGGTCAGGTGCTGACCGTCACCCGCCACGCACCGGCGTGCGGCTGCCAGTCGAATTCGACCGGCAGGAATTTCTCGATCAGGCGCGCGTTGCTGGCCAGATGCTCGCTGATGACGCCGGTGGTGAAGGTACCGGCACCGGCCAGCGCCATCGGCAGCAGCAACTGATCGGACAGGTGCTCACCCACGCAGCCCGTGCCGTCCAGGTACTGACGGACCTGCCCGGCCAGGCGCGCGCCCACCTGCTCGGCCGAGAGGCCGCGCTCGCCATGCCCACTGAATACTTCCACGTGCGCGGCATGGTGCACGTGCACCAATGCCACGTTGCCCGGGCCCAGCGCCGGGCGTACCGACTGCACGTGGCGCGGGTGCGCATCCACGCCCAGTTGCTCGGCCAGCACCTGCAGCTCGCGCAGGCCGATGCCGCTGGACAAGCCGGACATCAGCACGCGTGCCTGCACCGACGCCAGTTCTCCGCGTGCGTCCAACTGCACCGGCTGCAAGGTCGCGCACGGTGCAACCTCGACCTGCAGCACGCCGCCGCCGGCCGGATGGAAGCCATGCTGCTCCAGCGACAGCGTCGCCTGCACACCCATCCTGGCCAGCGCCGGCAGGTAGGCATCGGCGATGAAATCCGCGCTGGGTGCCAGCGGATTGTGAGTGCCACCTTCCAGCCGCACCCGCGAGGATGCGTTCGCCCGCCACAAGGCCGGCAGCACGGTCTGCAGCACCAGCGTCGCCGACCCGGCGCTGCCGGTGGCGAAGTGATAGTCGCCCGCGCTGACGACACCCGGCTCGAAACGCAGCGCCGTGGCGCCCAGCGCGGCACCGTGCGTGCGCGCGTTGCCCACCCGGGCTGCGGCGTTCACCGCGGTCAGGTGCTGGCGCATCAGGCCCGGCTTGCGCCGGATCGCGCGGATGTTGTTCAAGGTGAAGCCGATGCCGGTGCACAGGCTCAAGGTCAGCGCCGAGCGCAGCAGCTGCCCGCCGCCGTGCCCGCCATCCAGTTCGATCATGTCCATGTGTCTTTCCTCCGTGCCCGCTGTTTCCACAGCGGGCCATAGTGCCCTACCCCTTCACGCACACCACCTGGCGCAACGTATGCACGATCTCGACCAGATCGCGCTGGGCCTCCATCACCGCCTCGATCGGCTTGTAGGCCGCCGGCGACTCGTCCACCACGTCCGCATCCTTGCGGCATTCCACGTGCGCGGTGGCCTTGACGTGGTCATCCACCGTGATCAGCTTGCGCGCCTGGGTACGGCTCATCACGCGGCCGGCCCCGTGGCTGCAGCTGTTGAAGCTGTCTTCGTTGCCGAGACCACGCACGATGAAGCTCTTGGCCCCCATGCTGCCCGGGATGATGCCCAGCTCGCCCTTGCGCGCACTCACCGCGCCCTTGCGGGTCAGCATCACTTCCTGGCCGAAGTGCACCTCGCGGCTCACGTAGTTGTGGTGACAGTTCACCGCCTCGGCCTGCGCCTCGAACGGCTTGCTGATCACCGTGCGCACCGCAGCTACGACGTTGCGCATCATCACCTCGCGGTTCATGCGGGCGAAACGCTGCGCCCAGTCCACCGCGAACACGTAGTCGCCGTAGTGCTGGCTGCCTTCGGGCAGGTAGGCCAGGTCCTGGTCGGGCAGGTTGATCATCCAGCGACGCATTTCCTGCTTGGCCAGCTCGATGAAGTAGGTGCCGATGGCATTGCCCACGCCACGCGAGCCGGAGTGCAGCATGAACCACACGCGCTGGTCCTGGTCCAGGCAGACCTCGACGAAGTGGTTGCCGGTCCCCAACGTTCCCAGGTGCTTGAGGTTGTTGGTGTTCTTCAGCTTCGGGTGGCGCTCGCAGATCACCGCGAAGTCATCCACCAGCTGCGCCCAACCCTCCACCGCCAGCTCCGGCGGCGTGTCCCAGCTGCCCTTGTCGCGGCCGCCGCGGGTCACCGTGCGGCCATGCGGCACGGCGCGCTCGATCGCGCTGCGCACCGCCGACAGGTTGTCCGGCAGGTCGTTGGCGGTCAACGTGGTACGCACGGCGATCATGCCGCAGCCGATGTCCACGCCCACCGCGGCAGGAATGATCGCACCGATGGTCGGCACCACCGAACCCACGGTGGCGCCCTTGCCCAGGTGCACGTCGGGCATCACGGCAATCCACTTGTGGATGAAGGGCAGCTTGGCGATGTTCTGCAGCTGCGCACGCGCCTGGTCTTCCAGCGGCACGCCGCGGGTCCACAGCTTGATCGGTGCAGCGCCCGGCTGCTGGATCACGTCGTAATTGATGGTGGTCATGCTGATGTTTCCTTTCATCCAAAGCAAAAACAGAAAAGTGCGGTGACAGGAGGGTGGCTCGGCCCGGCTGGCCCCATTGCCAGCCGGGCGTTCCCTGGCGACGTCCGTGTCGCGATGCAACGTCATGTTCTGATGGGCCGGAACCGCCCCGTCGTGTCTTGCTGGATATAAAGCAATGGGCGTGCCAACTTTTTCGAGTTCATATCAAGTCATTGATATAAATGAAATTACGCACATATTTCGCCGAATGCACAGGCGCCAGCGCGCCAAAATGTATATAGTTTTTGCGCATCATTTATAGGAATGGCTATGGAAAGGCGACAGGTGGTGTTCGGCATGCTCGGTACCCAGCTCGACGCGGGCGAAGGCCCGGGCCGCTGGCAGAAATGGCGCCCGACGGTGTCGCTGGGCATGCACGAGGATTTCCTGCCCGATCGGCTGGAACTGCTGTTGGACGAGCGCCGCTTCAGCAAGCTGGCGCGCGTGGTCAGCGAGGATCTGGCCCAGACGGCGCCGGGTATCACCGTGCAGCGGCATGACACCTACCTGGCCGATCCGTGGGAATTCGAAGGCGTCTACGCCACCCTGCACGACTTCCTGGCCAGCTATCCGTTCGTTCCGGAGGAAGAGGATTACTACATCCACATCACCACCGGCACCCACGTCGCGCAGATCTGCTGGTTCCTGCTGGCCGAGAGCCGGCACTTCCCCGGACGCCTGCTGCAGACCTCGCCGCCGCGCAAGCAGGACGGCGCCGCCGGCACCTACGCGATCATCGACCTGGACCTGTCGCGCTACGACCACATCGCCCAGCGCTTCGCCCAGCAGCAGTTGCAGGATCGCGACCTGCTCAAGGGCGGCATCGCGACCCGCAACGCCGCCTTCAACCGCATGATCGAGCAGATCGAAACGGTGGCCACGCGCTCGCGTGCGCCGATGCTGTTGATGGGGCCGACCGGTGCCGGCAAGAGCCAGCTGGCCAAGCGCGTATTCGAACTGAAGAAGCTCAAGCACCAGTTGCCCGGCCGCTTCGTGGAGGTGAACTGCGCGACGCTGCGCGGGGACGGTGCGATGAGCACGCTGTTCGGCCACACCAGGGGTGCCTATACCGGCGCCTCCAGCGACCGCGCCGGGCTGCTGCGCTCGGCCGACAAGGGCCTGCTGTTCCTGGACGAGATCGGCGAACTGGGCCAGGACGAACAGGCCATGTTGCTGCGTGCGCTGGAAGAGAAGCGCTTCCTGCCGGTGGGCAGCGACCGCGAAGTGGACAGCGACTTCCAGCTGATTGCCGGCACCAACCGCGATCTGCAGCAGGCCGTGCGCGAGGGGCGCTTCCGCGAGGACCTGCTGGCCCGGCTCAACCTGTGGACCTATCCCCTGCCCGGACTGGCCGAGCGCCGCGAGGACATCGAGCCGAACCTGGTGTTCGAGCTGGAGCGCTGGTCGCGCGAGCAGCACCAGCAGGTGCGCTTCAACGTGGAGGCACGCACCCGCTACCTGGCCTTCGCCACCAGCGCCGAGGCGACGTGGCGCGGCAACTTCCGCGATCTCGGCGCCTCGATCATGCGCATGGCGACGCTGGCCACGGCCGGGCGCATCCAGACCGAAGGCGTGGAGGAGGAGATCTTCCGGTTGCGCGCGCAATGGCACGAGGGTGACGCGCCTTCGGTGCTGCTCCCGTTGCTCGGCGACGCCGCGCTGGCGCAGCTGGACCGCTTCGACCGGATCCAGCTGGAGGATGTGGTGCAGGTCTGCACCCGCTCGGCCTCACTGTCCGCCGCGGGCCGCGAACTGTTCGCGGTCTCGCGCGAGCAGCGTGCCAGCACCAACGATGCCGACCGCCTGCGCAAGTACCTGGCCAAGTTCGGGCTGGACTGGGCGCAGGTGCGCGGGGATCAGGCGATGCGCACCACGCGCGCGCCCTGACACAGCGGATAGCTGGCCAGCAGGTCGGCGATGCGCTCATGCAGGGTGTCGAAGGACGCGCCATAGAGGTACAGCGCGGTCTCGGTCGGACCCTGCCACCAGCTGCAGATCTCACCGTGGCCTTCAATGCGCTCCACGATCTGTTCGAACACGTAGTTGGAATCGCACTGCTCGTACACCTCGTCGGGCAGGTCCACGCCGTTGAGGTACAAGCCCAGGCCCTCGGTGACACCGAACGGCTGGTCCGGCGCACCCTCGCGCTGGATCTGCGACCCCTTCGGCGCGCCCAGCTGTTCCAGCAGTTCGATCACGCCGGGCAGCGAGGCCGGATCCTTCAGCGCGATCTCGATATCGCCGTAGTCCACTTCGCCCTCTTCGGTCATCGCCGTGCCGCCGCCGGTGAGCTGGCCCAGCTCGGCGCTTTCCAGCAGCGCATCGAGCGGATCCTCGAACAGTTCGTGGCGGTGTTCCGGCTGCAGCCGGGCATTCAACTTCACGGTGATGTGCAGCGGCGAATCGGTCATGGGGGCGATCTACGCAATGGAGGTCGCACCCATTGTAGAGCCGAGCCATGCTCGGCTGCTTCCAATGGTCCGGCCGGAACACCGCAGGGCGCAGCCGCGGCATAATGGACGGCACAAGGACATCATTCCAACAGGGGGAATCATGAAGTCGATCGTCGCTGCTGCCATGCTGCTGCTCCTCGCCGCGTGCGGAGCCCGTACGGAGATCGTGCGGGTGAACGTTCCGGACGTGCGGGTGAATCCCGAGCAGGGCTCGATCGTGGTTGTCGCACCCGTGCGCGACAACCGACCGGCCGAATTCCTGTCCCAGATTCCTGCGTCAGAGCGTGCGACCAACATCGGCGGTGAGATTCGCCACGGCAATGGAATCATAGTGGCCCTCGAATCGGATACCACCGCCGGGAAGGCCCGCGAGATCATGGTCCAGGCGTTGCGCAATATGGGCTACCGCACCGCAGAACGCTGCGAAACGCAGTGTCTGCAGGTGGACGCCTCGATGAACGAGTTTGCGGTCAGGATGCCCTTCAACTTCTGGCGTGCGGCGGGTTGGGCCCAGCAGATGGTGGCCGACGTCGCTGTCGAGGTCACCGTGCGCGAAGGTGACCAGTCCAGGACCTTCACGGCAAAAGGTCATGGCACAAACGTCTTCCAGGTGGTCTCGCGTGAGAACTGGGAGATCGCACTTGAGCGCGCCGTTCGCGATTTCACCAGCAACTTCAAGCAGGGCATGTCCGCGCAAGAGACCGCCACGCGTGTGGACGCACCGTCACAGGCAGTGAACTGACCTTTCAGGGCCAGCATGCGCGACGGCATCAGCGCAGAAGCGGCACCACCTTGCGTTCAAGCAGCGCCACCAACGCCGGCTGCATGAAGGCGTAATCGTCCGGGATATCCAGGCAGACGATACGCTTGCCGTCCAGCCATGGCCGGAACCGGCTGGACAATCGACTGCGGTGCTCGCGCTCCATCACGAAGATCAGATCAGCCCACTGCAGCAGCTCCGGGCTGACCGGCACATCGGCATCGGGCTTGAGGCCCGCCGAGGCCGTTTCGATGCCCGGCCAATCCGCAAATACCTGCTCGGCGGTCGGGCTGCGCAGGCGGTTCTGGCTGCAGATGAACAGGATATGGCGCGTCATCCGTGGCGCACCATCCTCAGAGCACCGTGAGGTTGGCGTAGGCCATCACCAGCCACTTGCTGCCGGCGTCGGCGAACTCCACCTGCACACGTGCGTGTGCGCCGCTGCCTTCGTAGTCGGTGACCATGCCTTCGCCGAAGCGCGCATGGGTAACCATCGCGCCAAGCTTGAGCGGCGGTGCTTCCAGCGCGGCATGGCCCATCACCCGGTTGGCGCCGAGCGAGGCGGTGCGCGAGACCTGCACCTTGGGGCGGACCTCGTTGAGCAGCTCACGCGGGATTTCGCGCAGGAAGCGCGAGGGCACGTTGTAGTTCTCCTGGCCGTGGATGCGCCGCGATTCGGCGTAGCTGAGCACCAGCTTCTGCCGCGCGCGGGTAATGCCCACGTAAGCCAGGCGGCGCTCTTCTTCCAGCCGGCTGCTGTCTTCCAGCGAGCGTGCGCTCGGGAACAGGCCATCTTCCATGCCGGCCAGGAACACCAGCGGGAACTCCAGGCCCTTGGCCGAGTGCAGCGTCATCAGCTGCACGCCTTCCTCGCCGGCCTGGGCCTGGCCTTCGCCGGCCTCCAGCGAGGCGTAGGACAGGAAGGCGACCAGCTCGCTCATGGTCTCGCCGGTCTCTTCGATGTCGTCTTCGCGGCGCACGAAACGCGAGGCCACCGAGATCAGTTCGTCGAGATTGTCCGCGCGCGATTCGGAATCCAGCGCGTTGCGGCTTTCCTTGGACCAGTGCTCGCGCAGGCCCGAGCGCAGCAACACATGGTCGATGCGTTCGGCCAGGGTCATCTCGCCGGCTTCGGCATGCAGCTGGTTGACCAGGGTCAGGAACCCGGCCAGCGCATTGCGCGCGCGCGCGGCCAGTTCATTGCCCTGGGTGGTCAGCATGGTGGCCTCCCACAGCGAGATGGCCTGGTTGCGTGCCAGCCGGCGCACCTCGTCCAGGGTGCGGTCGCCAATGCCGCGGGTGGGCGTGTTGACCGCACGCTCGAACGCGGCGTCGTCATTGCGGTTGGTCATCAGCCGCAGGTAGGCCAGCGCGTCCTTGATTTCGGCACGTTCGAAGAAGCGCACGCCGCCATACACGCGGTACGGCACCTGCTCGGAAATCAGCGCTTCTTCAAATGCGCGCGACTGCGCGTTGCTGCGGTAGAGCACGGCGGCATCGCCGTAGCTGCCGCCGTCGCGTACCCACTGGCGTGCCCGCTCGACCACGTAACGCGCCTCGTCCATCTCGTTGTAGGCCGCATACAGGTCGATGGCTTCACCATCGCCGCTGTCGGTCCACAACTCCTTGCCGATGCGGTCCGGGTTGTGTGCGATCACCGCGTTGGCCGCGCCGAGAATGTTGGCGGTGGAGCGGTAGTTCTGCTCCAGGCGCACGGTCTGCGCGCCGGGGAAATCCTTCAGGAAGCGCTGCACGTTCTCCACTTTCGCGCCGCGCCAGCCGTAGATGGCCTGGTCATCGTCGCCGACCACGAACACATGGCCACTGTCACCAGCCAACACGCGCACGAAGGCGTACTGGATGGCGTTGGTATCCTGGAATTCGTCGACCAGGATTTCGCGGAAACGCGAGCGGTAGTGCGCCAGCAGCGCCGGGTTGTCGCGCAGCAGTTCATGCGCGCGCAGCAGCAGCTCGGCGAAGTCGACCAGACCGGCGCGGTCGCAGCGTTCCTGGTAGGCGATGTAGCACTGGCGCATGGTTTCCAGCCAGGCATCGTGCGGCTCGGGCTGGATGTGCTGCGGGCGGCGGCCTTCGTCTTTCTGTTCGTTGATCCACCAGGCAATCTGCTTCGGCGGGAACTTGCCGTCATCGATCTCCAGCTGCTGCACCACACGTTTGACCAGGCGCAGCTGGTCGTCCGAGTCGAGCACCTGGAAGCTGTCGGGCAGCTTGGCGTCCTGGAAATGCAGGCGCAGCAGGCGGTGGGCCAGGCCGTGGAAAGTGCCGATCCACATGCCGCGGCTGCCGTGCTGCAGCTGCAGGTCGATGCGGTGGCGCATCTCGCCGGCGGCCTTGTTGGTGAAGGTCACCGCAAAAATGCCATGGGTCGGCACGCCGCAGACTTCGTTGAGCCAGGCGATGCGGTGAATCAGTACGCGGGTCTTGCCGGAACCGGCACCGGCAAGCACCAGATGGTGGCCGGGCGGGGCGGACACAGCTTCGCGCTGGGCGGGGTTGAGCCCGTCGAGCAAGTGGGAGACATCCATGCCCCCATTTTACGCCCTTGCCGTCCGCTGCGGGCCGTCCACCGCAATGCCCGATGGCGGCCTTTCAGGGTTTGCGCCCGGCACGCTCATCGTCAAGCCGCGCGTCCAGATTCGCGTGCCCGCTCTGGGCATAGCGCCGGCACGCGGCAGGATCCACCAGCGGCGTGCCCGGCGCGCCCTGCAGCCGGGCGAACAGCGCACTGCCCAGCGGATGCGGGGTGATCTGGATATCGCAGGGCAGCGCGGCCAGCGTGTCCAGGCCGCGGCGGAAGGCGGCCACCATCGCCGGATGGTCCAGGTAGCGGTACTGCGCATCCGAGAGCGCACTGACGCTGTCGGTATAGGCGATGTCGTGGCAGCGCGCGCCCTCGCAGGAACGCCAGGTCCAGCTGGTCCCGCCCGGAGTGTGGCCCGGGGTGGCGTGTGCGGTCAGCGCCAGCGGGCCCACGCGCACGGTGGCGTCGTCGCCGATGGCCGTGACCTTTGCTACCGGCGGGAATCCGGCCTCCAGCTCAAGCTGCTGCGGGTCGTCGCGGTCGCTCCTGCCGCTGCGCAGGGTGGCGATGCTGGGCGTGCGCGCCAGCACGGTGGCGCCGGTGACGCCCTGCAGGTAGGCCAGGCCAGCGGCGTGGTCGTGGTGCGCATGCGAGTTCAGCAGGTACTTCACGTCCTTCGGGTCGAAACCGAGCGCGCGGATGTTGGCTTCGATCAACGGGCCGGCCGCGGCGCTGGCGCCGTCGATCAGGATATGGCCCTGCTCGGAGGTCACCAGCACGGCCGTCAGCCCGCAGGTGCCCACATACCAGGTATTGCCGTAGATCCGCCGGGGCGGCGCGCGGTCGTCCCAGCCGTCCATCACGGTGGCGTTGGCCGGACAGGCGGGAACGGACTCCGCCGCCGTGCGTGCTGGCGGCGCCGCAGCGGGCGTTGCGGGCACAGAGCCGTGCGTCGCAGGCTGGCAGGCGCCCAGCAGCAGGGCGGCGGCAAGGGCGCTGAGCGCGCGGTGGGGCGAGGACGACATCGGCATCTCCTTGGGGAAACCCGAGCATAGAAGCTGCCCGATGGCCCGACCAACGCGAAGAACTTGCCGGAGGTATGAGGAGAATTTGCCACGCATGGCGTGGCACTACCGGGGTGGGGTGGCTGCCTGCTGGGCTTGGACGCGCAGCTCGGGAATGGCCAGGCTTTCCCACAGCGTGCCGATGCGCAGGCTGCCCACGACATGGATGGCCGGCTGCGGCTGGCCGTTCGCGTCGATCAGTTGGCCTTCCTCGGCCGTGGTGTCCACGCCCAGGCCATGCGGGCCCGGGCGTGCATGGCCCTGCGCGAGCAGGTGCTGCACCAACGGATTGCGCATCGCGTCGGCACGGGTTTCCACGCCCGTGGCATTGATCACCGCCGTCACATGCAGCGGCGGCAGCGCACGATCCCGGTGGTGGGCATGGATCTGCAGCATGCCGCCCTGGACCAGCAGCGTGTCCAGCCGTGCACGGTGGCGCTGCAGCTGGCCGCTGCGCTCCAGCGCGCTCACCTGGGCGTGTACCGACTCGGCGATGCGGTGCCGGTGCACGTCCCAGTAGCGCGCACCGTGGCGCAGGAAACGACGCTGGTCGGCCGCATCCAGGCTGCGCCACAGCGCCTGCCCCATCGGCCGGATGCGGTCCATCACCGCCTGCCACGGAATGCCCTGCGCCGCTGCATCGCGCGCGTGCGCGCGCAGCGCATGCAGGCGCTGGCGCAGCGACATCGCCAGCAGCGGTTGCGGGTCGAATTCGGCCACCGCACCATGCGCGTGCGGCAACGGCAGCAGCGCATGCCGCGACAGCACGTGGATACGTCCGCGGTGACCGGCCTGGACCAGCGCAAGCGCACTGTCGGCCATGCTCAGGCCCGCGCCGATGATGGCCACATCGTGCTCACCCGCGAGCACGCGCACGCCGTCGTAGTCCCAGGCTTCCACGGCCTGCGCCGGTGACAGCGCCTCGGCGCCGGGCACCGGCAGCGGCCGCATGCTGTTGCCACAGGCCAGTACCACGCGCTGCGCCGACCAGGCCGTGCCATCGTCGAGCTGCAGCTGTACGCCTGCGGCCTCCGGGTGCAGCGCGAGCACCGGCTGCGCGACCACCTCCAGGGTGGCGGCACTTTCCGCGGCAGCCTGCTGCAGGCGTGCGCGCAGGTAGGCGGCATAGTGGTGGCGCGGCACATACTCGGCGGCCAGCGCCTCGGGTGACAGCGCCGGGAAGGCCTGCACATCGATCAGGTAGGCCAGGAAATCCGCCGGCTGCGCGGGCAGTGCGCTCATCTTGCCGGCCGGCACGTTGAGCAGGTGCTCCGGCCACGGGGTGGCGTAGGCGATGCCTTCGGCCAGGGCCGAGGCCGGCTCGAACAGCACCACGCGCAACGGGCCCGTCGCTGCATGCAGCGCGTTCAGCGCGACCAGGACGCCGGCAGCACCGCCGCCGATGATGGCCAGGTCGTGCTGGCGGGGAGGTGCGGTAACAGTCATGCCGTGATTGTAGGCGATGCCGGCGACAGTCCCGTTGCGGCGGTGGCCACAGGTTCAGACCGCTGCGGTTTCACATCAGCGCATCGGCCAGCCGCGCGATGCCTTCGCGGCTGCGTCGCCAGGTCGCACGCTGGCGCCAGCTGGCCAGCTCGAGCTGGCGCGATTGTCCGAGGTAGTCGTTCTCGATCTGCAGCAACTGCGCCACGATGCCGGTGTCATAGCAGAGCATGCCGATCTCGGCGTTGAGCGCGAACGAGCGGATATCCAGGTTGATCGAACCGACCAGCGCGATGTCCTCATCCACGGTCAGGTGCTTGGCATGCAGGAAGCTGGGCTGGTACAGCGCGATGCGCACACCGCTGCGCAGCAGTTCGTCGTAGTAGGCCTCCTGCGCCCACGCGGTGAGCCGCTGGTTGCTGCTGGCCGACAGGATCAACTGCACCTGCACGCCGGACAGCGCGGCGATGCGCAGTGCGCTGAGCGTGGCTTCATCGGGAACGAAATACGGCGTGACCAGCACGATCCGCCGCCGCGCCAGGTGGATCAGTGCGTTGACCGCGTCGCGCGCGTTGCTGAACGGATACGCCGGGCCGCTGGGCAGCAGCTGGGTGGCGACATCGGCCGAGCACACCGGCACGGCCGTCATCACCTCCAGGCGCTGGCCGGTTTCCATGTACCAGTCGCTGGCGAACACGGCCTCCAGGTGCGCCACGGCCGGGCCGCGCACGCGCGCGACCAGCTCCTTGTTCGGGGACCCGGGCACGAACTGCGGCTGGGCCAGGTTCTGCGAGCCGATGTAACCGACCCGGTTGTCGATCACCGCGATCTTGCGGTGGTTGCGCAGGTCCATGCGCCCACTGCGGCGCCAGCGCAGGCCGCCGGGCAGCATCGCTCGTACATCCACGCCCAACGCCTGCAGCCGGTGCCGGTAGTGGCGCAGGCCACGCTTGGCGCCCACCGCATCCAGCAGCAGGCGGCAGTGCACCCCGCGCGCGGCGGCGCGCTGCAGCGCCTGCACGATCGCCTCGCCCACCGCGTCGTCGAACATCAGGTAGTACAGCAGGTGGACGCGGTCACGGGCCTGGTCGATATCGGCGATCAACGCCTGCAGCGAGGCGTCGTAATCATTGAGCAGTTCGACCGCGTTGCCGTGGATCGGCATGAAGTCGCCCTGGCGTTCGATCAGCGGCACGATCTCGGCGGTGGCGGTGTCCGCCACCGGGGTCCAGCGCAACGGCGGCTGCAGTGCCTGTTCCTCGCGGATCACCTGGGAGGCCTCGGCCTGGCGCTGCACGCGCTGGCGCGACAGCCACGGGTGGCCGAACAGCAGGTACAGCGGCAACCCCAGCAATGGCACGAAACCGACCAGCAGCAGCCAGCTGCGCGCAGCCCCGGGCGTGGTGCGGGTGGGAATCCAGAACAGCGCGGCCAGCCGGATCAGCCAGTCCAGCATCAGCAACCATGAGCCCAGCAGCCACTCGAACAGCATCGTGTCGCCCGTCGGGGATGTCGCAGGCATTCTGCCACGGGCGGTGCGCCCAACAAAAAACCCGCCTCTCGGCGGGTTTTTCGCGGGAATCAAACAATCCGGTGACGGATTACTTGATCTTGCCTTCCTTGTACAGGACGTGCTTGCGCACGACCGGATCGTACTTCAGGAATTCCATCTTCCCGGGGGTGTTCTTCTTGTTCTTGTCCGTCGTGTAGAAGTGGCCAGTGTTGGCCGTCGAAATCAGACGGATCTTGTCGCGCTTGCCTGCCATGATCGTTTACTCCTCAGACCTTTTCGCCGCGCGCACGCAGCTCAGCCAGAACGGAATCGATACCGTTCTTGTCGATGGTGCGCAGGGCATGCGCGGAAACACGAAGCTTGACCCAGCGGTTCTCGCTGGCAACCCAGAAGCGGCGCTCGTGCAGGTTGGGCAGGAAACGACGGCGGGTCTTGTTGTTGGCGTGCGAGACGTTGTTACCCGTCTGCACTCGCTTGCCGGAAACTTGGCATACGCGGGACATTGCGCACCTCGATGAAAGTAATTGTCAGCCCATAGCCCGGGCGACGGCGGCCTCGACGGTTTCCCGCCACACATCATGAGAATCAAAGGGTTACGCTGACGAGGGCGAGCCGGATGACGTGTTCCCGGCCACCGATCCAGAGGTTTTCTGGACACAGCGAGCCGCGCATTATGCCTATATCTTCTGAACATAGCAACCCCGACCGATCGCGGTCGCAGTCTACTTCCATTGCTATTCAGTGTACTGATCTGGGGCCGAGGTTGCCTCTTCTCCGGTCGGGTCGATAGGATCCACCCGGTCCAAGACCTCCCAGACCTCCAAGAGATTGGACTGGTACGTAGCCGAGTAATTGGCAGTAACAACCTTGCGATTGAGCTTCTCAAGACCGGCAGTTCTGTATTCATGGCCATGAACGCGCCAGAAGTCCCTAAATGCCAAGGGATCCAGCCCCTGCTCCAAGGACTGTCTCGTGGGAGTAGGTCCTGCGTCATCAAAGTAGTCCCGCGAAAAGTTCGCCAAGCAGTAGTCGGCAAATGCCAACCTGTTCGCTTCAATCTTTGGCGAAAAACAATGATCGAATAGATACTCGTTCATGGCCCGAGAAATTCCTTTGCTATCGTCGGTACCAATCTCGTCAAAATATCCGCACCCGACCCCACTCCCCGTTGGAGCCGAGGTATTCGTCAACTGGTAGGCAATGAATCCCTTCCCGAATTTGTCTGTTACCACCACCTCATCCGTGGCTAAGTCAACCGCCATGTCATCTGCCATAGACTCCATGAAGTTCAGCCCCTGATCCACGTATCTTGCCTTGAAGATGCCGAACGCTATCTGCGAAAGCTGGCGGACGCCATCTACCACAACACGATTGTGGATTGACGCAACACGATTTCTCAGTTGACCAGGAACCAATGCAAGATGAATATTTCGGAGCTGATTTCCTCGATCTGCACAACAAAGTAATCGGAACAACATCATGTCATGTATGCCAGATATGCCGCGCACAGGTGATGCAAGGGCTCTAAACACCCCCTCGCCTCCATCCACACCAAGGATTAAATTCCTAATTTGCTCGGTTCGCGTGGCCTCCTCGGCCTCTCCTTGAACGATCTCGCCAAATGTGGAATTTATGATAATCGCGAGCGAGTAAACCACCGATGATCTCGGAGAAGGGCCAGAGATCGCTCTGGAATCGTAGGATGGCAGCATTCGAACAATGGTAGCAATCGCCTCAACGAGCTTTGCTTGATCAAAACTCTTAGCAGAGGCGGCGAGCGAACCCCAGAACTTTACATGGGCCCCATCATTCCCCTTCAACAATGAATCGACCAGCACCTCCGAGAGTGCAGCGCCAGACCGAACTCTTGTGAGTAGCCCTTCGTAAAGCGCCTCTGTTTGCAATGGATCCGGAACAACTGATCGTACGATAAGCCGAAGATACGCAGACAAATTTCGGCGACCGGAGGAGTTGAAGCACGCAAGCGTGTTTATCTGTTCTCTACTTGGCCTTTGATTGACAAGATCGCGCGCACCCACTTCAAATAGCTGGGCGACAAGATATCGCTGCTCAGGCGCAATTCGATCCTGATATGCGCTCAATTCTTGGTGGTTTTCATAGCCCACTACTCCAGGGCTCGTTACCGGGCGCAGGGAGAACATGCCCTCCCTGTTTTCACCCTCACTGGCATATATATCTCGAAATACCCCCGGGCAAGTAAGGTAGAGAAGCAGGAGATGCACCAGATCTCGACGATCAAAGTCGGTTTGATGGAGCTCAACGATCTCCATCTCCATCAAAAGCATGGCATTGATAAGCCGTTTGATCTTCCTGATGTTTCCCATCATGCCGACATATTTACCCCCAGAACTTCCTTCCAAGATACCTGCAAGTTCGGAGAGGATGGATTGCAGCCCAAAGACTCTAGCAGACTGTCGGGATTGACCTTGCGGAAGAGATGTCCTCCACCCTTCTCTAAGAAACCCACCCAACGCTTCGAGATCAACAAAAAGAGATATCTTCGCGTTGACAAATTTTTCCAAGTACTCGCGCGTCTCTTCATTTCCCGAGCGGGATACGAGGCGCTCTGTATCATATACGAGCACATACGTTACATTCCGCGCAGACATTGATCGCCTAATCATGAAGAGAACACGCTTCACCGTCTCATGATCAATTCTGTCCAAGTCATCGACCACCACAATCACCCGTTTCCCAACCCTTTCAAGAGACCTACTGACATCCAAAACAATCTCATCGATTGTGCTTCCGTCGGGATCAACCGATAGCTTTAAACCTGGAACTGAGACCGACGGGTCCGCTTTAAAAATACGTGCGTATCTAGATGCCAATGGACGAAGCTCGGGAGCAAAGAATCTGGAGCGAAGTTCACCTGACAGCTCTTGGATAAACGATCTGACCAGATCCTTATCCGCCGGATGCTTTAGCGGCTCGAAACGGAAGACAATAATTCCTTCATTCAAATCCCATGTTCGCTGCGCGAAGTTCACGAACGTGCTTTTTCCAATCCCCCACGGTCCATCGATACCAAATACGATCGCACCTCTGGCGCTCTCTGTTGCAACGATTGACGCGAACTTGTCGGCTAGAACACGACTATTCAAAAGATCGAGGTCAGCGTCTTCGATCTCTTCATCTGACAGAAACGCGAATCCATCCTGCGCCTCCGGAACTCGCGTGGCTCTTTCCTCTTTTAGCAGCGATGCTCCCATCGACACACTTAGAATCGCCAACACGAGTGAGGTCAGTGCGTGGTCAACACGAAGGAGGCGCCCCTCGAGACCAAGGTATGGAACGATATAAAAAGTCATTCCTGCCCCAATCGCCATAGCAAAGAACAGATCCACGCGATCTGCCTTCACAATAGTTCGAACGTACTTCAACGGATTCCGTTCCATCACGTAGGTCACTGTGATGAGCGCTAGAGATAGCACCAACATGGTTGCGAGGACTGGACTATCCTCGTAATAGCCGAGCCAGAGGCTGCTGCCAAGAACAAAAGAAGATTGAGCTACTAGTTGAAATAGTGCTCCAGCAAGCACCATCTTTGCTGTGACCTCGAAATCCATCATCCTTGAGGATCTAGTTCGCAAGCTCATTTACATTGCTTTGTAAGAGGTAAGATGTGTGAACTATGACAATTGAAGGGATTGCCTTCAACAGCAACTCTCTTGGTGGCTAGGAAACAGGGGGGTGTAGGGTCATAACAGAATGTGGCGCATCACTTCGCAGGTGACACTGGCGGTCCCAGCGAAGCGCTCGGTGAGGGTCATATTACGACCGAGGGCGTACTGGTCTTCGCCGAAGCGATGCAGACAATTCTCGATGATGATCACCGCGCCATCGACGATCAGGCCGATGGCGAGCGCTCCATTGTCCACAGGCAGGCGCCTGAATGCGCAGCTAGCGCAGATGCGGGACCACCTGGGCCAGCAGGTGCGCGTCCTTCAGGGCCCCGTGCAGGCCGCGGCTGTGCGGGATGCGCAGGCGCTGCAGCAGGTCATCGAGCTTGTTGGGCAGGCCCGGCCAGCGCTTGCGGGCCAGTTTGAGGCTGCAGGTGACCTGGCAGTGCTGGCCGAGCCCGCCGGGAATACCGGCCAGGCGCAGTTCGTTGTCCAGGAAACCCACGTCGAAGCTGGCGTTGTGCGCCACCATTTCGCTGCCGCCCAGGAAGTCCAGCAGCGCGGCCGCCTTGCTGGCGAACAACGGTTGGCCGACCAGCATCGCATCGCTGATACCGTGCACGCGCCGGGCGCCCCAGTCCACCGCGCGCTCCGGCTGCAGGTAGGTATGGAACTGGCGGCCGGTGATGCAGCCGTCGATGAGTTCCACCGCGCCGATCTCGATGACCCGATGGCCCATCCGGTGCGAAATGCCGGTGGTCTCGGTGTCCAGGGTGATCAATCGCGTCATGCTACTCCTTGGGGTTGGATGGCCACCTGAACGGGATACGCCGACATTTTCCCGAGGTCGCCGTTGATATTGTATCCGGCGAAAACCGCTTGCTAGCATCCCTTCATGCGCCGGATCACCCGCCAACTGAGTACGTACCTGCTGATGCTGCTGATGGCGGCATTCGTGGTCGTGCCGGTGGCCGATGCACTGGCGTGTTCGGTGGAACCGCATACCAGCACGCTGCATGTGGAGGCCACGGCCGACGCGGCCGATACTGACGCCGATGGCGATACCGACAGCGGCAAGCATGCCGGCGGCGGTGCCTGCAGCCACAACCACTGCCACCACTCCACCCTGAGCCTGCCGGCGCAGCACTTCGCCGCGTTCGCTGCGCCGTTGATGGCGCGCTGGATGCCGGTCGGCGATGCCGTGACCTATGCGGTCACGCTGGATGAATTGACGCGCCCCCCCCGGGCGTGAGCTGAGCGCGTCCCGCAATCGCGGGCTCCCGTTTCACTCACAACCGGAATCCCCCTATGTCGATCCAGATCCGTCGGCCGCCGCGCGCGGTCGGGCTGGTCGTTGCCGTGCTGCTGGGCCTGACCCCCGCAGCGCAGGCGATGGCGCAAGCCGCCCCGTCCTATGACACCCTGCTTGAACGACTCGACCAGCTGCCCGGCACCCGCCAGGGCGTGGCGCTGGCCGAGGCCGCCGATGCCCGTGCCGACCAGGCCCGGGCACTGCCCAACCCGTCACTGTCCTACACAGCCGAAAACGCCTGGGGCAGTGGCGCCTATGCGGGCATGGGCAAGTCCGACAGCGTGCTCACCCTGTCCCAGCCGCTGGAGATCTGGGGCCAGCGCGGCGCCCGCGTGCGTGCCGCCCGGGCCGAAGCCCAGGCCGCCTCCCTGCGCGGCACGCAGAGCCGCAGCGATGTGGCCAGCCAGCTGGCCGCCGTGTATGCACAGGCCGAAAGCGCCCTGCGCCGCTACACCCTGGCCGACGAAGCGCTGGCGCTGACCCGCGACGACGCGGCCGCCGTCACCGCCATGGTCAAACAGGGCCGTGAGCCCCAACTGCGTGCGGTGCAGGCGCAGAGTGAAGTGGCCAACGCCACCGCTGCACGGGACGAAGCACAGGCGTTCCGCGAGGCCGCCCTGGCCCGCCTGGCCGGTACCGCCCTGCTCGACACGCCGGTACAGACCATCGCTGAAAGCCTGCTCGACCGCAGCCCGCCGTTGCCGCGCGGCGCCGGCGATGTCGCGCTGGCGGTGCGGGTGGCCGAAAGCGAAGCCGAGGCGGCCGGCCGGTTGGTCGAGGTGGAGCGCAAGCGCGCCCTGCCCGACCTGAGCGCCACCGTGGCGCAGACGCGTTTTCGCGAAAGCGGCGAGCGCGCCTACAACCTCGGGGTCAGCCTCTCCATCCCGCTGTTCGACCGCAACCGTGGCGGTGTGCGCGCGGCGTCTGCCGAGCAGCGCGCGGCCGAGGCACGCCTGGACCAGCAGCGCCGCGACAGCAATGCCGAACGGCTGTCGGCGATTGCCGGACTGAAGGCGGCCGGCAGCCGTACCCGAGCCTCCGATGAAAGCGTGGTCGCCGCCGAAGAAGCGTATCGGCTGGCCCGCGTCGGCTTCGACGCCGGCCGCATCTCGCAACTGGAACTGCGCAGCACGCGCAGCGCCCTCATCGCCGCCCGCGGCACTGCGGTGGATGCGCGGCTGTCGCGCGTTGCTGCGGAAATCGATCTCGCCCGCCTCGAAGGGCGCGCACCATTTGTGGAGGCCCGATGAACCTGTCCCGCTCTTTCCCCCTGATCGGCAGTGCGCTGCTGATCGTGCTGCTGGCCGGTTGCGCCGGCAATGCGCAGACACCGCAAGCCGAAGAGAAAGCCGCCGCCAAGACGGCCGCTGATGACGGCCACGGCCATGCCGCCGACAGCAAGGAAGCCAAAACGGAAACCGGCGCCCCCGGCAACACCGCTGCCGATGCCGATGAAGGCGTGGTGCTGCTGACATCCGAACAGATCAAGGCCTCGGGCATCGACGTGGTCGCGGTAGGCCGCGGTGGCGGTGCTTCGACCCGGCTGTCCGGCCGCGTTGAACCCTCGGTGGGTGCACGCGCCTCGGTGGCCTCCACCGTGGCCGGCCGCGTTGAACGCGTGCTGGTCGCGCCCGGCACCGCAGTGAAGCAGAACCAGGCGTTGGCCGTGGTGGTCAGCGGTGAAGCGGCGGTGTTCCGTGCCAATGCCGTGGCCGCCGCCGCCGAAGCCGAGGCCGCGCGCCTGGCGCATGGTCGCGACAAGGCGCTGGTCGAGCAGGGCGTGGTGGCCCGGCAGGACCTGGAGGCCTCGCGTGCGCGTTCGCTGGCCGCCCAGGCCCAGGCCGCCGCCGCGCAGGCCCAGGCCGCCGCGAATGGTTCACCGGACAGCAGTGGCCGGGTGCGCATCACCAGCCCGGTGGCCGGCATCGTCGGCAACGTGCAGGTCACCCCCGGTGGCGTGGTGGCCGCCGGTAGCCCCATCGCCGATGTCGCCGATCCGACCATGAACGAGCTGGTGTTCACCGCCCCGCCCGCGCTGGCCGCGCAGGTCAGCCCGGGCATGCGCCTGGAAGTAAGCACCTCCAACGGCAGTTTCACCGCCACCGTTACCGGCGCCGCGGCCGATGTGCGCCAACAGGGCGGCGTGGCGGTGATTCGTGCCATGCCGGTGGATGCCACGTTGCCGCCGGCCGGTTCGCCGGTCTCGGCGGTGGTGGTGATCGACGGCCAGGACGGCGCGTTGAGCGTGCCGGCCGATGCCGTGCAGAACGTGGATGGCAGCAGTGCGGTGTTCGTCGCCGTCGAAGGCGGCTTCAAGGTGCAGCCGGTGCTGGCCGGCCGACGTGCCGGTGATCGCATCGAGATCCTCTCGGGCCTGGTGGGCAACGAACGCATCGTTGGCGCCAACGCTTTCCTGCTCAAGGCCGAACTGGCCAAGGGCGAAGCCGAGCACGGTCACTGAGGAGCGCCCCCATGTTCAAGCTCATCATTGAAAGCGCGGTGCGCTTCCGCTGGCTGATGGTCTTCCTGGCGGCGCTGATCGCCGCGGTCGGCCTGTTCCAGCTTGGCAAGCTGCCGGTCGACGCCGTCCCGGACATCACCAACCGCCAGGTGCAGATCAATACCGTGGCACCGGCGCTGACCCCCGAGCAGATCGAGCGGCAGGTGACCTATCCGCTGGAAACCGCATTGGCCGGCATTCCCGGCCTGACCACCACCCGTTCGCTGTCGCGCAATGGTTTCTCGCAGGTCACCGCGATCTTCACCGACCAGACCGACATCTACTTCGCCCGCCAGCAGGTGACCGAGCGCATGCGCGAGGCCGCCGACGCGTTGCCCGACGGTGCCTCGCCGATGCTGTCGCCGGTCACCACCGGCCTGGGCGAAGTGCTGATGTGGACGGTGGACTTCACCGCGTTCGATCCGGCCAAGCTGGCCAAGCCCGGTGACGCCGGCTGGCAGGCCGGTGAGGTGTACCGCACCCCGGAAGGCACCCTGCTGCGCACACCGGAAGAACGCGCCACCTACCTGCGCACCGTGCAGGACTGGATCATCGCCCCGCAGATGCGCTCCAGTCCCGGCCTGGCCGGGGTCGACACGGTGGGCGGCTACGTCAAGGAATATGGTGTGCACCCGGACAGCGCGCGATTGGCCGCGCATGGGCTGGGCCTGGCCGACCTGGTGCAGGCCCTGCAGCGTTCCAACGTGCAGGCCGGCGCCGGCTTCGTGCAACGTGCCGGCGAAGGGCTGGTGGTGCGTGCCGATGGCCTGGCCTTGACCACCGAGGACCTGGCCCAGGCACCGGTGGCCACCCGCAACGGCGTGGTGGTCCGCGTGAGCGATGTGGCCGAGGTGGCCCTCAGCCGCGCACCACGCCTGGGCGCGGCCAGCCGCAACGGCCATGAAGCCGTACTGGGCACCGCGCTGATGATCGCCGACGGCAACAGCCGCACCGTGGCGCAGGCGGCTGCGGCACGACTGGAGCAGGTCAACACCTCGCTGCCCCCCAGCATCGTGGCCGAACCGGTGCTGGATCGCAGCGTGCTGGTGAATTCCACCATCAAGACCGTGGCCAAGAACCTCACCGAGGGCGCGCTGCTGGTGGTGGTGGTCCTGTTCCTGCTGCTGGGCAACCTGCGCGCGGCCACGATCACCGCGCTGGTGATTCCGCTGTCGTTCCTGTTCGCGGTGATCGGCATGAACCGCTTCGGCATCAGCGGCAACCTGATGAGCCTGGGCGCGCTGGACTTCGGCATCCTGGTGGACGGTGCGGTGATCGTGATTGAATCCACGCTGCTGATGCTGGGCCAGCGCCGTGCCGAACTGGGGCGTGCGTTGACCGCGATGGAGCGGCTGCGCGTGGCCGCCGATTCGGCACGCAAGATGGCGCGGCCGGCTGCATTCGGCCAGTTGATCATCCTGCTGGTGTTCGCCCCGATCCTCACCCTGGAAGGCGTGGAGGGCAAGACGTTCCACCCGATGGCGGCGACCTTCATGCTGGCCCTGATCGGCGCCTTCATCTTCTCCTTCACCTTCGTGCCGGCCATGGCCGCGCTGGTGGTGCGTGAGCCCAAGCTCAAGGAAGGCGACGACCACCCGGACAATGGCGAGCACGAGACCAAGCTCATCCGCTTCCTGCGTGCGCGCATCGAGCCGGTGATCCGGCAGGCGGTGGCGCGTCCACGCACAGTGATCGCCGGTGCGGTGATGATGGTGGTGGTGGGCATCGGGTCGTTCACCCTGCTCGGCCGCGAGTTCATGCCGACCTTGGATGAAGGCAACGTCGCCATGCAGGCCCTGCGCGTGCCGTCGACCTCGCTGGAGCAGTCGTTGGCGATGCAGCTGGCGCTGGAAAAAGCGCTGGCTACGCAGCCGGAAGTGGACACCGTGTTCTCGCGGACCGGTACCGCCGAAGCGGCGATCGATCCGATGCCGACCAACATCTCCGACAGCGTGATCGTGCTCAAGCCGCGCAAGGACTGGCCCGATCCGTCACTGGACAAGGAAGCGCTGGTGGCCCGTTTCGAGACGTTGGCCGGGCAGCAGCTGGGCAACAGCTTCGAGTTCAGCCAGCCGATCGAACTGCGCTTCAACGAGTTGATCTCCGGCGTGCGTACCGACCTGGCGGTGATGATCTACGGCGATGACTTCAGCGCGCTGCAGAAGGTGGCCGACCAGGTCGCGTTGAAACTGCGTGCGGTGGAAGGTGCGGCCGATGTGCGGGTCGAGCAGATTTCCGGCCTGCCCACGCTCAACGTGAAGATCGATCACGTGGCGGCGGCGCAGTACGGGCTGACCGCCGCGGATGTGAGCGACGCGCTGTCGACCGGTATCGGCGGCACCGCGGCCGGCAAGATCTTCGAAGGCGACCGCCGTTTCGATGTGGTGGTGCGCCTGGACGATGCCGCGCGCAACAATCCGGACCAGCTCGCCTCGCTGCCCATCGCCACGCCGACCGGGTTGGTGATTCCGCTGTCGTCGGTGGCCCGCATCACCGTCACCGAGGGGCCCAACCAGATCAGCCGCAACAACGGCAGCCGCCGTGTGGTGGTGCAGGCCAACGTGCGTGGCCGCGACCTGGGTGGCTTCGTCGGCGCGGCGCAGACCGCGGTGGCCGATGTCGCACTGCCGCCGGGGACCTACCTGACCTGGGGTGGCCAGTTCGAGAACCTGCAGCGCGCGGAGAAGCGCTTGGCCACGGTGGTGCCGGTGGTGTTCCTGCTGATCGGCAGCCTGTTGTTCATGGCCCTGCGCAGCGGCAAGGAAGCCATCCTGGTGTTCAGTTGCGTGCCGCTGGCGCTGGTCGGCGGCGTGCTCGCCCTGCTGCTGCGCGGGATGCCGTTCTCGGTCTCGGCCGCGGTGGGCTTCATCGCGGTGTCCGGCGTGGCCACGCTCAATGGCCTGGTGCTGATGCAGTCGATCCGCGAGCGGCTTGATGCTGGTGATGTGCCGATGCTGGCCGCGATCAACGGTGCTTCCAGCCGCATCCGCGCGGTGCTGACCACCGCGCTGGTGGCCATTGTCGGGTTCATTCCGATGGCGATCGCCAGTGGTTCCGGCGCCGAAGTGCAGAAACCGCTGGCAACAGTGGTGATCGGCGGGCTGATCACCGCCACCGCGTTGACGCTGCTGGTGCTGCCAGCCTTCGCCGCACGCGTGGCGAGGGTGCGGCCGGCGGGCTGAAACAAGACGGGGTCGGATCGATGTGATCCGACCCCGTTTCCCGGTGCCCGGTAGTGCCGGCCGCTGGCCGGCAACCTGCACGCGCCGCGATTGTTCGACGTTGCCGGCCAGCGGCCGGCACTACCCTGATTGAATCAGGCCTTCTTGCGTTCCGCGATGTACGCCTGGATCTGTTCTTCCAGCACCGGCAGCGGCACCGAGCCCTGCTTGAGCACGGCGTCATGGAAGCTCTTGACGTCGAACGTGTCACCCAGCTCCTTCTCGGCCTGCGCACGCAGGCGCACGATCGCGATCTCGCCCAGCTTGTAACTCAGCGCCTGGCCCGGCCAGGAGATGTAGCGGTCCACTTCGGTGGTCACTTCATGCTCGCTCAGCGCGGTGTGGTCGCGCAGGTAGGCCAGCGCCTGCTCGCGGGTCCAGCCCTTGCTGTGTACACCGGTGTCGATCACCAGCCGCGCGGCACGCCACATTTCGTAGGTCAGGCGGCCGAAATCCTCATACGGGGTTTCGTAGATGCCCATCTCCACGCCAAGCTTTTCGCTGTACAGGCCCCAGCCCTCGCCGTAGGCGGAGATGTAGGCATTGCGGCGGAACTCGGGCTGCTCACCCTGCTCGGCCGCCAACGCGCCCTGCAGCGCATGGCCGGGGTCGGACTCGTGCAGGGTCAGCGCCGGCAGGTTGTACAACGGGCGCGCCGGCAGGTTGTAGGTGTTGAGCCAGTAGGTGCCCATGCCACCGCGGCCGGCGGTCCAGAACGGGGCGATGTCCGGCGGCACCGGCACGATGGTGAAGCGCGCGCGCGGCAGGGTCATGTACTTGCCGATCACCCCGTCGATGCGCTTGGAGATCCACGCCGCGCGATACAGCAGCTCGTTGGGGGTCTTGGCGTAGAACTGCGGGTCGGTGCGCAGGAAGGTCAGGAACTCGCCGAAGCTGCCCTTGAAACCGACCTGCTGGATGATCTGGTTCATCTCCTTCTGGATGCGCGCCACTTCGCCCAGGCCGATGCGGTGGATCTCATCCGGGGACAGGTCCAGCGTGGTGTATTCGTGGATCTGCTGCTTGTAGTACGCCTTGCCGTCGGGCATGGCCTCGGCGGCTAGGGTGGTGCGCGCCTGCGGCACGTACTCGGTGACGAAGAAGGTACGCAGCTTGACGAACGCCGGCACCACGCTGGCACTGATGGCCTGGCGCGCCTGCGCCTGCAGCGCGGCCTGCTCGGCGGCGGGGATGCTGGCCGGCAGCTTCTTGAACGGGGCATACAGCGGTGAGGCGGTCGGGTCCTTCAGCTCGGACACGGTGGCGATGGAGACTTCGCGGCCGTCGAGCACCGCGCGCGGCACACTGAAACCGCGCTTGAGCCCGGCACGCATGTTGTCTGTCTGCTGGTCGAAATAGCGCGGCACATCGTTGAGGCGCGCGAGGTAGTTGCGATAGTCCTGCGCGGTCTTCATCTCGCGGCGGGCCATGAACGAGAGGTTGGACCAGAACGAGGAGTCGGCGTTGAACGGCATTTCGTAGCTGCGCAGACGCACAGCGGCGGCCAGGTTGAAGACCTGGTCGTGGTAGATCGCATAGTTGATCTGGTTGGTGGCCGACAGCGTCTTGGGGTCGATCTTGCCGAGCTTGGCCAGCACCTCGTCCCAGATCTTCAGCCGCCCCTGCTGGGCCGATGCGCCGACATCGGGCATGCGGGTGGCATTGGCCGGGCCATCACCGTCTTCGCTGGCTTCGCCGCCACCGGCCTGGCGCCACTTCCACTCGGTCTCGTAGATCTCGCGGAACTGCGCATCGGCAGCGCTTTCGGCGGCCAGGGTAGCCGGGGCGGCGGCAGGGGCCGCCGGCGGCGCGGCCAGGGCGGCGCCTGCAGGAAGGGCCAGGGCGAGCAGCAGCGCGGTGACGAGGGGCGATTTCACGATCAGCGGTTCCCGGTGGACGGCAAACCCCGATCATGGCACCGGCCAAGGGCAGGCGCATGGATCAAAGGTCCTGCCCGCAGCGCGGGCAGGACCGGGGATCGGCCGCAGGGCAGTGCCGACCAACGGTCGGCACCCACCGCGTCAGGGGCCCTCAGTGCGTCGCCTTGTCGCGCTTCCAGCCGCGGTGCTTGATGTCCAGCTGCAGGCTGTACAGCGCGGTGAACGCCGGGAACAGGTTCTGCAGCACGCCCACCGAGTCCTGCTTGGCCGAGAACAGGAAGTAGCTCAGTGTCATCAGGCTGCCGACCACGCTCATGTACCAGAACACGCGCGGGATCACCGGCTTGCCGGCGCGCTTGGAGGCGATGAACTGCACCAGCCAGCGGCCGCCGAACATCAGCGCGCCGGTGTAGCCGATCAGCTTCCAGCCGGTGACATGCAGGCCGGTCCAGTACAACCAGGTCAGCGGTTGGTCGAGCCAGTGCAGCTCCATCAGCGCTCTTCCACGGCGGTGCGCTTGCTGCGCGTGATCAGCCACGCCACGCCGCGCAGGTCACGGATGCCGACCAGCGCGCGGCCCAGGTTGTTGTACTTGGATACCCCTGTGGTGCGATGGCGGTGGTTGACCGGCACGCTCACCGTCTTCCAGCCGGCGCGCTGCATCAGCGCGGGCAGGTAACGGTGCATGTGGTCGAAGTACGGCAGGTCGAGGAAGGCCTCGCGCTCGAACAGCTTGATGCCGCAACCGGTGTCGGGGGTGTCGTCGCGCAGCATGCGCGCGCGGATCGCGTTGGCCCACTTGCTGGCCCAGCGCTTGCTGCCCGAGTCCTGGCGGTTGACCCGCCAGCCGGCGAACAGCTTCACCTGCGCGGCAGCCGTGGCGCGTGCGGCGAGCAGCTTCGGAATGTCGGCCGGGTCGTTCTGGCCATCCCCGTCAAGCGTGGCGATCCACGGCGCACGCGCCTGCTTCACCCCGGTGCGCACCGCGGTGCTCTGCCCGCTCTGGCTGACATGGTGCAGCACCCGCAGCTCGGGGGTGTCGACCTTCAGCGCCTGCAGCACCGCCAGGGTGTCGTCGCGGGAATGGTCGTCGATGTAGACGATCTCGAAATCCAGCTGCCCGCGCAGGGCCGCCGTGATCTCGTCGATCAGGGGTTTTACGTTGTCGCGTTCATTGAAAACCGGAACGACGACCGACAACTGGGGTTGGCTCATGGTCGGGCTCTGCGAATGGCCGGGCATGGGAAAGAGCGCGCATTTTCCGTAGCGAAGGTTATCCGAAGATGAATCGGCGCATGTGTTTCAGGCGTGATCACCGAAATAATCACGGCACCAGGCCACCACGGGCGGCAGGCCCTGCGCGATCGGCGTGGCCGGTTCATAGCCGAAGGCGTCATGGGCGCGCGAAGTATCGGCCATGGTGCGGACCATGTCGCCGGGCTGCATCGGCTTGTAAACCTTGTGCGCCGGGCGCCCGGCAGCGGCTTCGATGATCCCGATGAACTGCTCGAGCTCGATCGGGGTGTGGTTGCCCAGGTTGAACACACGGTGCGGAACGTCCTCGCCGGACGGGTGCGCCAGCGCGCCGAGAATACCGGCGACGATGTCGGAAACATGTGTGAAGTCGCGCTGCATCTTTCCCTCGTTGAACACCTCGATCGGGCGTCCGGCCAGCACCGCGCGCGAAAACAGCAGCGGTGCCATGTCCGGGCGACCCCACGGGCCGTACACGGTGAAGAAGCGCAGCCCGGTGGCATGCAGGCCAAACAACTGGGCGTAGGTGTAGGCCATCAATTCATTGGCGGCCTTGGTGGCGGCATACAGCGAGCGCGGTTTGTCGATGCGCTGGTCTTCGGAGAACGGCGGGGTGGCCGAGTCGCCGTACACCGAACTGCTGGAGGCATACACCAGGTGCGCGATACCACGATGGCGGCACAGTTCGAGGATATTGACGAAGCCGACCACATTGCTGTCGATGTAGGCGTGCGGGTTTTCCAGCGAATAACGCACGCCGGCCTGTGCGGCCAGGTGGATCACCCGGGTGGGTTGTATCTCCTCGAACAGCGCGGCCAGGCCGTCGCGGTCGGTGACGTCGAGCACGCGGATGTCCGCGTCCGGGCACAACGCGGCCACGCGATCGCGCTTGATCTGCGGGTCGTAGTAGTCGTTGTAGTTGTCCAGGCCGACCACGCGCTGCCCGGCATCGAGCAGGGCACGCACGGTGTTGGCGCCGATGAAACCGGCTGCGCCGGTGACGAGAAGGGTCATGGCAGGTCGTCCTGGAAGTGCATGCTGCACATTGTGCACCGGGCCGCGTCGGGCCGGCACCTCACCACAAGGTAAGCGGCGCGTCCCTGGCGAGGGTGGCCTTGCGTTCCTTGCTGAAATCCCACCACGGACGCGGTGCTTCGCCCTGCATGAAGCGCACGATCGACAGGAACACATCGATCACACACGGGTCGTGCATCACCCCGGTGCGCAGGCACAGCTGCGCGTACATGTCATAGGCGTCGCGGCCGCGCAGATGCGCGGGCACGCGGATGCCGATCAATCGCAGATCCTTCTCACAGGCCGGCCCGACATTCGGCAGGTCGGTCAGACGCAACAGATGGTTGCGGTCGACCTTGGCGGGGTTCATTTCCGGGCTCAGCCCTTCTGTGCGCGGAGGCGTTCGAGCACGCCGTCCAGCGTATCCAGATCGGTGTAATGGATGATCAGCTTGCCCTTGCCGCCGCGGCCGTGGTTGATCGCCACGCGCGCGCCCAGCGATTCGGACAGCTCGGTTTCCAGCGAGGCGATATCGGCCTGCGGGGCGCTGGCGGCCGGCTTCTTGCGCAGCGAACCGGGCACTTTGCCGGCCGCGAACTGCTGCGCGCGGTGCTCCACTTCACGCACCGACCAGCCCTGGTCGGCCGCTTCCTGGGCCAGCTTGCTCGCCAGTTCCGGCGCCAGCGTCAGCAGCGCGCGGGCATGGCCCATTTCCAGCCGGCGGGTTTCCAGCAGCAGGCGGATCGCGATCGGCAGCTCGAGCAGGCGCAGCAGGTTGGACACCGCCGCGCGCGAGCGGCCGACGGCCTGTGCGGCCTCGGCATGGGTCAAGGCGAATTCGCTGATCAGCCGCTGCAGTGCTTCGGCTTCTTCCAGCGGGTTGAGGTCTTCGCGTTGGATGTTCTCGATCAGCGCCATCGCGATGACGGTGCGGTCTTCCAGCTCGCGCACCACCACCGGCACTTCGTCCAGACCGGCCAGCTGCGAGGCGCGCCAGCGGCGTTCGCCGGCGACGATCTCGAAGCTGTCCGCGCCGAGCTGGCGTACCAGGATCGGCTGGATCACGCCCTGCGCCTTGATCGACTCGGCAAGCTCGGCGAGCTTGGTTTCGTCCATGTCGCGGCGTGGCTGGTACTTGCCCGGCTGCAGGTGGCCGACCGGCAGCTTGCGCAGCACTTCACCCGGCTGCGCTTCGACCACGGCGGCGGCCTGTACCTGAGTCACCGCACCCTTGGGCCCCAGCAGCGCATCGAGGCCACGGCCGAGGCCGCGTTTCTTGCCGAGGGCGGGCTTGGTGCTCATCAGGCGGTCTCCAGGGCCTTGTCGGCCTTATTGCGTTGTTGGTGGCGGCGGATGATCTCGCCGGCCAGGCCGAGGTAGGCGACGCCGCCGCGCGAGGCGCGGTCGTAGCCAACGATGCTCTGCCCATGGCTGGGCGCTTCGGCCAGGCGCACGTTGCGCGGCACGATGGTGCGGAACACGCGGTCGCCGAAGTGCTCGGTCAACTCGGCCGAGACCGCGTTGGCCAGGTTGTTGCGCACGTCGAACATGGTGCGCAGCACGCCCTCGATTTCCAGGGCGGGGTTGAGGTTGGCGCGCAGCGCCTCGATGGTTTCCACCAGCGCGCTCAGGCCTTCCAGCGCGTAATACTCGCACTGCATCGGCACGATCACCGAGTCGGCGGCAGCCAGCGCGTTGAGGGTCAGCAGCGACAGTGCCGGCGGGCAGTCGATCAGGATGTAGTCGTACTCTTCGCGGATCGGCGCCAGCGCGCGCTTGAGGCGCTGCTCGCGCTCGCCCTGGTCCATCAGCTGGATTTCGGCGGCGGTGAGGTCGATGTTGCCCGGCAGCAGGTCGAAGCCCTCCGGCGTGGTCACCCGGACCTCGACGGCCGTGGCTTCGCCCAGCAGCAGATCGCAGGTGGACGCGGCGACTTCACGCTTGTCCACGCCGCTGCCCATGGTCGCGTTGCCCTGCGAATCGAGGTCGACGAGAAGCACGCGCTTGGGGGCAGCAGCCAGGGAGGCGGCCAGATTGACGGCAGTCGTGGTCTTGCCGACGCCACCTTTCTGGTTGGCGATGGCGATGATGCGGGCCATGCGGGTGAGCCTCATCGGCAGGGAGTGGGACTGGTCATTATGCGTATATGGGGCGTGTCATGCACTGTGAGATGCGCGCCGGGCCGCGCCCACGACCCCGCATGGCGGCCCGCAGTGCACCCGGTGGACAGCGCAGCGGCAGCTGCGACAGGCGCTGCCGCCGATATCGGGGCACGCGTGTGTCGCCACGACAACACGCGCGCCAGGACGGTCAAGGACCGGCCACCACCACCAGATGGCGCTCGCCGGTCAGCCCGGGCACGTGCAACGGCAGCACCTGTTCGACCTGCCAGCCGGCCGGCAGCTGGGCGATTTCGTCATGCGGGTACACACCCTTCATCGCCAGCAGGCGGCCACCGGGCCGCAGCAGGTGGCCGCCGACCTCGATGATTCCGGCCAGGGTATCCATGGCGCGCGCGGTCAGATGGTCGTAGGCACCGGGCTCGGCCAAGGCCTCGGCGCGCGACTCGGCCACCCGGGCGTTGCTGAGGCCGAGCTGGCGCACGGCTTCGCGCATGAAGCGGGCCTTCTTGCCATTGCTCTCCACCAGGGTCACCTGCAGCTGCGGGCGGGCGATCGCCAGGGGGATGCCGGGCAGCCCGGGGCCGGTGCCGAGGTCGGCCAGGGTGCCGCGCTCCAGGAACGGCTGCATCGCCAGCGAGTCGAGCAGGTGGCGGGTGACCATCTCCAGCGGGTCGCGGATGGCGGTGAGGTTGTAGGTGCGGTTCCAGCGGTCGAGCAGGGTCAGGTAGGTCAGCAACGGCGGCGCCAGGGCGGCGTCCAGGTCCATCGCGGCCAGGCCACGCTCAAGCGCTTCGGCCACGCCGGCCGGGAGTTTATGTTCGGTCATGCCGCGATTATCGCAGGGCCGGCCGGGTCAAAGCGCGTGGAAGGCCAACGCCGCGCGGAAATCATCGGCCGCCTGCCACTCGTGCAGATGCCAGCGTTCGGCCGGGCCGAGCTCGGGGTCGCACCAGGCCAGGTGCAGGCCGTCGTCCGTGCCAGGGGCCAGCTGCAGGCGGTGCAGGCCGAAGGAGATGCCCTGCCCCTGCGCCTTGAGGATGGCTTCCTTGGCGCACCAGACCCGGAAGAACCAGTGGGTACGGGCATCTTCGTCCAGCCCCAGCAGCCAGGCCACCTCGGCCGGATGGAAGAAGCGTTCCAGAATCTCGCGCATGCGCGGGCGCGGGCGCAGCGGCTCCAGGTCCACGCCCAGCCGCACGCCCTCGCCGAGGGCGACCAGCAGCAGGCCATGGCTGTGGCTCCAGCCGGTGCCCAGGTGCGCCAGCGCGCCGTGCAGTTCCGGGCGGCCGCGCGGGTCGCGCTGCAACGGCAAGGTCTCCGGCGTGCCGCCCAGCTGTTCGGCCAGCAGCACGCGCGCCTGCGGCTCGCCGCGGGTGCCGTTGACATGCGGCAAGCGCCAGACCGTGACCGGGCCGAACCGCCAGGGGCCGTCCAGGGTGGCCGGCAGGCTCATGCCAGGCTCCGGTGGGTATGGCTGCACGGCGATTTCACAGCGTCTGCCGTCAACTGCGCGGGTCGAGTACGCAAACCGGGAGTCAAGGCTATGGGCATCATCATCTGGCTGATCGTTGGCGGCATCGTGGGCTGGCTGGCCAGCCTCATCATGAAGCGGGACGCGCAGCAGGGCATCATCCTCAACATCGTGGTCGGCATCGTCGGCGCACTGCTGGCCGGCTGGCTGTTCGGCGGCGGCATCAACGAAGCGATCACGATCCGTACCTTCCTGTTCTCGTTGATCGGCGCGGTGATCCTGCTGGCCATCGTGAACCTGTTTACCCGCAAGAGCATCCGGTAAACGGCCCGGTAGGTACCGACCGTTGGTCGGTACACCAAACAAAACACAAGGCCCGGCCCTGCGCCGGGCCTTGCCGTTTCAGCCCAGCTGCACCCACGCCGGAGCGTGGTCGCTGGGGCGCTCCCAGGTACGCGGCTCGCGGTCGATGCCCGAGGCCACGGCACGCGCCTTGAGCGCATCGGAAACCAGGGTCAGGTCGATGCGCAGGCCCAGGTTGCGGCGGAAGCCGGCGGCGCGGTAGTCCCACCAGCTGAACACCCCTTCCTCTTCACTGTGCAGGCGGAAGGCGTCGTGCAGGCCCAGTCCCAGCAGCCTTTCGAGCGCGCCTCGCTCGGCGGTGGAAGTGAGGATGTGGTTTTCATTCCACACCAGCGGGTCGTGCACATCACGCGCGTCGGGGGCGATGTTGAAATCGCCCATCACCACCAGTTCCGGGTGCTTTTCCAGCTCAGCCGCGACCCAGGCGTGTACCGCTTCAAGCCAGCGCAGCTTGTATTCGTATTTGTCGGTACCGATGTCCTGGCCGTTGACCACGTACAGGTTGATGATGCGCACGCCATTGACGGTGCCGGCGATGGCGCGCTTCTGCTCATCCTCGAAACCCGGGATGCCGATCTGCACATCCTGCGCCGGTTCGCGCGAGAGCAGCGCCACGCCGTTGTAGGTCTTCTGCCCGGCAAACACGCTGCGGTAGCCCAGCCCGGCCAGCACCGCGTCGGGGAACTTGTGGTCCTCCATCTTGGTTTCCTGGATACCGACCACATCCGGCGCGAACGCGGTGAGCCATTGTTCCAGGTGCGGCAGGCGCACGTTGAGCGAGTTGACGTTCCAGGAGGCGATTTTCATGGGGGTCATTCTACCGGTGTAGTGCCGGCCGCTGGCCGGCCGAGGGACACATTCACCGCAGCAGCAGCTTCAACATCCCGGCGATCTTCGAATACGGCGGTTTGAGCAGGTCGCTGGCCGCCCAGCGCGACTGCCACAGGATCGGCAGCTGCTTGCTCAGCGCATCGAAGCCGGCGTGGCCGTGGTAGGCGCCCATGCCACTGGGCCCCACCCCGCCGAACGGCAGGTCGTTGATGGCGAAGTGCAGCAGGGTGTCGTTGACGGTGACACCGCCGGCGACCACCTGGCCGAGTACGCGTTCGACGGTATCGCGCTGCTGGCTGAAGACGTACAGCGCCAACGGGCGGTCGCGGCCCTGCACCTGGGCCAGTGCCGCCTCCAGGCTCGGATAGGCGCAGACCGGCAGGATCGGGCCGAAGATCTCCTCCTGCATCAGGTCCAGGTCGGCGGGCGGGTCGAGCACGATGGTCGGCACGATCAGGCGCTCGCGCGCGGCGCGGTCGGCGTCCACCGTGGCCAGTTCGATCACCGGCACGCCGCGCGCGCGGGCCTGGTCCAGATACCCGCGCAGGCGCTGGTACTGCCCTTCGTTGATGATGCGGGTGTAGTCGTCGGCATCGCTGAAATCGCCGTAGCGCGCCTGCACCTGGGTCTGCAGCTGCTGCACCAGTTCGCGCTGGCGGGCACCATCGATGAGCACGTAGTCCGGCGCGATGCAGGTCTGCCCGGCGTTGAACCACTTGCCGGTAGCCAGGCGTGCGGCCGCCTTGTCCAGCGGGTAGTCGCTGCACACGATGGCCGGCGATTTGCCGCCCAGTTCCAGGGTCAACGGGGTGAGGTGCTCGGCCGCGGCCGCCATCACCTTGCGGCCCACCGCGGTGGAGCCGGTGAACACCAGGTGGTCCAACGGCGAGCCGGCCAGGGCACTGGCCAGTACCGCATCGCCCTGCACCACCGCCACACGATCGGCAGGAAACACCTCGGCCAGCAGCGCCTGCAGGAAGGCACTGGTGCGTGGGGTGTGTTCGGACGGCTTGAGGATGACGTGGTTGCCGGCCGCGATCGCGGTGGCCAGTGGAATCAGCGCCAGGTTGACCGGGTAGTTCCATGGCGCGATCACCCCGACCACGCCCAAGGGCACCGGCCGGGTCTGCGCGCGCGCGGGCCAGAACCGCCAGCCCACGCTGACCCGGCGCGGGCGCGCCCAGCGAGGGAGGTGCTTGAGCAGGTGGTCGATCTCACCGAGTACCGTCATGCCATCGGCAATCAACGATTCGGCGCGCGCACGGTGGCCGAAATCGGCGGCGATGGCGTCGGCCATGTCGGGCAGGCGCGCCTTGAGCGCCGCACGCAGCCGCTGCAGGTCGTCACGGCGCTGGTCCAGCACGGGACGGTTACCCTGCCAGGCGCTGCGCAGGGTGTGCAGAATCGCCGGCAGCGCGGTGGGATTGGTATCGGAGTCGCTCATGCCCCGACTATAGCGGTGCGCCGTGAGCGCGCGGTGCTCGCCTCAGGGGTCCGAATCGAAGACCACCGTGACATCGCCCTGCCAACGCGAATCCGGCGCCTTGAGCATCTCGGTGACCGCCTCGCCATTGGCAGAGAAGCGCAGCTTGGACGGGCGCTGCAACAGATAGCTCTCCGGGCTGAAGCGCGGCGCGGTGACGCCGGTATGGTCGGCCAGCAGCGGGGCTTGGATCGCCCCCTGCCCGGTCACTGCGTCGCGCATGCCGGGCATGGTCACGTCCACATCAATGGGCACGATGACCTTGCTGGACACGTCCTGGATGCCACAACGCTGGCCGCTCTCGTGTTCGCAGCGCATCTTGACGCTGAAATCGTTGGAGCTGGTCAAGGTGAAGGGCAGTTCCTGCTGCATGCGGATCGGAGCCTTGCCATAGTCAGTCCATTGCCGCCAGCCGCCCACTGGGGCAAGAACAATCGTCGGGTTATCGCTAGGGAAGACCACGGTGAATTCATGCTCGACAGTGAGCGTAAAGTTCACGGTGAGGGTGTTGTCGGTGGGCGTCACGCGATCACCAAGATCGAAATCGAACCCATCACCGGAGCCTACCGAGTAGGTATGCGTTGCCCGGTACGTTCCATTCGGCAATGCCAAGGGAGAATCAACATCCAACCGATAAGTGATATCGAATGAGGCGATCTCCATTTCCCAGGTGGGAAAATCATTGGTCCAGCATGCCTGCCGTCCAGTACCGTTGTCCGGACGCCCGAAGAAGCTCATAAAACTGAACCATGCGCCCGGGTTCGAGGCACCTTCAGCGACCAAGCTGCAACCAGACTGCGTAACACGTGTCCAGTTCGCGGGGCGAGATGACCATGCCCCTCCTCCCATGCGGTTGTGCCTAAGTGCGGCTCCCACAATTAGTAGCTTCACCTCCACCTGACGATTTGTCTCGACATTCTCGGCCATGATCCGCAATGGCGCTGGCATGCCAAGGAAAGGACGGTCCCTTGGCGTGCCACCATCGGTAGTGCTGATGGAGTCTTTCACTCCACCAATTCCTGTTGCGATGCTGAACATGTTTGCTGCACGACACTTCGGACGATGGTCACTGATCGTGCAAACCCCGCTTTCCGGCGTCATGTTCTTGAATGAGAGATTGGAGGGGTTGCGACTATCAGGCTTGTACTCAGCCGCAATCTCAAGCGTGGCAGCGCGGATGGGGAACCCCACCAACAAGCCCACTAGCATGACGAGATGGTGGAACCCGGGACGGTGCAGCGTTTTCATTTGAGCATTCCTTTCAGTCGGCTGAGGTCAGCGCAATCAGACCCACCCTGGCTATCGTCGATGGCATCATGGGGAAGACGCGGTCTCATTTCCCCACCACCTGCACTGGGCACTGCAACCCGCCCACCATCAGCACATCGCCTTCGCGGGGGTAGCGGCCTTCGTCGAGCTGCAACGTGCAGCTGCTCTGGTCGGGATGGCGCAGTTCCACCACCGGCTCGCGCGCACTCAATTCCAATGTGAAGAAGCCATCATCCTGGCTGACGCTGCGGCCAGCGTGGTTGATCACATGCACGCCGCGCAGGCCGTTGCCATCGGCATCGATGACCTGGCCCATCACGGTGAAGGTACGCAGCACGTCGACTGTGGCGTGCATCACCCCGCCCTTGTTGAGGTGGTAGCTGACGGTGGCCGGGTGAATCGCGGCGGCCGGTGCAGTACCGCCGGTGAAATCGAACTGCACGTGGCCGGGGCGGTAGGCGTTGACCGGCACGAAATTGCGGCCCGGCTTGAGCGTTGCCCCCCCACCGCGGCTGTCGTCGGCACGCAGTTCCAGCCCCGGGTAGTCCGAGCGCAGGTCCACGATCATGCCGGTGTCGGCGCTCTGGGTCTGGCTGCGGCCCAGCAGGGCCAGCTTGCCGCCGCCCAGCGCCAGGGTGCTTTCCAGATTGGCGCTGCCGCTGACCAGCCCGCCCACCGAGGAACGCTGCAGCTGCACATCGCCCTGCAACTGCTGCCGGTCGAAATAGGCACCGCCGCCCAGGCCGAGGCCGGAGCGATCGACGCTGGCGGTGGCATTCACGCTCTCCAGCCAGGGCGTGTCCAACTGCTGCTGGACGTTGGCGCTGGCATAGAAGTCGCGTTCGCCGCGCTGCCCAGTGCGGCTGCCGAGGCTGCCGCTGTAGCGGCGGCCGTCGTTGCCCAGCGCCAGACTCAGGGTGAAATCTATACCGCGCTGGCGGCGGTGCCCGGTGAAGCTGCTGCCCGGGCGGTCGTAGACCGACACGCGCCAGTTGGCATCATTGCCGAAGATCGGCTGACGCCGCCAGTACGACGCATCCACGCTGGTGCCGGCGTTGAAGCCGCTGCTCTGGGCTACACGGAGCGACACGTTGTCGTGATCGCTGAAGCGATGATTGAACGAAATGGCGCTGCTGTCCTGCCAGCCACTGCTGGTTTCCCAATACGGGGCCGCGCCATCGCGCGGCAGCAGCCGTTCGCGCCGTTCCACCCAGCTGCGCGCATGCGAGACCATCACCGAGCCACGGCCATAGCGGTACATACCCTGGGCATCCAGACCACGGCCGGCATCGCTGGAATCGTAAACGTTGGCATATAGATTGAAGCGGTCGTTGGCCTGCCAATCCAGTGACACGCCCGCGCTGTGGCGATCGCCCACCTGCTGCACGGTGGCGCCGGCCACCGCACGTGGATGCAGCAGATAGTTGACCACCGCACCGGCGGCCAGCTTGCCATTCTGCGGGTCATCACCACTGTCGAGCAGGCCGGCCTGCTGGCCGGCAAACACGCTGTAGCGCCAGCGGCGGGTGGAGTCACGCCAGCTGTTGGGCTTGTGGATGGCGGCGGTTTCGCGCGAACTGACCTGGCCCTCTTCGACCACGCGCAATTCGACATCGTAGATGCCGCCGGGGAGGCGCCGGGTGTCGATCTCCTGCATGCCCGGCTTGACCGCCTGGGTGCCGATCAGGTTGCCATCCCGGTAGATTTCCACCACGCCCTCGCGGCTGGCGGTGACATAGACCGGGTATACGCTGACGCTGCTGTAGTCGGCCAGCAATGCGTCGGAGGAACCGGCCATGACCCCGAAACTGGTGTAGTTCTGGGTGCCCGGCGCGCGCGGCTGGCGCGCCACGCCCTGGAAGGTGGGCAGGAAGTAGCCCACGCGCAGGAAGTTGTCGCGGAATTCACGTTGCGCATACAGAGCACTCAGATAGTGGCCGGACGCGTCGCTGGCGTCGTCGGAATGGTAGTACTGGTAGTTGCCCAGCGTGGTCCACTGGCCCACGCTGCCCTGCAGCTCCGCACCGTAGCGCAGGGTGCTGCCCTGCTGCTGGCCGCCGCTGTAGGTAACGCTGTTACGCAGCATCAGGCCGCGGCTGCCGTTCTCCGGCTGCGGCAGGTAGCGCCCGCTCGCGCTGGCCTGGCTGCCCTCGCTGCTGAGCAGCGACAGCAGGGAATTTTCAAGGTTGTAGTGCACCGCCGCGATGCCCTGGCAGTTGGCCTGGCATAGCCCCAGCGGCATCGGCTCGGCCAACAGGCCGACCCAGCGCTCGCGGTCACTTGCCGACAACGGGCTGGCGTGGCTCTCGCCAAAGCCGAGCAGCTGCACACGGTTGTCTTCGCCCAGCACCACCTCGGCATCGCCCAGGTAGGTGCCGTCCAGCTCAACCCGTACCGTCAACGGCGCACCGAACAGGTGCGCGCGGAACTCGGCGGGCATCTGCTCTCGCTGCTGCAGCAGGGTGGCACCGCCCACGTCCACGGCTGCCCGCACCGGGAATGCCGGCAGCGAAGCCATCGCGCACAGGGTGGCGAAGGCAAGCAGGTTGGGACGGGGGGTGATACGCATGACAATAGGTCCTGTACGGGCTGGATTCAATCAGAACGAAGGGGCGGAAGCCGCCCCTTCGGGTACTGCAAGTGCAGCCAACGCGATTACCGGGTGGTCACGGTGCTTTCAAACATCATGTGCACCAGGCCGGCGTAGTTGCCTTCGATGTAGCCGCCGGTAGCCGGCTTGGTGGCAGAGATGGAGGCGTCGATGCGACGGCTTGCGGCGGCCTCGCTTTCGGTGAGCAGCTCCACGCCATTGGCGGCGCCGCTCGACAGGGTCTTGCCATGCAGTGCCACGACCAGCGGAATCGAGTTGGCGCCGGAAGTCAGCACCGCGTCATCGACCAGGTAGGCCTTGATGGCAGCGTTGCTCTTGACGTCGATCTGCTGGCGGATCGGCTCCAGTTCCTGGCTGGCCAGGCTCCAGGTCATCTTCTGGGTAATCTTGTCCCAGCCATTGACCGGGCTCACCTGCAGACCGTCCGCAGCCGGAACCACGGCCTCAACGGAGACGGTGACCGGGAAATCAGCAGCAAAGCTGGCGGCCGGGGCGATGATCAGGGCAGCGGTAGCGGCCAGCAGGGTCTTCTTGATGTTCATGCAGGGTGTTCCTCAGGGTGTTGGATGGTGTGAATCGGGGTGAGATCCCGGGTTGGTGGCATGGCTTCGCCACAGGCCCCGGGAGAGGCCTGGTGAAAATGAAACCGAGGGTGAAGCTGGAAACGCCTGAACAACTTCGCTCAACATCAGGCGTGTCGGATGATCGGGAATGCTGAGGTTTCAACGTCCCTACGGTGACAAACGATCAACAAACTCGATGGCGACATTCTTGGTATCGCACCACGTCTGCGCTATACAACAATATTCAAATTTGAAGTATCTGCCGTCGTTTACTGACCATCATTCGGTGTGATGGCTCAGCCACGTGTATCCAGGCTGCGTTGGCCACCACCTTCGATCAGGTCGTAGCGGCTGTAGTGCGTGGCGTCACTGAGCAGGGTGCGGCTCTGGCCCGGGCGCAGATGCACTTTTACGCCGTTGTCACAGTCGTCCGGCTTGGCCACGCGGCATTGCCGCAGGTTGTTCAGCACGATGGTGGCATTGCCGCGATTGGTGACCTGCAGGCCGTTGATCTGTGTATCGAACCGGGCAGCGCTGGGCGGTACGAACAACACCGTGCCGTAACCGGTGAAGACGTTCACGCCGGCGCTGACGGCCTGCTTGTAGTCCTCAGCCTGCTGCTCATCCAGCGAGAAGTCCGCGTTGTCGGGCACCACCGGCACAAAACGCAGGCGGTAATACTGTTCGCTGTCACGGGCACCACGAAACACCAGACGGGTGGCCTGCTGGCCGTTGTTGGCCGGAATGATCATCCGCGCCGGACTGGCGATCAGCCCACTGGCACCGGATTGATTGCGGGCCAGGGCGGACGCATCCACCGGCGTTTCGGTGACGGCGCCTGCCGCATCAAAGTGCATCCGGGTGACCTCCACCCGCACATAGGCGGTGGCATCACCGGTGTTGCGCACGCGCTTGAGCAGCTGGCTGCTGTTGGCCGGCATGTAGTCGAACAACATGCCGACATTGATCTGCGGCGAGGCCGCATGGCCGGTGGTGGTGGCACCCAGCAACATCAGGGCGAACAGGGAACGGCGCATGGCGGTTGCCTCGGAAGGTATCGGTTCAATGGGACCAGTCTGCAAGGGCGGGCGCGACGAAACCATGCAACTTGTTGCAGTTTGTCGTGATTGCCCCTTGCCCCGTCCTCACGTGTATGCGTTCGTGAAGAGACTGCTTTTTGAATGCGCGGAAGTGTGGCGCAGTGGGCATCCGAGGCCTATGCAACTTGTTGTATTCGCACTGTGAAGAAATGGCGGCCGGAAACGCAAAAAGGGCCGTGGCTTCCGCCACGGCCCTTTCCTGATCAGAAGTTGATCGGGGTTACTTGGTGATATCCACACCCTTGGTTTCATGCAGGAACAACCCGCCCACCACCACGGTCATCAACGCGATGATGATCGGGTACCACAGGCCGTAGTAGAGGTTGCCGGTGCCGGCCACCAGCGCGAAGGAAATCGCCGGCAGGAAGCCACCGAACCAGCCATTGCCGATGTGGTACGGCAGCGACATCGAGGTGTAGCGGATGCGGGTCGGGAACAGCTCCACCAGGTAGGCGGCGATCGGGCCGTAGACCATGGTGACGTAGAGCACCAGCAGCCACAGCATGAACACCGTGCCGGGAATGTTGATGCGTGCGTTGTCGGCCTTGGCCGGATAGCCGGCAGTACCCAGTGCGGACTTCAGCTCGGCCCCGAACGCATCGCCCTTGGCCTTGCCATCTTCCTTGGTCAGCCCGGCCGCCTCGTAGGAGGTGACCGCAGCGCTACCGACGTTGACCACCGCCAGCGTCCCTGCCGGTGCCGGCTTGACGTCATACGGCACGCCGGCCTTGGTCAGCGCCGCCGTGGCGACGTCGCAGGAGCTGGTGAACTTGCGCAGGCCGACCGGATCGAACTGGAACGAGCAGGTGTTCGGATCGGCGACCACCAGTGCCGGCGAGGACGTGCGGGCTTCTTCGATGGCCGGATTGGCGAAGTGGGTCAGGCCCTTGAAGATCGGGATGTAGGTGATGGCGGCCAGCAGGCAGCCGGCCAGGATGATTTTCTTGCGGCCGATACGATCAGACAGCCAGCCGAAGAAGATGAAGAACGGCACGCCCAACGCCAGCGCCGCGGCGATCAGCAGGTAGGACGTGGTGGCTTCAACCTTGAGCATGCTGCTCAGGAAGAACAGCGCGTAGAACTGGCCGCCGTACCAGACCACTGCCTGGCCCGCTGCGGCACCGAGCAGCACCAGCAGCATCAGCTTGAGGTTGCCGCCCTTGAGGCTGTCACGGAACGGGGTCTTGGAGCCCTTGCCTTCGGCCTTCATCTGCTGGAACAGCGGCGACTCGCTCAACTGCAGGCGGATCCACACCGAGATGCCCAGCAGCACGATCGAGACCAGGAACGGAATGCGCCAGCCCCAGGCTTCAAACGCTTCGTTGCCCAGGAAGTAGCGGCACGCCAGGATGATCAGCAGCGACATGAACAAGCCGAGCGTGGCGGTGCACTGGATGAAGCTGGTGTACAGGCCACGCTTGTCGGCCGGGGCGTGCTCGGCAACGTAGGTCGCCGCGCCACCGTATTCGCCACCCATGGCCAGGCCCTGGGCCAGGCGCAGGATGATCAGGATCACCGGGGCGGCGAAACCGATCGAGGCGTAGTTGGGCAGCACGCCGACCAGGAAGGTCGAGATGCCCATGATCAGGATCGTGACCAGGAAGGTGTACTTGCGACCGATGCGATCGCCCAGGCTGCCGAAGAACGCGGCACCGAACGGACGCACGAAGAAGCCGGCGGCGAAGGCCAGCAGCGCAAAGATCATGCCGGTGGTTTCATTGACACCACTGAAGAACTGCTTGGCGATGATCGCGGCGAGCGAGCCGTACAGGAAGAAGTCGTACCACTCGAAAACGGTACCCAGGCTGGACGCGAAGATGACCTTCTTGTGGCCTTGGCTTAGCTGGGCTTTTGCTGGTGCGGGTGTAGTGGACATGGGACGCTTCCCCTCCGAAGCAATCGTTGCTGGTAGGTGCCGACCAAGGGTCGGCACTCATTTAAAAACTGTATTTGGTGGTGAACTGCAGGCGGTTGATATCGCCCTTGCGGCCGTCCTCGATCTCGCGCACGCCGTACATGTACTCCGCACCGATATCGACCTTGGGCATCGGGGTGTAGAACACGTTGCCGCGGATGCTCTGCACGCTCTTGGTGACCAGCGGGCCGAGGCTGCCGTCATTGTCGTAGTCGCTGCGCGCATAGATCAGGTTGGTGCGCAGCTTGGGGGTGAAGGCGTGGCGCCAGCCGACATAGCCGGCCAGTACGCCGGTGGGATTGAGCTCGTCGCGGGCAACGTCGTAGGCGGTATCGGCGGTGACACCGAGGCCGACATAACGGGCGATGCCTTCACCGCCACTGAGCTGGTAATGCAGGGTGTCGCTGCCGCCCATCACCCACTTGCCGCCCAGGGTCAGGCCGCCGCCGATCTTGTCGGCGTCGGCGCCGTTGGTCTGGTTGTCGACCTTGAGCTGGCGCACCACCGCACCGACGCCGAAGGTGCCCCAGTTGCCCTTCCAGCCGTAACGCAGGGTCAGGTCGGGCAGTGCACCACGGTCGGAGCTGCTGGAGGCATTGGTCCATACCCCGGCCGGGTTGCGGGTGCCGGTGAGCACGGTGGTTTCCGGGTTTTCCAGCGCGACGCTGAAGCCGCCCTGGGTGTAGCGGATCTGTGCCTGGCGCACGAACAGCACGCCGTCGGTGGGCCCGACGAAGTCAACCGCTTCCGGCAGTGATCCGGCATCCATGAAGTTGGACCAGGTCTGCCCGGCCAGCCAGTTGTTCCAGTACATATAGGCGTGGCGCAGGGTCACGCCGTAGGTGTTGGTCGCGGTCTGGCTGCCCAGCGAGTTGCCGAAGAAATCCATCTCGAAGAACGCACCGGCCTTGTTGCCGCCTTCGCTGACGTTGTCGATGCCCAGGTTGAAGCGCGAGAACTTGGCGTGGGCGTTGTAGTCCACGTCCGAACGCTTGCCGCTGCCGCCGGCACCCGCCACCGGGGTCTGCCCGGGCAGGTACAGCGCGCGGCCGGTGGCGTCGTCGGCGAGCTGGCCATCGCTGGTCTGGGTGGCCAGGAAATCGGCCTTGATGAAGCCGCCGATCTTGACCGTGGTGCCCGGCGCGGCGCCCGGGGTGATGGTGGTGACCTGGATCGGCTGCTTGCCGGCCGGCACCTGCGCGGCCAGCGGCTGCTGGGCCTGCACGGTCTTGACCGCGGTGACATCGGTCTGGGCCTGGCTGATCTGGGTCTGCTGCATCTGGCTGGCAGACACCAGCAGTTGCACCTGGCGTTCCAGGTCGGCAACGCGGGCTTCCAGTGCTTTTTCTTTTGCGGTTTCGGCGAACGCCATGCCTGGCGCGATCAATGCAACGAACAGGCAGGCGGCCAACGGCCGGCGTGTCGTCTTCAGAATACGGTGGCTCATGTTGCCCTCTCTCCCGGGTGGCAAGTCGAACGCCGCGCATGGGCACGGTCGAGCCGACAGTGCGGCGCGTTCACCCACAGCGGCTATTGGCCATTAGTCGTACTCGCCCAACGGGCGAGCACGACCCGGGCGCCACAAGCGACCGGCAGGTGCCAACGGCACCTGGGTAGGTACCGACCGTTGGTCGGTACGCTGTGGCGCGTGGCCAACGGTCCTGATTTGCCGCCCACACGACCATGCACCAAGCAACCCCACGGCCCCGGACGGCGCGTACAACCCGCGCACCCCACCCAATCGGAACCTGCCCACCGGCACCGCAGAGCAACCCACCATGGCGCGGTACGCTCTGGCGCGCTACGACCAAGGTCTAAGCACCCGGATATCGCGAACGCAGGTGGATGCGGCAAACTGAGGGGGATGAATCGCCGGTTATGCTGCGATCGCACAACCCAAGTCCTAGTGCAAGTGAGGGTGCCATGGCTGATCTTTACCCCGTCAAGGCGGATGTTGCCGCCAAGGCGCGCATTGACAAGAACACTTACCAGCAGCTCTACCGCGAGTCGGTGGAGAACCCCGACGCGTTCTGGGGCAAGGCCGCCGAACGCCTGGACTGGTACAAGAAGCCGTCCACGATCAAGAACGTCAGCTTCCAGCTCGACGACTTCCGCATCAAGTGGTTCGAAGACGGCGAGCTCAACGCCAGCGTCAACTGCCTGGACCGTCAGCTCGACACGCGCGGCGACAAGGTCGCGCTGCTGTTCGAACCCGACAGCGCCGATGCGCCGGCCCAGGGCGTCACCTACCGCGAGTTGTACGAGCGGGTGTGCCGGCTGGGCAACGCGCTGCGTAATCTGGGCGTCAAGAAGGGCGACCGCGTCACCATCTACCTGCCCATGATCGTCGATGCCGCCGTGGCCATGCTCGCCTGCGCGCGCATCGGTGCGGTGCACTCGGTGGTGTTCGGCGGGTTCGCACCGAACTCCATCGCCGACCGCGTGATCGACTGCGCCAGCAAGCTGATCATCACTGCCGATGAAGGCCTGCGTGGCGGCAAGAAGATTCCGCTCAAAGCCAACGTCGATGCCGCGCTGAAAATGCCGGGCACCACCACGGTGGAAACCGTGCTGGTGGTGCGCCACACCGGCGGTGCGGTGGACATGCAGGCCCCGCGCGACCGCTGGTTCCATGATGTGGTGGACCCGCAGCCGGCGCAGTGCGAGCCCGAGCGCATGAACGCCGAGGACCCGCTGTTCATCCTGTACACCTCCGGCTCCACCGGCAAACCCAAGGGCGTGCTGCATACCACCGCCGGCTACCTGCTGTACGCGGCCTACACCCATGAGGCGGTGTTCGACCTGCGCGAGGACGACATCTACTGGTGCACCGCCGATGTGGGCTGGGTCACCGGCCACAGCTACATCGTGTACGGCCCGCTGGCCAACGGCGCCACCTCGCTGATGTTCGAAGGCGTGCCGAACTACCCGAACACCTCGCGCTTCTGGGAGGTGATCGACAAGCACCAGGTGACCATCTTCTACACCGCGCCGACCGCGATCCGCGCGTTGATGCGCGAGGGCGAAGCACCGGTCAAGCGCACCTCGCGTGCCTCGCTGCGCCTGCTCGGCAGTGTGGGCGAGCCGATCAACCCGGAAGCCTGGCGCTGGTACTACGAAGTGGTCGGCGACAGCCGCTGCCCGATCGTGGACACCTGGTGGCAGACCGAAACCGGCGGCATCCTGATCTCGCCGCTGCCGGGCGCGGTCGATCTCAAGCCGGGTTCGGCCACCCTGCCCTTCTTCGGTGTGCAGCCGGCGCTGGTCAATGCCGATGGCGAGATCAAGGACGGCCCCACCGAGGGCAACCTGATCATCCGCGACTCCTGGCCGGGCCAGATGCGCAGCGTGTATGGCGACCACCAGCGCTTCATCGATACCTACTTCCGCACCTATCCGGGCAGCTACTTCACCGGTGACGGCTGCCGTCGCGACGAAGATGGCTATTACTGGATCACCGGCCGCGTGGATGACGTGATCAATGTGTCCGGCCACCGCATCGGCACCGCCGAGGTGGAAAGCGCGCTGGTTTCCCACCCCAAGGTGGCCGAAGCGGCCGTGGTCGGTTTCCCGCACGACATCAAGGGCCAGGGCATCTATGCCTATGTCACCCTGGTGGCCGACGAGGCCCCCAGCGACGCACTGCACAAGGAACTGATCGCCTGGGTGCGCAAGGAGATCGGGCCGATCGCCGCGCCCGACCACCTGCAGTGGGCACCGGGCCTGCCCAAGACGCGCTCGGGCAAGATCATGCGCCGCATCCTGCGCAAGATCGCCGAGAACGCCCCGGACCAGCTGGGCGATACCTCCACCCTGGCCGACCCGTCGGTGGTGGCGTCGTTGGTGGAAGAACGCAAAGTGAAGTAACCCTTCATCGTGACGGCGCACGATGCGCCCCGTGGTGACCCGCGTGGAGGGACGCGGGTCACCATTGGAACGTAATCCTGCACACGATCACGGTGCCTGTTGGCTCCATCTGATTAGCTATCCCCCATGACGACCCTCCTGATTGCCGATGACCATCCGCTGTTCCGCGAAGCCCTTCGCGGCGCCGTGCAACGCGTGATTCCCGGCGTGCAGCTGTATGAGGCCGACAGCGTGGAAGCGCTGTACCAGCTGGCCGACCAGCACACCGATGCCGACCTGGTCCTGATGGACCTCAACATGCCCGGGGCGCAGGGCTTCAACGCGCTGGTGCACATGCGTGCGCTGCACCCGCAGCTGCCGGTGGTGGTGGTGTCCGCGCGCGAAGAACCCACGGTGATGCGCCGCGCGCTTGATCACGGTGCATTCGGCTTCATTCCCAAATCCGCCGACTCGGACACCATCGGCCATGCGCTGGGCACCATCCTGGATGGCGAAACCTGGGCCCCGCCGGAGGCGCACAACGTGCCCCCGACCGGGCGCGAGGAACGCGAGATCGGCCAGCGCCTGCGCGAGCTCACCCCGCAGCAGTTCCGCGTGCTGCAGATGCTCGGGGCCGGCCGCTTGAACAAGCAGATCGCCTACGACCTCAACGTCTCCGAAGCCACCATCAAGGCGCACGTCACCGCGATCCTGCGCAAGCTGGGCGTCACCAACCGCACCCAGGCGGTGCTGATGGCCGGCAAGCTGGCCATCGACGACGAGCCGATCGTGTTGCCGCCGGAAGAGGATTGATCCACCCGAACGTGACTGATGCCGCGCTGCGCGCGGTTGCAGAGCATGGCTCGGCACTACCCAAGGTCGCCCGGTAGTGCCGAGCCATGCTCGGCAACCCCAACCCCAACCGCATCCGCATCCGCATCCGCATCCGCATCCGCGCAGGCGTTATAGCCAGAGCTATGAATTCCAGCGTTACCTGCGCAATGCGCGCTAAACGCGCCACGCCGCGTACCCGGTGCTAAGCTTCGCGTCCCCTTGGGGAGTAGCCTGATTCCTGCTGCAGGAATCGCCCGTATCAACATACTCGGCCAGTGCGCCGTGGTGCGGGTAGCCATGATGGTTGGCGAGACCAGCGGTCCGCGTGCGCAACGACAGGTTGGGCGCGAGCGCGGCCCGTTGCCTGTCACTGCCCAACCTGCCGTACCCCACCATGTCCCCTCTCTCGATCCTGCTGATCGGCTTTGCCATGTCCACCGATGCCTTCGCCGCGGCGATCGGCAAAGGCGCTGCCATGCGCAAGCCGCGCTTCCCCGACGCCCTGCGCGCCGGCCTCATCTTTGGTGTGATCGAGGCGATCACCCCGGTGATCGGCTGGTTGCTGGGGCGTGCCGCCCTGCAGTACGTGGAGGCCTTCGACCATTGGATCGCCTTCGGCCTGCTCGGCGCGCTGGGCGTGCACATGATCATCAACGGCGTGCGCCCCGATGACGGCAGCGAGGAAGACGACCCCGACAAACACCACGGCTTCTGGCGGCTGGCCATCACCGGTTTCGCCACCAGCATCGATGCGATGGCGGTGGGTATCGGCCTGGCCTTCCTGGACGTCAACATCGGGGTGATGGCGCTGGTCATCGGCCTGTGCACGCTGACCATGGTCACCGCCGGCATCATGCTCGGCCGCGTGCTCGGCACCCTGGTGGGCAAGCGTGCGGAGATCATCGGCGGCGTAATCCTGATCATCATCGGCGCCACCATCCTGTACGAACACCTCAGTGGTGCGATGGGCTGAGCGCCCTGAACCTAGCGTCCCGCGCGGCTACATGTCACCGTGCGGGGCGTGGAAGGCGGCCAGAAATGCGCGCAGCGAGGCCGGTTTGATCGGCTTGGTCAGCAACCGGTAGCCACGCTCGCGCGCCATCCGCTTCAACTCATCGCGGCCATCGGCGGTCAACAACGCCCCGGGAATCGGCCGGCCGGCCTTTTCGCGCAGGGCCACCAGCGTATCCAGGCCATCCAGGCGGTCGTGCAGGTGGTAATCCACCAGCATTACATCGGGCTGCTGCACCACCTGCTGCAACGCCTGGTCCACGGTGCTGGCGGTGATCACCTCCACCTGCCAGCGCCCGAGCAGCGCGCGCATGCCGTCGAGGATTTCCTGGTCGTTGTCCACGCACAGCACACGCATGCCGGCCAGTGAATCGGTGCGCGGTACCGGGGGCGGCGACAGCGACGGCGCAGCCGAAGACGGTAGCTGCGGGGCCTGCACGCGCGGCAGCAGGATCGAGAACATGCTGCCACTGCCCACCCGGCTGCGCGCGTTGAGGCGGTGATCGAGCAGGCGCGAGATGCGCTGGCAGATCGACAAACCCAGCCCCAACCCCTGCTCGCCCCAGTCGAAGGGCTGCTGGTAGCGGTGGAACTCATCGAAGATCTGCTGCATGTGGTGCTCGGGAATGCCCGGGCCGGTATCCCACACCTGCAACTCCACTTCCTCGCCACGATGGCGCACGGCCAGCACGATGCGGCCCTGGCGGGTGTAACGCAGTGCATTGGCCAGGAAGTTCTGCAGCACCCGGCGCAGCAGGCGGCGGTCGCTGCGCACCCAGGCCGGGCGCGCGAACAGGTCCATGCGCAGGCCACGCCCGGCGGCGACCGGTGAGTACTGCGCGGCCAGCTCGCGCATCAGCAGGCTCACATCGAAATCGCCGATCACCGGGTGCAGGCCACCGGCGTCCAGCCGCGAGACATCCAGCAGGCCGTCCAGCAGTTCTTCAGCGGCACGCAGCGAGGCGTCCACGCGCTCGGCCAGATGGCGTTGTTCTTCGTTGTTGTGGTGGCTTTCGCGCAGTGCCGAGGCGAACAGGCGCGCGGCATTGAGCGGCTGCAGCACGTCGTGGCTGATCGCGGCCAGGAAGCGGGTCTTGGACTGCTGGGCGACTTCGGCCTCGTGCGAACGCTCGGCCACGCGCTGCTCCAGCGTTTCGTTGGCTTCCAGCAGCGCGCGCTCGGCATGCTTGTAGTCGGTGATGTCGTTGTAGCTGGTGACATAGCCCCCGCCGGGCAGCGCCTGGCCGCGCATCTCGATCACCTTGCCGTCGCTGCGGGTGCGCTCGAAGATGTGTGGCGAACCGGCCCGCATGTAGCCGATGCGGCGGTTGATCTGCACTTCGATCTCGCCCTCGCCCAGCTCGCCGCGCTCGGCGTTGTAACGGATCAGGTCGGCAACCGGGCGGCCCACATAGAGCATGCCGTCGGGATAGCCGAACATCTGCTGGTAGCGGCGGTTCCAGGCGGTGAGGCGCATGTCCGGGTCGACCACGCTGACCCCGGCGCTGATGTTCTCCAGCGTGGTGGACAGGATCTCGCGGTTGAAGCGCAGCTCCTGGCCCGCCTCGTCGAGCACCGCCACCACTTCGCCCAGGTCCATGCCCGAGCCGCGCAGCAGGCTGGTCAGCAGCAGGCGTGCCGAGGCCGCGCCGATCGAGGCGGCCAGCAGGCGCTCGGTGAACTGTACCCAGGCGCGGTCGGCGGCGGCCGAGGCCTGCAGCTCGCGGCCCATCGATTGCGCCTGCTCGAAGAACGACCGCCGCGCATGGCGTTCACCGACCACCCGCGAAGCCAGTGCCAGCAGATCGCCCACATGCACATGGCCCGGCCACGCCCCGGCCACCGAGGGCCGCTGTGCGTACGGGTCCAGGAACGGCGCCGCACGCAACCGCTCGTCCACGCCGGGGCGCCAGCGCACCGACACCAGCAGCATCGCCGCGGCATTGACCAGCAGCGACCAGAACGTGCCGTGGGTCAGCGGGTCCCAGCCACTCATGCCGAACAGCTGCTGCGGTTGCAGCCAGCTGATGCCGAACGGCCCCTGCTGCAACCACGTGGCGTCCATCCAGCCGGCATGGGTCAGCGCCGGCAGCAGCAGCGTGTAGATCCAGGTGCCGAAGCCGAGCAGCATGCCCACTTCCACGCCGCGCCGGCTGGCCCCGCGCCAATACAACCCGCCGATCAGGCCCGGGGCGAACTGCGCCACGGCGGCAAAGGCCATCAGGCCGTAGGACGCCAGCGTGCTGTCGTTGCTGCTGCCGCGGTAGTAGCTGTAGGCCACCAGTGCCAGCAGCAGGATCGCCATGCGCCGGATCCACAGCACCCGCGAGGCGACGTCGGCCGCTTCCTGGTGGTCGCCACTGCGGCGCAGCAGCACCGGCATCACCAGGTCGTTGCTGACCATCGTGGCCAGTGCGATCGAGGACACGATGACCATGCCGGTGGCGGCCGAGAAACCGCCCACGTAGGCGACCAGCGCCAGGAACTTGCGGCCCTCGGCCAGCGGCAGGGCCAGCACCATGCTGTCATCGGCGACGCTGCCGCCGGTGCCGAACAGGTGCACGCCGGCGGTGGCGATGGGAATCACCATCGCCGAGATCACCACCAGGTACGTGCCGAACATCCAGCGCGCGCGGCGCACATCGCGCACGTCACCGCATTCCACCACGGCCACGTGGAACTGGCGCGGCAGGCAGATGATCGCCAGGAAGCTGAGCAGGGTCTGCGAGATGAAGCCGACCGGCGGCAGCGCGGCGAACAAGGTGTGCGCCGACTCCACCACCGCCTCGGTGCGGTCGCTCAACCACACGTAGGCGAACACGCCCAGGGCCACCATCGCGAGCAGCTTGATCACCGATTCCAGCGCAATTGCCAGCATCATGCCGTGGTGGTGCTCGGTGGCATCCACCTGGCGGGTACCGAACAGCGTGGCGAACAACGCCATCAGCAGCGCCACGTACAGCGCCGGATCACTGAAGAAACCGGTGGGCCCGACGTTGCCGGTGAGCACCTGCAGGCTCATCGCCACCGCTTTGTACTGCAATGCCAGGTACGGCACGATGCCGATCAGCGCGATCATCGCCACCAGCGCCGCCAAGCGCCGCGAGCGGCCAAAGCGCGAGGAGATGAAATCGGCGATGGACACCACGTTCTGGCTGCGCGAGATCAGCGCCAGGCGCTCGATGATGCGCCAGCCAAACAGCCACAGCAGCAGCGGCCCCAGGTAGATCGGCAGGTAGCCGATGCCATTGCGTACCGCGGTGCCGACCGCGCCATAGAAGGTCCACGACGAGCAGTACACCGCCAGCGCCAGGCTGTAGACCACCGGGCGCAACCACGGGCGATCCGGGTACATCGGCCGACGGTCGCCCCACCACGCCACGCCGAACAACAGCGCGGCATAGGCCACCGACACCAACAGCAGGATCCAGCTGGAGATCACGCGGGGGTTTCCGTGAGAGCAAACCGCAGTGTAGGCCACGACCGAGGGTCGTGGCCGTGGCGCTTATTCGGCAGGCACGCCCATTTCTTCCAGCAGTTCCGGTGCCGGGTAGACCTTGGCCAGCAGCCAGCGCAGGTAGCGCATGTCCACGTGCACGGCCCGCTTGTAGCGGGGGTCGAACCACCAGCTGGCGCTGACCGACTCCCAGTTGCTGTCGAAGTTCAGCCCGATCAGCTCGCCCTTGGCATTGAGCACCGGCGAACCGGAGTTGCCGCCCGTGGTATCCAGATTGGTCAGGAAGTTGACCGTCTGGGTCTTCAGCACCGGGTCGGCGGTGCTGCCGAAATCGCCCTTGGCGATGGCGTCCAGCAGCGGCTTGGGCGCATCGAACGGGTAGGCGTTGGTGTTCTTCTCCACGATCCCGGCCACGGTGGTCACCGGGTCGAAATGCACCGCATCGCGCGGCGACAGCGCTTCCACCTTGCCGTAGCTCACGCGCAGGGTGCGGTTGGCATCCGGGTACACCGCACGGCCCTGCTTGGCCCGCCAGGCAAACAACGCCTGCATGTAGGCCGGGCGCAGGCGCAGCTGTTCGCCTTCGCGGGTCTTGCGCTGGTCTTCCAGGCGCAGCTGCGCGGCCACCAGCGGGCCGGCGATGTCGATCAGCGGATCGCGTGCGAGCGCCTTGCCGTCCTTGGCCGTGGCAAAGCGCGACAGCCGCTCGGCTTCCTCGCCCAGGCGGGTACCGGCGTACAGCGTGTCCAGCGCCTTGGTCAGCGCGGCCGGGGTGCGGCCGAACGCGGCGTCGAACTCGGGCAGGCGCTGTGCATCGGGCAGCTGCTGGTAGCGGCCCAGCAACGCGCTCAGCAGGGCCTTTTCCACCTCGGGCGCATAGCGGCGCTGGACCTGCTTGAGCACGCCTTCGATCAACGCCTGGTCGCGCTGCTGGTAGCCGCTCTCGCGCTCGGCATCGGGCTTGGCCGATTCAATGCGCAGGCGCTCCAGCGTCAACGCCGACCGCAGCAGCTGGCTCTGGGTGGCCGCCTGTTCCAGGAGCAGGTCGCGCTCACCGAACGCGGCCCCCTGCGACAACGAGCCCAGCAGGGCCTGGATATCACCGCGGTACTTCACCTCGGTGGCCTGCAGCATGGCGGCTTCATCGCTGGCACGCTGGGCCTTGGCATCGCTGCGCAGCAGGCCTTCCAGCTCACCGGCGGCGCGCTTGCGGTTGTTCTTCAGCGACTGCAGCTGCGAGGCGTAGCGGGTGCGCGCCTGCGCATCCTTGGCGCTGGCCGCCTCGATGGTGTCGATCATCTGCTGGAACAGCGCCACCCGGCGCGGCAGCACCGCATCGATCTGGCCGCTGAACTCGGCGGCGGTGCGGTGCCGGTAGGTGATGCCCGGGTAGCCGGCCAGCATGGCGAAATCGCCGGTCCTGGGACCGTCCACCGACATCTTCAGGTGCGCCGGTGCCTGGTAGGGCACGTTGTCCGGGCTGTACGCGGCCGGCTTGCCGTCCTTGCCCACGTAGGCGCGCAGCAGGGTGAAATCACCGGTGTGGCGCGGCCACATGAAGTTGTCGATCTCGTCGCCGTAGTTGCCGATCGCGCGCGGCGGTGCATACACCAGGCGCACATCGCTCAGCTCCAGCTGACGGATGCGGTAGAAATCGGTGCCGTAGTACATGTCCGCCACGCTGCAGCGCACGTTGCCCTCGGCCTCGCAGTCGGCCACCAGCTGCTTGCTGGCGCGGTCCACCGCGTCGTAGTACGCGCGGCCGGTCTTGCCACGCGCATCGCGCAGCACTTCATCGGTGACCTTGTCGAACCCGGTGGTGACCAGCACGCGGAAATCCGGGTTGGCCGCGCGCTCGTCGCTGCGCCCCTTGGCGATGAAGCCATCGTTGATCAGGTTGTGCTCGGGCGAGCTGTTGTACTGGATCACGCCCATCGCCACGTGGTGGTTGGTCAGCAGCAGGCCGTCGGCGGATACGAACGAGCCGGTGCCGCCACCGGCCCGGACCACCGCGCTCAGCGGCGCCGCGGTGACATTGGCCAGGTCGGCCGGATCGCCCTTGAACCCGGCCGCCTTCAGCGGCTTGGCCAGCTCGGGCAGCTGGGTCGGCATCCACATGCCTTCATCGGCGTGGGCGGCCGCGGCGAGGGTGAGGCCGAGGGCCAGGGCGGTAGGGAGGGCTTTGCGTGGCGACATGAGGCAATCCGGTACGACAGAACAGCCCGGGACCATAGCCGCTGGAACGCTGTGGGGCAACGCCGGGCCGCAGCCGGACGTGAGAATCCGCCGGGCATGGCCCGGCGCTACCTTGTGAACAACGCCGGGTTATTTCTCCCGGCGCCAGTTCAACGAACCGCGGTTTTCCACCGTGCTCGATTCCACTTCCACGTCGAAACCGCGGCGCAGCAGGTACTTGAGCGTCAGCACCGAACCACTGCCCACCAGCGACACGCCGTAGCCGACATACAGCTTGGGCGAGATGAACTTGCCCACGCCGATCACCGAGCCGCCCAGCGCGCGCGACTGGCTCACACCGGCATCGTCCAGGCCGAGCTTGGCGCCCAGCTGGGCGGCGAGCAGGCCGCTGCCGGCCGACAATGCCGCCGAGGCCGCGTTGACCTGCTGGGCCTGGTCGCTGCTGGCGCCGGTCAGGCTACGGCCCAGCACCAGGTAGGCCAGTGCTTCGGACTGCGACATCGACGGGTTGGACCACACATCCACGCGCGGCGACTGCGCGCGCCCGGTCACGTCGATGCCCGCGGTGATATCGCCGATCTTGCGTTCGGCGCGGATGTTGATGCGCGGGTCGGCCACCGCGTTGTAGTTCCAGCTCAGGTTGCCGCGGGTGATGGTCAGGTCCTGGCCGTAGGCCTTGTAGCGGCCGCTGACTTCCAGGCCGCCATTGGCGGTCATCTCGCGGCCCGGCCGCGACCACACCTGCATCTTGCCGCCAAGCGCGCCCTTGAGTCCGAAGCCACTCATCTTGACCTTGTCACCCAGGCTCACGGTGAGGTCCATGTCCAACGGCGAGGTCGGCGTTTCTTCCGGGTCCACCGGGTCCAGCACCACCACGTCTTCAGACACCGACGTACCGCGGTCCAGACGTTCCAGGTCCAGGTCGGCCTCGGGCACATGCACGGTGCCGCGCAGCTGCATCGCCTTGCCGGCGAGGCTGAAATCCAGGTTCGGATTGGCGATCACGCGCAGTTCGCTGGTATTGGCCAGCAGCACGTTTTCACCGTGGATATGCAACTGCAACGGCTGCGCATCACCGAACCACGACAGCCCACCATCCACATACAACGTGCCCTTGCCGGAGTTGGCCTGCGCGTTGATCTTGGCCGAACCATCCGGCTGTGCGGTGAAGCTGCCCTTGCCTTCATCGAAGGTCAGGCCCAGCGCGGGGAACTCGCCCTTGAATTTGCTCAAGGTGGCTTCGCCGCCCAGCGATGGCGTGCCGCGCGTGCCGCGCAGGCTGACGTGGCCTTCGATCAAACCGGTGGGGCGCACGATGTCCGGAGAGAACAGCTCCAGCCAGTACAACCGCGCGATGTTCATGTACAGCTCGCCGTTGAGCGGCGCATTGGCGTCCCAGCCGGTCTGCACCTTGGCGTCGACGAAGCCGTCACCCTTGAAACCGACGCCGAGCTTGGCGTTGATCTGCGACTGGGTCATTTCCAGCGTGGCCGAGAACTGGTCGTAGCGCACCAGTTCGCCGCGCGCGTTGTCGCCCAGGCGGATGCCACCTTCCGGCGAGGCGATCTTGGCGCTGCCTTCCCACGCGTTGCCGCGCGGACGGATGCGTCCGTCCAGGGTCAGCTCGCCGCGCAGGTAGATGCGTCGACCCGCCTGCGGCGGCAGCCACGGCTGCACCAGCGCCAGCGGCAAAGCATCGCCGCGGATCTGCAGGCCTTCGCGCGGCCAGTTGGCGCTGGCGCACAACGCACCGCCGGTGGCCGCACCCAGGCACGCATCGCTGAGGGTGAAGTTGCTGCCCTGCACACTGAAGCTGGCCGGCGAACGCAGGCTCCATGCATCGCCCTTGACCGGTGCAATGCGCAACGCGCTCAGATCGCCACGCCAGGCCTGGCCTTGCTGACGCACGCTGCCGCTGAGCGCGACCGCGCCCAGTTCGTTCTTTGTCTGTGCGTCCAGGCGCAGGTTGGAGACACTGCCGCGTGCATCCACGTTGAGCGTGTCCAGCAGCATGCCCACCTGCACCTTGCTGCCCTGCACCGCCAAGGCACCGCTGTCGCCCTGCCACGGCAGGCGACCCTTGATGCTGACCGCCTCGGCGCTCCAGTCATCCCAGCGCAGCCCGCTGCCGACCAGGTCGGCGGTGATGTCCGGCGCGGTACGCGGCCCCTTCACCAGCACATGCCCGCGCAGGCTGCCGCTGCTGCCGGGCAGCAGGTCATCGAGCTGCACCGGCTCGAGCTGTGCCTCGATATCCAGGCGGTCGCCGACCGAGCCCTTGGCCGTCAGGTGGCTGTTGCCCAGCGCCAGTTTCAGGTTGCCCTCGCCCTGCTCACCGCGCAGCGCGAATCTGCCCTGCGCATCCAGCGCGCGCTTGCGCAGCATGCCCTTGATACCCGGCACATCCACGGTAGCTTCATAGACGCCGGTGGTACCGGCCGGGCTGCCCGCCGGCACCGGCAACTGCCGGCCCTTGGAGGCCAGTGCACCGGACAGCTTGCCGTCCCAGCCCGGCGCGAAGTAGCCCGGGTCGAAGCCGGCCAGCTTGGCTGCTACATCCCAATCCAGTTGCGGCGCCCACGCCACCTGGCCGGTGACATCCAGCGAACCGCCCGGGGTGCTGGCCTGCAGCTGCTTGATCAGCGCCGCCTGGTCGCTGCCGCGCACGTCGAAATTCAGGTCGGCGGTCTGCTTGTCGCGCTCGACCGACGCCTCGCCCACCGTGGCCCAGGCCTTCAACGTACCGGCCAGGCCCAGCCGGGCTTCCTTCAGCGTCACCGGCACCGGTGCGGCGGCGCCGGCGGTGCTGGTATCGGCGGCGGGCACGAAGGTCAGGTCGTTGGCCACGATCGAGAAGCGCAGGCTGGCGTTCTCCTTGTCGGTGAAATCAGCCTTGCCCTGCAGCCGCGCCTGGCCACCGAACGCCTTGAGCTGCAGCGGCGCCACGGTCAGCACCTGGTCGGCCAGGCCCACCTTGGACGGGGCCAGTTCCACCGCGATGTCGCCCTGCTTGAAGCTGCCCTGCAGGTTGGCCTGGCCGCCCTTGCCGTCGGCCTGGAAATCCAGCGCCATCGGCGTGCTGGTGCTGGCGTCCATGCCCGGCACCAGCAGTGCCAGGTCCAGTTCCTTGGTGCGCGCGCGCGCCTTCCACACCGGGTCGGTGCGGCCGTCGAAGACCAGGCTGGCCTGCAGCGGTGCGGGCGCATTGCCGGCCACGGCAACCTCCATGTGGCCCAGGTCACCCCGCGCCACCAGCCCCAGCCGCGCCGGGGTGCGCCCGCGCGGAGCCGGCAGCCGTGCGCCGATGGTGATGTCGGTGTCGTAGTCGCTGCGTGGCAGGTAACGGCCGTCCACGCGGAAATCGCCCAGGTCGCTGTCGACCTTGAGCTGGGTGGCGCGGAACTCGCCGTTGGCGATCTCCACACCGCCGCGCAGCTTGCTGATGTCGATCACCGGCTGCTGCGCCTGGGTGATGCGGAAGCCATCGATGATGATGGTATCGGCCTGGATCGCCAGCGGCATTTCAATCTGCGGCAGCGACTCCGGCCAGCTCGGCAGCTTGAACGGCTCTTCGCTCTTGGCCAGGTTGAGCGTGGCGTTCTTCAGCTGCAGCGCATCGAGCTGCAGCTTGCGGCCCAGCAACGGACGGATATCCGGATCCAGGTAGGCGCGCTCGGCGGTGAAATGGATGTCGTCGTAGCGGAATTCCAGGTCGTGCAGCACCAACGGGCCGGCAACCGGGCCTTCGATCCGGCTCCAGGTCAGCGAGGAGCCCACAGGCAACCGCGCGATCACCTGCGCCAGCAGCACGTCGCGGCCGGCCACGGTCTGCAGCAGCCAGTACAGCAGCAGCAGCGCGAGCAGTACCAGGCCCAGCACGGTGAAGCCCGACCATGCCCAGAAGCGACGCTTGCGGTAGAAACGCACGCGCGGCGGCGGCGTGGCGGGCGCGGAAGGCGTTGGCGTGCTCACAGGTCCGCTCCGATGTTCAGGTACAGCTGGAACTGCGAATCGGGGTTGTTCAGGCCGTGCGCGATATCCACGCGCACCGGGCCCACCGGCGATTTCCAGCGCACGCCGAAGCCCACGCCGGTGTGCAGGTCGATGGTGTTGTCGAACGCGCTGCCGGTATCCACGAACACCGCCGCGCCCCAGGGGCCGCCCTTGAAGTAGTGCTCGTACTCGGCCGAGCCGATCACCAGGTTCTTGGCACCCAGCGCGAACTTGTCCGGTTCGGGCGTGCGCGGGCCGACTTCGCGGTACGCATAGCCGCGGATGCTGCGGTCACCGCCGGCGAAGAAACGCAGGCTCGGCGGCATCGCCACCAGGTCGCTGGTCCAGGTGGTGCCGCCTTCGCCGCGCAGGATCAGGCGGTCGGTCGCACCGATCGGCACATACCAGCGCAGCACCACGTTGGCCTGCACGAAGCTGGTGTCCGAACCGGCCCCTTCGATGCCGCCGCGCAGGGTCGCACTGCCGCTGATGCCCTTGCGCGGGAACAGCCGGTCATCGACGTTGACGTAGTCGGCCACCAGCTGCGGGTAGACCAGCGTGGAGGTGTTGTAGACCGCATCGGTGAATTCGGTGCCCGAGGCATAGCGCCAGCGCTCGCGCAGCGCATTGACCGAGGCGATCGCGGTCCAGTACTCGTTGATCTCGCCGCTGCGGCTGGCACTCAGCTTGAAGTTGCGCAGGTCGATGTAATCGGTCTGCTCGTCATAGGCGCTGGCGGTCAGCGCGTACCAGCCGTCCAGCCATTTGAAGGCAGGAATCCGGTAGCTGGTGATCAGGCTCTTGCGCTTCTGCGCATAGTCCAGCTGGGTGTTCATCTTGTGGCCGCGGTTGTTCAGGAACCGCCGCTCCAGGCCGCCACGCACACCGGCGCCACTCTCACTGCCGTAGCTCAGGCCGGCCGTGTAGATGGTGCGCTTGGCCCGGGTCAGGTTGACGTCCACCGGCACGTCGCCATTTTCGTCGGCCTGGTCCGGGCGCGGCTGGATGTCGATCACGCTGAAGTAGTCCAGCTTGCTCAGCGACTCGCGCAACCGGTCCAGCTTGCCTTCGTGGAAGTAGCTGCCCTTGTCCCAGTACACCAGCGGATCGAACAGCCGGTCCACGAAGTAATCCTGGTGGAAGCGGATGTCGCCCATGTTGTAGCGGCGGCCGCTGTCCCAGGTCAGGTCGATGTCGGCGGCGTTCTCGGCCCGGGTGATCTGCACCTGGCGCTGGGTGTAGTCGGCATCGAAGTAGCCGCGCTCGGCCAGGCGCCGGGTGATGGTGATCTTGCTGGCTTCGTAGGTGGTGTGCTCGAAGCGCTGGCCCTTGCGCGGCTTGAAGTTCTCCAGGTCGTCCTGCAGGTACTGGTCGTTCAGGGCCGGGCCGGTGATATCGATGTGCTCGCGCCGGACCACGGTGGCCGGGCCCTTGTCGACCTGGATCACCACGCGCAGGTTCTCGCCTTCGCGGGGGCTCTCCACCGTGATCGTCGGGTTGTAGTACCCGAACGGCTCCAGGGCCTGGCGGGTCTGGCGTTCGGCCTGGGACAACAGGTACTCCAACCGCGACTCGCCCTGGGGCTTGCCGATGGTGTCGTACAGCGACAGCGAGACCTCGATGTTCTCGATCATCTCGGCGTCGTCGCCCTTGTCCAGTCCTTTGATGTCCACTTTCTCGATGGTCCCGCGTGCGTGTGCCACCGAGGCGGTGGCCAGCGACAGGAACATCAGCGGAAGGGCGTAATTCTTTGGCTGCATGCGGACAGCATAACGGGCCATCGTGACCATGCGAAATCGCGGGGGGTGTTTCAGAACGACGGTTAAGTGACCGTAAAAATCCGCGACCGCGTGAGCATCGCCGGATTCAAGCGTTGGCGATCACCGCCGTTGGCGCGTCCGGGCAGCGCGCGGGCACAAAAAAAGCGCGCCAGGCAGGGCCTCGCGCGCTTGAGATGCCGGAATCGGCCAATCCGTGTGGGATCAGCTGGACAGGTGCTCGATCGCCGCCACGCTGCCCAGGCGGTCGCCCAGGCGCTTGAGCAGGGCCAGGCGGTTGGCCCGCAACGCCGGGTCCTCCGCATTGACCATCACCGCGTCGAAGAACGCATCCACCTGCGGCCGCAGCCGGGCCAGGCGCGCCAGCACGCTCATGTAGTCCTTCTGGTGCAGGCTGGCGTTGCTGTCGTCGATGGCCGCTTCCACTGCCTCGGCCAGCTCGCTTTCGGCCGGCTCGGCCAGCAGCGCCGGGTCGATCATGCCCGGGATATCGCCCTCGGCCTTGCGCAGGATGTTACGGATGCGCTTGTTGGCAGCGGCCAGCGCCTCGGCTTCGGGCAGCGAGGCGAAGCTGCCGATCGCATCGATACGGCGGTCGAAGTCGTACAGCGAGGCCGGCTTCAGCTCGGCCACCGCGTTGAAGTGCGTGGCCGGTACACCCTTGTCGGCGTAGTAGCCGCGCAGACGGTCGAGGATGAAGTCGTACAGCTCCTGCGGCAGGGCCTCGGTCTTGCGCTCGGCACTGGGCTGCACGCCCGCCGGCAACCCGGCGATGGCGGTGGCGATCAGCGCGCGCAGGTCCACGTCGAAGCCCGACTCGATCACCGTCCGCGCCAACCCCAGCGCATTGCGGCGCAGCGCGAACGGGTCCTTGTTGCCGGTCGGCTTCAGGCCCGCGGCGAAACCACCGGCCAGCGTATCCAGGCGCTCGGCAATGGCCAGCACCTTGCCCAGCGCCGACAGCGCGATGTCATCGCCGCCGAAACGCGGCTGGTAGGCCTCGTCGATGGCCAGCGCGACCTCGGGCGACTCGCCACCGGTCAGCGCGTAATGACGGCCGGCGATGCCCTGCAGTTCCGGGAATTCGTTGACCATGCGCGACTGCAGGTCGTTCTTGGCCAACAGCGCCGCGCGTTTGGCCAGCACCGGGTCCACGCCCACCTGCGGGGCGATCGCCTCGGCCAGGGCCACCACGCGCTGCACCTTGTCGGCCAACGAGCCCAGCTTGGCCTGGTAGGTGACGCTCTTCAGGCCGTCGCCCATCGATTCCAGGCCCTGCTTGAGGTCCTCATCGAAGAAGAACTTGGCATCGGAGAAGCGCGGACGGATCACCCGCTCGTAGCCCTTGGCCACCTCGGCCACGTCCTTGGACTCGATGTTGGCGATACCGATGAACTTCTCGGTCAGCTTGCCGTGGGCATCCAGCACCGGGAAGAACTTCTGGTTGATCTCCATCGTCTCGATCAGCGCTTCCTGCGGCACGGCCAGGAACTCACGCTCGAAACTGCACAGCACCGCCGCCGGCCATTCGACCAGGTTGACCACCTGCTCCAGGTTGTCCGGAGTGATCCGTGCCTGGCCACCGGCGCTGGCCGCCGATGCCTTCACCGCCTCGACGATGCGCGTGCGGCGCACGTCGGCATCCACCAGCACGTAGGCCGCCTGCAGCGAGGCGACGTAGTCGTCCGGCGAGGTCAGCCACACGGTTTTGTCGTGCATGAAGCGATGGCCGCGGCTCATGCGGTCGGCCTTCAGGCCCAGTACCTCGGCCTCGATGATCTCGCCACCGTGCAGCAGCACCAGCCAATGCACCGGGCGGGCGAACCCGTAGGTGTGGCTGCCCCAGCGCATCGGCTTGGGGATCGGCATCGCCGCGATCGCCTCGCGCAGGATCTCCGGCAGCAGCGTCGCAGTGCGCGCGCCCGGGGTGGTGGAGCGGTGCACGAAACGCTCGCCCTTGGCGTCGCTGGTGCGCTCCAGCGAGCTCCAGTCGATCCCGGCCTTGGCCGCGAAACCCTGCAGCGCCTTGGTCGGCTGGCCCTCGGCATCCAGTGCGATATTCAGGTACGGGCCCAGCACTTCGCTGTGCTGTTCGGGCTGTTCCACGGCCACGCCGGGCAGCAGCACGGCCAGTCGGCGCGGGGTCGACAACGGTTTGGCATCGCCCAGCTCGACGGTCACGCCACGCTTGGCCAGCCCGTCGACCACGCCATCGAAGAACGCCTGGGCCAGGCCCGGCAGCGCCTTCACCGGCAATTCTTCGGTACCCAGTTCAATCAGCAGCGGCAGCATCGTGCTCATGCCTGCACCTCCTTGGCCGCGACTGCTTCCAGGCGCTTGGCCTCATACAGCCTGGCCACCGCCTGGGCCAGCGCGCGCACGCGCAGGATGTAGCGCTGGCGCTCGGTCACGCTGATCGCACGGCGCGCATCGAGCAGGTTGAAGGCATGGCTGGCCTTGCACACCTGCTCGTAGGCCGGCAGCGGCAGGCCGACATCGACCAGCTTCTGCGCTTCTTTCTCGCAGGCATCGAAGCGATGGAACATCTCTTCCACGTCGGCGTATTCGAAGTTGTAGGTGCTCTGCTCGATTTCATTCTGCAGGTACACATCGCCGTAGGTCACCGGCGTGCCGTCCGGGCCGTAGGTCCAGACCAGGTCGTAGACGTTGTCGCAGTTCTGCAGGTACATGCACAGGCGTTCGAGACCGTAGGTGATCTCGCCCAGCACCGGCTTGCACTCCAGGCCACCGGCCTGCTGGAAGTAGGTGAACTGGGTGACTTCCATGCCGTTGAGCCAGACTTCCCAGCCCAGGCCCCAGGCGCCGAGCGTCGGCGATTCCCAGTTGTCCTCGACGAAGCGCAGATCGTGCACCAGCGGGTCGATGCCCAGCGCCTTGAGCGAATCCAGGTACAGCTGCTGGATGTTGTCCGGGCTCGGCTTCATCGCCACCTGGTACTGGTAGTAGCGCTGCAGGCGGTTGGGGTTCTCGCCGTAGCGGCCGTCGGTGGGGCGGCGCGAAGGCTGCACGTACGCGGCATTCCAGCTTTCCGGGCCGATCGAACGCAGGAACGTGGCCGGGTGGAAGGTACCGGCGCCCACCTCCAGGTCCAGCGGCTGGATCAGCACGCAGCCCTGCTGCGCCCAATACTGGTTGAGGGTCTGGATCAGGCCCTGGAAAGTGATCGGAACGCTCTTGGTGACGGACATGCGGCGGATTCTTGCCTGCAGGAGGGGTGCGCTAGTATAGCGAGGCGGTCCGGGGGGATACCGGCCACCCCTACCCACATTCTGCGTGCCTGGCACGCCCCGAGGATTTCGGCGGATGGATCAGCGCCCCGTGGTTTCAGTCCCGCCCCAGGTCCCGGCCACGTTGCCGATGGGCCGGCTCGGCTTCGAGCAGGTGGTGGCGGCGCTGATCGCCGACGGCCTGGTCGCCGACGCCGATCAGGAGCGCATCCGTTTCTCTGCCCAGGGCGCGCGCAACGCCAGCGAGGTACACCCGCTGGTGCTGCTGGCCAACCTCAAGCTGGCCGCCAACGGTGGCGGCGAGCTCGGCCTGGAACGGCTGACCGAGTGGCTGGCCACCCGCACCGGCACCCGTTACCTGCGCGTGGACCCGACCCGGGTCGATGTGTCCTCGGTCACCGCGCTGGTCTCGCACGCCTATGCACGCCGCCACCGCTTCCTGCCCCTGGCCGTGGATGCCGAGCGCGTGCTGGTGGCCACCAGCGAGCCGCTGGCCCAGGAATGGCTGCGCGACCTGCAGCACCTGACCCGGCGCCGCATCGAGCTGGCGATGGTCAACCCGCTCGACCTGCACCGCTACACCATGGAGTTCTACGGGGTCACCCGTTCGGTGCGAGGCGCGCGCGGCGATGTCCGCGGCGAAACCAATTCCACCCTGCCCAGTTTCGAACAGCTGGTCGAGCTGGGCCGCACCGGCGACGTCAACGCCGACGACCAGCACATCGTCCACATCGTCGACTGGCTGCTGCAGTACGCCTACGAACAGCGCGCCTCGGACATCCACCTGGAGCCGCGCCGCGACATGGGGCGCATGCGCTTCCGCATCGACGGCGTGCTGCACAAGGTGTTTGAAGTCCCGCCGGCGGTGATGACCGCCGTGGTCAGCCGGATCAAGGTGCTCGGGCGCATGGACCTGGCCGAGCGCCGGCGCCCGCAGGACGGCCGCATCAAGACCCGCTCGCCGGGCGGCCGCGAAGTGGAAATGCGCCTGTCCACCATGCCCACCGCGTTCGGCGAGAAGTGCGTGATGCGTATCTTCGACCCCGATGCCGCCTTCAAGAGCATCGACCAGCTCGGTTTCAGCCCGCAGGAAGCGGCCGGCTGGACCGCCCTGGTCGAGCGCCCGCACGGCATCGTGCTGGTCACCGGCCCGACCGGCTCGGGCAAGACCACCACCCTGTATTCCACGCTCAAGCGGCTGGCCACTCCGGACGTGAACGTGTGCACGGTGGAAGATCCGATCGAAATGATCGCGCCGGAATTCAACCAGATGCAGGTGCAGACCAACATCGACCTGGATTTCGCCAGCGGCGTGCGCACCCTGCTGAGGCAGGACCCGGACATCATCATGATCGGCGAAATCCGCGACCTGGAAACCGCGCAGATGGCGGTGCAGGCCTCGCTCACCGGCCACCTGGTGTTGTCCACCCTGCATACCAACGATGCGCCCTCGGCGATCACCCGCCTGCTCGACCTGGGCGTGCCGCATTACCTGCTCGCCTCCACCCTCAACGGCATCCTGGCCCAGCGCCTGGTGCGCACCCTGTGCCCGAACTGCAAGGTGCCGCGCCCGCTCAGCGCCGCCCAATGGGCGGTGTTGGCTGATGCCGATGAAGCATTACCTGAGTCGCCCACGCCATATGCACCGGCCGGCTGCATCGACTGCCGGCGCACCGGTTACCTCGGCCGGATCGGCCTGTATGAGTTGCTGCCATTGGGCTCGCGCCTGCGCAGCCTGATCCGCGCCGACATGGATCTGGCCGCTTTCAACCGTGCCGCGCGTGCTGAGGGAGTGCGTACCCTGCGCCGCGCGGGACTTGAAAAGGTGGCCGCAGGGCTGACTACAATCGAGGAAGTCCTGTCAGTGCTGCCGCCCCCGGATGAATTCCGCCCCGTTCCTGATTCTTGAAACCGGCCAACCCGTCGCCTCGCTGCGGCGCTACGGGCGATTCCCGCACTGGATCCGCGTCGCGGCCGGGCTGGACGCCGACGAGACCGTGGTGGTCGATGTCGAGCACGGCGGCGCCCTGCCCGACCCGCGCCAGTTTGCCGGGGTGATCGTCACCGGCTCGGCCGCCTTCGTCACCGATCGCGCCGACTGGAGCGAACGCAGTGCGCAGTGGCTGCGTGCCGCCGCCCACGACGACCGCCCGGTGTTCGGCATCTGCTACGGCCACCAGCTGCTGGCGCATGCGCTGGGCGGTGAAGTCGCCTACAACCCGGCCGGTCGCGAGTCCGGCACGATCGAACTGGCGCTGGATCCCTCGGCCGGGGACGACCCCCTGTTCGCCGGCCTGCCCGAGCGCTTCCCGGCCCACGCCACCCACCTGCAGACCGTGCTGCGCGCGCCCGACGGCGCCGCCATCCTGGCGCGTTCGGCGCAGGACAACTGCCATGCCTTCCGCTGGGGCCGCCAGGCCTGGGGCGTGCAGTTCCACCCCGAGTTCGCCACCCACCACATGCGCGGCTACGTGCGCGCCCGCGCCGAGTGCATCCGCCAGCACGGCGGCTGCGCGCGCAGCGTCGCCCGCGACGTCACCGCCGCACCACTGGCCCGCCAACTGCTGCGCCGGTTCGTGCGCCAGGCGCGCCTGGCCTGAGCCCGCGCGCGGCCTTCAGGTGCCGCGCCCCGAAAACCGCCATAATCGATCCGATTCGGGGCGACCGCGCCCTTCCTCCCCTGTTTCGGATTGGTATGAGCGAGATTCGCAAGCTGCCGGCCTCTGCTGGCGCCCAATGGCTGCTGGATGCGTTTTCCCTGTTTCGCCGCGCCCCCATGCAACTGGCCGTCCTCGGTGTGGTGTGGATGCTGGTCACCTCGCTGATCCTGCTGCTGGCGCAGTTGCTGCCCGGCTGGCTCGGCCTGCTCGTGCAGCTGGCATCATTCGCGGTCGGCCCGCTGATGTTCGGCGGCATGCTCTGGGCGGTCGGTGAAATCGACCAGGGTCGCCCGGGCCAGCCCGCACATCTGCTGCAACCGATCCGCGACCGCCGCGTCACCCACCTGCTGGTGCCGCTGGCGATCCAGCTGATCGCCGTCATCGCGCTCGGCACCCTGCTGTTCGCCCTGATCGGCACCCAGGGCCTGACCGCCCTGACCGACATGCTGCACAAGATGCAGGAACTGCAGCAGTCCGGCAGCCAGCCCAGCAACGAGCAGACCCTGGCGTTGATGGCCGACGTGCCGGTCAAGCGCATCCTGCTGTGGATCCTCATTGCATTCAGCACCTTCGTGGCGCTGAGCATGGCCATGTTCACCCAGCCGGCGCTGGTCGTGTTCGACCGCCACAGCGGCATGCATGCCCTGCGCATGAGCCTGCAGGGCTGCATCGAGAACTTCTCGGCGATGGCCGTGTTCATGGCGCTGGGCCTGATCGCCACGATGTGCATCTACTTCCTGGTGATGATGCTCATGCAGATCGCCATGCTGGTCGGTGGCATGGGCGCTGCCGCCTTCGTCATGCAGCTGTCGATGACCACCGTGATCATGCCGCTGTATGTCGGTGCGGTGTACTCGGCCTGGAAGCAGATGTTCGCGCACCGCGACCGCAGCACACCGCCGCCGGTGCCCAAGCCGGACAACGTGTTCGCAGCCTGATACAAAAAACCCCGGCAATGCCGGGGTTTTTTCATGTGTGCCCGTAGCGCAGCCACGCATGGCGTGGCGCTACCCGCTTTTCAGTGAGGGGCCCTTCCCTGTCGAAGGGCTGGCGTGGGTGGGTGGGCGGGACTGTCCACGACATGGATGTCGTGGACAAGCCTCCATGGATGGATTTACGGCGTGTCCCGCCTACCCGCACACGTCAGCCCAAACCTGCGCAAACGACGCCCCGCTCTTGATCTGCGTTATTGATCTGCGCTTTCAGCGCAGCCACGCGTGGCGTGGCTCTACCCGTCGGCAACCCCGACCTGACAGCAACCTCAGCTCGCCGGCTTCGTCGCCGAAGAGGGCACCAGCCAGCGCGCCGCGTGAATGCCCAGCTCGTAGAGCAGGCACATCGGAATGGCCAGCATCAGCTGCGACACCACGTCCGGCGGCGTCAGCACCGCGGCCAGCACGAAGATACCCACGATCGCGTAACCGCGGCCGTCCTTGAACTGCTGCGGCGTGATCCAGCCCATCAGCACCAGAATCACCATCGCCACCGGCAACTCGAAACTGCTGCCGAACGCGAAGAAAATCGCCAGCACGAAATCCAGGTACGCCGTCGCATCCGGCGTGATCGCAATCACCTCCGGCCGGAACGTCGTCAGGAAGTGGAACACCGCCGGCAGCACCAGGAAGTACGCAAACGCGCAGCCCAGGTAGAACAGCAGCACCGACGAAGCCAGCAGCGGCACTGCCAGGCGCTTCTCGCGCGCATACAACCCCGGCGCCACGAACGACCACAGCTGATACAGCAGCCACGGCACCGCCACGAACACCGCCACGAAGAACGTCAGCTTCAGCGGCGCGAAGAAAGCGCCCGCCGGATTCGTCGCAATCATCGTCTGCCCGTTCGGCAGCTGCGAAATCAACGGCGCCGCCAGCGCCGTGTAGATCTGCCGCGAGAATGGCAACAGCCCCAGCAGCACCACGCCCAGCCCCAGCAGCGCACGCACCAGCCGCGCACGCAGCTCGATCAGGTGCTCCACCAATGAACTCTCGGGGGTCTCGTGCTCACTCATCGCGTTGCATCCGGAAGCGGCGGGTCCGGCGCGCGCGGTGGCGTGCCATCGATGCCCGGCGGTGCCATCGCATCACGCGGGGCTGGCGGCTCCATCGGCGCCTCGCCCTCAGGTGGCGCCTCAGGCGCCATCACATGCTGGGCCACGCTCGCCGGCGAACCCGGTGCCGGACCGGTCATCACCGGCTCGGCTGCGGCATCGCTGGCCAGCGCATCACCCCCGCGGGCCAGATCCTGGCGCACCTGCTCGGCCTCGCGGCGTACCGCTTCGCCACTGGCACGCAGCTGCGCCTCGGTGTCCTGCATCGAGGATTTCACGTCATTGAACTGCCGCTTGATCTCATCGGCGTGCAGCTCGCGTTCGAGCTCCTGCTTCACCGAATCCCACTGGTTGCGCGCACGTCGCACCCACAGCCCGGCGAAGCGCGCTGCCTTGGGCAGCCGCTCCGGGCCGAGCACGACCAAGGCCACCACCGCGATGACCAGCAGTTCACTGAAACCGATATCGAACACGCCCAGCCGCCCCGATCAACGCGGGTCGCGGTCGTGCTCGGTCTGCGACGTGGTCGTCGAGTCCTGCGGACGCGCACTGTTGTCGCTGAGCTGCGCGTTCGGCTTGTCCTCGTCGCGCATGCCCTTCTTGAATTCCTTGACGGCGCCGCCAAGGTCCTTGGCGCCACTGGTCAGTTTCTTGGTGCCAAACACCAGCAGAACGATGACCAGCACGACCAACCAATGCCAGATGCTGAAACTGCCCATGAGGTGCTCGCGTTACGTAGTGATCAGACGGTTGAGCATAGCGCACCGCCGGTAAGGCGGCGCGCGTGACGAAAGTCAGTTGCCATCCAGCGATTCAGTGCGCACTTCACCGTCGCCGACCGGCTGGAAGCCCTGCTGCGGGGCCGGCTGGGCCGGGGTCGACTGCAGCGGTGCGGTGGTCGCACCGGCGGCCGGTGCCTGTTCAGCCACCGGCGCAACTGCCGGGGTGGCGGTACGCGCGGCCGGCGCCGGCGCGGCGCCCGCGGTGCCACGCTTCTCGCGGGCACTGTAGGTCGCCTCTTCCAGGCGGTCGCGGAAGGCCACCACGTCTACCGACGGCGGTTCACCCACGCGCCCTTCGAAGACCATCCGCGGCGTGGTGTTGCTGCCGTAGGCGTCCAGGTTGGCGGCATCGTCGATCTGCAGAATCGCACCGTCCAGTGCGACACCGGCGAACAGGCCACGCGCCCGCGACCACGACCAGATCTCCGCCTTCAGCTGGCCATCGGTGGCCGCGGCGGCATTGCGCCCGACCGGACCGGCGGCCACACCGGCATCAGCGCCCAGGGTGAACTTGCCGTTGACGAGATTGTCCAGGCTGCGGTCGTTGCGGAACACCAGCACCACGTCCGAGGACTGCACGCCGGCCTGGAAGCCGATGCTGCCGCCGGTGAGCTTGACGAAAACCGGGTTGGACCAGCTGCCATCGGCATTCTTGACCGACATCAGGCCATGCCCACGACGCCCGCCAATCACCAGGCCGGCCTTGATCGTGTCGGGAATGACCACGATCGCGCGGCCTTCATCCAGCAATTTGTCCGGAATGCCCTGCTCGGGCATCTGCTGGATCTCATTCAACACGCGGACCGCGTTGCGGGCACGCTGGTCCTCCTGTGGCCCGGCCATCGCCTGGGTCGACAACAGGCTGGCGGACAACAACAGTACAAGGCTCAGGCGGCGCATGGCGGGCTCCAGAAAGTCGGTCCAGACAAAGATAAAGCAATGTGGGTACAACCGTGGGTCATACGCAGGCTTTGAAACTAGTGGGGGTGCGATGAATCTGCAATGAGTGATCCTGCCTATCAATAGGCAGGAGGAATGATTGGCATACGACGTTTGCATCCCGTCATTCGCGTAGACCTGCGAGAATACAGGCATGCTCGACGCACCCGACACCGCCGTGCTGGCGGTCAACCTAGGCACGCCCGAGACGCCCACTGCGCCTGCAGTGCGTCGTTACCTGGCTGAGTTCCTCAGCGATCCACGCGTGGTGGCGATCCCGCCGCTGCTGTGGAAACCCTTGCTGTACGGGCTGATCCTGCCGTTGCGCAGCGGTCGCTCGGCGGCCAAGTACGCCCAGGTCTGGTTGCCCGAGGGCTCGCCGCTGATGGTGCATACCCGCCGCCTGGCCGAGGCCATGCAGGCGTTGATGCCGAACCTGCGGGTGCGTCATGCGATGCGCTACGGCGCGCCCGCGCTGACCGCCGAGCTGGACCGGCTGGCCGCCGAGGGCGCGCGCCGGATCGTGGTACTGCCGCTATATCCGCAGTACTCCACCACCACCACCGCCTCGATCGAGGACCAGGTGCGCGACTGGCAGCCCCGCCATCCGGCCGTCACCGTCACCCTGGTGCGCGACTACGCGGTGGACCCGGACTGGGTGGCCGCCGTCGCGGCCAGCATCCGCCAGTGGTGGGCGCGCGAAGGCCGCAGCGAGAAGCTGGTGTTCTCTTTCCACGGTATTCCGCAGCGGCTGGCCGATGCCGGCGATCCGTACCCGCAGCGCTGCGAAGCCAGCGCCCGCGCCATCGCGCAGGCGCTGGAACTGGCCGACGATGCCTGGCAGCTCACCTATCAGTCGCGCTTCGGCCGTGAAAAGTGGCTGCAGCCGTATGCCGAGCCAACGCTGTGGGCGTTGGCCGAAAGCGGGGTGCGCAGCATCGACGTGGTCTGCCCGGGCTTTGCCACCGACTGCCTGGAAACCCTGGAAGAAGTCGCTCTCGGGTTCACCGAAACGGTGGCCCAGCGCGGTGCGACGATGCGCTACATCCCCTGCCTCAACGCGGCACCCGAGCATGCGCTGGCGCTGTCGCGGTTGAGCATCGCGGCGCTGGCATGAGCCTGCAGCCGTTCGAATTTGCCGTCGCCGGCAGCCGCGTCGCCGGATTGCGCGCCGATCAACACGGTGGCATCCGCGTGCTGGCCCTGCATGGCTGGCTCGACAACGCGGCCAGCTTCGTGCCGCTCGCCGCGCATCTGCCCGGCCTGGACCTGGTCGCGCTCGATCTTCCCGGCCATGGACACAGCGCGCACCTGCCAGCGGGCACGCAATACAACACCCCCGGCGCGATCTGCCACGTGCTCGATGTCGCCGATGCGCTGGGCTGGGACCGCTTCATCCTGCTCGGTCACTCGATGGGCGCCGGCATTGCCAGCCTCACTGCCGCGGCGGCGCCAGAGCGGGTTGAACGCCTGATCGCGATCGAAGCACTCGGCGGCCTGCGCGGGCCGGAGAATGAAACCGCACAGCGCCTGCGCGACCATGTGCGTGCCGAACGCGCGCTGCCCGGCAAGCGCCTGCGCGTGTTCCCGGACCTTGGCGCACCGATTCGTGCGCGGATGATGGCCAACCAGCTCAGCGAGCCGTGCGCGCGGCTGCTGGTTGAGCGTGGCGTGATGCCCGTGGACGGCGGCTACAGCTGGTGCAGTGATCCGCGGTTGATGCTGCCCACCGCGTTCCGGCTCAGCGAAGGGCAGATCGATGACCTGCTCGGCGCGATCGAATGCCCCACCCAGGTGATCTACGCGACACCCGCACAGTCGTACTATCCCGAGCCGCTGCGCAGCCAGCGCATCGGCCTGCTGCGCGATGGCCGCCTGGCGACGTTTGCCGGCAACCATCATCTGCACATGGAATCGCCGCACGTCGTGGCGGAAGTGATCCAGGGCTTCCTCGCCGGCTGAGCAGCTACCGGCGGTGCGACATCGGGTCGCACTCAATTTCCAGCGCAGGGGTCCGATACCGTTGATGCAGTCCGATCTGTATCGGCTGTGTCGCCGCATGCTCCGCCGTCGCGAAGCCGCGCATCACCCCAGGCTTCCAGGAAACGTCGTCGCCATGCCGGATTGGCCGTGTCATCGCCCACAGGACCGGGCCATGCCGGCGGTGCCTGTCACCGCTGATGCGGCGGTGTGGACGGCGGCCATCGATAGGCCTTCCTTGTTCTCTCCTGCAGCGCCCACCGACATCACGGTGACCGGCGCTGCATCCGGCTGTCCGCCTGCGCGCGGCCGGTCTTCTGCCTTCTGTTGATACTGGAGTCGTCATGTCCACGCTTCCCCGCGCATCCTCCCGTCCGCCTGACAACCAACGCGCCGCCGTCTGGCAGCGCTCGACGTCGGCCTACCTGATCCTGGCGGCACTGCTGCTCGCCACCTCACTGGGCTGGACGCTCTGGCAGCGCCAGGCCGGCCCGCTGCTGCTGATCGCGGTCGCCACGGCCTTGCTTGCTGCCCTTGCGGCGCGCCTGCGCAGGCAGGCCTTGGCACTGGGTTTGCCGACCGAACACCTGGGCAGCATCGCCAGCGATATCGCACAGGGCCGCAGCGTCGCCACGCATCTCCAGCACAACGCACCGCGGCCAGGCTCGCTGGCCGCCACGCTGCTCGACGCCGCCCACCAACACCGCATGCGTACCGAGCGGGAGGCCACCGGCCATCGCGAGAACGCGCAGATCCGCCAGGCACTGGACGTCTCGCGCACGGCCATGATGATCGCCGACAACGATCACGTGATCCGCTACGTCAACCAGTCGGTGGTCAGCCTGTTGCGCCATCAGCAGGACAATCTGCGCGAGGCCTTCCCCGACTTCGACGTCGAGCGCCTGGTCGGCAGCAGCATCCATCGCTTCCACGCCAACCCGGATCGCATCCGCGGCATCCTCAACACCCTCAGCGTCGTCCACCATGGCCGCGTGCGGATCGGGCCGGTGCACTTCGCCCAGGTGGTGACGCCGGTGTTCGACACGGACGGTGCCCGGCTCGGCTTCGCGGTGGAATGGCACGACCGCACCCACGAGCTGGTCCTCGAGAACGCGGTGGCTGGCATCGTCGAGGCGGCGGCCAAGGGGGATCTCGATCGTCGCCTGGACAGCGGCGAGGGTGTCAGCAGCTTCATGGATGGCCTGAGCAGCGGCATCAACCAGTTGCTGGACAGTGTCGCCGGCACCGTGGACGAACTGCGGCGCATGCTCTCGGCACTGGCCGAAGGCGATCTCGACCAACGCATGCACGGCCAGTTCCACGGTTCCTTCCAGGCCATGCAGCGCGACGCCAATGCCACCGCCGAACAGCTCACCACCATGGTCGGGCGGATCAAGCAGTGCACCGCCGGCATCGGCCAGGCGGCCAGTGAGATCGCCAGTGGCAACAACGACCTGTCCGAGCGCACCGAGCGCCAGGCCGCGCATCTGGAAGAGACCGCCGCGTCGATGGAGGAACTCACCTCCACCGTGCGCCAGAACGCCGAGCATGCGCGCCAGGCCAGCGCATTGGCGCATGGCGCCCACGACATCGCCAGCCGCGGCAGCCAGGTGGTCGGCGAGGTGGTCAGCACCATGGACGGCATCCAGGCCGCCTCGCGGCGGATCGCCGACATCACCGGGGTCATCGACGGCATCGCCTTCCAGACCAACATCCTGGCGCTCAATGCTGCGGTCGAAGCCGCCCGTGCCGGGGAGCAGGGCCGCGGCTTTGCCGTGGTGGCCAGCGAGGTGCGCACGCTGGCGCAGCGTTCGGCCGATGCAGCCAAGGAGATCAAGCGCCTGATCGACGATTCAGTCAGCCAGGTCGGCAGCGGCGCGCGGCTGGCACAGGATGCCGGACGCACCATGCAGGAGATCGTCGGCAGCGTGGCCGGGGTCAGCGGCATCATGGCCGAGATCTCCGCGGCGTCGCAGGAACAGGCCGCCGGCATCGACCAGGTCAACCAGACGGTGGCGCAGATGGACGATGCGACCCAGCAGAACGCCGCACTGGTCGAAGAGGCCAGCGCGGCAGCACGCTTGCTGGAAGAACAGGCCGCTGAACTGAGCGAAGCGGTCGCGGTGTTCCGGCATGGGCAGCGGACGCAGCCGTCGCAGCCAGTGGTGCATCGACGCGAATCGGTAGCGGCCTGACAAGGGCCGCGGCATCGCGCATGCCAGCGGCATGCGTGATGCAGAAACGATGTTGTAGATGGACATCAGACGGCGCCCGCGAGGGCGCCGTTGTTGTTTCCGGCGTTGCGCAGCGGCAAATCCGCCGTTGGTATTGGGGGTGAGCACCAACGAAGGCTGCCAAGGATGCGGTGGACCACGAGAATGCGGTGGGTGCCGACCGTTGGTCGGTACTGCCCTGGCTCTGTGCGAACACCCGGCGCGTTGCGCCGTCGCCCGACCAGCGGTCGGGCGCTACCGCGGGCTCCGGCGGAACCCAGGATGTCGGTGAGCCACAAGGATCCGGTGGGCCACAAGGATCCGGTGGGCCTGGAGGATGCGGTGGACCTCGAAGATGCGGTGGGTGCCGACCGTTGGTCGGCACTGGCCTGGCTCTGTGCGAACACCCCGGCGCGGTGCGCCGTCGCCCGACCAACGGTCGGGCGCTACCGAGGCCTCCAGGCAAATAGCCTGGCGCTGCCGAACAGTCGGCGGTCGCCAACGCATACCCGCCGGCCTGCCGGCAATCGAATGCGATTTCCACGCGCACAAAGAAAAACCCCGCTGCATGAGCAGCGGGGTTTTTGGGTATAAACCCTGGCGATGACCTACTCTCGCATGGCTTAGGCCACACTACCATCGGCGCAGCTGCGTTTCACTTCCGAGTTCGGGATGGGATCGGGTGGTTCCACAGCGCTAATTTCACCAGGGAGACAGTTGGAGTGTCGCTTTGGGCTACGGCTCTTTGCAGGGAGCAGGCAAGGGTATGCCTGCTTTACAAAGAGACGCGCTTAAGCGCCTGCCTCTCGTTTGGTCTTGTGACGTAGCGTGCACTTGGATCTATCGACATGTCATGTCGGCCAAGGCAACTTGAGGTTATATGGTCAAGCCACACGGATCATTAGTATCAGTTAGCTCAATACATTGCTGTACTTACACACCTGACCTATCAACCACATAGTCTATATGGTTCCTTCAGGGGGCTTGTGCCCCGGGAGATCTCATCTTGAGGCGCGCTTCCCGCTTAGATGCTTTCAGCGGTTATCGCTTCCGAACATAGCTACCCGGCAATGCCACTGGCGTGACAACCGGAACACCAGAGGTTCGTCCACTCCGGTCCTCTCGTACTAGGAGCAGCCCCTCTCAAATCTCCAACGCCCATGGCAGATAGGGACCGAACTGTCTCACGACGTTCTGAACCCAGCTCGCGTACCACTTTAAATGGCGAACAGCCATACCCTTGGGACCGACTACAGCCCCAGGATGTGATGAGCCGACATCGAGGTGCCAAACACCGCCGTCGATATGAACTCTTGGGCGGTATCAGCCTGTTATCCCCGGAGTACCTTTTATCCGTTGAGCGATGGCCCTTCCATACAGAACCACCGGATCACTAAGTCCTAGTTTCCTACCTGCTTGATCCGTCGATCTTGCAGTCAAGCACGCTTATGCCTTTGCACACAGTGCGCGATGTCCGACCGCGCTGAGCGTACCTTCGAGCTCCTCCGTTACTCTTTAGGAGGAGACCGCCCCAGTCAAACTACCCACCATACACGGTCCCCGATCCAGATTATGGACCCAGGTTAGAACGTCAAGCACGACAGGGTGGTATTTCAAGGTTGGCTCCACTGCAGCTAGCGCCACAGTTTCATAGCCTCCCACCTATCCTACACAGACGAACTCAACGTTCAGTGTAAAGCTATAGTAAAGGTTCACGGGGTCTTTCCGTCTTGCCACGGGAACGCTGCATCTTCACAGCGATTTCAATTTCACTGAGTCTCGGGTGGAGACAGCGCCGCTGTCGTTACGCCATTCGTGCAGGTCGGAACTTACCCGACAAGGAATTTCGCTACCTTAGGACCGTTATAGTTACGGCCGCCGTTTACTGGGGCTTCGATCAAGAGCTTCGCCTTGCGGCTGACCCCATCAATTAACCTTCCAGCACCGGGCAGGCGTCACACCCTATACGTCCACTTTCGTGTTTGCAGAGTGCTGTGTTTTTGATAAACAGTCGCAGCGGCCTGGTTTCTGCGGCCCTCTTCAGCTATAGCTCGCATGAGCCACCAAAAAGGGCGCACCTTCTCCCGAAGTTACGGTGCCATGTTGCCTAGTTCCTTCACCCGAGTTCTCTCAAGCGCCTGAGAATTCTCATCCTACCCACCTGTGTCGGTTTACGGTACGGTCTGCGTAAGCTGAAGCTTAGGAGCTTTTCCTGGAAGCGTGGTATCAGTGACTTCGCCTTAAAGGCTCGTCTCGGTGCTCGGTCTTAAAGAATCCCGGATTTGCCAAAGATTCAAACCTACCTCCTTTCCCCCGGACAACCAACGCCGGGTACACCTAACCTTCTCCGTCCCTCCATCGCACTTACGCGAGGTGCAGGAATATTAACCTGCTTCCCATCGACTACGACTTTCGTCCTCGCCTTAGGGGCCGACTCACCCTGCGCCGATTAACGTTGCGCAAGGAAACCTTGGGCTTTCGGCGTGCGGGTTTTTCACCCGCATTATCGTTACTCATGTCAGCATTCGCACTTCCGATACCTCCAGCAGACTTCTCAATCCACCTTCAACGGCTTACGGAACGCTCCTCTACCGCGTACATATAAATATGCACACCCCAAGCTTCGGTTCACTGCTTAGCCCCGTTAAATCTTCCCCGCAGACCGACTCGACCAGTGAGCTATTACGCTTTCTTTAAAGGGTGGCTGCTTCTAAGCCAACCTCCTGGCTGTCTGTGCCTTTCCACATGGTTTTCCACTTAGCAGTGAATTTGGGACCTTAGCTGTGGGTCTGGGTTGTTTCCCTTTTCACGACGGACGTTAGCACCCGCCGTGTGTCTCCCATACAGTCCGTCTTGGTATTCGGAGTTTGCAATGGTTTGGTAAGTCGCGATGACCCCCTAGCCATAACAGTGCTCTACCCCCAAGAGGATACATATGAGGCGCTACCTAAATAGCTTTCGAGGAGAACCAGCTATCTCCGGGTTCGATTAGCTTTTCACTCCTAATCACAGCTCATCCCCGTCTTTTGCAACAGACGTGGGTTCGGGCCTCCAGTACCTGTTACGGCACCTTCACCCTGGCCATGACTAGATCACCCGGTTTCGGGTCTACTGCCCGCGACTATGCGCCCTTATCAGACTCGGTTTCCCTTCGCCTCCCCTATACGGTTAAGCTTGCCACGA
>NZ_CM174421.1:4347500-4350000 GCF_057835245.1 Stenotrophomonas sp. GL_111
CACGAAAAGGTAGATTCCGATGTATTCCTCACCCGTCCGCCACTCGCCACCCAGAGAGCAAGCTCTCCTGTGCTGCCGTTCGACTTGCATGTGTTAGGCCTACCGCCAGCGTTCACTCTGAGCCAGGATCAAACTCTTCACTTAAAAACGCATAGTCCGAAGACTAAAAATTTAAAGCTGCAGATGCTTGACCGCTGGCAACGTTTCGCTTGCTTTAAAACAATTGATATGTTGCTTGATCAAACGTCTGCAAGATGGACATACATCCTTCCTGCAGGCGCCTTCACAAGATACCTGCGCATACTGTCAAAGAACTTGGGAGTCGGCCTCAGCGCCTTCCTCCGTGTGCCCCGACGTTTCCGTCGTTGCGAGCCGCCCATTATAGCCGGCTTATCTGCTTCGTCAACACCTTTTTTCAAGGCCGTTTCACCGTAGTGAACCGTTGTTGCCGATGCCGCTTCGTCGTTCCGATCCGGAGATCATTTCGTCGTTGCGAGCCGCCTATTATGTCAGGCTTTTCGATTCTGTCAACAACTTATTTGATGAACTTGAAGTTCTTCTCGAAGTTGTCGATGTAAGTTCATGAAAAATCATGTGCTTACATAAAAAGGAAAAACCCCGCTGCATGAGCAGCGGGGTTTTTGGGTATAAACCCTGGCGATGACCTACTCTCGCATGGCTTAGGCCACACTACCATCGGCGCAGCTGCGTTTCACTTCCGAGTTCGGGATGGGATCGGGTGGTTCCACAGCGCTAATTTCACCAGGGAGACAGTTGGAGTGTCGCTTTGGGCTACGGCTCTTTGCAGGGAGCAGGCAAGGGTATGCCTGCTTTACAAAGAGACGCGCTTAAGCGCCTGCCTCTCGTTTGGTCTTGTGACGTAGCGTGCACTTGGATCTATCGACATGTCATGTCGGCCAAGGCAACTTGAGGTTATATGGTCAAGCCACACGGATCATTAGTATCAGTTAGCTCAATACATTGCTGTACTTACACACCTGACCTATCAACCACATAGTCTATATGGTTCCTTCAGGGGGCTTGTGCCCCGGGAGATCTCATCTTGAGGCGCGCTTCCCGCTTAGATGCTTTCAGCGGTTATCGCTTCCGAACATAGCTACCCGGCAATGCCACTGGCGTGACAACCGGAACACCAGAGGTTCGTCCACTCCGGTCCTCTCGTACTAGGAGCAGCCCCTCTCAAATCTCCAACGCCCATGGCAGATAGGGACCGAACTGTCTCACGACGTTCTGAACCCAGCTCGCGTACCACTTTAAATGGCGAACAGCCATACCCTTGGGACCGACTACAGCCCCAGGATGTGATGAGCCGACATCGAGGTGCCAAACACCGCCGTCGATATGAACTCTTGGGCGGTATCAGCCTGTTATCCCCGGAGTACCTTTTATCCGTTGAGCGATGGCCCTTCCATACAGAACCACCGGATCACTAAGTCCTAGTTTCCTACCTGCTTGATCCGTCGATCTTGCAGTCAAGCACGCTTATGCCTTTGCACACAGTGCGCGATGTCCGACCGCGCTGAGCGTACCTTCGAGCTCCTCCGTTACTCTTTAGGAGGAGACCGCCCCAGTCAAACTACCCACCATACACGGTCCCCGATCCAGATTATGGACCCAGGTTAGAACGTCAAGCACGACAGGGTGGTATTTCAAGGTTGGCTCCACTGCAGCTAGCGCCACAGTTTCATAGCCTCCCACCTATCCTACACAGACGAACTCAACGTTCAGTGTAAAGCTATAGTAAAGGTTCACGGGGTCTTTCCGTCTTGCCACGGGAACGCTGCATCTTCACAGCGATTTCAATTTCACTGAGTCTCGGGTGGAGACAGCGCCGCTGTCGTTACGCCATTCGTGCAGGTCGGAACTTACCCGACAAGGAATTTCGCTACCTTAGGACCGTTATAGTTACGGCCGCCGTTTACTGGGGCTTCGATCAAGAGCTTCGCCTTGCGGCTGACCCCATCAATTAACCTTCCAGCACCGGGCAGGCGTCACACCCTATACGTCCACTTTCGTGTTTGCAGAGTGCTGTGTTTTTGATAAACAGTCGCAGCGGCCTGGTTTCTGCGGCCCTCTTCAGCTATAGCTCGCATGAGCCACCAAAAAGGGCGCACCTTCTCCCGAAGTTACGGTGCCATGTTGCCTAGTTCCTTCACCCGAGTTCTCTCAAGCGCCTGAGAATTCTCATCCTACCCACCTGTGTCGGTTTACGGTACGGTCTGCGTAAGCTGAAGCTTAGGAGCTTTTCCTGGAAGCGTGGTATCAGTGACTTCGCCTTAAAGGCTCGTCTCGGTGCTCGGTCTTAAAGAATCCCGGATTTGCCAAAGATTCAAACCTACCTCCTTTCCCCCGGACAACCAACGCCGGGTACACCTAACCTTCTCCGTCCCTCCATCGCACTTACGCGAGGTGCAGGAATATTAACCTGCTTCCCATCGACTACGACTTTCGTCCTCGCCTTAGGGGCCGACTCACCCTG
>NZ_CM174421.1:4355000-4420076 GCF_057835245.1 Stenotrophomonas sp. GL_111
GGCGGGCATCGCGCTGTTCGGCACGATCGCCAACAGCCTGTCGATGGCGCTGCGCGAGGAGGCCGACCGCGAGGCGGCGCTGGTGACGTTCCTGGTCACCGCCTCGGGCGTGTCGCTGGCCGGGATCGGTTCGGCGTTCTGGGGGTTGGTGGCCGGTGGGATCTGCCTGCTGGCACTGCGGCCACGGACGCCGGCCGGCTGACCCGTCAGTCGCCGGCGAGGACCCGGATCAGGAAATAGAACGCGAATCCCAGGCATTGTGGGGACTGGCGCTCACAGGGGTGCCACCGAGAAGGTCTGCTGCAGTACATGGCGCCCGCCCGGGGCGAGGGTCACCACGTCCGGGCCGGCATTGGCCGCCTCCAGGCACACATAGTTGCGCCAGCCGGCACCGACGTCGGCCATCTTGGTCGCGCCCGCTTCGCCCGGGTTCCACGCCACCAGCGAGCGGCTGCCCTGGGTGGTGATCTCGATGCGCCGCTTCAGTGCCGGGTCCTTCAATACATAGCGACCGCCGGCCCGGGTATAGACGCGGTCACTGCGGCCAGGGTCACGCGGGTCGCGCAGGTTCCAGTCGCCCTGCTGGGTGCGGGCGGTGGCGTAGTTCTCGAACTTGTCCAGGTACGGCAGGCCGTCCAGGCCTTCAACGTTGACCTGCAAGGCGTCACCGACCTTGAAGTAGTTGTGCAGCGCCTGGGTGAAGCTGACTGTCTGGCTACCGGTGTTTTCGGTGACCAGCCGCTGTTCCAGGGTGCGGCCGATGCGCAGTTCCATGCGCAGGCGCAGGGAGAGGTTGTCCAACGTGGGCGGGGCGAGCGTCAGGACGACACTGCCATCGGCCTCGCGCCGCGCGTCCTTCAGGGTCCACGGCAGGGTGCGCACGAAGCCGTGCGCGGGCACGTCGTTGCCCTGCCCCTGGCGGCCGAAGTACGGCCAGCACACCGGGCTGCCGCCGCGGATGGGCGTGGGCAATGCCTGCGCGCTGGGCGACAGCCACAACACGTCCTGGCCACCTTTGGGGATGTAGGACAGCAGCTGGCCGCCGAACACGGCGATGGCCGCCGTGGCAAACGGGGTCTCCACCTTCCAGGCGGGGAAGCCCTGCACCGTGCCCAAGCTCAGGCCCTCAACCTTGGGCAGGGCCGCGCCGGGGCCGGCCGGGGACTGCATCAGGCGGGCATGGTTGGGCGGCAGGGTGAACACGGTGGATGCAGGCATGGCGGTCGTCGTGGCAATCGGGGTGGCGGGCGCACCGCGCAGGGCAGTGAGGATGCGTTGGCCGGCGCGGCCGTCGGCCGGGGCCAGGCCCAGGCGCTGCTGTTCGACCTGGATGGCGCGGCGGGTGGCGGTACCAACCATGCCATCGGCACTGCCGATGTCGTGGCCACGGGCGAGCAGCAGGGTCTGCAGTTCGCGGCGTTCGCGGCGACCGATGCCGGGGTCATCCGTGGGCCAGGCCGCCACGATGCCGGGGCCGCCGCGCAGGCGGTCGGCCAGGGTGGCAATGGCCAGGGCATAGCTTTCGGCGGCGTTGTAGGCGTAGATCGCGTCGTAGTTGCGGAACACCAGCCAGGCCGGCCCCTTGGCGCCGGTGGGCAGCAGCAGGGCGGCGTTGCTGTCGGCCGGCAATCCGGCCGGGGCCAGTGCGCCACCGCCGACCGGGACGATGCCCAGCGCGCGCCAGCTGGCCAGCGGCTTGCGCTGGGTGCGGCCGGCCAGGGCCGGATTGAAGCCCGCGGGCAGGGTCACTTCCAGGCCCCAGGGCTGACCGGTACGCCAGCCGGCCTTGCTCAGATAGTTGGCCGTGGACGCCAGGGCATCGGGAATGCTGGCGACCAGGTCGCGGCGGCCGTCGCCATCGCCGTCCACTGCGATGCGCGCATAGGTGGAGGGCATGAACTGGGTGTGCCCGAACGCGCCCGCCCAGGAACCGGTGAGGCCTTCGGCCTTGAGGTCGCCGGCGTCGAGCAGCTTGAGCAGGGCCAGCAGCTCGCCACGGAAGAACGGCTGGCGGCGACCGTTGCAGGACAGCGTGGCCAGGGATTGCAGCAGCGGGCGCTTGCCGAACACGCGGCCGTAGTCGCTCTCCACGCCCCAGACCGCCACGATGGTGGCGGGATCGACGCCGTACTGCGTCGAGACGGTGTTCAACAGGTCGCGATGCTCGGCCAGGCGCGCGCGGCCGTCATCCACGCGCTGGCTGTCGACCAGCGCGGCCAGGTAGTCCCACAACGGGGTGGTGAACTCGGGCTGCGCATCGAGCAGCGGCAACACGCTCAGGTCCGGGGTGAGCCCGGCGGTGAGGCGGCTGAAACCGGCGGCGCTGACGCCCTGTTTGAGCGCCTGCGGTTGCAGCGTGGCCAGGCAGCGGTCGAAGTCGTCCTGCGGCGCGGCCGTGACCGTGGCACTGGCCAGACAGAGGGCGCCGAGCAGGCAGCCGGTAGTGAACCTCATTGGCGGGAATCCTTGCGGCCAAGTGAGCCTGCATCATAGCGGCAAGCGCGCAGGCTCAGTCCGCCTGCAGCAGGCGCAGGCCAAAGGCAGGGGTGCTCGCATTCCAGTGTGCGGTGACGCGCAGGCCCGCCGCTGCGGCCAAGGCCGCGAAGGAGGCGTCGGTGTATTTGTGGCTGTATTCGACGGTCATCGCTTCGCCTTCGGCGAAATCGAACGCGTGTTCGCCGATCTGCACGGTCTGCGCGCGGGTGCTGACCAGTTCGGTTTCGATGCGCAGCCGCGGCACGCTGTAGCGGGCCCGGTGCTGGAAGCTGTCGAGGTCGAAGTCGCTGCCGATCTCGCGGTTGAGCCGGCGCAGCAGGTTGAGGGTGAACGCGGCGGTGACACCGGCGGCGTCGTTATACGCCGCTTCGATCAGTGCCGGATCCTTGTGCAGGTCGATGCCGATCAGGGCCAGGCCATCGCGGCCCATGGTCTGGCGCATGGCCTGCAGCAGTGCGATGGCGTCATCTTCGACGAAGTTGCCCAGGGTCGAGCCCGGGAAGAACAGCAACCGGCGCGCGGCCGGTGTCTGTGGCCGAGGCAGCTGCACCGGGCGGGTGAAGTCGGCGCAGACCGGCAGCATCTCGATGTCGGGCAGGGCCTGGGCCAGCCGCGCGATGCTGTCCAGCAGGGCCGCACGCGAGATTTCGATCGGGGTGTAGGCGACCGGTTCGGTCAACGCGTGCAGCAGGTGTTCGGTCTTGCGCCCACTGCCGCTGCCGAGTTCGACCACATGCAGGCGCGGGCCGACCACGCGTGCGATGTCGGCCGCGCAGTCCTGCAGCAGCTGCAGTTCGGTGCGGGTGGGGTAGTACTCCGGCTGGCGGGTGATCTGTTCGAACAGCGCCGAGCCGCGTGCGTCGTAGAAGTACTTGGACGGCAACTGGCGCGGACGCAGCGACAGCCCGCGCAGGATGTCGGCGGTGATCCGGGCGCGGTCAGGCTGCAGATCGGTCAGCGCCTCCAGCGCGTCGCTGACCGTGCTCATGCCGCGTCCCGGGCCAGGCGGACACCGGCGAACTGCCAGCGCGCCGAGGGGGCGAAGAAATTGCGGTAGCTGGCGCGGAGGTGATCAGCAGGGGTGACGCAGCTGCCGCCGCGCAGGACCCACTGGCCGCACATGAACTTGCCGTTGTACTCGCCGAGGTTGCCGGGGAAGGTGCGGAAGCCCGGATAGGCACCGTAGGCGCTGCTGGTCCACTCCCAGACATCGCCGAACAGCTGCTGCAACCCGGCAGCGCTGCCCTGCCCGCCCGCCGGCTGGCCCGCAGGATGCAGCAGGTCGGCGTCGGCGAAGTGACCCCGCAACGGCTGGCCGGCGCTGGCCGCTTCCCATTCGAATTCGGTGGGCAGACGTGCGCCGCTCCAGCGGGCGAAGGCATCGGCTTCGTAGTAGCTGAGGTGGCAGACCGGTGCATGCGGGTCCAGCGTACGCCAGCCGCCGAGGGTGAACTCACGCTCCAGGCTGTCATCCCAGTACAGCGGATGCTGCCAGTGCTCGGCCTGGCACAGCGCCCAGCCCTCGCTCATCCAATGCCCGGGTTCGCGATAACCGCCGGCCTGGACGAACTGGCGGTATTCGGCGTTGCTGACCGGACGGCTGGCCAGCGCATGCGCCGGCACCAGCACGCGGTGGACCGGGGATTCATTGTCATAGGCGAACGCGGCGTGATCGGGCCAGGCCGGGGCGCCGATCTCCACAATCTGTTCGGGGCTGGCGCACCACTGCAACGGCAGCGCGACGCCGGCTACGATCGGCAGGTCGTCGCGGTAGGCCGGCTGCAACGGGTTGCACCACAGCGCGTGCTTGATATCGGTGAGCAGCAGTTCCTGGTGCTGCTGTTCGTGGTGCAGACCGAGCAGCAGCTGCTGGCGTGCCGGCGGTTCGAGCGCATCGGCCTGCAGCAGGCCGATCACCTGCTGATCGACGAGGGCGCGGTAGTGCAGCACCTCATCCAGCGACGGCCGCGACAGCAGCCCGCGCTGCGGGCGGGCATGCGCCGGCCCGATGCTCTGGTAGTAACTGTTGAACAGGTAATGCCAGTCGGCGTTGTACGGCGTGTGCCCGGCCTGGCTGGCCAGCACGAAGCGTTCGAAGAACCAGGTGGTGTGGGCCAGGTGCCATTTGGCCGGACTGGCGTCGGGCATGCTCTGCACCATGGCGTCCTCGGCACTGAGCGGCGAGGCCAGGGCAACGCTGCGTGCGCGTACACCGGCATAGCGCACGGCAAGGGCGGCGGTGGGCGACGCCACGACGGGCGGCGGCGGGGCGACGGCGGTATTCATTGCGATCAGGATCTGGCAGCCCGGGTGAGCGCGACGTCATGGCAGTACTCACACCGCGTTGCCGCTCAAGTTGAATACGCGCCTGCCGCTACCGGTAGATCCTCGCCTGCGTGGCCCGGTCTGCACGATGCGGCCATGCCGCGCCGGCCCGTTCTGTGGAACCGTCCTTGCGGAATCACCTGCTACGCCAGCCCGGCCACTATCTGTTCGTTCTACCTGCGGTGCTGGTGGCGCTGGGCGTGTGGTCGGCCACGCCGGCCGACGAGGTGGGCAGCCCGGTGCATCGCATCCTGCCGTTGGTGCTGGCCTGCCTGGGCGTTGGGCTGGGCCTGATCTACAACCGCGTGCGCGCGGTCTGCGTGCTGCTGGCGATCGCGCTGGCCTTCGCGGTGCTGCATGGCCTGGTCGGCAGCTTTCTCAATACCGGCAAGGTGTCGACGCTGACCCCGCTGCTGTTCCACGCCGTTTCGCTGTGGCTGCCGTTGTTGTTGCTGGCGCATGGGCTATGGCCCGAACGCGGGCGGCTGCGCCAGGACCTGCTGCTGCGCGGGGTAGTCAGCGCCGCGGCGTTGGGGCTGTTCAGCCTGCTCGCCGCACAGGGGCCGCAGGGCATGCACGATCTGTTGTCCGACCAGCACTGGCCGTGGCTGCCGACCGGCTGGAGCCGGCTGGCACAGCTGCCGACGCTGCTGTTCTGCCTGGCAACCCTCGGGCTGGGCGTGCAGGCGCTGCGACAGCCGCGGCCGCTGCATACGGCGCTGCTGATCGCGCTGCTGGCGGTGTGGGCGATGCTGCCGCGGGTATTCCTGTCACCGGCGATGCTGCCGGCGCTGGCCAGCATGGCCTTGCTGCTGATCGTGTCGGCGATGCTGCAGGAATCCTTCCATATGGCCTACCGCGACGAGCTGACCGGGTTGCCGGGGCGCCGCGCGTTGAACGAGTGTCTGCAGCGGGTGGGGACGACGTACACGATTGCGATGGTGGATGTGGACCACTTCAAGCGCTTCAACGATACCCACGGCCACGACAGCGGCGACGACGTGCTCAAGCTGGTGGCCGCGCGGCTGGCCGAGGTGGGCGGTGGCGGGCGGGCGTTCCGCTACGGCGGGGAGGAATTCGCGCTGGTGTTCCTGGACCGCCCTGCCCCGGCCTGCGTGGCGGCGGTGGAGGCGATCCGGGCCACGGTGGAAAGTGCGCGCATGCAGTTGCGCGACCGCACGGCGCGGACCGGCGACGATGAACTCGGGCGGCTGCAGCGCGGTCGCGGCGGGGCCGGTACGGTGGTGCAGGTGACGGTGAGCATCGGCATCGCCGACAGCCGTGCCGGTGACAGCGCACAGGCGGTGATCAAGGCCGCCGACCAGGCCCTGTATGCGGCCAAGGATGCCGGCCGCAACTGCGTGCGCGCCCACGGCCAGCAACGGCCCGTGGCGGTGCGCAGCAGCAGCGCGGCTCAGGGCAGCGCGTCGAGGTAGAACCAGCGCCCGTCCTGGCGCAGGAAACGGCTGTGTTCGAGCATCTTGACCGCACTGCCGCCACCGACCTTGTAGCGCGCGGTGAATTTGACCTGGGCGTGGTCCGGGTCGGTCTGGGTGTGGGCGTGGAGGGTCAGGCCCAGCCATTGGGTGCGCTGGCCAGCCGCCTCGTCCAGCGAGAGTTCGGCCGGGCGCGTGTCGGGATGCCAGCTGGCCAACAGATAGTCCGCCCGTTGCCGCACGTAGGCGCTGTAGCGCGAGCGCATCAGGGTTTCGGCATCGGGCGCGGGCGTGCCGGCGTGGTACAGGCCACAGCAGTCGGCGTAGGCCAGCGGGCGGCCGCAGGGACAGGGATCGGTGGGGGCTTTGCTCATGCGGGCATTGTCGCGCCTGGGGCGTGCGGCGTCATGTGGGGTGGCTGCCACGGTGGTGTGGCAATGCGCGATCGCAGGCGTATGCTGGCGCGCCCTGCGTCGCGAAGTCCTGCCGTGCTTGAGATGGTTCCCCCTGAGCTGTACTGGTTGGTGGTGATTGCCTTCATCGCCGGCCTGGTCGATGCCGCCGTGGGCGGCGGCGGGCTGGTGCAGTTGCCCGGGTTGTTCACGGTGCTGCCGCAGCACACCCCGGCGATGCTGTTTGGTACCAACAAGTTCAGCTCGATGTTCGGCACCGGGGCGGCGGCGTGGCGCTATGCGCGCAACGTACGCTTCCCGTGGCGGCCGGTGCTGTTCGCGGCGGCCACGGCGTTCGTGTTCTCCTTCGCCGGGGCCACGGCGGTGAGCCTGTTGCCCAAGGATGCGGTGCGCCCGCTGGTGCTGGTACTGCTGGTGGCGATGCTGGGCTACACGCTGTGGAAGAAGGACTTCGGTGCCCTGCACCGGCCGCGTGAGATCGGCCGCAGGGAACTGGCCACGGCGCTGGCGATCGGTGCGGTGATCGGCTTCTACGACGGCTTCTTCGGGCCCGGTACCGGCAGCTTCCTGATCTTCCTGTTCGTGCGCTTCTTCGGGCTGGACTTCCTGCGTGCCTCGGCCGCCTCGAAGGTGGTGAACCTGGCGACCAACGTGGCCGCCATCTCGTTCTTCGTGCCGACCGGCAACATCCTGTGGCTGTTCGCCGTGCCGATGGCCGCGGCCAACATCGTCGGCTCGGTGGTGGGCACGCGGTTGGCCCTGCGTGGCGGCACGCCGTTCATCCGCAAGCTGTTCGTGGGCCTGGTGGTGGTGCTGATCGCGCGGATGGGCTGGGACACGTTCGCCTGACGGCGACACGGCGGGCCGGCGTAATGCCGACCCGCCGCGGCTGGATCTCAGCGCTTGGTCCGTGCGGTGGGTGCCTTGGCTGCCTTGGTTGCCGTGCGGGGAGCACTCGGCTTGCGCGCGGCGATCACCACTGGCTCGGGCTCCGGTGCGGCCACAACGGCCGGCGGCGGGGTCGGCGCGCTGTCGACCGGGGCCGCTTCCAGCACCGGTGGTGCGGCGGCGGTCTCACCGGTACGGGCGCGCTCGGGCAGCTTCAGGCGCCGGCCTTCTTCGTCGTACTCGATCAGCAGCACGCCCGAATCGTGGCGACCGCTGATTTCCACGAAGCAGGCACCACCGATGAACGGCTCCAGCGTCATCACCGACTTCAACGGGGTGGCCACCACCATCTGGAAACCGAAGTTGTCGAAGATGTTCATCGCCAGCGCGGTGAACTCGTTGTCGGCCTTGTCGAACGCCTCATCGAGCACCACGGCGGCGTAGCTGGGCAACTGGCCGTCGGCGCCACCGAGCTGGTAGCGCAATGCGGCGGCCAGGCAGGTGGTGGCCAGCTTCTGGCGCTGACCACCGGACTTGCCGGCACCGCTGCGATAGATTTCAACCTGCTGGCGGGTGGCGGCATCCAGTTCGACACCGATGAACTCAACATGCAGACGCACGTCCAGCACGTTCTCGCGCCAGCGCTTGTCTTCGCCTTCCTGCGAACCCAGGCGCTTGACCAGCGCACGCAGCACCGCGAACTGGGCTTCGGCCACCTCGCGTTCTTCGGTCTGGTGGTGCGAGAGCACGTCGCGCAGCTGCTGGTGGAACTCCAGCACCTCCGGCAAGCGCCGGTCGCTGAGCTCGATGGTCAGCAGGGTGCCGCGGTTGAACGGCACCTGCTCCAGGCTGGCGTTGACCTCATCCAGGCGCTGGCCGATCGACTTGCGCGCCTCGGCACTGTGCCGCTGCAGGGCCAGCAGGTTGTTTTTGCTCTGGTTCTGCAGCAGGTCGAAGAAACGCTCCTCATGCTGCGGCAGGCCATCGCGCTCCAGCCGCTGCAGGCGGGCGAGGAAGTCGTCGGCCGAGGCGACCGACACGGTGAAATCACCCGATTCCTCCGGCCACGCCTGGGCGAACCGGCGGAAACAGGCCACCAGCTGGGTCTCGACGCGATGCACGTCCTGCTGCGAGGCCGCGAGGCTTTCGTTGATGCCCTTGCTGATCTCGCGCATGTGCGCTTCGAGCGTCTCCAGGCTCAGGCCGCCCAAGGCGTCGAGGCGCTGCTGCAGGCCCGCGGCCTGGGTGACGCCGAGCGCAGGCAGCACCAGGGCACGGCTGCGCTGACGCTGGGCGTCGAGCTTGTCGCGCTCGCGGGCGATCTGGATCAGCTCGACGCGGGTGTCTTCGTAGGTCCGCCGTGCCTGCGCGATGTCCGCACGGGTCAGGTCGATCTGCTGCGCGAGGCGGGCCAGGTCGGCGTTGCCTTCGCGCAGTTCGCGCAGCGCCGATTCGATGTCCTGCAGGCGCTGGATGGAAGTGGCGACATCCACTTCCTCCCAGCTGAAGTTGACCAGCTGGTTGCAGGCCAAGCGCCGTTCGTTGTCGCGGTCGCGCTGGCCGCGCAGGCGCGCGACGTCCTCGTCGCACGCGGCGATGCGCTTGCCCAGCTCCTGCGCTTCCTTGTGGAACAGCGCCAGCTTGTCGCGGTTGTTGAAGCCCAGCAGCCAGCGGCGGCGATCATTGATCGCGCTGCGGTCGTCCTTCTCGAAGCGGTCGCCGGGATGCTTGACCTGGCCTTCGCGGGAGATACCGCGGTCGACGTCGCGCAGCTGTTTGGCATCCACGCACTCGTAGTCGTAGCGCTTGCCCAGCTCGCGGCGCAGCCACGGCTCGAAGACGCTGTCGCGGAATTCGAGCTTGTGCAGCAGCGAGCGCGCCGACGGCTCACGGGCGAAGGCATCATCGTTGCGGCGCACCCGATAGAAGGTGAGGCGCATGCCAAGGTGGGTGCGGTTCACCCACGCGTTGACCTCGTTGTAATGGCGGTCTTCCACCAGCAGCGATTGTGCGAAGCCGAACAATACGCGCTCGATCGCACCCTGCCAGGCGCCCTCGCCCTGGCGGACCTGGATCAGCTCGCCCACGAACGGCAGCGCCGCCTCGGGCACGCCGGTTTCTTCGGCCATGCGGCTGCGCAGCTTCTGCAGCGGCGCGGGAATACTCGACGGATTGCGTTCCATCGCCTCCAGTTCGGCGCGCACCTCGCCGAACCGGCGGGTGTCGTCCTGCTTGCCGGACAGGCGCTCGGTGATGGCATCGTCCAGTGCGGCGGCGGCCTGCTGGCGATTGTCCAGCTCGCCCTGCGCACGGTTGATCAGCTGTGCAAAGCCATGCGCGTCTTCAGGCACCACGTCCTGCAGGGCGTCGGCGGCGTGGCGGGCCTGTTCGCGTTTGGACTGACGACGGTCGCGCTCGGCCTGGGCACGCCCTTGTTCGCGCTCCAGCTCCTCGATGCGTTCGCCGCCCTGCTGGCGGCGCTGCAGCTCCAGGTCGCCCAGGTGCTCTTCGTGGTTGGCCAGCGTCTGCCGACGCTGGGTCTCTTCCCCGAGCAGGCCGCGATGCCGCACCTCGATGTCCTGCAGGCGCTTTTCCAGCAGCTGCTGCAGGCGCGACTCGCGGAAGCTGTCGAGCCCCAGCTTCAGGGTCTCTTCGTCGGCGCGCTGCAGGTTCATCGCCTTCAGCTCGGCGTGGAGCTCACGCGCGGGCAGCAGGGTTTCGACCTGGCGGCGCGCGGTCACCACCGCCTGATGGGCAGCGTCGAGTTCGGCGAAGTCGCTGACCAGGCGCTCGGACGCATCGAAGGTGCGCGGCGTGTCGAGCATGAAGTCGCGCAGGAAGACGTTGAGGTCGCCCAGGTTTTTGGCCGACTGCGTTTTGTGCAGCAGGCGCAGCGCCATGTCGTTGTCGATGCCGAGCAGGTTCCGGAAGCGTTCGGCGAAGCCGGTGAAGCTGTCGAAGTGGTGCACGTCGCCCAGCTTCTGCTTGAGCTTGCGCAGGTCCAGGTCGAAACCGCCCAGATCCTTGGCGACATCGAACGGGCGCTCGGCAATCAGGTAGTGCTTGCGCACATCGGCGGCGGCGGTACCGTTGCCGGCAATCCAGAACAGACGCACCAGGCTGACCACGCGGCCGTCGCCGGCCCGGTATTCGAGCACCAAGGCGGTCCAGGTGGCGCCCTTGCGCAGGTACTGGGTGGCGATTTCGCCGGTGCCGCGGTCCTGCTGGTCGGCCCAGGCACCGCGCACGTAGGACACCAGGTTGCGGTCGCGTCCGCTGCGCTCGGCTTCACGCGCGGCGGCGTTGAAGTCGACGATGGCCGGCGGTACCAGCAGCGCGGACATGGCATCGAGCAGGGTCGACTTGCCCGAACCCGAGCGGCCCACGAACAGGAAGCCGCGCTCGGCGATCGGCACCTCGGTCAGGCCGTTGAAGGTGCCCCAGTTGTGTACCTGCAGGCGGCGCATGCGGAACTGGCGCAGCCGCGGGTCGGACAGACCTTCGGTGAACAGGGCGGGAGTGTGCTTGGAAATGGCCATGCGTTGTCGGTCGTTCCGGTCAGGCTTGGGCAGCCGGGGTCTCGCGCAGCTGGCGGTAGACCGCCGACAGCGCAGAGACATCTTCGGCGGAGAACAGCAGCTTCAGTGCCGGCGATACTTCGTGACGATCTTCCTGGCCCGCCAGACGGGTCAGGATGTGGTTCTCTTTCATCTTCTGCACGGCCGCGGCCACGCGACGATTGAAGCCGGCACGGTCGGTGGACAGGTTCTTCTCGTAGATGGCCAGCGCGTCGGCCATCTCGGTATCGGCCACCACCGCGCGATTGCCGCGCGCATCGGCCTCGGCCAGTTGCTGGCGCAAGTACAGCAGCAGCACCGAGTCGATGAAGGTCAGCGGCGAGCTGCGCAGCAGTACCGGCGCCTCGATGTCCTCGGTGTCGGCCTGGCGGGTGAAGGCCACGCCGCTGTCGCGGTCCAGTACCAGTTCCAGGAACAGGTCGGCCAGCGCCGAGCGGATCGCCGCTTCGCTGCGGATCAGCGCGGGCCACAGCTTGGCGTGGCGCAGCTGGTCGATGCTCGGCCCGATCAGCAGCTGGCACAGCGCGCGACGCGCATCGAGCGGCAGGCGACCGGTATCACCGAGGTAGAACACGTCGTTGCTACGCCGCGGCAGCGGGGTGACCACGACCGGCTCGGCATCGTAATCGGCGGCCTCGGTATCGCTGCGGACGGCTTCAATGGGGTCTTCATGCCAGTTCATGGCGTTTCTCCTGGGTGAACCAAACCAGTGGAATGCGGGCGCGACGCCATTGGCCATCGCCGCCACGCCAATGGGCGATTTCCTGTTCGCCCTCCACCACGTTGCCAAAGCGGGTGCCCAGCGACAGGTAGCCGATGACGCTGCCCAAGCCCTGCGCGGCCTCGCGCTGGGTCAGGGCCTGGGCGATGGTGAGTTTGGGCTGCAGGCCCAGCAGGTCATGCAGGTCGCGGCGCAAGGTGCGGAAGTCGATTTCCGACGACGCCACGAGGTCGCCGACGCTTTCCAGGCTGATGCTGGCCGCGTCGTTGCGCTGCACGCTGCCATCCACATGCGCGCTGCGCGGATCGTGCAGCTTCCACTGCGACCATGAACGCGGGCGGCTGGTGGTGAGCTGCAGGTCGCGGCCGATGCCGCGCTGGGCGGGAAAATCATCGCGCAGCGCCAGCGCTTCGGACTGGGCCTGCTTGAGCAGCTGGGTGAGGCGGCGCTGCTCGAGGTAGCCACGGCTCTGCACGAAACCACGCAGGCTGCGTGCGAAGTGCTGCAGCACGTCATGCACCTGGCCACCGCGATCAAGCATGGCGCTGGTGAAGCCGCGCAGGAAGGTGCGCTCCTCGCGGGCCAGGCTGCGCGCGAAGCCGCGGGCGAGCACGGCCTCCAGCGCGGCATCCAGCTGGGCGCTTTGTTCGGCGTCGTTGAGCAGCCGCCAGAACGCCTGGAAGCTTCTGCCGGCGTCGCTTTCGCCAATGACATCCACGCCTTCGAAGAGCTTGGACAGCACGTCGCCACGCTCGCCTTCGTCATCGATGATGCGTTCGCGGAAGTCGCGGTTGAGCTTCTCGAAGTCATCACGGACGCGGCGGAAGTCCTCGGTCAGCTCATCGGCCAGGCCGATGATCTGGCGTGCACGTTCCAACGCGCGCTTGCTGTCCAGCGACACGATGCGGCCCTGCCCGACCTTCTCGATCTCCGCATCGATGCGGTCGCGCTCGTCGCGCAGCGCCGACAACCGGGCATCGGGATTGGATTCGGTCTGCGCGGCCAACTGCGAGAGCTGTTCGATGACCAGTGCCAGCCGGCTTTCGGTGGCCGCCACGCGGGTCTGTTCCAGGCTGTCGGCGAAGCGGATGGCCTGCAGCGCCTGGGTGGACAGTTCGTACTGTTCCTGATCGGCGCCCTCGGGCAGCCGCCGTTCCAGCCAGCCCTGTGCCAGCCAATGGGCGATGTAGGCCTGGGCGGTGCGCGGCAGATCGCGCGACAGCTCTTCGCCGTTGAGCTGGTCCAAGGCGCGTTGCAGGCGCTCATGCAGGACCGCGGCGGGCAGCGTGCGCTCCCCGTCCATCAGCAGGCTCTGCAGCAGGCCGATGATTTCCGGGGCGTTGGCCGCAGCCAGCAGCTTCCACTGCGGCTGTTCGCGCAGGTGGCGGTAACGGGTGATGCGTTCGCGGTGCTTCATGCAGGCGTGAGGGTCGGCAAAAATGGAGCGCCCACGGCGCGAGGCTGCGGCCAGCGATGGCCGCAGCGCGAATGGGATGTGCTCAGCGCTTGCCGCCTACTTCGATGAAGCGCAGGAACTCGGCGCGGGTGCGGGCGTCCTCGCGGAAGCTGCCCAGCATCTTGGAGGTGACCATGCTGACGCCGCGCTTGTGGATGCCGCGGGTGGTCATGCATTCGTGCCCACCTTCCACCACCACGCCCACGCCGACCGGCTGCAGGACGTCCTGGATGCACTGGGCGATCTGCGCGGTCATCTTTTCCTGGACCTGGAAGCGGCGCGCATACGCCTCGACCACACGGGCCAGCTTGCTGATGCCCACCACCTTGCCGGCCGGCAGGTAGCCGACGTGCACGCGGCCGATGATCGGCGCCATGTGGTGTTCGCAGTGGCTTTCGTACTCGATGTCGCGCAGCACGATCAGCTCGTCATAGCCGGCCACTTCCTCGAAGGTGCGCTCCATGTAGGCGCGCGGGTCATCGCGATAGCCGCTGAACCAGTCGCCATACGCCTCGGCCACGCGCCGCGGGGTATCCAGCAGGCCTTCGCGGGTGGGGTCTTCACCGGCCCAGCGCAGCAGGGTGCGCACGGCCGATTCGGCATCGGCCTGGGTGACCGGGGTGGCGTCGTTGTCTTTCTTGCTCATTACATACAGCACCCGAGGGGGGGTGAGCATCGTACCCGAGACAGCCCTCGGGCGTCCCCCGCCAAGGGTCCTGGCCCCGCCCCGTCAGGCCCGGCGTTGGGCCACGGTTATGCCGGGGGTATTGATAGGAAGCGAATTAGTAGTATCCTATCTATCTGCCATGAAACGCTCCCTCGACGAACGCACCCAGCTGCAGATGCAGCTCAGCTCCGGCCTGCTCCATTCAGGGCGGCAATGGCAGCGCCTGGCCGACCAGGCCCTGGGCAGCTACGGCATTTCGGCCGCGTGCACGATGCCGCTGCTGCTGATCGGGCGCGCCGGCGGGGGTATCCGCCAGGTCGCACTGGCCCAGCAGCTGGGCATGGAAGGGCCGTCGCTGGTGCGCCTGCTGGACAAGCTGGCGGCCAGTGACCTGGTCCGCCGCGAATGCGACGCCAGCGACCGCCGCGCCAACCTGCTGTGGCTCACCGACAAGGGTGAGGCGCTGGTCAGCGAGCTGGAAACCCAGTTGATCGGCCTGCGCGAGCGCGTGTTCGGCGAGTTGACCGTGGACGAACTGCGCACCGTATTGAAGCTGTGGCAGCTGCTGGCCGACGCCGCCGAACGCGTGACGTAAGCCCACGCCCCCCGTTGTGCCCCCGGTGCCGCGCAGCGATGCCGGGGCGATCCCCTTTCCGTTTCCCTGCGAACTTCTGCCTCGATGTACGGTGAATTCAGTCTCTATGGTGTGTTCGTCCCGACCCTGCTCGGGCTGATGCTGCTGGCGTACCTGCTGAAAAGCGGGCTGCGCGTGGTCCTGCAGCGCACCGGCGCCTACCGCCACATCTGGCACCCCGCCCTGTTCAACCTGGCCGTGTACGTGATCGTGCTCGGCGGGTTGTTTTCCCTGATGCGTTGGATGCAATCGTGAACAAGACCCTCAAGCGTGCTTTCCCGGTCGTGCTGACCGTCGTGGCGGTGCTGGCCGCCGTGCTGGTGCTGCGCCACCTGTGGGCGTACTACATGGATGAGCCGTGGACGCGCGATGCGCACGTCAGTGCCGACGTGGTGCAGGTGGCGCCGGATGTGTCCGGGCTGGTGGAAGCGGTGAAGGTGGCCGACAACCAGCCGGTGAAACGCGGCCAGGTGCTGTTCGTGGTGGATCGGGCGCGCTATGAGATCGCGCTGGAGCAGGCCCGCGCCACCCTGGGCGAACGCCGCGCCACGCTGGACCAGCTGCGCCGCGAGATCGCCCGCGACCGCAGCCTGCAGGACCTGGTGGCCGCCGAGGACGCCGAAGTGCGCCGCGCCAAGCTGCAGGCCGCACAGGCCTCCATGGCCACCGCGCAGGCCGCCGTCGACCTGGCCACGCTCAACCTGGCCCGCACCGAGGTGCGCAGCCCCAGCGATGGCCACGTCAACGACCGCACCGTGCGCGCCGGCGACTACGTCACGGCCGGGCGCCCGGTGATGGCGGTGCTGGACACCGGTTCGTTCCGGGTGGATGGCTACTTCGAGGAAACCCGCCTGCGTGGCGTGCATGCCGGGCAGAAGGTGGATATCCGCCTGATGGGCGAGACCCAGCCGCTGCAGGGCCATGTGCAGAGCATCGCCGCCGGCATCGAGGACCGCTACCGCAGCGAAGGCAGCAGCCTGCTGCCGAACGTGACCCCGGCCTTCGACTGGGTGCGGCTGGCGCAGCGCATCCCGGTGCGCATCCATATTGACCAGGTGCCTGCGGGCGTGAACCTGATTGCCGGGCGCACCGCCACCGTCACCATCCAGCCCGATGCCGCCACGGCCACGCCGGCGCACCCGGCACAGGCGGCGTTGTGAGCCGCCCGCTGCTGCGCCCGCTGCTGCTGGGGCTGGCGCTGACCAGCCTGGCCGCGTGCACCACGGTGGGCCCGGACTACGCGGTGCCGGCCGGTTCGGCGTTCCAGCGGCCGGAGGCCAATGCGGCCTTCATCGATACCGGCAACCCGCAGGTGGCGGCCGGTGCCGCGCTGCCTGCGCGCTGGTGGGAGCTGTATCAGGACGACACCCTCAACGCGCTGGTGCAGCAGGCGCTGCGTGACAACGTAGAGCTCAAGGTGGCCGCGGCCAACCTGCGCCGCGCGGCGGCGATGTACGAGCAGGCGCTGGATGCCGGTGGCTTCGAGTACGAAGCCGAAGCGGGTGTGAGCCGCGCGCAGCTGTCGGCCGAGTCGTTCCTGCTCGAACACGAACTGCCGCCGATCAACCTGGCCGACGGCAAGTTCGCGGTGTCCTACCAGTTCGACCTGTTCGGCAAGCTCAAGCGCGCCGCCGAAGCCTCGCACGCCGACGAGCAGGCCAGCGCCGCGGCGATGGACCTGGCGCGGGTGTCGTTGGTGGCACAGGTGGCCGGCAGCTATGTCGAGATCTGCCATGCCAACCACGAGCTGCATGTGGCCGAACACTCCCTGCAGCTGCAGCAGCGCAGCCGCGAGGTGACCCAGCGGCTGATCAACGCCGGCCGCGGCACGCCGCCCGAACTGGCCCGCGCCAACGCGCAGGTGGCGATGCTGGAAGCGGCGCTGCCGCCGCTGCGCGCCCAGCGCCAGGCCTCCGAATATCAGTTGGCCGCCCTGCTCGGCCACACCCCCGGGCAGCTGCCCGACGGCGTGGCCGCGTGCAGCCAGGCGCCGACCCTGGCCCAGCCGCTGCCGGTGGGCGACGGCCGCGCGTTGCTGCAACGCCGCCCCGATGTGCGCCAGGCCGAGCGCCGTCTCGCCGCCGCCACCGCGCGGATCGGCGTGGCCACCGCCGAGCTGTATCCGGACATCCGCCTGGGTGCGTCGGTGGGTGCGGCCGGGCTGCTGTCCGACTTCGGCCAACCGCTCACCCAGCAATGGTCGCTCGGGCCGCTGATTTCCTGGACGCTGCCCTCCTCGGGCACCCACGCGCGCATCCACGCCACCGAAGCCGGTGCCGATGCGGCGCTGGCCGAGTTCGACCACAGCGTGCTGCAGGCGTTGCGCGAAACCCAGACCGCGCTGAGCCGCTACGCGCATGACCTGCAACGGCTGCAATCGCTGCAGACCGCGCAGCAGCAGGCCGCACTGGCCGCCGCGCAGAACCGCCGGCTGTACCAGGGCGGGCGCACGCCCTACCTGTCCAGCCTGGATGCGGACCGCACCCTGGCCGGTGCCGATGCCACCCTGGCCACCGCACAGGCGCAGGTCTCGCGCGACCAGATCCAGCTGTTCCTGGTGCTCGGCGGTGGCTGGAATGCCGATGCCGTGGCCACCGGGACGGCGTCGAGGTAACCCCCATGCTGCTGCGCGACCGATCCGCCTGGCTGTTCTCGATCAAGACCTTCCTGGCTGCGCTGGCCGCGCTGTACATCGGGCTGGCCGGCAACCTGTCGCGGCCCTACTGGGCAATGGCCACGGTGTACATCGTGACCCAGCCGATGCTCGGCCCCACCCGCGCCAAGGGCGCCTACCGCATCATCGGCACGCTGATTGCCGGTGCGGCCACGTTGTGGATGCTGCCGCACCTGGTGGAAACCCCGCTGCTGCTCAGCGCGGCGATGTCGCTGTGGCTGTCGGCGTGCCTGTTCATCGCCCTGCTCAACCGCGGCCCGCGTGGCTACGCGTTCCTGCTGGCCGGCTACACCACGGCCTTCATCGGTTTTCCGGCGGTGACTTCGCCGGACACCATCTTCGACACGGTGGTGGCGCGCAGCGAGGAGATCATCCTGGGCACGGTGGTGGCGGTGCTGTTCGCCTCGCTGTTCTTCCCGACCTCGGTGCAGCCGATGCTGCGTTCGCGGATCGGCAACTGGATGGGCGATGCCGCGCAGTGGTGCCGGCAGATCCTGCTGCGCGGCAACGCGCATGCGCCACGCAACCGGCTGGCCGCCGATCTGGTGCAGTTCGAGGCGCTGATCGAGTTCCTGCGTCGCGATGATCCGCGCCATGCTGGTGCGGCGGTGTCGATGGAGCGGCTGCGCGAGCGCATGCTGCTGATGCTGCCGGTGTTGTCCTCCATCGCCGACCGGCTGGGCGCATTGCGCGCCGGTGGGCGCGCGCTGCCGCCGGGGCTGGAGCCGCTGGTGGCCGACATCGCGCAGTGGCTGGAGCAGCCCGGGCACAGCACGGCCAGCGAATACGCCGCGCTGCGCGGACGCATCCTGGCGCTCAAACCCGCGGTGGACGGCGAACTGGACCACCTGCTGCTGGTCACCCTGCTGCTGCGCCTGGAGGAACTGGTGGACCTGTGGCAGGACTGCAGTGCGCTGCAGCAGGCCATCGAAAACGGCAGCGCTCCGAGCGACACCGCGCACTACCGGATCCGCGCCAAACGCATCGGCCACAACCGCCACGTCGACTACGGCATGGCGCTGTTTTCAGCCGCCAGCGCCGGGGTGGCGTTGATGACCTACTGCGCGCTGTGGATCGGGCTGGGCTGGGAGGGCGGTGGCAATGGCGCGATGATGGCCGCGGTGGCCGCCGCGTTCTTCGCCGCGCAGGACGACCCGGCACCGAGCATGCTGTCGTTCCTGCTGTGGGCGATCGTGGCCAGCCTGGTGGCCGGGGTGTATCTGTTCGGCATCTTCCCGGCGGTGCACGACTTCGGCAGCCTGGCACTGGTACTTGCGGTGGTGTTCCTGCCGGTGGGCCTGCTGCTGCACAAGCCGCAGACCGCGCTGATCGGGCTGCCGCTGATGGTCAACCTGGTGGCGCTGCTGAACGTGCAGAACACCTACAACGCCAACATCCAGAGTTTCATCAATTCGGCAGTGGCGATGTTCATCGGCATCGGCTTTGCCGTGGTGATGACCCGCCTGTTCCGCTCGGTGGGTGCCGAATGGACCGCGCGCCGGCTGGTGCGGCAGGGCTGGAGCACGCTGGCCGAGGCCGCCGAAGGCCGTGGCCAGCAGGACCGCCAGCAGTTCGCCGCGCGCATGCTGGACCTGCTCGGCCTGCTCGCCCCGCGCCTGGCCGCCACCCCGGAAGGCAGCGACATCGCCTCGGTGGACATGCTCACCGAGGCGCGCATCGGGCTCAACATCCTGCAGCTGCGCCGCGCCCGGCAGGGCCTGCCGCTGGCGAGCATGCAGGCGATCGAGGCGATCCTGGACGATATCGCCGCGCACTACCGCGCACAGGTGGCGCAACGGCGGCCGCTGCCGGCACCGGTGGGCCTGCAGGCCAAGCTGGAGGCCTCGCTCAAGCGGGTGCAGACGGTGGACCCGGGCAAGGCACGCGATGAGGCGCTGATGGGCGTGCTGGGGCTGCGCTATGCGCTGTTCCCGGAGGCCGCCGCGGTGGTGGCCCGTGCTGAAGACGCCGGCGCGCTGCCCACTGCGCGCTGAACCGTGCCGGCCGCGTCGCGCCGATCAGCGTATCCTGCGGCCCATTCCCCCTACTGAAGCAATCAAGGCCCCCCCGATGAGTTACGACATGATGGTGTTCGACCCCGCCGTGGCCCCGCGCGATGCGGCGGCATTCCTGGAGTGGTACGACGCCCAGACTGAATGGAAAGAGACGCACGACTACGACGATGCGGCCGTGTCGGTGCCGGCGCTGCAGGCGTTCTTCGCCGCGCTCGTCGAGCATTTCCCGCCGATGGATGGCCCGTTGGCCGATGACGAGGATGAGCGCCCCGAAGTGACCGACTACAGCGTCGGCCAGCACGTGATCTACGCCTCGTTCGATGATGAAGTGGCCGAGAACGCGCATGGCTTGGTGCAGGTGCTGGCCAATACCCACCAGCTGGGCTTCTTCGATGTCAGCGGTGACGGCGCCATCGTGTTTCCCGATGGCACCGTGGTGATTCCGGAGTAAGTCAACGGCAGGGTCAGAACAACTGACCCTGTGCGGGCGCCGTGGCCGGTCCCTCCAGGACCGGCACGGCCTCGCCCCCCTGCAGCCGCGCCGCCAAGCCGGACAAGCGGCTGGCATGCCGGCCCAACGCGGCCTGCAGTACGTCCGCACTGCCCAGTACATGCAGCGATTGCCGTGCCCGGGTCATGCCGGTGTAGACCAGCTCGCGGGACAACACGCGGTTGTCGCGACGTGGCAGCTGCAACCAGACCGCATCGAATTCAGACCCCTGCGCCTTGTGTACGGTCATCGCGAAGGCGCTTTCGTGCGCCGGCAGCGCGGCCGGATGGAAGGCGCGTGGGTGCTCGGCGGTGTCGCCCGGGAACCACGCCATCATGCTGCCCTCGGCGCTGCGCAGGCAGATCCCGATATCGCCGTTGAACAGGCGGTGGCGGTAGCTGTTTTCGGTGATCAGCAGCAGGCGGCCGTGGAAGTAGCCGGGGCCGACGCCTGGCCGTGCGGCGCCCGCCAACAACGCCTCGATCCGGGCGTTCAGGCCACGCGCACCCTGCGGGCCTTCGCGCAGGGCGGTGAGCAGGCGCAGGCGACCGGCATCGGCCAGTGCCTGCGCCGGGTCGGCGGCTTCGCCCAGCCTGCGCCAATGCGCCAGCAGGGCCTCGCGGTGCTGCTGCAGCGGATCGCCCTGGTCTTCGTGGAAGTGCACGCCCGCCAGTTGGCCACCCCGCAGCAGCTGCAGGGCCAAGCCACTGTCGCCTTCACGCACTGCAGCGGCCAACGGTGCCAGCGCCAGGTCATCGCTCTGCCGGTAACCGCGCTGCAGCTGCACGCGCCGCCCGGCGAAGGCCTGCGGCGGTGCCAGCGGTTGCAGCACGTCTTCGCGCAGCAGCGGGCGCAACGGCGCCACATCCTCGGCCTGGGTGCCCAGGCCATCACCACTGGCCTGCAGGATCGCGCTGAGCACATCGCCGGCTTCCACCGAGGGCAGCTGGTCCGGATCACCCAGCAACACTACGCGGGTGCCGGTGGCGATCGCATCGACCAGCTTGGCCATCAGCGGCAGGTCGATCATCGAGGCCTCGTCGACCACGATCACGTCATAGGCCAGCGGATTGTCGGCGTGGTGGCGGAAGCGTGGCGAATCGGGAATCACCCCGAGCAGCCGGTGCAGCGTGGTGCCGGTGCTGGGCATGGCATCGCACAGCCCCGCGTCGATGCCGACCAGGCGCAGCCGCTGCACCGCCTGGCGCAGGCTTTCGGCCATGCGCTCGGCGGCGCGGCCCGTGGGTGCCGCCAATGCCACCCGCGGCAGCGACTGGCCGGACTGCGCGGCCTGTGCGGCCAGCAGCACCAGCAGGCGCGCGATGGTGGTGGTCTTGCCGGTGCCGGGGCCGCCGGTGACCAGCACCAGCGGATGCCGCAATGCGATGGCCGCGGCCCGCGCCTGATGGTCGATGCCTTCGCGCGCCTGCGGGAACAGCTGGGCAAACAACGTGGCCAAGGCTGCCGGTTCCGCGGCAGGCAGCGGGTGCCCGGCGATGCGCTGCAGGCCCAGCGCCAGCCGACGCTCGTACTCGCGGTAGCGGCGCAGGTAGAGCAGGCCGTTCTCCAGCACCAACGGCGTATCGGCGGCCACGGCATCGGCGTGCGCGGGCTGATCAACCCAGTCCGACGCGCGCAGCTGCTGCAGCCAGAGGTCGGCATCGGGCCAATCGATGCCGGCGTCGACCAGGCGCTGTGGCTGGTGCGGATCCAGGCCGGCATGGCCCTGTGCAATTGCCAGCGAGGCCAGTGCAGCGGCCGCCAGCACGTTGTCCGGCGTCTGCGGCTGCAACCGACGCAGGCTCTGCGCCAGTGCGTGGTCCAGCGTGCGCAGGGCACCCTGGCGATACAGCGCGGTGAGCAGGCTCATGCTTCACCCCGCGCGCGTGCCACCAGCGCGGCATGTGCCTGGCCGCCACCGGCGAACAGCGCATCGAGCGCATCGACCAGCGCCGCATCGAAGCGGTGCGTGTACAGCCCCGGGGCCAGTGGATCGGTCGCATCCAGACCGCGGCAGAACAGGTAGCGGATGCCGCCCATATCGCGTTCGTAGTCGTACTGCGCGCCCAGCCGGAAGCGCAGCCAGCGGTGCAGGGCCACGGTGTAGATCAAGGCCTGCAGGTCGTACTCGCTGTGCTGCATGGCGCTCTTCAAACGGGCCGCGTCGTAGCCGGGCAGGCGGTTGGACTTGTAGTCGAGCACGTACCAGCGCCCGTGCTGCACGTAGGTGAGATCGATCTTGCCGGTCATCAGCCCTTCCAGCTGACGGCGCGTGCCGAAGCCATGGCGATCACGGACCAGCTCGTAGCGGTGCAGCAGCTGCAGCAACGCCGGCACCGCGGTGGGCTGCATGGCGAAGTGGAACTCGATCTCGGCGCGTCGCGCCTCCGGTGCCAGGCCATGCAAGGCACCGCCCTCGGGCAGCGGCACGGTCAATGTCTGCCCGACCAGCGGGGTCAGCACGGCCACGCCGTCCTCCAGATCCAGGTCGGCATAGCCTTCGCTGCGCAGCGATTCGCGCAGCACCTCGGCTTCCTCGCCGGGTGCCGTATCACCGGCGTGCCAATGCGCCCATTGTGCGAAGTCGGTGTTCTCCAGCGCATCGTGCAGCACGTTGCCGAAGCGGCTGCCCATGAAGCGGGGATCGATGTCGGCCGGAGCATCGGCCGCCGCCACCGGCGTCTCGGCCTCCAGCGCCAGCTCGGGGCCGGCCGGTTCGTCGGCGGCGGGCGCCGGCGCTTCGGTCGCCGCGGCATCGGTGTCATGGCCGGCATCGGCATGCGCCAGCTGGGTGAAACTGTAGACCCACCAGTCGTGCGGCACCCGTCGGGTCAGCGCGCGTACCGGCGGCAGCACGCCTTCGCGTTCCAGCGCCAACGCTGGCGGACGCTGTTCGGCCGGGCCTTCGATCACGGCGATGTCCGGGTGCGCACGCAGCGCGTCCAACCCGGCCAGCATCGGCGCCAGGCGGGTGCGTGCCATGCCGGCCAGGTCGCCCGCAGCAATCCACAGCGCGTGCTCGGCGCGGGTCAGCCCGACATAGAGCAGGCGCGCGTCTTCGGCCTGTTGCTCCTGCGCGGCACGGCTGGCGGCCTGGCTCCAGGCCTCGTCCTTGTCCAGTTTCCAGTGCAGCTCGCGGCGGCCGTTGGCATACACGGTGCAGTGCGCATCGGTATTCGGTGCGCCGCCATCGATGCCGATGAAGGGCAGGAACACCAGCGGGTATTCCAGCCCCTTGCTCTTGTGCAGGGTGATGATCTGCACGCGGCGCGCATCCGATTCCAGCCGCAGCAGCTGCTGCTCATCGTCCTGGTCGGCGTGCGCCATCTGTGCCTGCAGCCAATCCAGCAGGCCATGCATGCCCAGGGTCTGGCCCGCGGCCTGCTGCAGCAGCTCACCCAGCTGCAGATAGTTGGTCAGCCGGCGCTCGCCATCGAGCAGGCCCAGCAGGCGCTCGGCATGCTCGGCGCACAGATCGGCGATCACCGCGAACGGTCCGCCGCGCAGCCAGCGCTCGCGCCACAGCAGCAACAAGGTCTGGAAGCGGCGCTGCGGGTCGCCGTCGCGCTCCATCGCATCGATCGCGGCGGCGCTCTCGCCCAGCAGTACCGTCGACAACGCTGTGCGCAGGCGGCCCTCGTCGGCCGGTTGCAGCAACGCCAGCAGCAGCACCCGCAGCTCGCGCGCCTCGGCGGTGGCATACAGGCTCTGCTTGCCGGCGGCGACCGCCGGAATACCCACCACGCTCAGCGCCTGCTGGATCCGCGTGGCCTCGTGGTGACGGCGTACCAGCACTGCGATATCACCGGGCTGCACCGGTTTGCCCTGCAGCAGCGCGCGCCCCTGGCGGGCGTCGCCGAGCACCTGGTGGATGGCCGCCACGCAGGCGTCGGTGGCCTGCTGCCGCGACGGATCGGCCTTGAGCTCGGCACCGTCGGCGCTGCGCAGCAGGCGCAGCGTCACCCCGGGGGCGGGCGTGTCATCGCGCAGGTAATCCGCATCGCTGCGGGTGCTGCCCGGCAGCACCGGTTCAAAGCCGATATCCGCTTCCAGGAAGGCCTGTTCGCCGGCGTTGTCGTACAGCGCCTGCAGCGCACGCAGCACGCCGGGGCGCGAGCGGAAGTTGCGGTTCAACGCGGGCGCCGCGACGGCATCGCGCTTGGCCTTGAGGTAGGTGTGGATATCGCCACCGCGGAAGCCATAAATAGCCTGCTTGGGATCACCGATCAGGAACAGCGCCGGGGCCAGCCCGGCCGCGCGGGTTTCCGGCGAATCGCCGAACACGCGCTGGAAGATGCTCCACTGGCGGTCATCGGTGTCCTGGAATTCATCGACCAGCGCAATGCGGTACTGCGCGCGCAGCTGCTGCACCAGCGCGGCGCGGTGTGGGCCTTCCAGCGCGTCGGCCACGCCATCGATCAAATCATCATAGGTCTGCACCCGGCCCACCCGCTTGAGTTCGGCCAGGCGCGCACGCGCTTCCGCGCGCAACTGGTGCAGGAAGCCGACGGCCTGCGCGCGCTGCCATTGCGCCTGCGCATCGGCGGCATGCCACCAGCGTTGCAGCGCATCGAACAACGGCGACTGCGGGCACTGGCCCTGCTGGTCTTCCTTGCAGAAAGCCAGCAGCTGCACCGGCAGCAGCTTGCCCAGGTGGCCTTTGTCCTCACGCACCCACGCCAGGCGTTCGCGGCCGGCCAACAGCGCGTCGAAGGCCTTGTCGAAACTGGGCCGTTTGGCACGGCGACCATCGAACACCTTGCGATCGAAGGCGCTGGCGATCTGTGCCTGCGCCTCTTCGGTATGGGCGTCGATGGCGGCCCCCAGCTGTTCGGCAGCCGCCTGCAGCGTGGCGGCGAGATCCTCGCCGAGCGCTTCGCCACCGCCGTGTGTGGAGGGCGCCGGCACCAGCGGCAGCGGCTTGATCAACGCCGACAGGTCGCGCGCCAAAGCCTCCGGGCCGCCGCTCCAGAGCCGGGTCAGCGCCTCAACCGTGGCCGGGTCATTGGCATGTACCCGCCACAGGTCGGCGGCGAGCTGGTCGTGCAGTTCGCGTTCGCTGGGCAACAGCGTGGGTGGGTCGAAGGTATGCCCGCTTTCCAAGGCATGCTCGCGCAGCACCCGCGTGCAGAACCCATGGATGGTGAAGATGGCCGCCAGGTCGATCTCGTCGGCCGCGGTCTGCAACCGCCGCGCAAGCGCGGACGGGGTTTCCTCGCCGCGCGCCAGCTGGCGCTGCAGGATGTGGCGGGTGAGCAGCACGTCCGGGCCGTCGTCGGCGTGCGGCGCGCGCTCCACCAGCTGCGCGGCCAGCGCCAGGCGCTCGCGGATGCGCTTGCGCAGTTCCTGGGTGGCGGCATCGGTGAAGGTCACCGCCAGGATCTGGCCGATGCGCCAGCCCTGCTCCACCACCAGTCGGGTAAACAGCGTAGCCAGGGTGAAGGTCTTGCCGGTACCGGCGCTGGCCTCGATCAGCTGCACGCCTTCCAGCGGCAGCGCCAGGTAAGGATCGTCGAGTAGAACGGGGGCGCTCATGCGGCGGCTCCGTCATCGTGGAAGCCGCCGAATACGCGGCCCTCGCGTACGGCGCTGAACACCACGAAGCTGTTGTGCAGCAGTTGCTGGTAATGGCTTGGATCGGTGAACGGATCGCGCCCGCGCAGCGCCAGCTGGTACGCCGCTTCGCCGGCCTCGGCCCAGCGCCGGTCGCCGCCGTGCCACTGGCCGCGTGCTTCGGCCTCGCGCTTGGCGGCCGGCGCGTTGTAGATCGCCCAACCCGTGTACGGCGCGTACCACAGCGGCGCGCGCAGACCGTCCTCGCGCAGCTGCAGCAGCGCACGCAGGGCGGCCTTGGCCTGTGCCGGGGCAAGCGCGGGCAGAACGTGCGGGCCCAGCCCGGCATCGCCGCCATCATGGAACTGCACCAGTGGCAGCGCATCGCCGGCCGCGTTGGCCAGCAGCCAGTCCAGGCCATGACGGATCGCAGCCAGGCCATTGAGGCCACCCGGGCGCAGGCGCACGATGCCGTGCGGATGGATATCGTCCACCCGCCCATGCAGGCGCAGGCCGTCGATCTGGACCTCGTAACGGCGGCTGTCGGCGGCCGAGGCATCCATCCACTGCGCCAATGCCCGTGCATAGGGCCGGGTCTCGTCCTGCAATGCCTGGAACTGGCGTTCGCCCAGTGCGCCGGAGGGCAGCAGCGCACGGGCGCGCAGGCGCGGGTACAAGGGCGTGTCGTCGCCGTGCAGGGTCGCTTCGATCACGGCCTGCTGCAGCTGGCGCTGCTCGCGGCCGCGGCCAGCCATCACCAGCGGCTCCAGGTCATCGGCGCTGTCCAGGGCATCGGGCAGGCGCAGGCCGAGCCGCTGCGAAAGGAACTGCCCGGCCGGGTCGGACAGGAAGCGGCGCAGGCCATCCAGTGACAACTCCGGGTCCGGGCCGGGGTCCAGCGGCGGCAGTACCTGTTCGAACCAGGCCGGCGGCGCGCGCCGCGCACTGCCCAGACTTCCGGCGGCCGGGTACCACTGGCGCCGATAGCTGAAACGCCGCGGCTCGTCACCGCCACCGAAGGCCGCCGGCGAGAACGGCTGCAGCGCATGCCGTACGGTCAGCGCGCGCACCACGGCCGGTGGATCCTGGTGGTACTCGGCGGCGGCATCGATCAACTCGCTGACCAGCACCGAGGGTTCGCGCACGCTGCCATCGCGCGGATCCGCGCCGAGGTAGCTGAGATAGAACACGTCCTGCGCCGAGGCGAACAGCTGCAGGAACAGGAAGCGGTCATCCTCGCGCAGCGAGCGGTCGCCATGCCGGCGCTTGTCGGTGCCGAGCTCGGCGGTGAGCTGGTTGAGCCCGGCGGCGGGATCGCGGCGCGGAAAGTCGCCATCGTTGAGGCCGAGCACGCAGATCACCCGGAACGGCAACAGGCGCATCGGCACCATGCGCCCGAAGCTGACCCCGCCGGTGAGCAACGGCGCACGCGTGTCGGCCTCGGCCAGCACCCCGGCGAAATGCGCGCGCACCACTTCCGGCGGCACCGCGGCGTCGAAGCCGGCGCGCTCGGCGTCGCGGGCGAATTCGTTGACCAGCTTGCGCAGCCGTTCCAGCGCGCGCTGGCCGCTGGGCGCACTGGGCGGCTCCGGCAGCAGCGCCTCCAGCAATGCCAGCAGGCGCTGGCGCCAGTGCGCCGGGGTCAGGGCCTCGCCGAGCACACGCTGATAGCGCGCCAGCACGCGCAACAGGCGCAGCAGCCGGTCCAACGCATCCAGCGCACTGCCTTCCAGCTCCGGCCACGGCGCCACCCCGTCGATATCGCCATCGCCGCCACTGGCGTGGCCGAGCAGCAACCGGTCCAGCGCGAACTGCCAGGTGAACGCATCATCGCTCGGCGCCTGGTGCTGGGCGCGGTGGCTGGCGTCCAGGCCCCAGCGCGCGCCGGCTGCCTGCAGCCAGTCGTGCAGCCGGTCGAACGCGGCCGCATCCAGCCCGGCCGCTTCGGCCAGCGGGCCGCTGGCCAGCAGGTCCAGCACTTCGTTCAAGCCGAAGCGCGACACCGGCAGGCCCAGCAGGTGCACGAATACATCGGCCAGCGGTTCGCCGGCCAGCGGGCTGGTGTCGGCCAGCGCATAGGGAATGTGGTCATCGCCCCCGCTGCGGCCGCCGAACACCGCCTCCAGGTAGGGCACGTAGGGATCGATGTCCGGCGCCAGCACGGCGATGTCGCGGGCCTGCAGCGGCGGATCGAAGCGTGCGTCCTGCAGCAGCCCGCGCAGCTGGTCGTGCAGCACCTGCAGTTCGCGCAGGCGGGTGTGGCAGGCGTGCACCTGCAGGCTCGGGTCGTTGGTCAGCAGTGCGGGGCGCAGCATGCCGGAGGGCAACCCGCGACGGTGGAACAGGTCGCGCTGCAGGCGGTGCAGCAGGCTGTCGGACAAGCCGCCGTGTTCCAGGGTAGGGCGAACATCGTCTTCGGGATCGTCGTAAGCGGCGATCTCCCCGGAGGGGTGCACCACTTCATAGCTGCCCAGCACCGCCATGAAATCGCGCCCGGCCGCGCCCCACGCCTGCAGCAGCCGGTTCTCGCCCGCCGCTTCACCGAACGGGTCGGCAGCGCCGCTGCGCAGTTTCTCGGCCAGCGTCTGCAGGTCGCCCCAGTACGCCTGGGTGGGGGTGGGCAGGTAGAAATGCAGGGTGCCCACCCGCGCCTGGGTGGCCACCACACGCAGCACGTCCGGGGAGACGTTCAAGGTGGCGAAGGCGAACATGCGCGGTGGCAGCCCCTGCGGCAACGGCCGGCCAGCCCCTTCGAAGCGTTCCAGGTAGGCGTGGATGCGCCGCGCCCGGTACTGGTGCCCGCTGGCGATATGCCGCCACAGGATCGCCTGCGGGTCCTGCGCATCGGCACCGGCCTCCCAGCGCAGCAGCCAGTCGCGGCGCCAGGCCTGGTACTTCTCGAACACCGCCGCCAGCTCACCGGCCAGCGCCCACGGCTTGAGCGGATCGTGCACGGACAGGTAGCTGTGCAGCGCACCCAGCGCCGGCTGGGCCATCAGCGCCGGGTCGGTCAGCGCCGCGTACAGCCGCCAGCGCAGCGCCGCCGCGGTGAGGTCGTCGTGCTCGCCCGGCACATTGGCGTTCAGCGCGCGGGCCACCAGCTCACCGGGGGTGAGGAATTCCAGATTGGCGGCAATGCCATACTCAGCCGCCAGGGTGGACTGCAGCCAGCGGCGCATCGCCACCTGCGGGATCAGCACCACCTCCGGCACCAGAATCGACTGCCCGGCCACCGGCTCGCGCACCGTGCGGGCCAGCAGCGCGGCCAGGACGTCGAGCGAATTGGAGTGGTACAGGCGGAAATCGGCAACAGCGTCGGTCATTGTCACAGTGTGCCGCAGCGGCCGTCCATCCCGTAGCTGGACGTACTGTCGGCGGGTCGAAAACGTCGATGCCGGCGGCCGACACGGTGTGTTGCGGCCCCGGCCAGCGGCGATCCGCGGCGGCCATGCCAGAATACTGCACGGTCCAGTTCGCTTATGTTCAGCCGTTCACCACGATCTTACAACGTTGGAATTTTGTTAATGGCGTCCATGACGGCTTCCGAAGAAAGTCTGGTGCAGTTGTCCAACGTGCGTATCGATCGCGGCGGTCGTACGATCCTGCGCGACGTTTCGCTGTCGGTCCCGCGCGGCAGCATCACCGCCGTGCTGGGCCCGTCGGGCAGCGGCAAGTCGACCCTGCTGGCGGCGCTGACCGGCGAACTGCGCCCGGCCGCCGGCGATGTCACCCTGTTCGGCAAGCCCATCCCCACCGGCGCCAGTGCGCTGCTGGAGATGCGCAAGAGCGTGGGCGTGCTGCTGCAGGGCAATGGCCTGCTCACCGACCTCACCGTGGCCGAGAACGTCGCCCTGCCGCTGCGCACGCATACCCGCCTGCCCACCGCGGTGCTGCGCCGGCTGGTACAGATGAAGCTGCACGCGGTGGGCCTGCTGGCCGTCGCCGATGCCTGGCCGCGCGAGCTGTCTGGCGGCATGGCGCGCCGGGTCGCGCTGGCCCGCGCGCTGGCCCTGGACCCGCCGCTGATGATCTACGACGAGCCGCTGACCGGGCTGGACCCGATCGCCTCTGGCGTGATCATGAGCCTGATCCAGCGCCTCAACCACAGCCTGGGGCTGACCAGCATCATCGTCAGCCACCATGTGCACGAGACCCTGCCGATCTGCGACCAGGTGATCGCGATCGCCAACGGCGGCGTGGTCTTCCAGGGCAGCCCGGCCGAACTGGATGCCAGCCAGGACCCGCTGCTGCGCCAGTTCCTGCACGGGCAGCCGGATGGCCCGATCGCATTCGATGCCGCGCCCCGCGCGAAGGTGGCCTGATGCCGTTCGTTGAGGCTACCCGCTCGCTGGGCCGCGCCGGCCTGTTCTCGCTGACGGTGCTGCGCGGCTCACTGCCGACCGCCGACTTCCTGGCCGAGCTCACACGCGAAATCTACAAGATCGGCGCGCGTTCGCTGCCGATCATCGCTGTTGGCGGCGCGTTCGTCGGCCTTGTGTTGACCCTGCAGGGCTACCGCACGCTTACCACCTTCGGCGCGGCCGATGCGCTGTCCACCCTGCTCGGGCTGTCGCTGTACCGCGAACTGGCCCCGGTGCTGACCGCGTTGCTGTTCATCGGCCGCGCCGGCAGCTCGATCGCCGCCGAACTGGGGCTGATGCGCGCCACCGACCAGATCAAGGCGCTGGAGCTGATGGCGATCGACCCGATCGCCAAGGTGGTGGCGCCGCGCTTCTGGGCGGCCGTGCTGACCGTGCCGCTGCTGACCGGCATCTTCTGCTCGCTGGCGATCAGTGCCAGCTACTTCGAGGCCGTGCATGTGCTCGGCCTGGACAACGGGGTGTTCTGGTCGGCGCTGAGCAACAGCGTGGACTTCTGGGACGACTTCGGCGTGGCGATGCTGAAGTCGGCGATCTTCGGCGGTACCGCCGCGCTGGTGGCCTCCTATGTCGGTTTCCATGCCGAGCCGACCATCGAAGGCACCTCGGTGGCCACCACCCGCGCGGTGGTCAACGCCTCGCTGCTGGTGCTGATGTTCAACTTCGTGCTGTCGGCAATGATGTTCACCTAGGTACCCGCCATTGGCGGGTACGCATGACGGCTACGCAATGAAACCCGCTCCGGCACACCCGCCGGGGCACCTGACAAAAGAACAGTGAGAAACCCATGGCCATCCGCGGTCCCAGACTAGAATTTTCCGTCGGCGCGTTCCTGCTGCTGGCGCTGGCCTCGCTGCTGGTGCTCGCCGTGGCCTCCACCAACCAGCGGTGGGGCCTGGGCAGCGACGGCTACGAGCTCAAGGCACGCTTCACCCAGATCGGCCAGCTGCGCAAGCAGGCCCCGGTCAAGATCGGCGGCGTCACGATCGGCCAGGTTGCCGCGATCGAGCTGGACCCAACCAAGTTCGACTCCATCGTCACCCTGAAGCTGGACGGCAAGTTCAAGGACCTGCCAGCCGACACCTCCGCAGGCATATTCACCAGCGGTTTGCTCGGTGAGAGCTATATCGGACTGCAGCCGGGCGGTGATCCGGACGTGCTCAAGTCCGGCGACGAAATCGTCTTCACCCAGCCGGCGGTGGACCTGCTGCAGCTGGTCGGCAAATACATGTTCAGCGGCCCGGCCAATACCGGCGGCGCTGCCCCCCAAGATGGCAACGGCGCCGCAGCGCCTGCAAAGGAACCGCAACCATGAACAACAAACTGATCCCGGCCCTGCTCGCCACGGCCCTGCTCGCCAGCCTGCCCGTGTTGGGTTTCGCCCAGGCCGCGCCGGCCGCCGCCTCGGCCCAGCAGGGCCAGGCCAGCAAGGTGGTGCTCGATGCCAGCACCCGCATCCTGGCCACCCTGCAGCAGCGCCGCGCGGAGTTCCGCAGCAACCCCACCGCGCTGCGCAGCTACATCAACGGCGAGCTCACCAAGACCTTCGACCGTGACTATGCCGCCCGCCTGGTGCTGGGCATCCATGGCCGCGGCGCGTCCGATGCCGACGTCAAGCTGTTCGCCGACGCGATGGCCGACAACCTGATGCAGCGCTACGGTTCGGCCCTGCTCGACATCCAGGGCAAGCCCAGCTTCCGCCTGAAGTCCGAGCAGCCGCTGCCGGGCAACCGCGGCATGAAGGTGTCCACCGAACTGGTCCGTGCCGGCAGCGAAGCCACCCCGGTGGAGTACCTGATGCGCAACACCAACGGCCAGTGGAAGATCTTCGATGTGATGATCGAAGGCATCTCCTACGTGCAGACCTTCAAGACCCAGTTCGATGCCCCGCTGCGCCAGAAGTCGATCCAGCAGGTGGCCACCGAACTGCGCAACGGCAGCATGCAGGCCGCCCCGAGTGGCAAGTAACCCGGCCAGCATCAACCGCCAGGGCACGTCGCTGCTGTTCAGCGGCGTGCTGGATCGCGCCGCGGTCAGTGCGTTGTGGAAACCCCTGCAGGCGCTGGACGGCGTGCAGGTACTGGACCTGACCGGCGTGCCGCGGATCGACAGCGCCGGGCTGGCGCTGCTGGCCGAACTGGCCGCGCAGCTGCGTGCAAAAGGCGTCACCGCACACTTCAACGGCAGCCCTGCCGGCTTCAACGAACTCAGTGCCGCCTACCGGCTGGCACCGACCCTGGATTTCAATGCCCCCACTGCGGCGAGCTGACATGAACGTCATACGCACCCTTCCCCTCCTTGTGCTGGCCACCGCACTGACCGCCTGCGCCGGCAAGCCCGCACGCGAGGCCGCACCGGCCAGCGTGGCCGTGGCCGACGCACCGGCCGCCAGCGACAGCATCGACACCCCGATGGATGCCGTTGCCGCACCGACCGACCGCGTCGCCCCGGCGCCGGTTGCCACGGACAGCCCTACGCCGGTGGCAGCCGCGACCGGCACCGAGACCGCGCCGACCGACGCCGAAGACGACTTCGCCGCCCTGTACGGTGGCCCGGCGCCGAGTGCCGACGGCAGCGAACCGGCGCGCCCGGCCTACGATCCGTGGGAACCGTTCAACCGCAAGGTGCACAGCTTCAACAATGTGGTCGACCGCGCCGTCGCCCGTCCGTTGGCTACCGCCTACACCAAGGTGGTGCCGCGCTTCGCCCGGACCGGCGTGAGCAACTTCTTCAGCAACCTGCGCGCCCCGGTGACCATCACCAACCAGCTGCTGCAGGGTCGCCCGGCCGATGCCTGGGACAGCCTGGGCCGCTTCGTCATGAACTCCACGCTGGGCCTGGGTGGCTTGTTCGACCCGGCCAGCAAGGCGCTGGTGCCGCGCCGCAGTGAAGACTTCGGCCAGACCCTGGGTGCCTGGGGCTGGCGCGGTTCGCGTTACGTGGAACTGCCGTTCTTCGGCCCGCGTACCGTGCGCGACGTGTTCGGCCTGGCCGGCGATATTCCGCTGTCGCCGATCCGCACGATCGAAGAAGACAAGATCCGCATCGGCCTGCAGGGCCTGCAGCTGGTGGACATGCGCAGCCAGCTGATGGCGCTGGATGACATCCGCGACAACGCCGTGGACGAGTACGCGTTGACCCGCGATGCCTGGCTGCAGCGCCGCAACTACCAGATCGAGAACGACCTGCGCGACAAGCACACACGCGGCAAGGACGCCGACGACACCGCACCGATTCCGGTCGATGCGATGCCCATGCCGACCTGGGGCAATTGAGCAAAAAGAAACCCCGCCTTGGCGGGGTTTCTTTTTTGCTTCGTCCCGGCAGCGTCGGGGGTGGATCAGAGCTGCTTGTCCAGACTGATCTGCACCCCGTGGTCGCGGTCGTCGCCACTGCCCACCAACCCGCGATAGTCCACGCGCAGGCCCCAGGCACGTCCGAAGTCGAACATCACCCCGGCGCCCAGCATCCAGCGGCTGCGGTCGAAGCCGTCCAGCGTGGTGTTGTAGAACGGCACTCCCACCAGGTCGGCGTACTGCATCGTCGCGGTGCCGCTGCCGGTGAAGTCGTGCTGGTACTCCACCCGCAGCTGCGGGGTCCAGTTGCCCCACCCTGCCGTCTGTCGCACTTCGATGCGCAGGCCGGCGTTGCCGGTGCTGGTGTCCACGTCCTGGTCGCCGTAGCGCAGTGCGAACAGATCACTGCCCTGCTCCACGTAGCGGTCCAGCGTGCCCCGCGCCGCATCCAGGCGCGCATACGGGGTGAACTGCCAGTTGCCGCGGGCGAGGTCGGCGCCGAAGGCCACCGATGCCAGCCACTGGTGGCCATCACGGCGGGCGTGGACGAAGCTGCCATCGCTGGTGACATAGCGGCGCAGGTCGTAATCGATCAACTGGTGACCCACCAGCGCATCCACGAACAGGTGCTGGCCCGGGCTGTAGCTGCCGTACAACGCCAGCGTGTAGGCCTGGCCATCGCTGCGGCTGCCGTTCTCACCCACGTCGGTGCGGTCGCGGCCGTAGCCCAGGCCGGCGCCGAGCGCGAGACCATCGCTGACCCGCAGGTCGGTGCCCAGGGTGACGCCATCGGTCTGGAAGTCGGTGCCGGCACGACGGCCGCCATCGGTACGTCCGGAGCGGATCGCCCCGCCCACCCAGAAGCCGAGCGGTGCCTGCGACGGCTCGGCCGAAGACATCGGTGCCTCCAGCCCCGGTTCGCGATCGAACGGCTGGCGACGCTGCGCATCGCACCCGGCGCCGGGCAGCGTGCCCACGGCCGGTTCGCAACGCTGTGCCCCGTAGGCCAGGCTCACATTGTTGCTGAAGCCATTGCTGCGGCTGGCCCCATGCAGGCGCTGCATGCGCTGCTGGAAGTTGTCGATCTGCGAGGAGGCGAAGCGACGGGCCGCATCGGTCTGTGCCGACAGCAGACCGCGCACTTCCGGGTCGCGGGTCGGGTCCGGGCGCTGCGCGATCTGCACCGTGTAGTCGCGCTTGCCGGTGAAGCCCAGCGCGTCCGTGGCGGTCACCGTGAAGGCAAAGCCACCGGCAGCGGTCGGCGTCCCGGTCAACGCACCGGACGTGGCCAGCGCCAGACCGCCCGGCAATGCGCCGGTGGTCACCGCGTAGGTGTAGGGCGCGGTGCCGCCGGCGGCCGTCAGCGTCTGCTGGTAGGCATTGGCAAACAGGCCGGCCGGCAGCGTGGCCGGGGTCAGGGTCAGCACCGGCGCCGCCACGTTCACGCTGTAGGCCTGGCTGGCCGTGCCAGTGGTACCGGCCGTGCTGTCGGTAACGGTCACGCCGAAGCTGAAGCTGCCCGCCGCGGTCGGCGTACCGGACACACGGCCCGTGGCCGCCTCCAGCACCAGCCCGGCCGGCAAGGCACCGGAACTGACCGCGAAGGTGTACGGGGCCACGCCACCTGCGGCAGTGAACGCCACCTGGTAGGCACTGCCCGCCGTGGTCGCCGGCAACACGCCGGCCACCGGGCTCAGGCTCACGCTGGGCGCGGCGACCTGCAGCGTGTAGTTCTGCGCCACGCTGGCCGGCGTGCCGCCGGTGCTGTCGGTGATGGTGACCGTCAGCGCGAACGTGCCGGACTGCGTCGGTGTACCCGACAGCGTGCCGGTGCTGCCATCGAAGGCCAGCCCCGCCGGCAGTGCGCCACTCAGCACCTGGCTGTAAGGCGCGGTACCGCCGCTGGCGGTGATCACCTGCTGGTAGGCGCTGCCGGCCGTGGCCGACGGCAAGGTTGCCGGTGTCACCACCAGCACCGCGCTGCCGACGGTGAGCGTGAATGCCTGCCCGACGGTGAACGGCCCGTTGCCGGTGCTGCTGTCGGAGGCGGAAGCGTTCAAGGTGAACGAACCCGCTTGGGTCGGCGTACCGCTGACGGTAACGCTGTTGGCGGTGGTGGCGGTAATCGCCACGCCCGCCGGCAGACCGGTCACCTGATGGCCGGTGAACGGCAGGCTGCCACCGGACCAGGTGAAGGTCTGGCTGTAGCTGGTACCGGCTACGGCACTGAAGACACCGCTGGCGGACACGCTGATGGTCGGGTTGCCAACCGTGATGGTGACCGTGCCCGGCGCCGAGGTACCGCTGCCGTTGGTGGCGGTGTAGGTGAAGCTGTCAGCGCCGGCATGACCGGCAGTGGGCTGATAGCTGAGGGTGGTGGCGCCGGTCACCAGCACGGTGCCGTGCGCAGGCGCCGTCGCCACGGCTACCGAACTGGCCGCACCACCAGACAGGCTCAGCATGACCGGTACTGCCGCGCTGCCATAGGCGACCGAAAGCACGCTGGTGCCGGCTATCGGCGTTGCATCCGAGACGGTGATCGCAGCAGGCACGGACGACGTGTAGGGCCCGCTGCCGGTACTGCTGTCGGTGGCGGTCACGATGAAGTTGAAGGTTCCCAGCGCCGTCGGCGTACCGCTGATCACACCCAGCGACGACAAGCTCAGCCCAGCCGGCAGCGCACCTGCGGCGATCGTGTAGGCATACGGGGCGGTGCCACCACTGGCCGGCCCAACGCTGCCCGTATATGCCTGCCCGAGCGTTGCGCCGGGCAGCGCAGGTGCAGGAAGTGACACTGTGGGCGTGGCCACATTCACCGAATAGGCCCGTGCGGCGTTGTTGGGGCCAGGGATGGTGCTGCTGTCGGTCGCCCTCACGGTGAAGTTGAACGTGCCACCCGCGGTGGGCGTACCGGCCAGTACACCGGAGGCACTCAGGCTCAGACCCGTCGGCAGGATGCCCGTCGTGATCGCATAGGTGTACGGGGCAGTGCCGCCGGTGGCCGTCACCGTCTGGCTGTACGCGGTTGCCACGGTGCCTGCCGGCAACGTGGTCGGTGTCACCCCCATCTGCTGGTCGTCATTGAGAATGGTGATGGTGCTCTGCGGATCGGCCAGCGTGGCGTTTGCCGCGCCGGTCAGATTCACCACGAAGGTCTCGTCGGTTTCCGGCAGGGAATCGCCATTCACCAGCACCGCCAGGGTCTGCGTGAGCGCACCCGGGGCGAAGGTAAGCGTACCGCTGGCGGCGGTGTAGTCCGTCGGCGCGGTGGCCGTGCCATCGGCGGAGGCGTAGTTCACCGTGACGGTCTGCGCACTGGCCGCCGACAGGGTGACAGTCAGCGTTGCCGTGGTGGTACCGGCGTTGCCTTCGATCACCGAGACATCGTTGATGGACAGGCTGGGCACCGGATCATCATTGAGGATCGTGCCCAGGCCCTGCCCATCCGCGACGGTGGCGCCGCTGACATTGCCGACGTTGACGAAGAACGTCTCATTGGGCTCGTTCAACGTGTCGCCGCTGACCTGCACGTTGACCGTTGTACTGGTGCTGCCTGCCGGAATGATCTGCCCGGTCAGGGCCAGTGCGGAATAGTCGGCACCGGCGATGGTGGCGGTGCCGTCGGCGGTGGCGATATCGAAACTCACCCCGCCCGGGCCGGCCGGTGCGCTGAGACTGACCGTGAAGGTAAACAGGGTGACGCCCGCATTGCCCTCGTTGGCACTGACGTCGCTGACGCTCAGCGCCGGCAGGTCGTCATCGCGGATCGTACCGGTCGCCGATGCGGGGGCGCCGACCGTGTAGCCAGCACCGGCGGCCAGGGTAAGCACTACCGTTTCATCGGCTTCCACCGTGCTGTCTGCGGTGGGCGTGACGGTGACGGTGCCTGTGGTGGCGCCGGCGGCGATCACCAGCGGTGACACCACCGCGGCGTAGTCCGAGCCACTGGTGGCGGTGCCGCTCACGATGAAGCCCACCGATACCGGCGTCAGACTGGCCTGGTTGAGGGTCACGGTGTAGACCAGCGGGCTGCCGCTGTCTTCATTCACGCTTGCCGGCGCCACGGCGATGCTGGCCGAGGGCACGTCATCGTTGAGGATCGTACCGGTAGCGCTGGCCGGGGCACCCACGGTGTATCCGGCGCCCGCGGCGACGGTCAGGATCACCGTCTCGTCCGCCTCCACCAGCGCATCGGCGGTCGGATTGATGATGACGGTGGTGGTGGTGGCACCGGCAGGAATGCTCGCGGTGGCCACACCGCCGGTGTAGTCCGTGCCGCTGGTCGCGGTGCCGGTAGTGGTCAGGTTGACCACCGTGGCCGAGGCCAGGTTGAGGCTGCGGGTAAGCGTGTAGACCAGGTTGGTCGCGCCGTCTTCACTGACACTGGCCGGGGCCACCGCGATGCTCACCGACGGTGCCGCACTGACGGTCAGGGTGAAGTTCTCCACTTCGAAATAGCTGCCGCTGCCGGTGCTGCTGTCGGTCACCCGTATCGTGAGCGGATAGCTGGCCGGCGCGGCACTGGTGGTGCCGCTGATCAACCCGCCATTGCTGAGCGTCAGGCCCGCCGGCAGCGTGCCGGTTTCCACCGCGAAGATGTACGGAGCGACGCCGCCGTTGACCGCCAGCGTCTCGGAGAACGCAATGCTCTGGATGGCCGTGGCCGACGCCGAGGTCAGCGACAAGCTGGGGTTCTGCACCGTGCCACTGTAGGTCTTGTCGACCGTGGCCGAGGTGCTGTCGGTGGCGCGTACGCTGACGGTGTAGGCACCGCGCACGGTGGGTGCACCGCCGAACGTGCCCGCAGTGAAGGTCATGCCAGGCGGCAAGGTGCCGCCCACCAGTGTGTAGGTGTAAGGACCGGTACCGCCGGTGGCGCTGAGCGAGGTCGACACCGGGCTGCCGGCGGTCAGGGTCGGCAGCGCCGCAGGGGCCACCACGATGCTCGAGTTGGCCGGGGTGATGGTGATCGTGACCCGCACCGCGCCGCCGTTGCCGGAGGCTTCACCGTCGGTGAACTCGAACGCGTCGGTGGTGGTGGCGCTGCCGTCATGTCCGTAATCAACGTACCAGCGGGTGCCCGCCACACGCAGGTTGGCCGTGCCATGCAGCGGTAGCGCAGGGCCATCCACTGGACCAAGGCCGAAGAAGGCCGGCCCTGCCGCGCAGTCGGTGATCTCGATCGATACCGTGCCGCCGTTGGCCACGGTGGCGTTTTTTGCCGCACACACCGGCGAGGTGTGCGCGGCCCACGCGGCACCGGGCCAGCACAGTGCGGCGAAAAACAGGAATGCGGAGTACGCGAAAAGACGCGCGATGCGCGTGCGGATACGGAATGCCATGACCTTTCCCCCTTGGAAAGAATCCACCTGGATGCAAAACAACATCGAGGTGCGCGTCCCATGCCGGCTGTCCCGGAAGCTTGCTGCCCCCGTCCTTCCCTGACCTCGCCAGCGGCAGGCATTCCACGCCTCCCCCCTTGGCGCCATTGGAACAGAGTCGTCGGGGCGAGGGAAGGGCCCTGGGGAGGGGCTTGTGAACATCCTGAATGGCGTTCAGAGTATGCCCGCGCCAGTCCGGCGCCTACGCTCAGCATCCAAGGGGGATCAGATGAGCGAGTATTTCCTCGGCCAGATCATGATGGCCGGCTTCAGTTTTGCGCCTCGCGGTTTCGCACAATGCAACGGGCAGCTGTTGCCCATCCAGCAGAACGCCGCGCTGTTTACCCTGCTGGGCACCCAGTACGGCGGCAACGGCTCAACGAACTTCCAGCTCCCCGATCTTCGCGGCCGGGCACCGGTGGCATACGGCAATTCCGTGGATGCGAGCTGGCAGCCACCCGCCACATTGATCGGGCAATCCGCCGGCGTCGAGAACGTCACGCTGCTGGCAAACCAGCTGCCGCCGCATGGGCATCAGGTGATGGGCGTGGCGGCTCCGGGCGACAACCGCAACCCCAGCAGCCGCGCGTTTGCCGGTACCAACGGGGGCGTCAAGTTCTACGCCACCCAGGGCGGTACCGAGGTGCTGCAGGCGCCCGGCTCGGTGGCACCGGCAGGCGGCAATACACCGCACCCGAACATGCAGCCCTACACCACGCTGAACTTCTGCATCGCCCTGACCGGCATCTTCCCGCCGCGCAACTGATCGTATTGCGCAGGGCCGGTGGCCCTGTTTCACACAAGGAGCACGACCAGATGAGCCAACCTTTTGTCGGTGAAATTCGCATGTTCGGGTTTGGGCGCGTCCCCAATGGCTGGTTTGCCTGCGATGGGTCGCTGGTAGCCATCGCCGAGTACGAAGTGTTGTTCGTCCTGCTCGGTACCACCTATGGCGGCAATGGGCAGACGACGTTTGCCGTGCCCGATCTGCGCGGCCGGTTGCCGCTTCACCAGGGCCAGGGCCAGGGCCTGACGCCGCGCGTGATCGGTATGACGTCAGGCACCGAATCGGTGACGCTGACTACCACGCAGATGCCGTCGCATACCCATGCACTGGTGGCCACCAGCGTCGCCGCGTCGCTGGATACACCGACGGCCACAGCCCTGCCTGGCGCAGTCAGCGGCGAGACGTTCTACGTCAGTGACGTGGTGACCGACGCTACCGCGATTCCGATGGAACCGGCGGCGGTATCCGCCAGCGGCGGCAGCCTGCCGCATGAGAACTGCATGCCCACCCTGACCGTGCAGTACTGCATCGCCTGGGCCGGTATCTACCCGTCGCAGTCCTGACCTCCCTCAACGCGTAGAGAGACGACCATGTCCGACTCGTTCATCGGTGAAATCCAGATGTTCGGCTTCAACTTCAATCCGCAGGGATGGGCGTTCTGCAATGGCGCCACCCTGCCCATCCAGCAGAACTCCGCCCTGTTTTCGCTGCTGGGTGTCCAGTACGGCGGCAATGGCCAGACCAACTTCCAGCTGCCCAACCTGGTGGCACGGGGTGCGTGTACACAAGGCCAGGGCCCGGGCCTGACGTCACGCACGATCGGGGAAACGTTCGGGGTCAGCAGCGTGGCGCTGAACAGCCAGGAGATGCCTGCGCACCAGCATACCCTGACCGCCTACCTGCAGTCCGACACCGCCAAGCGCACCGGCATGCCGGTCGCTGGTGGCGGCTTGTCCCAGCCCGGTGCCAACGCGGTCAAACCGTTCAGCGCCGCCCCGCCCAACACGGTGATGTCGCCGAACATGCTCAAGCCGTTCACCAGCCCTGCCGCGGCGCACCCGAACCAGCAACCCTACCTGGCGGTGAATTTCTGCATCGCCCTGCAAGGCATCTTCCCCTCGTTCGGATGATGCCGTTTGATGCGCTGACGCCGTTTCCGGCAGCGCGACGCCCCGCGCTGGCCGCCATCGCCCCCGGGCGTTGGCGCTGGCGTGGGCTGCGTGACGATGACCACGCCTGGCTGGCCGCGTTGTATGCCAGTACCCGCGCGCAGGAACTGCAGGCGGTGCCGTGGCCGGCGCCGGCCAAGCAGCAGTTCCTGGCCCAGCAGTTCGCCGCGCAGCACCAGCACTATCTGGCCCAGTACCCGCAGGCGCACTACCTGGCAATCGAATGCGACGACCAGCCGGTGGGCCGCTGCTACATCGATGAAACCGGCGAAGACGATCTGCTGGTGGACATCAGTCTGTTCCCGCAGTGGCGCGGCCAGGGTATCGGGCGGGCGGTGATCGCCTGCCAGCAGCAGGCGTCGGCAGCGCGCGGCCGCGGCGTGGCCCTGCATGTGCTGATCCACAACACCGCCGCGCGACGCCTGTATGAGCGGTTGGGCTTCGTGGTGGGCACGGACGCGCAGAACGGCCTGTACCTGCCGATGCGCTGGCAACAGACCGCACGCGATCCGGCTCAGACGGTCAGTTGAAGACGGCCTGGTAGAGGAACCCGGCGCGTTCCTGCGCGATCGGCACGAGGAAAATGCCGACTTCACCCACCCGTGCGTGCCGCAGCGGATAGATCTTCTGTGGGAACACGATCGGCGCACCGTTGCGGAACAGCAACGAGAACGGCGCCCGCGGGGCGTCGGGGCGCGCTGCGGACAGCGGGCGTGCCTCCACCAATACGAAGTCCACCTGCATGCCATCGAACTCGGCGGCGAACGTCTCGTTCACGCAGCCGGCGAAGTGTTCCAGCGTCAACAGTTCCATGTCCTCTCCCCTGTGTGCTGCCGCGGCCGTCGCGGCAGCGCTCATCCTCGCCGCAACGGGTGACGCGCACAAGCGTCACCCGTTGCAGTCTGGAGCGCTCAGGCAGCCAGTGCAGCGTCGATCGCCGCCACCAGGCGTGCGTCATCGGCCGGCACATCCGGAGCGAAGCGCGCAATGACCTGGCCATCGCGACCGATCAGGAACTTCTCGAAGTTCCACAGCACGCCCGGTGCGGCATTCACCACCAGCTCCGGGTACTTGGCCACGGCGCCCTGCAGCTTTTCGCGCATCGGGCCTTCGCCGGTGGCGCTGGGCTGGGCCGCGGTGAGCTGCTGGTACAGCGGATGGGTGTCGGCACCGGCGACGCTGATCTTGGCGAACATCGGGAAGCTGACGTTGTATTCCAGCTGGCAGAACTGCTGGATCTCCGCTTCGTTGCCCGGCTCCTGGGCCAGGAAGTTGTTGGCCGGGAAGCCGAGCACTTCCAGGCCGGCATCGTGCTTGTCGGCGTACAGCTGCTGCAGGCCTTCGTACTGCGGGGTCAGGCCGCACTTGGAGGCGACATTGACCACCAGCAGCACCTTGCCGCGGTAGTCGGCCAGCGAGGCCGGCTGGCCTTCGATGGTGTTGACGGGGATGTCATAGACGGTCTGGGTCACTTCGGATTCCTGATGTTGGCGCAATGGAAGGCGCGGCGGTGCCGTGCCCGGTAAAAAATCAGTCAACGCAGATCGTGCCCAGTGCCACGCCGCCGTCGATGCGCTGACGGCAACCGAAGTTCTGGCTGACATCGCGCTGGCAGGTGCCGCTGGTTTTCGCGCCTGGCGCCACCGCATCCGCCGCCAGGCACTGGCCGGTGCAGTCGGACGTGGCGGTGCAGGCCTTGCCGGCGTCGGCGTAGGTCACCACGCACTGCGCGCGCTGCAGCCGGCCCAGCGGCTGCAGGCTGCCTCCTGCGGCAGTGCAGGCAGCCGCGTCATTGCCGGGAATGCCCGTGGCGGCCGTCGACGCCGCGGGCGTGGTACTGGCGCAGCCGGCCATGGCCAGCAACAGGGAAAGCAGGAGGGTCAAGCGCATGCGGGCGTTCCTTGGGCGAGCGGAAAGGGGCACAGCATGCGCGAACCCGTGCATGCGCGGTATCGACGTGGTGTGTCAGTCCGGTGTGTTTGCACCTTCGTCCACCGCGCTGTCCTCATCCTCACCGGCGCCGTCTTCGAGCAGGTCCTGGCTCTGTTCGGCCGTGAGCGATTCCACCCCGCGCAGGCGGCGTTCGATGGTGCGGGTCTTGCGGCTGGCCTCGCCCAGGCTGCGGCCCACCGTGCTGATCTGCTTCTCGGCCTTTTCCAGGATGCCGGCGAACTTGCCGAACTCGCTCTTGACCGCACCCAGCAGGCTCCACACTTCGCTGGAGCGCTGTTCGATGGCCAGCGTGCGGAAGCCCATCTGCAGGCTGTTGAGCAGTGCGGTGACGGTGGTCGGCCCGGCCACCACCACGCGGTGTTCGCGCTGCAGCAGGTCGACCAGGCCGGGGCGACGGATCACCTCGGCGTACAGGCCTTCGGTGGGCAGGAACATCACCGCGAAATCGGTGGTGTGCGGCGGCACGATGTACTTGTCGCTGATCGACTTGGCCTGGACGCGGATCGCCCGTTCCAGCTGTGCGCCCTGCACACGCACGCCATCGGCATCGCCCTGTTCCTGCGCGTCGAGCAGGCGCTCGTAGTCTTCGCGCGGGAACTTGGAATCGATCGGCAGCCACACCGGCGTGTCCTCATGACCACGCCCTGGCAGGCGCACGGCGATGTCCACGATCTCCCCGCTGTCCGGGCGCACCTTGACCCCGCGTGCGTACTGCTCCTGGGTGAGGGTCTGCTCGAGGATGTTGTCCAGCTGCACTTCACCCCAGCTGCCGCGGTTCTTGACGTTGGTCAGCACACGCTTGAGGTCGCCCACGCCGGTGGCCAGCTGCTGCATTTCGCCGAGGCCACGCTGGACCTGCTCCAGGCGATCGGAGACCAGCTGGAACGACGCACCCAGGCGCGCTTCCAGCGTGGTCTGCAGCTTCTCGTCCACGGTGACGCGCATCTGGTCGAGCTTTTCGGCGTTGTCGGTCTGCAGGCTCTTGAGCTGCTGCTCCAGCGTGGCGCGCATCTCGCCGATACGCGCCTCGTTGCGCTGGGTCATCTCCTGCAGGCGCAGGCCCAGCGATTCGCCCAGGCGCTGCTGCGACTGCGCGGTTTCCTCGCGGCCCTTGCGCGCGTCCTCGGCCAGCGCCTGGCGCAGGGCGGTCATGTGCGTGTCGGTGCGCGTGGTCAGTTCCACCAGCTGTTGGCCGAAGGCCTCGATACGGGCCTGCTGTTGTTGGCCGAACACGTCCAGCTGCGCGCGCATGTCGTGCAGGCGCTGGGCCAGCAGTTCGCCGGTGCGCTGCTGGGCCAGCCCGCTTTCTTCGCGGGCCTTGCGTGCGTCTTCACCGAGCGCGTCGCGCAGCAGGTCCAGGCGCTGGTCTGTACGGGTGGACAGGTCGGTCAGCGCGCGTGCGAAAGATTCCAGCCGCGCGTCCTGCTGCCGCCCCAGGCCTTCGAGCTGCTCGCGCAGCTCGCCGCGGCCCACCCGCGCTTCATCACGCAGGGCCTGTTCAAGCCCGCCGTGCTGGGAACGCCGCAGCAGAACCAGCAGCTGCAGGACGAGGACGGCACAGACCAGGCCGCCGAGGATCAGGAATTCGGTTTGCATGGCGCAAGTGTAGGCCGGCCAGGCGGGTCTGCGGACTACAGGTGGGTGAACACCTGCTCGCGCGGCAACCGCGACTTGGGCAGGTCGGCGTTGAAGTTGGCCTCACTGCCGTAGCCCAGTGCCACCAGCACCACGCTGGTGAGGCCGCGCTCGTGCAGGCCCAGTTCGGCATCCAGCACCGCCGCGTCGAAGCCTTCCATCGGGGTGGCGTCGATGCCATGCACGCCGGCCGCCAGCAGCAGCGTGCCCAGTGCCAGATAAGTCTGCTTCTGCATCCAGTGCTGCGCGTCATCCAGGGTGTGGCGGTGCAGGTTGACGTAGTGGTGCAGCGCGCCGTGCTGCCCGGCGCGCGCGTCGGGCGTGGGGAAGCGGCCGTCGGCGGCCTCCTGCTCGATCAGCTGGTCCAGGTGCGCATCGTCGATGGCGGTACGGGTGGCGAACACGATCACATGCGAGGCGTCGGTGATCTTGGCCGTGTTGTAGGGCTGGCCCGGCTGCGTGGCGCGGGCGATGCGGGCGCGGGCCTCGTCGGTGCCGGCCACCAGGAAATGCCAGGGCTGCGAGTTCACCGAGGAGGGCGCGTGGTGCAGCACCTCCAGCAGGTCGTTCAGCACGGCTGGCGGCAGCGTGCGGGTGGGATCGTAGGCTTTGGTGGTGTGGCGGCGGCGCGCCACGGGTGCGAGGGTCATGCGGGTGGGTTCCATTGGAGGGGGATCAGAAGCCTTCGAGCACGAGCTTGCCGCGCGCGCGATGGCTTTCCAGCAACGCATGCGCACGGCGCAGGTTGCTGGCGTTGATGCGGCCGTAGTGCTCACCCAGGGTGGTGCGCAGCACGCCGGCATCAACCAGCGCGGACACGCGTTCGAGCAGGTCGTGCTGGCGCTGCAGGTCCGGGGTATTGAAGCTGGAGCGGGTGAACATCGATTCCCAGTGCAGCGACAGGCTCTTGCGCTTGAGCGCCATCACATCAAGCTGGCCCGGGTCGTCGATCAACGCCAACTGGCCCTGCGGGGCCAGCGCGGACACGATCTGGTCGTAGTGCTGGTCGGTATGGGTGAGGCTGGCCACATGCTCCACCGCATCGATACCCAGCCGCTGCAGGCCATCGGTCAGCGGCTGCGCATGGTCGATCACGTGGTGCGCGCCCAACCCGTAAACCCAATCCTGGGTATCCGGGCGCGAGGCGGTGCCGATCACGGTCAGCCGGGTCAGCTGGCGCGCCAGCTGGATCAGGATCGAGCCGACCCCGCCGGCCGCACCGATCACCAGCAGGGTCTGGCCCTCGCCGCCGTCTTCGGCGATACGCAGGCGATCGAACAACAGCTCCCAGGCCGTGATCGCGGTCAGCGGCAGTGCCGCCGCGGCGGCATCGTCGAGGCTGGCCGGCTTGTGGCCGACGATGCGCTCATCCACCAGCTGGTACTCGGCGTTGCTGCCGGCCCGGCCGATCGCGCCGGCGTAGTAGACCGCGTCGCCGGGCTGGAACAGGCTGACCTCGCTGCCCACCGCGTCCACCACGCCCACCGCATCCCAGCCCAGCACGCGCGGTTCACTGACCGCCACGCCGATACGCACCTTGGTATCGACCGGGTTGACCGAGATCGCACGGACCTGCACGCGCAGGTCGCGCGGGCCGGGCTCGGGCAACGGCAGGGTGATGTCGAGCAGCGCGCCGGGGTCGGCGATGGGCAGGCCGTGCTGGGTGTAAGCAACCGCTTTCATGGGCATATCCCGTAGAGAAGGTGCCCAGCGTGCGCGTAGCCGGCCCGATGAGAAAGGCGCAGAATCGGACAGCACTTTCACTGCTGGAATGAAAATGGTCCGATTCGACGACCTCGCCCTGTTCGCCCGTACCGCGGCATTGGGCAGCTTTTCCAATGCCGCACGCGAGGCCGACCTGCTGCCCGGCCAGGTCGCCGCGGCGGTGGCGCGGCTGGAGCGCGAGCTGGACCTGCGCCTGTTCGTGCGCTCCACGCGCAGCCTGCGCCTGACCGCCGAGGGCGCGCTGTACCTGCCCTACGCACAGGAGGTGCTGGCCACGCTGCGCGAGGGCGAGGCGCGGGTGCGCGGCGAGGATGCCGAGCTGCGCGGCACGCTGCAGGTGGCCGCGCCGTCGGACCTGGGCCGCAACCTGCTGCTGCCCTGGCTCACCGAATTCCGCGCCGCACACCCGAAGCTGCAGTTGCGCCTGCAATTGTCCGATCAGGTCACCGACGTGTTCCGCGATCCGGTCGACATCGCCTTTCGGCTGGGCCGTTTCGACAACGCCAGCTACGTGGCGCTGCCGCTGCTGCCGGGCAACCGCCGGGTCCTCGCCGCCGCACCGTCCTACCTGGCCCGGCATGGCACACCGGAAAATCTGGAAGCGCTCAAGGACCACCACTGCCTGCTCTACCAGCTGGCCGGGCGTGCTTACGACCGCTGGAACTTCGAGCTCGACGGCCGCCGCCTGGTGGTACCGGTGCGCGGCAACATGGTCTGCGACGATGCCGACGTGGTCCGCCGCTGGGCCGTGGCCGGCGAAGGCATCGTGTTCAAGTCGTGGCTGGACGTATGCGAGGACGTGCGCGCCGGGCGCCTGCAGGTGTTGCTCGATGGCGTCGGCGACAGCCTGCCGTTGAACCTGGTGTGCCCGCATCGCAAGCAGTTCTCACCGGCGATCCGCCAATTGCATGCGTTGTTCGAACAGCGCCTGCAACCGCTGCTGAAGGGGTTGCCCAGCGGCGCACGCTGACGCTATCGGCCACCGCGCCGGTACCGGACAATGGCCCACCCCGTTGTCGAGTCGCCGCCATGCCGTGGATGGGCATCCAGGATCTTGGAACCTTCGTTGCCGCCGTGCTGGTCTTCCTGGCCCTGCCCGGGCCCGGCACCTTCACCCTGCTCACCGCCACCGGGCGGGGCGGCGTACGCGGCGGCTATACCGCGCTGTTCGGGCTGCTGCTCGGCGACCAGATCCTGATGTGGCTGGCGGTGGCCGGCGTGGCCGCCCTGCTCAAGGCCAACCCGCTGGTGTTCCACGCGGTGCAGTACCTGGGCGCGGCCTACCTGGTGTGGATCGGCATCGGCCTGCTGCGCCAGCCGCGCGGCGCCAGCGAGGAAGGCGGCATCCGCCTGCAGCCCGGGCACTACTTCCGCCAGGCGGTGCTGATCAACCTGCTCAATCCCAAGGCGATCATCTTCTACATGGCCTTCCTGCCGTTGTTCATCGATCCGGCGCGGCACCAGGGCGTGACCACCTTCGCGACCATGGCGGTGATCATCTTCGTCATGGGGCTGGCGTACTGCTCGGTGTTGATCGGGGTGGGCAACCTGGCCCGGCGGCGTCTGCTGCAGCATCCGAAGATGGCCGTGTGGCTGCGTCGCGCGGCGGGGGTGTTCCTGATCGGCTTCGGGGTGCGCCTGGGGGTCAGCGGCTGACGCTGCGCATCATTCGGAATGGAACCATACGCATAGGCACGGTCTAACTTCCGCGCCGGGTCGATCCAAACTTTGAGATTCCCCTGCGTGCCGACGCGGTGTCCAATCGGCCCCAGCGCCAACGGATGCCGTGCCGGCGTCCGCGCGTTGCCGCGAGGATCCCATGCCACCAGCCGCTGTCTACTTCGTGCAGCACCTGAGCGGCCATGACGAGCGTCTGTTCGGCATGGCCACCGGCCGCGTCAATCTGGCCCACCCGGCGGTCGGCCGGATCATGGCCGGGCTGCAGCCCCTGGACCGCATCGACCTGCGGGTGTGCCGCTTCGACTGCCAGGCCAGCCTGGTGCGGGGCCTGCGCCATTGCATCGCCGGGGCCGAAGCGGCCAACCAGGGCTGGCGCGTGTTCGATGCCGACGGTGTACTGCGCTGCAAGCGCTTCCCCGGCGATGCACAGGTGATCTTTCCGCATGGGCACGCCGCGCAGGCGCTGTGGACGCGCGCGCTGCAGGCGGCCGGGCCCGAACCGGGCGAGATCGCTACAGCGGCCGCTGCGCCTGGCGCAGGTGGTCGATGAACACCCGCAGCTTGGGTGCCATCTGCTCGCGCGCCGGGTAGTACAGGTGGAAGCCGGCGAACGGTTGCTGCCAGTCCTGCAGCACGCAGCGCAGCCGCCCGCTGGCCACGTCCTGGGCCATCACCGCGGCAAAGCCCTGCGCCATGCCCATGCCCTCGCGCACTGCGGCATGCACCAGCGCGGCATCGTTGAACACCAGCCGCCCCTCCACCGCCACCTCGAAGTCGCGCCCGTCGCGGGTGAACTCCCACGGCATCAGGCGCCCGTTGCTGCGCCGGTGCACGATGCAGGCGTGCTCGACCAGGTCGGCCGGGGTCTGTGGTTCGCCATGCGCGGCGAAGTAATCCGCGGTGGCCACCACCACCTGCCGCTCCAGTGGCCCGATCGGCACCGCGATCATGTCGCGGGCCAGGCATTCACCCAGCCGGATGCCGGCATCGAAGCCACCGGCGACCAGATCGGCCAGGGCCGGTTCCACGAACAACTCCACCTGCACCTGCGGATAGCGCGCCAGGAACGCGGGCAGGTGCGGCATCACCAGCAGTTCGGCCGCGATACGCGGCACGTTGACGCGCAGCGTGCCGGCCGGCACCTCGCGCAGGCTGTCCAGGTCCTCGAAGGCGGCTTCGATCTGGGCCAGGCCCCCACGCACCCGCTCCAGGAAGCGCGCGCCATGTTCGGTCAGGCCCACCCGTCGTGTGGTCCGGTGCAGCAGCCGCACGCCCATGCTGGCCTCCAGCGCGCGCACCGTCTGCGACAGCGCCGAGGGCGAGACACCCAGGTCATCGGCGGCACGGGTGAAACTGGCATGGTGCGCAACGCGGGCGAACGCGACCACGGCCGGCAAGGGGTGCTGGGAGGACATTGTGAAGCCTGCCTTCAAAGAGGATGCGGCTGACGACGGTTTATCCACATAGTACAGCGGAGGATGCTGGGGCTCCGCCAGGCACCGCCTGTCGTCACTTCCCCCGCTTCCGGAGATTCCCCCATGCACACCCGCACCCTTGGCCAGCACGGCCCCACCGTTTCCGCACTCGGCCTTGGTTGCATGGGCATGAGCGCCTTCTATGGCGGCCGTGGCAGCGATGCCGAGGCCATCGCGGTGATCCACCGCGCGCTGGAGTTGGGCGTGAACCTGCTCGACACCGCCGACATGTACGGCCCGCATACCAATGAAGTGCTGGTCGGCAAAGCCATCGCCGGCCGCCGCGACCAGGTGTTCCTGGCCACCAAGTTCGGCATCAAGCTGGAGCCCAGCGACAGCGCCGCGCGCAGTGTCGATGGCCGCCCCGAGTATGTGATCGCCGCCTGCGAGGCCAGCCTCGCGCGGCTGGGTGTGGACCACATCGACCTGTACTACCAGCACCGCGTGGATGCCAGCGTGCCGATCGAGGACACGATCGGGGCAATGGCGCGGCTGGTGGAACAGGGCAAGGTGCGCTTCCTCGGCCTGTCGGAGGCCTCGGCCGCCACCATCCGCCGCGCGCATGCGGTGCACCCGATCACCGCCGTGCAGACCGAGTACTCGCTGTGGTCGCGCGACCCCGAGGACAACGGCGTGCTTGAAACCGTGCGCGCGCTGGGCATCGGCTTCGTGCCGTACTCACCGCTCGGCCGTGGTTTCCTGACCGGGGCGATCCGCAGCCCGGACGATTTCGATGCCGACGACTACCGCCGCCACTCGCCGCGCTTCCAGGGCGACAACTTCGCGCGCAACCTGGCCCTGGTCGATGCAGTCACCGCCATGGCCCAGGACAAGGGCGTCAGCCCCGGGCAACTGGCGCTGGCCTGGGTGCTGGCGCAGGGAGAGAACCTGGTGCCGATTCCCGGTACCAAGCGCATCGCCTACCTGGAGGAAAACCTGGGGGCGATGCAGGTGCAGCTCAGCGCGGCCGAGCTGGCCCGGATCGATGCGATCTTCCCGCCGAATGCCGCCGCCGGCCCGCGCTACGCCGAAGCGGCGATGGCCACGTTGAACCGTTGATCCACTGCGGCGGGGCCGGTATCCCCGGCCCCGCCCAGCACGCACGCGCGGATCGGCCGACAATGGGCCTCCTTCCGCACACGGACGTCGCCATGCATCGGTTTGCCCTGCTGCCCCTGCTGCTGATCGCCCCCTTGGCGCACGCCGACGAGATCCGCTGCCTGACCGGCGGCGAGCGCCAGCAGATCCATCTGGAATGGAAACTGCCCGGCAGCAACGCTGGCGAGGAACGGCTCAGCCACGTCCGCTACGCCGGCAAAAGCCAATGGCTGCGCCTGACCCTGCAGACCCAGGACAGCAGCGAAATGGCCGAAGGTCGCCCCTGGCAGTTCGACACGGTGTGGAACGAGCACCTGGACGGCAAGGTGACCGGGCGCTATGAGATCAGCACCCAGGGCGCGCGCATCTATGGGTTTACCTACGTCAACGCGCGCAATGGCCGTACAACCGAGTTCAGCGAGGACCTCGCTGCCCTCACCGAACACGGTTGCCACTGGGACCCGGCCACCCGCTGATTGTGCCGGTTTCGTCACCCCTGCCCCAGTCAGAGTGCCCCCACGCCGGTGCGCGACGCTTGGCAGTAGTAATGCTGCGCCGCGTTGGGTAAAACTCGCAGACTTGTCGTTAACAGTCATCTTCGCGAGGTCCCATGTCATCGTTGCTCCGGCGCAAGTCCCTAGACCAAGTCACCGTCCATGAAGCCGGCAGGCGACTGGTCCCGACCCTGAGCTGGCCGCATCTGATCGCATTGGGCATCGGCGCCATCGTCGGCACCGGCATCTACACCCTGATCGGGGTGGGCGCCAACCTGGCCGGCCCGGCCGTGTTGATCTCCTTCGCCATCGCCGGCGCGGTCTGCGCCTGCGCGGCGCTGTCCTACGCCGAACTGGCCACGATGATGCCGGCCGCCGGCAGCGCCTACACCTACAGTTACGCCGCGCTGGGCGAGGTGGTGGCCTGGGTGGTGGGCTGGAGCCTGATCCTGGAGTACTCGCTGGTGGTGAGTACCGTGGCGGTGGGGTGGTCGGGCTACTTTGTCGGCTTCCTGCACGGCTGGGGCATCGAGCTGCCGTTGATGCTCAGTGCCGGCCCGCACGTGGCAGGCGGTTTCATCAACCTGCCCGCCGTGCTGATCACCTTCGTGGTGGCCGGCATGCTGATGGCGGGCACCAAGGAAAGCGCCACCCTCAATGCGATTCTGGTGGTGGTCAAGATCATCGCCCTGACCGTGTTCGTGGCGATCGCCCTGCCGCACTTCGACACCGGCCACATGGAGCCGTTCATGCCGTTCGGCTTCGTCAAATCGCTGGGCGCCGATGGCGTCGAGCACGGCGTGATGGCCGCGGCGGCAATCATCTTCTTCGCCTTCTACGGCTTCGATGCGATCTCCACCGCCGCCGAGGAAACCAAGAAGCCGGACCGCGACCTGGCCATCGGCATCATCGGCTCGATGGTCGGCTGCACCATCATCTACGTGCTGGTGGCGCTGGCGGCCGTGGGCGCGATGAGCTACACCGTGTTCGGCAAGAGTGCCGAACCGCTGGCGCTGATCCTGCGCGAACTGGGCAGCCCGGGCCCGGCCAAGTGGATTGGTGCGGCGGCGGTGATCGCCCTGCCGACCGTGCTGCTGGCCTTCCTGTACGGGCAGAGCCGCATCTTCTTCGTCATGTCGCGTGATGGCCTGCTGCCGCGTGGCCTGTCCAAGGTCAGCGCGCGCACCGGCACCCCGATTGCAACCACGCTGTTCACCGCCGTGCTGGTCGCTGCGCTGGCCGGCGTGGCGCGCCTGGATGAAATCGCCGCACTGGCCAACGCCGGCACGCTGGCCGCGTTCACCGCGGTGGGCCTGTGCCTGGTGGTGCTGCGCAAGCGCGAGCCGAACCGCGTGCGCAAGTTCCGCACCCCGCTGGCCTACATCGTCGGCCCGCTGGCGGTGATCGGCTGCGTGTACCTGTTCTTCAGCCTGCCCAGCAAGACCCAGCTGTACTTCCTGGCGTGGAACGTCGTGGGCCTGATCGCGTACTTCGCCTACGGGCGTCGCAATGCGGTGATCAACAAGGCCTGATGGAGTGAGCGTGCCGACCCTCGATGGTCGGCACGTCCACCGGTAGAGCCGAGCCATGCTCGGCTGCTTTTTTGCCGCGTTGCCGAGCATGGCTCGGCACTACCGGGTGTTGATGTTGCCGAGCATGGCTCGGCACTACCTTGTGTTGGTGCGATCAGCGCTTTGCCGCGGCGATTTTTGCTGCGTGATCCTGCGCCTGCTGCATCACCCGCAACAGGTTGCCGCCCCAGATGCCCGCAATCTGCTTTTCGCTGTAGCCCTTGCGCAGCAACCACGCGGTGATCTTCGGCAACTGGCTGACGTCGGGCAGGTCGGCCAGGCCGCCACCGCCATCCCAGTCCAGGCCGATGCCTACATGCTCGGGGCCAACCACCGTGAGGATGTGCTCGAAGTGGGTGAAGAAGTCGTCCAGGGTTGCCTTGCGCACCGGGTAGCGCTGGTCGATCGCTTCCAGCCCCTGCTTCAGCGCTACGCCCTGGGCCATGCTCAGCCCGTCGTAGTTGGTGCCCAGCTGTTCCATCAACTTGCTCTCCGCTTCCGAGCGCTGCTCACTCTTGCCGGTGTCGATCAGGTAGCCGCCATAGGCGTTGACCTGGATCACCCCACCGGCCTTGGCCAGCTGCTTCAAGCGCACGTCGTCGAGATTGCGCGGATGGTTGTAGATCGCCTTGGCCGAACTGTGCGACAGCACGAAGGGGACCGGCAGGCGCTCGATCAGGTCATCGAACACCGCATCGGAGGCATGCGACTGGTCGATCACGATGCCCAGCCGCACGGCTTCATCCACCAGCGCCTTGCCGGCCGGGCTCAGCCCTTTCCATTCGGCGCCCTTCTTGTCGGTCGCCGAGTCGGCGAATTCGTTGTTGGCGAAATGCACCGTGCTGAGCAGGCGCAGGCCGGCCAGGTGATAGAAGCTCAACAGCGAGGGGTCGTCCACCAGCGGGCTGGCGTTCTCCATGCTGATGTAGACCACGCGCTTGCCGGCCGCCTTGATCCTGGCGGCATCAGCGGCGGTCAGTGCCAGCTGGAAGGTGTCCGGGTGCGCGGCCAGCATTTCGCGGATTTCCATCAGCCGCAGTAGGCCGTGGTCGCGCTCGTTGCGATGCGCCTGTGCGCTGCGGTCGCCCTGGTCGGTATAGATCGCCCAGAAGCCACCGTCCAGCCCGCCCTCGACCATGCGCGGGTAGTCCACCTGCGACAGCGCGTTGTGGTCATGGCGCTGCTGGATGTCGAAGCCGGCGCGGCCGAAGTTGGCCGGCGTATCCAGATGGCTGTCCAGGGTCAGCAGCTTGTGCTGCAGGGTGTTGGCCTTGGCCAGCTCCTGCGCCGTGAACTCGATGGCGTGGGCCGACAGCGGCGTGCACAACGCCAGCGATACCATCAAAGACAGACTGCGCAACATCATGACGCCTCACCCCGCGGTTGGAAGCATCCGACCTTACCGCTGTCGGACGCCTCACGGTAGAGCCGAGCCATGCTCGGCTGCTCTTGGCGGCGACATAGAAATCTACCGGTAAGGCCCTTGCCGAGCATGGCTCGGCACTACCGGGATCGCGGAATCATCCGCAACGCGCACCGCCTTGGTAGAGCCGAGCCATGCTCGGCTGCACGTGGCGGTGGCATCCACAACGACCGGCCGGGATCAGTCCAGCACGCGGCAGAACACCGCCTTGAGGTAACGCGATTCCTGCACGTGGGCCATGAACGGGTGGTCCGGACCGGCACCGGAGACCTTCAGGATCTGGATGGTGCGGCCGGAGTAGAACGCTGCGCGGCGCAGCATGTCCAGGAACTGGTCCTCGGCCACCAGGCCGGTGCACGAGAACGTGGCGAACAGGCCACCGGGCTTGACCACGCCGAGTGCCAGCTTGTTCATGTCCAGGTACTTCTTCAGGGCGGTGATCACCTGGTCGCGGTCGCGGGTCATCTTGGCCGGATCCAGGATCACCACGTCGAACTGCTCGCCGCGGTTGGCCGCATCGCGCAGCCACGGGAACACGTCGGACTGGATGAACTTCGGGCGCACGTTGTTGAGACGCGAATTGCCCTTGGCGATCGCCAGCACGTCTTCATCGATATCGATGCCCACCACGTCGGAGGCGCCGCGCACGGCGGCATACACCGCAAAACCACCGGTGTTGCAGCACAGGTCGAGCACGCTCTTGCCGGCCACCTGCTGGCTCAGCCACTCGCGGTTTTCGCGCTGGTCGGCGAAGAAACCGGTCTTGTGCGCGCCGGCCGGATCGGCGCGGAACTTCACGCCGTACTCGGTGATCACCGACGCTTCGGTGGTGGTGTTGCCGTGGAAGTCGAAGCTTTCCTGCTTCTGCACGTGTTCGTCGGCGAAGCTGTGGAAACGGCAGCCCGGGAACTGCTCGCGCAGCGCCTCGTAGATCCATTCGCGGTGGCGGAACATGCCAGCGGCGAAGAACTCCACCACTACCAGGTCGTTGTAACGGTCCACCACCAGGCCGGACAGGCCATCGCCTTCGCTGTGCACCACGCGCCAGGCATCGGAGACCTCCTCCAGCTTGAGCACGTCACGACGCAGCGACACCGCCTGGGCGATCTTGCGCGAGAACCAGCCGGCATCGACCGGGATGGCGGGGTCAGTTTCCAGGATGCGCACGGCAATGCGCGAGTGACCGTTGTAGAAGCCACGCCCGATCCACTCTCCATCCACGCCGACAACGTCGACGATGGCACCGGGTTTGGGACGGACGGCCGGCTTTTCGACCAGTTTCTGGAAGATCCACGGGTGGCTGGAGCGCCAGGCGTTCTTGAGGCGGACAACGGGGGCAGGGGTATTCATGTGCGCATTGTATGACGCGCCACCGCATGCGCGCTGCCGCCCCACGGTCTGCTGCGCATACCGCGGGCCCCGTCATACCCGCAACCACACCCCTGCGCCGGCGGCGCTGCCCCCTGACTCAGGGGGCGATCATTCAGCACGAACCGGGCATGGAAACCATTTGACGCCGGCCCCGGCAGCCCGCAGAATCGGCCCCAGAAGGGGAGTAGCTCCCAGACGTTGTCGCCGTCAATTCGAGCCCGCAGGCTCCGGTGCAACGGCAGTCCCACCCATCGGGGCTGCGAGCGAGACCTTCGCCGTATGGCGAAGCTCTGTCCCTGGATCCCCCTGATCCTCCGTTGCAGATCCTCGCCGTCCGGCTTGAGGCTTTTTTCTTTATCCAACGGACAAACCCATGCAGACGATCGGTAATTTGTGGTTGTGGGGCGGCTTCGGCGCGGTGGTGATCATCGCGTTGCTGGTCGACCTTGTTTTGATGCGACACGGCGGCCCACACAAGGTCACCTTCAAGGAGGCCCTGTGGTGGTCGATCGGCTGGGTGGCCCTGGCCCTGGCCTTCAACGGTGGCCTCTGGTACTACCTGAACGAGACGGCTGGCCAGGTCGTGGCCAACAAGGTCGGCCTGGAGTTCCTGACCGGTTACCTGGTCGAGAAGGCCCTGGCGGTCGACAACATCTTCGTGTTCCTGATGATCATGGGCTATTTCGCGGTGCCCGAAGAACAGCGCCAAAAGGTGCTGATCATCGGCATCCTGGGTGCGATCGTGCTGCGTACGATCATGATCTTCGCCGGCAGCGTGCTGCTCACCAAGTTCCATTGGCTGCTCTACGTGTTCGGCGCCTTCCTGCTGTTCACCGGCTGGAAGATGTGGTTCTCGGCCGGCTCCGAGCCCGACCTTGAGACCAACCCGGCGCTGCGCTGGATGCGCAAGCACCTGCGCCTGCTGCCCGATTACGCCGGCAATGCGATGAGCGTCATGCGTGACGGCAAGCGCTGGTTCACCCCGTTGTTCGTGGTGCTGATCCTGATCGCGGTCACCGACGTGATCTTCGCCGTGGACAGTATCCCGGCGATCTTCGCCATCACCACCGACCCGTTCATCGTGCTCACCTCCAACGTGTTCGCGGTGCTGGGCCTGCGCGCGATGTTCTTCCTGCTGGCCGGCATGGCCGATCGCTTCCACCTGCTGCCGTACGGCCTGGCCCTGGTGCTGGCCTTCATCGGTATCAAGATGATGCTGATCGACATCTTCAAGATCCCCACCCCGATCTCGCTGGGCGTGGTCGCGGTGATCATCGCCGCCACCGTGGTGCTGAGCCTGAAGAACCCGCCGAAGACCGGCGACGCGTAACCCTGCGTGCCACCGGCGGGATTGTCCCGCCGGTGGTACTACTCTCTCCCGCCGCGTTGCCCTTGTGTTCAGCCCGGGCGACGCAATCCCTTAGGGTATGAACGCCAACCTGCCCCAGCCCCTGCCCGCCGGCGACGCGCCGGCCCCGCCCCGCAGCGACCGTGGTCGCGTGATGCGGGCGTTCAACTTCAGCCTGGCCTTCGTGCTGGTGCTGGTGGCGGTGTTCACCGCCCAAGGCCATTTCGACTGGCGGCCCTGGGCCGTGGCCCCGCTGGAGACCGCCGGCCTGCTCGGCATCCTCGGCGCACCGCTGCTGCATGGCTCGGTGCAACATCTGGGCGCCAATGCGGCGGCCCTGCTCATTCTCGGCACCCTGGCCGGCAGCGTGTATCCCAAGGCAACGCTGCGCGCGTTGCCGTTGCTGTGGATCGGCTCGGGCCTGGGCGCCTGGCTGCTCGGCGACATCGGCAGCCGTCATCTGGGAGCCAGCGGCATCACCCATGGCCTGATGTTCCTGGTCTTCGTGCTCGGCCTGCTGCGCCGCGACCGTCCGGCCATTGCCGCCGGCCTGATCGCCTTCCTGTTCTACGGCAGCATGCTCATCACCATCCTGCCGCACGAGCCGGGGGTGTCCTGGCAGTCGCATATGGGCGGCGCCTTTGCCGGCATCATCAGCGCGCTGCTGTTCCGCCTGTCCGACCCGATGGCCCCGCGCAAGCGTTACAGCTGGGAAGAGGAAGAAGACGAAGACCTGGCGGCCCAACGCGACAGCGATCTGGAACCGCCCTCCCCGCACCGCGTGCCGGTGCTGTGGCAGCCGCGCGAGGGCCAGGACTTCGTGGTGCTGCCGTTCCGGCCACGTGGCCCGGACGGACCGGACCGGTACACCGATCCTTCGCGGTAATGCTGCGGGGCCGTGCCTCGTGGTGGGCACCGACCATTGGCCGGTGCGCTGCTGGTGCCGATCATTTTCCGTACCGACCAACGGTCGGTACCTACCGTGTGTTCGGGCCTCAGTTGCCTGCGGGCGTCGCCGTATCACCATCCACCGCACGCCGGCCCAGCGCCGGGTCGTCGGTGAAGAAGGCATCGATGCCGGTGGCCAGGTAAGCGCGCATCTCAGCCACTGAGCCGTCGGCGTTGCGCGCGTTGGGCTCGCCCTTGCGGAATTCAGCGGCCTGGAAGTAATTTTCCGGGCGGAACGTATACGGGATCACCATCAACCCGGCGGCATGCGCATCACGCACCAGCGCCGTCGGTGTGCCCAGCTTGCCGGCCGCATCCAGCGGAATGACCAGGCGCAGGCTCGGGCCGATGCCATCGGCGTAGGTCGCCACCTCGCGCAGCCCGGCCGGGGTAATCAGGTCGGCATAGCGCTGGCTGCCCTTGGCCGCCAGCACATCACCCGGCTGCTGCTTGGGATCGCCGAGCAGCTGCAGCAGGCGGATATTGGAATCGCGGCCGAGCTTGCCGCGCAGGTAGCGCAGGTTGGCGATCTCAAACGACTGGATCGTCACCGGGGCCACGCGCGTGTACGCATTACCCTGCAGGGCAGCCAGGACCTTGTCTTCCATCGGCAGCCCGATGCCCTTGAAGTAGGTGCCGTGCTTGATCTCCGGCACCAGCCCGATGCCGCGGTTGGCACGGCCGGCCTGCTGCACCAGGAAGGCGATGATCTCGTCCAGCGTGGCGATGCGGAACTGACCGTCATAGGCGGTGCTGCGCAGCTGCGGCAGGCGCTCGCGGGCGTACAGCGTCTTCAGCTCGGCCACGGTGAAGTCTTCGGTGAACCAGCCTTCGATGCGCTCGCCGTCGATGGTCTTGACGGTCTTGCGGCCGGCGAATTCCGGATGCGCGGCCACATCGGTGGTGCCGCTGATCTCGTTCTCGTGGCGCGACACCAGCACGCCGTCCTTGGTCATCACCAGGTCCGGCTCGATGTAGTCGGCGCCGTCGGCAATGGCCTGCGCATAGGCGGCCAGGGTGTGTTCGGGCAGCAGCGCACTGGCACCGCGGTGGCCATAGACCGCCGCCTTGCGCGGCGCGGGGGAGGATTCAGCGCTCATGGCCACCGATGGTGCCACGGCCAGCGACAACAGCAACGCACAACCCCACAACGACTTCGACACTGCAAACCCCTGTTGATGCGGCCCGCGCCGACGCGGCGGGGCGTGGAAAGGACCGGCGCAGTGTGCGGGTGCCGTGTGACAACGGGAAGAAAGGGTGCGCTACTTCCCGATACAGAAGCTGGAGAAAATCCGCCCCAGCAGGTCATCGGCACTCATCCGCCCGGTGATCTCACCCAACGCTTCGTGGGCAAGTCGCAGTTCCTCGGCGGCCAGCTCCAGGTGCTCGTGGACCAACTCGCTCTCGGCCCGCTCGGCGTGGCCGATGGCCAGCACGATGGCCTCTACATGGCGGGCACGAGCCGAAAACTCGCCCTCCACGCTGTCCCCGGCACTGCCGCTGGCCAGTTCGCGCAGGCGCGTGTGCAGCTGCGCCAGGCCCAGCCCGGTGGCGGCCGAGACATACACCACGTCCGGCCCGGCGTCGGCCGGTACCTCGGCCAGCAGGTCGCTCTTGTTGTGGATCCACAGCTGCTGCGGGACATCGGCGATGGCATTGCGCACCGCCGCGTGCCCGGCCTGCGGGTCGCGCGCGTCCAGCACCACGATCGCCAGGTCGGTGCGCTGCATCTCCACGTGGGCGCGGCGCATGCCCTCGCGTTCGATCACGTCGCCGCCTTCGCGTAGCCCGGCGGTATCCACCAGGGTCAGCTCCAGGCCGTCGATGCGGATGGTCTCGCGCAGGGTGTCGCGGGTGGTGCCGGCGATGTCGGTGACGATGGCGCGCTCGCTGCCGGCCAGCGCATTGAGCAGCGAACTTTTGCCGGCGTTCGGCGGCCCGACCAGCACCGCGTGCAGGCCGTCGCGCAGCTTGCGGCCGCGCTCGGCGTCATCGCGCAGCTGCACCAGCGCGCGCAGCGCCTGGCCCAGCCCGTGGCGCACCTGGTCGCCGCCCAGGGTGTCGAGCGGCTCGTCGGCGAAGTCGATGGCCGCCTCGACATGGATGCGCAGCAGAACAAGCTGTTCCGCCACCTCGTCCACGCGGCGCGAGAACACGCCGTCCAGCGAGCGCCGCGCCGCGCGTGCTGCGCGGGTGTCGCTGGCCGCGATCAGGTCGGCAATGGCTTCGGCCTGGGCCAGGTCGAGCTTGCCGTTGAGGAAGGCGCGCTCGCTGAACTCACCCGGCCGGGCCTGGCGTGCGCCCAGCGCGATGCAGCGCGCGACCAGCTGCTGCAAGACCACGGGGCTGCCATGGCCCTGCAGTTCCACCACTTCTTCGCCGGTGAAACTGTTCGGTGCCGGGAACCACAGGGCGATGCCGTCATCGAGCACCTCGCCCTGTGCATCGCGGAAGCGGGCGTAATGCGCATGCCGGGGCTGCATCGTACGCACGCCGATGGCCTCGGCAATCGGGCGCGCGCGTGGCCCGCTCAGGCGTAGCATGCCGACCCCGCCGGCACCGGGTGCGGTGGCGATGGCAACGATGGTGTCGATGTGGTTCGGCGCGGTCATGGCTTACAGCTTCTGCAGTTGGGCGCGGGCCTGGGCGGCGCCGCTGCCCTGCGGCTGCAACGCCAGGTAGGTGGTGTAGGCCTGCTTGGCCTTGGCCTTGTCGCCGGCGTACAGGTAGGCATCGCCCAGGTTGAGGTGGGCCACCGCGCGCGACGGATCGATCTTCAAGGTGTTCTCCAACCAGCGCGCGGCTTCGGCATAACGCTGCTGGCGGTAGTAGACGAAGCCGAGATTGTTGGCCGCCTGGGCGAAGTCCGGGCGCAGCTTCAAGGCTTCGGTGAATTGTGCGGCCGCCTCGTCGTAGCGTTTCTCGCGGTACAGCTGCAGGCCGCGGTCGTTGGCCTGCTGGGCACGCTGGCGATCGGAGGTGGGGGCCGCCGCCGGCAGTACCAGCTTGGCCTTGCCGCCCTGCAGGTCGGCCACGGTCACCGCCGCGTCGGTGGTCTTGGCCTCCTGCGCGGCATCGACCTTGGTGTTCAGCGCAATGGCGTCGGCCGTCAGCTGGTGGGTGTCGGCAGTGAGGTACTCCTGGCTGTCAGGCACCTGGAACACGAACTCGCCGCCCTGCGAACCGGGCAGGCTGCCGAACGCCGGGGTCTGGTGCGACACCGCCGACACGGCCGGGGCCACGTAGGCGGCCAGCTCGGTCCCGGTGATCAGCCCGTCGCCGTTGAGGTCGCCCTTGCCGGCCAGCGCCTGCAGCAGCACCCAGGTGAACACCGAATGGCCGTTCGGGCCGGCATCGGCCACCTGCTGGTCGGCGCCGCCGGCGGTGAGCATCTGGCGGGCGCTGCGGCGCGCGTTCTCGCGCAGGAAGGCCGACGAGGAGGGGCCACCTCGGGTCAGGCCCAGCCCGCTGTAGCAGGCATCCATCACGAACATCACGTGCTTGGCCTGCAGGCTTTCGGCGATGTTCTGGATGTCGGTCATCGCGATGGCATCGGTGGCGAACTCGTTGGGGTCCGAGTCCACCGGAATGATGTAACCCAGGTCGCGGCCCGAGGCGAGCCGGCGGGTGGCGCCATGCCCGGCGAAGAACACGAACACGCGGTCATTCTTGCCGGTGCGCTCGTCGGCCAGGCGGTCGTGGAACGCGGCCAGGATGTTGTTGCGCGTGGCCTGCTGGTTCTTCAGCACGATCACCTGCGAGGACGGGAAGCCGAACTGCCCGGTCAGGGTATCGGCGATGGCCTGCGCATCGTGGCTGGCGTACTCCAGCTTGGGCCACTTGGCGTAGTCGTCGATGCCGACCACGATCGCCCAGGATTTCTCATAGCCGGAAGTGACGGTGGCATCGCTGGTCGCACCCTTGCGGGCACGTGCGACGCTGAAATCGCGCCCATTCCAGCCGGCGAACTGGTAGCCGTCGGCGATCAGCCGATCCAGGATCTGCGGCAGCGCCTTCACCGCGCGGTCGTGGATATCGTGGAACAGGATGATGCCGCGCTGTTCCTTCTGCACCTGCCCGACCACGCGCTGCACGATCGACTCCGGGACCGGATCGGCCCAGTCCATCGAATCGATGTTCCACATGATCGACTTCAGCCCGGCCTCGTTGAGCAGCTGCAGGCCTTCGGCATTGCGCGCGCCGTACGGGAAGCGGAACAGCGGGGCACGGCGGTTGTCCACATCCTTGAGCAGGGTGTCGGTGCCCAGCACCTGCTCGCGCAGCGCATCACCGGTGGTGCGCGACAGCTGCGCGTGGGTCAGGCTGTGGTTGCCCACCGCGTAGCCCTGCGCCATCAGGTTGCGGCTGATCCCCGCCATCGGCCCCAGCGTGACCTTGCCCGCGGCGTCGACCGTGCCGAGGTTGCGCCCCACTTCGAAGAACACGCCCGGCACGTCGTAGCGCTGCAGGATGGCCACCACTTCATCGGTGTAAGCCTTGTGCGGGCCATCATCGAAGGTCAGCACCACGGTCTTGGGCGGCAGGTCGCGGCCGAAGATCTCGCGATCGCTGTCCTTCATCGACATCGGATACGGCTCGATCACGCCGTAGTCGCGCAGGATCGCGTCGCGGCGGTAGTCCTTGTGCAGGTGCGCGATGTAGTCGTCCCACTTCTCGCGCTTGAGCACGATGGCCCGGGTGCGGTCGAAGCGGCTGAAGATGCGGGTGATCTCCTGGTTGTAGTTGCGCTCGATCTCATCGAGCGCCTCCAGGTCTTCGCCGATGCGCTGGTGCAGCTTCACCGCGGGCAGCGAGGAATCGGCGCCCACACGCTCGTGCAGATCGCGCAGCACCTCGCGGAAGGCCAGGCGGTCGGCATCGAACAGCTCCGGGGCCGATTCGATGTAGTCCAGCACCGTGCCCAGCGTGGCGAAGCGCTGCGGGCGGGTGCCACGCAGCAAGGTGTCGAACTGGGCCGCGATCGCCACGCGCTGCTCCAGGCCATCGTGGAACAGCTGCTGGCCGACGCGGCTGGAGGTGGTGCGGTCGGCCGGCGACTGCTGCGCCTCGTCGGCCAGCAGCACAATGATGCGGCGATGGCCATCGAGCAGCGTCTGCAATGCCGTCAGCAAGGGGGCCGCTGCCGGATCGGCCGCCGCGGCGGCGACCGCGCTGGGCTGGGTCGGCGTTGCCGTGCCGGCCGCGTCATCGTGTCTGCCGCAGCCGGTGATGGCCAGGACAAGCAGCAGGGAGGCAGGCAGCGACAGACGGATCAACGGCGACACACGGGGCATGGCAGGCTCGGACGGATGGATGGATGGAGCAGGTGTGCGGCCGATTCTAACGCCGCATGTGAAAAGCCCGCCTTGCGGCGGGCTTTTCAGGGGCAGCCGATCAACCGTCGGCTTTACTTCTTCTTGGCGGGGGTAGCGACCGCCGGAACCGGCTCGCCACCGTGGCGCTTGGTCATCCACCACTGCTGCAGCAGGCCCAGGCCACCGTTGACCACCCAGTACAGGACCAGGCCGGACGGCATGAAGGCCATCATGACGCCGAACACCAGCGGCATCATCTGCATCATCTTGGCCTGCATCGGGTCCATGCCCGGGGCCGGGGTCAGCTTCTGCGTGGCCCACATCACCGCCACGTTGATCACCGGCAGGATGAAGTACGGGTCGCGTGCGGTCAGATCCTGGATCCAGCCCAGCCACGGCGCCTGGCGCAGTTCCACCGATTCCACCAGCACCCAGTACAGGGCGAAGAAGATCGGCATCTGGATCAGGATCGGCAGGCAGCCGCCCATCGGATTGATCTTTTCCTTCTTATACAGCTCCATCATCGCGGTCTGGAACTTCTGGCGGTCATCGCCATAGCGTTCCTTCAACTGCGCGATGCGCGGCTGGAAGCGACGCATCTTGGCACCACTCTTGTACTGCACCGCCGACAGCGGATACAGCACCAGCTTCAGCAGCACCACCAGGCCGACAATCGCCCAGCCCCAGTTGTTGACCACCTTGTGGACCTGGTTCAACACCCAGAACAGGCCCTGGCCGATCACCGCCATCAGCGAGAAGCGGCTGTAGTCGACCACGCGGTCCAGGCCCTTCACGTCTTCCTTGGCAATCAGGTTGACCAGCTTCGGGCCCACCCACAGGCGCGCCTCGGTGCTGGCCTGCTGGCCGGCAGCGACGGTGAAGGCCGGGCCGGTAGCCTGGATCTGGTCACGCCCATCGTGCTGGGACAGCACGTAGTTCGCGGCCTGGTCGGCCTGCGGAATCCACGCGGTGAAGAAGTGGTGCTGCAGCATCGCGATCCAGCCACCGGTGACCTGCTGGTTCAGCGGGCCATCGTCCAGGTAATCCTTGAACGCACGGCGCTGGTACTTGCCCTCGGCATCGAACCAGGTCGCGCCGTTGAAGCTGAACGAATCCGGGTTGGTCATGCTGCGCGAAAGGATCGTCGGGGTACGGTCCAGGGTGCGGTAGACGTAGCCGCTCCACGGCGCGGTGCTGCCGTTGATGACCTCATCCTTGACCGTCACCGCGTACTCGTTGCGGCCCAGGGTGTAGGTACGACGGATGCTGACGCCGTTCGGGCCATTCCACACGAACGGGATCTGCAGTTCCTTCTGGTCCTTGCCGAGCACGAACTCACGGTTGTCACCGACCAGGGTGAAGCCGTTGGCTTCCGGCACCGGCATGCTCTTGTCCTGGCTGGTCCAGCCGCTCACCGCGCGATACGGGTGGGTCGGCTCTTCGGTCAGCAGGCGTACCGGCGGGCTGCCGTCAGCCTTGGTCTGCGGGAACTGCAGCAGCTCGGCGTCCAGCACCGTGCCGCCGTCCAGCACCAGGCGCAGCACGTCGGTGGTGACGGTGACGCGGGCGCCACCGGCCGTGGCCTGGGCCGCCTGCGTGGCGGCCGGCGCACTGCCCGGGGCGTGCGGCACGGTCGCGCCGGGAATCGAAGCTGTCGCACCCGGCACCGTGGCCTGGGTCTGGGCCGCCACCGGAGGCGTCGGCGGCGCGGCTTGATCGCGTCCCCACTCCATCCACAGCAACACGGCCACCATCAGCCAGGCAAAAATCAGGAAAACACGGGTCTGGTTCATCAGCGTGCAGGCTCGACGTGGCTGGCAGGGACTGCCGGCTCGGACTGGGAAAGGGGTGCAACGCCCAGGGGCGGCGGCATTGTGCCGTCCGCGCCCGGCATGGGCAATGCGCCAAGGCGGCGCAGCAGGCGTTCGAAGGCCTGGCGGATCTCATTGTTGCTGGCGGTGCGCGCGGCACTGCGGGCGACGACGACATAATCGCCGGCACTCAGCCACGGCCGTAGATGGCGTGTGGCATCGCGCAACACACGCTTCACTCGGTTGCGACCCACGGCTCGGGGATCGACTTTGCGCGACACCGCAAGACCCAACCTGGCCGGCGTATCGCCATTCAGCCAGTGCAGGGTCATCAGCGGATCGGACACACGGCGGGCGCCGTTGAAGACCGTTGTATATTCGGCACGCGTACGAACCCGCGCAGAGCGAGGAAATCGCTTGCGCGGGTCGGAACTGCTCACAGTCAGGATTGCGTCTGCCGCGGAAAGCGGCATTGCAATCAAGCGCTCAGGACTTTACGGCCCTTGGCGCGGCGACGCGACAGGATCTTGCGGCCGTCAGCGGTCTTCATACGGGCACGGAAGCCATGGTCGCGCTTACGCTTGAGGTTGCTGGGTTGGAAAGTGCGCTTGGTGGCCATGCGGGCCTCTATATGAAGGGGACGGAAAGAACCGGAAATTCTATAGACCCCACCGAGGTCCCGTCAAGTGTTGTGGCCTACGGGATTTCATCGGGCTGTGCAATAGCTGTGGATCATTTTGTGAATAACTTTGGGACAACCATTCCCGGCCCCCCTCGTCGGTGGTAGTCTGCGCCATCCATTCTTCCCCCTTCCGGCCTGTGGTGCGGCGGTTTCTCACGCCTGCGCGCTGGCCCCAGACGATTATTGCCG